>NZ_VLPS01000004.1 GCF_007570865.1 Atlantibacter subterraneus | reverse complement strand
GTTGGTTGCGGGGGCCGGATTTGAACCGACGACCTTCGGGTTATGAGCCCGACGAGCTACCAGGCTGCTCCACCCCGCGTCACCGTACTGCTTATACTTTTCTATATTTTAATTGGTTGCGGGGGCCGGATTTGAACCGACGACCTTCGGGTTATGAGCCCGACGAGCTACCAGGCTGCTCCACCCCGCGTCACCGTACTGCTTGTACTTCTCTATATTTTAATTGGTTGCGGGGGCCGGATTTGAACCGACGACCTTCGGGTTATGAGCCCGACGAGCTACCAGGCTGCTCCACCCCGCGTCCGTGGATGCGCACTATACTCCGCTGACATTTCGATGCAACCCTTTTTGTAACAAAAGCGCCGTTTTTGGCACTCACGGGCTAAATATCTGGTCAAATGCGCAATTTTTAGACGTTATGGCGATATTGCGCTAGGCGCGCATTTCATTAGCCGGAACGGTTTGCTATCTTCGCCTGCACGGCGCGGCAAACTGAGACTTGAGAATGAAAGGACGTTGGACAAAGTTATTACTTACAGGAGCGATGGTGGTAGTGCTTGCCTCCTGTTCATCAAAACCGACCGATCGCGGTCAGCAATATAAAGACGGCAAACTAAACCAGCCGTTTTCCCTGGTTAACCAGCCCGACGCCATGGGCGCGCCGATTAACGCCGGGGATTTTGCCCAGCAGGTGACGGAAATCCGCAATGCATCGCCGCGCCTGTACAACAATCAGAGCAATGTCTACTCGGCGGTGCAGCAGTGGCTGCGTTCCGGTGGCGACACCCGCACCATGCGCCAGTTCGGCCTTGACGCCTGGCAGATGGAAGGCGCGGATAACTACGGCAACGTCCAGTTTACCGGTTACTACACCCCGGTGATCCAGGCGCGTCATACCCGTCAGGGCGAATTTCAGTATCCGATTTATCGCATGCCGCCTAAGCGTGGCGGGCGCCTGCCGTCACGTGCCGAAATTTACGCGGGCGCGTTGAGTGAATCCTATGTGCTGGCCTACAGCAACTCCCTGATGGATAACTTCATTATGGACGTGCAGGGCAGCGGCTATATTGATTTCGGCGACGGCGGCCCGCTGACGTTCTTTGGCTACGCGGGCAAAAATGGTCACGGCTACTACGCCATCGGTAAGGTGCTGATCGACCGTGGCGAAGTGAAGAAAGAAGATATGTCGATGCAGGCGATCCGCCATTGGGGCGAAACGCACAGCGAGGCGGAGGTACGCGAACTGTTAGAGAATAACCCGTCGTTCGTGTTCTTTAAACCGCAAAGCTATTCGCCGGTGAAGGGCGCGAGCGCCGTACCGCTGATTGGCCGCGCATCGGTGGCCTCCGATCGGTCTATTATTCCGGCAGGCACCACGCTGCTGGCGGAAGTCCCGCTGCTGGACAACAACGGCAAGTTCAACGGACAATATGAGCTGCGCGTGATGGTGGCGCTGGATGTAGGTGGGGCAATCAAAGGCCAACATTTCGACATCTATCAGGGCATCGGCGCAGACGCCGGTCATCGCGCGGGCTGGTATAATCACTATGGCCGCGTCTGGGTGCTGAAAGCCGCACCGGGCACTGGCAACGTGTTTAACGGTTAATCCTTTCTCATGGCGGGTCTCTGGCCCGCCTTCTGGTTCTGAGGTTTTCATGGC
Organism: Atlantibacter subterraneus; assembly: GCF_007570865.1. Lineage (GTDB taxonomy): Bacteria > Pseudomonadota > Gammaproteobacteria > Enterobacterales > Enterobacteriaceae > Atlantibacter > Atlantibacter subterraneus. The sequence goes on along the minus strand of NZ_VLPS01000004.1, from coordinate 175,596 downwards.
TGTGGTAATGACGGACGCCTGGCGTAGCCGCTTTGGCGGCACGGCGCGTTTATATGGTCAACAGGCGCTGCAACTGTTTGCAGACGCGCATATCTGCGTAGTGGGGATCGGCGGCGTGGGGTCGTGGGCGGCGGAAGCGCTGGCGCGTACCGGCATCGGTGCGATCACCCTGATTGACATGGACGATGTGTGCGTCACCAACACTAACCGGCAAATCCACGCGTTGCGCGATAACGTCGGCCTGGCGAAAGCGGAAGTGATGGCCGAGCGCCTGCGGCAGATCAACCCCGAATGCCGCGTCACGGTGGTGGATGATTTCGTGACGGCGGATAACGTCGCCGCGCTGCTCAACCAGGGCTTTAGCTACGTGATTGACGCCATCGACAGCGTGCGTCCTAAAGCTGCCCTGATCGCTTACTGCCGCCGCAATAAAATCCCGCTGGTCACCACCGGCGGCGCGGGCGGGCAAATCGATCCGACGCAAATCCAGGTCACCGATCTGGCGAAAACGATTCAGGACCCGCTGGCGGCAAAACTGCGCGAACGGCTGAAAAGCGATTTTGGCGTGGTGAAAAACAGCAAGGGCAAACTGGGCGTGGACTGTGTGTTTTCGACGGAAGCGCTGGTTTACCCCCAGGCGGACGGTTCGGTGTGTGGGGCGAAAAGCACCGCAGAAGGGCCAAAGCGGATGGACTGCGCCTCCGGTTTCGGGGCAGCAACCATGGTGACGGCGACCTTTGGTTTTGTCGCCGTGTCCCACGCGTTAAAGAAAATGCTCGCTAAAGCGGCGCGCGCCGCGTAACGGTCAGGATTCCCGCGCCGCCTGCACCACCGCATTCGCCAGGGCGTCTAACCCCTGGCTGCGGGAAGCGCTAATCTGGGCGCGCAATCCTAACGTATCAAATAGCGCCAGCGGATCCTGGCGGATCAACTGCTCCGGCGTTTTGCCTTCAATCGCCGTCAGCAGGATCGCCAGCAGGCCGCGAACTATCCGGCCTTCGCTGTCGCCGTAAAAATGCAATGTGCCGTCGGCCTGGCGAGTATGCCCCAGCCAGACGCGGTTTTCGCATCCGGCAATCTCGATATTTTCCTGCTTCAAATCCGCTGGCAGCGGCGGCAGCTGTTTGCCCAGCAGGATGAGCTGGCGATACTTATCTTCCCACTGATTGAGCGGCGCGAACTGCTGGCGCAGCGTTTCTTCAGTGATCGAGGTGCCGAACGGATGTCCGGCCAGAAATGTACTTGTCATTTAATCCACCAAAAGTTCCAGCGCCTGGTCAACGGCGGCGACCAGCGCGTCTACATCCTGCCGGGTATTATAGGGCGCAAAAGAGGCGCGCAGCGTGCCGCTAACGCCAAGCGCCGCCAGCAGCGGCTGGGCGCAGTGTTGCCCGGCGCGCAACGCAATGCCGGATTGCGCCAGCAGCGTCACCATATCGCTGTGGTGAACGCCGGCAAAATCAAAGGCTAACAGGCTGGAATCCTGGCAGCGGAAACTGCGAAAACCGGGGCGTTTAGCCAGCGCATCTTCCGCCAGCGTCGCCAGCCCGCGGCTGTAGCTTTCCGATTCAATAACGTCCACCGTTGCCAGCCATTCCAGCGCCGCGCTCAGCCCCATCACGCCCGCCACGTTCGGCGTACCGGCTTCGAAACGCCAGGGCGCAGGCTTGGGTTTAAAGCCGTCGAACGAGACCTCGGTGAGCATTTTTCCGCCGCCAAGCCAGGGCTCCATCTGGTTTAGCAACGCGGTTTTACCATACAGCACGCCGATCCCCGTGGGTCCGTAGAGCTTATGGCCGGAGAAGGCATAAAAATCAATGTCCAGCGCCTGGACGTTGGCCGGGCAATGCACCACGCCCTGTGCGCCATCCACCATGACCACTGCGCCCGCCGCATGGGCGATAGCAATGGCCTTCGCCAGGTCCGGGCATCCGCCGGTCACGTTCGACATTTGCCCCAGCGCCAGAATGCGGGTGCGCGAGGTGATGAGCGCCGCAAGGTTCTCCACGTCCGGTAAATAGCTGGCGTTAAGCGGCAGCTTGACGATACGTGCGCCGGTCTGCTGCGCCACCATCAGCCAGGGCACCAGGTTAGCGTGGTGCTCGGCAACGCTGACGATAATTTCATCGTCCGGCTTGAGGCGCGGGCGCGCGTAACACTGGGCGACGATATTAATCGCTTCGGTGGTGCCGCGCGTCCAGACGATGTCATGGCTGTTTGGGGCATTGATCAGCCGGGCGACACGATCGCGCGCCGCTTCGTATTGCGCGGTCAGGCGTTGGGCGCTGGCGAACTGGCTGCGATGAACGTTACCGGCGCTTAAACTGTAAAACTGTTGTGCGGCGTCGATCACCGCCTGCGGTTTTAAGGCGGTGGCGGCGCTGTCCAGATACACGCCCGCATCAGCCAGCGCGGGAAAGGCGTTGCGAAAAAGGGTGGGGTTGAATGCTGTCATGGCGATCCTCTCATTTAATAAGATCGTGGCGCATTTCACTGGCTGACACAAGGCGATTGATAATCCTCGGATTAGTCTGTTTATCCAGGCAACCCAGCGAAAGAACGTTATGCTAATTATTGTTTGGCAAATATTTTTGCCTGTTAGCAGTTGAGCTTTACAGAGCATGAAACTCTACGAGGAGAAGAATATGAATAAGACAGCCGCAGTAGTATCCGCTTGTGTAATGGCCTTTGCCCTGAGCGCCTGTTCCAGCCCGAACTATGTGATGCACACCAATGATGGCCGCTCCATCGTGTCCGAAGGCAAGCCGCAAACCGATAAAGAAACCGGTATGATCAAATATACCGATGCCAACGGCAACAAGCAGCAGATCAATCACAGCGATATCAAAGAGATGGTTGAGCTGGAACGCTAAGAAATAGCAAGCAGTAGATAAAAAAAAGCACCGCAATTTGCGGTGCTACATTAATCACTATGGACAGACAGGGTAAATGTACAGGAAGTGAAAAGGGGTAGTCTCGCTACCGAGGTCTGAATCGCAGACCAATTGCAAACACAACAACACAACATCACAACCGTAAGCCAAAAGCCCTCAGAACTATCGTTCGACCATCCCAATGACTTTTCGTTCCGGCTCAGGAAGTGCCGCAATGATAGGTATTTGCTGGTGCAACCTCAACGGACAATTTATAATGTCTCAGATAAAAAAAACTAATAGGTTAACTCTTGTTTCCTGTTTGTTACTGAGCATTAACATACAAGTCCGGTGCCCATGTCAAAGCGATTACCACCCCTTAACGCATTACGCGTATTTGATGCAGCAGCCCGCCATTTAAGCTTCACCAAGGCGGCCGAAGAACTGTTCGTCACCCAGGCGGCAGTGAGCCATCAAATTAAGTCTCTGGAAGACTTTCTCGGATTAAAACTATTTCGCCGACGCAATCGCTCGCTATTGCTCACGGAAGAGGGCCAGAGTTATTTTCTGGACATCAAAGAAATTTTCTCGCAGCTTACCGAGGCGACCCGTAAACTTCAGGCGCGCAGCGCGAAGGGCGCGTTGACGGTTAGCCTGCTGCCGAGCTTTGCCATCCACTGGCTGGTGCCTCGTCTTTCCAGCTTTAATATGGCCTACCCCGGCATTGATGTGCGAATTCAGGCGGTCGATCGCCAGGAAGATAAGCTGGCGGATGACGTCGATGTGGCGATTTTCTACGGACGCGGCAACTGGCCGGGATTGCGGGTTGAAAAGCTGTATGCAGAATATTTGCTGCCGGTCTGCTCGCCGATGCTGTTAACCGGCGATAAACCGCTGAAAACACCGGAAGATTTAGCGCGCCACACGCTATTGCATGATGCATCGCGTCGCGACTGGCAAACTTATACGCGTCAGCTTGGTCTTACTCATATTAACGTGCAGCAGGGACCGATATTCAGCCACAGCGCCATGGTATTGCAGGCGGCGATCCACGGGCAGGGCATCGCGTTAGCCAATAACGTGATGGCGCAAACCGAAATCGAAGCCGGGCGGCTGGCTTGCCCGTTTAATGATGTGCTGGTGAGTAAAAACGCGTTTTATCTGGTATGTCATGACAGCCAGGCAGAACTGGGTAAAATAGCGGCCTTTCGTCAATGGATCCTGTCGAAAGCAGCCAGCGAGCAGGAAAAATTCCGTTTTCGCTATGAGCAATAATCAATTTTTTGCGTACCTCGGGTGCGCATTACTTTAGGGCTAACACATGACCAGCCGATTCATGCTGATTTTTACTGCCGTTAGCGGCTTTATTTTTGTGGCGCTTGGGGCGTTTGGCGCGCACGTATTAAGCAAAACCATTGGGCCGATGGAGATGGGATGGATCCAGACCGGCCTGCAATATCAGGCGTTTCATACCCTGGCGATATTCGGTCTGGCGGTCGCGATGCAGCGCCGGATCAGCATTTGGTTTTACTGGAGCAGCGTATTTATGGCGCTGGGCACCGTATTGTTCAGCGGCAGTCTGTACTGCCTGGCGCTGTCACATTTGCGCCTGTGGGCGTTTGTTACGCCGGTGGGAGGCGTCAGCTTCCTCGCCGGTTGGGTATTGATGTTAATTGGCGCAGTGCGTCTGAAACGAAAAGGCAGTGGGCATGAATAAGGTAATTTTGTATTGCCGCCAGGGTTTTGAGAAAGAGTGTGCGGCGGAGATTACCGATAAAGCGGCTCTCCTGAACGTTTATGGGTTTGCACGCGTTAAAGAGCAATCCGGCTACGTGATTTTTGAATGCTATCAGCCGGAAGAGGCGGATAAACTGGCGCGCGAACTGCCGTTCAGTTCGCTGATTTTCGCCCGTCAGATGTTCGTTGGCGGCGAACTGTTGCAAAACCTGCCGCCGGAAGATCGTATTACGCCGATCGTTGGCATGTTGCAGGGCGTGGTGGAAAAGGGCGGCGACCTGCGTGTGGAAGTGGCTGACACCAATGAAAGCAAAGAGCTGATGAAGTTCTGCCGCAAATTCACCGTGCCGCTGCGCGCCGCGCTGCGTGAAGCCAATGTGCTGGCGAAGTTCGAAACCCCGAAACGCCCGGTGGTGCACGTTTTCTTTATTGCTCCCGGCTGCTGCTACACCGGCTATTCGTACACCAATAACAATTCCCCGTTCTACATGGGTATCCCCCGGCTGAAATTCCCGGCCGATGCGCCCAGCCGCTCGACGCTGAAGCTGGAAGAAGCGTTCCACGTGTTTATCCCGGCGGATGAGTGGGACGAACGTCTGGCGAACGGCATGCACGCCGTTGACCTGGGCGCATGCCCCGGCGGCTGGACCTATCAGCTGGTGAAACGCAATATGTGGGTGGCGTCGGTGGATAACGGCCCGATGGCGCAAAGCCTGATGGATACCGGGCAGGTCACCTGGCTGCGCGAAGACGGTTTCCGCTATCGTCCCAACCGCAATAACATCTCCTGGCTGGTGTGCGATATGGTGGAAAAACCGGCCAAAGTGGCGGCACTGATGGCGCAGTGGCTGGTCAACGGCTGGTGCCGCGAGGCGATTTTTAACCTCAAGCTGCCGATGAAAAAACGCTACGAGGAAGTGTCCCAGAATATCGCGTTTATTCAGCAACAGCTGGATGCGAATAGCATCAGTGCCCAGATCCAGGCGCGTCAGCTTTATCACGATCGTGAAGAAGTGACCGTACACGTACGCCGCATGTGGGCGGCGGTGGGCGGACGGCGCGACGAGCGCTAAGCTGTTATCACTTTTCTAAAGGGCCTGCGGGCCCTTTGTTGTTTCTCAGGCTCAGCGCCGCGTCAGGCGCAGCTGTTGCAGATTGCCGTCCAGCTGGAGATCGGTTTTCAGGGTCGAAATCGTCCGGCTCAGGAAAGCGCTCTCGCGGTGCGCTTCAAGCTTTTTACGCCATTTCTCCGGCACGTTTTCCAGATTGGCATAAATATTTTCCAGCGAGCCAAACTCGCTAATAAGCTGGGTGGCGCTTTTCGGCCCGATGCCCGCCACGCCGGGGATTTTTGAACTGCTGATGCCCGCCAGTCCCCAGTAATCCGGAAGCCTCTGCGGCGCGACGCCATACTCATTTTCGATAAACGGCGCATCCAGCCAACGCTTCTGAAAGTAATCACGGATCTGGATGGCCGGTGACAACAGCTGGCAGTAGCCTTTATCGGTGGAAACAATCATCGCCTGATGCCCGGCGCTGGCGATTTTAACCGCCAGGGTAGCAGCGAGATCGTCTGCTTCGTTACCCGGGGAATGCCAGCACGCTACGCCGTGGTCGGTAAACGCCCGGCGCAGGGCGGGCATTTCTGCGTGCAGATCGTCCGGCATTGGTGCGCGTCCCGCTTTGTAATCCGGGAACAGCTGATGACGCCAGCCGCTATCGCGCGCCTCGTCGTCAAACACGGCGACGGCGTGGGTCGGATTACTGTGCACGATTAACTGCTGAAGCGCATGAATGCAGGTATCTGTACAGGGCGAACCCTGTACGGCATGAATGCGACGAATAAGATTCAGTGCGTCAACGATTAAGAGTACCGCCATGGTTTCCGCCTCCGTGTCAATGTGGGGCTACCCTATCATTTCTCGAAAGCATGAACCACAAATGAGGGGAAATCAGGAAGATATGCCGCAAAAACAGCTCCGCCTTAACGGGGAAGGCGGAGAAGGGGAGTTAATCGCAGGTGACGACTTTCATCGCCAGGCCGCCGCGAGAGGTTTCGCGGTACTTGGCGTTCATGTCTTTACCCGTTTCGTACATGGTTTCGATAACTTTATCGAGGCAGACGCGCGGCTCGCTGGTGCGGCGCAGCGCCATACGCGCGGCGTTCACCGCTTTTACAGCAGCGATAGCGTTACGCTCGATGCACGGCACCTGCACCTGTCCGGCAACCGGGTCGCAGGTCAGGCCAAGGTTGTGTTCCATGCCGATTTCCGCCGCGATGCACACCTGCATCGGGCTTGCGCCCAGCAGCTCTGCCAGCCCCGCCGCCGCCATAGAGCAGGCTACGCCCACTTCACCCTGGCAACCCACTTCCGCACCGGAAATAGAGGCATTCATTTTGTAGAGCGAGCCGATAGCGCTGGCAACCAGCAGGTAACGCGCCAGCGAGTTGGCGTTCACTTCGCGGATAAACTTGTCGTAGTACGCCAGCACCGCCGGAACGATGCCGCATGCGCCGTTGGTCGGCGCGGTGACCACGCGGCCGCCTGCGGCGTTTTCTTCGTTAACTGCCAGCGCGAACATGTTGATCCAGTCAACCACCGCCATCGGGTCCATGGTGGTTTTGTCGCTGCTTACCAGCATACGGCGCAGCGCCGCAGCACGACGCGGTACGCGCAGTTTACCCGGCAGGACGCCTTCGGTGGTGATGCCGCGCTCAATGCCGCCGCGCATCACTTCCCATACCTGCGCCAGATGCGTTTCGAGCTCTTCTTTGCTGTGCAAAGCGAGTTCGTTTTTCATCATCAGGCCGGAGAGCGACAGGCCGGTTTCGCGACAATGGCGCTGTAAATCCGCCGCGTTTTTATACGGATAAGGCACTTCAACCGGTGACGCGCTGGTCACGCCGAAGTGGTCTTCATCGACGATAAAGCCGCCGCCGATGGAGTAATAAGTCTGGCTGTAAACCACCTTGTCACCGGCAAGCGCGGTAATGCGCATCCCGTTTTCGTGCAGGGAAAGGTTATCAGCGTGGAAATTCATGCACTGATCGACCGGGAACTCGACTTCGTGTTCGCCGTTCGCCAGCAGCAGGCGTCCATGGGTGTTAACGTCCTGGATAAAGCCAGGAATGCTATCGATATCAACCGAGTGCGGCAGGTTGCCCGCCAGACCCATAATGATAGCAATATCAGTGTGGTGGCCTTTGCCCGTCAGGGAAAGAGAACCGTAAACATCAACAACGACACGGGTAACATCACGCAACATTCCTTGTGCGATTAAATCATCCGTAAACTGCTTGCCCGCTTTCATCGGCCCGACAGTATGGGAACTGGAAGGACCGATACCGATTTTGAAAATATCAAAAACACTAATCATGATGCATCCATTGCGTAGTGAGAGGTAAGGGCATGCGCCGCTCAGCGAGCGGCGCGGACGAGGCTATTAGCCGAACAGCGAGTAGAAGATAGCGGAGATGGCAATCAGGCCCATCACAACCACGAATACGTTGCTGATATGGCCGCTGTACTTGCGCATAGCCGGTACTTTCTGGATGGCATACATCGGCATCAGGAACAGGATCATTGCGATAATCGGGCCGCCCAGGGTTTCAATCATGCCCAGGATGCTCGGGTTCAGGGTCGCCACAATCCAGGTGGTAACCAGCATGAACAGTGCAGTGATGCGGTTCAGTTTGTTGATTTCGATAGATTTACCTTTGCCACGCAGAGATTTAATCACCATACCGTTGAAGCCTTCACGCGCGCCCAGGTAGTGGCCGAGGAAGGATTTGGTGATAGCGATAATCGCGATGATCGGTGCCATCCAGGCGATGATCGGCGCGTTAAAGTGGTTAGCCAGATAAGACAGAATCGAGATGTTCTGCGCTTTCGCTTCTGCCAGGTCAGCCGGGGTCAGGCTCAGTACGCAGCTGAATACGAAGAACATGACCGTCAGCACCATCATGATGTGTGCGAAGGCCAGAATGCGTGAACATTTCTTCTCTGCGTCCACACCGTACTCTTCACGCTTCGCCACGGCGAAGGAGGAGATGATCGGCGAGTGGTTGAAAGAGAACACCATTACCGGGATAGCCAGCCACAGGGTCATCCACAGGCCGTTGCCGGTAGAGGCAGAGCTCAGGGACAGCGTGTCCAGCGCCGCGCCGTTCCACTGCGGGATCAGGTAAAGCGCCAGCAGCATCAGGGCCGCAACAAACGGGAACACCAGCACGCTCATCGCTTTCACGATCATCTGCTCACCGAAACGCACGATGGTCATCATGCCGATAATCAGGATAAGAGAAAGAATCGCACGCGGCGGCGCAGTCATACCCAACTGGTGGGTAATGAAGCTGTCGACCGTGTTGGTGATTGCCACGCTGTATACCAGCAGGATGGGGTAAATAGCAAAGAAGTAGAGCAGGGTAATCAGTTTGCCTGCGCCAACGCCGAAGTGCTCTTCAACCACTTCAGTGATGTCTTCGCCCGGGTTTTTGCCTGACAGCACAAAGCGGGTCAGCCCACGGTGTGCAAAGAAGGTCATCGGGAAAGCAATGATCGCCATGATGATCAGCGGGATCATGCCGCCGACACCGGCGTTAATCGGTAAGAAAAGAACACCTGCGCCGATTGCCGTGCCGTACAGGCCAAGCATCCACATGGTGTCGGTTTTGCGCCATGAACTACGCGTCGCGGTTGACGCAATGGTGCTGGTTTGGGTGGTTTCCATCTGTTTCTCCTGGAGGAAGCATAAAAATCAGGCTTTTAGAGACATCCAATGCAAAAGCGCCTGACTGTAAAACGAAATACTGGTAAAGAGGGGATTTTTATTATTTTTTCCCGTAACTATTTTCGGGCGGAAAGATACATTTATGGCGTCAATCTATCAGTGATCGGGATCTCAATTGCCATAATCTACTTTTTGTAAGGGTAATTTTTGGGCCTTTGCGCTGCTTTTTTACTCCTTTGCCAGATTATTGGACGCGAAGCCTATCATTCGCAGGGCAGGGCAGGATACTGCCAGCGACAGATATCAGATTTTACTCTGTTAAATTGCGGTTAAACGGGATTTATTAAGGGAAATTCATTGGTTAGGATGATGTTTTTCGTCAGGAACGTGAAAGCAATCGTTTTCCTTTTGCCGTAAAAGTGAAAAAAAGGGCGGCTCATGGCCGCCCGGGTATTTTAGATTATGCTAGGTACAGATCTCATAGCAGGGGATGTACGCACTGCCCGGCAGTTTCATACGGTGCTGTGCCACAAAACCCTGTAGCAGATGATCCATCTGCTTCATCATGTGCGCATCGCCGTGAATTTTATACGGGCCAAATTGCTCAATGGCCCGTATGCCGTTTTCCTTCACGTTACCTGCGACGATGCCGGAGAAGGCGCGACGCAGATCCGCCGCCAGCACTTCCGTCGGCTGGTCAGGATAAAGTTTCAGGTTCGCCATATTGGTATGGGTCGGCTCGAACGGCACCTGTAGATCCGGCGAAATGCGAATCGACCAGTTAAAGCTGTAGGCGTCGCCGGTTTCACGACGGTTCTCTTTCACCTGCGGCATCGCTTTTTTCATCTGGCGCGCCACTTCCGGTGCATCCTCAATAATAATGCGATAGTAACGACGCGCCTGCTCGCCCAGGGTACTGACAATAAACTCATCCAGCACCCGGAAGTAATCCGCGCTCTGCTTCGGCCCGGTGAGGATCAGCGACAGCACCTGGTCCTGGTTATGCGGATTCATCAGAATGCCCAATAAATAAAGCAGCTCTTCCGCCGTCCCCACCCCGCCCGGGAAAATAATGATCCCGTGGGCGATACGCACGAACGCTTCGAGGCGCTTTTCGATATCCGGCATGATGATCAGTTCATTCACCAGCGGGTTTGGCGGTTCCGCCGCGATAATCGACGGCTCGGTCATGCCGATAAAGCGACCATCTTTATAACGCTGCTGAGCGTGGCCTACCGCCGCACCTTTCATCGGCGCTTCCATCGCCCCCGGCCCGCAGCCGGTGCAGATATTCAGTTCGCGCAGGCCCAACTGGGTGCCGACGCGGCGGGCATACAAATATTCGGTTTCGTTGATTGAGTGGCCGCCCCAGCACACCACCATATTCGGCGCTTCCCCGACGTGCAGCGCGCGGGCGTTGCGCAGGATCGAAAACACCAGGTTGGTGATATGGGTGGAATCTTCCAGATCGAGATGCTGTAACCGACCGGCGCTGGTGATTTGCCCGTTAACGAACAAAATATCGCGCAGTACGGCAAACAGGTTGGCCTGTAGCGAGCGGATAATCCGGCCATCAACGAAGGCCTCGTCCGGCGGATTAATGAGTTCGAGCTTTACGCCGCGCTCGCGACGCAGCACGTTAATATCGAAATTTTCGAAGCGAGAAAGCAGTTCTTTACTGTTGTCGGTTTGACTACCGGAATTCAGTACGGCCAGTGAACAATTGCGGAAGAGTTGATAAAGGTCGCTGCTGGCCGTGCGTTTAAGCATGTCGACTTCCAGCTGCGACAACATATCCATTGAGCCAAGCGGGCTAATATGTGTAATCAAGTGAACTCCTTACGGGCACAACGCGCCGATCCCTGTGATTACAATAGCCCTGCCTGCTCCGGTTTAACAACCCGCTAACGTAAAATGGTGTGTCAAATGCGAGACATATTCCAGTTATTGACGCACCAGCCGCCCGGTGGCAGGGGTGAAATCGCAATTGCTGCGCCAGGGGTTAATGTCCAGCCCGCCGCGACGGGTATAGCGCGCGTAGACGCTCAGGGTTTGCGGTTGGCAGAATCGCATGATGTCGCTAAAAATCCGCTCCACGCACTGCTCGTGGAATTCGTTATGGTGGCGGAATGAGACCAGATAACGCAGCAGTTTTTCCCGGTCGATTTGCGGGCCGCGATAGCGAATTTGCACCGAGCCCCAATCCGGCTGATGGGTAATCAGACAGTTGGATTTCAGGATATGGCTGACCAGGGTTTCTTCAACCTGCTGCTCCCCGGCTGCGCCGTCCAGATAGGCGGCATCAAACTCGTAGTTATCAATGGTGATGGGCTGATTGTCGATACACACGCCGTCGAATGCAGCGATCGCTTGCCCTTCAATATCCTGGATCCGGTAAAGCTGTACCTCAACCTTGCCCTGCGCGCAGTGGCATAAATCCCGGGCAAGGGTGTTTTGCACCTCATCCCAGCTGGCGAAGCGGCTCTGGTTAAAGCTGTTGAGGTAGAGTTTGAAGCTCTTGGACTCCACCAGATTTACACTGGTGGAATCAATGCTGACGTGCCCGACAGCCACCTGCGGTAAGCCGTTGCTGTTAAGCCATGAGAGCTCGTACAGCGTCCAGATATCCGCGCCGTGAAACGGTAAATCATCGGCGCTAATTCCCAGCGGGTCGCGGTTTAAACTGCGCGGCACCGGCTGCAACAGGCTGGCATCGTAAATATCCCGATAATCCGTGGATTTGCCGAGCGTCAGTCCGCTTAACGCTGCGTGGTTTTCATAAGAAGTCATGTGTCACCAAAATAAAGCAGGTACAATATTCGGCCTAGTGTACCGTACCTGGCAAAGAGAGAGAAACGTGGTGGAAAGTGACGTGCAGCAGGCCCTGAAAGCCTTTACCAGCCGATTTTGCGATGCGTGGCATGAGGCCTACGCAACCTGGCCGCAAAGCGAAGAGCTGTACGGGGTGCCCTCGCCGTGCATCATTTCGACGTTGCAGGATAAGGTAATTTGGCAGCCGCAGCCGTTTGAACCTGCCGCCGATCTCAGCGCCGTGGAGCGGGCGATGGATATCGTCCTGCGCGCGGACATCCATCCTTTTTATACCACCCAGTTTGCTGGCGATATGCCCGCGCAGTTTGCTGGCGAAGCGCTGACGCTACTGCAAACCTGGAGCGAAGACGACTTTCGCCGGGTACAGGAAAACCTGATCGGGCACCTGGTCACGCAAAAGCGCCTAAAACTTTCTCCTACGCTATTTATTGCCACCCGTGAGGATGAACTGGAAGTGATTTCGGTGTGCAATTTAAGTGGTGAAGTGGTGCTGGAAAAACTGGGAACCCGCCAGCGCGCCGTGCTTGCACCTACGCTGAGTGACTTCCTGTCCCGCCTCGAACCGCGGGTGTAAGCAATTTTTGCTAATCAGCGTGTGAGATATCTCTTACAAGTTTGTGAGATATCGACACTAACACTTTAGGGTATTGGCCTGGGCTTAAAATTTAATTCGTTTTTTATCAGTGGGTTACGATTCATATGGGCGCTTTCGAATGAAACTTAACTGCAATTTGTGATCTGCGTTCGCTTGTAAGACGAGCCGTAATAGCGGATTCTATACGTGTCGACAGGACGTCGCGATATGAAGTGTACATCAGGATGATGTTACTTCAGACAGGGAACACACCGGGAAGGTGATTCAGGGAAGGCTTCAGGAAGAAGCAAGGATAACGCAAGGCTGCGTTAAAGGACACCTCCAGGAGGGAGAACGAGAGCCGGTCGGGATGTTCGGTGGATCAGGACGATCAGGGACTCAGCGCCAGGACGGTGCAACTAAACCATCAGGATGATGGCGTGCAGGATGCATGAATAAGGACATTGAGCTCTTGAGCTCGCAGGAAAAGTTGTCACGGATGAGCAGGGAGCAACAAAAGTAGCCGGACTGCTGCGAAACGAACCGGGAGCACTGTTTTTACAGTGCTCCCTTTTTTTATTCCCGCCATGTAATGCTATGCTTCGCGCCTGTTTGCCGGAATCGAGGTCATCATGAACAGAGCTGAGGCTGTGCGTCAGCAGCTTTTACGCATCGAAACCACGCTGCGTCATCATCAACAGTGGCAGGGTACGCCCCCGGATACCGCTGCGTTTAACAGTGATCAACCATTTTGCCTGGATACCCTCGCACCTTATGAATGGTTACAGTGGATTTTTATTCCGCGGATGAATGCGCTGCTCGACAGCAACACCCCGCTGCCGCAGGCGTTTGCCATCGCGCCATATTATGAAGTGGCCCTGCACCCCGGTCATCCGGCGCGGGAAGAGGTGCTGGAGCTTCTTCAGGAAATGGACGTCTGGTTCACTGAGGAAAACCAGTGAGTCTGGAGATCCTGTATCAGGATGAGTGGCTGGTGGCGGTAAATAAACCGTCCGGCTGGCTGGTGCATCGCAGCTGGCTCGATCGCGATGAAAAAGTCGTGGTGATGCAAACCGTGCGCGATCAGATAGGTCAGCACGTGTTTACCGCTCACCGGCTGGACAGGCCAACTTCTGGCGTACTGCTGATGGGGCTTTCCAGTGAGGCGGGACGGCTGCTGGCACAACAGTTTGAACACCATCAGATCCAAAAACACTACTACGCGATTACGCGCGGCTGGTTGCAGGATGAGGCGGTGCTGGATTATCCATTGACCGAAGAGCTGGATAAGATCGGCGATAAATTTTCCCGCACCGATAAAGGCCCGCAGCCGGCAGTGACTCACTATCGCGGCGTCGCCACCGCTGAAATGCCGGTCGCGGTTGGCCGCTATTCCACCGCGCGCTACAGCCTGGTGTCGTTACTGCCGCAAACCGGACGCAAGCACCAGCTGCGCCGCCACTTAGCCCATCTGCGCCACCCGATTATCGGCGACAGCAAACACGGTGATTTACGGCAAAACCGTGCGGCGGCAGAGCATTTTGGCTGCGATCGCCTGATGCTGCATGCCAGTTCGCTGTCGCTGAATCATCCGGTTACCGGTGAACCGCTGAAGATTACGGCTCCGCTGGATAATGTCTGGATGTCGGCGTTATCACATTTCGGCTGGCGTGGAATTCTCCCCGATATTGAAAGGGTTGAGTTTCCTTCCCTCAACGGTCAGGATGACTCTCATCAGGATTAACCGTAAGGAGTCACAGCAATGGCAAAGATAGGGATTTTTGTCGGCACCATGTATGGCAACGCGCTACTGGTGGCGGAAGAGGCGGAAGCTATCTTACGCGGCCAGGGGCATAGCGCCACCGTGTATGAGGATCCGGAACTCAACGACTGGCGGCAGTATGAGAACGATTACGTGCTGGTAGTGACCTCGACAACCGGGCAGGGGGATCTGCCGGACAGCATTGCGCCGCTGTTTCACGGCATTAAGGATCAGTTGGGCTTTCAGCCGGGGCTGCGCTATGGTGTGATTGCCCTGGGCGATAGCACCTACAAGAATTTTTGCGGTGCCGGAAAGCAGTTCGATGCGCTACTCGCTGAGCAAAGCGCCAAACGCGTCGGCGAAGTGTTGATGATCGACGCCAGCGAAGATCCGGAACCGGAATCCGTTTCCAATCCCTGGGTTGAAGCCTGGGGCGCGCAGCTTAATTAATGCCGGGCCCCTCATCCGGGGGCTCACATTGACTTTTCAGAATTTATCGCCAGTGGTTAATGCTGGATCAACTCTTTGATAATTAGTAATTTTACTCCATTCATTGTTTTCTTTTCTCGCCGTGCCTTTTTCTGCGTCAAGCGACAAGCCTCACAATCTTTATCTTCATTTCATTTGAAACAACGTTTCATGTACCTCCGGTTTCATTTCCGTGAAGCATCGCCCACTGCGTTGTGCGGATGCCATAAACCCTTAAGGGAATGCCGCGCAATGTTGTGGCGCTGCACGGTGAGCTCTTTTCGTCCCCTTCATATACTTTTTTCGCCAGTTCTTAAAACGCAGAAATCAGGGCGGTCACGCCTCTGGGCTAACAATACTGCGACTTACAACTAAAAAACTCATTCTGATTACCCTCCAGGTTGTGCTGTTCAGAATGAATGTAGCAACACGCTATGATTCAGGAGTGCAACAATGAATACGATTAGCCAGACGGCGAGCGCCGTGCAAAAGCGCACCAATGCTCGTTATTGGATAGTGGTGATGCTGTTTATCGTCACCTCGTTTAACTATGGCGACCGCGCCACGCTCTCTATCGCTGGGTCAGAAATGGCCAAAGATATCGGGCTGGATCCGGTCGGGATGGGTTATGTGTTCTCAGCGTTTTCATGGGCATACGTAATCGGTCAGATCCCGGGCGGTTGGCTGCTTGACCGTTTTGGTTCAAAACGCGTCTACTTCTGGTCCATTTTTATCTGGTCGATGTTTACCCTGCTGCAGGGCTTCGTCGATATCTTCAATGGTTTCGGCATCATCGTTGCGCTGTTTACCTTGCGCTTCCTGGTGGGGCTGGCTGAAGCGCCTTCTTTCCCCGGCAACAGCCGAATCGTCGCGGCCTGGTTCCCGGCGCAGGAAAGGGGCACCGCCGTCGCCATTTTTAACTCCGCACAGTACTTCGCAACCGTTATTTTCGCCCCAATCATGGGCTGGCTGACGCACGCGGTGGGCTGGTCGCACGTGTTCTTCTTTATGGGCGGTCTGGGTATTCTGGTTAGCTTCCTGTGGCTGAAAATGATCCACGAACCGAACCAGCATCCGGGCGTAAACCAGGCGGAACTGGATTACATCGAAGCCGGCGGCGCGCTGATCAATATGGATCAGAAGAGCAACAAACAAACCGTGCCGTTCAGCCAGAAATGGGGGCAAATTAAGCAGCTGCTGAAGTCCCGTATGATGATCGGCGTGTATATCGGCCAGTACTGCATTAACGCCCTGACGTACTTCTTTATTACCTGGTTCCCGGTGTATCTGGTGCAGGCGCGCGGCATGTCGATTCTCAAAGCGGGCTTCGTGGCGTCTGTTCCGGCGATCTGCGGCTTCGTGGGCGGCGTGTTAGGGGGCATTATTTCCGACTGGCTGATGCGCCGTACCGGCTCGCTGAATATCGCCCGGAAGACGCCGATCGTACTGGGTATGCTGCTCTCCATGACCATGGTGTTCTGTAACTATGTGGATGCGGAGTGGATGATTATCGGCTTTATGGCCATGGCGTTCTTCGGTAAAGGCATCGGCGCGCTGGGTTGGGCGGTGATGGCGGATACCGCGCCGAAAGAGATCAGCGGCCTGAGCGGCGGTCTGTTCAACATGTTCGGCAACATCTCCGGTATCGTGACGCCAATCGCTATCGGTTATATCGTTGGGGTTTCCGGTTCGTTCAACGGCGCGCTGATTTATGTGGGTGTCCACGCCTTTATCGCGGTGCTGAGCTATCTGGTGATCGTAGGCGATATCAAACGTATCGAACTTAAACCTGTTACCGGGAGCCGCGCATGAGCACACAATCAAGTCCCATGATTACCGAGATGAAGGTGATCCCGGTCGCGGGCCAGGACAGCATGCTGATGAACATCGGCGGCGCGCATAACGCCTGGTTCACCCGTAATATCGTGGTACTGACCGACAACGCCGGGAATACCGGCGTTGGTGAAGCCCCCGGCGGCGAAGTGATTTACCAGACCCTGGTAGACGCTATTCCCACGGTCGTCGGTCAGGAAGTGGCGCGTTTAAATCGCGTGGTGCAGCAGGTGCACAAGGGCAATCAGGCAGCGGATTTCGATACCTTCGGTAAAGGCGCCTGGACGTTTGAACTGAAAGTGAACGCCGTGGCGGCACTGGAAGCGGCACTGCTCGATTTGCTGGGCAAAGCGCTGAACGTCCCGGTGTGTGAACTGCTCGGCCCGGGCAAGCAGCGCGACGCGGTAACCGTGCTGGGTTATCTGTTCTACATCGGCGATCGCACCAAAACCGACCTGCCTTATCAGGCGGGCGAGCAGGGCAAGCATCCGTGGTATCACCTGCGCCATCAGGAAGCGATGGACAGTGAATCGGTGGTGCGCCTGGCGGAAGCCGCTCAGGATCGCTACGGGTTTAAGGATTTCAAACTTAAAGGCGGCGTACTGCCGGGTGAGCAAGAGATTGAGGCTGCCCGCGCCCTGAAAAAACGCTTCCCGGATGCGCGCATTACCGTAGACCCGAACGGGGCCTGGCTGCTGGATGAAGCCATCAACCTGTGCAAAGGGCTGAATGATGTGCTGACCTACGCCGAAGATCCGTGCGGCGCTGAGCAGGGCTACTCCGGGCGGGAAGTGATGGCGGAATTCCGCCGGGCGACCGGCCTGCCGGTCGCCACCAATATGATCGCTACTAACTGGCGTGAAATGGGCCACGCGATCATGCTCAATGCGGTAGATATCCCGCTGGCGGACCCGCATTTCTGGACCTTAAGCGGCGCTGTGCGCGTGGCGCAGATGTGTGATGACTGGGGTCTGACCTGGGGTTGCCACTCCAATAACCATTTTGATATTTCGCTGGCGATGTTTACCCACGTTGGCGCGGCGGCACCGGGCAACCCGACCGCCATTGATACCCACTGGATCTGGCAGGAAGGCGAATCACGGCTGACCCGCGATCCGCTGCAAATTAAAGACGGCAAAATTGCCGTACCGGATGCGCCGGGCCTGGGCGTGGAGATCGACTGGGATCAAATCCACAACGCCCACGAAGCGTATAAGAAACTGCCCGGCGGCGCGCGCAACGATGCCGGCCCGATGCAGTATCTGATTCCTGGTTGGAAATTTGACCGCAAACGCCCGGTATTCGGACGTTCCTGAAGGCTTAGATAAAGGATTTACATGATGACGACTTATCAATCCACGCCCGTAGTCACCGAAATGCAGGTTATCCCGGTGGCGGGTTACGACAGCATGCTGATGAACCTGAGCGGTGCCCATGCTCCGTTCTTTACGCGTAATATCGTGATTATCAAAGACAACTCAGGCCATACCGGCGTGGGCGAGATCCCCGGCGGCGAGAAAATTCGCCAGACCCTGGAAGACGCCGCCGCGCTGGTGGTGGGCAAAACGCTCGGTGAATATAAAAATATCCTCAATACCGTGCGCAATACGTTTGCCGACCGCGATGCGGGCGGCCGCGGCCTGCAAACCTTCGACCTGCGCACCACCATTCACGTGGTCACCGGTATTGAAGCCGCGTTACTAGACCTGTTAGGCCAACACCTGGGTGTGAATGTGGCGTCGCTGTTGGGCGATGGTCAGCAGCGCAGCGAAGTGGAAATGCTCGGCTATCTGTTCTTTGTCGGCGACCGTAAACGGACGCCGCTGCCGTACCAGAGCCAGCCGGACGACGCGTGCGACTGGTATCGCCTGCGCCACGACGAAGCCATGACCCCGCAGGCGGTAGTACGCCTGGCGGAAGCGGCTTACGAAAAATACGGCTTTAACGATTTCAAACTCAAAGGCGGCGTGCTGGCGGGTGAAGAAGAGGCCGAATCCATTATTGCGCTGGCGAAGCGCTTCCCGCATGCGCGAGTGACGCTGGACCCGAACGGCGCATGGTCACTGAACGAAGCCATTAAAATCGGCAAATACCTGAAAGGCTCGCTGGCCTATGCGGAAGATCCGTGCGGCGCTGAACAGGGCTATTCCGGTCGTGAAGTGATGGCGGAGTTCCGCCGCGCTACCGGCCTGCCGACCGCGACTAATATGATTGCCACCGACTGGCGTCAGATGGGGCACACCCTGTCGCTGCAATCCGTGGATATCCCGCTGGCGGACCCGCATTTCTGGACCATGCAGGGCTCGGTCCGCGTGGCGCAGATGTGCCATGACTTCGGCCTGACCTGGGGCTCACACTCCAATAACCACTTTGATATCTCGCTGGCGATGTTTACCCACGTTGCGGCTGCCGCGCCGGGCAACATTACCGCCATCGATACCCACTGGATCTGGCAGGAAGGCAACCAGCGTCTGACCAAAGCGCCGTTCGAAATCAAAGGCGGCATGGTGCAGGTACCGTCAACGCCGGGCCTGGGCGTCGAACTGGATATGGACCAGGTGATGAAGGCCAACGAGCTTTATCAAAAACATGGACTTGGCGCACGCGATGACGCCATGGGTATGCAGTATCTTATTCCTGAGTGGAAATTCGATAACAAGCGCCCCTGCATGGTGCGTTAATCGTCTCGGTGCCCTCGGGCACCGTTTTTTTTTAACGGCAGGCGGCTGCCGTTGTCGCCACTTATGCTTTATCAAAAGAGGCGAAATAAAACCGCGCGAAAGGAACAGCTATGAAAATCGTTATCGCTCCTGATTCCTGGAAAGAGAGCCTGACTGCGCTGGAGGTCGCGACCGCCATTGAGGACGGCTTCCGGCAGATTTTCCCTGATGCGGAGATGGTAAAAATCCCCATGGCCGACGGCGGTGAAGGCACCGTTGAGGCGATGGTGGCGGCGACGCAGGGCCGCATCGTCAATCTTCGCGTCACCGGGCCGCTGGGCGAGCCGGTTGATGCGTTTTATGGGCTTTCCGGCGATGAGCAGCAGGCGTTTATCGAAATGGCGGCGGCGAGTGGTCTGGAGTCGGTGCCGCCAGCGCGCCGCGACCCGCGCATCACCACCAGCTGGGGCACCGGCGAACTGATTCGCCACGCGCTGGATGCGGGGGTACGGCATATTATTATCGGGCTGGGCGGCAGCGCGACCAACGACGGCGGCGCGGGCATGGTGCAGGCATTGGGCGCGCAATTGCTGGATAAGCAGGGCGAACCCCTGGGCTTTGGCGGCGACGCGTTGAGCCAGCTGGCGCGCATCGACATCAGCCAGCTTGATAAACGGCTGGCAGAATGCCGCATTGAAGCCGCCTGCGATGTGACCAATCCCCTGACGGGTGAGGAAGGCGCAACCGCGATTTTCGGCCCGCAAAAAGGGGCGACGCCGGAGATGATTAAACAGCTCGACAATGCGTTGACCCATTACGGCCAAATCATCGAGCGCGATCTTGATAAATCGGTGATGACGTTAAAAGGCGGCGGCGCGGCAGGCGGCATGGGCGTGGCGCTGTATGCGTTCTGCGGCGCGGATCTGCGCCAGGGCATTGAAATTGTTACCGAAGCGCTGGCGCTTGACGCTGCCGTGCGTGATGCGGACCTGGTGATCACCGGGGAAGGGCGAATCGACAGCCAGTCGATCCATGGCAAAGTGCCCATCGGCGTGGCCCACGTAGCGAAACGCTACGCGATTCCGGTGATAGGCATTGCTGGCAGCCTGACGGCGGATGTAGAAGTGGTTTACGACCACGGTCTGGACGCAATTTTTAGCGTGATCCCGCGTATCTGTACTCTGGATGAGGCTCTGGAAAATGCTGCGGAGAATCTGCGGATGAATGCCCGCAATATAGCTGCCGTAATAAAAATGTCTTCGCTGAAATCATGAATGCCGCCTCTTCCTGAAGGGAGGAGCGGCAGTTTTAATCATTTTGACATGCAGGTCATCGAGAAAGTCTCCCCAGATATTCGTCTTGTCTATTATTTTATTATTACTGACTTATTATTTTATTTAATTGCCAGGTCGGTTCTTTCTTAGGAATACCTTGTTTTTATTGATTTTCTGTTGTCCTGACGAGTGCTGTATCTCTCTTTATTTATCCGAGTGGAAATTTGCTTAGGTATAATTCTTAAATAATCCTTTATGCTCGGGTTGGCTATTAATAACTCTAATAAATGACAGTCGTTCCTGATTCTTAATAATTTTATCCCATTGAAAAAACTGTCACACATCACATCCAGAGATGTTTATCACCGCTTACAGTAATAACGTAAACATTAGTATGTTTGCGTGGTCTATTTAATTAAGGTGATAATTCATGGCAAATATAGTTCATTGTCGAATCGACGATCGGTTAATTCATGGTCAGGTTGCCACCAGCTGGCTCCCTCATACCAAAGCCAACTTATGTTTAATTGCAAATGACGACGTTGCGGTTAATGACTCTCAAAAAT
This sequence comes from Atlantibacter subterraneus, assembly GCF_007570865.1. Classification (GTDB taxonomy): domain Bacteria; phylum Pseudomonadota; class Gammaproteobacteria; order Enterobacterales; family Enterobacteriaceae; genus Atlantibacter; species Atlantibacter subterraneus. Next base: position 154,286 of record NZ_VLPS01000004.1, on the reverse strand, counting down.
TACTATTGGCGATGGCCGTTCCTGAGGGCGTTGACTTACGCTGTTTTTCAATTGACCGTGCGCTACAGACTATTAATAAAGCGGCACCGCATCAGAAAATATTTGTTCTGCTGCGCAGCATCAGCGATGCTGCGCGCCTGGTAAAGGGCGGCTTTCCCGTTACGCAGATTAATTTAGGAAATATCAGCGCCAAAGCGGGCGCAGAAAATCTCTTCCGCACGATTTATGTGACACCGGAGGAGCGCGCCATGCTGAAAGAAATCATGCAACAAGGCGTGGCGTTAACGTATTGCTTACTGCCGACCGATCAGATCGTCACGCTTGATGGGAAAACATTATGAATCTGGAAACGGCTTTATTACTGGCGCTGGTGGGTGCCATTTGTGGTGCGGATTCTTTTGCCGAACAATTCCAGATTTATCGGCCTGTGGTTGTCGGATTTCTCGTTGGCCTGGTATTAGGCGATGTGAAAACCGGTTTAATCGTTGGCGGCATGTTTGAGCTGGTCTTTTTAGGGCAAACCGCTGCGTTTGGCGGCGCACAGCCGCCGAATATGATTATTGGGACTTTAATGGGCGTCACGTTTGCTATTGTCAGTAAATTACCGCCGCAGACGGCTATTGCCGTTGGGGTGCCTTTTGCCGTGTTAATGCAGGCGATAATGACGACGTTTTGTACGCTACTGTCGTGGTTAATGCACCGTAATGATAAACATATCGAAGAGGGGAATTATAAAGGCATTGAAATAAACCAGTACATGGGGCTGGCATTGTGTGCGGTGCTCTATTTTATTGTCTCCTTTATTCCGGTCTATTTCGGTGCGGATAAAGCGGCTCAGGCAATTAAACTACTTCCTGAATGGATTATTCATGGTCTGGGCGTTGCGGGGGGCATTCTTCCTGCGGTCGGTTTCGCCATGTTATTGAAAATGATGTTCCGTACTGAATACGTGGTTTTTCTTATTCTCGGTTTCTTTGCTACCGCGTATCTGAATTTACCGGTACTGGCTCTGGCGATCTTCGCGTTTTGCTTTGTGATTTATGATTACTATTTGCAAAAGAGCCTGAGCAAAGACACCACGCCTGCTGAAACTGATGGTATTTAAAAGGATTTAACCATGGATGCATTACCTGAAAACCAAATCGAATTTGAAGATAAAACGCCCGTGACGCTGACGCACGCTGATTTAAATAAAGTCGCCTGGCGGACCATGCTGTTGAATACTTCATTTAACTACGAGCGTATGCAGGCGGGAGGCGTGCTGTTTGCATTGCTGCCTGCTCTGAAAAAAATCCACGCTAATAACCCTGAGGATTTAAAAAAATCCCTGAAACTCCATAACGAATTCTTTAACACCAATACATTCGTGGTGCCAGGCCCGCTGGCACTGGGCCTGGCGGCAGAAAGCCGCAAGGAACCTGTAGCCACCATCAATGCGGTGAAACTCGCTGCGATGGCGCCTCTGGCGGGTATTGGCGATTCGCTGCTGTGGGCGACGGGTATTCCCATTATCGGCGGCATTGCAGCCAGCCTTGCGTCTACCGGTAATGCGATTGCGCCATTCTTTTATATTCTGGCTTTTTTCCTGCTGCAAAACCTGGTGCGTTTTGGTTTGATGCGGGTGGGCTATCGCCAGGGGATCCAGGCGATCACTTCGCTGAAAGACAGTACCCGGATGATCACCCGCGCCGCCACGCTGTTAGGTCTTACAGTCATCGGCGGGTTAATTGCCGCCTATGTCAGCATCACGACGCCCTTAGTGATCCATGCCGGGGATGCCGTTGTTACTGTACAAAAAGATCTGCTGGATGCGATCGCGCCAAAACTGCTGCCGCTATTGGTCACCGGTTTGCTTTTCTGGCTAATTAAATATAAAGGGGCGAAACCTTTGACGCTAATTTCGCTGATTGCTGCGATCAGTCTGGTGTTTTCCTGGGCGGGGATCTTGTAATGAAAGGCATCGTTATATCGGGACATGGCGAGTTTGCCCAGGGATTATTTTCTCTGGTACAAGGGATTCTGGGGCATACAGAGCAACTGGCGATTGCGCCTTATGATTTTGAAAAAGGCGCTGAAGAGCTTAAATCCGATCTGATTGTTTGCGCGAATCGCGTCGACTCAGGGGAGGGTGTGATATTTTGCACCGACATTCTGGGGGGGACGCCGTTTAATAAATCCAGCGAGATTGCCATTGTTAATCCGGGATATCACGTTATTGCAGGCTGCAATTTTACCACGCTGCATGCGGCAATCAGTTTGCGCGAGGACGACGGCGACGATGAGTCACTTATTCAGGCAATAATACAGCAGGGTAAAGAGGGTATTACTTCTTTAGCTGAACAGCTGGTCAGGATAAATGCCAATGAAAACGACGGAATTTAATCCTAAATACCTGATGGTAGCCGAGGACATTAAAAATAAAATCGGCACGCTTTATACTATTGGCCAACTTTTGCCTGCGGAACCCGAGCTGGAAAAAATGTACATGTGCAGCCGCGCAACAATCAGAGGAGCCATCAGCTATCTGGCCTCGCTGGGTTATGTGACAAAAAGCCGTGGCATCGGCACTACCGTTAAAATGCCTTCGATGATGCATGATAACAGTAAGCCAATCAGTTTTACTGATGAGATGGCGGCATACGGCAAGCAACACAGTACCAGTATTAAAGATTTTACCGTCATTAAAGATGCCCGTATTGCTTCAGAATTAGAAATGGGGCGCGAGGGGTTAATTCTCAGAATTGCCCGGTTACGCCATATTGAAAAGAAACCCGCACTCTATGAAACCAGTTATTTACCCTATGAGCGCTTTAAAGGCATTACTGAGGAAAGTATTAAAAAGCACGGTTTGTACCACATGATTGCGCAATGCACGGGGGAATACAGCATTTTTGTTGAAGAAGTTTATCACCCCGTTTTAACCGGTAAGCGGGAAAGCGAAATGCTGGGACTGGAACCCGGTACGCCGATTATTAAAATTGTTCGCCAGGCCACAAATGGCGGTATTGCAATGGAATATACCGAAGCTTTCGCTCATCCGGTCAATTATCAAGTTACGTTATCTATGAAAAGAGGTTGAAATGAAATTTATCTGTATTGAGTCTGAACATACCCTTGCCGATAAAGCGGCAGGTGAAATTATCGGTATCGTCAATGCAAAACCGGATGCGTTTATCATGCTGGCATCGGGTCAGTCTCCGACGTTAGCTTATGATTGTGTTTCTAAGAAGCTAAACGGGGATACTGCGCGGTTTGCATCAGTAAAAGTTCATAAACTTGATGAGTGGGAAGGATTAGGACTTTCCGATCCACAATCCTGTGACAGCTATTTGATGAAGCATGTTTTGCAGCCATGGGGAATTAAGAAAGCGAATTACTCAGGCATTAATGCGCTGTCATCTAATCTTCAACAGGAGTGTGACAAAGCTAATGCGCTGCTAAACAATATCGTTAACCCCGATCTGTGTATTCTGGGGATAGGCCTCAACGGACATATCGGATTTAACGAGCCCGCCAACGCATTACCCGCTCAAACTGCGGTTGTGAAACTGGCTGACTCATCGATGAAACATCCGATGATTGAAGGAACGGCTCCCATTACGCGCGGCATTACTACCGGCATTGCGCAAATCCTGATGAGCAAAAAAATCATCGTGATCGTCACCGGTAAAAATAAGCAAGCGGTGTTGAAGCGGCTGATGGAAACCACACAGGTCTCCACCCAGTTCCCTGCCTCTCTGCTGCTTACTCACCCTGACGTTACCGTGATGTATGACGCTCAGGCGAAGTAAAAGTAGCAATGGCTGTCCGGCAATAATCACGCCATGGGGCTGTTTGCCGGACTAAGCCAGTATTTTCTGCGCCTCGCGCGCCACGTTGTCCATTTCATCCAACAATTCCAGCATTTCCGGCTCAAGATCGGCAGGCGGCGTACCGCTTCGCAACTGCTGCTCAATCAAATGGCACAGTTTTTTGAGCCTGGGAACGCCGCTATAGCCTGAGCTACCGTGCAGTTTATGGATGGTATCCAACAGGTTTTCCGGGTTTTCACCGACCAGTTGCTCCTCCAGGGCATTGCGCACTTCCGGCAGAAATTCCAGCAGCATATGTAGCATCTCCCTGGCCAGGTCAGGCTTATTGGCTGCCTGACGCAGGGCCAGTTGCCAGTCGAGGGTGACATCAGGTTGCGGCTCCGTGGTGACGGAAGTGGTCGCGGGCTGGCTGGCGACCACCTGTCCGGGCTGATAGCGCAGCAATAAAGCCCGCAGCTTCTCTTCCTCAATTGGCTTCGCCAGATAATCGTTCATGCCCGCTGCCAGCAGTTTTTCTTTCTGGCCCGCCATGGCATGTGCGGTGACCGCAATCACCGGCGTTTGTTGATGATGAGGCAACTGGCGGATCAGTTCGCAGGCGCGAATGCCATCCATACCCGGCATTTGAATATCCATCAGGATAATATCCAGCGGCTGCGCTTTGGCGCGTTCGATGGCTTCGATTCCGTTCTCGCACAGTTCAATATGCTGAACGTGATCGTTAAGCAGCGCGGCGATCAGCTTCAGGTTAGCCGGATTGTCGTCCACCGCCATCACCGTCATCGGCAACTTGCCCTGCTCGTCGGCTGGCGGATGCACAGGATGACCATTCGGGCAATGCTCCAGCAGTAGCGGGATCAGCCGGGTAGCCGTGATGGGCTTCAGTAAACAACCCGCAGCACCTTCTTGTTTCAACGCCTCAGCATCTACCTGCGCATGACAGGGAAGAGCCAACAACAGGCAGTCGGTCATGGTCGCCGCTTTCGCCAGTAACTCATGCTGCATGGTCAGCGGTTCACGCTGAGTCACAGAGGTGGCGTAAAGCAGGATATCGTAATGGCTTTCCGTCAGGCCGGTAAACGTGGGGCTATACACCACGGTGAGCGGCGTGGAGGCTAACACATCCAGCGTGCTTTGTGCGGCGGCCTGGTTAGGTTCGACATACGCAATTCGTCTGCCCGCCAGAATTTCGGTGGTCTGGCGGTCAATCACTACGTTTTGGTTCAAATCGAGATTGATGTGGAACCAGAAGGTCGAACCGCGATTCGGCTGGCTGTGGAAAGAGATATCGCCGCCCATTTCATTGACCAGCCGCTGGGTGATCACCAGCCCCAGACCGGTGCCGCCGTGCCGCCGTGAAATACTGGCGTCTGCCTGGCGGAATGCCTGGAACAGGCGCGACTGATCGCGCTCCGGAATGCCGATGCCGGTATCACGGATTTGGATTTCAAGCTGCACTTTGCTGTGGCTGATGGCCCGTTTCTCAACAAAAATGTCAATGTTGCCGCTTTCGGTGAATTTGATGGCGTTGCCCACCAGATTGGTGATCACCTGTTGCAGGCGCAGCGGATCGCCAATCACGTTATCCGGCACATCATTTTTAATATTGATGGTCAGCTCAAGCCCTTTGTCATGCGCCGAATGGGCCAGCAGCGTCATCACTTCATCCAGCGTGGTGCGCAGCAGGAAGGGGATGCTTTCGAGGATCAGTTTTCCGGCTTCCAGCTTCGAGAAGTCCAGCACATCGTTGATGATGGCCAGCAGGTTGTTAGCCGAACGCTCAATGGTGTTCAGATGATCGCGCTGGGTGGGGTTGAGATCGGTTTTCAGCGTCAGCCGGGTAAAGCCGATCACGCCATTGAGCGGAGTACGTAGCTCATGGGACATATTGGCGAGGAATTCGGATTTGATCCGCGCGGCTTCCTGGGCGCGTTTTTTGGCCAGATCCAGCTCCACGTTCTGGATTTCCATCTGCTCCAGCGTTTCGCGCAGGTCAGAGGTCGCCTGGTCGACGTTATGCTGCATCTCCTCGTGATAGGCCGCCAGCGACATTGCCATTGAATTGATGCCGTTTTTCAGCATATCCAGTTCGCCGAGCATAAAGCCTTCCACGCGACTGTCGAGCTGCCCACGACGGATACGGTCGACGGTGTTCACCATATTGCGGATCGGCCCGGTGACGTCGCGCATCAGACGCCAGGCGAATATTAATGCGCAAAAAATGCATAGCGATAGCATTAACACCGAGATGATCATCTCTTTATACTGTTGCAGCCGTACCGAACTGAGGTCGAGCTCCAGCGCCACGTAGCCGAGCATATTGCCTTCCGGCTTGGCGTCCGTGGCGGCCGATTCATCAGGCGAATAGCTCTCGGAGATGATCGGCGTGCGCATAATCATCAGGTTACCCTGGCGGCTTACCGTGAGATGAGTGGGCAGCGCGCTCCCTTCGCTGAGGCGCAGCCCTTCGGTGCGGGAATGGGAATTCGAGGTGACGAACAGGTTGTTGTCCCGATCGTAAACTGAAATCGCGCGCACAATATCCGAATGGCGGCGGTGTAAAACGCTAATCAATTGCCGGACGGATTCGCGATTTTTTTGGTTGATGCCGTATTCGCTGGATACCGCCAGCGGTTCGATAATGCTGGCACCGGCGTCTTCCAATTGGCGTTGTAAATCGTGATAGCGGTGGACGACGAAGAAAATACTCAGCAGCAACCCGATAAGAACGGTTGGCGCCAGGATCAGAATCATCATGCGTGCCCGCAGGCTGTAGTTGGTCATGGGCTTCCGTTATGGGACAATCATCGTCACTTAGTTTTAAGAATACCTGTAAGCAATGGCGCAATTCTACTCTGCAAAGCGACGCGTGACGACGCGTCAGATCATAACCGTTACGGTAAATGACCTTGACCCTTTTGGCCAGGGCGTAGCACGTCACGACGGAAAAACCTTATTTATTAACGGCCTGCTTCCCGGGGAGCGGGCGGACGTGACGCTCACCCAGGATAAACGCACCTTTGCTCACGCAACGGTAAAAAAACGGCTGAATGATAGCCCGGCGCGCGTCACGCCGCGCTGCCCGCATTTTGGCGTCTGCGGCGGCTGCCAGCAGCAGCATGCCAGCGTTGAGCTTCAGCAAACCAGCAAAGCCCAGGCGCTGGCGCGCATGATGAACCATCCGGTTGATGAGATTATCGCCGGGCCGGGGTGGGGCTACCGCCGCCGCGCGCGGTTGAGCTTGAATTACCTGGCCCGCGCACAAACCTTACAGATGGGGTTTCGCAAAGCCGCCTCAAATGAACTGATCGATATCCAGCAGTGCCCTGTTTTGGCTCCCCAGCTTGAGGCGTTGCTGCCCGCGCTGCGAGCCTGCCTGAACGAATTACAGGGCGCGCGGCGGCTGGGGCACGTGGAACTGGTGCTGGCGGATAACGGTCCGCTGATGGTGTTGCGCCATCCCGAACCGTTATCGGCAAAAGATAAACAAAAACTGGAACATTTCTCGCATCAGCATGATGTGGCGCTGTTTTTAGCGCCGCAAAGTGATTCACTGGAACAGGTGACCGGGGAAGCGCCGTACTATCATTCAGACGGTCTACGCTTAACCTTTAGTCCGCGCGACTTTATCCAGGTTAATGACGTGGTCAACCAGCAGATGGTGGCGCGCGCCATTGAGTGGCTCGATGTGCAGGCTGGCGATCGGGTTTTAGATCTGTTTTGCGGGATGGGGAATTTTACCCTGCCGCTGGCGAGGCGCGCCAAAAACGTCATCGGCGTGGAAGGTGTCCCCGCCTTAGTGGCTAAGGCTCAGCGTAATGCCGAAGATAATGGGCTTAAAAACGTCACCTTTTTTCATGAAAATTTGGAAGAAGATGTTACACGCCAGCCCTGGGCTGCGCAGGGGTTTGATAAGATATTACTGGACCCGGCCCGCGCCGGCGCGCCCGGCGTGATGCAGCATATTGTGAAATTAACGCCCAGCCGCGTGGTCTACGTTTCCTGTAATCCCGCGACGCTTTCGCGCGACAGCGACGTTTTACTGCAGGCGGGATACCAAATTCAGCGGCTGGCGATGCTGGATATGTTCCCGCACACTGGGCATCTGGAGTCTATGGTGCTGTTTGTTCGGCATGAGTGAAGGCCTGGTAACAGGCCAGCGCGTCCCTGAAGGAGAGGACAATGGTTGCGGTAAGAAGTGCACATCTTAATAAAGCTGGCGAATTTGACCATGAGAAATGGGTGGCGAGTCTTGGGATCAATAACCAGCAGTCGTGTGAACGCTTAACCGAAACCTGGGCGTATTGCGAACAGCTCACCAAAGGGCACCCGCAGGCGGAATTGCTGCTGTGGCGCGGCGTCGAGATGGTGGAGATCCTCTCGATGCTGAGCATGGATAACGACACGCTGCGCGCTGCGCTGCTTTTCCCTATCGCCGACGCTGACGTGGTGAGCGAAGAGGTGCTTAAAGAGACGGTGGGCAAATCCATCGTCAATCTCATCCACGGCGTGCGCGATATGGACGCCATCCGCCAGCTCAAAGCCACCCATACTGACTCCGTCTCTTCCGAGCAGGTCGACAACGTGCGCCGCATGCTGCTGGCGATGGTGGACGATTTCCGCTGCGTGGTGATTAAACTCGCCGAGCGTATCGCCCATCTGCGCGAAGTCAAAGACGCGCCGGAAGACGAACGCGTGCTGGCGGCGAAAGAGTGCACCAATATCTATGCGCCGTTGGCCAACCGCTTAGGCATCGGCCAGCTCAAATGGGAGCTGGAAGATTACTGCTTCCGCTACCTGCGGCCTGCGGAATATAAACGCATCGCCAAACTGCTGCATGAGCGGCGTATCGACCGCGAACATTACATCGACGAGTTTGTCGGGCTGATCCGCAAATCGATTAAAGAAGAGGGCGTGAAAGCCGAGGTTTACGGGCGTCCGAAGCATATCTACAGTATCTGGCGCAAAATGCAGAAGAAACATCTCGCGTTTGACGAGCTGTTTGACGTGCGCGCAGTACGTATCGTGGCCGAACGCTTGCAGGACTGCTACGCCTCGCTGGGGATCGTCCATACTTTGTTCCGCCATCTGCCTGACGAGTTCGACGATTATGTCGCCAACCCGAAACCCAACGGTTACCAGTCAATCCACACCGTGGTGCTGGGGCCGGGCGGTAAGACGGTGGAGATCCAGATCCGTACCCGCCAGATGCATGAAGACGCTGAGCTGGGCGTCGCCGCGCACTGGAAATACAAAGAGGGCACCGTGGGCGGCGGCCATGCCGGTTATGAGGACCGCATCGCCTGGCTGCGCAAACTGATTGCGTGGCAGGAAGAGATGTCCGATTCCGGCGAAATGCTTGATGAAGTGCGCAGCCAGGTGTTTGACGACCGGGTTTACGTGTTTACCCCGAAAGGCGATGTGGTGGATTTGCCGGCTGGCTCTACGCCGCTGGATTTTGCCTACCACATTCACAGCGACGTCGGGCACCGCTGCATCGGGGCTAAAATCGGCGGGCGCATTGTGCCGTTTACCTATCAGCTGCAAATGGGCGATCAGATTGAAATCATCACCCAGAAACAGCCGAACCCAAGCCGCGACTGGCTGAACCCGAACCTGGGATACGTCACCACCAGCCGTGGACGCTCTAAAATCCACGCCTGGTTCCGTAAACAGGATCGCGATAAAAACATTCTCGCCGGGCGGCAAATCCTCGACGACGAACTGGCGCATCTCGGTATCAGTATGAAGGAAGCGGAAAAGCATCTGCTGCCGCGCTATAACTTCAATGAAATCGAAGAGTTGCTGGCGGCAATTGGCGGTGGCGATATCCGCCTCAATCAGATGACCAACTTCCTGCAAGCGCAGTTTAATAAGCCGAGCGCTGCCGAGCAGGATGCCGCCGCGCTGAAACAGCTACAGCAAAAAACCTATCAGCCGCAGACCCGCAATAATAAGAACAACGGTCGCGTAGTGGTGGAGGGCGTCGGCAATCTGATGCACCACATTGCCCGCTGCTGCCAGCCGATCCCCGGGGACGATATCGTCGGATTTATCACCCAGGGGCGCGGGATTTCAATCCACCGCGCCGACTGCGATCAGCTGACCGAGCTACAGTCGCACGCGCCGGAACGTATTGTTGATGCGGTTTGGGTCGAAAGCTACTCTGCGGGCTATTCGCTGGTGGTGCGTGTCACCGCCAACGATCGCAGCGGATTGCTGCGCGATATCACCACCATCTTAGCCAACGAAAAGGTTAACGTGCTTGGTGTGGCGAGCCGCAGCGATACCAAACAGCAGTTGGCCACCATCGACATGGATATTGAAATCTATAACCTGCAGGTGCTGGGCCGCGTACTGGGCAAACTCAATCAGGTGCCGGACGTTATCGACGCCCGCCGTCTGCACGGATAATCGCTCGTAACCTCTGTTTACCAGAGGGCCGGGGTGCAGCGCCAGTGACGCTGCACCCCGTTTTTCTTAAAAGGATCTCTTGATGAATCAACTCGATCGCCTGCTGGGCATTATGGAACGACTGCGCGATCCGCAAACCGGCTGCCCGTGGGATAACGCACAGACCTTTGCCACCATCGCGCCTTATACCCTTGAAGAAACCTACGAAGTGCTGGACGCCATCGCCCGGGAAGATTTTGACGATCTGCGCGGCGAACTGGGCGATTTGCTGTTCCAGGTGGTGTTTTACGCTCGCATGGCGGAAGAGCAGGGGCGCTTTAACTTCAGCGATATTTGCCGCGCCATCAGCGACAAACTGGAGCGCCGCCACCCGCACATCTTCGGCGAGGCGAATTTTGCCGATAGCGAGCAAGTGCTCGCTAACTGGGAAAAAACCAAAAGCGCTGAGCGTGCCGAAAAAGCGCAGCACTCTGCGCTGGACGATATTCCTGAAAGCCTGCCGGCGCTGATGCGGGCGTATAAAATCCAGAAGCGCTGCGCGGCGGTGGGGTTTGACTGGACCACTCTCGGCCCGGTGGTCGACAAAGTGCATGAAGAGCTGGATGAAGTGATGCATGAAGCCAACCAGGCGGTGGTGGACGAGGCGAAGCTGGAAGAGGAGATTGGCGACCTGCTGTTTGCGACGGTAAATCTGTCCCGTCACCTGGGCAGTAAAGCGGAAATTGCGCTGCAAAAGGCTAACCGCAAATTCGAGCGCCGCTTCCGGGAAGTGGAGAAGATCATCGCCGCCCGGGGGGTAAAACTGGACGACGCCACGCTCGATCAGATGGAAAATGCCTGGTGCGAAGTAAAACGCCAGGAAGCTGATAAATAAACAGTTTTTGCGATCAAGCGCTTGTTGTTGCAAAACGTAACTGACAAGTGCTTGATTTACGTCAAAAACATTTCCGCCAGACGGGCTATTTTCTCCCGGCTTTATTAAGCGAGGTGTGGCGTTGATTGCTGAGAATGAAAGTTTGTGACCCCCGTCCTGTTCAGGTATACTACTTTCCCGTCCTGGTATTCCACCGTCTTTAAACCTAACTTCTCAGGTTCAGCATGACAACGAACTATATTTTTGTGACCGGCGGGGTCGTTTCCTCTCTGGGTAAAGGCATTGCCGCAGCCTCCCTCGCAGCCATTCTTGAAGCCCGTGGCCTCAACGTAACTATCATGAAACTGGATCCGTATATCAACGTCGATCCGGGCACCATGAGCCCCATTCAACACGGGGAAGTGTTCGTAACTGAAGACGGCGCTGAAACCGATTTAGACCTCGGCCACTACGAGCGTTTTATCCGCACGCGTATGACGCGTCGCAACAACTTCACTACCGGTCGCATCTACTCCGAGGTTCTGCGTAAAGAACGTCGCGGCGACTATCTGGGCGCGACCGTGCAGGTTATTCCGCACATCACCAACGCCATTAAAGAACGCATTCTGGAAGGCGGCGAAGGCCATGACGTGGTGCTGGTAGAAATCGGCGGCACCGTCGGCGATATCGAATCCCTGCCGTTCCTTGAAGCGATTCGCCAGATGGCGGTGGAAGTGGGCCGCGAGCACACCATGTATATGCACCTGACCCTGGTGCCGTATATGGCCGCAGCCGGTGAAGTCAAAACCAAACCGACACAGCACTCTGTAAAAGAGCTGCTCTCCATCGGTATTCAGCCAGATATCCTGATTTGCCGTTCCGATCGCGCAGTCCCTGCTAATGAACGCGCCAAAATTGCTTTATTCTGTAACGTTCCTGAAAAAGCGGTTATTTCTCTGAAAGATGTCGATTCCATCTATAAAATTCCGGGCCTGTTGAAATCCCAGGGGCTGGACGATTATATTTGTAAACGATTCAGCTTGAATTGCCCCGAGGCAAATCTGGCAGAATGGGAGCAGGTGATTTACGAAGAAGCCAATCCGGCTGGCGAAGTGACCATCGGTATGGTCGGCAAATACATTGAATTGCCGGACGCCTACAAATCGGTGATCGAAGCGCTGAAACACGGCGGGCTGAAAAACCGCACCACGGTCAACATCAAGCTGATCGATTCGCAGGATGTTGAAACCCGCGGCGACGAAGTGCTGAAAGGACTGGACGCGATCCTGATCCCTGGCGGCTTCGGCTATCGCGGCGTGGAAGGCAAAATCGCCACTGCGCGTTATGCGCGTGAAAACAATATTCCTTACCTGGGCATTTGCCTGGGGATGCAGGTTGCATTGATTGAATTTGCCCGTAATGTGGCGAATATGGACAACGCCAACTCAACCGAATTTGTGCCAGACTGTAAGTACCCTGTCGTGGCGCTTATCACGGAATGGCGTGATGAAGACGGCAATGTCGAAGTACGTTCTGAGAAGAGCGACCTCGGCGGCACCATGCGCCTGGGCGCACAGCAGTGCCAGTTAGATGATGAGAGCCTGGTTCGCAAGCTGTACGGCGCGCCGACCATCGTTGAACGTCACCGTCACCGTTATGAAGTCAACAACCTGTTACTGAAACAAATTGAAGCAGCGGGTCTGCGTGTTGCGGGTCGTTCTGGCGATGATCAACTGGTCGAAATCATCGAAGTGCCGAATCACCCGTGGTTTGTGGCGTGTCAGTTCCACCCGGAATTCACCTCCACGCCGCGTGATGGACACCCACTGTTTGCAGGCTTCGTGAAGGCCGCAACTGAGTATCAGAAGCGTCAGGCGAAGTAAAACGAGTTAGTACGGCAGTGCACCCACATACGGTGCACTGTTTGTCTGGAGTTTTAGTTAACTTGTGACTAGAGGAAAATCTAATGTCCAAAATCGTTAAAATCATCGGTCGTGAAATCATCGACTCCCGTGGTAACCCGACTGTTGAAGCTGAAGTTCACCTGGAAGGCGGTTTTGTCGGTATGGCAGCTGCGCCGTCAGGAGCTTCTACTGGTTCCCGCGAAGCGCTGGAACTGCGCGATGGCGACAAATCCCGCTTCATGGGCAAAGGCGTAACCAAAGCTGTTGGCGCGGTTAACGGCCCGATTGCTCAGGCTCTGCTGGGTAAAGACGCGAAAGACCAGGCTGGCCTCGACAAAATCATGATCGAGCTGGATGGTACTGACAACAAATCTAACTTCGGTGCTAACGCAATTCTGGCTGTTTCTCTGGCTGCCGCTAAAGCTGCCGCTGCTGCTAAAGGCATGCCGCTGTACGAGCACATCGCTGAACTGAACGGCACCCCGGGCAAATTCTCTATGCCGTTGCCGATGATGAACATCATCAACGGTGGCGAGCACGCTGACAACAACGTTGATATCCAGGAATTTATGATTCAACCGGTTGGCGCGAAAACCCTGAAAGAAGCGGTACGCATCGGTTCTGAAGTGTTCCACAACCTGGCGAAAGTGCTGAAGTCTAAAGGCATGAACACCGCTGTGGGCGACGAAGGCGGCTACGCGCCGAACCTGGGTTCTAACGCCGAAGCGCTGGCTGTTATCGCTGAAGCGGTAAAAGCAGCTGGCTACGAGCTGGGTAAAGACGTTACCCTTGCGATGGACTGCGCAGCATCTGAATTCTACAAAGACGGCAAATACGTTCTGGCTGGCGAAGGCAACAAAGCGTTCACCTCTGAAGAATTCACCCACTTCCTGGAAGAGCTGACCAAACAGTACCCGATCGTGTCCATCGAAGATGGTCTGGACGAGTCTGACTGGGATGGCTTCGCTTACCAGACTAAAGTACTGGGCGACAAAATCCAGCTGGTTGGTGACGACCTGTTCGTAACCAATACCAAGATCCTGAAAGAAGGCATCGAGAAAGGCATCGCTAACTCCATCCTGATCAAATTCAACCAGATCGGTTCTCTGACCGAAACTCTGGCTGCAATCAAGATGGCGAAAGATGCAGGCTACACTGCCGTTATCTCTCACCGTTCTGGCGAAACTGAAGACGCGACTATTGCCGACCTGGCAGTAGGTACCGCTGCTGGCCAGATCAAAACCGGTTCTATGAGCCGTTCTGACCGTGTTGCTAAGTACAACCAGCTGATTCGTATCGAAGAAGCACTGGGTGACCGCGCACCGTTCAACGGTCTGAAAGAAGTGAAAGGCCAGGCGTAATCGTCTGTACTTGCCGTAAAAAAGCCGGGCAGCGATGCCCGGCTTTTTGTTTTATACCCGCTTAGATGATCAAATCCAGCAGTAGTACTATCAACAAGCCCACCACTGAGTTAGTCAGTTCCAGTAAGCCCCATGTCTTAAACGTGTCTTTAATCGACAGGCCGAAATATTCCTTAAACAGCCAGAAAGCGGCATCGTTGACGTGGGTCAGGGTGTTACTCCCGGATGCGGTCGCCAGCACCATCAACGCGGGATCAACGTTAAACGTAGTAATCATCGGCCCGACAATCCCGGCTGCCGTGATTGCCGAAACGGTGCCCGCACCGGTCGCCAGACGTAGCAGTACGGTGATAAACCACGCCATGATCAGCGGCGATACCGATGAGGTACGCATCATATCGGCAATGTAGTCACCCACGCCGGTATCCATAATGATCTGCTTAAACGCGCCGCCCGCACCGATGATAAACACCACCAGCGCGACTTTTTCGATCGCGGTGGAATACGAGAGCATCACTTCGGTCATCGATTTGCCACGCGCGGTACCGAAGGCATAGAGCGCCACCAGCACAGCGATCAGCATACTGATTTGCGCGCTGCCGATGAAGTTCAGCAGCGACGTAATGTGCGGATTCGCCGGGACCACCAGCTTGATAAGCGTAACGCCGGTGATGATAATTGCCGGGATCAGCGGAACCAGCAAACTGACGGCGAATGAGGGCATCTCATCATCGCGAAATACTTTCTGCGATTCGAGCAGTTGTGGGATCGGGCGGTCCAGGTTACCCAACAGCTTCGGCAAAATAATCCCGGAACAAATTACCGTCGGGATCGCCACAATCACGCCATAGATATAGACCATCCCCATATCCGCATGGAACGCCGCCACCAGCGCGGTTGGACCCGGTTGAGGCGGGAACAGGCTGTGGGCGGTGGTTGCCGCCGCGACCATGGTGATGCCGAGTTTCAGGAACGGAATTTTTGCTTCCCGGGCGATACTGATCACCAGCGGCGCAAGGATCAGGAAGGCCACTTCATAGAACATGGCGAGGCCAAAAATTAGCCCGATAACCATAATCGCCCACTGTACTTTTTTCGGCCCGAAGCGCTGTAGCAGCGTTGAAGAGACCCGCTGTGCAGCGCCCGAATCCACCATCAATTTCCCGAGGATAGCGCCGAACAGAATAATCAGCGCCAGGTGCCCAAGGGTACTTCCTATCCCCGTCTCAATAGACTTGCCGATAGCTTCCAGCGGTAACCCTTCGCAAAAACCCACGAAGATTGCCGCCAGCAGCAACGCCAGCATCCCATTGATTTTAAACTTCATATTGAGTATCAGCAGTACCACGACGCCAAGTGCTACCCAGATGACCGGCATGGCTTCAACGAAAGTGTTCATCCAGTTTCCTTGTTAAAATTTATAATTGGTATGATATGTAGGTGAGATTGGATATTACTCGGCTGAATGTGTTATACCAATTTAATTAGCAGGGTAAGTTTTAAAAGGTGATGAACCGCAAAAAATGGTGAAATAAGAATTTTTGTTGCATATGTGATGCCAGAGTGTGTCACACAATGTGCTTTTACATTAGCAACGGGCGGATTTACCGCCCTGACAAGCCTTCCGGGCAGGAACTGCGCAAGCGCCAGTGGCGGGAATATGCGATACTAGTGGTTTACCACCAACGAAGAGCCGACGATGCAGTACCCGATAAACGAGATGTTCCAGACCCTGCAAGGCGAGGGTTATTTCACCGGCGTTCCTGCCATTTTTATTCGCTTACAGGGATGCCCGGTAGGCTGTGCCTGGTGCGACACCAAACACACCTGGGACAAGCTTGCCGATCGGGAAGTGTCGCTTTACAGCATCCTTGCCAAAACCAAAGAGAGCGATAAATGGGGGGCAGCCAGCCCGGAAGAGCTGCTGGCGGTCATTGAACGCCAGGGCTGGACCGCGCGCCATGTAGTGATCACCGGCGGCGAGCCCTGTATTCACGACCTCATCCCGCTCACCCATCTGCTGGAGAAAAGCGGTTTTAGCTGCCAGATTGAAACCAGCGGCACCCATGAAATCCGCGCTGTCGCCACCACCTGGGTGACGGTCTCGCCGAAAGTGAATATGCGTGGTGGATATGACGTGCTGCATCAGGCGCTGGAACGGGCCGATGAAATTAAACATCCGGTCGGACGGATGCGCGATATTGAAGCGCTGGATGAGTTGCTGGCGACGCTCAACGACCAGAAACAGCGCGTGATTGCGCTTCAGCCTATCAGCCAGAAAGAAGACGCTACGCGCCTGTGTATTGAAACCTGCATCGCCCGCAACTGGCGGTTCTCAATGCAGACCCACAAGTATTTGAATATTGCCTGATATAGCTTTGCGCCCGAACGTTTCTGATAACGTTCGGGCGAAGCACTTACTCGCCGCGATAAACGCAGCCTGCCGTGCAGGTTTCTTTAATCATCACTGCGCTCAGCAACGGCATTTTCGGCTTCATCTGCTGCCAAATCCAGCGCGCCAGCACTTCGCTGGTGGGGTTTTCCAGGCCTGGGATATCATTCAGATAATAGTGATCCAGCCGATCGTAGATCGGTTTAAACGCCGCTTTTAAATCAGCGAAATCCACAATCCAGCCGGTATGGGGATCGACTTCCCCGGTAATTTCCAGACGTACCAAAAATGAGTGGCCATGCAGACGACCGCATTTATGCCCTTCCGGCACATGGGGTAAACGGTGGGCGGCTTCGAAGATGAATTCTTTAAAAATTGTGGTTGGCATGACGGGATCCTGGTGCAAAAAAACCGCCGTAGGGTACAGGAAACCACTTTTTTTAGCATTAACTAAAACCGGCATCCTGCGGCGATGCGCGGATTTTGTCATTTACTCTTTGAAATACTATTAAAAATCAAAATGTTAATTAACCTGTTTTATCGCTAATACGTACCTGTAAAAACGGTTAGTCATTTTGGTTATTTGATATTTCAACCGCTTATTTAATAGATATCATGTCGCCCGGTAACCTTACATTCTGTTCTGTTTTTATAACGAAGACAGCTTTAATACTGGACATTACGACGCATGACGACTCAGGCCCCTCCGAACGCTTTGCTCCCGCTGAGCCCGGAACAACTGGCGCGCCTTCAGGCGGCCACTACGGACTTTTCCCCCACACAGCTGGCATGGGTTTCCGGCTATTTCTGGGGCGTGATTAATCAACAGGGCGCAGCGCCGGGCGCGGTCGTGCAGAGCGCGCCGGAAGCGGCGGCCATTACCCTGATCTCCGCGTCGCAAACCGGCAACGCGCGCCGCGTGGCGGAAGCGCTGCGCGACGACTTGCTGGCCGCGAAGCTGAACGTGACGCTGGTGAACGCGGGCGACTATAAATTTAAGCAAATCGCCCAGGAAAAATTGCTGATCGTCGTGACGTCCACCCAGGGCGAAGGCGAACCGCCGGAAGAAGCGGTCGCCTTGCACAAGTTCCTGTTCTCGAAAAAAGCGCCGAAGCTGGATAACACCGCGTTTGCCGTGTTCGGGCTGGGCGACAGTTCCTATGAGTTTTTCTGCCAGTCCGGTAAAGACTTCGACAGCAAACTGGCGGCGCTGGGCGCAGAGCGTTTGCTCGATCGCGTAGATACCGACGTTGAATTTCAGCCAGCCGCACAGGCGTGGCGCGAGCGCATCATCGAGGTGCTGAAATCCCGAGCGCCTGCCGCGACGGGCGCTGTGCCGCAAACCGCGTCTGGCGCGGTTAACGATGTGACCAGCACGCCGTACACCAAAGAAGCGCCGCTGACTGCCAGCCTGGCGGTAAACCAGAAAATCACCGGGCGTGACTCTGAGAAAGACGTGCGTCATCTGGAAATCGATTTAGGCGATTCCGGGCTGCGCTACCAGCCGGGCGATGCGTTAGGCGTGTGGTATCAGAACGATCCCGCGCTGGTCGATGAGCTGGTGGGCCTGCTGTGGCTGAAAGGGGACGAACCCGTTGAGCTCGACGGTAAAACGCTGTCGCTGCGCGAAGCGCTGCTGTGGCATTTCGAGCTGACGGTTAACACTGCCAATATCGTTGAGAATTACGCCACGCTGACCCGCGCCGAAACCCTGCAGGATCTGATTGGCGATAAAAACAAATTACAGCATTACGCCGGTATCACGCCGATTGTCGATATGGTGCGTTTTGCTCCGGCGCAGCTGGATGCCGCGCAGCTGATCGGCCTGCTGCGTCCGCTGACGCCGCGCCTGTACTCTATCGCCTCTTCCCAGGCGGAAACGGAAAACGAAGTGCATATCACCGTTGGCGTAGTGCGTTACGACGTTGAAGGCCGCGCACGCGCTGGCGGCGCATCCAGCTTCCTGGCGGATCGTGTGGAAGAAGATGGCGAAATCCGCGTGTTTATCGAGCATAACGATAACTTTCGTCTGCCCGCTAACCCGGACACGCCGGTGATTATGATTGGCCCAGGCACCGGCATTGCGCCGTTCCGCGCCTTTATGCAGCAGCGCGCTGCCGAAGGGGCAGGCGGTAAAAACTGGCTGTTCTTTGGTAACCCGCATTTCACCGAAGATTTTCTTTATCAGGTGGAGTGGCAGAGCTACGTCAAAGAAGGCCTGCTGACTCGTATCGATCTGGCCTGGTCACGGGATCAAAAACAAAAAATTTACGTACAAGACAAACTGCGCGAACAGGGCGCGGAACTGTGGCGCTGGATCAATGATGGTGCCCATATTTATGTCTGCGGCGACGCCAACCGAATGGCGAAAGACGTTGAGCGGACGTTACTGGACGTGATTGCCGAATTTGGTGGCATGGATACCGAAGCGGCGGATGAATATTTAAGTGAGCTGCGCGTTGAGCGCCGTTATCAGCGAGATGTCTACTAATGAGCGAAAAACACCCTGGCCCACTGGTGGTCGAAGGCAAACTGTCTGACGCCGAGCGCATGAAGGTAGAGAGCAACTACCTGCGCGGCACCATTGCCGAAGATTTAAACGACGGCCTGACCGGCGGTTTCAAAGGCGACAACTTTCTGCTGATCCGCTTTCACGGCATGTATCAGCAGGACGATCGCGATATCCGCGCCGAGCGCGCCGCGCAAAAGCTGGAGCCGCGTCACGCGATGCTGCTGCGCTGCCGCCTGCCGGGCGGGATCATCACCACCAAACAGTGGCAGGCGATCGACAAGTTCGCCCATGACAACACGATTTACGGCAGCATTCGTCTGACCAACCGCCAGACCTTCCAGTTCCACGGCATTCTGAAGAAGAACGTTAAGCCGGTGCACCAGATGCTGCACTCGGTGGGGCTGGACGCGCTGGCGACCGCCAACGACATGAACCGTAACGTGCTGTGTACTTCCAACCCGTACGAATCCGAACTGCACGCTGAAGCGTATGAGTGGGCGAAGAAGATCTCCGAACATCTGCTGCCGCGTACCCGCGCTTATGCGGAGATCTGGCTCGATCAGGAGAAAGTGGCAACTACTGACGAAGAACCGATCCTCGGCCAGACTTATCTGCCGCGTAAGTTCAAAACCACGGTGGTGATCCCGCCGCAGAACGATATCGATCTGCACGCCAACGACATGAACTTCGTGGCGATTGCCGAAAACGGCAAGCTGGTGGGCTTTAACCTGCTGGTGGGCGGCGGCCTGTCCATTGAGCACGGTAACAAGAAAACCTATGCGCGCACCGCGAGCGAGTTTGGTTATCTGCCGATTGAGTACACGCTGGCGGTGGCGGAAGCCGTTGTCACCACGCAGCGCGACTGGGGCAACCGCACCGATCGTAAGAACGCCAAAACCAAATACACCCTGGAACGCGTCGGCCTTGACACCTTTAAAGAGGAAGTGGAGCGTCGCGCAGGTATCAAATTTGAACCGATCCGCCCGTATGAATTTACCGGTCGCGGCGATCGCATCGGTTGGGTGAAGGGCATCGACAATAAATGGCATCTGACGCTGTTTATCGAAAATGGCCGTATCCTGGATTATCCTGGCCGCCCGCTGAAAACTGGCCTGCTGGAGATCGCGAAGATCCATAAAGGCGAATTCCGCATTACCGCCAACCAGAACCTGATTATCGCCGGGGTGCCGGAAAGCCAGAAAGCGAAGATCGAGAAGCTGGCGCGCAATCATGGGCTAATGGATGCGGTAACGCCGCAGCGTGAAAATTCTATGGCCTGCGTGTCGTTCCCGACCTGTCCGCTGGCCATGGCGGAAGCCGAGCGTTTCCTGCCGTCTTTTACGGATAAAGTTGAAGCGGTACTGGAAAAGCACGGCGTCGGCGAAGAACATATCGTGTTGCGTGTGACCGGTTGCCCCAACGGCTGTGGCCGCGCGATGCTGGCAGAAGTCGGTCTGGTCGGTAAAGCGCCGGGTCGTTATAACCTGCACCTGGGCGGTAACCGTATCGGCACGCGTATTCCGCGCATGTATAAAGAAAACATCACCGAGCCGGAAATTCTGGCGTTGCTGGACGAGCTGATTGGCCGTTGGTCAACAGAGCGTGAAGACGGTGAAGGGTTTGGCGATTTCACCGTGCGTACCGGCATCATCCGTCCGGTCCTCGATCCGGCGCGTGATTTCTGGGAATAACTCCAACAGAAGAGGTGATTATGTCCATTCTGGATCTACAGACGCTAAATGAATTACCGAAAGTGGATCGGATTCTGGCGCTGGCGGAAACCAACGCTCAGCTTGAGAAGCTGAGCGCCGAGGAGCGTGTCGCCTGGTCGCTGGAAAACCTGCCGGGCGAGATAGTGCTGTCATCCAGCTTTGGTATCCAGGCGGCGGTGAGCCTGCATTTAATTAGCCAACAGCGCCCGGATATTCCGGTGATCCTGACGGATACCGGCTATCTGTTCCCGGAAACCTATCAGTTTATCGACGAGCTGACCGACAAGCTGAAGCTGAACCTGAAGGTGTACCGCGCGGAACAAAGCCCGGCCTGGCAGGAAGCGCGCTATGGCAAACTGTGGGAGCAGGGCGTTGAGGGCATTGAGAAATACAATGACATCAACAAAGTGGAGCCGATGAACCGGGCGTTAAGCGAACTGAACGCCAAAACCTGGTTTGCCGGCCTGCGTCGCGAGCAGTCCGGCAGCCGTGCGAACTTGCCGGTGCTGGCGATCAGCCGGGGCATCTTCAAAGTGCTGCCGATTATCGACTGGGATAACCGGACGGTGTACCAGTATCTGCAAAAGCACGGGCTGAAATACCATCCGCTGTGGGATCAGGGCTATCTGTCGGTGGGAGATACTCACACCACCCGCAAATGGGAGCCGGGAATGGCGGAAGAAGAAACCCGCTTCTTCGGCCTGAAGCGCGAATGTGGCCTGCACGAAGGTTAATATTCGGAATCTATTCAATGCCTCCGCCATCATGCCGGGGGCATTTTTTTATCTTGCGAGCCGTCTTCCGTAACGGAGCGACAAACACAGACAAAGACGAGATCGGGAATAGAATTGCGGCGGGTGCTTGAGGCTGTCTGGCTTTGAGCATTTGCAGGGTTCAGATAGTTAAAAGCCCCAGGAGATATTTCTATCAACCTGAGGCTAACAACCAAACCAGCAATTTGGATGGTAGTCTCTTCTTTATCTGGAGGCAAGACATGCTGTCAAAGTACGCCCTTGTGGCAATCATTGCGCTGTGTATCACGGCGCTGGGGTTCACACTAATGGTGCGCGACTCGCTTTGCGAGCTGCGCATTAAAGAGCGTGGTATGGAATTCAGCGCTGTTCTCGCTTACGAACCGAAGAAGTAGCTGAAACGCGGGGGTAACCCCGCGTATCGAATTGTGAAGGTTTGGCCTCACGCACCCATTTTTACGCTTTGCCTGCTTTCGCCAGCTCTTTCACCAGCGGCAGCATAATCCGCATCACCTCGCGGCTGCGTTTTTCAATTCTTCCCGGCAGGGCGCGATCGATATACTGCTGGTTATCCAGTTGGGCATTGTGCCAACTGGTGCCCGCCGGAAACTGCACGCTTTTCGCCCGTTGCTGATACCCGTCTTTATGGCCTAACGACCAGTTGGTCGCTTCCACGGATAACACCGGAATACCGGCTTTATCAAAAACCTCTGCATCATTGCAGCAGCCTGTGCCTTTTGGATAACGTGCGTTAAGACCGGGATTGGTACTGGCGGCGATATGATTATTGCGCGCGATAGCCAGCGCCCGGTCGCGGGTCAGCTTACGTACTGCCGTTGGCGTGGATCGCCCGCTGTTAAAGTAGAGCTTATCCCCGACAATCAAATTATCCAGATTGATCACCAGCAAGGTGTTTTTGCGCTCCTGGTCGCTCATCCGCTTGAGGATATTTTCTGCGCCCAGCTTACCCTCTTCTTCGGCGCTGGTGGCGATAAAGCGAATGCCATACTGGGTCGGCGTGTCTTTGAGTTTTTCCGCCAGCTCCAGCATTACACCAAGCCCGGCAGCGTTATCGTCGATGCCCTGTAACGTCAGCCCGCCCAGATTGGTGTCGATATCCGCATCGCTTTGCGGCGCGTAGGTATCGAGATGCGCCATGATGATGATTTGCTGCGGCAACTTGCCTTCATGGGCGGCAATAACGCTTGATCCGGTGACGTTCTGCCAGTTGGTTAGCTTATTGGCGCGGGTAAAAACGTAGCGGGTATTAAAAGTGCGGATGTCGCTTTGATATCCCCACTGGGCGAACTGCTGGCGGATGTAATCGGCGGAAAGCATTTCTGCTGGCGTGCCGGTCATACGGCCGGGAAAATAGGTGGCGATATGGCGAGCCTGCGCGCTTGCGGTTTCGCCGGGGGCTGAGACCTGGGCAAACGCTGGGAAAAGAGCACCAACACTGAGCGCCAGACCGATTGCACAATCGATCACGCCACGGCGCAATGCGGGAAACATAGATAATCCTTAATCATGAAAACGAGGAAAAATTTTTTTGCCTAGTATGAAACTGTGACGTGCGTTACACAATTTCATTTGCTCTGAAACCCCCGAAAAATCACGCCTTAAGCACTTTTTGAACTTTGCTTTGCCAGCGGCTTATTCCTTTGTGGAACTACTCATGCCAATTGGTAATTTCATTCGTTTTAAGGCGCCCCCTATAGTCGCTTCTGGATTCTGATGTTGAGTGAGCCAGCGAGTGGACTATCTTCCCCTGTTTGCAGACCTGAAAGCGCGCCCGGTATTAGTCGTCGGTGGCGGCGACATTGCGGTGCGTAAAATTAGCCTACTGCGCCGGGCTGGCGCAGTGCTGCACGTGGTTGCCAAAAAACTGGCGGCTGAACTGCAACGGGACGTTGATGCCGGTCATGTCGAATGGCTGGCCGCAGAGTTTGACGAGCAGCAGCTCGACAGCGTTTTTCTGGTTATCGCCGCCACCAATAACCGCGAACTGAATCGCCGGGTGTTTGACGCGGCTAACGCGCGTCATCGGCTGGTCAACGTGGTGGACGATCAGCCGCTGTGCTCGTTTATTTTCCCTTCGATTGTCGATCGCTCGCCGTTAGTGGTGGCGGTCTCCTCCGGCGGCAATGCTCCGGTGCTGGCGCGTTTGCTGCGCGAAAAGCTGGAATCGCTGTTGCCGCAAAGTCTCGGACGCATGGCCACGGTGGCGGGCAGCTTCCGCGAGCGGATTAAAGGCGCGTTAACCACCACCGACGCGCGGCGGCGTTTCTGGGAGCAGGCGTTTCGCGGCCGCTTCGCCAGCCTGATGGCGGCGGGGAATGAGCCTGCGGCGATTAAAACGCTGGAAGCCGCGCTAGAAAACCCCCAGCCGCAAAGCGGGGAAATCATCCTGGTGGGCGCGGGGCCAGGCGATGCCGGGCTGCTGACGCTGCGCGGTTTACAGGTGCTCCAGCAGGCGGATGTGGTGCTGTATGACCACCTGGTCAGCGACGAGGTGCTGGAACTGGTGCGCCGCGATGCCGATCGCATTTGCGTGGGTAAACGCGCGGGAGAGCATGCGGTTCCCCAGCATGAAACCAACCAGATGCTGGTGGATTTCGCGCGTGAAGGCAAAACCGTGGTGCGCCTGAAAGGCGGCGACCCGTTTATTTTTGGTCGCGGCGGTGAAGAGTTGCAGGCGGCACAGCAGGCGGGCGTTGCGTTCCAGGTGGTACCGGGGATCACCGCCGCCGCTGGCGCGACGGCTTACGCGGGCATTCCGCTGACCCATCGTGAACACGCCCAGAGCGTGACCTTTGTTACCGGCCACTACAAGCCGGATAGCCAGCCGTTTGACTGGGCGCATCTGGCGCAGGGGCGTCAAACCCTGGCGATCTACATGGGCACCATGAAGGCCGCCCAAATTAGCGAACAACTTATTCAACATGGCCGTGCTGCCGACACGCCGGTGGCGGTCATCAGCCGCGGCTCCCGGAAAGACCAGCAGGTACTGACCGGCACATTACAACAACTCGACGACCTGGCGAAACGCTCGCCGATGCCCGCTTTGCTGGTGATTGGCGAAGTCGTGGCGCTCAATGAGCAACTCGCCTGGTTTCAACCGACCACTCAGGCAGAGGGCGATTCCTCTTCCGTAGTGACTTTGGCTTAGGTACTGGCGCGACAGGCCGTAATACAACGCCTGCGGTGTCAGGCCTTATAAGGAAAGGTTATGGATCAAAAACGACTCACTCACCTGCGACAACTGGAGGCGGAAAGCATCCATATCATTCGTGAAGTTGCCGCAGAATTCGCGAATCCGGTGATGATGTACTCCATCGGCAAAGACTCCAGCGTGATGCTACACCTGGCGCGTAAAGCGTTTTATCCGGGCACGCTACCGTTCCCGCTGCTGCATGTCGATACCGGCTGGAAATTCCGTGAGATGTACGAGTTCCGTGACCGTACCGCTAAAGCCTATGGCTGCGAACTGCTGGTGCATAAAAACCCGGAAGGCGTGGCGATGGGTATTAATCCCTTCGTCCACGGCAGCGCCAAGCATACCGACATCATGAAAACCGAAGGTCTGAAGCAGGCGTTGAATAAATACGGTTTTGATGCGGCCTTTGGCGGCGCGCGCCGCGATGAAGAGAAATCCCGCGCCAAAGAGCGTATTTATTCGTTCCGCGATCGCTTCCACCGCTGGGACCCGAAAAACCAGCGTCCGGAGCTGTGGCACAACTACAATGGCCAGATTAACAAGGGCGAAAGCATCCGCGTCTTCCCGCTGTCGAACTGGACCGAGCTGGATATCTGGCAGTACATCTACCTGGAAAATATTGAGATCGTGCCGCTCTACCTGGCCGCAGAGCGCCCGGTGCTGGAGCGCGACGGCATGCTGATGATGATCGATGACGACCGTATCGATCTTCAGCCTGGCGAAGTGATCAAGAAACGCATGGTGCGCTTCCGTACTCTTGGCTGCTGGCCATTGACCGGCGCGGTGGAGTCCGATGCGCAAACGCTGCCGGAAATCATCGAAGAGATGCTGGTTTCCACCACCAGCGAACGGCAGGGCCGCGTGATTGACCGCGATCAGTCAGGCTCCATGGAGCTTAAAAAACGTCAGGGTTATTTCTAAGGAGCCGCTAATGAACACCACGATTGCCCAACAAATTGCTAACGAGGGTGGCGTAGAGGCTTACCTGCATGCCCAACAGCACAAAAGCCTGCTGCGCTTCTTAACCTGCGGCAGCGTTGATGACGGGAAAAGCACCCTGATTGGCCGCTTGCTGCACGATACCCGTCAGATTTACGAAGATCAGCTCTCTTCGCTGCATAACGACAGCAAACGCCACGGTACCCAGGGCGAGAAACTGGATCTGGCGCTGCTGGTGGATGGCCTGCAGGCCGAGCGCGAGCAGGGCATCACTATCGATGTGGCGTACCGCTATTTCTCCACCGAGAAGCGTAAATTTATTATCGCTGACACCCCGGGGCATGAGCAGTACACCCGCAACATGGCAACCGGCGCGTCCACCTGCGATCTGGCGATCCTGCTGATCGACGCCCGTAAAGGCGTACTCGATCAGACTCGCCGCCACAGCTTTATCTCCACGCTGCTGGGGATTAAGCACCTGGTGGTCGCGGTTAACAAAATGGATCTGGTTGAGTTCAGCGAGCAGACCTTTGAGCAGATCAAACAGGATTATCTGACTTTCGCCGGGCAGTTGCCGGGCTCGCTGGATATCCGTTTTGTGCCGCTGTCGGCGCTGGAAGGCGATAACGTCGCCAGCCAGAGCGATAAAATGCCGTGGTACAGCGGCCCAACGCTGTTGGAAGTGCTGGAAACCGTCGAGATCCGTAAGGACGTAGAGCAGCAGTCATTCCGCTTCCCGGTTCAGTACGTAAACCGCCCAAATCTCGATTTCCGCGGCTATGCCGGGACCGTGGCATCCGGCGTGGTAAAAGTCGGCCAGCGTATTAAAGTGCTGCCGTCTGGCGTGGAATCCACCGTTGCGCGTATCGTGACGTTTGACGGCGATCTGAAAGAGGCGGCGGCAGGTGAAGCTATTACGCTGGTGCTGAAAGATGAAATCGACATCAGCCGTGGCGATGTATTGCTGGACGCTGGTGAAAGTCTGGCTACCGTGCAGGCCGCGAAAGTTGACGTGGTCTGGATGGCAGAACAGCCGCTGACGCCGGGCCAGAGCTACGACATCAAAGTCGCCGGGAAAAAGACCCGTGCCCGGGTCGACAATATTCAGTTTCAGGTAGATATCAACAACCTGACCCAGCGCGTGGTGGAAACCCTGCCGCTGAACGGGATCGGGCTGGTGGATTTGACGTTTGACGAGCCGCTGGTGTTGGATCCCTACCAGCATAACCCGGTCACCGGCGGCCTGATCTTTATCGATCGGCTGTCCAACGTCACCGTGGGCGCAGGCATGGTGCTTGAACCGCAGGTAGACGTCTTCCAGGAGCCTTCTGCTTACAGCGCATTCGAGCTGGAACTGAACGCGCTGGTGCGCCGTCACTTCCCGCACTGGGGCGCGCGCGATTTGCTGGGAGGCAAGTAATGGCCGCCCATGATGAAAATGTCGTCTGGCATTCGCATCTGGTGACCCAGCAGGCCCGTGAGCAGCTGCACGGGCACCGGGGCGTGGTGCTATGGTTCACCGGGCTTTCGGGCTCGGGTAAATCCACGCTCGCGGGGGCGCTGGAGACGGCGCTGCACGAGCGCGGCGTCAGCACTTATCTTCTTGACGGCGATAATGTGCGCCACGGTTTGTGTAGCGACCTGGGCTTTAGCGATGCCGATCGCAAAGAAAATATTCGCCGCGTGGGAGAAGTGGCTAACCTGATGGTGGATGCCGGGCTGGTAGTATTGACGGCGTTTATCTCTCCGCACCGGGCAGAACGCGCCATGGTGCGCGAGCGGGTCGGGGAAGGGCGCTTTATCGAAGTGTTTGTCGACACTCCTCTGGAGGTCTGTGAAGCGCGCGATCCCAAGGGATTGTATAAGAAAGCCCGCGCTGGCGAGTTGCGCAATTTCACCGGTATCGACGCGGTATATGAAGCCCCGGATCGCCCTGAAATCCATTTAGATGGTGAACAATTAGTAACAAATTTGATTGCGCAAATATTAGACCTGCTGCGGCGGGACGATATTATCAAATTCTGAGACAGCGCCGGGGGACTCTCTCTTCCGGCAAGTCAGGTCACAGGATCGGGTATGCGCAATTCAACGAATATGATTATCTCGCAGGCATCTGTCCCGCCTGCTGCTGAAGAGACAACCTGGACATTCCCTGGGGCTATTCTTGGGTTTTTGGCGTGGTTGTTGGCGTTGGGTTTTCCTTTCCTGTTTTATGGTTCTAACACCCTGTTCTTCTTCCTCTATACCTGGCCTTTTTTCCTGGCGCTGATGCCTGTGGCCGTTGTTATCGGCATTGCGCTCCATTCCTTGCTTGATGGACGCCTTATTGTCAGTTGCATGATGACGATCGCCACCGTCGCGCTAATGTTTGGCGTACTGTTTCTCTGGCTAATGAGCTAAGTTAAGGCATACTTCCAGGCGTAACGAGTTATTAATTCCGCTCCCGCTCCGCAGGTACAGGCGCAAATCGCCGTGTTATGTGGTACATTTTGCCGCTGTTTTTTTGGGAGTCGGATTGGGCCAGGTAGTGCCCGACGGAAAGTTATGGGATGATTATGCCGTTTTTCAGGGGGCAGAATGGGTAAACTAACACTGCTATTGCTGGCATTAGTCGTCTGGCTACAGTATTCATTGTGGTTTGGTAAAAACGGCGTTCATGACTACACCCGCGTCAGCGATGACGTGGCGGCCCAGCAGGCAACCAACGCAAAACTCAAAGCGCGTAACGACCAGTTGTTCGCGGAAATTGACGATCTCAACGGCGGACAAGAAGCGATTGAAGAGCGCGCGCGTAACGAATTGAGCATGACCAAACCGGGTGAAACTTTCTTTCGTCTGGTGCCCGATGCGTCTAAGCAGGCGGCAGGGTCACGGCAGAATAATCGATAACAGGCTCAGGTTTCACACATGGCATCTTCCAGTGCGGACGTGATTGCCGTGGTGCCGGCTGCCGGGATTGGCAGCCGCATGCAATCAGACTGTCCCAAACAATATCTCACCATTGGTGACCACACTATTCTTGAACACGCGGTGGCAAGCTTGCTGCGCCACCCGCGCGTGGGCCGCGTTATCGTGGCCGTCAGTCCCGCCGATAAGCAGTTTGATGCGCTGCCGCTGGCTCGCGATCCGCGCGTAATGCGCGTTGACGGCGGCCGCGAGCGTGCAGACTCGGTGTTGGCGGGGTTGAAGATGGCCGACGGTGCCGCATGGGTGCTGGTGCATGACGCCGCGCGGCCCTGTTTGCATCCTGACGATCTGGACGCGCTGCTGGCAATCACGGCGCACAGCCGCGTCGGCGGCATCCTGGCCGCGCCGGTGCGCGACACCATGAAGCGCGGCGAGCCGGGAAAAGCGCTGATTGCCCATACCGTCGATCGTATCGACCTCTGGCACGCGCTCACCCCGCAACTCTTTCCGCTTGAATTACTGCGCGACTGCCTGATCCGCGCCCTCAACGAAGGGGCGACGATCACCGACGAGGCGTCGGCTTTGGAACACTGCGGCTATCATCCCGAACTGGTGGCCGGACGCGGCGATAATATTAAAGTGACGCGTCCTGAAGACCTTGCCCTTGCGGCGTTTTATCTTACCCGTTTAACCCAGATGGAGAATGCATAATGCGGATCGGACATGGCTTCGATGTACACGCCTTTGGCGGCCCAGGCCCACTGATCGTTGGGGGCGTGCGCATCCCTTATGAAAAAGGGTTGCTGGCCCATTCAGATGGCGACGTGGCATTGCATGCTTTGACCGACGCGCTGTTAGGCGCGGCGGCGCTGGGCGATATCGGTAAACTGTTTCCGGATACCGATCCGGCGTTTAAAGGTGCAGACAGTCGTGAACTGCTGCGCGAAGCCTGGCGCCGGATTCAGGCCAAAGGCTATACCCTGGGCAACGTCGATGTGACCATCATCGCCCAGGCACCGAAAATGCTGCCGCATATTCCGCAAATGCGCGTGTTTATCGCCGAGGATCTGGGTTGCCATATGGATGACGTTAACGTCAAAGCCACCACCACCGAGAAACTGGGCTTTACCGGGCGCGGCGAAGGTATCGCCTGTGAAGCGGTGGCGCTGCTGGTGAAGGTGAAAGCCTGATGGATTTTGAACAGCTGACGTGGCTGCACGGCAAACCGCAGGGGTCGGGCGTTCTCAAGGCCTCGCCGGAAGATTTCGTGGTCGTGGAAGATTTAGGCTTCTCGCCGGATGGTGAAGGCGAGCAACTGCTGGTGCGCATCGTTAAAAAAGGCTGCAACACGCGCTTTGTGGCGGACGCGCTGGCTAAGTTCCTTAAAGTGCCTGCTCGCGAAGTCAGCTTCGCCGGGCAAAAAGACAAACATGCCGTTACCGAACAGTGGCTTTGCGTGCGCTTACCCGGTAAAGAGATGCCGGATTTAAGTGGCTTTGCGCTGGAAGGCTGCCAGGTGCTGGAGTATGCGCGCCATAAGCGCAAACTGCGCACCGGGGCATTAAAAGGCAATCACTTCACGTTAATATTGCGCGACATTACCCGGCGCGATGAGCTGGAAACTCGCCTTCATGCAGTAAAAATCGACGGCGTGCCAAACTATTTTGGCCCGCAGCGTTTTGGCCGCGGCGGCAGCAATCTGATTCAGGCTCGGGTATGGGCGCAAAACAACCAGCCGCTGCGCGATCGCAATAAACGCAGTTTTGCATTGTCAGCAGCCCGCAGCGCGTTGTTTAATCAGCTGGTTAGCGAGCGGCTTAAAAAAACAGACTTTAATCAAGTTGTTGACGGCGATGCGCTACAATTAGCGGGGCGCGGAAGCTGGTTTGTGGCGACGCAGGAAGAGCTGCCGACGCTCCAGACGCGTGTGGATAATCATGAACTGCTAATCACAGCGGCGCTGCCGGGCAGCGGCGAGTGGGGAACCGTGGGCCAGGCGCTGGAAAACGAGCAGCAGTACATTGCACATGAGGCGGATTTACAGGCTTTATTAATGCGTGAGAAAGTAGAGGCCGCCCGGCGCGCGATGCTGATGTTTCCTCAGTCAATGAGCTGGGCCTGGCGGGATGACGCCACCGTGGAAGTGCGTTTTTGGTTGCCTGCGGGGAGTTTTGCCACCAGTGTAGTAAGGGAATTGATAACAACGTCGGGTGATTATGCGGATATTGCTGAGTAACGATGATGGAATCCATGCGCCGGGGATCCAAACCCTGGCAAAAGCCTTGCGCGAATTCGCCGAGGTGCAGGTTGTCGCACCCGATCGCAACCGCTCCGGCGCGTCAAACTCGCTGACGCTTGAGTCTTCTCTGCGCACCTTTGAACACCCTAATGGCGATATCGCCGTGCAAATGGGGACGCCTACCGACTGCGTCTACCTGGGCGTTAATGCACTCATGCGCCCGCGCCCGGACGTGGTAGTGTCTGGCATCAATGCCGGGCCAAATCTCGGGGATGACGTTATCTATTCAGGTACGGTGGCGGCAGCGATGGAAGGGCGTCACCTCGGTTTCCCTGCGCTGGCGGTATCGCTTAACGGCTTTGAGCATTACGAAACCGCTGCGGCAGTGACCTGTAGCATTCTGCGGGCTCTTGAGCGTGAGCCGCTGCGTACTGGCCGTATTCTGAACATCAATGTTCCCGATTTACCGTTGTCTGAGATTAAAGGCATCCGCGTAACGCGCTGCGGCAGCCGTCATCCGGCGGATAAAGTGATCCCTCAGCAGGATCCGCGCGGCAATACGTTGTACTGGATTGGCCCCCCCGGCGAAAAGCACGATGCCGGACCGGAAACCGATTTTGCTGCCGTTGATGAAGGTTATGTTTCAGTTACGCCTCTTCATGTGGACCTGACGGCCTATAGCGCGCAGGAGGTTGTCTCCACCTGGCTCGATCGTGCGGGAGTGGATGGGCAATGGTAAGTAATCGCGTACAAACACTTTTAAAACAGTTGCGTGCGCAGGGAATTAGCGACGAGCGCGTGCTTGAAGCGCTGGCTCAGGTTCCACGCGATAAGTTCGTCGACGAGGCGTTTGAACACAAAGCGTGGGATAACGTCGCACTGCCGATCGGTCAGGGACAAACCATTTCGCAACCCTATATGGTCGCCAGGATGACGGAGCTTCTGGAGCTGACCCCGGAATCTCGGGTGCTGGAAATTGGTACCGGTTCAGGTTATCAGACCGCCATTCTGGCGCATCTGGTTCATCATGTTTGCTCGGTAGAACGCATCAAAGGGCTTCAGTGGCACGCCAGACGCCGCCTGAAGCAGCTCGATTTGCACAACGTTTCAACCCGTCACGGCGATGGCTGGCAAGGCTGGAAAGCGCGCGCGCCGTTTGACGCTATTATTGTCACAGCAGCGCCGCCGGAAATCCCTGCCGCCTTAATGGCGCAATTAGATGACGGCGGTATTCTTGTTTTGCCTGTGGGTGATGAACACCAGCTGTTAAAGCGGGTTCGTCGGCGGGGCGACGAGTTTATTATCGACACCGTGGAAGCCGTTCGCTTCGTACCTTTAGTTCGGGGAGAACTGGCATAACCAGGAGTTTTTCCTGTTTCCTTATCGGTTTATCAGCGTATGGTGAGGCGAATTTTCATTTTGCTGATAGCCGGACACGGTTGTCTTCATTTTAAGCAGTAAAGACTATCATTTTGGGGGAACAATGAGCGCGGGAAGCCATAAATTTACAGCACGCCAGGTGGCGACACTTTCTCTGATTTCACTCCTGGTCGCTGGGTGTTCATCCAATAACCAATCACAAGCGCCGATCAGTTCAGTTAACGGCGGCAACAGCGGCGGTAATACCAGTAGCGGAATGTTGATTACCCCGCCGCCAAAAATGAATACGCAACCGCCGGTTTCAGCACCGCAAATCCAACCGGTACCACAACCTGTTACCCAACCCGCGCAGGTACAGGCGATTCCCAGCGAGCCTGTTCGTACAGAAAATGGTCGAATTGTTTACAATCGTAAATATGGGAACATTCCGAAGGGCAGTTATGCGGGCGGTAGCACCTATACCGTTAAGCGTGGTGATACACTTTTCTACATTGCCTGGATAACTGGTAATGATTTCCGTGACTTAGCGCAGCGAAACAACGTCCAGGCCCCTTACGGTTTGAATGTTGGACAGACGCTGCAAGTAGGAAACGCATCGGGAACACCTATCACTGGCGGTAATGCAATTACCCAGGCCGATGCTACTGCGCAGGGGATCGTTACGCCACCTGCACAAAATTCCACCACGGTAGTTGCGTCGAAACCAACAATTACGTATTCTGAGTCCTCAGGTGAACAAAGTGCTAACAAAATGTTGCCGAACAATCCGAGTACTGGGACAGTTGTCACAGCACCGGTAACGGCACCTGTGGTTAGCTCTACTGAACCGACTGTCAGCAGCACGACAACCAGTTCGCCGATTTCTACATGGCGCTGGCCGGCTGATGGCAAGGTTATCGAGAACTTCTCCGCCAATGAGGGTGGTAACAAAGGGATCGATATCGCAGGCAGTAAAGGACAAGCTATCATCGCCACAGCGGACGGGCGGGTAGTTTATGCCGGTAATGCTTTGCGCGGTTACGGTAATCTCATCATCATAAAACACAACGATGATTACCTGAGTGCCTACGCCCATAACGACACAATGCTGGTCCGGGAACAACAAGAAGTTAAGGCGGGGCAGAAAATAGCTACCATGGGTAGCACCGGAACCAGTTCTACACGCTTGCATTTTGAAATTCGTTACAAGGGGAAATCCGTAAACCCGCTGCGTTACTTACCGCAGCGATAATTTGGTAAAGCGGTTTGCCACTCTGCTTTAAAGGGCGCAACGGCTCACATAGCCACTGCGCTCGGAAAACTGAGCCAGGCGCTTTGCTTAGGGATCACGGGTAGGAGCCACCTTTATGAGTCAGAATACGCTGAAAGTTCATGATTTAAATGAAGACGCGGAATTTGATGAGAACGGAGTAGAGGCTTTTGACGAAAAAGCCTTAATAGAAGAGGAACCCAGTGATAACGACTTAGCTGAAGAAGAGCTGTTGTCGCAGGGTTCAACACAGCGTGTGCTGGACGCGACTCAACTGTATCTGGGGGAAATTGGTTATTCCCCGCTGTTAACCGCAGAAGAAGAAGTCTATTTCGCGCGCCGCGCTTTGCGTGGTGATGTCGCCTCCCGCCGTCGCATGATCGAAAGTAACCTGCGTCTGGTGGTAAAAATTGCTCGTCGCTACAGCAATCGTGGTCTGGCTTTGCTGGATCTGATTGAAGAGGGCAACCTGGGGCTGATTCGCGCTGTCGAGAAATTTGACCCTGAACGTGGGTTCAGATTCTCAACCTACGCAACATGGTGGATTCGTCAAACGATTGAACGGGCGATCATGAATCAAACCCGTACCATTCGTCTGCCGATTCACATCGTTAAAGAGTTGAACGTTTATCTGCGTACTGCGCGTGAACTTTCCCACAAGCTGGACCACGAGCCCAGCGCGGAAGAGATTGCCGAGCAGTTGGATAAACCGGTTGATGACGTAAGCCGTATGCTGCGTCTCAACGAGCGCATTACCTCTGTTGACACCCCACTGGGTGGCGACTCAGAGAAAGCGCTGCTGGACATCCTGGCTGATGAAAAAGACAACGGCCCGGAAGACACCACGCAAGACGATGACATGAAACAAAGTATCGTCAAATGGCTGTTCGAACTGAACGCCAAACAGCGTGAAGTGTTGGCGCGTCGCTTCGGCCTGCTGGGCTATGAAGCAGCAACGCTTGAGGATGTGGGTCGTGAAATCGGCCTGACTCGCGAGCGTGTACGTCAGATTCAGGTTGAAGGTTTGCGCCGTCTGCGTGAAATTCTTCAGACTCAGGGTCTGAACATCGAAGCGCTGTTCCGCGAATAAGCATCATGCTATTCAGAAAGGCCAGTCTCAGGACTGGCCTTTTTCATTTTTGGCGTTTGGATTTGTTCTTGCGCGTTAGTCCATCATCTTGCGGATCAGCTCGCCCAGCTGTTTTCGTTCCTGCATGCTTAACTTTCCCAGAAATGCGTCATCCACACCCGCACCGACGGGCAAACAGTTATTCAGCAGCGCATTTCCTTCAGCGGTGAGAAAGACGAACCGCCGTCGTTTGTCCTGCGGATCGGGTTCCCGGCGTACCAGGCCGCGCATTTCCATTCGGTTGAGCATCTCGGCGAGCGTCGCTTTGGTACTGACGGCGACTTCGGTCAGCGCCACTTGTTCTATACCTGGATGTTCGGCGATGGCGCGCATAACCGCATATTGTGGTTTCGTTAGCTCCGGCATGGCCTGCTGCCAGCGCGACGTATGCTGTTGGAAAAGCTGGCGCAACAGGTGAAACGCCTCGTGTCTCAGCTCCATGAAAGCTCCGTTGTAAAAGTTCTTTTCTATCATAGCCGCTAACCCACCCATTTTTAATGCGTGTTTCGTTGACTAAAAATGCGCAGGCCAACGATCGCGCTTGCGTTGGCAGAATGCCCGGCGTAAATTCCATATCGTTCGTACACGAACGATATGGCGAGGCGTAATGAGATTAATTGTTGGAATGACCGGTGCCACAGGCGCTCCGTTGGGCGTAGCCCTGTTAAAAGCACTGCACGATATGCCGGAAATTGAAACGCATCTGGTGATGTCGAGATGGGCGAAAACCACCATCGAGCTGGAAACGCCGTATACCGCGCGGGAGGTGGCTGCACTGGCGGATGTTACTCATCATTCAGCCGACCAGGCTGCGGTCATTTCGTCGGGTTCCTTTCGCACCGACGGCATGATTGTCATTCCTTGCAGCATGAAAACGCTGGCAGGCATTCGCGCCGGCTATGCAGATGGTCTGGTTGGACGTGCCGCCGACGTGGTGCTGAAAGAAGGGCGCAAGCTAGTGCTGGTGCCGCGCGAAACGCCGCTCAGCACTATTCATCTGGAAAACATGCTGGCGCTGTCCCGCATGGGTGTGGCCATGGTGCCGCCCATGCCCGCGTATTACAACCATCCGCAATCCGTCGATGACATCACGCAGCATATTGTTACGCGCGTCCTCGATCAGTTTGGTCTTGAGCATCACAAAGCGCGACGTTGGGAAGGATTGCAGGCGGCAGAGAATTGTTCACAGGAGAAAGAATATGGCTTTTGATGATTTACGCAGTTTTTTGCAGGCGCTTGATGAGCAGGGGCAACTGCTGAAAATTAGCGAAGAAGTTAATGCGGAACCCGATTTAGCGGCAGCAGCTAACGCGACTGGCCGCATCGGCGATGGCGCTCCCGCGCTGTGGTTCGATAATATCCGCGGCTTTACGGATGCCCGTGTGGCAATGAACACCATCGGCTCCTGGCAGAACCACGCCATTTCTATGGGATTGCCGCCGAACACTCCGGTCAAAAAACAGATCGACGAATTTATTCGCCGCTGGGATAACTTCCCGGTTGCGCCAGAGCGCCGTGAAAACCCCGCATGGGCGGAAAATAGCGTGGATGGCGATGCGATTAACCTGTTTGATATTTTGCCGCTGTTTCGCCTCAACGATGGCGATGGTGGATTTTATCTGGATAAAGCCTGCGTGGTTTCCCGCGATCCGCTCGATCCTGGCCATTTCGGCAAGCAGAACGTGGGCATTTACCGTATGGAAGTGAAGGGCAAGCGCAAGCTTGGCCTGCAACCGGTGCCGATGCACGATATCGCGTTACATCTGCATAAAGCGGAAGAACGCGGCGAGGATCTCCCCATCGCCATTACGCTCGGCAACGATCCGATCATTACGTTAATGGGTGCCACGCCGCTGAAATACGATCAGTCGGAATATGAGATGGCGGGCGCGCTGCGCGAAAGCCCATACCCGATCGCGACCGCACCGCTCACCGGCTTTGACGTGCCCTGGGGCTCGGAAGTGATACTGGAAGGGGTGATCGAAAGCCGTAAGCGTGAAATCGAAGGGCCATTTGGCGAATTTACCGGACACTACTCCGGCGGTCGCAACATGACCGTCGTGCGTATCGATAAGGTCTCTTACCGCACCAGGCCAATATTTGAATCACTGTATCTGGGCATGCCCTGGACTGAAATCGATTATCTGATGGGGCCAGCCACCTGCGTACCCCTATACCAGCAGCTGAAAGCCGAATTCCCGGAAGTGCAGGCGGTCAACGCGATGTATACCCACGGACTTCTGGCGATTATCTCGACCAAAAAACGCTACGGCGGTTTCGCCCGTGCAGTCGGTCTGCGCGCCATGACCACGCCGCACGGCCTGGGCTATGTGAAGATGGTCATTATGGTTGATGAAGACGTTGACCCATTCAATCTGCCGCAGGTGATGTGGGCGCTGTCGTCGAAGGTGAATCCGGCTGGCGACCTGGTTCAACTGCCGAATATGTCGGTACTGGAGCTCGATCCCGGCTCAAGCCCGGCGGGTATCACCGACAAGCTGATTATTGACGCCACGACCCCAGTCGCGCCCGACAATCGTGGCCATTACAGCCAGCCGGTTCAGGATCTGCCGGAAACTAAAGCCTGGGCCGAAAAACTAACCGCAATGCGGGCTGCACGCTAATAAGGAGAAGCAAATGATTTGTCCACGTTGTGCCGATGAGCACATTGAAATGATGGCGAAATCCCCGGTGCCGGGCGTCTGGACGGTATTCCAGTGTCAGCATTGCCTTTATACCTGGCGCGATACCGAGCCCCTTCGCCGCACCAGCCGCGAGCATTATCCTGAGGCGTTTCGTATGACGCAAAAAGATATTGATGATGCGCCGCAGGTGCCAACCGTTCCGCCGCTGCTGGCGGAAAGTCAGCGTTAATAACAGCACCCGGCTCCGGTTAGCGAGCCGGGTGCTGATGCTTCCTAGATCAGATTTTTCAGACGATAGATCCACTCCAGCGCCTGACGCGGCGACAGCGAATCGGGATCGAGCGCTTCGAGCGCCTCCACCGCCGGGCTGGTTTCTTCCGCCGCGGCAAGCAGCGACATCTGGGTACCGTCGATTTGCGTGGCTGACGCATTGCCGGACAGGTTTTCCAGCTCACGCAGCTTCTGACGGGCGCGCTTAATCACCTCTTTTGGTACACCGGCCAGCGCCGCTACCGCAAGGCCATAGCTCTTACTGGCCGCCCCGTCCTGCACGCTGTGCATAAAGGCAATGGTGTCTCCATGCTCAATGGCGTCAAGATGTACGTTGGCGACACCTTCCATTTTCTCAGGCAGCGTGGTGAGCTCAAAATAGTGGGTCGCAAACAGGGTGAACGCTTTAATCCGGTTCGCCAGGTTTTCTGCGCAGGCCCATGCCAGCGACAGGCCATCGTAGGTAGAGGTGCCGCGGCCAATTTCGTCCATCAGCACCAGGCTGTGTTCGGTAGCATTGTGCAGAATGTTGGCGGTTTCGGTCATCTCAACCATAAAGGTTGAACGGCCAGACGCCAGGTCGTCCGCAGCGCCAACGCGGGTAAAGATGCGATCGACAGGGCCGATTTCCGCCTGGGTTGCCGGAACGAAGCTGCCGATATAGGCCATCAGCACAATTAACGCGGTCTGGCGCATATAGGTACTTTTACCGCCCATATTCGGGCCGGTAATGATCAGCATCCGGCGTTGCGTGGACAGGGCCAGCGGGTTGGCGATAAAGGGCTCATTAAGCACCCGTTCCACCACCGGATGCCGTCCTTCGACAATATTGATACCGGGTTTGTCGCTCAGGGTAGGGCAGCAATAATTCAGCGTTAACGCGCGCTCGGCGAGGTTAACCAGAACGTCGAGCTCGGCAAGCGTAGTGGCGCTTTGCTGCAACTCAGCCAGATGGGGAAGCAGCATATCGAATAACTGGTCGTAGAGCTGTTTTTCCAGCGACAGCGCTTTCCCTTTCGAGGTGAGTACCTTGTCTTCGTACTCTTTTAATTCCGGGATGATGTAACGCTCGGCGTTTTTCAGCGTCTGACGGCGTACATAATTCATCGGCACTAAATGGCTTTGCCCGCGGCTAACCTGAATGTAATAGCCGTGTACGGCGTTAAAACCGACCTTAAGCGTATCCAGCCCAAGCTTTTCACGCTCGCGGATTTCCAGCCGGTCGAGGTAATCCGTTGCGCCGTCCGCTAACGCGCGCCATTCGTCCAGCTCTTCATGATACCCAGGCGCGATGACACCACCGTCGCGGATCAATACCGGCGGAGAGTCAATAATGGCGCGCTCCAGCAAGGCGCGCAGCTCGCTGAACTCGCCCATGTTTTGACGCAGCGTTTGCACATACTCACTGTCAATTTCGCCAAGCAGTTCGTTCAGTAGCGGTAACTGCTGGAAGGCATGACGCATACGCGCCAGGTCGCGGGGCCGCGCGGTGCGCAACGCCAGACGCGCCAGAATACGCTCCAGATCGCCTACCTGACGCAGCACAGGTTGAAGTTCACTGGTGCTGTCCATCAGCGCGGCAATAGTTTGCTGACGGGAGCGTAATGTTTCGTGATTGCGCACCGGCATATGCAGCCAGCGTTTCAGCATACGGCTGCCCATCGGCGTGACGGTGCCATCCAGCACGGAAGCCAGAGTATTTTCAACGCCGCCGCTCAGGTTCTGGGTAATTTCCAGGTTACGACGCGTGGCGGCATCCATGATGATGCTGTCCTGCTGGCGCTCCATAGTGATAGAGCGAATATGGGGCAGGGTGGTACGTTGAGTATCTTTAACGTATTGCAGCAGGCAACCGGCAGCGCACAGCCCGCGCGGCGCATTTTCCACGCCAAAGCCAATCAGATCACGGGTGCCAAACTGCATATTTAACTGCTGGCGCGCGGTGTCGATTTCAAATTCCCACAGCGGACGGCGGCGCAAACCACGGCGGCCTTCAATCAGCGACATTTCGGCAAAATCCTCGGCATACAGCAATTCTGCCGGATTGGTGCGCTGGAGTTCCGCCGCCATGGTTTCCCGATCCTGCGGCTCGCTAAGCCGGAACCGGCCAGAGCTGATGTCCAGCGTGGCGTAGCCAAATCCTTTACTGTCCTGCCAGAGCGCGGCGAGCAGGTTATCCTGGCGTTCCTGCAACAGCGCTTCATCGCTGATGGTGCCAGGCGTCACGATGCGTACCACTTTGCGTTCAACCGGCCCTTTGGTGGTGGCGGGATCGCCGATTTGTTCGCAGATCGCCACCGATTCGCCAAGATTGACCAGCTTCGCAAGATAGTTTTCTACCGCATGATGGGGGACGCCTGCCATTGGGATAGGCTCACCTGCCGATGCGCCGCGTTTGGTCAGCGAAATATCCAGCAGCTGCGACGCGCGTTTCGCATCATCGTAAAACAGCTCATAGAAATCGCCCATTCGGTAGAAAAGCAGGATTTCCGGATGCTGTGATTTGAGACGCAGGTACTGCTGCATCATTGGCGTATGGGCGGTAAAGTCCTTGTCAGTAGACTCAATCATCTGATTTTGCTCATTTTAAATCGCAACGCGGTAAAAGGATTTTGAGAGTGCGCATTTTAACACTCTTTTTTAATGTGATTCACCCGAGGTGGCGGATGACTGCTGACGCCACGTTATCAGAAGCCCGGCAAAGGTTGTAAACGCATTTGTGCAGAAAAAATCATTCTTGCGAGATAACGTCAGAAAGCGTGACGGGCGTGAAAGGAGATTGCAGCAGGGTTACGCGCTAACGCGTAAGAGATGATGCGGCGGGGCGCATCATCTCTTGATGCTGGATTACAGTTTCACTGTGGTCAGGCAGGTCTGGCTGTCGCTGTTGGTGCTGATTGGCGATGAAGCCGTTTTCCCCTGATAGCTTACATCCAGCGTGCCTTGCATATCACGCGGTAGCCACAGGCCAACAAAACCATTCTGATAGCTCTTCACGCTTTTTTGCAGCACCACGTTGCCTTTGAGGTCGGTGACTTTGACATCAAATGTAGTGTTGGGCATTTCGCCCTGGCAGCCCGATAAACTGTGGTTAAAGCATGGGTGCGTCTGATGCTCGTAAGGCGCGACGGAGAGGTAGAATTTATCTGCTAACGGGAACGCGAAAGCCTGTTTACCATCGGACAATTTTAATTCGCTGCTGGTGATGGACGCGCTAAACGGCAGTGGGCGCGCTTGCGGGTTCTGGTCGATAGCATCCACGATTTGCTGGGTGTTTTTACCCGCCAGGCCGTACTGCGCTAAAAATTCAGTTTGCGACGTTGCCGCCATGGCGGAGCCGGAAACAGCAATGCCGAGTAAAGAAAGCAGTAATGTGCGACGCATGATAATTTCCTTTGGGTACGATTTGTGGTCAGACTCTAAACCTTCCCCTTAGGGGAGAGTCAAAAGCGCGTCACCCAAAGTTGTGTAAGGTTTTGTATGACATCAACTTTACTTGATTCTCGTCAAGTTTTGCACAAGGCAAGCCGCCGCTTTGATTCCGATAATTTCCCATAAGGGCTTACCGCGCTTCGCCTCCCGCGCTGAATGTTCTACCATGATATTCACTCGTTTGATTTGCTTTATGGACAACTCATGATTAAGCGTCGTTATGCTGCTCTTTTACCTCTGCTGGTACTGCTTTCCGCATGCAGCAGTAAACCTAAAACCACCACGGAAATTGCCGCCCCCCAGACTGCGGGTACCCCGCAAGGCGGATTTTTACTTCAACCGCAGCATGATGTTTATCTCTCCAGCGGTGATTTCGCCAATAATCCCAACGCTGAAAAATTCATCGACATGATGGTCAGCAAGCACGGTTTTAATCGTCAACAGCTTCATGAAGTGCTGTCTCAGGCTAAGCGCCTGGACTATGTGCTGCGCCTGATGGACCGGCAAGCGCCGACTACGCTGCTGCCAACCGGGCCTAACGGGGCATGGCTGCGCTATCGGGATAAATTTATTACGCCGGATAACGTCCAGAACGGTGTTGTTTTCTGGAATCAATATCAGGACGCGCTAAATCGCGCCTTCATGGTGTACGGCGTGCCGCCGGAAATCATTGTCGGCATTATTGGCGTGGAAACCCGCTGGGGACGTGTGATGGGCAAGACCCGCATTCTGGATGCGCTGGCGACGCTCTCATTCGCCTATCCGCGTCGTGCCGAGTATTTCTCCAGCGAGCTGGAAACCTTTTTGCTGATGTCGCGTGACGAAGGCGACGACCCGCTTGAGCTGAAAGGCTCGTTTGCTGGTGCGATGGGCTACGGGCAGTTTATGCCGTCCTCATATAAAGAGTATGCCGTTGATTTTAATGGCGATGGCCATATTAATCTCTGGGATCCGGTGGACGCCATCGGCAGCGTGGCGAATTACTTCAAAGCGCATGGCTGGGAGAAAGGCGAGCCGGTTGCCGTACAGGCCAATGGGGAAGCACCTGGTTTAGAGAACGGTTTTAAGACCAAATATTCACCGGCGCAGCTGGCGGCGGCAGGCTTAACGCCGCAACAGCCGCTGGGTAATCATTCGCAGGTCAGTTTGCTGCGCCTGGATATCGGGACGCGCTATCAGTACTGGTACGGCTTGCCGAACTTCTACACGATTACCCGCTATAACCACAGCACGCACTATGCCATGGCGGTATGGCAGCTCGGCCAGGCGGTGTCGTTAGCGCGCGTCCAGTAATCCAGTAACGAGAATCTGGAATCAGTCTCGTAAAGATAAAATGTAATCGCTGAAAAAGGGCAATGTGCGTTGCTAAGCGCATTGCCCTCACTACAATTGGAGCCGTGATGACAGACGATGAATTGAAGCAACTGAGCAAGTCAGTGGGCGAGGCGTTAAAGCAACAGGGTGCGACGGTGACGACCGCGGAATCCTGCACAGGCGGCTGGGTTGCAAAAGCGATTACCGATATTGCGGGCAGCTCCGCCTGGTTTGAGCGCGGTTTTGTCACCTACAGTAACGAAGCAAAAGCGCAGATGATCGGCGTTGACGCCGACACGCTTAACCAGCACGGCGCAGTCAGCGAACCGGTGGTGATCCAGATGGCGCAGGGTGCGCTGGCCGCCGCCAATGCCAGCTATGCGGTATCTATTAGCGGTATTGCCGGGCCGGACGGCGGCAGCGAACAAAAGCCGGTAGGCACGGTGTGGTTTGGGTTCGCCAGCCGCCACGGTGAAACCCTCACGCGTCATGAATGCTTCAGCGGAGATCGCGATGCGGTGCGGCGTCAGGCCACGGTTTATGCGTTAAAAACGCTCTGGCAACATTTTCTACAAAAGGCTTGATACTGTATGACTATACAGTATAATTGCTTCATCGAATTCATAGCGGCAACGTG
Organism: Atlantibacter subterraneus; assembly: GCF_007570865.1. GTDB lineage: Bacteria > Pseudomonadota > Gammaproteobacteria > Enterobacterales > Enterobacteriaceae > Atlantibacter > Atlantibacter subterraneus. The sequence goes on along the minus strand of NZ_VLPS01000004.1, from coordinate 111,216 downwards.
GGCGATGGTGCTTCACCTTGCATGACAGGAGTAAAAATGGCTATCGACGAAAACAAACAGAAGGCGTTAGCGGCAGCTCTGGGCCAAATTGAAAAGCAATTTGGTAAAGGCTCCATCATGCGTCTGGGTGAAGACCGTTCCATGGATGTGGAGACCATTTCAACGGGTTCACTTTCCCTGGATATCGCGCTCGGCGCGGGCGGTCTGCCGATGGGCCGTATCGTTGAGATTTATGGGCCGGAATCTTCCGGTAAAACCACGCTGACGCTGCAGGTTGTCGCCGCAGCACAGCGCGAAGGGAAAACCTGTGCCTTTATCGATGCTGAACATGCGCTGGACCCGGTCTATGCACGTAAGCTGGGCGTTGATATCGACAACCTGCTGTGTTCTCAGCCGGATACCGGTGAACAGGCGCTGGAAATCTGTGACGCCCTGGCGCGTTCTGGTGCGGTTGACGTCATCATCGTCGACTCCGTTGCGGCGCTGACGCCGAAAGCGGAAATCGAAGGTGAAATCGGTGACTCTCACATGGGCCTTGCGGCACGTATGATGAGCCAGGCAATGCGTAAGCTGGCGGGTAACCTGAAGCAGTCCAACACGCTGCTGATCTTCATCAACCAGATTCGTATGAAGATTGGTGTGATGTTCGGTAACCCGGAAACTACCACCGGTGGTAACGCCCTGAAGTTCTACGCTTCCGTTCGTCTTGATATCCGTCGTATTGGCGCCGTGAAAGAGGGCGACGAAGTGGTGGGTAGCGAAACCCGCGTGAAAGTCGTGAAGAACAAAATTGCCGCGCCGTTTAAACAGGCTGAATTCCAGATCCTCTACGGCGAAGGCATCAACTTCTACGGCGAGCTGGTTGACCTGGGCGTGAAGCACAAGCTGATTGAAAAAGCGGGTGCGTGGTACAGCTACAATGGCGAGAAAGTAGGCCAGGGTAAAGCGAACGCGACCAACTTCCTGAAGGAAAACACCGCTATCGCGCAGGAAATTGAGAAAAAGCTGCGTGAGCAATTGCTGCATAATCAGGATGACAAACCGGCTTTCTCTACTGAAGAGTATGAAAAAGACGAGTCAGAAACTAACGAAGACTTCTGATACACAGGGCTGCCCAGGCAGCCCTTTTTCATTACTGACGCCTGAGTAACTATGACTGAACGTTCTCCCCGCCGCTCGGTATATGCACGTTTATGCGACCGGGCGACCCGTTTACTTGCCATGCGCGATCACAGCGAGCAGGAGCTGCGCCACAAGCTGGCTGCGCCATTTATGATGAAATCCCCCCAGGATCAGGTCGAGCCTGTCTCCCCCGAAGACGTCGAAAACGTGATTCGCTGGTGCTATGAGCATAACTGGCTTGATGACGCTAACTTCGCCGGTCGTTATATCGCAAGCCGGGCGCGCAAAGGCTACGGCCCACAGCGTATCCGCCAGGAGTTACAGCAAAAAGGGCTGAGCCGCGAACACTGCGACGCCGCGTTTCGGGCAAGTGACGTCGACTGGCAGCAAATTACCTGGGATATCGCGGTGCGCAAATTTGGCGAACCGCTGCCGCGTACCTGGCCTGAGAAGGTAAAAGTGCAGCGATTTTTACTGTACAGAGGCTTCCTGATGGAGGATATCCAGGAGATATACCGAAATTTTGCCGATTGAGCGCATACTGGATTTTACTTCCCTCCTCAGAAAACTTATCTTATTCCCACTTTTTTCCCGTCAGGGCGGACAGAGATTCACCAGTCGGTTTATCATGTCCGGCTTACGACAATTCGTTAGCTTGATTTCAGGATAATTATGAGCAAGAGCACCGCTGAGATCCGTCAGGCGTTTCTCGATTTTTTCCACAGTAAAGGACATCAGGTAGTTGCCAGCAGCTCTCTGGTCCCTAATAACGATCCCACACTGCTGTTTACCAACGCCGGGATGAACCAGTTCAAGGATGTTTTCCTTGGTCTCGATAAGCGTAATTATTCCCGCGCAACGACCGCGCAGCGCTGTGTGCGTGCGGGTGGTAAACACAACGATCTGGAAAACGTCGGTTACACCGCTCGTCACCACACCTTCTTCGAAATGCTGGGCAACTTCAGCTTCGGTGACTATTTCAAACATGATGCTATCCAGTACGCCTGGGAGTTATTGACCGGCGAGCAGTGGTTTAACCTGCCTAAAGATCGTTTATGGGTCACCGTTTACGAGACCGACGACGAAGCGTACGAAATCTGGGAAAAAGAAGTGGGTATCCCGCGCGAACGCATTATTCGTATCGGCGATAACAAAGGCGCGGCTTACGCTTCTGATAACTTCTGGCAGATGGGCGATACCGGCCCATGCGGCCCGTGCACCGAAATTTTCTTCGACCATGGCGACCATATCTGGGGTGGCCCTCCGGGAAGCCCGGAAGAAGACGGCGATCGCTATATCGAAATCTGGAATATCGTGTTCATGCAGTTCAACCGTCAGGCTGACGGCACTATGGAACCGCTGCCGAAACCTTCCGTTGATACCGGTATGGGTCTGGAGCGTATTGCGGCGGTGCTGCAACACGTTAACTCCAACTATGAAATTGACCTGTTCCGCGATCTGATTCAGGCGGTGGCGAAAGAAACCGGCGCGACCGATTTGAGCAACAAATCCCTGCGCGTTATCGCTGACCACATCCGTTCCTGTGCATTCCTGATTGCCGATGGGGTTATCCCGTCCAATGAAAACCGTGGCTATGTACTGCGCCGCATCATTCGTCGCGCAATCCGTCACGGTAACATGCTTGGCGCGAAGGACACCTTCTTCTACAAACTGGTTGGCCCGCTGATTAGCGTGATGGGGCCAGCCGGTGAAGATCTCAAACGCCAGCAGGCTCAGGTTGAGCAAATTCTGAAAACTGAAGAAGAGCAGTTTGCCCGTACGCTTGAGCGTGGCCTGGCGCTGCTGGATGAAGAACTGGCGAAACTCTCCGGCGACACGCTGGACGGTGAAACCGCGTTCCGCCTGTACGACACTTACGGCTTCCCGGTGGATTTAACCGCTGACGTCTGCCGTGAGCGTAACATTAAAGTCGACGAAGCGGGCTTTGAAGCCGCCATGGAAGCGCAGCGTCGTCGCGCGCGTGAATCCAGCGGTTTTGGCGCTGACTACAACGCTATGATCCGCGTTGAAGGCGCATCTGAGTTTAAAGGCTACGACCATGTCGAGCTGACCGGTAAGGTGACTGCGCTGTTTGTTGACGGCAAAGCCGTTGAGCAAATTGCTGCGGGCGAGCAGGCGGTGGTGATCCTCAACGAAACCCCGTTCTATGCGGAGTCCGGCGGCCAGGTTGGCGATCGCGGCGAGCTGCTGGGCAATGGTTTTGCCTTCTCTGTGGAAGATACCCAGAAGTATGGCCAGGCGATTGGCCATATCGGCAAACTGACCAGCGGCGCATTGAAAGTGGGCGAGGGCGTGAAAGCGCAGGTAGACGAAGCGCGTCGTGCGCGCATCCGCCTGAATCACTCCGCTACCCACTTAATGCATGCGGCGCTGCGTCAGGTGCTGGGCACCCACGTTGCGCAGAAAGGCTCGCTGGTTAACGATAAAGGCCTGCGTTTTGACTTCTCCCATTTCGAAGCCATGAAGCCGGAAGAGATCCGCGCGGTGGAAGATTTGGTGAATGCGCAAATCCGTCGCAATCTGCCGATTGAAACTCAGGTGATGGATCTGGAAGCTGCCAAAGCGAAAGGCGCAATGGCGCTGTTCGGCGAGAAATATGACGAACGCGTGCGCGTGCTGAGCATGGGCGATTTCTCCACCGAACTGTGCGGCGGTATCCATGCCGATCGTACCGGTGATATCGGTCTGTTCCGCATTGTTGCTGAATCTGGCACCGCGGCGGGTGTGCGCCGTATTGAAGCGGTCACAGGCGAAGGCGCGCTGGCGCAGGTTCACGCGCAGAACGATCAGCTGCACGATATCGCACAGTTACTCAAAGGCGACAGTCAGAACCTGAACGAGAAAGTTCGTGCGGTGATTGAGCGTACGCGCCAGCTTGAAAAAGAACTGCAGCAGCTCAAAGAGCAGCAGGCCGTTCAGGAAAGCGCGAACCTCAGCAGCAAAGCCGTTGATCTCAATGGTGTAAAACTGCTGGTGAGCGAACTGACCGGTGTTGAACCGAAAATGCTGCGTACGATGGTTGATGACCTGAAAAATCAACTGGGCTCCACAGTTATCGTACTGGCGACCGTTGCCGATGCTAAGGTTTCTCTGATTGCGGGGGTCTCGAAAGATTTGACCGACCGCGTGAAAGCAGGCGAACTGATCGGGATGGTAGCTTCGCAGGTCGGGGGTAAAGGCGGTGGACGTCCGGACATGGCGCAAGCCGGTGGTACGGATGCCCAGGCGTTGCCGGCAGCCCTTTCCAGCGTAGAAAACTGGGTCGCATCGCGACTTTCATAATGAATCAGGTATAGGCGAAGGCGCTATAACAATCCGTTGTTATGGCGCCTTTCTCACTCTACCCACATTACCCCTTATTTCTCGTGTGTCAGTGAGCTGGCAGGTCTCGTGAGTCCGTCGCAAAGAGGATGTTTGCGATAAGATGTAACGGGTTGTAGGACTTTCTGTAGCATGGATGTGAACGGGTATATAACGATAAAGTCGGGTTGAAAATTTCTGGATCGGCTAAACTTAGGTTTAACAGAATGTGATGCCGTGACTGCTTACACTTTATGTGTTTGTCATCGCTTACTTTTTGGCGTTATATGATGGATAATGCCGGGATACAGAGAGACCCGACTCTTTTAATCTTTCAAGGAGCAAAGAATGCTGATTCTGACTCGTCGAGTTGGTGAGACCCTCATGATTGGTGATGAGGTGACTGTAACGGTTCTTGGGGTAAAGGGTAACCAGGTACGCATTGGCGTAAACGCCCCCAAAGAAGTTTCCGTACACCGTGAAGAGATCTACCAGCGTATCCAGGCTGAAAAATCGCAACAGTCCAGTTTCTAAAGTTATCGCGTCTCGCTGTATGGCGAGACGCAACTCCTCTTTTCTTGCCTTTCCCTGCTCTGACTTTCCATTTTTGCTTTGATTATCGTGCTACGCTTATACCCAGTTTCTCTGCGGTTTCGTGTTGATTAAACGCCCTTTTTGTTGGCAAAGCAGACGAATTGCGCGTGAATTGTGCAAACGAAACAGAGTCGGGAAAAAGTGTTTGACTTATAAGTCCCAGAAAGTAATATGTGCGCCACGCAGCGCCGATGAGCAGAAACAAGTTCTTCGGAGCACTCGCAAGAGGCGTGTGGTGAGGTGGCCGAGAGGCTGAAGGCGCTCCCCTGCTAAGGGAGTATGCGGTCAAAAGCTGCATCCGGGGTTCGAATCCCCGCCTCACCGCCATTTGCATCCGTAGCTCAGCTGGATAGAGTACTCGGCTACGAACCGAGCGGTCGGAGGTTCGAATCCTCCCGGATGCACCATCTTCATCAGTGTTGCGGCATGATGAGTGACATTGATTCAGTAGTACAGCAGTAATCCCGATGCATCCGTAGCTCAGCTGGATAGAGTACTCGGCTACGAACCGAGCGGTCGGAGGTTCGAATCCTCCCGGATGCACCATTATTCTCCCTGATGTGTCAGTGAAGACAGCTCAGCGGTTATAAGCAGTATCCCCGATGCATCCGTAGCTCAGCTGGATAGAGTACTCGGCTACGAACCGAGCGGTCGGAGGTTCGAATCCTCCCGGATGCACCATTTTCTCCCTGACGTGTCAGTGAAGACAGCTCAGCGATTACAAGCAGTATCCCCGATGCATCCGTAGCTCAGCTGGATAGAGTACTCGGCTACGAACCGAGCGGTCGGAGGTTCGAATCCTCCCGGATGCACCATTCTCTCCTTATCAAACACTTTTTTGCTCAATCCTTCATCGCCCAAACCTTACCCCCAGTTCAGTCAGCGACATTTACCCTTGTTTACGCTAAAGTAACGCACCTGTAATCAGCTTTGGGGGCTAAATGTATCATCGTTACGACGGACTCATTTTCGATATGGATGGCACCATCCTGGATACCGAACCCACTCACCGTAAAGCGTGGAGTGAGGTATTAGGCCGTTACGGGATGCAGTTTGACCTCGAAGCGATGGTTGCGCTCAACGGTTCCCCCACCTGGCGCATTGCTGAAGCGGTTATCACCCTGAACGGCGCAACGCTCGATCCGCATGAACTGGCGCGCGAAAAAACGCTGGCGGTAAAAGCCATGCTGCTGGATACCGTGCGCCCGCTGCCGTTAATCGACGTCGTCAAAGAGTGGCATGGCCGTCGTCCTATGGCGGTCGGCACCGGCAGCGAAAGCGCCATTGCCGAGGCGCTATTAGCGCATTTAGGCCTGCGTCACTATTTCCAGGCGGTTGTCGCCGCCGATCACGTACAGCATCACAAACCAGCGCCGGACACGTTTCTGCGTTGCGCAGCGCTGATGGGCGTGGCACCTGAAAAATGCGTGGTGTTTGAAGATGCCGATTTTGGCATTCAGGCTGCGCGGCTGGCAGGGATGGATGCTGTGGACGTTCGCTTACTGTGAGTGACGCGCTGTCACTGTTCTCGCTGTTTTCCAGCAGTTTTTTGAGCGCTACTTTATTACCCGGCAGTTCCGAAGCGGTATTGATCGCGTTGTTGCTGGCCGGGAAAGGCGAGCCGTGGGTATTGGTTTTAATAGCAACAATAGGTAATAGCCTTGGAGGGCTGACTAACGTTATTCTTGGGCGGTTTTTTCCGTTACGCGAAACGTCGCGCTGGCAGGAAAAAGCGGTTTACTGGCTTCAACGTTTTGGTCCAGTTGCGCTATTACTTAGCTGGATGCCTGTTATAGGCGATTTGTTGTGCCTGCTTGCCGGATGGCTGCGTTTATCGTGGGGTCCGGTGGTATTTTTTTTATGCCTGGGTAAAGCGCTGCGCTACATCATTGTGGCACTGGCAACGCTCCAGGGGATGGCGTGGTGGCACTAATTGGATTGTTTGAGTGACCTTTAATCGTCAACCATTACAATTATGCTTAATAAAAATGAATTCGACAGGCGGGAGGTCAATTTGATCCCGGACGTATCACAGGCGCTGGCCTGGCTGGAAAATCATCCTGATGTGCTACAGGGCATTCGTCGTGGGCTGGAGCGCGAAACACTACGCGTGACGCCAGAGGGGCATCTGGCCCAAACCGGGCATCCGGAGACGCTGGGCTCAACGCTGACCCATCAGTGGATCACCACCGATTTTGCGGAAGCGCTGCTGGAGTTTATTACTCCGGTTGATGACGACATCGACCATATGCTGGCGGTGCTGCGTGATATCCATCGTCACGTGGCGCGCGAGCTGGGCGATGAGCGCATGTGGCCGCTCAGCATGCCGTGCTATATCGAAGACGGCCAGAATATCGAACTGGCGCAGTACGGCAGCTCTAATATTGGCCGCCTGAAAACGCTGTACCGCGAAGGGCTGAGAAATCGCTATGGCGCGCTGATGCAGACCATCTCCGGCGTACATTACAACTTCTCGCTGCCGCTGGCATTCTGGCAGGCGAAGTGTGGTGTGAAAGACAGCGAAAGCGGCAAAGCCGAAATTTCTGCCGGCTATTTCCGCCTGATCCGCAACTATTACCGCTTCGGCTGGGTGATCCCGTATCTGTTCGGCGCATCCCCGGCGATTTGCGCCTCTTTCCTGCAGGGCAAACCGACCACGTTGCCGTTTGAGAAAACCGACTGCGGCATGTACTACCTGCCGTATGCCACCTCGCTGCGCCTGAGCGATCTGGGTTATACCAATAAATCGCAAAGCAATCTCGGGATTACGTTTAACGATCTCGACACCTATGTGGCAGGATTGAAGCGCGCGATTAAAACGCCGTCGGAAGAGTACGCGAAAATCGGCCTGAAGGATGGCGATAAACATCTGCAAATTAATACCAATATTCTGCAGATTGAAAACGAGCTGTACGCGCCGATCCGCCCGAAACGCGTGACCCGCAAAGGCGAATCGCCGTCGGATGCGCTGATGCGCGGCGGCATTGAGTATATCGAAGTGCGTTCGCTGGATATCAACCCGTTCTCGGCGACGGGCGTGGACGAGCAGCAGGTGCGTTTCCTGGATCTGTTTATGATCTGGTGCGTGTTGGCGGATGCGCCGGAAATGAGCAGCGATGAACTGCTTTGCACCCGTAAAAACTGGAACCGCGTGATCCTCGAAGGCCGTAAACCGGGCTTAACCCTGGGCATGGGCTGCGAAACGGCGCAGCATCCGCTTGAAAAAGTGGGTAAAGATCTGTTCCGCGATTTGATGACCGTGGCCCATACCCTCGACAGCATTGCGGGCAACCGTCAGTATCAGGACGTTTGCCAACAGCTGGTCGCCTGTTTTGATAATCCTGAATTAACCTACTCGGCGCGTATCCTGAGTTCGATGATTGAAAAAGGGATTGGCGGCACCGGTCGGGCGCTGGCGGAGCAGTATCGCGCGCAGTTGCGTGAAGAGCCGCTGGAAGTGCTGAGTGAAGCCGATTTTGCCAAAGAGCAGGCGGAATCCTGGGAGCGCCAGCGCGCTATTGAAGCGGCAGATACGGAATCGTTTGAAGATTTTCTGGCGAAGCAAGGCTAAGAAAAGAAAAAGGCCACACCTTGTGTGGCCAAAAATTTCATCTCTGAAGACAGGGATGATGATAACAAATGCGCGTCTTTCACTTATTCAGACTCGCCTGGAAACCAATAGTTCATTTTAATTTAAAAAATATCACTGCCTGGAGGTGACCCGATGCCATTACTGGATAGCTTTACCGTTGACCATACCCGTATGCAGGCGCCGGCGGTGCGTGTAGCCAAAACCATGCACACTCCGCACGGCGACACTATCACCGTATTCGACCTGCGCTTTTGCGTACCTAACCAGGAAGTGATGCCGGAGAAAGGCATTCACACCCTGGAGCACCTGTTCGCGGGCTTTATGCGCGATCACCTGAACGGCAACGGTGTGGAAATCATTGATATTTCACCGATGGGCTGCCGCACCGGTTTTTACATGAGCCTGATTGGCGAGCCGCAGGAACAGCGCGTGGCCGATGCCTGGAAAGCGGCGATGGAAGACGTGCTGAAGGTGAAAGAGCAGAACCAGATCCCGGAACTGAACGTTTACCAGTGCGGCACTTACCACATGCACTCTCTGGAAGAAGCGCAGGAAATCGCACGTCACATCGTTGAGCGCGGCGTAGGCGTGAACAGCAATGACGAACTGGCTCTGCCGAAAGAAACGCTGAAAGAACTGCACATCTAGTTGTCGGTTCAATAGAAAAGCGCCAGCTTCAACGCTGGCGCTTTTTTTTGGCTTATCAACAGGGCGCTAATGCGCGCCACCGCCTCCGCCGCCCGCCCCGAAAGGCGGTTTGGCAAACCACACCAGCCCCAGCAGCACCAGGAACACCGCCGCAGAGACCCAGAAAATCTCGTTTGCCGAGATAATCAGCCCCTGGTTGGTGATCTGCTGCGCCAGATAGCCCGACGCCTGCTCGCGGCTCATCCCCAGGCCCTGAAGCTGGTTATACATCTCCTGGGCGTTCGGATTGTACGGGTTGACCGACTCGGTAAGCTGGGCGTGATGCAGCGACTCACGGTTGGTCCACAGCGTGGTGGTGATAGATGTCCCGATAGAGCCCGCCAGGGTACGCATAAAGTTCGACAGACTTGATGCGGCCGCCAGGCGCTCCGGCGGCAGGCCGGAGAGGGTAATGGTGGTCAGTGGCATAAAGAAACACGCCACCGCGAAGCCCTGAATAAACTGCGGCCAGGCCGACGCGCCGAAATCCATTCCCGGTTCGAAGGTGTAGGCACGCCAGTAGAAACAGACCGCATACATAATGAAGCTGAACGTTACCAGGCGGCGCATATCCAGCCGGTGGGCGAACCGCCCGATAATCGGCGACAGCAGCACCGGTATCACCCCCACCGGTGCGGATGCCAGACCCGCCCAGGTTGCGGTGTAGCCGTATACCTCCTGAAGCAGCTGCGGCAGCAGAACGATAGCCCCGAAGTAAAGCATGTACGCCAGGCTGATACACAAACAGCCGATGGTAAAGTTGCGCGATTTAAACAACGAGAGATCGACTATCGGGTTATCGTCCGTCAGCTCCCAGACAATCAGGAAACTGAGCGACACCACCGCGACAATGGTCAGAATGACGATTTCATTGGAGCTGAACCAGTCGAGCTCTTTCCCCCGGTCGAGCATCACCTGCAAACTGCCGATACCGATCACCAGCAGCCCTAAGCCCACGGCGTCGATGCGCCGCTGTTCGGTGCGGGTTTCACGGTTGCGCAGGGTTTGCAGGGTCAGCAGCACCACCAGCGCGCCAATCGGCACGTTGATAAAGAAAATCCAGCCCCAGTGATAGTTATCGCTGATCCAACCGCCGAGGATCGGGCCGCAGATCGGCGCGACAATCACCGTCATCGACCACAGCGCCAGCGCAATACTGCGTTTAGCGGGCGGATAGTTGTTCAGCAACAGGCTCTGGGAGAGCGGGATCAGCGGCCCGGCGACGATCCCCTGGATCACGCGGAAGAAAATCAGCATATTCAGGCTGGACGACACGCCGCACGCCCAGGAGGCGATCACAAACAGAATGGTCGACCACAGGAACAGCTTCACTTCCCCGACGCGTCGGGCCAGCCAGCCGGTGATGGGAATCGAGATCGCATTCGCCACGCCAAACGAGGTAATCACCCAGGTCCCCTGGCTCAGCGATGAGCCAAGGTTACCGGCGATGGTGGGGATCGCCACGTTCGCGATGGTGGAGTCCAGCACCTGCATAAAAGTCGCCAGCGACAGCGCAATGGTCATGATGACCAGCTGCGCGCCTTCCAGCGGTTTACGTTGTTGCATAACCCCTCCGCCACTCAATTCGCGTTGGCCCGCACGATATCGTTGATAAGCGTATTAACGGGCTCAAGGCTAATCTCACGGGCGTTGCTTTGATAGACGGGTTCTGAACGGGTTTGGCTTGCCAGCACCTGGCCGTCGCGGTTGCTGGTATCCACTTCCACCAGAGTGGAAAGGCCGATACGCAGCGGATGCTGCTCCAGCTGTTTGGCGTCGATCTCAATGCGCACCGGTAAACGCTGAACCACTTTGATCCAGTTGCCGGTGGCGTTTTGTGCGGGCAGCAGCGAGAACGCGCTGCCGGTGCCCATATCCAGACCGACCACTTTACCGGTGTACTTCACGTCGTCGCCGTAGATATCGCTCACCACGGTAGCCGCCTGGCCGATGCGCATATGCGCCAGTTGGGTTTCTTTAAAGTTAGCGTCCACCCACAGATTGGAAGCGGGCACCACCGCCATCAACGGCGTGGTCGGGCTGATTTGCGCACCCGGCTGCACCGCGCGGCGCGAAACATAGCCGGTAATCGGGCTGACGATTTTGGTCCGTTCCAGCGCCAGCCAGGCGTTACGCACCTCGGTCGCCGCCTGTTTTACCGCCGGCTGCTCTTCCAGTTTGGTTCCCAGTACCATCGCCTGGTTAGCGTTGTACTGTTGAATCGCCACATCAAGCTGCGCCTGGGCGCTGGTCACTGCATCACGGGCATGTTGCAGCTCTTCGCGACCAATCAAATTGGCGCTACCCAACGGAATACGACGGTTTAAGTCGCTTTGTGCCTGGGCCAGCGCGGTTTTCTGCACCTCGATATTGGCCTGGTACTGCTTGCTGTTGATCATCAGTTGATGGGTTTGACGCACGCTGGAAGCCAGCTCGGTCTGCGCTTTTTCAAACGCCTGCTGCGCATCCACCGGGTCGAGCGTCACCAGCACATCGCCCTGTTTCACGAAGTCGGTGTTGTCTGCCCAGACTTTAGTGACGCTGCCAGAGACCTGCGCCATGATCTGTACCTGATTCCCTGCCACATACGCATCGTCGGTTTCTTCGTAATGACGCAGTACTAAAAACCAATAAATGCCATATGCCACTGCCAGAATAATAAAGAGCAACGTCAATAAGATAAGCAGGCTTTTACGTTTGCCTTTCTTATTTACCGCTTGCTGCGGGGTCGAATTCTCCGCATTTGCGCTCATGTTTTTCTCCACGATCTTCTTATTTTCTCGTCGGCTGAGCCGACCTGTTGTCAGAAAAGGCCAGCAGTGAACTGCTGGCCTCTAACTGTAGCTTAGATGTATCGATTGGGCGTTTGCGAAACGAGCGGCTTAGCGTATTAACGCGTTGCCTCAAGGATGGTGTCATCGGCATCCATTTGGTCCAGGCGGGTCAGCAGCTTGCGGGTAATATTTTCCAGCTGCTCTTTCTCTGCAACGTCCAGAGACGACCACAAATGCTGCAGGCAGTTATGCTGCGGCGGCAACACCTGGCGCAGGAACTCCTGGCCTTTCTCGGTTAACTGCAAGTGCAGGCAACGGCGATCGTTATCGCTTTCACGGCGTTCAATCCAGCCGCGCTTTTCCAGTTCATCGGCAATGCGCGTGGCGTTGGTGCGCGATGACCCCAGCGCGCAGCTCAATTCGCTTGGCTGAATACTGTGATTTTCCTGAGACTCAAGGGTAATCAACGCCATAAACAGGGTCTCGTTAATGCCTTGCGCTTTCAGCATCTTATTGCGGTTTTCCAGCAGCTTGCCCTGCATATGCATGCACAGGCGAGTCAGCAGAATTTCCTGGTACGGGAAATCCTCGTAGCGACTGGCGCGGAATTTAAGCATTTGCTCAATGGGCGTAAACGAACTATCCATCAGGTATGACCTCATTAATTGCAGTCGATATAGTAACGACGGTAACAAATAATGTAAATGTATTATTTATTTTCACGAATAGGAGAACGCTATATTACCGTCAACAATTTCCAGGCTATTCCATAGCCCAGCGCACTCAACAGCGTCGGAATAATGATGCTGCGAGTTTTGTAAAAACTGATGCCCAGCACCGCAAAGCCGATTAGCGTTGGCAGCAGGCGGCGGGTGTCATGGACAATTTCCGGCACGCTGGAGACCACCAGCAGTGCGCAAATCGAGGCGATGCCGATGGTATCAAGCAGCACGCCGGTTGCGCCGCGCTTTGCCGGGCGCACGCTTCCCGCGCGTACCCGCAGCGGCAGATAGCGGAACAGATAGTTAACCAGGCCAACCAGCAGACCGAGCAGCAGGACGTCAGTGCGCATCGCGGCCCCTCCGGATGTGCTCAATCACCGCCACCAGGCAGCCGCAGACAATGCCCGCCAGAATCGCTACCGGGATGGAAAACAGCGTCACCCCCAGCACCGCGCCGGTCAACGAGGCCGCGACGCTCAGCGACTGGGCGCGCTGGAACGATACCAGCAGGAAACTCATAAACAGCGCGGGCAGCATAAAGCTCATCGCCGCTTCAATGGCCGGGTAACCCTCCAGCAGACCGTTACCAGAGTAAGCGCCCACTAGCGTTCCCGTGACCCAGGAGAGCCAGGAACAGAAGGCGATGCCGATCATCCAGTTTTCGGTCCAGCGGCGGTTATCGCGCACCAGTTTCGCGGTAGCGGCAGCAAACACTTCATCGGTCAGCCCAAACGCCCACAGCGCGGTTTTCGGTTTTTCAAGCTGGCGGAGAATGCGGCTGCGCAGGGAAGGGCCGTACAGCACATGGCGCACGTCCATCGCCATCACGGTGAGCGCGGCTATCCACAGTGAACTACCCGCGGCGAGCATCGCGGTAATCACGAACTGGCTGGCACCGGCGTAAATGATGCAGGAGAAAAAAGCGCTTTCGAGAGGGGTAAATCCAAGACGGGTGGCATTCATTCCAAACGCGAATGCCACCGGCAGGTAGCTGATAACGATCGGCAGGCTATCTTTCACGCCTTCCCACAATGAGGCTTCATTGCTGGGGTGACTATCGGTGACGGCGGCAGGACTGTCCATATTTATAGTTAATTAGTTATCAACGGTAAAATCACAGGGATGAATAGTTCCCGATAACCTTAACAGAGACTTAACCGTCATAACACCCTTAAGCACAATTGGATAAGCCTGGCCGCCCGATTTTATTCCTGACCGTTATGGCGGTGGTAGCCTCTCCACCACACCAGCAAATTCACCAGCGCCACCGTCGCGCCCGCGATACACACTCCACTCCAGCCAGCATGTTGATAGGCGGAAGCGGAAATCAACGATCCCGCCGCGCCGCCGATAAAATAGCTGGTCATATAGCCTGCGGTCAGACGGTTACGGGCATCCGGGTGAATGCGATAAATCACGCTCTGGTTGGTAATATGCACGCCCTGTACCGTCAGGTCGAGCACCAGAATACCGATAATCAGCGCCAGCACCGACGCCTGGCCAAGGGCGATGGCAACCCACGACAGCAAGAGCAGCACCAGCCCGGCCGTGGTAGTGAGATGCGATTTGCCTTTATCTGCCAGGCCCCCCGCCGGGCGTGCGCCCAACGCGCCTGCGGCACCCGCCAGGCCAAACAGGCCGATAGTGCCTTCGGAGAAATTAAACGGCGGCGCGGCCAGCAGAAACGCCATTGAGGTCCAGAGAATGCTGAAGTTGGCGAAGGTCAGGCAGCCGAGCGCGGCGCGGGTGCGCAGCAGTTTATCGTGAATAAACAGTGTGAATACCGAACGCAGCAGCTGCGGGTAATTCAGGTGGGTCTGGGATTTCGCCACCGGCAGGCCGCGCCACAGGGCTATCGCCATCAGCGCCATCAGCACCGACGCCACCCAGTAAACGGTGCGCCAGCCGCCGAGACTGGCCAGCAGCCCGGCCACGGTACGCGCCAGCAAAATCCCCAGCAGCAGGCCGCTCATGATGGTGCCGACCACTTTGCCGCGTTTATCCGGGCTGGCGAGCGTCGCCGCCAGCGGCACCAGAATTTGCGCCACCACCGAAAACAGCCCGGTGAGCGCGGTGCCGAGAATCATCATCCACAGGCTGTGACTGCTGGCGGTGATCAGCATTCCGCCTGCCGCCAGCAGCGTCATCGACACAATCAGAGCGCGCCGTTCAAACATATCGCCGAGCGGGACCAGGAACAGCAAGCCTGCGGCATAGCCGAGCTGGGCGGCGGTCACGATAAATCCCGCCTGGTTGACCGACAGGTCAAACGCGGTGGCGATGGTGTCTAACAGCGGTTGCGCATAGTAGTTGCTGGCTACCGCGAGGCCGGTAGCGAGGGACATCAGCGCGATCAGCGCCGGGCTAAGCCCTTGGGGTGTTTTTGTCATTATTAGGTTTCAGATTCATACATTCTTGCCAGGCGGGCATGATAACGCATCATTGATGGATGTTATTAAATTGTTGAGTGTCGGAATGTGCGGTGGGGGGAAGGGGGGCTTTAAGATTTTTTGAGAGGGGTGGAATGTTCCGTTCGCTAAGCGTTTGGGGATTTATGCGGCATGGTCATCGGCGAACGGGCAAAGGGGGATTCCGCATCCCCCTTTGCAATCCCCGCTCCCGGCCAGCAAAATCGGCGGCTTTGCCGCTGCCCTCGGCTCCATCTCCTCGCTTCAGGTCGGGCAAGATACGGCATCCTGCCTTTCTCGCCCTCAGGCCCGCATCCCTGCGGGCCTGACCTGGCTCGTCAATTGCGCCTCGGCGATTTTGATGCCGGACCAAAACCCACTGGCTTTGGCTTTAGTGCGGATAATTTCTTTGAAAGTTACTTCTGCGCTTTTAATGCTTCGTTGATCCAGCCGTCAAATTGCTGCTGGTGGGCTTTGATCCAGCCGTCGACGTGGCCCTGGATATCGGCTTCAGAGGCTTTGCCGTCGTGCATCATGGCGTTCTGGGCGTTGATGTCGGCAATCGGCAGTTTCATCAGGGAGAACAGTTTGGCCGCCGCCGGGTTTTTCTCGGCCCAGGCTTTGTTCGCCACGATGTGCATGGTGTTTACCGGGAAACCGTAGTTCGCGCCGTTCGGCAGTTTGGTGTCGATATCTTTCTGCTCGCCCGGCAGGGAAGAGAACGGCACCTGTAGCCATACCACGTCTTTACCCGGCTTCAGCACGTCGCTCACCCAGTACGGCGTCCAGGTGTAGTAAAGCACCGGTTTGCCTTCTTTATAACGGGCGATGGTGTCGGCCATCATTGCGGCGTAGTTGCCGTGATTAACGGTCACGGTATTTTCCAGCTCGAAGGCTTTGTTCTGGTGATTAATCACCGCTTCACAGCCCCAGCCCGGCGAGCAGCCCATCATGTCGGCTTTGCCGTCACCGTTGCCATCGAACAGTTTGGCGATTTTCGGATCTTTAAGCTGATCGATACGGGTTATCTTGTACTGTTCGGCGGTTTTCTTGTCGATCAGATAACCCTGCGCTGCGCCGGTAACCAGTACGCCTTCGCGGTAAAATTTGTTGTCGCCGCCAGCGGCTTTGTACATATCGTCATGCAGCGGCTGCCAGTTCACGGCGGTAAATGTCGCATCGCCGGAAGCAATGGAGGTATAGCCAACGTTGTAATCGACTTCACTGGTTTTATTAACAGTGTAGCCGAGCTTCTCCAGCGCGCGGCTCACCAGCAGCGTCTGGAATGACTCTTCAGAAATGGTGCTCTGTACCGGCTGAACGGTAATGCCTTTACCCGGCAGATCGGCGGCAAAAGAGGGCGCGGAAACAAGGGTGGCAATGGCTGTGGCTAAAATCAGGCTGTGTCGCATCGTTGTTCCTTTTTTTGAGTAAAGAAGGGAAGCGGGGCGGCGAATGCGTGCTGCCCCGGAGGTACTTGCGGTTATTTCGAGAAAGGACGGATCAGCAGGCCAATCGGCCCGGTGGCATACCAGCGGCGGTTGCCACGCGAACGGGCGTCGCGGCCCATCGCCTGAGTCAGACGGTCAAGGATAATCGCGAGGATCACGATCCCCACGCCGCCCACGGTGGCGAGGCCCATATCCAGGCGGCCAATGCCGCGCAGTACCATCTGACCGAGGCCGCCCACGGCGATCATTGAGGCGATCACCACCATCGAGAGCGCCAGCATCAGCGTCTGGTTCACGCCCGCCATGATGGTCGGCATCGCCAGCGGCAGCTGCACTTTAAACAGCATCTGACGCGGGCTGGCCCCGAACGAACGCGACGCCTCGATCAAATCGGCTGGCACCTGGTTGATGCCCAGAATGGTCAGACGCACCACCGGCGGCAGGGCAAAGATAATCGTTACCACCACGCCCGGCACGTTGCCGATACCAAACAGCATCACAATCGGCACCAGATAGACGAATGCCGGCGTGGTCTGCATCGCATCCAGCAGCGGGCGGATCACTTTCGCGGCACCTGGACTGCGCGCCAGCCAGATCCCCATCGGCAGGCCGATGACGATACAGAACAGCAGGGCGGTTAAAACCAGCGCCAGGGTGATCATCGCCTGTGACCATGCGCCAATCGCGCCGATGGCGATCAGTGAGATCAGCGTGGCGACGCCCATGCCGAGGCTGGAAATCTGCCAGGCAATCAGCGCAAACAGAATAATCGCCACCGGCGCAGGCATTCCCAGCAGCAGTTGCTGGAATGCGCCAAGAATATAATCCACCGGCACGCGAATGCCCTGGAACACCGGGCGGAAATGCATCACCACCCAGTCGATCCCCTGCGTCACCCAACTGTCGAGCGGGATCAGCGTTTTATGGAACGGATCGAGAATGTTGAAGTGCTCCGGCGCGGGTGCCGGTGCGCTGGTTAGCCAGTCGGCAGCGGGGGCGTCCTGCGGTGTGGCGGCAGGCGTTCCCCATGCATCGGCGGCACTGGACGCGCTGTCGGCAGCCTGGCTGCCGGTATCCCACGGATTGGTTTCGTTACTCATTGGTTGCCCCCTCACGATCTAATGCCTGCAACAGCACCCCTTTCGAGATGATGCCCACGTACTGCCCCTCTTCGCCGACCACCGGCACCGCACAGGGTGCCTGGCCGACCACGGACAGCAGTTCGCTGAGCGGCGTCTGGGCGTCGACGGCGGCAGGGCTTTCCAGCAGCGCGTTGTCGAGGCCAGCGCCCGCAGCCAGCGCGGTTTTCAGGGAATCGATAGAGACAATGCCAACGAATTTCTGGCCGCGCTCCAGCACATAGCCGAACTCGCGATCCTCATCCTGGAGCAGTTTCAGCGCCGAGCGCGGGCCGAAGCCCGGCGTTTTACGAATCAACCCCACCGGGGTCCGGCGGGCGATATCTTTGGCGCTAAACACCTGGCTAATATCCACGCCCCGGAAGAAGGTGCGCACATAATCATTGGCCGGATTATTGAGAATTTCGTCCGGCGTGCCGATTTGCACCACCTCGCCGTTTTGCATAATCGCAATTCGGTCGCCAATTCGCATGGCTTCATCGAGATCGTGAGAAATAAACACAATGGTGCGCTGATGTCGGGACTGAAGCTTAATCAGCTCATCCTGCATTTCGCTGCGAATTAAGGGGTCGAGCGCCGAGAAGGCTTCGTCCATTAACAGGATGTCCGGGTTAATCGCCAGCGCACGGGCTAATCCGACGCGTTGACGCATCCCGCCGGATAATTCATCCGGATAAGCGTGAGCGTAATTCTCCAGCCCAACCTGACGTAACGCTTCCAGCGCTTTTTCCTGGCGCTCCTGTAAGCCTACGCCCGCTAATTCCATACCAAAGGCGGCATTATTTAATACCGTCATATGAGGCATCAGCGCAAATGACTGGAAGACCATCGCAATTTTCTTTTTGCGCACCTCAGAGAGCTTCGCGTCTGATATTTTGGCGATGTCTTCGCCGTCAATCAGCACCTGCCCCCGGGTGGGTTCAATCAGGCGATTGAGAAGGCGAACCATGGTTGATTTTCCTGAGCCGGATAACCCCATGATGACGAAAATCTCGCCTTCTTCAATGGCCAGACTGGCGTTGATAACGCCAAGTGAAAGCCCGGTCTTTTCCAGTATTTCTTCTTTCGAAAGGCCTTTATCAATATATTTAAAGGCGCGCTGTGGATTTTCTCCAAATATTTTATACAGATTCTTAATTTCTAATTTAATTGCCATGCAATGGTCGTGGTCCTGTTATTTATCGATATCGGTTTCATTCCTGCAGGAAATATTGAACGGACATTACCCTAACACACTCTCAATCTGAGGCAACCCTTGCGATCCCGCATGGGAGGCCAATAACAGCAAGCGAATGGCGTGAATTTCCCATGATATAAGGGCTGAGCGGGAATCGAAAAAAATGAATATTTTTTGATTTCGCTAACGAATTTGCCGGTCAAAGCGACGCTTTCGGCAGGCTTATTTATCAATAATGCCCCAGGGGTTATTCCTGAATGTCGGCGATAATGCGCGGGTAATCAGAACAGGAAGCGCACGCGAAATGAAAAATAATTTGCGTGCGTTTCAGTGCGTCATAAAATTGTCAAAAATCCCAGTCGTCGTCTTCGGTTTCCACCGCTTTGCCCATCACATAGGACGAGCCGGAGCCGGAGAAAAAGTCGTGGTTTTCATCGGCGTTAGGCGACAGCGCGGCGAGGATCGCCGGGTTTACCTCGGCCATTTCTGGTGGGAACAGCGCTTCGTAACCGAGGTTCATTAACGCCTTGTTGGCGTTGTAGCACAGGAAGGCGTTGACGTCGTCCACCCAGCCCACGTCGCCGTACAGTTCGTTGGTGTAAACCGTTTCGTTTTCATACAGATCCATCATCAAATCCAGTGCGAAGTGCTTTAACGATTCGCGTTTCGCGACGTCCAGCGTCGCTAATCCCTGCTGATATTTGTAGCCGATGTAATAGCCGTGTACCGCTTCGTCGCGGATGATCAGGCGGATTAAATCGGCGGTGTTGGTCAGTTTGCCCCGGCTCGACCAGTACATCGGCAGGTAAAAACCGGAGTAGAACAGAAACGACTCCAGAAATACGCTGGCGATTTTTTTCTTCAGCGGGCAATCGCTGCGATAGTGCGCGAGGATCAGCTGGGCTTTACGCTGTAGCGGCGCGTTGTTCTCACTCCAGGCGTAGGCGGCATCAACGTCTTTGGTCTGGCACAACGTTGAAAAAATCGAACTGTACGAGCGGGCGTGCACCGCTTCCATAAAGCAGATGTTCGACAGCACCGCCTCTTCATGGGGCGTCAGGGCGTCGGGCATCAGCGCGGGCGCGCCGACGCTGTTTTGCACCGTATCCAACAGCGTCAGGCCGGTAAACACGCGGATCGTCAGCTGCTGCTCCTGCGGGGTAAGCGACTGCCACGCCGGAATATCGTTGGAGAGCGGCACTTTCTCCGGCAACCAGAAGTTGCTGGTAAGCCGGTTCCAGACTTCGAGATCCTTATCGTCCTGGATTTTGTTCCAGTTAATGGCGCTGATTCGGTTTAATGTCATGGCGTTATAATGCGCAGGAGACGCATCCCTCAATTTCGGTGCCTTCAAGCGCCAGCTGGCGCAGGCGGATGTAATACAGCGTTTTGATGCCTTTTTTCCAGGCGTAGATTTGCGCCTTGTTAATATCGCGGGTGGTGGCGGTATCCGGGAAAAACAGCGTCAGCGACAGCCCCTGATCGACATGGCGCGTGGCTTCGGCATAGGTATCAATAATTTTTTCCGGCCCGATGTCGTAGGCGTCCTGATACAGCGCCACGTTGTCATTGGTCATAAACGGCGCGGGGTAATAAACCCGGCCCGTTTTGCCCTCTTTGCGGATTTCAATGCGCGATACGATCGGGTGAATACTCGATGTGGCGTGGTTAATATACGAGATCGACCCGGTCGGTGGGATGGCCTGTAAATTCTGGTTGTAGATACCGTAACGCATTACGTCGTCACGCAATTTTTCCCACATCTCCCGTGTGGGGAGGGTAATACCTGCCTGCGCAAACAGCCGGGCGACTGTCGCGGTTTTGGGCTGCCACTGCTGGGCCAGGTATTGAGTAAAATATTCTCCGCTGGCGTAGCGCGACTGTTCGAATCCGGCAAAGCGCGTGTTGCGCTCTTTCGCCAGCCGCATCGAGGTATGCAGCGCATGCCAGGTGACGGTGTAGAAGTAGATATTGGTGAAATCCAGCCCTTCCGGCGAACCGTAGGCGATGCCTTCCCGCGCCAGATAGCCATGCAGGTTCATCTGCCCCAGACCGATGGCGTGAGAGGCATGGTTGCCCGCCTCAACGGAAGGCACGCTGCGGATCTGGCTCATATCAGAAACCGCCGTCAGTGCCCGAACTGCCATTTCTACGGTACGGCCAAAATCCGGCGCGTCCATCGCGTGGGCGATGTTCAGCGAGCCGAGATTGCAGGAGATGTCTTTCCCCACCGTGGCGTAATCAAGGTTTTCGTCATACTGCGACGGGCTATTGACCTGCAAAATCTCCGAGCACAGATTGCTCATATTGATGTGCCCGGCGATCGGGTTGGCGCGGTTGACCGTGTCTTCAAACATTAAATACGGATAACCCGATTCAAACTGGATTTCCGCCAGGGTCTGGAAGAAATCTCGCGCGTTGATCCAGCTTTTACGCACCCGGTCATCGGCGACCAGCGTGTCGTACATGGCGCTGATGCTGATATCCCCAAAGGCTTTGCCGTACAGACGCTCCACGTCATAAGGCGAGAACAGCGCCATCTGCGCGTTCTGTTTAGCGAGCTGGAAGGTGATATCGGGGATCACCACGCCCAGTGAGAGCGTTTTAATACGAATTTTTTCGTCGGCGTTTTCCCGTTTGGTATCCAGAAAACGCAGAATATCCGGATGATGGGCGTGCAGATATACCGCCCCCGCACCCTGACGCGCCCCCAACTGATTGGCGTAAGAAAATGCGTCTTCAAGCATTTTCATTACCGGGATCACGCCGGATGACTGGTTCTCGATGCGCTTAATCGGCGCACCGGCCTCGCGCAAATTCGACAGCAAAAAGGCCACGCCGCCGCCGCGCTTTGACAGCTGCAGCGCGGAGTTCACCGCCCGACCAATGGACTCCATATTGTCTTCGATACGTAACAGGAAGCAGGAAACCAGTTCGCCGCGCTGCTGTTTGCCGCAGTTAAGAAAGGTGGGCGTCGCAGGCTGGAAGCGCCCGCTGAGTATCTCATCCAGCATGGCGGTAGCGAGGCTTTCATCGCCCTGGGCCAGGGTTAACGCCACCATGCAGGCGCGATCCGGGAAGTGCTCAAGGTAGCGCTTGCCGTCGAAGGTTTTCAGCGTATAGCTGGTATAAAACTTCCATGCGCCGAGGAAAGTCTGGAACTGGAAACCAGCGCTGTGGGCATGGGCGAAAAGCTGGATGACAAAATCTTCGCGGTAGCGCGTTAACACCGCCGGATCGTAGTAATTCTCCTCGACCAGCCAGCGCAGACGCGCCTGCTGGCTGGAAAATTCCACGCTCTTGGGCAGCACATGATGCGCCATAAACGACGCCACCGCCTGTTTGTCTTTATCAAACTGAATGCGGCCCTGCGCATCGTACAGATTCAGCATGGCGTTCAGCGCATGGTAATCCGGCGTGCCGGAAATCGCCGGTGAGTTTTCTATCGTTGCCAAAATTCGTTTACTCCCTTACGCACATTTTCGATGTCGCGCATCGTGCCCATGAGTTCGAAGCGGTAGAGGCAGGGCACCTGGCATTTTTGAGCAATGACGTCACCGGCCCGGCAGAACGCCTCGCCGAAGTTGCGATTGCCCGCCGCGATCACGCCGCGCAGCAGCGCGCGGTTCTGTTCATCGTTAAGAAACTGGATAACCTGGCGCGGCACCGCGCCTTTGGTTTCGCCGCCGCCGTAGCTTGGCACTA
This sequence comes from Atlantibacter subterraneus, assembly GCF_007570865.1. Lineage (GTDB taxonomy): Bacteria > Pseudomonadota > Gammaproteobacteria > Enterobacterales > Enterobacteriaceae > Atlantibacter > Atlantibacter subterraneus. The sequence continues at coordinate 88,524 of NZ_VLPS01000004.1, read as the reverse complement.
CCAGGATGTAGGGCTGGTCTACTTTTAAACGCGCTTCGCCATCGATGGCGATACGCAGCGCCGGCAATCCCAGGCGCTCAATAAAGCGGTGGGTATTTTCGGAGCGGCTGGAAAAGTAGACCAGCTGGCTCATGCGTTCGCCGCCTGCTGCGCCGGACGCAGCCGATTAATCATGTCCGGACGAAAGCCGGACCAGCTCAGCGCGTCGGCGATCACCACCGGCAGCTGGCGAAAGCCCTGCGCGCGCAGTTCTTCAATGGCTTCCGGCTGGGTATCCAGATTCACCAGGTCAAACTCAAGGCCCCGGCTTTCAATTGCCCGCTTAGTTGCATGGCACTGAACACAGTCGTTACGAGTGTAAATAGTAATGCGCATGATTCGTATTTCCATCTAGAATGACGCTGCGTGGTGTTTTACGGGCAGTGTCATAGGGGTGGTTGATGTATTGAATACTAGATGTAGATCGTTTTGGTTTCAACTGCACAATATATAGTTATTTTGGCTAACTCATGCCGGAGCTTAACAGCAAGGCGCGGGAAGGGCCGATACATCCCAAATCGGGCATAACGGCGAAAATTTCAGCGGGTGGTTATCGGCAAGGCAAAAAAAAGCCCCGGCGGCTGCCAGGGCGTGTGGGGAGCAAGGTCGATTATTTACGGCCGCAATTGAGCAGCGCACCGATAAAGATACCCGCCGCTGCCGCGACGCCAACGCTGCACCACGGATTGCGGCGCACGTAGGTATCTGCGCAGCCCATCGCATCGCACGCGGCCTGGCTCACGCCGTTGCGGCCGCTCATCCGCGCACGGGTTTCGCGCAGCAGAGATTTTGCTTTACGGCGCGCCGCTTCGGCTTCATCTTTTGCATCACTTCCCCAGGATTTCAGCACATCTTCCAGCGAATCAGCCAGACGGCTTACATCGTCATTAATATCCTGAACGCCATCATCGACTTGCTTACGGTTTATTTTATTAAACATTGTAATTCTCCCAATGGGTTAGCTGTGTTTAACAGTGTAGACCAGAATTTTTTGCCGTTGAGGTGGGTCACGCCTTAAGAGGCGGTTTATGGACTTTTCCGAAAGCGTTGCTAATGCTCCTTACTGTAAGGTTGGCAATGCAGTGAAAAGATGACGAGGAAAAAAAATGTATTTACGACCCGATGAGGTAGCGCGCGTTCTTGAGAAAGTGGGCTTTACCATGCAAGAGGTAACGCCGAAAACCTATGGCTATCGCCGTGGTGAAGCTTATGTTTATGTGAATCGAGAAGCGCGAATGGGCCGTACGGCATTGGTGATCCACCCCACGCTGAAAGAACGCAGCCAGACCCTTGCCGAGCCAGCCTCAGAGATCAAAACCTGCGATCACTATCAGCAGTTCCCGCTCTATCTGGGTGGGGAAGCGGAACAGCACTACGGTATTCCGCATGGATTTAGTTCCCGCATGGCGCTGGAGCGCTATCTCTCTGGTTTATTCGGCGAACCGCAGTAAACGATCCCCACGCCGCCGTTACAACTGTACGCGCGGCTGAGCGTCAGCAACCCGGAACAGGCGGCGGCAATAATCCAGGAAGTAACCGTAGGCCGCGCCCATCAGCATCGAAATCAGCGCGTTGGAACTCACCGCCGCCACCATTTGATGCCAGTCTGCCCCCACGAACAGCAGGATTAATGCATATACCGGCGACTGGAATGTCACGTAGGCCAGCACGTCTGCCAGATTCTTCGCCCAACTTCCGGCGCTGGCGCGTCTTGCCTGGCGGATAAAGAAATCCCGGTAGATCCCATAAGGCCAGGCAATAAGTATGTTAACGGGGATAGACACCAGACGGGAAGAGAGTGACTGTTCAAAGGTCATGCCGGAGATGAAAATCTCAATAACCATCCCAACTGCAAAACAATACACCACCATGGCGAACGTGTCCGCCGCCGCATGTCGCAGGCGTGAGTGGGGCGAGAACATGTCATACTCCTTTGTAAAGTAAGCAATTAACGGAAAAGGGCATGTAGAGCGTTAGCGTGTATTAGCCAGTCACATGGTTTGGTTTTTAATTATTCATTAGATTATATTGCTGGATATGAACTAACAACTAGTGATTTATTTTTATTTAATGGATTTTCATAGATAAAATCCTCTGTAAATCATTTTTAATGCATGTCTTCGTTATAAATAATTGGGTGTATTGATAAAATCAATATAATCAATAAGTTGAATATTATTGCGTTATGGATACTTGTGGGTCGTTTTGGTGTGTTTAAGAGCTTTTAGCGGGAATGGATTCTGAAAACATCATTTTTTGATTTATGACGGTGTTTTCTCTTCTCAAAAGCGATCAGCCAGCATGAAAGACTGCCAGGAAATGCCCGGGTAAACGAGCGTTGACGATGATATTCAGCACAGGGTTTTTCTACCATCCTTAGTTATCTGTATGCCGTTATCATTCATCATTTCAATATATTAAATATAATTAGGTTTATTCGTTAAATAAACTCATTTCCCGGGCATAGAATTTCTGGTCAATTTGTCTTACTCTGCCGTAGTCGTATTTCAGGAGGGAAAAATGAATCTACGCGCTGTAAGTTGGCGGCTCGCACATTTGATCGTTGAATTAATGCATGATGCGCCTCTGAATAAAAAACTACTTTATATTTATTTCAGTGAGTTAATTGATATCAATGAAAATGATTTTCCGGATGCGTTATCCAAAGATCTCAGAAATATTAAAGCTATGTTTAGCGATCCGCAGGCAGTACGGTTTGATAAATTAACGGAGCCAGAATTACTAAGCCTGGCGTCACGGATTGTGTTGCTTACCTCAGAGATGAGTTATCAGGCGGGCCTGCAGGCGGGGAAAACAGCATAACCGTTTTGTTCTCTGTGTATGGAATAGTAATAATCTTAAAGCGCCTTATACCGTGCAGGGGTTATCGGTAAAGTAATGTCATCATAGTGGCGTTTTGCTAACGGCAAGCTAAACTTTAAAAAAATGATGTTTTATAATCACCTGCATAATAAGGGAGTTAATATGGGTTTCTGGAGAATCGTTATTACTATACTTTTACCGCCGCTGGGCGTGTTATTGGGGAAAGGATTCGGTATGGCTTTTATCCTCAATATTATTCTCACCCTGCTTGGTTATATTCCAGGCCTGATCCACGCGTTTTGGGTTCAATCCCGGCCATAAAAAAATTAACGGCTCAGCATTTTGCTGGGCCGTGTTGCGTCTGCCTTTCTGATAACCGCACCCGTTAAAACCCCTCTCAAGCGATTTTTTGGTATCTATCTCTAAAATTTAGAAATTCCTTAGCGTAAATGCTCGGCAAAGGGCGATATGTCACATTTTTTATCTGGCTGAAAGGGATAATTCGCGCAAACTAAAACTGAAGGAGAATGTGCACATGGCGTTATTCAGAAAGACGATTCTGGCGGCTTTTGTGATGGGATGCAGCAGCGCCGCGCTGGCTTTACCTCATATTACCATTCTGGCAACCGGCGGAACCATCGCAGGCGGCGGGGCATCGGCCACGCAATCCGCGTACAAGGCGGGTAAAGTCACGGTTGAAAACCTGGTGGACGCCGTTCCGGAATTAAAGTCCATCGCGCAAATAAAAGGCGAGCAGGTGGTCAGCATCGGCTCTCAGGATATGAACGACGACGTCTGGTTGACGCTGGCGAAGAAGATCAACAGCAGCTGCGACAGCACCGATGGATTTGTGATTACTCACGGCACCGACACCATGGAAGAGACCGCCTACTTCCTGGATTTGACGGTCAAATGCAATAAGCCAGTGGTGATGGTCGGCGCCATGCGTCCTTCTACCGCCATGAGCGCAGACGGCCCGTTCAACCTGTATAACGCGGTGATTACCGCCGCCGATCCGCAATCCGCCAATCGCGGGGTGCTGGTGGCGATGAACGATACGGTGCTGGATGGCCGCGACGTCACCAAAACCAACACCACCGATGTCGCCACGTTTAAAGGCGTCAACTTCGGCCCGCTGGGTTATATCCATAATGGCAAAGTCGATTACCAGCGTGCGCCAGCCCGTAAACACACGACCCAGACGCCTTTTAACGTCAATAACCTGACGGAACTGCCAAAAGTCGGGATCGTTTACAACTACGCCAATGCGTCAGATCTGCCGGTGAAAGCGCTGGTGGAGGGCGGTTATAAAGGCATCGTCAGCGCAGGGGTGGGTAACGGCAACCTGTATAAAACCGTATTTGATAGCCTGGCCACTGCCGCGCATAACGGCGTCGCCGTGGTGCGGTCATCGCGCGTACCGACGGGCTCCACCACGCAGGATGCCGAAGTGGATGACGCTAAATATGGTTTTGTCGCTTCCGGGACGCTGAACCCGCAAAAGGCGCGCGTGTTGCTGCAACTGGCGTTGACGCAGACCAGCGATCCGCAACAAATCCAGACCATGTTTAATCAGTACTGATCCACAGCGGAGCCTGGCTTCAGGCTCCGCGCTTTCAGGCGAGACGCTGAAACATCATGAAATCATTGCTGAATCGGTCAGATGAAAATAGTTCTTGCTAAACTATTCTACCCCTGTATGATTGCCCTCGGTTTGTCAGACAGACCTTATGAAAGCAGTTTTAGTAAAGCAGTCCTCAGTTAGAGCGTTATCTTTGATACCCCTTCTCGTGAGTCTCCTCCTAAGCTTCTAAATAAGTTAATTCTGCAACGCGAGCCACGATATCCGCATTAAGCGGCAATATATTTTTTCGAGGAAGTATCAATGTCTAATAAAATGACTGGTTTAGTAAAATGGTTCAACGCTGATAAAGGCTTCGGCTTCATCACTCCTGACAACGGCGGCAAAGACGTGTTCGTACACTTCTCCGCAATCCAGACTAACGGCTTCAAAGTTCTGGAAGACAACCAGAAAGTAGAATTCTCTATCGAGAACGGCGCTAAAGGCCCGGCTGCTGCGAACGTTGTTGTTCTGTAAGTGCTGAATCTCTCGCTTGATTTACGATAGCGAAGACGGTTTAACCCGAGCAGTTAAATAAAGCGATAAAAACCCGCCATCGAGCGGGTTTTTTTATATCTGTTATTCCTTCTCTGATATGCTTCGTCCTTGCACTATTAAGGATGATTATGATTACTACCATTACACCGCAAGAATTCCCCGCTCTGATCCCCGTCTGGGAAAGCGCAGTGCGCGCGACCCATGATTTTCTCTCCGAACAGGACATCGCTGCGCTACGCGCCCAAATTCCTGACTATTTCCCAATGGTGACATTACGCGTCTGGCGCGATCCGCAGGGCCAAATTCAGGGCTTCGTTGGCCTGGCGGGCGAGACGATTGAAATGCTGTTTATCGATGCCCGCAGCCGGGGCAAGGGGATTGGCCGCGCGTTACTGACGTGGGCCATAGAGCAGGGCGCAAACCAGTTGGACGTCAATGAACAAAATCCGCAGGCGCTGGCGTTCTATCAACACTGTGGGTTTGAGGTTATTGGGCGTTCCGCGCTGGACGGCCAGGGGCGTCCTTTCCCGCTTTTGCATATGCGCTATGTAAAACCCCGTTAAAAAACATCCTGGCGGATACTGCTGCCGGGACGCGTTCCCGGTAACGCTTTTCTCTGCAATCACAGCCATAACCCGTGTATGACCGGGTTATTTGCGCTTATCACCCGATAATTCTGTATTACTCCATTCTCCCCCTTTCCCATCCGTAGGCCGCAACGCTTGCTATGAGAAAGTAAATGCGTACAATTCTCATTTGCTTTTTCAGGGCGAGAGAGGGTGCGCCTCACAACTCGCTCCGACAAGGCAAATAAATCATTAAAACATGACCGGTATTACTCAACTGCGGGCTGAAAGCGGTTGAGTAATAACCGGTTGACTTAACATCTTCCTGTTCTGGCGTTTTCGCCTGCGGTTAACCGCCTGCGTCAGGATGGTTAGCAAGGAGCTTCGATTGAAAATCAAACACACTCTGCTGGCGCTTGCCGTTGCCGCGTCCCTGGCCAGCTGCGCCGCGCATAAAGCGGAGCCTACGCAAACCGCCGCCACGCCTGCAACTCAGGCCGTGGAGAAAAATCAAAACCTCGAACAGCGTGAACTGGCGAATGGCCTGTATGAAATGGTCATCAACCCGGCAGGCGATGCGCTGTATGTCGCCAGTGCATTAAGTTTCAAAGACGTGCAGGGTGGCGTGGTTTACAAGCTCGATCCTAAAACGCTGAAAACCATCGGCGAAGCCCATACCGATTTGAAAAACTTCGGCGCGGCGATTTCCCCTGACGGCAGCACCCTGTATGTGACCAACTCGCTGGACGGCGGCATCAGCGCGCTGGATACCGCAACCGGTAAAGTGAAAACCCGTACCCTGTTTAAAGAGCGCAATAAAGAGGGCTTCCCTTACGGCGCGCGTGAAATCCTGCTGCATGACGGCCTGCTGTACGTGGGCGGCGTTGCCGATCCGGCGGTGATCTGGGTGGTTGATGCCAACACCATGAAGCTGAAAAAACGCATCGACAACGCGGGGAAATGGGTCACCGGCCTGCATTATTCCGCGCAGACCCAGCGTCTCTACGCGGCTAACGGCGGCGGCGAAATCCTGGTGATTAACCCGAAAACGCAGCGCATTGAACAGCGCTGGGCACCGCTCGGCGTGGACAAGGCGCTGCTGCTGAACCTGGCGGAAGATCCTGAAACGGGCCGTCTGTTCGTTACGGACAACTCAAAAGCCAAAACCACGCTGGTGCTGGATATCCACACCGGCAAGGTCATCAAACAGCTGGATACCGGCGATACCCTGGGCGTGAAGTTCAATCCGAAGCGCCACGAAATCTACCTCTCCCAGCGTGAAAGCGGAAAAGTGCTGGTGCTCGACGCGACCAGTTATGCGGTGAAAAAGCAGTTCGATCTGCCGCCGCATCCGAACAGCCTGCTGCTATCCGCCGACGGGCAAACGCTGTACGTCACCGTCAAACAGGGCTTTAACAAGGATCACTCCACCAAAGGCCCGGACAGCATTGTGCGAATTTCGCTCAATCAATAAACCGCTCCGTTAAAGGGCATTCTCTTTTGCATTTTTTGAGTCACCAGGTATGAACGTAAAAACGAAAACACTACTGGCGCTGGCGATTGGCGCGACTGTGCAGGGCGCGCAGGCGGCTACCGCGGAAACCGCTAAAAAAAGTCAGGAAGACACCATTGTGGTCCAGGCCTCCGGGAGCGACTTTACGCCCGGCGGTAATGAGCTGGTTCCCGCCTTCCTTGATGGCCAGATGGCCAACGGCGGGCGGCTGGGGATGCTGGGTGAACAAAGTGCCATGGACGTGCCCTTTAACGTTATCGGTTACACCTCGAAGTTGATTGAAGATCAGCAAGCGAAAACCATTGCCGACGTGGTCAGCAACGACGCGGGCGTGCAGAATGTGCAGGGTTACGGCAACTATGCTGAAACCTACCGCATTCGCGGCTTCAAGCTGGATGGCGATGATATGACCTTCGGCGGCCTGGCTGGCGTAGTGCCGCGCCAGGTCGTTGATGCCGCCATGCTGGAGCGTGTGGAAATCTTTAAAGGCGCTAACGCGCTGGTCAACGGTGCCGCCTCTTCCGGCGTGGGCGGGATGATCAACCTTGAGCCGAAACACGCCACCGACACACCAATTACCCGCGTCGGTGTGGATTACACCTCCGCCTCTCAGGTGGGCGGTTCGATGGATTTAGGCCGCCGCTTTGGCGATAACAACCAGTTCGGCGCGCGGGTTAACCTGCTGCATCGCGAAGGCGAAAGCCCGATTGAAGACGACAAGCGCCGCACCACGCTGGCCTCGATTGGTCTGGATTACAAAGGCGACCGTCTGCGCGGCTCGCTGGACATGGGCTACCAGAAAAAGACCTTCCATGGCGGCACCGTGGGCGTTAACGTCAGCGCCGTGGATTTCATACCCGATCCGCCGCGCAATACCAGCAACTACGCCCAGAAGTGGGGCTACAGCAATATCGAAAACGAGTTCGGCCTGGCGCGCGCCGAATACGATCTGACCGATAACTGGACCACTTATCTCGGATTCGGCATGCAGCACAGCCATGAAACCGGGATCTACAGTTCGCCGAAGGTGAATAACGTCAACGGCAACGCCACGATAGGCCGTCTGGATACCAACGCCATCCGCGATTCCTACAGCGGCATGGGCGGCATTCGCGGTAATTTCGATACCGGCTTCGTTTCCCATAAAGTGAACGTCGGCTACTCCGCGCTGCTGCGCCGCGACAATATCGCCTGGGCGATGCTGTCGAAAAACCCGGCGGTACCGGTGAATATCTACCATCCGCAAGATGTGCCGATGCCGGATGCCGACCTGAAGGGCGGTAATTACAGCGATCCGCTCACCACTGGCCGCACCCGTACTCAGGGCTGGCTGCTGAGCGACACCCTGGGCGTGCTGGACGACAAGCTTTTGTTGACCCTTGGCGCGCGCCATCAGAAAGTGGCGGTGCGTAACTACAGCAACGCCACCGGCGCGGAGACCGCCAACTCGCGCTATGACCAGAGCCGCTGGATGCCGACTTACGGCCTGGTGTACAAAGCCTGGGATGAAGTCTCGTTCTACGCCAACCACACCGAAGCGCTACAGCCCGGCCAGGCCGCGCCGAAAGGCACCTCCAACTATGGCGAGAGCACCGACATCGTTCATTCGAAGCAAAACGAAGTGGGCGTGAAAATGGACTATGGCCGCATCGGTGGCTCGCTGGCGCTGTATGAAATCAAAAAGCCATCGGGCTTTAACGTCGCGTCCAGCGATCCCAGTGCGCTGCCGACCTGGAAAATGGACGGTGAACAGCGTAACCGCGGCATTGAGCTGAACGTTTTCGGCGAACCGCTGCTGGGCCTGCGTGTTAACGGCAGCGCGACCTGGATTGACGCCGAGTTGACCAAAACGCAAAACGGCGTCAATAAAGGTAATGACCCAATCGGTATCCCGTCGTATGTGATGGTGCTGGGCGCGGAGTATGACATCCAGCCAGTACAGGGGCTGACCGCCACGGCGCGCGTTAACCGTACCGGTTCGCAATACGCCAACGCGGCCAACACCAAAAAACTCGACGCTTACACCACGCTGGATTTGGGCGTTCGCTACAAAATGCAGCTGAATCAGGATCGCAACGAAATGACCTGGCGTGTGGGCGTGGATAACGTCACCAACGAGAACTACTGGTCGAGCGTGGATGACGGCGGCACCTATATCTTCCAGGGCGAACCGCGCACCCTGAAAGTATCGATGAGCTACGACTTCTAAAACAGTAAGGGGCGATAAGCCCCTTTTTTCATTGTTATAAATTTGTAATAAAACCTTCTTACACTGCTCACTTCTGATAACAATACCGACAGGAAGCCATGATGAGCAGACCCCTCAAGCCGCTGTTTAAACAGGAACACAGCGACGAAGTCAGTAACCACAGCGCCAACCCCGTGTTTTCCGATGTTGCCAACGCCTTTTTAAGCCGCCGCCGTTTCTTACAGATGGGCGTGGTGGCCGGTGCGGCGGTCTCTTTCCCGGCGCTAATGAAATCGCCAGCGGCCTGGGCGGTGGAAACCGCGATGGCCCGTCCTTCTTCGCTGGGTTTCACCAGTATCGCGGTCTCAACTGACGATACCGTGCGCGTGCCGGAAGGGTACGTGGCGCGCCCGTTCTATCGCTGGGGCGATGCGGTGGGCTTAAAAGGCAACCTGCCGGAATTTAAAACCGACGGCAGTAATACTACCGATGAACAGGCCGCGCAGGCCGGTATGCACCACGACGGCATGGCCTGGTTCAGCCTGCCGCTGGGCGGCGACGATCCGCACCACGGCCTGTTGGCGATGAACCACGAATACATCGATAACGGCCTGCTGTTTAAAGACGGCGTGGCCAACTGGAACCTCGACAAGGTCCGCAAAGGGCAGAATGCCATGGGGATTTCGGTCATTGAGGTGAAAAAACAGGGCGACAGCTGGACCGTAGTACGTCCGTCTGAATTTGCGCGCCGCATCACCGTCAATACGCCGATGAAACTCACCGGACCGGCAAAAAATCATGCGCTGATGAAAACCGACGCCGATCCGCAGGGCGAAACGGTACTCGGCACCATGCAGAACTGCGCCAACGGCCATACGCCATGGGGCACGTATTTGACCTGCGAAGAGAACTGGTCGGATATTTTCGTGAAGAAAGCGGCCCCGAACGCACTGGAAAAACGCTACGGCATCAGCGACAGCGACGAATCCTACCGCTGGAGCGAAGCCGACGCGCGCTTCAGCGTCGACGCCACGCCGAACGAACCGAACCGCTTCGGCTGGGTAGTAGAAATCGACCCGTACAACCCGCAGTCCACGCCGCGCAAACACACCGCGCTGGGCCGTTTCAAACATGAAGGCGCGGCCATCACGCTGGCGGCGGACAATCGCGTGGTCGCCTATATGGGCGACGACCAGAAATTCGAGTACATCTATAAGTTCGTTTCCGCCAATCAATATGACGCCAGCCAGCGCGACGCCGCCATGGATCTGCTCTCTGAAGGCACGCTGTACGTCGCGAAATTTAATGAAGACGGCAGCGGAAGCTGGCTGCCGCTGGTCTACGGGCAAAACGGGCTGGATGCCAGCAACGGGTTCGCCAGCCAGGGCGAACTGCTGATCAAAACCCGTCTCGCCGCCGACGTGGTAGGTGCCACCAAAATGGACCGCCCGGAGTGGATTGCGGTCGATCCGCACTCTGCCGGCAGCGTTTACTGCACCCTGACCAACAACAGCGATCGCGGCAAAGAGGGCAAAGCGCCGGTCGATGCCGCCAACCCGCGCGCCAATAACGTCTACGGTCACATCATGCACTGGACTGAAGAGAACAGCGATCCGGCTGCCACCGCGTTCAAATGGGATATCCTGGTGATGGGCGGCAAGCCGGACAGCGCCGACGAAAAAGCAAAAGGCTCGATGAAGGGCGCGGAATTCGGCAGCCCGGACGGCCTGTCGTTCGACCATCGCGGCGTGCTGTGGATCCAGACCGACGTCTCGTCCAGCACCATCAACAAAAAAGCCTATGAGGGCATGGGCAACAATCAGATGCTCGCCACCGTACCGGGCACCAATGAGTATCGCCGCTTTCTCACCGGGCCGCGCGGTTGCGAGATCACCGGCATCGCCTTTACGCCGGATAACCGCACGCTGTTTATCAATATCCAGCACCCCGGCGAACCGGGCGATGACATCAGCGATCCGGCGAACCCGACCGCCGTGTCTACCTGGCCCGACGGCGATAAAAACAGCCGTCCGCGTTCGTCCACCGTGGTGATTGTCAAAGCCGACGGCGGAATTATCGGCAGTTAACCTCAACGGCCTCCGCAGGAGGCCGTTTTCTTCTGCACCGTAACCCTCTCTTTTTGCTATTGATCGCGTGAATGTGCTGTCGTCTGCGCTGCGGTTTGGGCTATGCTCAGTAAAAGTCTGCCCGCGCCCCGCGTTTCCTGCCTGAAGGAGGACGTCGCCCATGACCACTGCCATTATTATCGACGATCATCCTCTGGCGCGGATGGCGATCCGCGGTGTACTGGAAACGCACGCCATTACCGTGACCCATGAATTCGAAGACGGGACGGCAGCCCTGAAGGCGCTGCGCCACGAGCGCCCGGATATTATTGTCATTGATGTCGATATCCCCGGCGTTAACGGTATCGACCTGATCGAGGCACTGCGCAAACAGCACTTTCCCGGCATTGTGATTGTGGTGTCGGCGAAAAACGATCGCTACTACAGCCGACGCAGCGCCGAAGCGGGCGCCCACGCTTTTATCAGCAAGAAACAAGAAATGACCACCATCATCGCGGCGATCCAGGCGGCGCAAAATGGCTACAGCTATTTCCCCTTCGTGCTGGATGATTTTACCGGCGTACCGCCAGGGGATCGCGAAAAGCTCGAATTACTTTCCACTCAGGAGATGAAAGTAATGCGCTATATGCTGGAGGGGTTCGATAACAATAAAATCGGCGAGCAGATGCATATCAGCGGTAAAACCGTCAGCACTTATAAAACCCGGCTGATGGAAAAACTGGGATGCAAAACGCTTATCGAGCTGCTGGCCTTTGCCAGCCAGAATAAGCTGATCTGACCGATGAAAAGCCTGCTGGTTATGCTGTGCATTGTGCTGGCAGCGCTGGTGACCCCGGCGCACGCGCAAATGCCTGCGGCTGAAAAACTCGACCTGTCTGGCTTTAATCCCTTGCAGCCGGTGCAACTGTATCTCACCGATGAGCAAAACCGCTGGCTGCGGCAGAAAAAAACCTTACGGGTGGCGATCTTCCCGCCGGATATTCCGCCGCTGGTGCTCAACACGGTGTCGGGTCGCTATCGGGGGATGAATGCCGATTATCTGGCGCTGATGCAGCGCTCGCTGAATATCAGCCTTGAAGTGTGGCGCTATCAGAATGAAGCGCAGGCGATAGATGCGCTGAAGCAGAACCACGTCGATCTGTTACTCACCGGCTTGCAGTATCAGCCTGAGCCGCCTGCCGGTATCGCGCTTTCCGCGCCGGTGATCTCCTCGTGGCCCGCGCTGGTAACCACCCTGGCGAACGTGATGGAGCCGCTGCGCAGCGAGAAATTTGTCACCATCGCGACGGTAGACGACTATCCGCCCGAGGCGTGGATCGCTCAGTCGTTTCCCAATGCGCAAATTCACCGCTACGCCAGCTATCATGCGGCGCTCTCCTCCGTAGCGGAAGGGAAGAACAACTATTTTATCGGCGACAGTTTGCCGGGCAGCGCGATTATTTCCCAGGAGTTTGCCCTGGCGCTGACCACGGTAAAGTACTGGGGTGACGAGCAGAAAAGAAGCCATTTCCTGATAGCGCCGTCGCAGGAACCGCTACGGCAAATCGTTAACAGCTTTCTCGGGGCGATTGATGAACATCTTCATAATCAAATCACGCAATCGTGGATTGAAAAAGGCAACCTGACCTTCGCGCTGGATAAGCTGGAATTAAGCCATCGGGAACGGCTGTGGCTAAACCAGCACAAAACGCTGCGTATTATTGTTAATCCGTATTTTGCGCCCTATACCCTGCTGGACAGTAATCTGGAAACCCGGGGAATTATTGGCGACATCCTGAATTTAATCAGCCTGCAAACCGGCCTGAAATTTGAAACCATCGTCGTCAAATCCAACGATGAAATGCTGGAAGCCATGGGCAAGGGCGGCTGGCATTTAATGCAGACCGCGACGTGGGATTTAAACCGCATTGATAATGTGTCCTATACCCACCCTTTTATTACCACGCCCAACGTCATCGTGATGAAAAGCGACACGCCGCAGACCATCGCGCTGCGGCCCGGCATGACCGTCGCCATCGCCTCGCTGCACAATCTTATCCCGGTGCTGAGCAGCAAATATCCGGGCATCACCTGGCGGCAGGTGGATAACGCCAGCGTGGCGCTGAATCTGGTCGCGAACGGCGAAGTAGACGCGGCGCTCTCCAACCAGCTAACCGTGCGCTACTTCAGCGAGCACTATTATCCTGACCAGCTGGCCTTTACGCCGTTGCCCGATGAACCGCCGTCGGCGATTGGTTTTGCCATGCCGCGTTCAGAACCCGAACTGCGGCAGATCCTCGATAAAGCGCTGGATAACATCCCGCAAAAAGAGATCCTGCAAATCGTCGGTAAATGGGTGCGCTTACCCGATGTGACCATCGACACCTGGGAGTTATACAACCGGCCATTTTACCTGGTGGCGCTACTGGCGGGGCTGCTGGTGCTGAGCAGCCTGATCTGGGGGCTGTATTTGCTGTCGGAAATCCGCAAAAGAAAACGGGCGCAACACCAGTTGGAGCAGGAAAAAGACAACGCCCTGCGTGCCAACAAAGAGAAGCGCGTTTTTCTGGCGCGTATGAGCCACGAGATCCGCACCCCGGTGAGCGCCATTATGGGCTTCCTTGAGCTGCTGCATCGTTCCCGGGAGATCCGCGCCGGGCACGATAAAACCGCCGTGGATCGCGCATGGCAGGCTTCCCAGTCGCTGATGATGCTGATCGGTAACGTGCTGGATCTGGAAAAAATCGAATCCGGCAAGGTCGAACTCACGCCCCGATGGGTGGACATCAACGCGCTGCTGGCGGAGGTCACGCAGCTGTTCAGTGGGTTGGCGGCGCAGAAATCGCTGTCATTACGGGTTAACAGCACGCTGGCGGATCGCCGGCTGTGGCTGGATCCGCAGCCGCTGCGCCAGGTATTGACCAATCTGATTGGCAACGCCGTGAAATTTACTCACCAGGGCAGCGTCACCGTGACGGCCCAGACCCAGCGGGTGGACGATAAACAGGTCGAGTTGATTATTGAGGTGAGCGATACCGGGCCGGGCATTCCGGTCGATCAGCAGAGCCGGCTGTTTACGCCGTTCAGCCAGACCGAGACGGGCCGGGCGCAGAGTGGGTCAGGCCTCGGGCTGGCAATCAGCAAGGAGCTGCTGTCGCAGATGGGCGGCACCCTGGAATTGCAAAGCGAGCCGGGTCAGGGAACGACGTTTACCCTGGCGCTGGCGGCGGCCAGTCAGCGTGGCCGGGTGCAAAGGGCCACGGAAGCGCCCGCGCAGCCCGATGCCCTGGCGCAGCGGCTGGCAATACTGATTGCCGACGATCATCCCACCAACCGCCTGCTGTTAAAGGAACAACTGCACGCGCTTGGGCAGCGGGCCGATGAAGCCAGCGACGGCACGCAGGCGCTGGCGGCGCTCCAGCAGCGCCACTACGACCTGCTGATCACCGACATCAATATGCCTGAAATGGATGGTATCGCCCTTACCAGAGCCCTGCGCGCCGCCGGACAACAGCTGGTGATTTGGGGGCTGACGGCTTCGGCGCAGGAACAAGAACAGCAGCGTTGCCTGGCGGCGGGAATGAATGCCTGCCTGTTCAAGCCGCTGAGTTTGTCACAGCTACACGCCATGCTTGCGGCGCTGGCGTTGCCGGACAAAGCGGTTCTCGACGTGGAAAAACTGTCGCGACTGACCATGAACAACAGGGCGCTGATGCAAAACGCCCTTGAGGATGCTCAGCGGGAAAATCGCCGCGATCTGTCCTCGGCGCAGGCGGCGGCGGAGCGGGGCGACTGGGTGGCGGTGCGCCACCATCTTCATCGGCTTAACGGCACCGCGCAATTGCTGGGCGCTGTCCGGTTACACGATCTGGCTGCCCAGCTCGAACAGGATCTGGTGGATAACAAAAATAGCCAGGGGATGTTAGCCAATCTGCGACGCATGGAGGAGCTCCTGGATGAACTGGATAATGAAGCGCAGCGTATCGTCAGCGACGGTAATTAGCCTGGTGATTGCCTCCGCTTAAGAAACGGCTTACGTTTGTAGGGCATGGCCTGCATAACAATAAGCATCCGCCGATAGGGTTAAATCAGGCTGTCTGTATAATTGCTCACAGGTCGCGGGGAATATATTCCAAAACCTGTCCTGGAATATTTCCTAAGAAAATTCCATTTTTAACAAATTGACAAGTTTAAGCTATCGAAGCGGAGAAATGACAAAGAAAAATCGATAACAAAATACACCCTGAAAACCATTATTCCAGGTTTTTGTTCTGATTAATTTATTTTTATTTGCCTCTTTCAGACTATCTGTCTGAATATGTCGCTTTGCTTGAATTAAACGATCGTTTTGATCTCAATCGGGGTATCACTAATTTTTTGCGAGTGATCTCCCTGGGGAATATAAGGTAAATTTTAAATAGAGAATGCAGATGTTGATCATTGAGTTTTCGAAAGGGGATAAAACTAACAGGGATTTCTATGCGGCTGTCACACTCTATCATTTCAAATGACCATTTTTTCAAAGTGGGTATTTGCACGTTACTTTCGCCAGAGCTTATTGACGACAATTTTATTCTTGTCGATATGGATACGGTACTTGCCGCAAAAGTAAAAAAACTGGACGCCAGAGGGAAGCAACTGGTGGCGTTTATCTCAAATGATATTGATTATTATGCACTGCAATCCGTAGGTAACGTGTTATTTATTGACAGAAAGCGCAAGGTGAATGAGATCCTCTCTTTTTTAGTCGCTAACGACATGAGGTATCACTACCAGATTAAATTTGCGCTTTCGCAGCGGGAATATCAAATCCTCGACTATATGCATAAAGGCTATAGCGCGGATGAAATTGCCGCGCTGATGGGATTAAAAATAAAAACGTTTTACGCGCATCGACGAAATATGGTGCTGAAGTTACGCGTCGGCAATCGTATTTCTCTGTATCGAAATATCGCGCGTCTGGAAAGCGCCTGTTCCCAGCAGGCGTAATAAACGCACGGATAAACATATTTAAATTAAAGGAGAAGGCACTCAATAAGGAGACCTGTTTTATTAATTATTACCTGAACGCTATTTATTATTTTACTGCAATTAACAATTAACTGGATTTTACCATGAAAAAGATCGCTCTTATTTCTGCGCTGGCCGCGTGCTTTGTTGCGTCTACTGCACAGGCCGCCGACGGCACCATTAACTTTACCGGTACGATCACCGATCAGGCCTGTACTGTCGATGTGAATTCCGCTACTCAGACCGTTCCGATGGGCACGATTTCCAATACAGCGTTTGGCACTTCTGCGGGCGTCACGGCAGGGGCTAAAACCTTTGATATCGTGCTTCAGAGCTGCCCGGAGTCCGTCACCAGCGCCAGCGTGCGTTTTGACGGCACTACCCATGCGGAAAACAGCGCAATCCTGGCGCTGAGCAGCGGCCAAACCGCTTCTCACGTTGGTATCGCACTTTATGAAAAAGACAGCGCGACGCTGATCCCGGTCGGCACCTCTTCTGCAAGCGTGACGCTGGATTCAGAGAGCAGCAATACGCTGAGCTATATCGCGAAATATATGTCGACGTCTACATCCGTCGGCGCGGGCTCTGCGAACTCCTCTACGGCATTTACCATTACGTATCAGTAATTATTAAGCAGGGCGGTAAGCCGCCCTGCCTTTCAGGAAGGCAATAGTGATGAAAGTTTCAAAAGCAGCGCTGCTGATGGCGGCGTTATTTTCCACCAGCGCATTTAGCGGCGTGGAAATTGGCGGCACCCGCCTTATTTACGATGGTAACAAAAACCAGGCTGCTATCAGCGTAAATAACCCGGATGACAGACCCTATCTGATTCAGGCGTGGGTTAATAAAAACGAAAGTTCGGATGATAACGACGATACGTTTATTACTACGCCGCCGTTATTCCGGCTCGATGCGCATAAACAAAATTCGGTACGGGTGGTATTAAGCGGAAAACCGCCCGCTACCGATAAAGAATCGGTGTACTGGTTAAATATTAAATCGATTCCTGCATCAGCACCCAATGGCAAAAATGAATTAACCATCGCGGTGAAGAGCAAAATGAAACTGATTTACCGGCCCGCCGGCATTAAAGGCGACCCGGCAACGGCGTACCAACAGCTTCAGTTCAGCCAGCGGGCGGGCAAGCTGGTGGTGAAAAACCCCACGCCGTTTAGCGTTTCATTACATGCGGTAAAAATAAATGGCAAAGCGATATCCAGAGCGCCGATGGTTTTACCGCAGCAGGAAATGACATTGCCAAATAATGTTTCTCCGGGACAGCAGATTGACTGGCAAGCAATCAATGACTTCGGGGGGATTACCGCTCCAGTAAAAGTACAGCTATAGGTTGAGTAAATAACGTGTCGCATTTAATTTCGGTTGGTCAAAACGGTTACCCATTACGCGTATTAAGCGCGGTTATTTTTTGCGTGCTGAATATTCCCGCAGCCAAAGCGGCAGATTATTTCTCACCGGATCTGATTGAAATGCGCGGCAATATCGCGCGCGATATTGATATTTCGCGCTTCAGCCAGGCGGGCGGGCAGTCGCCAGGCAGCTGGCAGGTAACGGTAGCCCTGAATAACCAGCAGGTTGACGAGCGGGAAGTCCGTTTTGAACGGGTGGATGAGGCGCTGAGCCCGGTACTCACCAAAGCGGATCTGCTGCACTGGGGCGTGGAGGCGAATGCGCTGCCGGAATTCATGGCGATGCGGGATGATGAGCAAATCAACGAGTTATCGACGCTGCTGCCGGGCAGCTATGCCCGACTCGACTTTGAAGCACAGCGGCTGGAGATTTCTATCCCCCAGCAGTATATGCAGCGTAACCCGCAGGGCACGGTCCCCGCATCCGAATGGGATGACGGCCTTAACGCGCTGTTCCTGAATTACAGCTATTCAGGCGCGACGGGCAGTAATGAAAACGGCAGTACCAACAGCCAGTACGCAAACCTGCGCAGCGGGATTAACCTTGGCCCGTGGCGGTTGCGTAACTATTCCACCTGGAATGACGGCGACCGGGGCAGCCACTGGAACAGCATCAGCACTTCATTGCAGCGGGATATTAAAGCGTTGCGTAGCCAGTTCGCCGTGGGCGACAGCTACACCTCGTCGGAAGTGTTCGACAGCTTTGGCTTTCGCGGCGTGCAGCTCTATTCCGATGACGGCATGCTGCCGGAAAGCCAGCGCGGGTTTGCCCCGGTCATTCGCGGCATTGCCCAGAGCAACGCGCAGGTCACGATCCGTCAGAACGGCAATATCATCTGGCAGTCGTATGTGCCGCCGGGGCCGTTTGCCATTGACGATTTGTATCCGACCTCCAGCAGCGGCGATTTGCAGGTCTTGATACGTGAAGCGGATGGCACGGTGCGCCAGTTTACCCAGGCGTTTTCTGCGGTGCCGATTATGCGGCGCGAAGGGCAATACAGCTATGCGCTAACGGCGGGGAAATACCGCGCATCATCGGATAGCGATAAAGAACCCAACTTTTTACAGTTGACCGGCAGCTACGGCTTGCCCTGGACCACCACGCTGTATGGTGGCGCGATCGCCTCGGAAGAGTATTTTTCCGGCGCGCTGGGCACAGGGAAAAGCTTCGGCGACTGGGGATCGCTCTCCTTTGACGCCACCTGGGCGCACAGCCAGTTGCCGGACGGCAGCAAAGACGACGGCGTATCCCTGCGGGCGCAATATTCCAAAGACATTGCCTGGAGCGGCACCCACTTTACGTTAATGGGCTATCGCTATTCGACAGAAGGCTTTCACGATTTCCAGGAAGCCAATGGCGAGCAGAACTGGCAGCACCGCCAGAATAAGCGCAGCAAGGCCCAGATCGATATTAACCAACAGGTTGGCGACTGGGGGAATATTAACCTGTCGCTTTATCAGCAGGAGTACTGGGGCGGCGATAAAGAGCAGACGGTAAATTTTGGCTACAACACCAGCATCGACGCGATTAATTACGGGCTCAATTACAGCTATTCCCGTCAGCCGTGGTACGGCAATGGCGATCACGTGGTGTCGTTTACCGTTCAGGTGCCGCTGTCGCGCTTTCTGCCGAACAGCTGGCTCAACATGTCGGCCAGCAGCAATAAGAAGGGCGATGTGGCGTCCAGCGCGGGCCTTTCCGGGGTGGCGCTGGCGGACAACAACCTGAGCTGGAATGTGCAGCAGGGCTACGACAGCCGCGGCGGTAAAGTCTCCGGCAGCGCGTCGGCGGATTACAAGGCGTCATTCGGCGAGTATCAGCTGGGTTACAACTATTCGCGCCACCAGCACCAGACCACGGTCGGCGCGATGGGCGGGGTGGTGGTTCACCCTTACGGCGTGTCGCTGTCTCAGCCGCTGGGCGAAACCATGGCGCTGGTGAAAGCGGATGACGCCAGCAAAGTGAAAGTGTCCAACAACACCGGGATTTACACCGACAGCAAAGGCTTTGCGGTGATCCCCAGCGTCACGCCGTACCGCCGGAATAGCCTGACGCTGGACAGTTCGTCCCTGAACAGCCGGACCGACATTTTAAACGACACCACTACGGTGGTGCCGACCAAAGGCGCGCTGGCGCTGGCGGAATATCCAACGGTGACGGGCTACAAGGCCATGTTCCATTTACAGGGCGCGACGATCCCCTTCGGCGCGACGGTCAGCGTGAAGAACGGCAGCGTCACCACGGAAAGCATCGTGGACGATCGTCAGCGGGTCTGGCTCTCCGGCGTGCCGGAAAAGGGAACTCTCAGCGTGCGCTGGGAAAACGGTAGCTGCCAGGCGGCGTACCAGATTAACAATCCATCCGATGGTCAGGCCACGGTTACGGCCCAGTGCCGCTGATTTGGAGACACTCATGCGTTTATTTTTATGGAGCGCCCTGTTGTGGCCGCTGTACTTTTTCTCGTTCGCAGCCAACGCGTGGGACTGCGATACGCTGACAACCTCGGCGACGATCCCTGCGCCCGCGCCGTCCATTTCTATCTCAAGAAATTTACCGGTGGGCTCGGTGATCGGCACTCAGGTCACCACCGGCGTTATCAATGCCTATAACTGCTATAACACGCCGGGCGGCGTCATCTCGAACCAGAATCTGGGCGTAGAGTCTTACGGCGAATACGTGATGATGATCGATGGGCGGCGCGTCTATAAAACCAATATCGAAGGCGTCGGTTACGCCATTGGCGGCACCGCCTCGTCGGACTGCAACGTGCCGGGCTGGGTATCGGGCAGCGGAACTATCCGTAACCGGATTGACACGGTATCGCTGTGCGCCAATCAGCAAGGCATGCTGGCCGCGCAACCGATCAAAGGGCAGGTATTTATTACTTACTATAAAACCGCGACGGTGACGGGTTCAGGGATGGTGGCGGCTAAACAGGTCGGAGCGCTGGTGATGCTCAATAACAGTCTACTGTGGCAGGAGCCCGCGGTGACGGTCACCTCCAGCCCCTTCAATATCACGACCCTTGGCTGCACGGTAGATAAACCGATTATTTCAGTACCGATGGGCGATGTTCCCGGCAACGCGTTCCGGGGGCAGGGAACGTCGCCGGGAGACAGCTACACGCAGGATTTTGAACTGCCGCTGACCTGTTTTGCCGGTACCCGCGTTGCGATGCAGATCGATGGCAACGTGAAGGACGCGACGCGCGGCGTGCTGAATCTCAGCAGCACAGGCCAAGGCAGCGCCAAAGGCGTGGGCATCCAGGTGCTGTATAACAATGCGCCGCTACAGCTTGCCGCGCCGATGTCCACCGGTACCGCCAGCAACACCGGAAGCTACACCATTCCGCTGAAAGCGCGCTATTACCAGACGGAGAACACCATCACGGGGGGAACGGCCAACGGGACGGCGACTTTTACCCTGACGTATGACTGATGGCAAAAAAAGCCCCGCGTTGAGCGGGGCTTGAGGCTAAAAGCGCACTGGAAGGTGCGTTCCAGTGATTAACCGGCGGACCAGGTATAAGGCGCGGCCACGCCCAACGGCATACCCATTCCCCACCACACCAGCAGGAACACGCTCCAGGCGACAAAAAACGCGATGGAGTAAGGCATCATGATCGACACCAGTGTCCCCACGCCCGCACTTTTGACGTAGCGCTGGCAATACACCACCACCAGCGGGAAGAAGACCATCAGCGGGGTGATGATGTTGGTGCAGGAGTCACCGATGCGGAAGGCCGCCTGGGTGAGCTCCGGCGAGATGCCTACCGCCATCAGCATGGGCACCATAATCGGCGATAACAGCGCCCATTTTGCCGACGCGGAACCGATCAGCAAATTCACTACCGCAGTCAGCACGATCATGCCGATGATAGTTGCTTCGCCCGGCAGCGCCAGCGCCTTCAGGCCATCCGCGCCTGCCAGCGCCACCAGCGTACCAATATTGGAGTCGCTGAACGCTTTGATAAACATGGCGCAGAAGAAAGCCATCACCATGTAAGAGCCCATTTTGCTCATGGAGTCGTTCATGGAATGAATGACATCTTTGCCGGTTTTAAAGGTGCCGGATGCGAAACCGTAAACGATGCCCGGAATAATAAAAATCAGGAAAATCAGCGGGACGATGGATTTCATGATCGGCGCGCCGTAAGCGGTGAGCGAACCGTCGGGGCTGCGTAACGACGAGGTTTCCGGCCATGCGGCGGCGGCCAGTGCCGCCAGTCCCAGCAACATTACCAGGCCAGCGCGGTTAAACGCCCGGCTCTCCTGTTGGCTCACGCTGGACATATCGCCTTCCTGGCGATAGTCGCCATCAAGGGTCATTTTACTGACGCGCGGCTCGACAATACGCTCGGTCACCCACCAGCCCACCAGGGTAATCAGAATCGACGAGGCGATACCAAAAAACAGGTTGCACAGCGTGTTGACGTTATAAGACGGGTCCAGCAGCTGTGCCGCTGCCTGGGTAAAGCCTTGTAGCAGCGCATCGTTGCCCGTGGGAACCATATTGGCGGCAAACCCGCCCGACACGCCAGAGAACGCTGCCGCAATCCCCACCAGCGGATGGCGTCCCGCCGACATAAAGATAATCGCGCCCAGCGGGATCACCAGTACATAGCCAGCGTCTGCGGCTACGTGGCTGAACATCGCCACGAAAATCAGCATGGGCGTCAGCAGTTTTTTTGGCGTGACGCGCAGCATTTTCTTCAGGGCGACATTAATAAACCCGGAACTTTCTGCTACGCCGACCCCCAGCATCGCGACCAGCACAATACCGAGCGGCGCAAAGCCGGTAAAGGTGGTCACCATGTTGGTCAGCGTGTTGGTTAACGCCTCGGTAGATAACAGGTTATTGATCTGAACAGGCTGCTGCGTTACCGGGTTGACGATAGAAAACTCCACCAGCGAAAGCGCAGCGGAAAGCCCCATCACTAACAGCATAAAGTATAAAAAAATCAGCGCGGGTTCCGGCAGACGGTTGCCCGCGCGCTCAATAGCGTTTAAGAATCCGGCCATTAAACGGCTTTCCGATCCTTTGCTACTTGTCCTTGTCAGTGAATCCATAAACGCTCCTGGTTGCCGACATGATATGTCATAAAATCTCCCTGTAGCGGGACAATAACCCGCCTTTCTATTAATAACCCGGAGAAATTAATCAGATTTTATATATAAGTGCTAACTATTATTCAAAACTTTGCATTTTATGCCGCTGATATTGTGATAAACCGCGCATTTAGCTGGAAAAATGCGATCCCGATACGTGGTTATTCTGAGCAACAGGCTTCAGGTTGAGTTAGCGCTTCGCTGCCATGCGGCCTGAAAGAAGTACCAGGATTTTTCCTGGTGAGGGTTTTTGCGATTTTTTAATTAAAAAACAATCAATTAAGTGATTTTTATTTTTTTGCCTCCCTGCTAAATATCCAGTGCAGATCACAAATCAAACATTCGTGCATTGTTTTTAACCAACACCTTCAACATCATGCTTTCTCGAAGCAGCAACTTTGAGAGGGCGTGAAATGGACCAGTTATTCATCGGTGTTGATGTCGGATCGGCAAGCGTCAGGGCGGGAGTTTATACGCCGCAAGGCGAGCGTTTGGCGTTTGCCGTTCGTCCTGTGCAGCAGTTTCATCCCGCCGTGAACTACGTGGAACAGTCCTCAACGGATATCTGGCAGCAGGTATGCGTGGTCGTGCGCGAAGCCGTGACTCTCGCGCAAGTAGACCCCGCGCGTGTCGCTTCCATCGGTTTTGACGCGACCTGTTCGCTGGTCGCGGTAGGGCATGGCGGCGAGCCGGTGTCCGTGGCGCAGGGCGGCGAGACGCAGCGCGATATCATCATGTGGATGGATCACCGTGCCGGTGAACAAACTCAGCGTATCAATGCCACTCAGGACCCGGCGCTTGAATACGTGGGCGGCAACGTCAGCATTGAGATGGAACTGCCGAAAATCTTGTGGCTGAAAAATCATTTCCCGGAACGCTATCACAGCGTATGGCGCTTTTTTGACCTCGCGGATTATCTTGCCTGGCGCGCCAGCGGTGTCGATGCGGCAAGTATTTGCACGCTCACCTGCAAATGGAACTATCTCGCCCATGAATCACGCTTTAGCCAGACCCTGCTGGATGCCGTTGAACTGGGCGATGTGACGGCGAAGATACCCACCCGTATCGCCAACATTGGTGAGGCGCTCGGTACACTTCAGCCTGAAGCCGTCCAGCAGCTTGGCCTGACGCAGCGGGTTGTTGTCTCCAGCGGCATGATCGACGCCCACGCAGGCGGGCTGGCGCTGGTGGCTGAAAATCCGCAGCAAAATCTTGCGCTAATCAGCGGCACGTCGAATTGCCACATGATCATCAGCCCGCAGCCGGTGTTTATCCCCGGCGTGTGGGGCCCCTATTTTGGCGCGATGTACCCCAACTGGTGGCTGAACGAAGGCGGACAAAGCGCGGCAGGCGCGCTGGTGGAATGGACGCTTCAGCAGAGCGAACACTGGCGCGGACTGAATGACGAAGCCGCGGCGTTGGGCTGTAGCCCCTACGCGCTGCTTAATCAACGCGTGGCCGCCCTTGAAGCGCAAGAGGCAAATCCGACCCAAAGTTTGCACGTGCTTGGCGATCACCATGGCAACCGCTCGCCGCGCGCCGATGCGCAGGCGAAAGGCATGGTGGCGGGTCTGACGCTGGAAAGCGGCCCGCAACAGCTCACCCGGCTTTACCTCGCCACCTTACAGGCTATCGCATATGGCACGCGCCATATCATCGATACCATGGAAGCCCACGGACAAAAAATCGACACCATCACCCTGTGCGGCGGAGCCAGTAAAAACCCGCTGTGGCTGCGTGAATATGCCGACGCCACCGGGCGCGCCATCCATCTGGTCGCGGAAGAAGACGCGGTCACCCTGGGCGCGGCGCTGACTGGCGCAGTGGCCTGCGGGGCGTTTACCGATCTCAGCGCTGCCGCGCGCAGCATGGTTAAGCGCGATCGCACTATTGCGCCGAACCCGGAGAAATGGGCCTTCCACGACGCGAAATACCAGGTTTATTTGCAGATGTATCAGGATCAGCAGCGCTACCAGGCGCTGATGGCGACTTCTCGTATCTGACTAAAAAGGAATGCTGACGTGATTACCCAAACGTTACCTGCCGCGCCGGAAAAAATCAGCGCAGGGAAAAATGAAATTCTGATGATCACCAATGCGGACTTACGCGAGTCTGCAAACCTGGCCTGCTGGCCGATGCAGGAAAAATTCGAGGCCAAATTGCAGGATATGCTCGGCAAACTTGGCTATCAGTTGAAGCGCGCCCACGCGGTCGATCATCAGCGCGGCCACGGATTTATCAGCAGCCAGCGCCAGGGAAGCGATCTGTTTGCCCAGATTGACGAAAACGCGCCGCTGATCGTGTTGCTCACCGCCTGGCAATATTCCCATCACGTCGCGCCGTCGCTGGTGCATCACAAGGGGCCAATCCTGCTGCTGGCGAATTTCGACGGCACCTGGCCGGGGCTGGTGGGGATGCTCTGTCTGGCTGGGTCGTTAACCAGCCTGGGTAAATCCTATTCTCGCTTATGGTCTGAGAATTTCGACGATGAGCTGTTTGTCGACGGCCTGAAAACCTGGCTGCGCTACGGTTCATTACAGCATTCACTCAGCTACCTGCATCCCGTTCCCGCGACGCATCCGGTCATGGCCACCGAGGCGGGTAAGCTGGGGCGTAACGTGGGTGAATATGTTCTGCGCCATAAAGAAATTATCGGTTTGTTCGACACCTTCTGTATGGGAATGATTAACGGCGTATTCCCGCAGCAGGCGATGGTAAATATCGGCATGCCGATAGAGTCGCTTTCCCAGTCGGCGCTGCTGGTAGAGATGGCAAAAGTGCCGGATTCGCTGCGTGAGGCGTGCCTGCAATGGTATATCGACCAGGGGATGGATTTCCGCTTCGGCGAAGACGGCAGCAAAGAGCTCACCCGTGAACAGGTGAAAGAGCAGTGCGCCATGATGATCGCCATGGCGAGATTTGTGCAGCGCTTTGGGCTGTCCGCCGTGGGCGTTCAGTATCAGCAAGGGCTGAAGGACAGCTGTGCGGCGTCAGATTTTGCGGAAGGGGCGATTGGTTCCACCGCGCGTTTCCCGCTGCCGGATGAGCACGGCAATATCATCTGCGACGGCCAGCCGATCCCCTGCATTAATGAAGTGGATATGGGTACCGCCATCCCGCAGACCATGCTGTGGCGTTTGCTGAGTTCGTTTTCGCTGCCCGCAGAAACCACGCTGCACGACATCCGCTGGGGCAGTGAATACAACGGTACTTTCTACTGGGATCTGGAAATCTCCGGCGCCGTTCCGTTTGAACATTTAAAAGGCGGCATTAAAGGCGCCACTGGCTATCGCCAGCCTGCGATGTACTTCCCTTACGGCGGTTCAACGATTTGCGGGCAGGGCAAAGCCGGGCGTTTTATCTGGGCGCGCGCCCACTATGAAGGGACCGAGGTGATTATGCACATCGGCACCGGACGCGGCGTGGAGCTGCCGGAAGAGGAGTTCGAACGTCGCCACCGCGCCACCTGCTACGAATGGCCGCTGCTCAACGCGGTGCTGGACGGGGTTGGCCGCGATGAATTAATGGCCGGCCACCAGAGTAACCATCTGACGATTGCCTATGTGGATGAGCCGGTGCTACAGACCGTGTTCCAGGCGTTTGTCGCCCAGGCGCTAACCCAGGGTATCCGGGTTGCCGTAGCGGGCACTGCAATCGATCTGCTGTAAAAGGAAACTGCCATGAATACGACGAAGTACATTGGCGTCTGGCCGGTGATGTTAACGCCTTTTACCCGGCAAAAAGAGATCGACTGGACATCGCTGGAGCGGCTGATCGACTGGTATCTGGCGGCGGGCGTCCACGGTCTGTTTGCCGACTGCCAGTCCAGCGAGATGTTTTTTCTGAGTGACGAAGAGTCCCGTCGACTGGTGCGCTTTATTATCGAGCGGGTGGATGGCCGCGTGCCGGTGGTCGCCTCAGGGCATACCGCCAACGCGTTTCATCATCAGAGCGAGCAGCTCACCCAAATGGCGGAAACCGGGGTCGATGGCGTCATTCTGATCAGCAATCGCCTGGCGCTGGCCGGAGAAAGCGACGAGCTGGCGCTGGAAACGCTCCAGCGCCTTATCGCCGACGTGCCCGAGAATGTGGATCTGGGGATTTATGAATGCCCGTTCCCGTATAAGCGCCTGCTGTCAGACGAGATTGTCGCCTGGTGCGCCCAAAGCAACCGCTTCACCTTTATCAAAGATACCTGTTGCAGCCTGCCGATTATTGAACGGCGGCTGGCGCTCACCCAGGGCAGCAGGCTGCACCTGGCGAACGCCAACAGCCAGACGCTGCTTCCCTCTTTGCAGGCGGGATGCCAGGCCTACAGCGGCGTGATGGCGAACTTCCATCCCGAGCTGTACGTATGGCTGTATGAAAACTGGCGGCAGGAGCCGGAAAAAGCGCAGCGGCTGGCAGATTACCTCTCCACCGCGGCGCTGGTTGAAAACCTCGATTATCCGGTATGCGCCAAAGCGTTCCAGCAGCAAATCGGCAATTTCTCCACGCTGACCTGCCGGGTACGCGATAGCCAACACTATGATGACACCTTCTTTCCGGAAGCTATCGACAGCATGGTGCGGCTGGGGCGCGATCTTCAGAAACAACTGCATATCGGGGCGTAGTCATGGCATTTACCCTGAAGAAACGTCAGCCGCTGCTGGCTGATGACCAGCAGGATTTCGCTCAGTGCCATGCCTCCACGCTGGTGGCGCTGCCGGAGAAAAATACCCTGGTGGCGGCTTTCTTCGCCGGAGCCAAAGAGGGCAGCGGCGATACGGCGATTTGGCTGGCCCGCAGTGAAAACGGCGTCTGGCAGCCTGCGGTGAAGGTGATGTCGCAACCCGGCGTAGCGCACTGGAACCCGGTGTTGCATTACCAGCATCAGCGGCTGTGGTTGTTCTACAAAGTGGGCAAAGACGTGCACAGCTGGATCACCCGCGTCGCGGTTTCCGATGACCAGGGCCTTACGTGGAGTGCCCCTCGTGAACTGGTTCCCGGAGACCTGCAGCCGCGCGGCCCGGTCAAAAACAAGCTGCTGGTGATGAGTAACGGCGAATGGATCGCTCCGGCCTCGACAGAAAATACCCGCTTCTGGGACGCGTTTGTGGATATCTCGGCGGACCAGGGAGAAAGCTGGTATCAGGTGGCGATCCCGATTGAGCATCAGCATGGCGAGGCGGCGGATGAAAGCGCCCTGTGGCAGGGTTTAAAACAGGATGCCTTATGGGAATGTGATCTCACGCAGGTTATGCAGTGGGATGGTGTTATACAGCCAACATTATGGGAATCAAAACCCGGTTATATTCATGCGCTTATGCGCAGCACCCGGGGATTTATCTATCGCGCTGACTCTTCAGATTACGGCAGAAGCTGGTGTCCGGCCTATGCCACGGCGCTACCGAATAACAACAGCGGCATCGATGTGGTGCGCCTGGATAACGGCGATATTGTCCTTGCCTGCAATCCTGTCGCCGGAAACTGGGGCCGCCGTTATCCCGTAGCGCTGCTGCGCTCGGTGGATAACGGCGCGACCTGGTCGCAACCCTGGGTGCTGGAAGAGGGGGAAGGCGAGTTTTCCTACCCGGCCATCGTACAACAAGGAGGCGTGATTCACCTGACCTGGACCTGGAATCGCAAGAACATCATTTACCAAACCCTTACCGACAATAATTAAAAGTGCGGAGTACCTGATGAAGAAGAATTTACTGTGTGCCTTACTGATGATTATGCCGTTTGCCGCCGTTCAGGCAGAGCAGACGCTAACCTATCCCAAAAAAAATATTGAAGTCGTGATCCCGAAAAATCCGGGAGGGGGCACAGATACCTCCGCGCGCACCGTGATCGAGTTCGCCAGGGATAAAATGCCGCAAGGCACCATGCTGGTCCCGGTTAACAAACCGGCGGGCAATGGCATCACCGGGCTGCTGGAAGTCGCGAAAGCGCGTCCGGACGGCTATAAGCTGGTCATGACCACCGTTGAGCTGGCGATGTTCCCGCACCAGGGAAAATCCCCGGTGACCTATAAAGACTTCACCCCGATTGTCACCACCATCGCCGATCCGGTTGCTGTGGTGGTGAACGCTAAATCACCGTACAACACGCTGCAGGAATTTATCGATGCCGCGAAAAAAGCCCCGGGCAAACTGAAAGTGGGTAACTCCGGCAACGGCGCGATCTATCACCTGGCCGCGGTCAATATCGAAAAAATTACTGGCGTGAAGTTCAACCATATTCCTTATAACGAAGGTACCGGACCGTCGATTGCGGCGCTGGTGGGTGAGCACATCGATGCCGTACTGACCACGCCGGGCTCGGTGAAATCACAGGCTGATGCCGGGCTGTTAAAAGTGCTTGGGGTGATGGATGAGCAGCGCTTCCCGCTGTTCCCGGACGCGCCGACCTTTAAAGAAGCGCTGAATCTGGACGTAAACGTGAAAATGCGCGCGTGGGCCGTGCTGGCCACCACCGCGAAAGTCAGCGATGACGTGAAAAAACAGCTGGTGGACACCTTTACTGAAGTGGTGAAAACACCCGCTTATCAGGAAGCGCTGAAGAAGCAGGGCATTATGCCGGTAGTGATTACCGGTGACGACGCTTACAAAATGATGAAAGACGATGACGAAATGTATGGCGCACTGATTGCCGACGTCATGAAAAAATAATGCTTATTCCCGGCCAGAGTGTGGCGCTGGCCGGGAAATTATCGGGATGGATTTATGCGAAAGCAGAATATTGTCGTTGGTGCCGTCGCTGTGATATTCGGGCTGGGCATTATTATGCTCTCACGTGATATGCCTTTATTTGATGAAAGCGGCATGTTAGGGGAGCGCTTCTGGCCATTTTGTCTGGCATGGCTGTTTATTGGTCTTGGGGTTTTGCAGTTGATTAACGTCTATCAACAGCGGGCCGCGGCGGATACTTCGGTGGATCTTTCCTCTGCGCCGGTTCGTAAAGCCTACTGGGTCGCCGGGTTAATGGGCGTGTATGCGATAGCGCTGTGCTACGGCGGATTTATCGCCTCATCGCTGGTCTTGATCCCGATAGTGATGCGTATTATGGGCGAAAAACGCCCCTGGTTTCTGGGCGTGAGTTCGGTGCTGATCGTCGCCTGTATTTATATCGCCTTCACCATGATCTTTAATTCTCCGCTGCCGGAATCGATGTTTTCCGAGTGAATTAATAAGGGAATCATAATGAACGAAGTTTTAGATGCCCTGTTGATGGTTTTCAGTCTTGAAACCACCGCAATGATCCTGATGGGGGTTCTGGCGGGGATTATTATCGGCGCGCTGCCTGGATTAACCGTCAATATGGGCATTGCGCTGCTGTTGCCCCTGACTTACTCCTTCCAGGGAATGACCGGTATTCTGATGCTGCTTGGCGTGTACTGCGGTGCGGTATATGGCGGGTCGATTACAGCTATCCTGATCAGCACGCCGGGCACGCCTGCCTCTGCCGCCACGGTACTGGATGGCTATCCGATGGCGAAACGCGGGGAAGCCGGACGCGCGCTGGGATTATCCACCGGTGCCTCAATGTTTGGCGGCGTTTTCAGTACGATTGCGCTGGTGCTTATTGCGCCGCTGCTGGCGAAAGTCGCCACCGGCTTTTCCTCCGCTGAATATTTTGCGCTGGCGGTGTTTGGTATCAGTATTATTACCAGCGTCTCTTCACAATCGATTATTAAAGGATTGATGGGCGGCGCGCTGGGGTTATTTATCGCCACCATCGGCCTGGACCCGATGACTGCCGGAATGCGTTTTACCTTTGACTCCGTCTATTTGATGGGCGGCATATCGTTTATTCCGGTGCTGGTGGGGTTATTTGCCTTTTCTCAGGGGCTGATTAGCCTCGAAGAAGATCACCGGGAACGCGTTGCTGGCGTAGTGCATAAAATGCAAAGCAAAATTCAGCGCATTCTTCCCACCTGGAAAGATTTAAAGCGGGTGATGCCGGTTTATATTCGCTCCTCGGTGATTGGCACCGGTATCGGCGCGGTGCCGGGGACCGGTGGCGATATCGCCTCATTCATTGCCTACAATGAAGCTAAACGCTGGTCAAAACATCCTGAAGAGTTTGGCCACGGTTCGCCGGAAGGGGTTTCTGCGCCGGAAGCCGGTGCGAACTCGGTGGCGGGCGGTGCAATGGTGCCATTGATGACGCTGGGTATCCCTGGTGATGGCGCAACCGCGATCATTATGGGCGCGTTTATGGTGCAAGGGCTGGCGCTGGGGCCGCAGTTATTTACTGAGCATCCGGTGGAAGTGAATGCCATATTTATCGGCCTGTTCGCGGCGAATATCTTTATGGGCATCATGGGCTTTATGGGGATGCGCCTGTTTGCCAAAGTGATGAACGTACCGCGCCGGGTGCTGGTGCCAATCATCTTTGTACTCTGTTCCGTGGGTGCTTATTCGGTAAACCACGATATGACGGACGTCTTTGTGATGATGGTTTCCGGATTAGCGGCTTATATCCTGATTAAGCTCGATTTCTCCATGTCGCCTATCGTGATTGGCATTATTCTGGGGCCAATGGCGGAATCGAACTTCCGGCGTGCGCTGGTGATGTCTGAAGGCGACCCGAGCGTCTTTCTGACGCGTCCGGTTTGCGCTGTTTTCCTGGTCATTGCGTTGATCACCCTGCTGATGCCGATTTTCGGGCCGCGCCTGAAAGCCATGTGGCGCAAGCAACCGGGTTGATAGCGTTTATTCACGGGCTGCCTGGCGGTGGCCCGTTTTTCATCGAGTAAGGAATGCACACTTATGGCAAAAACAGTTGAGGAAATCGCAAAGGATTTAGGCGTTTCCATCACAACGGTACGCGCCGTATTAAACGGTAACGCCAAAAAGTATCGCATCAGCCTGAAAACCCAGGACAAAATTAATGAGTATGTGCAGGAGCACAGTTACACCATTAATCTCACCGCCCGTAGCCTGAAGCTCAATAAAACGGATGTCTTCGGGCTGGTTATTCCGCGTCTTTCCAACCCCTTTTTCTCCGCGCTGGCGGAACAGCTGGAAGCGGCGTGCCGGGAGCGGGGCTATCAGTTGATGATTAGCTGCACTAATGGCGAACCGCGATATGAAAACCGGCTGGTGAAGTCGCTCGAAGAGCGAAACGTCGATGGTATTTTTGTGGTGTCAACGGATGCAGCCTGCCAGGCGCATCATCTTACACACCGCAAAAAGCCGCTGGTGTTTCTCGACCGGGATTTTGGTATTCAGAATGCGGCGTGCGTTACCACCGATAACCGCGACAGCGGCTACCAGCTGACCAAAGCGATGGTGGAATACCTGGGTCAGCCGCTGCATTTTTTTACTGCTGATATTACGTCACCGACAATTATTGATCGTCTTAGCGGTTTTAAGCGGGCTATGGCTGAGCTGGGGATGACGGTTTCTCCGTCCGATATTACCTGGGCGGAGCACAACCGCATTAGCGACGGTGCAGATCTTATGGCGCAGTACATCGATCATCATGGTCGTTGGCCGCAAAATTTTATCGCGTCATCCCTGCCGATCCTCCAGGGCGCGCTCAGCGTATTGCGTGAACGTTGCGGGTATATTCCTGACGATATTAATATCGGCACCTTCGATGACAATATCATGCTGGGATTTCTGGCGAATAATCTCTGGTCTATGCGTCAGGATGAAAAGAAACTCGCTGCAAAAGCCTGCCAGCTGATGGTGGCTGCGCTGGAAGGCGAGGTGGTGGAACAGGGAGGAACGGCGAAAGCGGAGTTGGTATTCAGGGGGCGGGTTCAGACACGATCCTTATCTTTTCCCCCTCGATAGTCGCCAGGTAAATTAATGATTTTATAAAAGCATTCCCTCCGGGTTTTATAGTGAAATCCGACCTGTCGGATTTTTCTTATTATTAATTTCGTTGCTAATTTTACCCTTGTCAATTAACGCATTCTTTGGCGCTGAATCCCTTGAAATGTAATATTATTGTGATTTTATCGCATCATAACGATGCGAATACCTACAAAAATAATAATACTAACGAGGATTGTTAATGTAATTTTATCAGCATGAATACAAGCTTATTTTGCGAAAGTTATTAGCTATTGTTTTTTATTGTTTCTGGAAATATCATTTATTTGTGCGTAAGCGTATTAGTCGCGGTTTTATTATCGAAATAGCGAATAATTAGAGGGATATGCATCTGAGGTAATCTGGTTAAATAGATGCATTTTATTATTTAAAGGGACACGCACTAAGGACAGGTTTCAGGGCCAGAGGATTCTGGTCAAAGTAAAAAATAATAACTTTTAAAGTTGAGTATAATAATGAAATATCAATTTCGCGTTGCCGCCGCCCTGGCGGGCGTGCTGGTTTCTGGTGCCGCATTTTCTGCGGGTAATAATATGACAACTCACCTGGGCGCAACTGCTGGTACGCAAAGCACCGGTGGGACCGTGGAATTTACCGGTGAAATCGTTGACAGCTCCTGCAATATCACCACCACCAGCAAGGATGTAAAGGTTGATTTAGGTAAATGGGGCAGAAACTATTTCACCGCGCCAGGCACTGAAACCACCAAAACCCCGTTTAGCATCAGCGTAGATAGCTGCCCGACCTCTGTTAAAACGGTTGCTGTGCTGTTTGATGGTAAAAAAGATGCCACGGATCCTACGCTGCTGGCGCTGACGGCCGGGGGCGCATCGGGCGTAGGCATTAAAATTTACGATGGCGTTTCCAATACGCAGGTAACAATGGGTGCGGTTTCTGCGAGCGTTGCGGTAGTTTCCGCGCAAGCCACGGTGCCCTTCTTTGCCGATTACACCTCCACAGCGGCCACGGTGACAACCGGTACCGCTAACGGCGTTACTAACTTCCTGATGGTTTACAACTGATCCCCTGTGAGCAGGCTCTGTGCCTGCTCATCTCTTTTTACGTTCGATGGTAACTGCACAATGAAACAGCTTCTTGCCGCTGTGATGGCTTCTTTTTTCCTTTTCTGCGCAACCGCAAAAGCCGGCATAGTGATGGGGGGAACTCGCGTTATTTATCAGGAAGGTAAACGCGAAGCCTCCCTTTCGGTGACCAATATGGATACCAGCGTACCTTACCTGGTGCAGTCATGGGTCGAAAACCCGGCTACAGACGATCAACGTCCCGTTCCCTTTGTGGTCACTCCGCCGCTCTTTCGCCTCGAGCCAGAGCAGGAGAACGTTCTGCGCATCAGTTTTACCGGTGGCGCGTTGCCTGCCGACAAGGAATCGGTCTTCTGGCTGTGTGTAAAAAATATCTCGCCGACGCAAAAAGACGACATCAACAAGTTACAGATCAACGTCAAATCCAAATTCAAGCTCTTCTGGCGGCCTAAGGGGCTGGGAGAGTCTAAAGACGCCTGGCAGAAGCTGACTTTCACCCGCAATGGCAATCAGCTGGTGGCCCATAACCCGACGCCGTTTTATATCTCCTTCTACTCCCTTGCTGTGGGGGGAAAAGAGATCCCGGAACCCGGCATGATCGCGCCGTTGGCCAGCAAAACATGGCCGGTCAGCAACACCGGGCAGGTGACGTGGCGCGCCATTAATGATTTTGGCGGCATCACTGACGCTGCGCAGCAGTAAACAGGGTGGTCATCGTGAATAAGCGCACTTCCCGCCGAGGCAGGGCAAAATCGGCCTCTTCCGGCGGCACGTTACTGCTGGCGACCATCCCCACGGCGCTGTTTATGCTGTGCAGGCCTGGCTTTGCCCGGGCCGAGGATTACTTCGATCCGGCGGCGCTGGAACTGAGTTCCCCGCAGCAAAAAACTGCCGATCTGCACTACTTTGCGACGCAGGGTGGGCAGCAGCCCGGGACGTATCCGGTCAGCATCTGGGTTAATGGTCAGGCGTTCGGTCAGAGCAATATCACTTTTGTGGAGCAGAACGATAAGCTCACGCCAGTGCTCACGGCGGCGCAGCTCGCCGAATATGGGGTCAACGTCAGCGCGTTCTCATCATTTGACAACCTGCACGAGGGCGAGACCTTTACCCGCATCGGTCAGTACATTCCTGATGCCACCAGCCAGTTCGACTTTTCCGCCCAGCGCCTGAACCTGAGTATTCCCCAGGCCGCCATGAACCTCCAAAGCCGCGGCTATGTTGACCCCGCGCGCTGGGATGACGGTATTCCGGCTGCGTTTGTCGACTATACGTTATCCGGTTCGCAAACGGAGCAGTCCACCCATAACGGCCACTCCAGCTTCCTGAACCTGCGCAGCGGCATTAATCTCGGACCGTGGCGCTTACGCAACATGTCGTCCATGCAATATGACACCACCCGGCGCTGGCATTCTCTGAGTACCTACCTGCAACGGGATGTCATATCGCTGAAAAGCCAGCTGCGGATGGGGGATACCTACACCAGCGGCGAGATTTTTGACAGCGTGCAGTTTCGCGGCGCACAGCTTATGTCCAATGATGAAATGTTGCCGGACAGCCTTCGCGGCTTTGCTCCGGTGATCCGCGGCGTAGCGCACAGTAACGCTAAAGTCACCGTCTCCCAGCATGGTTACGTGATTTATGAAACCTATGTCTCGCCGGGGGCTTTTGCTATCAAAGATCTCTACCCGACGGCACAGAGCGGCGACCTTGAGGTGACGGTGAAAGAGAGCGATGGCTCAGAGCGCACCTTCACCCAGCCGTTCGCGTCCGTGCCGTTCATGCTGCGTGAAGGCCGCATCAAATATAGCCTCAGCGCCGGGCGCTTCCACTCAGGGCAGGATCAGAGCCGCTCGCCAACTTTTATCCAGAGCACGCTGTTTTACGGTTTACCGGCGGAGTTTACGCTGTATGGCGGCACGCAACTGGCTGAGGACTACCACGCACTGGCCCTTGGGATAGGGCATAACCTCGGTGAGTTAGGTTCCCTTGGTGCCGACGTGACGCTGGCTGACACCACCGCGCCATCCGGGAAGCGCTACAGCGGTCATTCGCTGCGGGCGCAGTATCAAAAAAGCTTTGCCGAGGCAGGTACCTCTTTTAGCCTCGCCAGCTATCGCTACTCCTCCAGCGGTTTTTATGATTTCAGCGAAGCGATGATGTTAGAAAGCCAGTATGGGCTGATTGACAACAAACGCACCCGTCAGGAGATTGCCGTCACTCAGGAACTGGGCGACGCAGGTAACCTGTCGCTGTCCGCTTATTCCCAGGATTACTGGCACAGCCAGAACAGCGATAAAACGCTTCATGCCGGGTTCTATAGCGCCTGGAAAGGTATCTCCTGGGGAGTGGGCTACTACTATACAAAATCCAGTAGCCATAATGATCCCGACCGCTCATGGTCGTTCAATATCAACATTCCGCTGGGTGGCATGCTGGCCGGCAGTTCAGTCAGCTATACCACCTCGTCGGATAACCACGGCTACACCTCGCATCAGGTGGCGATGTACGGTTCGGTTCCAACAAACCCGAATCTTAACTATTCCGTTCAGCAGGGTTATGCCAGCCAGGGGCAGGGAAGCAACAGCGGCGCATCGCTCGATTACCACGGCGGCTACGGTGAAACGCAGCTTGGCTATCGCCGCGATCGCGACAGCAGCCAGATCACCTGGGGCGCTTCGGGCTCCATTGTCGCGCACCCGCACGGCATCACGCTGGGCCAGAGCCTGGGGGATAGTTTTGCCATCGTGCGTGCGCCGGGCGCTGCTAACGTGGCGATCGAAAATGGCAGCAACCTGCACACCGACTGGCGGGGCTATGCTGTGGTGCCCACTCTGACGGCATATCACAAAAATTTCATCACTCTGGACACCCAATCCATGACCAGCGACACCGATGTCGAACAGTTCGGCGCGACGGTGATCCCTGGCGGCAGTGCGGTTGTCGAAGCCAACTACATGACGCATATCGGCCATCGTGTTCTGTTTACCCTGCATGATCACCAGGGGCTGGTGCCGTTTGGTGCCAGCGCGCAGCTGGCTGACGATAAAACTGCCGCTACCGGGATGGTCGCTGACGGCGGAACGGTTTACCTGAGTGGGATGCCGGA
This sequence comes from Atlantibacter subterraneus, assembly GCF_007570865.1. GTDB lineage: Bacteria > Pseudomonadota > Gammaproteobacteria > Enterobacterales > Enterobacteriaceae > Atlantibacter > Atlantibacter subterraneus. The sequence goes on along the minus strand of NZ_VLPS01000004.1, from coordinate 51,682 downwards.
TGACGGCACCCTTGAGGTGCGCTGGAATGACGCGGGCGTCGCTCACCGCTGCACGCTGCCTTTCCACATTGCCGCTACTGAGCAGGACGCGGTTAAGCGCGTGGATGGAAAATGTTTATCACAGAGAGGATTGTAACCATGCGCCTGAGTCTGTATTTACTCCTGCTGGTCGCGGGGCTGTTTAGTCACAGCGTGTGGGCAGCTACCTGTAACGGCGATACCGGCCAGATGACCATCAACTTTCAGAACATTAAATATCTGCCCTCGCTGCGTAATAATACGCAGATGACCAGCCTCATGGCCGACAGCGGCAGCGGGTTTCGCTTCACCTGCGATCAGCAGGCAATGCAGGCGGGTTCGTTATCGATCAAATATGCGCAGGCGATTAAAGGGAAAGAGACCAACATCAACGGGCGGATGGTGTTTGAATCGGCTGTTGCGGGTATTGGCTACTCGCTGGGATTTCAGTGTAACGGCGGGCCAATCCACTATCTTGATGGCGCAGGCATGCACAATACGACCGTCTGTAGCAGCAGCGAAAACCCTTCGCTGCTCAGGCAGCAACACATTGTAGTGAAAGCGTATGTGACCTTTTATAAAACCGGGACGGTCATGCTACTCAGCGGCAACCACACCAACTCGCCGCCACTGCCGAATGTGGGCAAAGTGTATGTCGAGATCCCTGGGTCAAGGGCAGGCACGCCCATCACTATTGATCTGACGGCAATGAACGTCGAGATTGGTAATTCGGCCAGCTGCTATGTGAAGACTTCGAATATTGTTGTTGATTTGGGGAGAGTAAACCGGAGCGATTTTAAGGGAGTAGGGACTAAAGCGGGGTCGGCGAAAACCTTTACTATTCCGGTCTGGTGCACGCAGCCGGCGGACATAAAAATTGCCTTTTTCGGCACCCCTGTCGCCGCCAGTATGAACGACACGCTGGCAATCAAGCAGGTGCCGGCAAGTGCTAAGGGGGTGGGCATTAAGCTGAGCTACGGCAACAATGGTTCAGGCGCGCCCATAGCGGGCAGCGCTCTGCATATCAACGACGCCGGGATCTTGCCGACGTTGGGCCATGTGACGGCGAACAAAGTCACCAGTGCACAACCGTTTAACTTCGTCGCCCAGATGGTGCAGACGGAAGCGACGGTGAATGCCGGCAGTGTAAACAGTACATCCACTTTTGTGCTGGAATATAACTAGCCTCTGTAGAGATGAACTTACGCTTGCCCGTGGTCTTCATAGCAATATTGTTGTAGTTCATTAAGTAATCTACCGACATGGAAACCATCGCACACGGCATGGTGTACCTGAATTGCCAACGGCATCAATACTTTTTCGCCTTGCGTATAATATTTACCCATTGTGAATACCGGGGCGAAGAAGTTATCGATACTGGCTACATTTAAATCAAAGCTGGTGAAGCTAACCCATGGATTGGCTGACACGAAAAACATGTTCTCGATAAATCCTTTTGGGAAATAGGCCAGGTCATCACAATAATGTGCCACATCTTCCGAATACGTTTTCATAAATTGTGAAATGTCCTCATGGTAATAACTCCACAGGGATGAAAAAGTTTCAGTTTCTTTATGGAAAATGGTGTAGCCGGGATGAATAACGTCCCATATTATTAACTCGCCGTCTTTCATAGCCATACGGAATTCTGCATGGGCGTTTATCAGGCGGGTAATAATGTGAATAAAAGCTGGATAGAACTTGTATCCATTACTCTTTACGGTTTTTAATAGCGCCGTAATATCCAGTTGTACTGTCTGGCTAAAGGTAGATTTTGCAAACGACTGAAAAGCCTGAAAATGTTCCTTCCGTTTCCATTGTGACATGTCAACTGATGTATAATTAACGCGTTTTTTGTCCATTTTAAATTCCTGTGATCCTGCAAATTTTGCAGACTAATTCTACTGCCTTTGTGTCTGCACTGAAGCAACTTACGCGCGGGATAACGAATTCTGGCAGGTTTTATTCAGCCGGAGAATGGAAGAGGGAAGCGCGTTTGTCAATGCGCTATTGCTGCGCCCTCCGGTACTTCCGGAGGGCGCATTGTGCAGAGCAGGCGTCCGATGCGCCAGCACCTGCTTAGCTGAGGGAAACCGCTTGCGGCAGCGTGCGGTAAAACCTGGTTTTAACCATCCCTATTACCACCCCGATTGCCAGCCAGGTAAAACCGATTTCCATTGTGTTGTGGTCAAAGTTTATCCAGACATACGAGAGGATAGCCGTCCCCAGCAGCGGACATATCAGATTGCTGGTTATATTACCTGGCCCCGAGCGCTGCTTCTCCTTGATAAAAAACATCCAGAAAACGCTGACGTTCAGAATGATGAATGAGGTCATCGCGCCGAAATTAATGAGTTTTGCGAGGAAGTCGATAGAAAGCGTTACGCCAAGCGCCAGGGAAAGCGCGCCAATGGCGAGGGTGCTGATCCACGGCGTGCGGTAGGTCGGATGAATTTTGGCAAACATGGAAGGTAAGAAGCGATCGCGCGCCATGCCGTAGACAATACGCGATGCCGCCGCCTGTGCCGCCAGGGTATTGGCCACGCCAACCGCCAGAATATTCACTATCAGTAGCATGATTTTCAGCGGTGCACCGCCTGCCATAAACGCCGCGTCAAAGAATGCCGTGTCGGGATCCATTTTAGTGAAATCCGGTTGTATCAGTGTGGCAATGTAGCACTGTGCAATAAAAAACACTCCCACGATGAGCAGTGCGGCAAGAATAGCCTTACCAATGTCACGCGTCGGTTCTTTGGCCTCTTCCGCCAGGGTACTGATCCCGTCGAATCCAAGAAATGACAGCGCTGCGATGGTTACTGCCGTCCCGATGAACTGCGGGTTGATAACGTCTGGCTTGTAGAACGGCGTCAGATTGAATGCCGCAACGCCGCCGGTGTTAAGCAAATAGTGGACCCCAAAACCGAGAAAGATAACCAGTGAAATCAGCGAAATGCTGAAAATAAAGATATCGGCTTTCGCGGTGTTCTCAATGCCTTTGATGTTGACCCAGCAGTTGGTCAGCATAAACACGGCAATCCACACCCAGCCCGGCACGAATGGCACGAGATTGACGCACCAGGCTGCCGTCATGGCGTACAGCAGCGCGGGGGCAAACAGGTAATCCATCATAATCAGCCAGCCTGCAAGGAAACCGATATGAGGATTTGTCGCCTTGTTGACATACGCATAAACGCTGCCCGCAATCGGGTAGCGCTTTGCCATCTTGCGGTAACTCAGCGCGGTGAAAATCATACAGGCCACGCCAACCACATAGACCAGCGGAGCCATACCGTGGCTCTCTTTCGAGACGAAGCCGAAGATGGACATCGGCGCGATAACGACCATGAAAACCAGGCCATAGATCACCAGATCTTTATAGCTCAATGCGACCTTGAGCGTCGGTTCTTTTACGTTGCTCATTTTGCCTTCCGGGTGATCAAGGGGATGTTATTCAGTTTCGGTGCACTGACGCGAACAATCAGATCGACCGGGCAGGGTTTACATGCCTGGCAAATCTCCACGTCACTTTGCAGACTCATATACAGATAGGTGTCGGTCAAATCCCATCCATACGCCTGCGAAATCAGTGTCTGTATTTGTTCTGAGGCTGATTTGAGTGCCGCCGGGTATTCGGCGGCGTTGGCAATAGCAAACCAGCTATCGCTCGTCTCCAGCACCGGCCAGCGTTCCCCGTTACCCTGCAACAGCGTGAGTTTGACATCCACTTCGCCGGCGATTTCAAGCCCGGTACCGCACAGCTCGCCGTCGCCCATTACCGCGTGGAGATCGCCCAGCGCGAACAATGCACCTGCAACCTGTACAGGAAAATAGAGCGTTGTGCCCTTACGGATTTTTTTGCAGTCCATGTTGCCGCCATGCGCGCCCGGGAAACCGCAAGGCACCGGTTGATCCGCTGGGGCAACGCCAATCACTCCGACCATGGGATCCGCCGGGAACGCCATACCGTTGAACTGCACCATACCGTTGATGATCTGCAGTGGTTTGGTGCGATGCTCCTGAGTCTCGTGCAGCGGGCCACAGCCCGGAATGGTTGTCACCACGCCCGCGGCAACGGTGCGTATATCGAGGATCTCGACCATCAGCAGATCGCCTGGCTCGGCATTTTCAACGTACACAGGGCCGGTTACCGGATTCGCGTTGTTGTAGTTGAAATCGCAGGTCAGATCGGTTGCGCTATTAATAAGGCCGGAAAAGCAATCCAGCGTTTCAAATGTGAGTGTCTCGCCGCTGGCCGCGTATGCCGCCGGCTGGTTTTCCGCCGAAAATGTATAGGAATAACCCTTAATCACTTTTTTCATCTGTTTTCTCTGTTGCGTTGTCTACGGTAATCATAAATTTGCGAAAAGCATTTTCTTCCTTGCCGCGAAGCTATAAGCAATCGGTATGCCATAAAAAAAACCGCATCATCGCAAGGGACATGAGCAGAACTAAGGAAAAAACTGCGGGGATACCGGGAATGAAGCGCTATAGCGGTGCAGGGCGCCTTATGATGGTGCGCGCCAATGCCCTTTTAAAGTGCAGGGGATTCATTTATCGAAAGGTTAACAGACCATTCGATGCTTTATGTCAGGAGGAATAACGCAACGACAATATTATCAACGGTCCGGAAGTGACTGGATTATCCGTGATAATTCGCTTAGCGATTTTCGCTGATGCGGCGGTGCTATTTTCACCATGGTTGTATGTTTATGTGATCAATCTTGTATCACAAGATGGGTTTTCATGGTTACATATTGTTAAATACCATCGTTGCTCTGAGGATTAATCATGGATTTGAACGCATATTCGTCAACATTAAAGAGAATGAACCGACGCATTATCCCGTTCATCATGTTGCTATACCTGATTGCCTATATTGATCGATCTAATATTTCCGTCGCCGCATTGCAGATGAATGCCGATTTGGCCTTAACTGCCGAGATGTACGGCATTGCTGCGGGTATTTTTTATATTTCGTATATTATTTTTGAAATTCCGAGCAACATTCTGCTAAGCCGGATCGGCGCGAAAATATGGATTGCGCGTATTATGGTGACCTGGGGCGTGATTGCGGCAGGTATGAGCCTGGTCCAGACGCCGATGCAACTGTATGTTATGCGCTTCCTGCTCGGGGTGGCAGAAGCCGGGTTCACTCCCGGGATCATCTATTACCTCTCCTGTTGGTATCCGCGCAGCGATCGTGCTCGTGCGATGTCGATGTTTTATATCGGTGCGGCGCTGGCGTCGGTCATTGGCTTACCGCTATCCGGCAGTATCCTGAATATGCATGGTTTCTTCGGCATTGAAGGCTGGCGCTGGCTGTTTCTGTTGGAAGGGATCCCGGCGGTATTATTGGGCGTGGTAACCTATTTTTATCTGGATGACGCCCCTCAACAGGCCAAATGGCTGGAACCTCAGCAGCGGCAATGGTTAGTCAATAAAATGTCAGAGGAGCGCGCGGATATCTCTGGCGGGCAGCATCAAGGCTGGAGTCAGGCGTTGACGAATAAGCGCGTCTGGGCGTTGAGCTTTATGTGGTTGCTTCAGGCGTTTGGCACGATAGGCATCACATTGTTTTTGCCGTTAATCGTTAAGGGCGTCGTGGCGGAAAAAAGTAACCTGATTGTTAGCATACTCTCTGCTGTGCCGTTTTTATTCGCGTGTATTTTCATGTATGCCAATGGGCGGCATTCCGATCTGACCCGTGAACGCGCACTGCATTTAGGTATACCGCTCATTATCGCTGGCTTACTGCTGTTTGCCGCCATCTATTGTCAGAACCTGACGCTGGCCTATGCCATGCTGGTGCTAACCGTCGCGCTAAACTGGTCGATCACACCGATTTTCTGGGCTGTCACGACGGAGTCGTTGATCGGCGTGGCGGGGGCGGCCTCGATCGCCCTGATTAACGCAGTTGCCAATATTGCGGGTCTGGCGTTCCCTCCCATTATGGGACGAATTAAAGATGTCACCGGGAGCTATGACATTGCACTGATGGCGATTGCCGCGGCGCTTGTGATTGGCGGAATTATCGGCTTACGATTAGGGCGGCCACAGCCCTCGTTAACACAAGCTCCCGTATCGTCAGGGCAACAGGAGCATCACAATGGCTGATCGTATTTTATTAGGTTCTCCGTTACCCACGCCGTTGATTGAGCGCTTGCGACAACATTAATCCCCTAATAACCTGACGCCGGAAGAGTACCGGCTGATGGCTGAAACCCCGGAAATCTCAAAAAGTGCGTGGTACTAAAACGGGTGTGCTTACAGGCACAAAAAAGCCCGCAGGGCTTACGCCGTGCGGGCTCTCAGGACTTCATCGGATGACTCTGGTAATCACCGATGGAGAATTTTGGTGGAGCTGGCGGGAGTTGAACCCGCGTCCGAAATTCCTACATCCTCGGTACTACATGCTTAGTCAGTCTTTACATTCGCCTGGCACCTGCGGACCGACACGCCACTACCAGACTAGCCTGATTAGTTTTAACGCTTCAACCCCAGGCAGGGCATCCACGCGATCTCTTTTGGGTTTGACCTCTCTTTGATCCCCGTCTTAAGAGCGGAAGCTAGGGAGAGAGGGCTCAGAGCAGGTTATTAAGCTGCTAAAGCGTAGTTTTCGTCGTTTGCGACTATTTTTTTGCGGCTTTTTACGAGGCCAACCGCCCCTCGGCATGCACCTTGGGTTTCGCGAATCCCGTCGAATCCAGAATCAGCCCCAAAAGTGTTGAAGCAAGTATAACAGATTTTGGCTTTGCCATGCCAGTCCATATCGCTACGACTTTCGTATGGGTTCTGTGGCATAGCGACATACGTTACTAACATCAGAGGCTTTTAGATTATTAATCATACAGATAATCTAAAATGTTAATTGCTAGACTATATTTGAAATAATTGGCAATAAATAGTGTGTATTAATGTGCAGGATTGTTCTTATTATCTATTATGCATGATATATTTTTTATGCCTCTATTTTTAAATAATTACATCTCGAAATGATATTAGGTGGATGGCCTTTTATGTGATTACCGTTCTCTATCTTTCATAACAATCACTTAATGTTTGCTAGCACAAGCTAATATTTTTGCCACTCAACAATTGTTGCATTTTTTTTTGCCTTATTCAGAAAGGTTGTTTATATGTTTAATTGCGGCTGCTGGGTGACGGCAAACGCCACAATTAATAATAAATCATCAAAAATCATTAAGTTATCTTTCATTTAAAAACTTATACCAGGCAAATCTTTGATGCTGCTTTAAATGAAGCAGTATCAATCTTTAGCGGGTGTGATGCATTCACTCCGCCGGGTTGACTGTTGTCTTTATTCGGGAGATAGCCGCCATGGCTTTAGAAAATAACCGTTCAGAATCCGTTGATATTCTTAATCGCAAAACTGGCGATCTTGTTACGCAATATTCCGGACCCGGCGATCGTGTGGTTAATATTACCCAGTCAAGCGTGGTAAGAATTAACGCCTCACCAGAATCCGTAAATTATTATCAGCGTCAGGGTGATGACCTGATCGTCCATATGCGCGACGGTTCAACGGTTCGCTATCAAAACTTTTTCCATTTGGATGCCGAGGGGTTGCACAGCGAACTGATTTTTGAAGATCAGTACGGCACCCACCATGCGGTTTTTCCCTTTGCAACCGAAGCTGGCCCTGCAGCGGCAGAAGCCGTTGTTCCGGTAATGGCAGATACGTCTTTGGGCACGCTGATTGGCGGTGAAGGCCTTTCAACAGCTGCAATCCTGGGGGGTTTGGCTGCAGTAGCCGGTATCGCTGGCGTGGCCATTGCTGCAAGCGGCGGTGGTGGCGGTGGTGGTGGCGGCAGTGATAACGATAACGGAAACGGCGGCGGTAACGGCAACGGTGATGGAGACGGTGGAAGCGGCGGCGGTGAAGACGGTGGAACCGGCGGCGGTGATGGCACTAATCCTGGCGGCGGTGATGATGGCACCAATCCTGGCGGCGATGATGATGGCACCAATCCCGGCGGTGGTGATGATGGCACCAATCCTGGCAGTGGTGATGATGGCACTAACCCTGGCGGTGGTGATGATGGCACTAACCCTGGCGGTGAAACGCCCGCGCCATCCACGCTGATTGTTGCGCCTCTTGCTGAAGACAACGTCATTAATCTCATCGAAAGCACTACCGATCAGATACTTAGTGGCAGCACCGATGCCAGCAATGCAGGGCGCACCATTACTGTTACCCTGGGCATTAACAGCTGGAACGCCGTTATCGCAGCAGACGGAAGCTGGACGGTAATCATTCCTGGTGGAGTATTGCAGGCCCTGCCTCAGGGCGAGATTAACCTGAACGTCTCCTTCGTCGACAGCAATGGTAATACCGTCGCCGAAGATATCGCCCTGACAGTCGACACTATCCCGCCAGAGCTGGAATTAGCGGAATTCTCTCCCGGCAATGTGCTCGACCAGGCGCAAATCGACAGTGGAAAACTTATCTCCGGGTTTAGCTCGCCGGAAGACGCCGGGCAAACCGTTACTATCATGCTTGGCAACAATCAGTTTCAGGCGATTATTGCTGAAGACGGTAGCTGGAGTGCGTTAATCCCCTCAGAGATCCTACAAACGCTACAGGAAGAACAGGTTTATACCCTGGAAATTAGCGTCACGGATCTGGCGGGCAATACTGCTACGGCCGAGCAAAGCTTTATCGTGAATACCACCGATCCGATTATTCAACTGGATCCCTTTACGGGCGACAACCAGATTAACGGGGCTGAAATCGCGCTTAATCAGATACTGACCGGCTGGACGGCAAATATCGAGCCCGGCCAGCTTGTGGCGGTGACTCTGGGCGCGCACGCCTATTTCACTCGCGTCGCCGGTGACGGCAGTTTCCAGGTTACGGTGCCTGCGGGCGATCTACAGGCGCTGGCACCGCCTGTAGAAACCATTATTGTGCAGTGCCAGAACAATGACGGTACGCTGCTGGCACAAACTACTGAAACATTGGTGATTGACCTTTCTCAGGATGCCATCGCCATAGCCATTCTTTCCACCGATGATTATCTGAACGCGGCAGAATCGACTCAGCCGCTGGAAGTGCGAGGCGTGACGACCGTGACCGGGCCGGGTGTGGCGGTGACGGTGAATTTCAACGGTAAAGATTATGCTGCGCTGGTGGACGGCGCAGGCAACTGGAGCGCCGTCATCCCGCCAGAAGATCTGGCTTTGCTACCGGATGGCGTGACGCCGGTTACTGCCACGGTAACCTACGGTATTGAAAGCGCCAGCGATGCCCGCGATCTGAATGTGGCGGTGAATTATTTACCGAAACCCACGCTCGAAACGCCGTTTGGCGACGGCTTTCTCAACGCGCAGGAAATTACCACTAACCAAACCCTCAGCGGCAGTACCGGTATCACCGGTACGGGGCAACAGGTTACGGTCCAGCTTGGCGATAAGAGCTATATCGCGATTGTCGACGTGGACGGGCGCTGGTCGCTCGAGGTCCCGGCCGCAGATCTCCAGAGCCTGCGCGAAGGCACCGTGTCGCTGAACGTCAACGCCATTGATGCCGCAGGGAATAGCGCTACGCTGGCAAGTAACGCCATTGTCGATGTGACGCCACCTATTCTCAGCCTGTTGCCGTTCTCTGGCGACGGCAAACTGAGCGCCGCCGAACTTAGCGCGGCGCAAACGCTGTCAGGTATTACCACGCCGGAGCAAAATGGCCGCGAAGTGGTGGTAGACATCAATAACCAGCGCTTCACCACGACAGTCAACAGCGACGGTACATGGAGCGTTGCGCTGCCTGCCGGTAGCCTGAGCTCGCTGATCGCAGGGAATACCAATTACACCGTGACGCTCACCGACAGCGCAGGCAACAGCCAACAGGCTATTGGTACAGTGGCGGTAAAAACCGCACAACCGCTGCTCAGCGTCGATCCTTTCACCGCCAATAACGCCCTGAGCGCCGCTGAAGTGAAAACCGATCAGTGGCTAACCGGCTCGACGGATAACGTTGAGGCGGGCAGCAAAATCGTGGTGGTGCTGGGCAATCAGGAATTCACGACTCAGGTCGATGCGGATGGCAACTGGCGTATCCAGATGACCGCCGCCGATCTGCAAAAACTGGCTGATGGAACCAATACGCTTCAGGTCTCGGTAACCGACGCTTTTGGTCAGTCAGCCAGCCAGCAGCACAGCTTCGTGGTGGATAAGAGCCTGAGCGCGGTGGCGATCAGCATTATTGCCGATGACGATTATCTCAATCAGGCGGAAAGCACCGAAGATCTGGTGGTGCGCGGCACCAGCGCCGGGCTGCCGGCAGGCACTCCGATAGAGGTGAGTTTCGGCGGTACGTTGTTTAATACCACAATCGCACCGGATGGCAGCTGGAGTATTACCGTCGGCGCTGAGGTGTTAGCCGATCTGTCGGATGGCGAACTGACCATTACCGCGACGGCGACCTCTCCGGACAACATCCCGGTGAGTGATACTCACCAGCTCAATGTGCTGGTCGAAAACTTACCGCTTCCAACCCTGGACGCGCCGTTTGGTGATGGGATCCTCAATCTGGCCGAGCGCGGCCAGTCCCATGAGATCACCGGTAGCACCGGTATTACCGGCGGCGGGCAGCAGGTGGAAATCACCCTGAATGGCAATACCTATCGCGGCCAGGTGGCAGCCGACGGAACCTGGAGCGTGAGCCTGCCTGCGGGTGCGTTGACCGGTCTGACCGACGCGGCTTCTCCGGTCGCACTGGTGGTCACCGTCACCGATGCGGCGGGTAACGTGGTACCGATCAACGAAAGCTTTACGGTGGATGTCACGCCGCCAACGGTAACGGTATTGCCGTTTACCGGTGATGATATTCTCAACGTGGCGGAAGCGGGCGTACAGCAAACGCTGAGCGGGTTTGCGCCCGGAGCGGAAGGCGGTCAGCCGGTAACCATCGTGATTAACGGCGTAACCTATCAGACCATTACCGGCTCGCTGGGCGGCTGGGAACTGCCGATCCCGGCGCAGGATCTCCAGGCGCTGCCGAGCGGCCCGATCGCCGTGACCGTTACCGCCACCGACGGTGCGGGCAACGCCACGACCATTACCCATCTGATTACCGTGGATACCGATCCGCAACAGCAGCCGCGCGTGGTGATCGATCCGGTAACCACCAACAATATTCTTGATGCGGGCGAAGTGCTCGCGGACGTGACGATTACCGGTTATACCCTGAACGTGGAAGCCGGGCGCGAAGTGACCGTGACGATTAACGGCGAGAGCTGGACCGGTTTTGTGGATGCCGCCGGGCGCTGGAGCGTGGCGGTGCCGCAGGCGGCAATCGGCGCGCTGGCCGATGGTGAACAAACGTTGACCGTGACGGTCACCGATGCGGCAGGCAACGCGGCCAGCGCGGATCGGACCTTCACCGTGAATCTCGACACCAGCTCGCTCACCCTCGATCCGATCACCGGCGATAACATCCTCGGCGTTGCCGATCTGGCCGATGGATTCACCATCACCGGTAACAGCGTCAATCTTACGGAAGGCACCGTGCTGACCGTAACCCTGAACGGCAAACAGTACCCGGCGACCGTGACGGCAGGTGGCACATGGAGCGCGCTGGTTCCGCAGGCGGATGCCGCCGCGCTGGCTGACGGCACCGCGACGCTCACCGTGTCGGGCATTGATGCCGATGGCAACCCGATTTCCACCGCCCACAGCTTCAACGTACTGACCCATCAGACGCCAGAGCCGACGCTCAATACGCCGTTTACCGACGGTATCGTCAGCGGCAGCGAGCTGAGCGGCGGAGCGCTGAGCGGCACTACCGGCGTAAACGGCGCGGGGCAGACCGTCACCGTCACGCTGGGCACCGCTACCCTGACCGCCACCGTAGACGCCAACGGCAACTGGAGCGTGGCGGTTCCTGGTACCGCGCTGGCGGATCTGGCTGAAGGCCCGAACGCGCTGGTGGTCACGGCCACCGATGCCGCAGGCAACAGCAACACCCTGGAAAGCAGCCTGCAAGTTGATACCACGCCGCCGACGCTGACTATTGCACCTATCGCGGGCGATAACATCGTCAACATCGCCGAGGCGAAACAGGAGATCGTCATCAGCGGTACCGCAGGGCCGTTCGACCCTGAGCGGGCGCAGTACGTGATCGTCGATCTCAACGGCCAGAAATACAGCGCGCTGATCCAGGAAGGGAATATCTGGAGCGCGACCATTCCAGCCAACGCGCTGAGCAATCTGCCGGACGGCCCGGTCACGGTGACCGTCACGGCGAGTGATGCGGTGGGCAACAGCACGACTGAAACCGCAACCCTCACGTTAAACACCGATCCGCTGAGCGCACCGACCCTGACGCTGGATCCTGTGTCCGGCGACGACTACATCAACGCCACTGAAGCGCAGGATCTGGTTACGCTTTCCGGCACCACCACCTTTGTTGAGACGGGCCGCGAAGTGGTGCTGACCCTGAATGGCGTAGAGTATCGCGCCCCCGTACTGGCTGACGGTAGCTGGACGGTGGATGTGCTCGCTACGGATCTGGCGCTGGTTGCCGACGGTCCGCAGGTTATCACCGCTACGGTGACCGATACCGCAGGCAACCCGGCCAGCACTACCCGTACCGTTAATTTCATCGCCAGCCCGGATAATCAGCCGAGCCTGACGGTGGACGTGGTGGCCGGGGACGATGTGATCAACGCCCAGGAGCAGGATCTGCCGCTGATCGTGACCGGCGGATCGCGCAACCTGCCGCAGGGCACCCTGGTGAACATCACCCTTGGCGATGGCAATTACACCGCGACCATTGGCCCGGACGGCAAATGGCAGGCCACTATTCAGCCAGCCGATCTTCAGGCGCTCGCCGATCAAGGCTATAACCTGGTGGTCACGGCGCTCGATCCGGCGCTGAATGAAGCGACGATTAGCTATCCGATTACCGTAGATACCAGCGGCCCTGACGTCATCATCAACGAAACAGGATTCTACCTTGATGGCCGTCTGAACCTGGCCGAAGCGGGTGCCGATCAGCTACTCACCGGCACCACCGCGGCGGGATCGACGGTGTCGCTGACGCTTAATGGCAACACCATCACCACCCAGGCGGGGATCGACGGAAGCTGGCAACTGACGCTGCCGTCGCAGGATCTGAAGGCGCTCGATCAGGGGCCGAATGCACTGGAAGTGGTCGTTACCGATCCGCAAGGCAACGAAACGCGCGAACCGCTGCCGCTCGATGTGGGCACGGTGCTGCCGACCCTGACGCTGAACGCAGTGTTCGATGATAACCTGGTCAATATTGATGAGGCGGACGCGGGTGGAGAAATCACCGGGACCGCCACCGGGCTTGCTGATGGCACTGAGGTTGCTATCTATCTTGGCGAAACACAGTTGGGAACCGGGATCGTTACTGGCGGAGTGTGGAGCGTCACCATCGACACCGGTGAATTCAACAACTTTGCAAGCGGGCAATACGTACTGACTGCTGAAGCCGTGGACGCTTACGGCAACCCAGCCAGCACCAGCGCCAATATTGAATTGCTGCTAACCGAGTTGCAGGCAACGTTGCCGGACGAGTTATTTACCGATGGCTACCTGAACCAGGCAGAGGCCAGCGTTGGCCAGACCCTGACCGGCACCACCGGGATTAGCGGTAGCGGTCAGAGCGTGGTAGTGAATATTGAAGGGCTGGCACCGATTGCCGGAACCGTAGATGACCAGGGCAACTGGACGGTACAGCTTCCAGCCGATTTGCTGCAAAACCTGGTGGATGGCGCTTACGATGTCACCGTGACCGTAACCGACAAAGCGGGTAACACCAACACCAGCCCGGTGGAAACCTTCGAGGTGCGCACCGACGCGCTGCCGGTGCCGACCCTGACCCCGCCGTTTACCGACGGCACGCTCAATAGCGATGAAGCGGACGCAGGCGGCGCGCTGGGCGGCACTACCGGCCTGGCGGCGGAAGATATCGCTCAGGTGACCGTGAGCATTAACAACGGCCCGGCGCAGATTGCCACAGTGAACCCGGACGGCAGTTGGACGCTGCCGCTGACGCCGGAACAGCTGAACGCATTACCGGACGGCACGCTGCCGGTGACGGTAGTGGTCACCGATGTAGCGGGTAACACCTCCCCCGGCAACAGCAGTTTTGGCGTAGTGATCAACACCGTGCCAGTGGCGACCTTTATGACCCCGTTTGGCGACGGCGTACTCAACTATGCTGAAACCCAGACGCCGCAGGTGATCCGTGGTTCAACGGGCGTGACCGGCGCAGGGCAAACCGTGACGCTCACCTTTAACGGCGAAGACTACCTCGGCACCGTGAATGAACGTGGCGAATGGAGCGTGACACTGCCCACCACCGCCTTTGCCGGTCTGGCGACGGGAACCACGCCGACCATGACTGTGGAAGTGACCGACGCCGCGCTGAACAGCGATACCGCCGACTTAACCTATCAGGTACAGACCGCGCTGCCGACGCCAGCGATCACCAGCCTGTTCGGCGATGATGACTTCCTGAATATCGCCGAAGCCGCTGGTCCACTGACGCTGACGGGGACGACCGGCGTAACCGGGCCGAACCAGTACGTCACCGTCACTATCGACGTAGATGGCGCTCGCTATGTGGCAACCGTGACGCCGGAAGGTACCTGGAGCGTGCCGCTGCCTGCGGGCGCGTTGCAGTCGCTGGAAAATGGCCCGCACTCCATCACGGTCATCGCACAGGATCAGTATGGCAACCAGACGCCGCTGGATGTGCCGTTTACCGCCGCGCTGACACCGCCCACCGTCACCATTAACACCCCGATCTTTACTGATGGTTACGTGAACGTGGCGGAATCGGATGGCACGACTCAGTTGAGCGGTGCATTGACTACCGGCGTGCCGGAAGACACTACGGTCATCGTTACCATTGGTGGCGTGCCGTTCACTGCAGACGTGTCTGGCAATAGCTGGACCCTCAACCTGGGCCCGAATAGTCTTGATGGCGTCCCGAACGGCCCGCAAAGCGTGGTGGTGACCATTACCGATGGGGCGGATAACACCGGCAGCACCACCGTACCGGTGAACATTGCGATCGTCCCACCGACCATCACCGTAGCGCTTCCGTTTGAAGACGGTGCATTGAGCTTTGCGGAAAGCCAGCAGATCCAGACCATTAGCGGTACCACCACCAACGTAGAAGCGGGGCAAACCGTGACGGTGACGCTGGGCAATCAGCAGTACACCACCACCGTACAGCCTGGCGGCGGCTGGTCGCTGCAACTGACGCCGCAGCAAATGGCGCTGCTCACGCAGGGCGATACCACCATTACGGCGGCCGTCAGCGACCGGGCGCAGAACCCGGCGACCTCTGAGCCAATCGACGTTGCTATCAACACCCAGCCGCCGGAGTACAGCGTCACTATTAACCCGCCGGGCACCGATGGCTACCTGAACGCCAGCGAACTGAGCGGTGAGACGGTGGCGATCTCCGGGCGCACCACCGGCTTTGCGGCAGGGCAGGAAGTGACGATCACCGTTAACGGCGTCGAGGTCGGCAATGCGGTGATTGATGCTAACGGGGACTGGACGCTCGACGTGCCGTCGGCGGTATTTGCGGCGCAGACCGATTACACCGTCATTGGTACCACCGTCGCCGAACCGGTGACGACGGGCAATACCAGCGTAATTGTCGATACCACGCCGCCGACCATCACCATCAATGCGATTTCGGGTGATGATGTGATTAGCGCCAGCGAAAGCAATCAGCCGTTGATCATTACCGGTACTGCGGTTGGCGAGCAGGGCCGTACCGTGACGGTTACCCTGAACGGGCAAACGCTATACAGCACCGTCGACAGCGCGGGCAACTGGAGCGTGACGCTGACGCCCGCGCAGGTCGCGGCGCTGCCGAACGGCACGCTGGATGTCACTGCATCGATGACCGATGTGGCAGGCAACCCGGATTCGGAAGTGCGTCCGATTACCGTCGACAAAGACGCGCCGCTGCTGGTGGTGGATACCCTGGGCGTGCCTGCGTTGCTCACCACGGCCACAGCGATCCCTGGCGTATTGTTGGGCGGACAGGGCGATCCTGGTGAAACGGTGACGGTGCGTGTTGGACCGCTGATCGCCGAAGCGCTGGTCGGGCCGGACGGACGCTGGACGATTAACTCCACGGATCTGGATCTCACCACGCTGTTCGACGGCGCGCAGGTGATTTCCATTACCTCTACCGACGCGGCGGGCAACACCTCAACCAATAACGTGGCGCTTAACGTCGCGCTCAACCGTGGTTTGGGCGTGCTGGTAGAAGATCTGATCGGCGGGGACGGCATCCTGAACGTGGCCGAATCGCTGCTTACCCAGACCCTGACAGGCACCATTACCGGGGATTATCGCGGCGCAACGGTGGAAGCGACGCTGATCGGCACCGATATCACGCTGCCGGTGGTGGCCGTCGGGCCGGATGGCCGCTTCGCCATTGATTTCCCGCCGGAGCTTTGGTCGCAGATCCTCACCGATACCGTTTCTCTGCAACTGAACGTCACCGACGCTAACGGCAACACCACCAACGAAATCATTGACGTGCGTCTGGCGCTCAGCGATCTGCCGGTGATTGGCGATGTGATTGCAGCGGGCGATAACATTATTAACGTGCTGGACAGCACCACCGATCAGCTGGTGACCGGGACGCTCTCCACGGTGGAAAACGTGGCAGGCGTAGCGGTCACCCTGGCGGGCAACACCTATCAGGCGGTGCTGAATGGCACCCAGTGGGCCGTGACGCTGCCGCAGGCGGTGCTGGCCGCGCTGCCGGACGGTACGGCGGCGCTCCAGGTAGCGGTCAGCGATACCTTTGGCAACGTGGTGTCGGACACCATCAGCCTGACGGTGGCGCTGCGTAATCTGCCGACCCTGGCGCTCGATCCGCTGTTCGGCGACGGCACCCTTAGCATTCCTGATTTACTGTCCGGGCTGGTGAGCGGTACGGCGACCGGGCTGGCGGGCCAGACGCTGAATATCAGCATCGGCAATGCGCCGCTGTTAACCACCACGGTCGGCGCGGATGGCCGCTGGTCGGTGGCGTTAACCCCAGAAGTTCGCGATATTCTGCAAACCGTGGGTAGCGGGACGGTTCCGGTCAGCATTACGGCCACTGACCAGAACGGCAACGTCGCTGACGTGGAAAACACGTTGCGTCTTGACCTGTTGCAACCGGTGCTGAACACCCTGACGACATTTGGCGACGGCCTGCTGAATGCGGTAGATGCGCTGGCAACCCAGACCATTACCGGCGTGGTCGGTAATGCGCCAGCGGGCTCCAGCGTTTCGGTGGATATCGGCGGCAGAACCTTCGCCGGCGTGGTCGCCAGCAACGGGGCGTTCACCATTAACGTCGGCCCGGCCCAGCTGGCGCTGCTGTCGGACGGCGTGTTTACCCCGACGGTGACCATCACCACGCCGAATGGCAATACCAGCCAGGTGCCGGGTACCTCACCGATCACCATCGGATTGACCAACCTCCCGACGGTCGTGGTCGATACCGTGTTTGGCGACGGTTTACTCAATGCGCTGGAAACCGGCGTCGCCCAGACGATCAGCGGGACGGTGGGCAATCTCGCCAGCGGAACGGTGCTGGTGCGGATCGGCAACGCTGCGCCGCTGGAAGCCACCATCAATAACGGCGTCTGGTCGGTTCAGGTCCAGCCTGATGTGCTGCGCCTGCTGCCGGATGGCGCACTTAACGTCACTGCGACGGTGCAGGATGCTGCGGGCAACGTGGCAACCGGCAACAAAGTGCTGAACAGCATTATCAATGCCGTGCCGACGCTGACCGTTAATACGCCGTTTGGCGACGGCAACCTGAGCCTGACCGATCTGCTGACCAACCAGATCCTGAGCGGCAGCTCCACCAATCTGGCGGCGGGAACGCAGGTTACCGTGAATGTCGGACCGCTGGCGCTGAGCACTACTATTGCGGCGGACGGCAGCTGGCAGTTGTCGCTGCCGGGTACGGTATTGCAGGGCTTGCAGGATGGCAGCCAACTGATATCGGTAACCGCCCAGGACGCAGTGGGCAACCTGGCGCAGGGCACGCAAAATCTGCTGGTCTCTATCGCTGCGCTGCCGTCGATTATCCTCGATCCGCTGTTCGGTGACGGCGGCCTGAACGCCACCGATATTCTGAGCGCCAAAGTGATCACCGGTAGCAGTAGCAATGCCATCGGTGCGCAGGTCAACCTGACATTAGGCAGTAAAACCTATCAGACGACGGTAGGCGCAGACGGAAGATGGTCGATTCCGGTTTCGCAAACCGATCTCGGTCAACTGCTGGACGGCACGCTGACGGTTAACGCCTCGTTGACCAACGCCGCTGGCAACAGCGCCAATACCAGCGGGCTGTTGAACGTAGTGACCAGCCTGCTGCCGACCATCTCGCTGACCTCGCTGTTTGGCAACGATAACTACCTGAACGTGAGCGAAGCCAGCTCCGGGCAGATCCTCAGCGGGCGAATTACCGGTTCAGGCTCCGGCGCGAGTGTGGTGGTGACCCTGGGGAATACGCCGTATAACGCCACGGTCAATCCGGACGGCACATGGTCGCTGGCACTGAGCAGCAATGTGCTCAGCGGGCTGGCAAACGGCGCGCTGAAAGTGGGCGTGGCGGTCACCGACAGCGTGGGTAACGTCAACCGCACCAGTACCGATGTGACGGTGAAACTCACTACGCCGGAATTGACCTTCAATGCCCTGCAATCGCTCAACCTGCTGACGCTGCTGTCGAAAGGGCTGACCCTGAACGGCGGCTCGCGCAACCTGGGGCCTGGCGCGGTGGTGCATCTGTCGCTGCTGAATAACACCGTCACCACCACGGCGATCACCGATGCCAACGGCAACTGGTCGGCGAATCTTGGTCTGGGGCTAAATATTCTGCAACTGCTGTCGCTGTCCAGCGTGTTGACGATCTACTCCACCGATGTGGCGGGTAACACCGGCTATCTGAACGTGGGGCTGGGCGGCAATATCATCTCCACCGAGCCGCCAGCGGGCTTCACCGTCACCCAGGCCGATGCGGAAACCTTCTCGCTGCTGGCGGCAACCGCCGAGGTACAGCAGGAGCCAGCTGAGACTCAGGAACAGCAAACCGCTACGTCGATGCAGGATGATGCGGCGAGATTTGCCGAGCCGCAAACCACCACTGATAGCGAACTCAGCAGCTTCACCATTGGCGGCGTGAGTATCGATCTGGCCGACGGCACGTACCAGAGCGGGGAGACGCTTCAGGGCAGTGAGGGCAACGATACCATCCACCTTTCGACCCTGGGCTTTACCTCCATCGACGCGGGGGCGGGCACCGATACCCTGATGCTCGACGGCATCAATATGACTCTCGACCTCACCGCGCTGACCGGCAAATTGCACAACATCGAAATTTTCGATTTGGGCCAGTCCGGCACTAACGCCATCACCCTCGATCTCAACGAAGCGCTGACCATCACCGACAAACCGGAAGACGATCTGCTGATCAAAGGCAGCAACGGCGACCAGGTGAATCTGGTGAAAGGACAGGGCGATATCTGGCAGGTCAGCGGGCAGCGCGAAGTGGATGGCGTGCAGTTTGATGTTTACCACAACAGTTCGCAGACCAACACCCTGGGGGATGTGCTGGTGCAACACGGGTTACACGTCAACGTGGTTTAACGGGCGACACAGGCAGGGATGCAGGGAGCTCAGGGATGAGGCCATGACCTCTAACAATATCACCAGCCGCCTGCGGGCGGCTTTACAAGGTGGAACCCTATGACGATAAAACCTGTGTATCAACGCACGGCGACAGCGCTGCTGGTCGCCGTGGCGTTGTGCAATACCGGAAGTGCGGCGGCGCAAGAGAATTTTCGCTGGCAAACCGCGCCAACCGAAGCCTTTCAGGCGCAACTGACGATTAAAGAAGCCATTTTGCGGGCCTTTGCCCGCAATCCAAAAATCGCCCAGGCCTCGGCGCAAATCCAGGTCGGGAAAGCCAATCTCTCCGAAGCGGAAAGCGCGTGGTTTCCGCAAGTCGCGCTTACCGGCAACGCCGGACGCACTCACCGCACCGACTCCGCGGGGTCGCTAAACAGTAACGCGGCGGCAGGCATCAACCTGAAGCAGCTGCTGTGGGACTTTGGGAAAACCGGCGGCAGCATTGACGAGCAGGAAAACCTGTCGACCGCTTATCAGTACGATCTGTATACCACCCTGAATCAGGTCGGCATGGAAACGCTGCAATCCTATTTGCAGGTCAAGCGCTACCAGGCGCTGGCGAAGGCGGCGGAACGCAACCGCAGTTCGCTGGAGTCGGTACGCGAAATGGCCAAACTGCGCGCCGGAGCGGGGCTGAGCTCCCAGTCCGACGTATTGCAGGCCAGCACGCGCATCGCCGCCATGAATGCCACTTATGAGCAGTATCAGGCGCAGATGCGCTCAGCGCAGGCGTCGCTCAGCGTGCTGACCGGGGTGGTCTCCGACAATCTGCCGGATCTGCCTGACGATTTGATGAAGCAAAAAATCTCGCTCAAATCCCTGCCTTATGACCAGAACAACGCGGTGCGCAGCGCCCAGGCGAAGCAGTTGGCCTCGGAAGAGCGCATCCGCCAGGCCAGGGCGCAGCACTATCCGACCATTTCGGTGCAGGCGGGCCGCACCCGCTATCAGAACGACAATGGCGATTACTGGGATGATGAAGTGCAGCTGGTGGTGGACGCGCCGCTGTATCAGGGCGGCGCGGTAAGCGCCAGGGTAGATGCCGCCGAAGGCGATCGGGCCAACGCCCGCGCCCAGGTGGAAGCCAGCAAGCTTGAGGTAAACCAAAAGGCCGCCACCGCGTGGGCGGATTTAACCGGCGCGCAGCAGCGCCAGCAGGCCGGTGAACTGCAACTGTTAAGCGCAGGCCAGGCGCGCGGGGTCTATCGCGACGAGTACCAGTTAAGCAAGCGCAGCCTGAATGATTTGCTGAGCGTTGAGCAGGACGTGTTTTCGGCGGAAAGCGCCGCCATCGTCGCCCGCTACGACGCCTGGGACGCCGCCGTGCGCTACGCCGGAGCGGTAGATAATTTGCTCGATATGTTGGGCATCGAGCGCACCCGTTTAACAGGAGACAGCCTGCCGTCGTTATAGGCAGCGCATGTGAAGGAGTCAGTATGGAACAGCCCGATACCGCAAGCTGGGTCGCTGCGATGACCCGCGCCGCTGGCCGCTTTGGCCTGACCAGCGATGCGCCCGCCGTGCGCCAGCAGATGCGCTGGTTTGAAAATCTGCCGCTCTCCCAGCGGCTTTCCCGCATGGCGGGGTTAATAGGATTACAAATCCAGATGATGCCCCGCGACCGGATGCGCTGGAGCCCGCAAAACCTGCCGGTGATTGTACCGGGTCAGGACGGCAACCTGGTGCTGATCGAGGCGCTGGACGGCGATGGCCTCGCCAGTTACTGGGTGAGCGACGGTGGCGATCTGGTGCGCGAAGAGGCGCTGGCGACGCTGCTGGAACGGTTACAGGATCAGGTGGTGATGATCGGTATCGCCGCCCGCAGCCACGATCCGCGTATTGATGAGTTCGCCCAGGCCTGGGAGCCGCACTGGTTCTGGCGGCATTTCCGCCACGCCGGACGCAAGCTGGCGGAGATCTCGCTGGCGTCGGTGGTGGGCAACGTGCTGGCGCTGGCGGGGATCCTGTTTTCAATGCAGGTTTATGACCGGGTGATCCCTGCGCAGTCCTTCCCAACCCTGTGGGTGCTGTTTTTCGGCGTGCTGATGGCGGCGCTGCTGGAGTTTTTTATCCGCCTGGCGCGCACCCACGTGTCGGACATTATGGGCAAGCATATCGATCTTCAGGTTTCGTCGCTGTTTTTCGCCAGGGCGATGGCGATCAAAAACGACGCCCGCCCGAAATCCACCGGATCGTTTATCTCCCAGTTGCGGGAAATCGATCAGGTGCGCGAGCTACTGACTTCCACCACCGTCGGGGCGGCGATGGATATTCCGTTTGTGCTGCTGTTTCTCGCCATTATGGCGCTGGTGGGCGGGCCGCTGGTGGCGATCCCGTTACTGGCGATCCCGCTGATTGTGATCCCCGGGATTTTGATCCAGTGGCCGATGGCGAAGCTCGCCAAAGAGGGGATGCGCGAAAGCGCGATCCGCAACGCGGTGCTGGTGGAATCCATCGAAGGGGTGGAGGACATCAAGGCATTACAGGCGGAACCGTACTTTCAGCGCCAGTGGGAGCACACCCACCACGTGGGAGCCAGCATCGGCATGAAGCAGCGCATCTGGGGCGCGCGCCTCAGCGGCTGGGCCTCTACCGTGCAGCAAATCACCTACGCCGGAATGCTGGTATTCGGCAGCTATCTGGTGCTCGACGGGCAAATCACCACCGGGACCCTGGTGGCGTGCAGCCTGCTCTCGTCACGCACCCTCGCGCCGCTGATGCAGTTAACCATGGTGTTTTCCCGCTGGCAGCACGCTAAAACCGCCATGAACGGGCTGAATGAACTGCTGAAGAAACCGCTGGATCGAGAAGCCTCGCGCAAGATGGCGCACTGCCCGGTGCTGGCGGGGCATTACCAGTTCCAGAATGCGCAATACAGCTACGACGAAGAGAAGGGCGATCGCGCCCTGTCCATCGGCAAGCTGGAGATCAAGCCCGGCGAGCGGGTGGCGATCCTCGGCAAAGTCGGCGCGGGCAAATCGACGCTGCTGAAGCTGCTTAGCGGCCAGGCGCAGCCCGGTAAAGGCAAAGTGATTATCGATGGCGTCGACCTGGCACATATCGATCCTAACGATGTGCGCCGCCAGGTGGGCTATCTGTCGCAGGATTCCCGGCTGTTTTTCGGCACCCTGCGCCAGAACCTGATGCTCGGCCACCCGCACGCCACCGAGGCGGAGCTGTTGCAGGCGCTGCGCATCAGCGGGGCGCTGGGCATGGTGCAGCAGGACGCCGCCAGCCTCGATCGGCTAATCAATGAAGGCGGGCGCGGGTTGTCCGGCGGCCAGCGCCAGATGGTGCTGCTGAGCCGGCTGATCGTCCGCAACCCGCAAATCGTGCTGATGGACGAGCCTACGGCGAACATGGATGAACAGCTGGAAAACCTGATTATCCGCCAGCTGCACCAGTGGCTGACGGGCCGCACGCTGGTACTGGTGACCCATCGCCCGGCGCTGCTGGCGCTGGTGGACCGGGTGATCGTGATGGATAACGGCCAGGTGGTGGCGGACGGGCCGCGTGATGAAATCCTCAAAACCGCCCAGCGTAACAGCAATGTGGCGTCCATCGCTTAAGGAGACAGGATGAGTCAACTTACTCTTGAGGAAGATCTGGCGCGTCAGGGGCGCTTTTACTCGTCGGTGATCTGGCTGTCGCTGATCGGGCTGGTGGTGTTTTTTGCCTGGGCGTGGTTCGCCATGCTGGATGAAGTGACCGTCGGAACCGGTAAAGTCACGCCTTCCAGCCATGCGCAGGTGATTGAAAGCCTCGACGGTGGGATCGTCAACGCGCTGCTGGTGCAGGAGGGGGATATTGTCGAGCAGGGCCAGATGCTGGCGCGGCTTGATCCGACGCGTTTTCAGTCTAACTACGGCGAAGCGGCGGCGCGGGCCAGGGCGCTGCGGGCCTCCAGCGAGCGGCTGCGCGCCGAGCTTACCGGCGAACCGCTGAAATTCAGCGCGGAGTCGATGCGCGAGCCGAACCTGGTGGCGCGCGAACGCCAATTGTATGAATCGCGGCGGCGTAATCTCAACGAGACGGTATCCAACCTGCAAAAAACGCTGGAGCTGATCAACGCTGAAATCCGCATGACCCAGCCGCTGGTGGCGAAGGGGGCGGCAGGGCAGGTGGAAGTGATCCGCCTGCAACGCCAGGTCGCGGAGCTGCGCGGCAAGATCGACGAAGCGCGTAACCAGTACGCGGTGCGCGCCAGGGAGGAGCAGGTGAAGAACGATGCCGATCTGGACGCGCAGATCCAGGCGATGGCCGGAAAAGCCGATCAGCTGGATCGCGCCACGCTCTATTCGCCGGTGCGCGGGGTGGTAAAAGATATCCAGGTGACTACCGTGGGGGGCGTGCTCCAGCCCGGCGGCAAGCTGATGGAGATCGTGCCGCTGGAGGACAAACTGCTGATCGAAACGCGCATCAACCCGCGCGATATCGCCTATATCCGCCCCGGCCTGCCCGCGACGGTCAAAGTGACGGCCTATGATTCATCCATCTACGGCAACCTGGACGGCAAAGTGGAAATCGTTTCGCCGGATACCCTTCAGGATGAGGTACAGCGCGACCAGTTTTACTACCGGGTGTATGTGCGCACCGACCACGCCGAGCTGGAGAACCGTAGCGGCAAACGCTTCCCGATTTTGCCGGGGATGGTGGCGAGCGTGGAGATAAAGACCGGTCAGAAAACGGTGCTCGATTATTTAATCAAGCCGCTGAACAAGGTGAAGGAGGCGTTAAGAGAGCGATAATAAAAATCCCAACCGCAGGGTTGGGATTTGAGGAGATTAGCGACCCGCGTTTTTCATAATGCGGGCTTTATCCACCTGCCACTCGCGCTCTTTAACATCCGAGCGCTTGTCGTGCTGTTTCTTACCTTTCGCTACGCCGATTTTGACTTTGCACCAGGCGTTCTTCCAGTACAGCGACAGGGCAACCACGGTATAACCTTCGCGGTTGATGCGGCCATACAAATTGTCGAGTTCGCGCTGATTCAGCAGCAGCTTACGGGTACGTGTCGGATCGCAGACCACGTGCGTGGAGGCAACGTTAAGTGGGGTAAAGTTGGCACCAAACAGGAACGCTTCACCGTCTTTCAGGATGACATAGCTGTCGCCAATGTTGGCTTTACCGGCGCGTAGGGATTTTACTTCCCAGCCCTGAAGGGCGAGGCCTGCTTCAAATTCGTCTTCGATAAAGTATTCGTGACGGGCGCGTTTGTTGAGCGCGATAGTGGCAGAACCAGGTTTGTGTGCTTTTTTCTTCGTCATAATGGCACTCAGTATACGTAATCCGACCTTAAAAAACACCCCATCCACAGGGGCGGAAAGCCGTTATAGTAGCACGTCTTAGGCCGGAGAGTTTTTGTTTCACCCAGGATAAATGCTATTCTTGGCAGGTTGCAGAACGACAGGAAACGCTATGCCTCAGATTAGCCGCACTGCCCTGGTGCCATACAGCGCCGAGCAGATGTATCAATTAGTGAATGATGTGAAATCCTATCCGGAATTTTTACCAGGCTGCGTGGGCAGCCGGGTGCTTGAAGCCTCCGCGACGCAAATGACGGCGGCGGTGGAAGTCTCGAAAGCCGGGATCAGCAAAACGTTCACCACCCGTAACACCCTGACCAGCAACCAGAGCATTTTAATGCATCTGGTGGATGGGCCGTTTAAACGCCTGATGGGCGGCTGGAAATTTACCCCGCTCAGCCCGGAAGCGTGCCGGATTGAGTTCCAGCTTGATTTCGAGTTCACCAGCAAGCTGATTGAACTGGCGTTTGGCCGGGTATTTAAAGAGCTGGCAGGCAGTATGGTTCAGGCGTTCTCAGCCCGGGCGAAAGAGGTTTACAGTGCCAGCTAAGATCGCGGTTGAAGTGGCTTACGCGCTGCCGGAAAAGCAGTATCTGCGGCGCGTGACGCTGGAAGAGGGCGCAACGGTCGAGCAGGCGATCCACGCCTCGGGCCTGCTGGCGCTGCGTACCGATATCGATCTGGCAAAAAATAAGGTGGGAATTTACAGCAGGCCGGTGAAACTCACCGACGTGCTGTCCGATGGCGACCGGGTGGAAATCTACCGGCCATTAATCGCCGATCCGAAAGAGCTGCGCCGCCAGCGCGCGGAAAAAGCCGCTAAGAAGTAGCGCTAACCGTTTTCCTGAACAATAAAAAAGGTGCCATCAGGCACCTTTTTCGTTTCAGATAACCCCTGCAAAGGAATTATTTGGTTAGCGCGGGTTTGTTATCAATGTTGGTCAGCACGCCGCTGCTATTGAAGGTCAGCGTCAGCGTTTGCTGCGTGACGCTTTCATGGCCTGGTTGCTGGCGGAACACGTAAAACCAGGTATTGGTGCCGAACGGGTCGCTCATCATTGGGGTGCCCAGTGCATACGCAACCTGCTGTTGTGTCATCCCGACGCGGATTTTCGATACGTCGTTGGTGGTCAGGTAGTTACCCTGGTTGATGTCCGGGCGGTACACCACTCGCTCCAGAGTGGAACAACCAGCGGTTAGCATCAGAAGGGCCGCCGCAGCAGCAGTCAGCGTTTTACAGCGCATAGTCATGTGATTCCTTTTCGGGCCCGAGCAGTCTGTGGCTCATGGATAATTTGCCGATAATAATAAACCTTCAGCCAGTTTAAAACCTTAGGCGCTTCAGTATGACCGCGAGAGTGGAAAAAAGTTGGTGAAAAGTCGCTATAACGGATTTTCACCGGGAGACTTGGTGGTAATTTGACCAACGGTGCGCGTTAGTCTCGCGCACCGCCGGAGAAGTCATCAGGCCGCTAACAGTTCGCGGGCATTGGCCAGCGTATTACGAGTCACTTCGCTGCCGCCAAGTAAACGCGCCAGTTCTTGCAGACGCGCGCGCTTGTCCAGCGGTTGCATGTGGGTTTCCGTCATTGCGCCGTCGGTTTCTTTGCTGACAAAGAAGTGTTGATGCCCACAGCCCGCCACCTGCGGCAGGTGGGTCACGCACATCACCTGGGTGGATTCGCCTAACTGACGCAGCATTTTGCCGACAATCGCCGCCGTCGGGCCGCTGATCCCCACGTCCACTTCATCGAAAATCAGCGCCGGAGTTTCCATCTTACGGGCAGTGATCACCTGAATCGCCAGCGCGATGCGGGAAAGCTCGCCGCCGGATGCCACTTTCGCCAGCGGCTGCAACGGCTGGCCCGGGTTGGTGGTAACGCGGAAGTCGATGCGATCGGCACCATCGGCGGTCAGATGGTTTTCTTCAAATACCACCTCAATGCTTAAACGACCATGTGGCATGGAAAGTAAGTGCATACTTTCGGTAATCAACTGGCTCAGCTCGTTGGCATAGACGCGGCGGCTATCATGCAGTTTTTTCGCCGTTTCCAGCGCCAGCTTATGATGTGCGGCCACCGCTTCGGTTAAGGCTTCCAGCGAATCGGCCTGGCCATCAAGCAGGGCTTGCTCATCCAGCAGGCTTTGATGAAACGCAGGCAGCGCTTCCGGCGCGATACGGTGCTTGCGCGCCAGGTTGATTTGCCGGGAGAGGCGTTGCTCCAGTTCATACAGGCGGTTTGGATCCATATCCAGACGATCGCAGTAGTGGCGCAGCTCATCACCGGCCTCGGTTAGCTGGATTGCCGCTTCTTCCAGCATATCCAGTACGCCGGACAGCTTTTCATCCATCCCGGCCAGCTCGGTAAGCAACTGGCGGGCCGAATAGAGCTGGCTTTGAATATTGGCGTCTTCGCCATCGGCAATCAGCTGTAGCGCCTGCTGCCCGGAAGAGAGCAGCTGGCCGCTATTGGCCAGGCGTTTGTATTCGGCATCGATCTGCTCGTATTCGCCCGGCTGCGGGGAGAATTCATTAAGCTCTTTTAGCTGGTATTGCAGCAGCTCGGCGCGCGCGGCGCGATCCTGGCTCTGCTGCTGGTGGGCGGCCAGATCGCGGCAGCTTTGATGCCACTGGCGATAGTGCTGGGCCATTTGCTGGGTAAGCGCATGCTCACCGCCGTAACCGTCCAACAGAGTGCGTTGATGTTCAGGCTTGAGCAGCAGCTGATGGGCGTGCTGGCCGTGAATTTGAATCAGCAACTGGCCCAGTTCGCGCAGCTGCGACAACGGGACCGCAGTGCCGTTGATAAAACCGCGCGAACGCCCATCGCTGCTGATTACGCGGCGAAGCAGGCACTCACTTCCGTCTTCAAGCTGGTTTTCTTCCAGCCAGCGCAGGGCGGCAGGGGTATCTTTTAACGAGAAACGGGCGCAGAGATCGGCACGGGATGCGCCAGCGCGCACCATATCGGCTTCTGCGCGGCCGCCCAGGCACAGGCCGAGCGCGTCAATCGCGATGGATTTACCCGCGCCGGTTTCACCCGTAATGGCGGTCATCCCGCCGTGAAAGTCGATTTCAAGTTCACGAACAATAGCGAAATTGCTGATGGTCAGTTGTGCCAGCATAACCGCTTTCCTGTATAAAAGAACATTGCTGTTTATGCATACAGTATATACTGGTTCCTTATACAGTAAAGAGGGGAGTGCGGTTTCAGAATAATTTTTTTGACCACCCCAACTTGGAGCTTAGCGTGTTGAAATAGCTGTAATCTTTCGGATGGATCAGATTAAGGTGATAGTCACAGCGGCGGATTAAAACGTCTTCGCCTTCCTGGATCGGCAGGGCGATTTGGCTGTCGCAGCTCACTTCTAAATCGCTGCTCATATGCGAAAAACGCAGCCGAATAGTGCTGCTGCTGTTAATCACCAGCGGGCGCGCGGAGAGCGTATGCGGAAACATTGGCACCAGGGTGATGGCATCCAGGGAGGGGGTCAGAATTGGCCCGCCCGCAGAGAGCGAATAGGCGGTGGACCCGGTCGGGGTAGAGATAATTAATCCGTCGGAACGCTGAGAAAACGCGAATTTCTCGTCAATATAGACTTCAAACTCGATCATATGCGCCACTTTGCCGGGATGCAGCACCACCTCATTAATAGCGGTGCTGATGCGCTTCTGGCAATCCTGTTGGCATACCTGGGTTTCCAGCAAAAAGCGTTTTTCAGCGATGTAATGCCCTTCTAGTACGTCCGCCAGCTGCTGCTGGGCGTTGTCCGGGTCGAGGTCAGTGAGGAAGCCGAGATTACCGCGGTTGATGCCGATAACTTTGATGTCGTAACGCGCCAGCACCCGCGCCGCGCCCAGCATATTGCCGTCCCCGCCGACCACCACAGCGAGATCCGCCTGTTGGCCTATTTCTGCCAGCGTGCCGGTTTTGACGCCTTTAAGCTTGAGCTCGTGCGCGATTTGTTGCTCAATGATGACTTCATAGCCTTTTTCACTAAGCCATCGCCAGAGCATTTCATGCGTGGTGAGCGCGGTTGGGTGACGGGGATGCCCAACAATACCAATGCAATTGAAATGTTTATTCATTTTCTGGTGATCCTTTGTGATTTAGCCAGCGACAATCTGCCCGGTTCCCTTGAAACCCGTAAACTGATCCCCATAATAAGCGAACCAGCGAGTTGAATGCTAAGAAACGCGGAGAATTTCATGAGTAGTAAAGAACAGAAAACGCCTGACGGGCAAGCCCCGGAAGAGGTCATCACGGAACAGCACGAGGCGGTAGACGTGGAAACCGCAGAAACGGCTGAACAGGTGGATCCGCGCGATGAACAGATTGCGAACCTGCAGGCGCAGCTAGCGGAAGTTCAACAGCGCGAGCGTGACGCGGTGTTACGTTCTAAAGCCGAAGTCGACAATATGCGTCGTCGCACCGAGCAGGATGTTGAAAAAGCGCATAAATTTGCGCTTGAGAAATTCGTCAACGAACTGCTGCCGGTGATCGATAGCCTGGATCGCGCGCTGGAAGTGGCGGATAAAGCCAACCCGGATATGAGCGCCATGATTGAAGGCATCGAGCTGACCCTGAAATCCATGCTGGATGTGGTGCGTAAGTTCGGCGTTGAGGTTATTGCCGATACCAACGTTCCGCTCGATCCGAACGTGCATCAGGCGATTGCTATGGTAGAGTCTGAGGACGTTGCGCCTGGCAATGTGCTGATGGTGATGCAAAAAGGCTACACCCTGAATGGCCGCACCATTCGCGCCGCGATGGTGACCGTAGCGAAGGCGAAAGCCTGATCATAATGAAAACCCGCCGACCGGCGGGTTTTTTTACTCCTCTACGCTCTGGCGCAGCGGTTTTATCGGTATCACCCGCACCTGGCGGATCATATTGTCCTGCACGTCCAGAATATCGATATCGTACTGGGCGATGCGCACCCGGGTGCCGTTGGCAGGGATCTCTTCCAGCGCTTCCAGCAGCATGCCGTTGACGGTGCGCGCTTCCTCTTCCGGCAGATGCCAGTTGAAGGCTTTATTGATTTCGCGGATGCTCGCGCCGCCTTCGATAATCACCGAGCCGTCGTTTTGCGGCGTCACTTCTTCCGCAAGAGTAGGCGACATAGAGGTGGTAAAGTCTCCTACGATCTCTTCCAGAATATCTTCCACGGTCACCAGGCCCTGGATATCACCATACTCATCCACCACCAGGCCGACTTTCTTTTTATTACGCTGGAATTTGATCAGTTGAGTGCTGAGCGGCGTGCCTTCCGGCACGTAGTAAATCTCATCGGAGGCGCGCAGCAGCATCTCTTTAGTAAATTCCTGCTTCTCGGTCATCAGGCGGTACGCTTCGCGCACCCGCAGCATACTGATGGCGTCGTCCAGCGAATCCCGATACAGCACGATGCGGCCATGGGGCGAGTGAGTAAGCTGGCGGACAATGGATTTCCAGTCGTCATTAATATCAATCCCGACGATATCGCTACGCGGCACCATGATGTCGTTGACGCTGACTTTTTCAAGATCCAGCACCGACAGCAGCATGTCCTGGTTGCGCCGGGAAATCTGCGAGCGGCATTCGTTCACGATGGTGCGCAGCTCGTCTTTGCTCAGCGCCGCGCTCACCACGTTATCCACTTTAATCCCCACCATACGCATCAGGATGCGCGTGACGGTATTCAGCAGCCACACCAGCGGCATCATCACGATTTGCAGCGGGCCAAGCAGTACGCTGCTGGGAAAGGCGACTTTTTCGGGATACAGGGCGGCGATAGTTTTCGGCAGCACTTCGGCGAATACCAGCACCACAAAGGTGAGCACGCCGGTGGCGATCGCCACGCCCGCGTTGCCGTACAGGCGCATGCCGACGATAGTGGCGATGGCCGAGGCGAGAATATTGACCAGGTTATTGCCGATCAGCACCAGGCTAATCAGGCGGTCAGGCTTGCGCAGCAGTTTTTCAACGCGCCGGGCGGCGCGGTTGCCCTGTTTGGCAAGATGACGTAGCCGGTAGCGGTTAAGCGTCATCATGCCGGTTTCCGAGCCTGAAAAATAGGCTGAAACCACGACCATTACGATCAGGGAGACGATTAGCGTGGTAGTCGAGATATGTTCCAGGGGAGATCCTTAGTTAGCCAGCGAATTCCTGGATAACGCGGCTGCCGAAGTAAGCCAGCGTTAACAAGGCAGCACCCGCCACGTTAAACCATACGACGCGACGCCCGCGCCAGCCTTCATGAAAATGGCCCCAGAGTAAAATGATGTACACAAACCAGGCGATAATCGACAGCACGGCTTTGTCGATATTCTCCAGGCTAAACAGGTTGTGCATATAGAACAGGCCGGTGCAGAGCGTTAACGTCAGCAGCACCACGCCCACCTGGGTGATATGGAACATTTTACGCTCAATGGTCATCAGCGGCGGCATTTCATTATTAAACGCCAGTTTCTTATGCTTAAGCTGGTAATCAATCCACGCCAGCTGTAGCGCATACAGCGCGGCGATAATCAGCGTGGCGTAGGCAAACAGCGACAGCCCAATATGCACCATCATCCCCGGCGTGGTTTCCAGGTGAGTGATAAATTCGTTGGGCATAAAGCTGGCGAACGCCAGATTGATTAGCGCAAAGGCGTAAACGATGGGCAGCAGCAGCCAGCCGCGATTGCGCGAGGCGACAATCGTCATTACGGTACAGATCAGTAAACTTACCAGCGAGCCAACGTTGAGCAGGCTGAGGTTCTGGCCGGAGCCGTCCGCCGGAAAGATGCGCGCTTCCAGCGCCAGACCGTGGCTTATCAGCGCAATCACTGCGGAAATAATGGCGATACGACGCCATGCGCTGTTCTTTCGAAGCAGGCCGGGAATAATCAGCGCCAGGCTGATGGAGTACGCGACGAGCGCAAGTAGTGCGAAAAAAGGCATATAAGGGTGTCGTTCATTCGCCAGAAAGGAAAGTCAGTCAGTATACCGTTACGTGACTCAGGCTCCAACCGTTGCAGCACACTCAATACACCGATCGTGTTATACTCCGACCCATTGTGAATCAGAGTCGCTGTGGCGGCCTTAATCTGACCTCTTAGGCAAAAGACCATGTTTGATAATTTAACCGATCGTTTGTCGCGTACGCTGCGCAATATCAGCGGCCGCGGACGCCTGACCGAAGACAACATCAAAGAAACCCTGCGCGAAGTGCGCATGGCGCTGCTGGAAGCCGACGTAGCGCTGCCGGTAGTACGTGAATTCATCAACCGCGTGAAAGAAAAAGCGGTGGGCCATGAAGTTAATAAAAGCCTGACCCCAGGCCAGGAATTCGTCAAAATCGTCCGTAACGAGCTGGTTTCGGCGATGGGCGAAGAAAACCAGTCGCTGAACCTCGCGGCGCAGCCGCCTGCGGTGGTGCTGATGGCGGGCCTGCAGGGGGCGGGTAAAACCACCAGCGTCGGTAAGCTCGGTAAATTCCTGCGCGAAAAGCACAAGAAAAAGGTGCTGGTGGTTTCTGCCGACGTGTATCGCCCGGCGGCGATCAAACAGCTGGAAACCCTGGCGCAACAGGTTAGCGTCGATTTCTTCCCGTCCGACGTGGCACAGAAGCCGGTCGATATCGTTAACGCGGCGCTGAAAGAAGCTAAACTGAAATTCTACGACGTGCTGCTGGTGGATACCGCCGGTCGTTTGCACGTCGATGAAGCCATGATGGACGAGATCAAACAGGTTCATGCCGCGATTAATCCGGTAGAAACCCTGTTTGTGGTCGACGCCATGACCGGCCAGGATGCGGCGAATACCGCAAAAGCCTTTAACGAAGCGCTGCCGCTGACCGGCGTGGTGCTGACCAAAGTCGACGGCGACGCCCGCGGCGGTGCGGCGCTCTCTATTCGCCATATCACCGGCAAGCCGATCAAATTCCTCGGCGTTGGTGAAAAAACCGAAGCGCTGGAGCCGTTCCACCCGGATCGTATCGCCTCGCGTATTCTCGGCATGGGCGATGTGCTGTCGCTGATCGAAGATATCGAAAGCAAGGTTGACCGCGCTCAGGCGGAAAAACTCGCTAATAAGCTGAAGAAAGGCGATGGCTTCGACCTGAATGACTTCCTTGAGCAGCTCAAGCAGATGAAAAACATGGGCGGCATGGCGAGCCTGATGGGTAAACTGCCGGGCATGGGGCAAATCCCGGATAACGTGAAGTCCCAGATGGATGACAAAGTGCTGGTGCGTATGGAGGCCATTATCAGCTCCATGACGCTGAAAGAGCGCGCCAACCCCGACATCATTAAAGGCTCCCGTAAGCGCCGTATCGCCGCCGGTTGCGGGATGCAGGTGCAGGACGTTAACCGCCTTCTGAAACAGTTCGACGACATGCAGCGCATGATGAAGAAAATGAAGAAGGGCGGGATGGCGAAGATGATGCGGGGCATGAAAGGGATGATGCCCCCCGGCTTCCCGGGTAGATAACGGCCTGGCTTGTTTGCCATTTTGACGCCGGGGTGTGCTCGCCACCGTCACGTACTGCGTGTACGCTCCGGCGGCTGCGCGCACGCCGTCGCCAAACTGGCCGCACCGCCGACGGCCTTTAGCCCTTTACCCGTTTAATCTCACCGAATCTCATCTGCTGATTGCTTTTTAGCTGAAAATGAGTAAAATTTTCGGGCTTTTAATATGACACCGGGCCCCTTCCCTCGAGGGGGCCTGGTGTTTTATTCACTATAGAGGATGTTATGGTAACTATTCGTTTAGCACGTCACGGCGCGAAAAAGCGTCCGTTCTACCAGGTTGTCGTGACCGACAGCCGTAATGCACGCAACGGTCGCTTCATTGAGCGCGTTGGTTTCTTCAACCCGATCGCCAGCGAAAAAGAAGAAGGCACCCGCCTGGATCTGGACCGCATTGAGCACTGGGTTGGCCAGGGCGCTACCGTTTCCGATCGCGTTTCCGCGCTGATCAAAGCAGCAAAAAAAGCAGCTTAATCTGTCACGGTGGTCATGATGAGCAAGCAAGAAACCGCTAAGGCACCTGTTAACCCGATTGTTCTCGGGAAAATGGGCTCCTGCTACGGTATCCGTGGTTGGCTCAGAGTGTTTTCCTCCACCGAAGACGCTGAAAGCATTTTTGACTATCAGCCCTGGTTTATCCAGAAGGCGGGTCAGTGGCAGCCAGTACAGCTGGAAAGCTGGAAGCACCACAATCAGGATCTGATCATCAAGCTGAAAGGCGTTGACGATCGGGATGCCGCGAATCTGCTCACCAATTGCGAAATTGTGGTCGATTCAACGCAACTGCCCAGTCTCGAAGAGGGTACCTACTACTGGAAAGACCTTATCGGTTGCCAGGTAGTGACCACGCAGGGATATCAGCTCGGTAAAGTCATCGACATGATGGAAACCGGGTCGAATGACGTTCTCGTCATCAAGGCAAACCTGAAAGATGCGTTCGGTATCAAGGAGCGGTTGGTTCCGTTCCTCGATGGGCAGGTTATCAAGAAAGTCGATCTCGCTACTCAAACCATTGAAGTAGATTGGGATCCTGGTTTTTAAATACTTCTGAATACGGTAAAAGACGGCGCTATGTGGATTGGCATAATTAGCCTGTTTCCTGAGATGTTCCGCGCAATTACCGATTACGGGGTAACTGGCCGGGCAGTAAAAAATGGCCTGCTGAGCATCCAGAGCTGGAGTCCGCGTGATTTCACTCATGACCGGCACCGTACCGTGGACGATCGTCCTTACGGCGGCGGACCGGGGATGTTAATGATGGTGCAGCCCTTACGGGATGCCATTCATGCCGCAAAAGCTGCGGCGGGCGAAGGCGCGAAGGTTGTCTACCTTTCACCTCAGGGACGCAAGCTTGATCAAGAAGGCGTCAGTGAGTTAGCGACAAACGAGAAGTTGATTCTGGTTTGTGGCCGTTACGAAGGGATTGATGAGCGTGTGATCCAGACCGAAATTGACGAAGAATGGTCAATCGGCGATTACGTTCTCAGCGGTGGTGAGTTACCAGCAATGACGCTGATTGACTCGGTCGCCCGGTTTATTCCGGGGGTACTGGGTCACGAAGCCTCGGCAATTGAAGATTCATTTGCTGACGGGTTGCTGGATTGCCCACACTACACCCGCCCTGAAGTACTGGAAGGGATGGAAGTACCGGCAGTATTGCTGTCGGGTAACCACGCCGAAATCCGTCGCTGGCGTTTGAAGCAGCAACTGGGTCGAACCTGGCTTAGAAGACCTGAACTTTTGGAAAACCTGGCTCTGACTGAAGAGCAAGCAAGGTTGCTGGCGGAGTTCAAAACTGAACACGCACAACAGCAGCATAAACATGATGGGATGGCGTAACGCCCCCAATACATCAGTTTACCCAGGATAAGAGATTAAATTATGAGCAACATTATTAAGCAAATTGAACAAGAGCAGATGAAGCAGGACGTACCTTCCTTCCGTCCGGGTGACACCGTGGAAGTGAAAGTATGGGTTGTTGAAGGTTCCAAAAAACGTCTGCAGGCATTTGAGGGCGTGGTTATCGCTATCCGTAACCGCGGTCTGCACTCTGCATTCACTGTTCGTAAAATCTCCAACGGCGAAGGTGTTGAGCGTGTATTCCAGACTCACTCACCGGTAGTTGACAGCATTACTGTTAAACGTCGTGGTGCCGTTCGCAAAGCTAAACTGTACTACCTGCGTGAGCGTACTGGTAAGGCAGCTCGTATCAAAGAGCGCCTGAACTAAGATTCGCTTAAGCGACATCCAAAAAGTTAGTGCGAATACAAGGGGTTGGCGTAATGCCAGCCCCTTGTTTTTTGCTTACAGGAACCAGATCGTTACTGTGTTAAGGATTGTTTCGCAAGGATGGGAAAATCATGGACAGGTCACTCCTCTTTTTTTACGGGTTATTCATCGTATTTGTGGGCTACTATGCCTGGAAAGCCAAAAAACAACGGGTTCTCACAAGTACTCTTTGGCAACTGGCCGCGCTTGTTATAAGTATGATTCTTGCCTCGCTGATTGCTGAGTCGGGCACCGGAACATGGTGGGTTATTGTTGTCGTCATTAGCTTTGCGTTATTGGCTGGCGGGATGATACTTTTTCTGGGTATTAAATTTCGTCGCGGTAAAAAACAGTATCAGGCAGCGCTTAACATCATTAAAAGCCAGGGTGCGGCGGGTCTCTATACGTTACTGCACGACGAATCTGACCAGCGCCTGGACTGGCAAGTGATTTATTTGCCGGAACAAAATACCTTAGAAATTGGTGCAAATATTTATTACCAGAAATGGGTGCTGTTTAAAAAATATTACCTACGCACCCTTTCAGGCCGGACGGTTTATTTTGTACCTGACCTTCTCCTGGTGGAGGTCGATCTCAGCAGGAATGGGCTTTACGCCCTTGGTATGTTTGTGCGGCATAGCAAAGAAACGGCTGAGTCAGTGAGGCATTATGCGGATGCGATTAAAAGTGGAGTCAATCAGCCATGGAGGCTTGTTGATGACGATCAACAGCAAAAGCGCTAAATGGCCGAGCTCTGACAGGAACATTTTGACAAGGAACTCTATCGATGAAAGTCCGTACATTATTTCTCCTCCTTCTTTTTTTAGCTTTATTCGGTGCATCGGCGTTCAGTAACGCAGCTAATTACCCGTGTTCTAAATCAAAAGGGGGCGTCTCGCACTGTACTGCTGACGGTAAATTTGTATGCAATGACGGCAGCATCAGCCGTTCAAAAAAGGTTTGTCGTTAATGGCTGCTTTGCTTTAAGCAAATTTATACAGCGTTATAAAATCGCAATGTAAAAAGCTGCTTTCTGAAAGCAGCTTTTAAGTTTTGAAGGAACGTTTTCATTAACCTTCTGGACGCAAATCATTTACAATGCCCTCTCTTCTGGAGGGGATGTGAAGACAAGTTTAGCGCAATCACACAGCACGAAAAGAGCGGCATGGGCGGCGCTGTTTGCCATGTTGTTGATTCTCGTTGCGCCGCTAATCTCGATATCTCTCCATAACGCCCGTATTACCGACGCCGCTCCGCCATCTCACTCCCAGCATCATCAAGAGATGCCCATGCATGACAGCATGGCAGAACACGTTCATTCCCCTGGCCTGACGATGGTCGATCATGCCGAAGCCTGCGGCTACTGTGTGCTGTTAAGCCATGTGCCGGGGATATTATTGCTTGCCCTGGCGCTGGTTTACGCGCTGTTGCGCCATATCGGACGGGTGAATTACCCCGCCGTCGCCGTTGTTTACCCTTCTCAGATCTGGCTACGGCCCGCACCCCGGGCACCGCCGGTAGCGTCTGCTTTTTCCCTTACATTTTGACTATGACGTCTCTCCACCGGAGGGACCACCCGTACTTTATAAAAAGGAAAAGTATGACCACCTGCACCCAACGCCAGGCGTGGATCACGCTATTGCGGCGGCTCCATTTCGCCATTGGCTTATTTGTCGGGCCGTTTATTTTTGTCGCGGCGCTATCGGGCACGCTCTATGTGGCGACCCCCCAACTGGAAAATGTTGTTTACGCATCGGCGCTGAACGGCAGCAAGGATGGGGAGCCGCAACCGCTTGCCCGTCAGGTTGATATTGCCGAACAGTTCACCCACCACGCGCTGCGTTTACATGCCGTCAGGCCCGGTCTGGAAGCAGGCCAAACCACGCGGGTGATGTTCAGCGATCCGTCGCTGGGCGTATCCGAACACCGGGCGATATTTGTCGACCCGGTAACGCTCGCGGTAACGGGCGATTTGACCGTTTATGGCACCAGCGGAATACTCCCGCTGCGCCAGGGTATCGATTATCTGCACCGCTCGCTATTGTTAGGGGATTTCGGGCGGATATATAGCGAGCTGGCGGCGTCATGGATGTGGATCGCAGCGCTGGGCGGCATTGTTCTGTGGTGGGTAACGCGGCCTGCACGCAAGCGTAAGCCGGTCAAACGCAGCCGATTTATGGCGGCGAGGCAGTTACACATCACGCTGGGCCTGGTGTTGCTGGCAGGGCTGTTGCTCTTCTCCGCGACGGGGCTCACCTGGTCGCAGTATGCGGGCGGCAATGTCGATAAACTGCGCGCCGCGCTGGGTTGGATGACGCCGCAGGTCAATACGGCGATAGCTGGCGAGGCGGCTGCGGCCGACCCGCACGCCGAGCATCATGGGCACCACCATGGCGCGATGGCGGCGCATGCGCCTAATAGCGCCGATTTCGACCGCGTGATGGCTGTGGCGCAGCAAAACGGTCTCCATGCCAGCCTGGTAGAGATTCGCCCACCGCGTAGCAGTAATCAGGCCTGGACGGTCACGGAAATTGACCGACGCTGGCCGACGCAGGTTGACGCGGTGGCGATAAACGGTGAAACCCTGCAGGTTATCGACCAGACTGACTTCACCCAGTTCCCGTTGATGGCGAAACTCACCCGCTGGGGCGTGGATTTCCATATGGGCGTCTTGTTCGGGTTGATTAATCAACTGGCGCTGGTGGGCTTTGGCGCCGCACTGTGCGTACTGATCGTTATGGGTTACCGCCAGTGGTGGCTGCGGCGTCCGGCTGCGGCAGCCAAAAATCCGGCGCAAACGCTGTGCGATGCGTGGCTGCAACTCTCTATTATCGGGCGTGGCTGTGTACTGGTTATTACGGCTGCGGCAGGGTACGCCATGCCGGTGATGGGGTTCAGCATGCTGCTGTTTTTATTGATTGATGTTATACGCTGGAAGCGAGCGCAGCGCCGTCAGGCTACTGCACCCGCCGTAAGCTAAGCCTCAGGGCGTGCTGATGACCACCGCAACACGACGGTTTTCGGCACGTCCTTCACCGGTTTTATTGCTGGCGACAGGGAATTTCTTACCTAAACCCTGGGTAATAAAATTACTGCGCGGCAGATTCGCGCCTTTTGCCCACGCATCGGCCACGATATTGGCCCGTTTAAGGGAAAGCGCTTCATTGTAGCTGTCCTCTCCGTAATTATCGGTATGGCCATCCATGCGCGCATGTTTTAAACCATGGGAAGAAAGATTCGCCGCCATGGTTTCAATCTGGCTGTAGCTTTCAGGACGCAGTTGATACTGGTTTTTATCGAACAGAATGGTATCTGATAAGCCCAGCGACCAGTCGCCGTTACTTTCGCTAAAGCCGTAAGACTGCATGGCTGCGACTTGCTCAGGGGTAAATTTGCCCTGCGGCGTCTGGCAGCCGGTTAACAGGAATGCAGCGAGAACGGCGGGAGCAAAAAAACGGGGCAACATAATGATCTTCCTTTGTGATTATCCAAACGCCAGTCGGCGCTTACTCTTGTCGTGATACATGTTCTTGTCGGCGATTTCCATCAGGGCTTCCGGCGTCGCTGTACATTTCGCCAGCGCGTAGCCGATGCTCATTGATAGCACCGTCGTTTCGCCATTGTTCAACAGAATTGGCGGCAATAGCGCCTGACGTAAATCGGTAATGCACATCAGTAATTCATCGGTGGAATGAACGCCGGTCAGCAAAATTGCGAACTCATCACCGCCCAGACGATAGGCACAGTGCGTTTCGCCTGAGAAGTTGCGTAAGCGTTGAGCGGCCTCAATCAGTACACGGTCGCCCGCGGCATGACCCCAGGTATCATTAATCTGCTTGAAGTTATCACCATCCATGAAAAGCAGCGCGGCGTCGATTTTACGGCTTCTGTCATTCATCATGGTTTCAACGGCCTGGCGAAACGCCGTGCGATTGGCCAGACCAGTCAACGGATCGTGGGTGGCGCTGATCAACAGCGAGGCGTTTTTACGCTGTAATTGCGTTTGCCAGGTTTCCATCTCGTCCAGCAGCGTATTGAAGTCCTGCCCGAAGCGGTGAAATTCTTCTATGCGCTCGGCGGATACCCGCCTGGAAAAATTACGGTTCGTCTGCACGTCATGAGCGACTTCAGTAATATTATTGAGCGCGTTAACCATGCCTTTGTGCAAGTAACGGGTAATTGACAGGGAGATGCAGGAAGCCAGGATCAGGCAGGCGGTCAGTACGCCGAGCGAGGTCCAGACGAAATGGGTAATAATATTATCCATGGCGGTCAGGCGGATCTCGCCCAACACGCTGCCATTGTGATAAATCTGCTGAACCACCGGCGTCGGGAATACCCATTTACTGACCAGGCCGCCCATCACGTCACGATCGTTTTCCGCGGTACCTGACCAGTCGGCAATAATCTCTCCCATGTTGTCCACGACCTGCGCGCTGGCGAATTGACCCTGCGCGCCAAGGGCGGCAAGCGTGTCATAAGCCGCCGGGCCATCACGAAATACCATGGCGGCTTCAAGCGTATGGCTGATGGAAACGCTCAGTAAACGAAGGTTATTCTGCGCATATTGTTTCAGAGTCAGCATGGATGAGACGGAAAGCAGCAGCCAGACGATAATCATGGTAATCACGACGCTTATCATGCTGATGCGCCGTAACGTTCTTTTGAACGTTGGCCGAGGCATAGAGTTGATATCCTTAATCATGATTATTATTCCGTGCGAGCATCAGTACGTCCGGATTGACCCGCACACCGCTACGGGACAATGAGTCGAGATTTACCGCGAACTTAACCGGGGTGACATTAATATTCAGGCAAAACGAACTGCCAATCAGGCACTGGGTATTTTGCTCAGCGATTAATAATAAAGGGTGTGGCTGATAAGCCTCGATTAATTTCGCCTGTTCTTCAGGTCGTTCTTTTCCAAAATAAATACCGTCACATTGCGACGCTAATGCCTGTTCACTGTTTTCGACGATAACCGGCGTATAGGATAAGGGTGTAATATTATCGTTAACTAATTTCGCCAGCCGGGAAGAGCTAAAAATACAAATGCGCGGTGCCGCAGAAAGGCTGGGCCAACGGGTATAGCTGATAATGCCTGAGACAATACGCTGCACGGCTTCGTCGTTATTTGTGCCTGACGAAGGAAGTTCCGCTATCGAAGGTATCGCCACCATCATCAATACTAAATAAATCGCTCGGAAGTGCAGCACAGGCATGTTGTGGGTTCCAGCAAAAGCAGTGACGCGTAATACTTGTTACAGAATATATTCTCGGATAATAACATTTACCGTTGGGTTCGTCATTATCTCCACGCCATAAGAATGCAAAGGGATAGCGGTGAGGCAGAATAGTGAACACGAAAAAGAACAGCGTAAATTTTTAAGCTATTCAATTTAATATTGAATCTTCGCTGGCACCGGTATCGCCCTGTTTCCAACGCGCGCGCAATTGTGGGGTTTGTTCAAGATTTTCACAGGTGGCTGGGAAGCTTCTGCCGCTCAATCCCCAGACATATAAAAAATCATCCTGGCAGAAACGCTGCTGACCGCGCTGATAGCCTTTTTTATAAGCGGCGATGTCGATGTGTGCGTCATCATACTCAAGAGCAAGCCGTTGCCGATCTTTTGCCAGGCTGCCCGACATCGCATCATCCACGCCGATTTCATACCAGTTTCTGTCGCTCCAGGTTGGCGCATGGGTGTAGGGATCTATCTGACAACCCGTCATAAGCAAGATGCCAAGAATAACCAATACCTGATGCATGGGAGCAACCTTAAGATGTGTTTTTAATTATGCAAAACGTAGCGCAAAAACAACATTAGTCAGGAAATTTTTTACAGAACGGTGATTAATTATGAGTGTGTAAATAATTGATTACACACTGCCTGTTATTTATCCTAATAAAGATGGCTTAAATTTGTTGTTGTAACGAAAAATTTACGGAATGTGGATTGAAATCTTTACCGCTTATGGTAAGGTAACGCCTACCTCAGTGAGGTAAAGACTATCGCAAACGAGCAAATTTAAGGGTCGCAATCATGCAAAAAGACGCGCTGAATAACGTTCATATCGCTGATGAACAGGTTTTGATCACTCCGGATCAATTGAAGGCAGAATTCCCGCTGACGCTGGAACAGGAAGCGCAAATCGCGCACTCCCGCGAGACCATCGCCAATATTATTGCCGGACGCGATCCGCGCCTGCTGGTGGTATGTGGACCTTGCTCGATCCACGACCCCGAAGCGGCCATTGAATATGCTCGTCGGTTTAAAACCCTTGCCGAACAAGTCAGCGATACGCTTTATCTGGTTATGCGCGTCTATTTTGAAAAACCCCGGACCACCGTTGGCTGGAAAGGGTTGATTAACGATCCCCACATGGATGGCTCGTTTGATGTCGAAGCTGGCCTGAAAATCGCCCGCAGCCTGCTGGTCGAACTGGTCAATATGGGGCTGCCGCTGGCGACCGAAGCGCTGGACCCCAACAGCCCGCAGTACCTGGGCGATCTGTTTAGCTGGTCCGCCATTGGCGCGCGCACCACCGAATCGCAAACCCACCGCGAAATGGCCTCGGGTCTTTCTATGCCGGTGGGCTTTAAAAATGGCACCGATGGTAGCCTTGCGACCGCCATCAACGCCATGCGCGCCGCCGAGCAATCTCACCGCTTTGTCGGTATTAACCAGGCGGGCCAGGTTTGCCTGCTGCAAACCCAGGGCAACCCGGACGGCCATGTGATTTTGCGCGGCGGTAAAGCGCCGAACTACAGCCCGGCGGACGTGGCGCAATGTGAAAAAGAGATGGAACAGGCGGGACTCCGCCCGGCGCTGATGATAGATTGCAGCCATGGTAATTCCAATAAAGACTACCGCCGCCAGCCGGGCGTCGCCGAATCGGTCGTCGCGCAAATTAAGGATGGCAACCGTTCGATTATCGGCCTGATGATTGAAAGCCATCTGTTCGAAGGCAATCAGTCTTCCGAGCAACCGCGCAGCGCAATGAAATACGGCGTATCGGTAACCGATGCCTGTATCAACTGGGAAACCACCGACGCGCTGCTACAGGAAATCCACAACGATCTGAACGGTACGCTCGCGGCGCGTTTCGCATAAGAGGTTATTATGGTTGCAGAATTGACCGCACTGCGCGATCAAATCGATGAAGTGGATAAGGCGCTGCTGGGGCTACTGGCGCGCCGCCTGGAGCTGGTTTCGGAAGTAGGCGAAGTGAAAAGCCGTTATGGCCTGCCGGTCTACGTGCCAGAGCGCGAGGCGTCGATGCTGGCGTCTCGTCGTCAGGAGGCCGAACAGCTTGGCGTCTCGCCGGATCTGATTGAAGACGTGCTGCGCCGGGTAATGCGCGAATCCTATGCGCATGAAAATGACAAAGGCTTTAAAACGCTGCATCCGACGCTGCGTCCGGTAGTGATTGTCGGCGGGGCGGGGCAGATGGGGCGTCTGTTTGAGAAGATGCTACAGCTGTCTGGCTATCAGGTGCGTATCCTTGAACCGCAGGACTGGCCGCAGGCGGAAGCCCTGGTTGCCGATGCCGGGATGGTGATTGTCAGCGTGCCGATCCACGTCACCGAGCAGGTGATTGCTAAACTGCCGCGACTGCCGGATGACTGTATCCTCGTCGATCTCGCATCGGTGAAGAATGGCCCGTTACAGGCGATGCTGAGTGTGCATAGCGGTCCGGTACTGGGCCTGCATCCCATGTTTGGCCCGGACAGCGGCAGCCTGGCGAAACAGGTGGTGGTCTACTGTGATGGACGCCAGCCGGAAGCCTATCAGTGGTTCCTGGAGCAGATTCAGGTATGGGGCGCGCGTCTGCACCGCAGCAGCGCCGTGGAGCATGACCAGAACATGGCGTTTATTCAGGCGCTGCGTCACTTTGCAACCTTCGCCTACGGTCTGCATCTGGCAGAAGAGAATGTACAGCTTGAGAAATTGCTGGCGCTGTCATCGCCAATCTATCGGCTGGAGCTGGCGATGGTTGGACGGCTGTTCGCTCAGGACCCGCAGCTGTATGCGGATATTATTATGTCGTCGGCAGATAATCTGGCGCTGATTAAGCGCTACTACCAGCGCTTTGGCGAGGCGATTGGCTTACTGGAGCAGGGCGATAAACAGGCATTTATCAACAGCTTCCGCAAAGTCGAACACTGGTTTGGCGATTACGCGCAACGCTTCCAGACCGAAAGCCGGACTCTGCTGCGCCAGGCGAACGACAGCCGCCAGTAAACTGAAAAAGCCAGCGAATTCGCTGGCTTTTTTATCGATTACGCCGGATCGACCGGCACCACGTTTTCGCTGGGATAGCAGCCCAGCACTTTCATTGATCGGGTGATGTCGGTGAGCTCGCGCAGCGCCTGCTGCATTTCCGCCTGCTGAACGTTGGCCTGCACGTCCAGATAGAACATCTCTTCCCACGGGTTGCCGTTAATGGGCCGCGATTCCAGGCGAGTCATGATCAGATTGTGATTACGCAGCACCAGTAACGCTTCTACCAGAGCGCCTGCCTGCTGGCCGGTCGCCATCAACAGGGTGGTTTTCGCCGGAACCTGATCGGAAACGTGAATCGCTTTACGCGCCAGCACCACAAAGCGGGTGATGTTCTGGGTCTGGTTCGCCAGATTGCGTTCCAGCACCTGTAAGCCATACAGCGCGCCGCCGGCTTCGCTTCCTAACGCCGCTACTTTTGGCGACTTCATCTGCGCCACTTTTTCCATAGCGGCGGACGTGCTTTCACAATACTCAATTTTCCAGTGTGAATAGCGGTTCAGGAACTGGCTGCACTGCTGGAACGGCTGCG
Organism: Atlantibacter subterraneus; assembly: GCF_007570865.1. Lineage (GTDB taxonomy): Bacteria > Pseudomonadota > Gammaproteobacteria > Enterobacterales > Enterobacteriaceae > Atlantibacter > Atlantibacter subterraneus. The sequence continues at coordinate 7,060 of NZ_VLPS01000004.1, read as the reverse complement.
GATGGCTGTAAATGGTTTCGATGCTTTCCAGGTCGGTAGAACCCGATACCAACACGCAGTGATCGATAGGAATAGTTAATTCGCCGACGATAGACAGGCTGGTGTGCTGGAGTAGGTCGTAGACATCGTTAATCGCGCCGGAGCTGGTGTTTTCCAGCGGTACCACCGCGTAATCTGCCTGGCCGGTTTCCACCTGGTTAAAAATCTCATGGAATTTGGCGCAGCCGCTTTCAATAAATTGCTCAAAATGGCGAGCGGCATATTGACGCGCCGCCAGGTGCGAGTAAGAGCCTTTCGGGCCCAGAAACGCCACGCGTGCCGAGTGCGGATTGGTTTGGTTGAGATGCTGTTGAAGCAGCGCCTGCTGGGTAAGAACAGAATCTTCAATAATCAGCTGAAACAGACGGGTGATATAATGCGCATCAAGATGGTGGGCCTTGCCGAGGTTAATCAGCTTATCCAGCAGATCGCGCTCGCGGTCGATATCCCGCACCGGGCGATGCGTGGCCAGCTTGGCTTTGCCTACTTCCACCGCCAGGGTGCGACGTTCGGCTAACAGCGCCAGTAATTTCTCATCCAACGCACTGATTTTATCCCGCAGAGCCAGTAAAGGGTTTTCCGCTGTCATAACGCTACCTTTTTTATAGTCATAAAAAAGGCCCCCCGATTTGGGAGGCCTGTTTGTTCGTCTTCGCATTCTTTATCACATGACGAAAAGCCTCCCGTTCAGGGGAAGGTAAAAAAGAATGCGAAGAAGAACGGCAGTTGTTTCATAACATGTTCCTTGAAAAAGTACGGATTACACTACCCGCACTGTTTTCGCTCTGTCAATAAAAAACGCGCCCGGAGGCGCGTTGTTGGTGTTTGAGTGATTACTCTTCTTCCGCGAAGCTAACGTCTTTAACTGAAGGTACTGCGCGACGTGCTTCCCCTTTGTGCTGCACTTTATTCAGTTGTCGCTCCAGTTTGTTAATGAGTTCGTTAATAGCCGTATACATATCTTCGTGTTTTGCGCTGGCGACAAGATGGCCGTTTGGCGTATTCATGGTGGCGTCAGCGACGAAGCCTTGAGGTTCTCTGGATAATATTATGTGCGGATTAATTAAGTGAGTTTGCCATTTATCCAGTTTAGCGAGACGGTCTGTGACATGCTGGCGAATAGCCGGAGTGATTTCCATTTGTTTGCTGGTAATGTTCATTGTCATAAATTTTACCTCTCGTCTTTCCCGTCTTGGTGATTCCAGCATACCGTCCTGAGTGTCAAAATGTGTGATGTAAATCACGTAAATTTGTCACTTTTTGTCAACTAAACTGTTTTGTGAGGCAGGACAGGAAGAGGGCATTTTTCCCTTGTCGGATCGCCTTTTTCAGGCCATATTTGATGGGATGACTTCGCGCTAAACCCAGCTAAACCGGGATCGCGGGTATAAAAAAAGGCAGCCAGGCTGCCTTTTTTACATTGATAACAATCAGGTATTGCTGCCGTTTGCGGCGATGATTTTGGCGACTTTCTCCGCCTGCGCATTCATCTGCATTTCGCGGTAGGCGTTTTCCATTAACTTCAGGCCATCACGGGTAGCCTGAGTATCCGGATAATCACGCAGCATCCCTTCCACACGGTTGACCACGGCCACATACGCACCACGTTTAGTGTAATATTCGGCAACCGACAGCTCATACTTCGCCAGGCGGTCTTTCAGGAACACCATACGTTTGGTGGCGTCTGTAACGTACTGGCTCTGCGGATAACCGCGGGTCAGCTTCGCGAAGTCGCGGAAAGCGTCGCGCGCGTGTTGCGGATCGCGGTCAGAACGATCGACGCCGAAGAAACCTTGCAGCGCGCTATCGTCCAGCGCCATGTTAGTCAGCCCGCGCATATACATCACGTAGTCGATGTTCGGGTGAGTCGGGTTCAGACGCATAAAACGATCGATGGAAGCCTGAGCCAGCGGAAGATCGGCGTTTTTGTAGTACGCATAGATCAGATCCAGCTGCACCTGCTGGGAATACGGCCCGAATGGATAACGATTATCCAGCGCTTCCAGTTGCGTTATTGCCGCTTTCCAGTTACCGTCCTGCAGTTTTTGCTGAGCAGTCGCGTAAATTTCAGATGGCGGATTATCAGGGACCTCTTCCTTAGAACCGGAGCAACCCGCCAAAGCCAGGCTCAACGTGGCGGCAGCCACCAGATATTTCATGCGCGTCATGACGTTTTGACTTTCCTCAGAATGTTTTACTTGTGCGGGAGATTGACAGTTCCTGCTCCCGGTTAAGACCAGCTACAATAGCACACTATATTATACGGCGAAGCCGTAAATCCCAACGTAAACGAAGAAGCAGTATATGGCACAACGAGTACAACTCACTGCAACGGTGTCCGAATCTCAACTCGGTCAACGCTTAGATCAGGCTTTGGCCGAAATGTTCCCTGATTATTCGCGATCGCGGATAAAAGAGTGGATTTTAGACCAGCGCGTCCAGCTCAACGGCAAGATTAGCGATAAGCCAAAAGAAAAAGTGTTCGGTGGCGAAAGCGTGGTTATCGATGTAGAAATCGAAGAAGACGCCCGCTTTGAACCCCAGGATATTCCGTTGAATATCGTCTATGAAGATGACGACATTCTGGTCATCAACAAACCGCGCGACTTCGTGGTGCATCCCGGCGCGGGCAACCCAGACGGCACGGTGCTCAACGCGCTGCTGCACTACTATCCGCCGATTGCCGACGTGCCGCGCGCGGGTATCGTGCACCGTCTGGATAAAGACACCACCGGTTTGATGGTGGTGGCGAAAACCATTCCGGCGCAAACCCGCCTGGTGGAATCCCTGCAGCTGCGCGAGATCACCCGCGAGTACGAAGCGGTGGCGATCGGTCATATGACCGCAGGCGGAACGGTGGAAGAACCGATCAGCCGTCACCCGACGAAACGTACCCATATGTCCGTTCATCCGATGGGTAAACCTGCCGTTACCCACTACCGGATTATGGAGCATTTTCGGATTCATACCCGGCTGCGGCTGCGCCTGGAAACGGGGCGTACCCATCAAATCCGCGTACACATGGCGCATATCACTCATCCGCTGGTGGGCGACCAGCTGTACGGTGGACGTCCGCGCCCGCCGAAAGGGGCGTCCGACGAATTTATTCAGGCGCTGCGCCAGTTCGATCGCCAGGCGCTACATGCGACTATGCTGCGTTTATATCATCCGATTACCGGTATCCAGATGGAATGGCATGCGCCTATCCCGCAGGATATGGTTGATCTCATCGATGCGCTGCGTGCTGACTTTGAAGCGCATAAAGACGACGTTGATTGGTTATGACACAACTCATTATCCCCGACTGGCCATTGCCAGCGGGCGTTGCGGCCTGTAGCAGCACCCGCGTCGGCGGCGTAAGCGTTGGGCCGTATGCATCGCTCAATCTGGGCGCGCATTGCGGCGACAACGCCGATGACGTCGAGGAAAATCGCCGTCGGTTATTCGCTGCCGCGCAGATGCCCTCCAGACCGGTGTGGCTGGAACAGGTACACGGCAACGCGGTGTTACGCCTGACCGGTGAGCCGTATGCCACAAAACGTGCCGATGCCTCCTGGAGCGATACGCCTGGCACGGTTTGCGCTGTCATGACCGCAGACTGTTTGCCGGTGCTATTCTGTAATCAGGCGGGCAGCGAAGTGGCTGCCGCGCATGCGGGATGGCGGGGATTATGTGACGGCGTACTGGAAGCGACCCTCGCGAGTTTTAACGATCGCCCGGAAAATATCATGGCGTGGTTAGGCCCGGCGATTGGCCCACAGGCGTTTGAAGTGGGCGATGACGTGCGCGATGCGTTTATCGCCAAAGACGGCCAGGCCGCCAGCGCGTTTCGTCCAGTAGGTGAAAAGTATTTCGCCGATATTTATCAGCTTGCGCGCCAGCGTTTAACGGCGGCTGGCGTGACGCAAATCTACGGCGGCGACCGCTGTACCTTTACTGAAAAGAGTGATTTTTTCTCATACCGCCGTGACAGAATCACTGGCCGTATGGCAAGTTTCATTTGGCTGATATAACCTAGCGAATCAAGACGATCCAGAACGCGTTGTTTTCTTTTCACATAATTCAGGTCATTCACCTTGAATAATTGAGGGATGACCTCATTTAATCTCCAGTAGCAAATTTGACCTGTTTATGGGAGGAGTTATGCGTCTGGATCGTCTTACTAATAAATTCCAGCTTGCTCTTGCCGATGCCCAGTCGCTCGCACTGGGGCACGACAACCAATTCATCGAACCCTTACATCTTATGAGCGCCTTGCTGAATCAGGAAGGGGGTTCCGTTCGTCCTTTACTTACCTCTGCGGGTATCAATGCCGGCAAGTTACGCACGGATATCGATCAGGCGTTAAGCCGTTTGCCGCAGGTGGAAGGCACCGGTGGCGACGTACAGCCGTCGCAGGATTTAGTGCGCGTCCTCAACCTTTGCGACAAGCTGGCGCAAAAGCAGGGCGATAACTTTATTTCGTCAGAACTGTTTGTTCTGGCTGCGCTTGAGTCGCGCGGCACGCTGGCCGATCTGTTAAAAGCGGCGGGTGCCAATACCGCGAACATCACTCAGGCGATTGCGCAAATGCGTGGAGGTGAAAGCGTGAACGATCAGGGGGCTGAAGATCAGCGCCAGGCATTGAAAAAATATACTCTCGATCTCACAGAGCGTGCCGAGCAGGGCAAACTTGACCCGGTGATTGGCCGCGACGAAGAGATCCGCCGCACGATTCAGGTGTTACAGCGTCGTACCAAAAACAACCCGGTGCTGATCGGTGAACCTGGCGTGGGTAAAACCGCCATTGTCGAAGGGCTGGCGCAGCGTATCGTCAACGGTGAGGTGCCTGAAGGCTTAAAAGGCCGCCGCGTCCTGGCGCTGGATATGGGCGCGCTGGTGGCTGGGGCGAAATATCGCGGCGAATTTGAAGAGCGCTTAAAAGGCGTGCTTAGCGATCTTTCAAAGCAGGAAGGTAACGTCATTCTGTTTATCGACGAATTGCATACCATGGTTGGCGCGGGTAAGGCCGATGGCGCGATGGATGCCGGGAACATGCTGAAACCGGCACTGGCGCGCGGTGAGCTGCACTGCGTCGGCGCTACCACGCTGGATGAGTATCGTCAGTATATTGAGAAAGACGCCGCGCTGGAGCGTCGTTTCCAGAAAGTGTTTGTCGCCGAGCCGACGGTGGAAGACACCATCGCGATCCTACGTGGCCTGAAAGAGCGTTATGAACTGCACCACCATGTGCAGATCACCGACCCGGCTATCGTGGCGGCAGCCACGCTGTCGCACCGCTATATCGCCGATCGCCAGTTGCCGGATAAAGCTATCGATCTGATCGATGAGGCGGCATCCAGCATCCGTATGCAGATTGACTCCAAACCGGAAGAGCTGGATCGGCTTGACCGGCGCATCATTCAGCTGAAACTGGAACAGCAGGCGCTGCTGAAAGAGTCGGATGAAGCGAGCAAGAAACGCCTTGATATGCTGAATGACGAGCTTTCTGATAAAGAGCGTCAATATTCAGAGCTGGAAGAAGAGTGGAAGGCGGAGAAAGCCTCGCTTTCCGGTACTCAGACCATCAAAGCCGAGCTGGAGCAGGCTAAAATCGCTATTGAGCAAGCGCGCCGCGTGGGCGATCTGGCCCGGATGTCAGAATTGCAATACGGGAAAATCCCGGAGCTGGAAAAACAGCTGGCCGCCGCGACGCAAAGCGAAGGCAAAACCATGCGCCTGCTGCGTAATAAAGTTACCGATGCGGAAATCGCTGAGGTGCTGGCGCGCTGGACCGGCATCCCGGTGGCCCGCATGATGGAAAGCGAGCGTGAAAAACTGCTGCGTATGGAGCAGGAACTGCATCAGCGGGTGATTGGCCAGGATGAAGCGGTCGAAGCGGTTTCCAACGCCATCCGCCGTAGCCGCGCCGGATTGTCCGACCCTAACCGCCCGATTGGTTCGTTCTTGTTCCTTGGGCCGACCGGGGTAGGGAAAACCGAGCTATGTAAAGCGCTGGCGAACTTTATGTTCGATAGTGATGACGCGATGGTGCGTATTGATATGTCCGAGTTTATGGAGAAACACTCCGTGTCACGCTTAGTCGGCGCGCCTCCGGGATATGTCGGCTATGAAGAAGGCGGATATCTCACCGAGGCGGTGCGTCGCCGTCCTTATTCCGTCATCCTGCTGGATGAAGTGGAAAAAGCGCATCCGGATGTGTTCAACATTCTGCTGCAGGTGCTGGACGATGGCCGTCTTACCGATGGGCAGGGCCGGACGGTGGATTTCCGCAATACGGTAGTGATTATGACCTCCAACCTGGGGTCCGATCTGATTCAGGAACGCTTTGGCGAACTCGACTATAGCCATATGAAGGATCTGGTCCTTAATGTGGTAAGCCAAAACTTCAGACCGGAATTCATTAACCGTATCGATGAAGTCGTGGTCTTCCACCCGCTGGGCCAGAAACATATCGCCTCGATTGCGCAGATCCAACTGCAACGGCTGTACAAACGGCTGGAAGAGCGTGGATATCAGGTTGAGATGTCTGATGAGGCGCTACAGCTGCTGGGTGAAAACGGATATGACCCGGTTTATGGCGCAAGACCGCTCAAACGCGCTATTCAGCAGCAAATTGAGAACCCGCTTGCTCAACAGATTCTGTCTGGCGAGTTGATTCCGGGTAAACCAATTGAACTGGCTGTTAAAGACGAACGTATCATTGCGCGACAATAAGTGCTGGCGATCGCAAAAACGGGCTCCTGAGAGCCCGTTTTGTTTATATACCAGGCAAACCAAGACCCTTTTATAGGGCTTTGCTTGAAATGTGAGCGAACGAAAACTTTTTTGAATTTAACGCTTGTCAGATTCTGATTACTCCCTATAATGCGCCACCACTGACACGGAACAACGGCGAATAAGCCGGCCGGTCAGCGAAGTCCCTCCGGGGAGTTCGGCGGAGAAAAGCGAAAATTAACGCTTGACTCTGAAGCGGGAAGTCGTAATATACGCACCCCGCGCCGCTGAGAAAAAGCGAAGC
>NZ_VLPS01000003.1 GCF_007570865.1 Atlantibacter subterraneus | reverse complement strand
GTGGGCAAGGGTGATGGTTTTCATGCTTCACACTCCGTGGAACGGTACTGGTACCAGGCCGCGCAGGCCCCTTCGGATGAGACCATCAGCGCGCCAAAGGCGTTCTGCGGGTTGCAGTGTTCGCCGAACAGCGGGCAGCGGGCAGGTTTGCAGCGCCCGGTCAGCACATCGCCGCAGCGGGCGCGCGGGTCGTCGTAAACCTGCTGCGGTTTAAGATTAAAGTGCCGCTCTGCGTCGAACCGGGCATAGTCCTCGGTCAGGCGCACGCCGGAATCTTCAATCACCCCCAGCCCGCGCCATTCGCTGTCGCCCTGCACGCAGAACACCTCACTGATGGCCTGCTGCGCCGCCTGGCTGCCCGCATCCGGCACCACGCGTTTGTACTGGTTTTCCACCCGGCTGTGCCCGGCGATTTTCTGCTCCACCAGCATCAGCACGCCCTGCAGCAGGTCGACGGGTTCAAATCCCGCCACCACCAGCGGACGCCGGAACTCCCCGGCGATAAAATCATAGGCCGCAGTGCCAATCACCATGCTGACGTGCCCCGGCGCAAGCAGCGCATCAATGCCGTTGTCCGGCTGCGCCAGCAGGCTGCGCAGCGTGGGGATGAGGGTGATGTGCTGGCAGAAGAAAAAGAAATTGTGCAGGTTGCGCTGCTTCGCCTGCTGCAGGGTGAGCGCGGTGGCGGGCATGGTGGTTTCAAAACCGAGCCCGAAAAACACCACCTTACGGTCCGGATTCGCTTCGGCAAGCGTTAACGCATCCAGCGGCGAATAGATGATGCGCACGTCCGCGCCGCGCGCCCTGGCCTCCGTCAGCGAGCCGTTTCTGCCCGGCACCCGCAGCGCATCGCCGAAGGTGCAGAAAATCACCTCCGGACGGGCGGCGATTTCCAGGCAGCTGTCAATCCGCCCCATCGGCAGGACGCACACCGGGCAGCCGGGGCCGTGGATAAATTCGATGTTGTCCGGCAGCAGCTGGTCGAGGCCGAACTTAAAGATGGCGTGGGTGTGGCCGCCGCACACTTCCATGATACGCAGCGGACGCCGGGCGTCATACGCCAGCCGCGGGGCGCGGGATTTCAGCACCGCAATCAGCGCCATCACTCTTTCAGGGTCGCGGTACTCGTCAACGTAACGCATCAGCGGGTCTCCTCCGGGAATAACAGCACGCCCACGTCGGGCTCCACCTCATACATATTGTGCAGCGCTGCCAGGGTTTCCCGGGCTTCGTGCTCGTCAATCACGCTCATGGCGAAGCCGACGTGGACCAGCACCCACTGCCCGGTGCGGGAATTGCCGTGCTCATCGTGGGTGCCCACCAGGGTCAGGTCCACTTCACGGCGCGCGCCGCTCACCATAATCTGCGCCCGGTTGCCCGGGCCGATTTCGCCTATCTGGCCGGGAATGCCTATGCACATCGCTGCGCCTCCAGCCAGGCAAGCCAGGCGTCCATCCCCTCACCGGTGGTGGCGGAAACCAGTATGATTTCAATACCTGGATTGACCGCGCGGGCGGCGGCCAGGCAGGCCTCCATGTCAAAGTTCAGGTACGCAAGCAGGTCGACCTTGTTCAGCAGCATCAGCGAGGCGGCGGCGAACATATGCGGGTACTTGAGCGGCTTGTCCTCGCCTTCGGTGACCGACAGCACCGCCACCTTATGGCGCTCGCCGAGGTCAAAGCTGGCCGGGCACACCAGGTTACCGACGTTTTCGATAAACAGGATGCCGCCATCGTCCAGTGGCAGACGCTGCATGGCATCGGCAATCATCTGCGCATCCAGATGGCAGCCTTTGCCGGTATTCACCTGGATTGCCGGAGTACCGGTGGCGCGGATGCGCTCGGCGTCGTTCACCGTCTGCTGGTCGCCTTCGATAACGGCGCAGGGCACCGTGCCGTGCAGGCGTTTCAGGGTTTCGGTCAGTAACGTGGTCTTACCGGAGCCGGGGCTGGAGACCAGATTTAATACCAGCTGCCCGCGGGCGGCGAAGCGGGCGCGGTTGCGGGCGGCCAGCCGGTTATTCTTGTCCAGCACGTCGGTTTCGATTTCCACCATCCGCCGCTGGCTCATGCCCGGGGCGTGGGTACCGGCTTCGCCGTGGCCGTAGTGTAAGTCGCCCTGCGCGCTTTCGGCCGGGCTGAAATCCTGAGTACGGACGGCGCTGATGTGCAGCGCCGGGCGGGCCGCAGGGGCAAAGGGCGCGCTGCGAAAGGCGGAGTGCGGGTTGCGCTCATCCCCTTCGATATACAGGTTGCCTTCGGCGCAACCGCATGTAGTACACATAATTTACTCCTGAGCGATTTCCATTCGTTTTATCTGCAGACCTTCGTCCGCAACGATGTTTAATTTATCGCAGCCGCAGTGCGGGCACTGGCGTACGCGGGATGAAAGCAACGTAATGTACTGGTCACACGTCGGGCACCAGCACTCCGCCTCCTGCTGTTCAATATGTAGCTCGCAGCCTTCTGCCAGCGTGTCCCGGCAGACCAGATCAAAACAAAACTCCAGCGCGCCCTGTTCTACGCATGAGAACGCGCCGATTTTTAGCCAGACTGCCGTCACTCTCCGGGCTTGATGCTGCGCGGCGTGCTGTTCGATTAATTCCAGGGCCCGCTGGCAAAGCGTGAGTTCATGCATGGCGTCTCCTGTAGACAAAAAGCATTCGTCTCGCGAATTAAGCAAACTTCATGCCAATGAGTCGTTTAAAAAGTGGCGTTATGTCACACGCCTTGTCTAAATTGCCAAAATGACATGTCAATTTCGTAGAGCGCGTATGGCAATAGAGCACAAAAACGTTATAAATCAATAAATTGAAAAACTGGCACGCTCTGTGCTTTAGCCGGAAGTCTTATCAATCAGAGTGACTTACCATGACTATTTCAGAGCTCAGCGTAAAAGCGGAATTTATCGCCGACCGCCACCGTCGCTTACAGTCCCAGTGGCATACCTATTGTAATACCCTGGTCCAGGCCATCACCTTGTCTAAGTACAAACTTCATCACGCTATTAGCTGCGAACCGGAAGAAGGATTGAGCTTTTATTTGTTCGATCACTTCATTATTCGCGTTGTTCAGGCACCTGACTTTAACTGCCACACCATCCATTACCGTCTGGAAACCCGCGACGGAAAAGAGAGCGCGCTTATCGCCTCGGCTGAACTCGACCATAAGGGAATGCTGGATGGTCAGATCGCTAATCAGGATCGCCCGGCCGTGCTGGAACACTACCTGTCAAAAATCGGCAAGATTTATGACTGCCTGTACGAGGCGATTGAGAAAGATCGGCCGCTGGAAATCGCTGATTTTGCCCCTGACTGCGCAGGCCTGGTGCTGGCCTGAATAGCGGTGTCAAAAATGTCAAAAGTGACACTTTTGGCACCATTTCGTCAAAAATGACAATCACCCGAGGAAGCCTGGTGAATCGTTTTGTAATCGCTGATTCCAAAGTCTGTATTGGCTGCCGCACCTGCGAAGCCGCCTGCTCAGAGATACACCGTCAGCACGGTCTGCAATCCATGCCGCGTCTGAAAGTGATGCGTAGCGCTAAAGAATCCGCTCCGCAACTGTGCCACCACTGTGAAGATGCGCCCTGCGCTCAGGTGTGCCCGGTAAATGCCATTGTGCGCGATAACGGCGCGGTTCAGTTGAATGAGAGCCTGTGCGTCAGTTGCAAGCTATGCGGCATCGTCTGCCCATTCGGTGCCATTGAATTTTCCGGTAGCCGTCCGCTGGATATCCCTGCTAACGCCAACAGCCCGAAAGCCCCCGCCGCGCCCCCCGCTTCCCCGCGGGTCAGTTCATTTCTGGACTGGGTGCCGGGAGTACGGGCTATCGCAGTGAAATGCGACTTATGCAGCTTTGATGAGCAAGGGCCAGCCTGCGTGCGTACCTGCCCGACCCATGCCCTTCGCGTGGTCAGTAACCAGGATATCGCCCAGGCCAGCAAGCGCAAACGCGCGCTGACCATCAATCTTGACTACGGCGATCTGTCGCTGTTTAGCGCGGGTGGCGAGGGAGAAAAATGAATTACTCTGATTTGATTAACGGCGCGCTGTGGGCATTCAGCGGCAGCGCCCTGATCGCGGCGCTGCTGGCTTTTCACAAATCGCTTAGCGCTGTTGTCGCCGGTCTGGGCGGCGCGCTGGGCAGCGCGCTGGCAACGCTGGCCGGCGCGCTGGCACTAACTCACGGCGATTCCGCGCTGCGGTTCACCGTTACGGCACTCCATTTTCAGGCACAGCTTTCCGCGCTTAACGCGGTGTGGCTGCTCACGCTTGGCCTGCCTGGCCTGTTTATCAGCCTGTTCGCCATCCCACTTCATCGCCATCGCCCGCTTAAGGCCAACGGATGGTTAATGAACCTGCTGCTGGCGGCGGCGCTGATGGCGGTGGTGAGCGCCAACCTCGGCATACTGGTATTGATGACTGAGATTATGGCGCTGTGCGCGATGTTCCTGACCGGCTGCGCCCAGTCCGGCAAACTGTGGTTTGCGCTGGGCCGCCTCGGGACGCTGCTGTTGGCCGTCGCTTGCGCGCTGCTCTGGAAGCAGTACGGCACGCTGGATATCACCCTGATGTCGCAAATGATGGTTGACCAACCGCTGAGCCTCCCGATCTGGGTGGCTGGTGTCATCGGGTTCGGCTTACTGGCAGGCATTATTCCCCTGCACGGCTGGGTGCCTTCAGCGCATGCCCAGGCCAGCGGCCCGGCGGCGGCGCTGTTTTCCGCCGTGGTGCTGAAAGTCGGCGTTTACGGCCTGCTCACTTTCTCACTGCTGAATGTGTTGCCGCTTTGGTGCGGCGTTGTGGTGGCGCTGCTGGGCGCGATCACCGCTTTCGTCGGTGGGTTGTACGCGCTGATGGAGCACAACATCAATCGTCTGCTGGCTTACCATTCGCTGGAAAATATCGGCATTATCCTGCTCGGTCTCGGCGTCGGGCTGATTGGCATCAGTGTCCAGGCACCGCTGCTGGTCGCGCTCGGTCTGACGGGCGGGCTTTATCACCTGTTCAACCACAGCCTGTTCAAAACCACGCTGTTTTTGGGTGCCGGTGCGGTGTGGTTCAGTACCGGGCAGCACGATATTGAGAAACTCGGCGGCCTCGGTAAGCGTATGCCGCTGATTTCCGTGGCGATGCTGGTTGGCCTGATGGCAATGGCCGCGCTGCCGCCGCTCAATGGCTTTGCCGGCGAGTGGGTGATTTATCAATCTTTCTTCCATCTTGGCAATCAGCCGCAATTCATCGCCCGCCTGCTGGGGCCGCTGCTGGCGGTAGGCCTGGCGATTACCGGCGCGCTGGCGGTGATGTGTATGGCTAAAGTCTACGGCGTCACCTTCCTCGGCGCGCCGCGCACCCCAGCCGCACAAAATGCCTGCTGCGTCCCGTTAATGATGAAGCTGAGCGTCGCCGTTCTGGCGTTGTGCTGCGTGGCGGGCGGTGTTGGCGCGCCGTGGCTGCTGCCGCTGCTGAGTCATGCCGTGCCGCTGCCGCTGGCGACGCCGGGTACGGAAGTTTCTCAGCCGATGATCACCCTGCTGCTGATCGCGACGCTGCTGTTGCCGCTGGCGATGATGGCGCTGTTCAAGGGCGATCGGCTGGAAAACCGTACCCGCGGTTCGGCCTGGGTGTGTGGCTACCAGCATGAACCGGAAATGGTGATTACCGCCCACGGTTTTGCCCATCCGCTAAAAGCGGCGTTCGCGCCGGTACTGGCACTGCGCAAGCGTCTGAACCCGGTGGCGCTCTTCCCCGGCTGGCACGGTGAACGAACCGGTCAGGTATTCCGCCGGATGGCGTTTATCGAGCTGGCCGTTCTGCTGGTTGTCGTGATTTCTCAGGGAGCCTGATATGACCAATCTGCTTTTGCCCGTCATCCAGATGCTGGTGCTGTTTGCCGTTGCGCCGCTGCTGTCTGGCATTACCCGGGCAGCCCGCGCCCGGCTGCATAATCGTCGCGGCCCCGGAATACTTCAGGAATACCGGGATCTGGTGAAATTACTCAGCCGCCAGAGCGTTGCGCCCGCCGCCTCCGGTTGGGTGTTCCGCCTGATGCCGCTGGTGATGGTGGGCGTGATGCTGACCATCGCCTGCGCGCTGCCGGTGGTGACGCTGTATTCGCCGCTGTCTGAGCTGGGCGATCTGATCACGCTGATCTACCTGTTCGCCATTGCCCGTTTCTTTTTCGCTATTGCCGGGCTGGATACCGGCAGCCCGTTTACCGGCATCGGTGCCAGCCGCGAGGCAATGCTCGGCGTGCTGGTTGAGCCGATTTTGCTGCTCGGTCTGTGGGTGGCGGCCCAGGTGGCAGGCGCAACTCATATCAGCAGTATCACCCTGACAATCTATCACTGGCCCGTGCACGCTACCCTGCCGCTCGGGCTGGCGCTGCTGGCCTGCGCGTTCGCCACATTCATTGAAATGGGCAAACTGCCGTTCGATCTGGCCGAAGCGGAACAGGAGTTGCAGGAAGGACCGCTTAGCGAATACAGCGGCAGCGGTTTTGCCCTGCTGAAGTGGGGCATCAGCCTGAAACAGCTGGTGGTGCTGCAAATGTTCCTCGGCGTGTTCATCCCCTGGGGCCAGATGAGCGCGTTCTCCTGGCCGGGGCTGATCGTCGCTGTGCTGATAGCGGTGATTAAGCTGGTGGTGGCGGTGCTGCTGATCGCCCTGGCGGAAAACAGCATGGCGCGTCTGCGTTTTGTTGAGACGTCCCGTATTACCTGGGCCGGTTTCGGCTTTGCCTTTTTAGCCTTCGTCTCCTTGCTGGCGGCGTGATAAGAGAATTTATGATGTCTGAAGAAAAAGTGGGTCAACACTATCTTGCCGCGCTGCACCAGGCGTTTCCTGGGGTGGTGCTTGATGAAGCCTGGCAAACCCGCGACCAGATTACCCTCACCGTCAAACTGAATTATTTGCCGGAAGTCGTGGAGTACTTGTATTACCAACAGGGCGGCTGGCTGTCAGTGCTGTTCGGCAACGATGAGCGCAAACTGTGCGGCAATTTCGCAGTGTATTACGTGCTGTCGATGGAGCAAGGCACCAAATGCTGGATCACGGTGCGGGTGGAGGTCGACCCTGACCGGCCTGAGTTCCCGTCCGTCACGCCGCGCGTGCCTGCCGCCGTGTGGGGCGAGCGCGAAGTGCGCGATATGTATGGTTTGATTGCGGTAGGTTTGCCCGACGAGCGCCGTCTGGTGCTGCCGGATGACTGGCCCGACGATCTCTATCCGCTGCGTAAAGACAGCATGGATTACCGCCAGCGTCCGGCACCGACCACCGACAGCGAAACCTATGAGTTCATCAACGAGCTGGGTAACAAGAAAAACAATGTGGTGCCCATTGGCCCACTGCACGTCACCTCGGACGAGCCGGGCCACTTCCGTCTGTTTGTCGATGGCGAAAATATTATCGACGCCGATTACCGCCTGTTCTACGTCCATCGCGGCATGGAAAAGCTGGCGGAAACCCGCATGGGTTATAACGAAGTCACTTTTCTGTCCGATCGGGTATGTGGGATCTGCGGCTTCGCCCACAGTACCGCTTATACCACTTCGGTAGAGAATGCGATGGGCATCGTGGTGCCGGAGCGCGCGCAAATGATCCGCGCGATCCTGCTCGAAGTGGAGCGTCTGCACAGCCATCTGCTTAATCTCGGCCTTGCCTGTCACTTTGTCGGCTTTGACTCTGGCTTTATGCAGTTTTTCAAAGTGCGCGAAGCCTCAATGAAAATGGCCGAGATCCTCACCGGCGCGCGTAAAACCTACGGCCTGAACCTGATCGGCGGCATTCGTCGCGACCTGCTGAAAGACGACATGATCCAGACCCGCCAGCTTGCGCAGCAAATGCGCCGCGACGTGCAGGATCTGGTGGATATTCTGCTGAGCACCCCGAATATCGAACAGCGCACTGTCGGCATTGGCCGTCTCGATCCGCAAATCGCCCGCGACTTCAGCAACGTCGGCCCGATGGTACGCGCCAGCGGCCACGCCCGCGATACCCGCGCCGACCATCCGTTTGTCGGCTATGGCCTGCTGCCGATGGAAGTGCATAGCCTGAACGGCTGTGACGTGCTGTCGCGCCTGAAAGTGCGTATCAACGAAGTCTTCACCGCGCTGAATATGATCGATTTTGGCCTGGATAACCTGCCGGGCGGCCCGCTGGCGGTGGAAGGGTTTACCTATATTCCGCACCGCTTTGCGCTGGGCTTTTCAGAAGCGCCGCGCGGCGACGATATCCACTGGAGCATGACCGGTGATAACCAGAAACTCTACCGCTGGCGCTGCCGGGCGGCGACCTACGCCAACTGGCCGACCCTGCGCTACATGCTGCGCGGTAATACCGTTTCTGACGCCCCGCTGATCATCGGCAGCCTCGACCCTTGCTACTCCTGCACCGACCGCATGACCGTGGTGGATGTGCGTAAGAAGAAAAGCCAGGTGGTGCCGTACAAAGAGCTTGAGCGCTACAGCATTGAGCGCGTCAATTCACCGCTGAAATAGTCCGGGGAGAGTATGTTTACTTTTATCAAAAAAGCCCTCAAAGGCGGCGTGGCGACGTCAACCTGGCCGCTACAGCCGTATGACGTGGATAAAAATTACCGCGGCAAGCCGCAGCATAATCCGCAGCAGTGTATTGGCTGCGCCGCCTGCGTTAACGCCTGCCCGTCAAACGCCTTAACGGTCGATATCGATCAGGTTAAGCAGCAACTGGCCTGGCAGTTTGATCTCGGGCGCTGCATTTTCTGCGGGCGCTGTGAAGAAGTCTGCCCGACGGCGGCTATCGCGCTGACGCGTGAGTACGAGCTGGCGGTGTGGCGTAAAGCGGATTTTTTGCAACAGGCGCGGTTCGATTATTGTCACTGCCGGGTATGCGGCACGCCTTACGCGGTGCAAAAAGAGATTGATTACGCTATCGCACTGTTAGCTCATAACGGCGATAGCCGCGCTGAGCAACACCGGGAGAGTTTCGAAACCTGCCCGGACTGTAAACGCCAGCAGGGCCTGGCCCCGTCTGAACTTATCGACTTTACCCGTGAGATGAAGGAGGCGGTGTAATGAGCCAGCTTTTAGGCCCGCGCGACGCTCAGGGCATACCGGTGCCGATGACGGTGGATGAATCCATTGCCGCCATGAAAACCGCACTGTTAAAGAAAATCAAACGCTCGGCCTATGTTTATCGGGTGGACTGCGGCGGTTGTAACGGCTGCGAAATTGAAATTTTCGCGACGCTGTCGCCGCTGTTTGATGCCGAACGCTTCGGCATCAAAGTGGTGCCGTCACCGCGTCATGCCGACATTTTACTGTTTACCGGCGCGGTGACCCGTGCCATGCGCTCCCCTGCCCTGCGTGCCTGGGAATCATCGCCGGATCCGAAGATTTGTATCTCCTACGGTGCCTGCGGCAACACCGGCGGGATTTTCCACGATCTTTACTGCGTCTGGGGCGGTACCGATAAAATTGTCCCGGTTGACGTGTATATCCCCGGCTGCCCGCCGACGCCCGCCTCGACGCTGTACGGCTTCGCGCTGGCGCTGGGCCTGCTGGAGCAAAAAATCCATGCGCGCGAACCGGGCGAACTGGATGCCGCACCTGCGGAAATCCTCCATCCAGAGATGGTGCAACCGCTGCGGGTGCGTATTGAGCGGACCGCGCGCCGCCTGGCGGGCTATCGCTATGGACGTCAGATCGCCGATGACTACATGCGCCATCTGGTGCAGGGCGACGACCATGTGCTGCGCTGGCTGGAGCAGGAAAACGATCCGCGCCTCAACGAAATTGTCACCAGCCTGCACAGCGTCGTGGAACAGGAGCGGGTGTGATGAACGAGTCGGTGGTGTTCAGCATGTTAAGCCGTAAGTTTATTGACCACAGCGAGGCGACTCCCCCGAAAGCGCAACAGGTGATCTATTACAGCCTGGCAATTGGCCATCATCTTGGCGTGATTGACTGCCTGTCGGCGGCGCTGACCTGCAATCTGGCTGACTATCGCGCCTGGATAGCCACCCTCGCCGACGGTAGCGAGGCGCGGCGCAAAATGGAAGGCGTGCCGCGCTATGGCGAGATTGTCATCGACCACAGCCACGTGACGATGCTGGCGCGCGCGTTTGATGCCGCGCTTGCCGCGCAGACCGATGAGCAACAGGCGTGGAGCCACGCCATGCTTGGCTGGCTGGCGGCCATTCAGCAAGAAAGCGCGGTATATATCATGGTGAGGAGACAATATGACTGACGTATTACTGTGCGTGGGCAATAGCATGATGGGCGATGATGGTGCCGGTCCGCTGCTGGCTGAACGCTGTCATTCGGCCCCCCAGGGGGCATGGCAGGTTATTGACGGCGGTAGCGCGCCGGAAAACGATATTGTGGCGATCCGCGAACTGCGGCCCGATCGGCTGATGATCGTCGATGCCACCGATATGGGGCTGAATCCCGGCGAGATCCGCATTATTGACCCGGACGATATCGCGGAGATGTTTATGATGACCACCCATAATATGCCGCTCAACTATCTGGTGGAACAGCTGAAGCCCGACGTCGGTGAGGTGATCTTCGTCGGCATACAACCGGATATTGTGGGATTTTACTATCCCATGACCGAGGCGGTGAAACAGGCGGTGGAGACGGTTTATCAGCGTCTCGGCGACTGGCGCGATAACGGCGGTTTTGTGGCGCTGTAATACCAGGTTTTAGCGTTGTTTTCTTCCCTCCCGGGGCGTCACTGACAGTGTCACAAATGACAATGACAGTGACGCCTCATCAAAAATATCTTATAAAACCCCATATTTTCAATAAATTAAAACCTGGCACGGTTAATGCTTAGGGTGAGCGTTACTTATTAACCGGAGAAATTGATGAACCGCTTCATCATTGCTGATGCCAGCAAATGTATTGGGTGCCGCACATGCGAAGTCGCCTGCGTAGTTTCTCACCAGCAGGACCAGGACTGCTCAGCCCTGACGGCGAAAACCTTTCTGCCCCGGGTGCATGTTATCAAAGGGGTGAATGTCTCTACCGCGACGATGTGCCGCCAGTGCGAAGACGCGCCCTGCGCTAACGTCTGCCCGAACGGCGCGATCCGCCGCGATCAGGGGTTTGTTCACGTTCAACAGGAGCGCTGCATCGGTTGTAAAACCTGCGTGGTGGCCTGCCCGTACGGTGCCATGGAAGTGGTGGTTCGCCCGGTGGTGCGTAATAGCGGCGCTGGCTTAAACGTGATGGCGGAAAAAGCCGAAGCCAATAAGTGCGACCTGTGCCATCACCGCGCAGAAGGCCCTGCCTGTATCGAGGCATGCCCGACCAACGCCATTCTCTGCGTCGATCGTAACCGACTGGCGCAACTCAGCGCGGAAAAACGCCGCCGCGCGGCGCTGGATAACATCCCGGCGCTGACGTTTTAACTCTCATTCCTCTCGCTCTTTCAACTTTTAACAGGTCTGTTAATGATGAAAAAAGTCACCAGCGTTTGCCCGTACTGTGGTGCGGGCTGCAAACTCAACCTTGTGGTCAACAGCAATAAAATCATCCGCGCGGAAGCGGCGGACGGCATAACTAACCAGAACCAGCTATGCCTGAAGGGGTACTACGGTTGGGATTTTCTTAACGATACCCGACTGCTGACTCCGCGCCTGCGCCAGCCGATGATCCGCTACCAAAAGGGGGGCAAACTCACCCCGGTGACCTGGGACGAGGCCATTCGCTATACCGCAAAGCGGCTTGGAGAGATCAAAGCCGCTTATGGCCCGCGCGCCATCATGACCACGGGTTCGTCGCGTGGTACGGGTAATGAAACCAATTATGTGATGCAGAAATTCGCCCGCGCGGTGCTCCATACCAATAACGTCGACTGCTGCGCCAGGGTATGCCACGGCCCGTCCGTCGCCGGGCTTCAGGAAACCCTCGGCAATGGGGCGATGAGTAATTCCATCGCAGATATTGAACATTCCAAATGCCTGCTGGTGTTTGGCTACAACTGTGCGGACTCGCATCCCATCGTGGCGCGCCGAGTCCTGAGAGCGAAGCAGAACGGCGCAAAAGTGATCGTTTGCGATCCGCGCCGCATCGAAACAGCGCGCATCGCCGATCAGCATCTGCAAATTAACAACGGCTGTAATATGGCGCTGGTCAATGCCTTCGGCTATGTGCTGCTGGAAGAAGATCTGTATGACCATGAGTATGTCAGCCGCTATACCGACGGAATCGAAGCCTATCGGGAACAGGTAAAAGCGTACGCGCCGGAAGCGGTAGAAGCGATAACCGGTGTGTCGGCGCAAAGCATCCGGCAGGCTATGCGCACCTATGCCGCTGCCCCCTCCGCCACCATTATGTGGGGCATGGGCGTGACCCAGTTCGGCCAGGCGGTGGATGTGGTTAAAGGGCTGGCGAGCCTCGCGTTACTGACCGGTAATCTTGGACGGGCGCACGTGGGCGTCGGCCCGGTACGCGGCCAGAACAATGTCCAGGGTGCCTGTGACATGGGGGTACTGCCAAACCAGTTTCCCGGTTACCAGCCGGTCACCGATGCCGCCGTACGTGAAAAATTCGCCCATGCCTGGGGCATTGATCCTGCGCTGATGGACGACCAGCCGGGTGTGCGCATCACTGAGGTTCCCCATCTGGCACTGGAGGGCAAGGTAAAAGCCTATTACATCATGGGGGAAGATCCGCTACAGACCGAAGCCGATCTGGGGCTGGTGCGCGCCGGATTTGAGGCGCTGGACTTTGTAGTGGTGCAGGACATTTTCATGACCAAAACCGCCGAAGCGGCCGACGTTATCCTGCCCGCAACCTCCTGGGGTGAGCATGGCGGCGTGTTTACCTGCGCCGACCGTGGGTTCCAGCGTTTCGAAAAAGCTATCGAGCCGTCCTACAACGTAAAACGCGACTGGGAAATCATTAGCCTGCTTGCCACGGAGATGGGCTACCCGATGCATTACCGGGATAATCAGCAAATCTGGGATGAAATGCGCGAGTTGTGTCCGCTGTTTTTTGGCGTGACGTATCAGAAAATGGGCGAGATGGGACATATTCAGTGGCCCTGCCCAACGCTGGATCACCCCGGCACCCCGTACCTGTACGAAGGTAACCAGTTTGATACCCCTTCAGGACGCGGGCAACTCTTCGCCGCGCCGTGGCGCGCACCGGCAGAACGCCCTGACGCCGAGTATCCGCTGGTGCTGTGTACGGTACGCGAGGTAGGCCACTACTCCTGCCGTTCAATGACCGGTAACTGTGCGGCATTGCAAACGCTGGCCGATGAGCCGGGTTTTGTGCAGATTAATCCGCAGGACGCGCAGCAGCTTGGCATCCGCGATCGGGCGCTGGTATGGGTAAGCTCACGGCGCGGTAGAGTGATCAGCCGCGCCGATGTCAGCGAACGTATCAATCAGGGGGCGGTATATATGACCTACCAGTGGTGGATAGGCGCGTGCAATGAGCTGACCCAGGATAATCTCGATCCTGTCTCTAAAACGCCGGAAACCAAGTATTGCGCCGTCAATCTCAGCGCGATACAGGATCAACACTGGGCCGAGCAGTATGCGCAAATGACCTATATCACGATGAAAGCCCGGCTGCGCGAGGCGGTTGAGGGATAATACGGAGAATAAAGCCGGAGTAGGCGTTAATGCGCTCTGGCTTTAATGATTGCTGGTCTAGCCATACGCCACAAAGCAAAAGGGGTCGTCTTTCGACGACCCCTTCACTAATATGGCGGAAGCGCAGAGATTCGAACTCTGGGACCCTTTCGAGTCGCCGGTTTTCAAGACCGGTGCCTTCAACCGCTCGGCCACACTTCCAATGAGGCGAACTATAAACATCCCCTTTCCTCCTGTAAAGCCCGGAACCGTTCGTTTGCCGCAAAAACAAGCAAATTGCGATTAATCGCCTGAATTATCGACGTTATGCACAAAAAGTTAGCAGCGAAGTTGTGGCGGAGAGGCGCTTTTCGCTTCCGACTGTTTGAAGACTCTTCGCCAGCTACTGATTGTTTTGCTTGATAAATCAGCGTAAAGATGGGTAAAAGCGCTTTGCCGCTTCCTTATGGCGCACTATTCTCTGACGCTAAACACCTGTAATGAGAGAACAACTCATGGATCGCATAGTTTATTCCTCACGCGATATGAATTCGCTGCTTAGCACGCATAAAGTGCTGCGTAACACCTATTTCCTGTTGAGCCTGACGCTGGCGTTTTCGGCTATGACCGCCACCGCCAGTACCGTGCTGGGCCTGCCGTCGCCGGGGATTATCCTGACGCTGGTGGGGATGTACGGCCTGATGTTCCTGACCTATAAAACCGCTAACTCGCCGGCAGGTATTGTCTCTGCGTTCGCGTTCACCGGTTTCCTGGGTTATATCCTTGGCCCGATCCTGAATGCGTATCTGTCTGCCGGGATGGGCGACGTGATCGGCATGGCGCTGGGCGGCACTGCGTTAGTGTTCTTCTGCTGCTCCGCCTACGTGCTGACCACCCGTAAAGACATGTCCTTTATGGGCGGTATGCTGATGGCGGGTATTGTGGTGGTGCTGATCGGGATGGTGGCGAACATCTTCCTGCAACTGCCTGCCCTGCACCTGGCAATCAGTGCCGTGTTTATTCTGATCTCTTCTGGCGCAATCCTGTATGAGACCAGCAATATCATTCACGGCGGCGAAACCAACTATATCCGCGCCACCGTCAGCCTGTACGTGTCGCTGTATAACATCTTCGTCAGCCTGCTGAGCATCCTGGGCTTCGCCAGCCGCGATTAATCAGCCTCATGTTTACCCGGCCCCGCCACTGCGCGGGGCTTTGTTTTTTTCAGCCCCCAATATTTGCTACACTGCGACCCCGTTTCACGGTGGTAAGAGCATTATGTTGACCTTTAACGATAAACAATTTGAAACCGATAACGATGGTTATCTGAAAGATTCCAGCGCCTGGAGCGAAGGGCTGGCGGAGGTGATTGCTGAGCAGGAAGGCATCGCGCTGACGCCAGAACACTGGGAAGTGGTGCGCTTCGTGCGCGAGTTTTATTTGGAGTTTAATACCTCGCCCGCCATCCGAATGTTAGTCAAGGCGATGGCGAAAGCGTATGGCGAAGAGAAAGGCAACAGCCGCTATCTTTTCCGCTTATTCCCGAAAGGCCCGGCGAAGCAGGCCACTAAAATTGCGGGTCTGCCTAAGCCGGTAAAATGCCTTTAATGGCGAATGCCGAAGTTGGTCCATTCGCGCTCGGGTTGATGTGGCTCATGAAGCACTTTCTCCACCCGGGCGCTGCGCGGCCCGCCCGCTTTAAGCCAGGCCAGTAGCTGTTCTACCCGCTCATTTTCGCCACAAGCCACCACTTCCACGCTGCCGTCGTCTAAATTTCGGGCATACCCGGTAAGCCCCAGCCGGTTGGCTTCATGCTGGGTGCTGTAACGAAACCCTACCCCCTGGACCGTGCCGTGCACCCAGGCAATCACGCATACATTTGACATTACCGTGCTCCTTTATGCCGGGCGCGTTGCATTTCACCGCTGAACTCGGGAAAATGGCGCCCATTTTCTCTGACATCAGCATAGCAAATTATGAGTGTACGTTTAGTGAGTGCGAAACGCCTGATGGAAGCGAAAGTCCCGTGGCTAGCGCTATCCTCCGTCACCCCACTCCCACTCCACGTCAGTTTTAAACGGCGGCTTTAAACCCAGCCGGATGGCAAAACCTGGATTAAGATCGATCCCTGCGCCATTTTTGATATTTTTTACAGAGGGCATAATGTCGCCCAGCACTCCGGTAACAACAACATCAACATATTTTACTGCTACCGGTTTTCTTTTAGCTTGTTTTAAGCTCCCCCATTTTTCTTTAATAACTTCTGGGGGTAAGGCACATATTGCTTCCTCTTCGGTTGCTGTAATATCACCCCACGCCCCTACGCCGTTATCTCCAGCCTGCAAAGCTGCTTTTTCTGAGCCTGTTTCTGCAAGCACTTTGTTATATCTTTCAACATCTTTTGGGTCTGCAAATGACGTAGCGATAACTTTTTTCATCGTTAAACCAAGCCTCTTATATATTATTAAATAGTAGGTCATAAGAATTGATTCACTTCATAATGCATAGGATCAGGAGAGGTAAAACTATTCCCCCAGCCAAATCCATATTTTAAGAAAATAGGCGCCAGGGGCGCTGAGGATATCCCGTTCTGTCCATCCCCCTGGTTAATATCAATGGCAATTCCAAACGAGTGATTTGACGGAAGCGTACTGAATTTGCCGTTAGTGGGCCTGCGTAATCTCATATTAAAAACGCTGTTAAAATTAGTAATATGATGAAGCAACCCTTCATTTTCAATTTCCATAAAGGCGCTTAATAGTTGATTATGCGCCTTGTTATGAAAATAAATCGTCGATACAAAATTAGTTATACCCGCAAGCTGCGGAATATGTATCATGGAAAGATCATCAGTATTAAATCCACTGGTAAAGGTGATGTCATCACCGAATATTGCCGGGGTGTGCGCTGTTTCATAGGTTACATAACCAAATAAAGGATGATTATAGGAATAGCTGGACATACTAACCTCGTTAGAAGATGAGAATAAAAAACACAACAGTTCAGAGACTAACTATTTTCCCGATACTGCCGTGGTGCATAATGTTATGGCAGAGATGAGCTTTTCTTTACTGTCTTGCTTTGCCTCGGTGATGAGGTTTTCACCAGATGCTTCGTAAGTATTTCGCCTCGCGGCAGCTTTTTTATCCTTCATTAGGATATTTTGAAATGACGTTAAATCCGGTGTCATTAGTGTCACCGAGGCTTGTTTATTTTCCAGAGCATAAATAACATCTTGCATTTTTCTGTATTCATACTGACCAATCTCTCTGGCAAAATTCGCTTCTAAAATATATTCAGCAGTAGCAGTATCGAGAATTTCCAGCGCTGAATAGATGCACTGTGCGGCATCTGCGGCGCTTTTGTAATTGAACATCTGCACAGAGTATTGATACCTTTCCGGCAATAATGCCGTGCCTGCTGCCACTCCACCGCCAATCCATGCAGTGGTGGTAGCGCCGCTAACGCCAGCAATTAAGGCCGTTAACGTACCCAGAAAACCAATTTCACTGGTCCCGTAGTTTTGCGAAGTCAGTTTTAAATATTTCTCATGCCATACGTTTCTGTAAGCAAGCGCAAAACTTAACATCTCCTGATAAGTTTGTGGGACAACAGGTGCTTTATTTTTCCTGGCAACGATCTGTTGTTTGTTTTGAGAGTTATTCTCTTTATTATCCGGACATTTATTACTATCGTTAATGCATTGTTCTAAAACTAATTGCTCATCAACATCGTACTGGCTGGGTTTAACTACCGGGAGCGGGTAGATACTGGTGCACCCGCTTAATAGTAGAAAAAATGGAATAAGCCTCTCTCGCTTCATTTTAAAAACCATTCTCAGAATGTTTTTTAAAATTATTATTTATGCAATATATTTTTCAATCATCATTTTGGACTGCATTTTTAAAAAAGTATTTTTGATTAGTTAATCTCCAGCAAACGATATGAAACTAAAGAATCAGAAAGAATGATGCTATTTCACTTCACTATATGAGTCTAAATAAAGATAAAAAACCAAAACCACCCTCTGCCGCCACGCGTGTGTCAGTGGCATTTTTTCATTTTTATACCCTACAGCGATGAAGTGCCTGATAACGGCCCGACTTCCCCTCACCGACGACTGGGCGCGCCGACATAAAATCGATGCATTGCATTTTATTCGGCATACCTGGAAAATAGCCTTCTATTTTTTCCAGCATAAAAGCATAGCAAATTATGAGTGTACGTTTAGTGTTAACCAAAGGGCGCGAGAAATCGTTATTGCGCCGCCATCCGTGGGTATTTTCCGGTGCCGTTGCGCGTCTGGAAGGAAAAGCCAGTCTGGGTGAAACCATTGATATCGTCGATCACCAGGGCAAGTGGCTGGCGCGCGGCGCGTATTCTCCCGCGTCGCAGATCCGCGCCCGCGTCTGGACCTTCGATCGCGATGAATCCATCGATATCGACTTTTTCACTAAACGCCTGCAACAAGCACAGCAGTGGCGCAGCTGGCTGGCAGCGCGCGACGGGCTCGACAGTTATCGCTTAATTGCCGGTGAGTCAGACGGGCTGCCGGGCGTGACTATCGATCGCTTCGGCGATTTCCTGGTCCTGCAACTGCTGTCGGCTGGGGCCGAGTATCAACGTCCTGCCCTGCTTAGTGCGCTGCACGCGCTCTATCCTGAATGCGCTATTTACGATCGTTCCGATGTCGCGGTGCGTAAAAAAGAGGGCATGGAGCTGACTCAAGGCCCGATAAGCGGCGAACTGCCTCCGGATCTGTTGCCGATTGAAGAACACGGTATGAAGCTGCTGGTGGATATCAAAGGCGGCCACAAAACTGGCTACTACCTTGACCAGCGTGACAGCCGCTTCGCAACCCGCGGCTATGTGAAGGATAAGCGCGTGCTTAACTGCTTCTCCTACACTGGCGGGTTTGCGGTTTCTGCGCTGATGGGCGGATGCCAGCAGGTGATCAGCGTCGACACCTCGCAGGACGCGCTGGACGTGGCAAAACAAAACGTTGAGCTGAACGGTCTGGATCTCAGCAAGGCGGATTTCGTCCGTGATGACGTGTTCAAACTGCTGCGTAAATATCGCGATCAGGGCGAGAAATTCGACGTCATCGTGATGGACCCGCCAAAGTTTGTGGAAAACAAAAATCAGCTGATGGGTGCCTGCCGGGGCTATAAAGACATCAATATGCTGGCAATCCAGCTGCTCAACCCGGGCGGCGTGCTGCTGACCTTCTCCTGCTCAGGGCTGATGGCCAGCGATTTATTTCAGAAAATCATCGCTGATGCCGCTGTAGATGCCGGACGTGATGTACAATTTATAGAGCAGTTCCGTCAGGCAGCCGATCACCCGGTGATAGCGAGCTACCCGGAAGGGCTTTATTTGAAAGGATTTGCCTGCCGCATCATGTAACTTGAAAAATGGGAAACCACCCGCATATCTGATGCAGAGTTAAGTTTCCCCGGGAGGTGACGATGATTGCCAGCAAATTTGGTATTGGCCAACAGGTCCGCCACTCGTTGCTGGGTTATCTGGGCGTCGTGGTCGATATCGATCCCGAATACGCGCTGGATGAACCTGACGCAGACGAGCTGGCGGTAAACGCAGAATTGCGCGCCGCCCCCTGGTATCATGTGGTTATGGAAGATGACGATGGCCAGCCGGTCCACACCTACCTGGCCGAAGCCCAGTTGAGCGGCGAGCTTCAGGACGAGCACCCGGAGCAGCCCTCTATGGACGAACTGGCGCAAACTATCCGTAAACAGCTTCAGGCACCGCGCTTAAACAACTAAAAATAAACCCGGCAATGCCGGGTTTATCGTTTATTTGGCCAGGCCCAGCCGCGGGATTTCAATGGCCGGGCAACGATCCATGACGACTTTCATTCCCGCATCCCGCGCCAGCACTGCCGCCTGTTCATTGATCACGCCCAGCTGCAGCCACAGCGTTTTGGCACCAATCGCAATGGCTTCCTGCGCCACGCCCCATGCGGCTTCAGAGTTGCGGAACACGTCCACCATATCGATTTTTTCCGGGATTTCGCTCAGCGATCCGTAGCCTTTCTGGCCCAGCAGCGTTTTTCCTGCCACTTTAGGCGAAACGGGGATCACGTGATAACCCTGGTTCAACAGATAAGCCATAACGCGATAGCTTGGCCGTTCCGGCTTGTCACTGGCACCCACCAGCGCGATGGTGCGCGTTGTCTTCAGAATGCCAGCAATTTCAGATTCATTCATAGTCGCTCCTCCAGCAGTGGTTTTTCAGTGTATGCCAAACCCGCATGACTCACCATCATTCCCATACGGATGCATGAGAGCCAAACAGATTAATCTGGATATATGTTAATGAATATTATTCGTGCAAAATTTTGATACATTCTCAGGCTGAGATGCCGGGATTATGGAGACCTTAATGAAAGGCTTATTCGCCACAGCGATGCTGTTGGCGCTGATACCGGTAACGGCAGCGGCCACCACGCTACATCTTTCTGGAGAAATCGATTTACTGGTTCTTGACGGTAAAAAGGTCTCCGGCTCTTTTCTGCGCGGCGCGGATAGCATTGAATTAGATAACGGTCCTCATCAACTGGTGTTCCGGGTAGAAAAAAATCTGACCACCGCCAGCCGGGACAGATGGCTGTATATTTCTCCGCCCCTGATCATGACGTTCGATACCCGTAATGTTACCCAGGTCAATATATCCCTGCCGCGTATTGAAACCGAAAAAGAGAGTGAACAATTCGACGCCACGCCGCGCGTACAGCTGCTGGACGGCAGCGCCACGCCGATACCCGCCAGGCTCGATGTGCTGGCGGTGACCAATACGCCAAAGGGCATTGATTATGAATGGGAGACGGAGCGCTATAACAAGGCCAATAATAAGGCTTCCGCCCCTGAGTTTGTCACGATGATTGCCGATGACAGCGCTTTGCTCTCTGGCCCATCGGAACTGGACCGGCCGGTAGCGCATTCGCAAACCCTTACCGAGCAGCGGCTTAAGCACTGGTATTTGCAGGCCGATAATGACACTCGCACCCGTTTTCTGGAATGGGTAAAACAACAGCCCTCTTCCTGACCCGCATCAACCTCGGATTTTTTAATCGCTTCGCTTGCGGCATCAATCACTTCCGGTAAGCTGTATCCAAATTTATTTCATGGATACCGCTATGGAACTGACTACCCGTACATTAGGCGCACAAAAACATATCGCGCTGGTTGCCCACGATCACTGCAAAGAAATGCTCTTAAAATGGACCGAACGCCATAAGACGCTGCTGTCGCAGCATGTGCTTTACGCCACCGGCACCACCGGCAATCTGATCCAACGCGCCAGCGGTCTGGAAGTGAAAGCCATGCTGAGCGGCCCAATGGGCGGCGACCAGCAGGTAGGCGCACTGATATCGGAAGGCAAAATTGATGTGCTGATCTTCCTGTGGGACCCGCTTAATGCTGTGCCTCACGATCCCGATGTCAAAGCGCTGCTGCGCCTTGCCACCGTCTGGAATATTCCCGTCGCCACCAATATTTCTACCGCCGACTTCATTATCCAGTCGCCGCACTTTAACGATAACATTGATATTCTTATTCCAGATTACCAACGTTATCTGGCCGATCGCCTGAAGTAATTACGGCTTTTTCGTCACCGGTACACCGAGCGCTTCCAGGATCGGCACAAAACGGGAAGGGTTCGGTTTGTTGTACAGCAGCCATACCCGATGCCGGGCGCGCGTTAGCGCCACGTAGAGCAAGCGCCGCTCCTCGGCATCCGGGAAATCTTCCGGCTGTGGCAACAATCCCTGCTCAATTACCGATTCCCGCGCCGGTGCCGGAAAACCTTCTTTGCCATCCTGCAATCCAACAATAATCACATAGTCCGCCTGCTGGCCTTTGCTGGCATGGATGGTCATAAAATCGATGTTCAGCTTTGGCCAGCGGGTATCCGCTTTTTCCAACGCCGCCGGGCGCAGATAATGGTAGCGAGCCAGCACCAGAATGCGTTCATCGTGACGGGCATACCCGCTAAGTTTATCCAGCAGCGCCTCAAGCCGATCGTCAGGCAGCAGGGTGACGGCTTTTTTGTCCCCGGTCGTTAAACTGTTCAGCGGCTTGGCCAGCTGATGCGGGTTTTGCTGCACAAACGCGTTGGCGATTTGACCAATGCGATCGTTAAAGCGATAGGTCGTATCCAGCGCGCATTGATCCCCTTCACCAAAGTGATGGGTAAAGGAGGTGGTCAGTAGCAGCTCCGCGCCGCTAAAGCGATAAATCGCCTGCCAGTCATCCCCCACGGCATACAGGGCAGTGTGGGAATTTTGCCGCCGCAGCGCCGCCAACAGCGCTGCACGCTGAGGGGAAATATCCTGAAACTCGTCCACCAGAATGTGCTTCCACGGGCTGACAAAACGCCCGTTATCCAGCACGTTGACGGCCTGGTGGATCAGCCCGGAAAAATCCACCGCGCCTTCCGCTTTTAGTGCTGTCTTCCAGGCTTTCACCAGCGGGGCCATCAGCCTGACGCGTTTCTGGAACAGATCGCGCACATCTTCCGGCACGCTGGCGATCATCTCCGCCTGGGAACCGCCATGGGTACGGATAATCCCCAGCCATCTTTCCAGACGTGGAGCAAGACGGCGGGCGAGTTTGTCATCCTGCCAGTAGTTGCCTTCGTCAATATCCCAGTCGAGCTCGTCGGTCAGCCATTGCCGCCAGCCCTTCGCCTGAGCCTTTTTCTCCTGACACTGTTCACGCCATGCCGTAATCAACAGCTTATGACGCGCCTCGGTATCGCTTTCCAGTTTGCTGATTTGCGGGGCTTTCTTGCTGCCCTGCTGGATAATATGCAACGCCAGCGAATGGAAAGTGCGCGCGCTGATTTGATCGGTATGCAGCCGTTCCTGTATCCGCTGATCCATTTCCTGCGCCGCTTTGCGTCCGAACGCCAGCAGCAGAATCTGATCGGCGGAGGCTTCCCCGCGCGCCATTAACCACCCCGCGCGCGCCACCAGTACCGACGTTTTACCGCTGCCGGCACCGGCAAGCACCAGTACCGATTCTTCACCGTTAACCACCGCGCGGGCCTGGCTTGAGTTGAGCGGAGACGATTCAATCTGCTGGAAGAATTCGGCGTACTGGCTAAGCATCTGCTGCGTGAATTTTTGGTTAGCCTGCTGGCGGCGTTTTTCAACGTGGGTCAGCCAGCTGTTACATTCAAGCCAGGCGTCACGGCAGTTTTCAAACTCCGTTAAGCGTGACAGCGGCAGCGGCAAGGCGCTAAACGCCGCGCGGATAGCCTGCTGGATGCCTTCAATATCCTGGCGCTTTAGCCACTTATTGCGCTGGGTCAACGCCGCGATGTGCTGACACTGTTCGTTGAGCACCGACGCAGCGATCTCGCTCATCTCCTGGCTCCAGCGCGCCCAGAGCGCTGAAAGGTGCTGATAAAAACGCTGGGTTTCGCCCCACTCCGTGCCGTGCAGACGCACCACCTGATTATTCGGCACCACAAATTCCAGCTCGCCCCATACCATGCCGCGTTTACAGCTCATCGCCAGCAGTTGGTTAAAGGGGATGACATATTCGTGATTATCACCCGATACCTTTACGCCAGCGGTCAGGATCTCCACGCGATCGTAAGGATGCTGCGCGAGCCGTTTTCCAATTGAAGTTGCTTTCAGTTCCATCACGTAACCAGGGTTAATCGTCGTAGGCTAAGTTTAACCGCCCTGTATATGCCGCTCCAGAGTAAAAACGCGTTACAATTGCTGAGGTTAATGTTTTAGCTCAGCAATCACAGGAAGAGATTCAATGCGTACGGTTCTTAATATCCTTAATTTTGTTCTCGGCGGCTTCGCCACCACCCTTTCCTGGCTGTTGGCAACGGTACTGAGTATTGTCTTTATTATTACCCTACCGTTAACGCGCTCATGCTGGGAAATCACCAAACTTTCACTGGTGCCTTATGGTAATGAAGCGATTCATGTCGACGAGCTGGAGCCGCAAAGCAAGAGCGCGATACTCAATACCGGCGGCACGCTGTTGAATATGGTATGGCTGGTGCTGTTTGGCTGGTGGCTATGCCTGATGCACATCGCAGCCGGCATTATGCAGTGCGTATCGATTATCGGCATTCCGGTGGGTATCGCGAATTTTAAAATCGCCGCTATTGCGCTGTGGCCGGTCGGACGCCGGGTCGTTTCAGTGGAAGTGGCGCAAGCGGCGCGTGAAGCCAACGCCCGTCGCCGTTTTCAGTAATGGGAAAACGCAACAGTATGTTTAGCCCCCTGCTCAGGCGATATTCCTGGAACAGTACCTGGCTGTATAACGTGCGCATTTTTATCGCCCTGTGCGGCAGCGCGGCGCTGCCGTGGTGGCTTGGCGAAGTCAAACTCACGATCCCGCTCACCTTAGGCGTGGTTGCCGCTGCGCTGACCGATCTCGACGATCGGCTGGCGGGACGGCTGCGTAATCTGATCATCACCCTGATCTGCTTTTTTATTGCCTCCGCCTCGGTGGAGCTGCTGTTTCCGTGGCCGTGGCTGTTTGCCGTTGGGCTGATGATTTCTACCTGCGGTTTTATCCTGCTCGGCGGGCTGGGGCAGCGTTACGCCACTATCGCGTTTGGCGCATTATTGATCGCCGTGTATACCATGCTGGGCGTCTCGCTGTACGAGCACTGGTATCAACAGCCGTTGCTACTGCTGGCGGGCGCGGTGTGGTACAACCTGCTGACGCTGATCGGCTATCTGATTTTCCCTGTCAGAGCGTTGCAGGATAGTCTGGCTCGCAGCTACGAGCAGCTTGCCTGGTATCTTGAAATGAAATCGCGCCTGTTCGATCCCGACATTGAAGAGGAGCGGCAGGCACCGATGATGGAACTGGCGCTGGCAAACAGTCAGCTCATCGCCACGCTGAATCAGACCAAAGCGCTGTTATTGACCCGACTGCGCGGCGATCGCGGCCAGCGGGGCACCCGTCGGACACTGCACTATTACTTTGTCGCGCAGGATATTCATGAGCGGGCCAGTTCAGCTCATATTCAATATCATGAATTGCGCCAAAAGCTGCGCTATAGCGATGTGATGTTCCGCTTCCAGCGGCTACTGTCTATGCAGGGCCAAGCCTGCCAGGCGCTGGCGCGCTCGATCTTATTGCGTACGCCTTACCAGCACGACCCGCGTTTTGAACGCGCGTTCGTTCATCTCGACGCCGCAATTTCGCGTATTCGCCCGGATGCAATGTCGGATGCGGAAAAGAAAGCCATCGGATTTCTCATTAACAACCTGCGCGATGTCGATGCTCAGTTGGCCAGTATCGAATCTGAGCAGGCTCTGGCTGAACCGCGTAGCGAAGAGAACCAGCTTGCCGATGACAGCCTGCATGGGGTCAACGATATCTGGCTGCGGCTGAGCCGTCATTTTACGCCTGAGTCGGCGCTGTTTCGCCATGCGGTGAGAATGTCGGTGGTGCTGTGTATCGGCTATGCGTTTATCCAGATCACCGGTTTGCAGCATGGCTACTGGATCCTGCTGACCAGCCTGTTTGTCTGCCAGCCCAACTATAATGCCACGCGCCACCGTCTGGCATTGAGGGTGATCGGCACCTTAATCGGCGTGGCTATCGGCATCCCGGTGCTGTGGTTTGTGCCTTCGCTTGAAGGACAGTTGATACTTATCGTCATCACGGGCGTACTGTTCTTTATGTTCCGCACCGTACAGTATGCTCACGCTACGATGTTTATTACCCTGCTGGTGCTGCTGTGCTTCAATCTATTGGGTGAAGGCTTCGAAGTGGCGCTGCCGCGCGTGATCGATACCCTGATAGGTTGCGCGATAGCCTGGGCAGCGGTGAGTTTTATCTGGCCTGACTGGCGTTTTCGTCGGCTCGATTTGGTGCTTGAACGCGCGCTTAATGCCAACTGCCGCTATCTCGACGCCATCCTGGAGCAATACCACCAGGGCCGCGACAACCGCCTCGCCTACCGTATCGCCCGACGTGACGCTCATAATCGCGATGCGGAACTGGCGTCCGTGGTATCGAACATGTCGACGGAACCTCGCGTCAGCGATGAAATTCGCGACACGGCCTTCAGGCTTCTTTGTCTGAACCATTCATTAACGGGCTATATTTCCGCTCTTGGCGCACACCGCGAAAAGGTGGTGAATAGCGAAATCCTCGCTATCCTGGATGACGCCGTTTGCTATGTTGACGATGCGCTGCACCATCTTCCTGCTGATGAAAGTAAAGTTCAGCTGGCATTAGCCAGGCTGACACAGCGGATTCGCGATATTGAGCCTCGTCAGGAGAGTAAAGAGGCATTAGTTCTGCAGCAAATTGGGTTAATTGCCGGGCTGCTGCCAGAAGTGAGTAAACTACAGCACCAGGTCTCATCACTCGCTGACTAAAGAGGGCTGCCGGGTAAACCACTCATACAGCTCCCGGCGAGTTTCTGCCGGGAGCGCGGCTTCATGCAATCCGATAATGGCACCTTCAAGCGCATACAGCGCTTTAACACCACAATTTTTTTTAATGGTACGCAACCTTAGCCAGCACTCTTTTGCACCATACGCTTTAAGGGTATGGACATCGCTAATGCCTACCTCCCATAGCCATATCTCATATTGCAGGGAGAGATTAGGTAAATCCTTAACGCGCACGTCCTGATGGCGGTGAGCAATAATCTCATTGGCGCAGGTAATGGAGTGAGAGGCTAACTGCACCAGTAAATCCGGGTCATTCCACAATTCGCTGTCTACCTGATAATAGTTCAGGTAAACCGCCCTTCCCCGGCGAGTAAATTTCAACTTCGATGAATTACGTTGGGTAAAGTAAGCGGCGCTTTGCTCATTAGCCCGTAAAAAAAGCTCGCCTTCAACCAACATGCCGAACGCGGCTTTATCAATCGTTAGACTGTACCCACCAAATAAGGAACGATAACGCACTTCACCCAGAGCTTTTAATAAATCCTCAACGCGCGCCAGCGTTTCAGAAGTAATCGTTTTCATTATAACTCCTTTAATATCAATAAATAACAGGAATATTTCCGTTGTTAATTCCTGTAAAAGGAACATATTCAACTTGGCGAATCTCGGCAATATTTATTTTTCATGGCATGGGATTTAGATAAAAGAATTGCGAGGTGCTTTCAGAAAATAAGGTTGATCTTTGTTCTGCCTGCGGGTACTGTATAAACATACAGTACACACTGGAGTTGAACACATCATGAACATCACTGCTCATTCAAATCACTCAGTTACACCCTTGCGTATGGCAAAACCGCATCCGGAATACTCAGCAGCCCCGGAGATGAAAGGTATGGTCAGTGAAATTGTTTACCAGGAAGATCAGCCCTGGATGACGCAGTGTGTTTTATTACCGTTACTCCAGCAGCTTGGTCAACAATCGCGTTGGCTGTTATGGCTCTCGCCAAATCAACGTCTCAGCCGTTCATGGCTTCAGACGTCTGGTCTGCCGCTGACCAAAGTGATGCAGGCTAACCCAACCAATTCTTATACTACTGTTGATGCGATGCTGCGTGCATTGCGTACCGGAAACTACAGCGTGGTGATTGGCTGGTTGTCGTATGAGATGAGTGATGAAGAACATCAGGCGCTTTCAGAAGCCGCAGAAATGGGTAATGCCCTTTGCTTCATTATGCGGCCTTCACGCGGGGCTATTAACGGTACGAGACCACGTTCTGCGCTAAAAATTCACTCTGGTTTGTATCATTAAGTAAATTTAAGACAAATCCTGGACTTATTTTTAAATATTTACAGGCCGTTGTTCATACGCGAAATTTAGGCGGAATACGCGGCTTCAGCCACCACTGGCTCATCATCGCTGCCTACAATTGCAGCAAAAATGTTAACAAATATGTACGCAAGTCGTTTTTTTTCATATGCCTGACGGACTTCACACTTGTAAGTTTTCAACTACGTTGTAGACTTTACATCGCCAGGGTTGCTCATTAATAAACCGTACAGACGGTAGAGTTACAAGTTGAGCTATAACCCCGGTGAAGGATTTAACCGTGAGCTCTTTTAGAGATGTTCATGGCCTTTTGGATGATAACGAGGCGCAAAAAATGAAAAAGACAGCTATCGCGATTGCAGTGGCACTGGCTGGCTTCGCTACCGTAGCGCAAGCCGCACCGAAAGATAACACCTGGTATGCAGGTGGTAAGCTGGGCTGGTCCCAGTACCACGATACCGGTTTCTACGGTAATGGTTATGACGACCGCATCGGTAACGGCCCGACTCATGCAGACCAACTCGGCGCTGGTGCTTTCGGTGGTTACCAGGTTAACCCGTACGTTGGTTTTGAAATGGGTTACGACTGGTTAGGTCGTATGCCGTATAAAGGCGACACCGACAACGGCGCTTTCAAAGCTCAGGGCGTTCAGCTGACCGCTAAACTGGGTTACCCGGTAACTGACGATCTGGATATCTATACCCGTCTGGGTGGTATGGTATGGCGTGCTGACTCTAAAGCCGCATACAACAACGGTGCTGGTGGTCGTCTGAAAGATCACGACACTGGCGTTTCTCCGGTATTCGCTGGTGGTGTTGAATGGGCTGTTACCCGCGACATCGCTACCCGTCTGGAATACCAGTGGGTTAACAACATCGGTGACGCCGGTACTGTAGGTACTCGTCCTGATAACGGCATGCTGAGCGTTGGTGTTTCTTACCGTTTCGGCCAGTATGACGCTCCGGCACCGGTTGTAGCTCCGGCTCCAGCTCCGGCTCCGGAAGTACAGACCAAGCACTTCACTCTGAAGTCTGACGTTCTGTTCAACTTCAACAAAGCAACCCTGAAACCGGAAGGCCAGCAGGCTCTGGATCAGATGTACACACAGCTGAGCAACCTGGATCCGAAAGACGGTTCCGTTGTTGTTCTGGGCTTCACTGACCGTATCGGTTCTGACGCTTACAACCAGGGTCTGTCTGAGAAACGTGCTCAGTCCGTTGTTGACTATCTGATCTCCAAAGGTATTCCTTCTGACAAGATCTCTGCACGTGGCATGGGCGAATCTAACCCGGTTACTGGCAACACCTGTGACAACGTTAAACCGCGTGCTGCTCTGATCGACTGCCTGGCACCGGATCGTCGCGTAGAAATCGAAGTTAAAGGTATCAAAGACGTTGTAACTCAGCCGCAGGCTTAAGTTACCGTTATGAAAAAACCCCGCGATGCGGGGTTTTTTTTATCTGCTGTTTTCATCTCAGCTCGGGCGGTGTGATAACAAAGAGCACCCTAATCGCCTTTACCCAGCAATGCTTCGATATCCTGCTTAAGCGTAGACATCTGGCTGGCGTATTTTTCCTTACGCTCAGCGTCTTCAATGAGTTGCACAATGGTTTCGGAAAGCGTAATGCCCCTACGCTGCGCAAGCCCTGCTAAACGCTGCCAGACCATATATTCCAGATCGATAGACTTTTTGCGGGTGTGCTGATGCTCAGCATTGAAATGACGCTTGCGACGGGCCCGGATCGTCTGCTTCATGCGGTTAATTAATTCGGGATTGATGTGCGCGTCTATCCAGTCGGCAACCTGGACAGGTTCATTTTCCATGTTGAGTAAGAGGTCAACTGCCTCTTTGGCCGCACTGGCTTCAATATAACGGGTGATCAGCTCGCCCTCGCGATGCTTCTTCACCAGATATTTCCATTTCCAGCCGCTTTCGAGATTTTCCAATTGTTGGTATTTCATTGTGATCTCAGGGTGACCGTATAACTCACTTCAGAATAACAGTTTTTTGCCAATTCGCTGAATTGAAATCGTAGCCTGTGATTCTGCGATCGATTCTCCCGGTCAATTGTTTGATTACGGGTGTGTCCTGTTTACCATTACGCTATAATCGCGCCTTTAACCTCTACCTTAAAAAAGCGACTTTGACCATTAATAAACTTTCATGGCGTGCTCTGGTTGCCGATACCGATCGGTACCTTGAACTGTTTACGCAGCCACAAACGGACCCCGATTCGCCGCTCGACATTCAAGCCATCCAGCCCCGTTTATGCTTTGGCCTTGAGCAGTTGATTCACCCTTACTCCTCTTCGGCGTTTATGCTCATCAGAGCACCGGAAGAAAAAGATTATCTCGACACCGTCGCTGACTATTTGCGGGCCAATAGCCCTGCAGCCGACCAATTGTTTGGCGGCCATTATTCTATTGAAAACCATACCGTTACGCTGCACCCCGCCGTTAGCGCTGAGGATCCTTTTACCAGTAAAGGCGAGATTGTATCTGCCGACTGGGTTGAAACGGAGCAGCTGTTCGGGTGCGTACGCCAGCTCGGCGAGAAAGTAACTTTACAGCCCGGCCTGATTCACCAGGCCAACGGCGGTGTGCTGATCCTTTCCCTGCGTGCTCTGCTTTCCCAGCCGCTGCTGTGGCTGCGTTTAAAGCATATGGTTGAGCGCAACCGCTTCGACTGGTTCTCACAGGACGAAACGCGTCCGTTACCGGTTTCGGTGCCCTCTTTACCTCTGCAGTTGAAAGTCATACTGGTTGGCGATCGAGAATCGCTGGCAGATTTCCAGGAGATGGAGCCGGAGCTGAGCTCACTCGCGATTTATAGCGAATTCGAAGACAACCTTCAGATCGTTGACGAAGAAGCAATGAACCTGTGGCAACAGTGGGTGCTGCATATTGCGGCGAGTCACCAGTTGCCTGCGCCTGACGCCAGCGCCTGGCCGATCCTGATCCGCGAAGCGACGCGTTATACTCAGGATCAGGAAACGCTGCCGCTTTATCCTTCGTGGATTTTGCGCCAGCTGCGCGAAGTGTCGCCGCTGTGCGATGGCGAAACGTTTAACGCCGAACAACTTGCCTCTATGCTTGAACAACGGGCATGGCGTGAAGGTTTTCTCGCAGAACGGATGCAGGAAGAAATCCTGCTCGACCAAATTCTGGTTGAAACCGAAGGCGATCGCATCGGCCAAATCAACGCGCTGTCGGTGATTGAATTTCCCGGCCATCCGCGCGCGTTCGGAGAGCCTTCACGCATTAGCTGCGTGGTGCATATTGGCGATGGCGAGTTTATCGATATTGAGCGTAAAGCCGAACTGGGCGGAAACATTCACGCTAAAGGCATGATGATCATGCAGGCTTTTCTGATGTCGGAACTGCAGCTTGAACAGCAGATCCCCTTCTCGGCCTCGCTGACCTTCGAACAGTCTTACAGCGAAGTTGATGGCGACAGTGCATCCATGGCCGAGCTTTGCGCGTTAATCAGTGCGCTGGCAGATGTGCCGGTGCACCAGAATATCGCGATTACCGGTTCGGTCGACCAGTTTGGTCGGGCGCAACCCGTTGGCGGGCTTAACGAAAAAATCGAAGGATTTTTCGAGATTTGCCAGAGCCGGGAATTAACCGGCAATCAGGGCGTCATTATTCCTTCGGCAAACGTACGGCATCTCTCTCTGTCCCAGGATTTGCTGGATGCGGTAGAAAATGAACAATTCTTCATATGGGCCGTGGACGATGTCATGGATGCATTGCCGCTGCTGACCGGCCTGCCGTGGGACGGCGAAGGGCAGACGACATTGATTCAAACTATACAGGAACGCATCGCACAGGCGACTCAACAGGAAGGAAGAAACCGTTATCCCTGGCCTCTGGGCTGGCTTAACTGGTTCAACCACAACTGAGGATAGCGGTAAGACCCGCATCATGACTGGGTTTCACAGGTATCGTCAAGAGCTTTGTGACTATCTTTGTGACTCGGTTGTGACTCAAGAAAGCGTGATGATGATAGTGCTTTGAGGGGGAGCATGGGGGTAATCACTCAGGATTGTTTAATTGAATACCCGCAGAGATTTTTCTGTGGATTTTTAAAGAACCCTCAGCAGGAAATCGTAATGGGGTCTTAATGACCCCCTTTCGTTTTATGCAGTCACACCCGGAATAGTCACAGCGGAATCCTTGGTTCCATCAAACGTAATCTTAACGATGTGCTTAATGGTGGTTTTACTCTCTACGCCTTTATCGTCAACGATTACCCCTGCATCAGCTAACACATCAAGAGAACCGAAAGCCTCAATGGTCCATGCTTGGTGAGCGGGGTCACGGGTAGCCTGAATAGCTAGAATACGACCGCTACCGTCTTTCATGGTTGCAAACGATAAAGCTACCATTCGCTTACTAATAATGTAGATAGCAGCACCAGCCACACCGTTAGGCTTATAGCCCAGCACTGAGCAACCCAGCATGGCCTCAATATCAGTGAACCCTTTGGCCTGAGCCTCACGCTCTAAGATTGCCTCAACGCCTACAGGCATTACCAAAGCGACCTCTGAGAGTTTATCTGCATAACCAGTCTTAGCGACGTTCATAGTAATAATATCAACAATGCTCTCAGAGACCTCAGCGGCAGTCTTGCCAGTGGTATCTAATGGTTTTACTTGGACATTTTCAGCTCCCGGAGCAACGCTCAATACATTAGCGATAGCGCCACACAAGGACTCTGTAATTTCATTGCATGCATTCTGGAGGGCAATATGTAAGGTACTCTCCGTGAATCCATTAGTTGAAATCACATGGTCATAAATACGCGTATTAAAGCTAAAGCCCACACTTTTATCAGTCTTGGAGATATGAATCTCGGAGCCAGCTTTAATGGTCCCATCGCCAATAGAACCGCTTGGAGCAGTCCCGGCACTGATAAAGTTCTTACTTGAATCAAAGTAGACGGTACGGTCTTTCATCTCGTGGATGACAATTGGAGTGGCCTGAGTACGGGCAGGACGAACCTCAATACCCACGCCAGACTCACGCAAGGCATCAATGAAATCATCATCATTAAGAGTTGCGTCAAGGCTCTCTGTGAATGCCTCAACGTATGCGCTTGGACTATTCCCGGTCTCATGGGTTCCGTTATAGGCCTGACCATCAGCACTATTAAATTGAATCTCAGCGGCGCTCTCAGTCACCTCAGTGGTGTAGCTATAGGACTTGCTCAGCCCATAGTTACGGTTATCACGCTCAGCTTTGGCAGCATTTAACAAACTCTCAGCGGAAACAGTCTCACCTTTAAGAATGCCGTTCTTGGTGGTCATAGTGGAATCAGTAAACATAATTAGTTCTCCTTGTGGTAGTGAGTAGACGAGCTACTAACGGTCGGCCATAAGCGGCCCTCAGAAAGGCTCTGATAGGCTTAATGGTCTTGGATGGGGGAATGGTTATTGGATGATAAAAGAGATACTTAGGGGCCTCTTAGAAGAATCCACCACCTGCATTACGATTGCGGATAGCAGCGGCAACACGTTCACGTTCTGCTTTCTTCTTACGATTTTCTTCATGGATTTGCTCATCGGACTTAGATAGTTCTTTAGCTCGTTCAGCAAGGGCTTTTGCTTCTCGTTCAGCAGCAAGACGGGCCTCAATGCGTCGGTTAATCTCATACTGTGCAGCACTGGCGAAGCCTTGACCCATAACTTCAGGAACCGATAAGCCTGCTTGGTGTACCTCAATTGATAACCGCACAGCTTCAGGGTGACTTGGGTTTAGTCCGTTGGTTAAAGCGGGTAGCAGGACACCAGTAAGATAAGCGAGCGGCGTCTTAACACCGTGTAGCTTGCAGGTTCCTTTCTCATGGTCGACTTCAGTGATATTCAAATGAATCTTCATGTGGTTGTTCTCCTATTGGTATTGGATGGTTAACGAATGAATGCCTTTGAGAAATCTACGGACACCCTCAGGCCCTTCAATGGTCTGTTGGTTTTCCCTCAGAATCTTATGGATTAACTCATGGGTCTTAAGTTTGCGGTCCTTAGGATTGCCATTGATTACCACGAGGTCCTCACGGGTTAGCGTCGACAGAGTCATGTACGCCCGGCCTATAGGTGTTCTCATATCGTATTTCATTTGAGGGACTCCGCTTTCAGCCGCTGTGATGCCATTGAGACCGCCTTAGCGACCTCAGAGTAATAGCGATTAGACGCCGTATTCTCTAACTGGTCAGCCACTGTTTTCGTTGAGATGGTCTCAAGCTGGAGCAATAGACAAAGTAACAGACGCTGGGAAATGGCTGTGTTAGATGCAGTGAGAGAGCTTTGGGCCTCCGCTAATGCAGCGCCTACAGAATCTTTAGGGATTCGCTTGTTAAATAACTCAATCCTCACTTGGCGGTTATCGGTGCGGCGTGGTGGTCTCCCACGGCCCTTGGGTAAATGCATAGGAGCCTCCTGACGGTAGTTACTTCCATAAATGAATAAGAAGGGACCTGAAGAGGCCCCTTATAGGAGATGGGAGAGGTGTCTGAGTGTGTCTCCCAATAGTGATGATTTTAGGGATTTGCAATTTTTCATTTTGAGTAATTGCCCCTTAACTGGATTAACCGGATTTTCTGCCCCTTAACGCAACCTCTTTAATGCAGTGTGACGCTCATTAGATGACAGGTGATCACAATTGTCATAGCTCAATGAGGTCTTTACGGCTCCCAGCGCTAACGCAGCGGTGCTCTGAGCGTCCTCTAAGGTGTTTGCCTCAGTGACAGCATTCAGACCCGCTATAGCGTTATCAAGGGCATCTACAAGAGCCATCCCTAACATCACGTCATAGGTCATCGCTAAGGCTATCGCTTGCTTGCGGTTTAGGCGATAATCCCGATTCTCACGCATCCCGCCCAGACCAACTATCTGATATGAGTTAGTTTCCATTTTGGAAAGTAATTGCTTAGGGAATAGTGATTCAATCTTACGGATTACATGGCCTTTCTGTTTCCCCAAGAGGCGAGCCAGTAAGCCAGCGCTCAGGGTCTCATTGTTATCTGAGAACTCTTTATTAATGACTGCCAGTTGATTACTGGATAAATGATTATTCATAGTGGTCTGCTGCTCCTCTTGGTGGTAGTTGTCCTCTCAATAGCGATGATTTAAGAGCTTGGTTGACAAGAGGTCTCTTAGTGGAGGCTTTAAGATAGGCAAGGCCTTAATAACTTCAAGAATCAATAGGCAAAAACTTAGAGCATCATACAGATAGGCAGGAGGGATTGAGGTAAATGATAATGGTTATGTTATTTAGGAGCCCACTTATTCCTAATGAGACAGAGGCTCTCCTTATTAATTGATTGATTGGGATTGATGACAAGAGTTCTCTCAGTGGTTTCACAGGAAGCATCATTACGGGAGCTTTGAGAGAATCTGACTGATAACTTAATGAACCATCAGGCTATGGCTCAGCGAGGGCTCAGACCCTTAGGTATCTCCTAAAGACTCTTAAAGGGGTAGGCTCTTTGGGGGGGAATCTTTAAGAATCCTTTAGATTATCTCTAAGTTAAGCTTAAAGATTAAAAGTATTCTTAAAGATATTCTTTATTTAATTAATCTAAATACCAAACAATAAAGACTCTTAAAGAGAATCCTTATACTAAGGGTCTTTAAGGTATTCTTTAAGTGGTCTTAAATGATAGACCGTCTTAGCGACTTTCCACCCCCTTTAAGAATAGTGCCTCAGCCATCCATAACCCACCCCCTAAAAGTTATGTTGTTCTCTCTGAGTCTACCGCCCACACTTAAAGTTGTGCTCTCCGTCCGATACTCCAGGCATCACTACGGGTCATAGCTAAGGCGTCTCACTGGTCCAGTTACGGATTAATCCAGCGGTTGGAAGATTAATTAATCTCTTGGTCTCCCAATAGTGATGATTTAAGGATTCACACTTGACAAAAATATAATCCCTGAGGGTGGAAACTTTAATACAAGCACCTCAGGGAAACATTAATTATTATGATAATACTTTTTGTAGGACTTCAGCCGACCTATGAATGCTCACAGCAGACCCATAGACACCAAAAGTAATATCTGTTGAAGCATGGCCCAGAATGCCACCAATATCAGCCTCAGTGACACCCTTAGCTCTCGCTATGGTTGCCATATAGTGACGTAGAGAATGGAAAGAAACCTCACCAGTATCAACTGTATGTCGCTTAATGAAAGCATTGAGTTCAACATGTGCCGTCGCTGACTCTTTGAAGATTGGTCCTGATGGCTGACGCTCTATCCACTGTTTGAACTTATCTAAAGAGAAGCCCATAGCCCCATCAGTAAGCGGGACACAGCGAATACTTGATTCATTTTTAACAGTCTTTCCGTTCTCTTTGTTAATATCAATATAGAGCAGACCATCTACCTGTTTAATATCATTTTGGGTTAATTGAAGGATTTCGCCAATACGAGCACCTGTAATCATACCGACACGCAACGCCCACTGTTGAGCCAGTGTTAGGTTATTATCAGTAGGGAAGGCCACCACTAAGTTATTTAATTCAGTGTCTGTAAATGCTCTACGTTGGCTCTTAGCGCCTTTAAGCTTTAATCCCTTAGTGTAATCATAATTAACAAGACCATTATTGACACCCCAATTTACTACAGCAGATACCTTCTGAAGAATTTTATTAATAGAAGCATCGGCATAATTGCCAGACTCAATTAATCAAGCCCTTAACTCAGTCATATCCTCTCGAGTATAAGTGAGCATATCGAGTGACCCAATGTAATCACTGAGCCGCCTGCGGATAGTATTGTGGTCTGATATAGTAGCTTTCGCCATATTCACTGAGTTCTCATTAAGATAAGCCTGATAGAGGTCATCGAAAGGACGTCGCTGTGAGGATTCTGTTGGGTAATCCTCCCGCTTTTCACTTAGAAATGACAAGTGAGCATCATTAACAGAGTTATTATTCAGGTTATCCATTACTGTTAATAGTGGTTGAGCATCTCCACATAACCTTTCCTGAGCAGCACTTAGAATCTCCTGAG
Source organism: Atlantibacter subterraneus (assembly GCF_007570865.1). Lineage (GTDB taxonomy): Bacteria > Pseudomonadota > Gammaproteobacteria > Enterobacterales > Enterobacteriaceae > Atlantibacter > Atlantibacter subterraneus. The sequence goes on along the minus strand of NZ_VLPS01000003.1, from coordinate 693,681 downwards.
CTTTAATGATTGCTCTATGCTGAGTCACAGTTAGCTCATTGGTAGCCACAAGGTCTCGTAATGCCTCTTTGCTTTCATCTATTACTGAAACTTCAATACCGTCCCAGAACTCAGAGGGCTTGTCAGTGAGCAGAGAATCAGCAAGGTCCTTGAGATAATCACAAAGCAATGACCAATCAGCGTCTGGATGACTAACGATAAATGATTTTATGGCGCTGTTATAGATTGCTTGCTGGCTCATTGCTGACGTCCTGTTGGTAGTTCTCATTGAAATAGTAAGAGTATCACGTAGCGACCCTACCCGCCGATAACGAGTCTGGTAAATCCCTGAGCGCTTCCTGTACATATAAGGAGTTGATAGACTCAAGGTTAGTTGTGACCCTTTTGTGTCACCTTGTGACTGTCTGATAGATAGCTGTTGATGAACTAAATGTTGAGATGTGGTGTAACTTACTGAGTGCATTAGTTTTACTCCAATATTTCTTTGGAGCTATCCTCAAGTATCTGGTTCAACCACAACTGATCGGACTTGTTCAGCGTACACGTGTTAGCTAACCTGCGTGCTTCACTAAAATAAGGCTTACTGAGAACATGGTAGATAAACGCGAATCCTATACGAAAGAAGACCTTCTTGCTTCCAGCCGTGGCGAACTGTTTGGCGCTAAAGGCCCGCAGTTGCCCGCACCGAACATGTTGATGATGGACCGCGTCGTCAAGATGACCGAAACCGGCGGCAATTTCGATAAAGGCTATGTTGAAGCAGAGCTGGATATCAATCCGGACCTGTGGTTCTTCGGTTGCCATTTTATTGGCGATCCGGTAATGCCTGGCTGCCTGGGCCTTGATGCAATGTGGCAGCTGGTTGGGTTCTACCTGGGCTGGCTGGGCGGCGAAGGCAAAGGCCGTGCGCTGGGCGTGGGCGAAGTGAAATTTACCGGTCAGGTTCTGCCGACGGCGAAAAAAGTGACCTACCGCATTCACTTTAAGCGTGTGGTAAACCGTCGTTTGATTATGGGTCTGGCCGATGGCGAAGTGCTGGTTGATGGCCGCGTAATCTATACCGCTAACGATCTGAAAGTGGGCCTGTTTACCGATACGTCTGCTTTCTAAAACCGTTCTCCGGTAAGGCGAAACCTCCGCGCTGCGGAGGTTTCTATGTCTAAAGAGACAGTGTTATGCGATTAACACTTTGACGTCCATGGCTTCTCGCCAGCCTCCAAGCCAATAAGATCTCTGGTTAACTGCCTGATAGGGACACATTTCTTTTGGTCGTCCGGTCATACCTGCTTGATAACCGCGTTGATGTGCCCGTTCCAGGCGATCTCGTTTTTGTCTCTTCATGCCTCGTTTCCCTCATCTTTGTTCTGCTGGAAATGAAAACAGTGATGAGCAAATGCTCAATCACGACTAACGAATAACGCGAAACAAACCTCCCGTCAACGCGCAAAATTCACGCCAATGTCATATTTGTGAGCTATACGAAGGCAAAAAATTACAAATTGATTTAAGTGCAGTTTTTATCTTATTGGTATCAAAAGAAAAGCCGCTGCAGGCCTGTACAGACTTACAGCGGCTAAAATTTACACAAAAGTTTTTAGCGAAGTCGTTTAATTTCTGCCGCTATACTCTGCGCTTCCTGCTGCCAGGCCTGCCCTAAGGTTTTCACCATCGCGTCATAGCCATCCTGCTGCTGTTTCAATTCAATGTTAAATGGACGCTTGACCAGTTCACCCTGGCTGTTGAGCAGCCACTCGCCGCTGACGATCACCCGGCCATCATAACGGCCATGAAATCCCGTGACATTGACGTTTAGCACCTGCTGCTCGCTGCCCAGCGGCGTAGAGGAAACCACCCAGCCTGGCAGCTGGCTGCTCAGATTCGCCACCAGCGTATTACGCAGCTGCTGATCAAGCGGACTGGCCCACAGGTTGCTGTTGGCGATATTGAACTGCACGTCGGTGGTTTGATAAACCACCCCGTTACCTGCCAGATAATCCGGAATCGTCACCTGCTCGACCCACAGAAGCTGCCGGCCCTGGCTGGTGGTCTGGCTGCTCAGAGCCTGCGGCCCGGCGGGCAGTTGGTAATAGGTTTTTCCCTCATCGCTGCTGCTGCAGGCGCTCAGCAGCGCCGCAATCAGTACCGGAAGCCACTTTCTCATTCTTTCGCCCTCTTCGGCTGTGGATCTTTTTTATCCTTCGCTTCAAACACCAGCGCGTTGCTCTTATCGTTCAGGGTGCGCAATACCGGCTGTAGCTCACGCAAGACCTGATCGAGACGCTGCATATCCGCCACCATCTTGTTATACGCCGCAGAACCCGGCTGGAAGCCCTGCATACTGCGGTTCAACTCGCGCAACGTACCCTGCATATCCGCAGGCAGCTGCTGCATCGATTTGCTGGCCGTAAGCTGATTGAGATTGTTCAACGTCTGCTGCAGCCGCTGCATGGTACGCTGGCTCTCGTTAAGCGTATTGGTGGCCTGCTGAATCATCGGGTTAAGCGGCAGGTTGTTGATCTTGTCGAGGGTTTCCAGCAGGCGCTGTTGAATTTGCGCCAGCCCGCCGCTGACGGACGGGATAATCGAATAGCCGCCAAAGCTGCGCATACCCGACATCGCAGGCGCTTTCGGATAGAAATCGAGATCCATATACAGCGCGCCGGTGACCAGGTTGCCGGTTTTCAGCGAGGCCCGTAAACCGCGCGCTACCAGATCCTGCAAGTGAGCACCGATTTCCGGGCTTTCACCGAGTTGATTTTCCAGACGCTCAGGCTCAATACGTATCAGCACCGGGATACGATAATCCGTACTCAGCGCCTGGCGCAGTCCTGGCACAAAATACGGTGCCTGCGCCACAGTCCCCAGACGGATCCCCCGGAATTCAACCGGCGCACCTGGCTGGAGCCCGCGAATCGAGTCGTTGAAGAACACTAAATAGTCAATATGTTTGGTATATAACGAATCCTGAATACTTTTTTGATCGTCATACAGTTTGAATGCGGTTTTCTCAGTAATGGGTTGCCCGAGTTCCCAGCCGTCAGGAATATCAAAACTAACCCCGCCGCTGAACAATGTGGTTAAGGAGCCCATCTCCACGCGCATACCCGCCGAGGTTAAATCCACGGCAATCCCGCTATCTTTCCAGAAGCGAACGTTGCTGGTCACCAGCCGGTCATAGGGTGCATTGACAAATAGCTGATAGCTAATGGTGCGCTTTTGGGTATCAAAGGTGCTGGTTTCCACTGACCCTACGCGATAGCCACGGAACAGTACCGGATCGCCAGGCGATAGCTGGCCGGCTTTATTACTGTCGAGCACCACGCGGATCCCTTTAGCATCAGGCGGTGCCAGCGGCGGTGAATCCAACAGCTGATAGTTATCCGGCACCGCCCCTTTGGTGCCCGGCTTCAGTTCAATGTACGCGCCGGAAAACAGGGTATTCAGTCCGCTCACGCCCTCTCTGCCGATCTGCGGTTTGACGACCCAAAACACCGAATCCTTATGCAACAGTTTTTCCATGCCGGCATTTAAGCGCGCCTTGATTTCTACGTGCAGAAGATCGTCGGAAAGCACCGCGCTCTCCACGACGCCCACGTCCACGCTGCGGCTTTTGATGGTGGTTTTCCCACCCTCAATGCCTTCGGCGTTGGTGGTGATCAGCGTGACTTCAGGCCCCTGATGGCTATAGTGGTAAAACAGGATCCATGCGCCAATGAGAGCCGTGACGATCGGGAATATCCAGACCGGCGACCAGTTTCTGACCTTGCGCACCTGCGCTTCCCCGTTAGGCTTTTCCATGTTCCGATGACTCCTTATGGCTCAATTCCGGCTCGCGATCCCAGGACAAACGTGGGTCAAAGGTCATCGCAGCGAACATTGTAATAATGACGACCAGCGCGAACATCACTGCGCCGATAGCGGGATAAATGCTCATTAAAGCCCCCATACGCACCAGCGCAGAAAGTACGGCAATAACAAACACATCAATCATTGACCAGCGCCCAACAAACTCCACCACTTCATAAATCAGGTGCATACGTTCGCTGTCGCGCTGTCCGTGGCCTTTGGCATCCCAACACAGCCAGGCAATAGCAATCATCTTTAACGTCGGGACCAGAATACTGGCGATAAAAATCACCAGCGCCACCGGGTACGACCCTTCACTCCAGAGCAAAATTACGCCAGCAAGGATGGTCGACGGCATCTTATCGCCGAGCAGATCGGTGATCATGATCGGCAAAATATTGGCGGGCAGATAAAGAATGATGGCGGTAAACAGCAGCGCCAGCGTCCATTGCAGGCTGTTTTTGCGGCGCACGTGGCCGCGCGTTTCACAGCGCGGGCAGTGCTTGGTATCAGCGGGCAAAATGGCGGTGCAGCACGGGCATGAGCGTAGGCCCTGACGGATACCCGGCACGCCGACGCGCGGCGGCGTGGCCAGCGCAGGCATCGGCGCTAAGTCATCCCACAGCCAGCGGCGGTCCACGCACTGGAATGCACGCAGTTGCAGTACGCAAAACAGACACCAGGGAATAAAACTGCTGCCTACGCCGATATCGCCATAGGCCATTAGTTTAACGAAGCTCACCAGCACCCCGGCGAGGAAAATTTCTGCCATTCCCCAGGTTTTGAGGTTAAACAGAATCCGCGCCATGACCCGTTTCAGGCTCTCAGGCAAGGCGGCGCGATTCACCAGTAGCAGGATCGTCACCAGGCAAAACGCCGGCACCAGTTGGACGAACAGCATAAAAAGCGAGCCCAGACTGGCGTAATCTTCAGAGAACATGACGCCCGGGATTTCAAGCAGCGTCACTTCGCTGGTAATACCCGCAACCTTCATATTAACGAAGGGGAACAGGTTGGAGAGCAGCAGCATAAACAGCGCCGCCAGCGCATAAGCGGTCGGCCGCTGGCGCGGCGCGGCCCACTGGGTTGTTAAGGTCGTGCCGCAGCGTGGGCAGTTGGCCTTGTGGCCCTCTTCCAGCTTTGGCAATAACACCAGCATGTCGCATTGCGAACACAGAATATGTTTCGCCGCATGGTGCTGTTCACACATGCCGCCCTCCCTTTGGCTATCCACCGTTTTTTAACGACTCAAGGTATTCCCAACGTTCGAAAGCCGCCTCAAGCTCCTGCTCTGCGCTAGCCAGTTTTTCCAGTACGCTTTGCGTGACGTCATGAGGTTGGTTAAAGAAGGATGCATCGCTGACCTGCGACTGCAGGGTTTCCAGCGCGGCTTCCAGCTCTTCCATGCGCTGCGGCATCTGCTCCAGCTCGCGCTGCATGTTATAGCTTAGTTTGCCGCTGGCTCGTTTGACAGTCTCTGCTTTAGCAACCGCAACGTCGGGTTCTTTTTTGACAACCGGCGCACGGGCGAGCGCAGAGGATGCCTGCTGCCCCCGCGCATCGTGATAGCCGCCAACATACTGGCCAATGCGTCCTTCGCCTTCGAAAATCCAGCATTCCGTCACGGTGTTATCGACAAATTCACGGTCGTGGCTCACCAGCAGCACGGTGCCCTGATAGCTGTCGATCAGCTCTTCCAGCAATTCCAGGGTTTCGACATCCAGATCGTTGGTCGGTTCGTCGAGGATCAACAGGTTGCTGGGTTTAAGAAACAGACGTGCCAGCAGCAGGCGGTTACGTTCTCCGCCCGACAGCGCGCGCACCGGCGTCATGGCGCGTTTCGGATGGAATAAAAAGTCCTGCAGATAACCCAGCACATGGCGCGGCTTGCCGTTGACCATGACTTCCTGTTTGCCTTCTGCGAGGTTATCCATCACGGTGCGCTCCGGGTCCAGCTCGGCGCGGTGCTGGTCGAAATAGGCGATTTCCAGTTTGGTGCCCACGTGAACGCGACCGCTGTCGGCATTAAGCTGACCGAGCATCAGTTTCAGCAGCGTGGTTTTGCCGCAGCCATTCGGCCCTACCAGCGCGATTTTATCGCCGCGCTGTACCTGAGCGCTGAAGTTACGCACCAGGGTTTTGCCCTTGATGCCGTAATTCACGTCCTCAAGCTCAAAGACAATTTTGCCGGAGCGGGAGGCTTCTTCCACCTGCATTTTGGCGCTGCCCATCACTTCGCGGCGCTCGCTGCGTTCGCGGCGCAGGCTTTTTAACGCCCGCACGCGGCCTTCATTACGGGTGCGTCGCGCTTTAATGCCCTGGCGGATCCAGACTTCTTCCTGCGCCAGTTTCTTATCAAATTCGGCGTTTTGCAGCTCTTCAACGCGCAGCGCTTCTTCTTTCTCCAGCAGGTATGTGTCGTAATCCCCCGGATAGGAAACCAGCTTGCCGCGATCGAGATCGACAATCCGCGTCGCCATATTGCGAATAAAGGAACGGTCGTGGGAGATAAAAATAATGCAGCCCTGGAAGGATTTTAAAAACCCTTCCAGCCAGTCGATGGTTTCAATATCCAGGTGGTTAGTGGGCTCGTCGAGCAGCAGCACGCGCGGCCCGCTGACCAGCGCGCGGCCCAGCGCGGCTTTACGCAACCAGCCGCCGGACAGCGCCGCCAGCTCCATATCCGCATTCAGGCCAAGCTGCATCAGTACTTCGTTAATGCGGTTTTCCAGTTGCCACAAGCCGTGGTGATCGAGCATCTCCTGCACCCGCGCCAGTTCGGCCAGGTTTTTATCGCTCGGATCCTCCATCACCAGATGGGAAACATCGTGGTAGCGCTTGAGGTATTCCGCCTGCTCTTCGATGCCTTCGGCGACAAAATCGTACACGCTGCCGGTAACGTTGCGCGGCGGATCCTGTTGCAGACGCGATACCACTAAATCCTGCTCGAAAATCAGCCGTCCGTCGTCCAGACCGACTTCACGATTGAGGATCTTCATCAGGGTCGATTTACCGGCCCCGTTACGCCCAACCAGACAAACCCGTTCGTTGTCTTCGATATGCAGTTCGGCGTTATCAAGAAGCGGTGCGTCGCTGTAGGAGAGCCACGCGCCATGCATACTGATCAATGACATAAATAATTATTTCCCGGTCTCGTGAGTAACCAGCCAGCAGTTATGGATCTGGCGATTACGGGCAAAATCTTGCGACAGCGTTTTCTCGGTAATTTCCTGCGCCTTGAGGCCCAGTTCCGCCAGGCCCGGCAGATCCATTTTGAAGCCGCGTTTGTTGTTGGAGAACATAATGGTGCCGCCCGGCTTCAACAGGCGCTTAAGATCCTTCATTAACGCCAGATGATCGCGCTGAACGTCAAACGAGGCCTCCATGCGTTTTGAGTTGGAGAACGTCGGCGGATCGATAAAGATCACGTCAAAGCGTTCCGTCGACTCCGCCAGCCAGCCCAGGCAGTCTGCCTGGATCAGGCGATGATTGCGCCCGGTAAGGCCATTGAGGCGCAGGTTGCGCTCGGCCCATTCGAGATAGGTACGCGACATATCCACCGTGGTGGTGCTTTTCGCCCCGCCCAGCCCGGCATGGACGCTGGCGCTGCCGGTGTAGGCGAACAGGTTGAGGAAGTCTTTATCTTTGCTCATCTGGCCCAGCATACGGCGCGCGATACGGTGATCGAGGAACAGGCCGGTATCCAGGTAATCGGTCAGGTTGACCCAGAAGCGCGCATTGTATTCACGTACTTCCATGAACTCTTCTTTCTGGGCGACTTTTTGATACTGGCTGGTGCCTTTCTGACGCTCGCGGGTTTTCAGTACCAGCTTATTCGGAGCAATTTCCAGCACCTGAATTGTCGCGGCGATCACGTCAAACAGACGCTGGCGCGCTTTATTGGCATCCACGGTTTTCGGCGGCGCGTACTCCTGAATCACCACCCAGTCGGCGTAGCGATCTACCGCCACGTTATAGTCCGGCAGGTCAGCATCATAGAGGCGATAGCATTCAATCCCTTCCTGTTTTGCCCACTTGTCCAGTTTTTTAAGATTCTTGCGCAAGCGGTTGGCATAGTCTTCCGCGATACGTCCTTGCCCACCTTCGCTGCCACCGGCGGCCAGGTGGTAATTTTTCTGCACGCAGTCCAGCGGGCCATTCTTAGCTTTGAACTGGCGGTCGGCGCGCAGTTGCAGGCAGCTCAACAGTTCAGGCGAGGCGCTGAACAGCGACAGATTCCAGCCGCCAAACTGCTGCTTCATGGCACGGCCCAGCAGGCTGTGCAGGGCAATCAGCGCGGGTTCACTTTCCAGACGCTCACCATAAGGCGGGTTGCTGATGACGGTGCCGAGCGGCCCTTTCGGCAGCGGGTTGGTCAGTTGCGCCACGTCGCTGACGCTAAAAGAGATAATGTCGGACAGGCCGGCACGACGGGCGTTGCTGCGTGCCCGCTCAATGACGCGCGAGTCATTATCAGAGCCGTAAAAACGCGATTCGTACTCGCTTAACCCCCGGCGCGCCCGCACCTGAGCATCCGTTTTCACGCTTTTCCAAATTTCGTCATCATGCTTCGCCCAGCCGGTAAAGCCCCAGCGGGTACGGTGCAGGCCCGGCGCGCGATCGGTCGCAATCATCGCGGCTTCAATCAGCAGCGTGCCGGAGCCGCACATCGGATCGATAAGCGGGGTGCCCGGCTGCCAGCCGGAGCGCTGAACGATCGCCGCCGCCAGGGTCTCTTTGATCGGGGCCTGGCCGGTAGCGTCGCGGTAGCCACGCTGGTGCAGGCCATCGCCGCTGAGATCGAGCGCAATGCTGGCGGTTTCTTTATTCAGCCAGACGTTGATGCGCAGGTCCGGCTGATCTTTATCAACATTGGGGCGCGGCAGGTTTTTACGGGTAAAGGCGTCGACAATCGCGTCTTTAACTTTCAGCGCGCCGTACTGGCTGTTGCGAATGGAGTCGTTTAATCCACTGAAATGAACGGCGAAGGTCGCCCCCGGCGCGAACATCGCGGTCCAGTCGATCGCCTGCACGCCGAGGTACAAATCAAGATCGCTGTAGACTTTGCACTCGCTCAGCGGCAGCAGAATGCGCGATGCCAGGCGGCTCCACATCAGGCTCGAATAGAGCAGATGCGCGTCACCTTCAAAATGCACGCCGCCCTGAACAACCTGCGCGTTTTGCGCTCCCAGGTTTTCCAGTTCGGTTTTTAACAGTTCTTCAAGGCCGCGCGCCGTACTGGCAAATAAAGCATTCATATCGTCACTTATCACTTAAGAAAATTGTTGCGCATTATAGCCAATCCGCCCCGCATGTCATAAAGTTGCCCTTCTATTTCTTCATCTTCTATGACTTTCCAGGGAGTGCGCAGTGGTCTTTTTATCTCGTCTTGCAGTTCATCCGGTTAAATCCATGCGCGGCATTCAACTCTCTCATGCACAGGTAAGTTTAAGCGGACTGGCGTTCGATCGCATTTTCATGGTGACAGAAACTGACGGCACCTTTATTACCGCGCGCCAGCATCCGCAAATGGTGCTGTTTACGCCGGCAATTATGCATGATGGTTTGCATCTGCGCGCGCCGGACGGCAGTAGCGCAATGGTGCGTTACAGCGACTTTGCCGCCGCCGCCGAACCGACAGAAGTATGGGGTAATCACTTCACGGCGCTGGTCGCCCCACCGGCGATTAACCAGTGGCTGAGCGGATTTTTCTCCCGCGATGTACAGCTGCGCTGGGTGGGGCCTGAACTGACTCGCCGGGTGAAGCGCCATGAGGCGGTGCCGCTCTCTTTCGCGGATGGTTATCCGTTTTTACTGGCCAATGAAGCCTCGCTGCGCGATTTGCAGCAGCGCTGCCCCGCCAGCGTCAAAATGACCCAGTTCAGGCCGAATATCGTGGTGGCTGGCGCTCAGGCCTGGGAGGAAGATACCTGGGAGGTGATTCGCATCGGCGGCGTGACCTTTGACCTCGCGAAACCCTGTAGCCGCTGCATTTTTACCACCGTTAGCCCGGAACGCGGCATGAAGCATCCTTCAGGGGAACCGCTGGCGACGTTACAATCGTTCCGCACCGCCCAGGACGATAGCGGAGACGTGGATTTCGGCCAGAACCTGATCGCCCGGGAGAGCGGTATTATTCACGTGGGCGATGAAGTGGAAATCCTGAAAATTAAACCGGCGCGGCTTTACGGTCCGGGAGAGGTTGTGGAAGCGATTGAAGTGGAAACCGCGCCACAAAGCGCCGTAGCCATTACCTGGCAGGGAACGACCTTTAAAGGCAATAACCAGCAAATCCTGCTGGAACAGCTTGAGCAACAGGGCATCCGCGTCCCCTATTCGTGCCGGGCTGGCATCTGTGGAAGCTGTCGGATTCGGTTAGTTGACGGGGAAGTAAAAGCGTTAAAACAGAGCGCCGTCGGCGATGATGGCACCATTCTGTGCTGCAGCTGTATTCCGGTAGGGGCCGTTACGCTGGAAAACTAAACGGCCTGATCGAGGCTAAGGCTTTCGGTAATTAACTGCGGTCTTAGCCGGTCGTTCATGATTTTAATCGCATCGCCCAACTGCATGGTGCGTCCCGCCAGGGTTAATCCCGGTTGCGCCAGCAGGCAAAGCGCCGCGTTGTCGCCCGGCTCCACCACCAGCAGGCTCACGCTCTCCTGGGTATCGCTTAAATAGACGCAGGCAGGGTCGCCGCACACGGGTTGCCAGTAATCGTCATGAGAAAGAAAATGCCAGCTTTTCGGCATCTGCGGTTTCAGGAAGCGAATCGCTACCAGCGCATTCAATACCAGTTCGGCCCGCTGATCTTTAGATAATTGCAAATCACGGCATTTTTCTTCGAAGGTGAAATAAAGCGCTGCGTCATCCACGCAAAAGCCGCTGGAAGCAAAGGCGTCAGGTGTGAGCATTTTACGGGCGAAGCGCGAACGAAATAGCATGCCATTAGCCAGGTCGAGCATCATTCTGTCGTGCTCGTCGTCAAAATACCAATGCCAGTTATCGTCCGGTTTAATGCGCATCATTTTTCCCCACCTCTGCCAGCGACGAAATATCATCCTTTTTGCCGCTTCGTTTATAACCCTAATAAAGAAAAGACTAAAATGTCTAAATTAGCAACTGCGCCCGAATATAAAACAACCAGGGCTCAAAATAAAGCCCTGGTTGTCTGTAAGTCAAAAAGCTTAGATATGGGTTACGATTTCTTTAATCAGCGGCGGGCCTTTAAAAATAAAACCGGAATAAATTTGAATCAGCGTTGCGCCTGCCGCCATCTTCTCACGCGCCGCCATCAGGGAATCAATCCCACCGACGCCAATAATTGGCAACCGGCCATTTAATTCCTGAGATAACAGGCGAATAATTTCGGTACTTTTTAATTGCAGTGGCCGGCCGCTTAACCCACCCATTTCCTGGCTGTGTTTCATTCCTTCAACCAGCGATCTGTCGAGCGTGGTATTGGTGGCGATAACCCCATCAATATTATGGCGAACTAAACTGTCGGCAACCTGGATCAATTCTTCCAGCGAAAGATCCGGCGCGATCTTCACCGCCACAGGAACATATTTATGATGTTGTTTTTGCAGTTCTTGTTGCTTATTTTTTATCGCGCTTAAAAGATCGTCAAGCGCTTCGCCATATTGCAGCGAGCGTAAACCCGGGGTATTCGGCGAGGAGATATTGATCGCGATATATCCGGCATACGCATACACTTTATCCATACAGATCAGGTAGTCGTCTTTCCCCTGCTCTACCGGGGTGTCTTTATTTTTGCCGATATTAATCCCCAGCACGCCGTCAAAATGGGCTTTCTTGACGTTCTCAACCAGGTTGTCGACGCCCAGATTGTTGAAGCCCATACGGTTGATCAACCCTTCGGCTTCTACCAGCCGGAAGATCCTCGGCTTGTCGTTGCCCGGCTGCGGGCGCGGCGTTACGGTGCCGATCTCGATCGATCCAAAACCCATCGCGCCAAGCGCATCGATGCATTCGCCGTTTTTATCCAGACCTGCCGCCAGACCCAACGGGTTTTTAAACGTCAATCCCATGCAGGAGACCGGTTTTTCCGGTACACGCTGGCGCACCAGGCGCTCAAACGGCGTGCCGGTAATACGGCGCAGTTGCTGGAATGTCATTTCATGAGCGCGCTCTGGATCGAGCTGGAAAAGGGCTTTACGAACGAAGGGGTAGTACATGAACTCTCCTGGATTCCCGGTATGCAGACCGGGGCGCTATTATCCGTGAATGCGCTCACAAAGTGAATTGACTTATGGCAATAAAGCAACCGTTTCCGCTCATTAAGGTGATTTATGCGAAATTCGGCATTGCTCCGACGGAAAAATCAGTTAGCTCAGGGCATCACCTCTGCGACACTGGGCCAATTGTTATTAATGTTATCAACTTGAAAACCATTGGTTATAAGGAGCTGTGATGCGCATTATCACCCTGGCCGGTAGCCCTCGCTTTCCTTCCCGCTCCAGCGCGCTGTTAGAATATGCCCGCGATCGGCTTAGCGCACAGGATGTGGAGGTCTATCACTGGCATCTGCAAAATTTTGCGCCAGAAGACCTTATCTATGCCCGCTTCGACAGCCCGGCGTTAAAAACTTTTAGTGCGCAGCTGGCGGAGGCGGACGGGCTGATCGTGGCGACGCCGGTTTATAAGGCCTCCTTTGCGGGCGCGTTAAAAACGCTGCTGGATTTATTGCCCGAACGGGCGCTGGAGAAAAAAGTGGTGTTACCGCTGGCAACGGGCGGCAGCGTAGCGCATCTGCTGGCGGTGGATTACGCCCTGAAACCGGTATTAAACGCGCTGAAAGCGCAGGAGATCCTGCACGGCGTTTATGCCGATGACAGTCAGGTGCTGGATTATCAACATAAGCCGGTGTTTAGCGCGAATTTGCAGCATCGTCTCGACGACGCGCTGGATACGTTCTGGCAGGCGTTACACCGTCACGACACCTCTCACCTGGCGTTAAAATGGCCAGAGAACTCGCTGTCGGCATAACGAAAAACGCCCTTCCAGCTGGAAGGGCGTTTTGTTATCAGGCAAGCGCCTTGGTGATTTTCTCGAACAAATCGCCGGAGAGATTGGGCAGCGCTTTAAGCTGTTCAAGCGCCGCACGCATCAGCTGCTGGCGATTTTCATCGTAGCGCTTCAGGCGAATCAGCGGTTCGATCAGGCGTGACGCTACCTGCGGGTTACGGCTGTTCAACTCGGTGAGCATTTCTACCATAAACTGATAGCCGCTGCCGTCCGCCGCATGGAATGCCAGCGGGTTATGCATAGCGAACGCACCAATCAGCGCGCGGATGCGGTTCGGGTTACTCATGCTGAACGAGCGGTGATTGAGCAACGAGCGCACCGTAGCAAGGACGTCTTGCGCCGGGCTGATAGCCTGCAGCATCAGCCACTTATCCATCACCAGCCCGTCCTGATGCCATTTCTCGTCATACTCCGCCAGCAGCGCTTCACGGCACGGCAACTGTGCCACCACCGCTGCCGACAGGGCAGCAATTGCGTCGGTCATATTGTCTGCCTGATGATACTGAGCGGCGATCAGTTTATCGGCCAGCTGCGTATCGCCAAATGCCAGATAGTGCAGGCAAGTATTACGCAGCGCACGTTTGCCGATATCGGCATGTTCGATGCGGTAACCGTCGAGTTTGTTGGCGTTGTACACCGCTAAAAACTCGTCAGCCAGCTCCGTTGCCAGAGTGCGGGTTAACGCGCCATGCACGGCGGCAATCGCTAACGGATCGATAACATCAAACAGCTCGGCAATCTCGTTTTGCGATGGCAGAGTAAGAATTTCTGCCGCCAGCGCCGGATCGATCTGCGCATCCAGCAGGATGGCGCGGAAGGCATCCGCCACGTGCAGCGGCAGCGACAGCGGCTGGCCCTGCTGCTGGCGGGCGACGTTCAGTTTGATATGGGTCGCCAGCAGGCTCTGCGCTGCATCCCAGCGGGAGAAGTCATTGCGGGCGTGGCGCATCAGGAACGTGAGCTGCTGATCGCTCCACTTATATTCCAGTTTCACCGGCGCGGAGAATTCACGCAGCAGCGACGGCACCGGCTGGAAGTAAACGTTATCAAACACGAAAGTCTGTTCGGCCTGGGTAAGATTCAGTACGTGATGCACCGGATGACCGTTGTATTGCAGCGGGATCGCCTTGCCTTCGTTATCGTACAGTTCGATATCAAACGGAATATGCAGCGGATGCTTTTCGGTTTGCTCTGCGGTGGGCGGCGTTCTCTGGCTGATGGTCAGGGTATATTGCTCGGTTTCGGGGTTGTAGTCGTCCTGAACGCTCACCACCGGCGTACCGGCCTGGCTGTACCAACGGCGGAAATGGGACAAATCAACGTTTGACGCATCTTCCATCGCCTGCACAAAGTCATCGCAGGTTGCCGCGCTGCCGTCATGACGCTCGAAATAGAGCTGCATCCCTTTCTGGAAGTTCTCTTCGCCCAGCAGGGTGTGCAGCATGCGGATCACTTCCGATCCTTTCTCATACACCGTCAGGGTATAGAAGTTATTCATCTCAATAACTTTATCCGGACGGATCGGGTGCGCCATCGGGCTGGCATCTTCCGCAAACTGCATGGCGCGCATGGTGCGCACATTATTGATGCGGTTAACCGCGCGGGAACCCAAATCGGAACTGAATTCCTGATCGCGGAACACCGTCAGCCCCTCTTTCAGGCTGAGCTGGAACCAGTCGCGGCAGGTCACGCGGTTGCCGGTCCAGTTGTGGAAATATTCATGACCGATAACGCGTTCAATATTGAGATAATCTTTATCGGTGGCGGTTTCGGCACGCGCCAGCACGAATTTGGAGTTAAAGACATTGAGGCCTTTATTCTCCATCGCGCCCATGTTGAAGAAATCAACGGCGACGATCATGTAGATATCTAAGTCATATTCCAGGCCGAAGCGCGTTTCATCCCACTTCATGGAGTTCTTCAGCGACGTCATCGCCCAGGACGCGCGATCGACATTGCCGCGATCCACATACAGCTCCAGCGCCACTTCACGCCCGGAGCGGGTCGTGAACGTATCGCGCAACACGTCGAAATCCCCCGCCACTAGTGCAAACAGGTAGCACGGTTTCGGGAACGGATCATGCCACTCGACCCAGTGACGACCGTTTTCCAGTTCGCCCTGGCCCATGCGGTTGCCGTTGGAAAGCAGATAGGGGTATTTGGTTTTATCAGCGATAATTTTGGTGGTGAAGCGCGCCAGAACGTCCGGGCGATCCAGATACCAGGTAATGTGCCGGAAGCCTTCCGCCTCACACTGGGTACACAGCGCTTCACCCGACTGATACAGCCCTTCCAGCGCGGTGTTCGCCGCCGGGCTGATTTCATTAACGATTTTCAGGGTAAAGCGGGCGGGCAGTTGCTCAATAATCAGGGCATTATCTTCTAAGCGATAATGCGGCCACGCCTCATCATTCACCTCAAGAGAAATAAGCGTTAAGGATTCGCCATCCAGGCGCAGCGGCGCATCCGACGCCTGCGGGCGATTCACCTGACTAATCGCCGTGACGCGCGTTTTTTGCGCATCCAGCTCAAAGGTTAAATCGATGTCGCTGATGAAATAATCCGGCGCACGATAATCGTGGCGGTATTTGGCTTGTGGCAATTGAGTCATAGAAACCTTATCCATCGTCCGTAGAGTATCGTGCTTCAGTCTATTCTCGTTGCGAAAATGTTGCTATGCAGAATCTTTATCTTTTCTGGCGGTGTAACGCCTTTCACTACATTTATATAACATGCGGCACGAAATGCGCTCGACCAGCCCGGTGTGTTATGTTGTGATCCTGCTTCAATAAACCGATAATCAGGGTATACTCCTGCGTCTTTATCTGCTTTCGCTATCCCAGGAAACGCGCCTGTTAGAGGATGCCAGTTACGCGCCATGACACAATATGCTTCCCCTATTCTGCACTCGTTGTTGGATACCGATGCCTATAAGCTGCATATGCAGCAGGCGGTATTCCATCATTATCAGGGCGTGCATGTCGCCGCAGAGTTTCGCTGCCGCGGTGACGATTTGTTAGGTATTTATGCGCAAGCCATTCGCGAGCAGGTGGATGCGATGCAGCATCTGGCGCTGAGCGATGACGAGTATGCCTGGCTCGCGCAACTGCCGTTCTTCAAAGCGGATTATCTGGCGTGGCTGAAGAATTTCCGCTACGACCCGTCGCAGGTGGAGATCGTGAACGATAACGGCAAGCTGGATATTCGTCTTTCCGGCCCGTGGCTGGAAGTGATTATGTGGGAAGTGCCGCTGCTGGCCGTGATCAGCGAGCTGGTTCACCGTTTCCGCACGCCGGACGTCACCGTCGACAATGCCCTCGATCACCTTGAAAGCAAACTGGTCGATTTTAAGACGCTTACCGCCGACCTGACCCTCGATCGCTTTTATCTGATGGATTTTGGCACCCGCCGCCGTTATTCCCGCGAGGTGCAGCAAGCCATTGTTGAACGCCTCCAGCAGGAATCCTGGTTTGTCGGCACCAGCAACTATGATTTAGCCCGCAGCCTCAATCTGACGCCGATGGGCACCCAGGCGCACGAGTGGTTTCAGGCGCATCAGCAAATCAGCCCGGTGTTGGCCAACAGCCAACGCGCGGCGCTTCAGGCCTGGCTGGATGAATATCCCAACCAACTGGGTATTGCCCTGACGGACTGCATTACCATGGACGCGTTTTTGCGCGATTTCGGGCCGGAGTTCGCTACCCGCTATCAGGGATTGCGCCATGATTCCGGGGATCCGGTGCAGTGGGGCGAGAAGGCTATCGCCCACTATGAAAAATTGCATATCGATCCGCTAACTAAAACTTTGGTGTTTTCCGATAATCTCGATCTCACCAAAGCGCTCGATCTGTATCGTCATTTCGGGTCGCGGGTAAAACTCGGCTTTGGTATTGGCACCCGCCTGACCTGCGATATTCCCGGCGTACAGCCGCTAAACATCGTGATAAAGCTGGTGGAGTGCAACGGTAAACCGGTCGCTAAGCTCTCGGACAGCCCCGGTAAAACCATCTGCCACGATAAAGCCTTCGTGCGCGCTTTGCGTAAAGCCTTTGATTTACCGCAGGTCAAAAAAGCCAGCTAATCCCCGGTTCAGGGAGTTTTTCGGCTCCCTGAACGCCATCACTTTGTGTTTTCTTTATTTCCCGACACGAATTCTGCTTGTTTGCCAGCGCCCGCCAGGTAACATAGATAACCCTCCCCCGTTGGGTGGATAAGCGATTTTTGTTATTGACTACTAACCAGAGAGATAATTATGAGCGTTGTGCCTGTAGCCGACGTACTCCAGGGCCGCGTTGCCGAAGACCTAGAAGTCATCGTGCGCGGATGGGTGCGTACCCGTCGAGATTCAAAAGCTGGCATCTCCTTCCTCGCCGTCTATGACGGTTCCTGCTTTGATCCTATACAGGCTGTCATTAATAATTCTCTGCCCAATTACAATGATGACGTTCTGCGCCTGACCACCGGCTGCTCGGTTATTGTGACCGGCACCGTGGTGGAATCCCCGGGCCAGGGTCAGAGCTTTGAGCTGCAGGCCACCAAAGTAGAAGTGACCGGTTGGGTTGAAGATCCGGACACCTATCCGATGGCTGCCAAACGCCACAGCATTGAATACCTGCGTGAAGTGGCGCACCTGCGTCCACGCACTAATATGATTGGCGCGGTCGCCCGCGTTCGCCATACCCTGGCGCAGGCGCTGCACCGTTATTTTGACGAGCAGGGCTTCTTCTGGGTATCTACGCCGCTGATCACCGCCTCTGACACCGAAGGTGCGGGCGAAATGTTCCGCGTCTCCACGCTGGACCTGGAAAACCTGCCGCGTAACGATCAGGGCAAAGTCGATTTCGATAAAGACTTCTTCGGTAAAGAAGCCTTCCTGACCGTTTCGGGCCAGCTCAACGGCGAAACCTATGCCTGTGCGCTGTCAAAAATCTATACCTTCGGCCCGACCTTCCGTGCGGAAAACTCCAACACCAGCCGCCATCTGGCAGAGTTCTGGATGCTGGAACCGGAAGTGGCATTTGCCACCCTGGATGATGTCGCTGCGTTAGCCGAAGGCATGCTGAAATACGTGTTCAAAGCGGTGCTTGACGAACGTATGGACGACATGAAGTTCTTCGCCGAGCGTGTCGATAAAGACGCCATTGGCCGTCTGGAGCGTTTCATCTCCGCTGACTTCGCCCAGGTAGATTACACCGAGGCGGTAAAAATCCTTGAAGCCTGCGGCGAGAAGTTCGAGAACCCGGTTTACTGGGGTGTCGATCTGGCTTCCGAGCACGAGCGTTATTTGGCTGAAAAACATTTTAAAGCGCCGGTTGTTGTCAAAAACTATCCGAAAGACATTAAAGCGTTTTATATGCGTCAGAATGAAGACGGCAAGACCGTGGCGGCTATGGACGTGCTGGCACCGGGCATCGGTGAGATCATCGGCGGCTCCCAGCGTGAAGAGCGCCTCGACGTACTTGATGTGCGTCTCGAAGAAATGGGCCTCAATAAAGAGGATTACTGGTGGTATCGCGATCTGCGCCGTTACGGCACCGTTCCGCACTCCGGTTTTGGGCTCGGTTTTGAGCGTTTAATCGCTTATGTGACCGGCGTTCAAAACGTTCGCGACGTGATTCCTTTCCCACGTACCCCACGCAACGCCAGTTTCTAATCCAAAAAAGCCGGGTTTTCCCGGCTTTTTTTCGTTGTGCTGTGTCAATTTTTGTCTACATAAATTCAACATTTGTTCGCTTCAACCCCCTCTTCACTCCCTAACGTAACCGGGTATTAACTCGAAATAATTTTCGATAAAAAATATCCCTGCTTTTCTTGCACCATTTTTAAGTGATGGACATAGCACATTTGGCTAAATATCACACAGACATCCAGCCATCTGAATCGACTCTTTTGAAAAGTGAGAATAATTGTCGTTAAGGCGAAGAAAACCCGTTTATCATAATTAAACATAAGGTTTTCATATATATAGAATAGGAACGTCTTAAAATTGTTCAGCTGAGTGATTTATTTTGATGTGGTTCACAAAGTTCCCAAAAATACACAATTAGTTACACATTATTGCTTTTGGTTACTGTGTTTGCATATTTGTAGCACTTTCACTGTAGCTAATCCTTAATATGAATGGAAAGATGCCTCCAGACACAGAAAGACACCAAACTCTCATCAATAGTTCCGTACAGAATTATTGACGGCAGTGGCAGGTGTTCAAAAAAAACCAATGAGGGTAATAAATAATGATGAAGCGCAATATTCTGGCAGTGGTTATCCCTGCTCTGCTGGTAGCTGGTGCAGCTAACGCTGCAGAAATCTATAACAAAAACGGCAACAAACTGGACCTGTACGGAAAAGTAGTTGGTGAGCACGGTTTCGTGACCTCTGGTGACAACACCACCAACGGCGACTCTTCTTACGCTCAGATCGGCTTCAAA
This sequence comes from Atlantibacter subterraneus, assembly GCF_007570865.1. Taxonomy (GTDB): domain Bacteria; phylum Pseudomonadota; class Gammaproteobacteria; order Enterobacterales; family Enterobacteriaceae; genus Atlantibacter; species Atlantibacter subterraneus. The sequence goes on along the minus strand of NZ_VLPS01000003.1, from coordinate 674,362 downwards.
GGCGAAACTCAGGTTACCGATCAAGTGACCGGTTACGGCCAGTGGGAATACCGTGCTAAAGCCAGCAAAGCTGAAGGCAGCCAGGACAACGTAACGCGTCTGGCGTTCGCGGGTATCAAAATTGCTGACGCAGGTTCTCTGGACTACGGTCGTAACTACGGTATCGTATACGACGTAGAATCCTACACCGACGTGTCTCCGTCTTTCTCTGGTGAGACCTGGGCGGGCAACACTGACAACTACATGAACAACCGTTCTACTGGCCTGCTGACCTACCGTAACAGCGATTTCTTCGGTCTGGTTGATGGTCTGAACTTCGGTGTGCAGTATCAGGGTAAAAACGACCGTGACAACCTGAAACAGGCTAACGGTGACGGCGTTGGTTACTCTCTGGGTTACAACTTCGCTGAAGGTTTCAGCGTAATCGGTGCCTACAGCAACTCTAACCGTACCACCTCTGGTTCCGGCCTTAACGGTGCTTTCGGTCAGAAAGACGATGGTCGTGGCGACCGCGCTGAAGCATGGTCTGTTGGTACTAAGTACGACGCCAACAACATCTACCTGGCGGCGATCTATGCAGAAACCCGTAACCAGACTGCAACTGGCCGTTCTATCTATGACATCGCTAACAAAACTCAGAACGTTGAAGTGGTAGCTCAGTACCAGTTCGACTTCGGTCTGCGTCCGTCCGTATCTTACGTTTACACCAAAGGTAAAGACCTGGTTGATCCGGTTACCGGCTCTTCTTACGACCGCGACCTGGCTGAATACTTCACCGTAGGTACTTACTACTACTTCAACAAGAACTTCAACGTATACGCTGACTACCGCATCAACATGCTGGACAACGACGACGCTTCAACCGCACTGGTTGGCGTTGACGACCAGGTTACCCTGGGCGTAACTTACCAGTTCTAATCGATATAACCTCGTTATCGATAAGACAAAAACAGGGCTTCGGCCCTGTTTTTTTATGCCCGAAAGTGAAAAACACCAGATTTACCAAACAGCTAATCTTTTGCGGGCAAACGGTTGGCATTTAGTAAAACTCCCGTTAACCTGATAGCGAATTTCCCTTCTGATATCACAATGGAACCTCGTCATGTTTGAGAACATAACTGCCGCCCCTGCCGACCCGATTCTTGGTCTGGCGGACCTGTTTCGCGCCGATGAACGTCCGACTAAAATCAACCTGGGTATTGGTGTTTATAAAGATGAAACCGGTAAAACCCCGGTTCTCACCAGCGTGAAAAAAGCCGAACAATATTTGCTGGAAAATGAAACCACCAAGAACTACCTGGGTATTGATGGTATTCCTGAATTTGGCCGCTGCACCCAGGAGCTGCTGTTCGGCAAAGGCAACGCGCTGATCGCCGATAAACGCGCCCGCACTGCCCAGACCCCTGGCGGCACCGGCGCACTGCGCGTGGCGGCGGATTTCCTCGCTAAAAACACTGACGTAAAACGCGTCTGGGTAAGCAACCCGAGCTGGCCGAACCACAAAAGCGTGTTCAACTCTGCCGGTCTGGAAGTGCGTGAATACGCCTATTACGACGCACAGAACCACACGCTGGATTTCGATGGGTTACTGAATAGCCTGGCGGATGCCCAGGCAGGCGACGTGGTGCTGTTCCACGGCTGCTGCCATAACCCAACCGGGATCGATCCGACGCTGGAACAGTGGCAACAGCTGGCACAGCTATCGCTGGATAAAGGCTGGCTGCCGCTGTTCGACTTCGCCTATCAGGGCTTCGCCCGTGGTCTGGAAGAAGACGCTGAAGGCTTGCGCGCGTTTGCTGCGCTGCATAAAGAGCTGATCGTCGCCAGTTCCTATTCCAAAAACTTTGGTCTGTATAACGAGCGCGTTGGTGCCTGTACGCTGGTCGCCAGCGATGCGGATACCGTCGATCGTGCATTCAGCCAGATGAAGTCCTGCATCCGCGCCAACTACTCCAACCCGCCAGCGCACGGTGCTTCTGTGGTAGCGACCATTCTGAGCAATGACGCGCTGCGCACCATCTGGGAACAAGAGCTGACCGATATGCGTCAACGCATCCAGCGCATGCGTCTGCTGTTTGTCAGCACCCTGCAGGAGAAAGGCGCGAACCGTGATTTCAGCTTTATCATTCAGCAGAACGGCATGTTCTCGTTCAGCGGACTGACTAAAGAACAGGTACTGCGCCTGCGCGAAGAGTTTGGCGTTTACGCCGTCGCTTCTGGCCGCGTTAACGTGGCGGGCATGACGCCGGATAACATGGCGCCGCTGTGCGAAGCGATTGTCGCCGTGCTGTAATCCACGATAAGAAGTAACAAGGGCCGCGTTTGCGGCCCTTTTTATTACCAGACAGGCATCTCGTCCTGTAAGAAAGGATTGTGCAACCGCTCGTTACCGAGGGTGGACAGCGGGCCATGACCGGGAATAAAAGTCACATCATCGCCCAGCGGCAGCAGTTTACTTTTGATGGAATCAATCAGCGTGGCGTGGTTGCCGCGCGGGAAGTCGCTGCGCCCTACTCCGCCTTTAAAAATCACGTCGCCGGAGATTAACAGCCGCGCGCGCTCATCAAAGAAAACGATATGGCCTGGGGTGTGGCCTGGGCAGTGCAGCACCTGGAGAGCGACTTTGCCTACGGTTACGCTGTCGCCTTCATTTAACCAGCGATCTGGCGTCAGCGGCAGGCACTCTTCCAGCCCAAACATCTGGCTCTGCGCCGGTAATCCCTGCAACCAGAATTCATCTTCTTTTTCAGGCCCGATAATCGGCACGCCGTAATGCGCCGCCAGCTCCGCCGCCGCGCCGACGTGGTCGAGATGCCCGTGAGTCAGCAGGATGGACTGAATGGTCACGCCCTGCGCCGCCACGGCCTGCTGAATACGCGGCGCGTCGCCGCCCGGGTCAACAATGGCCGCCAGACGCGTCTCTTCACACCAGATTAATGAGCAGTTCTGTGAGAACGCCGTGACCGGAATAATTTGGTAATTCATACCGCTCCTTTTATCCGGCAGTGACCGGATTCGTTCTACCAGTGCCTGAGAGGACCGGTATCAATATGCACAAAGTTACTACGCGGGTAGTATCCTACACCACCTGCGCGCAGAGACAACGCGGCTTTGCGAACATTGCTCAGAGAGATGCCTTCGATATGAAAATCCATGGCCTGGCCTTTGGTGTGATAGCTCTGTTTGGCTACACCACGGCTTCTGGCGCGCAGTTCATTATTGGTATCGAGGGAGCGATAGCCGGAAATAAGCTGCACTGGTTTGCGGGTTCCCAATAACCCTTGCAAACGGTAGAGCTGATCGAACAGTTTCGGATCGATGCTTTTGATTTTATTGGCGCGATAATCCCGGAAGAAATGGTTTAATTTTGCTAATTCATCCTGAATATAGCCTTTGCCGTCGAAAAACTCCGCTTTAATGCTCTCTCCGGTATTGAGATTGTTCAGCGTAAGAATACGAGGACGGGGCGTGGAAAGCGTAGCAAATGCCGGTACAGGCAGGATGGCGGCGCCGAGCGTCACGCCACCAAGCGCCAGCAATTTGCGGCGGTTAGCGTCAAATTTATCCATGATGTTCAGGTCTACAGTCAGTGTTGTGATTATATGCACTTCTGGCGCACGCAAGGCACCTTAACCGCCAAATCTCGACACGTCAAGGCTTCAAAACCCAGTAAAAACGGGGCTTGCAGCGAAGCAAGCCCGTTTTCTACCCGATATTTTGACAGCTTATTTGTTAGAAATTCTGTAGTTACCTGATGAGTTGTTCAGCTTTTGGCAAGATTTGTGCGCCCGATCGCGCAGGGGAATCATAATTGTAAATATCCGATCTAAATTGCGGTTTTCCATCCGCGCCGACGAATGCCGTCATATAGTAAAGATTCACCGGGATGGTCTGGGGAATATTCACGTAACGGGTATCGCCCTGCTTCAGCGCATCGGAAATTCGCGTATCGTTCCAGCCCGCATCCTGCAACAGCATATTCGCCAACTCCGAAGCTTTATTGACGCGCACACAGCCGGAACTGAGCGCCCGCGCATCTTTCTGGAACAGATTGTGGTTCGGCGTATCGTGCAGATAAATGGCATCAGAGCTCGGCATATTGAATTTATAGCGGCCCAGCGAGTTGTGCGCGCCAGGTGCCTGCTGGAAGCGGAACGGTAAATTCGATGCGGTAATGGTTCCCCAATCCACATTCCAGGGATCGATTACTTCAGCTTTACCACTCCAGCCGCGCAGCACCGTATAGTTATGCCGCTCCAGATAGCCCGGATCGTTCCACACCTTCGGCAGGATATCCTTGCGCGCCAGCGTCGGCGGTACATTCCACGGCGGGTTGACCACCACGTTATTCAGCGCGCTGCTCATCAGCGGCGTTTTACGATCGGGGCGTCCAACAATGACGCGCGAATCCAGTACCTGGCTGCCGTTCTGATAATAGACCAGCGAATAGGCCGGTATATTCACCATAATGCCGGTGGTGAGCTTCTGGGGCAGCAGGCGCAGGCGCTGAATATTTAATGCCACCACGGCGGCGCGTTGATCGGGTGACATATTCAGTAAGTCGCGGGTGGACTGGCCAATCACGCCATCGGTGCCGAGACCCTGCGAGGCCTGGAAGCGCTTCACGCCTTCCACCAGCGTCTTGTCATAGACGCCGCGCGCCGCTGTTTTTTTCTGCGTCGGCGTGGATTCAATCACGGCCGCCGAGGGGCTTACCACGGCGTTTTTAGATGGCGGGTCCCCCGGCAGTACGATATTGGGTGCGTTGTCCAGCATACCGTTGCGCTGGAGAATTTCGCGCAGCGCGCCGACGTCGTTACTCCACTGCCCGGGGCGCAGTGAGGCGGTGGACGTCAGTTGCGGCCACGGGCGCGAATCGGCCGCAAGGCTGAGCAGATATTGATGCATCGCCTGATACTGCGGATGCTGCGGTGCAAGGCTTTGCACAAAAGCAATCAGCGAACCGTTGTCGAGCGCCACTTGCCACTGGTTCACCACCGACAGCGGCGCGATTTCGGCTTTATAAGGTTTATCGCTATACAGCCAGCGATTGCCTTTAAGCGGGATGCCGGAGAGGTAATAGAGGTAACCCATCATGGCGTCTGATAGCACCACGTCACGCGCCATACCGTTCACGTCCGGATTAGTCAGTAGTTCGACCCAGGTAGTGAACTGCGGCTGAAAGCCAGCGATCGCCACTTCGGCCAGTTGCTGCTGGAACGCCTGCACCGCTTCGCGGTTATCCCACATCGGTTTGGCGTCGCGGGCAGTATACAGCGCGGCCAGCGCATCCATATAAACGGGCGTGTATCCCTGAGGAAGCTGGGACTGAAGCGTGCTGCGCGTTTGGGCAATACGCTCACCGTCAATCTGCGGCCCGATCCCGGCCATCAGCGCCGTAGCGGGAGATTGCGCCTGCGGGAGCAGCATTGAGCCTGGCTGATCGATAACCGCCGCCGAACCATCGGACGGCACCAGATCGGGCTCTTCGGCAAAGGCATTGGTCAAGGGCGCTAAACTGAGCGCCAGACACAAGTGAATTGCGGACCACCGATAACGTTGAGCTTTTATAAGCAACATCCCTTGCCTCCTTATCATTTTTACATCATTCCCGTAAGCTCGGCTTCAGGATTACCTTCAGTATATAAAGAGAAAAAACCATTTGCCTCGCCAAATGTAAAGAAGTTTAAAGAAAAGAAAGTCTGAAAAAAAAGTCGGCAGACCGGGCGTTCAGGTGCTAAGCGGCTCGGCAATAGGTTGCGCAACGCGAACCTGAAAACGAAGCTCGCACTGCTTTACAGAATTGAACGCCCGGACAATGACTGTCCGGGCGCATCACTGACGCGATCAGGAGGCGTCGGCGGTGCCTGGCAGCGCCTCGGTTTGCGCAGCGGCAAATCCGCGCAGCCCCACTACGTGCACGTGCTCGTGGTTCTGCACCACTTTACGCACCAGTTTATAGGTGGTGCCTTTTTCCGGGCTGATATTTTCCGGAGCGGCGATGATTAACTGCATCTCCAGACGGTCGCACAGCTCGAACAGCGTGGCAATGGAGCGGGCATCCAGACGCGCCGCCTCATCGAGGAACAACAGACGGCACGGCGAAATATCTTTGCCACGCAGGCGTCGCGCTTCGTCTTCCCAGCTCTGAACCACCATCACCAGAATCGACATCCCGGTACCGATCGCTTCACCGGTCGACAGCGCGCCGCTCTCGGCACGCAGCCAGCCGTCGGAGCCGCGGTTAACTTCCACTTCCATCTCAAGATAGTTACGGTAGTCCAGCAGTTCTTCCCCGATGGTTTGCGGAGTGCGCTGGCCCATATCGATCTGCGGATTGAGGCGCTGGTACAGTTTCGCCAGCGCTTCCGAGAAGGTCAGACGATTGCTGTTAAACAGGTCCTGATGCTGTTCATGCTGTTCCGACAGCACATCCAGCAGCATGGCGTGCGTTTCGCGCACGTTGACGTTCAGCCGCACGCTATTCACCTGGCCAAACGACACGCTTTGCAGCCCCTGGTTGAGCATTCGGATACGGTTCTGCTCGCGCTGAATGGTTTTGCGGATAATGTTCGCCACGCTGCGGGAGCTGATCGCCAGCTTCTGCTCGCGGGAGGTCAGCTCTTCCGTCAGACGGCCCAGCTCGATCTCCATCTGCTCGATGGCCTCCACCGGGTCATCGGTGCGGATGATATCCTGGCGGATACGCTCGCGCAGATGCTGGTAAACCGCCACGAAGAACTGGATTTTACGCTCAGGGCGCTTGGGATCTTCCGAGCCGCGCAGCACGTCGCGCAGGTGTTCGTTATCCGCCACCGCCAGACGCAGCGCGCCCAACGCTTTATCCGACATAGAACGCAGCTCGTCGGCGGAGAGATAGGCCAGCTCGCGGCGGTGCAGACGGCGCTCGACGCCATTGTCTTTCACCATACGCATCACCGCGCACCAGCCCGCTTTGGCGCTCACCACCTGCTCGCGCATTTCGTGGTAATCGCGCTCCAGGCGGCGCAGTTTGCGGGTCAGGTTGTCCATTTCCGCTTCGCAGAAGGTCAGCTGTTTTTCCAGCTGGCTGCGGCGCGAACGGTTGTTGCTGAGCTGGGTATGCAGTTCATCACGACGCTGACGCGCCCGCTCTTCCGCGCCCGCATCGGCGCGCACGCCGATATCTTTCAGCTCTTTGTTGAGATCGTTAAGCAGCTCTTTCTTGGTGTCGTAAGAGCTTTTCAGCGACGCCAGCACCTGATGATACTGGCTGACCTGCGCCGCATGGGTGCGCAGCGCTTCACGCGCCCGGGTGCGCTCAAGCTCCGCCTGCTCAAGACGGCGGCGCAGCTTCTCGTTCAGATCGCTGTTGCCGCTGAGCATATCGGCGGAGTCGGAGTAACTGAAGTGCGCGCGGCGCGATACCACTTCCGTCAGGGCAAACGCCTGCTGGCGCGAATCGCGCTGCTGCTGTTGCGCATACGCGTAATCTTCTTTCAGCTGGTCGTACTGTTCCGGATCGCTTTGCAGTACCGACACCATCGGTTCCAGCTTCGCCAGCTGGTTGCCAAACTGGTTGATGAAATGCGCCGCTTCCTGGGCTTCGTCCAGCCGCTCGCGGATTTCGTCCACGCGGTCGGACAGCGTCTCATCTTCCAGCAGCGCCAGGCGCGGCAGCAGCCGGTTAAGCTGGGCCACGCCCTCTTTGGCCTGATCGAACTGGGCGCGCTGCTGCTGGTTGTCGTTTTCATGGGTGCTTAACGCCCGCTCCAGTTCGTTACGACGGGTGTTGAGCTGGCGGATTTCTGCTTCCGGGTCAGATTCGAACGCCACCGCCAGGTGGCTGCCGATAAAGCGGCTAAACGCCTGGTGTAAACGCTGGGTTTTCTGCACGTCAAACGACAGGGTCGCGAAGCGTTCGGACAGCGTTTCACGCTCCTGATGCAGGCTTTCAATACGGTTTTCACGGGCTGCACGGCCAAACAGCGGCAGCGTCGGGAAGCGCGAGTAGCGCCACTGGCGATCGGCGATTTTCACCACTACCGCTTTTTCCAGCTCTTCGGTGCTGAACACGCTGTCATCGAAGGACTGCGGGTCCCCTTCAATCAGATACAGATCTTCCGGGGTATCTTCCAGCCCTTCCAGTTGCTCGCGGACCAGCGACAGATCCGGCACCACGATTGCGTGGCGCGACGGGCCGTACAGCGCCGAGAAGTAGGGCGCGTCTTCGAGGCTGACGTCGTCATAAATTTCCGACAGCAACACACCGCCGAAACGCTCGGCAAGCGCGTTGAGACGCGCGTCTTCCGCACCGCCCGGCTGGCTAAGGCGTTCAATTTCTTCATCCACCGTCCGCTTGCGCGCACCGACTTCATCACGCTCAACGACCGCCTCGCGCTCGCGCTCCAGCAGCTGTTGCAGGTATTCGGTCACCTGCTGGCTGGATTCAAAACTCTCGCCGCACTGCTCGATAATCTGGTTGAGGCTGTTTTGCGCCGCCAGCCAGATCGGTGCGCGCTGGGTCAGAGTTTTGATGCGGCTTTGCAGCTGCTCCAGCTCCTGGCGCAGCGTCATTCGCTGTTCCCCGGCCTGCGCCACGGTGTCAGACAGCGCGGCGATACGCGCTTCCAGCTCCTGATGCAGCGCTTCGAGCTGTTCCGCCGAGTAGCGTTTACCCTGGCGTTTGCAGAAGTCAGAGAGCAGGCGCTCGGCGTCCTGCTGCTCGCGCAGGCGCTGTTCCAGTTCAGTCAAACGGGAACGCAGCGGAGTGACCTGCGCGGCAAGGTGGCGTTGGGTCGAGGCATCGCGCAACAAATCGCGCGCTACGTCCCAGGCTTCATCACGCGCCACCGGGCCGTTAATAGCGCAGACCAGCTGGAACGCCTGTTCAAACTGGCTGTGCGCCGCCTGGGCGACGCTCATTTTTTGTTCAAGGTTGAGCAGGCGGCTGGTGGCCTCCTCCTCTTTCGCCTGGAAGGTTTCCAGCCACTCTTCGGCAGATTCCGGGGAAAGATCCGGCAAATGGCACAGCTCGCGGGCGCGCTCCAGCGCTGTTAACGCCTGCTGATACTGGATCGCACGGGTCTGCTGAACGTCCAGCGCCTGCTGGTAGTCCGCCAGTTGGTTTTTCAGCTCGTCCACTTCCAGTTCAGCGGCTTCAGCGCGGGCTTCGTTCTCTTCCTGCTGTTCCGCCGCCTCGGCCACGACTTCGTTTTGCTCTTCCAGTCGCACCTGCAGCTCTTCTAAGTCGGCGTCATAGCGCTCGATTTTTTCCTGCTGGCGCAGTGCGGTTTGCACCAGGTTCAGGTGATCGCTGGCGGCCTGATAGTCGGTCTCCAGATCCCCTTCCGCCCCGGCATGCTCGGCAAGCTCCCGCGCCATATCTACGTGCTTGTACTGCTCGGCGGCCAGCTGCTGGCGGCTGGTGAACAGATCGCGACGGTATTCAATGGCTTTGTCGAGGTGGATACGCCGCTCGTTGGCATGGCGCATATAGTCCGCCGCCACGTAATCGGTGGCTTCGGAAATCAGGTGTTTGAACAGATCGCGGTCCGACTGGGTAACGCGAATCGCTTCCAGCGTCATGCGGTTTTCACGCAATGCCGCTTCCATATCCTGAAACGCTTTGCGCACGCCGCTGTTTTCCGGCAGCAGGTAATCGCGCAGGGAGCGGGTGATGGCGCTGGAAATCCCGCCGTACAGCGAGGCTTCAATCAGGCGGTAATATTTGCTGCGGTCTGAGGCGGAGCGCAGACGGCGCGCCACAATCCCCAGATCGAACATCAGGGAGTGGTAATCGGTAATCGAGTTAAAGGCTTTAAATTGCACCCCTTCGATTTGCTCGATTTTGTCTTTCAGTTCCTGAAGGGTTAACACCCGCGCCTGGCGCTCGTTCAGGGTTTCGGTCAGCAGTTGGGTCGGCTGGACAGACGTCGGCAGCCCCTGGATCGCGAAAGGTTTGATATCTACCTTGCGGTCGCGACCGGCGATCTGCTGCAAACGCACCCCAACCACCACGCGCTGATGGCGCGAGTTCACTACGTCCAGCACCGAATAGCAGACACCCGCTTTCAGTTTGCCGTGCAGGCCCTTATCGCGCGAGCCGCTGGTGGCCCCCGCTTCGGTGGTGTTACGGAAGTGCAGCAGCGTCAAATCCGGGATCAACGCTGTGACGAAGGCCGCCATGGTGGTGGATTTCCCTGCCCCGTTACCCCCGGACAGCGTGGTAACCAGCTCATCCAGATCGAAAGTCCGGGCAAAAAAGCCGTTCCAGTTAACCAGCGTTAGCGAGCGAAATTTACCGCGTTCAATCATTGTCTTCCTCCGCATTATCCGGTTGCGCGTCTTCAGGCTCGTCATTGAGTTGCAGGTGGTTTTCCACCGGCATCGCTTCGCCGTCGCGGATCATGCGCAGCTGCGCTTCGCGGGCGTCGTCGCCGGCGCGCACATCGGCACCAAAGCGGAATACCGACTCCGTGATGCGGAATTTGCTGCTGTCATGCCCCATAAACCACACCATGCCCAGGCGGCGCAGGCGGTTTAACGAGGAACGCACTTTTTCCTGAAGTTTCTGTTTATCAAGATCCGAACCGGTGGAACGGTTGTTGACCAGTTTGAGCAGTTTGCTTTCGTCCGCCAGGGTCAGCAGTTCGTCATACAGTTCCTGCTGGGTAAAAATGCCTTCGTTCGCCAGGCGCTCCGGGCTGAGATACAGGTAGCAGAGGATTTTGCCCACCATCATGTCCAGCTCGGACAACACCGAACGCGGGATCAGCGTAGTTGAGCGCGGGCGCAGGTAGAAAAAGCCTTCCGGCGCGCGGATCAACTCGACGTTATAGCGGGTGTAAAACTCTTCCAGCTCGGGCTGGAAATCCATCAAAAAGGCGTGGTTATCCAGTTCATCAAGCCCGATGTGGCGCCCTGAGCGCAACTGGCTATCCAGCGCGGGGAATAGCGGGTTCGCCAGCGCCTGGGCCAGTTTAACCGGCATAAATTTTTCAATATTTGTCAATGACATGTGCCTGTACCTTGGCTCCGTAATCATTAATGGGCTGCCATTTTGCCGGCAACCCAGAGAAATCTGCTTCAGCGATACCGAGGCGCACGGCCTGGTCAACCACAATCCGCGCCACATCGAAATGCCGGGCACGCGGATATTGCGCGAGATACTCACGCATCACCAGCCCCAGGTCTAGTGGTTGTTGTCTGTTTTTGAAGCCTGCCAGTTGGCCTTCGATCAGCGCTGCCAGCTGTTCGCGGATCTCGTTAAACTCTTCGTATTCCAGATCCGCTGGCAGCTCGCCGGTGACCTCTTCATCGCGCAGCGTCATCTCTTCGTCGCGCATATCCAGCAGGCGATCGGCGTTGGCATAGGTCAGCGCCCAGGGCGCGTCAAAATAGCTCTGCACCGACTGGCGCAGACGCTGGGCGAAGACGCGGTTTTTATCCATATCGATCGCAGTACGGATGAATTTATGCACGTGGCGGTCATAGCCGATCCACAGGTCAATGGCCTGCTGGCCCCAGCTGATAATGCGGTCCAGCTTGCTTTGCAGGTCGATCACCAGCCGATCAATAAAGTGCAGATCGTGTTTATCGAGGATCGCGTCCTGGATCAGCAGCAAATTGGCCTGTAGCTTGTCGCCCGCGGCTTCAAGCGTATCCTGCAGTTCACGCAGCGTGCCTGAGGTTTCTGACAGCAAAAGTTCACAGCTTGAAATGGCTGCGCGCCAGTCTTTATTCAGCAGTTGCGCGATATCGTCTTTCACCAGTTGCTGCTGTTCGTCCATGATGCGCTGGGTCAGATCGATGCTGTCGAAAATCTCTGCCACCGAATATTTCAGCGGCGCATAAACGTTGCGATGCCAGTGGAATTCGTCCCCGCCCTCGCCGGCGGCATCGGCGGCGCGTTTCAATTCGCCCGCCACGATGGAAAGCTGCATCGAGAGGCGCAGCGTGGAAAATTCTCGCTGGCGAATGTAATAGTCGGTAATGCCGATGCCCAACGGCGTTAAGCGATAGATGGCATTGCCTTCATTGATCTCGCTGGTAAAGCGGTTGAGCAGGCGCTGACGCACCATGTCGTTGATGGCGTTGTTGGCGCGCTGGGTTACCGTTTCGTGGGTCTGCTCAAACGCCTCGCTGACGTGACGGAACGCATCCACCAGTTCGCCCTCGCTCATTTCGCCGTCCATGCGCTCGCCGTTTAGCGTGGCGATAGCCAGCAAAAAAGCCAGCCTGTCTACCGGAAGCTGGATGGAAAAATCATTTTTCCTGGCCCAGGCAACCAGTTCGGGGACTGTCTGGGAAAAATCACTCATAGTTTATCCTTGGTTCTCCGGCTTGCGTGCGGTGACATGTATATAACGCCCCAGACTGATATACGGCTCCTGCCGGCAATAGCGTGTTTCCAGTTCTAACAGCACGTCGAATTCGTCGCGCTGGCGATGCTTTTCGCGCAGATAATCATGAAACACCCGCACGCCGGTTTTACCGGTAATAGTCCAGCCGATTTGTTCTAGCCAGCGATACACATCGTCAGGGTTGCGCGGATGATCCGGCGACAGGGTACGTCTTTTGCGCTTCGGCATGCCTTGCTGCACATAAGCGAAATTTCCGGCCACCATATTATGCATCAGCAAACCGTTTGCATTGTAAAACATCAGGGAAAGCGCCCCGCCGGGGGCCAGCACTTCCCATAACGCTTTAAGAACGGCCTGCGGATCGCTGACCCATTCCAGCACCGCGTGAAACAATATCAGATCAACCGGGCTTTCTAAATGTTGCCCTACATCCTGGGCGGCGCAGTGAATAAAGCGCATCGTGTCGCTCACCGCATTTTGCTGGCTCGCCAGCTGCGCCCGCGTCAACATTTCTGATGAGAGATCGCAGAGCGTAACCTGATGCCCGCGCTGCGCCATGCGGATGGCGGTTTGCCCCTCTCCGCCGCCAGCATCCAGTACTCGTAATGGCCGCTGCGGTAATGCATCCAGCAGTTGATCGAGATCCTGCCAGAGAATGGCCTGGCGCAACTGACCTTTCGTTGTCCCATAAATGTTGCGCGCAAACTTTTCGGCAATATCATCAAAATTGCGATCCTGCATGGATACAACTCCACCTTATAAAGAAAGCATCTGGGCAAAGGCGCTATTTTGGCATAGCCGCAGGGATAAGGAACCCATCAGGTGTAAGATCCGCGCTTTGCGCCCGTTATATGGTTAAAAAGGACCCGGTTTTATGCTCTTTTTCCTGAAAAAAATGATCGGCGGTCTGTTACTGCCCCTGCCGTTCCTGCTGATCGTCATTGGTGTGGCGATTTTGCTGCTGTGGTTTACCCGCTGGCAGAGAACGGCGAAAACGCTGTTGACCGCAGGCTGGCTTGCACTGCTGCTGCTCAGCCTGCAACCCGTCGCCGATGGTCTGTTAAAACCTATCGAGGATCGCTATCCCACCTGGCAAGGCGAGCCGAAGGCGCAATATATCGTGATCTTAGGTGGCGGGTATACCTGGAACCCGCAATGGGCGCCAAGCTCTAATCTGATTAATAACAGCCTGCCGAGAGTGACGGAAGGCATTCGCCTGTGGCAGGCCAATCCGGGGTCAAAACTGATCTTTACCGGGGCCAGAGCGATCGGCAATCCGGTAAGCACCGCAGAAGTGGGGGCGCGGGTAGCGGAAAGTTTAGGTGTGCCGCGCGACGCCATCGTCACGCTAGATACGCCGAAAGATACCGAAGAAGAAGCGGCAGCCGTGGCGAAAATGATTGGCGATACGCCGTTTTTGCTGGTGACGTCCGCCTCGCATCTGCCCCGGGCGATGATCTTTTTCCAGCGTCAGGGGCTGAAGCCGCTCCCCGCGCCAGCCAACCAAATCGCGATAACCTCCCCGCTCAACCCGTGGGAGAGAGCAATTCCCTCTCCGCTCTGGTTAATGCACAGCGATCGGGCCAGTTATGAAACCCTTGGGCGGGTCTGGCAGTGGCTGAAAGGCGTATCAGGCGATCCAGGGGATCAGTGATTTAGACGCCAGGTCGAAATTATTGCGGTTCATGCGCCCGGTTTGCAGCAACTGGGCTACTTCGTCCCACAATACATACAGCCAGCGCCGTGACAGGAAAGCTTCCGCAACCGGCGCGCGCTGCAGATAGTGCCACAGCAGGCTTTCCGCCTGGCCGGTATCGCACAGGCGGAACAGTTCATATTCGCGCGGTGCCCAGAGCGTTAAGCCGGGATTAACCATCGCCAGCAACTGGTCGCTACGGGAATCTTTTAACATGCTGCGTAAGGTGAAATTGCCGTGGATCAGGACGCAGTTATCGTTGAATCCGTAAAACAGCGAGTCGAGGCATTCCCGGGTGCGAAACAGAATCCGCTTATCCTGCATGGTTAAACCGCAGCGCGGATACTGATTCAGCGTATTCCACAGCACTTCAACGCGCTGGCGATACCACGAGGGCCAGATATTTTCCTGCGTGCTGTCGACATTGCCCACGCAGCCCCGGCTGTCGACCCGGTGCCAGGCCAGCAGGGATTCGACGATCTGGTCTTTGAGCTGTTCCCAACGCTCGGGCGTGCGGGCAGGCGCTTCCACCGATACGCCGCGTAACCGCTCCATCAGCACCACATCCGGGCCAGGATTCTCTTCATGAGTCATTACGCCGTAGACCACCGGCATCCGTGCGGTGCCTGAGCGGGCCAGCATGGAGATTTTCCAGGCAAGCTGCCCGGCGAGCCCTGGCGATGTGAAGCTGCGGGCCAGCAGCGGCATCGGGTTGCCGTGACTGTCATAAAGCGCCCATAGCGCGGTATCGGGCTTCTCGCTGACGCATTCAACCCGGCTTAATTTTTCACCCAACAGATGGCTGAGTTCTGCACGCAGTTGCTCCATTCGCTTTTACCCTTAATAACCATACTGCTTTTATAATGGGCGTCCTTTTCGCAGATGTCATCAGACGAGATCAATAAGCTGCCAGAAAGAAAAAACCGGCCAGTGGCCGGTTTGCAGAATTGTTGATTTAGCGCATTTCCACCCGAACGCGTTCGAGATCGGCGGGAGTGTCGACGCCGGTGCCCGGCACCTCACGCGCCACCGCGACGTGAATTTTTTCACCGTGCCAGAGCACGCGCAACTGCTCCAGTTTTTCAATATGTTCCAGTTCGCTCGGCTCCCAGGTCACGTAGCGGCGAATAAATCCGGCACGATAGCCATAAATGCCGATATGGCGCAGGAAGTGGCTGGCGATTTTATCCCGGGACTGGGCGAAGCGGTCGCGATCCCAGGGGATGGTGGCGCGGGAAAAGTAGAGCGCGTAACCCTTTTTATCCATCACCACCTTAACCGCGTTAGGATTGAACGCCTCTTCTGCGCTATGGACAGGCACCGCGAGAGTCGCCATCCCGGCATCGCATTTCTCCAGGTTTTCCGCTACCTGACGGATAATCGCTGGTGGGATCATCGGCTCATCGCCCTGCACGTTGACAATAATGGTGTCATCGGCAAACCCCATCTTCTCGACAACTTCTGCCAGACGTTCGGTACCGGATTCATGATCGACACGCGTCATACACACTTCGCCGCCTGCGGCGCGAACGGCATCGGCAACTTCGACTGCATCGGTAGCAACGATTACGCGGTCAGCACCGGATTCCCGGGCGCGCTCGAGCACGTGCACAATCATCGGCTTGCCATTGATGTCTACCAGCGGTTTACCCGGCAGACGCGTTGAAGCATAGCGGGCGGGAATAATGGTCACAAAGCTCATGAAAAACTCTCTTCCGGATCCAGGGTTCGGGCTTCGGTTTCCAGCAATACGGGAATGCCCTCTTTAAACGGGAAGGCCATATTGTCCACTTTACAGATAAGCTCCTGCTTATCCTGGCTGTAATACAACTTGCCGTTGCAAACCGGGCAAGCAATGATTTCAAGCAAACGATGATCCATGTTTCCTCCTGATGGATGTGATGCCCACAGAATACCACAGCCCGGATTCAGGGCTGCTGGATTTCCCAGCCGCTGCCCCAGGCTGCCTGTAACGATAACGGCTGGCTGGCAAAGGTGACGCGCGTCGCGCCCTGCCAGAGGGCAAAATCGGTAATAGCCTGCTGTAATCCGGTTACCAGAGATGCCGTGACGGCCACATCGGCTTCCAGATACAGCGCGATAATCGCCAACTCGCCGGTTTTACGATGCATTTTGGCATCCATTCGTCCAACTAGCTGGCCGCAGTGCAGTAACGGCAAGGTGAAATAGCCATACTGACGCTTTTGCGCCGGGGTATAGCATTCAAGCCGGTAGGTAAAATTAAACAGTTGTTCGGCGCGGCGACGATCCCACACCACCGGATCGAAAGGCGATAGCACGGCGCTGTGAGTGGCGCGCGGGCTTTTGCCGCACTCCAGTAACGGCAGCAAATCCTGATGCAGCCACATTTGCCCCAGCGACTCGACCTCCACGCTCACCACCCGCCCTTCGGCCTGCCAGCGCGCTGTATGCTCCGTCAGCGAAACCTTTTTCAGGCGGTAATAATCGGCCAGCCAGGCGCTTTTAAAAATCCCCAGGCTGCGAGCGCTATTTTCCAGCATTCTGGCCTGAGCGCGCTCCTGCGGCAAAAGGTGTTTGTCATCGTCCCAGTGCGGCATCACGCGGGTAGTGAGATCGTAGACGCGCTGGAAATTTCTGCGTTCGATCACCATCACTTTTCCGGCGCTGAACAGGCCTTCAAGGTGGCGTTTGTGAGGTTTCCAGTCCCACCAGCCGCGTTGCCCAGGCCGTGGATGCGCAAAATCGGCCGAGCGTACCGGGCCGTTTTGCCCAATCCAGTCGAGCAGTTCGGTGATATCTGCGGCATGTTCCGCCATCCACTCTGCGCGGTATTTCCAGCCCATATTTTCCGGCTGGAGCATTTGGTGGCGTACCAGTTCAAAGTCGCTGCGGGGAAGAAAACAGGCCTCATGCGCCCAGTATTCCATGAGTTCGCCTCGCGCCAGCGCATCGTCAAGCCAGTGCATCGGGTACGATCCCAGGCGGCTAAACAGCACCAAATACGGGCTACGCGCCACCACGTTAATGGTGTCGATTTGCAAAAGCGACATTTGAGTAATGGCGGCGAGGATATCTTCAGCACGGGCGCGACGGCGCGGTTTGCGCAGCAGTCCCTGGGCGGCAAGATGAAGATTACGTGCAGTTTGTAGCGAGAGTACGGGTTCAGCCATGGTGCATCCTTGTTCTGCCCGGGTGGTGTTTAGCGCACCAGGGAGAGGATATCCAGCAGAAGTTTTTCCGCCGCCGGAGATCCCAGCTGCGCCTCTACCGGTAAATACCACCAGTTTGCCTGAGCAAATGGACGGCATTTGACCGCGTCTTTTTCGGTCATTAATAAGATCTGATCGGGACGGGCAAAAGCGGAAACCTGGGCGTGGGTCAGCGCCTGATGATCCGCCAGGCTCAGCGTCTTAACGGGCGTCACCCCCAAACTTTCCAGGGTGGCAAAAAAACGCGGCGGATGACCAATTCCCGCCATCGCCACCACATCCCTGAACGACGCGGCATCGCGTTTTTCGCCGGTCAGCAAATTAACGGCCTGCGACGGCACCAGTTGCATGGCAATTTCACCCAATTTCGGCGTACCGCCGTTAGTGATAACCGCATCCACTTCACGCAGCCGACTTGCGCGTTCACGCATCGGGCCCGCCGGTAACCACCAGCCATTGCCAAAGCGCCTTACGCCATCAACCACCACGATCTCCCGGTCACGTGCCAGCGCATAATGCTGGAGCCCGTCGTCGGTGATGATAATTTGCGGCTGATGTTGCTCCAGCAAAGCCTGAACCGCCTCGCTACGTACCGGCGAGACCGCCACGGCAGCACCGGTACGCTGGTAGATGAGAACCGGTTCATCCCCGGCCAGCTCGCTGGAGGTTTGGGCATCAAGCACCAGCGGATAGCGTTGCGCTTTTCCGCCGTAGCCGCGAGACACTACGCCAACCCGGATGCCGCGCTGCTGCAACTGTTCCACCAGCCAGACTACCACCGGCGTTTTACCGTTGCCCCCCGCGGTGAGATTCCCCACTACTACTACCGGGACCGGCGCACGCCAGACTTTACGCCAACCTAAGCGGTAGCTTAGCCGGATAAGAGTGCTCACCAGGCCATAAAGCGCGGCGAGCGGTAACAGCAGCAGCCACAGGCGCGATTGCCCTGACCAGATTTTTTCAATCATGCGCCAAACTGCATTTTATGAAGCTGGGCGTACACGCCGCGCTGATCCAGCAGCTCGTCGTGGGTGCCTCGCTCAACAATACGCCCATCTTCAATCACCACAATTTCATCTGCCTTCTCGATGGTCGACAGACGGTGGGCGATCACCAGTGACGTGCGGTTTTTCTGCAGTTCGTCCAGCGCTGCCTGGATAGCACGTTCAGACTCGGTATCCAGCGCTGAAGTCGCTTCATCGAGGATCAGAATCGGGCTATCGCGCAGCAGCGCACGGGCAATAGCGATACGCTGACGCTGGCCGCCGGAGAGCATCACCCCGTTCTCACCAATAATGGTATCGAAACCGTTGTCCATTTTTTTGATAAAGTCGGTGGCATAGGCCATCGTCGCGGCTTTCTCAATTTCTTCGCGGCTGTACTCTTCGCTACGGGCGTAGGCGATATTATTCGCAACGGTGTCGTTAAACAGGTGTACGTTCTGGGATACCAGCGCGACCTGATTACGCAACGATGTCAGGGTATATTCCCGCAGATCGTGGCCGTCCATCAGGATTTCGCCTTCATCAATGTCATAAAAGCGCGTGATCAAACCCGCGATGGTGGATTTGCCCGAACCAGAGCGCCCGACAAGGGCGATCGTTTTGCCCGCCGGAATGCGCAGATTGATATTACGCAGCGCCGGCGCGTCTCGGCCCGGATAGGTAAAGGTGACATTACGGAACTCAATATCGCCAGTTGCACGTTCGATAATCCGCTTACCGTCATCTTTTTCCTGTTCGCTGTCCAGAATGCTGAACAACGTCTGGCAGGCCGCCATACCACGCTGAAATTGCGCGTTAACGTTAGTCAGGGATTTCAGCGGGCGCATCAGGGCGATCATGGCTGAGAACACCACGGTAATGGTGCCGGCGGTGAGGGTTTCCATCACGCTTGGGAAGCTGGCGGCATACAGCACGAAAGCCAGCGCCAGAGAGGCAATCAGTTGAATGATCGGGTCGGAAATGGACGATGCGGAAACCATACGCATGCCCTGGCGGCGCATTTTGTTGCTGACTTTGTCAAACCGCTCGGTTTCCACCTGCTGACCACCAAACATCAGCACTTCTTTATGGCCTTTGAGCATCTGCTCTGCGCTGGTTGTCACCTGCCCCATGGTGTTCTGCATGTTTTTGCTGATATTACGAAAACGCTTCGAAACCACGCGAATAGCAATCGACACGATGGGTGCCAGCACAATCAGGATGATCGACAGCTGCCAGCTGTAATAGAACATCATCACAAACAGGCCGATGATCGACGCTCCTTCACGCACAACAGTAATCAGTGCGCCAGAAGACGAAGAGGCAACCTGCTCAGAATCATAAGTGATGCGCGACAGCAGCGTGCCAGTGGATTGCTTATCAAAAAACGCGACCGGCATCCCCATCATGTGGTTGAACAGGCGGCGGCGCATGGTCATCACCACTTTGCCAGAAACCCAGGAAATACAGTAACTAGAGATGTAACTGGTAATGCCACGCAGGATCATCAGTCCAATGACCACCAACGGCATCCAGAGCAGTACAGAGCGATCCGTCTTTCCAAAACCATCGTCAAGTAATGGTTTGAGCAGCGATAGCATATAGGTATCGCTGGCTGCGTTAAGAATTAATGCTATCGCAGCAACAATGAGGCCTGGTTTGAAAGGGGCAATCATTGGCCAGAGGCGGCGAAAGGTTTGCCACGTCGAAAGATCTTTATCGGTATGCATTCAAAAAACCAGCTTTCGTTGAAATAGCCGCATATTCTACCCGTTATCCTTATCTACGCCAAACCACTGATGATACCAGCGGGGCGAAAGTTGTTGCCGGAAGCGCGTGATAAACCTGGATTTTGGTGAAAAATTCACCGTGATTTGCCCTGCATGAGCGGTATCCTGCCACTGATAGTCATAATGCTTATAACGCGCCATGACCGGGCGAGACGGTAATCGCCAGGCGTTATAGCGCGCCACGGAGGCCAGCGCATCCTGCCCTGCTACCGCACGCAGCAAAATAACGCTCGATGACGTTTTGCTGCCGTGATGCGGAACCTGCAAAACCGCAGCTCGCAGCTCATGCCAGTGGTGTTTAACCATCTGCCGCTCGGCATCCGCTTCAATATCGCCGGTCAATAAGATGCTCTGCTCGCCATCGCTAACCTTAACCACGCACGACGCGTTATTCCCGTTATTAGCGCCGATTTGTAAAGGCCAGTGCACGGTGAAAACCAGTCCCTGCCAGCGCCAGGTCTTGCCGCGCAGGCAAGGTTGATGCCCGGCCCAACCCAGCGAGCTCATCACCGGCAGCAGCGGCCAGGCTTTCAACAGGCTGTTTAATCCGCCCCGGTGATCGAGATGCTCGTGGCTTAAAATAATGCCTTCAGGCACGAGATGATGCCAACGCAGCCAGGGAATAATTGTCTGTATGGCGCTGTCTCCGCCCGGCCATGCATTGCCGGTATCGTAGAGCATGGCGCGCCCATTACGCTCGATCACGATCGCCAGCCCATGGCCGATATCCAGCATATGCACGGCCCAGCTGTTATCCTGACGCTGACGGAACAGCGGCCCGCTGAGTAATAGCAACACAATGCCGGGCAACAGTGGCGTGTACCATTGAAAGCGTAGCCGCCAGAGCACAATTAGCAACCAGGGGCTAAGCGCCAGCCCCAGAAAGCGTTCATCGATGTCCAGCCAACCGGGCGGTAGCGCCTGTAATCCGTAAAACACTCCGGCCAGGGAACGATCCGCCAGGTATTCAAGAAAATATTCCGCTCCATTAATGCCCATGCGATTTGCGGTCATCGCCAGCAGGATCAGCGGCACGGCGATGAAGGTCACCACCGGCACAGCCAATAAATTAGCGGCCACTGACGTCAGGCTGATGCCATGAAACAGCAGGACCTGTAGCGGCAATAGCAGTAATGCCATGCCAGCCTGTAGATGCAATAGTGCCAGCAAGGGTTTAACCATGCGCGGCACTTTTGGCAGTGTAAAGGGCACCCACTGGTACCAGAACAGCAGCGCCCCCACCGCCAGTACCGAGAGCCAGAAGCT
Organism: Atlantibacter subterraneus; assembly: GCF_007570865.1. Classification (GTDB taxonomy): domain Bacteria; phylum Pseudomonadota; class Gammaproteobacteria; order Enterobacterales; family Enterobacteriaceae; genus Atlantibacter; species Atlantibacter subterraneus. Next base: position 653,092 of record NZ_VLPS01000003.1, on the reverse strand, counting down.
TTCCGACAGCACGGTTAGCGGATCGATAAACACTATGCCTGTAACGCAGCACAGCCACACATGCCAGGGATCCCCGTTGCGGCCACTCAACCTGAGCGCTCCCCAAACGATCATGGCGACAAAGGTGCGTAGCGCAGGTGGATTCGCGCCGCTGAGCCAGGTGTAAATGCCGCTGGCCACTAAACTGGCGATAATCGGGAAAACGTGATTAATGAGCCTGACCGGTAAGGCAAATTGCAGCAAACGCGCTATCCCCCACCCCATAAGCCCCGCAAGACCAATATGCAGCCCGGAAATCGCCATTAAATGCGCGGTGCCGGTTTCGCGCATCAGGTTTTTTATTTCATCACTCACCGCCAGCCGCTCGCCAAACCCTAAGGCCAGCATCACATCGCGCCAGGGCCGCGATGTCAGCGACTGAGTGACCGACGCCATAAAGCCCGCGCGCCAGCTACACCGGCTATCGACAGGCTGGGAAGCGATAATCCGACCCGTTACACTGCGCTGCTGCGATAACGCATAGCGCTGGTTGTCGAATCCGCCGTCATTAAGCTGTCCGTGAATAGCCTTTAGGCGCACCACGAGATCCCAGCGCTGCCCTGCGCATACCTTTCCTGCAAGATAGCTGCCGGGTAAATCCACCGTAATTGCCGGAAAAAGCCATTTGCTGTCGAGATGAGTTATCCGCGTCAGATGCCGCGTTGCGCCATCGGTTTGCAGAATTGTCGCCGTCACGTTCTGGTTGCGCGCTGTGAGCGACAGAGGCGCAAGGGTTTGCCTTGCCGCCAGAACAGCCCAGCAAAAAAAGAGCAGCGTTAACGCCAGCCTGAGAGCGAACTTACCTGGCGCTATAAGCAGCAGCATCGCAGCCGTGCCGACGGCTACAAGCAGCCCCAGGGACGGTAGCTGAGGCAGCCATAGCAACGGCGCGGTTCCTGCAAGCAGGCACCAGCAAAGGATAATGAGCGGCATGCAGACCTCCTGTCTGGCCGCAGTATGCCGGGAATAAACCGTCGCGCGAGGTATCTTTCACCGCATTACGCGCCGTATTCACAGAAAGTTGTCGCGTTGCAGCAACAGGTGGACGTTTTGCGCGTTCTATCGCAAACCTGGGGAAAAGCAAAAAAAAACGACATCCGGAGATGTCGTCTTCAGGGCAAGCTCAAACAAGCTTAACCATAGATATTGGCGCGGTCGCGTAACTCTTTACCCGGCTTAAAGTGCGGAACGTATTTACCTTCCAAATCCACTTTATCGCCCGTTTTCGGGTTACGGCCAGTGCGCGGAGCGCGATAGTGTAAGGAGAAACTGCCAAAACCCCGGATTTCAATACGTTCGCCCTGGGCGAGCGTCGTGGCCATATGCTCCAGCATCTCTTTTACTGCATCTTCCACCGCTTTCGCAGGGATATGAGATTGCTGGGTTGCAAGTCTTTCAATTAATTCTGACTTGGTCATCATTCCTCCGGTTTCCATTCAGGAAAATTTGCCTACAGCTATCAATCGAACAAGGGCGGCCGCAGCCGCCCTGATTTAGCGCTCGGACGATTACTCGCCTTTAGCTGCTTTGAATGCTTCAGCCATTGCGTTGGAGAAGTTGCCGTCTTCCTGTTTGTTGTTAACAGTTGCGATTGCATCTTTCTCGTCAGCTTCGTCTTTCGCACGAACAGACAGGCTTACAACACGGTTTTTACGATCAACGCCGGTGAATTTCGCTTCAACATCGTCGCCAACGCTCAGAACCAGAGTTGCATCTTCAACGCGGTCACGGGAAGCTTCAGAAGCACGCAGGTAGCCTTCAACGCCATCTGCTAATTCAACTGTAGCACCTTTCGCGTCAACTGCCGTTACTTTACCAGTAACGATAGCGCCTTTCTTGTTCAGCGCAACGTAGTTGTTGAACGGATCTTCTGCGAGCTGTTTAACGCCCAGGGAGATACGCTCACGCTCTGCGTCAACCTGCAGAACAACCGCTGCGATTTCGTCGCCTTTTTTGTATTCACGAACTGCTTCTTCGCCTGCAACGTTCCAGGAGATGTCAGACAGGTGAACCAGGCCGTCGATACCGCCGTCCAGGCCGATGAAGATACCGAAGTCAGTGATAGACTTGATTTTACCTTCAACGCGGTCGCCCTTGTTGTGGGTCTCAGCAAACAGCTGCCACGGGTTGGATTTGCACTGTTTCAGGCCCAGGGAGATACGACGACGTTCTTCGTCGATATCCAGAACCATGACTTCCACTACGTCGCCAACGTTAACAACTTTGGACGGGTGGATGTTTTTGTTGGTCCAGTCCATTTCGGAAACGTGCACCAGGCCTTCAACGCCTTCTTCGATTTCAACGAAGCAGCCGTAGTCGGTCAGGTTGGTCACGCGGCCAGTCAGACGAGTGCCTTCCGGGTAACGTTTAGCGATAGCCACCCACGGATCTTCGCCCAGCTGTTTCAGGCCCAGGGAAACACGAGTACGCTCGCGGTCGAACTTCAGCACTTTAACAGTGATTTCGTCGCCAACGTTCACGATTTCGCTCGGATGCTTAACGCGTTTCCACGCCATATCAGTGATGTGCAGCAGGCCGTCTACGCCGCCCAGATCAACGAATGCACCGTAGTCAGTGAGGTTCTTAACGATACCTTTAACTTCCATGCCTTCCTGCAGGTTTTCCAGCAGCTGATCGCGTTCTGCGCTGTTTTCAGACTCGATAACGGCACGACGAGAAACAACAACGTTGTTACGCTTCTGGTCCAGCTTGATTACTTTGAATTCAAGCTCTTTGCCTTCGAGGTGCAGGGTGTCACGAACCGGACGCACGTCAACCAGAGAACCTGGCAGGAACGCACGAATACCGTTCAGCTCAACAGTGAAGCCGCCCTTGACTTTGCCATTGATAACACCAGTAACGGTCGCAGCTTCTTCGTAAGCTTTTTCCAGCATCAGCCATGCTTCGTGACGCTTCGCTTTCTCACGAGACAGCAGGGTTTCACCGAAACCGTCTTCTACTGCATCCAGAGCAACGTCAACTTCGTCACCAACCTGGATTTCAATTTCGCCCTGGGCGTTTTTGAACTGCTCAGCCGGAATGGCAGACTCAGATTTCAGACCGGCGTCAACCAGTACGACATCTTTGTCGATAGCAACAACAACACCACGAACGATAGAACCCGGGCGGGTTTCGATTTCTTTCAGGGATTCTTCAAAGAGTTGAGCAAAAGATTCAGTCATGTTTAATCTTCAGGTTTTAATTTAACGTCCACCTGGCATCATGCCGGATGGGGTTGTTTCACATACCCGCTGTCAATCCATTGCAACGGGGGTACTGCAAATTCTGTCGCTTAATCAGCGAGAGCCAGTTTTTGGCGCGCATATTGTAGCGCTTTTTCAATCACTTGCTCAATACTTAAACTCGTGGAATCCAGAACTAAAGCATCGGCAGCGGGGACAAGCGGCGCTACGGAACGATTTCGATCGCGATCGTCACGTTCTTTGATCTCGGCCAAAAGGCGTTCAAAGTTAACACTAAAGCCCTTCTCCTGCAACTGTAGCATGCGGCGTTGGGCGCGCTCTTCAGAGGAGGCGTCAAGGAATATTTTTACTGGCGCATCAGGGAATACCACGGTGCCCATATCACGCCCGTCGGCGATAAGTCCCGGCGCTTCGCGAAACGCGCGTTGACGACGCAACAAGGCTTCACGCACCCGTGGGAACGCCGCCACCTGCGACGCGGCGTTGGCCACTTCCTGAGTACGGATTTCGCCGCTGACGTCTTCCCCTTCTAGGATCACTTCCAGCTCTTCATTGGTCGCCACGAAACGCACGTCCAGATGCGCCGCCAGGGGAACCAGCGCGTCTTCGGAAGCCACATCCACATGATGATGCAGCGCGGCTAACGCAAGGACACGGTAGATAGCGCCGGAATCCAGCAAGTGCCACTGCAGTGTTTCAGCCAGGGCTTTACATAGCGTGCCTTTACCAGCGCCGCTCGGCCCATCAACGGTAATCACGGGGGCTACTGCCGTCATCCTATTCTCCTTAAACCAGGCAACCATTTCATAAACGCCGCGCATTATACGCGCCAATCACCCGGAGCGTTACTAAAGCTTGCGTATGATTTGGTTAATGAATCTGAATGTTGAGGAATTGCTCAAGTATAGCGGGCTGGCGCGGCACCAGCCCGAGGAGGCAGGATGAAAAACTTACGCAGGCGTACTCAGGCGCGCCAGTTGCTCAAAGTAGTCAGGGAAGGTTTTCGCGGTACATTTCGGATCGAGAATAGTGACAGGGGTATCCGAGAGCGCCACGAGCGAGAAACACATCGCCATACGGTGGTCGTTATAGGTGCCGATATCTGCGAAGCGCAGCTGCGCCGGCGGCGTGACCGTGATGAAATCATGCCCCTCTTCCACCGTCGCACCCACTTTGCGCAGTTCAATCGCCATCGCAGCCAGGCGGTCAGTCTCTTTCACGCGCCAGTTATAGATATTGCGCAGTGTCGTGGTGCCGTTAGCGAATAGCGCAGTGGTGGCAATGGTCATAGCGGCATCGGGGATATGGTTCATGTCCATGTCGATGGCGTTGAGATCGCCGCGCGTGCAGGCAATAAAATCGTCGCCCCAGGTAATCTGCGCGCCCATTTTCTCCAGCACGTCCGCAAAGCGGATATCGCCCTGAACGCTGTTGCGGCCAATGCCGGTCACTTTGATGGTGCCGCCTTTAATCGCCGCCGCCGCCAGGAAATAGGAAGCAGAAGACGCGTCGCCCTCCACCAGATACTCGCCCGGTGCCTGATAGGTTTGCCCGCCGCGGATCGCAAAGCGCTGGTACCCGCCGTTATCCACTTCAACGCCAAAGGTTTTCATTAAATGCAGCGTGATATCGATATAGGGTTTGGACACCAGATCGCCTTTGATAGTGATAAGGGTATCCTGCTCCGCCAGCGGCGCGGTCATCAGCAGCGCCGTTAAAAACTGGCTGGAGACGCTGCCGTCAACCTCGACGTTGCCGCCGGTAAAACCGCCGCGCAGGCGCAGCGGCGGATAATTTTCCTGTTCCAGATAGTCAATCTGCGCCCCGCCCTGGCGCAGCGCATCCACCAGATGGCCGATAGGACGCTCTTTCATACGCGGTTCGCCGGTGAGCACGATGTCGTTGTGCCCAAGGCACAGCGCCGCCGCCAGCGGGCGCATGGCGGTGCCGGCATTCCCTAAAAACAGCTCCAGTTCGCCTTGCGCCTTAAACGCGCCGCCCAGCCCGGTGACTTCGCAACGGCGGCGGTCGTCAGACAGCGCGTACTCAACGCCCAGCGCTTTCAGCGCGTTGAGCATATGGCGAACGTCATCGCTATCCAGCAGGTTGGTCAACACCGTTTTGCCTTTGGCTAAGGCCGCAAGCAGCAGCGCGCGGTTAGAAACGCTCTTTGAGCCGGGAAGGTTGATGGTGCCTTCAACGTGCGCGATAGGCTGTAAAGTCAGGGATTCCTGCATGCAAAAAACTCTCGATCGAGGGAATAAAAGCCCCGCAGGCACGCTGCGGGGAAGAGAAACAATAACGAGGATTAACCGTGGCGACGCTCAAAATCAATCATAAAATCGGTCAGCGCTTTGACGCCTTCCAGCGGCATGGCGTTATAGATAGAGGCGCGCATCCCACCGACCACGCGGTGGCCCTTGAGCGCATGCAGGCCAGCTTTAAACGACTCATCAAGGAACAGCGAATCAAGTTTGCTGTCGGCCAGCTGGAACGGCACGTTCATGCGTGAACGGTTGGCGCTGGCCACGTCGTTGCGGTAGAAATCGCTGTTATCGATGACGCCATACAGCAGATCCGCTTTTTGTTGATTGATGCGGTTCATCACGTCAACGCCACCCTGCTGCTTCAGCCATTTGAACACCAGACCAGACAGATACCAGGCAAAGGTCGGCGGCGTGTTGAACATCGAATCGTTTTCGCTCAGCACGGTGTAGTCGATGATCGACGGGCAGACGGAATGCGCTTTACCCAGCAGATCTTCGCGCACGATAACAATGGTTAATCCCGCCGGGCCGATATTTTTCTGCGCGCCGGCGTAAATCACGCCATAGCGGGAGACATCAATCGGATGGGAAAGAATGGTAGAGGAGAAATCTGCGGTAACGATCGCGTCGCCAAAATCCGGCGTTTCGTTAATGGCGATACCGTCGATGGTTTCATTCGGGCAGTAGTGCAGGTAAGCGGCGTCTTCAGAAAGCTGCCATTCGCTCATCGGTTTGATGGCGCGTTTGCCGTCGACGGTAATTTTCGCGTCGATCACGTTCGGTTTGAGGTATTTATGCGCTTCTTTTACCGCGCTCGCCGCCCAGTAGCCGCCGTCCACATAGTCTGCGGTGGTTTTGTCGCCCAGCAGGTTGAGCGGAATCGCAGAAAACTGGCCGCGTCCGCCGCCGTGGCAGAATAAAACTTTATAACTGGAGGGGATATTCAGCAGATCGCGAAAATCTTTTTCCGCCTCTTCTGCGGCTGCGATAAACGGTTTGCCACGATGGCTGACTTCCATTACCGACGTACCCAATCCCTGCCAGTCGCGTAATTCCTGCTGTGCCAGAAGCATTACATCTGCCGGTAACATCGCCGGGCCAGAACTAAAATTGTAGACCTGAGTCATTTCCCCTCACCACGCATAACAATAAGTTTTTCCTGTGGCTACCGGTTTTATCACTCAGCGAGTACGGCTGCAATGGCTAATCCCCGCCAGCGGTAAAATGTGCGCTCTATCACACGGCAGATTATGCCAGGCAGCGAACAGAACGCCGGAATTTTCACTGTTCAGGTCACGCGGCGGGCGCGGCTCGCTTTCACCCAATCCGGATGCCCGCAGCGCGGGCACATCAGTTTATCCCCGGCTTTCATGGCAACGACCTCACTACAGCGAATACAGGCATAGTCTGCCGCGTGAGGCATGATTTTAAATGCCGGTTTGTGGGAGTCCGGCAGAATAGGCAAACCGGGGCGCACATTCTCATCGGCATAAAAATAGACGCTTAATTGTCCGTTGGTTTCCTGAATGGCTAATTTCACCTGCCCAAGCTGTTCCACGCCGCTGAGCCGCAGCTCCATAAAGTATTCGAACTCGGTCATGTTCTCTTTGCGCAGATTGTCCCAGGCAAGCTCGCCCTCCACCACCACAATCATTGGCTTGCCTTCGAGCAGATCTTCCAGTTTCTCGCTGCGCGCCATCAGCCACATCACCAGCCGGTAAAGCGCGCCGAGTGAGATAAACACCACCAGCACCGGGATCATCGGCACGTCGTCATAGAACGCCACGTCACCCGCGGCGGAGCCCAGGGTCAGAATGATCAGCACTTCAAACAGCGACATCTGGCGGACGCCGCGCCGCCCGGTGAGTTTCAGGAAAATAAAGACCAGCACAAAGGTATATAAGCTGCGCAGCGCGACTTCGCCGAGAAACTCAAAGGGGACCTTGTCAAAAGCCATCCGTTGCAAATCAAATGCTTTCATTTTTATTCGCCTTTACAGTACCTTGCTGAAAGTAAGCATAGCGCGAACAATTATTTTTGCCCGGAACGGCGGGAAGATGGCACCCGTAACGCAAAACCCGTATCATTGCGCGCTTTGCGTACGATAAAAGTGACTCTCATGACTCAAACCTTCATTCCCGGTAAAGATGCTGCGCTGGAAGATTCCATCGCTCGCTTCCAGCAACAGCTCACCGATCTCGGCTTCAATATTGAAGAAGCCTCCTGGTTGAACCCGGTCCCACACGTCTGGTCGGTGCATATTCGCGATAAAGACTCCGCGCTGTGCTTCACCAACGGGAAAGGCGCCACCAAAAAGGCCGCGCTGGCCTCCGCGCTGGGCGAATATTTCGAACGTCTCTCCACCAACTATTTCTTTGCCGATTTCTGGTTGGGCGACACCATTGCTAACGGTCCGTTCGTTCACTATCCCAACGAGAAATGGTTCCCGATCCCGGAAGACGACGAACTGCCACAAGGCATTCTCGACGATCGCCTGCGTGCTTTTTACGATCCGGAAAATGAACTGACCGCCAGCATGCTGATTGATCTGCAATCCGGCAACGAGTCGCGCGGCGTGTGCGCCCTGCCGTTCACCCGCCAGTCCGACCAGCACACCGTGTATATCCCGATGAATATCGTCGGCAACCTGTATGTCTCTAACGGCATGTCCGCAGGCAACACCGCTAACGAAGCGCGCGTGCAGGGCTTGTCTGAAGTGTTTGAGCGCCATATCAAAAACCGCATCATCGCTGAAAGCATCAGCCTGCCGGAAATCCCGCAGGAGGTGCTGGCACGCTACCCGGGCGTGGTGGAAGCCATTGCTAAACTCGAAGCCGAAGGTTTCCCGATTTTCGCTTACGACGGTTCGCTGGGCGGCAAATACCCGGTGATCTGCGTGGTGCTGTTCAACCCGGCTAACGGTACCTGCTTTGCCTCCTTTGGCGCGCATCCGGACTTCGGCGTGGCGCTGGAGCGTACCGTGACCGAGCTGTTGCAGGGCCGCAGCCTGAAAGATCTGGACGTATTCACCCCGCCGACCTTTGATGATGAAGAAGTGGCGGAACACGCGAACCTGGAAACCCACTTTATCGATTCCAGCGGTCTGATCTCCTGGGACATGTTTAAGCAGGATGCCGATTACCCGTTCGTCGACTGGAGCTTCGCCGGCACCACCGAGGAAGAGTTCGCCACCTTAATGGCTATCTTTAAATCGGAAGACAAAGAAGTGTACATCGCCGACTATGAGCACCTGAGCGTCTACGCCTGCCGCATCATCGTGCCGGGCATGTCGGATATCTATCCGGCGGAAGACCTGTGGCTGGCTAATAACAGCATGGGCGCGCATCTGCGCGAAACCATTCTGGCGCTGCCGGGCAGCGAATGGGAAAAAGAGGATTACCTCAACCTGATTGTTCAACTGGACGAAGAAGGCCATGACGACTTTACCCGCGTACGCGAGCTGCTGGGCCTGGCGACCGGCAAAGACAACGGCTGGTACACCCTGCGCATCGGCGAGCTGAAAGCGATGCTGGCGCTGGCGGGCGGCGATTTGGATCAGGCGTTGATCTGGACCGAATGGACCATGGAGTTTAACGGTTCGGTATTCAGCGCAGAGCGCGCTAACTACTACCGCTGCCTGCAAACCCTGCTACTGCTGGCGCAGGAAGAAGAGCGCCAGCCGCTGCAGTACCTCAACGCATTTGTGCGTATGTACGGTGTCGAGGCGGTGGAAAGCGCCAGCGCGGCGTTAAGCGGCGAAGCGCCGTTCTACGGCCTACAGGCGGTAGACGCCGATCTGAAAGCCTTCCCGGCGCATCAGGCGCTGCTGGCGGCGTACGAGAAGTTACAGCGCGCCAAAGCCGCTTTCTGGAAAGTGTCATAACCTGATGTAACTCGAAAAGCGTATGCGATTGTGCATACCTCAGCTATATTACGGGGCGATTTAATTGCCCCTTTTTTTATTTTGGCGTTAATTATTTCAAATGTAATTTTAAAGTTAAATATGAGTAAACATTAAAAGGCTTTAGCGGCTTTAAGTGTTACTTATTTTAATAAATACTCCATATTAATTAACTGTTGGCTATGAGGCGAAGCGGTATCATTCAACTTAAATAATAAACTTTAAAAATTATTTTTACCTTTAATTTCAAAAGGTTAACACAAAAAATTGCAATAACACCACGTTTTGCAGGTCTACAACTCCGGCGAGATATGATCGATATCAAATTTTGCTGTATAATGCTTTGTTAGTATCTCGTCGCCGATTAAATATAGAGAGAGTTAGTGTGAAAGCTGACAACCCTTTCGATCTATTACTTCCCGCTGCTATGGCAAAAGTTGCCGAAGAAGCGGGTGTCTATAAAGCTACGAAACAGCCGCTGAAGACCTTTTATCTGGCGATCACGGCGGGCGTCTTTATCTCCATCGCGTTTGTTTTCTATATCACTGCCACCACCGGTACCGCGGCCATGCCTTACGGCATCGCGAAATTGATCGGTGGGATGTGCTTCTCTCTGGGCCTTATCCTTTGCGTGATCTGCGGCGCGGACCTGTTCACCTCCACGGTGCTGATTGTGGTCGCTAAAGCGAGCGGCAGGATCACCTGGGGCCAACTGGCGCGTAACTGGCTGAATGTCTATATCGGCAACCTGATTGGCGCGTTACTGTTTGTACTGCTGATGTGGCTGGCGGGCGAACATATGGTCGCGAATGGCGGCTGGGGCTTGAATGTTTTACAAACCGCTGACCATAAACTCCACCATACTTTTATCGAGGCTGTCGCGCTCGGTATTCTGGCGAACCTGATGGTGTGCCTGGCGGTATGGATGAGCTACTCTGGCCGTAGCCTGTTCGACAAAGCGTTCATCATGATCCTCCCTGTTGGCATGTTCGTCGCCAGCGGGTTTGAGCACAGTATCGCAAATATGTTCATGATCCCGTTTGGTATTGTGATTCGTAACTTCGCCAGCCCGGAATTCTGGACCGCTATCGGTTCCTCGCCGGACAATTTTTCTCATCTGACTGTGATGAATTTCATCGTTGATAACCTGATTCCGGTTACGATCGGCAACATCATCGGTGGTGGTTTGTTAGTTGGGTTGACGTACTGGGTCATTTATCTGCGCGGCGACGACCACCACTAGGGGTCGGCTCGGGCAGAATGAAAAAAATCCACTTAAGAAGGTAGGTGTTAAATGTCTGAACTTAATGAAAAGTTAGCCACAGCCTGGGAAGGTTTTGCCAAAGGTGACTGGCAGAATGAAGTTAACGTCCGTGACTTCATCCAGAAAAACTATACCCCGTATGAAGGTGACGAATCCTTCCTGGCTGACGCCACGGAAGCGACCACTTCCCTGTGGGACAAAGTTATGGAAGGCATCAAACTGGAAAACCGCACTCACGCGCCAGTTGATTTCGATACCGACCTGGCTTCTACCATCACCTCTCATGACGCTGGCTACATCAACAAAAGCCTTGAGAAGATTGTTGGTCTGCAAACTGATGCTCCGCTGAAACGTGCGATTATCCCGTTCGGCGGTATCAAAATGGTTGAAGGTTCCTGCAAAGCGTACAACCGCGAGTTGGACCCGGCACTGAAAAAAATCTTCACCGAATACCGTAAAACTCACAACCAGGGCGTGTTCGATGTCTATACCAAAGACATTCTGAACTGCCGTAAGTCCGGCGTGCTGACCGGTCTGCCGGATGCCTATGGCCGTGGCCGTATCATCGGTGACTACCGTCGCGTAGCGCTGTACGGTATCGACTTCCTGATGAAAGACAAATACGCACAGTTCCTGTCTCTGCAATCCGATCTGGAAAACGGCGTAAACCTGGAAGCGACTATCCGTCTGCGTGAAGAAATTGCTGAACAGCATCGCGCACTGGGTCAAATCAAAGAAATGGCAGCGAAATACGGCTGCGACATCTCTGGCCCGGCAACCAACGCGCAAGAAGCCGTACAGTGGACCTACTTCGGCTACCTGGCTGCAGTGAAATCACAGAACGGCGCGGCAATGTCCTTTGGCCGTGTGTCTACCTTCCTGGACGTGTTCATCGAACGCGACCTGAAAGCAGGCAAAATCACTGAAGCCGAAGCGCAGGAAATGATCGACCACCTGGTGATGAAACTGCGTATGGTGCGCTTCCTGCGTACCCCGGAATATGATGAGCTGTTCTCCGGCGACCCGATCTGGGCAACCGAATCCATCGGCGGTATGGGCGTTGACGGTCGTACTCTGGTTTCCAAAACCAGCTTCCGTTTCCTGAACACCCTGTACACCATGGGTCCGTCTCCGGAGCCAAACATCACCATTCTGTGGTCTGAAAAACTGCCGCTGAACTTCAAAAAATTCGCGGCGAAAGTCTCCATCGATACCTCTTCTCTGCAGTATGAGAACGACGATCTGATGCGTCCTGACTTCAACAACGACGACTACGCGATTGCTTGCTGCGTAAGCCCGATGGTTGTTGGTAAGCAAATGCAGTTCTTCGGCGCGCGTGCAAACCTCGCGAAAACCATGCTGTACGCGATCAACGGCGGCGTGGACGAAAAACTGAAAATGCAGGTTGGCCCGAAATCTGAGCCGATCAAAGCAGACGTGCTGAAATTCGACGAAGTAATGGATCGTATGGATCACTTCATGGACTGGCTGGCTAAGCAGTACGTGACCGCGCTGAACATCATCCACTACATGCACGACAAGTACAGCTACGAAGCCTCGCTGATGGCGCTGCACGACCGTGACGTTATCCGCACCATGGCGTGTGGTATCGCAGGTCTGTCCGTAGCGGCTGACTCCCTGTCTGCCATCAAGTACGCGAAAGTTAAACCGATTCGCGACGAAGACGGTCTGGCTATCGACTTCGAAATCGAAGGCGAATACCCGCAGTTCGGTAACAACGACGCTCGCGTGGATGACCTGGCGGTTGACCTGGTAGAACGTTTCATGAAGAAAATCCAGAAACTGACTACTTACCGCAACGCTATCCCGACCCAGTCTGTTCTGACCATTACCTCTAACGTGGTTTATGGTAAGAAAACCGGTAACACCCCGGATGGCCGTCGCGCTGGCGCTCCGTTCGGACCGGGTGCTAACCCGATGCACGGTCGTGACCAGAAAGGTGCGGTTGCCTCTCTGACTTCCGTTGCGAAACTGCCGTTCGCTTACGCTAAAGATGGTATCTCTTATACCTTCTCTATCGTGCCGAATGCGCTGGGTAAAGACGACGAAGTGCGTAAAACCAACCTGGCAGGTCTGATGGATGGTTACTTCCACCACGAAGCGTCCATCGAAGGTGGTCAGCACCTGAACGTGAACGTGATGAACCGTGAAATGCTGCTTGATGCGATGGAAAACCCGGAAAAATATCCGCAGCTGACCATCCGCGTTTCTGGTTATGCGGTGCGTTTTAACTCCCTGACTAAAGAACAGCAGCAGGACGTTATTACCCGTACCTTCACTCAGACCATGTAATTCACTGTCTGGCTGAATAAGCGTACAATAAAGGCTCCACATCCGTGGGGCCTTTTTAACAGTTACTACCCCGCCCCACAGCCTGCTTTGCCAGCTATCTATACTGAGATGGGTGACTGCCAAAACAGACTCGACACAACCTTTATGAGTTGTGCGCACACAGGCCCCGGATGGGCCACATCTGGAGAAAACACCGCAATGTCAGCAATTGGTCGCATACACTCCTTTGAATCCTGCGGTACCGTCGACGGCCCAGGCATTCGCTTCATCACCTTCTTCCAGGGCTGCCTGATGCGCTGCCTGTACTGCCATAACCGCGATACCTGGGACACTCACGGCGGTAAGGAAATCACCGTTGACGAGCTGATGAAAGAGGTCGTCACCTATCGCCACTTTATGAATGCGTCCGGCGGCGGCGTCACCGCATCCGGCGGCGAAGCGATGCTTCAGGCCGAATTCGTGCGCGACTGGTTCCGCGCCTGCCGTAAAGAAGGCATCCATACCTGCCTGGATACCAACGGCTTTGTACGCCGTTACGACCCGGTGGTAGACGAGCTGCTGGAAGTCACCGATCTGGTGATGCTCGATCTCAAGCAGATGAACGACGAGATCCACCAGCACCTGGTGGGCGTCTCCAACCACCGCACCCTGGAATTCGCGCGCTACATCGCCAATAAAGGGATTAAAACCTGGATCCGCTATGTGGTGGTACCGGGCTGGTCTGACGATGATGACTCCGCGCATCGCCTCGGTGAGTTTACCCGCGAGATGGGCAATATCGAGAAAATCGAATTACTGCCTTATCACGAGCTGGGCAAGCACAAATGGGTGGCGATGGGCGAAGAGTACAAACTGGATGGCGTGAAGCCGCCGAAAAAAGAGACTATGGAGCGGGTAAAAGGCATTCTGGAGCAGTACGGTCATAAAGTGATGTACTAAATTCCGCCGCAGTTTAACTCAACCCCCGACGCAAATCGGGGGTTTTTATTATCAGGCGTGTACCACCGGAGTCGGATGCTGGCCCGCTTTGCGCAGCAGCATCAGCAGATAAACAAACGACACGCTGGCAATCATGATAAACAGCAGATTGTCGGAATACTTTTGCATCAGCATCGCGGTCAGGGTCGGGCCTAACAGGCTGCCGATGGTGTAGCTCAGCAGCAGCGCCTGGTTCATCGCCACCAGCTGATGGTGCTCGACTTTTTCACAGGCCCAGGCCATGGCCACCGGATAAACGGTGAAACCCGCCGCGCCAAGGATAAACAGCGCTGGTGCCATTGCCGCGTTACTGAGCATCGCCAGGCAGCCGAGGATCACCACAAATACTTGCACGCGCAGCACCAGTAACCGGCCAAAGCGGTCGGCAAGACGGCCAATCGGCCACTGCCCGACAATACCGGCGCTAACCATCACTGCCATCCAGAAGCCGATCCCGGCATTGCTTACGCCCTGATGATTAAGGTACAGCGGCATCAGGCCGTACAGCGAACCGAGCACGATCCCGGAAATGATGCAGCCGTTCACGCCGAGACGCGCCTGGCGCAGCTTGAACATCGACCACACCGGGGTATTTTCCTGGTGCTCGCTGTTCTGGTTGACGATGCGGGTGAACAGCAGCGGTAAAATCGCCGCCAGCGTTAAGCCGGTCACCCACGGCAACACGTCCATCAGCTCGGTAGAAAGTTTGCTCACCAGAATCTGGCCCAGTACCGTACCGACGTAGTAAATCATCATATAGGCCGCCAGCAGGCGGCCCCGGTTGCGCGAGGTGCCGCTGCACATCAGCGCGCTTTCCACCACTACCCAAATCATGGCGCAGCCGACGCCCGCGATAAATCGCCAGCTCATCCAGCTCCAGAAGCCGACCATCATGCCAAGGCCGACGCAGCCCGCCGCAAACAGCAATGAGGCAAAATAGTAGCTGCGGTTAAAACCCCAACGCTTAATCAGGCTGCCGGTCAGTAACGTCCCCACCAGGTTTCCGGTGAAATAAGAGGAACTGACCACCCCAACCTGCCAGGTAGGAAGGTTTTCATGGGCGAGCCAAAGCGGTACCAGGGTGTTAAGCACCGCGATAGCCAGGGTCAACAAAAGTAGGCCACAGAGCAGAAGCAGCACTGGCCGGGTATACGTGGACATGGATTAAACCGTGAGGAAGTTCAAAATTCACGCGCATCATGCCACCGGCAAAAACAAAGTCAATCGGCTTATTAAGGGCAAAATCTGCTTTTATCATTATCGATATAAGTTATTCATTTAGCTCATCAATATTAAATGCGCACCTTGATTTATGTCGTTGTTTTTCCTGTTTTTTTCAAAGATTTAACCTGTCAATTCAGTCGAAAAATTTCATCGAAGCCGCAGCGCCCTCAATCGAGTGTTTTTTAATCTATTCTTAGTGACGACGCGCTTTTATCCCACCCAGTAAAGGTAACCGCAAATGAGTAAACCTTACGTTCGTCTCGATAAAAATGAAGCGGCTGTTTTGCTTGTCGATCATCAGGCCGGATTACTGTCTCTCGTCAGAGATATCGAACCTGATAAATTCAAAAACAACGTTCTGGCGCTTGGCGATCTCGCGAAATACTTTAATTTGCCCACTATTCTGACCACCAGCTTCGAAACCGGCCCTAACGGCCCGCTGGTGCCGGAACTCAAAGCGCAGTTCCCGGATGCGCCCTATATTGCCCGTCCAGGTAATATTAACGCCTGGGATAATGAAGATTTTGTGAATGCCGTGAAGGCTACCGGCAAAAAGCAGCTGATCATTGCAGGGGTGGTTACAGAGGTATGCGTGGCCTTTCCGGCGCTGTCCGCAATTGAAGAGGGGTTTGACGTGTTTGTGGTAACGGATGCGTCAGGCACCTTTAATGAACTCACCCGCCTGTCGGCCTGGGATCGTATGTCTCAGGCTGGCGCGCAGCTCATGACGTGGTTTGGCGTCGCCTGCGAACTGCATCGCGACTGGCGCAACGACGTGGAAGGACTGGCGACGCTGTTCTCCAACCATATTCCGGACTATCGCAATTTGATGACCAGCTATGATTCGCTGAAGGGCAAATAAACGGCATAAAAAAAGCGCCCTGAGGGCGCTTTTTTCAGATTCGGTGATTAACCGATAAATTCCAGACCTTTCATGTACGGCTTCAGCACCTCAGGAATGGCGATACGCCCGTCCGCCTGCTGATAGTTTTCCATGACCGCCACCAGGGTACGGCCAACCGCCAGGCCGGAACCGTTCAGGGTGTGAACCAGACGCGGTTTCTTGTCGGTTTTGGTACGGCAGCGCGCCTGCATACGGCGAGCCTGGAAATCCCATACGTTAGAGCAGGAAGAGATTTCACGGTAAGTATCCTGCGCCGGCACCCACACTTCCAGATCGTAGGTTTTGCATGCGCCGAAGCCCATATCGCCGGTGCACAGCAGCACTTTGCGGTACGGCAGGCCCAGCAGCTGGAGAACTTTCTCGGCGTGGCCGGTCATCTCTTCCAGCGCATCCATGGAGTCTTCCGGACGCACGATCTGAACCATTTCGACTTTGTCGAACTGGTGCATACGGATCAGGCCACGGGTATCGCGACCGTAAGAACCCGCTTCAGAACGGAAGCACGGCGTATGCGCGGTCATGCGCAGCGGCAGTGATTCTTCTTCGAGGATCTCGTCACGCACCAGGTTGGTCAGCGGCACTTCCGCCGTCGGGATCAGCGCGTAGTTGCTGCTGTCCGCTTCTTCTTCCAGCGGACGGGTATGGAACAGATCGCCAGCGAATTTCGGTAACTGCCCGGTTCCGTACAGCGTGGCGTGGTTCACCAGATACGGCACATAGTTTTCGCTATAGCCGTGCTCTTCGGTGTGCAGATCCAGCATGAACTGCGCCAGAGCACGGTGCAGACGCGCGATCTGGCCTTTCATCACGACAAAGCGCGAGCCGGTCAGTTTAACCGCGTTTGCAAAATCCAGTCCGCCATGCATTTCGCCAAGGGTGACGTGATCGCGGATCTCGAAATCAAACTGGCGAGGCGTGCCCCAACGGCTGACTTCAACGTTATCGTGCTCGTCTTTACCCACCGGTACGCTGTCGTCCGGAATGTTGGGGATTGCCAGCGCGATATCGCGAATTTCAATCAGCAAGGTTTCCAGTTCGGCTTTCGCCGCGTCTAACTCTTCACCCAGTTTGTTCACTTCCATGCGTAGCGGCTCGATATCTTCCCCACGCGCTTTGGCCTGGCCGATGGATTTCGATCGCGAGTTACGCTCAGCCTGCAGATTTTCGGTGTTGACCTGCAAAACTTTACGACGCTCTTCAAGAGCGCGCAGCTTATCTACGTCCAGCTTAAAGCCCCGGCGTGCCAGTTTTTCTGCGACTGCGTCTGGCTCGGTACGCAGCAGATTGGGATCGAGCATGCTTATCCTGTGCTTATCGAATTGAAAGGGAGAAAGTGGCCACAGCCTGCAGCCACTGGAGTCTTGATAACCTTACCGCAACGCCTGCATTAGCGGTAGCGTTTTGTGGGGCTTTTCTGATCCTGTTCAGTAAGCCAGGCGAGCTTTTCGCCAATTTTCCCCTCAAGACCTCTGTTTGTTGGTCGGTAATAGCGCGTTTGTGCCATTTCAGGAGGGAAATAGACTTCCCCGGCGGCATAAGCGTTGGGCTCGTCGTGGGCGTAACGGTACTCTTCCCCATAGCCCATTTCTTTCATCAGCTTCGTCGGGGCATTGCGTAAATGGACCGGAACATCATAGTCAGGGCGGTCGCGCGCGTCGGAAAGCGCGGCTTTAAAGGCGGTATAGACGGCATTGCTTTTCGGGGCGCAGGCCAGATAGACAATCGCCTGGGCAATCGCCCTTTCCCCTTCTGCCGGGCCGACGCGGGTAAAGCAGTCCCACGCCGAAATCGCCACCTGCATGGCGCGTGGATCGGCGTTGCCGACGTCTTCAGAGGCAATAGCCAGACAGCGGCGCGCCACATACAGCGGATCGCCGCCCGCCGTGATGATCCGCGCATACCAGTAGAGCGCGGCATCCGGGGCGGAACCGCGTACCGATTTATGCAGCGCGGAGATCAGATCGTAGAACCGGTCGCCTTTGTTATCGAAGCGCGCGCTGCGTTCGCCCGCGATTTCGGTGAGTAATTCCTGTTTCAGCACCCGCTTGCCGGCGTCATCCAGCTCAGCCATGTCCGCCATCATCTCAAGCGTATTTAACGCCCGGCGGGCATCGCCGTTAACCAGTTCGGCAATCGCCCGGCGCGTATCGTCCGGCAGTACGATGTCCTGGCCGCCATAGCCGCGCTTCGCGTCATTCATCGCCTGATCGAGAACCTGCTCAATATCTTCGGTGGTCAGGGATTTCAACAGATACACGCGGGCGCGGGACAGCAGCGCCGAATTCAGCTCAAAGGAGGGGTTTTCAGTGGTCGCGCCGATAAAGGTAATGGTGCCGTCTTCAATATGCGGCAGAAACGCGTCCTGCTGGCTTTTATTGAAGCGATGGACTTCATCAACAAACAGAATGGTGCGTCGACCGGCATTGCGATTTTGCCGGGCGCGCTCGATAGCTTCGCGGATCTCTTTGACGCCCGAGGTCACCGCGGAGATGCGTTCAATATCCGCGCTGGCGTAGCGGCCAATCACTTCGGCGAGAGTGGTTTTACCGGTGCCGGGTGGCCCCCAGAGGATCATCGAGTGCAGATGGCCCGCTTCAATCGCGCGCGGCAGCGGTTTGCCGGGAGCCAACAGGTGCTGTTGCCCGATGTACTGCGCTAAATTTTCTGGCCGCATACGCGCGGCCAGAGGTTGAAAAGCGTTATCAGAAAAGTCGAGCGACAGGTTACTCACTCACACCTCTATTTACGTTGGTCGTCCACGGTAACGCCCTGCGGCGGCGTGAAGCGGAACTTGCTCATATCCACCGCGCCATTTTGCTGGGATTTAAGCTGATAGCTGCTGCGCTGGTCGTCCTGCTCTACGGCGCTGAACTGGTTGATGGTGCCGTCCGCGCTAACGTTAATGGTGAACTGCTTCAGGTTGCCCGCGCTGGTTTTCGGCGTCAGGATAAAATCATTGCCGCTTTGCTTGATATTGTACTGCTGCCAGTCGCTGGCCTGGTTACGGGCGATCAGCATAAACGGCGTATTGCCGGTAGCGTCTTTCAGCCAGGTGGCGCTCGCCTGCTCAACAAATGGGTTGTAGAACCACAGCGTTTTACCATCGGAGATCAGCACGCTTTCATCCGGCTGGGTCATATGCCAGTTAAACAGGTTCGGGCGTTTAACCCACAGATCGCCCTGGCCTTCCTGTACAGCAGCACCGCTGCCATCGGTCACTTTTTGGGTAAAGCTGGCGTGGAAGCTGCCGACTTTATCCAGACGGCTTTTCAAATCGCTCGCTGCATCCGCCCAAACCGAGCTGGTGGCGAACGCCGCAACGAGCGCGCAGGTCATTGCAATTTTTTTCATTATTTATGATTCCTCAACAAGCGCCAGGCCCGACACGGGCTACCGGTGACGTTAACTGTAGCGCTGGCAACCGCGATCCCGAAAGAAGAAAAAGCTGATTTTCAGCACTTTACCGATCTTTGCACAGAACGGTAAAGTGCCGGTATGTTATTCGAACGGCGGAGGTGCCAGCACTTCGCGGTTGCCGTTGTGGCCCTGCTCGCTGACGATACCCTGCATTTCCATCTGTTCAATAATGCGCGCCGCACGGTTATAGCCAATACGGAACTGGCGCTGTACGCCGGAGATGGATGCCTTACGCTTCTCGACGACGAACGATACCGCCTGATCGAACAGCGGATCCAGCTCTTCGCCAGCGTCTAATCCGCCGCCACCGCCGCCTTCGCTTTCGCTGTCGGAGGTGATGCCATCAACATATTGCGGACGTCCGCGCGCTTTCCAGTCCTGCACCACCGCATGCACTTCCTGGTCGCGTACAAACGCGCCGTGGACACGCACCGGGCTGGTGGAGTTCGGTCCGGAATAGAGCATATCACCCATGCCCAGCAGCGATTCCGCGCCGCCCTGGTCAAGGATAGTGCGTGAGTCGATTTTGCTCGATACGGTAAAGGCGATACGCGTCGGGATGTTGGCCTTAATCAGGCCGGTAATCACATCCACCGACGGACGCTGGGTCGCCAGCACCAGGTGGATGCCTGCCGCACGGGCTTTTTGCGCCAGACGGGCAATCAGCTCTTCGACTTTTTTACCTACCGTCATCATCAGGTCGGCAAATTCATCCACCAGCACCACGATATACGGCAGTTTTTCCAGAACCGGATGGGTGGCGTCCATGCTGTCGCCCGGCTTCCAGTATGGATCCGGGATTGGGCGGCCCATGCGTTCGGCTTCGAGGATCTTCTCGTTATAACCGGCGAGATTACGCACGCCCAGCGCCGACATCAGCTTGTAGCGGCGTTCCATCTCGTTGACGCTCCAGCGCAGGGCGTTGGCGGCGTCTTTCATATCGGTGACCACTTCGGTCAGCAGATGGGGGATCCCCTCATACACCGACAGTTCCAGCATTTTCGGGTCGATCATAATAAAGCGCACTTCTTCCGGCGTGGCTTTATACAGCATGCTGAGGATCATGGCGTTGACCCCCACGGATTTACCGGAACCGGTAGTACCCGCCACCAACAGGTGAGGCATTTTCGCCAGATCGGCCACGACCGCATCGCCCGCGATATCTTTACCCAATACCACGCTCAGCGGCGACGGGTTATCACGGAATTTGGCGTTATCCAGCACTTCACGCAGGTAAACCGTCTGACGCTTTTTGTTCGGTAATTCCAGACCGACATAAGGCTTGCCGGGGATCACTTCCACAACACGCACCGCAACCGTAGAAAGCGAACGCGCCAGGTCGCGGGACAG
The DNA here is from genome assembly GCF_007570865.1 of Atlantibacter subterraneus. Taxonomy (GTDB): domain Bacteria; phylum Pseudomonadota; class Gammaproteobacteria; order Enterobacterales; family Enterobacteriaceae; genus Atlantibacter; species Atlantibacter subterraneus. The sequence continues at coordinate 632,232 of NZ_VLPS01000003.1, read as the reverse complement.
GTTAGAGATCCGCGCGGCTTTAACGCCAGGTGCCAGATTCAGCTCGAAGCGGGTGATCACCGGGCCGGGTGAATAGTTCACCACGTCGGCTTTGATCCGGAAGTCCGCCAGACGCGCTTCAACCAGACGCGCCATTTGCTCCAGAGCAAAGGTATCCACCGGTTCAACTTCCGCTGGCGGCGGCGTCAACAGATCCAGCGACGGCAGCGGCGTGGACGGTTTTTGCAGCGGACGGCTATCGCCGTTACGCATTAATAACGGGTGGATCAGGCTTTCACGCGGCGGCTCTACAGGCCGCGCCGGTGCGGCGTAGGCCGGATGTTGCTGTTGCACAGGCGGCTGCGGCTGCGGCTGCGGCTGCGCTGGCGCAGCGTAAGCGGGAGGCTGCTGGTGGTACGACTGCTGCGGTTGAACGTGGACCGGCTGAGGTTCATCCACTACCGGGCTCGGCATAAACAACGGCTCGCTTGGGCCATCGTCAACCAGTGCTTTAATTGGCGAGAAGTCATCCAGCGAGAACGGCATCGCGCCAGAGGGTTGTTCACCCGCGTAGCGCTGCTGCTGTTGTGCGGCAAACTGACGCGACAGTTCCGCTTGTTCTTCATCCGTCTCGTCCGTGCCCTGCGGCAGGCTGTCTTCATCCTGATAGCGCTGCTGCTGTTGGGCCATAAACTGACGGGCCAGTTCATCCTGCTGCTGGGCATCTGCTTCATCATCGCTAAACGGCTGTTGCGCGTGACGTGCCTGCTGCTCCGCCATGCGCTGGGAAGGCAGCTTGATGCCGTAAGAAGCCAGTTCGCGGCGCGTGGGAACGCGAACGCGATTCGGACGCGGCAATTGCGGACCAATACCTTCTTTTACCTGGGCGCGCGGCGCATCGCTGGCAATGCTAAATACCGGCGTAAAGGCCGTGGCAGCGGTTGCCGCCTGCGCTGCTGCCTGCACCTGTGAAGGGGCTGGCGTCATATCAGGCGGCGCGATATTGTCCGTCGGCATGGCCGGCGCAACGGCCGGTTTCGGCTCGTAAGCCGGTTGAGCGGGCTCAGGGATCGGTTGATACCATGCCGCCAGCTGTTCACGCTCCCGGGCACGCTTCTCTTCCACTTCTTCGAAGTAGTAAAGCGGCGGACGGGTTTGCTTCACTTCCGGCGCGGCAGGTTCTGGCGCAACGGCAGGCGTTTCTTCGTGAGCTGGCGCTGAATAAGGCGCTTCTTCATATGCCGGGGCAGAATAAGGCGCTTCTTCAGCCCATGTTTGCGTCGGCGGGTAATGTTCGCTTTGCGTTTCGGAATAAGGCTGGTAAGCCGCCTGAGCCTGCATATCCACCGGCGGCGTTACCGGCACATGATCATAGTGCTCAGGCGCAGGCGCAATGGTCGCTTCGGGGGTTTGCATTGTCGGCACGGGTTGCCATTCCACCACCGGCTCCTGCGGTTGCGGCGCGGCGGTGTATTGGACGGGCTGCGGCGTGGTCGCTGCAGCGGGGGCAACGGGCTGAACCGCTGCCGGCACTGCAGTCGGCACCACGGAATAACCGCTTAATAACGGATCGTTTTCCGCTTCCGGCGCTAACGCCGTTTGCCCGGAGAACAGCACATCATCCGGATCGAGCTCAACGCCGCCCGCGCGATAGTGGACGTCATCAGGCTCGTCCATGCGCTTGCCGGAGAACAGCGCCTCGTCAGTTTTGCGCCCCACCGGGTTGGCGAATTTTTCGGCCAGACGTTTACGGCGCGCCAGCGCGCCGCGTAGGATGCGCGCGCGACGGGAGTCTTTAGCAACGACCTCATCCTGATCGTCTTCATACTCGTCGTCTTCGTATTCGTCATCATCCTGCCAGGTATTGTCACGACGGGTGCGGTTGGTGGCGAAGGTTAAAATGCTTAGCACCACGCTGCCGATTTTCTCGGCGATGCCCACCCAGGACCAGCCGGTAAACAGCGTTAATCCGGCGGCCCAGACGCACAGCAGCGCGATAGTACCACCGCTGCTGTTCAACAGCGGCATCATGGCGGTACTTAATAAGCTGCCCAGCACCCCGCCAGAGGCGAAATACCAGATATCATCGGCGTTAATAGCCGCCAGCCCGCAGGAGGTGAGGATCAACGCCAGCACGCCAATCAGGCGCAGCGCGACGGCGAAATAATCGATGTAATCTTCATTGGCGCGATGTCGCCAGGCAAACCAGCAGCCGCCGATCATAATTACGGGCAGCGTATAGGCCATGATGCCGAAAATGAAGAACAGAGTATCAGCCAGCCATGCGCCGGGCGCGCCGCCTAAATTATGGATAGGCTCATGCCAGGCCGTTTGCGACCAGCTGGGATCGGAAGGATTAAAACTGAGTAACGCCGCCATCAACCAGACGGCAAAAAGGGCAACCAGAATCAGCAAAGCTTCCAGGAGTCGACGACCGCTATCCAGCTTTGTCAGGGTAACATCTTTGTCTTCAGTGTATTCCTGGCTCAAGAAAGGCTCTCCAGGTTCTTCGAGCTAAAACGGACAGCAGCGCCGGGTCGCCCCGGCACTGCTGCTGTATGGATTAACAGGAGTGTAATCAAACTACAGCGACTTTGCACCTGTTCCGCATTAGCGAGTCTTAATTACCAGACGATTGCTCTGTTTCACTTCTTCCATTACCACGTAGGTACGGGTGTCGTTCACACCCGGCAGACGCAGCAAGGTTTCACCGAGCAATTTACGGTATGCAGACATATCCGGCACACGCGTTTTCAACAGGTAGTCGAAATCGCCTGATACCAGATGACACTCTTGAATTTCTTCAAGTTTTTGCACAGCGGCGTTAAATTGTTCAAACACATCCGGCGCGCCACGATTCAGAGTAATCTCAACGAAAACCAGCAGTGATGCGTCTAAATAGTGTGGGTTCAGCAGAGCGGTATAGCCCTGAATAAAACCCTGACGTTCCAGTCGGCGCACACGCTCAAGGCAAGGCGTCGGTGAAAGTCCCACTCTTTTAGAAAGCTCGACGTTGGAAATACGCCCATCCTTTTGCAGCTCATTAAGAATGTTACGATCGATGCGGTCGAGATCTTTGCCTGGGCGCTTCTTGCTATCTACCATTATTATTGTCTCTCTCTATTCCTTCCCTACACCTGCCACTACCCGTAAAACATCATTGTCCAGGGTCTCTTACCCGTCATATTTCACATTGCAGATGCGTTGGCCGCCTTCCTGCAACACGAATGAGATAGGGTATATATTTTGAGAAGCCCGTTGCCGTCAGGCAGCTATCGACATCACGCATGGCGTCTGTCCACGCCATGCGTAGATTTCAATTGCCCGGTAAAAATACATAAGCTGAAGAAGGTAAAAAGGGTCTACCCGCGCAAATGCTTTTTTTCTTCCTCGAATGTTTTCGCAAATGCGCAGGGGATTGTCAAAGCAAAACATCGATTTTTAGTAGAACGTGCCAGATATTGATTACGGCTGGGGATTATTCCTCATTTTATCACCTTATATCCGACCGGATTTCATTCGCATCCCTAATACTCTGCGGCATAAGGCAGATACATAAGATTGTTTTAAGCTATTACACATATCGTTAACAAAATCGCTGCACTCTTTTATTAGCCCGGCAAATTCCCTACAATCCTGCCCATTGTTTGCCAACTACAATGAGGACCTCATGGGCACAGTGAAACACAGTAAGCTGCTAATTCTCGGCTCCGGCCCGGCGGGATATACCGCTGCCGTCTACGCCGCGCGCGCGAATCTGAATCCGGTACTGATCACCGGTATGGAAAAAGGCGGTCAGCTTACCACCACTACCGAAGTGGAAAACTGGCCTGGCGACCCGCACGACCTGACTGGCCCTGCGCTCATGGAACGCATGCACGAGCATGCCGCCAAATTCGAAACCGAAATTCTGTTCGATCACATTAATAAAGTTGATGTGCAGAACAAACCGTTCCGTCTGTTCGGTGATAACGGCGAGTACACCTGCGATGCCTTGATTATCGCGACGGGCGCATCGGCGCGTTATCTCGGCCTGCCGTCCGAAGAGGCGTATAAAGGCCGCGGCGTCTCCGCCTGCGCGACCTGTGACGGGTTCTTCTACCGCAATCAGAAAGTCGCGGTGATCGGCGGTGGTAACACCGCAGTGGAAGAAGCGCTGTATCTGGCGAATATCGCCTCTGAAGTTCACCTGATCCACCGCCGCGACAGCTTCCGCGCGGAGAAAATCCTGATCAAACGCCTGATGGATAAAGTTGCCAGCGGCAATATCGTGCTGCACACCAACCGCACCCTGGAAGAAGTGACCGGCGATCAGATGGGCGTCAGCGGCGTGCGCCTGCGCGACACCCTGCATACCGATAACGTTGAATCTATCGACGTCGCCGGGCTGTTTGTCGCTATCGGCCACAGCCCGAACACCGGGATTTTTGAAGGCCAGCTGGAGCTGGAAAACGGCTATATCAAAGTGCAGTCGGGTATCCACGGCAACGCGACTCAGACCAGCGTACCGGGCGTATTCGCCGCTGGCGATGTCATGGACCACATCTACCGCCAGGCGATCACCTCTGCCGGAACCGGCTGTATGGCGGCGCTGGATGCCGAACGCTACCTGGACGGACTGGCGGAAAACAATAAATAATTCTGCAAGTTAAATAAGGCGACTGAATAAGTCGCCTTTCTTTTTTTGTCGTTGTAACATGGCTGCGCGCTTTCACACCCTTAGTTCACTGGACTTTCGCCTGCTTACAACTCGATGAATAAATCCCGCCAACAAGAACTGAACCGCTGGTTAAAACAGCAAAGTGTAATTTCCCGTCGCTGGCTGAATCTTTCGCGTCTGCTGGGCGTCGTGACCGGGCTATTGATTATCGCCCAGGCCTGGATCCTGGCCCGCATCCTTAACCATATGATCATGGAAAACATCCCGCGAGAGGCGCTGCTGCTGCCGTTCGCCCTGCTGGTGCTGATCTTTATTCTGCGCGCCTGGCTGGTGTGGGTGCGAGAAAAGGTGGGCTTTCGCGCCGGAGTGCATATACGTCGGGAAGTGCGACGTCTGGTGCTGGATCGTCTCCAGCAGGCGGGCCCGGCCTGGATCAGCGGCAAACCTGCCGGCAGCTGGGCGACATTAATCCTCGAACAAATTGACGATATGCATGATTACTACGCCCGCTATCTGCCGCAGATGGCGCTGGCGGCGGCGGTTCCGCTGCTGATCGTGCTGGTAATTTTCCCGGTGAACTGGGCCGCCGCACTGATTTTATTGGGCGCTGCGCCATTAATCCCGATGTTTATGGCGATGGTCGGTATGGGTGCCGCCGACGCTAACCGCCGCAACTTCGCCGCGCTGGCGCGTCTGAGCGGCAATTTCCTTGACCGCCTGCGCGGCCTGGAAACGCTACGGTTATTCAATCGCGGCGCGGCGGAAACCGAAAACATTCGCGAGGCGTCGGTGGATTTCCGCCGTCGCACCATGGAAGTGCTGCGGCTGGCGTTTTTATCCTCTGGCGTACTGGAGTTTTTTACTTCTTTGTCGATTGCGCTGGTCGCGGTCTACTTCGGCTTCTCCTACCTTGGCGAACTCAATTTCGGTCATTACGGCGTCGGCGTCACGCTGTTCGCTGGCTTTTTAACGTTGATCCTCGCACCGGAGTTTTTCCAGCCGCTGCGCGACCTGGGCACGTTCTACCATGCCAAAGCCCAGGCGGTAGGCGCGGCAGACAGCCTGAAAACCTTCCTTGAAGCGCCGCTGCAAAGCGCGACGCGCGGCACCTTCAAACTCAGCACTAACGATCCGGTTACGCTGCGTGCCCATAATCTCATCGTGCTTTCGCCGGAGGGCAGCGCGCTGGCTGGCCCGCTCAACTTTACCCTCGACGCGGGCAAGCGGGTCGCGATAGTTGGCCAAAGCGGCGCGGGTAAAAGCTCGTTGCTGAATGTGCTGTCGGGCTTTTTGCCTTATGAAGGCTCGCTGACGGTAAATGATATTGAACTGCGCGATCTCGATCCGCAGGTCTGGCGCGAGGTTTTAAGCTGGGTTGGGCAGAACCCGCAGTTACCCGCCGCGACGCTGCGCGACAACGTGCTGCTGTCTGCACCGGATGCCAGCGAGCAAGCGCTGCAAAGCGCGCTGGAGCACGCCTCGGTGACCGAGTTTATCGGCCAGTTGCCTCAGGGCATCGACACGCCAATTGGCGACCAGGGCGCAGGGCTTTCCGTGGGCCAGGCCCAGCGTGTCGCGGTGGCGCGCGCGCTGCTGACGCCGTGCAAACTGCTGATGCTGGATGAACCCGCCGCCAGCCTTGACGCTCACAGTGAAATGAAAGTGATGCAGGCGCTGAATGCCGCCTCACGTCACCAAAGCACCCTGCTGGTGACCCATCAGCTCGATTACATCAGCGAGTGGGATGAAATCTGGGTAATGCGTAACGGCCACATCGTGGAACAGGGGCGTTTCGACGCGCTCGCCAGCGGCAACAGTCACTTTGCGGCGCTACTGGCCCATCGTCAGGAGGAGATTTAAATGCGCGCGTTACTTCCCTACCTGGCGCTGTATAAGCGTCACAAATGGATGCTCAGCCTCGGCGTGGTGCTGGCGATTATCACCCTGCTTGCCAGTATCGGCCTGCTGACGCTGTCGGGCTGGTTTTTATCCGCCTCCGCCGTGGTCGGCGTAGCCGGCGTTTACAGTTTCAACTATATGCTCCCCGCCGCCGGTGTACGCGGCGCGGCCATTACCCGTACCGCAGGCCGCTACTTTGAACGCCTGGTCAGCCACGACGCTACCTTCCGGGTGCTGGCCCATCTGCGGGTTTACACCTTTACCAAAGTGCTGCCGCTCTCCCCTTCCGGCATTGCCCGTTTTCGCCAGGGCGAACTGCTGAACCGCCTGGTCGCGGATGTGGACACGCTCGACCATCTTTACCTGCGAGTCATTTCCCCGCTGGTGGGCGCGCTGGTGGTGATTCTGGTGGTCGCCGTTGGGCTGTCGGTGCTGGACGTGACCCTGGCGCTGACGCTCGGCGGGATTATGTTCCTGACGGTGCTCCTGCTGCCTCCGCTGTTCTATCGCGCTGGTAAGGGCACCGGCGCGGCGCTCACCGCGCTGCGCGCGCAGTATCGGCAGCAGCTGACGGCATGGTTAATCGGCCATGCGGAGCTGACCATTTTTAACGCCGCCGATCGCTATCGCGAAACGCTGGACGCCACCGAAAGCGAGTGGCAGGAAGCCCAGCGCCGTCAGACGGGGCTAACGGCGCTGTCCCAGGGCGTGATGATGCTGATCAGCGGCATGACCGTGGTGCTGATGCTATGGATGGCGGCGGGCGGCGTAGGCGGCAATACCCAACCCGGCGCGCTGATTGCGCTGTTCGTTTTCTGTGCGCTGGCGGCGTTTGAAGCCCTGGCACCGGTAACCGGCGCATTCCAGCATTTAGGCCAGGTGATCGCCAGCGCCCAGCGGGTAACCGATTTAACCGAACAGCAGCCCGACGTTGTCTTTACCGATACGGCGACCGCCGCGCCGGCACCTGCGGCAGTGGCCTTCAATAACGTTAGCTTCCGTTACTCCCAACAGGCGCAACCGGCGCTGGATAGGGTGTCGTTGACCCTTAACGCCGGGGAGCGCGTGGCGCTGCTGGGCCGTACCGGCTGTGGGAAATCAACGCTGTTGCAGTTGCTCACCCGCGCGTGGGACCCGCAGTCGGGCGAAATCACCCTCGCGGGCCGCCCGCTAGCGCAATACAGCGAAGACGCCTTGCGCGCCAGTATGAGCGTGGTGCCGCAGCGTGTGCATCTGTTTAGCGCCACCCTGCGCGATAACCTGCTGCTTGCCGCGCCTCAGGCCAGCGATGCCAGGCTGGCCGATACCCTGCGCCAGGTTGGCCTGGATAAACTGCTGGAAGACAGCGGCTTAAACAGTTGGCTGGGCGAAGGTGGCCGCCAGCTGTCCGGCGGCGAGCTGCGCCGTCTGGCGATTGCCCGCGCCCTGCTCCACGATGCGCCAATGATGCTACTGGACGAACCCACGGAAGGGCTGGACGCCGAAACCGAACAGCAAATTTTAGCCCTGCTGGATAAGGTGACGGCCAATAAAACCGTATTAATGATCACCCATCGTCTGCGCGGTTTGGCTGATTTCAACCAAATCGTGGTGATGGATAATGGCCAAATTATTGAAAGTGGAAATCATGACGAATTGATGGCGAAACAGGGTCGATATTACCAGTTTCGCCAATCCTCCGTAGTCTATGATTGAACGATAACGTCCTGCGGTGGAGCCTGGTAAGATGCGTCTGGTTCAGCTTTCTCGTGAGTCAATCACCTTCCCGTCGCCGGAAGGTGCATTGCGGGAGCCGAATGGCCTGCTGGCCCTCGGAGGCGATCTCAGCCCTGCGCGTCTGTTAATGGCCTATCAGCGCGGTATTTTCCCGTGGTTTTCGCCGGGCGATCCGATTTTGTGGTGGTCGCCCGATCCCCGTGCCGTGCTGTTTCCCGACCAGTTTCATCTTAGCCGCAGCATGCGGCGCTTTCACAACCATTCGCCCTATCGGGTGACGCTCAATCACGCTTTTGGGGAAGTGATCGACGCCTGCGCCAGCGATCGCAGCGAAGGCACCTGGATCACACCGGAGGTGCTGGCCGCTTACGTACGGCTGCACGAACTCGGCCATGCGCATTCGATTGAAGTATGGCATCAGGATCGGCTGGTGGGCGGCATGTACGGCGTGGCGCAGGGCGCTCTGTTTTGCGGCGAGTCGATGTACAGTCGCCGCGAGAATGCGTCTAAAACCGCGCTGCTGGTATTCTGCGACTATTTTATCCGTCAGGGCGGCAAGCTGATTGATTGCCAGGTACTGAATAACCATACCGCGTCGCTGGGCGCGGTGGAGATTGCCCGGCGCGATTACCTGAACTACCTCAGCCTGCTGAAACCACAGCCGCTGCCGTCACACTGCTGGGTACCTAAAGTGCTGTTTGATACCGGCAATAAATAATGTTTTCCGCATATTTTATGGGAGAGTGCTATACTCTTGCCCGCAGAGAAAACTCTTCACATTACCCGCCGCCGTTTAGGATCCACTGTTTAGGCTCTACTTCCCCTTTACGTTTGCGTTCTGGATGCGGTTAATCCCGTGTCATCGGGTCATGCGCAGAATCAACTTTGCCGGTTTATCCACCGCAAAATCTTTACATATTTGGTGAACTTGGGCATTATCTTGCCGGTTCAAAACATTGGTAGTGATACCCCAGAGGATTAGATGGCCAAAGAAGACAATATTGAAATGCAGGGTACCGTTCTGGAAACGTTGCCTAATACCATGTTCCGCGTTGAGTTAGAAAACGGTCACGTGGTTACTGCTCATATTTCCGGTAAAATGCGTAAAAACTACATCCGCATTCTGACGGGCGACAAAGTGACTGTTGAACTGACCCCGTACGACCTGAGCAAAGGCCGCATTGTCTTCCGTAGTCGCTAAGCATTAATCGAATCGGCGCTGCGGGCTTGCGGCGCGTTGAATACAAAAAGGCCGGGTGAATCACCCGGCCTTTTATTTTATCGCGTGACGCTTAGTGCGCCGCTTCCGGCTTGTGCTTTTGCGCGCTCTGGAAGTGATAGGTCAATTCGCCTTTCTCTTTATCCAGCGCCACCGTTACCTGTCCGCCATCCACCAGCGACCCGAACAGCAGTTCGTTGGCCAGCGGTTTTTTCAGGTTATCCTGGATAACGCGTGCCATTGGTCGTGCGCCCATCGCCCGGTCGTAACCTTTCTCTGCCAGCCAGTCGCGCGATTCCTGGCTAACTTCCAGCGAAACGCCTTTCTGATCCAGCTGCACCTGCAGTTCGACGATAAACTTGTCGACCACCTGATGAATAACGTCGGTGCTGAGATGGTTGAACCAAATGATGTTATCCAGACGGTTACGGAATTCCGGCGTAAACACCTTCTTGATCTCTTCCATCGCGTCGGTGCTGTTGTCCTGATGGATCAGGCCAATCGTTTTACGCTCGGTCTCACGCACGCCGGCGTTGGTGGTCATCACCAGGATCACGTTGCGGAAATCCGCCTTGCGTCCGTTGTTGTCGGTCAGCGTCCCGTTGTCCATCACCTGCAGCAGCAGGTTGAACACGTCCGGATGCGCTTTTTCGATCTCATCAAGCAGCAGCACCGCATGTGGATGTTTGATGACGGCATCGGTCAGCAGACCGCCCTGATCGAACCCAACGTAGCCCGGAGGCGCACCGATCAAACGGCTGACGGTATGACGTTCCATATACTCGGACATATCAAAGCGCAGCAGTTCAATACCCAGCGATTTTGCCAGCTGGACGGTGACTTCGGTTTTCCCTACCCCGGTCGGCCCGGCGAACAGGAATGACCCCACCGGCTTGTGGTCATGGCCCAGACCGGCACGGCTCATCTTGATGGCTTCGGTTAACGCCTCGATAGCGTTATCCTGGCCGAACACCAGCATTTTCAGCCGGTCGCCGAGGCTCTTCAGGGTATCGCGATCGCTGGCCGAGACGCTTTTCTCCGGAATACGCGCAATACGCGCCACCACCGATTCAATATCCGCCACATTGACGGTTTTCTTACGCTTGCTCACCGGCATTAAACGCGCACGGGCACCCGCTTCGTCGATGACGTCGATAGCTTTATCCGGCAAATGGCGGTCATTGATGTATTTGACCGACAGCTCCACGGCGGCGCGCACCGCTTTGGCGGTATAACGCACATCGTGATGCGCTTCGTATTTCGGCTTCAGGCCATTAATGATCTGTACGGTTTCTTCTACCGACGGCTCAGTAATATCGATTTTCTGGAAGCGACGCGCCAGGGCGCGGTCTTTTTCGAAAATATTGCTGAATTCCTGATAGGTGGTAGAGCCAATCACGCGGATCTTGCCGCTGGAGAGCAGCGGTTTGATCAGGTTAGCGGCGTCAACCTGCCCGCCAGACGCCGCGCCCGCACCGATGATGGTGTGGATCTCATCAATAAACAGGATGCTGTTGGTATCCTGCTCCAGCTGTTTCAGCAGGGCTTTAAAGCGTTTTTCAAAATCGCCACGGTATTTGGTGCCCGCCAGCAGCGAGCCGATATCCAGCGAATAGATATTGCAGTCGGCCATGATTTCCGGCACGTCGCCCTGCACAATACGCCAGGCAAGGCCCTCGGCAATGGCGGTTTTACCGACACCGGATTCGCCCACCAGCAGCGGGTTGTTTTTCCGGCGGCGGCACAGCACCTGGATTGCCCGCTCCAGCTCCTTATCACGGCCAATCAGCGGGTCAATTCCGCCGACGCGCGCAAGCTGGTTGAGATTGGTGGTGAAGTTTTCCATACGCTCCTCCCCGCCTGCTTGCTCTTCGTTAACTGGATTTTCTGAACCGCTGGACTGATGCGGCTCATCTTTGCGCGTGCCGTGTGAAATGAAGTTCACCACGTCGAGACGGCTGACTTCATGTTTACGCAGCAGATAGGCGGCCTGGGATTCCTGCTCGCTGAAAATCGCCACCAGCACGTTAGCGCCTGTGACTTCGCTACGGCCTGACGACTGTACGTGGAATACGGCGCGTTGCAGCACACGTTGAAAACTCAACGTCGGCTGGGTATCGCGCTCCTCTTCGCTCGCCGGGAGCACGGGCGTAGTTTGTTCGATGAAGGCTTCAAGTTCCTGTCGCAGCGCCACCAGATCCACTGAACACGCTTCCAGCGCTTCACGGGCCGATGGGTTACTGAGCAAAGCCAGTAACAGATGCTCGACGGTCATAAACTCATGTCGGTGCTCGCGCGCTCTGGCGAAAGCCATGTTTAAACTGAGTTCCAGTTCCTGGTTGAGCATAGGCACCCCCCTCAATATAATTCGCCGTTCAGGCTAGTTCCTGCGTACACAGCAACGGATGCTCGTGCTTCCTGGCATATTGATTCACCATCGCCACTTTGGTCTCAGCGACTTCTGCGGTGAAAATGCCGCAGATGGCTTTCCCTTGATAGTGAACCGTCAGCATCAATTGTGTTGCACGCTCTACATCATAAGAAAAGAACTTTTGTAGCACGTCAATAACAAATTCCATCGGCGTGTAATCATCGTTCATTAACATAACTTTATACATAGATGGCGGTTTTAGCCCCTCGTCGAGCTTATTTTCCGCCAGTCGCTCAAAATCCAACCAATCGTTCGTCTTACCCATTGCCCACTTTCATCGCTGGTTAACCAAACAGTAAGCAGGCTGTCAGCCCGCTGCTCATCCAGTTATACGCCATTTGAATCTACCTTAACTTACAGATAACTATCATCTATCGTTGCTATCCGCGAACATTGTCACATTAATGGCAATAGCGTTAACTGCTTCAAAATTTTGACTGATTCTTGTCCATTTCACCCCGTCAGACGCTTGACGCGTTGCCTGATTTCTCTAAATTGTACAGGCGTGAGTTGGCGAGGTTTTGAACAGCGCACCCTCACCCACCGGTTCATTCCATCTTACTTATAAGATTCATGAAGGATGTCGAAGCATGGAGACGGGTACTGTTAAGTGGTTCAATAATGCCAAAGGGTTTGGTTTCATCTGCCCTGAAGGCGGCGGCGAAGACATATTCGCCCATTATTCCACCATCCAGATGGATGGCTACCGTACGCTCAAAGCCGGACAAACTGTCAGGTTTGATGTACATCAGGGGCCCAAAGGCAATCATGCCAGCCTCATCGTTCCTCTGGAAGCAGAGACGGCAGTCGCTTAACGCGTCTGTTTTATTGTGTACATCCCACACCTAAAATGCCAGCCTCCGCGCTGGCATTTTACTTTTCAGGCATTACTCACGCGCCAGCGCATCCACCGGATTTAACCGCGCAGCATTGCGCGCAGGCAGCCAGCCAAACAGAACCCCGGTCGCCGTAGAGCAGACAAACGCCGTGATGAGCGCCAGCCCCGAGAAGCCAATTTGCCAGCCGGGCAGGAACAGCTGCAGGGTAAAGGCGATAAGTAAGGATAGCCCAATGCCCAGCGCGCCGCCGACCAGGCAGACCAGCACCGCCTCGATGAGAAACTGCTGGAGCACATCACTGGCGCGTGCGCCCACCGCCATGCGGATGCCGATCTCCCGCGTCCGCTCGGTAACGGACACCAGCATGATGTTCATCACGCCGATACCGCCGACCACCAGCGAAATCACCGCCACCAGGGTTAAAAACAGCTGCAGCGTGCGGGTAGTTCGCTCCGCCGTTTGCAGGAAGCCGTCCATATTCCAGGTAAAGAAATCTTTCTTGCCGTGGCGCAGGGACATCAGGCGCGTCAACTGCTGCTCGGCCTCCTGGCTGTTGTAACCCTCTTTTACGCGCACGGTGATGGAGTTCAGCCAGGACTGGCCCATTACCCGGCCAGACATGGTGGAGTAAGGCAGCCAGACGCGCAGAATTTTACTGCTGCCGAACATCGACTGCTTCTCCTGGGCCACGCCGATAATCGTCGCGGGCATATTGCCCACCAGAATCACCTCACCCACCACGTTGCGCTTATCCGGGAACAGCTGGCGGCGGGTATTATCATCAATCACCACCACCTGAGCGCGGCCCTGGTGCTGCGCCTGGTTAAAGGTGCCGCCCTCGCTAAAGGTCATGCCGTAGACGTTGAAATACTGCTCGCTGACGCCGTTGGCGCTGGCCGCCACGTCTTTATTGGCATAGCGCACCCGCAGGTTGCTCGACAGCGCGGGCGTGGCTGAACTGACCCAGGGCTGCTTCTGAATCGCCACCAGGTCGTCGTATTTCAATGCCTGCTGGTATTGCGGATCGTCATCGCCAAAATCGGTGCCGGGATAAATATCGATGGTATTGGTGCCGATGGAACGGATGTCTTCCAGCACCAGCTGTTTCGCCGCATCGCCCACCACCACAATAGACACCACCGAGGCGATGCCGATGATTATCCCCAGCATGGTCAGCAGGGTGCGCATTTTATTGGCGGCCATCGCCAGCCACGCCATGGTGAACGCCTCACGAAAGCCGCTGGTAAACTGCTGCCAGCCGCCTTCCCCCGGCGTGCGCTCAATCTTCGCCGCCGCTCGTCCCGCCACGGCGGGTGGGTTGCTGACGATTTCCCCGTCGCGGATCTCAATCACCCGCTCCGCCTGGGCGGCAACCGCCGGATCGTGGGTAACGATAATCACCGTATGGCCGCGATCGCGCAGCTGTTTCAGGGTGGTGATAACCTCTTCGCCGGAGTGGCTGTCCAGCGCCCCGGTGGGTTCATCGGCCAGAATCACCTGGCCGCCGTTCATCAGCGCCCTGGCAATACTGACGCGCTGCTGCTGGCCGCCGGACAGCTGCGATGGCGAATAATCCACGCGCGCCGCCAGCCCCAGCCGCTCCAGCAGTTCCCTGGCGCGCTGCTGGCGGGCTTTACGGCCCGCGCCTGCATAGATTGCCGGGATCTCGACGTTCTGCGCCGCCGTTAAGTGCGACAGCAAGTGGTAGCGCTGGAAGATAAAACCGAAATGCTCACGACGCAGCTGCGCCAGCTGGTCGCCGTTGAGCGTTGACACATCGACGCCCGCCACTTTATAGCTGCCGGAGGTCGGCTTATCGAGGCAGCCGAGGATGTTCATCAGGGTGGATTTGCCCGAACCGGAGGCACCGACTATCGCCACCATCTCCCCGGCATTGATGCTCAGCGTCACGCCTTTCAGCACGTCTACCGGTTCGCCGCCGGAAAGATACTGGCGGCGGATATCGGTCAATTCAAGCAGTGCCGTCATTGCGCCGCCCCGGGCGTGGTTTTGCCGGTGACCACTTCTTCGCCCTCTTCCAGACCCTTAATAATCTGCACCTGGGTATCGTTGCGCGCGCCGATGGTCACTTCGCGCTCACGGGTCTCGCCGTTACGCATAATAGTGATGTGGTAACGGTTATCGCCGACAGGATCGCCCAGCGCCGACAGAGGAATAATCAGCACGTTTTTCATCCCGCTGAGCTGGATGTGCACCTGGGCGGTCATGTCCAGCCGCAGCACGCTTTGCGGGTTCGGCACTTCAAAGCGGGCGTAATAGAAAATCGCGTCGTTGACTTTTTCCGGCGTCGGCAGGATATCTTTCAGCACGCCTTCATAGCGGGTTAACGGGTCGCCGAGGACGGTAAACCATGCTTTCAGCCCGGGTCGCAGGTGGATAATGTCCGCTTCCGACACCTGAGCTTTCACCAGCATGGTGCTGAGATCGGCAAGCGTCAGGATATTCGGTGCCTGTTGAGCGGCGATCACCGTCTGGCCCTGCAGCGTGGTGATTTGCGTTACTTCCCCCGCCATCGGGGCAATAATCCGGGTGAAATCGAGATTGGTTTTGGCGGTATCCAGCGACGCCTGGTTACGCTTGATTTGCGCGTCGATGGTGCCGATCTGCGCCTGTTTGACGGTGAGTTCGGTGGCAGCGGTATCCAGATCCTGTCGCGAGATGGCCTGGGTTTTAGCCAGCGCCTGCTGGCGGCTCAGGGTGACTTTCGCCAGCTGCATCTCTGCCATCGCCTGCTGGCGCTGGGCCCGAAGCTCCTGCAGCGTCGCTTCTACCTCTTTAATCTGGTTTTCGGCCTGTTCAGGGTCGATAACCCCCAAAAGCTGGTCTTTTTTAACTTTATCGCCAATTTCTACCGACAGCGTTTTCAGCTGACCGCTAACCTGCGCCCCCACGTCGACCTTTTTCAGCGCGTCGAGTTTGCCGGTCGCCAGCACGGTCTGCTCCAGATCGCCTTTTCGTACGATCAGTGTCTGGTACTGGGGCTGGGGTGCCGTTAACGTTCGCCACGCCCATAACGCGGCAATCAACACAATGACTGCCAGAACCCAATACCGCTTTTTAACTTTTCCCTTAAAACGCATAAATCCCAGGTCTCTTCAGAAATCTGTCCATTGCGTTTATCTAAACGCACCCTCAACAAGAATGATTCTACCCTGCTACGCCCGCGCTTATTGAATTTTCATTGAATAACGCTCTGCTCAAATACAGGCTCGTTTAACTACCGAGCGACTGCCATGTCCACTTTTATTGAAACCACTCACGTCGAACACCCTGCGCCACGCAATGGCTGGCAGCTTTTTAAAATGCTCGCAACCGGCCAGTGGATGCCCGGCAGCGCATGGCAAAACTCAGGCTATCGCCAAAAATTTCTGTTGCGCTCGTTAGCTTCGCCGTTAGTTACCAGCAGGCTACTGAACTCATTATCAAAACAGCCAAATCTGGAAACATTGTTGAAGGCTCAGCCTGGCTTGCCCTGCCGGTTACATCGCCCTTACCTGTCAGTGAATACCCGCAGCACTCAGGCGCTGTCAGCGCTGGATTTTCACTATAAACAATTAATCCGCCTTTTACCCGCAACGCTTTTGCTGTCGCACTGGTCAGCAACCGGAGCGAATCTGGCGCAGCTAACCGGTAAAAACGGCGAGCAATATCGCATTCAGCTCGCCTCGCTGTCGATGCTGGATAAAGAGGGTGAGGCTACGCTGGTATTTTTTGATGAAAATGACACCGTACTGGCTGAAATGACTTTTACACTGTGCCAGCGCAACGGAAAACCGACGCTGTTCATTGGCGGATTACAGGGCGCAAAGAACTGGGTGCCTCATGAGAGGATCCAGAATGCGACCAAAGCCTGTCATGGGCTGTTCCCAAAACGCCTGCTACTGGAAACGATCTGCCATTTAGCGCCCTTGCTGCAGGCGTCACAGATTCAGGCGGTGGGCAATGACACTCACATCTATCGCAACTGGCGCTACGCCAAAAAGAAAAAAGATAAACTGCACGCCGATTACGACAGCTTCTGGCTGTCGATGGGCGGCGAGCCAGGCAAGGATGGCTATTTTACCCTGCCTGACGTAATTACCCGTAAGCCGATGGAGGAAATCGCCAGTAAGAAGCGCGCCGAATACCGCCGCCGCTATGAACTACTGGATAGCCTCGCGGCGCAGGTTATCTCCACTATCCGCACGCATTAATCGGCACGACCCCGCGCCAGCCACAACACGCGGGAAAACATTTTACGCAGCAGGTGCGGTACGGCGTCCACGCCCCGCCGCCCTGCTTCCAGCGCCACTTCTATCGCCAGGTCCGGTTTAGAGGAGCGGTGAATCGCTTTGGCGATCACCCGGCGCATATTCATCGGGATATTTTCCGGCAGTTGCGCCACGCGATAAAATACGTCAGCGAAGCCCTCGCGATACATAAAATGCTCCATATCCATAGCGGGCAGCGCGGTTAAATGCTCGCGCTCGTGATCGCGGTCGTTATTCAGGATGCTGCGCACCGTGGCGGCATATTTTTTCCCGGCTTCGTCGCCGTCCACCAGCACATGCCATTCAATGCCCATGCGTCGGGCAAATTTAATCAGCGGTTTTAACCCGGACTGGGCGAATTCAATCACCCTGACGCCTTCGGCATCGAAATGGTGGCCGCACTGGCGCGCCAGTTCATTAATCACCCAGACTTCGGTTTCGCCCTCAACCAGCAGCCAGCAGCGCGCAAACAGCGCCGCCGGGCGGTTAAAGCGAATATGAAACGCAATGCGGCGGTTGTCCTCGGCGTTCAGCCCCCCCGGCCCCAGACGCCAGGCGGAAACCCGCGCGGATTCACGCACCAGGCGGCAAACCTGTTCAACCGGCGTAAGCGACAGCAGTTCGCTGGAGTTAGTAGTGGTAATTTTTTGCAGCGGCAGCAGATTCAGCAGTTGCCAGGCTACCGAGAGCATGATCGGATGCAGCCGGGTTTCCGGATCTTCCACCAGCAGCAACGGGCGCGCGTCACGATCGAGTTTTACGGTGCCTTTTGCCTGCAACAACGTGGAAAACAGGCCGAGCAGGATCACCCGATGGGTGCGACTGCCGGGTTTGTCAATCATCCGGTTGATCACATCCAGATAGCGCCAGCTGCGCTGTTCATCATGCGAACGACGGCGCAGCAAACGGTGGCGCGCCTGGTCGCTGCTCTGCTCGGCGAAGTAATGCTCCAGCAACTGGACCATTGCCGACAGCCCCTGGCGGATCTGCCCATCGGTAAGATTTTGCGGGCGCGCCACCAGTTCGCGAGCCAAAAAATCGAGCTGGCGCGCAGTGACCTCTACCTCCGGCGCGCCAGGCAAGGTGCCGGTGCGGATACGCTGCATAAAACGCGCATCCCGCAGGCGCAGCACCGGATTCAGGCGGATTAAATGGCTTGCCAGGTTATCAATGTCATCCAAATCCAGCGGCTCGCCGCTGCTGTTAAGAAAGCTGCGCAGCGTCATCACTGTGCCATCGTCGGCCAGTTCGCCTTCCAGACGGTAATAAATTCGCGCATAGCCATCATCACCGCGATCCCAGACGTCGTTCAGATGACGATAGCGCCGTCCGTTATGGCGGCCCGGCTGGGTCTCCCGGAAGGTCAAAATGATATGCAGGTGGTGTTCACGACCATGAATATCACCGGGCGGGAACCAGAAGTCGTCGCGGCTAAAATGGTAGAGATCGGCACCGGGAGCCAGTAGCAGCGTCAGCGCATCCAGCAGGCTCGATTTACCCCAGGCGTTTTCGCCAATCAGCACATTGGTGTGTTCCAGCATTAACGACAATCGGTTGATGCCGCGAAAACCTACAATCTCTACACGCTCAAGGAACATATTCTCTCCCGATTTTGTTCTCTATCCTTTATAACATGGCAGTATAGCGGCAGGTTTTCGCCCCTGTCATCGAAACGCGCAACACAGGTTGAATAATTTATACCCGTGCATTGTTATATTATTATCCATAGGTTAATTTTTTGATTTTCGATTAAGAAAAATACCAAAGTTTTTTCTCCTCAATAGGAAATAACTTAAACACTAAATACCCTCATTGCCCTTAGTCAAATTAAACGCATTTATTTATCTGGCAATCATAGAAGCGCACTCTTTAAAATATATCCGCTTTAACTATCAGGTAAAGACTGAATAGTCTAATTCATAATCAAAATAATCATCAAAACTGATTAATGATATTTATCTTTTAAATACTGAGGTGGGTATGTTTAAAAAATTAATGGCTGAAGGATTTGGTACCTTTTGGCTGGTATTTGGCGGCTGCGGTAGCGCGGTGCTGGCGGCGGCATTTCCGGAATTAGGAATTGGTTTTAGCGGCGTGGCGCTGGCATTTGGCTTAACGGTATTAACCATGGCTTATGCGGTGGGTCATATTTCCGGCGGCCATTTTAATCCGGCTGTCACCCTGGGTTTATGGGCAGGGGGTCGTTTCCCGGCGAAAGATATTTTCGGTTATATTATTGCACAAGTTATCGGCGGTATTCTCGGCGCAGGCGTGCTCTATTTAATTGCCAGCGGAAAAGTCGGTTTCGATGCTGTCGCCAGCGGTTTTGCCTCTAATGGTTATGGCGAACATTCGCCGGGTGGATATTCAATGCAGTCCGCCATTATTATTGAGATTGTATTAACCTGTGCATTCCTGCTGATTATCCACGGCGCGACGGATAAAAACGCCCCGGCCGGTTTCGCGCCGATTGCCATCGGTCTGGCGCTAACGCTTATTCACTTGATCAGCATCCCGGTGACCAATACCTCGGTAAACCCGGCGCGCAGTCTGGCTGTCGCTGTATTCCAGGGCGGCTGGGCGCTGGAGCAGGTCTGGCTGTTCTGGGTCATGCCGATTATCGGCGGCATACTCGGCGGTGTAATTTACCGCACGCTGCTGGAAAAACGCGCTTAATAATGAAAAGGCCTGCTCATTGCAGGCCTTTTGCATAAAAATCTCTATTTTTTGCTGCTTTACTCACTTACTGGCTTTGGGTAGTGTTAAGAGGCTCACTTTCTGCAAGGACCTCGATTTCCCATGTTGTCAGGATTACTGATTATTTTAGTGCCGCTCATCGCCGGTTACCTTATTCCCCTCAAAAATACCGCCGCGTTAAAAACCATTAACCGCCTGCTGAGCTGGATTGTCTACGTGATCCTGTTTTTTATGGGGATAAGCCTGGCCTTTCTCGATAATTTAAGCAGCAATCTGCTGGCGATTTTCCACTACTCCGCCGTCAGTGTGGTGGTGATTTTATTATGTAACTGCGCGGCGCTGTTCTGGCTCGATAAATCCCTGCCCTGGCGGCATAACCATCATCAGGAAAAACTCCCCTCGCGTATCGCCATGGCGCTGGAGTCGCTTAAGCTGTGCGGCGTGGTGGTGTTGGGTTTCGCACTCGGCTTAACCGGGATGAATTTTCTTATTCACGCCACCGAAGCCAGCGAATATACCCTTATCTTCCTGCTGTTCCTGATCGGTATTCAGCTACGTAATAACGGCATGACGCTGCGGCAAATCGTGCTTAATCGCCGGGGGATGATTGTAGCGGTGCTGGTAGTGGGTAGTTCACTGGTGGGCGGCGTGATTAACGCCTTTATTCTTGACCTGCCGATCCGCACCGGTCTGGCGATGGCGTCGGGATTTGGCTGGTATTCCCTGTCGGGAATATTAATGACCGAATCCTATGGCCCGGTTATCGGCAGCGCCACCTTCTTTAACGATCTGGCCCGCGAGCTGGTGGCAATTATGCTGATCCCCGGCCTGGTGCGCCGCAGCCGTTCGGCAGCGCTGGGATTATGCGGCGCGACCTCAATGGATTTCACCCTCCCCGTCCTGCAGCGCAGCGGTGGGCTGGAGATGGTGCCTGCCGCGATTGTGCACGGCTTTATTCTTAGCCTGCTGGTACCGTTATTGATGGCATTTTTCGCCGCCTGATACCTCTGTGGCGGTACGCTCGTACCGCCAAAATTGCGCTAAATCAATCTCCCTTCAAATTGCAGTAAAAATCACTTTTAACCCCTTACACAGACGCATAATCTTAAACATGTATATTAAATATAACTTTAAGGTATCATTATGTTTTGTGTGCAATGTGAACAAACCATCCGTACTCCTGCCGGCAACGGCTGCTCATACGCTCAGGGTATGTGCGGCAAAACTGCCGAAACATCCGACCTGCAAGACTTACTGATTGCCGCACTGCAAGGCCTGTCCGCATGGGCGGTCAAAGCACGTGAACTGGGTATTATCGATCATGAAATCGATAACTTCGCCCCGCGCGCGTTCTTCTCTACCCTGACCAACGTTAACTTCGACTCCCCACGCATCGTTGGCTATGCCCGCGAAGCCATCGAAAAACGCGAAGCGCTGAAAGCGCGCTGTCTGGAAGTGGATGCCAACGCCACCGTTGACAACCCAATGGCGGACCTGCAACTGGTCAGCGCCGATCTGGGCGATTTACAGCGTCAGGCGGCGGAATTTACCCCGAACCGCGACAAAGCCGACATCGGCGAAAACATTCTCGGTCTGCGCTTACTGTGCCTGTATGGCCTGAAAGGCGCGGCGGCGTACATGGAGCACGCCCACGTGCTCGGCCAGTACGACAATGAAATTTATGCGCAGTACCACCAGTTTATGGCGTGGCTGGGCACCTGGCCTTCCGATATGAACGCGCTGCTGGAATGCTCCATGGGCATCGGCCAGATGAACTTTAAAGTGATGAGCATCCTGGACGCGGGCGAAACTGGCAAATACGGCCACCCGACTCCGACCCAGGTTAACGTCAAACCGGTTGCTGGCAAATGTATCCTGATTTCTGGTCACGACCTGCTGGATCTGCACAACCTGCTGGAGCAGACCGAAGGCACCGGCGTTAACGTTTATACCCACGGTGAAATGCTGCCGGCCCACGGCTACCCGGAGCTGCGTAAATTCAAACACCTAGTCGGTAACTACGGCAGCGGCTGGCAAAACCAGCAAACCGAATTCGCCCGCTTCCCTGGCCCGATCGTGATGACCTCTAACTGCATCATCGACCCGACTGTCGGTAGCTACGACGACCGCATCTGGACCCGCAGCATTGTCGGTTGGCCGGGCGTGAACCACTTGGAAGGCGACGATTTCAGCCCGGTAATCGAGCAGGCGCAACAGCTGCCTGGCTTCACTTACAGCGAAATCGAACACCTGATCACCGTGGGTTTTGGCCGTGAAACCCTGCTGGGCGCTGCCGATTCCCTGATCGACCTGGTAAGCCGTGAAAAGCTGCGCCATATCTTCCTGATCGGCGGCTGTGACGGCGCGCGCGGCGAGCGTAACTACTTCACTGATTTCGCCACCAGCGTCCCGCAGGATTGCCTGATACTGACCCTGGCGTGCGGTAAATACCGTTTCAATAAACTCGACTTCGGCAACATTGAAGGCCTGCCGCGTCTGGTGGATGCTGGTCAGTGTAACGATGCTTACTCTGCCATCATCCTCGCCGTGACCCTGGCGGAAAAACTCGGCTGCGGCGTGAACGATCTGCCGCTGTCGCTGGTGCTCTCCTGGTTCGAACAGAAAGCGATTGTGATCCTGCTGACCCTGCTGTCGCTGGGCGTGACCAACATCGTCACCGGCCCGACTGCGCCAGGCTTCCTGACGCCGGATCTGCTGGCTGTGCTTAACGAGAAGTTTGGTCTGCGTTCCGTGACCACCGTTGAAGAAGATATGCAGCAGCTGCTGAGCGCGTAAGGAGAACCTATGACGATGCCAACCACTCAATGCCCGTGGCGGATGCAGGTACACCACATCCAACAGGAAACCCCGGATGTCTGGACCCTGTCGCTGTTCTGCCACGATCATTATTCGTACCAGGCCGGACAGTATGCGCTGGTGAGTATCCGTAACAGTGCAGACACTCTGCGCGCCTATACGATTTCGTCAACGCCTGGCGTCAGCCCGTTTATTACGCTGACCATCCGCCGCATCGACGAGGGGGTTGGCTCGCAATGGCTGACCGGTGAAGTAAAACGTGGCGACTATATCTGGCTGTCGGACGCCCAGGGCGACTTTATCTGCGAAGATAAAACCACCGACCGCTTCCTGCTGCTGGCGGCGGGCTGCGGCGTGACGCCGATTATGTCGATGCGCCGCTGGCTGGCGAAAAACCGCCCGCAGGCGGACGTGCAGGTGATTTATAACGTCCGTTCACCGAAAGACGTGATTTTCGCCGAAGAGTGGAAAAATTACCCGGTTACCCTGGTGGCGGAAGTCACCAACCAGCCGGGCTTTATCGAAGGCCGCCTGACCCGCGAGATCCTGGCCGCCGTGCCGGATATCGCATCGCGCACCGTGATGACCTGCGGCCCCGCGCCGTACATGGACGCGGTTGAAGAGAACGTCAAAGCGCTGGGCGTGACCCAGTTCTTTAAAGAGAAATTCTTTACGCCCGTTGCCGAAGCGGCCACCAGCGGCCTGAAATTCACCACGCTGACCCCAGCCCGTAAATTCTACAGCCCGGTGGGCACCACGCTGCTGGAAGCGCTGGAAAGCAATAAAGTGCCGGTCAACGCCGCCTGTCGCGCCGGAGTATGCGGCTGTTGCAAAACCCGCGTGGTTTCCGGCGAGTACACGGTTAACAGCACCATGACGCTCACCGAGCGGGAAATCGCTGAAGGCTATGTGCTGGCCTGCTCGTGCCACCCGCAAGGGGATTTAGTACTGGCTTGATTGAGTTAAAAAAGGCGCTGAAAAGCGCCTTTTTCTTTACCGCCACTGCCCGCCCAACGCGTAACGTCCCGCCCCGAGAAACGCCACCGCCAGCGCCGCCACGAAGAAGTAGACCAGGCTTTCAATCGCCCATGCGCCCACTTTATCGAGCATAAAGGTTTTATCCAGCCCCACCAGCAGCCACGCCACCACCATAGTAAACGCCAGACCCAGCGCGGACAGCCGCGTCAGGATGCCGAGGATAATCAGCACCGGCGCAAGTACCTCCCCCAGCAGCACGCCATAGGCGACAAACCCCGGAATGCCGTGCGCGGCCAGCATGCCCGCGATCCCGTCCACGCCGCCAAACAGCTTATGCAGGCCGTGAAACAGCATCAGGCCGCCCACGCTCAGCCGTAACAGCAGCTTACCCAGATCGTCCTTACTCAATGCGCTGTTAACCGCGCCCATCGCCTTCGCCACCATAAAACCCCCATGATTTGTGTGAGATGAGAATAATTTACACTTAATTTTTATCGGCAGTGAGCTGCTGAAAATGAGAGGTTATCCGGTCTGCATCCGGTAATGGACTACGCTTTAAGCGAAATCAGAAAGTATAAAAGGAGATCCGATGAAACAGACCGTTGCGGCGTATATCGCCAAAACCCTGGAGCAGGCTGGCGTGTCGCGTATCTGGGGGGTAACCGGGGACTCATTAAACGGGTTGAGTGACAGCTTAAACCGCATGGGCACTATTGACTGGATGCCGACGCGCCACGAAGAGGTCGCGGCATTTGCGGCGGGCGCGGAAGCGCAGCTTACCGGGCAACTGGCGGTGTGCGCTGGCTCCTGCGGGCCGGGTAATCTCCATTTAATTAACGGGCTGTTTGACTGCCACCGCAACCACGTGCCGGTGCTGGCGATCGCCGCGCATATCCCGTCGAGCGAAATCGGCAGCGGCTATTTTCAGGAAACCCATCCCCAGGAGCTGTTTCGCGAATGCAGCCACTATTGCGAACTGGTGTCTAATCCAGAGCAAATCCCGCAGGTGCTGGCGATTGCCATGCGCAAAGCGGTGCTGAACCGCGGCGTATCGGTGGTGGTTTTGCCGGGGGACGTGGCGCTACAGCCCGCGCCGGAAACCGCCAGCACCCACTGGTATCCGGCTCCGCAGCCGGTTGTGGTACCGGAAGAGAGCGAACTGAAAAAACTGGCCCAGGTGCTGCGTTATTCGAGCAATATTGCGCTGATGTGCGGTAGCGGCTGCGCCGGGGCGCATCAACCGCTGATTGCCTTCGCCGAAAAACTGAAAGCACCCATCGTCCATGCGCTGCGCGGCAAAGAGCACGTCGAATACGACAACACTTACGATGTGGGGATGACCGGGCTGATCGGCTTTTCATCGGGCTATCACACCATGATGAATGCCGACACGGTGATTTTGCTCGGCACCCAGTTCCCCTACCGGGCGTTTTACCCTACCGACGCCAAAATCATCCAGATTGATATCAATCCGGGCAGCATCGGCGCACACAGCAAAGTCGATATCGCGCTGGTGGGTGATATTCGCGCCACGCTTACCGCCCTGCTGCCGCTGCTGGAAGAGAAAACCGACCGTAAGTTCCTTGATAAGGCGCTGGAGAATTATCAGGAGGCGCGTAAAGGGCTGGACGATCTGGCGAAGCCAGGCGACAAGCAAATTCACCCGCAGTATCTGGCCCAGCAGATCAGCCAGTTTGCCGACGACGACGCCATCTTTACCTGCGATGTAGGCACGCCAACCGTCTGGGCGGCGCGCTATCTGAAAATGAACGGTAAACGCCGGTTACTCGGTTCGTTCAACCACGGCTCGATGGCTAACGCCATGCCACAGGCGCTGGGCGCGAAAGCCAGCGCGCCGCAGCGTCAGGTCATTGCCATGTGCGGCGACGGCGGGTTCAGCATGCTAATGGGCGATTTCCTGTCGGTGGTGCAGATGAATCTGCCGATCAAAATCGTGGTGTTTAACAACAGCGTGCTGGGATTTGTGGCGATGGAGATGAAAGCGGGCGGCTATCTGACCGACGGCACCGACCTGCATCAAACCAATTTCGCCGCTATCGCCAACGCCTGCGGCATCACCGGGATCCGGGTAGAAAAACCCGAGGAGCTGGACGCGGCGCTGAACCAGGCGTTTAAAACCGACGGTCCAGTGCTGGTGGATGTGGTGGTGGCGAAAGAGGAATTAGCCATCCCGCCGCAAATCAAACTTGAGCAGGCTAAAGGGTTCAGCCTGTATATGCTGCGCGCCATTATCAGCGGGCGCGGCGACGAAGTTCTGGAGCTGGCTAAAACCAACTGGTTCCGGTAAAAAGTAGGGCATCTCCTCGATAATTAAAAGGATATGCCGTGATTGACTTACGCAGTGATACCGTAACCCGGCCAGGGCGCGCCATGCTGGAACAGATGATGGCGGCCCCGGTTGGGGATGACGTCTACGGGGACGACCCGACCGTTAATGAACTCCAGGCTTACGCAGCCCAACTCAGCGGAAAAGAAGCCGCTTTATTCCTTCCTACCGGCACCCAGGCCAACCTTGTCGCGCTACTGAGCCACTGCGAGCGCGGCGAAGAGTACATTGTCGGCCAGGCGGCCCATAACTATCTGTTTGAAGCGGGCGGCGCGGCGGTGCTGGGCAGTATTCAGCCGCAGCCGATTGAAGCAGAGCTGGACGGTACGCTGGCGCTGGATAAGGTGGCCGCTAAAATTAAACCTGACGATATCCACTTTGCCCGCACCCGCCTGCTGGCGCTGGAAAACACCCACAACGGCAAAGTGCTGCCGCGCGAATACCTTCAGCAAGCGTGGGAATTCAGCCGCGAGCGCGGCCTGGCGCTGCATGTCGACGGCGCGCGTATTTTTAACGCCGTGGTGACTTACGGCTGCCAGCTGGAAGAGGTGGTCCGCTACTGCGATTCGTTCACCATCTGCCTGTCTAAAGGCCTGGGTACGCCGGTGGGATCGCTGCTGGTCGGTAGCCGCGATTACATCAAACGCGCTACCCGCTGGCGGAAAATGGTCGGCGGCGGGATGCGCCAGGCCGGGATCCTGGCGGCGGCGGGGCTTTACGCGTTGCAGAACAACGTAGATCGCCTGAAGGACGATCACGATAACGCTGCCTGGCTGGCC
Source organism: Atlantibacter subterraneus (assembly GCF_007570865.1). GTDB lineage: Bacteria > Pseudomonadota > Gammaproteobacteria > Enterobacterales > Enterobacteriaceae > Atlantibacter > Atlantibacter subterraneus. Next base: position 605,600 of record NZ_VLPS01000003.1, on the reverse strand, counting down.
GATGCGCTAAAAGGCATTGGCGCAGACGTGCGGCGTCAGGAGACCAATATGCTGTTTGTGCGCGTGCCGCAGCAGGACGTCGCCGCGCTGGGCGAGTTTATGAAGCGCCGCAATATTCTGATCAGCGCCGCACCGGTGACCCGTCTGGTAACGCATCTGGACGTCAGCCGCGAGCAGCTCGCGGAAGTGGTCGACAGCTGGCAGCAGTTTCAACAACGGTAACGAGGAGCAGGGATGAGCGAGCCGCAGCGGATACTGGTTCTTGGGGCCAGCGGGTATATCGGGCAACATTTACTCCCGAGGCTAAGCGCCGAAGGGCATCAGGTCATTGCCGCTGCGCGCAGCGTAGAACGGCTGGAAAAGCGCCAGCTGCCGGGCGTGACCTGCCGCTCCCTGGATTTACTGTGGCCGGAAAACTTGCCCGATCTGCTGGCAGGCGTCGACACGCTCTATTATCTGGTCCACAGCATGGGCGACGGGCGCGATTTCGTGGAGAAAGAGCGCCAGGCGGCGCTCAATCTGCGCGATGCGCTGCGCCAGACTCCGGTGCGCCAGGTGATATTTTTAAGCTCTCTGCAAAGTAAAGACGCGCCGTCGGATCATCTGCGGGCGCGCCAGTTAACCGCCGACACGCTGCGCGATTCCGGCGTGCCGGTAACTGAACTCCGGGCGGGCATTATCATCGGCGCAGGCTCCGCCGCGTTTGAAGTCATGCGCGATATGGTTTACAACCTGCCGGTGCTGACGCCGCCGCGCTGGGTGCGCTCGCGCACTACTCCCATCGCGCTGGAAAATCTGCTGGTGTATCTGCTGAAGCTGCTCGATCACCCGTCCACCGGGCACCGCATCCTGGAGGCCGCCGGGCCAGAGGTGCTGAGCTATCAGGAACAGTTTGAGCGGTTTATGAAGATCAGCGGCCGCCATCGCCCGCTGATCCCGATCCCCTTCCCCACCAGTTGGATCTCGGTGTGGTTTCTTAACATGATCACCTCAGTGCCGCCTGCTATCGCCCGGGCGTTGATCCAGGGGCTGAAGCACGATCTGCTGGCAGACGACAGCGCCCTGCGCGAATTAATCCCCCAACGGCTGATTTCCTTTGACGATGCGGTTCGCGAAACGCTGAAAGAAGAGGACAAGCTGGTGAATTCCAGCGACTGGGGCTATGACGCCCAGGCGTTCGCCCGCTGGCGGCCTGAGTACGGCTACTACCCAAAACAGGCGGGTTTTACGCTGAAAACCTCCGCCAGCCTTGAGTCGCTGTGGAACGTCGTCAACCGCATCGGCGGGAAAAAAGAGCGCTACTTCTTCGGCAACTACCTGTGGAGCACCCGCGCGGGCATCGATCTGCTGCTCGGCCATAAGCTGGCGAAAGGCCGCCCGGAAAATGCCCTGTTGCAGGTCGGCGACGCCGTGGACAGCTGGAAGGTGATTATCGTCGAGCCGGAAGCCCAGCTAACGCTGCTGTTCGGCATGAAGGCACCGGGGCTGGGGCGGCTGTCGTTTAATTTACGCGATCTGGGGCCGGAGCGATCGCTGGACGTTCGCGCCTGGTGGCACCCGCACGGCACGCCCGGTTTATTCTACTGGCTGGTGATGATCCCAGCGCATTTGTTTATCTTTCGCGGCATGGCGCGTCAGATTTGCCGCCTTGCCGAGCAGGAAGAGCAAAAACTCCGGCGCTAACTCTGAATCTTTCGCTATTCTGATTGCATAGCCGTTGATTTCACGAAAGAATGCGCGGCGTTATTTTCTCTGACAGAGCGGGCAGCAATGAAGGTACTGGTCACGGGCGCCACCAGCGGTTTAGGCCGAAACGCGGTCGAATATTTACGCCACAAAGGGGTAAGCGTCCGCGCCACCGGCCGCAATGAGGCCATGGGCAAGCTGCTGCAAAAAATGGGCGCGGAATTTATCCACGCTGATTTAACCGAGCTGGTCTCTTCTCAGGCCAAACAGATGCTGGCGGGCATTGATACCCTGTGGCACTGCTCCGGTTTTACCTCGCCGTGGGGCACCCAGCAGGCGTTTGATATGGCTAACGTGCGCGCGACCCGTCGGCTTGGCGAATGGGCCGTCGCCTGGGGCGTGCGCAACGTGGTGCATATCTCCTCGCCGTCGCTCTATTTCGATTATCATCACCATCGCGATATCAGCGAAGAGTTCCGCCCGGTGCGCTTCGCCAATGAGTTTGCCCGCAGTAAAGCCGCGGCGGAAGAGGTCATTCAGCTGCTGGCGCAGGCCAACCCCCATACCCGGTTTACCATTCTGCGTCCGCAAAGCCTGTTTGGGCCGCACGATAAGGTGTTTTTTCCGCGGCTGGTGCAGATGATGCGTCACTACGGCAGCATTTTACTGCCGCGCGGCGGAGATGCGCTGGTGGATATGACCTATCACGAAAACGCCGTGCATGCGATGTGGCTGGCCAGTTCGGCAAGCTGCGATGCATTGCCGTCCGGGCGCGCGTTTAACATCACTAACGGCGAGGCGCGACCGCTGCGCCAGATTGTTGAGCAGCTGATTGCCGAACTGGGTATTCGCTGCCGCATCCGTTCCGTGCCGTATCCGATGCTGGATATCATCGCCCGCAGCCTGGAGCGGATGGGCAACAAGTCGGAAAAAGAGCCCGCCCTCACCCATTACGGGGTTTCCAAGCTCAATTTCGATTTCACCCTCGACATCAGCCGCGCTGAAAATGAGCTGGGCTACCAGCCTATCGTCAGCCTGGATGAAGGCATCACCCGCACCGCGCTGTGGCTAAAGGATCACGGTACGCTGCGTTAACCCCGTCCGTATTTTTCCAGTAACGCCTGGGCGATGGCCAGGGTTTCGGCATCGGCCACGCCGTCATAGCGCGCGGGCCGAAAATGCATCTGGAAGGCCTCGATCACCCGCTTTTGCTGGGCGGGCGTCATCTCCGGCGTCACTTCATACCCGTACTGGGCCAACAGCGCCAGCAGCTCGCCGCTGTCTACCGGCTGATAAGGGCTTTGGCCCATCAGCCAGAAATTTACCCGCGCCGGATCGGGCCATGCGCCGATGCCCTGCTTCGCCAGCTCCGCCCACGGAAACAGCGGGCCAGGATCGTCTTTGCGCTGGGGGGCGATGTCGGAATGCGCAACCACGTTCACCGGGAGTATGTTGTAACTATTAATGATATCCCGCGCCAGTTTCGCCAGCACCGCAATCTGCGCCGGGTTAAACGGCGCAAACTGCTTTTGGCCGCCCTGCCGCCGCCAGCCGCGGTTTTCCAGTTCGATGCCAATCGAGGTGTCGTTGATCCGGTTGGTGCCGCGCCAGTAGCTAATGCCCGCATGCCACGCCAGCTCCTGTTCCGGCACCAGTTGCCAGATCACCGGCTTGCCGTTGCGTACCGGCGGGTTATCCGGCACCAGATAATGGGCGCTGACGTTGCGGTCGGTGAGCGTGGCGAGGGAACTGTCAAAATCATCGGCGGTGTAATGGATCACCAGTACTTTGATGCGCGGATACGCCGCCTGGGCCGGGCGGCGAAGATCCACCTGGTAATCGCCCCGGTCGACGACACCCTTCTCCCCTGCACAGCCCGCCAGCAGCGCCGCCAGGATAATCAGAAGCGCACGCATGCTCATCGACGGGTTTTCACCGCCGTTCCGGTGACGCTGACCATCAGCATGCTGCTGTCTTTGCCCACGGTTTCATAATCGATATCAATGCCGATCACCGCATCGGCCCCTAAACCCCGGGCCTGCTCTTCCAGCTCGCGAAAGGCGATTTCCCGCGCTTTGCGCAGCTCTTTTTCATAGGAGCCGGAACGCCCGCCGACGATGTCGCGGATGCCCGCAAAAAAATCGCGGAAAATATTAGCGCCGAGGATCGCCTCGCCGGTCACCACGCCGCAGTACTCGACAATGGCGTGCCCTTCAAGATTCGGGGTAGTAGAAAACTGCATAATCGCTCCTTCTTTGGCTATCAATGCGTTAGCACAGATTATCAGACACGGGTATCAATCGATACGCTATGCTTACCTGAGGCCCGCTGGCGCGCCAGCACTGGCGGGGTCAACCTAAGCAATGCTCTGACAAATACCGTAGTCCTTCAGAGAAGATAAGGAAATAAAATGCGCCCATTAGCTTTGACTCTTGTTTTGCCCTGCGCGCTGTTGCTCAGCGCCTGCGCCACCGACTCGACCACGGCATTTAAGGATATCGGCACCCGCAGCGGCCCTTGTGTTGAAGGCGGCCCGGACAGCGTCGCGCAAAAATTCTATGACTATCGCATCGCGAATCCCGCTGTCGGCACCAGCAATCTCGGCGCGCTGCGCCCCTGGCTGAGTGACGATTTATACGCGGAACTGCAAAAAGCCAGCACCGACAGTACCAACAGCGCGTTCCTGCGCAGCGATATTTACTCCAGCCGCACCATCGCGCCATCTCAGGCCAGTGTGTCCAGCGCCTCGACTATCCCGAATACCGATGCACGAAATATTCCGCTACGCGTGGCGTTAAACCAGGGTAGCGAGCGTTGGCAGGATGAAGTGCTGATGATCCGCGAAGGCCAGTGCTGGGCGGTGGACGATGTGCGCTATCTTGGCGGCTCGGTGCATGCCCCGGCCGGTACGCTGCGCCAGTCGATTGAGAACGATCTGCGTACCTGACAGGCGCTGCCAGCGGGATGGGAACGGCGGGTTTGAAAATAGTCTGACTTTACTGCATAAACTGGATTTTTATTCTCGCCTCCCTCCTGCCCCGTTATTTTGTGCTAAGTTTAAGGCGCAACAGGGGATATTTTTAAGTTTTAACCCACAAATATTGCATAACTATTCTGCTAACGTTACTATTCGCGGTCTCAATTGCTATTCAACAGTTTCGCATGAGTATTCAACTAAACGGCATTAATTGCTTCTACGGCGCACATCAGGCGCTGTTTGACATCACCCTACATTGCCCTCAGGGCGAAACGCTGGTGCTGCTTGGTCCAAGCGGCGCGGGAAAGAGCTCGCTGCTGCGCGTACTCAATTTGCTTGAGATGCCGCGCTCCGGGCAGCTCACTATCGCCGGTAACCACTTTGACTTTGTCAAAACGCCGGACGATAAAGCGATCCGCGAACTGCGCCAGAACGTAGGCATGGTCTTTCAACAGTACAATCTGTGGCCCCATCTGACGGTGCTGCAAAATCTGATTGAAGCGCCGTGCCGCGTGCTGGGCCTTAGCAAAGCAGACGCCCGCGCCCGCGCCGATAAACTGCTGGAGCGCCTGCGCTTAACGCCGTATGTGGATCGCTATCCGCTGCATCTTTCCGGCGGCCAGCAGCAACGCGTGGCGATTGCCCGCGCCCTGATGATGGAGCCGCAGGTGTTGCTGTTTGATGAGCCAACCGCGGCGCTGGATCCAGAAATCACCGCGCAAATCGTCAGTATCATCCGCGAACTTTCACAAACCGGGATCACCCAGGTTATCGTCACCCATGAAGTTGAAGTGGCGCGCAAAACCGCGAGCCGCGTGGTGTATATGGAAAACGGCCATATCATCGAGCAAGGGGATGCGAGTTGCTTTACCCACCCGCAGACCGACGCGTTTAAATACTACTTATCTCACTGATGTTGATCGGGACAATGACAATGAAAAAAGTACTGATTGCCACGCTGCTTGCCAGCATGAGCCTGTCCGCCGCGGCGGCGCAGACCATTCGTTTTGCTACGGAAGCCTCCTACCCTCCGTTTGAATCAATGAACGACAAAAACGAGATCGTCGGTTTTGACGTGGATCTGGCGAATGCGCTGTGTAAAGAGATCGACGCCACCTGTACCTTCACTAACCAGGCGTTTGATAGCCTGATCCCAAGCCTGAAATTCCGCCGTTTCGACGCGGTGATGGCGGGTATGGATATCACCCCTGAGCGTGAAAAGCAGGTGCTGTTTACCAATGCTTATTACGACAACTCCGCGCTGTTTGTGGGCCAGCAGGGTAAAGTCGCCAGCATTGACCAGCTGAAAGGCAAAAAAGTGGGCGTCCAGAACGGCACCACCCACCAGAAATTCATTAACGATAAGCACCCGGAAATCACCACCGTACCGTATGACAGCTACCAGAACGCCAAGCTGGATCTGCAAAATGGCCGTATTGACGCGGTATTCGGCGATACCGCCGTGGTGACCGAGTGGCTGAAGAGCAACGACAAACTGGCTGCCGTTGGCGATAAAGTGACCGACAAAGATTACTTCGGCACCGGTTTGGGCATCGCGGTTCGTCAGGGCAACACCGAACTCCAGCAGAAATTTAACACCGCGCTGGACAAGGTGAAGAAAGACGGCACCTACGAAACTATCTATAACAAATGGTTCCAGAAGTAATATCTGAATGAACGAAATGTTTCCTTTAGCAAGCGCCGCCGGGATGACCGTCGGCCTTGCCGTTTGCGCGCTGATCATCGGCCTGGTGCTGGCGATGATCTTCGCGGTTTGGGAGTCTGCTAAATGGCGGCCTCTCGCCTGGATCGCCACCGGCCTGGTCACGATGTTCCGTGGGCTGCCGGAAATTCTGGTGGTGCTGTTTATCTATTTTGGCTCGTCACAGCTGCTGCTCCTGCTTTCTGATGGCTTCACCCTGAATCTCGGCTTTGCGCAAATCCCGGTGCAAATGGAGATCGAGAATTTTGACGTCAGCCCGTTCCTGTGCGGCGTGATTGCCTTGTCGCTGCTGTATGCCGCCTATGCTTCGCAAACCCTGCGCGGCGCGCTGAAAGCGGTGCCAGTAGGCCAGTGGGAATCCGGCCAGGCGTTGGGTCTGTCAAAGGTCGCGATTTTCTTCCGGCTGGTGATGCCGCAGATGTGGCGTCATGCCCTGCCCGGCCTCGGCAACCAGTGGCTGGTGCTGCTCAAGGACACCGCGCTGGTGTCGTTAATTAGCGTGAACGATTTAATGCTGCAAACCAAAAGCATCGCTACCCGTACTCAGGAGCCGTTTACCTGGTACATCGTGGCGGCGGCAATCTATTTAGTGATTACGCTTATCAGCCAGTACATCCTGAAACAGATCGATCGGCGCGCCACGCGCTTTGAGCGGAGACCAGGCTGATGCTGGAATATTTACCCGAACTCCTCAAAGGCCTGCAAACCAGCCTGACGCTTACCGTGGCGTCGCTGATTGTGGCGCTGATCCTCGCGCTGCTGTTCACCGTGGTGCTGACCCTGAAAACGCCAGTGCTGTCGTGGGTGGTGCGCGGTTACATTACGCTGTTTACCGGCACTCCGCTGCTGGTGCAGATCTTCCTGATTTACTACGGTCCGGGGCAATTCCCGACGCTGCAGGAATATCCGGGGCTGTGGCATCTGCTGTCTGAACCATGGCTGTGCGCGCTGCTGGCGCTGTCGCTCAACTCGGCGGCATATACTACGCTGCTGTTCTACGGGGCGATTCGCGCTATCCCGGAAGGGCAATGGCAGTCCTGCCAGTCGCTGGGGATGAGCAAGAAAGACACGCTGGCGATTTTGCTTCCTTATGCATTTAAGCGCGCCCTGTCGTCCTACTCCAACGAAGTGGTGCTGGTATTCAAAAGTACCTCGCTGGCCTACACCATCACGCTGATGGAAGTGATGGGCCACGGCCAACTGCTGTACGGCAGAACCTATGATGTGATGGTGTTTGGCGCAGCTGGCGTTATCTACCTGATCGTTAACGGTTTACTGACGCTGATGATGCGTCTGATCGAGCGTCGCGCGCTGGCGTTTGAACGCCGTAACTGATGCTAAACATCCGGCCCGCGGCACTCTGTCGCGGGCCGGTTTATGGATAATTTTTCCCTGCGGTTATTGGCCCTTTCCCTTTCGTACCCCCTCGCGCCTTAAAATATAATTATACATTTTTATTGCATATAAATTCATTAGCTGGCATGGTGTATTCACGCCGGGTAAACGGCGATCCAGAATAAAAATTGACAGACGGGAGCTATACAATGAAAAAGTTACTTTTGGCGGCAATCCTCTCTACGGTGGCGATTTCTGCGGGTGCAGCAGAGAAAATCAGCTTTGGCTCTTCGGCCACCTACCCGCCTTTTGAATCGCTGGACGCCAACAACCAGATCGTCGGTTTTGATATCGATCTCGCCAAAGCGTTATGCAAACAAATGCAGGCGGAGTGTACTTTCACTAACCACGCATTTGACAGCCTGATCCCGTCCCTCAAATTCAAAAAATACGACGCGGTGATTTCTGGTATGGACATTACGCCTGAGCGCAGCAAGCAGGTGGCCTTTACCGAGCCGTACTACGCCAACTCCGCGCTGGTGATCGCGAAGAAAGACACTTACAAATCTTTTGATGATTTGAAAGGCAAACGTATCGGCATGGAAAACGGCACCACGCACCAGAAATACCTGCAGGATAAGCACCCGGAAGTGAAAACCGTGGCGTATGACAGCTATCAGAATGCGATTATCGACCTGAAAAATGGCCGTATTGATGGCGTCTTTGGCGACACCGCCGTGGTGAACGAGTGGCTGAAAACCAACCCACAGCTGGGTGTGGCGACGCCGAAAGTGACCGACCCGCAGTATTTTGGGACGGGTTTGGGGATCGCGGTGCGTCCGGATAATGTGGCGCTGCTGAAGAAGTTTAATGATGCGCTGGCGGCGATTAAAGCGGATGGTACTTATCAGCAGATTAATGATAAGTGGTTCCCGGCACAGTAATTTTTCCATTTGGTGGAAGGGTTCCGCATTTAGTGGAATTGTTCCGTTCGCCAGGCGTTCGTGGCTCAACGTGACTCCGTAGCACGCGAACGGGCAAAGGGGGATTCCGCATCCCCCTTTGCAATCCCCGCTCCCGGCCAGCAAAATCGGCGGCTTCGCCGCTGCCCTCGGCTCCATCTCCTCGCTTCAGGTCGGTCGTGATGCTACATCCTGTAGCTCACGACCTCAGACCCGCATCCCTGCGGGTCTGACCTGGCTCGTCAATTACGCCTCGGCGATTTTGATGCCGGACCAACACCCCCAACTGTAAGCGGATTTGTTTTTCAGCGACAACATTGTCTCTGCCAGTCTTCGGGATTACAGCGAGGGTTTTCACTCCCCATCGAAATCGCCGAGGCGTTCGCGGGAGGCCGGGGCAAGCCGCAGGGATGCGGCTTGAGGGCGAGAAAGGCAGGATGCCGTATCTCGCCCGACCCGGAGCCGGACGCGATAAGCCGAGGGTACCGCGAAGCGGCGATTTCGCGCGGGGGAGCCGGGGTCGCCAGGGGGGCGGCGGCGAGCCCACCTGGCCCGTTCGCGTACACTGGCGCTGAAGACTGACTCGAAAGCCCAGGCGAACGGAACAATTCCACCGAACGGAACAATTCCACAATACCAAAACCCCCTCACCCCCTCTGTAACAACGTCAGCACCTCATAATGCCCGGTATGCGGAAACATATCGAACAACTGAGTCCTGACAATCCGATACCCCGGCAGCATGCGAATATCCTTCGCCATCGTCTGCGCATTACAGCTGGAATAAAGAATCGTCTCCGGTGCCATCGCCGATAAAAACTCGCACAGCTCAGCGCCAATCCCACGGCGCGGCGGGTTAACCACCACCAGATCAGGAATATCCTGCTGGCCAGTGGCGAAACGGGTCGAATCCAGCGCCTGAAAATGCACGTCGGTCAGGCCCAACATCGCGGCGGACTGCGTCGCGCTGGCGATAGCCTCGGGCGCAATCTCAATCCCGGTGAGACGCATCTGCGGCGTGGCGCAGTGCAACCCAAACCCGCCGACGCCGCAAAACAGATCCCACATATGCGTCACCGGCAAGGCGCGTACCCAGTCGCGAGCGGTGGCGTACAGCTGGCTCGCAACCAGCGGATTGGTCTGGAAAAAACTTTGCGGACGGATCCACAGCGGCACGCCGTTAAAATTCTCCTCCAGCGCACGATCTGCGGTGAAAACAATCTCCTGCTCCCCTTCCATAATCGCCATATGCACCGGCTGGATATTGGCGGAGATGACCCTGAGCTGGGGCAGCTGTTCCCGCAGCCACGGCAGCGCCGCTTCAAGCTGGGGAAATTTAGCGTCAGAACGCAGCACAAAACGCAGCATCATGCCGCCATCGAGCGTGCTTTCGGTAAGCAGCAGATATTTCAGCTCGCCGCGCTTGCGCGCCACGTTATAGGGGGTTAATCCGGCGCGGGCGATAAACGGCTTCAGCACCGCAAACACCCGGCGGAACGCGTCGGAATAGAGCGGGCAGTCGGTTAAATCCACCGCGCTGCCGTCGCGGTTCAGAATGCCGAGCAGCGGTTTCTCCACGCTGCCGCTGACCACCATTTTGGCCTTATTGCGAAACGCGCGCTCCTCCCCCGCCACCGGGTCGCACCACTGGCCAACGGGGAGATCGCCAAGCAACTGGCGGAGATCGGTCATTTTGTCCTGGAGCTGTTGCTGCCGGGATTTTTCAATCCACGTGCAGGAGCGACAGCGCCCGGCATCATAGAGAGCGCACTGCATAGTAAAACCTTAGAAACGGAGGGCGCAGGATTGTACCACCGTTATTGCAACTGGAAAAACCGACGGCTCTGCACCGGTAAAAATAGCAGGACGAGGATCATGATATCCGGGGTTTTCTGCATCACCAGAGAATGAAGGATCTCCCGTTTGGTTTCCCCGGCGATGCTGAACAGCTCAGGGTAACCCCAGCCCAGCGATGCGGCCCACAGATAGCCGCTGGCGGCGATTTGCGAGAGCAGGTAAATCCAGCGTCCCCAGTTTCGCCCTTTGATAATGGCGAAAGCGCAGCGAAACTCGATGCATAACAGTAGCAGACTGGAGAGAAACACCAGCGTCAGGCTCCAGGTCTGGACGCTACGGTGAATAAAATCCATCGCGCCGCGCAGCCCCAGCATATTAAACACCATCAGCAGATCGACACAGCGGGTGGTGATAATGGCAATAGCCGCAATATATACCAGCGTGGGTACATTGAGGCGGGCGTGATTATGGTGTGATCGGGTAAAGATCATCGCTATGTTTCTGGCATCCCTGAATCATAGTGCCGCGACGAACGCGGCACTATTAGCTAATAATCTCAGATTTTAGAGTCTTCAACCGGTTCTTGCACGCTGGATGTCTTTCTGGCGCTGTTTTTCGGAGCGCGCCATAAGATACCAGGCGATTAAACCGATAATTCCCACCACCCCGAGGATGATCGACGCCAGGGCGTTGATCTCCGGGTTGACCCCCATGCGCACGCTGGAGAACACCAGCATCGGCAGAGTTGTCGCCCCCGGGCCGGAGACAAAGCTGGCGATCACCAGGTCATCCAGCGACAGAGTAAATGCCAGCAGCCAGCCAGACAAAATCGCCGGCATGATCATCGGCAAAGTGATCACGAAGAACACTTTCACCGGCGTGGCACCCAGATCCATCGCCGCCTCTTCGATAGAACGATCCAGTTCGCGCAGGCGGGCGCTGATCACCACTGCCACATAGGCGGTACAGAAAGTGACGTGTGCCAGCCAGATGGTGAGCATACCGCGCTCTGACGGCCAGCCAATGGCATTGCCCAGCGCCACGAACAGCAGCAGCAGCGACAGCCCGGTGATCACGTCCGGCATCACCAGCGGCGCGGTCAGCATAAACGCAAAGCCGTTGGCTCCGCGAAAACGCCCAAAACGCACCATTACCACCGAAGCAATCGTTCCCAGCACTACCGCCATGGTGGCAGCCAGGGCAGCGATGGTCAGGCTCAGCCCAACCGCGCTCATCATTGCGCTGTCCTGGAACAGTTCGCTGTACCAGCGGGTCGACCAGCCGGCCCACACCGTTACCAGTTTGGAGCTGTTAAAGGAGTAGATCACCAGCATCAACATCGGCGCGTACAGGAACGTAAAGCCGATCAGCAAAATCAAAATGCGCCACGGGGAGCGCACGACGGGTAAATTATTCATGCGTGATCTCCCGTGGATTTATTCTGATGCTTGTGGAACCACATGATCGGCACAATCAGGATCACCAGCATGGTGATCGCCACCGCCGAGGCTACCGGCCAGTCGCGGTTGTTAAAGAACTCCTGCCACAGCACGCGGCCAATCATGATGCTGTCCGGGCCGCCCAGCAGTTCAGGGATCACAAACTCTCCGACCGCCGGGATAAACACCAGCATCGATCCGGCGATAATCCCGCCTTTGGTCAGCGGCACAATCACCGTGAAGAAGGTTTTCAACGGGCGCGCGCCCAGATCCAGCGCCGCTTCCACCAGCGAGTAATCAATTCGCGTCAGCGCGGTGTAAATCGGCAGCACCATAAACGGCAGATAGGCATAGACAATGCCGATGTACACCGCCAGGTTGGTGTGCAGGATGGTTAACGGCTGATCGATAACTCCCAGCCACAGCAGCACGTTATTCAGCACCCCGTTCTCCTTGAGGATGCCCATCCAGGCATACACGCGGATCAGGAACGAGGTCCATGACGGCAGGATCACCAGCAGTAGCAGGATATTGCGCGTCGACGGGCTGCTGTGCGCCACCGCCCAGGCCAGCGGATAACCCAGCAGCAAACAGCACAGCGTCGAGATCCCCGCCACCTGCAACGACTGCAAATAGGCTTCAAAATAGAGCGGATCGTCGGTTAACTGCAGGAAGTTGGCGAGATTCAGCATGATCGACAACTGCGAATCCTCGACGCTCACCAGATCGGTGTACGGCGGGATCGCTCGCGCCATTTCCGCCAGGCTGATTTTAAACACAATCAGGAACGGCAGCATAAACAGCAGGATCAGCCACAGGTACGGCAGCGCGATCACCAGCTTGCGGCCATGAGCCATCTGCATCCGCGCCAGCCAGGCCTTAAAGCCGGTGACGTGCTGGACCTCGCGGCGTTCAGGTAAACTACTCATCACGCCTCCTTAAACCGTCAGAACCACACAGCTGTCGGCGTCCCAACACAGACGCACTTCGTCGCCCCAGGTTGGCGCGCCTTTGCGGTAGCGATAAGCGTTCTGCAACTGGGCGGTGATCATCTGCCCGCTTTTCAGGCGCACGTGATAGATCGACAGATCGCCCAGATAGGCAATATGCACCACTTCACCCACGGCAAAGTTATAGCCGTCGGCAGGCGGCTCTTCGCAGAGCATGACTTTTTCCGGGCGCAGCGCCACGTGTACCGGTACGCCGTCCACCACCGAGGCATCCGGATCGACCTTCAGCGGGTGCATCAGACCTGGGGAGTCGATCACCAGACCGTCTTCCTCGCGGGATTTCAGCAGCCCGTCGAACACGTTCACCGAGCCGATAAATTCCGCGCTGTAGCGGGTGGTGGGATGCTCGTAAATCTCTTCCGGCTCGCCAATCTGCACGAACTTACCGCGGTTCATAATGGCGATACGTCCGGCCATGGTCATGGCCTCTTCCTGATCGTGGGTGACCATCACACAGGTCGCGCCGACGCGCTCCAGGATATCCACCACTTCAAGCTGCATCCGGTCGCGCAGTTTTTTGTCCAGCGCGCCCATTGGCTCGTCGAGCAGCAGCAGTTTCGGGCGCTTCGCCAGGCTGCGCGCCAGCGCCACGCGCTGGCGCTGGCCGCCGGAAAGCTGGTGCGGCTTGCGTTTGGCGAACTCCTGCATATGCACCAGGGTCAGCATCTCTTCGACCCGCGCGGCGATCTCACCGCGCGGCAGTTTGTCCTGCTTCAGGCCAAAGGCGATATTCTGCTCCACCGTCATATGGGGGAACAGCGCGTAGGACTGGAACATCATATTGATTGGGCGCTGGTACGGCGGTACGCGGGATAAATCCACGCCATCCAGCAAAATCTGGCCTTGAGTGGGGATCTCAAAACCCGCCAGCATCCGCAGCAGGGTTGATTTACCGCACCCGGAGGCACCGAGCAGGGCGAAAATTTCGCCTTTATAGATAGTCAGGCTGACGTCGTCCACGGCATGCTGGCCGTCAAAGGATTTAGTCAGGTTGCGGATTTCCAGCAGCGGGGTGAGCGCTTTGCGGGTTTTCGCCTGTGGGCGGGGGATAGCGTCGTTCAATTATTGCTCTCCGGCAAAAGCATGAATACCTGTGCGGCCCGGTTGTCGCACTAATAACGGGGCAGAGACCGGCTCGCCTCTGCCCCACGCCAGGGCAGTCCTGGCATCACTGGCGGTAATTACTTGCCGCTTTTCACTTTGGTCCAGGCACGGGTGCGGACGCGGTCGATTTTTGGATCCTGCACTTTCAGCGTGAACAGTTTCGCCATTACATCCGCAGGCGGGTAAATGCCCGGGTTGTCGCGCACTTCCGCGCTGACCAGTGGAGTCGCTTCTTTGTTGGCGCTGGCGTAGAACACGTAATCGCTGATGTGGGCGATCACGTCCGGACGCATCAGGTAATTCAGGAACTGATAGGCTTCTTCTTTGTTTTTAGCGTCAGTCGGCATGGCGAAGACGTCAAAGAAGGCCAACGCCCCTTCTTTAGGAATGGTGTAGGAGACATTGACGCCGTTTTTGGCTTCTTTGGCGCGGTTCGCCGCCTGCCATACGTCCCCTGCCCAGCCGATGGCTACGCAGATATCGCCGTTCGCCAGGTCGTTAATGTACTGGGACGAGTGGAAGTAACGAATATTCGGACGCAGCTTCAGCAGCAGATCGGTCGCCGGGCCGGTGTAATCATCGGCTTTTTCGCTGTTCGGATCTTTGCCCAGGTAGTTCAGCACGGTGGCGAACACCTCTTCAGGCGCATCAAGGAAAGAGACGCCGCAGCTTTTCAGCTTCTCAAGGTTTTCCGGCTTCAGCACCAGGTCCCAGCTGTTCAGCGGCACGTCGCCGCCCAGCGCGGCTTTCACTTTATCAACGTTATAGCCGATGCCGGTGGTGGCCCAGAGATACGGCATGGCATATTTATTTTCCGGATCGTGTTTTGCCGTCAGCTTCAGCAGTTCAGGGTCGAGGTTTTTCCAGTTCGGCAACTTGCTTTTATCCAGCGGCTGGAACACGCCGGCGGCCAGCTGGCGCTCAAGGAAGCTGGCAGACGGCACCACCAGGTCGAAACCGGTGCTGCCCGCCATGAGTTTGCCTTCCAGCACTTCGTTGGAATCGAACACGTCGTAAACCACTTTAATGCCGGTTTCTTTGGTGAAGTTTTCGATGGTGTCCGGGGCAATATAGTCTGACCAGTTATACACGTGCAGTGTTTTTTGTTCGGCAGCCATGACGCTTGCAGAGGCTGCCATCAGCGCACCGGCAACCACACCCGACAACCATTTTTTTCTTTGGGTGAACATATCTGTTTCCTTCTGAATAAAGGGTAAAAACTCGTTGTTTTCCGAGCTAAATTTACGCAATTACACATCTGCAATGAAACATATGCAATTTTCGTGCATATTTGGTCATGCTGCGCAGAAAAAGGATCGACCATTCTTCGGCAGACAATGCAGGCTTTTTTCGCTTCGCAAGAATAACTGTAGGATATGTCCAGGACTATAGCCCGGTAGAAAAAATGCGTTTTATCAATTTTTTAGACTGAATCGCTCTATCACCTCGGCTAAAAAGGGGATAAAGGTAGTGAAATATTCTTTATCAGGCGGTTAACGGCAGAATAATTAAATGTGATACGCAGTCGCCCTGGCAGCGACTGCGGCAGGAATCAGCGCCGTTAGTGAAGAAAATGGGTATGCATTTCGACGCTATTTTTCTCTTCGTCTTCGGCGGTAAAGAGTAAATGATGCGATCCCGCTTCCAGAATCACCATCGAAATCTGCTCTTCACTCTGGCGGAAAAACGCCGCGAACTGTTCGAACGTCACGCCCACGCTGACGGACAGCGACTGGCACACCACCATTTTCGGCATGTTATCGTCCTGAATATCCAGGAAGGCTTTCACCGTCAGGGAGCTGGCGTTAATCGCCGACAAATCGCAGGCCAGCGGCAGCAGTGCAGACGGTTTTACTTCCGCCAGTGCCGAGAACAGTATGGTGTTATCCAGCAAATCGACTTTAGCATCGAAGATGCCGTCAAAATTTTGCATGTGGGGCAAATGCAACGCCTGGCAGGTATCGCACTCGAAAAAACTCACCTCTAACTGTTCAAGCCAGTGGCGCAGTGTGTCCAGACTGGGGACGACGAGTGAATCCATAAAAACTGAACCCTCTTAATTCGCGGTTCGCGATATGCGGTGAATGATAGCTGGCCGATAGCTTACGCAAAAAGCCCCCCCGATACTACGTTTTAGGGCGCATCCTTTAATCTGACGCAAACCTGTGGGGCGCTTCAACCACCAATTTTTAGACAAAAACCCGGCCTGGCGTTTTTTTCAATCCACTGGATCATCAGGGTGGCGATATCAATGCCGGTGGTGTTTTCGATGCCTTCCAGGCCTGGCGATGCGTTAACCTCCATCACCAGCGGGCCGCGGTCGGAACGCAGGATATCCACCCCCGCCACGTCCAGCCCCATCGTGCTGGCCGCGCGTAAAGCGATCTCCCGCTCGCGTGGAGTAATATCCGCTACCCGCGCCACGCCGCCGCGGTGCAGGTTGGAGCGGAAATCCCCCTCTTTCGCCTGGCGTTCAATGGCGGCGACCACCCGATCGCCCACCACCAGGCAACGCACGTCCCGGCCTTTGGCTTCTTTGATGTATTCCTGCACCAGAATATGGGCGTTGAGGCCGCGAAACGCATCAATCACGCTCTCCGCCGCCTGGCGCGTTTCCGCCAGCACCACGCCAATCCCCTGAGTGCCCTCCACCAGTTTCACCACCAGCGGCGCGCCGCCCACCATTTCGATCAAATCGCTGGTGTCGTCCGGCGAATGGGCAATGCCGGTAACCGGCAAATCAATCCCCTGGCGCGCCATCAGTTGCAGGGAGCGCAGCTTATCGCGGGCGCGGGTAATGGCGACGGATTCATTCAGCGGATAGCTGCCCATCATTTCGAACTGGCGCAGCACGGCGGTGCCGTAAAAGGTGATGGCGGAACCAATGCGCGGGATCACCGCATCATAATGGGGCAGCTTGCGCCCTTTGTAGTGCATCGAGGGCGACAGCGGATTGATATTCATATAACAGGAGAGCGGGTCGAGAATTTCGACAAAATGTCCGCGCCGCATCGCGGCTTCGCGCAGTCGCTTACACGACCACAAGGTTCCATCCCGGGATAAAACGGCGATTTTCATCCTTCACCTCGCTCTCACTGGTATTGACCGGCACATCATACACGGCCCGTTACCAACTGCGTAGCGAGCCTGGACAATTAACGCGTGGCGAACCCCTGTTTATGTAAAAAGTCGAGAATAAACGGGCGGTTTTCTTTAATGATGGTGCGGCGGATATGGTCGCTCCAGGTATCCCGGCGGTTATTGCTGTCGCGGGTGAGATAGTAGCGCGCCAGCTCCTCGTCATAGGCGGCCAGCGCCTCGCGATCCAGCGGCTGGTAGCGATTTTCATGCACCACAATGGCGGTCGGCAGACGCGGTTTTACGTCCGGGTTATCAGCAGGCCAGCCGAGGCACAGGCCGAATAGCGGCAGCACCTGTTGCGGAAGACCCAGCAGTTCAGTTACCGCCTCGATATTGTTACGGATACCACCAATATATACGCCGCCCAGCCCCAGCGATTCTGCCGCCACCATGGCGTTTTGTCCCATCATCGCGGTATCCACCACGCCTAACAGCAGCTGTTCGGCAAGGCCGAGCTGCGCGTCCGGGCTAATTTGCAGATGGCGGTTAAAATCGGCGCAGAACACCCAAAATTCCGGGGCGTGCGCCACATGCTTCTGGCCGCCGGTGAGCGGTACCAGCTTTTCACGCAGCGCCGGATCGGTAACGCGGATAATCGAACTGCACTGTAAAAAACTGGAACTGGACGCCGCGCGGGCCCCGGCAAAGATCGCCTCGCGTTGCGCGTCGGTAATCGGCTGGTCGGTAAAATGGCGGATCGAGCGGTGCGAACAGAGCAGCTCAATGGTTGGCGTCATGATGAGAGTCCTTTTCTGGCGATGATTTTGATTTGGCAGATGATTTAAACAGCAGCGGCGCCATATTCTGGCCCATGTTCCACACCAGCGCCACGGCGGCGGGTAACATCAGCAGCACGCCGAGGAACACCATGACGATGCCCCAGCTGGCATTGTTAAACGGCGCAGGCAAGTCGACATACCCTTTCAGGGATAGCCAGGCCGTGCCCAGTACGACCATGCCCACGGCCTCCAGGATCAGCACCGGTTTGGGTAAAGCACCCAGTGAGCGCATTGGGTTTCTCCTGCGGTTAAAAAAGGGAGTATAACCTGAAAACCACGCCGCCCTTTTTAGCCATAACGGCGCGATAAAAAATAGCCAATGAAAGATGACAGGTATCAAACTAAGAGGCGTAACCTGCTTTTCATTACTTAGCGTTATGGCATGATAGCCGCATTCGCCGACAGGCAATCGTTATCAAGGAGTTATCATGTTTGCAGTTATTTTTGGTCGTCCGGGCTGCCCTTACTGCGTTCGCGCTAAAGAACTGGCTGAGAAACTGACCGCCGAGCGCGACGATTTCAACTTCCGCTACGTTGATATTCACGCAGAAGGCATCACCAAAGCTGACCTGGAAAAAACCGTCGGCAAACCGGTAGAAACCGTACCGCAGATCTTCGTGGACTCTACCCACATCGGCGGCTGCACCGATTTTGAAGCCTGGGCGAAAGCCAATCTATCGCTTTATACCGCCTGATTTATCGTTCATAAAAAAACCGGCTCGCTGAGCCGGTTTTTTTATTCTGACAATTTTAACAGCTTTCGCGCGAACAGGTAGCAGAGCGCACCCAGCCCGCACCAGAATACCGCGCCAAACAGCCAGGCCACCTCCTGAAACAGCGACCGCTCAGGAATAGGCGTAATAAACACCAGCAGCAAACATAACGGCGCCGCCAGCATCGCGCCCAGCAGCGGTTTAAACAGGCGATCGTCGCGAGAGAAGAAACTGGCAATCATTCCCGGCAGAAGAAAACACAGCATGCCGAGATCGAGATGCTTCTGCACGGGATAATATCCCGACACCGAAAGCTTATGGAGAATAAATACGACCAGAAAGAGTATGAAGCTGCATACTGTACCCGGCCAAAAAGGAGCTTTCATCACCGATATCCCCTGACATTGCCCATATCAAACTAAAAACAATCACCCGGAAATACGGGTTACCCAGTTAGAATAAGCACTGCGGCAATCCCTGCCTAAAACGATTCATGACACTATTTCTCGCTAGCCGACCACGGGTAATCCGATTAAACTACCGGCCATCGTGTGTTTTTGCCCGAGATATTAATGTGATGAATGAACAATCAGCATATCTTCGATTATGGGCCAAAACAGTAGCGTAAAACATCACCCATTTCAATAGGTTACTGGTAAACGAGAAGTTAGCCGCCGTGAATATAAACGTCGCAGATTTGTTAAGCGGGAATTACATCCTGTTATTATTTGTTGTACTGGCTTTAGGACTCTGTCTTGGCAAATTACGGCTCGGTTCTGTCCAACTGGGTAATTCTATTGGCGTTTTAGTCGTCTCGTTATTATTAGGCCAGCATAATTTTTCAATTAACACCGACGCGCTGAATTTGGGCTTTATGCTGTTTATTTTTTGTGTTGGCGTGGAAGCCGGGCCTAACTTTTTCTCTATTTTTTTTCGCGATGGTAAGAATTATTTAATGTTAGCCACGGTGATGGTGGGCAGCGCTCTGCTGATCGCCCTCGGCCTTGGCAAACTTTTCGGCTGGGATATCGGCCTCACGGCGGGGATGCTGGCGGGGTCAATGACCTCGACGCCAGTGCTGGTTGGCGCGGGGGATACGCTGCGCCATTCCGGGATGGAGGGCACTACGCTCAGCACCGCACTGGATCATCTTAGCCTCGGTTACGCCCTCACCTACTTGATTGGCCTGGTCAGCCTGATTTTCGGCGCGCGCTATCTGCCAAAATTGCAGCACCAGGATCTGCAGACCAGCGCCCAGCAAATCGCCCGCGAGCGCGGGCTGGATACCGATTCCAACCGCAAAGTTTATCTGCCGGTGATCCGCGCCTACCGCGTTGGGCCAGAACTGGTGGCGTGGGCCGACGGCAAAAATCTGCGCGAACTGGGGATTTACCGCCAGACCGGCTGCTATATCGAACGCATTCGCCGTAACGGCATTCTGGCGAACCCGGATGGCGATGCGGTATTGCAGGTGGGGGATGAAATCGCGCTGGTGGGTTATCCGGACGCTCACGCCCGCCTCGACCCGAGTTTCCGCAACGGTAAAGAAGTGTTTGACCGCGACTTGCTGGACATGCGTATCGTGACCGAAGAGATCGTGGTGAAAAACCATAACGTGGTGGGCCGCCGGCTTGGTCAGATGAAGCTCACCGATCACGGCTGCTTCCTGAACCGCGTGATCCGCAGCCAGATTGAAATGCCGATCGACGACAATATCGTGCTCAACAAAGGGGATGTGTTGCAGGTGAGCGGCGACGCGCGGCGCGTGAAAACCATCGCTGACCGCATCGGGTTTATCTCGATTCACAGCCAGGTTACCGATCTGCTGGCCTTTTGCGCCTTCTTTATCATCGGCCTGATGATTGGGATGATCACTTTCCAGTTCAGCTCGTTCAGCTTTGGCATCGGTAATGCGGCCGGTCTGCTGTTCGCCGGAATTATGCTGGGCTTCTTGCGTGCCAACCACCCGACTTTCGGCTACATTCCGCAGGGCGCGCTGATGATGGTGAAAGAGTTCGGCCTGATGGTGTTTATGGCGGGCGTGGGATTAAGCGCAGGTAGCGGCATCGGCCACAGCCTGGGCGCGGTGGGCGGTCAAATGCTGATCGCCGGGCTTATCGTCAGCCTGTTGCCAGTGGTCATCAGCTTTATGTTCGGCGTCTGGGTGCTGAAAATGAACCGCGCGCTGCTGTTTGGTGCCCTGATGGGCGCACGCACCTGTGCGCCAGCCATGGAAATTATCAGCGATACCGCCCGTAGCAATATCCCGGCGCTGGGTTATGCAGGCACCTACGCTATCGCTAACGTCTTGTTAACATTGGCAGGAACGCTGATTGTCATCATCTGGCCGGGCCTGGGTTGGTAGGACGTTAAAAATTTTTGTGATTTTTTTAACTTAGGGGCGAACTTTTGAAGGCGTGCGTAGTCTGAATTAGTGCCACTGCTTTTCTTTGATGTCCCCAATTTGTGGAGCCCATCAACCCCGCCGTTTTGGTTCAAGGTTGATGGGTTTTTTGTTGCCTGAAATTCAGCTTACGCGCCCTTCTTCCCCCGCAATCCTTCCCAAAAGCTCACGCAATTGTTCACGTCCCAGCGGCGCGCTATCGGTTACGTAGTGTAGCGTCATCCCTTCGACAAATGCGTCCAGCGCCCGCGCGGTGACCGGGTCGAACCAGTGTTCCAGCAGCGTCTGGCTGCGTCGCATCCAGGCCTGCATCACCAGCTTTAAACCGGGACGCCGTGCGGCGTAAGCGTACAGCTGGTACATCAGTTCCATATTGCGCGGCGTGGTCATGTATGCGCCGCAAATCAGGTCAGCCAGCGCATCGCAGGCCATCGCGGGGCTGGTTGCCTGCCCTATATGATGAATAAAACTTTCCGACATCCGGTCGGCAAACCGGCAAAACGCCTCTTCAAGCAGATCGTCGATGCCGGTGAAGTAGTAGGTCATCGACCCCAGCGGCACCCCAGCCAGCGCCGCGATTTTGCGATGGGTGACGCCGTTAATACCATGCTCCGCGACGGCATCCAGCGTGGCGTCTAAAATAATGTCTCGCCGCCCGCTGGGGGCGGATTCTGCTTTACTCATCCCATCCTCGGGGTCATAAAAGTGATATGTACAAATGTACACTTCCTTGCTAGTGTTGTCTTACCTTTTCCGGAAACCAGGTTAGTAAATGCCGTTAACCGCACGCCAGGCCCTGCGTCGCCGCACCTGGGCACTGTTTATCTTCTTCTTTTTACCCGGCTTATTGATGGCCTCCTGGGCCACCCGCACTCCCGCTATCCGCGACGGTCTTGCCGTTTCCACCGCAGAAATGGGCGTGGTGCTGTTTGGGCTGTCGATTGGTTCCATGAGCGGCGTGCTGAGCTCCGCCTGGCTGGTGAAACGCTTTGGCACCCGCATCGTGATCCGTAACAGCATGATCCTGGCGATTGCCGGGATTATGTTGATGAGCGGCGGGCTCGCCATCTCCACCGCTTTTGTCTTTGCCAGTGGTCTGGCGCTGTTTGGCGCAGGTCTTGGCTCGTCTGAAGTGGCGCTGAATATAGAAGGCGCGGTGGTTGAGCGTGAAAGCCATAAAACCATTCTGCCGATGATGCACGGTTTCTACAGCCTCGGCACGCTGGCGGGCGCGGGCGTCGGTATGGCGCTGACCGCAATCAATATACGCGCCGACGGGCATATTCTGCTGGCCGGGCTGGTCACCGTCGCGCCGATGATCTACGCCATGCGCGCCATACCTGACGGCGTGGGCAAAGAATCAAAGCAGGAAAAACAGGCTAACGCCCAGCAGCGAGTGCCGTTTTATAAGGATTTCCAGCTGCTGCTTATTGGCGTGATCGTGCTGGCAATGGCCTTTGCTGAAGGCTCGGCTAACGACTGGCTGCCGCTGTTGATGGTAGACGGCCACGGTTTTAGCGCCACTTCCGGCTCGATTATCTATGCCGGATTTACCCTCGGCATGACGATAGGCCGCTTTACCGGCGGCTGGTTTATTGACCGCTACAGCCGCGTGGCGGTGGTACGCGCCAGCGCCGTGATGGGCGCGCTGGGCATCGCGATTATCGTGTTTGTCGATAATCCCTGGCTGGCGGGCGCATCGGTGCTACTCTGGGGGCTTGGCGCGTCGCTCGGCTTCCCGCTGACTATTTCCGCCGCCAGCGATACCGGCCCGGATGCCGCATCACGCGTTAGCGTAGTGGCTACCACCGGTTATCTGGCCTTCCTGGTAGGACCGCCGCTGTTAGGTTTCCTGGGGGAGCATTACGGGCTGCGCAGCGCGATGATCGTAGTGCTGTCGCTGGTGATTATCGCCGCGCTGGTGGCTCGCGCGGTGGCGAAACCTGAATCTCAAATTGAAAGTTCAACGGAGCAATGCAGATGAGCGTGAAACTGATCGCTGTCGACATGGATGGCACCTTTCTGGATGACGTAAAGCAGTACAACCGCCCGCGCTTTTTAGCGCAGTACGCCCGGATGAAAGAGCAGGGCATCCGCTTTGCGGTGGCGAGCGGCAACCAGTACTACCAGCTGTATTCCTTCTTCCCGGAGATCGCCCAGGAGATCGCCTTTGTTGCCGATAACGGCGCGTGGGTGGTGTGCGAGGGCGACGATATGTTCAATGGCGAATTCACCGTGCAGCAATACAACACCGTGGTGGATCACCTGCTGACCCTGCCGGATATCGAAATCATCGCCTGCGGCAAGCAGTGGGGCTATATTCTGAAAAGCTACCATCCGTCGTTTAAGCTGCTGGCGGCGCGCTATTACCACCGCCTGAAAGAGGTGGACAGCTTTACCGGTATTGACGACGTATTTTTTAAATTCGCGCTGAACCTGCCGGACGATATTCTCGCCGAAACCATGATCGCGCTGGGCGAATCGCTGGAGGGCATCGTGGTGCCGGTAACCAGCGGACACGGCTCTATCGATCTGATTATCCCCGGCCTGCACAAAGCCAACGGTCTGCGGATTGTTCAGGAACGCTGGGGCATTGAAGATCATGAAGTGGTGACGTTTGGCGACGGCGGCAACGATATCGAAATGCTCACCCAGGCCGGGTATGGGTTTGCGATGCAAAACGCGCCGGAAAATATTCGCGCCCTCGCCCATTATCAGGCCGGGCATAATAACCATCAGGCGGTGCTTGATGTGATTGATAAGGTGCTGAATCGCGAAGCGCCCTTCAACTAAGACATCGCCCTCAACAGAGGGCGATTTTTTTACTGCGGCTGTAACCCGCTGCCGACCGATTTATCCTTCAGGAATATCACCATCAGCCCCAGCCACAATAGCCCGTTAGCGAGGTTAAACAGGCTGAACAGGCCATTGCCGCCCAGCAGCCACGCGTGTTTGCTGAGCTCAATCCCGACGGTGAAGATCAGCATTTGCAGCATCCCCATAGCGGCGGAAACCGTGCCTTTACTCATGTCGCTGGCAAACAGCGTCAGGCGCACCAGTCCGGCGTTGGCAAGGCCAATCCCGAAAGCGTAAATGCTCAGCCCGGCGGTCATCCATAAATAGGCGTGGGACGAGACCACTGTCGCCAGCGCGGCCACCGCCAGGCCAAGCATAATCGGCCAGCCGCCCATGATAATCAGCGCCCGCACGGTGCGGCGCGAGGTTAAGCGCGCCAGCACCAGGTTGCCGATAATCAGCGCGCCGAAAATCGGCACCTGGAGCAGGCCATATTCGTAGGTGCTGAGCTTTTCACCGTTGATGATCAGCACCGGCGACTGGGCTATCCAGGCCAGCAGCGGCAGGCTGACAAAGCCAATCGACAGCGCCCCTGCCACAAACCGCACGTTCTTCATCACTTCACGGTAATCGCGCCCCAGCTCCTTCATCGACAGTTTGTCGCCAAGGCGGGTGGCGGTTTCCGGCATCGCGCGCCATAGCCCAAAAAAGGAGATGGCCGCCAGCACCGCGAACAGCACAAACATCATTTCCCAGGGCGCGACGTGGATCCAGGCCGCGCCCACCAGCGGGCCGAGCAGCGGCGCAATCAGCGCCACGTTCGCCATCAGCGCGGTAATTTTGATGCACACCGCCTCTTCAAACGACTCCTGGATCGCCGCATATCCCACCGCGCCGATAAAGCACAGGCTGATCCCCTGAAGAAACCGCAGCACAGTGAACTGTTCGATATTTTGCGCCAGTAGCGTCGCCAGGCAGGTCACGATAAACCACACCACGCCCCACAGCATCACCGGACGGCGACCCACGCGATCGGAGAGTGGCCCCAGCAGCCATTGTAAAAACATCCCGCCCGCCAGATAGGCGGTCATCGAGGTCGGCACCCACTCCACGCCCGCCTGATACTGCGCCACTACCGTTAGCATGCCGGGTTGGATCATATCGTTGCCGATATAAGTCGAGAATTCGTAAAGCACCAGACAGAGCGGGAACAGCAGCGCCTGCCGCCCCAGCCGTTTGGTTGAAGAAGTTGTTGTTTGCATGCGTGAAAGTCATCCATTAAAAATCGCGCAGAGTGTAATGAAACAGCGGCGATTCAGATAGTGAATTGTGCGCGACAGGACCGGAAAACGCACGTTTTCGCGCGGCGTTAAGGTTTTATTCAGGAGCGGGGGTTTTAAATCAACTGAGTGAGGTTATCCATTGTTACACAACATACCGATAACTAAGACAATACCCCTTTACCGACCAGCGCTGCGCTTTTATGTTTATCTCCTTTCGCGCCGCACCCTGGCGACAATCGCGGGACCGTTAAGGACTGGATTATGATGGAAACCCTGAACCTGTCACTGTTTGACCTGATCAACGCCACGCCGGCGTCCCCTGCCTGGCTTATTCAGGCCGCGATTTTTATCGCCAAAGATTTAATCCACATTGTGCCGGTGCTGATTGTGGCGCTCTGGCTGTGGGGGCCGCGTCATCAGGTGGATTACCAGCGTCATCTGGTGATCCGCACCGCCATCGCCCTGGCTATCAGCATGTCGGTTTCCTGGCTGCTGGGGCAGACCTTTCCCCATGAACGCCCGTTCGCCGAGGGTATCGGCTATAACTTCCTGCACCATGCGCCGGATTATTCGTGGCCCAGCGATCACGGCACGGTGATTTTTACCTTCGCGCTGGCGTTTTTGTTCTGGCATCGCCTGTGGTCAGGCACGGCGCTGTTTATTATCGCCTGCGCGGTGGCGTGGTCACGGGTTTACCTTGGGGTACACTGGCCACTCGATATGCTGGGCGGCCTGCTGGTCGGCCTGCTGGCCTGCCTCACGACTCAGATCGTCTGGAATCTGTGCGGCGCTGCGCTGTACCGATTTTTGTGCCGGGTTTATCGATTCTGCTTCGCGCTACCCATCCGCAAAGGTTGGGTGCGTGACTAACGCAGCATCGACGCGTAAAATTGCCCGCTGGCGGTGAGGCCGTGGCCCACAGACAGGGTAAACACAATAACAGAGGTGATATGGAAACACGGCGTGGCGATCGAATCGGGCAGTTGCTGCAGGCGTTAAAGCGCAGCGACAAACTCCATCTCAAAGAAGCGGCGGCGCTGCTGGGCGTCTCGGAAATGACTATCCGCCGCGACCTGAGCGGTAATAACGCGCCGGTGGTGCTGTTGGGCGGCTATATCGTACTGGAACCGCGCAGTTCTGCCGTAAGTCACTATTTGCTGAGCGACCAGAAAACCCGTCTGGTAGAAGAAAAACGCAAGGCCGCCCGTCACGCCGCAGATTTGGTTCGTCCACACCACACGCTGTTTTTCGACTGCGGCACTACCACGCCGTGGATTATCGACGCGCTGGATGACGATCTGCCCTTCACCGGCGTCTGTTACTCGCTGAATACGTTCCTGGCGCTACAGGAAAAACCGCTGTGCCGGGTGATCCTGTGCGGCGGCGAGTTCCACGCCAGCAACGCCATTTTCAAGCCGCTAAATTTCCATGAGACCCTGCGCAATCTGTGCCCGGATATCGCCTTCTTTTCGGCAGCGGGCATCCATATTCGCCACGGGGCAACCTGTTTTAATCTGGATGAACTGCCGGTGAAACACTGGGCGCTGGAGATGGCCCAGCGTCATGTGCTGGTGGCGGATGCCAGTAAGTTCGGCAAAGTGCGTTCGGCCTGCATGGGCCCGCTGACGTCTTTCGATACGCTGATTACCGACAGCCGCCCGGATGACGAGTTTGTGCGTTACGCTCAGGAAAAAAACATCACGCTGGTGTGGTAACTGACGGGGCTTCCCGCCGGAAAGCGGGAAGCATTCAGAAGTTAAAACCAGTCGCCAAACCACTGGTGGAATTTCATCAACACGAAATCCCACATCCGGCTAAAGAAACCGCCCTCTTCTACTGCTTCCATGACAATCAGCGGACGCTGTTCAATCGATTTGCCGTTGAGCTGGAAATCAATATTGCCGACCACCTGGCCTTTTTTCAGCGGCGCGGTGAGCTGCGGCTCGGTGAGGGTAAATGTCGCTTTGAGATTTTTCAGCTGGCCTTTCGGGATGGTCACTGAACCCGCTTCCCCCGCGCCGAGCTTCACCTCTGATTTATCGCCAAACCAGACGCGCTGGTTAACAAAGGCGGCGTCCGGCTTAATCGGCGTCACGGTTTCAAAGAAGCGGAAGCCCCAGGTCAGCAGCTTTTCCGATTCACGGAAGCGCACGCCGTCGGTTTTCGCGCCCAGCACCACGGAAATTAAACGCATATCGCCCTGGGTCGCAGAGGCCACCAGGTTATAACCGGCCCCGGCGGTGGTGCCGGTTTTCATCCCATCGACGTTCATGGTAGTGCTCCACAGCAGACGGTTGCGGTTCGGCTGGCGGATCTTATTGAACGTGAACTCTTTCTCTTTGTGGATCGCGTACTCTTCCGGCACATCGTGGATCAGTGCCTTGCCCAGCAGCGCCATATCCCGCGCGGTGCTGAACTGGCCCGGCGCATCCAGGCCGTGTACCGTTTTGAAGGTGGTATTGGTCAGGCCAAGTTTGGCAGCATAGCTGTTCATCAGGCTGACGAACGAATCCTGGCTACCGGCTACATAATCGGCAATAGCGATGCTGGCGTCGTTGCCCGACTGGATAATTACACCTTTATTGAGATCCGCCACCGAGACCTGATCGCCTGGCTTCAGGAACATCAACGAGGAGCCGCGCAGCGCCGGGTTGCCCGTTGCCCAGGCGTCTTTGCCCACGGTGACCATATCGTTAAGATGAATTTTTTGCGCCTTCAGCGCCTGGCCCACCACGTAGCTGGTCATCAGCTTGGTGAGGCTGGCCGGGTCGAGCTTTTCATCGGCGTTGCCTTCGGCGAGCACTTTGCCGCTGGCGTAATCCATCAGGATCCAGGCCCGGGCTTCTACTGGCGGCGCATCGGGTGTTTGAACCTGTTCTGCGGCATAGGCTGCCGTGGTAGAAATCAATAACAGTGCAGAGCCTGCGGCCCATACACGCAGAGTTGTCAGTCGCGTTTTCTGGTTCATAGGTACCACCCGAATATCCTTTCAACAAAACAAGTTAAATCAAATGCATCGCAATGAGCGGTGAGTGTCCCGCACTCATCCACGTAAAGAAACACTGTGTTGGTAAAGTTTTTAAAGTTTATGCGATTTGCCGTGGCCCGGTCAGTTTTAACGCCATATTTTTACGCGTTATTGAACACCGGTTAACGCAATAACATGTCCGGCAACTTATTAGCAGCGTATGATGGAGCCACTTTATTACACGAATAAGGAGCGAACCATGATTACCGTTTGGGGCAGAGATAATTCCACCAATGTAAAAAAGGTCCTGTGGTGTCTTGAAGAACTGGAGCTTCCCTTTGAGGTTATTCCCGCTGGCGGGAAATTTGGCCTGAATAACGAGCCGGAATATCTGGCGATGAACCCTAACGGGCTGATCCCCTGCCTGCGTGACGACGAAACCGGCATTACCCTGTGGGAATCCAACACCATCGTGCGCTACCTTGCCGCGCAGTACGGGCAAAACCGCATCTGGTTTGATTCGCCTGCGGTACGCGCCCAGGGTGAAAAGTGGATGGACTGGGCGGCATCGACGTTACCGCCCGCGCACCGCGTGGTGCTGTTTGGCCTGGTGAGAACCCCGCCGGAGCAGCGCAACATGGCGCAAATTGACGAGGCCGTTGCCCAGTGCGATAAGCTGTTAGGGATGCTGGACGCCGAGCTGGCCCACCTGCAGTGGCTGTCCGGGGATCAGTTCGGACCGGGGGATATCGCCGTTGCGCCCTATGTCTACAACCTGTGGAATATTGATATTCAATTAACGCCGCGCCCTAACTTGCAGCGCTGGTATCAGCAGCTCAGCGAGCGCCCGGCGTACCGTAAAGTTGTGATGATCCCGGTAAGCTGATTAACTTTTCGGCGAGACCTTTAACAGCTGGCCGTCGGATTCGTCGGTCAGCACGTACAGATAGCCATCCGGCCCGACGCGTACATCACGGATACGCTGTTTACGCGAGTCCAGCAAGCGCCCATCCTCTTTCACGCTGTTGCCGTTAACGGTCATTTCGATCAGGTTTTTATCTTTCAGCGCGCCAATAAACAGTTTGTTTTTCCACTGCGGGAAGGTGTCAGCGTTATAGAACGCCATACCGCTGAGCGCCGGAGAGTGCTCCCACCAGAAAATCGGCTGCTCGGTGCCCGCTACTTTGCCGCCTTTGGCTTCGGGGATCTTTAACCCGCTGTAGTTGATGCCCCAGGTAGCAAGAGGCCAGCCGTAGTTTTTGCCGCGCTCGGGAATATTAATCTCATCGCCGCCGCGCGGGCCGTGTTCGTTAAGCCACAGCGCGTTGCTCCACGGGTTCATCGCCAGCCCCTGCGGGTTACGGATGCCGTAAGCCCAGATTTCCGGTTTCGCGCCCGGTTGATTTACAAACGGGTTATCGTCCGGCACCTTGCCCTGATCGGTCAGACGGATCAGTTTACCCTGATGCTTATCCAGATCCTGCGCGGTGGGCCGCCGGTTGTTCTCGCCTGTCGCGATATACAGATAGCCTTTGCCGTCAAACACCATACGCCCGCCGAAGTGGTTGCCGGTAGAGAGCTTCGGATGCTGGCGGAACACCACGGTGAAATTTTCCAGCCGTTTGACGTCATCGCTCAGGCGACCATAGCCCACGGCAGTGCCCGCCTTGCCGTCGTTGCCCACTTCAGAATAGCTCAGCCACACCCGGCGGCTTTGGGCGAAATCGGGTGCCAGCACCACGTCCAGCAGCCCGCCCTGCCCTTCGGCCCAGACATCCGGCACGCCGACGATGGGGTCAGAGAGACCTTCCCCAGGCTGCCAGCGCTTAAGCTGGCCGTCGCGCAGCGTGATTAACATGCCCTGGTTGTCCGGCAAAAACGCCAGCGACCAGGGGTGGTCAAGCTTGCTTTGCAGGACCTCGACATTGACGTCCTGCGCCTGGACGGAAACGCTGACGAATAACAGAGCGGCAACAAGGGACACGCGCGGTTTCATGGCTCTCTCCTCAGTTTTCGATAAGGTTAGCCAGCGCGCCGGCGGATGACGGGAATTTTACAAAACCTTTAACAAATCGGGGGAGCTAAGCTCCCCCGGGTTCAGGCCTCTGCGGGAGCCTGATGGTGAGTGAGTTGACGAATGCTCAGGTTCAATGTGGCAATGGCGCGCTCCAGCTTATCGGCATCCACCGTAATATAGAGCGGGCAATCGTGGCTGCCGGTCATTAAACACACCGCCGCGCTGGATATCGCATCCAGCCCGCGGTGCAATGCCGCCAGCTCATCTTCGCGTAGCGCCAGTTTCAAACGCGGGTGTTTTTCCCGCCAGAAGGCGCATAAATCAAACAAACTATCGCGCAGATGATTGCTCTCAGCCACCGACATATATCCCTTCGCTTTTCTCAACTTCAGGTACGCAGAAAGTGCATTTCTGGCCACGATCAGCTTCTGGTAGAGATCGTGTTTGAGTCTGGCAACGGACATAACGGTATCCTCCCTGTGCGACATCTAACATGCACAGACAGAGTATGGCTAATTTCTGAGCGTTCACATGTTTTAAATCAATCTTCCATCACACATTAACATTATTTACATTGACACAACGGCAGCGAAGCGGCAGAGGGAGGCACCCCAGGTCAATACCAGGAATGGATGAAACTGTCAGTTATTTAAGCAAGATAACTGTTTTAGTTGCCCATGCCGCCGGGAACGGTTTTCTCTGCTATGTTGAAAAACAGGCCAGGCGGTATAGTAAAGTTGATTCTGAGGGATCTATGTCCATCAATTCAGTTTCAGAAAAAACCTGCGCGTTAACAAAAATAGACCTGAACCTGCTGGCCATTTTCTGTTTAATTTACAGTATGGGCAGCATTAGCAAGGTTGCAGATATGCTGGACATTTCCGCTTCCGCCGTGAGTCAGTCACTGAAAAAATTACGTGAGCTCATGGACGATAATTTATTTGTTCGCAGCGGGAATGCTCTTTTACCCACCGTATACGCGGATGAACTTTACGATAATATCCTCCCCGTTTTAGATACGCTTTCCAGTTTACTTCCTCTGTCGGCGCTGGTAAAAAAGAAAAGATTAACTCTGTATACTGAACCCTATATATCACCGCTGGTCATCCCCGACTTAACAGAAAAAATCATTACATCGCAATCCGACATCAGCCTGCTGCATCGCACCGCAGATTTGAATGAACATAGCATCACGGAACTGTTAAACCTGCGCCAGGCTGACGTCGTATTTTCCACGTTTTCGGTTGCGAACAGTAATATCATCTGCCAGAAAGTTGAAGAGATGAAACTGGTGCTGATTGTTTCACAACATAATGAAATTTATGGCGATACCATTACTGAGGCATTATTTAAAGATGCTAACCTAATCGGCTACAACACGAAAAACGAAAAAATCATTTATCACCGGAGTATTGTTGATAAAAAATTCAGATCGAGCGAACGGTGTCTCTTGACCACCTCATTCTCCTCTCTACTGTTAATCGTTTCTAAAACCAATTGCCTGGGAATTATTCCGGAAAAATTATTTTCAACCTATCGAGAAATGTATCAGCTAAAAAAACTGGAAACGCCCTTTTCATTACCGCAATTCAGTATCTTTTCATCCTCCCGTAAAGAAACTAACAAAACGCTCCAGTGGTTATTAACAGCGATTAAAAACTAAATCAGACTGGCAGCCGATCCGGTACGAGAAACCCGCTTACGGTGATTATCAATTTCATCCCGGAAAATAATCTTAAGCGCAGCGATTAATTCCGGTCGGGTTAGCCCGGTAGCGGTGGCAATCTGAATCAAATCAACGCCATGATTATGGAGCGTTTTCGCCATTTCTAATTTCGCCAGCAAATCTAAATCTTTCATTGAATACCTCGTAACAGTGAGTGACTGAATACAAAGTATCCTGTTAATCCCTGTTAACCCATTAGTGAAACGCAAAGCCGGGATTAGTATTACTTAATGGCGACGTAATTTACGCACAGATGTGTATAAATTCCCCGAGGAAATCCGTACAATCCTTGCCCTGACCATTCGATAACTGACTATTTTTTGACCTTATGAGCAATGTATCACACCAGCCGAAAATCGGCTTCGTCTCCCTGGGCTGCCCGAAAAACCTGGTGGACTCTGAACGCATCCTGACTGAACTGCGTACCGAAGGGTATGACGTGGTGCCGAGTTACGATAACGCCGATATGGTGATCGTCAATACCTGCGGCTTTATCGACAGCGCGGTGCAGGAGTCGCTGGAAGCCATTGGCGAAGCGTTAAACGAGAACGGCAAGGTGATTGTGACCGGCTGCCTTGGCGCGAAAGAAGATCAAATCCGCGAAGTGCATCCGAAGGTGCTGGAAATCACCGGGCCGCACAGCTACGAGCAGGTGCTGGAACATGTGCATCACTATGTGCCGAAGCCGAAGCACAACCCGTTTTTAAGCCTGGTGCCTGAACAGGGCGTCAAGCTAACTCCGCGCCACTACGCGTACCTGAAAATTTCCGAAGGCTGCAACCACCGCTGCACCTTCTGCATTATCCCGTCGATGCGCGGCGATCTGGTCAGCCGCCCGATTGGCGAGGTGCTGTCTGAAGCCAAACGCCTGGCCGACGCGGGTGTGAAAGAGATTCTGGTGATCTCCCAGGATACCTCCGCTTACGGCGTCGATGTAAAACACCGTATGGGCTTTCATAACGGCGAGCCGGTAAAAACCAGCATGGTGGGCCTGTGTGAACAGCTGGCGAAACTGGGTATCTGGACGCGTCTGCATTACGTGTACCCGTACCCGCACGTCGACGATGTGATCCCGCTGATGGCCGAAGGCAAAGTGCTGCCCTATCTGGACATCCCGTTACAGCACGCCAGCCCGCGCATCCTGAAGCTGATGAAGCGCCCAGGTTCGGTGGATCGCCAGCTACAACGCATCAAGCAGTGGCGCGAGATTTGCCCGGAACTGACCCTGCGCTCGACCTTTATCGTCGGCTTCCCAGGCGAAACCGAAGAAGATTTCCAGATGCTGCTCGACTTCCTGAAAGAGGCCCGTCTGGACCGCGTGGGCTGCTTTAAATACAGCCCGGTTGAAGGCGCTGGCGCTAACGAACTGCCGGAGCAAATCCCGGAAGAGGTAAAAGAAGATCGCTGGAACCGCTTTATGCAGCTCCAGCAGCAGATTTCCGCCGAACGCCTGCAGGAAAAAGTGGGCCGTGAAATCATGGTCATCATCGATGAGGTGGACGAAGAAGGCGCGATTGGCCGCAGCATGGCGGACGCCCCGGAAATCGACGGCGCGGTCTACCTGAACGGCGAAACCGGCGTTAAGCCGGGCGACATTATCCGCGTCAAAGTGGAAAACGCCGACGAATACGATCTGTGGGGCAGCCGCGTTTAAGCGCGCTTGCTGTGTAAAAGGCTGCCAGCGGCAGCCTTTTTTTATCCTTTTATTTTCGGGTCCAGCGCGTCGCGCAGGCCGTCGCCTAATAAATTAAACGCCAGCACCGTCAGGAAAATCGCCAGGCTTGGGAACAGCGCCACGTGCGGGGCTATCACCATATCCGCGCGCGCCTCGTTGAGCATCGCCCCCCACTCCGGCGTTGGCGGCTGCGCCCCTAAACCGAGGAAAGACAGACTGGCGGCAGAAATAATCGAGGTGCCGATACGCATGGTGAAATAGACCACAATCGACGATACCGTGCCCGGCAGAATATGGCGGAACAGGATGGTGAAATCCGATGCCCCAATGCTGCGCGCCGATTCGATAAAGGTCTGGTGTTTGAGTACCAACGTATTGCCACGCACCAGGCGGGCAAACGCCGGGATGCTGAAAATCGCCACCGCGATAATCACGTTAGTCATCCCGCTGCCCATCACTGCCACCACGGCAATCGCCAGCAAAATGCCCGGAAACGCGAACAGCACATCGCAGATGCGCATGATGATGCGATCCCACCAGCCTTCGTAATACCCCGCCAGCAGCCCGAACACCGTGCCGATGGCCGCGCCTACCAGCACCGCCAGCACCCCGGCGGCCAGCGAAATGCGCGATCCCACCAGTACGCGGCTGAAAATATCGCGCCCCAGAGAGTCCACGCCGAACCAGTGCATCAGCGACGGGCCGTCGTTAAGCCGGTCGTAATCGAAATAGTTTTCCGCATCAAACGGGGCCAGCCAGGGGGCCGCCACCGCCAGCAGGATCAGCAACAGCACAAAGCCGCCAGCGATCATCGCCACCGGCTGGCGCTTCAGCCGACGCCAGAATTCCGACCACGGGGTTCGCACCTGATGAGGATGCAGGGTTGGCATCGCGTTGAGTACCGCCTGTCGGCGCCAGTTAAAAAGTCGCATCCTTACTTGTACCTGATAGCCGGGTTAATGGCGGCGTAGAGCACGTCCACCACTAAGTTGATAAGAATAAATTCCAGCGAAAACAGCAGCACCTCCGCCTGGATCACCGGGTAGTCGCGCATTTCCACCGAATCCACCAGCAAGCGCCCCAGCCCCGGCCAGTTGAACACTTTCTCCACCACTATCGAGCCGCCGAGCAGGAAGCCGAACTGCAAGCCCATCATGGTGACGACCGGGATCATGGCGTTGCGCAGCGCGTGTTTCATCACTACCCAGCGTTCGGTAACGCCTTTGGCCCTGGCGGTACGGATATAATCCTCCCCCAGCACATCGACAAACGACGCGCGGGTAAAGCGCGCCATCACTGCCGACACCGCCGCGCCCAGGGTGATGGACGGCAGAATGTAGTGCTGCCAGCTATCCGCACCCACGGTGGGCAACCAGCCCAGCTCCACGGAAAACACCTGCATCAGCAGCATCCCCAGGGCAAATGCCGGGAAAGAGATGCCGGATACCGCCAGGGTCATACTCAGCCGATCCGGCCAGCGGTTGCGCCATACCGCCGCAATCACACCCGCTGCCAGGCCGAACAGCACCGCCCAGACCATACTGGCGATGGTTAACCACAGCGTGGGCATAAACCGGCTGGCGATCTCCTCGGATACCGGGCGGCGTGACACCAGCGAAGTGCCGAAATCGCCCTGTAGCACGTTGCCCATGTAGCTCAAAAACTGCGACCACAGGGGTTTATCGAGACCCAACTGACTACGCACCATTTCAATCACCTGCGCGTCGGCCTCCGGCCCGGCAATCAGCCGCGCCGGATCGCCGGGCAACAGGTGAACAAATAAAAACACCAGCACCGCCACAATAAACAGCGTCGGGATGAGTCCCAGCAGGCGTTTCACCACATAACTGAACATCGCGATCCTTTAGCGTGCGTCTCCCCCGTTGCCGGGGGAGCGCCGTTATTTAATATCCGCTTCTTCGAAACTAAAGCCGGTGTCCGGCATCATGTAAAACCCGCTCAGGGATTTGCTGTGCGCAGAAACCAGTTTTTCCACCACCAGCGGTACCCACGGGGATTCTTTCCAGATGATTTCCTGGGCGTTTTTATAAAGGCTTGCTTTCTGCGCGTTGTCGGTGGTTTTCAGCGCTTCGGTGAGATCGTTATCCACCTGCGGATTGCTGTAGAACGCAGTATTAAACAGCGTCGGCGGCCAGTTCTGGGAAGCGAACAGCGGCGACAGCGCCCAGTCGGCCTCGCCGGTTGACGCAGACCAGCCGGTATAGAACATTCTCACCCCGCTCTCTTTCTGGCCTTTGCCTTCCACTTCCGCCGCGCGCTGCCCGGCGTCCATGGCGGTGAGTTTCACCTTCACGCCCACCTGCGCCAGCTGCTGCTGGGTAAACTGCAGCACTTTTTGCGCGGTGCTGTGGTTATGGGACGACCACAGGGTGGTTTCAAATCCGTTCGGATAACCGGCTTCTTTCAGCAATTCGCGCGCTTTAGCCGGATCGTAAGGCCAGGCTTTAAATGGCTCGGCGAAGGCGATAGCGGGCGGCACCACGCCGGTAGCCGGCGTCGCGAATCCGGCAAAGGCCACTTTAACCAGCGCATCGCGGTTGATGGCGTAGTTAATGGCTTCACGTACTTTCGGGTTGTCGAACGGTTTCTGGGTAACGTTCATGCTGATGTAGCGCTGCATAATCGACGGCGTAGTCACCAGATCCAGTTTGTCGTTCTTCTGGAGCACCGCGGCCTGCTCGTAAGGGATCGGGAAGGCGAACTGCGCCTCGCCGGTTTGCAACATCGCCGCGCGGGTGTTGTTGTCGACTACCGGACGCCAGGTGATGGTGTCGAGCTTCGGCAGCCCCTGCTCCCAGTAGCTGGCGTTTTTCTTCACCTTGACGAAATCGGTCTGGTTCCAGGTTTCCAGCGCGTAAGGCCCGGTGCCCACCGGATGAAAGCCGATCTCTTTGCCGTATTTCTCCAGCGCCGCCGGGGAGATCATCGCCGTCGCCGGATGGGCGAGGATATTAATAAACGCCGAGAACGGCTGCTTCAGGGTGATCTTCACGGTAGTCGGATCGACCGCCTCGGTGCTGGCGATATTTTTGTACAGGTTGTAGCGCTTGAGTTTGTTATCCGGGTTGCTGGCGCGGTCGAGGTTTACTTTCACCGCAGCAGCGTTGAAGTCGGTGCCGTCCTGGAATTTTACCCCCTGGCGCAGTTTTACGGTGTACACCAGCCCGTCATCGGAAACCGTGTAGCTTTCCGCCAGCACGTTTTTCACTTTCATCTCTTTATCCAGGCCGAACAGCCCCTGATAAAACGATTTGGCGACCTGCTGGGACAGGGTGTCGTTGGCGTCATACGGGTCGAGCGTCGTAAAGTTCGATGCCACCGCCACGGTGACATCCTTTGCCGCGAAGGCGGAACCGGCGAACAGCGCCGCGCTAATGCTGGCCGCGACCAGTAACTTACGAGTGATAGGTTGTGTCATGTTATTTCCTCATTATCCCTGCATTTTTATTGTTGGATTCAGGCGTTGCCGACGGTATGGCGCGCCACAAAATGGTCAGGCCCGACCGATACCAGCGGGGCAACGAAGGGGTTATCGCCGCGCCTGCGGGTGGCACTGGGTATTTCATCGGATAACAGCACCGGCTGGCGACGCCGGTGCGCCGGGTCGGCCACCGGGACGGCAGCCATCAGTTTCCGGGTATACGGGTGCTGCGGGTTCTCAAATACCGCCTGGCGGGGGCCAATCTCGACAATCTGCCCGAGATACATCACCGCCACGCGGTGGCTGATGCGCTCCACTACCGCCATATCGTGGGAAATAAATAAAAAGGCGATGCCGAATTCACGCTGCAAATCGAGCAGCAGATTGATGATTTGCGCGCGGATCGACACATCCAGCGCGGAAACCGATTCATCGGCAATCACCACTTTCGGATTGAGCGCCAGCGCCCGGGCGATGCAAATCCGCTGGCGCTGACCGCCGGAAAACTCGTGCGGGTAGCGCCAGGCGTGTTCAGGCTTCAGCCCGACGCGCTCCAGTAGCCAGGCGACGCGCTGCTCGGCGGCCTCGCCCTTCATCAAGCCATGCACCAGCAGCGGCTCCATAATCGAATAGCCCACCGTCAGGCGCGGGTCGAGGGAGGCGTAAGGATCCTGGAAGATAAACTGGATATCCCGGCGCACCGGCTGCATTCCCGACGGGGACAGTTGGTCAATGCGCTTGCCCTCAAAGGTAATGCTGCCGGACTCGCTTTCCACCAGCCGCAGCAGTGAGCGCCCGATGGTGGATTTCCCGCAGCCGGATTCGCCCACCAGCGCCAGCGTTTCACCGGGCCACAGATCAAAACTGACGTGCTCGACGGCGTGTACTTCCCGGGTAACGCGGTTGAGAATGCCGCTGCGTACCGGAAAGCGCGTTACCAGGTCGCGCACCTGCAAAATCGGGCCTTCATCGGTAATCACCGTGTCGCGCACCGGACGCTTCTCATCCCCGGCGGCGTCATTGAGCAGCGGGAATTTACGCGGCAGCGCATGGCCTTTCATCGAGCCGAGGCGCGGCACCGCCGCCAGCAGCGCTTTGGTATAAGGGTGCTGAGGATGGCTAAAAATGTCGTTAACCGGGGCGGTTTCTACCGCCTTGCCCTGGTACATCACCAGCACCCGGTCCGCCAAATCCGCCACCACGCCCATATCGTGAGTGATAAAAATCACCCCCATGGACATTTCCTGCTGCAACACGCGGATCAACTGAAGGATCTGCGCCTGAATAGTGACGTCCAGCGCGGTGGTGGGTTCGTCGGCAATCAGCACCGCCGGTTTACAGGAGAGCGCCATGGCGATCATCACCCGCTGGCGCATCCCGCCGGAAAGCTGGTGCGGATAGCGGGATAAAATCGCCTGGGCTTCGGGAATACGCACCAGATCGAGCATCCGCTTCGCCTCCGCCAGCGCGCTTTTATGGCTCAAGCCCTGGTGCAGACGAATAGATTCGGCGATTTGCTCGCCCACCGGAAACACCGGATTCAGGGAGGTCATCGGCTCCTGGAAAATCATCGCCATATCCGCGCCGCGCACTTCGCGCATCCGCCCCTGGCTGGCGGTAGCGAGATCCAGCACCTGTCTGTTGCGCCGCCGCAGCCGCATCGGGCCACTGGTCACTTCGCCGCCCGCCTGTTCGATTAAGCGCATCAGCGCCAGCGCGGTCACTGATTTTCCGGAGCCGGATTCGCCGACAATGGCCAGCGTTTCGCCGCGCCGCAGCGAGAAGTTCAGCCCGCTGACCGCCTGGGTAACGCCCTGCTCCTGACGGAACGCGATAGTGAGATCCTCAACCGCCAGTACCTCGTCGTCCGCCAGTAATTCATTCTGTGACACCAGGGCCTCCTGCTTCCGGATAAATGCCCACCGTGGGCGCATCGCCGACGTAGCCATAACCGCGATACATGCCTTCGCTGTTAAACGGCATCGCCACGTTGCCTTCCCGGTCAATGGCTATCAGCCCGCCGCTGCCGCCGAGCGCCGGGATCTTCTCCATCACCACCCGCTCCGCCGCCTGGGGTAAACTCAGCCCGGCGTACTCCATCAGTGCGGCGATATCATAGGCCGCCAGCGCGCGGATAAACACTTCGCCGGTGCCGGTACAGGAGACCGCCACGCTGGCATTATTGGCATAGCACCCCGCACCCGGCAGCGGGGAATCCCCAACCCGGCCCGGCAGTTTATTGGTCATCCCGCCGGTGGAGGTTGCTGCCGCAAGATTGCCGTGGCGATCCAGCGCCACCGCGCCGACGGTGCCCATTTTTTGCCGCTCATCCAGCGGCGCGCTGTGATCAAGCTGGACCGCATTGTGTTGTTGCGCCTGATGCAGCTGCGCCAGCCGCTCCGGGGTGGAAAAAATATCCGGCGAGACGCTCTCCATGCCGTGCTGATGGGCGAAGGCTTCCGCCCCGTCGCCAATCAGCAGCACGTGGGGGCTTTTTTCCAACACCAGCCGCGCCGCCAGTACCGGGTTACGCAGATGGCTGACGCCCGCTACCGCGCCCGCCTTTAAGGTATGGCCTTCCATCACGCAGGCGTCCAGTTCGTGGGTGGCATCCCGGGTAAACACCGCGCCGATCCCGGCATTAAACAGCGGGCACTCTTCCAGTAAACGCACGGCTTCGGTAACCGCATCCAGCGCGCTGCTGCCCGCTGCCAGAATCGCCTGCCCGGCCTCAATCACCGTGGCCAACGCGGCGATATACTGGCGCTCCCGCTCCGCGCTCATGCTGGCCCGGGCAATCGCCCCTGCGCCGCCGTGTATGGCAATAACCGCTTTTCCCATGCTCTCTTTATCCTGCATCAATAAGGTATTGCCACGTTTTCTTTATAAATATCATTATCGTTGCAATTTATTCATATCGAATTTGAATATAGAAAGTGCCACATGTGATGTAAAGCGCCCCGGCTTCCCTACCCCCAGATGGGGCATCCCGCTGAAGTGCGATTTCTGACATAATGCATCCTTTATTTCCCGCCAGGAGAGAGCTCATGGATTTCACCGCTGGACTGATGGCGCTTGATGACGCCCTTGGACAGATGCTTGCCCGTATCACGCCGCTGACCGATACCGAAACCTTACCGCTGCAACAGGCTTTTGGCCGGGTGCTGGCGCGCGATGTCACGTCGCCCATGGACGTTCCCGGATTCGATAATTCGGCGATGGACGGTTACGCGGTGCGCCTGGGCGATGTGAAAGACGGCGCGGTGCTGCCGGTGGCAGGCAAAGCGTTCGCCGGGCAACCGTTCCAGGGCCAATGGCCGCAGGGTACCTGCATCCGCATCATGACCGGCGCGCCGGTTCCGGCGGGCTGCGACGCGGTGATCATGCAGGAAGAAGCCGACGCCAACGACGCGGGCGTGCGCTTTCCGCATCCGGTGCGTCCGGGGCAAAACATTCGCCTGCGCGGGGAAGATATCCAGCGCGATGCGGCGGTGCTCACCGCCGGGACCCGACTCACCGTGGGCGAACTGCCGATGCTGGCGTCGCTTGGCATCCCCCATGTCGAGGTAGTGCGCAAAACCAGAGTGGCGATTTTCTCCACCGGCGATGAGCTACAGCTGCCGGGTCAGCCGCTCGGCGACGGCCAGATTTATGACACCAACCGCCTCGCGGTGCATGTGATGCTGGAGCAGCTCGGCTGCGAGGTGATCAATCTGGGGATAATCCCTGACGATCCGGATGCGCTGCGCGCCGCGTTTATTCAGGCCGATAGCCAGGCGGACGTGGTACTCAGTTCGGGCGGCGTCTCGGTAGGCGAAGCGGATTTCACCAAAACCCTGCTGGAAGAACTGGGTGAAATCACCTTCTGGAAGCTGGCGATCAAGCCGGGCAAACCCTTCGCGTTTGGCCGCCTGCCGAATAGCTGGTTTTGCGGCCTGCCGGGCAACCCGGTCTCTGCGGCGCTGACCTTTTACCAGTTGGCGATCCCGCTGCTGGCGAAGCTTAACGGCCAACACACCCTCTCCCTGCCGCAAACGCTGCGGGTGCGTGCGGGCGGTCGCTTTAAAAAATCTCCGGGCCGCCTCGACTTCCAGCGCGGCATTTTGCAGCGCGGCGCGGACGGTACGCCGGAAGTGGTCACCACCGGCCATCAGGGATCGCATATTTTCAGCTCATTCAGCCAGGGCAACTGTTTTGTGGTGCTGGAGCGCGAGCGCGGCAATGTTGAAGCCGGCGAATGGGTCGAGGTTCAGCCGTTTAATCACCTGTTTGGAGGCTAACCATGGAGCAGCTCACCGACCAGGAGATGATGCGCTATAACCGGCAAATCGTGCTGCGCGGGTTTGATTTTGACGGCCAGGAGCGTCTGAAAGCCGCGCGGGTGCTGATTGTCGGCCTCGGTGGGCTGGGCTGCGCCGCCAGCCAGTATCTGGCGGCGGCGGGCGTCGGGCAGTTAACGCTGGTCGATTTCGACACGGTTTCCGTTTCCAACCTGCAGCGCCAGACGCTGCACCGCGACGCGACTGTCGGGCTGTTGAAAGTGGATTCGGCGCGGGAACAGCTCGCCGCCATCAATCCCAACGCCGTTATTGATAGTGTCGCCACCCTGCTGGACGACGCGGCGATGGCACAGCAGATTGCCGCCCACGATCTGGTGCTGGACTGCACCGATAATGTCGAGGTGCGCAATCAGCTTAACCGGCTGGCGTTTGCCGAAAAAATCCCGCTGGTTTCCGGCGCGGCGATCCGCATGGAAGGGCAAATCACGGTATTTACCTGGGGGGACGACGAACCCTGCTACCGCTGCCTGAGCCGGTTATTCGGCGACGGCGCGTTAAGCTGCGTGGAGGCGGGCGTGATGGCCCCGCTGGTTGGCGTGATTGGCGCGATGCAGGCCATGGAAGCGATCAAAATCCTCGCCCGGTACGGCAAAGCCGCGGCGGGCAAAATCGTTATGTATGACGCCATGACCTGTCAGTTCCGCGAGATGAAGCTGGCGCGCAACCCGCAGTGCGAGGTTTGCGGTCACTAATCGTCATATAAACCGTTGTGCCGTACCCCGGCAGCGTGTTTACCGCTGCGGATGCGGCGCACCGACTCCCTGACTGCAAGGGTGCCGTGCAACAGCAGCGTACCGCAGGCCGCGTGGGGCCGGATCAGACGCTGTTGCAGCATCAATACCGCTTCTTCCCCCAACTCATCGCGCGGCACGTGCATCGCCGTGAGCGGCACATCCTGAATCGCTGCCAGATTAAAGGCATCGATGCTCATCACTGAGATATCCTGCGGCACCCGCAAACCGGCTTTTTGCAGCGCGGTGACCGCCCCTGCCGCCATAAAATCGCCGCCCGCCAGAATCGCGCTGGGCAGCGGGCCGTCAGCGTTTGCCAGAAAATCACCGATCAGCGCCTCGCTCTCTTTTGCGCTAAAGCTGCTGGCGGCAATGAGATGGCGGGATTCATCAAACGCCAGATTGTGCGCTTCCCAGCTCTCTTTAATCCCCGCCAGCCGCAAGTCCATGGTGTAGCGCCGCAAGCACAACAGGTTAACCACCTGCTTATGCCCCATCTCAAACAGATAGCGGGCAGCGGCCTCGCCGATGGAACGGTGATCCGGCGCGACCGCCGGGAGGCGCATTTTTGGATCGCGGCAGTTAATCAGCACGCAGGGCTTGCCGATATCGGCAGCCAGATCGTGGATATGCGCGCTGTCGATACCCAGCAGGATCGCGGCCTGGCTATCCGGCTCGTTGATCCGCGCCAAAAACAGGTTGGCGTCGCTGTCTTCTTCTTCCAGCGCGCAGTAGCGCAACCGCACGTCATGGGGGGCCAGTGCCTTATTAATACTCTGGATCACCCGGTAATAAAAAATATCGGAACGCTCGTCAAAGGCGCGCTGCGGCGCGAACACCAGCAGGTTATTCAGCAGCAGCCGCCCTGCCGCCATCCCGTCCAGCACCCCAAGCTGGCGAGCGCACGCCATCACGCGCGCCCGCGCCGCATCGCTGGTGTTCGACTTCCCCGCCAGTACGCGGGAAACCGTGCTGATCGACAGGCCCGTTTGCTCAGCAATCAGGCTGATTTTTAGGTTTTTGCTCATTGTGTGATCTACGCCCAATCGCGAAATGAAAAAATTTTCATGAGATAAACAGTAATAATTTCATCAGTTAAATCAGCGTAACGTCAAAATGTGCGGATTAATGAGAAAGTTTGCACACTTTCCACTTTTTTCACGCCAGACCCTTAACTAGTCTCAGATTGGTCAACCAATACGCCGTAAGCCGTATCGATACCAACACTATTTCAAAGGAATATGAAATCCGCGCGGTGCCGTCCGGTTAACCCCGTTCCGCGAGTTGTCATACCAATCAACCGTATTAACGCTGTCTGGAGACCGTTATGAGTCAGGGTGTGAACGAGCCGTTAGCGACCGGAAAAACCCGGCGCGTTGTGAAAAACCTGCGCTGGTGGGTGCTGGTCCTGTTTTTGATGGGGGTGACGGTTAACTACATCACCCGTAACTCGCTGGGGATCCTCGCCCCGGAACTGAAAGAGAGCCTGGGCATCACCACCGAGCAGTACTCGTGGATTGTTGGCGCATTCCAGCTGGCCTATACGGTTTTCCAGCCGATTTGCGGCTGGCTGATTGACGTCATCGGCCTGAAAATCGGCTTTCTGATTTGCGCCTCGATCTGGGCG
This sequence comes from Atlantibacter subterraneus, assembly GCF_007570865.1. Taxonomy (GTDB): domain Bacteria; phylum Pseudomonadota; class Gammaproteobacteria; order Enterobacterales; family Enterobacteriaceae; genus Atlantibacter; species Atlantibacter subterraneus. The sequence continues at coordinate 561,926 of NZ_VLPS01000003.1, read as the reverse complement.
CTGACCTGTATTTTTCATGCCGGTGCGGGCAGTTGGCTACAGCTGGCGCTGCTGCGCTTTGTGATGGGCGGCGCAGAGGCCGCCGCCACCCCCGCTAACGCCAAAACCCTCGGCGAATGGTTCCCGAAAAAGGAGCGCCCGGTCGCCGCTGGCTGGGCGGGCGTGGGCTTTTCGATTGGCGCGATGCTGGCACCGCCGATTATCTATTTTGCCCACGCGTCGTTCGGCTGGCAGGGCGCATTTATGTTTACCGGCGTGCTGGCGCTGCTGTGGGTGCTGCTGTGGTGGCTGTTTTACCATAACCCGGAGAAGCACCCCAATCTGAGCAAAGACGAGCTGGCCTATATCCAGCAGGATAACGAACCGCCCGCGGTCAAACTCCCTTTCTTTACCGCCCTGAAAACCGTCGGCAAAAACAGACGCTTTTACGGTATCGCTATTCCGGCGTTTATGGCCGAACCCGCCTGGGCGGTGATGAGCTTCTGGGTGCCGCTGTATCTGGCTAAAGAACACGGCATGGACCTGAAGCAGATCGCCATGTTCGCCTGGCTGCCGTTCCTGGCCGCCGATCTCGGTAGCGTCGCCAGCGGCTATTTAACTCGTCTGTATACCCGCCTGTTTGGCTGTAGCCGGGTCAACTCGGTGGTCGCCAGTTCGGTCACCGGCGCGTTTTTAATGGTGTCGCTGGCTATCGTCGCCCTGACTCGCGATCCCTATATCACCATCATCCTGATCTCCATCGGCGGCTTCGGGCACCAGATTATCTCCTGCATGCTCAGCGCGCTGGTGGTGGAGTCGTTCGATAAAGGCCAGATGGCGACCGTTAACGGCATGCGCGGCTCCTGCGCGTGGATCGCCAGCTTCCTGTTCTCACTGCTTATCGGCGTCACCGCCGACAAGATCGGTTTTAACCCGCTGTTTATCGCCATGGGCTTCTTCGATCTCATCGGGGCCTTCTTCCTGGTGGTATTTATCGCTGAACGCCGCGCGCGTCGCGCCTGAAGATAAGGGACGTTATGAAAACACTGAAAAACTGGACCCTGCTTAACGCAGACCAAAGCCATGTTACGCTGCAACTCGATCAACGTTATCGCCTGGCGCTGTACGTACTGGAAAAGGGGCTGTTTCGGGTGGCAATCTCCCGCAATACCGGCTGGGCGCTGGATAAAACCTGGAGCATCGCGCCCGGACAGGACGTGCCCTGGGAAGGTCGTAGCCGCGATGATTTGAGCGGATTTACCCTGCCGGGCTTCAGCGTTGAGGAGCAAGACGATCGCCTGGTGGTCGCCACCGACACCTTACGCGTGACGGTGCATCAGCCGCTGTGGCTGGAGTGGCATTACCGGGATGACCAGGGCAAGTGGCAGCTACTGGCCAGCGACCGCGCGACCAGCGCCTATCTGATCAACGCCCACGGCGACGGCGTGGCGCACTATCAGCACCGGCTGGAAGGCGACCGTTATTACGGGCTGGGGGAAAAGGCCGGGCCGCTACAGCGCAACGGCAAGCGCTACGAAATGCGTAACCTGGACGCCATGGGCTATAACGCCGCCCATACCGATCCGCTGTACAAGCATATTCCGTTTACCATCACCCAGCGCCCCGGCGTCAGCTTCGGGCTGTTTTACGATAACCTGAGCAGCTGCTGGTTCGACATGGGTAAAGAGATCGACAACTACCATCGCCCCTATCGCCGCTGGCAGGCGGAGGCGGGGGATATCGATTATTACCTGTTCGTCGGCAAGCGGGTGCTGGATATCACCAAAGCCTTTGTGCGGCTGACCGGCAAAACGATTTTCGGGCCGAAATGGAGCCTGGGCTATAGCGGCTCAACCATGCACTACACCGACGCGCCGGACGCCCAGCAGCAGCTGATGAATTTTATCCGGCTGTGCAAAGAGCACGCCATTCCCTGCGATTCGTTCCAGCTGTCGTCCGGCTATACCTCCATCAACAACAAGCGCTACGTGTTCAACTGGAACTACGACAAAGTGCCGCAGCCAAAAGTGATGAGCCAGGCATTTCATGATGCGGGGCTGCGGCTGGCGGCCAATATCAAGCCCTGCCTGTTGCAGGACCATCCGCGCTATAACGAAGTGGCGGAACAGGGATTGTTTATTCGTGATTCAGAGTCGGATAAGCCGGAGCGTTCAAGCTTCTGGGATGACGAAGGCTCCAACCTCGATTTCACCAACCCGGATACCATCAAATGGTGGCAGAACGGCGTCACCACCCAGCTGCTGGAAATGGGCATTGACTCCACCTGGAACGATAACAACGAGTTTGAAGTGTGGGATGGCGAAGCGCGCTGCCACGGCTTCGGCAATCCCATCGCCATCAAATATATTCGCCCGGTGATGCCGCTGCTGATGATGCGCGCGTCGCTGGAAGCCCAGCAGCGCTTCGCGCCGGAAAAACGCCCGTACCTGATTTCCCGTTCCGGCTGCGCCGGTATGCAGCGCTACGTGCAAACCTGGAGCGGCGATAACCGCACCAGTTGGGAAACGCTGCGCTTTAACACCCGCATGGGCGTCGGCATGAGCCTTTCGGGGCTGTATAACGTCGGCCACGATGTGGGCGGTTTTTCCGGCGATCGTCCAGACCCGGAGCTGTTTGTGCGTTGGGTGCAAAACGGCGTAATGCACCCGCGTTTCACTATCCACTCCTGGAATGACGACCATACGGTTAACGAACCCTGGATGTACCCGGCCATCACGCCCGCCATCCGCAGCGCCATCGAACTGCGCTACCGTCTGCTGCCGTGGTTCTATACCCTGCTGTGGCAGGCCCACGCCGATGACGAGCCGATACTGCGCCCGACGTTCCTCGATCACGAACACGATGCGCAGACCTTTGAAGAGTGCGATGAGTTTATCCTCGGCAAGGACCTGCTGGTCGCCAGCGTGGTTGAGCCTGGCGCACGCGAGCGTACGCTGTGGTTGCCCGCCAATACCGACGGCTGGTATGACTTCTACACCGGCAACTGGTACAGCGGCGGGCAATGGATCACCCTGGCAGCACCGCTGGAAACGCTACCGCTGCTGGTGCGTGCGGGCGCGGGCCTGCCGATGAGCGCGCGGCTGGCGCATACCAGCCCGAAAGACGACACCTGTCGCGAGCTGAAGCTGTTCCCGCTGAAGGGCTGCGGGACCAGTCGTGGCCTGCTGTTTGAAGACGACGGCGAGAGCTGGGGCTATCAGGACGGCAATGCGCTGTGGCTGGAGTGGGAATTGACCTGCGATGCTAACACCCTTCGTCTGGAAGTCTCGACCCGTGGCGATTATCAGCCTGCGTGGCGTGAACTTACCGTTAGCCTGCCGCCCGGCGAACACCGCACGCTGCTGATCAACGGCGACGCGAGCCGCAGCTGGCAAGCGCGCTAAGCGGATAAACCAACGGGGCCATTTGGCCCCGTTTTTTATTACAGCTTTTTCAGCAACTCTTTCACGTCCTTCGACTTGCTGCTGTCTTTATGGCGCTCGGCCCAGTCGTTCAGCCGCCGCTTAGCTTCCTCCTGCAGATGCTTACGCAGCACCTGGTCAACCTGCAGCGAGTAGTTCAACTGCTTCCAGGAGCCATAGACCCGCAGCGGGATCGGCGTTTGCCTGAGGAATTCTACCAGGCTGCCCTCGCCTTTCCAGCCATCGACCACCCGCACCTGGAACAGGGTATCGCACTGTTCAGTGACCAGGTCCATAGTGCCTTCGCCATTCATCGCCAGCATGGAGGAACGCCCTTCCATTTTGTTTAGCGTCAGCTTGCCGTGGTCGAGCGACACGTCCGTCGTGAACTGTTCCAGTTTGGTCGCGTTCTCTTCGAACTGCTGCGCCTGCACCGAACCGTTATTACGCGCCACCGCCTGCTGGATCATTTGCTGGAAGTTCATCCCCTCAAGACGCGAGTTGGTCATCTCGACGCTGGCCCTGCCCTGCCAGTTCTGACGAAATGCGTTGGCATCGATTTGCGCCCCGGAAAAATCGCCGGTCATCGACAGCGCACCGCTCAGGGCAATCGGATAATCGAACGCCTTAAGCACCTGGCTAATTTCGATATTCTGAATGGTTGGGGTGAACTTCACCTGCGCCGGCTGCTGTTTGGTGTTCAGGCTGCCCGGCAGGGAAATATGGCCCGCGCCTAAGTTGCCATCCAGCGTGGAAATGGTCAGTAATCCGCTGTTATTGGCCAGCGCCGCGCGCACTTTAGTGAAATTCAGGCCGCGCCACAGCACGCTTTCGGCACTGATATTGGCCCGGGCGTTAAAGCCGCGCAGCGCCGAATAATCCTGCTCAGAGGCATTGTCGGCAATCACCGGACGCGGCAGTACGGGCTGACTTTGCGCCTGCTGGGCGACTGGCGTGGTGGATGGCGCTTGCGTCGGCAGCAGATTTTCCAGATTGAGTTTGTTAAAGGCCAGATTCAGCAACCAGTCAGGTTGCTTTTGCAACATCACGCTGCCATCGCCGCTTAACTGGCTGTCATTTGCGGTGAGTTGCAGCTCGCTGAAGCTGAGCTTTTTCTGCCCCTCCTGCCAGTTGGCATTAAACACACCTTGCCCGGTGATGCCCTGGCGCGGCAGATCTGCGCCCCGCAGCTGATATTGTAAATTGGTGACGCTGGCCGTCAGGTTGTCGGGATAGTCCGCGGCGTTAAGCGCAGCGTTAAAAGAGAGATCCAGCGTGCGCTGGTCACGTAGCACCCGGGCGCTGAAATCAATCTGCGCCTGCCGCTTCTCATCCTGTTCCATCTGGAGATTAAGGTTGCGTACCGTGACCAGCTCATCGCCTTCATGCTGGAAAACCAATACGCTGTCGGCCACTTTCAGACGGGAGATATCAAAGCTCCAGCCGCGCTCGGTATCGGGAGGCGTTGCGCCGCCCTGTGGGCCTATTGGCGCATCTTTGGGACGGCGCGCCTCGCTCTCAGGCGTTAACTGAACCACTGCGCCCTTCAGCATCACCTGGCGGACGTGCAGCTGGTGCGACAGCAGCGGCAGCAGCTTAACGTCAAGGCGCATATTATCGGCGGTGACCATCGGCTGTGACGCGCCCGGAGCAGTAAGTTTCATACGCCCGGAAAGAATACTTAACTGAGGCCAGACGTGCCAGCGCAGCGGCCCTTCCAGCTTAAGCTGGTATCCACTGCGCGCCTCAACCTGGCGAACCATATAGTCGCGAAAATCGTTGGGGTTGACCAACAGCACTAATGCGGACAGGCCAGCGATGATGACCACCAGCAATATCATTAGCGTCGTCAGAAGTCGTCTCATGGCATCCTCAGTCAGTAACCGGATTAGTCTTTATCGATGCGGCTGGCTACCGCACCTTGCTGATCCCGATACTTGGCATCTTCACGACGATTGTAAGGGCGCGCGGCAGGCCCGGACAGCGGCTCAAAACTCAGCGCGCCGATCACCATCCCCGGACGCAGTGCCAGCGGCAGTTTGCCGGAGTTATAGAATTCGAGCACGATGCAGCCCTGCCAGCCGGGATCGATGCGGTGCGCGGTCACGTGGACCATCAGCCCCAGACGCGCCAGTGAGGAACGGCCATCCAGCCAGCCTACCAGATCCGCCGGTAAGGTCACCGACTCCAGCGTTACCGCCAGGGCCAGTTCGCCCGGATGCAGGAAAAACGCATCGCCGTCCGCCAGCACGATTTCATCACTCATCACGCGATCCAGCGCGGCGCTGACTTCCGCCTTCGGTCCGCTTAAATCAATAAACGCGGCGGTATGGCCGCTGAAGGTGCGGAATTTGTTGCCCAGACGCACATCCACCGTCGCGCCATTAATGCGCTCTACCGGAGGACGCGGGGTAATCGCTAAACGGCCATCATCAAGCCAGGCTTCAATATCACGGTCGCAAAGACGCATCGCACGCTCCTCTGTTGTGCTTGAATTCCCGACCGCTGCGGGCCGGGAAATACATTATGACTCTTAGAACGGTACACGCTAACTGCGTGTTATTCAAAGAATTGGCTGATTTTCGCTTTGAGAATATCAATCGCAATGCGGTTTTTGCCGCCGCGCGGCACGATGATGTCGGCATACTGTTTCGATGGCTCAATAAACTGGAGGAACATCGGGCGTACCGTTTTCTGGTACTGAGTCATCACCGAATCCATCGAACGGCCACGCTCGTTTACATCACGCTTGATGCGGCGCATCAGGCAAATATCCAGCGGCGTATCGACGAAAATCGAGAAGTTCATCTCCTGGCGCAGGCGCGCATCCGTGAGCAGCAGGATCCCTTCGAGGATAATCACTTTTTTCGGTTCGATGTGGACCGTTTGCTGGGTACGCGTATGTTCGACATAACTATAGACGGGCAGTTCAATCGGCTTGCCGGACTTCAGCGTTTGCAGATGCTGGAACAGCAGGCTGTGGTCCATGGCGTTGGGATGGTCATAGTTGGTTTTAACCCGTTCTTCCATGGACAAGTGGGTCTGATCTTTGTAATAGCTGTCTTCCGGAATGACACCAATGTGTTCGTCACCGACCTGGTCGCGCAGTTCCCGATAAAGTGTGCTGGCGATAAGGCTTTTGCCCGAAGCGGATGCGCCGGCGATGCCGATGATGACGCATTGATGAGACTTGTCAGTCATAAATGTAGCGACCTGGTTTTTGAATGAGGGGAAGGACGACGCCGCAGCGCCAAACGCGGCAATTATAGGGATTTCGCCCCCCCGATACCAGTCACAGGTGCGCCGACATCCGGTTGCGAATAACTTTTTTTAAAGAGTGGCACCGGAACGCATTTTTTTAACCATAATCTCAGTTAATAATTCAGGCTATTGCGATTAAAACAATAAAGCTTGCTGCAATGAGAATTTATCAGTCGGCGGCATAGGAATTGTAAATTGTTTGTACTAGCATAGCCCGATACGTCGAATAATGCGTCCGGGCTTTGCTCCTGGCGGCAATGCCATAACGGATTAGCGGTAATGATTAAAAAGAACATGCGCGTTGAAGTTTCTACGCCTCATCCCGTATTACGGTTGCTAAGCCTGGGGCTATTAAGTTTTTTATTTACCCTTTTTTCTCTTGAGCTGACGCTGTTAGGTTCATCCCTTGCGCCGCTGTGGTTTCCCACCGCCATTATGATGGTGGCTTTTTATCGGCATCCGGCCTCTTTTTGGCCCGCTATCGCCGCGGCGTGCGTGGCCGGTAATTTACTTGCGTCACTGGTTTTATTTCCCTCAAACCATATTGTAATAACCTTTCCGCTAATCAATATTCTTGAAGCCCTGCTCGGGGCAATATTACTGCGCAAACTTCTGCCCTCTGCCAATCCATTACAAAATCTCAACAACTGGGTAAAGCTGGCGATCGGCAGCGCGGTTATTCCCCCGTTATTCGGTGCGGTTTTGGCGGTTATTTTTACGCCGAACGACGAAAATCTACGAACGTTTTTTGTATGGGTATTATCCGAGACGATTGCCGCCATCGCGCTGGTACCGATTGGTCTGCTGTTTAAATCCCACTATTTGCTACGCCATCGCAATCCACGGCTGTTGGTCGAAACGCTGGGATCGCTGTGCTTGACGCTGGCGCTGAGCTGGCTGGCGCTGCATTATCTGCCCTGGCCGTTTACCTTTATCATCGTCCTGCTGATGTGGAGCGCCATTCGGCTGCCGCGTCTGGAGGCGTTCACGATTTTCCTGGCAACGGTGATGGTGGTCTCCCTGACGCTCACCCGCAACCCGGAAATGCTCACCGCGCCGCATCCTTCGGTGATGGTGAATGCGCCCTGGCTGCCGTTCTTGCTGATCCTGCTGCCCGCTAATGTAATGACTATGGTGATGTATGCGTTTCGCGAAGAGCGTAAGCATATTTCCGAGAGCGAAACCCGCTTTCGTAACGCCATGGAGTACTCTTCAATCGGCATGGCGCTGGTGTCGATTGATGGCCGCTGGCTACAGGTCAATAAATCCCTGTGCCAGTTTCTGGGATATCCCCCGGAAAAAATGTGCGGCATGACATTCCAGCAAATCACCTGGCCGGAAGATTTACATGACGATCTGGAACAGCTGGAGAGCCTGATTAAAGGCGATATCAACAGCTATTCCATGGAAAAGCGCTACTTCAACCATGCCGGTGAAGTGGTCTGGGCGCTGATGTCGGTTTCGGTGGTGCGGGATAATAACGGTGCGCCGCTCTATTTTATTGCCCAGATTGAAGATATTAACGATCTCAAACATACCGAGTGGATGAATAAACGCTTGATGGAGCGCATTACGCTGGCTAACGAGGCGGGCGGCATCGGTATCTGGGAATGGGAGTTAGGGCCCGACATTATTAGCTGGGATAAGCGGATGTTCGAGCTGTACGATATTCCACCTCACATCAAGCCCACCTACCAACTTTGGGCGTCCAGAGTGGTAAAAGAAGATCTCGGTTCAGTCGAGATGACGATCAACGATGCGCTAAAAGCGCGCATCCCGTTTAAAATCGAATTCCGCATTCAGGTCAGTGAAGGCATCCGCCATATTCGCGCCCTTGCCAATCGCGTCATTAATAAGCAGGGCGATGTGGAGCGGCTGCTGGGCGTGAATATGGATATGACCGAAGTTAAACAGCTTAACGAGGCGCTATTCCAGGAAAAAGAGCGTTTGCATATTACGCTCGACTCTATCGGCGAAGCGGTAATTTGTACCGACGTCGATATGAACGTGACCTTTATGAACCCGGTCGCGGAGACCATGAGCGGCTGGTCGCAGGAGCAGGCTATGGGCCAACCGCTGCTGTCGGTGCTGCGCATTACCTTCGGCGACAAAGGGCCGCTGATGGAAAATATCCACAGCGGAGACGTCAGCCGCACCGCCATCGAACAGGACGTGGTGCTGCACTGCCGCAACGGTGGAAGCTACGATATTCACTACACCGTGACGCCGCTCAGCACCCTGGATGGGCAAAACATCGGCTCGGTGCTGGTGATTCAGGACGTCACCGAATCACGCAAAATGCTGCGCCAGCTGAGCTACAGCGCCTCGCACGATGCACTCACCCATCTGGCGAACCGCGTGAGTTTCGAAAATCATCTCAAACGCCTGCTGCAAAGCGTGGGCGAAAACCATCAGCGCCATGCGCTGGTGTGCATCGACCTCGACCGCTTTAAAGCGGTAAACGACACAGCAGGCCATGCAGCGGGGGATGCCCTACTGCGCGAACTGGCATCGCTGATGCTGGGCATGCTGCGCACCACCGATATTCTGGCGCGCCTCGGCGGCGACGAATTCGGCCTGCTGTTGCCGGACTGCGGCATCGAAAACGCGTATACCATCTCAACCCGGCTGATTCAGGCGGTGAATGACTACCACTTTATGTGGGAAGGCCGCCTGCACCGCATCGGTGCCAGCGCCGGGATCACGCTGATCGACGCCAGTAATAATCTGGCTTCAGAAGTGATGTCACAGGCGGATATCGCCTGCTACGCGTCAAAAAACAAAGGGCGCGGCATGGTTACGGTGTACGAACCGCAGCAGCAGCACTTACAGCAGCAGCGCACGTTACTGGCCCATGAAGAACAGGCGCGGATTATTAACGACAATCATATGATGCTACTGGCGCGCGCCGTGGCGTCGCCGCGCATACCGGAATCCATAAACTTCTGGATCCTGTCGCTGCGACTGTGGACCAGCGAAGGCAATGTGCTGGAGGAAGCGTCGTTTCGCTCGGGCCTCACTGACCCCGCGCTCTCATGCGCGCTTGACCGCCGCGTGTTTACTGATTTTCTGCACAACCACGCCACCGCTATCACGCTGAAAGGGTTTGGTGTCGCTCTGCCTTTATCGCCTCAGGGCATCGCCAGCGATGAGACCATTAACGAGATACTGGCGGCGCTGAGCACCAGCGCGCTGCCGCCGCGCTTGCTGCACTTCACTCTTCATAGCGACGTGCTGCTGGCGGAGGACGAGCGTGCCAAAAACAATATGATCAAGCTGCGCAATGCCGGTTGCCGCATTATTGTCAGCCAGGTTGGGCGCGATATGGAGATCTTTAACCAACTGACGCGCCAGATGTGCGATTACGTGATGATTGAGCCGGAGCTGGTCACGGATGTTCACACCAACCTGATGGATGAGATGATGGTGACCATCATCCAGGGGCACGCCCAGCGCCTGGGGCTGAAGTGCATCGCCGGCCCCGCCGATCAGGCGCTGATTATGGACACGCTTTCCGGCATCGGCATCGATATGATTTGGGGCGATACCATCGCCCAGACCCAGCCGCTGGATATGCTGCTTAACCAGGGTTACTTCGCGATTAACTGATCCGGCTGCCAGCCGTGGTTATACCAGATGTGCAATAACGCATACGAGCGCCAGGGCGACCAGCGCTCGGCGTAGCGGCGAATTTGTGCGGGGGTCATGCCGGGGAAGCGCAGTTTGATGGCGTAGTCATCCGGCAAAAACACGTCGGGGCTTTGCCAGCCGCGCAACGCGAAATAGCTGGCGGTCCAGCGACCAATCCCCGGCAGTTTCATCAGCGTTTTGATGCCCTGCTCGACGTTTTCCGGGCGGGACAGCATCAGCTGTCCGTCCAGACACAGCTGCGCCAGGTTGATGATAGTGTCTGCCCGCATTTTCGACATGCCCAGCGCTTTTAACGCCTCCCAGCGAGCACTGGCCAGGATCTGCGCATCCGGAAAACAGCGCCAGCCCGGTTCACCATCCAGCGGTTCACCGTACGCCTGCACCAGTTTACCGGTCAGTTTCGCCGCCATAGCGACGCTCACCAGCTGGCCTAATACCGCGCGGATCATCTGCTCAAACGGATCGACGCAGCCAGGCAGCCGTAAACCCGGTATCGGGGCGGCGAGTTCGCCCAGGGTGTCGATAATGGGTTGTGGGTCGGTCTCTAAATCCAGCCAGCCGCGCAGCCGCGCCAGCGCCTCGTCGGCAACCGGCAGCAGGCCGTCGCTCAGGGTGACGTGCAGCTGGTTATTACCGGCAATGTGAATGGTGGCCAGCCCCCGGGCATCGCCAATAGCCATCACCCGCTGCAGGCTGTCATCGTTAATGATTTCGACGCCCTCGACGGTACGGTGGCGTAAAAAGCCGCACATCCAGGCCCAGTCGTACGGGCCGCGGTAGTCAATTATAAACATGCTATCTCCTTGAATGACTGGATTCAGGGTAGCCGTTTCCTGCCCGTTTCGCCTTGCTTTACTATTCCGATTGCTGCCCGCACCACATTCAGCTAAAGTCGCCCCCCTTCTTCACAGGCATGGGGATGAAAATGTTTATTGGTTTTGATTACGGCACCGCGAACTGTTCGGTGGCGATGATGCGCGACGGCACGCCGCAGATGCTGACGCTGGAAAACGATTCGCCGCTGCTGCCGTCGATGCTGTGTGCGCCCACCCGCGAGGCGGTGAGCGAATGGCTGTACCGCTGTCACGATGTCCCGACGCCGGGCGATGAAAACAAAGCGCTGCTTCGCCGGGCGATTAACGCTAACCGCGAAGAAGATATTCGGGTTAGCGACGCCAGCGTGCAGTTTGGGCTGGCGGCGTTGCAGCACTATATGGACGACCCGGAAGAGGTCTGGTTTGTTAAATCGCCGAAGTCGTTTCTCGGCGCAAGCGGCCTGAAACCGCAGCAGGTAGCGCTGTTTGAAGATCTGGTATGCGCCATGATGCTGCATATCCGCAACACCGCCGCCGCACAAACCCACGAGGCCATCGACCAGGCGGTTATTGGCCGTCCGATTAACTTCCAGGGGCTGGGCGGCGATGACGCCAACGCCCAGGCGCAGGGCATTCTCGAACGCGCGGCGCAGCGCGCTGGTTTTCGCGATGTGGTATTTCAATATGAACCCGTCGCCGCCGGACTGGATTTTGAATCCACCCTGACCCAGGAAACGCGCGTGCTGGTGGTGGATATCGGCGGCGGCACCACCGACTGCTCGGTACTGTTAATGGGGCCGCAGTGGGCGATGAAAGCCGATCGCGAAGCCAGCCTGTTAGGCCACAGCGGCTGCCGCATCGGCGGTAACGATCTGGATATCGCTCTGGCATTTAAACAGCTGATGCCGCTGTTAGGCATGGGTGGCGAAACCCAGAAAGGTATCGCCCTGCCGACGCTGCCCTGGTGGAACGCGGTGGCCATCAACGATGTCCCGGCGCAAAGCGATTTTTACAGCGTAGCCAATGGCCGGTTGCTGCTGGATTTGATCCGCGATGCCAAAGCGCCTGACGACGTCGCCAGACTGCGTAAAGTGTGGCAGCAGCGTCTGAGCTACCGTCTGGTGCGGGTCGCCGAGGAGAGCAAAATCGCGCTCTCTGCCGGGGATAACCACCTGGCGCGGATGCCGTTTATCACTGACGACCTGCAGGCCGCCATTTCGCAAACCGAACTGGAAGCAGCGCTGACCCAGCCGTTGCAACGCATTATCGAACAGGTGACGCTAGCGCTGGAAGCCAGCCATATCACACCGGAGGTGATTTATCTCACCGGCGGCAGCGCCCGCTCGCCGCTGATCCGCAATCTGCTGGCCGCGTATTTGCCCGGGACGCCGATTCGTGGCGGCGACGATTTCGGCTCGGTCACCGCCGGGCTGGCACGCTGGGCGAACGTGGTGTTTCGGTAATAGCTGAGTTGTCTGGGGAAGTTCAGAGTGAAATCACTCTGCTTCCTTCGGGCAGTTCGATGCTGATCTTCAATTCACCGCCCAGGGCTTCTGCGTAACGTTTCAACGTCGAGACTTTAATATCATCTCCGCGCCGCTCCATGGCGGCCACCGCAGGCTGGGTTACGCCCAGCCTTTCGGCAAGCTCCTGCTGCGACATGGCGCGCATTTCTCTGATGCTCGGTAAGCCATTTTCGGCAGCGAACTCTTCAGCCAAACGCTCAATTTCGGCCCGATGTTCAGGGGTAAGCTCTGCCAGGTGTTGCTGTAATGTTTTCATTCCCGATCCTTTTTGCGGGCAAGGTAGCGCGCAAAAATCGCGTCAACCCGCGTGATCAATGTTGTATAAAAGCGCTTCTGCCCCGTTTTCTTCCCACCGTAAAGCATTATCGCTTGCCGGCTATAATCAAAAGCGAAACAAATCCGCCACGGGTCGCCAGCATATTGCAGGCGTAACTCTTTCATATTGGGGTAAAAGGAACCAAAAAGCGTATCAACGCGTGGTCGACCCAACGCCGGGCCGGTTAACTCAAGGGTTAATAACGCGGCATTAACGCGATTCTTCAATCCCGGTTCCTGGTCATACAGCCATTGTTCAAACTCTGGCGTAAAGACAACCGTCCATGTCATAACCACCTCATAAAGTGTAATTTATATTTAGTGCCTAAACCACACTCTATACTGTCGAAATTTGTACGGCTGATTCCCGTCTCGATCCTGCGAGAAATCTCGAACAAAAGCGTTGATTCGGAGGAATCCTGACGCTGTTCCATATTTCCTCCATTTTTCCCCCGTCGCTGATCTCTAAACTAGTATCATTACGCCTAATCGTTTCAGGATAAGAAGACGTTTAACTTATGAAAGGTACTGGTTTATCGCGTTGGATGTGGCTCATCGTTATTGTTATCGCCATCGTAGCGGGCGTGTGGTACTGGCACGCTCAGAAGCCAGACGCGCCGTCGGGTCAGCAGGCTTCCGGCCAGCAGCGCAAAGCGGGCGGTGGTCGCCCCGGCATGCGCGGTGCGCTCGCGCCAGTACAGGCGGCAACCGCCGTCAGCGCAGCGGTTCCCCGCTATCTTTCCGGGCTGGGCACCATCACCGCCGCCAATACCGTTACCGTGCGCAGCCGTGTTGACGGGCAGTTGATGGCGCTGCACTTTCAGGAAGGGCAGCAGGTGAAAGCGGGCGATTTGCTGGCGGAAATCGATCCCAGCCAGTTTAAGGTTGCATTAGCCCAGGCCGAAGGCCAGTTGGCCCGCGATAAAGCCACCCTCGCCAATGCCCGGCGCGATTTAGCGCGCTATCAGCAGTTGAGCAAAACCAACCTGGTTTCGCGCCAGGAGCTGGATGCCCAGCAGGCGCTGGTTAATGAAACTCTCGGCACCATCAAGGCCGATGAAGCCGCTGTCGCCAGCGCGCAGTTACAGTTGACCTGGAGCCGCATCACCGCGCCGGTGGACGGGCGCGTCGGCCTTAAGCAGGTGGATATCGGCAATCAGATTTCCAGCGGCGACACTAACGGTATTGTGGTGCTGACCCAGACCCATCCTATCGACGTGCTGTTCACCCTGCCGGAGAGCGATATCGCCACCATCGTACAGGCGCAAAAAGCCGGGAAAACCCTGACGGTGGAAGCCTGGGATCGCACTAACAAGCAGAAGCTCAGCACCGGGACCTTGCTGAGTCTGGATAACCAAATCGACGCCACCACCGGCACCATTAAGCTTAAGGGCCGTTTCGAGAATCAGGACGACGCCCTGTTTCCCAACCAGTTCGTTAACGCACGCATGCTGGTAGACACTCAACAGGATGCCATCGTTATCCCCACCGCTGCGCTGCAAATGGGCAACGACGGTCACTTCGTGTGGGTGCTGAACAGCGATAACAAAGTCAGTAAGCACACCGTGACCACCGGGATTCAGGACAGCGAAAAAGTGGTGATTGCCGCCGGGCTGTCGGCAGGCGATCGCGTGGTGACCGACGGGATCGACCGCCTGACCGAAGGAGCCAGCGTGGAAGTGGTGGAAGCGCATAACGCTCAAACTGAGGCACCTTCGCAGAAATCACAGGGAGCGCAGTCCTGATGCAGGTGTTACCTCCGAGCGCCACCGGCGGGCCGTCGCGGCTATTTATCCTGCGCCCGGTCGCCACTACGCTGTTGATGATCGCCATTATGCTGGCGGGCGTGTTGGGCTACCGTTTTCTGCCGGTCTCGGCGCTGCCGGAAGTGGACTACCCCACCATCCAGGTGGTGACGCTGTATCCCGGGGCCAGCCCGGATGTGGTGACCTCGGCGATTACCGCGCCGCTGGAACGCCAGTTCGGCCAGATGTCCGGCCTGAAGCAGATGGCCTCACAAAGCGCCGGTGGGGCCAGCGTGATCACCCTCCAGTTCCAGCTTTCATTAGCGCTGGACGTCGCGGAACAGGAAGTGCAGGCGGCTATTAACGCCGCCACCAACCTGCTGCCCAACGATTTGCCGAACCCGCCGGTGTACAGCAAAGTCAACCCGGCGGACCCGCCGATCATGACCCTGGCGGTGACCTCAAGCGCGCTGCCGATGACCCAGGTGGAAGACATGGTGGAAACCCGGGTAGCGCAGAAAATTTCCCAGGTTTCCGGCGTCGGGCTGGTTACGCTGTCCGGCGGGCAGCGTCCGGCGGTGCGGGTCAAACTTAACGCCCAGGCGCTGGCCGCTCTCGGGGTGACCAGCGAAACCGTGCGTACTGCCATCAGCAATGCCAACGTCAATTCAGCGAAAGGCAGTCTCGACGGCCCGGAGCGCGCCATCACTCTCTCGGCCAACGACCAGATGAAATCGGCGGATGAATACCGCAACCTGATTATCGCTTACCAGAACGGCGCGGCGATCCGCCTGGGGGATGTGGCGACCATCGAACAGGGCGCGGAAAACCGCTGGCTCGGCGCATGGGCCAACAAGCAGCAGGCCATCGTGATGAATATTCAGCGCCAGCCCGGCGCAAATATCATTGCCACTGCCGACAGCGTGCGGCAGATGCTGCCCACGCTGACGCAAAGTTTGCCGAAATCGGTGGAGGTGAAGCTGCTGGCCGACCGCACCACCAATATTCGCGCCTCGGTGACCGACACCCAGTTCGAGCTGATGCTGGCTATCGCGCTGGTGGTGATGATTATCTACCTGTTCCTGCGCAACGTGCCGGCGACCATCATTCCCGCCGTGGCGGTGCCGCTGTCGCTGGTTGGCACCTTTGCGGTGATGGTGTTCTTTGATTTCTCGATCAATAACCTGACGCTGATGGCGCTGACAATCGCCACCGGGTTTGTGGTGGATGACGCCATCGTGGTGATCGAGAACATCTCGCGCTATATCGAAAAGGGCGAGAAACCGCTCGCCGCCGCGCTAAAAGGCGCGGGAGAAATCGGCTTTACTATTATCTCCCTGACCTTCTCGCTTATCGCGGTGCTGATCCCGCTGCTGTTTATGGGCGATATCGTTGGCCGATTGTTCCGCGAGTTCGCCATCACCCTGGCGGTGGCGATTTTGATTTCCGCCGTGGTTTCCCTGACGCTCACGCCGATGATGTGCGCCCGCATGTTAAGCCACGAATCGCTGCGCAAGCAGAACCGCTTCTCCCGCGCCAGCGAGCGCTTTTTCGAGCGGGTGATTGCCAGTTACGGTCGCGGATTAAAGCGGGTCCTGAACCACCCGTGGCTGACGCTCGGCGTGGCGTTCGCTACCCTGGCGCTGACGGTGCTGCTGTGGATGCTAATCCCCAAAGGCTTCTTCCCGGTGCAGGATAACAGTATTATTCAGGGCACCTTGCAGGCCCCGCAGTCGGCGTCGTTCGCCAGTATGGCGGAGCGTCAGCAGCGGGTGGCGGACGTGATTTTAAAAGATCCGGCGGTGGAAAGCCTGACCTCGTTCGTCGGCGTGGACGGCACTAACGCCTCGCTGAACAGCGCCCGGCTGCAAATCCATCTCAAACCGCTGGACGAGCGCGACGACCGTATTCAGCCGGTGATTGCCCGGCTCCAGCAGGCGGTGGCAAACGTGCCGGGGGTGGCGCTGTATCTGCAACCGACACAGGATCTGACCATTGATACCCAGGTGAGCCGCACCCAGTATCAGTTTACGTTACAGGGCAACTCGCTGGAGGCGCTCAGCACCTGGGTTCCGACGCTGATGGACAAACTCGCCACCCTGCCCGCGCTGTCGGACGTGAGCAGCGACTGGCAGGATCAGGGGCTGGTGGCGTATGTGAATGTTGACCGCGACAGCGCCAGCCGTCTCGGCATCAGCATGAGCGACGTGGATAACGCGCTGTATAACGCCTTTGGTCAGCGGTTGATTTCCACGATTTATACCCAGGCGAACCAGTATCGCGTGGTGCTGGAGCACGACACCCGCACCACGCCGGGCATCAGCGGGCTGGACACTGTTCGCCTGACCAGCGCCGACGGCGGCATCGTGCCGTTAAGCGCTATCGCGAAAGTTGAGCAGCGCCATGGGCCGATGTCGATTAACCATCTCGACCAGTTCCCGTCCACCACCATTTCGTTCAACGTGACCGACGGTTATTCGCTGGAGCAGGCGGTGAACGCGATTCTTGACGCCGAGAAAACCCTCGAATTCCCGGCGGATATCACCACCTCGTTCCAGGGCAGCACCCTCGCCTTCCAGTCGGCGCTGGGCAACACCATCTGGCTGATCCTGGCGTCGGTAGTGGCGATGTATATCGTACTCGGCGTGCTGTATGAGAGCTTTATTCACCCCATTACTATCCTCTCCACGCTGCCAACCGCAGGCGTCGGCGCGCTGCTGGCGCTGATGCTGGCGGGCAGCGAACTGGACGTGATTGCGATTATCGGCATCATCCTGCTGATCGGCATCGTCAAGAAAAACGCCATCATGATGATCGACTTCGCGCTGGCGGCGGAACGTGAACAGGGGCTATCCCCTTATGACGCCATCTACCAGGCCTGCTTGCTGCGTTTTCGTCCGATCCTGATGACCACCCTGGCGGCGCTGCTTGGCGCGCTACCGCTGATGCTGAGTACCGGGGTCGGCGCGGAGCTGCGCCGTCCGTTGGGCATTGGCATGGTGGGCGGGCTGCTGGTGAGCCAGGTGCTGACCCTGTTCACCACCCCGGTGATTTACCTGCTGTTTGACCGCCTGTCGCACTACACCCGGGCGCGTTTTGGCCGCAAAACCGAGGAGGCGTAAGTGCGATTTTACGCCCTGTTTATCTATCGGCCTGTTGCCACCATCCTGCTAACGCTGGCGGTAACGCTGTGCGGCGTGCTGGCGTTTCGCCTGCTGCCGGTGGCCCCGCTGCCGCAGGTGGATTTCCCGGTGATTATGGTCAGCGCCTCGCTGCCCGGCGCGTCGCCGGAGACCATGGCCTCGTCGGTGGCGACACCGCTGGAGCGCGCGTTAGGGCGCATTGCCGGGGTCAATGAGATGACCTCGTCCAGCTCGCTCGGCAGTACGCGGATTATTTTGCAGTTTGATTTTGACCGCGATATCAACGGCGCGGCGCGTGACGTGCAGGCGGCAATCAGCGCGGCCCAGAGCCTGTTGCCAAGCGGAATGCCGAGCCGCCCGACGTATCGCAAGGCCAACCCGTCCGATTCGCCGATCATCATTCTGACGCTAACCTCCGATACCCTGTCGCAAGGGGCGCTGTACGACTATGCCTCGACCCAGCTGGCGCAGACCATCGCGCAGATCGACGGCGTCGGCGACGTGGACGTCGGCGGTAGCTCCCTGCCCGCGGTACGCGTCGATCTCAACCCACAGGCGCTGTTTAACCAGGGTGTGTCGCTGGACGCGGTGCGCACCGCCATCAGCGACGCTAACGTGCGCCGCCCGCAGGGCGCGCTGGAAGACAGCGACCGGCGCTGGCAGATCCAGACCAATGACGAGCTGAAAACCGCGGCGGAATACCAGCCGCTGATTATTCACTATCGCAACGGCGCGGCGGTGAAGCTTCAGGACGTGGCGACGGTCACCGACTCGGTGCAGGACGTGTGCAACGCCGGGATGACCAACGCCAAACCGGCGATTTTGCTGATGATCCGTAAAGCGCCGGAAGCCAATATTATCGAAACCGTGGATCGCATTCGCGCCCGGGTGCCGGAGCTGCGCGAGATTGTTCCGGCGTCTATCGATCTGCAAATTGCCCAGGATCGCTCGCCGACCATTCGCGCATCTCTCGAAGAGGTGGAGCAAACGCTGGTGATTTCAGTGGCGCTGGTGATCCTGGTGGTGTTTCTGTTTTTACGCTCCGGGCGCGCGACTTTTATCCCGGCCATTGCGGTGCCGGTGTCGTTAATCGGCACCTTTACCGCGATGTACCTGTGCGGCTTCAGCCTGAATAACCTGTCGCTGATGGCGCTGACTATCGCCACCGGGTTTGTAGTGGATGACGCCATCGTGGTGCTGGAGAATATCTCCCGGCATCTTGAAGCCGGAGTAAAACCGCTTCAGGCGGCGCTCCAGGGCGTGCGGGAAGTCGGCTTTACGGTTTTGTCTATGAGCCTGTCGCTGGTGGCGGTGTTCCTGCCGCTGCTGCTAATGGGCGGGCTGCCGGGACGGCTGTTCCGGGAATTTGCCGTCACGCTCTCGGTGGCAATAGGCATCTCGCTGGTGGTGTCTCTGACCTTAACGCCAATGATGTGCGGCTGGCTGCTGAAAGCCAATAAACCGCATACCCAGCCGCGCAAGCGCGGCGTTGGCCGCGTGCTCATCGCCCTGCAGGAGGGTTACGCTAAATCCCTGCAATGGGTGCTGCGCCATACCCGGCTGGTGGGCGTGGTGCTGCTCGCCACCATTGCGCTCAATATCTGGCTGTATATCGCCATCCCGAAAACCTTTTTCCCGGAGCAGGACACCGGTCGTCTGATGGGCGGCATCCAGGCGGATCAGAGCATCTCTTTCCAGGCGATGCGCGGCAAGCTGGAAGACTTTATGAAGATTATTCGCGACGATCCGGCAGTGGATAACGTCACCGGCTTTACCGGCGGCTCGCGGGTAAACAGCGGGATGATGTTTATCTCCCTGAAACCGCTGGGCGAGCGCCATGAAAGCTCGCAGCAGGTGATTGACCGGCTGCGTAAAAAGCTCGCGAAGGAGCCGGGTGCCAGCCTGTTTTTAATGGCGGTGCAGGATATCCGGGTCGGCGGACGGCAGTCCAACGCCAGCTATCAGTACACGTTACTCTCCGACGATTTAGCCGCGCTGCGCGAGTGGGAGCCGAAGATCCGCCAGGCGCTATCCAAACTGCCTGAACTGGCGGACGTTAACTCTGACCAGCAGGACAACGGCGCGGAAATGAGCCTGATTTACGATCGCGAAACCATGGCGCGGCTGGGGATCAGCGTGCAGGACGCCAACGGCTTGCTGAATAACGCCTTCGGCCAGCGGCAGATTTCCACTATTTATCAGCCGCTGAACCAGTACAAAGTGGTGATGCAGGTCGATCCGCGCTACACCCAGGATATCAGCGCCCTGAACCAGATGTTTGTCATCAACAGCGACGGCAAGCCGATCCCGCTGTCCAGCTTCGCCCACTGGCAGCCGGCGAACGCGCCGCTGTCGGTCAACCATCAGGGTCTGTCGGCGGCTTCGACCATCGCGTTTAACCTGCCCACCGGGGTGTCGTTATCCGAGGCCAGCGATGCCATCGACCGCACCATGACCTCGCTCGGCGTGCCTTCCACGGTACGCGGCAGCTATGCGGGCACCGCCCAGGTGTTCCAGGACACCATGAACTCGCAGGTGTTCCTGATCCTCGCGGCCATCGCCACGGTGTATATCGTGCTGGGCATCCTGTATGAGAGCTATGTACATCCGCTGACCATCTTGTCTACCCTGCCCTCGGCGGGGGTCGGCGCGCTGCTGGCGCTGGAGCTGTTCGGCGCGCCGTTCAGCCTGATTGCGCTGATCGGCATTATGCTGTTGATCGGGATCGTGAAAAAGAACGCCATCATGATGGTAGATTTCGCTATCGAAGCGCAGCGTAAAGGCGAGTTGTCGCCGGAGCAGGCAATTTTCCAGGCCTGTCTGCTACGCTTTCGTCCAATCATGATGACCACGCTGGCGGCGCTGTTTGGCGCGCTGCCTCTGGTGATCTCCAGCGGCGACGGCGCGGAACTGCGCCAGCCGCTGGGCATCACCATTGTCGGCGGTCTGGTGATGAGCCAGCTGTTGACGCTCTACACCACGCCGGTGGTTTATCTGTTTTTCGACCGACTGCGACTGCGCTTTACGCGTCAACGTCGTGGAGGTGAAGCCATAACGACGAGTGAATAGCCAATGACGGAATTGCCCAAAAGCGTGCGCTGGCAGCTGTGGATTGTGGCGTTTGGTTTCTTTATGCAAACGCTGGACACCACCATTGTGAACACCGCCCTGCCCTCGATGGCGCGGAGCCTCGGCGAAGATCCGCTGCACATGCATATGGTGATTGTCTCCTATGTGCTGACCGTGGCGGTGATGTTGCCCGCCAGCGGCTGGCTGGCCGACCGCGTAGGGGTGCGCAATATCTTCTTTAGCGCCATCGTGCTGTTTACCCTTGGCTCGCTGTTTTGCGCCCAGGCCAGCACCCTCGACGGGCTGATTATGGCGCGCGTGGTGCAGGGGATCGGCGGCGCGATGATGGTGCCGGTAGGCAGGCTGACGGTGATGAAAATCGTGCCGCGCGAGCAGTATATGGCGGCCATGACCTTCGTCACCCTGCCGGGGCAAATCGGCCCGTTGCTCGGCCCGGCGCTGGGCGGGATTCTGGTGGAATACGCCTCGTGGCACTGGATCTTTTTGATCAACCTGCCTGTGGGGATTGTTGGTGCCATCGCCACGCTGTGGCTGATGCCCAACTACACCATGCAAACCCGGCGCTTCGATTTCTCAGGCTTCCTGATGCTGGCCTTCGGGATGGCGGCGTTGACCCTGGCGCTGGACGGGCAAAAAACCCTCGGCATATCCGTTCCCTGGATCGGCCTGATGGTGGCAGGCGGTTTACTGGCGCTGGCGCTGTATATCAAACACGCCAAAGGCAACGAGCGGGCGCTGTTCAGGCTGAAGCTGTTCCAGACGCCGAGTTTTTCTATCGGGCTTCTGGGCAGTTTAGTCGGGCGCATCGGCAGCGGGATGCTGCCGTTTATGACGCCGGTATTCCTGCAAATTGGCCTGGGGTTTTCGCCGTTTCACGCCGGGTTAATGATGATCCCGATGGTGCTCGGCAGCATGGGCATCAAGCGTATCGTGGTGCAGATCGTTAACCGCTTCGGCTATCGCCGGGTGCTGGTGTTCTCCACCCTCGCGCTGGCGCTGGTAACGCTGCTGTTTATGGGCACCGCGCTGCTGGGCTGGATTTGGGTGTTGCCGGTGGTGCTGCTGTTGCAGGGCGTGGTCAACGCGGTGCGCTTCTCCACTATGAATACCCTGACGCTGAAAGACCTGCCCGACCAACTCGCCAGCGGCGGCAACGGCCTGCTGTCGATGGTGATGCAGCTTTCCATGAGCCTCGGCGTTACCGTTGCCGGGCTGCTGCTCGGCGCGTTCGGCCATCAGCATCTGACGCCGGAGTCGGCGCACAGCGTGTTTCTCTATACCTATCTCAGCATGGCGGTGATTATCGCGCTGCCCGCGCTGGTGTTTACCCGCGTCCCCGAAGACACCCGTAAAAACGAGGTGATCGCGCGACGCAGAAGGAGCGAGTAATGAAGTTGTGGCGGCCCGGCATCACGGGAAAGCTGTTCCTGGCGATTTTCGCCACTTGCATTTTGTTGCTGATCACCATGCACTGGGCGGTGAGGTTTAGTTTCGAGCGCGGATTTATTGATTACATCAAACACGGTAACGCCCAGCGGCTTGAACTGCTGAGCGACGCCCTGGGCGAGCAGTACGCCCTGCACGGTAACTGGCAATTTTTACGCCATAACGACCGTTTTGTGTTTCAAATCCTGCGTTCGCTCGAACGGGACTCCGACGAAGATCGCCATCGCCCGAACGGCCTGCCGCCCCACGGCTGGCGCACCCAGTTCTGGGTGATTGATGAAAACCAGACCGTACTGGTCGGCCCGCGCTCGCCGGTGCCGCCGGACGGGATGCGCCGGGCGATCACCGTGAATAACGCCAGCGTCGGCTGGGTGATCGCCTCGCCGGTGGAGCGCCTGACCCGCTCCACCGACATCAATTTTGATAAACAGCAGCGGCGCACCAGCTGGCTGATTGTCGCGCTGTCAACGCTGCTGGCGGCGGCGGCTACGCTGCTGCTGGCGCGCGGCCTGCTGGCGCCGGTTAAACGGCTGGTGGAAGGCACCCACCAGCTGGCGGCGGGGAATTTCTCTACGCGCGTGACCACGAACAGCCAGGATGAACTGGGTAAACTGGCCCAGGACTTTAACCAGCTCGCCAGCACGCTGGAGAAAAACCAGCAGATGCGTCGCGACTTTATGGCAGATATCTCCCATGAGCTGCGGACCCCGCTGGCGGTGCTGCGCGGCGAGCTGGAGGCAATCCAGGACGGCGTGCGCCAGTTTACCCCGGAGTCGGTGGCATCGCTTCAGGCAGAGGTCGGTACGCTTACCAAGCTGGTGGACGACCTGCATCAGCTGTCGCTGTCCGATGAAGGCGCGCTGGCGTACCAGAAAGCCCCGGTGGACATTGTCAACCTGCTGGAAGTGGCGGCTGGCGCGTTTCGCGAACGTTTTGTGGCGCGCGGACTGACGATCTCGCTGTCGCTGCCCGATCATGCGGTGGTATTCGGCGACGGCGATCGCCTGATGCAGCTGTTTAATAATCTGCTGGAAAACAGCCTGCGTTATACCGACGCGGGCGGCGGATTGCAGATCCACGGGCGCATCGATGCTGACACCCTGACGCTGGCGTTTTCCGACAGCGCTCCCGGCGTAACTGACGCCCAGCTCGGCAAGCTGTTTGAACGCTTTTACCGCGCCGAAGGATCGCGCAACCGCGCCAGCGGCGGCTCCGGGCTGGGGCTGGCAATCTGCGCCAATATCGTCGCGGCCCATAACGGCACGCTGCGCGCCGACCACTCCCCTTCAGGCGGGATTAGCGTTACTGTATCGCTACCCCTCGACGACGAATTACCGAGAGACGCATGACAGAGCTACCGATTGATGAAAACACGCCACGCATTCTGATCGTGGAAGACGAGCCTAAGCTGGGACAACTGTTAATCGACTATCTGCGGGCGGCAGGCTATGCGCCGACGCTGATCGATCATGGCGATAACGTATTGAATTATGTACGCCAGACGCCGCCGTCGCTGATCCTGCTGGATTTGATGCTGCCCGGCGTCGACGGTCTGACGCTGTGCCGGGAAATCCGCCGCTTTTCCGAAGTGCCGATCGTGATGGTCACCGCCAAAATCGAAGAGATCGACCGTCTGCTGGGGCTGGAAATCGGCGCAGACGATTATATCTGCAAACCCTACAGCCCACGGGAAGTGGTGGCGCGGGTAAAAACTATACTGCGCCGCTGCAAGCCGCAAAAAGAGCTGGCGAAGCAGGATGCCGAAAGCCCGCTGGTGGTGGACGAAGGGCGTTTTCAGGCCAGCTGGCGCAAAAAAGTGTTAGACCTGACGCCCGCCGAATTCCGGTTGCTGAAAACCCTGTCGCACGAACCGGGCAAAGTATTTTCCCGCGAGCAACTGCTGAACCAGCTGTACGACGATTACCGGGTAGTGACCGACCGCACCATCGACAGCCATATCAAAAACCTGCGCCGCAAGCTGGAAGCCCTCGACGAAGAGCAGTCGTTTATCCGTGCGGTGTATGGCGTGGGGTATCGCTGGGAAGCGGACGCCTGCCGGATCGTTTAGCGTCTGGCTGGCTGAATCGGTTTACACCTCTGCCCCTCAAGGCTACAATTCCCGCCTTCAATGTGGGGGATAACCCTCTCCCCAAGCCGCCCCACCCGGTGAGGCGGTTCTGAC
The DNA here is from genome assembly GCF_007570865.1 of Atlantibacter subterraneus. Taxonomy (GTDB): domain Bacteria; phylum Pseudomonadota; class Gammaproteobacteria; order Enterobacterales; family Enterobacteriaceae; genus Atlantibacter; species Atlantibacter subterraneus. Next base: position 537,351 of record NZ_VLPS01000003.1, on the reverse strand, counting down.
CTGACATCAGAACGAGAACACCATGTTTAAACCTGAACTCCTTTCCCCGGCGGGAACGCTGAAAAACATGCGTTACGCTTTCGCCTATGGCGCGGACGCCGTGTACGCGGGCCAGCCGCGTTACAGCCTGCGGGTGCGCAATAACGAATTTAACCACGAGAATTTACAGCTCGGTATTAACGAGGCCCACGCGCTGGGTAAAAAATTCTATGTGGTGGTGAATATCGCGCCGCATAACGCCAAGCTGAAAACCTTTATCCGCGACCTGAAACCGGTGATCGATATGGGCCCGGATGCGCTGATTATGTCCGATCCGGGTTTGATCATGATGGTACGCGAAGCGTTCCCGGAGATGGATATCCATCTGTCGGTGCAGGCCAACGCGGTGAACTGGGCGACGGTGAAGTTCTGGAAGCAAATGGGCCTGACGCGAGTGATTTTATCCCGCGAGCTGTCGCTGGAAGAGATCGCGGAAATCCGCGAACAGGTGCCGGATATGGAGATTGAAATCTTCGTGCACGGCGCGCTGTGCATGGCCTACTCTGGCCGCTGCCTGCTCTCCGGCTATATCAACAAGCGCGACCCGAATCAGGGCACCTGCACCAACGCCTGCCGCTGGGAATACAACGTTAAAGAAGGCAAAGAGGATGACGTGGGCAACATCGTGCACGTCCACGAGCCGATCCCGGTGCAAACCGTCGAGCCGACGCTGGGCATCGGCGCGCCAACCGATAAAGTGTTTATGGTGGAAGAGGCCCAGCGCCCTGGTGAATACATGACCGCGTTCGAAGACGAGCACGGCACCTATATCATGAACTCCAAAGATCTGCGCGCCATCCAGCATGTTGAACGCCTGACCAAAATGGGCGTGCACTCACTGAAGATCGAAGGCCGTACTAAATCCTTCTACTACTGCGCCCGTACCGCCCAGGTTTACCGCCGCGCGATTGATGACGCCGCCGCAGGAAAACCCTTTGACCCAACCCTGCTGGAAACGTTGGAAGGCCTGGCGCATCGCGGCTATACCGAAGGGTTTCTGCGTCGCCATACCCATGATGATTACCAGAACTACGAATACGGGTTCTCGGTATCGGATCGCCAGCAGTTCGTCGGGGAATTTACCGGCGAGCGTCGTGGCGAACTGGCGGAAGTGAAAGTGAAAAACAAATTCTCTCTCGGCGACAGCCTGGAGCTGATGACCCCGCAGGGCAACATCAACTTTACGCTGGAGCATCTGGAAAACCCTAAAGGAGAGAAAATGGACATCGCACCGGGAGATGGTTATACCGTCTGGATGCCAGTTCCTCAGGATTTAGCGCTGGAATTTGCCCTGCTGATGCGGAATTTCACTGGTCAGAGTACCCGTAATCCTCACGGTAAGTAATTCATTTGAGTTATTTTTTCTTATGGGATGATTCTTAGAAAGAGATCACATACCGCCACGATTGATCCGGGTATGATTCGTTTCGCTGAAAAACATAACCCATAAATGCTAGTTGTACCAGGAACCACCTCCTTAGCCTGCGTAATCTCCCTTACGCAGGCTTATTTTTTTCTCTCTCTTTCAGTGCGTTCTGACACGCAATTTTCCTTTCCAGGATAAACTTCCTGAAGATTGACTCATTTCAGGACACCCCATGGACAGCATCCCCGCTTCACTGATCGTTCTTAATGGCAAAGGCGCAGGCAATGACCTGCTGCGAAGCGCAGTCAAACTGCTGCGCGAAGAAGGCATTACGCTACACATTCGCGTTACGTGGGAAAAAGGCGATGCCGAACGTTTCGTCCAGGAAGCGGTGGCGCTGGGCGTGGAAACGGTGATTGCAGGCGGCGGGGACGGCACCATTAACGAAGTGGCGACCGCGCTGTCGCGTATTGATACGGCGGTACGTCCGGCGCTCGGTATCATGCCGCTCGGCACGGCCAATGACTTCGCCACCAGCACCGGCATTCCGGATGAACTGGATAAAGCGCTGAAGCTCGCCATTGCCGGTAAAGCCACGTCTATCGATCTGGTGGAAGTGAATAACGAAGCGGCATTTATCAATATGGCGACCGGCGGCTTCGGCACCCGCATCACCACTGAAACGCCGGAAAAACTCAAGGCCGCGCTGGGCAGCGTTTCATATTTGCTGCACGGTCTGCTGCGCATGGATACCCTGCAACCGGACCGCTGCGAAATTCGCGGGGAGAATTTTCACTGGCAGGGTGACGCGCTGGTAATCGGTTTTGGCAACGGGCGTCAGGCGGGGGGCGGCCAGCAGCTGTGCCCTGACGCGCTGATCAACGACGGGCAACTCCGGGTGCGGATTTTTACCGGCGACGAGCTGCTGCCCGCGCTGTTTACCACCCTGACCCGCCCGGACGACAGCCCGAATATTGTCGATGGCATCTCTTCGTGGTTTGAAATCACCTCGCCCCACGAAATGACCTTTAACCTTGACGGCGAACCGCTCAGCGGCCAGCAGTTCCGGCTGGAAGTGAAGCCCGGCGCGCTGCGTTGCCGCCTGCCGCCAGATTGCCCGCTGTTGCGCTAACCCCGGCAGTAAAGCGAAGGCGTACGGCTGGTATAGAACATCCAGCCGTCATGGTTGACCTTATTGATATTCAGATAAAACGTGACGTTGGCACGCAGATAGAACTGTGGCAGCGTCGCGAGCAGCAACGGTGTATCGGTCATTCCCCCGGTCGACGAGACCACTTCCTTTGAGATCAGGAAATAATCGTTTCCTTTACGGGTAAAAGTAAAAAATACATTGTGGTTGACCGCTATCGGCTCGGCGTTTTCCGGCTGGATCTCCCCTCGCAATACCGCCACGCCGTTGTCGCCGTTAAATATATACTTCACCACCATATTCGCCTTCATGGGCGGCCGCTCGATAAACGTTTCACCAGTACAATTAAAATGCGCGCGCTGCCAGTATTGCCAGCCATATACCGTGCCCGCCGTGACGCCCGCCAGTAAAAATAACGCCAGAAGATAAATAAAAATTTTACGTATTGTCATTGTTAACACCCAAAAATATATAGCGCGTCACGCACTGGTTTTTTCCCCATACCTGAAATGCCTCGCGGCAGCTTAATGCCGAAAGGCGCGAAAAGTTTTTATAGGCGGATAAATAGACCCAGGGGCGGGTGCGGCAATCCTCGGTAAATCGCTGCGCAAAGTCCTGATGCTTTTTAAAATCGACCGCATCGGGATTAACAAAAAACTGGCAACCGTTCAGATTCTCTAACAACACGAAATGCTGTAGGCGGTTATCAATATCGCTGTGCCAGGTAAAAAACCCCGCAGCGGCGCACACGCTCAGCGCCACCAGCGCAGCGGCAGCCTTGCGCCATATCCCGGGAGGCTTATTCATGGCGGCGGCGACAGGGGGAACTTGCGCCGGTTCCACCACCGGCGACACCGGCTCATCCTCAACGTCGCGAATATCAATGGGCAGTTGCGCTTCGAGTTTAATACCGACCTTTGGCACCGTGACAATCCATTCCTCATTTAGGCCAAATTCTTTAAAAGCCCGGCGTAACAACGAGATATTTTGGTAGAAAGTATTGTTGGTGACCTGCGCGCCATTATTAATCCACACCTGTTGAAAAAAGGTGTCGCGTAATATGACTTCGCCATGATGGCGAATAAGTAAATCCAGACAGCGGCTGGCGGGATTACTGAGGGCAAGCGTTTTCCCCTCTTCTGCCAGTGAGACGAGTTTATGTTTTTGTGGCCAGAAGGCCACGGTTCCATTCAGTAAATAGACCTGTGTCATCTTAATCCCTGATTAGCAAATCAAAATCTATAACCATGACGTCATACGCGGGCATTACTTTACGCTGGCCGTAAATTCCCACGTATTGCCGTCATCGTTAATTACCGAGAAGTTTATCTTATTTTGCGACGGCTCTGGAGACATGGCTGGTACTAACACGGTTTGCGAGAAGGCGGGAATCACCCCTGCGCGTAACGAATATTTTGAATATCGAACATCAATAAGAGAAATATTCCATGGCGAATCATTTATGGCGATTATGGAACCAGCTTGCCGGATAAATGTGATTTTTTCGACTGTTTTTCGTTCAAGCGGCCCCACGCCTTTGGGTCGCCACATCACTTTTAACTGAGTACGCAGCGCCAGGCGCAATTTTTCACCGGCGGGTTCGGCACGGCTTTCCGGGGGGATCTGATAAATATTGAGCCAGAATAGCGATTCCCGATCGCCGGGCAACCCCGCGCCGTGGGTCAGTATCCGCAACAGTTTGCTTTCAGCGCTGTTTAACCGGAATACCGGTGGCAACACCACAAACGGCGCACTGGCGTTGTCCGGCGTATTGCGCGGATCGCCATTGTCCATCCAGGCCTGCACCACCACGGGATAATCGCCGTCGTTGATCAACGACACCGCCGCCTGGGTTGCGCCCTGATTGAAAATCACCCGCGACGCATTAACGTTGACCGCGCCGTGTCCGGCTGCGCTAACCAACAGCCACAGCGCCAGCAGGCTACTGAAGGCGTAACAGGATTTGAGCATGTGATTGATAGGCTCCCGCACTCAGGGTATCGGCACCAAAACTCGCCAGCCGCGCCTCGAAGGTTTCCTGATAATAATTGACCCCGTTCTGGCTACTGACCAGGGACTGCGCGCCGGCAAAAACCGGCGTCCAGCCGGCTGCGCTGCCGCTGCCTGATGTATCGCTGGTAAGCAAATTCATCGCGCTGCCGTTGCGATAAATTCGCACGCCAATCCCTTTCGCGCGACCGGCTTTACCGTAATTTTCATCCAGCAGCCAGCTCACCGCGCTGCCGCTGACCAGGTTGAACTGCCGGGCAGCCGCCACGCTGCTGGCTGGCGCAAGGAAGCCCAGCGCAACGTTGTTTTTATTGGTCGCCACGCCGGAGACTACCGCTGATTCGCAGGCGAAATTTATCTGGAAGTTGGCGCTACGCGAACCGCCGGAACGGAGTTCCGCCACAGTGATTTTGGTAAACAGCACCAGCGGCGTAAAATCCTGGATCTGGCAGATCGCTGAACGCCGCACCACGATGCCGTTGCTGTACAGCGATACGATGCCCGGCCAGTCATTGGGCCAGCCAGACCAGTTGCCGCCGAGGTGTTTCTCGCCAATTTTAATGCTCCAGCTCAGGGTGCCAGGCCCACGGAATACCTGATAGCCCGTGGGCGTCACCACGGCATTGTAATTAAAGCTGGCAGCGGCGTTGGCGTAATAACGTTCATCGGCGGTTTTAATCAACTCCGCACGGATCGGCGAAAAGTTTTTAGCTTTAATCAGGTAGTTGCCGTTGGCATCGGTATCCAGATTAGTCATGGGCCGCTGCTGCCACTCGCTGCGAAACGGCAAGCCGGTCTCTTCATGCGTCAGGCGCAACGCCACGTTTTTCGCCAGCGTCAGATAGGCGTTGGGCACATCGGTGGTTTCATACATTCCGCCGTAAGTGTCATCACCATTAGTGGACCAGGCCTCGAACAGCTGCCCGGCGGTATCCGGGGTACAGCGGAAAAACACCTGCTCCGGATCGTAACCGCCCCGATGGGCAAACACCGTATAGGGAATGCCGCCAGCCGACGACAAAATCGTGCCGGGCGGCTGGAACGTATGGTTACTTGAGATATCGATGGATTTCGACAGCCCAGGCAGCAGTCCATTCTGCGCATCGTTAGCCGCCGTGCCGCGCCAGTCGCTGCCGATGCCGTCGCTGGGGCTGCTCAGCCGGTGGGTGCCAATCGCGCCGGACGCACTGGCGCTGTAAGGGTAAATAATGTATTCGCAGGCACCCGTCGCGGCTCCTGATGCCGCCATCAGTAGCGTAGCAATTATCAATGTTTTCATGGCGACTCACAGGCTCCGGTTAGCGGGATCAGCGGCTGGTTGATTTGCGCGGGCACCAGGCGATATGTCACCAGACAGGGTTGGCCGCCGTCACGCTCGATGCTAATGCGCCCCTGCGGTTGCGTGACCCGGGCATAGGCCTGTAGCCCTTGCCCGACCATGCCGACGATTGCACCCCGGCTGTCTTTTACTTCCGCGCCTAACGTAATGCCCTGCGCGCTTTGCGGTTTCAGGGATATCAGCAGCGCGTGGCCCTGCAACGTGGCGAATTTCAGCTTCACCGCGGCACCGGCCCAGGGCGCGATGCGCTGCTGGCTCTCCTGCAATTCGGTCTGGTTATCCAGCGCCTGGCTATCGAGGCTAATGGTGTTGTAGCGATAGGGCGTCAGGGACGGCACCAGCGCATAGCCATTGCCATCCACCACCGCATTTTGGGTACTGGAGACGCGAGCGCCCTGCGCGCCATCGGCCTCGATCAGCGCAAAAGTTTCGCCAAGCCACGGCCCGACCGTGAGCCCGCCGCCGTGCAGCACCACCGCGCCGCGCACCCCGCCGGACCACTGTTGATAATTCGAGGCCCGGGCATAGCTGCCATTCAGGGTGCCGAAATTACTCATCTTTTGTAGCGTCGCGCTCCAGTTATTCTGGGCGGCGTTGCCGTCTTTACCCTGCTGCCAGCCTGCTGAAACGGCATAGCTGAGCGTCTCTTGCTTATCCAGCGGGCCGGTTAATGACAGCTGGCTGGCCGCCCCGGCCTGTTGCCCACGGCTGGCGGACCAGGAGGCGTAATGTTCGTGCTGGCCCATGCTCAACGGCAGGGACAACGTCAGGGTAAACAGGTTTTCTTTCTGCCCGTCACGCTGCCGCGCACGGGTGTCGCCGCTGCGCATCATCCACCAGGATTGCTGACGGCTGACGGTAAAATTGAGATTCGCCCGGCCAATTTGTGTGGAATAGCCCATCTGCAACTGGGTGGAACGGCCCCGGTTGTCGTAATAATCCATCGTCGAGCCGGAAAACCACAGATTACCGAGTTCGCCCAGCGACTGGTTGAGCGTGGCGGTAAACTGATTACGCTGGTTTAAGGTATCGGAGCGCCAGCTGGCGTCATGCTGCCAGCGGCGTTGCGCCAGCACATCGCTGAAATCGCGGTAGCCCGCGGTGGAATAGCGGTAACCCGCCAGCGCCACATGGGTGCCGGTTGGCGCAAAGGTGCGGCTCCAGTTAGTTTGCCAGCGCCAGCCCTGTTCAGTTTGACCGGCAATACTGGCGCGGGATGCGGTAACATCGCTGCCAAACGCGCCAAAACGGGTCGCCACCACGCCGCCCGCCACCAGCGCCTGATACTTTTCACCCACCCGGGCGGCGCTGTTCAGCGTCAGGGTATTTGACCAGCCGTGCTCCAGCGTGAAGTCCGCAAAACGATTATTCACCTGCGGATAGTCCCGCGCCGCGCCCAGCACGCTGCTGTAGCGCCATGTACCGGGACGCATCGAGAGCGGTACCGAGGCAAACGGGACGGTGAACTGGCTACGTTTGCCCTGAGCCTCGATGACATCCACCTGCAAATCGCCTTCCCAGGCGCTGTTCGCCAGGGTATCAATCAGAAAGGGCCCTTCAGGTACGCTGGTTTCATAGATCTTGCGGCCATTCTGGCTCACCACTACGCGCGCCGGGCTGGTTGCGGTGCCGCGAATTTCCGGCGCATAGCCGCGCCGCGACTGCGGCTGCATCCGCTCGTCGGTCTGGAGCTTGACGCCGGTAAACGCCACGCTGCCGAGCAAATTCCCGGCGGTATAGCTTTCCCCCAGGGTTAAGGTGCTGCCGAGCGCGGCAATCGGGCGCTGCACCCAGGTTTGCAGGTTGTCCCACTTCTGGGTTTGCCGATCGTTAAAGCGGCTGATGCTGGCGGATGACTGCTGGCGGAACTGCCATAAGCCCAGGTTGATCCCGGAATTGAGGCCCAGCCAGCCGTAGTCGCTGCGGCTGCCGTTACCGCTGCTGCTGTAGAAGTTGGCGTTGTAGTTGGTGAACAGCACGCTTTCCCCGGCATTCCACTGGGAAGCGGGAACCGCATCCGCTGGCCCTTTACGCAGCGCCGCCTGAGGCACGTATAATGATAATTTCAGCTCGGCGGTAGCCAGTTCCCAACGCGCGCCTTCCACTACCGCCTGCGGATAAAGGCATTGCGCATCGGTTTCAGGCTTAAGGCTCACCCCCTGGTTTTGCCAGAATGCCGCGCTCAGGCAGGGCACCACCTCACCCGAGGGTAATGCGCGAAACGGGATCTCATCCTGCTGGACAAACTGATTATTCAGCCAGATATCCACGCTGTAGCGCCCCGCGACTACCGCGTTTTCCTGATTAAAGCGCTCAATGCCTTCACCGAAGCCGCTGCCTAAAAATAGCGAAGGGTCAAATGTAAACACCTCTCCCTGCGCGGCGGCTTTGGCCTGATGAGCGTTAATCATGCCCAATAATACGCAGGCGGCGATTTTTGCCGGCTTCATGATTAATCGGCCTGACGGGCGCTAGCCACCGGACGGGTCACCACCGATCCCTGATCGTTAATCCAGGTCATGGTCGCACCCGGCTCAATGCGGTTGAGCGTCACCGGAACCCGCAGGGTCTCAAAGGGTGCCACGGTGCGTGACGCAATCTGCGCTTTGCTACCCGGCCCGGCCAGATTCAGGCTGGAAAGCGCCAGATAGTAGCCGCTGTCGTTATGAAGATGCAGTACGCGCTTCTGACCCTGGTTTTCCAGCCAGATGCGGGTGGTGTCTTCCATTTTTGTCGGATTGCCCTTGAGATTCGCCGGGCGATACAGCACCTTGACGCGGGTTTTCAGCACCACCAGCAGCTGATTTTTGGCCTGATTCGGATCGCTGGGCGGGATCTGCAGAATATTCAGCCAGTAGAGCGATTCGCGGTCGGTCGGGGCAGCTGCGCCGGTATAGCGCAGCCGCAGCGTATGGCCGCTGTGGGGAGCAAGGCGAAACATCGGCGGCGTCAGCATAAAGGGCGCGCGCGCCGTCTGCGGCGTGGAGGCTTCATCGCCTTGATCCACCCACGCCTGAATCACATTGGGAAAGGCGTCTTTGTTGGTTAACTGGACGCTCACTTCGCGGGATGAGGCCGGATAAATTACCCGGTTTCCGGTCATCACTACGCTGGCAACACTGGTAAAACTGGTGAGCAACAGCCCCCACAACAACAGACTTCTCCCTGGAATCATCACCTGCTCCCGTGTTACGCCTTAAAGGTAGGAAATCGCGTACTGCACGGCACCCACCACGGTACCCGCCGTTGCGCTGCCGGTTGGCGTGAAGTACTGAACCGCGAAATCGTGCTCGCCCGCCGTCTCGCCTGCACGTAACACAATGCCGTCAACGGCTTGCAGGGTGCGCAGATCAATCGCCGTGGTGCCGGTGCTGTCGGTCAGCAGTTGCAGTTCAACGTTTTGCGCATCGCCCGAGTTGGCCAGGTTGCCGCTGGTGGTCACATTGGTGCCGATAAACAGCGTTTTAAGCTGCATATCCGCACTGCCGGTGGCACAGCCGCTTACGCCCATAGTGAAGGTGGTGAGCCCGGCGGTATCCGCTAAATTCGCCAGCTCGTTTTTATTTACCGTCGGCAGTAATACCACCGGACGCGCTGCCGAACCGTTAACGGTGACGGAACAGGTTTGCTCCGTCACTTCGCCACGAAAAGTAATGGTGTTGGCGGAATCCGCCATCGCAGAACACGCCACGAATAAACTCATCGCGCCGCTTAACGCGAACCCTTTTTTAATCAGACCGATCTTTTTCATTGATAATCCTTATTTAATTAGCGACTCAGCGCATCTGTTTTTATAAAAAGCACCGTCCTGCGCCATGCCTAAAATAAGCATGGCGATATCTGTGGATCTCATTAACGTTATGCCCGTTAAGGTAACCAGAAACCCTGAGAGGTCATGATGTTGGATATATTTTCCCTGGTGCCGTTTTTTATGATAGGAATTTTCTTAGCAATTTAAACCTTTATTTTATTAAGGCTATACATGGAAGGGCTTAATTAAGGAAAACGCTCTTATCGTCACCGCTTAATGAAGGTAACTTTATGTTTTTAAATAAATTAAAACATTAACAGCAGACAGAAGCATGCGGGAAGGAGTGAAAATTATTTTTCTTATATGGCGCAGTTAAGAATGCACGAGCGCTATTTCAGAGGTAGCATGCCGTGACCGGACGGCGCTGAGTTCCGTCCGGCGATATCATTATCAGGCGATGGTGACTTTGCTATCCAGATAAACATCCTGAACCGCATTAATTAATTTCACACCATCAGCCATGGATTTCTTAAAGGCTTTACGCCCCAGAATAAGCCCCATGCCCCCGGCGCGTTTATTAATCACTGCGGTACGTACCGCATCGGTTAAATCGGCTTCACCGCCTGACGCGCCGCCGGAGTTAATTAACCCGGCGCGGCCCATATAGCAATTCGCCAGCTGATAACGTACCAGGTCGATAGGATTATCGCTGGTTAATTTGCTGTACACGCGCTCGTCGGTATAACCGTAATTTACCGCTTTATAGCCGCCGTTATTTTCCGCCATTTTCTGCTTCACGATATCCGCGCCGATGGTGGCCGCCAGATGGTTAGCCTGGCCGGTAAGATCGGCGCTGACGTGGTAATCGACGCCGTCTTTCTTAAAGCCGGAATTACGCAGGTAAGCCCACAGCACCGTCACCATACCCAGTTCATGGGCGCGCTCAAATGCCGCAGAGATTTCTTCAATCTGGCGACGCGACTCTTCAGAGCCGAAATAGATGGTCGCACCGACGGCAACCGCGCCGAGATTAAAAGCCTGTTCAACGCTGGCGTATAGCGTCTGGTCATAGGTGTTCGGGTAACTCAGGGTTTCGTTGTGGTTGAGTTTCACTAAAAACGGGATGCGGTGAGCATAGCGGCGCGACACCGATGCCAGCACGCCATACGTCGAGGCAACACAGTTACAGCCCGCTTCAATCGCCAGTTCCACGATGTTTTTCGGATCGAAATAGAGCGGGTTGGCAGCAAACGAGGCGCCTGCCGAATGCTCTACGCCCTGGTCAACCGGCAGAATCGACAGATAACCTGTCCCCGCCAGCCGCCCGGTGTTGTAGAGGGTTTGCATGTTTCGCAGCACCGCAGGCGGACGGTTATTGTCAATCATCACTCTGTCGACATAGTCCGCGCCGGGCAGGTAGAGATTGTCTGCCGGAATGGTCATACAACGATGCTGTAACAGGCTATCGGCATCTTTGCCAAGCAACTGCGCAATATCAGTCATAATACGCTCCCGTAAGTTCCTCAATATGGTGAAATATTCTGTGCCCGCAGGGTTGCGGGCAGCACTAAGTCTGATACTCAACCGAACTATTTTCCACCAGCTGGCGCATTTTTCGCCTGTCGCCTTTCTGCACGCTAAGCTTGAAAACTGTTACCCTGCTCAAAAAAAAAGCTCAAAGGTATTTCAAAGGTATTATTGAATGGTATCTTCAAGGTGTACCCTACAACGCAGGAAACATAAACAATGAAAACCAATCTGAAACTCTCATTCATGATGTTTGTTGAATGGTTTATCTGGGGCGCCTGGTTTGTACCGCTCTGGCTGTTTTTAAGTAAAAGCGGATTCAGCGCCGGTGAAATCGGCTGGTCTTATGCCTGTACCGCCATTGCAGCCATCCTGTCGCCCATCCTGGTCGGCTCGCTGACCGATCGCTTTTTCGCTGCCCAGAAAGTGCTGGCGGTATTGATGTTCGCCGGGGCGATCCTGATGTATCTGGCGGCGCAGCAGACGGAGTTCGCGTTGTTCTTTCCGCTGCTGCTGGCCTATTCCCTGACCTATATGCCGACCATCGCCCTGACCAACAGCATCGCGTTTTCTAATGTCGGTGATGTTGAACGTGATTTTCCACGCATCCGGGTGATGGGCACGATTGGCTGGATCGCATCTGGCCTGGTGTGCGGTTTTCTGCCGCAATTGATCGGCTATGACGATATCTCGCCAACCAATATTCCTCTGTTGATTACCGCCGCCAGCTCCGCATTGCTGGGCGTTTACGCCCTGTTTTTACCCAATACCCCGCCGAAGAGCACCGGCAAACTGAGCCTGAAAGTCATGCTCGGTCTGGATGCCATCATCCTGCTGCGCGACAGAAATTTTCTGGTGTTTTTCTTCTGCTCATTCCTGTTCGCGATGCCGCTGGCCTTCTATTACATCTTCGCCAACGGCTATCTGACCGAAGTCGGGATGCAAAACGCCACCGGCTGGATGACGCTGGGCCAGTTCTCCGAAATTTTCTTTATGCTGGCGCTGCCCTTCTTCACCAAACGTTTTGGTATTAAGAAGGTATTGCTGCTGGGCTTAATCACTGCCGCCATCCGCTATGGCTTCTTCGTTTATGGCGGCGCGGACCACTACTTGACTTACGGACTGCTGTTCCTCGGCATTCTGCTGCACGGGGTCAGCTATGACTTCTACTACGTGACCGCCTATATCTACGTCGACAAAAAAGCGCCGGTACATATGCGCACCGCCGCGCAGGGGCTGATTACCCTGTGCTGCCAGGGCTTCGGTAGCCTGCTCGGCTATCGCCTGGGCGGCGTGATGATGGAAAAAATGTTCGCTTATAATCCGCCCGTCAACGGCCTGACCTTCAACTGGGCAGGGATGTGGGGATTCGGCGCGGCGATGATCGCCGTCATCACGATACTGTTTATGCTGTTTTTCCGTGAATCCGATCGCGAGATCCGCCCCATCGCCGTGGAAAGCGACACCACCGCACTACAGACAGAGGAAGCAAAATGAAACAAACGCGTATTCTCGGCGCCTTATATGGCCAGGCTTTAGGGGATGCCCTGGGCATGCCCTCCGAATTATGGCCGCGTAGCCGCGTGAAAACGCACTTTGGCTGGATTGACCGATTTTTACCCGGCCCGGCGGAAAATAATGCCGCCTGCTACTTCAAACGCGCGGAATTCACTGACGATACCGCGATGACGCTGGCGGTTGCCGATGCGCTGCTGGAATGCGACGGCGATATCAATCCCGATGTGATTGGCCGGCATATTCTGCGCTGGGCGGAAGGTTTCGATGCTTTTAATAAAAACGTGTTGGGGCCAACATCAAAAATCGCGCTCAACGCTATCCGCCAGGGCACGCCGGTCAGCGAACTGGAGAACAACGGCGTGACCAACGGCGCAGCGATGCGCGCCTCGGTGCTGGGCTGCCTGCTGCCTGCGGCTCCGCTGGAGGATTTTGTCGCTAACGTGCGTCTCGCCTCCAGTCCGACCCATAAATCGGATTTGGCGATCGCGGGGGCGACGGTGATTGCCTGGGCGGTATCACGCGCGATTGACGGCGCAAGCTGGCAAACCATCGTCGATGCCCTGCCCTGCGTGGCGCGCTACGCCCAGGAACAGCGGATCACCACCTTTAGCGCATCGCTGGCGGCGCGTATCGAACTGGCGTTACAGATCGTAAGAGAAGGTTCCGGCAGCGAATCCATTTCCGAGCGGCTGTATCAGGTCATCGGCGCGGGCACCAGCACCCTTGAATCCGTCGCCTGCGCCATTGCGATGGTGGAACTGGCGCAGACCGATCCGCAGCGCTGCGCGGTGCTGTGCGCCAACCTTGGCGGCGATACCGATACCATTGGCGCAATGGCGACGGCAATTTGCGGCGCGCTGCACGGCATGGCGGGCATCGACAGCGATCTTAAACGTCAACTGGACGATGCCAACCAGCTTGATTTCAGTCGCTACAGCGAAGCGCTGCTGGGTTATCGTGCCCGCCGGGAGGCGCAATGAACGCCCGCGAACTGACGGATGCGCTGGAAACGTTAACCGCCGCCAGGCCGGTCACGGTGATTGGCGCGGCGGTGATCGACGTGATCGCCGATGCCTACGCTCTGCCGTGGCGCGGCTGTGATATCGAACTGCAACAGCAGAGCGTCAACATCGGCGGCTGCGCGCTGAATATCGCCGTGGCGCTGTCCCGTCTGGGGGTGACGGCGCAAAACGCGTTGCCTCTGGGCCGGGGAGTATGGGCCGATATCATTCGCCAGTCGCTGACGGCGCGCGGCATCGTCAGCGCCATCAATACCGACGAGGGCGATAATGGCTGGTGCCTGGCGCTGGTGGAGCCGGATGGCGAACGGACGTTTATGTCGTTCAGCGGCGTCGAGAATCAGTGGCGGGCGCAATGGCTGGACAGCCTGTGCGTTCCCGCCCGCAGCCTGGTCTCGCTTTCCGGTTATCAGCTTGCCGCGCCCTGCGGCGAACGGCTGGTTGCCTGGCTGGAACAGCTGAAAGACGTGACGCCGTTTATCGACTTTGGTCCGCGCATTGCCGATATTCCGCCGGACCTGCTCCAGCGAATCATGGCCTGCCGCCCCATCGTGTCGCTGAATCGCCAGGAGGCGGCCATCGCGGCGGAGCATCTCAATGTCGCCGCCGATCCACAAACGCTTGGCCGCGCCTGGTTTGAACGCTACGCGGCCCCGCTGATTATCCGTCTTGATAAAGAAGGCGCGTGGTGTTTTGACGGTGCTGACGCCTGCCATGTGGCGGCGTTTCGCGCCAGGGTGGTAGATACTATCGGCGCAGGAGACAGCCATGCTGGCGGTACGCTGGCCGGGCTGGCGGCGGGCTGGACGCTGGCGCAGGCTGTCAGGCTCGGCAATGCGGTCGCGTCGTATGTGGTCAGCCACCGCGGCGGCGACTGCGCGCCGGACCGCGCGGAACTTACCCGACAGCTACTCCTCGCAGACAAAGACGTATAGATCGCTGCGGCAGTAGCTGATGCTGTATTCGACCGGCCGGTTTTGTTGATCGAGCGCCACCTGCTTAATCACCAGCACCGGCACTTTGCTGTCGAGCTGAATATGCGCCTGAAAGTCCGCATCCGGCATCCGGGCGCTGACCCGGCTTTTGGTGCGTTGCGGGTGGATCTGGCGGCTGCGAAAATAGTCGTACAGCGAAACGCCGATGGCGTCCACGTCATCAATTAACGCAGCCGGAACCCAGGATTCTTCAATCGACACGGCATCATCATCCACATAGCGAATGCGCTTAAGCAAAAACACGTCGCTCTTTGCCGCCACGTTGAGCTCCGCCGCCACGTCCTCCGGGCAGGGAATGACGCGTTTATTAACCCACAACGTGTCAGGCTTTTTGCCGCGCAGCATCACCTGCTGAGAAAAGCCGCGCGCCGCTTTTAACGAATACTCAAAAATATTATTGATTTGCGTACCGTAGCCGCGCGAACGCGTGACCACGCCCTCGTCCTCCAGCGCCTGCATCGCTTTACGCACGGTAATTCGCGATACGCCGGTTAACTGACTCAGATCGCGTTCGCCGGGCAGGATATTGCCATGTTCCAGCGCGCCGCTGCGCACGGCGTCTTTGACCGTTTGGGCGAATTTCAGGTATAGCGGGGTATTATCGGGCAACGCAAACCGCGCGATAAGCTGTTCAATCAAATGATTATGAGCGGGTTCCATACGTCTCTCATCCTGAGGAAGAATATCGCCAGTATAATACCAGTGGTATTAGCCTGGCGAACCCTGCTACCACCAGGCGTGGAAATGGTGTACCGGACCGATGCCCTGCCCCACCTCTAACGAATCCGCTGCCGCCAGCGCCGCCGAGAGCCAGGCTTTGGCTTCCACCACCGTATCCGCCCAGTTTTGATGACGCGGGCGCAACGCCGCCAGCGCCGCCGAGAGCGTACAGCCGGTGCCGTGAGTGTTTTTAGTGGCGATGCGCGGCGCGGTAAAGCGCGTTGCGCCGTCGCGAGTAAACAGCCAGTCCGGGCTTTCCGGATCATCAAGATGGCCGCCTTTCATCAGCACTGCTTCGCAGCCGAGCGCCAGCAGCGCTTCGCCCTGATGATGCATCTCCAGCTCATTGCGGGCGTGGGGCGCATCCAGCAGCGCGGCGGCTTCGGGTAAGTTGGGGGTGATCAGCGCGACATGAGGCAACAACCGCTCGCGCAGGGTCGCCACCGCCGACGGCGACAGCAGCGGATCGCCGCTCTTCGCCAGCATCACCGTGTCCAGCACCACGTTGGCGACCCGGTAATGCGCCAGCCGTTCGGCGACTGCATCAACAATGTCCGTCTCCGCCAGCATGCCGATTTTCACGGTATCGATACGTAAGTCGCTGAACACGGAATCAAGCTGCGCCGCCACAAAATGCGGCTCGATGCGATACACCGACTGCACGCCGCAGGTGTTTTGCGCCACCAGCGCGGTGATCACCGTCGCGCCATAGGCTCCCAGCGCGGAGAAGGTTTTTAAATCCGCCTGGATACCCGCGCCGCCACTGGGATCGGTACCGGCAATGGTCAGAGCGTTAATGCGTTTCATCATGCCCCCTCCATATGCAGCTGGTACAGCGCGTCGAGAAAGAGAGACGGGAAGCTGCCCGGCCCCTGGCTTTGCGCTGCCGCCCGCTTGCCCGCCAGCGCGAAAATCCCGCATGCCGCCGCGACGTTTTCCAGCCGGGAGCCCGGCAAGGCGCAGGCCGCTGCGACCACGGCGGATAGCGCGCAGCCGGTGCCCACTACCCGCGTCATCAGCGGATCGCCGCCGTTAATGGTCAGGGTACGATCGCCATCGGTAACGTAATCCACCTCGCCCGTCACCGCCACTATCGCCCCGGTTTGCTGGGCCAGTTCGCGGGCCGCGCTCACCGCTTCCTGTGCGGCCTGAGTGGTATCCACGCCGCGCCCGCCTGTGCCGTTGCCGGCCAGGGCGAGGATTTCCGAGGCGTTGCCGCGGATCGCCGCCGGTTTTTGCGCAAGGATTTCCCGGGCGAAGCGGCTGCGAAACGCCAGCGGGCCCACGGCGACCGGATCGAGCGTCCAGGGTTTGCCCGCGCGGTTAGCGCCGTCAATCGCCGCCCGCATCGCCAGCGCCTGCTCGCGGGTCAGGGTGCCGATATTGATCAGCAGCGCATCGGCAATGGCGCTAAACGCCAGCGCCTCTTCGTGATCGACCACCATAGCGGGCGACGCGCCCACCGCCAGCAACACGTTGGCGGTAAAAGACTGCACGACTTGATTGGTCAGACAGTGAATAAGCGGCGAGTGGGTAGCCAGCTGGCTGGCGACGTGCGCGGTATGCGCGGGGGAAAGCAGGTCAGGTTGCATGTTTCGCTCCTGCCAGGCTGTGAAGAAGGGATACCCGGCAGGTATCTGACTTCCCTACGCTGGCATTATCCAGATCAGGTGGTACGGGTATTTCTCAGCCTTCTTTGATGAAGGGCACCCCGAGTCAAATTACACAAGATTCAAGTGTTTAGCGGATTATAACCGAGTGTTAATTTTGATACAATGAATTGAGCGTGCAATAAACAATTACCACATATTTACCGTAAGAATTACCACAAGCTATATTGACGTGAGAAAGAAGGGATTATCCGGCCTGTATGACGTGAGAGAGATACGTAAGGGTAAGCTAATCCAGTATCATTGCAGATGTACAGTCCGGCTTACAAATGGCTAGAAGGGAGTGATTGATATCGTAGAATTGTATAATGTCGAATTGTTAGCATTTAACAATAAAACAAATTCAAATGGCTTTGAATTCATACAGCAAAGAGAATCATCAACATTTACTTAATAGCCAGGCTTATATCATAGGTGATTTTGTATGGCTGCTTGCAATTCTCTTTATTATCTAATTCAGGATTGCGGAATAAGAATAACTTTAAGTTACTTCACATAGAATTGAATTGAGTAATTTTTGCAATTTATTTTTTTAAAATTATAGGGAGATATATTTTTTCCTCTCATCCATCTACCACTTGTTAACGTATCTATTTGATTAATTTTGGATAATGCCAGTTTGTCTCATCCTACCTGTTTAGCTATTCGTGCTTTATGTGATCTACATCAAACTTTTAATGACTATTCTCCGGGATACTTACTTCGCGTTACTAAAAAAGATACAACCTGACATTGATGTTATACATCAATGAGGTTTCATTCGGCTTAAAGAAGGTAAGTCTTTCTAATCTAGAGAATTAATTAAAAAATGAAACGTTCAATTCTGGCTGTGGTTGTGTTTGGTGCTGTTTGCTCTGGTTCTGTAAAAGCTGCTGATGTAGCGGCTTCTGATGTTAAATTCTCTAACGGTTGGGATCTGGAAACAGTAAACCAGCAACAAAATGCTGTTGCAATCGACCATGAGGATCGCATTGCTGATAACCGTAGTGCTATCCTCAAAACCAATCAGGAAAACTTACTTCGTGATGATCAGATTAAAACCGCAGATGATAAAGCTGATGCTGCTTTGCAAGGGGTAGTTAAAAACGGCTCTGACATTATCACCATGCAAGGGAAAGTCGATAATAACACCTCAGCTATTACTGGTGAGGCAAATCAGCGTCATGTCGCTGACCTGGTTTTACAGCGTAATATTGACACAAAGGTTAGTAAGCCTGAGTTTGATACTGATCAATCCCGTCAAGATAGCCGGATTGCAGCGCTTGAGAATGCGCCTAAGCCGCAAGATGGGAAAGACGGGGCGCAAGGCGTAGCGGGTAAAGATGGTAATAATGGTAAAGATGGGTTAGACGGGAAAGACGGAATTACCACCACCATTAATAAAGTGCAAGTAGACACGGCTACTCAAGCTAAAGTAGCAGCCAATAGCCAGCAAATCAGCACCACCACTAACCAGGCTGCAAGTGTAGCTAAAGATCTGCAAGATGCTAAGAGCGTATTTGCTAAACAGCAAACAGCATCTAATGCACGATTCAAATCGTTGAGCGATAAAGTAGAAGGTAATAAGAAAGAAGCGCGTAGCGGTGTAGCTTCTGCTGTCGCCATCGCCTCTATGCCTCAAGTGGAAGCAGGTCAAAAATTCATGTTCTCTGCTGGCGTAGGTAGCTTTAAAGATGAGCAAGCTGTTAGCGTAGGTGCTTCTTTCCATGCTGGTAGCGCTACAGTGAAAGCAGGTATAAGCGAAAGCACTAACGATGATCTTGCTCTGGGCGCAGGTGTTGGATTTGGCTTTTGATTACTAATTTTAATTCTGCTCCTTCACTGACGAGGGAGTTTTGTTAAAATTTATTATTCTCTTATCGGTAAATTTGAAAAAATTATCATATTGTTTTGGCCGGATGCTACGTTGTATCCAAATTTTAAAATAGTTGAAATTTTTTCTTTATTGAAAGATTTTAAGAAATGAAAATCACTCACTTAGCAGGGATTATCTTCTTAGAAAATATATCTTGATCCTGCAAATGGTGAGATCGGTTGTAGGGATAACATCGCCATATGGGGAAGTAACCACCATACACAATCTGGCGCTATCGGCTTCTTTATTCACCTGCTTAATATCCTGCCTGGTGACTGCTTTTACATCCGTTGATGCCCCCAAAACTACGCTGGCATTATCCAGATCAGGTGGTACGGGTATTTCTCAGCCTTCTTTGATGCAGGGCACCCCGAGTCAAATTACGCATGAAGGATAAGGAAGCACCTTTTTAAAAGCAAGCGATGACGAGGAGCGGAGCGGCGCATTTGCCCGCTCCGCTGGCCTGCTTACGCCGTTAGTCAGGGGCATAACGAATACAGGTTCCCGCCCGCCCTGCGAGAATCAAATCGATTTGATCCAGCGCGCCAATCCAGGCACTTTTCTTTTGGCTGCGGACAAAATCACTGACAGCGGCCACTTTTGGCCCCATCGAACCGTCATTTTTGACAAGCGGCGCAAGTTGCTCCGGCGTCGCCACCCGAATAGCGTATTGTTTTTCGGTACCCCAGTGCGCATATACCGCGTCCGCATCGGTGAGAATAATCAGCCCGTCGGCATTCAACTGCTGCGCCAGTAACGCTGCGGCAAGATCCTTATCGATGACCGCTTCGGTGTGCGCGCCGTTTGCCACGGGAATACCGCCACCCCCGCAACACACCACCATATGCTTGCTTTCCAGAAGTTGCTTGATGGCATCACTGTCGAGGATTTTTTTCGGGCGCGGCGAAGGGACAACCCGACGCACCCAGTGGCCATCGGTTTTCATTTGCCAGCCGTAGCGCTGCTCCAGTTCATCCTGCTGCTCCCGGGCGTATACCGGACCGATAAATTTACCCGGATCGTCAAAGGCGGGATCGTTGGGGTCGATTTCAATACGCGTCAATACGGTGGTGATGTTCGGCATGCCCGGCTGGGCCGCCAGGCGCTGTGCCAGCATATAGCCAATCATGCCCTGGCTTTCCGCAACCAGTACATCCAGCGGCCAGGGTTCCGCGTGCTGGCATTGGGCATTTTGTAACGCCAGCATCCCCACCTGCGGGCCGTTACCGTGAACTAACGCCAGGCGGTATTTTTGCGCTAACCGACCAAGCGATGCGGCAACTTTATCAATATTGAGGTATTGATTTTCCCATGTCAGCGCTTCTCCACGCTGAAGCAGCGCGTTGCCGCCGAGTGCAATAACCAATGTTTTCATCCGCGATCCTTGTTAAATGAATGAGAGAAAAACGGGCGCAGCGGCTGCGCCCGGAAGGCTGGTGTTATCAGTAGACATTCATCGACTCGCCAAGCGCTTCCAGCGCCTGTTCAAAACAGGCCAGCGGCGCACGTACGGTGCCCGCGCCAATCTGGCCGATACCCGCTTGCTGATGGGCGATACCGGTGTTGATAAGCGGCGTAATGCCGGTTTCAACGACGCGGCGAATGTCCAGGCCCAGACAGGCTCCCTGGAAATCCCACCCTGGAATGGCGAGCTGACTATTGCGATCCAGGTAGATTTCCGCCATCTCGTCAGAAACGCTTTGCGCGGCATCCATTCCTCCAGCACCGACAAAACGCGTCACCCCCGGCGCGGCAATCATCGCCGCGCCGCCGATGCCAAACGCTTCGGTTATGGCGCTGTCTCCCATGTCAGGATTCGCCTGTTGCTGGGAATAACCGGTGAAAAAAAGTCCTTGCGGCATATTCACCGGCGCAGTAAACCAGCGATCGCCCAGGCCGCTGACGCGAATGCCAAACATTTTTCCGTTGCGGGTCATCGCCGTGACCACGCTACCGGCTTTGACTTGCGCGCCCGCGTCCATCGCCGCTTTGCAGTAGGCCATCGCAATATTGAGGAAAAACTGGTCGGTGACTTTGAGGAAATCCAGCACCTCGGCTAACTGTTGGCGCGGGCAATCCAGGCGCACAATAATGGGAGCCAGGGTGCGCATGAGCAGCGCGGAGGTCGCAATATTGCGCTGATGAAATTCATCTCCCATGGTAATGCCTTGCGCCATCATCGCACCCAGATCGAGTCCCTCTTCCAGGGTGCCCAGCGCCATACTCAGTATCGGCGACAGGACGTCGCGCATCCAGCGCAGGCGTTGCTGAACGTCCTCGCCATAAGCGCCAAAGCGCATCACTTTGCCTATACCTTCATTCAGGTTGCAGTAGGCGTAATTCCCGTCAGTCAGGTTTTTAACCACCAGTACCGGCATACTGGCCGAGGTAATCCCTCCCATAGGCCCGACGGCATTAACATGATGGCAAGGCACGAACCGCACGTTGCCGTTATCCAGCAGACGGCGGGCCGCAGTCTCATCGTTTGCCCATCCTTCGAACAGGCAGGCACCCACGCAGGCTCCCTGCATCGGGCCGGTCATCTCGTCCCAGCGTAGCGGCGGGCCGGCGTGCAGCAGCGTCATTCCCTGATTAAGATCGTCTATGACGCAACCTGCGGGTTGAACATCCAGCCAGTGAGGACGGGCGTTGCGAATTTTTTCAATTACAGCAGCATTGGCAAGTGCAACAGATGTGTACATATCAACCTCTTATTTTAAACGCGCTAATAGATGAGCCAGTTTCTTGTTGCCACCCGCAACGGGGCCCCACTGGTAATGAACCACCGGACAACCTGACTTCTGAAGATCCTGCGCGAAGCTACGCAGCCCGGCGTTAATTACCGAAACCTGCTGTAATAACGCCGGCAGTTCGGCATGGCAGGGTTTTGGCGGTGACTGAATCAATGAATAAGCCAGCAGTACGGCCTCAACCAGGCTATCGACCACCGTCACTCCTGCAGTGCGCAGCGCAGCGATTTGCGCCGAACGGCCCTGAGGGTCCTGTTCAGTACCGGTGACGGTTGCGATGATGGCGAGCGGCGTTTCCCGGCGGCGGCA
Source organism: Atlantibacter subterraneus (assembly GCF_007570865.1). Taxonomy (GTDB): domain Bacteria; phylum Pseudomonadota; class Gammaproteobacteria; order Enterobacterales; family Enterobacteriaceae; genus Atlantibacter; species Atlantibacter subterraneus. Next base: position 515,333 of record NZ_VLPS01000003.1, on the reverse strand, counting down.
GATTTCCAGCGATGCGGCCAGCGCCCCTGCAGGATCGGCCTGAGCGCCATAACCGATGACGATGTCCAGCAACAGCACCCCGATTTCTGGACGCTGCGCCAGCCCTTCAATCAGGTGATTACGCTGGGTGGGATCAATCATCGGATGGGGTTTGCCGACGGTGTAAAAATCATCTCCTAAATCGATGATCCGGTGACCATCGGCCTTCAGCATGGTGCCTTGTGGGTGGGCTGGATTGAGCGTAACGCCAAGCTGTTCTGCCAGAAGCATCGCGGCTTCAGCGGCCAGCGTACCGCCGGTATACAGCCCACAAATTTTCCCGCCGGGAATACAGGACAGCTCAGCACTCCGGCGCGCTACGCGGGCTAACAGGCACGCCAGGCGCGAGGCTTCGTCGAGGGTACTGGCGAGCCAGACATTACCGACCCGGCGCTGTGTTACCGGGTGCCCAAGAAATAGCGCGACCACAGGCTTACCGGTGGCGTGCATCGCCTCCATTATCCTGAGACGCACGGCATCGGCGGGAGGTTTGGAGACAAAAGCCAGTACGCGACTTTCAGGATCGGCTTTCAGCATATCCAGCGCGCTTAATGCGCTAATTCCTCCAACCTCAGCACTCAGATCGCGCCCGCCCAGGCCGATGGCATGAGTTATTCCCTCGCCCGCCAGAGCAATCTGGGAGATCAACTCCTGAATACCGGTACCCGATGCGCCAATAACGCCAATATCGCCCTGGGGCATCACATTGGCAAAAGCCAGCGGGGTCCCGGCCAGGATTGCGGTACCGCAGTCCGGCCCCATCACGATAAGCCCCTTTTTTTGTGCCGCCGTTTTTAAGGCGATCTCCTGTTCCAGCGGCACGTTATCGGAAAAAATCATGACGTTCTTTTGGTTATCCAGCGCCTGCTGTGCCAGCTCCGCTGCGTATTCCCCGGCCACGGAAATCAGCAACAAATTGGCCTGAGGCAATTTTTGGCATGCGCTTTCCCAACGGCGCGCCTGAACGAGGCGGCTACCGCCAGCGTTGCCCTGCGCTAACGTCTTCAGCGCCTCCTCGAACTTTTGGCGAACCGTCTCTACCATTACGCCATCGTCATAGCGGGTACGAATAGCGACGCAAACGTCGTTTGGCGTGGCAGTTAAAAAGTCCGGATGCCAAAAACCGGTATTCTCCAGCAGCGACTTATTGGCTGGCGTTCCCATCATGATTGAAACATCATCAACATCGTCTGATTCACTTAACTGGCGAGAAATAATCATTAAGCTAACGGAATCCTGGAAGCATCCTTTCTTAATAAAGGCATGAATCATTATCTATTCCTCATTAACATAAATACTGCAAACAAATTTCATTCACGGACAGGCTTTTTATCAATCTAATCGCCAGGCTATTATTTTTGGTGACAGTCATCACACCCGGCGGATTGACAAATAAATTCAAACAGTCCATCCCTTATTGAAGCAATTTATTTAAAGGCGTTGATTAATTAAATTTACTTACAGAAATCAGGTCGATTATTAAATTAATTCTAACGATGACGCTTTATTTATCTGGATCACAATTTCAGTCAGTTTATTACGTATGCTGGCCTTATTAAGGCTCTCACCGTAAAAAAGGAAGACAGATGAAAGTCAGTCGGGAAATACTTCACGAGCTAATTAAAAAAAAATTAACGGCTGCTGGTCTGCAGGACAAACATGCCGCTATCGTCGCAGAGGTGCTGGTATTTGCTGATGCCAGAGGCATCCACTCCCACGGAGCCGTGCGGGTTGAATACTACGCGGAGCGCATCTCGCGCGGCGGCACTAACTGCCACCCTGAGTTCAGGTTTGAACAAACCGGCCCGTGCAGCGCCGTGTTACATGCGGATAATGCCTCAGGCCAGGTGGCAGCAAAGCTGGGCATGGAGCACGCCATCACCATGGCGCGGGAAAATGGCGTGGCGGTGGTGGGTATTCGCCAAATGGGCCACAGCGGCGCGTTGTCCTGGTTCGTGCAACAAGCCGCCCGGGCGGGGTTGATTGGGTTATCGGTGTGTCAGTCTGACCCGATGGTGGTGCCGTTCGGTGGCGCTGAAATCTATTATGGCACCAACCCTCTCGCTTTTGCCGCTCCCGGCGAAGGCGATGAAATAGTGACGTTTGATATGGCGACCACGGTGCAGGCGTGGGGAAAAATTCTTGATGCGCGTAGCAGGCATGAAACCATCCCCGACACCTGGGCCGTAGACAGCCAGGGCAAACCGACAACCGACCCGTTTGCCGTCAATGCGCTTCTTCCCGCCGCAGGCCCCAAAGGTTATGGGCTGATGATGATGATCGACATGCTGTCTGGCATCCTGCTGGGTTTACCCTTCGGCAAGCATGTCAGTTCCATGTATGAAGATTTAACCGCCGGGCGCAATCTTGGCCAACTGCATTTGGTGATTAATCCGGCATTTTTCTCAGCCCAGGATCTGTTCCGCCGCCATATCAGCGACACATTACGTGAACTGAATGCCATCACGCCCGCGCCGGGATTTAGCCAGGTGTATTATCCGGGACAAAACCTCGATCTATATGAAAAAGAATCGCTTAAAAACGGTATAGAGGTCGTAGATGAAATTTACGACTACTTAATTTCCGATGCGTTATATACCCGTTCTTATCAAACAGGGACGCCTTTCGCACAATAAACAGTGAGGCAAAACAATGAATGTTTTTAAAGACGCCGTCGCCCGTGAGCTGCCCTGGCTGTCGGCAATCGGTGCCGATCCTGATGGCGGAATTACCCGGTTGCTCTATTCACCCGCCTGGCTTGAAACCCAACGTGAATTGCGCAAGCAGATGGCGCAAAGCGGTTTCGAAACTTACTTTGACGCGGTAGGAAACCTGTTTGGCCGCGTAGTAGGCAGCCGTTATCCCGATGAGGTGGTGCTAAGCGGTTCGCATATCGATACCGTGGTGAACGGTGGCAATCTTGACGGCCAATTCGGCGCGCTGGCCGCGTGGATAGCGATCCGCTGGCTCAATGAAACTTACGGTGCCCCTTTACGCACCCTGGAAGTGGTGTCACTGGCGGAAGAAGAAGGCAGCCGTTTCCCCTATGTTTTTTGGGGCAGCAAAAATATTCTCGGCCATGCCAACCCGGACGATGTACGCGAAATCTGCGATGCGCAGGGGATACGTTTTGTGGATGCGATGCGGGAGTGCGGCTTTACCCTGCCGAACGCGCCGCTGAAGCCGCGTAACGATATCAAAGCCTTTGTCGAGCTGCATATCGAACAAGGCCGGGTACTGGAAACTAACCAACAGTCGATTGGCGTGGTCACCGCCATTGTCGGGCAGCGCCGTTATACCGTGACGCTCAGCGGCGAATCCAATCACGCGGGCAGTACACCAATGAGCTATCGGCGCGATACCGTGCAGGCATTTAGTCGTATCTGCGTGGAATCGATTGGCAAAGCTCGCCTGGCAGGAGACCCGTTGGTGTTGACCTTCGGTAAGGTGGAGCCTCAGCCCAACACGGTAAACGTGGTACCTGGTAAAACGGTGTTTACCATTGATTGTCGCCACACTGACGGTCGACAACTGATCGCGTTTACCGGGCAACTCGAACGGGATATGCAGGCTATTTGCCGCGAGATGAATATCGAAATCGATATCGACTTGTGGATGGATGAAGCCCCCATTCCGATGAATGCCGGTCTGGTGTCAAAGCTTGAGCGCGTGTGCCGCCAGCAAGATATTTGCTATCGCCTGATGCACAGCGGCGCGGGTCATGATGCGCAGATATTTGCCGAGGCGGTGCCAACCTGCATGATTTTTATGCCGAGTATTAAGGGCATCAGCCATAACCCGGCAGAAGCAACGGATATTAACGATTTGGCGCTGGGGGTAAAAACCCTGGCCATGATGCTTTATGAATTAGCGTATAAACCAGAGGAGTAACAGCGAATGGGTTATTTAAATAATAATACGGGCTATCCCCAGGACTTATTGATGTCACGGGCGATTGTTAAGCGTGGCAATTACGCGTTAATCACGCCAGACGGACTGGTCAAAAACATTATTCCCGGTTTTGAAAATTGTGATGTCACTATTCTGTCTACTCCCAAACTGGGTGCAACCTTTGTCGATTATTTAGTTACTCTGCATCCGGGCGGCGGCAATGCTCAGGGCTTTGGCGCACCTGGCATTGAAACCTTCTTATATGTGATTAGCGGCGCAATCAGCGCCTGCGCGGGCGATGAGCGATACTCGCTGACGCAGGGGGGGTATCTGTATTGCCCGCCAGGGGAGAAAATGACCTTCACCAATGCCAGTAGCGGGACGAGCCAGCTCTTTTTATACAAGCGTCGTTATACAGGCATTGAGGGTCGGGCACCATGGCGCGTTAGCGGCAACACCAGCCAGTTGGAACGTATTCAGTATGAAGGAATGAGCAACGTCATACTGCAGGACTTCCTGCCGAAAGAAATCGATTTTGATATGAACATGCATATTCTTTCCTTTGAACCTGGCGCATCGCATGGCTATATCGAAACCCATGTTCAGGAGCACGGCGCTTATATTCTTAGCGGCCAGGGGATGTACAATCTTGATAATGAGTGGGTGCCGGTGAAAAAAGGCGATTACATATTCATGGGTGCTTATTCATTACAGGCAGGCTATGGCGTTGGTAGCGAAACATTCAGTTATATTTATTCAAAAGATTGTCACCGTGACGTCGAAATTTAAACGTTTCTTTTAGCAAGTCGGTTTGACCACGGTGAAAACCGTGGTCTTTTTTATCGTAAAGTCAGAAAGGGAATTAACGGGCGAATGTCTGGCCGAGTTTTATCGCCTGTGCAATATTACGCGCGCTCTGCGCCAGATTAATTTCCCCTTCAGCCAGCACCACCGGTAACGGTGCAAGCCGGGGAAGAATACTGAATACCGCGTCGATTCCGTGCGGGTATACCATTTCCACACCTTCACCCAACACCCCGGCAATACCGATTACAGGTACCTGATAGCGGCGCGCCAGCCGGGCAACGCCAATCGGCGCTTTGCCGCCCACGGTCTGACTATCGAGACGCCCTTCTCCGGTAATCACTAAATCCGCATCGCGCAGCGCCTGCTCCAGGCCAACGGCCTGCATAATAATATCAATACCCGGCGTGAGGGTGGCATGCAGAAATACGCAGGCGGCCACGCCCATGCCACCCGCCGCGCCGCCCCCTTTGAGATTATGGATATCAATCCCGGTTAGGGCAGCCAGTTGGCTGGCGAAGTGGCACAACCCCGCTTCAAGCTGCGCGACCATTTCCGACGTTGCGCCCTTTTGAGGGCCAAATACCGCCGCCGCGCCGTTCGGCCCGGTCAGGGTGTTTTCAACATCGCAGGCGACATCGATACGACACCCGGCCAGTAACGGATGGCATTGGCTCATATCGACTTTTGCCAGGCGGATTAACTCACCGCCGCCAAAGCCCAGGGACTGACCTCTGCTGCACGCCCAGCGCCTGAGCCATACCCATTCCACAATCCACCGTCGCGCTCCCGCCAATCCCCAGAATGATATGGCGCACGCCACTGTCCAGCGCGTGCGCAATAAGCTCGCCGGTGCCATAACTTGTCGCGAGTAGCGGGTTGCGCTGTTCCGGCTTAACCAGCATCAATCCGCTGGCAGAAGCCATTTCGATAATCGCGGTTTCGCCATTGCCGGTAACGCCATAACAGGCTGACGTTGGCAGCCCCATCGGCCCGGTGACGTTAACGCTAACCGTACGGCCATGGGTAGCGGCAACCATAGCGTCCACCGTTCCTTCTCCTCCGTCAGCAATCGGCAAACACAGGTATTGCGCATCCGGGAATATTTCTTTAAACCCTTTTTTAATCGCCAGGGCGCAGCGCTGCGCGCTCAGACTTTCTTTGAATGAATCGGGAGCAATGACAATTTTCATTGGTTCATCCTTAATTAAAAGCTCATTATTTAAAGCGGTCCCAGGGCAACAGATTTTCCAGCAGTACCGCCAGTAATATGCCCATTAATAATCCGTTGCTTAATAACGGACGCAGGGTAAGAGGGATGTCATATAAAAACACAGGCGGAATGTTCATTAAAAACAGACCAACAAACAGGGGAATGGCGATTCGATAAATCGTTCTCGGGCTTAACTCTGCCATTTTGGCAAACAGTAAGGCTGACCAGAGTAAGGGCAAATAGGCTACCAGCATCACCGCGCTACTAATGGTGAGCGGAATAGCGCAAAAAAACTGCGTTAACCATGGAACCACCGCAATTAACAGAAAAAACAGACTACCGAGGATAAATGACCGACGGCTGGCATCTTCAGTCTGGGTTATCAATCCTACCGAGGAAACGAAGGGCGAAAAGGGCACCACGCCTAAAGGCGCGGTGAATATCGTCATGGCACCGGAAACGATAAAACTGCGTCGATAAATAACCTGCTCATCTGCCGCAGGATAAAAAACATCGGTCCCTCGAATAGCGCCAAAGGTATTTGAAATATTGACCAGTCCGGTCAACACAGCGGTGATCACAATGCCGGGCTTAATATTTTCTGGTGCGCCAAGTGGAAACCAGTGCCATGGGGCGGCGGTTGAAAGCAGTTCGGGTGAAGCAAACCAAAGTTTATAAAACATCCAGCCAATCAGAGTGCCGATAAGAATGGCAAATTTTGCGATTCTACGGGGGGTAAATACAATGATGGCAATAATTAACATGACAACCGCTAACGCTAACGTAAAGGGTAACCACTTAATGGAGATGCTTCCGGTTACTACGCCAAATGGCAATCCCAACATGCCTTTAAGAAAAATTGTGACTAATTGCGCCCCTAGCAGAAACATAAAGACCACCATCACCGACGGGCGGAACAGCCGCGAAAAACGCTGGCCAAGGCCACTGATCCCCACCAGCACCGTAAGCAAACCCGCCAAAGAAATCCCCACGGCAAAACTTCCGCCGATATCGGCAAGCGACGTACCCTGCGAAGATTCGGCAAAAGTAACGCTAAGGATCGTCCCCCACCACAGACCCGTCGGGCCCTCCATGATGGCCCGTTTATGACCCCATATAACCTGAACCAGACAGGCAAGCGCGGTGCTGATAAAAGCGTATTGCATCAGCATAAAAGTGGATTGATCGGATAAATGAAACGCGGATTTAAGCGTCGGGGGTACGACGACCGTATTGCAGAATATAAAAAATAACCATTGAAAGCCTGACAACCCATTATCCCGGCTAAGCTTAAGCACGTTAAATATCCTTACCTTCATAAAACGAAAAATGCTGTGCCCACAATAATGAGCACAGCTTTATCAGTGAGGGCTACTGCTGATGTTTAAGAATGAATTTACCGATCGGTTTGCTGGCGAAACCAGACTCAATGTCATAGATCACTTCGCCACGTAAAATGGTTTTCATGATCCGCGCGCCGATAGTAAACCCGACGTAAGGACTGACTTTATGACGATATTCCAGATCTTCATTTTTCAGCACATATGAAGAGTTGGGTTGGATAAACACCAGATCGGCGTCTTTCCCAGGGGCAATACGCCCTTTGTTTTTCAGGCCAAAAATATCGGCTGCATTAGTTGCCATCAAATGCGCGAATTGCGTTAGCGGCATCCCGCGTTTTTGCACGGCCTCGTCAAACATCACATCCATGCAGCTTTGCAAACCCGCAATTCCGCCCCAGGCTTGCATAATATTGCCTTGCTTCATTTCCGGCGGGCATGGAGAGTGATCGGACACCAGGCAGTCAATTTCGCCATTCAGTAATTTTTCCCACATGCCCTGCTGATTTGCTTTATCGCGGATTGGCGGGGAACATTTTGCCAGCGTACCGATTTCTTCAAACATACCGGTATCGAGGACAAAATAGTGAGGGCAAGATTCGCAGGTTACGTCCTGACCTTCCTGACGGGCACGCGTCACTTCAGCGACGCCTTCAGGGCTGCTGACATGGCAAATATGCAGGCGGCAACCTGTGACTTTGGCCAGATACAAAATGCGGCGAATGGCTTCTACTTCGGTAAAGACCGGACGGGAAGCGACATAGTCGTGCGCGGTCAGCCGCCCTTCTTTCTTCGCCACGTCACCCAGTTCGTCACAGATCAGCGCGTTTTCACAATGTACCAGCACCGGCTGACCCAGCTCTGCTAAGGTCTTTGTGCCACGCCAGAACTGGTAGTCATTTACGTCGCGGAAATCGTTGTCGATACCGCGATCGCCGCAGGTGGCAACAAAGCATTTGAAGCCGACAACCCCCACCTCATCAAGCTCATGCAGACGGTCAAGGTTGTATGACACAAGCCCGCCGAGCTGTGCGGCATCGATGGTTAGTTTGCCCTTTGCCGCATCGAACTTCATTTCGATTGAAGCACGGTCTACCGTAGCGGGAAGCTGGTTAAGCGGCATTTCGATCATCGTCGTTATACCCCCTTTCGCCGCCGCACGCGTGCCCGTTTCATAGCCTTCCCAGTGCGTACGACCGGGTTCTGAAATATGGGTGTGCGCATCAACCATGCCCGGAGATACCACCAGGCCGGTGGCGTCCATGACGTTTGCCGCGCCACTCAACCCTTCACCAATCGCCGCAATTTTTCCATCCTTTATTGCGATATCGGTAACGAGGGCTTCATTCTCTAAAATAACAGTGCCGTTTTTAATAATCAGATCGAATGACATAAGACTCTCCATGTTTTATAGAGTAGATGTTTGAGACAGATATTGCTTACAACTGCTACTTTTGTGACTTCGTTAATTTTGTCCTGCCGGTTTTTTTTCAATTGACGCCCGCGGCGTTTTTCCTTTGAAAAGAGCATATAAACCAAAGGCCACAATGACGCCGACAAACCAGGAAACACGTGAAAGCGGCTCTAACAGCGGAATAAACTTCCCGCCCAGTGAGATAATGACAGCAATAACCGTGACAACAAATGCAGTGGTATTAAACCCATGCTCATAAAATTTGTAATCGCCGGGTTTAGTGTATAAGACATTTAAATCAATATTACCGCGCATAACGATATAGTAATGCGCCAGCATCACACCAATAACCGGACCCAGCATCCCGCCAATAATATCCAGGAATAAATAAATACTGTCCTGATTCTCCATGAGCTTCCAGGGACAAATCAGTAAACTAATAATACTGGCAATCATAACGCCATTCTTATAGGTCAGCTTAGTCGGTGCGATTGCCGCAATTTGATAACCTGCCGGGATAATATTCCCGGTGGCGTTGGTTGAGATGGTGGTCATCAGAATAACAAGTACCGCGAAGAAGGATGCAAATAAACTGTCCCAACGCTGCACAATATCCAGCACGTTCCAGGTGTCTACCCCGTAATGAATGCTGGCACCGGCAATAATACAGACCCCGGCAACGGCAAACAGAATATAGGCAACCACCAGCCCCAGCGTCTGGCCAATCGCCTGCTGGCGAAAGTCTTTGGCATTTTGGGTAAAATCGGATGCGCTCACCGCAGGCGCGGCCCATACGGCAACGACGGCATTGATCACCACCAGTACTAAAAACCCGCTGTTGCCGTTTTGCGTTACCCCGGTGGGTATGTACTCAAGTATCGGGGTAATCCCTACCAGGTTAACCGCCCAGATCGCCATCCCGCCAAACACGATATAAATGCACGGATTCAGAATAGCGGTAAATTTATTCAATACGCTGCCGCCGCCAAAACCAATCATCACGTTGATGGCCCAGAATATAATAAAGGCAATTAAACCCGGTAAATTTAACCCGAGAATACTGAAATCGCCTCCGAGGCTTAAAAAATCGGGCCATATCTTGCCAATAAGAATTAAGAATGCCAGTGACCCGGCATAGCATTGCAGGCCAAACCACATAATAGCGGCAATACCGCCTCTGAGAATCCCGGGTAATAACGCGCCTTTAATTCCATAGGAGGCGCGTAATATCATGGCAAACGGCACGCCGTAACGTGTTCCGGCTGCGCCATTCATCACCATGACGAAAGCGATAAAAAAAGCGCTGACAATAATAGCCAGCATAATACTTAACGTTGACAACCCCAGAATAAAAAAACCACCGACCATGACATAATTTGGTACGTTATGAACCGATCCCATCCACAAAGTGAAGTAGTTTATTGCACGCCAGGTGCGTTGCTGTTCAGTTTTAGGAAGAAGATCGTCGTTATAACCTCTGCTACGATACAGCTCTCTTTGCTTTAGTTCCTGATTTTCCATAAATCCCTCTAATTTCACGTATCGGAAAACATCAATGAGCTTTAGCTTGTCGGTTAAAATAAATTTGTTATTTTTTTGTCAGGATGGCCCGTGAGCCATCCCTTATTATTATGCGATTTTATGGTTCGCCATTAACTCCAGCGCCTGTACCAGCGCTGAATGGTCCAACTGACTGCCGCCATTGGCGGCACAAGTATTAAATAATTCCTGGCAGGTTGCGGTATTGGGTAAATTAACCGCTAACGCCTTAGCGCTCTGTAATGCCAGATTAAGATCTTTTTGATGCAGAGCGATTTTAAAGCCGGGCGCGAACGTGCGTTTGATTATTCGCTCGCCGTGCACCTCCAGAATACGCGAAGAGGCAAAACCGCCCATTAACGCTTTACGAACCCGGCCAGGATCGGCACCCGCCTTCGATGCAAACAGTAGCGCCTCCGAGACGGCTTCAATATTCAGCGCGACAATAATCTGGTTCGCCACCTTACAGGTTTGCCCGTCCCCATTACCGCCAATCAGGGTGATGTTTTTACCCATTAATTCGAAAAGCGGTTTGACCTTGTCAAAAACATCCGGGTTGCCACCAACCATAATGGACAAAGTCCCCTCGCGTGCGCCAATCTCACCGCCTGATACCGGCGCATCAAGATATTCACCGCCGAGCTCAATCACCTTCAACGCGAAACGTTTGGTCTCGACAGGCGATATCGAACTCATATCAACGATTGTTTTTCCATTGAGGCTGGTTTCGGCACACCCCTCCATACCAAACAGGACATCTTCAACCTGAGGCGTGTCCGGGACCATAATAATAATGATGTCGGCGTTTTCAGTGACCAGCCGAGGTGTCGGGCAAACTTTCGCGCCAAGATTTAGCAGCTCAGCGGCAACCGGCCCTAAATTACTCACGTAGAGTTGATGCCCTGCCTGTGCAAGGCGTAAAGCCATGGGCGCACCCATAATACCAAGACCAATGAATCCAATATTCATGTAACCTTCCTTTTGCTTTTTTGAGCAATAGTTGCCCGTTCCTGAATCAGGAAGCCATTAACAACGATGAGAAAATAAGATTATTGTACGTGGGTTAACCAGCTAATCCCATTTTCAGTGGTCGAGACGGGTTTATATTCACACCCGACCCAGCCATCATAATCAGACGCTTTAATTACGTTAAAAAGATAATCGAAATTAATTTCTCCGGTTCCCGGCTCGCCACGCCCTGGATTATCCGCAATCTGAATGTGGCCTATTTTCGGCAGTTGGTTAATCAGCGTCTGGGTTAATTCTCCTTCCATACGCTGCATATGGTAAATATCATATTGCAGGCGTACATTGCCATATCCAACTTCTGAAATTAACGCCAACCCCTGAGCCGTTCCGGTAAGGAAAAATCCGGGGATATCAAAATGATTAATTGGCTCAATCAGCAGCATTAGTCCCTGTTTTTCAAGCTCGCCAGCGGCATAGCGCAGGTTATTCACCACGGTCTGATGGACTGCCTCAGGCGACGCATCCTGCGGAACTTTGCCGATCAGACAGTTAATTTTTTTATTGCCCAGCGCATTTGCGTATTCAATAGCCTGGGCGACACCGTTGCGGAATTCGGCTTCACGGCCCGGAATGCAGGCGATACCGCGTTCGCCGCTTGCCCAGTCGCCGGCAGGTAAATTATGTAACGTATGCTTTAATTCCCAGCGCGCTAATTTTTCCTGTAATACTTCTGGCGCATAGTCATAAGGAAACATAAATTCCACGGCGCGAAACCCGCACTTTGCTGCATACTCAAAGCGGTCAAGAAAATCATATTCCAGAAAAAGCATCGATAAATTAGCTGAAAAACGTAGCATTTTGCCTCTCCTTATTCATATTTCATAAAGCAGATTTCTGTCGGGGCATCATCGGCGTTATCGGTAGTTGCCTCAAATTCAGTGACATTATCAAGCTCACTACCCATAGAAATATTGGTCACCCGCTCGAGAATTATCTCCACTACCACGGGAACACGGTGTTTTTTCATTAATGCTTCTGCCTGCGCAAACGCGGGAGCGATATCTTCAGGTTTAAATACCCGAATCGCTTTACAGCCCAGGCCCTCAACCACTTTGACGTGATCGACGCCATACCCATTGACTTCACTGGAGTTAATATTCTCAAACGCTAACTGCACGCAGTAATCCATATCGAAGGCGCGTTGCGACTGGCGAATCAGCCCGAGATACGCGTTGTTAACCAGTACGTGGATATAAGGAATATTAAATTGCGCGCCTACCGCCAGTTCTTCGATCATAAACTGGAAATCATAGTCTCCCGAGACTGCCACAACTTTACGTTGCGGATCGGCGACGCAAACACCCAGTGCTGCCGGTATCGTCCAGCCTAACGGGCCTGCCTGTCCGCAGTTGATCCAGTGGCGTTCTTTAAATACATGGAGCATTTGCGCGGCGGCGATTTGCGAAAGCCCAATGGTAGTGACATAACAAACATCGCGGCCAAACGCTTTATTCATCTCTTCATAGACGCGTTGCGGCTTAACCGGCACCTCAGTGAAGTGCGTTTTGCGCAGCAGCGTGCGTTTACGTTGCTGACACTCAGCGACCCATGCCTCACGGTTCACCAGTTTACCGCTGCGCTTCATCTCTTCCGCTACGTCAATCAGCATCTCAAGCGCGGCTTTAGCATCGGAGACAATGCCTAAGTCCGGGCACAGCACGCGGCCAATTTGCGTGGCTTCGATATCGATATGAACAATTTTCCGCCCGGCAGTGTATTTCTCAACCGAACCGGTATGGCGATTAGCGAAGCGGTTACCAATCCCGAACACCATGTCCGAAGCAAGCAGCGTGGCGTTTCCGTAACGATGCGCCGTCTGTAAGCCCACCATCCCAGCCATCAGTTCATGGTCGTCCGCAATCACGCCCCAACCCATTAAGGTTGGGATAACCGGAACGTGGGTAATTTCAGCGAAGCGCTGTAACAGCGCCGCTGCGTCGGCGTTAATGACTCCACCGCCAGCTACGATCACTGGGCGTTCCGCCGCATTTAGCAACGCGATGGCTTTTTCGATTTGAATACGCGTCGGGGTCGGCTTATAGACCGGCAGCGGCGCATAGCTGTCAGGATCAAATTCAATTTCCGCCACCTGCACATCATAAGGTAAATCAACCAGTACCGGGCCTGGCCGCCCCGAGCGCATCACGTGGAATGCCTGTTGCAACACGCGCGGTACCAGCGCGGGCTCGCGTACCGTTACCGCCATTTTGCTGACTGGCTTAGCGATAGACTCAATATCCACCGCCTGGAAGTCCTCTTTATGTAATTTTGCGCGCGGAGCCTGGCCGGTAATGCACAGAATGGGAATGGAATCGGCCGAAGCGGAATACAGCGCCGTAATCATATCCGTGCCAGCCGGGCCGGATGTCCCCAGGCAAACGCCAATATTCCCGGCTCTGGCGCGGGTATACCCTTCCGCCATATGCGACGCACCTTCAACATGACGAGCCAGCACGTGCCGGATTGCGCCGTGCTGGCGCATTGCCGAATAGAACGGGTTGATTGCTGCACCCGGCACACCGAACACCGTGTTGATGCCTTCCTTTTCTAAAACATACATTGCTGCGTCTACAGCTCTCATACGGGCCATGCTACTTCTCCTTACAGATAGATATTGGAAAAATATTCCAATTTTAAAATCCTTCAAAAAAATCCCGCACTCTACAGGGCGGGAGATGCGCTATTTCACGTTCGGGCTGAGAACCGGCAATCTCGTTTACTTCGCGGAACGCATGCCTAACGCCATACTGATATCTTGCGCGGTATCGCGTACTAATTCCCCTAAACTTTCAAAGCGATCGCTGGATAATCGCGTGCTGGGGCCGGAAATTGAAATCGCTGCAACCACTGTTCCTGAGCTGTCGTATACCGGCGAGGCGACACAGTTCAGTCCTTCAGCATGCTCTTCCTGATCGATGACATAGCCACGCTGCTGAGACAGCTTTAAATCTTTTTCAAGCTCCGGTAAGCCTGCCAGGGTGCCGGGCGTGAAGCGTTTAAGACCCGACTTTAATAGCAATTCTACGCGTTCGTCTTCAGGCAGCGGATAAATCAACGCCTTACCTGCCCCGGAGGCATGTAGCGGCATCCGGCTTCCCAACGGTGCACACATTCTCACCATTGACTGGCATTCAAGCTGCCCGATAAGTACCGCTTCTGCGCCGTTACGGATACCGACGTTCACCGTTTCGCCGGACATCAACATCAAGCGGCGCATAAAGGGGGCAGCAACTGACAGCACGTCGCGGTTATGGATATAGGCCGCGCCAATGTTGAAAACCCCGAGACCAATATGCCACCAGCCAAGTTGCACATCCTGATAAACAAAATCCGCGTTTTCTAATACTTTCAATAACCTGAAAGTGGTCGAAAGCGGAAGTTCAAGGCTTTCGGCAATATCAGTTACTGAAGAACTACCACCGCTTTTCGCTAAATATTCCAGAATCGCGATGCCACGCTCCAGCGCTTGCGCCCCTTTCTGTGCGCCCGCATCAGCCTGTCCTGGCCGTCCACGGCGTCTTAATTCAGTCATGCTCTAACTATCTCCCATAAATATTGTCTGGCTAACAATATGTTGCGCAACAAATAAGCGTATGCACATCTTATGGAAGATGTCTTAAAGCGTCACGGCATTTATCCTGTACCGCAATCTCTGATCAGCTAAAAACCAGTTCCCGAGTGGCGATTGTCGCGACGTCACAATTGTCATTGCCGCCCCGGTCGATAGTTAAAAAGTCGGTAGTTGTTTGCCATGCAAAAAGCGGATAATGCCAGACGTTGCGATAGTAATTAACGCCCTGACGGCCATTGGTGATGAAGGCTCTGATGCTCTCCGGGTCCGGTTCCTGTTCACCGGTCGCCACAACCATCACGAACGACTCGCCGTTGAGAGGAAAAAAGGCCTGGGAGCCTAACGGATGGCGCTCCAGCACGTTGATCATTAACGGTTCCGGAAGCGGCTCAGCGCGGTTAATGCTAATAAGCGCTTGATCCTGTTTTAAAATATCAGCTTTTCCCAGCGCGTGATAACGCTCGACCAGCCCATTGTTGATATGGAAAAAATCGCGTCCTGCGGTTTCGATGACGTCGCCATAGGGAGCAAAGCTTTCCGCATCCAGCGGTAATACCTTTAATTTCATTCGTTCATCCTTTTCTGATGCGAGTATCGCATACGCGTTTTCGCCTGATTTCTGAACTCTTGCTGAACAATTTAAAACCATCCGGGGAACAGGGCAATAAAAAGTTGGAAAAATTTTCTAAAAACATGACAAAGCCCATACTAATGGAATGCCTTAAATGAGAATATTCATCAAATTCATAGAGTAACGGGCAGGCAAGAAATGTTGGATCATGAAACGCTCAGGACGTTTTTGATGGTCGCTGAGTGCAACAGCTTCTCAAACGCCGCTGAAAAATTGCACAAAACCACGGCCACGATTAGCTATCGCATTAAACTGTTGGAAGAGAACGTGGGCGTGGCGCTATTTCACCGCACTACCCGCAGCGTATTGCTAACCCCTGCGGGCGCACATCTTGTCGAGCGTTCAAAGGAATGGCTAAGCTGGCTGGAGGCCATGCCCGGCGAGTTGCGTCAGGTACATGATGGCGTTGAACGCCAGGTGAATATTGTGGTGAATAACTTACTCTATGAACCTCAGGCGATTGCACAATTGCTTAAAGCGCTGGCTAAACACTTTCCTCTGACCCAATTCACCTTTGCCCGGCAAATATATATGGGCGTCTGGGATACGCTATTACACGATAATTATTCGCTGGCGATCGGGGTGTCCGGTCGGGAAACCCTCTCTGAGAGTATTGCTATTCATCCGTTAGGCGAAGTGGAGTGGCGATTTGCCATCGCGGCCCACCACCCGCTTAATGCGCTTGATGGCCCAATTACGGAAAGCCTTCTCAGGCAGTATCCGGTTATCAATATTGAAGACAGCGCTCGCCACTTAACCAAACGTGTGGCATGGCGGCTGCCGGGCCAGAGGCAGATCCAGGTTGCCGACTTATCAACAAAGCTTGCTGCACATCTTACGGGCGTCGGTATCGGTTTCTTACCTGAAGCCTTGTGTCGGCACTACCTTGAAAGCGGAGAATTAGTTGCCCATACCGTCCCGTTTATGCGCGCGCCTTCCCCCCTTTGCCTGGCATGGCCGACGTATCAAACCGGAAAAGCCGTTGAATTTATCATTGAGCTGTTTCAGCGCCAGGCCCCCGAAGTGGCGGGATTTAATAAATTATTCAGCGCTGGCTGAGCCGCCAGATTACGGCATAAAAAAACCGGAGTTTCCTCCGGTTTTTTTTGAATCTACAGAGCTAACGCTTAAGAAAGCGCCTCAACCGGCTCCGGCTGCGCGCGGGCGCGCCACAGCACAATCCAGCGCTGGATAGAGGAAATCATAATCACCAGCCCCAGCACCACCATAATAATAGAAATCGTGCCGTTGAAGATGTTGAAGCCCTTGGCCGCAGAGTTGAAATACACGTTTTTCACCATCCAGTACGCCGCGTAGTTCACGGTAACGTACAGGTAAGAGAGCGGCACCAGGCAGGTCAGCGCGTACCAGCGTTTTTTCGACATCCGCATGATGATGGTCGCGCCAATCATCAGGCCAATCGACGCCATCAGCTGGTTAGAAACGCCAAACAGCGCCCAGACCGAGTTGATATCGCCGGAGTTCAGCAGGTAACCCCACAGCAGGCAGGCCACGATGCTGCAACCGATCGCGCCGGGCATCCAGTTCGTGCGTTTCAGCGGAGCCCACAGATCACCGAAGAAATCCTGCAGCAAATAGCGCGCCACGCGGGTGCCGGAGTCCACGGCAGTGAGGATAAATACCGCCTCAAACATCACCACAAACTGGAAGAAGTAAGACGCCAGGTTGCTGAACCACGGAATGCGGGTAAAAATATCCGCCATGCCCACCGCCAGGGTTACGGCCCCACCGGTACGTCCGTACAGATCCAGCCCGATCTCTTCGCTCAGTTTCGGCAGGTTAACCACATCCATCCCCAGGCCGGCAAACACCTGCGGTGCGGAGTTGATGGCGAAGTAGTCCGCCGGATGCAGCGCGGTGGCAGCGATCAGGGCCATCACGCCCACCACGCATTCCGCGCACATTGCGCCAAAGGCCACCGGCAGGATGTCGTTCCATTTGTCGATCTGCTTCGGCGTGGTGCCGGAACCGATAAAGGCATGGAAACCAGAGATTGCGCCACAGGCGATGGTGATCGAGATAAACGGCCAGACCGGACCGGCCAGTACCGGGCCATTACCGTGGATAAACTGCGTCACCGCCGGGAACTGGATTTCCGGGTTGATAAATACCACGCCAATCACCAGCGCGCCGAACACGCCGATTTTCATAAAGCTGGACAGGTAACCGCGCGGGGTCAGCAGCATCCATACCGGCAACGCGGTGGCAAAGAAAGCGTAGAACGGCAGCACCAGGCTCACGGTGGAGGCTTTCAGGCTCAGCCACTCGCCAAACGCAGAGGCCTGGATGTAAGGACCGGCAATCACACAGCCGAAAATCACCAGAATGCCGACCCAGGTCGCGCCGCGCATGCTACCGGTGAAGCGCTCCCACAGACCCACGCCAATCGCCACCGGGATGGTCATAAACACCGCGAAGGTGCCCCACGGGTTACGCTCAAGGGCGTGAACCACCACCATTGAGAGACCCGCCATGGTAATGGTGATGATGAACAGCATCGCCAGGCCGGTGCACCAGCCCGCTACCGGGCCAAGCTCGGATTTTGCTACTTCTGAAAGGGATTTGCCCTGATGCTTCATGGAGGCGAACAGCACCACGGTATCGTGTACCGCGCCGCCAACCACACAGCCCACCAGCAGCCACAGGAAACCGGGGAAATAACCGTACTGGGCAGCCAGCACCGGCCCTACCAGCGGGCCAGCGGCAGCGATAGCGGCAAAGTGGCTGCCGAAGTTCACCCATTTTTTGGTCGGGACGTAGTCTTTGCCGTCCTCATAAACATGCGAAGGGGTAACCTCGCTGTCATCTGCGTTCAGCACTTTACGGACGAAAAATACGCCGTACAGACGGTAGCAAATGGCAAGGATACACAGGGTCGCAATAACAAACGTCAGTGCGTGTGACATAGCCAACTCCAGGGATAAGAAAGTTTTCAGCGCTATCCTGGCATGGCGATGTCACACAAGAGGGCGGGATTTGCTTCAGCGGTCGTATTGCAATCTAAGCGGTCAAAAAGGGTTACTGAGCGGCGGAGGGGTTAAAGCGGCTCGCCAGCCCTTTAAGGAAATTCCGCAGAAACTGGTCGCCACACTCGCGATAGTTCTTATGCTCCGGGGCGCGCATCATGGCGGTGATTTCCGGCATCGAAACGCGGAATTTCTGCTCGGTGAGGATCGCCAGAATATCGTCGGTTTTCAGCTCAAAGGCGATGCGCAGTTTTTTAAGGATAATGTTGTTGGTGATTTTGCGGTCAGCCTTCAGCGGCGGCTGGCTCTCGTCTTTGCCGCGGCGCAGGTAGATCAGGCCATTGAGAAACGAGGAGAGGATCAGATCCGGGCAGCGCGCAAAGCCTTCGTCTTCTTCTTTTTTGATGTACTGCACCACCTGAGCGGCGCTCACTTCCACATCCGCCAGCGCCAGGGTGGAGATGATGTCGTTATTGTTCATTTTCAGGGTGTAGCGAAGGCTACGTAAAATATCGTTATTCAGCACTGGCGTGTTCTCTTTAGTACAGCGGGAAAAGACCAGTGTACCATTTTCCACTGGCCGACTGACGATAAAAACGCGCTACAGCCCCAGCGCCTCTTTCAGGCTTTTCAGATAGCGACGGCTGACCGGCACGGTCTGTCCGTCGCGCAGCAGCAGCTCCGCCTGGCCATTCTCTTCAAGGCGGATCTCTTTCAGGTGCGCCATATTCACCAGATACTGCCGATGACAGCGCAGCAGCGGCGTGCGGCTTTCCAGGGTGCGCAGCGTCAGTTCGGTAAAGCCCTCCTGCCCCTGGGCGCTGGTGACGAACACCCCGCTCATCCGGCTGCTGACAAACGCCACGTCTTCCATTTGCAGCAGCCAGATACGGCTGTGCCCGGTGCAGGGGATGTATTTCAAATGCTGCTGGTTGGCGCTGAGCAGCGACACATCCTGCGGCGCGCGCTCCTGGCGCAGGCGGTCGAGAGTTTTCGCCAGCCGCCCGGCCTCAATGGGTTTCAGCAGATAATCAAAGGCGTGCTCTTCAAAAGCTTTTACCGCGTACTCGTCATAGGCGGTGAGAAACACGATGCCGGGCCGGTGGCTTGGGTCGAGCATGCCGACCATCTCCAGCCCGGAAATACGCGGCATCTGGATATCAAGAAACAGCACGTCCGGGCGCAGCCGGTGGACCGCGCTGATGCCTTCTACCGCATTGGCGCACTCGCCGACAATGTCGATATCGCTGTGTTCCTGGAGCAGAAAGCGTAAATTCTCGCGCGCCAGCGGTTCATCATCAACCAGAAGCACCTTTAACATGGGGAATCCACCATCGGTAGTTGTAGGGTTATACGGGTAAAATGGTCCGGCTCGCAGCTAATGGTCATGGAACAGTCGTCCCCGAACCGGGCGCGCAGCCGTTTTTCCACCAGGCTCATCCCCAAACCGTTCGTCTGCGGTTTTGGTTGATACAGCCCGGCGTTGTCTTCGATTTCCAGCACCAGCCGATCGCCCTGCTGGCGAGCGCTAAGCTGGATTTTTCCGGTCTCCATCATCTGGGAAGTGCCGTGTTTAATGGCGTTCTCAACGATGGGTTGCAGGGTAAACGCCGGTAAACTGACGTGCGCCAGTTCACTGGGCAGCGTCAGGGTGACCTGCAGATGCGCCTGAAAGCGCGCCTTCTCGATTTGCAGATAGGCGTTAACGTGCTCTATCTCATCGGCAAGGGTGACGATTTCTGACGGGCGCTTAAGGTTTTTACGGAAAAAGGTCGACAGGTATTGCACCAGCTGTCCGGCCTGTTCGCTGTCGCGGCGGATCACCGCCATCAGGGTATTTAGCGCATTAAACAAGAAGTGCGGGTTTACCTGGGCGTGCAGCAGCTTGATTTCCGACTGGGTCAGCAGCGCTTTTTGCCGCTCGTACTGGCCCGCCAGAATTTGCGCGGACAGCAATTGCGCAATCCCCTCCCCCAGCGTGCGGTTAATGGAGCTAAACAGGCGGTTTTTGGCTTCGTAAAGTTTGATGGTGCCGATCACCCGCTGATTCTCGCCGTACAGCGGGATCACCAGCGTCGAACCCAGCTTACAGTGCGGATGCAGCGAGCAGCGGTACGGCACTTCATTGCCGTCGGCATACACCACCTCGCCGGACTCAATCGCCCGCCAGGTATAGGACGAGGAAATGGGCCGCCCCGGCAAATGGTGATCGTCGCCGATGCCGGTAAAGGCGAGCAGCTTTTCGCGATCGGTGATCGCCACCGCGCCGATATCCAGCTCTTTCCAGATAACGTGGGCCACTTTGGCGCTGTTCTCTTCGTTAAATCCGAGACGCAATATCCCCTCGGTAGACGCCGCTACCTTCAGCGCGGTCGCGGAAAACGCCGAGGTGTATTTTTCAAACATAGCGCGCTTATCCAGCAGGATGCGCATAAACAGCGCCGCGCCGACGGTGTTGGTGACGATCATCGGCGCGGCGATGCTTTCCACCAGCTTCAGCGCATCCTGATAAGGCCGGGCGATCAGCAGGATAATCATCATTTGCACCAGTTCGGCGATGAAAGTCACCGCCCCGGCGGTAAAAGGGTTGAACAGCTTATCGCTGCGGCCACGGCGCACTAACAGGCTGTGCACCAGCCCGCCCAGCAGCCCTTCGACGATGGTCGATATCATGCAGCTTAGCGCGGTCATCCCGCCCATCGAGTAGCGGTGCAAACCGCCGGTCAGCCCTACCAGGCCGCCCACCACCGGGCCGCCCAGTAACCCGCCCATCACTGCGCCAATCGCCCGGGTATTAGCGATGGAGTCTTCAATGTGTAAACCGAAATAGGTGCCGAGAATGCAGAAAATCGAGAACGTAACGTAACACAGCAGCTTATGCGGCAGACGCACGGTGACCTGCATCAACGGGATAAACAGCCGCGTCTTGCTCATCAGCCAGGCGATGACCAAAAACACGCACATTTGCTGGAGCAACAGCAACACCAGGTTAAACTCGTACATACTCCACACACCGGCCTTTCAACTGAAAGCGCGTAAGATACCCGGCGCACTAACGACTTTCTATGAAGATGCACAAAAAAGTGACAATTTCAGACCCGGATAAAAAATCAGACCTGACCCTCCGCCCGTGGCAGGAAGCCGATCGGCCTTTTTTACGCACGATTTATCTGCACGCCCGTCGCGAAGCCTGGCCATGGCTGGATGCCAGCCAGTGGCAACTGGAAGATTTCGATGCCGCCACGCTCGGCGAAACCATTTGGGTAGCGGAACAGGACGGCCACCGCGTCGGCTTTGCCTCACTGCTGGAAAACGATAACTTTCTGCACAATCTGTTTATCGACCCGCAATACCAGGGGTCAGGCGCGGGCAGCGCGCTGTTGCAGAAGGCACAGGAAAACTTCACCAGCACCGGGGCGCTAAAATGCCTGGTGAAAAATGAACCGGCAGTAAGGTTTTATCAGCGTCACGGTTGGGAAATTGAGTCGACGGGCGACAGCCCGGAAGGGGAATATTACTTAATGCACTGGAAGCAAAAAAAGGCAGACTCACGTCTGCCTTAGGGAATTTACACCGCGCGGAACGAGATTTCGCTCGGGATCACTTCGCCCTGCCAGTAGAGCTGCGCCGCAACGCGTCCTGCCAGCTGGCGGTAAATCTGGGTGAATTCGCTGTCCGGGCGGCTCACCACCGTCGGCTGACCGCGATCGAGATCTTCGCGTAGCGTGATATGCAGCGGCAGCTGGCCGAGCAGCGAAGTGTTGTACTGCGCCGCCAGTTTCTCCGCGCCGCCGGTGCCGAAAATCGGCTCGTGGTGGCCGCACTGGCTGCACACGTGCATGCTCATGTTTTCCACGATGCCCAGCACCGGCACGTCCACTTTCTCGAACATCACGATGCCCTTTTTGGCGTCGATCAGCGCGATATCCTGCGGCGTGGTGACGACCACTGCGCCGGTTACCGGCACGTTCTGCGCCAGCGTCAGCTGGATGTCACCGGTGCCCGGCGGCATATCCAGCACCAGATAATCCAGCTCCGGCCATAAGGTTTCAGACAGCATTTGCATCAGCGCTTTACTGGCCATCGGGCCGCGCCACACCATGGCGTTATCGTCGGTAACCAGATAGCCGATAGAGTTGCTGGCCAGTCCGTAAGCGACAATCGGTGCCATATGGGTGCCGTCCGGGGAGGTCGGGCGCTCATGTTCAGTGCCCAACATGGTCGGGATTGACGGGCCGTAGATGTCGGCATCCAGAATGCCCACTTTCGCCCCTTCGGCGGCCAGCGCCAGCGCCAGGTTGACCGAGGTAGAGGATTTACCCACCCCGCCCTTGCCGGAACTGACGGCAATGATGTTTTTCACGCCGTTGATGCCCGCCTGGTTTTTCACACGCTTCAGGGTGGCGATCTGGTGAGTCAGTTTCCAGTCGATGGCTTTCGCGCCGGTAAGGCGTAGCAGATCCGCGCTGGCGCTCTCTTTCAGCTCCTCGAACGCGCTCTGCCAGGCGAACGGCATTTGCAGCTCGATATGGATAACATCGTCCATCCATGCCACATGATGCAGCGCCTTCAGGGCGGTCAGGTTATGTTTCAGGGTGGGGTGCTGGAAATTCGCCAGTGTCCCGGCAACGATGGCTCGCAAAGCTTCCGGAGATTTGGCCTGGGATTGAGGACTCATCCCGACTCCTTTGTAATTGTGTTTTGATAAGGGTTCGAAGCGTTAAGCATACCAAAAAGGGAATAATTCCCCCAGCCTTCGCTTTTGGGTTACCAAATAAGTACCCATTTGGTAATATCGAACCCCCTTTTTACCTGGAAGAAGTAATTCTCACTATGACTCAAGTCGCGAAAAAAATACTGGTAACCTGTGCCCTTCCCTACGCGAACGGCTCGATCCACCTCGGCCACATGCTGGAGCATATCCAGGCTGATGTCTGGGTTCGTTACCAGCGAATGCGCGGCCACAACGTCAACTTCATCTGCGCCGACGATGCCCACGGCACGCCGATTATGCTGAAAGCGCAACAGCTTGGCATCACGCCGGAGCAGATGATTGGCGAGATGAGTCAGGAGCATCAGACCGATTTTGCTGGCTTTAACATCAGCTACGATAACTATCACTCCACGCACAGCGACGAAAACCGCGAGCTGTCGGAGCTTATCTATACCCGTCTGAAAGAGAACGGCTTCATCAAGAACCGCACCATTTCGCAGCTGTACGACCCGGAAAAAGGCATGTTCCTGCCGGACCGTTTCGTCAAAGGCACCTGCCCGAAATGCAAATCCCCGGATCAATACGGCGATAACTGCGAAGTGTGCGGCGCGACCTACAGCCCGACCGAGCTGATCGAGCCGAAGTCAGTGGTTTCCGGCGCGACGCCGGTGATGCGTGAATCCGAACACTTCTTCTTCGACCTGCCGTCGTTCAGCGAAATGCTACAGGCGTGGACCCGCAGCGGCGCGTTGCAGGAGCAGGTGGCGAACAAAATGCAGGAGTGGTTCGAATCCGGCCTGCAACAGTGGGATATTTCTCGCGATGCGCCGTACTTCGGCTTTGAGATCCCCAACGCGCCGGGCAAATACTTTTACGTCTGGCTGGATGCGCCGATCGGCTACATGGGCTCGTTCAAAAACCTGTGCGACAAGCGTGGCGATCTCAACTTTGACGACTGGTGGAAAAAAGACTCTGACGCCGAGCTGTATCATTTCATCGGTAAAGACATCGTTTACTTCCACAGCCTGTTCTGGCCGGCGATGCTGGAAGGCAGCGGCTACCGCAAGCCGACCAATCTGTTCGTCCACGGATATGTGACGGTGAACGGCGCGAAGATGTCTAAATCGCGCGGCACCTTTATCAAAGCCAGCACCTGGCTGAACCATTTCGACGCCGACAGCCTGCGCTATTACTACACCGCCAAGCTCTCCTCACGCATTGATGATATCGACCTCAACCTGGAAGATTTCGTCCAGCGTGTAAATGCCGACATCGTCAACAAAGTGGTCAACCTGGCGTCCCGCAACGCGGGCTTTATCGCCAAACGCTTCGACGGCATGCTGGCGGCAGAGCTGGCCGATCCGGCGCTGTACAAGACCTTTACCGACGCGGCCCAAAGCATCGGCGAAGCGTGGGAAAGCCGTGAGTTCGGTAAAGCCGTCCGCGAAATCATGGCGATGGCCGACGTGGCCAACCGCTATGTTGACGAGCAGGCTCCGTGGGTGGTGGCGAAACAGGAAGGCC
This sequence comes from Atlantibacter subterraneus, assembly GCF_007570865.1. GTDB lineage: Bacteria > Pseudomonadota > Gammaproteobacteria > Enterobacterales > Enterobacteriaceae > Atlantibacter > Atlantibacter subterraneus. Next base: position 490,637 of record NZ_VLPS01000003.1, on the reverse strand, counting down.
GCGATGCCGACCTGCAGGCGATCTGCTCAATGGGCATCAACCTGTTCCGCGTGCTGATGACCTGGCTGAAGCCGGTGCTGCCGCAGTTGAGCGAACGCGCCGAAGCCTTCCTGAACACCGAGCTGACCTGGGACGCTATCCAGCAGCCGCTGCTCGGCCATAAAGTGAATACCTTTAAAGCGCTGTACAACCGCATCGAGATGAAACAGGTTGACGCGCTGGTTGAAGCATCGAAAGAGGAAGTGAAAGCGGCAGCCGCGCCGGCAACCGGCGAACTGGCGGATAATCCGATTCATGAAACCATCAGCTTCGATGATTTCGCCAAAGTCGATCTGCGCGTGGCGCTGATTGAAAACGCGGAGTTCGTTGAAGGCTCCGACAAGCTGCTGCGCCTGACGCTGGATCTGGACGGCGAGAAACGCAACGTGTTCTCCGGCATCCGCTCCGCGTATCCGGATCCGCAGGTGCTGATTGGCCGTCTGACGGTGATGGTCGCCAACCTGGCACCGCGCAAAATGCGCTTTGGCGTTTCTGAAGGCATGGTGATGGCGGCAGGCCCTGGCGGGAAAGATATCTTCCTGTTAAGCCCTGACGACGGCGCTAAGCCCGGCCAACAGGTCAAATAATCATGATGCCCTCCTCGCGAGGGCATTTTTTTTTTGATCTGGCAATCCGACCGCCGAGTATCTGTGCAAAAATACACAATACATTTTGCCTGGTTAGCCTGCTACCGACTACAGTTAAGTGGGGATTTTTACGCGCATAGTGAGGGTGGTATGGCGCTTTACACCATCGGTGAGGTGGCGGAGTTGTGTGATATTAACCCTGTCACACTCAGGGCATGGCAGCGGCGATACGGGCTGGTTAAGCCGCAACGCACCGATGGCGGGCACCGCTTATTCAACGAATCTGATATCGACCGGATCCGCGAGATCAAACAGTGGATCGATAACGGCGTTCAGGTCAGCAAGGTTAAATCGCTGCTGCTGACGGACGCGCAGGACCCGGGTTCCCAGTGGTATCAAATGCAGGAAACGCTATTGCGCCTGCTGCGCGCCGGGAATATTAACCGGGTACGTAACTGGGTCAGTGAAACTGGCCGCGACTACCCCGCTCAAACCCTGGTCGACAAGCTGTTTATTCCCCTTCGCCATCGCCTGCAAAGCCAGCAGGCCGCCCTCGCCACACTCCTGAGCATCCTTGACGGCGTGCTGATCAACTACATCGCCCTGTGCCTGTCGTCGGCGCGCAAAAAAAGCGGCAAAGACGCGCTGGTAATCGGCTGGAATATTACCGACACCACGCGCCTGTGGCTGGCGGGCTGGAGCGCCACTCAACGAGGCTGGCGTGTGAGTATTCTGGCGCATCCGGTGGCGCAGCTGCGCCCGGAAATTTTCGAGGGCCAGACGCTGCTGGTGTGGTGCGGCGATAACCCCACCTCTCAACAGCGAACCCAACTGGCGCAGTGGCGCACGGAAGGCCGGGCCATCATCGATTTAAACGCGCCGGAAGCGCTGTAAACGACGTAACAAAAATAACAAAGGTGCAACCTGAGCGCAGACGGGTATAATCGTCGGGTTAACCCAAGGAGCAGTCCATGAAATTAACCAGAATAGCGATCGTCACCGGCATGTTACTGATGGCGATTGGCGGGATCGGCGGCGTGATGCTGGCGGGCTACACTGTTATCCTGCATGCCGGGTCATAATCTGCTGTAAACGCTCGAAGGCGCGGTCGACGATAATCGCCGCCAGCGCCACCAGAATCGCCCCCTGAATCACATACGCGGTGTTAAAGCCGCTCAGGCCGATAATCACCGGCGTGCCGAGGGTATTCGCGCCCACCGTCGAAGCGATAGCCGCCGTGCCAATATTGATAATCACCGAAGTGCGCACGCCCGCGAGGATCACCGGCGCGGCCAGCGGCATCTCCACTTTCCATAAGGTCTGCCAGCCGCTCATCCCCACGCCGCGTGCCACCTCTTTAACGCTGCCCGGCACCGCGCCAATACCCGCCAACGTGCCCTGCAACACCGGCAGCCAGCCGTATAAAATCAGTGCGATAATCGCTGGCTCTTTGCCGAAGCCGATCGCCGGTACCGCCACCGCCAGCACCGCCACCGGGGGAAACGTCTGGCCCACCGCCGCGATGGTTTCTACCAGCGCGCGGAATTCCAGGCCAAACGGGCGCGTCACCACAATTCCTAACCCGATGCCGAGGACGATAGCGACCAGGCTCGAAACGCCCACCAGATAAAAATGCGCCACGGTCAACGCCCAGAAACTCTCCTGCTGATACAGCGGGCGCGGCAGCTGCGGAAATAACCAGCTAAACAATCCCGCGCTATAAGGCAGGCCCACCAGCAGCGCACCATAAAGCAGGATCAGCCACAGCAGAGGATCACGAAGCAGACGCACGGTCGCCCTCCAGCAGAGTATCAAAGCGGATCACACCGCACGGGTTGCCCTGTTCATCCACCACCGGCAGTTCGTCGCAGCGCCGCTCCACGAACAGCGACAGCGCCTCACGCAGCGTGGTATCGCGGCTAACCGGCACGCCTTCGCAATGCCCCACCGTGAGGTAATCTTTCACCTGGCGCATCGACAGCAGCCGCACGCCCAGCTCGCTGCGGCCAAAGAAATCGCGCACAAACGCGTTTTCCGGCTGGCTGAGCAGGGCCAGCGGCGCGCCCTGCTGCACCACTTTGCCGCCGTCCATCACCACCAGATGATCCGCGAGACGCAGCGCCTCATCCACATCGTGGGTGACCAGAACAATGGTGCGCCCCTGGAGTTGATGAATGCGCATCATCTCCTGCTGCAACGCCTCGCGGGTTACCGGATCGAGCGCGCCAAAGGGTTCATCCATCAGCAGCACTTCCGGGTCCGCCGCCAGCGCCCGCGCCACGCCGACCCGCTGCTGCTGGCCGCCGGAAAGCTGATGCGGATAGCGGCGGCGAAACTGCGCCGGGTCCAGGCCAAGCAGCGCCAGCAGTTCATCCACCCGCTGGTTAATCCGCGCCTTCGGCCACTTCAGCAGTTGCGGAACGGTGGCGATGTTTTGCGCCACGTCCCAGTGCGGGAACAGCCCGATAGACTGGATGGCGTAGCCCATACGCCGCCGTAAATCCTGCGGCGAAAAGTTGCGGATCTCTTCTCCGGCAAAGCGAATGCGCCCTTCGTCATGCTCCACCAGCCGGTTGATCATCTTTAAGGTGGTGGATTTACCGGAGCCGGAGGTGCCGATCAATACCGAAAACGCGCCCTTGCGGAAGTTCAGATTGAGATCTTCTACCGCAGCGCGTCCCTGGTAATATTTGGTCACGCCATCAAATTCGATCATGTCGTTGCGCCTCCAGCGCTGCAATCAGCAGGTTAAACAGTCCATCTACCGCTACCGCCATGGCGATCACCGGTATTACGCCCAGCAGCACCAGGTCCAGCGCGCTGCTTAACAGCCCCTGAAACACCAGCGCGCCGAAGCCGCCTGCGCCAATTAGCGCGGCGATCACCGCCATGCCGACGGTCTGCACCGCCACCACCTTCAGGCTGCGTAACAGCACCGGCAGCGCCAGCGGCACTTCAGCTTTGAAGAAGCGCTGGCGATCGGTCATGCCCATGCCACGCGCGCTTTCCAGCACGTTTTCCGGCACCTGGCCGAGGCCCGCCACCACGCCGCGCACCAGCGGCAACAGCGCGTAAAGCACCAGCGCGATCAGCGCCGGTGCCATCCCGATGCCGGAAACGCCTAATCGCCCCAGCCAGGGGAACAGCGCCGCCAGCGCGGCAAGCGGCGCGATCAGCAACCCGAACAGGGCAATCGACGGTACGGTTTGAATGACGTTAAGCACGGAAAATACCGCAGGCTGCGAACGGGCGTACCGGTGGCACAGCAAGCCCAGCGGGATACCGATGGCCAGGGCGATGCCGAGCGTCGCCAGCAGCAGCGTCAGATGCTGGCTGAACGCGTCGTTAAACACGTCCTGGCGGTTGGCATACTCTTTAAGCAGCGAGATATCGTTGAAGTAGCCGGTCAGCAGCAGCCAGAGCGGCACAATCCACAGCTGCGCCAGCAGCAGCCAGCGCCACAGCGGCTTCCGGGTCAGGCGGCTGATGGTATCGCTCATCAACAGCAGCGCCAGCGCCGCCATCAGCCAGGCTCCGCTACCTGGCGAGGTGCGCGCCAGCGGACTGCCCTGCTGGGCCAGATGGGTGGCGGCATAGCCCACCAGCAACAACAGCGCGATAAACAGCCCTTCCGCGCTGACCAGGCCGGCAACCAGCGCGGCGCGTCCGGGTAACAATGACAGGATAACCAGCAGCAGCGCAGCGGCGAGCAGCCCATACAGCGTCAGCGGGGAGAGCGCCGACACGCTCATCGGCGAGCCTGAAACCAGACGGTTAGGCGCGTAGTTTATAAACGGCAGCAGGAGCGCTGCTGCCAGCAAGATGGCCAGCAGCAGCATCACCCGGTTATGACAGCGTATTGTCAAAAGACATCCCTTTTCCAGGCGTGATTACTTCACAAATCCTTTTTGCTTCAGATAATCGGCAGCGACCTTTTTCGCGTCCAGACCTTCAACGGCAATGGAAGCATTCAGCTGCTGAAGGGTTTTCTCATCCAGCGAGGCGAATACCGGGTCGAGCCACTCGCCCATCTGCGGATAGGCCTTCAGCACGGCGTCACGCACCACCGGCGCAGGCGCATACACCGGCTGTACGCCTTTCGGATCGGACAGGGTTTGCAGGCCCAGCGCGGCAACCGGGCCATCGGTGCCGTAGGCCATGGCGGCATTCACGCCGGAAGTTTGCTGCGCAGCGGCTTTGATCGTCACGGCAGTATCGCCTCCGGCCAGCGACAGCAGCTGCGGCTGGTTGAGTTTAAAATCATAGGCTTTTTCAAAAGCGGGCAGCGCGTCCGGACGCTCAATAAACTCTGCTGAGGCCGCCAGTTTGAACTCGCCTTTTTCTTTCAGATAGCGGCTGAGATCCGCCAGCGAGGTGAGTTTGTTCTTTTCAGCCAGATCCTTACGCACGGCGATAGTCCAGGTATTGTTCGCCGAAGCGGGGGCCAGCCAGATGAGTTTATTTTGCTCTGCATCGAGCTTTTTGACTTTCTCGTAGCCCGCTTTGGCGTTTTTCCATGCCGGGTCGTTTTCATCTTTGAAGAAAAACGCGCCGTTACCGGTGTATTCCGGGTAGATGTCCAGCTCGCCGGAGGTAATGGCGGCGCGCACCACCGGCGTGGTGCCGAGCTGCACTTTATTCACGGTTTTGACACCGTGGCTTTCCAGCACCTGAATAATAATATTGCCCAACAGCGCGCCTTCGGTGTCGATTTTCGAACCGACTTTTACCGGGTCCGCCGCCTGAGCCCCTGTCGCCAATAAAAGTAAGCCTGCCGCACTCCAGATTTTCGTTTTCATTGATTTTCCTCATCACACCCAAACGCGGGGTTCAAGGGAAAAGCGTAGTTGAGAATCAGGCGCTGCGCATTATGGATGGAGGATTAACCCGAGCGCGACGGAAATAAAAAAGGCCGGTTGCCCGGCCTGTTACGTGATGAAAAATTATTGCAGTTCGAACTCACCCTGCTTCACGCGGGCGGAATCCAGGCCAATAAACACGTTGAATTTGCCCGGCTCGGCCACGTACTGCAGCTTCTGGTTCCAGAACTTCAGTGCATTGACATCGATTGGGAAGCTGACGGTTTGGGTTTCACCCGGTTTCAGGTGGACCTTGTTAAACCCTTTCAACTCCTTCACCGGGCGGCTCAGGGACGCAGTCACGTCCTGAAGATACATCTGCACCACCGTAGCACCTTCGCGTTTGCCGGTGTTGGTCACCTCCACGCTGGCGGTCACGCTGCCGTTTTGCGCCATCGTCGGCGAAGAGAGCTTCACATCCGATACGCTAAAGGTGGTGTAGCTCAGACCGTAACCAAACGGATACAGCGGACCATTAGCTTCATCGAAGTAGTGCGAGGTGTATTTGTTCGGTTTTTCCGGGTTGTACGGACGGCCCGTGTTCAGATGGCTGTAATACACCGGGATTTGCCCCACCGAGCGCGGGAAAGACATCGGCAGTTTGCCCGACGGGTTGTAGTCGCCAAACAGCACATCGGCGATGGCGTTGCCCCCTTCGGTGCCCGCATACCAGGTTTCCAGAATCGCATCGGCCTGCTGGTCTTCTTTCACCAGCGCCAGCGGACGCCCGTTCATCAGCACCAGCACCAGCGGTTTGCCGGTGGCTTTAATCGCCGCGATCAGGTCGCGCTGGCTTTGCGGCAGCGTCAGATCGGTACGGCTGGAGGCCTCATGGGCCATGCCCTGGGCCTCACCCACCGCCAGAACCACCACGTCGGCCTGCTTCGCGGTCTCCACGGCTTCGTCAATCATCGCCTGGGGGGTACGTTCATCAACGGCGACGCCCTGCTCGTACTGATTCAGGAACTCAATAATGCCTTTATCGTTAGTGAGGTTGGCCCCTTTGGCATAAAGAATTTTGGCGTTATCGCCTACGGCGCTCTTGATACCGCTCATCAGGGTGACGGACTGTTTTATCACGCCCGCCGCCGACCAGCTGCCCATCACGTCGCGCTGGCTGTCCGCCAGCGGGCCGATCAGCGCAATCGTGCCGGATTTTTTCAGCGGCAGCGTATCAAGACGGTTTTTCAGCAGTACCATGCTTTCGCGGGCTACTTCACGCGCTTCCTGACGGTGCAGGCGGCTTTCAGCGTTGGTGTCCTGCGGGTCGGTTTCTTTCGGCCCTAAGTGGCTGTACGGATCGTTAAACAGCCCCATATCGTATTTGACGTTCAGCACATGGCGGGTCGCATCGTCCAGCTCTTCCATGGTGACGTCGCCGCTTTTCACCAGCTCCGGCAAATACTTGCTGTAGTATTCGTCGCTCATGCTCATGTTGATGCCGGACTTCAGCGCCACGCGCACCGCGTCTTTTGGATCCGCCGCGGTGCCGTGTTTGATCAGCTCTTTGATCGCCCCGTGATCGGAGATGGTGATACCCTTAAAGCCCCACTCATCGCGCAGCAGATCTTTCAGCAGCCAGCTGTCCGAAGAGGCCGGGGTGCCGTTCAGCGAGTTTAGCGCCACCATCACGCCACCGCTGCCCGCATCGAGCGCCGCTTTGTACGGCGGCATGTAGTCGTTGAACAGACGCTGCGGGCTCATATCCACGGTATTGTACTCTTTACCACCCTCCACTGCGCCGTAGGCGGCGAAGTGTTTGACGCTGGTCATCACCGAGTAGCGATCCGCCGGGCTTTTGCCCTGCATCGCTTCCACCATGGTTTTACCCATGATGGAGGTTAAATAGGTATCTTCCCCGAAGCCTTCCGACACGCGGCCCCAGCGCGGATCGCGCGAGACATCCACCATCGGTGCCCAGGTCATATTCAGCCCGTCGTCCGCCGCTTCATAGGCGGAAATCCGGCCCACGGTTTTAACCGCCTCAAGATTAAATGAGGACGCCAGCCCGAGGCTTATCGGGAACACGGTGCGCTGGCCGTGCAGCACGTCGTAGGCGAAGAATAACGGGATTTTCAGGCGGCTCAGTTCCATCACCTGATCCTGCATGGCGCGGATATCCTGGCGGGTAACGGTGTTAAAGATGGCACCTACCTGGCTTTGCTGGATCATGTCGCGGATCGCTTCTTTGGGATTATCAGGCCCCACGCTGATTAACCGCAGCTGACCGATCTTTTCATCCACGGTCATTTGTTTGAGCAGATCGGTGACAAACGCATCCCGCGCCTCGGGGGTCAGCGGGTGTTCACCAAAGGTCGATGACGCATAAGCAGGTTGCAGCGCGAGGCTGACTGCCATCCCTACAGAACAAAGCCATTTCATGCCATTTACTCTCTCAGTCATGCGGCTAGTAAGCATAGCCGCCCATGCAGATTTGGTGTGCAGTGTGCCACAGGGATAAATCGGTAAGAAGAGGCGCAATGTGTTTGCGCTCTGATTTTTCGGCACTTTCCGAGTTTTCTCGCAAAGGCAGGGCTATGATTAACTCCGTCTACATTTGTCATACCACAAGGAGTGGAGCATGTCCCTCACCTCGCATAACGATAATTCTGCCTTTATTGCTGAACTGACCCGGCTGGTCGGCGCGAGCCACCTGCTGACCGATCCCGCGAAAACTGCCCGCTATCGCAAGGGCTTTCGCTCAGGCCAGGGCGACGCGCTGGCCGTGGTGTTTCCCGGTTCGCTGCTGGAACTGTGGCGCGTGCTGCAAGCCTGTGTTAACGCCGATAAGATTATTTTAATGCAGGCCGCCAATACCGGCCTGACGGAAGGCTCCACGCCAAACGGCAACGATTATGACCGCCAGATCGTGATTATCAGCACCCTGCGGCTGGATAAATTACAGCTGATTGATAAGGGCGAGCAGGTGCTGGCTTTCCCCGGCACCACGCTTTACACCCTGGAAAAAGCGCTCAAACCGCTGGGCCGCGAGCCGCACTCGGTGATCGGCTCATCGTGCATTGGCGCATCGGTGGTGGGCGGCATCTGTAATAACTCCGGCGGCGCGCTGATCCAGCGCGGCCCGGCCTATACCGAGATGGCGCTGTACGCGCGCATCAACGAAGATGGCAAACTGACGCTGGTAAACCATCTGGGCATTGATTTGGGGCAAACGCCAGAGCAGATCCTCGGCAAACTGGACGACGAGCGTCTTAAACCTGAAGACGTGCGTCACGATGGCCGCAACGCCTCAGACAGCGATTACATCAGCCGGGTGCGCGATATCAACGCCGATTCCCCGGCGCGCTATAACGCCGATCCGGACCGGCTGTTTGAAGCCTCCGGCTGCGCGGGTAAACTGGCGGTGTTCGCGGTGCGTCTCGACACCTTCCCTGCGCAAAAGAACCAGCAGGTGTTTTACATCGGCACCAACGACGCGGCGGTGCTGACGGAGATTCGCCGCCATATGCTGGCGAATTTTGAAAACCTGCCGGTGGCGGGCGAATATATGCATCGCGATATTTACGACATCGCCGAGCGCTACGGCAAAGACACGTTTTTAATGATCGATAAACTCGGCACCGACAAAATGCCGTTATTCTTTACCCTTAAAGGCCGCACCGACGCGCTGCTGGATAAAGTCAGCGTGTTTAAACCGCACTTTACCGACCGGGCCATGCAAAAGCTGGGCAAAATATTCCCCGGCCATTTGCCGCCGCGCATGAAGCAATGGCGCGATAAGTACGAGCATCATCTGCTGCTGAAAATGGCGGGCGACGGCATTGAGGAAGCACGCAGCTGGCTGAACCACTTCTTCAACGACGCGGACGGCGCGTTTTTCGCCTGTACCCCGGAAGAAGGCAGCAAGGCCTTTTTGCATCGCTTTGCAGCGGCGGGCGCGGCAATCCGCTATCAGGCCGTGCATTCCGATGAGGTGGAAGACATCCTGGCGTTAGACATTGCGCTACGCCGCAACGATACCGAGTGGTTCGAAACCCTGCCTGCGGAAATCGACAGCAAGCTGGTACACAAGCTCTATTACGGCCACTTCTTCTGCTATGTGTTCCATCAGGATTACATTGTTAAAAAAGGCGTGGATGCCCATGCGCTGAAGGATGAAATGCTTGAGTTGCTGCGGGCGCGCGGGGCGCAATACCCGGCGGAGCATAATGTAGGGCATTTATATGAAGCGCCCCCGCAATTAAAACGCTTTTATAAGCAAAATGACCCGACAAACAGCATGAACCCCGGTATTGGTAAGACAAGCAAGCTGAAAAATTGGGCGGAACCGGTTAGCGAAAGCGTTCGCGACCAGGCTAAGTTGTGAATTTTTGGTTAATAGCCAGCGAATCGCTATCAGGCTAAGAAAATTCCGATTAAAGTGTTTACAAGGCCAGCATCGCGCTGGCCTGAGCCAGCCCGAGGAATGGAAAATGTCAGCAGTCGAAGTGGTTCCTGTCCCTGCTATAGCTGTCCGTGACGTCCAGCCTGATGATACCGCCCTTATCGCCGCCATTTACGCGTGGCATGTCCAGCATGGCCGCGCCTCGTTTGAAGAAGTGCCGCCGGATGCCGAAGAAATGGCGCAGCGCATCGCGCACCTTTGCGAGAAAGGCTATCCATGGCTGGTGGCGGAATGGCACGGCATTGTGGTGGGGTACTGTTACGCCGCGCCCTACCGCTCGCGACCCGCTTATCGGTACACCGTTGAAGAGTCGATCTACGTCGATGCCAGTATGACCGGGCGCGGTATTGGCCGGGCGCTGCTGGAGGAACTGATTGCCCGCTGCGAACAGGGGCCGTGGCGGCAGATGATCGCGATTATCGGCGACGGAGAAAACAACCCCGGTTCGCAGCGCCTGCACCGGCAGTTGGGCTTTGAAGTGGTGGGTCAATTGCGCAGCGTGGGTTTTAAACTGGGTAACTGGCGGGACACGTTAATTATGCAGCGCCCGCTCAACCAGGGCGATTGGGCGCTACCGAATTAATTAATCGTTTTGTGCATCGTTGGCAGTACTGTTCGCGGCCATTTGTGCCGCTTTTTGCCGTTTATAGCTCAGCGCAGAGGCCGGAACCGGGGTGACTTTACCGGTTTCCATCCAGGTACGCAGACGGCTGGCGTCGGCGAAGTGAGTATATTTGCCGAATGCATCCATCACGACCAGCGCCACCGGACGGTTATTGATCACGGTGCGCATCACCAGGCAGTGGCCCGCCGCATTGGTAAAGCCGGTTTTGGTCAGCTGAATGTTCCAGTTATCGCGGTAGACCAGATGGTTGGTATTGCGAAACGGCAGCGTATAGGCCGGTTTAGCGAAGGTCGCCATATCTTCACGGGTGGTGCTGAGCTGGCCAATCAGCGGATACTGTTTGGTGGCGATCAGCAGTTTAGTGAGATCCTCGGCGGTAGAAACGTTTTGAATCGACAGTCCGGTCGGCTCAACAAAACGGGTGTGGGTCATGCCAAGGGATTTCGCTTTGGCGTTCATGGCGCGGATAAATGCGTTATATCCACCGGGATAATGGTGCGCCAGGCTGGCCGCTGCCCGGTTTTCCGAGGACATCAGCGCCAGCAGCAGCATGTTTTTACGGCTGATTTCACTGTTCAACCGTACCCGCGAATAAATACCTTTCATTTCCGGCGTCTGGCTGATGTCGACTTTCAATATTTCATCCAGCGGCAAGCTGGCGTCTAACACCACCATCGCCGTCATCACTTTGGTGATAGAAGCAATGGGACGCACCAGATTGGGATGGCTGGAATAAAGTACCTTGTTAGTTTGCAGGTCGACGATCATGGCGCTGCCGGAAGCGATTTCCGGTTGGGCGGCGGTCTGCGCGACCGCTGTTTTCGCCGCGATGGCTACGGGCGCAAAGGGTACTGCCAGCATGAGCGCAAGGCTCAGGAGTGAATGACGGATTGTAGTCGGCATGGTTTTACTTCAGAAAATTATTCACGCACGTTGTGACGCACACCGCTTCCATACGCTCAATGAATATTTGGAAGCTGGCGCCGGGATGATACTCCGGCGTCCAGCTTTATCGCTACAGGAGAATCGTGATTTAAGAGTACATTGCGCCAGATTTAACCGGCAATGTACCTTCATCAGAATAGACGATATCCGTAACCCCACAAGATAACGGTCAACGCCAGCAGCACTTCCAGCACTAAAACACCAATGGCGAGCGTCGAACTGGAGAAGCTCAACCCCTCTTCGCGATTGATGTTAAGGAACGCCGGAACCCCGACGTACAGCAGATAGCCGGTATAAAATAGCGCCAGCGTCCCCACCAGCGCGCACAGCCAGACGATGGGATACAGCGCGACGATACCACTCAAAAATAGGGGGGTCGCCACGTAGCCGGCAAACACCATACAGTTAGTTAATGACGGACGTTGCGGATAGTTGCGCGCCATCCACCAGATCACGCGGCCCATGACCGCTACGCCCGCCAGCATCAGGCCGTAAAACAGGATCGCCAGCGCGAAGCCGGTAAACAGCGACAGTTTCACCACGTTGCCATCGTCAAAATCCCAGCCGATTTGAGTGGTGCCGATAAACGCGCAAATCACCGGAATGGCGGCCATGATCAGCACGTGGTGGGTGTAATGATGCGAAACGGTTTCGTTTTCGCCCTTAATAACCTGCATTTCACGATAAGGATGGGAAAAAAGCCCCCAGACATGGTTCATAACGCCCCCTGTTTGGTAACACGCTCACGCCAGCGGCGACGCTGGCTCCCGGAAGGATGCAGTAAGTATAACGCAGGTCGAATGATTAATTATTGAACAGCACGATTTAGCGAACCCCGTGAAAATCACCGCCGGACGAGGCGAACCCGGCATCGGGGTGTATTCTTAATGCAATGAATAACATGGAGTGAACAGACCCACGATGGATGTTTCAGCACTCATTTCGCAATATGGCTATGCCGCGCTGCTGGTGGGCAGCATGGCAGAGGGAGAAACCATCACCCTGCTGGGGGGCGTGTCGGCGCACCAGGGTTTACTGTCGTTCCCACTGGTGGTGCTGGTGGTGGCGCTGGGCGGGATGATTGGCGACCAGGTGCTCTACTTACTGGGGCGGCGCTATGGTAACGGGATTCTGAAACGCTTTAATAAGCATCAGGACAAAATCGCCTCGGCGCAAAAGTTAATCGCCCGCCATCCGCTGCTGTTTGTGCCTGGCTGCCGGTTTATGTACGGGTTTCGCATTATCGGGCCGCTACTGATCGGTGCCAGTCACGTGCCGCCGAAGGTTTTTCTGCCGCTGAATATCCTCGGCGCACTGGTGTGGGCGACGCTGTTTACCGCGCTGGGCTACGTCGGCGGCGAAGTGATTGCGCCGTGGCTGCACTCCCTCGACCAGCACCTGAAACACTGGATTTGGCTGGCGCTGGCCGTGGGATTTGTGGCGCTGCTGCGCTACGGCTTTAAACGCCGCCAGCGCAAGAAACCTCACTCCTGAGGCTTAAACTGCGGGTTGGCGAGCATAAAGCCGCCGTCGACGATAAACGACTGGCCGGTGGCGTAAGCCGCGTGCTCAGAACACAGCCAGGCCACCAGGCTGGCGATCTCTTCGGTTCTGCCCGGGCGCGCCAGCGGCACCGTTGGCAGCGAACCAGGCTTGACGTCCCCTTCATCCATATCGTTCATCGGCGTGGCGATAGCCCCCGGCGCAACGGCGTTCACCAGGATCCCGTGGCTCACCAGCTCCAGCGCCATTGATTTCGTCAGGCCGCCGAGGGCGTGTTTGGCAGCGGTGTAGGCGCTGGCTTCCGGCAAGGGCGTATGTTCGTGGACCGAAGTGATATTGACGATGCGCCCGCCCTCGCCCTGCTTCACCATCGCGCGCGCGGCAATTTGCGAACATAAAAACGCCCCGTCCACATCGACCGTGAAGACGTTGCGCCAGTCCTCAAACGGCATATCCAGAAACGCTGCTTTCGACATCGCCCCGGCATTGTTCACCAGCACATCAACGCGCCCGAAGCGGTCAATCAGCTCCTGAATGGCGTTCGCGCCGTCAGGCAGATTGCCCAGATCAAGCTGGATTAACTCCGCTTTGCGGCCAAACGACCGCACCTGTTCGGCGGTTTCTTTGGCCCCTTTGTCGTCGCTGTGCCAGGTAATACCGATATCGAAACCCTGCTGCGCCAGTAATTCCGCGCATTTCTTGCCGATGCCGGAATCGGAAGCCGTCACTATTGCAACTCGTTGGGTCATAGGTCGTCCTCTCTGGATGCGAAGAAAGGGTAAGTATAGAAAAGGAACCAGAGAGCAGCGTAAGCAAGGGTAAAGCCGGGGAGAGATCGGCGAAGCGGGAAACTGCCTCGCCACTTTCACAATCTTTCCTATACTCAGTAACGGATGTACTGGTTACTAAACAGAGGGAAAGCGATGAAAATTATTCTATGGGCCGTTTTGATTATCTTCCTGATTGGGCTGCTGGTGGTTACGGGTGTGTTTAAAGCGATTTTCTAAATCGCCGCGTTATACCGCGTGGTACGCCCGTCGGGCGTACCCGTCAATCGCCGCGGCAATCGACGGCGAATCCGTTAAGGTACGGATAGTGGTAAACAGTTCAGTCGCCTGCGGATAGGCCTTGCGTAAATACCCCAACCACTGCTTGATGCGCGCGACGTGATACATTCCGGTATCGCCCTGCTTCTCCAGCTGCGTATACCGTTGCAGCAATTCCACTACCTCGTGCCAGGACATTGGCGCTTCATTGTACTTCACGACCCGGCTTAAGTTCGGCACATTAAGCGCGCCGCGCCCGACCATTAGCGCGTCACAACCGGTGGCCTGAAGACAGGACTGGCCGCTCTGCCAGTCCCAAATTTCACCGTTAGCAATCACCGGGATCGACAGGCGCTGGCGGATTTCGCCAATCGCCGCCCAGTTGATGCGTTCCGCTTTATAGCCATCCTCTTTGGTACGGCCATGCACCACCAGCTCCGTCGCGCCGGCCTGCTGTACCGCATCGGCGATTTCAAACTGGCGAGCGTCGCTGTCCCAGCCGAGGCGCACTTTCACCGTCACCGGCAGCTCAGCCGGGACCGCTTCACGCATCGCCTTTGCGCCGCGATAAATCAAATCGGGATCTTTCAGCAACGTCGCCCCGCCGCCGCTGCCGTTAACCAGCTTCGACGGGCAGCCGCAGTTAAGGTCAACGCCCCAGGAGCCCAGCTCCACCGCGCGCGCGGCGTTTTCCGCCAGCCATTGCGGATGCTGGCCTAAAAGCTGGATACGCACTAACGTGCCCGACGGGGTGCGGCTCTGATGATGCAGCTCCGGGCAAAGTTTATAGAAGGATTTGGCAGGCAGCAGGCTATCCACCACGCGCAGAAATTCCGTGACGCACAGATCGTAATCATTCACGTCCGTTAACAGTTCACGCACCAGAGAGTCCAGTACGCCTTCCATTGGCGCCAGTAACACACGCATAGCCGACCTCAGTAAAAAAGAGGCGCTATGGTAGCGCCTGGCGGCAATAAGGGAAACGCATTTTACGTGCTGCCATTGAGCCCGCTCGCCACGCCGGGTATGCTGGCAAAAAAATAGAATATGCCGCACCTGCTTTCACTCTTTCTCATACCTGATAAGGCTTGCAACTGTGCACGTCAGGCATACTTTTGATGCCATAAAATCATGATGTGATCTGTAGCACACAATTTTCATTAATTGTATGATGAATGCATTCCAACAAGGTTATTGATATGAGCACTATGCTGACCACCCTCTGGCACTTTGTCCGTGCGTTTATCCTGATTTATGCCTGCTTGTATGCGGGTATCGCCCTGGCGGCGCTGCTGCCCATCACCATTCCCGGCAGTATTATCGGTATGCTGATTATGTTTATCCTGCTGTCGCTGCAAATCCTGCCGGCGAAATGGGTTAAGCCCGGCTGTAATGTGCTGATCCGCTATATGGCGCTGCTGTTTGTGCCGGTGGGGATTGGCGTGATGCAGTATGTCGACGTCCTGAAAGCGCAGTTTGGCCCGGTGGTGGTGTCATGTTTTATCAGCACCCTGGTGGTGTTTCTGGTGGTCAGTTGGAGTTCGCATCTGGTACACGGCCAGCGCAAAGTGATTGGGCAGCAGGAGCCAAAACAATGATTGAGAATATCTGGTGGTCGCTGCCGTTAACCCTGGTGGTATTTTTTGCGGCCCGCAAACTGGCGGCAAAGTTAAAAACTCCGCTGTTAAACCCGCTGCTGGTGTCGATGGTGGTGATTATCCCGCTGCTGGTGTTTACCCATACACCTTATGAGCACTATTTCCAGGGCAGCAAAATCCTTAATGACCTGCTGCAACCCGCCGTGGTGGCGCTGGCGTTTCCGCTATATGAGCAGCTCCATCAGATCCGCGCCCGCTGGAAATCGATTATTACCATCTGTTTTATCGGCAGCATGGTGGCGATGTTAACCGGCACGTCGGTCGCGCTGTTGCTGGGCGCGTCGCCAGAAATCGCCGCATCGATATTACCGAAATCCGTGACCACGCCGATTGCCATGGCGGTGGGCGGCAGCCTCGGCGGTATTCCGGCGATCAGCGCGGTATGCGTGATTTTTGTCGGCATTCTCGGCGCGGTATTTGGCCATAGCCTGCTGAATGTAATGCGTATCCATACTAAATCGGCACGCGGCCTGGCGATGGGCACCGCGTCCCACGCCCTCGGCACCGCCCGCTGCGCGGAGCTGGACTATCAGGAAGGGGCGTTCAGTTCGCTGGCGCTGGTGATCTGCGGGATTATCACTTCGCTGATCGCGCCGTTTTTATTCCCGTTAATTCTGGCGTTCTGGGCGTAAAATTTGCGAGATGTCGCGCAAATTTGTATGAAAGAAAATTCGTTGCATAAATAACGAGACACTCATCACATATCGGGCCTTACTGGCTCCGTAAACTACGGATCCAGTAACCGATATAGAGAGGCTTTGCCATGCATTCACGATTTCATACCGCCTTTGCCGGGCTTTCTCAGCCTCTGCAAACCGCGCTTGCTCCCCTGCTGGATGACGAACATTTTCCGGCGATGCTGACTGCCGAGCAGTCGCAACAGATCCAACGCCAGTGCGGGCTTAACGAAGACGAACTGGCGTTCGCCTTACTGCCGCTCGCGGCGGCGTATGCAGAAACCCCTATTTCCCATTTTAACGTCGGTGCTATCGCGCGCGGCATCAGCGGCAATTTATGGTTTGGCGCGAATATGGAGTACCCCGGCATCGCGCTGCAACAAACTGTCCACGCCGAACAAAGCGCTATTACCCACGCGTGGATGAGCGGTGAAACGGGCCTGCGGGCGATTACCGTTAATTACACGCCATGCGGGCACTGCCGCCAGTTTATGAACGAACTAAACAGCGGCCTCGATTTGCACATCCATTTACCGGGCCGCGCCGCCGCCAGGCTGAAAGACTATCTGCCTGACGCCTTTGGCCCGCGCGATCTGGATATCAAAACCACCATTTTCGATGCCGAAGATCACGGTTTCGCGCTGGAAGGCGATGAGCTGAGCCAGCAGGCGATTAAAGCGGCCAACCGCAGCCACGCGCCATATACCCAGTCGCCGTGCGGCCTGGCGATGGAACTGCGCGACGGCACCATCCTGACCGGTAGCTATGCCGAAAACGCCGCCTTCAACCCGTCCCTGCCGCCGTTGCAGGCGACGCTGAATCTGGTGATCCTGAAAGGCTACGGCTTTGCGGATATCCAGCGCGCTATCCTCGCTGAGCTGCCGAATGGCAATATCAGCCAGTGGGCACCGACGGTTTCCACTCTCAATGGCCTGGGCTGCCAGAATGTCGATCGGGTGCTGCTGGCCTGATGCTTTGCGCTGCACCGTGCGGAATGCTTAATTTTAATCCACCCGCACGGTCACCGGTTGCGCTCGCCTGGCGGGTAAAGTAGCCTTGGTGACAATTTTCCTGTTCTGAGCCACCTGCATGTTGAAGCGCCTGTTGTACAGCCTGGTTGTGTTTATCGGCTTACTGCTGTTAGCGGCGCTGCTTCTCGATCGCTGGATAAGCTGGAGAACCGCCCCCTACGTCTATGACGAATTGCAGGACCTGCCCTATCGCCAGGTAGGCGTGGTGCTGGGCACCGCCAAGTATTACCGCACCGGGGTGATCAACCAGTATTACCGCTACCGCATTCAGGGCGCGATTAACGCTTATAACAGCGGCAAAGTGAACTATCTGCTGCTGAGCGGCGATAACGCGCTGCAAAGCTATAACGAGCCGATGACCATGCGTAAGGATCTGATTGCCGCGGGCGTCGATCCGGCAGACATCGTGCTGGATTACGCCGGGTTCCGCACTCTGGATTCCATCGTTCGCACCCGCAAGGTGTTCGATACCAACGACTTTATTATTATCACCCAGCGCTTCCACTGCGAGCGCGCGCTGTTTATCGCCCTGCATATGGGCATCCAGGCCCAGTGCTACGCAGTGCCTTCGCCGAAAGATATGCTGACGGTGCGGGTTCGTGAATTCGGCGCGCGGCTGGGCGCGCTTGCCGATCTGTATATTTTCAAACGTGAACCCCGCTTCTTAGGGCCATTAGTGCCTATCCCGGCGCTGCATGACGTGCCGGACGATGCGCAGGGCTACCCGGCAGTGACGGCGGAACAGCTGCTCGAACTGCAAAAGGCGAAATAACGGCGTTTTGTTAACCGCACCGTCTTCCTCCATTCTGAATTCTTCACTTCCGGCGTTCGCGGAAACTGTCCTCGTTTATACAGCGTCTACACTGACTTATGCGCAACGCGTGTCTCTCACGCCGTCAAAAGGGAATAACTATGCTGATGGGAAAAACTTCGAAAATACTTTTCGCGCTGATTCTGGCGCTGGTCACGCTGGCATTGTGCAGCATTTTACGTCCCTGGTTCTCCTCACTGCTGTGGGCCGTTATCCTCGCCGTTATTTTTTATAAAACCAAAATCTGGCTGAGCCGCACCACCGGTGGCCGCAACGGGCTGGCTGCGCTGCTGACGCTGCTGGTGATCTGTTTAATCGTTTTCACCCCGTTGGCAATTATCGCCTCTTCGCTGGCGCGGGAATTTAATACCGTCTACCAGAACCTGCAAACCGATAACGCCAATATCGCGCGGCTGTTTTACGAATATCTTGGCTATCTGCCGGACTGGGCGCGCGGTCTGCTGGCGGAATATCAGCTCGATAACCTTACCGACATCCGCAGCAAACTCTCTGAAGTCGCCATGAAAGGCAGCCAGTATGCCGCTGGCAGCGTGTTGCTGATCAGTAAAAACACCTTCGGCCTGGCGGTGGGATTCGGCGTGATGCTGTATCTGCTGTTCTTCTTCCTGAAAGATGGCGCACGGCTGGTGGAGCTGGCGTTTAAAGCCATCCCGCTGGAAAACAACATGAAATACCGCCTGTTCGCCCGCTTCGCCGCCGTAGCGCGCGCCACGGTGAAAGGCACCGTGGTCGTCGCGGTGGTTCAGGGCGCGCTGGGGGGTATCGCATTTTACTTCGCGGGCATTGAAGCCAGCCTGCTGTGGGGCGCGCTGATGGCGTTCCTGTCGCTGATCCCGGCGGTGGGTACGGCGCTGGTGTGGATCCCGGCGGCGATTTACCTGTTTGCCACCGGGATGATTATTAAAGGCTTATTGCTGACGCTGTGGTTTGTGGTGGTGGTGGGCCTGTCGGACAATATTCTGCGCCCGCTGCTGGTGGGTAAAGATATCCGCATGCCGGACTGGTTGATCCTGATCACCACGCTGGGCGGGCTGAGCATTTACGGCATCAACGGCTTTGTAATCGGCCCGATGGTCGCGGCGCTGTTTGTTACCTGCTGGAATTATTTCTACCAGGCCGACCAGGAGAAACGACGGCTGAACGGGGATGATTCGAAGGTGCCTGCGCAGCAGGAAGTGACCGAAACAAAACGCTAATAAAAAAAGCCCCCGAAACCGGGGGCTGGACAAAGCAGGTCAATATTACTTCTTACGGGCGTATTTCAGGGAATCCAGGGCAACCGCGAAAATGATGATTGCGCCTTTGATAATGTACTGCCAGTACGGGTTCACGCCGATGTAGGTCAGGCCGTAGTTGATAACCGTAAAGATGATCACACCGGTTACCACGCCAATCACCGTCCCCACGCCGCCGCTGAAGGAAACGCCACCCACCACGCACGCGGCAATCGCATCCAGTTCGTACATAAAGCCGAGGTTGTTAGTGGCGGAGCCGATACGGCCCGCTTCCAGCAAACCGCCGAAGGCATAGAACACGCCGGACAGCGCATAAATCATCAGCAGATTCAGGGCCACGTTTACGCCCGACACTTTCGCCGCTTCCGGGTTGCCGCCAATGGCGAAGATGTTTTTACCAAAGCGGGTTTTGTTCCACAGGATCCAGACGAAGGCCACCGCAATCAGCGCATAGAAGGTGATATATGAGAGCCGGAAACTGCCCAACGCGATAAAGCCCTGGGTAAACGTCGAGAAGCCGCTGTCAAAACCGGAGATCGGCGATGCGCCCACGAAGTCGTAGTACAGGGAGTTAATACCGTACACGATGATCATGGTGCCCAGAGTGGTGATAAACGGCGTCACGTTCAGGTAAGCGATAACGATGCCGTTTATCAGGCCGATGATCGCGCCGATAGCGCAGACAATCAGGATCACCACGAAAATCGGCATGGTCGCCATTTCCGGGAACACTTTGTTGGCGTTTTCCATCGACTGTAACAGGGTTGCCGCCACAACCGCCGCCAGGCCAACCTGACGACCGGCAGACAGGTCAGTACCCTGGGTGACGATAAGGCCCGCCACGCCCAGCGCGATGATAATACGCACCGAAGACTGGGTCAGAATGTTACTTAAGTTCAACAGGCTTAAGAATGTCGGGTCCTGGAAAATAATAATGGCCAGCAAAACTAAAAGGACGACGTAAATACCGCCTTCTTTCAGATAAGTGAGAAAACTTTTCTTATTTAACGCACTCATGAGGAGCCCCTGATATTAAAGGTGCAAAGACGCAAGACGCAAAATTTCATTCTGCGACGTCGTTTTGGTGTCAACAATTCCGGAAACGAGACCATTGCTCATAACCAGGATACGGTCGGTTATTCCTAACAGCTCTGGCATTTCGGAGGAGATAATAATGATCCCTTTGCCTTTTTTCGCCAGTTCAGCAATCAGCTGATAAATTTCAAACTTCGCGCCGACGTCAATACCGCGGGTCGGTTCATCAAGCATCAGAATTTCTGGCTGGGTTAACAGCCAGCGCCCGATAATGACCTTTTGCTGGTTACCACCGGAAAGCGAACCGATCTGGGTGCGATGGCCCGGCGTTTTTACGCGCATGGCATCAATAACCCACTGGGTATCACTTTTCATGCGGGAATTATCCAGCAGCCCGACTTTGTTTTTGTATTTGCGAATGTTGGAAATAAGCGAGTTAAAGCCGATATCCAGATAGGCATAAATACCCGTAGAGCGTCGCTCCTCGGTGACCAGGGCGAAACCGTGGTTAATTGCCTCATTAGCGTTATGGTTATTAATTTGCTTGCCGTGCAGCTTAATGGTCCCGGCGGATTTTTCGCGGATGCCGAATAAGGTTTCCACGATGTCGGTACGCTTGGCACCCACCAGCCCGGCAATACCTAAAATTTCGCCTTTGTGCAGATCGAAGCTGACGTCGCGAATCGACGGCTGACGCAGGGAGGTCAGGTTTTTCACTTCGAGGATCACTTCACCCGGGACGTTTTCTTTATCCGGGAAGCGCTGGTTCAGGGAACGACCCACCATCATGGCGATGATCTTGTCCATATCCAGCCCTTCCAGCGGCTGGGTGGCAATCCACTGACCATCACGCAGAATGGTTATTTCATCGCACAACTGAAAGATCTCTTCCATTTTGTGGGAGATATACACGATGCCGCAGCCGCGCTCTTTCAATTTACGAATAATTTTGAACAGATGATTAACCTCTTTTTCCGTTAAGGAAGAAGTGGGCTCATCCATAATCACGATCTTAGCGTCATAGGAAAACGCTTTGGCGATTTCAATCATCTGCATCTGCGATACAGAAAGCGTCCCTACGCGAGCGCGTGGATCGATATCAATATCCAGCTCATCGAAAATCGCTTTGGTATCGCGGTACATTTTATCCTGATCGACAAACACGCCTTTAGTTGGGTAACGCCCCAACCACATGTTGTCCATCACGGAACGTTGTAATACCAGGTTTAATTCCTGGTGAACCATTGAGATGCCATTTTCCAGCGCTTCTTTGGTTGACTGGAAATCGATCTCTTTCCCCTGAAAAAGAATGCTGCCGGAATCTTTTTTATAGATCCCAAAAAGGCATTTTAATAATGTCGATTTACCCGCCCCGTTTTCACCCATTAATGCATGGATAGAATGTGGGCGTACTTTCAAATTAACATTATCCAGTGCCTTAACGCCCGGGAATGACTTGTCGATACCGCTCATTTCTAACAAGTATTCGCCTGAGGATTGCGTGTTCGTGCTGACCATAGTTATACCTGGTGGCGTAATAGGTTGACGGCGTATGACGAGTTTAAAAAAGGGCGCAGCTTGCGCCCTTTAAGTACGGCTTATTATTTGTTAGTGAACTCAGCCAGGTTGGCTTGATCAACACCGACGTAAGGAATACGCACAACTTTGTTGTCGATTTTCCAGTTAGTGCCGTCGGCGGCGCCTTTACCTGCTGCCAGGTTTTTCGCCAGATCGAAAGTCGCTTTCGCCTGGTTGTTGGCGTCGTTCAGCACGGTACCAGCCATCGCACCGGATTTAACCAGCGCCAGGGCTTCTGGCAGGGCGTCAACGCCGAACACCGGAATAGAGGATTTGTTGTGGGCTTTCAGCGCTTCAACCGCGCCCATTGCCATGGCGTCGTTGTTGGCAATAACCACTTCAATTTTGTTCGCGTTCGGACCAGACAGCCATGCGTCCATCTTGTCTTTCGCCATTGCGGTATCCCACATTGCGGTATCAAGCTGCAGCTGCTGGGTTTTGATGCCCTTATCGTTCAGCTCTTTGATCACGTAAGTGGTACGCGCTTCAGCATCCGGGTGGCCCGGCTCGCCTTTCAGCAGTACGAACTGGATCTGGCCGTCTTTGTTCAGATCCCAGGCCTGGTTAGCCGCCCAGTGTTTGGCAATCAGGTCGCCCTGGATGATGCCGGATTCTTTGGAGTCAGTACCGACGTAGAAGGCCTTGTCATAGCTGTCCAGCGCTTTACGGGACGGTTCTTTGTTAAAGAATACGATTGGCACGTTCTGGCCGCGCGCTTTTTCAATCACGGTGCCCGCAGCAGCCGGGTCAACCAGGTTGATAGCGAGAGACTTCACGCCTTTCGCCAGCAGGACGTCAATTTGGTCGTTCTGTTTGGACTGATCGTTCTGCGAGTCGTTCATCAGCAGTTGAACATCCGGAGAGGCGGTAGCTTCCTTCTCAATCGCCTTACGTACTACAGACATGAAGTTATCGTCATATTTATAGATGGTCACGCCGATACGATCGGCTGCCTGAGCAGCAGCGCCAAACAGCATGCACGACATCACAGCGGACAGGGTCAACACCTTCTTATTCATGGTATCTCCGGTATTTGCAGGGTAGTTCTTGTGAATAATGGACGGCAGGACAGCGTGGAGTTCACGTTACTGACTGCCTAAGTTCACTTATGAAAAATTTCTTCCGTGACAGGTAACGCTCCAGTACTGCGTGTTATTTGCGCTTTCGGGCTTGTCGTCTATGGTTATCGTTACATAGTGTTTCAGCCCCTAAACCGCTGACATCATAGTCAGCGGCTTGTTAAGATACTGTGAATTTACTCACAGATTGAAAGCGGTTACATCACGCATATTTACAAACTAGTGATCGGAGCCACAATTTGACGCCCGGTTACCGAATGGCGGCGCACTAAAGTCGGCATAAAACAGTGGGTTGCTGCATTATCGAGCAGCCCCTGCGCACCCTGTAACGCCAGCTCTGTCGCCAGCCGCGCCATTGAAACAATCGGGTAACGCACGGTGGTTAGTTGCGGGTCGGTGTAACGGGCCATGGGAATGTCGTCAAAGCCAATCAGTGACAAATGCTGCGGCACCGCAATGCCGTTATCCTTCAGTGCCGTTAACGCCCCCGCCGCCATCCCGTCGTTATAGGCGAATACCGCCGTGAGCTGGAGATTGCGGCCCAGCAGCTCCACCATTGCCGCCTCACCGCCCTGCATATCTGGCGAACCGGTGCCGACCCAGCTTTCCGGGGCGACAATCCCCTGCTCCGCCAGCGCGCGCTGCCAGCCTTCACGGCGATGATCGTTATCTTCAATGGCATGGCTTGAAGCCAGATAGCCGATGCGCTGATGACCGTTGCTTTGCAGCATCCGCGTCGCCATCATCGCGCCAGTGATGTTGTCCAGCCCGACGCAACGGTGCTCATAGCCCGGGACAATACGGTTAATCAGCACCATGCCGGGAATGTGATCCATAAACTGCGCCAGCTCGTCGTCACACAGCTCTTTTGCATGTACAATCAATGCGTTACAGCGATGGCGAATCAGCACCTCAATAGCGTGGCGCTCTTTTTCCGCTTCATGATAGCTGTTGCCGATCAGCACATATTTTTGATGCTGCTGGGCCACGGTATCCACCGCTTTTACCAGTGCGCCGAAGAAGGGGTCGGAGACGTCCATGACTACCACGCCAATAGTATCGCTGACCTGGGTAGCCAGCGCCTGGGCATTAGCGTTCGGGCGGTATCCCAGCTGGTTTACGGCCTGTAGCACCAGTTCGCGCGTCTCTGGGCTGACCAGCGCGCTATTGTTCAGAACCCGGGAAACGGTGGCGACGGATACACCCGCCTGACGTGCGACATCACGAATGGTGATCATAACCCTCATCCTGTTTATTTTGGCAGCAACTCACGAATACCCCCTGTGTTAAGCTCAGGATATTGTGTCAGCGCGTGAATAGATGCTGCGTGAAGCGCATCACACCGCTGAAAACGGTTACATCCAAAATGTTAATGATTGTGATCTGGATCGTTATCTGTCTGTGCGGGAAAGGCTAACCCCTGATGCCCGTGCGGTTAATTGCCGCCACAGCCATTCCACCGGTCCCTGGCGGAAATAGCGCAGCCAGCAGACGGAGAACAGCAGGTTCACGGCCCATACCGCCGGGACAAAGGCCAGCAGCTGCAGGCGGTCGAATTTCATAAACAGACCGAAGCGGTTGAACAGCGTGGTGCAGATCAGAGTTTGCAGCAGATAGTTGCTGAGCGCCATCCGCCCGACGCAGACCACCGCGCCGGTGATGCGCCAGCGGGAAAGCTGCGGCCAGAAGCCGTAAATCAGCGCGGTGTAGCCCAGCACCTGAAACGGCGCGCTCAGCTCACGCGGAGCCTGTAACAGGAAACCGCACCAGCGGTAGGCCCAGTTGAGATGCCATTGCAGAAGAATCGACGGCAGGTTAATCGTCACGCCAATCAGGATCAGAATGACGCCGGTGCGCCGGTAATGCCCCAGGCTAAACTGCCCTTTCAGCCAGCCGCTGCGCATCAGCGCCGCGCCGATCAGCATCAGACCCGCCAGCTGCCAACCGTACTGCGCGCCCAAAGCCAGCAGCGTGGAGGAGAGTAAATCCGCCCGGTAGCGAATGGTGGTCATTCCCCCTTCTGTTCGCCAGAACTGTTCCAGCTGGAGGGCCGACTCGTCAGGGATCCAGGAGCGGTTAAGCTGATCACCGGAAATCAGGCCCAGCAATATCAATACCCCAAGCCCCACCAGAAACAGCATCAGGCCGGTATTGAATAACGACCTGACGCTGGGCGCGTCGCGGATCAGCCGCCAGCTAATCAGCCCCACCAGCCCGTAAGCCAGCAGAATGTCGCCATCCCACAGCAGCAGGCCGTGGCCGAAGCCGAGTAAAACTAACAGCGTCAGACGCGACTGGATCCAGCGTTTACCGCGCGCCAGCAGCAATTGCAGGCCCGCGCCAAACAACAGCGCAAATAAGGTCAGGAATTTTACCTGGGCAAACAGGTCAAGCAGCGCCCAGGTCCAGGCGTCGCGGGAGGTGATATCGCCATACCAGGCGGGATTCAGATAGGCGGCTTTCGGCAGGCCGAAAGCCATAATATTCAACAGCAGGATGCCAAGAATGGCAACGCCACGAACCGCGTCAAGCGTGACATTTCGTTCCATGCATCCGGCCTTCTGTTAGCTGTGGTGACGCACCGCGCGCAAGAACTCCTGACGCGTATTCTGGCTGGACTTGAACAGCCCGCCGAGTGAGGTCGTGGTCGTCGCGCTGGTCGCGTCGCGAATGCCGCGCGCTTTCACGCAGTAATGCACCGCATCAATAGACACCGCGACATTGTTGGTGCCAAGCAGGGTTTGCAGGGCCACCAGGATCTGCTGGGTCAAACGCTCCTGCACCTGCGGGCGCTGGGCGAAGAACTGCACGATACGGTTAATTTTCGACAGGCCGATCACCGACTCTTTGGGAATATAGGCCACGGTGGCTTTCCCGTCGATGGTCACAAAGTGGTGTTCGCAGGTACTGGTCAGGGTGATGTCGCGCACGGTGACCATTTCATCAACCTTCATTTTATTTTCAATGACGGTGATTTTCGGGAAATTGGCGTAATCCAGCCCGGAGAAAATCTCATCGACATACATTTTGGCGATGCGGTGCGGCGTTTCCATCAAACTGTCATCGCTCAGATCCAGATTGAGCAGCTGCATGATTTCGCTCATATGTTCGGAAATGAGGCGCTTGCGGGTTTCGTTGTCCAGTTCGCGCAATGGCGGACGCAGCGGCGTCTCCAGACCGCGGGCGACCAGCGCCTCATGAACCAGGGCGGCTTCTTTACTGAGTGATGACATTTATTTTTCTCCTGCAGGTGTGGCGTACCTCTGCCCTCCAGGGGCAAAGTGCGCATTCATTGTGCGTGAGCCGGTGCACATAATCCAGTATTCACCATGATAATTATTGAAATTGGTCTGGCCTTTCAGGCTCACGCTTCCAGACCAGCCCGGCGGCGATAAACAGCGCCACGCCGGCAATCCACAGCGCGGGCTCCAGCCTGCCGGTAAAGGCGGTGGACAGCGCCGAAGTGATCGGTCCCCCCAACTGCCCAACGGCATAGCCGGTGGTTAATAGCCCCGCCATATAGCGCGTATGCTGGGGCGCAAGTTCGCGTCCGTACAGCAGCGACAATTGCACCGCGCATAAAAACCCGCCGCCCACCAGCAATGCACCGACCACCAGCCCCGCCATCGCAGGCAATAACGCCGCGCCCAGCACCCCGATGCCCTGTAAAAACAGCACCACCGCCAGCCGCTGATTGCTGGAGCCCACATGGCGCAGAGCGATGCTTAACGCAATGCCGCACACCGCCGCGATGCCAAATACCGGCCAGACAAACTGCGCCATAAAGCTGCCGGGAAAGCGCGCCGCCGCCATTTGCGAAAGAAACGTGGCGGGCAGAATGTAGCCGAAACCGGCAAGGCTGTAGCTCCAGACCAGCCGTTTCAGGCCAGGCGTCAGCGTCAGCGGCTGCGGCTGGCTCTCCGGGCGATGGAGCTGCCCTTTGCGGGGCAAATTACGCGCGATAAGGCCAATCAGGACCAGCGCCAGTACGCCGTACACCAGCCAACCTTGCCAGGCGTGCAAATCCCCCGCCTGAATGGCGACGGCCAGCAACCCGCTGATGGCGATACCCGCGCCCGGCCCGGCGAAGACCGCCGCGCTTAACCCCGGTTTACCGAAATGCGCCAGCTGTTCGTTGGTCCAGGCGGCGATTAATACCATCGCCCAGCCGCTCATACCGCCAATCACAAAGCGAATTATCGCGTGGCTCCAGGCCTCCGGGGCCAGCGCAGAGAGTAACGTCAGCCCTACCGCGCCCCAGACGCCGAGGTGCAACCGGCACTCTACGTGGCGGTGGGCGCGCATCGCGTCCCATGCCCCTGCCAGATAGCCCAGATAGTTAATGGCCGCCACCAGCGCCGCGCTGGTCAGGGTGAGCTGCCCTTCAGCTATCATTAACGGCACCTGTGGCGTAAAGGCAAAACGGCCAATACCCATTGCCACCACTAAAACCAGAAAACCCGTTATCGCAATTCGCAGCGCCACGGTCACTCCATTTGTTACAATTCGGTTATATTGATGATGCAGGATAGCCGAATAAAGCTGAACTGAAATTTCTTCACTGTAAAATGAATAACCTGCGTACCCTTTCGATACACCAAGGAGCCATTATGGAGATGATTGAAGAGCACCGCTGTTTTGAGGGCTGGCAACAACGCTGGCGTCATCATTCAGAGGTGCTCAACTGCACCATGACCCTGAGCGTATTTTTGCCGCCGCCGGTTTCCGCCAATCCGCCGCCGGTGCTGTACTGGCTCTCGGGCCTGACCTGCAATGATGAAAACTTCACCACTAAAGCCAACGCCCAGCGCATCGCGGCGCAACTCGGCATTGTGCTGGTGATGCCGGACACCAGCCCGCGCGGCGACGATGTGGCGGATGCCGAAGGCTACGATTTGGGCAAAGGCGCGGGCTTTTACCTGAACGCTACTCAGGCACCGTGGGCGGCGCATTACCGGATGTACGACTATCTGCGCGATGAGCTACCGGCGCTGGTGCAGGAGCACTTTAACGTCAGCAATCGTTGCGCTATCAGCGGCCACTCGATGGGCGGCCACGGGGCGTTAATCATGGCGCTGAAAAATCCGGGACGCTTTACGTCGGTTTCGGCGTTTGCGCCCATTGTGAACCCGGTGCGCGTACCCTGGGGCCAGAAAGCGTTCAGCGCGTATCTGGGCGAAGATCAAAGCCAGTGGACGGCATGGGACAGCTGTGCGCTAATGGCGCAGGCAAGCGCCGAACAGCAGATCCCGACCTTAGTGGATCAGGGCGATAACGATCAGTTCCTTGCCGATCAGCTCCAGCCAGCGCAGCTGGCGGAAGTGGCGCGCCAGACCGGCTGGCCGTTAACCCTGCGCATTCAGCCGGGCTACGATCACAGTTACTTCTTTATTGCCTCGTTTATTGAAGATCACCTGCGTTTTCACGCTGAGCATCTTTTTGCTGAGGCATAAGTAAAAAAAGGGTATCCCGCCCGGGATACCCTTCTCACTTCTCAGCTACCCATCAGAAGCGGTAATCCATCGCTACAAAGTAGCGACGGCCATCTTCGTTATAACTGTAGTCTTCGCGGCTCAGGTCTTTATCGCCGAGGTTCATCACGCCGGTACGCAGCTTGACGTTCTTTGTGGCCTGCCAGGCCGCGCCCGCGTTCCAGATCACGTAGCCGCCGGTTGCAGTGGTGGCGGTCGTGGTGGCGCGCTGCTCGCCGGTATAGTTACCGGACACATAGAACGACCAGTCTTCCAGCGGCGTCCAGTCCACGGTGCCGTTGGCGGTATGGAACGGCAGCGATGACAGCGGTTTGTTGCCGCCGCCACTCAGGTCGCGCCCGTCGTTGTAGGTGTAGTTCAGGGTCAGTTTCCACTGGTCGTTGAACGGCACTTTCAGCTCGGTTTCCACGCCGCGGATCCGTGCTTTGTTGACGTTGTAATAGCGGAAGATCGGTTCGCCGTCGCTGTTGAACCCTACAAAGTTGCTGTAGCTCGGTGCCAGCGTGCGGCTTTGCGTACGGTCGATGTTGATCATGTCGTCAATATCGTTCTGGAAGGTAGTGACGCTGGCGGTGACGCCTTCCAGCCACCCTTCTTCTCCTGCGTAGTACAGGCCGAGCTCGTAGCTTTCGCTGGTTTCCGGCTTCAGGTCCGGGCTACCGACGATTTCGCACGCGCCACGGCAAGAACCGGTGGTCCAGTCCGGGCTCAGTTGCAGCAGCGAAGGCGCTTTAAACGCGGTGGACCAGCCGCCTTTCACCGTCAGGGTGTCGGTGGCGTTGTATACCAGATACGCACGCGGGCTCCAGTGGTCGCCGTAGGTTTCGTGATCGTCCATACGCAGACCGGCGGTCAGCGCCAGCGGGTCGATAATCCGCCATTCGTCTTCCAGGAACAGCGCGTACTGATTGGCAGAGGTTTCGCTGCTGTTGCCCCCCGTCAGGTTGACCGGATCTTTCAGTTTGTCATGGCGGTATTCGCCGCCGAAGGTCACCAGCTGGTTGATCGCGCCAATCGGCAGCACGTATTTACCGTCCAGGGTGTTGCTTTCGGAGGTAATAGTGCCGGTGCTGGCAGGATCTTTGTTATCAAGTTTTTCGCCGTAGAAGCGCAGCTCGCTGTTGCCCAAATCCCAGCGTCCGTTGTGGCCGATAGCCCAGGTTTCACGCTCAAGGCGATCTTTGGCGAGGGAATCGGAGTCACGATCCTGGCGGTCGCGGCCATAAGCGAAGTCGATATCGTGATTCTCGTTCGGCGTCCAGTTGAACTCCACATTAGCGTCGCGGCTGCTAAAGCCTTCGATGCGCGGCGTTTCGCCGGTGCTGGTCGGCTGCTGATCGTCTTTTTCACGCTTCGCCAGGCTGCCGTACACCTCCACGCCCAGCACGTCATCAATCAGCGGGCCGCTGGTGAAGAACTGGCCGTTGTAGGTGTCACCGCGATCGCGGTGTTCCTGGATGGTGGTGTCTGCGGTGATGGAGCCGTGCCAGCTTTTGCCAACTTTACGGGTAATGATGTTGACCACGCCGCCCAGCGCATCGGAACCGTACAGCGAGGACATCGGGCCGCGTACCACTTCGATGCGCTCGATGGCGTCTACCGGGATCCAGTTCAGGTCGAAATCGTTATGACGGAACACCGCATTACGCGAGTTCACCCGCTTGCCGTCTACCAGAATCAGCGTATAGCTGCTGCTCAGGCCGCGAATGCTGACGCCCTGGCGGTTATCGCCTTCATTGGTCAGCTGCACGCCCGGCACTTCTTTCAGCACCTCTTTGAGGTTCTGAACCGGTTTACGCTGCAAATCTTGCTGGGTGATCACGCTAATGCTGGCGGGCGCATCTTTGAGGTTTTGTTCGGTAGACGATGCGGTCACAACCATCGTGTCTTGCGGATTGTCAGCCGCCATAACGGGCAAGGCCAGGGTCAACGCGGACGCGCACAGTCCCCCCCTGACCAAAGGATTCAACCTAAACATTCCTTATCTCCATGAGGTGAAATACTACAAATTCATCTCATCGCTCACACCGCTGCGCCCCCGCATCGAGGCGGGTGACTTTTTACGCGGCTAACCATAAAGCAAACGATAATGCTTATCAATTAAATTGTTAAAATTTG
This sequence comes from Atlantibacter subterraneus, assembly GCF_007570865.1. GTDB lineage: Bacteria > Pseudomonadota > Gammaproteobacteria > Enterobacterales > Enterobacteriaceae > Atlantibacter > Atlantibacter subterraneus. The sequence goes on along the minus strand of NZ_VLPS01000003.1, from coordinate 459,893 downwards.
TTGTAAAATGGAAAAATTATGGAGAAAGGGTAAGCAAGATATAGCGGAGGAAAAGAAAAAGGCGCGGGAGCCGCGCCTTTAAGGGGTTATTTTTTAACGCGATCCGGGAATTCCATCTCGCTGTACTTCACGAAGTGCGAACCCTTCGCCAGCTTGTAGCCGAACCAGATAATCAGGAACAGCGGGATGCCGATATAGGTCGCCGCCACGCCGCCCCAGTCGATGGTATCCGACAGGAAGGCTTCATAGTTCTGGCCGAGGGTAATAATCAGGCACAGCACGAAGGCGAAGATCGGCCCCAGCGGGAAGAACCCGGAGCGATACGGCAGATCGTTAATATCGTGGCCCTGCATCACGTAGCCGCGACGGAAACGGTAGTGGCTAATAGCGATACCCAGCCAGGCGATAAAGCCGGTCATCCCGGAGGTATTCAGCAGCCACAGGTACACGGTCTGGTTGCCGAACATTGAGGTCAGGAAGCACAGACCGGCAATCACGGTAGTGGCATACAGCGCGTTACGCGGCACGCCGCCACGGGACAGTTTCGCGAAAATACGCGGCGCTTTGCCGTCGCAGGCCAGGGTGTACAGCATACGGGTTGAGGCGTACATGCCGGAGTTACCCGCCGACAGCACCGCCGTCAGGATCACCGCGTTCATGATCGCCGCCGCAGAAAGCAGGCCCGCGTGTTCAAACACCAGGGTGAACGGGCTGACGCTGATGTCTTTGACATCGTTACGCAGCAGGCTCGGATCGGTGTACGGGATAATCAGGCTGATGATCAGAATAGCGAACACATAAAACAGCAGGATTCGCCAGAACACCTGACGCACCGCGCGCGGAATGTTCTTCTCCGGGTTCTCAGATTCGCCTGCCGCAATGCCGATAAGCTCGGTGCCCTGGAAGGAGAATCCGACGATCATCGCCACGCCGATCATCGCGGCAAATCCGCCAGCGAATGGCGCTTCGCCTACGGTCCAGTTACTCCAGCCCGCCGGTTGCGACCCCTGGAAGATGCCCAGGATCATCAGGATGCCGACGATGATAAATACAATCACCGTAGTCACTTTAATCAGCGAGAACCAGTATTCGGTTTCACCGAAACCGCGCACTGAAATGTAGTTAATCAGGAACATGATGGCGAGGAACAGCGCACTCCAGATCCAGCCCGGGGTATCCGGGAACCAGTACGTCATCACCAGCTGCGCGGCCACCAGGTCAACGGCGATGGTCACCGCCCAGTTGTACCAGTAGTTCCAGCCCAGCGCGAAGCCAAAGCCTTCTTCCACGTACTTCTGACCATAGGTGGCAAAGGAACCGGACACAGGCATATACGCCGCCAGTTCGCCGAGGCTGGTCATCAGGAAGTAGACCATCAGGCCGATCAGAATATAAGAAAGCAGCGCGCCGCCGGGGCCAGCCTGGGAAATGGTCGCGCCAGAGGCGACAAAAAGCCCGGTGCCGATTGAGCCGCCAATGGCGATCATGGTCAGATGTCTCGCCTTTAATTCACGGCGTAAGCCAGGCGCTTGTGTGGTTTTCGTTTCGCTAACCATATAAAAATAATGCCCATCCATAAAATGAGGCGCGATTGTAGCAGAGCGTTTCCTGATATCACGGCAGAAAATCGCGGTTATAAGAGACCTTCATGATCGGCGGAGGATTATAAGTAAAGCCGCCAGTCAGGGAACGGCAAGACGGCTTTTCGACGCTACTGCCCGCAATAGCCAATAAAGCGCTGCAACGCCCGGGACAGGTGCTTTTGCCGGTGATGGATGCGGTACAGCGTGCGCACCGGGCGTGAGAGCGGCAGTTCCAGCTCCACCAGCGTCCCCGCCGCCAGCTGTTCGGCAATCACCCGGCGCGACAGGCAGCTGATGCCCAGACCGTGGCGCACCGCGTGTTTAATGGCTTCGGAGTTACCCAGCTCCATCTCAAGATGGAAACGCGGCAGATGGGACAGCAATAAATAGTCGACAATTTCCCGGGTGCCGGAGCCGCGCTCGCGCAGGATCCAGGGTGCGGCCGCCAGGCTTTCCAGGGTCACCGGGCCGTTGACCAGCGCATTATCCGGCGCGGCGAACACCACCAGCTCGTCATCCAGCCACGGCTCGGTGACGATTTCCGCCATATGGCACGGTCCTTCGATAAACCCAACGTCGGCACGAAAATCAATAATCGCGTTCACCACGTCCTGGGTATTCCCCACGCTCAGATCCAGCGGTAAATCGGGAAAGTCGCGGCGATAGCGGGCAATAATTTCCGGCAGGATGTAGTTGCCGATGGTGCTGCTGGCGTAAACCCGGATCGCGCCGTTGTCGTTGCGGAACAGCTGTTCGATCTCCCCGGCCTGTTCCAGCAGCGCCACCACCCGCGGATAAAGCAGTCGGCCATGCTCATTAACCACCAGCCGCTTGCCGACGCGGTCGAAAAACTGCACGCCGAGCTGGCCTTCCAGATCGGTTAGCGCCGCGCTGACGGCGGATTGCGACAGCGCCAGCATCTGCGAGGCCTGAGTCGTTGAACCGCTTTTCAGCACTTCAGCAAAGACTTCTAACTGACGCAACGTGATATGCATAATGTTTCCTTTTCGGCAGCAGTGCGCCTGCTTACCACTTATAAAGATTGATTATAAATATATAATCAATTTTATTTTTAAGCTACCGCGCCGTAAGCTTTTCCCGGACAAAGGAGAAGGATATGGCAGAAATTACCCTACAGACTCATCGCCACACGCTATGGCATTTTATTCCCGGCCTGATGCTGTGCGCGGGCCTCACCGGCTTCGCCTTGTGGGCAGGCTCGATTCCCGCCGTTGCTGGCGCAGGCTTTAGCGCCCTGACGCTGGCAATCCTTGCGGGTATGGTGGTCGGCAACACCCTGTATCCGAAGATCTGGCAGCAGTGCGACGGCGGCGTCTTGTTCGCCAAACAGCATTTACTGCGTTTGGGCATTATTCTTTATGGCTTCCGCCTGACGTTTTCGCAAATTGCTGAAGTGGGCGTCAGCGGCATCGCGATAGATATTCTGACCCTGAGCAGCACCTTTTTGCTGGCCTGCTTTCTGGGGCAGAAAATCTTTGGGCTGGATCGCCAGACCAGTTGGCTGATCGGCGCAGGCAGCAGCATATGCGGCGCGGCGGCCATCCTGGCGACCGAGCCGGTGATCAAAGCCGAGCCCAGTAAAGTCACGGTGGCGGTGGCGACGGTGGTGATCTTCGGCACCCTGGCGATTTTTATCTATCCGCTGATGTATCCGCTGCTGGCCCACTGGTTCAGCCCGGAAAACTACGGGATTTTTATCGGCTCGACGATGCACGAAGTGGCCCAGGTGGTGGCAGCCGGGCACGCCATCAGCCCGGACGCGGAAAACAGCGCGGTGATCGCCAAGATGCTGCGCGTGATGATGCTGGCTCCATTTTTGATTTTCCTGGCGGCGCGCGTCAAACAGCTGGCTCCAGCGGGCAGCGCCCAGACCGGCAAAATCACCGTTCCGTGGTTTGCGGTGCTGTTTATTCTGGTGGCGATTTTCAACTCGTTCCACCTGCTGCCGGACGCACTGGTGCAGGCGTTGATTACCCTCGATACGGTGCTGCTGGCGATGGCGATGGCGGCGCTGGGGCTGACCACCCACGTCAGCGCCCTGAAAAAGGCCGGAGCTAAACCGCTGGTGATGGCGCTGATGCTGTTCGGCTGGCTGATTATCGGTGGCGGCGCGATTAATCTGGCGGTACATCATCTGCTGTAACCGGCGCTTTCCACACCGCAGCGGCTATGATAAAAAGCGTGCTTTGCAGGTAAGTCAGGAGAAAGAGATGAAATACATTGGCGCACATGTCAGCGCATCCGGCGGCGTGGAGCAGGCCGTGACCCGCGCGGTAGAGATTGGCGCGAACGCCTTCGCCCTGTTTACCAAGAATCAGCGCCAGTGGCGCGCGGCACCGCTCAGCGGCGAAACCATCGATAATTTCAAGGCCGCCTGCGAGCAGCATAACTTTAAGCCGGGCCAGATCCTGCCGCACGACAGCTACCTGATAAACCTCGGCCATCCGGTGGATGAGGCGCTGGAAAAATCCCGCGACGCGTTTATCGACGAGATGGCGCGCTGTCAGCAGCTGGGTTTATCCCTGCTGAACTTCCATCCCGGCAGCCATCTCAAGCAAATTAGCGAAGAGGCTTGCCTGGCGCGCATCGCCGAATCCATCAATATCGCACTGGCGAAAACCGAAGGCGTGACGGCAGTGATTGAGAATACCGCCGGACAGGGCAGCAACCTGGGTTTTCGCTTTGAGCATCTGGCGGCGATTATTGACGGCGTAGAGGATAAATCGCGGGTTGGGGTATGCATTGATACCTGCCACGCTTTCGCCGCCGGCTACGATTTGCGGACCGAAGAAGATTGCGAAAATACTTTTGCTGAATTCGAGCGCATCGTCGGGTTTCAGTACCTGCGCGGTATGCACCTCAACGACGCTAAAAGCGCCTTTGCCAGCCGGGTTGACCGCCATAACAGCCTCGGCGAGGGCAACATCGGCCATACGCCGTTTAGCTGGCTGATGCGCGATGCGCGCTTCGACGGTATTCCGCTGATTCTGGAAACCATTAACCCGGATATCTGGGCGGAAGAGATCGCCTGGCTGCGGACGCAGCAGCACGAAACCGTGGCCGTCTGAGCCACTATCAAACGCAAAAAGGGCAGGTTCTCACCTGCCCTTTTGTTTATGCGTGAATTACGCGGTTTTGGTGTTCAGCTCCGCTTCCGGACGCTTCAGGAAGGCATACGCCAGGCCCGCCAGCAGCGTACCGGCAACAATCGCCAGCAGATAACCCACAACCGGAGTAATCGCGCCAGGGATCATCAGTACGAACAGGCCGCCGTGCGGTGCCATCAGTTTCGCGCCAATCGCCATAGAGATGGCACCCGTTACCGCGCCGCCGATGATACAGCAAGGCAGGACGCGCATCGGGTCGCGGGCCGCGAACGGAATCGCCCCCTCAGAGATAAAGCACAGGCCCAGAACCAGCGCCGCTTTACCGCCTTCCTGCTGGCCCTTGTCGAATTTACGACGGGCAACAATCGTCGCCAGCCCCATCGCCAGCGGTGGCACCATACCGGCCGCCATAATCGCCGCCATTGGCGCATAGGTTTGGGTACTCAGCAGACCAACGCCGAACGCATAGGCCGCTTTGTTCACCGGCCCGCCCATATCGGTACACATCATACCGCCGAGGATGGCGCCCAGCAGCACCGCGTTAGCCGTACCCATGGTTTGCAGCCAGTGGGTCAGGCCCGCCAGGATGCCTGCCACCGGTTTGCCGATCAGGTAGATCATCGCCAGGCCAACCACCAGGCTGGAGAGCAGCGGAATAATCAGGATCGGCTTCAGCGCTTCCATGCTAGGGGGCAGCTTCAGCCTGGTGCTGATGGCTTTTGCTACATAACCCGCCAGGAAACCAGCCAGAATACCGCCGATAAACCCGGAACCGGTGCTCACCGCCAGCATGCCGCCAATCAGGCCCGGCGTCAGGCCCGGACGATCCGCGATGGAAAAGGCGATGTAACCCGCCAGTACCGGCACCATCAGCGCAAAGGCTGAACCGCCGCCAATCTGCATCAGCGCCGCTGCCAGAGTATCCGGCGTTTTGAAAGCCTCAATGCCGAACGCGAAGGAGAGCGCGATACACAAGCCGCCCGCCACCACCATCGGCAGCATATAAGACACGCCGGTCAGCAGGTGACGATACGCGCCCGCGCTCTGTTTTTTGCCTTCCTGAGAGGAGGCCGAAGCAGACTGCTGAGCTTCATACGGTTTGGCTTCCGCCACCGCTTTATCCAGCTCCTGAGCGGTTTTCTTCAGCGCCAGACCGGTAGAGGTACGGTACATCGGCAGACCAGCGAATTTCGCCAGATCCACTTCGATATCCGCCGCGACAATCACCAGATCTGCCTGAGCGATCTCTTCCGGGGTGATAGCATTGCCCGCGCCAACGGAGCCGCGGGTTTCAACTTTCACCCACCAGCCGCGTTTTTTGGCTTCGGTTTCAATGGCTTCAGCCGCCATAAAGGTGTGCGCCACGCCAGTCGGGCAAGCGGTAACGGCAACGATGCGTTTCGGGCCTTTCGCCAGGCTGGCCTGGGCTGGCACAGCAGCCGCCGGTGCGCTGTACGGCGCGGCTTTGCCTTTGGCTTCACTCAGGAACAGTTCCGGATGCAGCACGGCGCGATCGATATCGCCCAGATACACCTTTTTACCGTTCAGCGCGGTGTCAGCAGGGATTGCGGTGCCGACCACAATAGCCAGTTCCGCGTCGTTCGGGTTATCGATAATATCCAGGTGCGCTTTGTGAGCCGCCGTGCCAAGCAGTGTTTTCGCCATGTATGCACGGGCCTGCCCGAGGCTCGGATCAATTATCAGCAGCGTTTTCATTATGTCTCTCCTGCTGTCAGTTAAAGGGTTGGAGGTCGACGCGCGCCATCATTGCGGCCAACTGGGGTCTGTCGGTGATACCGACGTTGCTCTGGCTTACGGCCAGCGCCGCCACGGCGGTCGCCAGACGTAATGTGTGTTCGCTGGATTCGCGCATCAGCAGCCCGTAAATCAGGCCGCCAACCATCGAATCCCCGGCACCTACCGTGCTGACGACTTCGCAAGACGGCGGTCTGGCAATCCATTCACCGGAGGCGTTAACCCACAGCGCCCCTTCCGCACCCAGAGAAATCACCACGTGGGCAATGCCCTGCTCGCGCAGCGCGTGAGCGGCTTCGATCACGTCTTTCAGTTCCGGCAGCTTTTTACCGGCCCAGATTTCCAGCTCGCGGCGGTTGGGTTTGACCAGCCACGGCGATGCTTTCAGCCCGGCTACCAGCGCTTCGCGGCTGCTGTCGAAAATAATGCACGGGCACTGGCTGCGCAGTTTGGTCATCCAGTCGGTGAACGCTTCCGGGCTGACGCCGGACGGCAAACTGCCGCTGACGCACACCATATCGAACTGGCCCAGCCAGCTCAGGGAATCATTTACGAAACGCTCCCAGTCGGCTGGGGTCACTTCAAAGCCCGAGAAATTGAAGTCGGTGACTTCGCCGTCTTTTTCGGTGAGCTTAACGTTGATACGGGTACGGCCCTGAACCACCTGGAAACGGTTGGCGATGCCCAGTTCGCTGAACAACTGCTGAAAGCCGTCCTGGTTGTCTTTACCGAGGAACCCGCCCACGGTGACGTCGATACCCAAATCTTTGAGCACTTTGGCGACGTTAATCCCTTTGCCCGCCGCATGCAGCCCGGTGGTACGTACCAGGTTCACTTCACCGCGCTCGATGTCTGCGCAGTAGCCGACCAGGTCATAGGCCGGGTTGAGGGTAATGGTGGCAACGCGTCTGCTCATGCTGCGCCCTCCCCAAGACCGGCGGCGATGGCGTCGCCAATCGCTTTCAGCGCCTGTTCAGCATCTTCGCCCTGCGCGGTGAAGCGCAGGCGGTGGCCCTGCTTGACGCCCAGCGCCACCACTTTCATCAGGCTGCGAGCGTTAGCCGGTTTACCGCTGCCGTCGAGGTTGGTGACGGTAATATCGCTATTGAATTGCTTGACGGTGTTCACCAGTACGGTGCCCGGACGGGCATGCAAACCATGTTCGTTACGCACCACGAACTCCGCGCTCAGCACGTCGTCCAGCGGCGCGTCGTCGCTGGTCAGCAGCGCCAGCAGGGTTACGCCATCGGCGTTCACCAGACGGTCAGCTTTCTGGTTAATAATCAAATCGCTTACACGCTTCAGCACATTAACCGGCTGGCTGTCCGCCATAGCCACAGTTAACAGCATCGCCACCTGCTGTCCGTCAAGCTCAAACGGCGTCGCGCTACGGCTGACGGCGATCGCGCTCGCCAGGTTGCCTTCCGCGCTGTCGTTCAGCCAGATGCCGTGACCGAGGTTGAGCGGGGTATCGTTGATGACATTGCTGACGAAGCGGCTGTCTACCGCGCCGACCGCTTTCAGGCGGCCCGCGTTCAGCGCCTGCAGCGTGGTTAAATCTGCCGCGGCAACGTCCAGTTGCACGGTGTCGTTGTCGAGTTTCAGAGAGGCCTGCTGTTTTTCACCCATCAGCAGCGCGCGCAGTTCTTCAGCGCTGGCGGCATTTTTCAGCTGTTCAGCTACGTCGTCATCGCTTAACACGTGGGTAAGCTGGCGCAGTAAACCAAGGTGTTCATCGGAGCTGGCGGCGATGCCGATGGCGACATACGCGGTCTGCCCTTCGCCCCACGCAATGCCCTGCGGGAACTGAAACACTTTTACGCCGGTTTTCAGCACCTGATCGCGGGTGTCGGTGGTGCCGTGAGGAATGGCAATACCATTGCCTAAATAAGTGGACGTTTGCAGTTCGCGGGCCAACATGCCGTTGACGTAGCCGTCAGCCACGTTGCCGGCCTGAGCCAGCGCTGCCGCAACCTGCCGGATCGCCTCGTCTTTGCTCCCGGCACTGGCGCCAGGGTGTATATCTTGCACAGATAACTGGAACATAACTCTCCTCGCTCGCTGAAATTGAATCGTTTCAGCCATCATGAGAAAAAATGCGCCCTCTCAATGTGGCAAGCCAATAAGACGACGCTGAAACGTTTCGCGAGTGTGGAGGCAACAGGCAAAACTGGCAAGTTTTGTTGTTAACGGGATGTCAGATTTTTGAGTTTCCGCACACTTCAGCGCATAAAAACTGAACTTAGCTGAAATTAATTTGGCTGCTTCAGCCAACCTTCAGCACCTGTTCAGCACTGAAACCGCGGTTCAAAAACGCAGGGAATTGACCTGACACCCTGTTTATTTGCTGCCGCTGAGCGTAAACTGCGCACCTTCTTCAAACCTGAACCTCCAACATGTCTAACAACACCACCGCACTCCCCCCACGCACGTTTGATATCACGTCCGCGTCTTTCTTAATTGTGGCCTTTTTGACCGGAATTGCTGGCGCATTGCAAACGCCGACGCTGAGCCTGTTTCTCACCACCGAAGTTCACGCCCGTCCGGCGATGGTCGGGTTCTTCTTTAGCGGCAGCGCCATCATCGGCATTATGGTGAGCCAGTTCCTGGCGGGGCATTCAGATAAAAAAGGCGACCGCAAAACGCTGATCTTTGCCTGCTGCCTGCTGGGCGCGCTCGCCAGCCTACTGTTCGCCTGGAACCGAAATTATTTTGTGCTGCTGTTTATTGGGGTGTTCCTGAGCAGCTTTGGCTCAACGGCCAACCCGCAGATGTTTGCCCTCGCCCGGGAACATGCCGATAAGACAGGGCGCGAAGCGGTGATGTTCAGTTCGATTCTGCGCGCCCAGGTGTCGCTGGCGTGGGTGATTGGCCCGCCGATCGCTTACGCGCTGGCCATGGGGTTCGGTTTTGACGTGATGTACATCAGCGCGGCGTTCGCCTATGTGCTGTGCGGGGCGATAGTCTGGTTGTTACTGCCGTCGATGCGTAAAACGCCGGTGCCGGTAAGTGCCAAACTCGAAGCGCCGCGCAGTAACCGCCGGGACGCCCTGCTGCTGTTCGCCGCCTGTACCCTGATGTGGGGCACCAACAGCCTGTATATCATCAATATGCCGCTCTACATCATTAACGAGCTGCACTACCCGGAAAAGCTGGCGGGCATCATGATGGGCACGGCGGCCGGGCTGGAAATCCCGACCATGCTGATTGCCGGTTACTACGCCAAACGCTGCGGCAAGCGCTTCCTGATGCGCATCGCCACCGTCGCCGGGCTGCTGTTCTATATCGGCATGCTGACCTTCCACCACCCTATTGTGCTACTGGGGATGCAGCTGCTGAACGCCATCTATATTGGGATTCTGGCGGGTATCGGGATGCTCTATTTCCAGGATTTAATGCCCGGTCAGGCGGGGTCCGCCACCACGCTTTATACTAATACCACCCGCGTCGGCTGGATTATTGCCGGGTCGATGGCCGGGATCATTGCGGAAATCTGGAATTATCACAGCGTGTTTTACGTCGGGCTGGCGATGATCGTGCTGACGCTGTGGTGCCTGCTGCGGATTAAGGACGTTTAGGGCGCGGTCTGCGCCTCCAGCCAGATAAGGTACTGCATCGCCTGAGGGCGCGCGTCGCCGCACATCTCCCGCGACGGCTTTAGCCCCGCGCAAACCGCCGGGCGCAGCGGCGACAGGAAGATTTTGCAGCGCTGATGTTCATCAAGCTGCACGCAAGGGGTATTAGCCGGTTTGCCCTGCGGCATACCCGGAATGGGGGTGGAGATAGAGGGCGCGGTACAGCATGCGCCGCAATCTGGGCGGCATTCCATTCTGGGCTCCGGGTAAGTATCGAGCGGCGACTTTAACAGGCCACCGCCCCGGGCACTATGACTTTTACAGCAAATACAAATCCGCTTGCCACAACCGCAAGCCACGAGTAGTTTGACGCGATCTTTTATAAGACCCTATTAACAGGATTTTCCCAATGCCAAGAGCAAACGAAATAAAGAAAGGTATGGTTCTCAATTACAACGGCAAGTTGCTGTTGGTGAAAGACATTGATATCCAGGCGCCGAGCGCCCGTGGCGCCGCCACGCTGTACAAAATGCGCTTCTCCGATGTGCGCACCGGCCTGAAAGTGGAAGAACGCTTCAAGGGCGATGATATCGTGGATACCGTCAGCCTGACCCGCCGCTTTGTGAATTTCTCTTACGTTGACGGCAACGAATATGTGTTTATGGATGCGGAAGACTACACGCCGTTTATCTTCAACAAAGAGCAGATTGAAGACGAGCTGCTGTTCATTCCTGAAGGCGGTATGCCGGATATGCAGGTGCTGACCTGGGACGAACAGCTGCTGGCGCTGGAACTGCCGCAGACGGTGGATCTGGAAATCGTGGAAACCTCTCCGGGAATTAAAGGTGCCTCCGCCAGCGCCCGCACCAAGCCAGCCAAACTGTCCACCGGCCTGGTGATTCAGGTGCCGGAATACCTGAGCAACGGCGATAAAATCCGCGTTCACATTCCGGAACGCCGCTATATGGGCCGTGCCGATTAATTAATCATTCAGGGGCAGCGATGCCCCTGTTTGTTATTACCCCGTTATTAAATCGATTTAGCCTGCATTTTTCGCCAAAAGTTGTTATACCAATTAGCGAGCGCATCCCGCCTTATTTTACCGCCACCTGGCATCATTGCATGATCCCCTTCACAATCTACAGATTATCCCGGCACACCAATTCACATTGCTGTCGTATAACTTTACACTGATGATGTTAATTAATGGTTAATCAGGTAAAGCAAACAATGAAAAACCTCGCCACCGCAACGCTTCCGCCCGACGTACAGACGCCGGATTACGACCGCAGCGCGCTAAAAAGCCGCATTGTGCATCTCGGCTTCGGCGCGTTTCACCGCGCCCACCAGGCGTTACTGACGGACCGGGTGCTGCGCAAAAACGGCGGCGACTGGGGGATTTGCGAAATCAGCCTGTTCAGCGGCGATAAGCTGATGAGCGCGCTGCGTGAGCAGGATCATCTGTTTACCGTGCTGGAAAAAGGCGCGCAGGGAAATACCGCCATTGTGGTTGGCGCGGTTAACGAATGCCTGAATGCCAGGCTGGACGGCCTTGAAGCCATTATTGAGAAGTTTTGCGAGCCGCAGGTGGCGATTGTTTCCCTGACCATTACCGAAAAGGGCTACTGCATTGACCCGGCCAGCGGGCAGCTTGATGCAACCAACGAACGCATTATCCACGATCTGGAAAACCCACACGCCCCGCATTCCGCGCCGGGTCTGTTGGTGGAAGCACTGGCGCGACGCCAGGCGCGCGGGGTGAGCCCTTTTACCGTGCTGTCATGCGATAACATTCCTGAAAACGGCCACGTGGTGCGCCAGGCGGTGATCGGCATGGCGCAAAAGCGCTCGCCGGAACTGGCGGAGTGGATTGCAGAACACGTTTCCTTCCCGGCTACCATGGTGGACCGCATTGTCCCCGCCGCCACGCCGGAATCCCTGCAGGAGATCAGCGATATTCTGGGCGTTGAGGATCCGTGCGCCATCAGCGCCGAGCCGTTTATCCAGTGGGTGGTGGAAGATAATTTCGTCGCTGGCCGTCCGGAATGGGATGCCGTTGGCGTTCAGCTGGTCGATGACGTGCTGCCCTGGGAACAGATGAAGCTGAGAATGCTCAACGGCAGCCATTCGTTCCTGGCCTGGCTGGGCTATCTGGCGGGCTATAAGCATATCTCGGACTGCATGCGGGACGAAAATTTCAAAACCGCCGCCCGCAGGCTGATGCTCAATGAGCAGGCCCCGACGCTGCGTATTACCGGCGTGGATTTAACCGCCTATGCCGACAGCCTGATCGAGCGCTTCAGCAACCCGGCGCTGAAGCATCAGACCTGGCAAATCGCGATGGATGGTAGCCAGAAACTGCCGCAGCGTATGCTCGACGGCATTCGCTGGCATCTGGCCAACGGCGGCGACTGGTCATTACTGGCGCTGGGCGTGGCGGGCTGGATGCGCTACGTCAGCGGCGTGGATGACAGCGGCGAGCCGATTGATATCCGCGATCCGCTGGTGGATAAAATCCGTGCCCAGGTCGAGAAAAGCAGCGAGGACGAACGCATGGAGGCGCTGTTGAGCCTGAAAGAGATTTTCGGTCAGGATCTTCCCGTCAACCCGGTGTTTATCCATACCCTGAAAGCGGCCTGGCACAACCTGTGCCGCACCGGCGCGCGCGACGCCGTAGCGCGTCTGGCGCGTCGTTAATTGCCTTTCATCGGGGAGCAAATCTGCTCCCCCTCTTCTCTTTGCCGTCTTTTTTCGCCAGGATGACCGGCTACACTTTGTTATCGCTTTTTTGCGACAGAAATTCGCCAGGAGTCATCCGTGACCAAAACCAACCTCATTACCGGCTTTCTCGGCAGTGGTAAAACCACCACTATTCTTCATCTGTTAGCCAATAAAGATCCCGCCGAGAAATGGGCGGTGCTGGTGAATGAATTTGGCGAAGTGGGCATTGACGGCGCGCTGCTGGCCGATAGCGGCGCGTTGCTGAAAGAGATCCCCGGAGGCTGCATGTGCTGCGTGAACGGGTTGCCGATGCAGGTCGGCCTCAATACCCTGCTGCGCCAGGGTAAACCCGACCGGCTGTTGATTGAACCCACCGGGCTGGGGCACCCTAAACAGATCCTCGATATCCTGACCGCGCCGGTTTACGAGCCGTGGATTGACCTGCGTGCCACGCTATGCCTGCTGGATGCCCGTCAGCTGTTGGAACCGCAATACATCAATAATGATAACTTCCGCGATCAGCTGGCCTCCGCCGACATTATTATCGCCAATAAGCAGGACCGCGCCGACGACGCCGCGCTGAAGGCGCTGGAACAGTGGCAGGCAAGCCACGGCGATAACCGCCAGATCGTGGTCGCTACCCAGGGGCAGATTGACAACGTGCTGCTTGATGCGCCGCGCCATAACACCCGCGAACTGCCCTCCAGCCCGGAACACAGCCATGCTCATCCGTCATCGCGCGGTTTAGCGGCGTTGAATTTAGCCAGCCACCAGCGCTGGCGGCGTAACCTTAATCAGGGCCAGGGCTATCACGCTTGCGGCTGGATTTTTGACAGCGAAACGGTGTTTGACACCATCGGCCTGCTGGAATGGGCGCGGCTGGCACCGGTAGACCGGGTCAAGGGCGTGATGCGTATTCCGGAGGGGCTGGTGCGAATAAACCGTCAGAGCCTGGATTTACATATCGAAACCCAAAACGTCGCGCCGCCGGACAGCCGCATCGAGCTTATTCACAACGATCTGGCCGACTGGAATGCCCTGCAATCCAGTTTGTTGAAGATTCGTTTAAGTTAGTCCGACTAACGTTGCCTGGGTGTAATCTCAGACTGTGATAAAGATCATGAAAACGCGTCTTCCTCTTATTGTGCTAATGAATATTGCCGGCCTTGCGCTGTTTTTTTCGTGGATGCTGCCGGCGAACCACGGATTCTGGTTCCCCATTGATTCCGGGATATTCCATTATTTCAATAACCTGCTGGTAGAGAATCGCGCGTTTTTGTGGCTGGTGGCGATTACTAATAACCGCGCCTTTGACGGGTTTTCGCTGGTGGCGATGGGGCTGCTGATGCTGTCGTACTGGCTGAAGCAGACGCCGTATGGCCGTCGCCAGATCGTCATAATGGGTGTGGTGATGTTGCTGACGGCGGTTGTGCTGAACCAGATTGGCCAACGGCTGCCGGTGCAGCGTCACAGCCCGACGCTATTTTTTACCGATATCCATCGGGTGAGCGAGTTGCTCAACATTCCCACCAAAGACGCCTCGAAGGACAGTTTCCCGGGCGATCATGGGATGATGCTGATGATCTTTTGCGGATTTATGCTGCGCTATTTCGGCGTGCGGGCCTTTGCTATTTCCCTGGTTATTTTTGTGGTTTTTTCCCTGCCGCGAATGATGATAGGCGCGCACTGGTTTACCGATATATTCGTAGGTTCGTTATCCGTAATTTTAGTAGGGCTTCCATGGGTGCTATTAACGCCGCTAAGCGACAAAATAATCACGCAGCTGAACTATTATTTACCCGGTAAGAATAAACAGAGTCCGAATATTCAGTAAATTGTTCACAAAATAAACCGCCATTTGCTGCTTCAGCGTCTGGCGTTTTTTTATTGCACAACGAAATTTAGCTTAAATACTAAACACCAAATTTGTCATGAAAATGAAATGGTTGCTTATTTTTAACGCACAAATGTTGCGTAATTGTTTAAATATAATTTTTGTTTTTTAACATCACAATTTCTTATAAAAAATCGGATAAAAGCTCTCGCCATGCGTGTTTCGATCGGGTACTCTCGATTTCGCTTTGTTGGCAAACGGTTAAATAGTGGCTCATGAGTAATCTTAGTGTGCGTTAATCCACATTTTTGCACATCCGGAATTGTCTCATCCCGCCTCGCTAATTAGTCTCGTCACGTTTGGCATTTTTTATAACGATATTTGTCGTTAAGGACTTCAAGGGAAAATAAACAACATGGTCACATCTCAACCGATTGTGAGATATTTCTTGCGGGTAATCCCTGCGATTGCAGTTGCGGTACTGCTTTCAGCTTGTAGCTCCACCAACACCGCAAAGAACGTGCATTCTGAGACGCATGCAGTTGGCAGTAACGATAGTTTTTTACTGCAAGCCTCTCAGGATGAATTTGAACAGATGGTCCGTACAGTCGATATCAAATCGCGCTTAATGGACCAGTACGCAAGCTGGAAAGGCGTGCGCTATCGCCTCGGCGGCAGCACCCGTAGCGGCATTGATTGCTCCGGTTTTGTGCAGCGTACCTTCCGTGAACAATTTGGTTTAGAACTGCCGCGTTCAACTTATGAACAGCAGGAAATGGGTAAACATATTTCCCGCAACGGCTTACGCACTGGCGATCTGGTGCTGTTCCGCGCAGGCTCAACTGGCCGCCACGTCGGTATCTATATCGGCAATAACCAGTTCGTTCATGCGTCTACCAGCAGCGGCGTTGTGATTTCCAGCATGGATGAGCCCTACTGGAACAAGCGCTACAATGAAGCGCGACGCGTCCTGACCCGCAGTTAATCTTGTTGCCAGCTTCCCTTGGCTGTCCCAACAGATATCATTCAACAAAACGCTGCCTCGGCAGCGTTTTTGTTTGCCGCAAACACCGCGATCGCATATTTCACTTACCAGGTTATATTTTCAGGAAACACCCCCCACTTACGACGATCACAGAGAGCCTCCCGGGATGAGAGCAGCCAATATCTTTGAGCGCTATCTGACGACGCCACGGAAAATGATCATGACGAGCATCATGGTCGGCGTCGTCCTGGCGATGACAACTTCCGCGCTTTACGCCTTGTGGCTGCACCACAAGCGCGAACAGGGCTATGACATACTGGCGCAGGGCATACAACGCTACGTGCGCGATTACTTTAACGATCTCGAAGCGGTTGCCGATACGCTACAGCCGCTCACCCAGGCGGGATGTAACCACGTTTCCGCCGATCTTACGTCCCGCGCGGCGTTCAATATCAACGTTCGCGCCTTCCTGCTGGTTAATAACGGCACGGCCTACTGCTCATCGGCCACCGGCAGTATGTCGGAACCCATGGCCAAACTGGCCCCGGCCATCGATACCCATCAAAAGGTCGATTTAGAAATCATGCCCGGTACGCCGATGATGCCCGGCAAACCGACAATTGCTATCTGGTATCAGAACCCTGCTAACGCGCAGCGCGGGATATTCACAACGCTGAATGTCAATTTAGCGCCCTATCTGCTGTTCACGTCGCGCCATCGCGATGCGGCAAGCGTGGCGCTGGTGATCGGCGATAAAGCCATCAGCACGGCATCGCCCGGCGTTCACTCCGTCACCAGCCTGGTATCGTCGCCCTTGCGTATCGCCACTCTGCCTGATTATCCCATCAAGCTCTTTATTTATGGCAGAACCTGGTCACGGGAGGATATAGCGCTGTCGGCCCTGTCGGGGATTTTGTCTGGCGCGCTCGGCGGATGCCTGTGCGGATATTTGCTGTATGTCCGTCAGCGCTCCGGTAAGGAGATCCTGCAAGGTATTCGCCGCAACCAGTTTTATATTGTCTGGCAACCGGTGGTGGAATCTAAAAATCTCACTATGACCGGTGCTGAAGTGCTGATGCGCTGGGAACACCCCACGGCGGGCGCTATCCCACCCGACGCGTTTATCAATTTTGCCGAAGCCCAGCAGCTCATTGTCCCACTGACCCGCCATCTGTTTAAGCTGATCGCTAAAGAGGCACCGCTACTGATGGATATCCTGCCCCAGGGCGCGAAACTCGGCGTTAACATCGCGCCGGGACATTTACATTCGCCGGAGTTTAAAGAGGATATTCGCCAGTTCGCCGCCTCACTGCCCGACGGCCATTTCCAGGTGGTTTTTGAAATTACCGAACGGGATATGATCAAGGAAAAAGAAGCGGTATCGCTGTTTGCATGGCTGCACCAGCAGGGATTTGAGATCGCCGTGGATGATTTCGGCACCGGCCACAGCGCGCTGATCTACCTGGAGCGCTTTACCATGGATTATCTGAAAATCGATCGCGGTTTCGTTAACGCCATCGGCACCGAAACGGTCACCTCGCCGGTGCTGGATGCGGTGATCACCCTCGCCCGCCGGTTAAACATGACGACCGTCGCCGAAGGGGTGGAAACCTGGGAACAGACCAAATGGCTGCGCGATCGCGGGGTGAATTACCTGCAAGGATTTTTCTTTTCCCGCCCGGTACGCGTGGCCCAGCTTATCGACTGGCAGCGCCAGCGTTCAGGTAAATAACCGATTCCGCGAGATTGTCGGGACATTTATTTCACAATCTCGCCCCCCTCACTTATTATTCACAGACAACAGCTTAGCCCGGCGGCAGCGCCGGGATAACTACAGGATCACGCCATCGTATGCTTGCGCGCGCACTGATTTTACTGCTTAGCCTGATAAGCAGCGTGGGATACACACAAGAGATCAAAGAGAGCTATTCGCTGGCGGTGCTGGGCGAACCGAAATACGCCGTGGATTTCACCCACTTTGACTACGTTGACCCCGCCGCGCCCAAGGGCGGCAATATCACGCTTTCCAGTATTGGCACCTTCGATAACTTTAACCGCTATGCCCTGCGCGGCAATGCGGCGGTGCGCACCGAAAATCTTTACGACGCGCTGTTTACCACCTCCGACGACGAACCGGCCAGCTACTATCCACTGATTGCCGAGCGGGTACGCTATCCGGATAACTACGCCTGGGCGGAAGTCGAAATGAACCCCCGCGCCCGCTTTCACGACGGCAGCCCGATTACCGCCGACGATGTCGCCTTCACGTTCTCAAAATTTATGACCGAAGGCGTGCCCCAGTTCCGGATTTATTACAAAGGCGCGACGGTCAAAGCTATCGCGCCGCTGACGGTACGTATCGAACTCGCCACGCCGGGCAAAGAGAACCTGTTAGGGCTGTTCTCCCTGCCGGTAATGCCGAAAAAGTACTGGAAAGACCATAAGCTGAGCGATCCGCTTTCTACCCCACCGCTGGCAAGCGGCCCGTATAAAATCACCGCCTGGAAAATGGGCCAGTACGTGACGTATTCGCGAGTGAAAGATTACTGGGGCGCAAATCTGCCGGTAAACCGCGGGCGCTGGAACTTCGACACGATCCGCTACGATTACTACCTCGACGATAATGTGGCGTTCGAGGCGTTTAAGGCCGGCGCGTTTGATTTCCGCAGCGAAGTCAGCGCCAAAAACTGGGCTACCCGCTACATCGGCAAAAATTTCGACAATAAGTACATCGTTAAAGATGAGAAGAAAAGCGAGGCGGCCACCGATACCCGCTGGCTGGCGTTCAATATCCAACGGCCCCAGTTTGCCGACCGCCGGGTGCGCGAGGCCATCACCCTGGCGTTTGATTTTGAATGGATGAACAAGGCGCTGTTCTATAACGCTTACAGCCGCGCCAACAGCTATTTCCAGAATACCGAATACGCCGCGCGCGATTATCCCAAAGCCGATGAGCTGGTGCTGTTAGCCCCGATGAAAGCCGACCTACCGCCAGAGGTGTTCACTTCAATCTATCAACCGCCGGTTTCCAGAGCCGATGGCTTCGACCGCGACAATCTGCTGAAAGCCATCGACCTGCTGAAGCAGGCGGGCTGGGAGCTGAAAAACCAAAAGCTGGTGAACGTGAAAACCGGCCAGCCGTTCAGCTTTGAACTGCTGCTCTCCTCTGGCGGCAATAACCAGTGGGTGCTGCCGTTCCAGCATAATCTGGAACGCCTGGGCATCACGTTGAATATTCGCCAGGTGGATAACTCACAGATCACCAACCGTCTGCGCACCCGGGACTACGACATGATGCCGTCGCTGTGGCGCGCCATGCCGTGGCCGAGCTCCGATCTGCAAATCTCCTGGGCATCGGAATACATTGATTCCACCTACAACGCGCCCGGCGTGAAAAGCCCGGTGGTGGATAAGCTGATCGCGCAGATCATGGCCCACCAGGGCGATAAAGAGAAGCTATTGCCGCTGGGCCGCGCGCTGGACCGTGTCCTCACCTGGAATTTCTATATGCTGCCCATGTGGTATATGTCCTCTGACCGTTACGCTTACTGGGATAAGTTTTCCCATCCAGCGATAGCGCCCGTTTATTCACTGGGTTTCGATACCTGGTGGTATGACGTTAACCGGGCGGAAAAACTGCCCGCCGCGCGGCGTTAAGGAGCGACGATGGGCGCATATCTGATTCGTCGTTTACTGCTGATTATCCCGACCCTGTGGGCGATCATTACGATTAACTTTTTTATCGTCCAGATTGCGCCAGGCGGGCCGGTGGATCAGGCGATTTCCGCTATTCAGTTTGGCCACGGCGGCGGAATACCGGGCGTCAGCGGCGAAGGGAGCGGCCTGAGCCATGCCCAGGCGGGCGTGCGTAATCCCGGCGATAGCCAGTATCGCGGCGCGCGTGGGTTAGATCCTGAGATTATCGACGAGATCACCAAACGCTACGGTTTTGATAAACCGCTGCATGAGCGCTACTTCACCATGCTGAAGGATTATGTGCGCTTCGATTTCGGTAATAGCCTGTTTCGCAGCGCCTCGGTACTTGAGTTGATCCGCGACAGCCTGCCGGTGTCCATCACCCTTGGGCTCTGGAGCACGTTAATTATTTATCTGGTGTCGATACCCTTGGGCATCCGCAAGGCGGTGCGTAACGGCAGCGCGTTTGACGTCTGGAGCAGCGCGCTAATCATCGTCGGCTACGCCATTCCCGCATTTCTGTTCGCCATCCTGCTGATTGTGCTGTTCGCGGGTGGCACCTGGTTCGATCTGTTCCCGCTGCGCGGTCTGGTCTCGGCTAACTTCGACAGCCTGCCCTGGTATAAGCAGATCACCGATTATCTGTGGCATATCACGCTGCCGGTACTGGCGACGGTGATTGGCGGCTTTGCGGCGTTAACCATGTTGACCAAAAACTCGTTTCTCGATGAGATCCGCAAGCAGTATGTGGTCACGGCCCGGGCCAAAGGGTTGGGTGAAAAGCAGATCCTGCGCGGTCACGTATTCCGCAACGCCATGCTGCTGGTGATCGCCGGTTTTCCGGCGGCGTTTATCAGCATGTTTTTTACCGGCTCGCTGCTGATTGAAGTGATGTTTTCGCTCAACGGACTGGGGCTGTTGGGTTATGAAGCCACCGTGTCGCGGGATTACCCGGTGATGTTCGGCACGCTGTATATTTTTACGCTGATCGGCCTGCTGCTGAATATCCTTAGCGATATCACCTATACGCTGGTCGATCCGCGCATTGATTTTGAGGGACGCGGATGAGTCGCTTAAGCCCCGTAAACCAGGCGCGCTGGGCGCGATTTCGCCGCAACCGCCGGGGATTCTGGTCGCTGTGGATTTTCGCGGTGATTTTTGTATTAAGCCTGGCCTCTGAACTGATCGCCAACGATCGCCCGTTAGTGGTGCATTATCAGGATCGCTGGTTTTTCCCGGCGCTGGTTAACTACAGCGAAAGCGATTTTGGCGGCCCGCTGGCTACCCGGGCAAACTACCAGGATCCGTGGCTGGCGCAGCGCATCGAGCAGCACGGCTGGATACTGTGGGCACCGATCCGCTTCGGCGCGAACTCGATTAACTACGCTACCGACCTCCCCTTCCCTTCTCCGCCCTCGGCGCAAAACTGGCTGGGCACCGACGCCAACGGTGGCGATGTGCTGGCGCGTATTCTCTACGGTACGCGCATCTCGATTTTATTCGGCCTGATGTTGACGCTGTGCTCCAGCGTAATAGGCGTGACGGCAGGCGCGATCCAGGGTTACTACGGCGGTAAAGTCGATCTGTGGGGGCAACGGTTTATCGAAGTCTGGTCGGGGATGCCGACGCTGTTCTTAATTATTTTGCTGTCCAGCGTGGTGCAGCCCAACTTCTGGTGGCTGCTGGCGATCACCGTGATTTTCGGCTGGATGAGCCTGGTGGGCGTGGTGCGGGCTGAGTTTCTGCGCACCCGCAACTTTGACTACATCCGTGCGGCCCAGGCGCTGGGCGTCAGCGATCGGGCCATCATGTGGCGGCATATGCTGCCCAATGCCATGGTAGCGACTCTGACCTTTTTGCCGTTTATTCTCTGCGGCTCGATCACCACGCTGACCTCGCTGGATTTTCTTGGCTTCGGCCTGCCGCTGGGATCGCCGTCGCTCGGTGAACTGCTGTTACAGGGCAAGAATAACTTACAGGCTCCGTGGCTTGGCATTACCGCGTTTTTCTCGCTGGCAATTTTGCTGTCACTGCTTATTTTTATTGGCGAAGCGGTGCGCGACGCCTTCGACCCCAGTAAGGTAGCGTAACTATGTCGTCTCCCCTGCTCTCCATTGACGGGCTGTCCATCGCCTTTCGCCAGAACAACGTTGAACGCCAGGTGGTGGACAATCTGTCGCTGAGCATCAACGCGGGCGAAACCCTGGCGCTGGTGGGCGAATCCGGTTCCGGCAAAAGCGTGACCGCGCTGTCGATTCTGCGTCTGCTGCCGACGCCGCCTGCGGTGTATCCGCAGGGCGATATTCTGTTCCAGGGGCAAACGCTGCTGCACGCCAACGAAGCGCAGTTGCGTAAGGTGCGCGGTAATAAAATCGCCATGATTTTTCAGGAACCGATGGTGTCGCTGAACCCGCTGCACACTATCGAAAAGCAGCTGTATGAAGTGCTGTCGCTGCATCGCGGGATGCGCCGTGAACCAGCGCGGGCAGAAATCCTCACCTGTCTGGAACGGGTGGGCATTCGCCAGCCTGCCAGCCGGTTAAATGATTATCCACACCAGCTTTCCGGCGGCGAGCGCCAGCGGGTGATGATCGCCATGGCGCTGTTGACCCGTCCGCAGCTGCTGATTGCCGACGAACCCACCACAGCGCTGGACGTCACCGTGCAGGCGCAAATTCTGCACCTGCTTGATGAGCTGAAACGCGAGCTGAATATGGGCCTGCTGTTCATCACCCACAACCTGAATATCGTCAAAAAGCTGGCGGATAACGTGGCGGTGATGCAAAACGGCCAGTGCGTGGAGCAAAACGCGACGCGCCCGCTGTTCAGCCATCCGCGCCATCCTTACACCCAAAAGCTGCTGGCGTCTGAGCCGGAAGGCGATCCGGTCGCCCTCCCCGCCGACAGCCCGGTGCTGCTGCGGGTAGCGGATTTACAAGTCGCGTTTCCACTGCGGCGCGGAATTTTCCGCCGCACCGTGGGGCACCACTACGCGCTGCGTAATCTGAATTTCGAACTGCGGGCCGGTGAAAGCCTGGGTCTGGTGGGCGAATCCGGATCGGGTAAAAGCACCACCGGCCTGGCGCTGCTGCGGCTGATCGCTTCTCAGGGCGAAATCTGGTTTGACGGACAGCCGCTGCATCAGTGGAACCGCAAGCAGATGTTGCCGGTGCGCCATCGCATCCAGGTGGTGTTTCAGGATCCGAACTCTTCGCTCAATCCCCGTCTGGATGTGCTGCAAATTATTGAAGAGGGCTTGCGGGTCCATCATCCTGAATTGACCGCCCACCAGCGCGAAGCCCAGGTGATGGAGGTGATGCAGGAAGTGGGGCTCGACCCGGAAACGCGTCATCGCTATCCGGCGGAGTTTTCCGGCGGCCAGCGTCAGCGCATCGCCATCGCCCGCGCCCTGATCCTGAAACCCGACCTGATGGTGCTGGATGAACCTACCTCATCCCTCGACAGAACGGTGCAGGCGCAAATTCTGGCGCTGCTGAAATCACTGCAGGCGAAGCACCGCCTGGCCTGGCTGTTTATCAGCCACGATCTGGAAGTGGTGCGGTCGCTGTGTCATCAGGTGGTGGTGTTGAAGCAGGGAGAAGTGGTCGAACAGGGGCCGTGCGGGCAGGTGTTTACCTCGCCGGCGGCGGAATATACCCGCCAGCTGCTTACGCTGCGTTGATCCTCAGAAGGGATTCTGGCCGGAAAAGGTCTCGGCAATGGCAACGCCAAAGTTTTTCAGACGGCAGGTCGCCGCGAACTCATCCTGCCGGTCGACGAACAGGCAAGGCTCGCCTTCGCACTCCAGCACCGCGCAATCCACTTCGATATCTGTTAACGCCTGGCTTAGCTTATTCATCACCTGCCATGCGTTATCTACCGGGCTGAGCAGTTTCAGGCCCACCAGGCAATCGTCTTCGCTTTGCGCGCACTGCGGAATCGGTTCAACTTTTGAACCTGCGAAACCCGTCAGCCAACGATAGCTATTGGGCAAGCGGTGGACGATGGAAAGTTGTAACGTATTCATAATACTTCCCCAGCAAGAGCAAAAAATCACAATCACTTTACATACAGGTTAACACAATGTTGATTAAACGTAACATGATCAACGTAGAAAACGGTTACACTGTTGCAATAATTTCGGTTACTCATTCATCGGCAACCGTTTATTTTTGTGCGGTACTTCTCATTTCGGCGCTATATGTAACCTGTAACGCGATCTAACTCAACCTTTTTTGACTACAAAAAAATGACTTTTTAAGAGCTTTACATTTACATTCGCGAAACAAATTGTACGGGGCGGGGGAATTTATTCGTTGATATGGATTAAGAAAGGGGTAGTTTTCCTACCCCCTGAGGGGCAGCTAAGGGTGTCTTTTTGGACGGCTGGCGTAGAAGTAGAAGAGAATAGAGCAAGTCGCGCAAAACGCGATTGAGCCGATCATCGGCCAGGCGGAATTAAAGGTAAACATTGACAGCAGCGCGCCGGTAATTGCGCCAATGCCGAAGCGGAACGTCCCTGCCAGCGACGACGCGGTACCCGCCATATGCGGGAACTCATCCAGAATCACCGCCATGGCGTTAGACGCCACCATGGAAATACAGCCAACAAATGCCGCCACGCCCAGCACCAGCGCCCAGAATCCAAAGTTAAACTGCGCGCTGACCACCATCCACACCGCCATCGCGAACTGAATAAACAGCCCGGTACGGAACATGCGCAGCGCTCCGATGCGGCGCACAAAGCGGCTGTTAAATATCGTCATCACAAACAGGAACACGATATTCAGGGCGAAGTAATAACCGAAATCCTGCGGCGAAACGTGGTTGATCTCGATGTAGACGAACGGCCCGGCGCTCAGGAACGAGAACATTCCGGCGAAGCTGAAGCCGCTGGCGAGCATATAGCTGAGCACGCGCTTATGGCGAAACAGCGAGGCGAAGTTGCCCACGGTGGTGCGAAAGTGGAACTTCTGCCGCCGCTCTGCTGGAAGCGTTTCCGAAATCAGAAAGAAAATCATCGCCGAGGCGATCAGCGCCGCTACCGCCAGGATCCAGAAGATAGTGTGCCAGCTGAACCACACCAGCACCGCCCCGCCCACCATTGGCGCTACCAGCGGCGCAATGGTGGTGACCAGCATGACGAACGACATCATGCGCGAGAACTCCTCTTTGGGATAGATATCGCGCATCAGGGCGTTAATCACCACGCTTGCCGCCGCAGCCGCCAGGCCGTGCAGAAAACGCATGGCAATCAGCTGATCGATGGTCTGGGAGAGCGCACAGGCAATCGCCGCCACGGCAAACACCAGCGTACCGCCGAGGATCACCGGCTTACGGCCCAGGCTGTCCGCCATCGGGCCGTAAAACAGCTGCCCTACCGCAAAGCCCAGAATATAGGTACTGAGCGTCATCTGGGCGCTGCCGGCGGGCACGCCGAACTGCTGAGAAATCACCGGCAGCGCCGGCAGGTACATATCGATAGACAGCGGCATCAGCATGGCTAACAGGCCAAGAATAATGACGATCCCCATCGAGGAATTTTGTCGGGTGGTCACTCCACTCTCCTGCATTTAGCGTGACGGCAAGCCGACACTGGCAATTTCTTCGTCAGTGAGCGGGCGGTATTCGCCCGGCGCGAGATCGTCATCCAACGCAATTGCGCCAATCCGCTCGCGGTGCAGCTCCACCACGTGGTTGCCCACTGCGGCGAACATGCGCTTCACCTGGTGATAGCGGCCTTCGCTGATGGTCAGCCGCACGTCCGTCGGGGTTATCACTTCCAGGACTGCGGGTTTGGTGAGATCTTTTTCGTTATGCAGCTGGACGCCCTTAGCGAACTGGTCAACGGTATCGTCGGCTACCGGCGATTCCAGCGTCACCCGATAGGTTTTCTCGCAATGATGGCGCGGCGACGTGATACGATGGGACCACTGGCCGTCATCGGTCAGCAGCACCAGACCGGTGGTATCGATATCCAGACGCCCGGCGGCGTGCAGTTTGTGTGCCAGCGGCTCATCCAGGAAATAAAGGATAGTGGGATGATCCGGATCGTCGGTAGAGCAAACGTAACCCTGGGGCTTGTTGAGCATAAAATAGCGCGGGCCGGTTTGCTGCACGAGGGAGTTGCCCTCATAGGCCACATCATGTTCGGGTTTCAGTTTGAACGCGGTATCTTTTACGGGTTCGCCATCAACGGTTACCCGGCTGGCACGAATTTCACGCCCGGCAATAGCGCGGCTGATGCCGAGCTGCTGGGCGATAAATTTATCAAGTCGCATTGAAGTTTTTTGCCTGTTAAACGCGGTCCAGCATGGGCTGGTAATGAAAGAAATCATCAAGACCGGTCAGTATAGCGGGCTAACGGACTCGCTCAAGATTAAAATGATGTTTCGCACGCTAATGAATTTGAAAAGCACTCAATGCTAACGCTACGTCCCTATCAGCGCGAGGCGGTTGACGCCACCCTCGCCCATTTTCGCAAATCCGCTGAACCCGCTGCGATCGTTCTGCCGACCGGCGCGGGGAAAAGTATTGTTATCGCCGAGCTGGCGCGGGTGGCGCGCGGACGCGTGCTGGTCTTGGCCCACGTCAAAGAGCTGGTGGAGCAGAACCATGCTAAATATTGCGCCCTCGGGCTGGAGGCGGATATTTACTCCGCCGGGCTGAAGCGCAAGCAGAGCCAGGCCAAAGTGGTGTTCGGCAGCGTACAGTCGGTGGCGCGTAATCTCGATGAATTTCAGGGGGCATTCTCGCTGCTGATTGTCGATGAGTGCCACCGCATCAGCGACGATGACGACAGCCAGTATCAGCAGATTTTGCGCCATCTGCGCCAGAGCAATCCGCGCCTGTGCCTGCTGGGGCTCACCGCCACGCCTTTCCGGCTCGGCAAAGGCTGGATTTACCAGTACCACTATCACGGCATGGTGCGCGGCGACCAGAATGCGCTGTTTCGCGACTGCATCTATGAGCTGCCGCTGCGCTACATGATTAAACACGGCTATCTTACCCCACCGGAGCGGCTGGATATGCCAGTGGTCCAGTATGACTTCAGCCGCCTTCAGCCGCAGTCGAACGGCATTTTCAGCGAGGCGGACCTTAACCTCGAACTGAAAAAACAGCGCCGCATCACTCCGCATATCATCAGCCAGATTGTCGATTTCGCCGCCGCCCGTATGGGGGTGATGATTTTTGCCGCCACGGTTGAACATGCCAGGGAAATCACCTGCCTGCTGCCTGCCGGCGAGGCGGCGCTGATCACCGGCGAAACGCCCGGGCCGGAACGCGATGTGCTGATTAATGATTTTAAAGCGCGCCGCTTCCGCTATCTGGTGAATGTGTCAGTGCTGACCACCGGTTTTGATGCGCCGCATGTGGACGTGATTGCTATTCTGCGCCCAACCGAGTCGGTGAGTTTGTATCAACAGATTGTTGGGCGCGGGCTGCGGCTGTACGAGGGCAAAACCGACTGCTTAATCCTCGATTACGCTGGCAACCCGCACGATCTGTTTACCCCGGAAGTCGGCGCGGCAAAAAAAGGCTCGGATAACGTGCCGGTGCAGGTGTTCTGCCCGGCCTGCGGCTTCGCCAACACCTTCTGGGGGAAAACCACCGCTGACGGCACGCTGATCGAGCATTTTGGCCGCCGCTGCCAGGGCGTGCTGGAGGATGATGACGGCAATCGCGAGCAGTGCGATTATCGCTTTCGCTTTAAAAACTGCCCGCAGTGCAATGCGGAAAATGATATTGCCGCTCGCCGCTGCCATCAATGCGATACCGTGCTGGTCGACCCTGACGATATGCTGAAAGCGGCGCTGAAGCTGAAAGACGCGCTGGTGTTGCGCTGTAGCGGCATGCAGATGGAAAGCGGCAGCGACGCAAAGGGCGAGTGGCTCAAAGTCACCTACTACGATGAAGACGGCGCGGACGTGAGTGAGCGCTTCCGCCTGCATACCCCCGCACAGCGCACCGCCTTTGAGCATCTGTTTTTACGCCCCCATACCCGCACCCCCGGCGTACCGCTGCGCTGGATCACGGCGGCGGATATCGCGGCGCAGCACGCGCTGCTGCGCCATCCGGACTTTGTGGTAGCGCGGATGAAAGATCGCTTCTGGCAGGTGCGGGAGAAGGTGTTCGACTATCAGGGACGCTACCGCCGCGCCAACGAATTACGCGGTTAACGGCGGTTTTCATTGAAGCCGGGGGCGGTTATGGCTATAATCCCGCCCGCTTTTGCATCCGCAAAGCAGATAATCTGCCTGTCGCTGGGTCGCCTGCGACAGGATTTAAAGAAGAGAAAAGTTAATGTTTACTATCAACGCAGAAGTACGTAAAGAGCAGGGTAAGGGTGCGAGCCGCCGCCTGCGCACAGCTAACAAATTCCCGGCCATCATTTATGGCGGTAATGAAGCTGCTATCTCCGTCGAACTGGATCACGACCAGGTTATGAACATGCAGGCTAAGCCTGAGTTCTACAGCGAAGTGCTGACTATCGCTGTTGACGGTAAAGAAGTAAAAGTTAAAGTTCAGGCCGTACAGCGTCACGCTTTCAAGCCGAAACTGCAACACATCGACTTCGTTCGCGCGTAATCGCCAACCAGGTCTGAAGAAACGCCGCGTAATGCGGCGTTTTTTTTGGGGTTTATTTACCTGAAGTGCGGCGTTGAAGCTGGTCGCGCAGATTCGGTGGGGTGCCCTTGATGGTCAGAGTATCGGTAGCCGGGTCCCAGAAAATACGCTCGCCCAGCAGCATGGCGTCGAAATTAATCGTCAGCCCGCCGCCGCTGCCGGCATATTTGGTTAACTGGCGCAGCGTACTGCGATCCGCCGGGAAACTCTCTTCCAGCTCATAACCCTGCTCAGCGGTAAATGCCTCAAAACTTACTTCGCTAACGCCGGACAGCTCTTTCGACAGCGAGGCCAGTTCAATCTCCTCCCCTGCCTGTAGCTGCTCGTTACAGTAACTGTAAACCTGCTGACGCACGTCCTGGCGCTCGGCTTTATCCAGTTGCGCCTGTGCCGTAAAGTCGTCCACCGCCTGCAACAGGCCGCGGTTTTGCGCTTTGGCATTAAGGCCTTCGCTGGCCCCAAGGAAATCCATAAAGAAATCGGCGACCTTGCGCCCTACCCGCCCTTTCAGAAAAGTCAGATAACGGGTCGATTCCGGGTTGGTTTCCCACTCGGTCAGATCGATGCGCGCCACGATGTCGGCGTGATTGATATCCAGATAATGGGTTGAGCTGATATCCAGATTTTCATTAACCCGCATGCTGCTGAGGTTATTCAGCACCGCCACCAGCAGATATTCCACCGCCAGGTAGCGGTAGTGGCAAAACAGCACAATGCCGCCGTCGGCAAACGGGTATTTCGCCAGTTCATCGCGCAGACGCCCGGTGGCGGCGCGGCTAAAGCCCAGGAAATCTTCTTCGCCCTGACGGCACAGGCGCAGCGACTGCGCCAGCTCGCTCTCTTCGGTAAACAAACCGTAGGCTTTGTTTTTTGCACTGTACACGCGATGCAGCTCCGCCATCATCTCTTCCACGGCGGCATTCGGCTCCAGCAGCGAATCCCGAAGCACCAGCTCCAGGTTCTGCTCATCGCGCTTAATTAACTGGTGTATTGCAATCTGGTCGATATCCAGACTCATGATAAACTCTCCTTTTAGGCCGGGCGGTATTCAACCACTGACCGACGTCCACTGCAACTCTGATAAAAATGGGGAAATATTACCGTTGCTACGGTAATATATCGGACTTTCTCGAACTTAACTGACGTAGATTTATGCCACAACTCTCCCGCTATAGTGATGAACGCGTAGAAGCGCTGCTTACAGAAATGGTGAACGTGCTGGAAAAGCATAAGGCACCGACCGACCTGTCGTTGATGGTACTCGGTAACATGGTGACCAATCTTATCAATACCAGCATCAGCCCGTCCCAGCGCCAGGCGCTTGCTCACTCGTTTGCCGAAGCGTTAAAGTCTTCGGTTCGTGAAGACGACGCGCATTAAGGAACACAGTTAATACGTTATGGTGACTAACCGTCAGCGCTACCGTGAAAAAGTCTCCCAGATGATCAGCTGGGGGCACTGGTTCGCCCTGTTTAATATTCTGATGGCCATGGTCGTCGGTAGCCGCTATCTGTTTGTCGCCGACTGGCCTACCACCCTGGTGGGACGTGTTTACTCCTATGTCAGCCTGGTCGGGCACTTTAGTTTTCTGGTGTTCGCCAGCTACCTGCTGATCCTGTTTCCGCTGACCTTCATCGTCATGTCGCAGCGGCTGATGCGTTTTTTATCCGCGATCCTGGCCACCAGCGGCCTGACGCTGCTGCTGATCGACAGCGAAGTATTTACCCGTTTTCACCTGCACCTCAATCCGGTGGTGTGGGAGCTGGTCATCAACCCTGACCAGAGCGAGATGGCCCGCGACTGGCAGCTGATGTTTATCAGCGTGCCGGTAATTTTACTGATTGAAATGCTGTTCGCGACCTGGAGCTGGCAGAAATTGCGCAGTCTCTCGCGTCGTCGGCACTACGCGCGCCCGGTAGCGATTTTCTTCTTCGTGTCGTTTATCGTCACCCACGTGGCCTATATCTGGGCAGACGCCAATTTCTACCGTCCGATAACCATGCAGCGTGCTAACCTGCCGCTCTCGTACCCGATGACCGCGCGACGCTTTCTTGAGAAGCATGGCCTGCTGGATGCGGCGGAATATCAGCGCCGTCTGGTGGAGCAAGGCAATCCGGAAGCGGTGTCGGTGCAGTATCCGCTTAGCGAGCTGCGTTACCGCGATTTAGGCGCGGGTCACAACGTCCTGCTGATCACCGTCGATGGCCTGAACTATTCACGCTTTGAGCAGCAGATGCCTGCCCTGGCGCAGTTCGCCGCGCAGAACGTTAACTTTACCCAGCATATGAGTTCCGGCAACGCCACCGACAACGGTATCTTTGGCCTGTTCTATGGCATCTCGCCGGCGTATATGGATGGGGTGCTGTCGGCGCGTATTCCGGCAGCGCTAATCACGGCGCTGAACCAGCAGGGCTACCAGTTGGGCCTGTTCGCCTCGGACGGCTTTAACAGCTCGCTGTACCGCCAGGCGCTGCTGTCTGATTTCTCGCTGCCTGCGGCGCAGAACCAGTCTGATGAACAGACTGCCTCGCGCTGGATCAACTGGCTAAATCAATATGCCTCCGAGGATAACCGCTGGTTCTCCTGGGTGGCGCTGAACGGCACTAACCTGCCCGCTGATACTCAGCAAAAAGATTTCGCACGTCGCTATAGCCGCGCGGCTGGCGACGTGGATACGCAAATTCAGCGGATCCTGGCGTCGCTGCAAAGCAAGGGCAAGCTGGAAAATACCGTCGTGATCGTCACGGCAGGCCACGGCGTGCCGCTGGGTGAAGAACGCGATCGCTTTGACTGGTCGCGCTCGCATCTGCAGGTGCCGCTGGTGGTTCACTGGCCGGGCACGCCTGCCCAGCGCGTCGGCAAGCTGACCGACCATCAGGATGTGATGACGACCCTGATGCAACGTCTGCTGCATGTGCGTACCAGCGCCAATGAGTATTCCCAGGGCGAAGACCTGTTTGCACCGACGCGTAAGAATAACTGGGTGGTCAGCGCGGATGCCCTGACGCTGGCGATTACTACGCAGGACCAGACAGTGGTGCTGGAAAATAGCGGTAAATATCAGATTTATAATCCAGCCGGTGAAAAAGTGAAGGAAACCAAACCGCAATTGGGCTTGCTATTGCAGGTGCTGACCGACGAAAAACGGTTTATCGCTAACTGATTGATTAATTATAAATCACTCGGCAAGCCTGCCCTTGCAATCAGCGTGGAAACAGGTAGTATTAGCGACCACAAATCGGCACGTAGCGCAGCCTGGTAGCGCACCGTCATGGGGTGTCGGGGGTCGGAGGTTCAAATCCTCTCGTGCCGACCAAAATTCCCTAAGAAAACCAACCCACTGCGGTTGGTTTTTTTATGCCTGCGATTTGGCACCTATACTTCCCTTAAACACGGGAGGTCACTATGTGCGGACGCTTCGCCCAGGCGCAAACGCGTGAAGCTTACCTCAGCCAGCTGGCTGAAGAGTTAGCACGCGATATCCCTTACGATCCTGAACCCATTGGCCGCTATAACATCGCGCCCGGCACCAAAGTGCTGCTGCTAAACGAGCGCGAGGAGCAACTGCATCTCGACCCCGTCCACTGGGGTTACGCGCCGGGGTGGTGGGATAAAGCGCCGCTGATTAACGCACGCGTCGAAACCGCCGCTTCCAGCCGCATGTTCAAGCCGCTGTGGCAGCATGGCCGGGCGATTGTTTTCGCCGATGGCTGGTTTGAATGGAAAAAAGATGGCGATAAAAAGCAACCGTATTTTATTTATCGCCAGGACGGGAAACCGCTGTTTTTCGCCGCCATTGGCAGTACCCCGTTTGAGCGCGGCGATGAAAACGAAGGCTTTCTGATCGTTACCGCCGCCGCGGATAAGGGGCTGATCGATATCCACGACCGACGCCCGCTGGTGCTAAAGCCCGAAGCGGCGCTGGCGTGGATGAGCCAGGATATCGGTGGCAAAGAAGCCGAAGAGATTGCCAAAGACGGCGCGGTTCCGGCTGGCGATTTTAGCTGGCATCCGGTGACCCGCAGCGTCGGGAATATCAGAAATCAGGGAGCGGAGTTGATCGCGCCGCTGGAGGAATAACGCTATTTATGACTCCAGTACGCCATAAAGTTGACGCAGGCCCGGTCGAGATTACGTTCGCCGGTGAGATAGCGGCGCAGATTTTTTACCGTGGACGACTCCCCGGCAACCCAGGCGTAAAACGGTTTTTGACCTTCTGCACGCTCCCAGATTTCGTCCTCCAGTAGACTGCTGGACGCCAGCGATTGCGCCTGGCACTGCGCCCAGGCAGGAATATCTACCTTCGCTTTCACCTCGTCCAGCAGCGCTTCGCCATAGCGATCGGATTCGCGCGCAATCCAGTGTACGCGGGCAAAACCAAACGCGCTTACATCATGAATATCTTCTTTATGCGGCACTTCGATAAACGCCTGCACCGCAGGCGGTTGCGCAGATTTCGCCAGCTGTTCAAGAATGCCCAGGGCAGCAGGCAGCGCGGTTTCGTCGGCGATCAGTAGCGCCTGATTCATATTGTCAGGCGGTACCCACTCGTAGCCGCCGCTGTCGCCGTCAAACGCCGCGTCCGGTGCCACCACCAGCAACCGCTCGCCAGGGCATGCGTGAGTCGCCCAGCGCGATGCCGGACCGTTTTCCCCGTGCAAAACAAACTCGACGTCCATCTCCCGCGCGTCGCGGCGCAACGCCCGTAGCGTGTAGGTACGCATCACAGGCCGGATCTCTTTCGGCAGAGCCAGGTAATCCTGATACCAGTTATCCCCCTCCCCTAACCCCTGGGGAAACGCGCCGTTTTCGCTGAACAACAATTTGATGCGCTGGTCCGGCGCTTCATGCTTCATCTGCGCCACTTCGTCGCCGGTAAACACGCAGCGCAGCAGAGATGGGGTGATCAGATAACGAGATTTCAGCGTGAGGTCAAAGAGTCGATAGCTGGCGGCCATAGCAATGGATCCTTGCAGAACGGATGAGCGGGCTGATAACCCCTCAATAAATAAGGAAATATTAATGAAGATTTGCAAGCAAATATTGCAAAAACGCTTGTCTTTGTAAATGTAATAAATATCATTATGAGAATAATTACCAATTCAAATAAAAGCATCTGCAACCGCTTGTGCTGCGTCTTTATCGGGGCAAAGCACGTAACTTAATGGAATAACAACTGATGATAGCCAACCGCCGTACCCGCTGGGTGCTGAACCCCGTGCTGCTTGCCATGCTCTCCACGCCTGCTTTCGCTGCTGATACCAAAGACGATACCCTGGTGGTCTCCGCCAACCGCGCGCACCGCAGCGCCACCGATATGGCGCAAACTACCTGGGTGATCGAAAAACAGGAAATCGAACAGCAGATGCAGGGCGGCAAAGAGATCAAAGAGATCCTCGCTCAGCTTATCCCTGGGATGGACGTCAGCAGCCAGGGCCGCACCAACTACGGCATGAATATGCGCGGACGTTCGATGATGGTGATGGTGGACGGCGTGCGCCTCAACTCATCGCGTACCGACAGCCGCCAGCTGGACGCCATCGATCCGTTTAATATCGATCGCATCGAGGTCATTTCCGGCGCGACGTCGCTGTACGGCGGCGGCAGTACCGGCGGGTTGATTAATATCGTCACCAAAAAAGGCCAGCCGGAGCAGGAAGTCGAACTCCAGCTGGGCGGTAAAAGCGGCTTTA
This sequence comes from Atlantibacter subterraneus, assembly GCF_007570865.1. Classification (GTDB taxonomy): domain Bacteria; phylum Pseudomonadota; class Gammaproteobacteria; order Enterobacterales; family Enterobacteriaceae; genus Atlantibacter; species Atlantibacter subterraneus. The sequence goes on along the minus strand of NZ_VLPS01000003.1, from coordinate 426,295 downwards.
ACAGCCATAACGATCATGATGAAAACGTTGCGGCAGCGGTAAGCGGCGGCAACGATAACGCATCGGGCCGCATGTCGGTCTCGTATCAGCGTTTTGGCGGCTGGTATGACGGCAACGGCGATGAAGTCATCATCGATAATACCCAGACCGGCTTACAGTATTCCGATCGTCTGGACGTGATGGGCACCGGGACGATTAATATTAATGACACCCAGCAGCTCCAGCTCACCACCCAGTACTACAAAAGCCAGGCGGATGGCGATCACGGTCTGTATCTGGGCCGTAACTTCTCCGCCGTTACCGGCCAGGGCAAGGCGTATAACGCCAGCAATCTCGATTCCGATCGTATCCCGGCCACCGAACGTCACTTAATCAATCTGCAATATTCCAACACCGATTTCTGGGGCCAGGATTTAGTGGCGCAGATTTATTATCGTGATGAATCGCTGACCTTTTATCCGTTCCCGACCCTGGGCCGTACCGGTGTCACCAGCATTGGCGCTTCCCAGCAGAAAACCGATTTTTACGGCGGCAAACTGACGCTTAACAGCACGCTGTTCGATAGCCTGAATCTGACCTACGGCGTGGATGCTGAACATGAAACTTTCGACGCCAACCAGCAGTTCTTCGACCTGGCGAAAGCCCAGCAGTCCGGCGGGATGACGCTGGATAACAGCTACAACGTGGGACGCTATCCGAGCTACAGCATCACCAACCTCGCGCCGTTCCTGCAAACCAGCTATGACATTAACGACATCTTTACCCTGAGCGGCGGCGTGCGCTACCAGCATACTGAAAACAAAGTGGATGATTTTGTCGGTTACGCCCAGCAGCAGGCGATTGCCACCGGCGCGGCGACCTCCGCAGACGCGGTGCCCGGCGGCAAAACCGACTATAACAACTTCCTGTTTAACGCCGGTCTGCTGGCGCACCTGACTGAACGCCAGCAAACCTGGTTTAACTTCTCCCAGGGCTTTGAAATCCCGGATCTGGCCAAGTATTACGGTTCCGGCACTTACCGTCTGAATAACGGTCATTACCAGTTGCTGAACAGCGTTAACGTTAACGACTCAACGCTGGACGGCATCAAAGTGAACGCTTATGAGCTCGGCTGGCGTTATACCGGGGATAATCTGCGTACCCAGTTGGCGGCCTACTATTCCCTGTCCGACAAAACGATTTCCATCAACAAAACCGACATGACCATTAATCTCGACGATGATAAACGCCGTATTTACGGGCTTGAAGGCGCGGTGGATTACTTCTTTGCCGACAGCGACTGGAGCACCGGCGCAACCTTTAACGTGATCAAGTCGGAAACCAAACAGGACGGCAAGTGGGAAAAACTCACCGTTGACGCCGCCAGCCCGTCTAAAGCCACCGCGTATGTGGGCTGGGCACCGGGCGACTGGAGCCTGCGGGTGCAGACCCAGCAAACCTTTGACCTGACCGACAGCGCCGGCAAGAAAATCGACGGTTATAACACCATTGACGTGCTGAGCAGCTATAACCTGCCGGTGGGTAAAGTGAGCTTCAGCGTTGAGAACCTGCTGGATGAGGATTACACCACCACCTGGGGGCAGCGCGCGCCGGGGCTGTACAGCCCGACATACGGTGCTGCCGATCTGTATACCTATAAGGGTCGCGGACGGACGTTTGGGGTGAATTACTCGGTACTGTTCTAAAAAAATAAGGGAGCCGAAAGGCTCCCGGTTATTATCCGCAACGCTTACTGGGTCATACTTAAAATCGTGCGGATATTACGCGCGCTGGTGGCGATAATATCAATCGCCCCGGTGCGCAACGCGCCCATAATCGACATCGCCTTGGTGTTCTCTGAGGCAATAGCAATCACGCAGGGGATCTGGCGCAGTTCTTCCACACTCAGCCCGATAACCCGGTCATCCATCACGGTATTAACGTGTTTGCCCTGGGCGTTAAAAAAGTCATATCCCGCGATATCCCCGGTCACGCCCTGGTGCAGGCTGGCGTTGTTAATCTCCTGCGGGGTGAACCAGCCCAGCTTGACCATATAGCTGTTCTCGTTCATATCGCCGATGCCCACCAGCGCGATGTCCGCTTTGCGGGCGCGATCGAGGGTCTCTTTGATGGTGCCGTTGCGCATCAGCGCGGCTTTCAGCTCCGGGTTTTCCACATAGGCGGGCGCATATAGCGATTCGCTGCTGCCGCCGTATTTTTTCGCCAACAGGCGGCTGATGTGGTCGGCGTTAATCACGTCGCCGGTGCGGTGCGTACCGCCGATCCCGCAGATAAAGCGGCAATCTTTGGCCTGAATCGGGCTGGTGTATTCTGCCACCGCTGCCACATTGCGTCCCTGGCCGACGGTCACCACCATATTGTCGCGCAGGTTATTGGCGAGGTAGCCGGATACCAGAGCAGCCACCTGGCGACGCTGTTCATCTTCATCGTTATGGTCGAGGGCGATCAACGCGCGGCTTATCGGGAAACGCTCCTGCATTTGCTTTTCAAGCTGAGTGCTGAACACCGGGTGGTAGCGAACATTGATTTCAACAATGCCCTCTTCTTTGGCGCGCTTAAGCAGGCGTCCAACTTTGATGCGGGAAAAACCAAAACGATTCGCGATCTCTTCCTGAGTCACCTCATCGCAGTAGTACGCAATAGCGATCTCGGTGAGTAGTTCAAAATCCTGGCTCTGGCTGGATTTGTCCATGCGAGGCGCGTTCTCCATTGAGGGGGAAGTGATTAATTCTATTACGATAGCCGCAAATTGTACCAAATTTTAAACATTATGCCGAAAACGATGCTCTGCCGCACAAATCGCGGCAGAGCCTGTTGATTAACGCTTGATGCTATCGATTTTCAGCATCCGGGCAATCACTTTATCCAGTTCCTGCTCTTCGAAAATCACTTTCCAGTCCGGCTTAACAATTTTCTCGCGGCCATACTCCATGGCGATCATGCAGGCATCGGAGAACGGGTTGGTGGCGCGGAACGCCACGGCCAGGGCAATCTGGATATGGCCGTACAGCATCGCTTTCGCCGCTTCTTCCGGCACGCCGCTGTGCTTGACGGTTTCATCCAGCGCTTCTTTCATAAACGCGCCGACCATGCAGGCCACGGTTTCCACCAGCGTCGGCTCCAGGTACGCCAGCTGTTTTACCGTCACCCAGTGCACCTGCTCTACCGGTCCATACATGCAGCTGATGACCTTACTCAGTTCGGCTTTTTGCGCGTCGCTGCCGGTCTCATAAGAGGCCGCCACGTGCTGTATCGCCGCCACGCCGCCGAAGGCATCAGCATGTTCTTCTTTGGTGTAACGCTGGAGGAACACCGACGGATGGCACGGATGCGCCACCGCATACTCAATGCCGTCGCGCTGGGCGATCAGATTGGCGTAGGCCGCTGCCGGATCGAGGGTCAGCAGTACCGCGCCGGGTTTCATCTGCGGCACCACGGCTTCAGACACTTTACCCAGCACGATATCCGGCACCGCCAGGATCACCACGTCGCTCACCGGCACCACGGACTGCGCGTCGGAAAGCTCACGGCCCTTGTCAGTAACCTGCTGCTGCGCGGCAGGCGAGTTTTCGCAGTAAAACACCTGATAGTCGCTGTTCTGGAAATTCGCCGAAATACGCATTCCCATTTTGCCGCCCGCACCGATTACGGTAATAGTTTTCAATTCAGCAGACATGATGTGACTCCCTGGATATCGTTGAGGAATGATTAGAGGTTTGTTTATCAAGCAGATACTTCATGTTGTGTGCAGTCCAGTCCGCTTCGACGCGGCAGGAACTTTCACCGTCGCCCTGCCAGGGCAACCAGTGCTCAATAATCTGGTTAATGCCGCGGGTTTGCGGCTCGATTTGCTGGTAAATCTCGTCGTAGCGCAGCAGCCCTTCGCCGAGTTTCGCGCCCGCAAGGGTAAAGCCCACCCAGCCGTCGCGGCGCGAGAAAGCAAAATCTTTGACGTGCCAGTTCAGGACGTACGGGGCGGTTTTCGCCACCACGTCCATCGGCGACTCCAGGCTGGCGACGCAGTTTGCCGGGTCGAGGCAAATGCCCACCAGCCCTGAGTTAATCGCTTTCACCAGCGTAATGTTGTCGTCGGTAGGCACCTGTTCGTAGGTTTCTAGGCAAATTGCCACGCCCTGGTTTTCAAACGCTGGCAGCACGCTTTCCACGCTGCGCTGGGCTTCGCTGAGCGTCGGGCGATGGTCAGGGCTGTTGATCATGGTGCGCAACAGGGCGCAATCCAGCTCGCCGGCAATCGCCAGGTAGCGTTGCAAATGTGCAGGCATTACGCCTTTGGTGCCCAGTTCGAGCGTGATGCCCATCCGAGCAGCATGTTGAGCCAGGCGCGCCAGTTCGCTGGATGACCAGTCGGTGATTTGCGGGTAATCGCAAATCTGGAACACCGTCGCGCCAAGCCGCGCGCTGTCGTCGATGGCCGCAAACAGGCTCATCGGTTTAGGCGCTTTCTCTGACAGCTGCCAGAAATAAGCGTAGGTACTGAGTCCGAGTTTCATGCGCGCTCCTTATTTTCGGCGTGGGCTAACAGGGTGTGGGCTTCATCAAGGATCGCCTGCATCGCGGCGGGCTGATGGGCAAAACGGCCCAGAAACAGCCCGTCGACGTGCGGCCACAGCTGGGTCAGCAGCCCCGGCCCGGCGCTGCCGCCGTAGATGACGCGGTGGTCGCCCGGCAGCGCCGAGAGATGCGCCCGCAGCCCTGCGCACACGGTCTGGATATAGTCGGGGGAAGCCGGCTGCGGCGCGCCGATGGCCCACTGCGGCTCCCAGGCAAAAATCAACTCCCCGGTGAGGGCGTGTTGTTGCAGAAAATGAATAATATGGTCCGCTTCCTGAATCGCGTAAGCGGTGGCGCTGTCGATGGCCATTTTTTCCGGCTCGCCGATGCAGATCACCGGCGTTAAGCCATTCTCCAGCGCTAACTGGACCTTGCGGCAAATTACCGCCTCGTCCTCATGAAAATGACGGCGACGTTCGGCATGACCGATTTCAACAAACTTCCCACCCATCTCGCTGACCATTGCCGCGCTGGTTTCGCCGGTCCACGCGCCGGGTTCGGCAGGCGCGATATTTTGCGCTCCCACCTGCATGGCGGTGCCGTCAAAAGCGCGCAGCGTACCTTCAAGCACCGGTGCCGACGGGAAGGTAAACAGCGTGGCCTGCGGGCAGGCGCTCAGCAGCGGATGCTGGCGCACGATTTCCGCGACCTGGCGGCTCCAGTCGAGGGTTTGCTGATACCCGAAATACATTTTCAGGCTCACGCCGAGCGTCAGTTTTACTGACATACCGCCCCCTCTTTTGCGTTGTCCAGGACGGTGGTAAAGCAGTTGCCCACCGCCGTGACGATCATCGCCAGCGAAACCGCACCAGCGTCGGGTGTGCCCAGGCTGCGTTCCGCCAGCGGACGCGCGCGGCCCATTTTCGGCAGCAGCTGCGCGGTCTGTTCGGCGCACTGCCCGGCGTGGCGGGCGGCGTTATTCCAGGCCTGGGCCAGCGGTAAGCCTTTGTTCACGTCCTCAAGCAGCGCTTCGCTAAACGGCAGCAGCACATCCACCAGGGTTTTATCGCCGGGTTTGGCTTTGCCGAAATGCATCACGCCGTGGGCGGCGTCGTTGACCGCCTGAGCGACAACCTGAGCATCCGGGCGCTGTTGATTGCCAATGCCGGTACCGATGGTGTTTAAAATCACGCCCCAGATTGCCCCGGAGGTACCGCCAGCCTGGTCGGCCCAGGCGTCGGCGGCCTGCTGCAATACCGTACCTGCGCCTGCGCCCAGCGCCAGGCAGCGATGGGCGCTGTCCCGCGCCGCGCGTACGCCGCGCTCCATCCCGATACCGTGGTCGCCGTCCCCGGCGATGGCGTCGATACGGCCTAACTCTTCAACGTTCTGGATCACTACCTCGGCCAGCGCATCCACCATCGCGACCACGCGCACGGCGGCGTCACGCGAGGCGTCAGAGGCGTCCGGCACCGTGTCCTGCTGGCATTCGCCGCTGTCGCTGGTCTCTAACGACTGCGCAGTCAGCACCGAGCCGCGCTTAAAAGCCGGGCTATAGGCGGGAGCCAGCCACAGCGCTTCCAGCTCGTCGGTAAACCAGGCGAGGGTCAGCGACAGCCCTGCCATATCAAAGCTGGTAACGAATTCGCCCACCTGGACATCGGCCAGGACGATGCCCTGCTCGATCAGGCGCTGCTGAACACCGTGCCACACCACGAACAGCTCTTCATATTTCACCGAGCCGAGGCCGTTGAGGATCGCCCCGACGCGCGCGCCCTTGACGCTAACGCCGGGCGGTAAATCGTTGAGCAACTGCTCCACCAGCATTTCCGCCAGCTCGCTGGCTCCCGGCACCGCCATTTCGCGAATGCCCGGCTCGCCGTGGATGCCCATCCCGAAGCCCATCTGCCCTTCCGGCACGGTAAACAGCGGATGTTCTGCCCCCGGCAGGGTACAGCCGGAAAACGCCACGCCGATGGTGCGGGTGCGATCGTTAGCGCGTTTGGCGACAGCAAGCACCTCCTGCAACGACGCGCCCTGTTCGGCGGCGGCGGCGGCGGCTTTAAACACCACTAAATCCCCCGCCACGCCGCGGCGTTTTTCGATTTCGTTTGGCGCTGCGCTGGTGATGTCATCGGTTACGGCAATCAGCTCGCACGGAATACCTTCGGCAATCAGCCGTTCACGGGCCAGGCCAAAGTGCAGCACGTCGCCCGCGTAGTTGCCGAACGCTAACAGTACGCCCGCGCCGTTATTGGCGGCTTTCGCCACCGAACAAATCTGCTGGGCCGAGGGCGAAGCGAACAGATTGCCCATCGCCGCGCCGTGCGCCAGCCCCTGCCCCACCAGCCCGGCGAATGCCGGGTAGTGGCCCGAGCCGCCGCCGATGACAATCGCCACCGTCCCTGGCTGACTTTGGGTATTACGAATAACCCCGCCCGGCACCTGCCGCACGATTTCAGCGTTGGCGCTGACAAAACCAGCCACCATCTCTTTGGCAAATTCGGAGGGATTATTAAATAGCCATGTCATATTAGTGCTCTCCTGCTCGTTTCATCTTCACATCAGCGGCGGGTTTGGTGTGGGGAATGCGGCTTAACACCAGCATCATAATGGCCGACAGCAGCATAAATCCGCCTACCACCATCATCGGCACCAGATAACTGTGCGTGGCATCATGCAGCGCGCCGGTAATGTAGCCCGCCGAGAACCCGGCCACGTTGCCAAGGGTATTGATTAACGCCACCGCCGCTGCCGCAGAGGCCCCCGACAGGAACTGGGTCGGTAAGGTCCAGAAGTTCGGCAGAGCCGCGAAGATGGCGCTGGCGGTTAATGAGATCACCACCATGGTGGCAAACGGCGTTTCCATATAGAGCGCAGTGGGCACGGTGATCGCGCCGACCAGGGCTGGAATGGCGATATGCCAGGTTTTGCAGCCGCGGCGGGAGACATCACGCGACCAGAAGTACATCACGATGGCCGCAACCAGGTACGGTGCGCCGGTGATCAGCCCTTTCTGCATCACGCCAAAGGTGACGTTGAACTGGCTCTGGAAGCCGCCGATGATGGTCGGCAGGAAGAATGCCAGCGCATACAGGCCGTACACGAAGCCGAAGTAGATCAGGCACAGCACCCAAACGCGGGCGTTAGACATCGCCGAACGCAGGCTGTGGTTAGCGGCGCTGGATTTCTGGGCGTCTTCGCGCGCCAGCTCGCTGTTAAGCCACTCTTTCTCCTGCGACGTCAGCCATTTGGCATCGTTCGGCTTATCGATCAGATAGAACCAGGCAATGATACCTACCACGATAGCCGGCACCGACACGCCAAGGAACATCACGCGCCAGCCTTCCAGCCCGAACAAGCCGTGTTGATTGATAAACCAGGCCGCCAGCGGCGCGCCGAATACCACGGTCAGCGGCTGCGCCAGATAGAACAGCGCCAGAATTTTGCTGCGGTGACGCGCCGGAACCCAGGCGCTTAAGAAGAAGATCGCGCCGGGGAAGAAGCCCGCTTCCGCCACGCCGAGCAGCAGGCGCAGGATATACAGCCCTTCGACATTACTCACCCAGGTGAATAACAGCGAAACGATACCCCAGGAAACCATGATACGCGCCAGCCAGCGACGCGCGCCGTAGCGGTGCAGCGCCAGGTTGCTGGGCACTTCCAGCAGGATATAACCAATAAAGAAGATCCCTGAAGCCAGGCCGAACTGCGCGACCTGGATACCCAGGTCATCCATCATGCCGTTGGGGCCCGCAAAGGAGATGGCCGTCCTGTCGAGGAAGTTAATAAAGAACATCAGAGCAACAAATGGCACAAGACGAATCGAGATCTTACGAATGGCTGATTTTTCTACATCAGTCGCGACGTTTTGATGAGTGCTGGTCACAGTGTCTCTCCTTCCGGGTAAATCGGGTTACCGGTGGGATCAGAGGAATAATGGTGTTGTCTATAAACCGCGATTATGGATAAGCCCCGTTCCATATCTAATGTCGTTTCCTATTCACATTTTCGCTACATGACAAATGAACATTAACAGCTCATAAGATTTGTGCATATGAGCATCCAATGAAATTGTGATCGCCCTCAAAATGTCTTTTTTCAGCGTAACGCAGGCTTCATCACCCTAAAAAGAGGTAGTAAAGGGTAATTTTCACTGTTCATATGAAAATGTGTTGAACTTATGTTTATTAAAAGCTACTTTTTAGTCAGCCATAATTTGTTCACATGAATAGAAAGCGTTCAGATGAACAGTAAAACTTCCCCTGTACCCCGATGTGAGGAAACCACTATGTTAACTATTGCGATTGGTGCTGATGATGCAGCGACGGAGCTGAAGAATCTGGTGAAGTCCCATTTGCAGTCGAAAGGCATTGAAGTTGTCGACTTCAGCCATGACGTCGGCGACAACGAGTTAATCTACCCGGATATCGCCTTTAACCTGGCCAGCGCCATCGGCGACGGCACCTATCCGCGCGGTATTCTGCTGTGCGGCACCGGCATCGGGATGGCGATCGTTGCCAATAAAGTCCCCGGCGTGCGCGCCGCCCAGTGCCATGACACCTATTCCGCTGAACGCGCGCGTAAGAGCAACGATGCGCAGGTGATGACCCTTGGCGCACGCGTGATCGGCCCGGAGCTGGCAAAGAACATCGTTGACGTGTGGCTGGCGTCGGAATTCGAAGGCGGACGCTCTGCGCCGAAAGTCGACAAAATCACCTATTACGAGAATCTGGGCAAGTCTGCGTAATCTCCGGCTGCCGCTTAACCTCTGTGTTCTGAAAGGATCAAGATCATGAGTCAGTTAGATGAACTCAAACGCGTCACTACCGTGGTGGCGGACAGCGGCGACATCGAGGCCGTTCGCCGTTTTAAACCGCAGGACGCTACCACCAACCCGTCGCTGATCCTCAAGGCGGCGGCTATTCCTCACTATCAGTCGCTTATCGACGACGCGATTCAATACGCCGTCGCCCAGGGCGGCAACCGTGAAACCCAGATCATCAACGCCAGCGACAAACTGGCGGTGAATATCGGTCTGGAGCTGCTTAAGCACGTGCCGGGCCGCGTCTCTACCGAAGTGGATGCGCGCCTCTCTTTCGATCGCGGGCTGTGCGTCGCCAAAGCGCGCAAGCTGATCCGCCTGTATCAACAGCAGGGCGTCGATAAATCACGAATTCTGATTAAGCTCGCCGCCACCTGGCAGGGCATTCGCGCCGCCGAAGAGCTGGAAAATGAAGGGATCAACTGCAACCTGACGCTGCTGTTCTCTTTCGCCCAGGCCCGCGCCTGCGCCGAAGCGGGGGTGTATTTGATTTCGCCGTTCGTCGGGCGCATTTACGACTGGTATCAGCAGCATCAGCCGCAGGAAAATTATCAGGCGGAAAGCGATCCGGGCGTGGTGTCGGTGCGGGATATCTACCATTACTACAAAGCGCACCGTTACCCGACGGTGATCATGGGCGCCAGCTTCCGTAAAACCGAGCAGGTGCTGGCGTTAGCCGGATGCGATCGCCTGACCATCTCCCCGGCCCTGTTAAGCGAGCTGGAATCGCGGGAAGGCAGTGTGGACGTGAAGCTGAGCGCCGATGTGCCAGCAGAAAGCCGCCCTTCGCCGATAAGCGAGTCCGAGTTCTACTGGCAGCACCATCAGGACGCCATGGCGGTGGATAAACTGGCGGAAGGCATTCGCCTGTTCGCGGAAGATCAGGACAAACTGGAAGCTATGCTGGCCGCGAAACTGGCGCAGCAGGCGGTTCCATCGTTAGCAGAATAAGACCCAGGGCCGCCGCTGCGGCCCTTTTTTTACAACAAAAACAGCGTCGCCAGCCCGAGGAAAATAAAGAACCCGCCGGTGTCGGTGATCGCGGTGATCATCACGCTGGAGCCAATCGCCGGATCGCGCCCCAGGCGGGTCATGATCGTCGGGATCAGTACGCCCATGATCGCCGCCACCAGCAGGTTGAGCATCATCGCCAGGGTCATCACCCCACCCAGCGCCCGGTCGTCATACAGCCACCAGGTCACGCCGCCCATAATGCCGCCCCACACCAGGCCGTTTATCAGCGCCACGCCGATTTCACGCAGCATCAGGAAGTGAATATTGCCCGGCTGGATTTGCCCCAGCGCCAGGGCGCGCACAATCATGGTAATGGTCTGATTGCCGGTGTTGCCGCCGATGCCCGCCACAATCGGCATCAGCGACGCCAGCGCCACCAGCTGCGCGATGGTGTGTTCGAACCCGTCGATCACTCGCGAGGCGATAAACGCGGTGCACAGGTTAATCGCCAGCCACGCCCAGCGGTTTTTTACCGCCTTCGCCACTGGCGCGAACACGTCCTCTTCGGTGCTTAAGCCGCCCATGCGCCGCAGATCGTTATCGGTCTCTTCGTACACCACGTCGACAATCTCATCAATGGTCAGACGGCCAATCAGCCTGCCCCGCTCGTTCACCACGGCGGCGCTGACCAGGTTGTCGCGTTCGAAGATGCGCGCCGCCTCTTCGTCGTGAAATTCCGGCGTCAGGATCACCGGGTTGGCGTCCATGACGTCGCACACCACTGCCTGCTGCGGGTTGAGCAAAATAGTGGTCAGCTCCAGCTCGCCAAGCAGGGTGTTATCGCGATTGACCACAAACAGCTTGTCGGTGTTGTGCGGCATTTTGCCCAGACGGCGCAGGTAGCGCTGCACCGTTGCCAGGGTGATCTCGGGGCGCACGGTGATCACCTCGAATTCCATGATCGCGCCGACGCTGTTTTTCTCGTACATCAGCATCTGGCGCGCCCGGGCGCGTTCGCGCGCCGGGAGCGAGGCCAGCAGGCGGCCCGTCAGATTACGCGGCAGGTGTTGGGCGATATAAATCTGTTCGTCGATATCCAGATTGCTGATGGCGGCGATCAGGGCCTGGTCGCTCATCTCGTCAATGAGATCGTCCCAGACGTTATCCGAGGCCTCAAGCAGCACGTGGCCGCGCTTTTCATCGCCCACCAGCCGCCAGATGGCGTGGCGCTCTTCCGAGGGCAGCGATTCCAGGGTATCGGCGAGATCCGGTGCGGGCAGGCGCTGCACGCGCAGGGCTATATCATCAATGGCTTCGAGCACCTGCTCGGCATCATGATGCCCCGGCGCGAGTTTGCCGAGAATGCCCTGGGTGACCGCTTTGTCCGTCGCCAGCAGTTTGAGGATCTGCAGCCGGTCTTCGGCGCGCTGTTTTACGTTATAGGGGGTTACGGTAACCATAAGTCGCGCATTCCATGAAAAGAAAAATCAACAGGGCTATCCCGCCCTTCGTCTGTTTATGTTCTGTTAAGCATAGCGGGCGCTTTGTAAATTTTACTCAACGAGGCAGGCAAGCGGATAAAAAAAAACCAGCATCGGATACCCATGCTGGTTTTTTTAACGCGGAGCGCGGCTTAGCTGCCGGTTCGGGCGACCGCGTCGCGGCTGGCGCTGTCGCGCTCGTCGCCGGTCAGCTCGCTCAACTGCCCGTTGCGCATTTCCAGCAACCGGTCGGCGTGGATAAAGTAGTGATCGTCATGGCTGATGGCGAAAATGGTTTTGCCCATTTGCTGCATCAGCGGCAGCAGCACCTGATAAAAATCGCGGCGGAAGTGCGGGTCCTGGTCGGCGGCCCACTCGTCCAGCAGGATAATGTCGCGCTCTTCCGCCAGCGCCAGCAGCAGCGCCACGCGCTTTTTCTGGCCTTTGGAGAGCTTCAGGTTGAGGATCTTGCCGTTATCCAGCTCCAGTTTGGAGGACATTTGCAGACGTTGCAGCCACTGCTCGACCAGTTCAGGCCTGGCCGCCTGGCCCTGCGGGCCGAGCAGCTGGTCGAACAGCCAGACATCGGTAAACACCGCCGAGAAGTGCTTGCGGTATTCGTCCATGTTGTTGGCGCTGATGACCTGGCCATCCAGTAAAATCTCGCCGGACACCGGCTGATACAGCCCGGTGAGCAGCATCGCCAGGGTGGATTTGCCGCTGCCGTTGCCGCCGATCAGGAACAGCAGTTCACCACGATGGATCGTCAGGTTAATCGGCCCCACGGCAAAGGAATTGTCGCCGTAGCGGAATGCCACATTGCGCAGTTCCAGGGTCTGCCACGGCGCGCGCGGCTGCGGATGGGCGAATTCCGGCTGGTACGGCGCGAGATGGAATTTGTTGAGCTTATTAAACGCCACCTGGGCGGTAAGTAACGTGGGCAGTGCGCCCACCGCCGACAGCAGCGGGGTACGCAAGAACAGCAGCGTCAGGGAAAAGGTCGCCGCCACGTTGGTATCCGCCCAGCCGAGGCTGTTCGCCATCCAGAATACCAGGCCAATCGCGCCCAGCATCATAATGTTCGACCAGTTCACCGCGCTCAGGTGGAAGGTATCGGCACGCACGATGTGGTGACGATACTCTTTAGCATCCGGCTGGTAGACCTTATCGAAGATGTGCTCCGCCCGCTCGCGGTTAAGGGCCAGCTCTTTGCGCCCTTCCAGTACGGTCTGGTAGTTGTTGTACAGTTTATCTTCGGTTTCACGCAGGATCGCCAGATGGCGGTAAACCCGCGCCACCAGCACAAAGCCGCCCCAGATGGTGATAGCCACCCAAACGGTGGTGACGACCAGCATTTTCGGCGACAGCACCGCCAGATACCAGGCGCAGCCAATCGCCAGAATGATACCCTGCACCAGTTCCGGCAAACGCACAAAGGCAATGGTGATGTTGCGGATATCGCTGGTCAGCCCGGCTAATAATGACGCGCTGCCGAGCTGCTCGACCCGCTCCACCGGGGTATCAAGAATACGTTTGATAAATTCGCCGCGCAGGCGATAGACAAAATGGTGGCCGAGGGTGGTCAGCGCCAGCTGCGATGCCAGCGTCACCGCCATCAACAGCAGCAGCAGACCAAGAAACTCAGGCAATACCGCCAGGGAGATATCGACGTTTTCGATTAAGCGTTGGTTAATAAAGGCAATCAGGCCAATGCCCAGCGCGGCACTGGCAAGGCTTAACGCCATTACCGACAAAAAAGGCCAGCGATACTGACGCCAGACGACCAGCAGGAGTTCCATAAATAGCAGCAATCCACAGCAGAAAATCAATCAGGCATGCAGTGTAAACGGCTGGCGGATGACGGCAAGAATAATTCTTATTTTTATTCGTAATGCCCGGCGGCGCGGAAGGTTAAGTTGTAGCGATAGCCGCCGGTCAGGGGATGTTCGCCATCCTTCAACGGCTGAATGCCGTGGTAAAACAGGCGCGACGGGCCGCCCCACACCACCACGTCGCCGTGCTCCAGCATGATCCGCTGTAGCGGCGCGCTGCGGGTCAGGCCACCGAACTGAAATACCGCCGGCAAGCCCAGCGAAACAGACACTATCGGCGCGGCCAGGTTGGGTTCGTCTTTATCCTGATGCAGCGACAGTTTAGCCCCCGGCTGATAGCGGTTGATCAGGCAGGCGTCGGGCGCAAAGTCCGGGTAGCCCGCCGCGTGAGACGCCGCATCGCACAGGCGTTGAAAGCTTTCCGGCATGGCGGGCCACGGGTTACCGGTTTGCGGATCAACAGGCGCATACAGATAGCCGCGCCGGTCGGTAGTCCAGCCCAGCGCGCCGCAGTTGGTCATCGCCACCGACATGGTGTAGCCGCCGGGCGTCACCATATGGCGAAACGGCGAGCGGGCGGCGACGTCGTGGATCGCGGCCATCAGCTGCGGGCTGTGCAGGCGGGCGAAGCGGCGCAATATCACCGCGCCGGGTGCCAGCGGCTCCTGCCAGGGTTCATCGTCAGCAAACAGATCGAGCATCAGGTCTCCTTTTTGGCTTCATGTTGCAGCAGCGCGGCTTTGCGCGCCACGCCCCAGCGGTAGCCGGAAAGCTGCCCGTCCCGGCGGATCACCCGGTGGCAGGGCACGATAATCGCCAGCCGGTTGGCCCCGCAGGCGCTGGCCACGGCGCGCACCGCGTTGGGTTTACCCACTTTCGCCGCCAGCGCCTGGTAACTGATAGTCTCCCCGGACGGAATAGCCCGCAGCGCTTCCCAGACCTGCTGCTGGAACAGGGTTCCCTGAAAATCTAACGGCAGATCGAGGCGGGTATCCGGCGCGCGTATGCAGGCCACCACCTTTTCAAGGATATCGCTAAAATCGTCCTGTGCCAGACGGCGTTCAGCCAGCGGAAACAGTCCGGCCAGCTGGGCTTCAAGTTCTGCGTCGTCATCCCCTAACAGCAACGCGCAGATCCCGCGTGGGCTTTGCGCCACCAGGCAGCGGCCAACGTGGCAATCCACCATGGCATAGCGCAGGCTGAGCTGTTTACCGCCGCTGCGGTACTGTTTGGCCGTCATGCCCAGTGCGGCGTCGGCGTCGCGATAAAAGCTGCTGCCCGAGCCGAATCCCGCCTGATACAGCGCAGGCGTGACTGCTTCACCGTGGGTTAAGGCGTCGCGCAGCCGCTGATTGCGCCGGGCGGTTTGCCAGGCTTTGGGCGTCATCCCGGTGACCGATTTGAACAGGCGATGGAAATGATACGGGCTGATGGCCATTTCCTGTGCCAGAGCGTCGAGCGTGAGGGTGTGTTCGCTGGCGTCCAGCACTGCGCAGGCTTTGCGGATACGCTCGACGCGCTGCTGATGCAGCGGCGCTTTATCCGGCTGGCAGCGCTTGCAGGGCCGAAAGCCCGCCGCCTGGGCAGCGTCGGCGCTCTGATAAAAGCGGACATTCTGGCGCAGAGGATGGCGCGCCCGGCACGACGGGCGGCAGAAAATGCCGGTGGTGATAACCCCGAACACAAACTGCTCATCGGCATTCGCATCGCGGGTTTCCACCGCCTGCCAGCGTGCGTCTTCGGTGTGATAGATAGACTGTTTCATGGCTCGCTCCTCTTTAAAGGTAGCCCCACTTTGCCAGCGGGGCTGCGCCAAAAAACTCAGTTTCTTGCTTTTTAATTTTTCTGCGACAGCAGGAAGGTTTCAAACTGCGGCGACATCCAGGTAGAAAAGCCCTTCGGCTCTTTGACGATCAGATACACCGCCAGCTTTTGCTCCAGCGCCAGCGCTTTGGCTTTTTCTGGCCCCAGCACCATCAGCCCGGTGTCCCAGCCGTCGGCTTCCAGCGCCGTGGGGGCGATCACCGTGGCAGAGACCAGCGTATGCTGGATTGGATGCCCGGTAACCGGGTCGATCACGTGCGACAGGCGCTTGCCGTCCAGCTCATAGTAGTTGCGATAGCTCCCGGCGGTGCTGATGCCATGGCCGTTAATATCCACCACCGCGGCAACGGCGTTTTCCCGGTCCGTCGGCTGCTGGATAGCCACCCGCCATGAGCGGCCTTCAGGATTGGTGCCCCGGCTGACCAGCGCGCCGCCTACGGAGACTAAATAGCGGCTGATGCCCTCCTGCTCCATCAGGCGCGCCAGATGATCGGCAGCGTAGCCTTCGCCTACGGTGGAGAGATCGACAAACAGATCGGGGATCTCTTTTTGCAGATACTGCGCGCCTGCCGACTGGATCACCTTCAGATGCTCAAGCCCGACGCGGTTCTTCGCCTGCTCAATATCGGCGTCAGACGGCGTTTTCACCGGCTGTTTGTCCGGGCCAAAACCCCATAAATTCACCAGCGGACCCACGGTGATGTCCATCGCGCCCTGGGTTTTATGGCCGATACGCAGCGCCAGCGTCACGATATCGCTCATGGCCTCGCTCACCGGCCAGGGATCGGTGCTGGCGGAATGGTTGAACTGCATCAGCGCCGAATCGTTTTTCCAGGTAGAAAGCAGCCGATCGTCGCCATCCAGCTGGGCCTGAATCTTTTCGCGCAGCGCCGCTTCGCGCGACGGTTCAACGCCCGCGAGGCTCACCCGCCAGAACGTTCCCATGGTTTTGCCTTCCAGCACCACGGCCCGCTGGGCAGGTTCAGCCGATTGCTGCGAATTATCGCATCCTGAAAGCAGCAGAACGGCGGCCACCATTCCGATGCAAAATCCTGATAAACGTCTCATTGCTACCCCTCTGTTGAGGCCCGCAGGGTACAACAAAAATCGAACATTGTCGGGAAGCGGGATAAAAAAAGGGAGCCCGCAGGCTCCCTTGATACAAATAGTGCGAAATCAGAACTGGTAAACCAGGCCCAGCGCAACGATATCATCGGTAGCGATACGCGCGTCACGGGTGAACTGGTTTTCGTCCAGCAGGTTGATTTTGTAGTCAACGTAGGTGGACATGTTTTTGTTGAAGTAGTAAGTCGCGCCTACATCAACATATTTCAGCAGATCCTGGTCGCCGTAGTTGTTCACGCCGTTGGAAATGTCTTTACCTTTAGACTGCAGGTAAGCCACGGACGGACGCAGGCCGAAGTCGAACTGGTACTGAGCAACCACTTCGAAGTTCTGCGCTTTGTCAGCAAAACCGTAGGCAGCCGCGCTGGAGTCACCGCCGAAACGGGTCGCGTTGTAAGTCTGGGTGTACTGTGCAGC
The DNA here is from genome assembly GCF_007570865.1 of Atlantibacter subterraneus. Taxonomy (GTDB): domain Bacteria; phylum Pseudomonadota; class Gammaproteobacteria; order Enterobacterales; family Enterobacteriaceae; genus Atlantibacter; species Atlantibacter subterraneus. The sequence continues at coordinate 409,325 of NZ_VLPS01000003.1, read as the reverse complement.
CAGGTACAGGTTGTTGGCGTCATATTTCAGGCCGCCAGAGTAGGTTTCTGCGTGGTCGCCGTTACCGTAGATGCCAGCCAGGTTGTTCTGGTCAGCAGTACGTTTGGAAGAGGACATCGCACCACCGATACCGAAGCCAGCGCCCAGATCGTAGGTCACAGATGCGCCGTACGCGTCGCCGTTCTGTTTCAGCACGCCACGACCGCCGAAGTCTTCACCGCTAACGCTGCCGTTTTTACCCTGGTATTGCAGAGCAAAGTTCAGGCCGTCAACCAGACCGAAGAAGTCGGTGTTACGGTAGGTAGCAACGCCGTTAGCACGGGATTGCAGGAAGTTATCAGAACCGTAAGTGTCGCCACCAAATTCCGGCAGCACGTCAGTCCAGGAAGTAACGTCATAAACTACGCCGTAGTTACGACCGTAGTCGAAAGAACCGGCATCGCCCACTTTCAGGCCCGCGAACGCCAGACGAGTCCAGGCGTCGTTTTCGCTTTCAGTGGTGTTGCCCTGAACCTGGTATTCCCACTGGCCGTAACCGGTGATCTGGTCGTTAACCTGGGTTTCGCCTTTGAAGCCGAGACGAATGTAAGTCTGATCGCCGTCAGAACCATCGTCATCAGAGAAATAGTGCAGACCGTCTACTTTACCGTACAGGTCTAATTTGTTGCCGTCTTTGTTATAAACTTCAGCCGCATTTGCAGTACCCGCGATCAACAGCGCCGGTACCAATAAGGACAGGACTTTAACTTTCATGTTATTAACCCTCTGTTATATGCCTTTATATATGCCTTTTCTTATTACCACTGCTTACTGATTAATCCTCTAATCAGTCGGCGACCCCATTGTCCAAAACAAATACAGATTAATCCAATGCGAATATGATACTAAAACTTTTAAGGTGTTTCATTTTGCATTATAGGTGTAACAATATGTAAAAATCAGGGAACTTTTTTTAGCACGAATAGCTAAAAATAATCGCACTGAAAATCAAAAAATACCAATAAACCAATAATAACAATAACTTAAATAAAAAGAATTTTTACCGCACTGAATGATAAAACCTTTTCTCTCTTCATCACTAAAATAGATATCGCTATCATCATTAACTTTATTTATTACCGTCATTCGATCCCGAATGTCAGTTTTACCCCTATTTCAACCGGATGCTTGCATCCGGTTTTTTTTACGCTTCTTTACGTTAGTTGAATAAATTTGTGCTACGCGGCTTTTCACCCGCACCTTGCCATTCGGCACAAGAATAAAGCAACATAATTAAATTTGCCGCTTCGCTTTGATTATTTGTGCTATTACCGCTTCGCTTCACTTCTTTTTTTCAGTATTAATTCCAGTAGGTTATTTTTTTAATTGGCCGCAGAGTTTGTTCACTGCTGGTCCGCTCATCGCACCTGCTTTCGCTTGTCTGGTCTGGAAAATCACGCTGTTCGCTTTATACTGCGGTGTCGGTATCTCTGCACGCCAGCAGTCTGGTACTGCGAACGCGTCATGGAATCGACGCTCTATGTTTTTTTATTGCGCCTTTAGCCAGCGGACAACACACGATAATGAGTCAGTCAGACACAATGATTCCCAACAAGTTTTCTTTGATGCCGGGCAGCATCACGCGCTTTTTTCTTCTGCTTATCGTGGTCCTGCTGGTCACTATGGGGGTGATTACTCAGAGTGCCGTCAATACCTGGCTTAAAGATAAAAGCTACCAGATCGTGGATATCACCCATGCGCTGCACAAGCGTATTGATACCTACCGCTACGCCACCTGGCAGATTTATGACAATATCGCCCCTTCTACCTCGCCTGCAAACGAAGGGTTGCAGGAGACTCGCCTGCGTCAGGACGTTTACTACCTTGAGAAACCGCGCCGGAAAACCGAAGCGCTAATTTTCGGCTCTCATGACAGCTCAACGCTGGAGATGTCCCAGCGGATTTCCAGTTATCTGGATACCTTATGGGGTGCCGAAAACGTCCCCTGGTCGATGTACTATCTCAACGGCCAGGATAACAGCATGATCCTGGTATCGACGCTGCCACTGAAAGATCTCTCAACCGGCTTTAAAGAAGGGTCGATCAGCAATGTCGTTGATTCACGCCGCGCGGAGATGCTGCAACAGGCCAACGCGCTGGACGAGCGTGAAAGTTTCTCCGCCCTGCGCCGCCTCGCCTGGCAAAACGGCCACTACTTTACCCTGCGCACCACCTTTAACCAGCCAGGCCATCTGGCGACGGTAGTAGCGTTTGATTTACCGATTAACGATCTGATCCCGCCGGGCATGGCGCTGGACAGCTTCCGTCTCGACCAGGACAACACCCAAAGCGTCCAGACCGGCAATGACCGGGAAGATCCGGACAGCGTCACCATTAACTTCAACAGCTCGCGTATCGAGATCACCTCGCCGCTCAACTCCACCCATCTGAAGCTGGTTTGGGAAGTGCCGTTCGGTACGCTGCTGATGGAAACGCTGCAAAATATCTTATTACCGCTGCTGCTGAATATTGGCCTGCTGGCGCTGGCGCTGTTTGGCTATACCACGTTCCGCAACCAGCCGACGCGCCAGGTAGAAAACAGCGCGCCTAACTCCTGGCAGGGAGAGATGAAAAAGCTGCGCGCGCTGAATGAAGAGATTGTCTCGCTGCTGCCGCTTGGCCTGCTGGTACACGATCTCGATTCCAACCGCACGCTGATCAGCAACGGCATCGCCGATCATCTGCTGCCGCATTTAAACCTGCAAAACATTACCGCGATGGCCGATCAGCACCAGGGGGTGATTCAGGCGACCATCAATAATGAGCTGTATGAAATTCGCCAGTTCCGTAGCCAGGTGGTTCCGCGTACTCAGATCTTCGTGATCCGCGAGCAGGACCGGGAAATTCTGGTGAATAAGAAGTTGAAACAGGCGCAGCGCCTGTATGAAAAAAACCAGCAGGGCCGCGCGGCCTTTATGCAGCATATTGGCGAAGCCCTGAAAACGCCGGTGTTGAAGCTGGCGGAGCAGGCCGGTATGGCCACCAGCGCCGACAACCGCTCGCTGCTCAATCAGGCTGATGAAATTGTGCGGCTGGTGGATGAAATCCAGCTGCTTAACCTGCTGGAAACCGAAAGCTGGAAGACCATGCCGAGCGAGTTTTCCATCCAGGAAGTCATTGATGAAGTCGTGCCGCAGGTCCTGCCTGCCGCCAAGCGCAAGGGGCTGCAACTGCTGGTCAAAAATCAGCTGGCCGCCAATGAGAGCCGCTACGGCGACCGAGCCGCGCTGAAAAAAATCCTGTTGATGCTGTTGCAGTACGCGGTGACGACCACCGATATCGGCAAGATCACGCTGGAAGTCAGCCAGGAAGAGTCGGCGAGCGAACGCCTGACTCTGCGCATTCTGAATACCGGACAGGGGCTGACCGCACAGGAAATCGACAATCTGCATTTCCCGTTCCTCAACGACACGTCTGCCGATCGCTTCGGTAAAGCCAATGGGCTAACCTTTTATCTGTGTAACCAACTGGCGAAACAGCTGGGCGGTTATCTGAATATTAAATCGCGCAACGAGCTTGGCACGCGTTACTCGCTGCATCTCAATATGGCGGTGGAATCGAAGGAAGAAGAAGACGAGGAGCGTTTACTGGATGATGTCGTCGCGATGGTGGATGTGACATCAAATGAAGTGCGCGCGGTAGTGGTCCGTCTGCTGGAAAGCTGGGGAGCGAGCTGCATTACTCCCGACGAACGGCTGATAAGTCAAGAGTTTGATATTTTCTTAACAGATAATCCGTCAAATCTTACAGCAACCGGCCTGCTTTTAAGCGATGATGAGGACCGCGTACAACAGTTAGCGCCGGGTAAACTGCGTGTTAATTTTAATATCAGCGCAGCTTTGCAGGAAGCAGTGCTACAACTAATAGAAGAGCAACTGGCGCAGGAAGCCAGTCCGGAATCTCCTCTGGGCGGCGATGAAAACGCGCAACTTCACGCCAGCGGCTATTATTCTCTGTTTGTCGACACAGTACCGGACGATGTGAAGAGATTGTATACTGAGGCAGCGACAAGCGATTTTGCTGCGCTGGCTCAGACGGCGCACCGCCTGAAAGGGGTGTTCGCCATGCTCAATCTTGTCCCCGGCAAGCAGTTATGTGAAACGCTGGAGCATAATATTCGCGAGATGGATGCTCCAGGTATTGAAAAAGATATCAGTGACATTGACGCCTACGTCAATCGCTTGCTGTAGCAAGGTAGCCTATTACATGAACAATATGAACGTAATTATTGCCGATGATCATCCGATTGTACTGTTCGGTATTCGTAAGTCTCTGGAACAGATCGAATGGGTGAATGTTGTCGGCGAGTTTGAAGATTCCACAGCACTGATTAACAATTTGCCGAAGCTCGACGCACACGTATTGATCACCGATCTTTCGATGCCGGGCGATAAATACGGCGACGGCATTACGCTGATTAAGTACATCAAACGCCATTTCCCTAATCTGTCTATCATCGTGTTGACGATGAATAACAACCCGGCAATTTTAAGCGCGGTGTTGGAGCTGGATATTGAAGGGATTGTGCTGAAGCAAGGCGCGCCGACGGACCTGCCGAAAGCGCTGGCCGCGCTGCAAAAAGGCAAGAAATTCACCCCGGAAAGCGTGTCGCGTCTGCTGGAGAAAATCAGTGCCAGCGGCTACGGCGACAAACGTCTGTCACCGAAAGAGAGCGAAGTGCTGCGTCTGTTTGCTGAAGGCTTCCTGGTGACCGAGATTGCTAAAAAGCTTAACCGCAGTATTAAAACCATCAGTAGCCAGAAGAAGTCGGCAATGATGAAACTGGGCGTGGATAACGATATCGCCCTGCTCAATTACCTTTCATCGGTGACGCTCGCGCCATCCGATAAAGAGTAAATATGACAATGCCCTCCGATGGAGGGCATTTTTTTATCTGCGCGCTTTGCGCACCCTTTCCGCATACAGCGCTAACGTCTGCTTCAGCACGTCCAGCGTCACCGGTTTCGACAGGCAGCTGTCCATCCCGGATTCAATACAGCGCTGCTTCTCTTCCGCTAACGCATTCGCCGTCACGCCCACCACTGGCAGGGTCAAGCCAAGCTGGCGGATACGCTGCGTCAGACGATAGCCGTCCATATTCGGCATGTTAACGTCACTGAGTACGATATCGATATGATTTTTCGCCAGCACGCTAAGCGCATCGACGCCGTCGTTGGCAGTTTTACACTGGTAGCCCAGCGATCCCAGCTGATCGGCCAGCAGGCGGCGGTTGATCGGATGATCGTCCACCACCAGAATCATCATGTCATCGTTTTGCTCGCTGGCACCGGTTGGGGCCGGCAGCGCGCCGTTTATCCCCGTCGCGCCGACATCAATACTGTAAATGCGGCCCAGCAGGGCAATCAGATCGTGCGGTGCCGCCACGCTTTGCAGCCATACGCCAGCGCGCTGTTCAAAAGGTACGCCAATATGGCGACGGCTGAAGACAATGGTTGCCCGCCCTTCCCACTCGCCGTCGAACACATCGTCGGTAATCAGCACGTCATCGGCATCGGCGCGCTGCCCTTCGTAACGCTGGGCGCGGATGCCGCTATGCTCCAGCAACGATTCCAGATAGCTTTGCAGAGAGGCATTACGCACCGCCAGTAAGCAGCGCTTATCGCTCAGCCCCTCTACCCCGTCACCCGGTGCGGCCTGCGCTTGATACAGCGGGATACGCACCGTGAACTGGCTACCGAGGCCCGGTTCGGTATCAATGGCGATATCGCCATCCATCATGGTGGTGAGCTTTTCACAAATCGCGAGGCCCAGCCCGGTACCCTGGAAGTTACGCTGCACCCCAGTCCCCACCTGGAAGAATGGATCGAACAGCTTCACCACCTCTTTCGCCGGAATACCGACCCCGGTATCCCGTACCCGGAAGCGCAGATAACCATCGGCCTGATCGACATGGAGCACAATGCAGCCGACGTCGGTAAATTTAATGGCATTGCTCAGCAGGTTGGAAATCACCTGCTGAATGCGGATCGGATCGCCCTGTAGCGCCAGCGGCACGTCCGGCTCGATAAAGCAGTACAGGCCAAGCTGCTTGCGCACCACCAGCGGTAAATAGTTGGCAGTCACATGGCTCATCAGCTCGCGCGGCGAGAATTCACGCGGCTCAATTTTCAGCTGCTCGGATTCGATTTTCGAGAAGTCGAGAATATCGCTGATGATCTTCAGCAGCAGGCTGGAAGAGTTGTTCATCGCAGTAACCAGACGGTCTACCCCTTTCGGCAGCGCTTTGGTCTGGAGCAAATCGAGGTTGCCGATAATGCCGTACAGCGGCGTACGCAACTCATGGCTGACGGTGGCGAGGAACATTGATTTCGACTGGCTGGCCTGTTCCGCCGCCTGGGCCATATCCTGCAACGACTCTTCCATTTTGACGCGTGCCGACACGTCCACCAGCACGCAGATCGCCACGTTTTCGTTGCGATAGCGGGAATGGACAAAGCTAATTTGCAGATTGGTATTATTGCTGGTCAACACGTCGACAAAGTTAACCTGCTGGCCGCAGATAATCTGCGTCAGCCGCTGCCTGTCTTCATGGGTCAGCATATTAAGATAGTTATGCGCCAGCTCGTTACTGAGGATATTCGAGCCGTCCTGGGTGCGCAGAATGCAGATCCCCACCGGCGCGGAGGCGACGATTTTGCGGTTAAACTGCTCGTGCTCTTCCAGGCGCTGGGCATCCACTTCCGCCGGAATAAAAATCCGCCGCTCATACATCCGCGCCAGGGTAAACAGCACAATTCCCACCAGCACGTTGAGCAGCACGGCGTTCAAAATCAGCATCCGGATGCGCTCCAGCACCATATCCACCGGCACCGAATAGACGATGCTCAGGGAGGACGGCGGCAGGTTCTTTTTAAGGATCAGCTCCTTAAAACCAGCGGTATAGCCAAACCACGAGCGATCCTGCACCCAGCGCGGATCGGGGACAATGCGGGTTTCCGGACCGGTCAGCGAAATCAACGGATGGCTGTTTTCATCCAGAATAGTCACGCCCATCGGCAGGCTGCCGGGAGTGAAAAAGTTCTCCACGCGAATGGTCTGTTCGGTGCCTAACAGCGCCTGTAAGCGGTTGGCAAGATAGACCGGCGTGATGGCATAAAAATTCCCCACGCCGGGGCGCGGCCCCTGGCCTATCCAGTACAGCCCGTTGGTGCGCTCTTCCTGCGGCTGATTGCGGTATTTAACTATCCGATCGTGGAACGACTTCAGGATGCTGTCGCGCTCCACCGGGCGGTCGCGCAGGCCGAAGTTGGCCAGGCACATGTCCTCGGTGCCGATCAGAAACACGCGGTTTAAATCATAGGCCGCCGAAAAGTTATCCCGCCAGTAGCGTAAAAACCAGGACATGGATTGCAGCGAACCACGCCATGCGTTGCTCATCGCGTTGCAATCGGAGTCCGACCACAGCGGCATAAAGGCCGGGATTTCCGCGCTGGCATCGCGCTTACCCGCGCTTAACAGCGCGCCGTCCGGGGTGTTGAGCCGGTTTTCGGCAATATACTTCAGCTCCTTCATCACATCTGAGGTGCGCTGAATATAGCGCTGGGCCTGATCGAAACTCAGGTTAAACTCCTGGCGGATCTCCGACTCTTTGTCATGCAGGGCGCTGACAATATAAAACACGGAAAACAGCATGATCAGGAGCCATAGCAATAACGCCAGGGCGCGAAACAGATAGCGAGAAACTTTCAGCGTGGTGCGAAAGGAGACGAAGTATTTCAAAGTGGTTCCGGTCGCTGTGGCGGGTAGTAAAAGAAATAATGCCGTTAAGGTAGCCGTAAAACGCCAGAGCCGCAATCTTCAGTGTTTGTCCGTATTTTGAACGCCAGCCGGGAAACGGCGAGGAATTCCAGCGATAATCGTTTATCGCTTCTCAGGGACAGGGATTTTTAGCCGTGCGCTTTTCACACTTACGGAAGATTCTCAAGCCGCTTTTCCCCCGTAAACTCCGCAACCAGCTTATCGTGATGGCCATTTGTATGGTTTCTATCCCTGTGCTGACCATGGGGTATGTGGTGGATAACGAAGGGCGGGCGGCGCTGATTGCCGAAAAAGAAAAGAAGCTGATGGCGGTAACGCGCCTGCTCGACGCGGCGCTGGGCGACACCTTTAATCAGCCGATGACGTTGCCCCGCAGCCAGCAAATAACCGCATTAAATCACCAGCTCAGCGACACAACCGAGCATATCGCCCAGGCGTTTCCCGGCATTGGCGCGGGATATTACCATCGCAAGCTGGATGCCATTATTACCTATGCCCCGCAGGCGCAGTATAAAAGCAACGTTGGCGTGACCATCGCGCCGGAGCATCCGGGCCGGGCGGTGATGGCGAGCCGTGAACCGCGCGTCTATTCGGGCAAACAGGTGCGCGGCCACATTCTGAACGCCATGATCCCCATCGTTCGCCACGGCGAGGTACAGGGCTATATCTGGGCTAACGAGCTGTCGGAAGATATCAGCCTACAGGCGGAGCGTCTGGACTGGAATATCGTGATGGTGCTGTCGGTCGGCCTGCTGCTGAGCCTGCTGTTGATCGTGCTGGCTTCGCGGCGCTTCAGCGCCAGTATTGACGTCATTACCCATGGCCTCGATAACCTCGCCCAGGATCACCATACCCGCCTGCCGGAACTGCCAGGGGAGATGGGTAAAATCAGCCACAGCGTCAATATGCTGGCCCAGACGCTGCGTGAAACCCAAACCCTTAACGATCTGATTATTGAAAACGCCGCCGACGGGGTGATCGCGGTGGATAAGCAGGGCCGGGTCACCACCATGAATCCGGCGGCCGAGCACATTACCGGCTATTCACTCCAGGAGCTGCTCGGCAAACCCTACTCCAGCATTTTTATTGATACCGGCTTCGATAGCCCGGTGCTGGAAACCCTGCAACAGGGCACCGGCCATGTGGCGCTGGAAATCAGCTTCCCGGCGCGCGAGCGCACCATCGAAATCAGCGTGACCACCAGCCAAATCCATAATGCCCGGGGGGAATTAATCGGCGCGCTGGTGATATTTTCTGACTTAACCGCCCGTAAAGAGAGCCAGCGGCGGCTGGCCCAGACCGAGCGCCTCGCCACCCTGGGCGAACTGATGGCCGGTGTCGCCCATGAGGTGCGTAATCCGCTGACGGCGATTAAAGGCTACGCGCAGATCCTGAAACAGCATGACCTGCAGCCAGCGCATCAACAGTATCTTGCGGTGATTTTAAAAGAGATCGACTCTATTAACCGGGTGATCCAGCAGCTGCTGGATTTTGCCCGCCCGCGCCGCGGGCTGTGGCAGCCGGTCCACCTCAATCAGTTGCTCGATGAATGTCTGGTGCTAATTCAAACTTCCGGTCTGGAAGCGCGCATTCACTTCGCCAGCCACTACGACAGTTCGCTACCCCCCATTGACGCCGATGGCGAACTGCTTAAGCAGGTGCTGCTGAATATCCTGATTAACGCCGTTCAGGCCATCAGCACCCGGGGCAACATCACTATTCGCACCCTGCGCTGGGACGACGCCCATCAGGCGATTGCCATTCAGGATGATGGTTGCGGCATCGCCCCCGAACATCAGAAAAAAATCTTCGATCCCTTTTTCACCACCAAAGCCTCCGGGACCGGGCTGGGGCTGGCGCTCAGCCAGCGGATCATTAACGCCCATCACGGTGACATCCAGTTGGTGAGCCAGCCCGGCCACGGCGCGACATTTACCTTAATTTTGCCGCTTCACTTTCAGGGAACGCAGCCGTTATGAAACCCATGTACCGCATTCTGCTTGTCGACGACGAAGAAAACGTGCGTCTGATGCTCAATACCGCCTTTACCCTTTCCGGCCATCACACCCTGTGCGCGCGCAACGGCGTGGAGGCGCTACAGCTCTTTCGCGACAGCCAGCCGGACGTGGTGCTGATGGATATCCGCATGCCGGAAGTCAACGGGCTGGAGGCGCTCCAGCAGATGCACGCCATCAACCCGAAAATTCCGGTGGTGCTGATGACGGCTTATGCCGCGGTGGAAACGGCGGTAGAGGCGCTGCGCAAGGGGGCATTTGACTACGTGATCAAACCCTTCGATCTCGAAGAGCTGAATATGGTGATTAACCGCGCGCTCCAGCTCCAGTCAATGAAAGAAGAGATCCGCGAGCTGCACCAGGCGCTGAGCGAAAGCTGGCAGTGGGGGCATATCCTGACCAATACGCCGTGCATGATGGAAATCTGCCGGGATACCGCGAAAATCGCCCTGAGTAACGCCAACGTGTTGATCTCCGGCGAAAGCGGCACCGGCAAGGAGCTGATCGCTCGGGCTATTCACTATCACAGCCGCCGTGCCAGCGGGCCGTTTATCAAAATCAACTGCGCCGCCCTGCCCGATTCGCTGCTGGAAAGCGAGCTGTTCGGCCATGAGAAAGGCGCGTTTACCGGCGCGCAGGGGCAGCGTCAGGGGCTGTTTGAGCGCGCCCATCACGGTACGCTGCTGCTGGATGAAATCGGCGAAATGCCGCTCAATTTACAGGTAAAACTGCTGCGCGTATTGCAGGAACGGGAATTTGAGCGGGTTGGCGGCAATCAGACCATCAAAGTGGATATCCGCATCCTGGCCGCCACCAACCGGAACCTGGCGGAGAGTGTGGCGCAGGGGCTGTTTCGCGAGGATCTGTTTTACCGGCTCAACGTGATTCACCTGGAAATCCCTCCGCTGCGCCAGCGGCATGACGATGTCCCGCTGCTCGCCAACCATTTTGCCCAAAAATTTGCCGTGGAAAATCAGCGCGACATTATAGAGATCGACCCGCAGGCGCTGGCGCTGCTCAATCGCTGGCCGTGGCCCGGCAACGTTCGGGAGCTGGCTAACGTGATGGAGCGCGCGGTGATCATGAGTACCGGCGTGGTGATCTTCGCGGAGGATCTTCCGCTGGAATTCCAGCGCGGATCGACCGCCCCGGAAGGCGCACCACCGCCCGCCGCCATGCCGGGCAGCCTGAAAGAAGCCGTTAAAGCCTATGAAAAACAGCTGCTGCTGGGCGCATTAGCCAGACATGACGGAAACCGCACCCATACTGCTCTGGAACTGGGCATCAGCCGTCGCGCGCTGATGTACAAACTCCAGGAATACGGCATCGACTGACCCCGTCCGCGACCATTTATTGCCAGGCAAAGATTTGCACACTATGCAAATCTTTGCCTGGTTCCAGCCCATCGCCCTTCTGACCACGTACCATTAAAACGCTTATCAAACAGTAAGTTGTAATTAATTTTAGTTTCCCTCCCGCTCTGGCACTTCCCTTGCTATTACCGCTACGTACCCATTACGGAGTCATCATAGGGAAGTCACATGAAAGAAAAACAACTTACGCTACAGCAGGCCAGTCGCCTGTTCCGCGACGGCATGACGATTATGGTTGGCGGTTTTATGGGGGTAGGCACCCCACCCCGTCTGGTGGACGCGCTGCTGGCCTCAGGCGTGCGCGATTTAACGCTGATCGCTAACGACACCGCCTTTGTTGACGTCGGCATCGGCCCGTTGATTGTTAATGGCCGGGTTAAGAAAGTCATCGCCTCCCATATCGGCACCAACCCGGAAACCGGGCGGCGGATGATCGCGGGCGAAATGGAAGTGGTGCTGGTGCCACAGGGCACGCTGATTGAGCAGATCCGCTGCGGCGGCGCGGGCCTTGGCGGCGTGTTGACGCCCACCGGCGTCGGCACCGTGGTGGAGGAAGGTAAACAAACGCTTACTCTCGACGGCCAAAAATATCTCGTCGAGCTGCCGCTGCGTGCCGACCTGGCGCTGATCCGCGCTCATCAGGCCGATGCCCTCGGCAATCTCACCTATCAACTCAGCGCGCGCAACTTCAACCCGCTTATCGCCCTCGCGGCGGATATCACCCTGGTGGAAGCCGACGAAATCGTTCCGGTCGGCGCTATCGCCCCTGACCACGTCGTCACACCAGGTGCGGTTATCGACCATATCATCAGCCTGGAAGCTTAATCATGGATGCTAAACAACGTATTGCGCGCCGCGTGGCGCAGGAACTCAACGACGGCGATATCGTCAACCTGGGGATTGGTTTGCCCACTCTGGTCGCTAACTATCTCCCTGCGGATGTGCATATCACGCTGCAATCGGAGAACGGCTTTCTCGGCCTCGGCCCGGTGACCGAGCAGCACCCGGACCTGGTGAATGCTGGCGGGCAGCCGTGCGGTATTCTGCCGGGCGCGGCGATATTCGACAGCGCCATGTCCTTTGCCCTGATCCGCGGCGGCCATGTGGACGCCTGCGTGCTGGGCGGATTGCAGGTGGATCAGGAGGCCAATCTGGCGAACTGGGTGGTGCCTGGCAAAATGGTGCCCGGCATGGGCGGCGCGATGGACCTGGTGACCGGCGCACGCAAAGTGATTATCGCCATGGAACACTGTGCCAAAGACGGGTCAGCCAAGATCCTGCGCCGCTGCACCATGCCGCTCACCGCTCAGCATGCGGTGAATATGCTGGTCACCGAGCTGGCGGTATTTGAGTTTATCGACGGTAAAATGTGGCTGGTCGAAACCGCACCTGGCGTTGACGTTGACACCGTGCGCGCCCGTACTGAAGCGGAATTCGCGATCTCCAGCGGCCTGAAAACCATGGCTGAGCGGGGTGCCTCATGATTGGCCGCATTTCCCGCTTTATGACCCGTCTGGTCAGCCGCTATCTGCCGGACCCGCTGATTTTCGCCATGCTGCTGACGTTGCTCACCTTTGGCATCGCCCTGTGGCTAACGCCGCATACGCCGCTTGATATGGTGAAGATGTGGGGCGACGGCTTCTGGAACCTGCTGGCTTTCGGCATGCAGATGGCGCTGATTATCGTGACCGGCCACGCGCTGGCTAGCTCCGGTCCGGTAAAAAAAATCCTGCGTACCGCCGCATCGGCGGCCCGCACGCCGGTACAGGGCGTGATGCTGGTGACCTTCTTCGGCTCCGTCGCCTGCGTGATTAACTGGGGCTTTGGCCTGGTGGTCGGCGCGATGTTCGCCCGGGAAGTGGCACGCCGCGTGCCCGGCTCAGACTATCCGCTGTTAATCGCCTGCGCCTATATCGGTTTTCTGACCTGGGGCGGTGGCTTTTCAGGGTCAATGCCGCTGCTGGCCGCCACGCCGGGCAACCCGGTCGAGCATGTCGCCGGGCTGGTGCCGGTCGGTCAGACGCTGTTCACCGGTTTCAATATCTTTATCACCTTTGGCCTGATTGCCGTGATGCCTTTCGTCACTCGCCTGATGATGCCGAAAGCGGGCGACGTGGTGTCTGTCGATCCGAAGCTGCTGATGGAAGAGCCGGATTTCCAGAAAGTGCTGCCGAAAGACGCGCCACCGTCGGAACGCCTGGAAGAGAGCCGGATTCTGGCGCTGATCATCGGCGCGCTGGGGATTGTTTATCTCGGCTATTACTTCGCCGAGAAAGGTTTCAACATTACCATTAATACCGTCAACATGATGTTTATGATTGTCGGTTTACTGCTGCACAAAACCCCGATGGCCTATATGCGCGCCGTCGTCGCGGCGGCCCGAAGCACTGCAGGCATTCTGGTGCAGTTCCCGTTCTATGCCGGTATCCAGTTGATGATGGAGCACTCCGGCCTCGGCGGCCTGATTACCGAGTTTTTCATTAACGTCGCCAACAAAGACACCTTCCCGCTGATGACCTTCTTTAGCTCTGCGCTGATTAATTTTGCCGTGCCGTCAGGCGGCGGCCACTGGGTGATCCAGGGGCCGTTCGTGATGCCTGCCGCCCAGGCGTTAGGGGCCGACCTGGGTAAATCCGTGATGGCTATCGCCTACGGCGAACAGTGGATGAACATGGCGCAGCCGTTCTGGGCCTTACCGGCGCTGGCGATTGCGGGTCTCGGTGTGCGCGACATCATGGGCTACTGCATCACCGCCCTGCTGTTCTCTGGGGTCATCTTCGTCATCGGTCTGACGCTGTTTTAACGTCGCTTTAAAAAGGAATCGAACATGAAAAATGCCGTTATCGTTAGCGCCGTCCGTACGGCGATGGGCAGCTTCAATGGCGCACTGGCAGGCGTTAGCGCCGTGGATTTAGGAGCGATCGTCATCCGGGAAGCGCTGCACCGCGCCGGTCTGGACGGGCAGCCGATCGACGAAGCCATTATGGGTAACGTATTGCAGGCCGGGCTGGGGCAAAACCCGGCGCGTCAGGCGCTGCTGAAGGCGGGCCTGACGGAATCGGTCTGCGGTTTTACCGTCAATAAAGTCTGCGGTTCAGGGCTGAAAAGCGTGGCGCTGGCCGCGCAGGCGATTCAGGCAGGCCAGGCCAACGCGCTGGTGGCAGGCGGTATGGAGAACATGAGCCAGGCGCCATATTTGCTGAACGCCAAAGCGCGCTGGGGTTACCGGCTGGGCGATGGCGAGCTTTCGGATGTGATCCTGCGTGATGGCCTGATGTGCGCCAACGAAGGCTACCATATGGGCATTACGGCGGAAAACGTCGCTAAAGCCCACGGCATCACACGCACCATGCAGGACCAGGCCGCGCTCAATTCACAGCAAAAAGCGCTGGCCGCCATTGAGTCGGGGGCATTCGCCCGGGAAATCGTGCCGGTGACGGTAAAAAGCCGTAAAGCGGAAATCCAGTTTGCCGTTGATGAATTTCCCAAAGCGGGTACGTCTCTGGATGGCCTGGCGGCGCTGCGCCCGGCTTTTGATAAAAGCGGCACCGTAACCGCCGGAAACGCCTCCGGCATTAACGACGGTGCGGCGGCGCTGGTGGTGATGGCGGAAGATGCCGCGCGGGCGGCGGGCTTAACGCCGCTCGCCCGTGTTCGCGGCTATGCCAGCGGCGGCGTTGCGCCGTCGATGATGGGCCTGGGCCCAGTGCCTGCAACGCAAAACGTGTTGCAGCAAACCGGGTTATCTCTGGCGGATATCGACTTAATCGAAGCCAACGAAGCGTTCGCCGCGCAGTTTCTTGCGGTTGGCCAGTTGCTGGATTTTGATATGGAGAAAGTTAACGTTAACGGCGGCGCGATTGCCCTCGGCCACCCTATCGGAGCCAGCGGGGCGCGCATTCTGGTTACCCTGCTCCATGCGCTGGCGGCACGCGATAAAACCCTCGGACTGGCGACGCTGTGTATCGGAGGCGGGCAAGGCATTGCGATGATTGTTGAAAGGATGAACTAATAAAAAGGGCCGGATTATCCGGCCCTTGTTGTTTTTAACTGCTAACGATTACTCTTCAGCGTCGTCAGCCGCATCGTCGTCGTTGTCCGCTTCCGGCGCGATTTCATCATCACCTTCCGCGACGCTGCCGTCGATGCTGTCCAGCTCTTCGTCATCCACCGGCTCGGCAACGCGTTGCAGGCCGACCACGTTTTCATCTTCCGCGGTACGGATCAGGATCACGCCCTGGGTGTTACGGCCCACCACGCTGATTTCCGATACGCGGGTACGTACTAAAGTACCGGCATCGGTGATCATCATGATCTGGTCGCAGTCATCAACCTGAACCGCGCCGACCACCGGCCCGTTACGATCGGTGACCTTGATGGAGATAACGCCTTTGGTGGCGCGCGACTTGGTCGGATACTCGTCCGCCGCCGTGCGTTTACCGTAGCCGTTTTGCGTCACGGTCAGGATAGCGCCTTCGCCGCGTGGAACGATCAGCGACACCACGCTGTCGCCGTCCATCAGACGGATACCACGTACGCCGGTGGCGGTACGGCCCATCGGACGCACCGCGTCGTCTTTAAAGCGCACCACTTTGCCCTGCGCGGAGAACAGCATCACTTCATCGCTGCCGGAGGTCAGATCCACGCCAATCAGCTCATCGCCTTCGTTAAGGTTAACGGCGATGATGCCCGCAGTACGCGGACGGCTGAACTCTTTGAGCGCAGTTTTCTTCACGGTGCCGCTGGCGGTCGCCATAAACACGTTGACGCCTTCAGCATACTCGCGCACCGGCAGAATAGCGGTGATACGTTCGTTGGCTTCCAGCGGCAGCAGGTTGACGATCGGACGGCCACGCGCGCCACGGCTCGCTTCCGGCAACTGGTAAACCTTCATCCAGTACAGACGGCCCCGGCTGGAGAAGCACAGGATAGTGTCATGGGTGTTGGCCACCAGCAGGCGGTCAATAAAGTCTTCTTCTTTAATGCGTGCGGCAGATTTGCCTTTACCGCCGCGGCGCTGCGCTTCGTAATCAGACAGCGGCTGATACTTCACGTAGCCCTGATGCGACAGGGTGACGACCACGTCTTCCTGACTGATCAGATCTTCGATATTGATATCGGCGCTGTTGGCGGTGATTTCGGTACGGCGTTTATCGCCGAACTGATCGCGCACCAGCTCCAGCTCTTCGCGGATCACTTCCATCAGACGGTCGGCGCTGCCGAGAATATGCAGCAGCTCGGCGATCTGGGTCAGCAGCTCTTTGTACTCGTCGAGCAGTTTTTCATGCTCAAGGCCGGTGAGTTTTTGCAGACGCAGGTCGAGGATCGCCTGGGCCTGCTGCTCGGTCAGCCAGTATTTGCCGTCGCGAATACCGTATTCCGGCTCCAGCCATTCCGGACGCGCCGCATCGTCGCCTGCGCCTTCCAGCATCGCTTTCACGTTGCCCAAATCCCACGGCTGGGCGATCAGGCCCGCTTTCGCTTCCGCCGGGGTCGGCGCGCGGCGAATCAGCTCGATAATCGGGTCGATGTTTGCCAGGGCAATCGCCAGCGCTTCTAAGATGTGCGCGCGGTCGCGGGCTTTACGTAGTTCGAAAATGGTACGGCGGGTCACCACTTCACGGCGGTGACGGACAAACGCCGACAGGATCTCTTTCAGGGTCATGATCTTCGGCTGGCCGTGGTGCAGTGCCACCATATTGATGCCGAAAGAGACCTGAAGCTGAGTCTGGGAGTAGAGGTTGTTCAGCACCACCTCGCCCACCGCGTCGCGTTTGATTTCAATCACGATGCGCATCCCGTCTTTATCAGACTCGTCGCGCAGCGCGCTGATGCCTTCAACGCGTTTGTCCTTCACCAGCTCGGCGATCTTCTCGATCAGGCGCGCTTTGTTCACCTGATAGGGAATTTCATGAACGATGATGGTTTCACGGCCAGATTTGGCGTCTACTTCCACTTCCGCGCGGGCGCGAATGTAGATCTTGCCGCGACCGGTGCGGTACGCCTCTTCAATACCGCGACGGCCATTGATAATGGCGGCAGTCGGGAAATCAGGGCCTGGAATATGCTCCATCAGGCCTTCGACGCTGATGTCTTCATCGTCGATATAGGCCAGGCAGCCGTTGATCACCTCGGTGAGGTTGTGCGGCGGAATGTTGGTCGCCATGCCCACCGCGATACCGGAGGAGCCGTTAACCAATAAATTCGGAATTTTGGTCGGCATGACGTCAGGGATTTTTTCCGTGCCGTCATAGTTATCGACGAAATCGACCGTCTCTTTTTCGAGATCGGCCATCAGCTCATGGGCGATTTTCGCCAGGCGGATTTCGGTATAACGCATCGCCGCCGCTGAGTCGCCGTCGATGGAACCGAAGTTACCCTGGCCGTCGACCAGCATATAACGCAGGGAAAACGGCTGCGCCATACGAACGATAGTGTCATAAACCGCGGAGTCACCATGGGGGTGGTATTTACCGATGACGTCACCCACGACACGCGCGGATTTTTTGTAGGCTTTATTCCAGTCATTGCCCAAAACGTTCATGGCGTAAAGTACGCGACGGTGTACCGGTTTCAGGCCATCTCGGACGTCCGGAAGCGCGCGGCCGACAATAACCGACATCGCGTAATCCAGATAGGAGCTCTTCAGCTCTTCCTCAATGTTGACCGGTGTAATTTCTCTGGCAAGGTCGCTCATCTGACCGTTATCCCTCTACTGTGTCCCGGAATCAAAGGTCGGAAATTATAACACAGTGCGCCTGATTCCGGTAAGTCGAATGACCGGGGATAAGGGTTTATTAGCCGCCCTCGCCTGTTATACTCCGGAGAATTGAAACTAAAGGAGTAACAGCGCTGATGAATGCCGAAAAACCGCCGGTCGGGCATAACGTCGATCGGGGCGAAATCGCCAAATTTGAAGCCGTGGCCTCGCAATGGTGGGACACCGAAGGCGAGTTCAAGCCCCTGCACCGTATTAACCCGCTGCGCCTGGGCTATATCACCGAGCGCGCAGGCGGCCTGTTTGGCAAAACCGTACTGGACGTCGGCTGCGGCGGCGGCATCCTGAGCGAGAGCATGGCGCGCCAGGGCGCAAACGTGACCGGGCTGGATATGGGCGCAGAGCCGTTGCAGGTGGCGCGTCTGCATGCGCTGGAAAGCGGCGTGGCGGTAGATTACGTGCAGGAAACCGTGGAAGAACATGCGGCGCAGCACCCGCAGAAGTATGACGTGGTAACCTGCATGGAGATGCTGGAGCACGTGCCGGACCCGGCTTCGGTGGTCAACGCCTGCGCCCAACTGGTGAAGCCTGGCGGCCATGTGTTCTTCTCCACGCTTAACCGCAACGGCAAATCCTGGCTGATGGCGGTGGTCGGCGCTGAGTACATTCTGCGCATGGTGCCGAAGGGTACCCACGATATTAAGAAATTTATCAAGCCCGCCGAACTGCTGAACTGGGTGGATCATACGCCGCTTCAGGAGCGCCATATGACCGGGCTGCATTTTAACCCGCTGACCAACCGTTTCAGCCTTGGACCAGGGGTAGATGTTAACTATATGTTGCACACCCAGGCAAAAAATCAGAATCAGTAATCACTTTTTGATCTCATGATTGCGCAGCATTGCGTTGCGCAATTTACCGTAACGGCCAGGAAATCGGCACTCGATCAAATTTTGAAATTTTTTTCTAAGTTATTGACAGTGCCCTTAGCCCTTATGGCACCTGCACTTAGCCAAAAACCAGGTTTGGTAACCGCAAATTAACATCAAAATCAACCCTTGTTCTGAAAAGAATCCCAACTAGAATACTCACCATATAGCGTCTCACTTATCTCATAGCCCCCATATATAGTATTTATCCACAGGCTTAGCCACATAAGCCGAATTGTGGATAAACGGGGGGATATTTCTTTTTTCACGGACATTCACGGACAGGTAAACATGAATCAGAGTCTGCTGGTTACAAAACGCGACGGCCGCCAGGAGCGCATCAATCTGGATAAAATCCATCGCGTCCTCGACTGGGCTGCGGAAGGGTTAAAGGACGTATCGGTCTCGCAAGTCGAGTTACGTTCCCATATCCAGTTTTATGACGGCATCAAGACTTCCGATATCCATGAGACCATCATCAAAGCCGCGGCGGATCTGATCTCCCGCGACGCGCCGGACTACCAGTACATGGCTGCCCGCCTGGCGATTTTCCACCTGCGTAAAAAAGCCTACGGCCAGTTCGAGCCGCCGAAACTTTACGATCACATTGTGAAGATGATTGAGCTCGGCAAATACGACAGTCATCTGCTGGAAGACTACACGGAAGAAGAGTTCCAGCAGATGGACGGTTTTATCGATCACTGGCGTGATATGAACTTCTCCTACGCCGCCGTGAAGCAGTTGGAAGGCAAATACCTGGTGCAGAACCGCGTCACCGGCGAAATCTACGAGAGCGCCCAGTTCCTGTATATGCTGGTGGCGGCCTGCCTGTTCTCTAACTACCCGCGTGAAACCCGTCTGGACTACGTGAAGCGCTTCTATGACGCGGTCTCGCTGTTCAAAATCTCGCTGCCGACGCCGATTATGTCCGGCGTGCGCACCCCAACCCGCCAGTTCAGCTCCTGCGTGCTGATCGAGTGCGGCGACAGCCTGGATTCTATCAACGCCACCTCCAGCGCCATTGTGAAATACGTTTCCCAACGCGCCGGTATCGGCATCAACGCCGGCCGCATCCGCGCGCTGGGTAGCCCGATCCGCGGCGGCGAAGCGTTTCACACCGGCTGCATCCCGTTCTACAAGCATTTCCAGACCGCGGTGAAATCCTGCTCTCAGGGCGGCGTACGCGGCGGGGCGGCGACGCTGTTCTACCCGATGTGGCATCTGGAAGTGGAAAGCCTGCTGGTGCTGAAAAACAACCGTGGCGTGGAAGGCAACCGCGTGCGCCATATGGACTACGGCGTGCAGATCAACAAGCTGATGTACACCCGTCTGCTGAAGGGCGAAGACATTACCCTGTTCAGCCCGTCCGACGTCCCGGGCCTGTATGACGCGTTCTTCGCCAATCAGGACGAATTCGAGCGTCTGTACACCAAATACGAAAAAGACGACAGCATCCGCAAACAGCGCATTAAAGCGGTCGAACTGTTCTCGCTGATGATGCAGGAGCGCGCCTCGACTGGCCGTATCTACATCCAGAACGTTGATCACTGCAACACTCACAGCCCG
Source organism: Atlantibacter subterraneus (assembly GCF_007570865.1). Taxonomy (GTDB): domain Bacteria; phylum Pseudomonadota; class Gammaproteobacteria; order Enterobacterales; family Enterobacteriaceae; genus Atlantibacter; species Atlantibacter subterraneus. Next base: position 388,906 of record NZ_VLPS01000003.1, on the reverse strand, counting down.
TTCGACCCGGTTGTCGCGCCGGTGCGCCAGTCCAATCTGTGCCTGGAAATCGCCCTGCCGACCAAACCGCTGGAAGACGTTAACGACGAAAACGGCGAAATCGCCCTGTGTACCCTGTCGGCGTTCAACCTCGGCGCGATCGACTCTCTGGACGATCTCGAAGAGCTGGCGACCCTGGCGGTGCGCGCGCTGGATGCCCTGCTGGATTATCAGGACTACCCGATTCTGGCGGCGAAACGCGGCGCGATGGGCCGTCGTACTCTCGGCATCGGCGTGATTAACTTCGCTTACTACCTGGCGAAACATGGCGTGCGTTACTCCGACGGCAGCGCCAATAACCTGACGCACAAAACCTTTGAAGCCATTCAGTACTATCTGCTGAAAGCCTCAAACGAGCTGGCGAAAGAGCAAGGCGCCTGCCCGTGGTTCAACGAAACTACCTACAGCCAGGGCATTCTGCCGATTGATACCTATAAAAAGGATCTCGACGGCATTACCAACGAGAAGCTGCATCTGGACTGGGAAGCGTTGCGCGAGTCGATCAAAACCCACGGCCTGCGCAACTCCACGCTTTCTGCGCTGATGCCGTCTGAAACCTCGTCGCAGATCTCCAACGCCACCAACGGCATTGAGCCGCCGCGCGGCCACGTGAGCATTAAAGCCTCCAAAGACGGCATTCTGCGTCAGGTGGTGCCGGACTACGAGCTGCTGAAAGACAACTACGAACTGCTGTGGGAGATGCCGGGCAACGACGGTTACCTGCAACTGGTCGGCATCATGCAGAAGTTTATCGACCAGGCGATTTCGGCCAACACCAACTATGACCCGACGCGTTTCCCGTCAGGCAAAGTGCCGATGCAGCAACTGCTGAAAGACTTGCTCACCGCCTATAAATTCGGCGTGAAGACCCTGTACTATCAAAACACCCGCGACGGCGCGGAGGATGCGCAGGACGATCTGGCCCCGTCGATTCAGGATGACGGCTGCGAAAGCGGCGCGTGCAAAATCTAAAAAATCAGGGCGGGGATTTCCCCGCCTTTATTCCGTAAGACAGGACTCTTATTCATGGCATACACCACCTTTTCACAGACCAAAAACGACCAGCTGCTGGAGCCGATGTTTTTTGGCCAGTCGGTTAACGTGGCCCGCTACGATCAGCAAAAATATGACATCTTCGAAAAGCTGATCGAAAAGCAACTTTCCTTCTTCTGGCGTCCTGAAGAAGTGGACGTTTCCCGCGACCGTATCGATTACCAGGCGTTGCCGGATCACGAAAAACATATCTTCATCAGCAACCTGAAATACCAGACGCTGCTGGACTCCATTCAGGGCCGCAGCCCGAACGTGGCGCTGCTGCCGCTGATTTCTATTCCCGAGCTGGAAACCTGGGTCGAAACCTGGGCGTTCTCTGAGACCATCCACTCGCGCTCGTATACCCATATCATCCGCAACATCGTTAACGATCCGGCGATTGTGTTTGACGATATCGTCACCAACGACGAGATCTTAAAGCGCGCTAAAGATATCTCCGGCTACTACGACGACCTGATCGAGATGACCAGCTACTGGCATCTGCTGGGTGAAGGCACTCATACCGTTAACGGCAAAACCGTGACCGTTAATCTGCGTAACCTGAAAAAGCAGCTGTACCTGTGCCTGATGAGCGTCAACGCGCTGGAAGCGATTCGCTTTTACGTCAGCTTCGCCTGCTCCTTCGCCTTCGCCGAGCGCGAACTGATGGAAGGCAACGCCAAAATCATTCGCCTGATCGCCCGCGATGAAGCCCTGCATCTGACCGGTACCCAGCACATGCTGAACCTGATGCGCTCCGGCGCGGATGACCCGGAGATGGCAGAAATCGCCGAAGAGTGCAAACAGGAATCCTACGATCTGTTCGTGCTGGCGGCGCAGCAGGAAAAAGAGTGGGCGGATTACCTGTTCCGCGACGGCTCGATGATCGGCCTGAACAAAGACATCCTGTGCCAGTACGTGGAGTACATCACCAATATCCGCATGCAGGCGGTGGGTCTCGATCTGCCGTTCAAAACCCGTTCTAACCCGATTCCGTGGATCAACACCTGGCTGGTGTCCGATAACGTGCAGGTTGCCCCGCAGGAAGTGGAAGTGAGTTCTTACCTGGTCGGCCAGATCGACTCGGAAGTCGATACCGACGATCTGAGCAACTTCCAGCTTTAAGATGGGCCGTATTACGCTTCGGCTCTCGGGCGCACAGCTACTGTGCCAGGATGAACACCCTTCCCTGCTGGCGGCGCTGGAGTCGCATAAGATTGCGGTGGAGTATCAGTGTCGTGAAGGGTATTGCGGTTCTTGCCGTACCCGCCTGCATGCCGGTGAAGTCACCTGGCTGATTGAGCCGCTGGCGTTTATCGAACCGGGGGACATTCTTCCCTGCTGTTGCCGGGCGCAGGGCGATATTGAAATCGAACTGTAGAATGGAAAAGGCTGAGCCCGTAAGCTCAGCCTTTTTTATTACCCGCGTTTCGCGAGCACTTCCTGGTGATGCTTACGCTCACCAAGCATTACCACAATCAACAGCAGCACCGCTAAAATGCTGCCGCCGATCATCACCATAAAGCCGCCGTCCCAGCCGAAGAAGTCCACGGTGTACCCGACGATGGCGCTCGCAGCAACCGAGCCGCCGAGATAGCCGAACAGGCCGGTGAAGCCCGCCGCCGTCCCCGCCGCTTTTTTCGGTGCCAGCTCCAGCGCATGCAGCCCAATCAGCATTACCGGGCCGTAAATCAGGAAGCCAATCACGATCATACAGGCCATATCCACGTGCGGGTTACCCGGCGGGTTGAGCCAGTAAACGATGGTCGCAATGGTCACCAGCGTCATAAAGAACACGCCGGTCGCGCCACGGTTGCCACGGAACACTTTATCCGACATCCAGCCGCACAGCAGCGTACCCGGGATCCCCGCATACTCATACAGGAAGTAGGCCCAGGAGGATTTATCCAGCGCGAAATGCTTTACTTCACGCAGATAGGTCGGTGACCAGTCGAGAATGCCGTAACGCAGCAGATAGACAAACACGTTGGCAATCGCGATATACCACAGCAGTTTGTTAGGCAGCACGTACTGCATAAAGATCTGCTTCGCAGTCAGCTCTTCTTCGTGCTTGTCGCTGTAGTCATCCGGATAGTCGTTTTTGTACTCTTCAATCGGCGGCAGGCCGCACGACTGCGGGGTATCACGCATCAGCGCAAACGCGAACAGCGCCACGATGATGGCCCCGAAAGCCGGCATATACAGCGCCGCTTTCCAGTCGTTAAACCAAGCCATGCCCAGCAGGAACAACAGCGGAGGAATACCGCCGCCCACGTTATGGGCGCAGTTCCACACCGATACAATCCCGCCGCGCTCCTTCTGCGACCACCAGTGCACCATGGTGCGTCCGCACGGCGGCCACCCCATCCCCTGGAACCAGCCACACAGGAACAGCAGCACGAACATAATCGCAATGCTCGATGTCGCCCAGGGCACGAAACCCATAAACAACATCACCGCCGCCGCCAGGATCAGGCCAGCGGGTAAAAACACCCGTGGGTTGGAGCGGTCAGACACCGAACCCATAATGAACTTCGAGAAGCCGTAAGCAATGGAAATGCCCGACAGCGCAAAACCCAGATCCCCGCGTGAAAATCCCTGTTCAATCAAATACGGCATCGCCAGCGCGAAGTTTTTTCGCACCAGATAATAGGCCGCGTACCCAAAAAATATCCCCATGAAAATCTGCCAGCGTAACCGGCGGTAAACGGGATCGATCTTTTCTGCAGGCAGTCTTGCCGAATGCGCCGCAGGCTTAAAGATACTTAGCATTGCTCTCTCCAGGCCCAGATAAGTACTCAACGAAAACAAAAAACAGCGGAAATTTTCTTTTCCGAGCGTGATGGTAATCAAAATTCACTGCAAATGATGTGAAACATCGCACATATTGTTTCATTTTTATTACAATCGCGCAAAAAGGTGCATCCATAGTCACATAACTTTCGTTTTTCGTTCGAATTTGCTCGTTATCAAACAAACCACATCAATAATGTGGCTAAATAGTTAAAACAGCAGAGTGTTGAGAGGACAAGGCGATGGGACCAGAACAAGCGGATGTGGTGATTATCGGCGGCGGCGCGACCGGCGCGGGTATCGCCAGAGACTGCGCGCGACGCGGCCTCAGGGCCATCTTACTGGAGCGCCAGGACTTCGCCACCGGTGCGACCGGGCGCAACCACGGATTACTGCACAGCGGCGCGCGCTACGCGGTTAACGATCCGGAATCAGCAAGAGAGTGCATTGCGGAAAACCGCATCCTGAAAAAAGTGGCCCGCCACTGCGTTGAACTCACCGGCGGGCTGTTCATTACCCTGCCCGAAGACTCCTTTGAATGGCAGAACCAGTTTATCAACGCCTGCCAGCAAGCGGATATCGACACTGAATTACTCACCCCGCAGGAGGCGCTGAAAATTGAGCCCAGCGTTAACCCGGCGCTGGTGGGCTGCGTGCGGGTACCCGACGGCACCGTCGACCCGTTCCGTCTGACCACCGCCAATATGCTGGATGCGCGCGAACACGGCGCGCTGCTGTATACCTGGCACGAAGTCACCGGCCTGATCCGCGAAAGCGATCGCGTTCGCGGCGTGCGCGTTTTCGACCACCAGCACGGTGAAACGCGCGAAATCTACGCAGACGTGGTGGTGAACGCCGCCGGGATCTGGGGAGCGCACATCGCCGAGTACGCCGATTTACGCATCCGTATGCTGCCCGCTAAAGGGGCGTTACTGATACTCGGGCATCGCATTAATCAGCACGTCATTAACCGCTGCCGCAAGCCCGCCGACGCCGACATTCTGGTGCCCGGCGATACCATTTCGCTGATTGGCACCACCTCCAGCCGCGTCGACTACGACCAAATCGACAATACCCGCGTCACCGCCAGCGAAGTGGACATTCTGCTGCGCGAAGGGGCGAAGCTGGCTCCGCGCATGGCGCAAACCCGCATTCTGCGCGCCTACTCCGGGGTACGGCCGCTGGTGGCTACCGATGACGATCCCAGCGGACGCAACGTCAGCCGCGGTATTGTGCTGCTGGACCACGCCGGGCGCGACGGCCTTGAAGGTTTCATCACCATTACCGGCGGCAAACTGATGACTTACCGGCTGATGGCGGAATGGGCCACCGACGCGGTATGCCGCAAACTGGGTAACACCACGCCCTGCACCACCGCCGATACGCCGCTGCCCGGCTCGCGTGAAGAGCCTGAAGCCACGCTGCGTAAAGTGATCTCCCTGCCGACCATGTTGCGCGGCTCCGCCGTGTATCGCCACGGTGAACGCGCAGCCGAATGGCTGAACGACGCACGGCTTAATCAAAGCCTGGTGTGCGAATGCGAGGCGGTCACCGCCAGCGAAGTGCGCTACGCCGTGGAATCGCTCGCCGTTAGCAAACTGGTGGATTTACGCCGCCGCACCCGCGTCGGCATGGGCACCTGTCAGGGCGAGCTGTGCGCCTGCCGCGCCGCCGGACTATTACAGCGCTTCGGGGTGATGAGCGGGATGCAGTCCTGCCGCGAGCTGTCGCAGTTCCTTAACGAGCGCTGGAAAGGCATTGCCCCCGTCGCCTATGGGGATGCCTTACGCGAGGCGGAATTTACCCGCTGGGTTTACCAGGGATTATGTGGTCTGGAAAAGGAGCAGCGCCATGAAATTTGATAGCGTGATTATCGGCGGCGGCCTCGCGGGCCTGCTGTGCGGCATTAAGCTCGGGGAAGCGGGCCTGCGCTGCGCGATGGTCAGCCGGGGCCAGAGCGCCCTGCACTTCTCATCCGGCTCGCTGGATCTGCTGAGCCATCTCGCCGACGGCACGCCGATCGGCGATATCGAAAGCGGGATGTGCGAGTTAATTACCCAGTCGCCGCAGCACCCGTATGCCCATTTGGGCACAGCGGCGGTGCTGGATTACGCCGACCATGCCGAAGCGCTGCTGGCCCGCGCCGGGCTGACATTGCAGGGCCACTGGCGCTATGCCCATTCGCGCCTGACGCCGCTCGGAAAATGGCGCTCGGCGTGGCTGAGCCAGCAGGATGCGCCCTGCGCTCCGCTGACCGGCAAACGCATTTGCGTGGTGGGTATCGCGGGTTTCCTCGATTTTGAACCGCTGATGGTGGCCGACCAGCTCAAACAACAGGGTATCGAGGCCGATACCGGCGAGCTGGCGCTGCCGGTACTGGACGTGTTGCGCCAGAACCCCAGCGAATTCCGCTCGGTGAATATCGCCCGGATGCTGGACGATGCGCGCTACACGCCGGAACTGCTCAAAGAGCTGACCGCCCTCGCACCGGGCTACGATGCGCTGCTGCTGCCCGCCGTGGTGGGTCTGGAACAGCCGGACCTTCCGGCGCAACTACAGCACGCCCTGCCCTGCGCGCTGAATTTTATCCCCACCCTGCCGCCGTCGGTGCCGGGGATGCGGATGTACAACGCGCTGGCGCGCTATTTCCGCCAGACCGGCGGCATTATTATGGAAGGCGACGCGGTAACCGGCGTCACGCGCAACGAGGCGGGGTTGCACCAGGTGTGGACCCGCAATCACGGCGATATCGCGCTCCAGGCGCGCCACGTGGTGCTCGCCAGCGGCAGTTTCTTCAGCAATGGGCTGGTGGCCGAACGCCAGCGGGTGCGCGAAGCGATTTTCGATTTGGATCTGCTGGACTACGCCAATAACGGCGACTGGAGCCACCCGGACTTTTTCCACTCCCAGCCGTGGCAGTCCATCGGCGTGAAAACCAATGCCCACCTCCAGCCGTCTCGCAACGGTGAAATCCTGGAGAACGTATACGCCATCGGCACCGTGCTCGGCGGGTTCGATCCCATTACCCAGGGCTGTGGCGGGGGCGTCTGCGCGATCACCGCCCTGCACGCCGCCCAACAGATCATTGATACAGGGAGCAGATTATGAGCCTGAGGGAGACCGGTTTCGAAAGCTGCATTAAATGCACCGTGTGTACCACCGCCTGCCCGGTGAGCCGCGCCAATCCGCATTATCCGGGGCCGAAACAGGCCGGGCCGGACGGCGCGCGGCTGCGTCTTAAAGATCCGACGCTGTACGACGAGGCGCTGAAATACTGCACTAACTGTAAACGCTGCGAAGTGGCCTGCCCGTCGGACGTGAAAATCGGCGATATCATTCAACGCGCCAGGGCGGAATATGCGCCGCATAACCCGTCGCTGCGCGATGCGCTGCTCAGCCATACCGACATAATGGGCTCGCTCTCCACGCCGTTTGCGCCGCTGGTCAACGCCGCTACCGGCATGAAACCGGTGCGCCAGCTGCTGGATAAAGCGTTAAAAATCGATCACCGCCGCAGCCTGCCGAAATACGCCTTCGGCACCTTCCGCCAGTGGTATCGCAAACAGGCGGCGGCCCAGGCGCAGTTTGCCGATAAAGTGGCATTTTTCCACGGCTGTTACGTCAATTACAACAACTCCACCCTCGGCAAAGACCTGGTGAAAGTGTTCAACGCCATGAATATCGGCGTGGAATTGTTGAGCAAAGAGAAGTGCTGCGGCGTGCCGCTGATCGCCAACGGTTTTGTCGACAAAGCGCGCAAACAGGCGCGGGTAAACGCCCGTTCGCTGGAGGAAGCGATTGTTGAACGCCGTCTGCCGGTGATCGCCACCTCGTCGACCTGCACTTTTACGCTGCGCGACGAGTACCCGCACGTGCTGGACGTGGATACCACTCCGCTGCGCGACAGCATCGAACTGGCGACCCGCTTCCTGTGGCGGCGGCTGGAAAATGGCGCGACGCTGGATCTTAAGCCGACGCAGCTGCGCGTGGCCTATCACACGCCCTGCCATATGGAAAAAATGGGCTGGGCGATTTACACCCTGGAATTGCTGAAACGCATCCCCGGTGTGGAAGTACTGGTACTGGATTCACGCTGCTGCGGGATTGCCGGTACCTACGGTTTTAAATCGGAGAACTACCCGACGTCGCAAGCCATCGGCGAGCCGCTGTTTAAGCAGATTGAACAGAGCGGCGTGGACCTGGTGATCACCGACTGCGAAACCTGCAAATGGCAAATCGAGATGTCCACCAGCAAACGCTGTGAACATCCGATTACCCTGCTGGCGCAGGCGCTGGGTTAAGGCGCGCCGGGAGAGGCTCCCGGCGACGCCGTTATTCAATAAATAGCGATTCCACGACGTTAATCCAGCCGTGATCGCTGGCGATATCTTTGCCGTTCAGCCAGCGGCGCAGAATGTTTAACGCCATCATGGCGCATACTTCCTGGCGCACCTGCACGCTGTGACGGGTGGTGTTGAACTTCACCCGCAGGGCGTGGGTGCCTTCCGGGGTGGATAGCGCAAAGTTAAGGTGATCTTCTTCCAGCCCCGAGACCGCCAGCGCCAGCCCGGCGAAATGGTTAATCCGCCGCTCCGCCGTCCAGTGGGCGGTTTGGGTCAGCGTTTCCTGTTGGGCAGGCACCACTTCGCTGGCCAGCAGCGGCGCAGACTCGCGGGAAAGCTGGAGCGCCAACAGGCCGCCGGTGAACTGCTCGCTCAGGGTCAGGCTCAGTTGCCGCTCGTTAAGGTTGCGGGCAATTTGCGCCGGTAAACCTTCGGTGCCTTCAAAAATCACGCTCTCCCCCGCCACCTTGCGGATTTCCGGCCACAGGGCCTCCATCGCCGCGCGCTGTTCGCCGGGGCCGGTGAGTTTGAGTTCAATAATCGGCATTGAAGAGCGGTAACCGATGACCACATCCGGCGGCAGGCTAAGGCCGTCAAGGCTCTGGGCGAGATCGCTTTCCGAACGGCCAAAGGTGGTTAAGCGCAGGCACACCGGCGCGGACGGCAGTGAAAACTGCTGTTGCAGGCGCGGCAGGATCTCCTGTTGCACCATCTGTTTGAATTCAGAGGGAACGCCCGGCGTGAAAAAGATGCGGCAGCGGTTGAGGGTGATGGCGAATCCGCAGGCGGTGCCCACCGGATTGTCGATCATTTCGCTGCTGGCGGGGATCAGCGCCTGTTTGCGGTTGCTGGGAGCCATCACGCGGCCACGCTCGGAAAAGAAGCGCGCCATATGTTCCAGCCATTCTTCATGCAGTACCAGCTCTTCGCCCAACGCCAGGGCGGCGGCTTCGGCGCTCAGGTCGTCGCTGGTTGGGCCGAGGCCGCCGTTGACGATGAGAATATCGGCATGCTGGCTGCGTTCGCGCAGCACGGCCACTAAATCTTCGAGTTTGTCGCCGACGGTATTGCGGCGGGAGAGCGGAACACCCTGGTTAAAAAAATAATCGGCGAGCCAGGCGGCATTGGTATCAACGATTTGACCGTGCAGCACTTCGTCGCCCGTTGACAGCATTTCTACTTTTAACATTATTTTCTCCGCGAGATGGGAACGCCTTACTATAGCGCAAGCGTGCGGAGAAATTGCAGGAGATAACGCGGCGCAAGGCCGCGTCAGGATTGCTTAGAAGTGCGCGCTAACGCCAACATACGGGCCGTCAGCCACTTTGCTGTCAGCTTCGTTATCTTTACCCGTCATGTTGATGTAACGGTAGCCTGCTTCCACGCTGATGGGACGCATCACCGTGAAACGCGCACCCGCGCTGGCTTCCTGATAATCGTTCACGCCGCTGGAGAGCGAATCCGGCGAATAGTAGTAGTCGCCAAACACGCTGAAGCTGTCGCTGAGTTTCCAGCTCAGACCGCCGCCCACCGCGGCTGCGTACCCTTCATCACCCGCGTTCGGGTTCAGATAAATACCTTTACCCCCTACGGTCGCCATAAACGGCCCCAGCGGCAGATTCAGACCCAGGCCCAGTCCAGCGATATCGCCATGATCGTCGTTATGCGCCCAGTTGCCGCTCAGCGCCAGTCCGCTGGTGTCGGTACCCATGCCCACGGCAAGGTTGGTGTATTTTTCACCTGCCTGACCGCTGATGCTAATCGCACTGGCAGAGAGAGAAACCAACATCAATCCGGCTGCGCCGGCTAACAATAATTTTTTCATTCCATTTCGTCCCACGGAAAACTCCACGCAAATTGCGTAAAACGGCGCATTGTACCGTTATCCCCCGGCTTATCAATGTATCCATCTATTTCATTAATAGGTTATGTGTAATTAATTGAAAATAAACGTCATTTTAAGAGAAACACCCGGACCAATATTTGCAATAGGGGAAGACACATTGTTGTTGATCAAGGCACGTTTTAAAAATTAGCGCCATGTTGATATCGAGTGTCCACATGGAACTAAAGGTTATATTCATACAGGAGATATAAGATGACGAAAAAAGGACTAACCACCGCCGCAGGCGCACCGGTTGCCCATAACAATAACGTAGCAACCGCTGGCCCGCGTGGTCCGATGCTGCTGCAGGATGTCTGGTTCCTTGAGAAATTAGCCCATTTCGACCGTGAAGTGATCCCCGAACGCCGTATGCACGCGAAAGGTTCCGGCGCTTACGGCACTTTCACCGTCACCCATGACATTACCGCTTTCACCCGCGCTAAACTCTTTTCCCAAATTGGTAAAAAAACTGACCTGTTTATTCGTTTCTCCACGGTCGCCGGTGAACGCGGCGCGGCAGACGCCGAACGCGATATCCGTGGGTTCTCCATCAAGTTTTACACCGAAGAGGGCAACTGGGATCTGGTCGGCAACAACACGCCGGTGTTCTATCTGCGCGATCCGCTGAAGTTCCCGGATCTCAACCACGTGGTAAAACGCGATCCGCGCACTAACCTGCGCAACAACACCTACAAATGGGATTTCTTCTCGCTGCAACCGGAATCGCTGCATCAGTTAACCATCGATTTCAGCGATCGCGGCCTGCCGTTCTCCTATCGCACCATGCACGGTTTCGGCAGCCATACCTTCAGCTTTATCAACTACAACAACGAGCGCTTCTGGGTGAAATTCCACCTGAAATCCCAGCAGGGCATCGCTAACCTGATGGATGACGATGCCAAACGTCTGGTCGCGGAAGATCGGGAAAGCTCCCAGCGTGACCTGTTCGAACATATCGAGAAAGGTGATTTCCCGCGCTGGAAGCTGTATGTGCAGGTGATGCCGGAAGCGGAAGCCTCGCAAACGCCGTATAACCCGTTCGACCTGACCAAAGTCTGGCCGCACGGCGATTATCCGCTGATTGAAGTGGGCGAGCTGGAGCTGAACCGCAACCCGGATAACTACTTTGCTGAAGTCGAGCAGGTGGCGATGTCCCCGGCTAACGTGGTGCCCGGCATTGGTTTCTCGCCGGACCGCATGTTGCAGGGCCGTCTGTTCTCTTATGGCGATGCCCACCGCTACCGTTTAGGCGTCAACCATCACCAGATCCCGGTCAACAAGCCGCGCTGCCCGTTCCATAACTATCACCGCGACGGCGCGATGCGCGTGGACGGTAACAGCGGCAACGGCCCGACCTATGAGCCGAACAGCTTTGGCGTGTTCCAGGAGCAGCCCGATTTCAGCGAGCCGCCGTTGACCCTTGAAGGCGCAGCGGACCACTGGAATCAACGCGAAGATACCGACTACTTCAGCCAGCCGCGCAAACTGTTTGAACTGCTGAGCGACGAAGAGCATCAGCGCATGTTCCAGCGTATCGCAGGCGATATGAAAGACGTGCCGGAGTTTATCCAGCAGCGCCAGATCGGCCTGTTTAGCGAAGTTCACCCGGATTACGGCGCAGGCGTCGCTGCCGCGCTGGCCGCCATCAAAGCCGCAAAATAACCGTCAGGCGGGAGTTCAGACTCCCGCTTTTTTCCCCGCCGCGTTACACTCATCCCCTTCTGACTAATAAGGATATGACTATGCGTCAACGGACTATTGTCTGCCCGCTGATCGAAAACCAGGGCGAATATTTACTGTGTAAAATGGCCGATAACCGTGGCGTGTTCCCCGGCCAGTGGGCGCTCTCGGGCGGCGGCATGGAGCCAGGCGAAACCATGGAGCAGGCGCTGCGCCGTGAAATCGCCGAAGAGCTGGGCGAGCAGTTAGTGATTTCCCGCGTGACGCCCTGGACCTTCAGCGACGACATGCGGATGAAAACCTACGCCGACGGCAGCCAGGAAGAGATCTACATGATTTATTTGATTTTTGACTGTGTGGCGGCTAACCGGGATATCGTGCTGAACGAGGAGTTTCAGGACCATGCCTGGGTGAAGCCGGAAGACTTTCCGAATTACGATTTAAACGTGGCGACGCGCGCCACGCTGAGTAAGAAAGGGTTGCTGTGATTTAGCCGCGGTCGCCGTTAACCCACTGCTGCAATGCCCGGCGCGAGATTTTAATCCCGCCGTTTTTAAATTGCGGCGGTAGCGCCAGCCAGCGCACCGGCTGCTGAAAACGCGCCAGCTTGTCGCTAACCCACGCGGCAAGGCTGGTGAGATCCAAATCGGCCTCGCCCTCCACAATCGCCACCGGACGATGGCCAAATTCGCTGTCCGCCAGCGGCACCACAAACGCCTGGCTGATTTGCGGATGGGTAACAATGACCCGCTCCACTTCCTCTGGCTGAATACCCTCGCCCGCACTGAAAAACAGGTTATCGATCCGGCCCAGCACCGTTAACCGCCCGTCGTGAATTTCACCGCGATCCCGGGTGGCGAACCAGCCATCGGGATTCAGCAGTGGGACGAGGGTTCCATTACGCCAGTAGCCACTGGCGAGGCTGGCGGAGCGCAGCCACACTTCGCCGTCGACGATTTTCACTGTGCGTTCCGGCAGCGCCGTGCCGACGTCCGGTTTACCGTCTGCCCGTTTAGCGCACACGGTAGACGCCGCTTCGGTCATCCCGTAGCCGCACCAGCAGGCGATGCCACGTTCGGTAGCTGCATCGGTTAACTCGACGGGGATCGCCGCGCCGCCGAGCAGCACCGCTTTGAGGGTCAGCGGGTGGTTGTCATTCAGTAAACGCCACAGCTGCGTCGGCACCAGCGAGGCGTGCGTGCAGCCGCGCAGCGCTTCAGGCAGCGCAACGCATTCACGCACCGCCAGCTGCGCGCCCGCCAGCAGCCAGCGCCACAAAATCCCCTGCCCGGAGACATGAAACAGCGGCAGCGACAGCAGCCAGCTATCCTGCGGATGGAACGGGATCGCCGCCAGCACGCCCTGCGCCGACGCCAGATGCGCCCGGGCGCTGTGCGCCGCCGCTTTCGGCAACCCGGTAGAGCCGGAGGTCAGCGTCATTGAGACGATCCGGTTGGGCTGCCAGTCGCCTGTTTTTGCGGGCTCACCCGGCGTCAGCGCCAGCGCGGGAAAGCGGTTCAATAGCGCGTCGCAGCCCAGTTCCAGCGCGTAATCGATATTGAGCGCGGGCAGCAGTTCATCAAGCAACGCCGACGGCAGCTGCGGATTGAGCGGCAGAACCCGCGCGCCGCACTGCATCAGCGCCAGCCAGGCCAGCACCATCTGCGGGCTGTTACGCCCGCGCAGCGCTACGCCAGCGCCTTCGCTAACCCCCTGCTGCGCCAGCCCCGCCGCCAGCGCGTCCACCTGCTGGCAAAGCTGCCGCCAGCTAAGGGCCCGATCGTTGAGCGTCAGCGCAGTCGCGCCGCCGCGCTGCTGCGCCCAGTGCTGCCAGGGCCACTGGGTAAAGATCACAACAGCGGCTCCAGCGCATCGGTGGACCAGATCGGCAGCGCGCTGTCCGGCCAGGCGCGCACCAGCTGCGCCTGCATCAGCGACAGGGTATCGAGGCCGGGGATAGTATTGGGCGTCAGCCAGGCGGCGATGCGCGCCAGCTGGGTCAACCCGAGGCTGGATTCAATCGACGAGCTGATTACCGCCGTTAATCCCTGGGCATGGGCCGCCGCGACCTGCTCGCGAACGCGCGCCAGGCTACCGGTAAGCGTAGGCTTGATCACTACCGCGCTCAGCCCTGGCTCCGCCTGCATCACAAAATCCGCTTCGCGCAGGCTTTCATCCCAGGCGATGGCGATACCGGTCTGCGCGGCAAACGCCCGTGACTGCTCGCGGGTTTTGCACGGCTCTTCGAGAAACGCAATGCGCGGACGATAATCGGGATTGACGTATCTGGCGAACTGTTCAGCTTTCAGCGGCGTCCATCCCCGGTTGGCGTCAAGGCGCAACGACAAATCCGGGATCGCTTCCAGCAGCAGATTCACCACCATACCGTCGCGCACCGCTTCATACAGGCCGACCTTGATTTTGGCGACTTTCTCGCCCGGCATGGCGCTGAGCAGCGCGAACAGCTCATCGGGATCGCCGGTACACAGCGGCGCGGCGCGGTAGTCGGCGGCATTCGACAGCGCGCCGCTGAGCTCCGCCTGCGCGCAGCTCAGGCCAAATGCTACCGAGGGCAGATCTGGCAGCGCGGCGTCTGTGCCCTGCCGCCAGCCGTTAAGCCACGCCAGCGCGGCGTCCGTCGCCTCTTCCAGCGATTCAGCGCTGAAGCCGGGTAACGGGGCGATTTCGCCCCATCCCTGCGCCCCGTTCTCTTCCAGGCGCACCAGTAAACCGTCGCGGGTTTTCAGCCGACGGTCGCGAAGCACAACGCCTGCGTCCATCGGTATCTGATACCGCCAGAGTTGTGCCTGTCGCATTACGGGTTCCGTTTGAATTTGCTGAAGTCCGGGTGACGTTTTTCGTTAAACGCGTTACGTCCTTCCTGCCCTTCTTCGGTCATGTAGAACAGCATGGTGGCGTTACCCGCCAGCTCCTGCAAGCCCGCCTGGCCGTCGCAGTCGGCGTTGAGCGCGGCTTTCAGGCAGCGCAGCGCCATCGGGCTGTTTTGCAGCATTTCGCGGCACCAGCGCACGGTCTCTTTTTCCAGATCGGCAATCGGCACTACGGTGTTAACCAGGCCCATATCCAGCGCTTCCTGAGCGTTGTACTGGCGGCACAGGAACCAGATTTCGCGCGCTTTCTTCTGGCCGACGATGCGCGCCATATAGGATGCGCCCCAGCCGCCGTCGAACGAGCCGACTTTCGGGCCGGTCTGGCCGAAGATGGCGTTTTCCGCCGCGATGGTCAGATCGCACATCATATGCAGCACGTGGCCGCCGCCGATGGAGTACCCCGCCACCATCGCCACCACCGGTTTCGGACAGGTGCGGATCTGGCGCTGGAAGTCCAGCACGTTGAGGTGGTGAACGCCGGAGTCGTCCTGGTATCCGCCGTAGTCGCCGCGTACTTTCTGGTCGCCGCCGGAGCAGAACGCTTTATCGCCTTCGCCGGTCAGGATAATCACGCCAACGCTGTCGTCATAGCGGGCATCCGCCAGCGCCTGGATCATCTCCTTCACGGTAATCGGACGGAAAGCGTTACGCACCTGCGGGCGGTTGATGGTGATTTTGGCAATCCCTTCCGGCGACTTGTGATAGCGAATATCGGTGTAGCCTTCAGAGCAGTCCTGCCATTCAATCGGGGCGTTCAGCATCTGTTCATCGAGATGGAGCATGGTGATTCCTTAGTCTGGTTGAGGCAAAAGTGGCGACAGGCTTTGCGCGAAGGCCAGCGGCGCTTCGCGATGGGCGTTATGGCCCGCAGCCGTAATCAGGCGGCAGGGCACGTTAAGCGTTGTGGCGATGCCACGAAACTTGCTGTCCTGCTCGCCGCAAAAATAGATAAAGGGGTGCGGCAACCGGCAGAGCGGCCCGCGTAAATCCGCCTGGCGGCCCAGGGAGGTGGCCTCCAGCATATCGGCCAGCGCCTGCGGATGGTTGCGCCGCCGCAGCGCGACCAGTTCGGCACGCGCCGCAGCGCTGAGGTTGGCAAAAACCGGCTGCTGATACCAGGCATTCAGCACCTGTTCGAGGGGTGCTTCACGAAATTCTCTGGCCCAATGGCTGTCCGAAGCGATGCGCGCCTCGCGCTCCTGCGGGTCGGTCAGCCCTGGATGGCTGCCTTCGACAATCAGCCCCTGCAAGCCAGAGCGCGGTTTGCCGCAGGCGTAGTGCATGGCGATACGCCCACCCAGCGAGTAGCCGATCAGCCAGTATTGCGCGACGGCGTGATGCGCCAGGGTGGCGTCGAGCAGCGCGTTGGTATCCCCGAAACTGGCGACGCGCACCCCGGCGCTGCCGCCGTGGCCCGGCAAATCGATAAACAGCTGCGGGTAATCGCTGAACGCCGCGGCGACCTGCTGCCACTCCTGCTGGCTACCGAGAAAACCGTGCAGCCAGACGAGCCAGGGCAGCGAGGCGGATTTACCGGGACGCGCGGTCGCATTCAGGATCATGCCTGGCTGACCGCCGCCAGCAGGTTTTGCAGGGTGTGCGTCCCGTCAGTCGAGGGCACGTTGATTTCCACCACGGTAGTGTGAGGCCGCTGCCAGCCTTCACTCACAGCGGTTTGCAATTCTTCCCAGGTAGTTGGGTTGCGGTACTCAAGATCAAACATCGCCGCGCCGTGCTTAAACGACACGTTTTGCGGCATACAGTAGAAGCGCTCGCGCTCGCTGACCGGCGTGGGCAGCAGCGAGAAAATTTGCCCGCCGTTGTTGTTCACCACAATCAGCACCAGCGGCGCGGAAACGTGGCGCAACAGCGCCAGGGCGTTTAAATCGTACAGCGCCGAGAGATCGCCAACGATGGCCAGCGTCGGGCGCGCGGTGCCGCGCTGGACCCCGGCGGTGGTAGAAATCAGCCCGTCGATGCCGCTGGCCCCGCGGTTGCTCAGCACCGGATAGCTCTGGGGCATCTGCGCCAGCGCGTCCACCAGACGCACCACCAGGCTGTTGCCGACGAAAAGCTGACCGTGTTCCGGCAACAGCGCCGGGAGCCGATGGGCCAGTTGCGCTTCGCCAAATGACCGGGTGGCGGCGTCCGTCAGTTGCCAGGCGGTTTGCGACAGCGCGGTTAACTCCTCAGCCCAGGGCGCACGGGGTTCGGCGGGATGGCGCTCCAGCCATTCGCTGATGCGCGCCGTTAACCGACGCCCGCGGTGATGGGCCGGATCGAGCCGCCCAATCAGGGAGTCCACCAGCCAGAACTCCTGCGGCTGGCAGCTGGCCTGCCATTGCAGTAAGCGTTTACCGGTCAGGCTACTGCCGAACTGGATAACGATCTGCGCTTGCGCCAGTAACGCCTGAGCGCGGGGATTCGCCAGCCATAAATCGGCGCAGGGCAGCGGCTGCCCGGTTTGCGACAGCACATCGCTAATCAGCGGCCAGCCGAGGGTGTGCGCCCAGGCCGCCAGCTGTTTGCCCTCCTGCGGGGACATCCGTCCGGCAATGATGACGCCTTTTTTACGCCGCCATGCGCCCCAGTCGTGCTGTAGCGCCGCATGGTGATCTTCTGCCGCCAGCAGCCAGGGTTTATCGTCCTGCCACCAGTCGCCCAGCGACTCCTGCCAGGCGAGGCCGGTATCGTCCAGCTCGCCGTACAGCGGTTCAGCAAACGGGCAGTTGATATGCAACGCGCCGCCGCGCTGCTGCCCTAACAGCAAATCAATCGACGATACCAGCCATTTGGCGGGCGTCTCCGGGCTGGGCTTGGGTAAATCCAGCGCCGCGGTGGGATGCGAAGAAAAAATACCCTGCTGGCGGATCGCCTGGTTGGCACCGCAGTCAATCAGCTCCGGCGGGCGGTCGGCGGTGAGCAGGATCAGCTTTTCACCGGTCAACCCGGCCTCAATCACCGCCGGATACAGATTGGCTACCGCCGTGCCGGACGTGACGATCACGGCGACCGGCTCGCCGCTGGCTTTGGCAAGCCCGAGGGCCAGATGCCCTAATCCACGTTCGTCAAAATGGGTATGGTGAGTCAGGTTGCGATTATCCGCCGCCGCCAGCGTCAACGGCGTCGAACGCGAGCCAGGCGCAATGCAAATATGGCGAACGCCGTGGCGGGTTAAGGCTTCGAGGATCACCGTCGCCCAGCGGCGGTTGAAAGTACTAGTCGACATAAGTTGTCCGGTATCAATTTTGCCGCTCCATTATAAAGCGCGCGATATTCACTGTTTTGATATGAGTCGGGATTCCGGCGTTAGCTCACCAGTAAAGTGCGTAAACCCGCCGCTTTATTGGTGATCTCCTGCCACTCTTCATCAGGCTGCGAGCCTGCGACGATACCCGCGCCCGCATAAAGCCGCACCGTCTGCCGGGTAACACGGGCGCAGCGCAGAGCGACGCAAAATTCAGTCTGCTTTAACGAGAGATAGCCAGCGGACCCGGCGTACCACTCGCGGACAAAGGATTCATGGGTCGCGATAAACCGGCGCGCCGGTTCACGCGGCAGGCCCGCCACCGCCGCCGTGGGCTGGAGCTGGTGCAGGCAAAGGCTGTCGTCGGGCTGATGCAGTTCGGTCCAGATGCAGCGGCGCAGATGCTGCACTTTGCGCAGCCTGACAATCTGCGGCGGCAGGACGTCCAGCGAACTGACGGCGTTTTGCAGGCGCTGGCAGATGTCTTCAACCACCAGCATATTTTCCCGCTGGTTTTTATCGTCTTTCATCAGCCAGTCGCCCAGCGCCTGGGCCTTCGCTTCATCGGGATGATTCGCCACGGTGCCCGCCAGCGCTTCGGTACGCAGAGCGCTGTCGATGCGCCGCCACAAGCGCTCCGGGCTGGAGCCTAAAAAGGCATCATCCGGCGCGAACGCCATAAAGTAGTGGTAGCAGTGAAGATTGACGCGGCGGCTGGCCGCCATAAATGCTGCCGCACTTACCGGGGATGAAAATTGCAGATCGCTGGCGCGGGCGGCGACGACTTTCTCAAACTGCCCCGCCGCGATGGCGTCGGTCGCCTGGTTAATCAGCTGGGTCCAGCCCGCACGATCGGGGAAATGGCGTTCGCCGACGCAGTCAAGCGGCGTGGTAGGCAGCGGTTCGCCGGGGGTAAGCGCATCAATAAACGCCAGCGCGGCGCGGGCATCGTCGGCCAGCGAGTGGTCGCTACATACCGTCAGCGCCAGGGTCACGCTGCCGCCGTGTCGTCGCCATTCCAGGCGCGGCAGAAACAGGGCGCTGCGCTCGGTATCGAAGGCATTTAATCCCCAGATACGCAGCGCAGCGTCGGACTGGCTTGCAAGGAACGCCTGGGCGGCATCAAAAGTAGAAAAATGGCGGCTTGCGCCCAGCGCCGCGACCTCTTCATCGCCGTTGCGCTGCTGCCAGTAAAACTGTGGATAAACCGGCTGGCTGGCAAGCCAGGCAAGCGGGTCAGTTTGATTCAGGGAGACCGGTACAGCGAAGCGCCGCACACCGGGGGAGACAGGAAATTCTGCGCGCAATTGTTGCGCGATTTGCTGCAACGCGGTGGAAATGGAATGCACGTGTACCTCGTTTCCCTGAAAAACCCCGCATTATACGTGGTCTGGTGGGTAAACAAAATTACACTAGTTGGGGGATATCGCCTCACCCCTGGTACCAGGGGTGAGGAATCCGCGTTTAGCGGCGAGCCAGCAGGATACCCAGCACCAGACCGGCGGCAGCGCCGATACCGATACCTTTCCACGGCTGCTCATGAACATAGTCATCCGCGCGGTACACCGCTTTTTTAGCGCGGAAATAGTAGTTGTCGGACGCGTTGGACACGCGGGCTTTCACATCGTTTAAGGCCTGTTCAGCACGGGCTTTTAATTCAATGTATTTCTGATCCGCCGGATCGCCCGACGAGCGCAGCACTTCCTCTAACGTATCGCTAAGCAGTGACAAATCATCATCAATCCGGGTATTGAACTGTTCGTTATTCTGAGTCATCGCTTTTCTCCATCAGGATTTAACACACGTCAGCTAAATATAGACAAGGGAAGCGCTTTTTGCCGCTTATTCTCTGGCCATTCCAATATGGGGAATGCCGTCTTCCTCGTAGACCCCGGTAACGGGCGCAAAGCCAAAGCGCTGATAGAACGCCTGCAAGTGCGCCTGTGCGCCAAGGTACAACGCCTTGCCAGGCCAGTGCTGCAGGCACGAAGCGAGGGTTTGGCTCATCAGCTGCTGGCCAAGTTTTTCACCGCGCAGGCTGGCGTCGACAATTACCCGGCCAATCACGACCGGCTCAAAATCGTTATCGCTTTTCAGAATCCTCGCATAAGCCACCAGCCTGCCGTGATGCCAGCCGAGAATATGGCGGTTCTCTCCAACCAGATCGTCACCGTCGATATCCTGATAAGCGCAGGTTTGCTCAACCACAAACACGGCGCAACGCAGCTGCAGTACCGCGTACAGCGTCGGGACATCCAATTCTGAGTGGTGAAGATCGTGCCAGTGAATCATGGAGCGCTCCTTTATGGTGCATAATGGTCGTTCTCATACTAAAGCATTCAGGAGGATAACGCGGGATGGAATTGACATTTTTAGGCACCTCCGCTGGCGTGCCCTGCAAAACCCGCAACGTAACGTCGATGGTGTTTAACCCGATGAATAACCAGCCGCATTACTGGCTGTTCGACTGCGGCGAAGGCACCCAGCATCAGATGCTGCATACGGCGTTTAATCCCGGCAAGCTGAGCAAAATTTTTATCACCCATTTACACGGCGACCATATTTTTGGCCTGCCGGGGCTGTTGTGCAGCCGCTCAATGGCGGGCAATGAAAACCCGCTGACGGTGTATGGCCCGCAGGGCATACGCCAGTTTATCGGGATGGCGTTGCGGCTCAGCGGCTCCTGGACCGGCTTTCCGCTGGAGATTGTGGAAATTAGCGCCGGCGAGGTGTTTTGCGATAGCGAATTTCGCGTCACGGCGTATCCCCTCACCCATCCGGTGGAATGCTACGGCTACCGCATTGAACAGCACGATAAGCCCGGCGCGCTCGATGCCGCACGCCTGAAGGCAGAGGGCGTGATGCCTGGCCCGCATTTTCAGCAGCTCAAGCGTGGAGAAACCGTCACGCTGGACGATGGCCGCGTTATCCACGACAGGGAATATTCTGGCCCGGCGCAAAAAGGCAAAACCCTGGCGATTTTCGGCGATACCGGGCCGACGCCCGCTGCCGTCGCGCTGGCGCAGGGTGTGGATGTGATGGTACATGAAACGACCCTGGAAGCCGCAATGGCGGAGAAAGCCAACAGCCGGGGCCACTCCACCACGGTACAGGCCGCCGAGGTCGCTAAAGCCGCTGGCGTCGGGCGGTTAGTGATTACCCATTTCAGCTCGCGCTATGATGAAGTGGGTTGTGAAGCGCTGCTGCGCGAGTGCCGGGAAATTTTCCCTGATACCCTCGCCGCTGAAGATTTTATGAAGGTGCAGATATAAAAAAACCGCCAGCAAGTGGCGGTTTTGTTCACAACGTTGGCTGTTACATCAACGGTTCGGCTAACTGCACCAGGCTAATCAGCGGCTGCGGCCATACGCCGAGCACCAGCACCAGCAGCGCGGAGATCAGTACCACGATACCGCCTGCGCTGTACTGCCAGTTAGACGGCGCATCGCGGTTCAGCTGCTGCGGCGCGTTCAGATACAGGCTTACCGCTACGCGCAGGTAGTAGTAGAGACCAATCGCCGAACCTACCACCACGGCGGCAACCAGCCACCACAGGCTATCCTGTACGCCGACTGCCAGCACGTAGAACTTACCGATAAAGCCCAGCGTCATCGGGATACCCGCCAGCGACAGCATCATCACCGTCATGACCGCCGACAGGATCGGACGGTGCCAGAACAGGCCACGGTAGGAGTACAGCGAGTCGGCGTCCGGGCCACGGTACGGGCTGGACATCAGGCTCACCACGCCGAACGCGCCGAGGCTGCTGAACAGGTAACCGGCCAGATACACGCCTACGGTTTCCATCGACATCTGTCCGCTTTGCAGCGCAATCAGCGCCACCAGCAGATAGCCCAGATGAGAGATGGAGGAGTAACCCAGCAGACGTTTAATGTTGGTCTGGCTGAGCGCCATCAGGTTACCGAAGATAATCGATACGAACGCGATAATGCCCAGCACCACGCGAATCGCTTCGCTGTCGCCCACCGGCGCGTACAGGAACAGACGCATCACCACGCTGAAAATGGCGATTTTGCTGGCGGTCGCCAGGAAGGTGGAGACCGGCGCAGGCGCGCCCTGATACACATCCGGCGTCCACAGGTGGAACGGCACCAGAGAAAGTTTGAAGCCCAGACCGACGATCATCATACCCAGGCCCGCCAGCAGCAGCGGTTCGTGCAGCATGTTGTCCGCCAGGCTTTTACCGAGGCTAACAAACGACAGGCTGCCGGACTCCGCGTACACCAGCGCCATACCAAACAGCAGGAACGACGAGGCCGCCGCCGACAGAATGGTGTACTTGATGCTCGCTTCCAGCGAACGTTTCTGGCGATACGCGTAGCCAATCAGGCCAAACAGCGGCAGGGAGATCAGCTCGATACCCAGGAACAGCGAGGCCAGGTGGTTGGCGTTAGCCAGCAGAATGCCGCCCAGCGCCGCGATCAACACCAGAAGATAGAACTCTTCTTTGTTGTCGTAATAGCCCTCTAACCACGGGTAGGCGAAGGTACAGGTAGCGAGGCTCGCCAGCAGCACCAGGCCGGTATAGAACATCGCGTAGCCATCAACGCGCATCAGCGGCGTGACGTCCATCGCCCCCGCCTGGCCAACGAACCAGAGGGAGATTAGCGCGGCGTTCAGACCAACCACCGAGATTGTGGCATTCACAAAGTGGTTGCGTCGCCACGCAATGGAGAGCATCACCACCACTACCGTAAAGCCCACGACGAGCAGCGGTAGCAGCGCGATCAGTTGTTGTGGAGTTATTGTCATGGCGAATTACGGCCTTGTAGTAGAAGCAGAATTAACAAACCACTGCTGGATATTGCCCATAGCAGAGTGCGAGGTATCCAGAATCGGCTGCGGATAGAAGCCAAGCAGCACCAACAGCGCTACCAGCAACAGAATAATAAACAGCTCGCGCAGTGACATCCCTGGCAGATCCTGATTGCTCAACTGGCTTTTCGCTTTACCGAAGTAAGCGCGATGCAGCATCGCCAGTGAGTAAACCGACGCAAACACCAGACCGAAGGCAGAAATCACGGTGATCGCTGGCACAACCTGGAAGCTGCCGAACAGGATCATGAATTCACCCACGAAGTTACCGGTGCCTGGCATACCCAGGGTGGCAACCGCGAAGAACATCGACAGCGCAGGCAGCCACTTAATTTTGCTCCACAGGCCGCCCATCATCCGCATATCGCGGGTGTGCAGGCGCTCATACAGCTGACCGCAGAGAATAAACAGACCCGCCGCCGACAGGCCGTGGGCGATCATCTGGATCACCGCGCCCTGGTAAGCGAGCTGGCTGCCAGTATAGATGGCGATCAGCACGAAGCCCATATGGGAAACGGAGGTGTAGGCGATCAGGCGTTTGATGTCGTACTGGGTAAAGGCCATCCACGCGCCGTAGAAAATGCCGATCACGCCCAGCCACATGGCGATAGGCGCGAACTCCGCGGACGCGTTCGGGAACAGCGGCAGCGAGAAGCGCAGCAGACCGTAGGCCGCGGTTTTCAGCAAAATCCCCGCCAGGTCGACAGAACCCGCCGTCGGTGCCTGGGAGTGCGCATCCGGTAACCAGCCGTGCAGCGGCACCACCGGCATTTTCACCGCGAAGGCGATGAAGAAGCCAAGCATCAGCAGCCATTCAACGTTGCGAGACATCGGTGTATTCAACAGTTGCTCGTAGTTGAAGGTCCAGACGTCGGTCGCGTTGTAGTGCACAAACACCAGCGCCAGAATGGCAATCAGCATCACCAGGCCGCTTGCCTGGGTGTAGATAAAGAATTTGGTGGCCGCCGTGATACGCGTTTTCCCGTCAGAGGCTTTGTGCCCCCACAGCGCGATCAGGAAGTACATCGGCACCAGCATCATTTCCCAGAAGAAGAAGAACAGGAACATATCGATGGCAAGGAACACACCGATGACGCCGCCCAGGATCCACATCAGGTTAAGGTGAAAGAAGCCCTGATATTTCTCGATCTCGTTCCAGGAACAGAGCACAGCCAGCACGCCCAGCAGACCGGTCAACACCACCATCAGCAGCGACAGGCCATCAATTGCCAGGTGAATGGTGATCCCGAAGCGGGGGATCCACTGCATCACAAACTCAGACTGCCACTGCGGCAGGCCCGCTGCTTGCGTTAATCCGTAACCCCCCTGCAACCACAGTTGCAAAGAGAGCGCCAGCGTCAATCCCATAGTGATCAGCGCGATCCAGCGCGGCACCTTCACGCCGAAGCGTTCGGTCTGCCAGCACAGAAACCCACCGATAAAGGGAATAAGTATTAGCCAGGGTAGTAACATGGCGATTTACATTCCTTTTTAAGGCCCTCCGAAAGGGCCTGATTTTCAACGAATTCTTTTAAAATTCACTAATCGATCAACGCAACACCATCAGCAGGCCGAGAACCACGACCGCACCGATGCTCATTGACGCCACGTACCAGCGCAGGTAGCCGTTCTCGCTAAACAGCAGGCCTTTACCTGCGAAGCGCGACAGTACTGCCGGGGTGTTCATCAGAGCGTTCAGCGGATCGCGCTTAATCAGCCAGGCGATACCGAGGAACGGTTTTACGAAGATCATATCGTACAGCCAGTCAAAGCCCCAGGCGTTATACCACCAGGTGCCCAGCAGACGGCCCGGCGCGCTGTTGGCGATAGACGTCACCAGTGTGCGTTTGCCCAGCCACAGCCACGCGGCAATCACGATGCCCGCGATAGCGACCACGCCGGAAGCAATTTCCAGGGTCAGCATGCGGCCATGCTCAAGCTCGGTGGTATCCGGCAGTACGCCCTGCAGCGGCGGCACAATCAGCGCGCCGATGAAGGTCGACAAAACCAGCAGTACGATCAGCGGCAGGTGATGGGTAATCCCCTTCCCTGCGTGAGCGTGAATTTGCTCTTTGCCGTGGAACACGATGAAAATCATACGGAAGGTGTACAGCGAGGTCATAAACGCCCCCGCCAGACCGGCGATCATCAGATTGATATGACCGTTAGCCATGGCACCCGCCAGAATTTCGTCCTTACTGAAGAAGCCTGCGGTAATCATTGGCAGTGCCGCCAGCGCCGCGCCGCCTACCAGGAAGCAGACGTAGACCAGCGGAATCGACTTACGCAGACCACCCATTTTGAAGATGTTCTGTTCGTGGTGGCAGGCCAGGATCACCGAACCGGACGACAGGAACAGCAGCGCTTTAAAGAACGCGTGGGTCATCAGGTGGAAAATCGCCGCATCCCACGCCTGTACGCCCAGCGCCAGGAACATGTAGCCAATCTGGCTCATGGTGGAGTATGCAAGTACGCGTTTGATGTCGGTCTGCACCAGCGCCGCGAAACCAGCCAGCACCAGCGTTACCGCACCCACGATACCCACCAGATGCAATACTTCCGGGGTCAGCAGGAACAGGCCATGGGTACGGGCGATAAGATAAACGCCCGCGGTCACCATGGTTGCGGCGTGGATCAGCGCGGAGACCGGCGTCGGGCCAGCCATCGCGTCCGCAAGCCAGGTCTGCAACGGCAGCTGCGCCGATTTACCCACCGCGCCGCCCAGCAGCATCAACGTCGCCCACTGGATCATGGTGTTGCCATCAGCGAAGTGCTGTGGAGCCAGCTCCACCATCTCGCGGAAGTTCAGGGTGCCCAGCTCGTTGTAGAGGATGAACAGCGCGAACGCGAGGAATACGTCACCGACACGGGTTACCACGAAGGCTTTCATCGCCGCCGCGCCGTTTTTCGGATCGGTGTAGTAGAAGCCGATCAGCAGGTAAGAACACAGGCCCACGCCTTCCCAGCCGAGGTACATCAGCAGCAGGTTATCGGCCAGCACCAGAATGACCATGCTGGCGATAAACAGGTTGGTGTAGGCGAAGAAGCGCGAATAGCCCTCTTCACCGCGCATGTACCAGGAAGCGAACATGTGGATCAGGAAACCGACGCCAGTCACCACCGACAGCATGGTGAGCGACAGCCCGTCCAGCACCAGATTGAAGCCGATGTTGAAATCACCGACCGCCATCCAGGTCCAGAGCGGCTGAACGAACGGCTCACGGCCGCTGTTCAGGAAATCGATGCCCGCATACGCCGTGACCAGCGCGGCCAGGCCCACAGAGCCCATGCCGATGGTCGCAGATAAATTCTCAGACCAGCGTCCGCGCGAGAACGCCAGCAGTACATAGCCAATCAATGGCAGAAAAATGGTTAACCAAAGGAGGTTCATCCACGCATCTCACTTACTGAATCGATATTCAGATTCTGGCGACGACGATGGAGCTGTAGCAACAGCGCCAGGCCAATACTGGCTTCTGCGGCAGCCAGGCTGATAGCCAGGATGTACATCACCTGCCCGTCCGTCTGCCCCCAGTAGCTTCCCGCGACGACAAACGCCAGCGCGGCAGCATTAATCATGATTTCCAGTCCAATCAGCATAAACAGCAGATTGCGACGGATCACCAGGCCCGTCAGCCCAAGCACAAACAATATGGCCGCGAGGATCAGCCCGTGTTGTAAGGGGATCATGCGTGCTCCTCCAATTTTCTTTTCGCCCGGTCTTCAGGACGGTTGCTCAGCACTTCGCCGGGACGATCTTCGCGCCCAACGTGGAAGGCAACAACCAGGCCCGCCAGCAGCAGCATAGAGGCCAGTTCCACCGCCAGAACGTAAGGACCAAACAGCGTAATCCCCACTTCTTTGGCAAATACCGGCGTACCGTCGATACCCTGATCGTTGACGCTCATGATGGCGTAAACCAGCACCGCCAGCAGTACGGCGGACAGCAGGCCCGGACCGATCCACACCTGCGGCTTCAGCCACTGGCGCTCCTGTTCGATCTCGGAGCCGCCGAGGTTGAGCATCATCACCACGAACACGAACAGCACCATAATGGCGCCCGCGTAGACGATGATTTCCAGCGCACCGGCGAAGTAAGCGCCCAGTGAAAAGAACACGCCCGAAATCGCCAGCAGCGAAATGATCAGATACAGCAGCGCGTGTACCGGATTGGTGTGCGTGATAACCCGTAAGGTGGCGAGTATTGCCACAAGGGCACATATGTAAAACGCGAATTCCATTGCCACTCTCCTTACGGTAACAGGCTCTTGACGTCGATAGGCTTGGCTTCGTTCTCTGCTTCGCCTTTGTCTTTTCCGTCGATTGCCATACCTGCCATCCGGTAGAAGTTGTACTCCGGGTATTTGCCCGGACCGGAAATCAGCAGATCCTCTTTCTCGTACACCAGATCCTGACGTTTGAACTCGCCCATTTCGAAATCCGGCGTCAGCTGGATTGCGGTGGTCGGGCAGGCTTCTTCACACATGCCGCAGAAAATGCAGCGTGAGAAGTTGATGCGGAAAAATTCCGGATACCAGCGGCCATCCACGGTTTCTGCTTTTTGCAGCGAGATACAGCCTACCGGACAAGCTACCGCACACAGGTTACAGGCAACGCAGCGCTCGGAACCGTCCGGGTCGCGCGTCAGCACGATGCGGCCACGGTAGCGCGGCGGCAGATAAACCGGCTCTTCCGGATACATGCGGGTTTCGCGTTTGGCAAAGGCATGCAAGCCAATCATCCAGATACTACGCACCTGGGTGCCGAAACCCACCACTATGTCTTTCAATGTCATGGTTTTTTCACCCCTTATTGCGCCTGCCACAAAATGACAGCCGCCGTTGCCAACAAGTTGATCAGCGTCAACGGCAGGCACACTTTCCAGCCGAAGGACATTACCTGGTCATAACGCGGACGCGGTAATGAGGCGCGAATCAAAATAAACATCATCATGAAGAACGCGGTTTTCAGCGCGAACCAGATGAAAGGAGGCAACCATGGGCCATGCCAGCCACCGAAGAACAGCGTTACCATCAGCGCCGACACGGTAACAATACCGATGTACTCGCCCACAAAGAACAGACCGAATTTCATACCGGAATATTCGATGTGGTAACCATCTGCCAGTTCCTGCTCGGCTTCCGGTTGGTCAAACGGGTGACGGTGACACACCGCCACGCCGGCAATCGCAAAGGTCACAAAACCAAAGAACTGCGGGATGACGTTCCAGATGTCCGCCTGGTTGTTGACGATGTCGGTCATGTTAAATGAACCGGCCTGCGCCACCACGCCCATCAGGGAGAGGCCTAAAAACACTTCGTAGCTCAGGGTCTGCGCAGATGCGCGCATCGCCCCCAGCAGGGAGTATTTGTTATTGCTCGACCAGCCGGCGAACAGCACCGCGTACACCGCGAGGCCTGCCATCATCAGGAAGAAGAGGATACCAATGTTGAGATCGGCCACCACCCAGCTCGGGCTGACCGGCACAATTGCAAAGGCCAGCAGCAGCGAGGTAAAAGCGATCATCGGTGCCAGGGTAAAGATGACGCGGTCGGTAAAGCGCGGGACCCAGTCTTCTTTAAAGAACATCTTGATCATGTCCGCAACCAGCTGGAGCGAACCGCCCCAGCCAACGCGGTTCGGTCCGTAGCGGTTCTGGAACAGGCCCAGAAGGCGGCGTTCGCCGAAGCTCATGAACGCCCCGCAAGTTACCACTACCAGCAGAATGACAACCGCTTTGAGGATGGTCAGCAGAATCTCAATAACATCCGGTGTTAACCAACTCATTGTTGAGCCTCCTGCAGATCATCAAGACGCGCACCGGCCAGCACTGGCGCGATACCCGGCATGCCCATAGGTAAGCCGACCTGCCCTGCCGTCAGCCCTTCGGAAATCACCAGCGGTAAGGTCACGGTCTGCCCGTCGTAATTGAAGGAGACCTTCGCGCCCGCATTAACGCCAAGCTTCGCGGCATCCGCCGGGTTGAGCTTGATATACGGCTGCGGCATACGGCTCTGGAAAACCGGCGAACGCTGGGACATTTCATCGCTACCGAACAGGTGATAGTACGGCGCGATACGCCATTCACCGTCCTGCGCAGTGAAGCCTGCCGGTACGTCGCTGAAGTAATCCAGACCGGTTTCCGATGCTTCGATCAGACGCACGCCCGGATCGCCGTGGCGCAGTTTACCCCCCACTTCGTCCTGGAATTTGTTCCAGGCCTGCGGGGAGTTCCAGCCCGGAGCCCAGGCGAACGGCACCTGAGAACGCGGCGCGTCCGGATGGTTGTTCCCTTCCATGGAGAAGGCGAACATGGTGTCTTTGTCCTGCGGCTGGCGCGGTTCGTGCACGCTGATGTTGGCGCGCATCGCGGTACGGCCACTGTAGCGGTGCGGTTCGCGAGCCAGTTTCTGCCCGCGAATGCGGAAAGAGGCATCCGGCGCGGCGTTTTTAATGCCCGCGAGCTGCGGCAGCTGTTCCACCACCGCGTCGATGACATGGTCAAGCTGCGTCCAGTCCACTTCACGGCTCTTCACGGTGCTGTGCAGGGAGTGCAGCCAGCGCCAGCTTTCCAGCATGGTGATGCTGCTGTCGTAGTAAGACGGCTCATACACCTGGAAGAAGCGCTGTGCGCGGCCTTCGTTGTTGATAACCGTGCCGTCGCTTTCGGCGAAGCTCGCGGTGGACAGCACCAGATGGGCTTTGTCCATGATCGCGGTGCGCTGGTGGTCGATAACCATCACCAGCGGCGCTTTGCTGAGCGCTGCGTCAACGCGCGCGGCAGAAGCGTGGCGGTGCAGATCGTTTTCCAGCACCACAACCGCATCGGCGGCGCCGGTTTCCAGCTCGGTCAGCGCGTCATCAAGCGAACCGCCGCCGATCATGCCGAGGCCGACGCTGTTTACCGCACGGGCGATCATGGTGATGCCGACATCCGCGCCACGGCCTTTCAGGGCTTTCGCCACGTTAGCCGCTGCGTGGATCACGTCAGCGCTGCCGGCGTTGGTGCCGGAGATGATCAACGGTTTTTTCGCACCGGCCAGCGCCTGGACGATCACGTCGATCTTGTTTTGCAAATCGCGATCGATGCCGTCAACCGCCGGGGCGCTGTTATCCAGACCGTGGGCGATGGCGAAACCTAAACGCGCCTGGTCTTCAACCGGCGCGCGATAGGTCCACGCGGCGATATCGTCCAGACGGGTGTTATCGACGTTAGTCACGAACAGCGGGTGTTTAGCGCGCTGGCCGATGTTGAGGATCGCCGCAATCTGCCAGTCGGCCACTTTCTGGGCCGCCGCCATTTCGCGCGCTTTACCTTTCACCGCCTGACGCACCGCCAGGGCAGCGCGTGCGCCGGTCTGGGTCAGGTCTTCGCCGAGGATCAATACCGCGTCGTAAGATTCAATTTCACGCAGCGCCGGGGTATGGACGCCGCTGTTACGCAGTACGTCCAGCATCAGCTGCAGGCGCTGTTGTTCGCCCGCCGCAATGCCGGTATAGAAGTTTTCCGCTCCCACCAGTTCGCGCAGGGCGAAGTTGCTCTCCACGCTGGCGCGCGGGGAACCGATACCGATCACTTTCTTCGACTGGCGCAGAATATCCGCCGCCCCTTGCATCGCCTGCTCGGCGTTGAGGGTGATCCAGTCATCGCCACGGCGTTGAACCGGCTGACGCGGACGGTCTTTCAGGTTGACGTAGCCATAGCCGAAACGGCCACGGTCGCACAGGAAGTAGTGGTTCACGGTGCCGTTGTAGCGGTTTTCGATGCGGCGCAGTTCGCCATAGCGTTCGCCCGGGCTGGTGTTGCAACCCAGCGAGCACTGCTGGCAGATGCTCGGCGCGAACTGCATATCCCATTTACGGTTATAGCGTTCGGAGTGGGTTTTATCGGTGAATACGCCGGTCGGACAGATTTCTACCAGGTTACCGGAGAACTCGCTTTCCAGCGTGCCGTCTTCCGGGCGACCAAAGTAGACGTTGTCGTGCGCGCCATACACGCCCAGATCTTCGCCGTCAGCGTAGTCTTTGTAGTAACGCACGCAGCGGTAGCAGGCGATACAGCGGTTCATCTCGTGGGAGATAAACGGACCGAGATCCTGATTGCGGTGGGTACGTTTGGTAAAACGATAGCGGCGGAAGCTATGACCGGTCATCACCGTCATATCCTGAAGATGGCAGTTACCGCCCTCTTCACAGACCGGACAGTCGTGCGGGTGGTTAGTCATTAACCATTCCACAACGCTTTCGCGGAACTGCTTCGCTTCTTCGTCATCGATAGAAATAAAAGTGCCATCGGTTGCCGGTGTCATACAGGACATCACCAGGCGACCGCGGGTATCTTCCGCGTTCTGATATTGCTTCACCGCACACTGGCGGCAAGCTCCAACGCTCCCCAGCGCTGGATGCCAGCAAAAATAAGGAATATCAAGACCCATAGAGAGACAAGCTTCTAACAGGTTGTCCGCTCCATTGACCTCGTATTCTTTGCCGTCTACATGAATCGTAGCCATAGTCAGCATGCTTCCAGTTATCTCAGCTTAAAGCCGAGCGTTAATCAAAATTCTTTATACGACCGTCGCGTCTTTTGCTCTAAAGACGGCAGGATCACCAGCGTGCTTTTAAAAGGTTCGGCTGAATACCATTAATCAAATGGGTATTGCTGAACGGCTGTTTGATCCCGGCTTCGAATTCGTCGCGGAAATATTTAATCGCACTCTGAAGCGGCTCGACTGCACCTGGCGCATGGGCGCAGAAGGTTTTGCCTGGGCCGAGGAAGCGGCACAACTGCTCGAGGGTTTCGATATCCCCCGGTTGTCCTTCCCCACGCTCCAGCGCGCGCAGAATCTTCACGCTCCACGGCAAACCGTCGCGGCAAGGCGTACACCATCCGCAGGATTCACGTGCGAAGAACTCTTCAAGGTTGCGTACCAGCGAGACCATGCCGATTTCGTGATCCACGGCCATCGCCAGCGCGGTGCCGAGACGGCTACCCGCTTTACCAATGCTTTCGAATTCCATCGGCAGGTCGAGATGCGCTTCGGTCAGGAAGTCAGTCCCCGCGCCGCCTGGCTGCCAGGCTTTAAACTTCAGGCCATCGCGCATGCCGCCCGCGTAGTCTTCAAGGATTTCGCGCGCGGTGGTGCCGAACGGCAGTTCCCACAGGCCCGGGTTTTTCACGCGGCCTGAGAAGCCCATCAGCTTGGTGCCAGCATCTTTGCTCTTCGAGATATTCTGGTACCACTCCACGCCGTTGGCGAGGATCGCCGGCACGTTGCACAGGGTTTCGACGTTGTTTACACAGGTCGGTTTACCCCATACGCCGGAGCTTGCCGGGAACGGCGGCTTAGAGCGCGGGTTCGCGCGGCGGCCTTCCAGCGAGTTAATCAGCGCGGTTTCTTCCCCGCAGATATAACGGCCCGCGCCGGTGTGCACGAACAGCTCAAAATCAAAACCGGAACCGAGAATGTTTTTACCCAGCAGACCCGCTTCGGTGGCTTCCGCGATAGCGCGACGCAGGCGATCCGCCGCTTCGATGTATTCGCCGCGCAGGAAGATGTAGCCACGGTAGGCTTTCAGCGCGAATGCGGAGATCAGCATGCCTTCCACCAGCAGGTGCGGCAGCTGTTCCATCAGCAGACGGTCTTTATAGGTGCCCGGCTCCATTTCATCGGCGTTACACAGCAGGTAACGGATGTTCATGGATTCGTCTTTCGGCATCAGGCTCCACTTCAAACCGGTGGAGAAGCCTGCGCCGCCGCGGCCTTTCAGGCCCGAATCTTTCACCTGGTTGACGATTTCGTCCGGCGACAAACCGGTCAGGGCCTTGCGCGCGCCCTCGTAACCGTTTTTGCTGCGGTATTCGTCAAGCCACACTGGCTGTTCATCATCGCGCAGACGCCAGGTCAGCGGATGGGTTTCTGGAGTGCGAATGACGGTTTTCATTTGTACTGCTCCAGCAGGTCAGGGATTTTCTCCGGCGTCAGGTAAGCATGCGTGTCTTCATCGATCATCATGCTCGGCCCTTTGTCGCAGTTGCCCAGGCAGCAGGTCGGCAGCAGGGTGAAACGGCCATCAAAGGTCGTCTGGCCCGGCTTGATCTGCAAATGCTTTTCAATGGCCGACTGAATGCCCTGGTAACCGGTGATATGGCATACCACGCTGTCGCAATAGCGGATCACGTGGCGGCCAACCGGCTGGCGGAAAATCTGGCTATAAAACGTGGCTACGCCTTCGACGTCGCTCGCCGGGATGCCCAGCACCTCGGCAATGGCGTAGATTGCACCGTCCGGCACCCAGCCACGCTGTTTCTGTACGATTTTCAGCGCTTCAATGGACGCCGCACGCGGGTCTTCGTAGTGGTGCTTTTCGTGCTCAATTGCCTCACGCTCTGCCGCACTCAGCTCAAAAGCCTCGGTCTGTGGTTGTTGATTCTCGTGCATAATTAGCGATCCACATCAGACATAACAAAATCGATACTACCCAGATAGACAATCAGGTCGGACACCAGGCTGCCGCGAATGGCAGACGGGATCTGCTGCAGGTGCGGGAAGCTCGGGGTACGAATGCGCGTGCGGTAGCTCATGGTGCTGCCGTCGCTGGTCAGGTAGTAACTGTTAATACCCTTGGTTGCCTCAATCATCTGGAAGGATTCGTTGGCCGGCATTACCGGGCCCCAGGAAACCTGCAGGAAGTGAGTAATCAGGGTTTCGATATGTTGCAGCGTGCGCTCTTTCGGCGGCGGCGTGGTCAGCGGGTGATCCGCCTTGAACGGGCCTTCCGGCATGTTCTTGTAGCACTGCTCAAGAATACGCAAGCTCTGGCGCAGCTCTTCAACTTTGAGCATCACGCGGGTGTAACAGTCGCTGACGCCACCGCCCACCGGTACTTCAAAGTCGAAGTTTTCATAACCGGAATACGGACGCGCTTTACGCACGTCGAAGTTAATGCCGGTCGCACGCAGCGCCGCGCCCGTGGTACCCCACTCCAGCGCTTCTTTCGCGCCGTAAGCGGCAACGCCCTGGGAACGGCCTTTCAGGATGGTGTTGCGCAGCGCCGCTTTCTCGTAGGAATCGAGACGCTTCGGCATCCAGTCGAGGAATTCGCGCAGCAGACGTTCCCAGCCTTTCGGCAGATCGTGGGCGACGCCGCCGATGCGGAACCAGGCCGGATGCATACGGAAGCCGGTAATGGCTTCGACTAAATCATAAATTTTCTGGCGGTCAGTAAAGGCAAAGAACACCGGCGTCATTGCGCCAACGTCCTGAATAAACGTCGAAATATAAAGCAGATGGCTGTTGATGCGGAATAGTTCGGAAAGCATCACGCGAATCACGTTAACGCGATCCGGCACGGTGATCCCCGCGAGTTTTTCTACCGCCAGCACGTATGGCATTTCATTAACGCAACCGCCGAGGTATTCAATGCGGTCGGTGTACGGGATGTAGCTGTGCCAGGACTGGCGCTCGCCCATCTTCTCAGCACCACGATGGTGGTAACCGACGTCCGGTACGCAGTCGACAATCTCTTCGCCGTCCAGCTGCAGGATGATGCGGAACGCACCGTGCGCTGACGGGTGGTTCGGCCCGAGGTTCAGGAACATGAAATCTTCATGTTCAGTTCCGCGCTTCATGCCCCACTCTTCCGGTTTGAAGGTCAACGCCTCCATTTCCAGATCCTGCTTCTGCTTGGTGAGTTCGAACGGGTCGAATTCAGTAGCTCGTGCAGGATAGTCCTTACGCAGCGGGTGGCCTTCCCAGGTGTTCGGCATCATGATGCGCGTCAGGTGCGGGTGCCCGGTAAAGGTAATACCGAACATCTCCCAGGTCTCACGCTCATACCAGTTGGCGTTGGGGAACAGGTTGGTGAGCGTCGGCACGTTCAGATCGTTTTCTAAAAATGCCACCTTCAGCATGATATCGCGGTTGCGATCGATAGAAATCAGGTGGTAGAAAACGGAAAAATCCGCGGCCGGTAAACCGTCGCGGTGGGT
This sequence comes from Atlantibacter subterraneus, assembly GCF_007570865.1. Classification (GTDB taxonomy): domain Bacteria; phylum Pseudomonadota; class Gammaproteobacteria; order Enterobacterales; family Enterobacteriaceae; genus Atlantibacter; species Atlantibacter subterraneus. The sequence goes on along the minus strand of NZ_VLPS01000003.1, from coordinate 354,171 downwards.
GCGGAGACGCTCATCCATGCCATGCAGATCGAACAGCATGACGTAGGGCTTAGGGAGCCGCTTGAGGAAATCCACTACTTCCAGTAATTGTTCACGCTTTACCCACACCACCGGTACGCCGGTGCGGGTCGCCTGAACAGTAAAGGCATCCGGCCCAAAACGGTTACGCAGTTCACCGATAACCGGATCATCGAGATGATCGCGGGTTTGCCATGCTGGCAGTACGGCGTCTTGCGCGGTTAAATCGGTCATATTTTTCACCATTGCAAATGGTTCTTTGGTGACTGCCGGAAGTGGCTTCGCGCTATTGTTTATTGATATGCGAAGGCTGTTCCACGTCCAACAGGCGCAAATTAAATCTCGTCTGGTGTACGCAAGTTGGTTACAGCAATGCGTTCGCCACGTTTACGGTCGCGCTCTGACTGCATATTGGCGCGGTATACGCCCTGATCGCCAACCACCCAGGACAGAGGGCGACGCTCTTTGCCGATGGACTCCTGCAGCAGCATCAGCGCCTGCATGTAAGCCTCCGGACGCGGCGGGCAGCCAGGAATGTACACGTCCACCGGAATGAACTTATCCACGCCCTGAACCACGGAGTAGATGTCGTACATGCCGCCAGAGTTTGCGCAAGCGCCCATGGAGATAACCCATTTCGGCTCAAGCATCTGGTCATACAGACGTTGGATAACCGGCGCCATTTTGGTGAAGCAGGTGCCAGCCACCACCATCAGGTCAGCCTGACGCGGGGACGCACGCAATACTTCTGCACCGAAACGCGCTACGTCATGGACTGCGGTAAACGACGTCACCATTTCCACGTAGCAGCAGGAAAGGCCAAAGTTATAAGGCCAGATTGAGTTTTTACGACCCCAGTTCACCATGTCGTGTACGGCATTCTCGAGTTTGCCCATGTACACACTACGATGAACGTGCTGCTCCAGGGGATCGGTCACGATCTCCTGTTTCTGCAGGGGGTAACGGTCATTCTCACCGTCAGGATCGATGCGGGTGAGCGTATAATCCATCTTAATGCCTCGCTGTTACTGCGGATGACGATTAGTGTGACTGCCAGGTTCAGGGTTAATTTGACTACGACGCGAGCGAGCGGGCGTCCAGTCCAGCGCACCGATACGTGCCAGATAAACCAGACCAGCCAGTAACACTAAAATGAAAATTGCGGCCTCAACAAAGCCAACCCATCCGCTTTCACGGATAGACGTCGACCATGCAAAGAGATACAGGGCTTCCACGTCGAAGATGACGAAGAACATCGCCACCAGATAAAACTTAGCGGAAAGACGCAGACGAGCGGTGCCGACGGAGTCGATCCCTGATTCGAAAGGCGTGTTTTTCTGACGACCGCGCGCGCGACCACCCAGAAAGAAAGCGCCCGCCAACATCAGGCAACACAGACCGATGGCGATAATAAGAAAGATAGCGAATGCCCAATGATGAGCGATGACTTCAGTGGATGTAGACATACTCATTGCTTAACTCTAATGGTGACGATGTTAATCTCTGCTCTTACTGGCAGATGAACGTCACATTGATTCATGGGGAGGAATAAAAAAACCGTACAACCACTACCAAAACAGGGCTCAAGCAGCGAATTGATGGGCATTTTTACTCCTTTCTATAACCTTTTGTCAACTTTAACAAAAGTATCCTCACATTAATTTACATCAGCAGCACATCATTAACATTTAATGCCTTTAACCTGCTTTCTGATGCCAGCAGATCTTAGTTTTCATGTTGTTGAATCGTGTCCGTTGTGTGAGCCGTGTAAAAACGCCCCTTTATTTTGGCAGGAATTCTCAACTATTCATCCCCCCTGGTAAGGGTATTTTCTTGATCTGAGACACGCTTCTGTTAATTGACAGGAAAAAAAAACAACAAAAACGCTGAATTTTTAACATTAAGTGCCGTTCCAATCATTTTGAAAGGCTGTTTCGCTTCTGGCTCGGCTTCTGCCCGATGGGAGTCGGATAAAATAAAGAACTTTTTGCCGCTTTACCGTCCAGGTTATGTGCAAAAAATAAGCCCCCAATGCCATTATAAGCATCAGGGGCTTGTTTATAACAATTATCCTTTGGGAGGAGGCTATTCAAGCCGATCTTCGATTAAGACGCCTTTTCCTTCGGTCGTGGCAATGTCGTACCCCCACGGATTATAGTGGGTCTGCATGGCCTGGAAAATTACCTGGGTCAGTTCGTTGCCGCTCTGCGGATTACGGCACAGCAGGTATTCAGTTTCCGGCAGCATCGGCAACCCTTCACTGATACCCAGCACGCGTAGCTCCGGGCTCATCATTTCGACCGGACGGGCCGTTACGCCCAGTCCGGCTTTCACCGCTGCGCGTACCGCAGCGAGTGTGGAAGCCATATAGGAGATGCGCCAGGGAATGTTCTCACTATTGAGATGTGAAATGATCACATCGCGATAGGGGCTGGGTTCGTCTAACACCACCAGCGGCACGGGCTCACCTTTTGGCAGAACAAAGTCTGCCGCGCAATACCATAAGGTGGGCGACGTTCTCAGCACCATGCATTCGGCGTTATCCGGCTGAGTGGTTGTCACCACCAGATCGACTTCATGCTGCATCAGCATTTCGATCATGTAAGGATTGCGTTTTACTCTCACATCAAGCGAAATCTTCGGATAAACCGAACTAATACGATTTAAGATAAAAGGCAGGATGGTATCCGCCGACTCATCGGACGCGCCAATAGTCAGGGAGCCCTGAAGGCTGCTAAACATTAGCGACGTACATGCTTCATCGTTAAAACGAAGGATTTTACGGGCATAACCCAGCAGTTGGATGCCATGCTCGGTCAGCAATTTATTACGGCCATGGCGAGCGAAAAGCTCTTTACCCACGAGCTGCTCCAGCCGCTGCATTTGCTGGCTTACGGCTGATTGAGTCCTGCAAACTGCTGCCGCTGCCGCCGCAAAGGTGTTCAAATCGGCAACGGCAACAAACGTTCTCAGCAGATCGAGGTCGAGATTAAGGATCGGACGATTTGCGTTTATCATATTGTTATTCACTATCAGGTGGCTCATAGGGAGCTGCCCCCGGATCTGTTGCTATGTGTTATCGAAGCGCCAGCAATTCCATTTGAAGCATGCATCCTTTCGGTAAAAATCTGCTGGAGAAGATTTCCAGCGCAATCATTCTCAATTAGTCCTTTAAGTCATACATATAACTGACTTTAGTGCGCTGGATAATATCTACAGATATAACATACAAACCCTAAAAAACAATTACCATTAGCTAAATTTCGCGGGAGGTAATAATTTTTTATTCGTTTCAGTTAAGCGTAACGTGAAAACGCCTAATGCGGGTTTACCAGACAAATCATTGTCAGAATTTAGCTTTTATTTTTAAATAAAATAAGGCAATTAAAACAATAAGTTAAATTCAATAAGCTGAGTTGATAACACGGAAAAAACGATGAAACACCGTTAAGACTCAGGTGGAACCAAACGATAATATCCTAAATTGCCGTTTTTTTTAAGTCTCGATGCGATTAATCTCATCATGTTAATGTTTATAAGCATAATTAAGATTGTTCAGATAATCTGTTTAACTCGCCTGGCTTTCGACTAATAATTAAATTTCCTTAATAATTACAAATAAGATTTTGTTTAACACAGAGGCCAGGCTTGCGGTGATAACGTCATAGTAAAGGCGACACAGCGCGCCAACGCATAAAATTAAACATTCATTTTTTCTGAGTATTTGTGAGAAGTAATTTGTTCAGGCCTCACTTTACGTAGCAGATATTTCACATAAAAAGCATAAACCTTCCAGCGAAACGCTGTAAATCACTATTAAAAGCTACATTTATTTTTTAATACAGATTTTAATCTCGCAAAATAATCACAAATCACTCAAATACTCGGGAGTGGTTTTATTATGCATCTTTGCCCACGCCTTCAAAACCCTTCTGCAGAAGAGTACATTGTGCGCATCCGCTTCCACGGCAGGAAGCAAGGCTCACAAAAAGGTTTGATGTATGTCCCCCATCGAAAAATCCAGCAAGCTCGACAATGTCTGTTATGACATCCGTGGCCCGGTTCTCAAAGAAGCGAAACGTCTTGAAGAAGAAGGCAACAAAGTCCTTAAATTAAACATCGGCAACCCAGCCCCGTTTGGCTTCGATGCTCCGGATGAAATCCTGGTGGATGTGATCCGCAACCTCCCGACGGCGCAAGGCTATTGTGATTCCAAAGGGCTGTACTCAGCACGTAAAGCGATCATGCAGCATTACCAGGCGCGCGATATGCGCGACGTTACGGTAGAAGACATCTATATTGGCAACGGCGTGTCGGAACTGATTGTGCAGGCGATGCAGGCGTTGCTGAACAGCGGCGACGAGATGCTGGTGCCTGCGCCGGATTATCCGCTGTGGACCGCCGCGGTGTCGCTGTCCAGCGGTAAAGCGGTGCACTACCTGTGCGACGAATCCGCCGGCTGGTTCCCGGACCTGGATGACATCCGCGCCAAAATCACGCCGCGTACCCGTGGCATTGTGGTGATCAACCCAAATAACCCGACGGGCGCGGTGTATTCAAAAGAGCTGCTGCTGGAGATCGTCGAGATCGCGCGCCAGCACAACCTGATTATTTTCGCTGACGAAATCTACGACAAAATCCTGTATGACGAGGCACAGCACCACTCCATCGCCGCACTGGCTCCGGATCTGCTGACCGTGACCTTTAACGGTCTGTCCAAAACCTACCGCGTGGCGGGTTTCCGTCAGGGTTGGATGGTGCTCAACGGGCCGAAAAAACACGCCAAAGGCTATATTGAAGGGCTGGAAATGCTGGCCTCGATGCGTCTTTGCGCTAACGTTCCGGCGCAGCATGCGATTCAGACCGCGCTGGGCGGCTACCAGAGCATCAGCGAGTTTATTACGCCTGGGGGCCGTCTTTACGAGCAGCGCAACCGGGCGTGGGAGCTGATTAACGATATTCCGGGCGTCAGCTGCGTCAAGCCGCAGGGCGCGCTGTATATGTTCCCGAAAATCGACAGCAAGCGCTTTAATATCCATGACGACCAGAAAATGGTGCTGGATTTCCTGTTACAGGAAAAAGTGCTGCTGGTGCAGGGGACCGCTTTTAACTGGCCGTGGCCGGACCATGTGCGCATCGTGACGCTGCCGCGTCTCGACGATCTGGAGATGGCAATAAGTCGTTTTGGCCGCTTCCTGTCGCACTACCATCAGTAACGTCCTGTGGGGGAAGGTTTGCATCTTCCCCCAACACCTCGCACAATGGCACTCTGTCGTAGCCAGAGACCGCCTGAAATGAATCAAAGCCACTTCTTCGCCTATCTTTCCCGTCTGAAGCTGATTAACCGCTGGCCCCTGATGCGCAACGTGCGCACCGAAAACGTCTCCGAGCACAGTTTGCAGGTGGCAATGGTTGCCCACGCCCTGGCGGCGATTAAAAACCGCAAATTCGGCGGGACGCTGAATGCCGAGCGCATTGCGCTACTGGCGATGTACCACGATGCCAGCGAAGTGTTAACCGGCGACCTGCCAACGCCGGTGAAATACTTCAATAACCAAATTGCCCATGAGTACAAAGCGATTGAAAAGATCGCCCAGCAAAAACTGGTGGATATGGTGCCAGAGGAACTGCGCGATATCTTTATGCCGTTAATCGACGAGCACTACAGCAGTGACGAAGAGCGCGCCATCGTAAAGCAGGCCGACGCGCTGTGTGCCTATCTGAAATGCCTTGAAGAGCTGTCTGCGGGCAATAACGAGTTTTTACTGGCGAAATCGCGCCTCGAAAAAACCCTTGAGGCGCGGCGCAGCGAAGAAATGGATTATTTTGTCCGGATGTTTGTCCCGAGTTTCCACCTCTCGCTGGATGAAATCAGCCAGGATTCACCGCTGTAACCTTAAAAGGGGAACAGCAGCGGAATCAGGATCACGCATACCACCATTACAATCAGCGTAAACGGCACGCCAATCTTCACGAAGTCACTGAACCGGTAATTCCCCGGGCCAAGCACCAGAGTGTTTACCGGGGATGATACCGGCGTCATAAACGCTGCCGATGCCGCCATCGCCACCATCATGGCAAACGGATACGGCGAGACGCCCATGGATTTGGCCGCCGCCAGGGCAATGGGTGCCATCAGCACCGCCGTCGCGGTATTGGAGATAAACAGCCCGATAGTGGCGCACATCACAAACAGGCAGATCAGCATCAAATACGGCCCGTAGCCGCCGCCGAGGCGCATTAACCCCTCAACGATAAGCTCAACGCCGCCGGTTTTTTGCAGGGCTAGCGCGAACGGCATCATCCCGACGATCAAAATAATGCTCGGCCAGTGAATGGCTTTCCAGGCGCTTTCGGCATCGATACAGCGGAATTTCCCCATTAACAGACAGGCGATAATTGCAGCGATGGGATTGGGAATTTCATCGGTCAGCATCAGCGCCACCATCAGCGCCAGGCAGAAAATTGCATGGGGAGCCTGGCTGTGGGCGGGCGACGCGTCGCCCTCCTCCACCGGCAGGTTCAGCACCAGGAAGTCGCGTTTTTTCTGGCTAAGCTGGGCGATAAGCTTCCAGTCGCCCACGACCAGCAAAATATCACCCAGCTCCAGCGGCTCGTTGACGATCCCCTCATCCAGCGCCTCGCCGTTACGGCGCAGGCCCACCACGTTTAAGCCGTAGCGGGTACGAAAACCAATTTCCCGCACCGTTTTCCCGACGATTTCCGAATCCGGGATCAGGGACACCTCCGCCATACCCACGTCCAGCGCCTGATCGGAGAAGTATTCCCCACGCAAAATCATCGGCTCCAGCAGCTGCTCGCTGCAAAACTGACGCAGATCGACGTCTGACGCGGACATATCGATCAGCAATACGTCCCGGGCGCGGAATTCGGTCACGCCGTGGACGTTGACGATCACCCGGCGAAAACGCCGCCAGCGCTCCAGACCGATTACGTTCGCGCCATAGCGTTCGCGCAGTTTTAAATCGTCAAGACGCTGACCAATCATTGGCGACCCAGGACGGATCGCCAGACGCCGCGCCCTGCCCGCCAGGCGGTACTCTTTGATCAGTTCGCGAAAGGTACGCCGCCGCCAGGTGTCCGCGCCCTCATCCTTGCTGCTGCCGGTTAACGCGCCGCGCATTACCAACATATAGACGATGCCCAGCAGCAAAATCACCAGCCCCAACGGCGTGACGCTGAAAAAGTGAAACCCCGCCAGCCCTTCGCGCAGCAGTTCGCTGTTAATCACCAGGTTAGGGGGCGTGGCGACCAGCGTCATCATGCCGCTGATCAAACCGGCGAAACTGAGCGGCATCATCAGGCGCGACGGCGAGGTTTTCATGCGCATCGACACGCTGAGTACCACCGGTATAAAAATCGCCACCACACCTGTTGAGCTCATAAACGCGCCGAGGCCCGCCACGGTCAACATCAGCAATACCAGCATGCGCGTTTCGCTACTGCCCGACATCTCCACCAGCCACGACCCCATCTGGGTGGCTACACCGGTGCGCACCAGCCCGTCGCCTATCACAAACAGGGCGGCGATGAGGATCACGTTGGGATCGCTAAAGCCGGAAAAGGCTTCGCTCAGGGTAAGAGTACCGCTTAACACAAAGGCCACAATGACCATTAACGCCACCGCATCCATGCGGATTTTGCCGGTGGCAAACAACAGTACCGCCACAGCCAATAAAGTCAGAACCCATATCAGTTCGCTGTTCACTCGCTTTCCTTGTCGTTGACGCAGGCCTCGGGTAAGTGATGCAAAAATTGACGAAGCATTTGAAATGCTTCGTCAATCTGGAAGTGGGAACATCCTAACGCTTTTTGAGTAAAGCGTGGTGGGGTTACATCATGAAAGCGAGCGTTTTGCGTAGCGGATCGCACCATCGGGTTGTTTTTCTACCCTCAGATCGGTCAGCGTATCCAGCCGCAGATCCACCTCGTTAAGGCGCGGCGTGGTGTCAGGCGCATTAACGGCAATAACCTCGCTGCCTGCCGCCAGCCCGGAAAGAATGCCTGCGGGCGCATCTTCCACCACCACGCACTCCTCAGGCTTAAGCCCCAGCAGCTGAGCGCCGAGCAGATAGGCATCCGGCTCGGGCTTGCCGCGCGCTACGCGTTCCGCCGTAACAAACACTTTCGGCTCCGGCAAACCGGCGGTGGCGCGCCGCGCCGAGGCCACGGGTATCGAACCGGAGGTAACGATCGCCCAGGGAATGCCCTGTTCATTAAGATCATTTAACAGCGCCACCGCGCCAGGCAGCGCGGTCACGCCGTCGGTATCGGTGGCTTCAATCTGTTCCAGACGCAGGAATTCCGCCTGGATTTCCTCTTCGCTGCGGCCTGCCATAAAATGACGCAGCGAGGTGATTGCCTGCTTACCGTGGATAAAATTCAGCACCTCGTCATGGGCAATGCCAAAACGGTCGGCCCAACCGCACCAGGCGCGTTCCACTACCGGCAGCGAATCCACCAGCGTACCGTCAAGATCGAACAAAAATCCTCTAATCACAGCGCGCTCCCGTCAGGCGTTAACGATTTGGGTGATTTCGTTCGGGCTCAGGTGATACTGGCGCGGGCAGGAATGCCATACTTTCAGCATCCGCTGGTATTTTTCCCACATTGGAGTCTGGGCGTTAAAGCCGTGAGTACCGGCATCGAAATGGGTGTAGCGGCCTTCGATATTGACCATAAAGCGCACATAGCCGAGGTAGCGTGCTTCCGTGGCGGCATCGAAGCCTAAGAAAGTGACGCGGCGCTCATCAATGCCGGGGTTATCTTTCAGGTTGGTCCAGGAGACGCTCAACGCGTGGTACATCTCCATCACGTCGATAATGGTGCGGCAGGTATCTTCTTTCAGCTCGCCGAATTCCCGATCCAGCTCGCGCATTTGCAGGCCGTAGCCGCGTTCGATGATGGTTTGCAGGCGACGATAGCGCTCGGCGTTATCCGGGTCGAGCATGGTCATCATTTTGTACTGATTCGAGAGGATCAGACGTTGAGCGTTGGTCATTTCCATTTTTGACTCCTGTTACGCATAGGCGCGTTAAGCAACTCAGATGCCCTCTTTATATGCGCAACAGGGGGCAAATTACAAATCATCCAGGAAAGTTTTGTCTAACTGGCGAAACGCGCGCTTTAACGTATCAGCTAACGCCTGGTAATCGGGCTTGCCCTGCACCGGCGCCAGGCTCTGGCCTGCCTCTTCCAGTTTAGATCGCACTTCATAGAACCAGTGCAGGATAGAGGGCGGCAGCGGCGTGACCGAACGTTTACCCAGCCACCACAGGCCCTGCATCGGCAGGCTGATGGCGAACAGCGCCGTGGCGACCGCCGGGCCGAGCTGGCCGCCGAGCGCGATTTGCCAGGTTAAAGTAAACACCGCAATCGGCGGCATAAAGCGAATGGCGAAGCGGGTGGCGCGAATGACGCGATTTTCCACAAACATCGGGGCGAGGCGTTTTTCCATAGGCCACGTCTTGGCGTAATGCTGTCCCCGGCGGAATAAGCTAAAGAAGCTAACGGGGGAATTCTCGGGAGTGGACATGGCTTTACCTCAACTTCACATATAAAGAATCAAAATTTCGTGCAAGATAACAACAGTTCATATCACCATTCAAAATCTTTTTCAAAAACCCGCGCTATCAGGTATCCTGTGCCAGCTTTTGATGGCGTAGACCTTAGGGTACACCCTGTCAACATTAAATCGCCTCGCTTTGGCTTCCAGCCGTCAACCAGGCGATAATGCTAAGAATTTCCTTCGTGATGGCGAATTTTATCCCTGCCATGACGTTAATCATAAATGTCAGCGTCATCATGCGCTACGCTGATAGACTCACTGACGTTTTTTTAGCCACGTATCAATATAGGTACTTCCATGTCGAGTAAGTTAGTACTGGTTCTGAACTGCGGTAGCTCCTCACTGAAATTCGCGATCATCGACGCGGCAAATGGTGAAGAGTACCTCTCTGGTTTAGCCGAATGTTTCCATCTTCCTGAAGCCCGTATCAAATGGAAAATGGATGGCGGTAAACAAGAAGCGGCTTTGGGTGCAGGCGCCGCTCACAGCGAAGCACTGAACTTTATCGTTAATACTATTCTGGCACAAAAACCAGAGCTGTCCGCACAGCTGACCGCAATTGGTCATCGTATCGTACACGGCGGCGAAAAGTACACCAGCTCTGTGGTTATCGACGAATCCGTCATCCAGGGTATCAAAGATTCCGCGTCCTTCGCACCGCTGCACAACCCGGCTCACCTGATCGGTATCGCAGAAGCGCTGAAATCCTTCCCGCATCTGAAAGATAAGAACGTTGCCGTGTTCGACACCGCGTTCCATCAGACCATGCCGGAAGAGTCTTACCTGTATGCCCTGCCGTACAATCTGTACAAAGAGCACGGCGTTCGCCGTTACGGTTTCCACGGCACCAGCCACTACTATGTGACTCAGGAAGCCGCCAAAATGCTGAACAAGCCGGTGGAAGAAGTGAACATTATCACTTGCCACCTGGGCAACGGCGGTTCCGTTTCTGCGATCCGCAACGGCGAGTGCGTGGACACCTCTATGGGTCTGACCCCGCTGGAAGGCCTGGTAATGGGCACCCGTACCGGCGACATCGACCCGGCGATCATTTTCTTCCTGCACGACAACCTGGGCATGAGCGTTGATCAAATCAACAAAATGCTGACCAAAGAGTCTGGCCTGCTGGGCCTGACCGAAGTCACCAGCGACTGCCGTTATGTTGAAGACAACTACACATCCAAAGAAGACGCTAAGCGTGCGATGGACGTTTACTGCCACCGCCTGGCGAAATACATCGGCTCTTACACTGCGCTGATGGACGGTCGTCTGGACGGCGTAGTATTCACCGGCGGTATCGGTGAAAACGCCGCGATGGTTCGTGAACTGTCCCTGGGCAAACTGGGCGTGCTGGGCTTCGAGGTCGATCACGAACGCAACCTGGCTGCCCGTTTCGGCAAATCCGGTTTCATCAATAAAGAAGGCACCCGCGCTGCGATGGTCATCCCGACCAACGAAGAACTGGTGATCGCTCAGGATGCGAGCCGCCTGACCGCTTAATCCCCCGCCGCCAGCCTCTGCTGGCGGTGTTGTTTTTTGTGCCAGAGAATTTCTGGCCGCCGTGTATAAGAGGATAAACCGTGTCCCGTACAATTATGCTTATTCCAACCGGAACCAGCGTCGGCCTGACCAGCGTCAGCCTCGGCGTGATCCGCGCTATGGAACGTAAAGGCGTTCGTCTGAGCGTCTTCAAACCAATCGCGCAGCCGCGCGCTGGCGGCGATGCGCCGGACCAGACCACCACTATCGTGCGCACTAATTCAAATCTTCCGGCCGCTGAGCCGCTGAAGATGAGCCACGTTGAGTCTCTGCTCTCCAGCAATCAGAAAGATGTGCTGATGGAAGAGATCATCGCGCGCTACCACGAGAACACCAAAGACGCGGAAGTGGTGCTGGTTGAAGGCCTGGTGCCGACCCGTAAACACCAGTTCGCGCAGTCGCTGAACTTCGAAATCGCCAAGACCCTGAACGCGGAAATCGTGTTCGTGATGTCTCAGGGTACCGATACCCCGGAACAGCTGAAAGAGCGTATCGAACTGACCCGCAGCAGCTTTGGCGGCGTGAAAAACACCAACATCACCGGCGTTATCATCAACAAGCTGAACGCCCCGGTTGATGAGCAAGGCCGCACTCGCCCTGACCTGTCTGAAATCTTTGACGATTCCAACAAAGCCAAAGTGATCAACATCGATGCGCAACAGCTGCAAGCGGTAAGCCCGCTGCCGGTGCTGGGCGCGGTGCCGTGGAGCTTCGATCTGATCGCCACCCGCGCAATCGATATGGCTCGCCACCTGAAAGCGACCGTGATCAACGAAGGCGATATCAAAACCCGCCGCGTGAAATCCGTGACCTTCTGCGCGCGCAGCATTCCGCATATGCTGGAGCACTTCCGCGCAGGCTCTCTGCTGGTGACCTCCGCTGACCGTCCAGACGTGCTGGTTGCCGCCTGTCTGGCCGCCATGAACGGCGTGGAAATCGGTGCCATTCTGCTGACCGGCGGTTACGAAATGGACGCCCGCATCAGCAAACTGTGCGAGCGTGCTTTCGCTACCGGCCTGCCGCTGTTCATGGTGAACACCAACACCTGGCAGACCTCTCTGAGCCTCCAGAGCTTCAACCTCGAAGTGCCGGTTGATGACCACGAGCGTATCGAGAAAGTGCAGGAATACGTGGCCAGCCACATTAACGCTGACTGGATCGAATCCCTGACTGCCAGCTCCGAGCGCAGCCGCCGCCTGTCTCCGCCAGCGTTCCGCTATCAGCTGACCGAACTGGCGCGTAAAGCCGGTAAACGCGTGGTGCTGCCAGAAGGCGACGAGCCGCGTACCGTGAAAGCGGCAGCCATCTGCGCCGAGCGCGGCATCGCGACCTGCGTACTGTTAGGCAACCCGGATGAAATCACCCGCGTTGCGGCGGCGCAGGGCGTTGAACTGGGCGCGGGCATTGAAATCGTCGATCCGGAAGTGGTTCGCGAAAGCTATGTCGCTCGTCTGGTTGAGCTGCGTAAGAGCAAGGGCATGACCGAAGCAGTGGCTCGCGAGCAACTGGAAGACAACGTAGTGCTGGGCACGCTGATGCTTGAGCAGGACGAAGTTGACGGCCTGGTATCCGGCGCGGTTCACACCACTGCTAACACCATCCGTCCGCCGTTGCAGCTGATCAAAACCGCACCGGGCAGCTCACTGGTTTCTTCCGTGTTCTTTATGCTGCTGCCGGAACAGGTTTACGTCTACGGCGACTGCGCCATCAACCCGGATCCGACCGCAGAACAGCTGGCTGAGATCGCTATCCAGTCCGCAGATTCCGCTGCCGCATTCGGTATCGACCCGCGCGTTGCGATGCTCTCCTACTCCACCGGCACCTCCGGTGCAGGTAGCGATGTAGAGAAAGTTCGCGAAGCGACCCGTATCGCCCAGGAAAAACGTCCGGATCTGGTGATCGACGGTCCGCTGCAGTATGACGCCGCAGTAATGGCTGACGTTGCGAAATCCAAAGCGCCGAACTCCCCGGTTGCCGGTCGTGCTACCGTGTTCATCTTCCCGGATTTGAACACCGGTAACACCACTTACAAAGCGGTACAGCGTTCTGCCGACCTGATCTCCATCGGGCCGATGCTGCAGGGTATGCGCAAACCGGTTAACGACCTGTCGCGTGGCGCACTGGTAGACGACATCGTTTACACTATCGCGCTGACCGCGATCCAGTCTGCTCAGCAGCAGTAATCTGCCGCTGGCCTGAGCCGCTTAAATCCGGAAACAGTTACTGTTTCCGGATTTTTTTATCTTAAGAATCAGCCGTTAGCAAAATCGGATTTGTTAATTTCCCTGCTCGCCGTCAATGAATAGCTATTCGTCTGTTTGCATAATTATCGCTTTGCCATGCAACAGGGATAGTGTGTTATGTCTGCAGTCACCGAGTCATCTTCTAAACCAGCTAAAAAATGGGCGATGCCCGATACGCTGGTGATCATTTTTATCGTTGCCATCCTGACCAGCTTTGCCACCTGGGTTGTCCCGGTGGGCATGTTCGATAGCCAGGACGTGCAGTACCAGGTCGATGGCCAGACCAAAACCCGCAAAGTTGTCGATCCGCACTCGTTTCGCATCCTCACCGATGACGCCGGTGAACCGCAGTATCATCGGGTGCAGTTTTTCAGCACTGGTGATGAGCGGCCTGGCCTGATGAATTTTCCTTTTGAAGGCTTAACCTCCGGCTCCAAATTTGGTACTGCCGTCGGGATCATCATGTTTATGCTGGTGATTGGCGGCGCGTTTGGCATTGTGATGCGTACCGGCACCATCGATAACGGCATCCTGGCGCTGATCCGCCACACCCGGGGCAATGAGGCGCTGTTTATTCCGGTGCTGTTTATCCTGTTTTCGCTGGGCGGCGCGGTATTCGGCATGGGCGAAGAGGCGGTGGCGTTCGCAATTATCATTGCGCCGCTGATGGTCCGGCTGGGGTATGACAGCATCACCACGGTGCTGGTGACCTACATCGCTACCCAAATTGGCTTCGCCAGTTCGTGGATGAACCCGTTCTGCGTGGTGGTGGCCCAGGGCATTGCCGGGTTATCGGTGCTTTCCGGTTCAGGGCTGCGCATTGTGGTGTGGGTCGTCTCCACGCTGATTGGGCTGCTGTTCACGCTGGGTTATGCCGCGCGGGTAAAGAAAAATCCGCATCTGTCGCGGGTTTATGAATCCGACCGGTTTTTCCGCGAGCAGCAGGACGACGTAATTAAGCGTCCTTTCACCCTGGGTGACTGGCTGGTGCTGCTGGTGCTGACCGGCGTAATGATCTGGGTGGTATGGGGCGTTATTGTCAACGCGTGGTTTATCCCGGAGATCGCCAGCCAGTTTTTCACTATGGGGCTGGTGATTGGCCTGATCGGCGTGGCATTCCGCCTCAATGGTATGACGATCAATATTATGGCCTCCTCGTTCACCGACGGTGCGAAGATGATGATCGCCCCCGCCCTGCTGGTCGGCTTCGCTAAAGGCATTCTGCTGCTGGTCGGTAGCGGCGAGGCGGGTGAGGCCAGCGTGCTGAATACCCTGCTCAGCAGCATTGCTCACGGCATCAGCGGGCTGGATAACGCCGTGGCCGCCTGGTTTATGCTGCTGTTCCAGGCGGTGTTTAATTTCTTTGTCACCTCGGGCTCAGGCCAGGCGGCGTTAACCATGCCGCTGCTGGCACCGCTGGGCGATTTGGTGGGCGTAAACCGTCAGGTCACGGTGCTGGCGTTCCAGTTTGGCGATGGATTCAGCCATATCATCTACCCCACGTCAGCCTCGCTGATGGCGACGCTCGGCGTTTGCCGGGTGGATTTCCGCAACTGGATTAAGGTGGGCGCAACGCTGCTGGGGCTGCTGTTTATCATGTCCAGCGTGGTGGTGATTGGCGCGCAGGTGATGGGCTACCATTAACTCGGGATTGCCCTCGCCAGGCCAGGCGAGGGCGTCATGCGGGGGGCTATTCGGTCTCTTCCTGCTTCTCTTTTTTGGCCGATTCATTTTTGGCGTTACGGGTCATCCACAGCGCCAGCGCTTTCAGGGAATCCGGTGTGAACTCATCGCAGCGCGCGGTGATCTCTTCCGGCTCCATCCAGCTGACTTCGCTGACTTCTTCTTCCTGAAGCGCGAACGGTCCGTGGGAAACGCAGCTAAACAAACCGCCCCACACCCGGCAATGCTCATCTTCAAAATAGAACATACCGTGCTCGGCAAACGGCACGCCCGCAATGCCTAACTCCTCTTCGGCCTCGCGACGTGCGGAATCCAGCATCGCTTCTTCTGACTGCACCACGCCGCCCGCGGTAGCATCCAGCATACCGGGCAGAAAATCTTTGTTTTCCGTACGGCGCTGCACCAGAATTTTGCCCATCCCGTCATGCACCACGATATAAGTGGCACGATGTCTCAGGCGTTCAGCACGCATCTGCTCACGACTGCACTGGGCGATAACTTCATTGTCTTCACTGACAATATCGACCCATTCCGTCCCCGCCAAATGATTCTGCTCAACCATTAGAAAACCTTTTCGAGAAGCGCTCTCGCGGCGCATATTGAGTAAGTGGGTAAATTACGGGGTAATTGCCATCTGCGCAATAACCCGGCAATCATCCAGCGTCTGAACGCTCAGAACGCCATCATCCAGCATGCCATAGCTTGGGGCAAAGCCCCCTTTGGGTATGCTCACCGACCCCGGATTGAACAGCAGGCAGCTTTCGCCCTGTTGCGCCACCGGGATATGAGTATGACCATACACAAACACATCACGTTCACTTAAGGGTGGCAGATTTTCCGGCTGCCAGAGGTGCCCGTGGGTTAAAAAAAGCCGTTGCTGAGCCAGCAGCACCTGCTGCCAGGGCGCGGTAATTGGGAAATGGAGCAGCATCTGGTCCACTTCGCTGTCGCAGTTGCCGCGCACCGCGATAATTCGCGACGCATACGCGTTGAGTTTCTCCGCGACCTGCGCTGGTGCGTAACCGTCGGGCAGCGCGTTGCGCGGGCCGTGATTCAGCAGGTCGCCCAGTAAAATCAACCAGCTTGCGCCACTCTGTTCAAACAGCGCCAGCACCCGTTCCGTGGCGGGTAGAGAACCATGAATATCTGATGCGAACATCAGTTTCATCATTCACCTCATAAGCAAAATTTCCGTATCAGCATCATAGCCGATCCCGCCACGCTTATCAGCCTGCGCGCTTAGCAGAGAGTGCCACATAACGCTGTACCGATGCCCGCTGCCACTGGAATGTGGCGTAGTCCGCCAGCGCTTCCGGTACCGCGTCGCCATTCAGCACCAGCCGGTTGAGCATCAGCGCCAGATCGGCATCGGCGATGCACCATTCGCCGAACAGATTTTGCTGGCCGTCGCGCAGCAGGGAACCCGCGATAGCAAACAGCTTCTGCGCCGCCGCCTGGCCCGCCGGGCTTAACGGCGGACGTTTCGCCCCGGCGAACACCACATCGGTGGCGCGCTCTTCACGGATCGGCATCAGGTCGCTGCGCAGCCACGCCTGCACCTGGCGCGCCTGGGCGCGTTTTTCCAGATCGTGCGGATAAATACGCTCCCACACCGGCGGCGCAAAGCGCTCTTCGAGATATTCATCGATGGCGGAAGATTCGCTGAGCAGGAAGCCGTCAATCTCCAGCAGCGGCACCCGGCGGGTCAGATTAAACCCCTGCCAGTCGGCCTGCTGGTGCTGTCCGCTATCCAGATCGATGGTTTTCAGGGAGAAGTTGAGCCCTTTTTCCTTCAGGGCGACATACACAGACATCACGTACGGGCTGAAATAATTAGCATCGGACCAAAGTGTTATCACGGGCTGGCTCATAATTCCTCGCATCTTCAGGACGTTTAACAAAAAACTATCCTGGAAATCACCCTGTGTCATCTGATGAAAATGCCTGCTCTCACTATACTTTTTAGTTGAGCCATTCATGACGTCATTTCGGGAGCGGTTATGATCGATCTGTTTTATGCCCCAACGCCAAACGGCCACAAAATTACCCTTTTTCTGGAGGAAGCGGGCCTGGAATATCAGCTGCATCGGGTGGATATCGGCAAGGGCGAGCAGTTTCGTCCGGAGTTTCTGGCGATCTCGCCGAACAATAAAATCCCGGCCATTGTCGACCACGATCCGGTGGACGGCGGCGCGCCGCTCAGCCTGTTCGAGTCCGGCGCGATTTTGCTGTATCTCGCCGAAAAAACCGGCAAATTCCTGAGCGGGGAGCTGCGCGAACGGGAAGCCACGCTACAGTGGCTGTTCTGGCAGGTAGCCGGATTTGGCCCGATGCTCGGCCAGAATCATCACTTCAACCACTTTGCGCCGCAGCCGGTGCCCTACGCGATTGAGCGCTACCAGGTAGAAACCCAGCGTCTGTATGGCGTACTGAACAAGCGGCTGGAAAAATCCCCCTGGCTGGGCGGCAGCCACTACAGCATTGCCGATATCGCGACCTATCCGTGGGTGGCGTCGCACGAGCGCCAGCGCATCCCGCTGGAGAACTATCCGGCGGTGAGTAACTGGTTCGAGCGCATCCGCAACCGCCCCGCGACGCTGGCGGCATGGAAAAAGGCGGAGGTGGTCTAACTCTGGCGCAGCGCGCGTGGGCGAGACGGCGGCGGCAAGGTATGATAGCGAGGCAGAATCATTATGGAGAGAGTTTCATGTCACAGCCGGACGCCATCATCCGCATCAAAAACTTACGCCTGCGCGCCTTTATCGGCATCAAGGAAGAAGAGATCGCCAACCGGCAGGATATCGTCATCAATGTGGCGATCCACTACCCCGCCGATAAGGCGAGGACCAGCGAAGACATTCAGGACGCGTTAAATTATCGCACCATAACCAAAGCCATCATTCAGCACGTCGAGAATAACCGATTCTCTTTGCTCGAAAAATTAACTCAGGATGTGCTCAATATCGTGCGGGAACATCATTGGGTCACCTATGCTGAAGTGGAGATCGATAAACTTCACGCGCTACGCTATGCCGACTCGGTGTCGATGACCATGAGCTGGCGGGGCTAAGCGCAACCGGGAGGTTGCATGAATATTCTGGTTACCGGCGGCACCGGCCTGATTGGCCGCCATCTGGTGCCACGGCTGTTGGCGCTGGGGAATAACGTGACGGTCGTGACGCGCGATCCGGAAAAGGCGCGCTCCCGGCTCGATCCGCGCATCAACGTCTGGAAAGGCCTGTCCGACGCCCAGGATCTGGATGAATTCGACGCCGTGATTAACCTGGCGGGCGAGCCCATCGCCGATAAGCGCTGGACGGCGGCGCAAAAACAGCGGCTGTGCCAGAGCCGCTGGCAAATCACCCAACGGCTGGTCACGCTGATTAAAGCCAGCGATAACCCGCCGTCGGTGCTGATTTCCGGGTCGGCGACCGGCTATTACGGCGATCTCGGCGAAGTGGTGGTAACGGAAGACGAGCCGCCGCATAACGAATTTACCCATAAGCTGTGCGCCAAATGGGAGCAGATCGCCTGCCAGGCGCAAAGCGATAAAACCCGCGTCTGCCTGCTACGCACCGGCGCGGTGTTCGCCCCGGAAGGCGGGATGCTGGGGAAAATCGTGCCGCTGTTCCGCACCGGTTTGGGCGGGCCGATGGGCAACGGGCGTCAGTACCTGGCCTGGATCCACGTCGACGATATGGTCAACGGCATTCTCTGGCTGCTGAATAACGATCTGCGCGGGCCGTTCAATATGGTGTCGCCCTATCCTGTGCGCAACGAGCAGTTCGCGCATACCCTGGGCCATGTTTTAAGCCGTCCGGCAATCGTTCGCGCGCCGGCCACCGCCATCAAGCTGATGATGGGGGAATCCGCCGTACTGGTGCTCGGCGGGCAGCGGGCGTTGCCGAAGCGCCTTGAAGAATCGGGGTTTGGCTTCCGCTGGTTCGATTTAGAAGAAGCGCTGCATGACGTGGTGCGCTAAATAACCAGGGCCGCGATTGCGGCCCTTAATGTTAAATACGCTGTTGTGAATAGCCGTCTGAGGCCTCCACCGCTTTCGCGGCCCGTTTGGGCTGCGGCACCTTGATGATAAAGGTCAACACGCCAGCAAAGAGATACAAACCGGTGTACGCCCACACCACCCCGACAATATCGAAAAACGGCAGGATCAGCGACGCAATGGCGGGGGCGACAAAGTTACTCATGCCAGCCGACAGGTTATAAATTGAAACCGCTGCGCCTTTATGATGCGGCTCAAGCGTAGGAAACACTGCCGTCATCGGCACAAAGGCGGCGACGAAAATCCCCAGCAGCACCGCCGGGATCAGCGCTATGGCAAAATTATGGCCCGCCCACATCGGCAGATAGTAAAACGACAGGCTGGCAATCGCCATGCCCAGACAGCCGAACCAGCGTACCTGGCGGATCCAGCCGATATACTCGCCCATAATTCCCCAAAAGATATTGGTGAAGATGGTGACGAAGAAGAACACCGCCCAGATTTGCAGCCATTCCGAAATGGTAAAACCGAGACGATCGACAAACAGCAGCGGCATAACAATCGCAAAACCGAACAGCGACAGCGTGTTGATAATGCGGATAAGGCACGCGTAGAACACGTCCCGGTTGGTAAACAGGATCGTCACCGCCCGGGAAAGCTCGGTCATTTTCTCTTTCATCGGCAGATTCACCCGCGAGCGATCCACCGGCACGTTGCGCAGGCTGATCATCGCCGTCACGCCGCCCACGGCTACCCAGCCAATCGCCATCCACAGCGTGCCGGTTTCGCCCATCATCGGGATGGTAAAGCTCGGCAGATAGCTGCCGACTACGCCGATGCCCACAGAGTACATTGCCCAGAACCAGCCGGTTGCCGCCGCCAGTTTCTCACGCGGTAACACCTGCACCAGCATCATCATGAACGAGTAGATAAACAGCGGATAAGCCAGGCCGCGAATACCGTAAAACAGCA
This sequence comes from Atlantibacter subterraneus, assembly GCF_007570865.1. GTDB lineage: Bacteria > Pseudomonadota > Gammaproteobacteria > Enterobacterales > Enterobacteriaceae > Atlantibacter > Atlantibacter subterraneus. Next base: position 334,127 of record NZ_VLPS01000003.1, on the reverse strand, counting down.
GCATCAGCGGATAATTGCGCATCCCGAGCCCCAGCGCCATAAACAGCGCGTGCATCACGCACCACAGCACAAAGCCGATTGCCATGGCTTTTTGCGGGGTGATCAGTTCCGCCACGACGCCGGAGGCCCAGGCCGCCAGCGCGGCGGCAAAACCGTAAACGGCAAATACCATCGCCGACTGCGCCGGGCTGAATCCCATGTCGGTAATGTGTTTTGACAGGAACGCCATCTCGAAACCATCGCCGCTCATAAAAATGGCGATAGCGATAAAACCCCACAGCAGATGTTTGGGTAAACCAAACCAGTATTGTTGCGATTGCATCACAATCTTCCTCTTCACAGGGTACAGGGGGGCCAGGCGTCGGTGTCCGCGCCTGGCATTTATCATTCATCAATCAGGGTAAGAGCGCGCGAGCCTGGCGCTGCTGCTGATACAGCAGACGGAACAGCGCGAGGCGTTTTTCCAGCCAGCCCTGGCGCGCGCTGGCGGGTTCGAAGGTTTGCTGAACCGGCGGTTTACGGCAAACCGTTTGCTCATCAGCACCGCAGGCCAGCCAGGCTAACCGCGCTGCGCCTAACGCCCCCGATGAGCTGGCCGGATGGGTGACCACGCTGACGTCGAGCACATCGGCGATCAACTGCGCCCACAGCGTGCTGCGCGCGCCGCCGCCGGTCAGGCTGCAACGGGTGATGGTTTGCCGGGCGTCGCCCAGCACGTCCATGCCGTCCGCCAGGCCGAACGCCACGCCTTCAATCACCGCATAGCCCAGCAGCGCGCGGCGAGTCTCATGACGCAGATTGAAGAAGCTGCCGCTGGCCTCGGGATCGTTGTGCGGCGTCCGCTCGCCGCTCAGGTACGGTAAAAACAGCGGCGCGCGCTGTTTCTCCTCGTCGGTTAACAGCGCCATCTCTTCCATGAGCTGGCTTTCCGTTACCCCAAGCAGATTACATACCCAGCGCAGGCAACTGGCGGCGCTGAGCATCACGCTCATTTGATGCCAGCGTCCAGGCAGCGCATGGCAGAATGCATGTACGCCGGATGACGGATCGGCCTGCAGCGCGTCATTGACCACAAAGATCACCCCGGAGGTGCCGAGCGAGATCAGCGCATCGCCGGGATTTACCGCGCCAACGCCCACCGCCGAGGTGGCGTTATCACCGCCGCCGCCGGCAATCACCACGTTCGCGCTTAAGCCCCATTCGGTTGCCAGCGCCGCATCCAGCGTGGCGCTTACTTCGCTGCCTTCCACCAGGCGCGGCATCTGATCGCGGCGTAAATCCGTGGCCGCCAGCAAGGCGTCAGACCAGTCGCGTTTTGCCACGTCAAGCCACAGCGTGCCCGCTGCGTCGGAGGGGTCGCTCACAAACTCGCCGGTTAAGCGCCAGCGCAGATAATCTTTCGGCAGCAGCACCTTATCGATTTGTTGAAAAATTTCCGGTTCATGGCGCGCCACCCAGGCCAGCTTCGGCGCAGTAAAACCCGGCATGATCATATTGGCGCTGAGGGTCATGATTTCTGGATGGCGCTCGCGCAGGTCGTCGCACTCCCGGTGGCTTCGCGTGTCGTTCCACAGAATGCACGGGCGCAGCACCTCGCCCTGTTTATCCAGCAGCACCGCGCCGTGCATCTGGCCGGACAGGCCAATGGCGCGGATCGCCGCCCAGGCTTCCGGTGCCTGCTGGCGCAGCGCCGCCACAACCTGACAGGTAGCCTGCCACCACGCCTGCGGATCTTGTTCCGCCCAGAGGGGATGCGGGCGCTGCACGGTTAGCGCGGCATGTTGCGCAGCAACGATCTCGCCCTGTTCATTAATCACCAGCGCTTTCAGTTCTGATGTGCCGATATCGATTCCCAGATACATAGCGCCCCCGTTACACAGTCAGCGGTTGTGCGGTGGTTTCGTTCACCCAGGCTTGTATCCGGGCAACGGTACGCACCATCAGCGCATGAAACGCGTCGTTACCCGCCAGCTCCGCGAATAGCGCCTCATCCGAGGTAAAGGCTTTCAGCGGATCGGAACCGGCAAACAGCGCCCGGATAGTGTCGGGCTGCATGACGCCATCCTGATATTCATACGGCAGATCCCCCTGCGCCCAGCGCTGGAGGAACAGGTAAAACAGCGCCGGAAGCACCGCGCTGGCCTGCGGCTCGCTGCCGCGCGCGTAGCACTGGATTAAGGTCGGCGTCACCATGCCGGGGATTTTTGACAGCCCGTCGGCGGCGACGCGCTGGTTGGTATCTTTGATATGCGGATTGCTAAAGCGCGCCAGCACTACATCGCGATAGTCGCCTAAATCGAGCGGACTCGGGGTCAGAGACGGGATCACGTCCTGTGACACGTATTCCCAGGCCAGCTGGCGGATCACCGGATGGCGGGTGCTGTCGTCGATATAAGAAAGCCCAATCAGCGTTCCCGCCCAGGCGATGCAGCTGTGGGTGGCGTTAAGAATACGGATCTTGGCCTCTTCCCAGGGCAGCACCGAATCCACCAGCTCCACGCCGACCTTCTCCAGCGCCGGGCGTCCGGCGATGAAATCATCCTCAATCACCCACTGAATAAACGACTCGCCCATCACCGGCACGGCGTCCTGAATCCCCGTTGCCGCCTTAACGCGTTCCGCCACGTCCGGCGTCGGGCGCGGCGTGATGCGGTCAACCATGGTGTTCGGCGAGGTGGTATTGGCGCTCACCCAGTCATACAGCGCCGTTTCCTGCTTCGCTTTCAGGAACGAGAGAAAACCGTGGCGAAAGCGCTCGCCGTTATGACGCAAGTTATCGCAGTTCAGCAAGGTGACTGGCGTGCCGCCCAGCTCAACGCGGCGTTTCAGGATGCGGGTGAGCGCGCCATAAAGGGTACGAATACCGCCCGCTAAATCCGCCTTCACGTCCGCCTGAGTCAGATCCAGTTCATGTTCCGGCGTCAGGTAATAGCCGCTTTCGGTGACGGTAAAGGCGATAACGCGGGTGTTCGGCTGCGCGCCCTGTTCAATCAGCGCGCTAATTTGTGCGTCCCACGGCAGGATTTTTTTGATAGAGGAAAGTTGCTCGTAATGCCGCTCGCCCTCCGGTGAAACGGTTTCCAGCACATAAGCGCCCTGCTGCTTATCCAGTTGCGTAAGCAAGGCGTTGGCGTCATCGCGAATATTTCCCAGCGCAATACTCCAGCTGTCGTCGCCCTGCTCGCGCAGTTTGTGTAAGTACCACGCCTGATGAGCCCGATGAAATGAACCGGCACCAATATGCATCCACACGCTTTGATTATTCATACACACCCCACACTGAGTATTTGCCAATTAAATGAGCATTTGCCCGTTTCAGGTATGTTAGTCGCCAGTCCCCGATCCTTTCCGGGAGTCGCGTCACAAAATTAATCTTTTGCCCTCTACCTTGGCAAATGCCCATTTTTGATATTTCTCCTGGCGCGATACACTACAGGCAGTTGAATCAGGGGTTACGTCATGAGCAAAGAAGAGAAAAAACAGGAACAGGCTGCGCGGGCTGCATGGATGTATTACGTCGCGGGGCTAACCCAACAGGAAATCGCCAAAACGCTCGGGTTATCCCGGCAAGTGGCGCAGCGCTTAATTTCCTCGGCGCGCGAACAGGGCATGGTGAGCGTGAAAATCGCGCATCCGGTTACCCACTGCCTTAAGCTGGCGGCGGCGCTCCAGGAAAAACATGGCCTGTCGCTGTGCCGCGTGGTGCCCTCTGCGTCGCTGGACAACGAAGCGATCCAACAAATGCTGGCGGTGGAAGGCGCAGAAGTGATGTCGCAGTACATCGCCGAAGAGCAGCCGCAAGTTTTTGGTGTGGGTTCAGGGAAGACCTTACGATCGATTATCGATGCCCTGCCCTGGACCGAACGCCCGCAGCATCACTGCGTGTCGATGATCGGGGCCATCGCCCGCGATGATTCGGGTACCCGTTATGATGTGCCGCTGCGGATGGCGGAAAAAATGCAGGGTAAATACTTTTTCGTCCCCGCGCCGCTGTACGCGGACAGCCCGGACGACAAAGCGATGTGGTGCCAGCATCAGGTCTACCAGCGGGTCGCCGCCCGCGCGCTGAATGCGCACGTCGCCTTTTTAGGCATCGGCGATGTCTCAATTGGCTGCCCGCTGAATGCGGAAGGCTTTATCACCGACGAGCAGGTACACAGTCTGGAAAAACGCGGCGTGGCGGGTGAAATGCTGGGCCATTTTTTCGATCATAACGGCGAGCGCATCATCGGCGAACTGGACCAACTGCTGACCAGCGTGCCGCTGGAGAGCCATACCACGCGGCCGATTATTGGCTTTGCAGGGGGTGAGAAAAAATACCCGGCAATCCGGGCGGCGCTGCGCGGCGGCTGGGTTTCCGGGTTAGTGACCGATGAAGCCAGCGCATTAAAATTGCTGGCTGAATAAAGCGCAAGCGGGAAAGCGGCTGATCGATGCTTTCCCGTTAACAGGCAGGATTTACTTCAGCGAGCCTTTCAGGAACTGTTGCAGGCGCTGGCTTTTCGGGTTGTTAAACAGCTCGTCCGGCGCGCCCTCTTCTTCGATTTTCCCCTGATGCAGGAAAATGACATGGCTGGAGACGTGGCGGGCAAATTCCATTTCGTGGGTCACCACCACCATGGTTTTGCCCTCTTCCGCCAGCTTCTGCATGATGCGCAATACTTCGCCCACCAGTTCTGGATCCAGCGCGGAGGTCGGCTCATCGAACAGCAGCACTTCCGGCTCCATGGCCAGCGCACGGGCGATGGAAACGCGCTGCTGCTGGCCGCCGGAAAGATGCACCGGATATTTCCCCTGGGCGCGGGCGTCGATGCCCACTTTCTCAAGATATTTGACCGCACGTTCGCGGGCTTCCTGCTTGCTCAGCCCCAGCACCTGCACCGGCGCTTCCATGACGTTTTCCAGCACCGTCATGTGGCTCCACAGGTTGAAGTGCTGGAACACCATGGTCAGACGGGTACGCAGCAGGCGCAGCTGGTTTTTATCCGCCACCTTCAGTTGGCCGTCTTTATCGCGCACCAGGCCGATATTCTGGTTATTCACCACGATGGTGCCTTCACTCGGTTTTTCGAGGAAGTTGATGCAGCGTAAAAAGGTACTTTTACCCGAGCCTGAGGAACCGATGATGCTGATCACATCCCCGGCATTGGCCTTAAGCGAGACCCCTTTAAGCACTTCATGCTCGCCGTAGCGTTTGTGCAGGTCGGTAACGTTTAATTTATTGTCAGACATTGGTGGGCCACTCAGTGCGTAGAAGCAGGTTTAACATGCCCTAACCAGCGACGCTCCGCGCGGCGGAACAGGCTAATCAGAACATAGGAAATAATCAGGTACAGCACCGCCGCGATGCCGAAGGCGGTAAACGGCTGGTAGGTCGCCGAGTTGATATCGCGGGCGATTTTCAGCAGATCCGGCACGGTGGCGGTAAACGCCAGCGCCGTGGAGTGCAGCATCAAAATCACTTCGTTGCTGTAGGCCGGCAGCGCGATACGCAGCGCCGATGGCAAAATAATGCAGCGGTACATCTTAAAACGCGAAAATCCATAGGCGCGCGCCGCTTCGATTTCTCCGTGGGGAACCGAGCGGATCGCCCCGGCGAAAATCTCGGTGGTGTAGGCGCAGGTATTGAGCGTCAACGCCAGCACGGTACAGTTCAGGCCGCTGCGGAAAAACGCGTTCAGCAGTTCGGTGCCCTTCACCACTTCCAGGGTGTACATCCCGGAGTAAAACACCAGCAGCTGCACGTACAGCGGCGTACCGCGGAATACATAGGTAAACAGCCAGATGGGGAACTGGATAAACTTGTTGCTGGAGACCCGGCCAATGGCAAGAAAGATCGCCAGAATGCCGCCCATTACCACCGAAGAAATCAGCAACCACAGGGTGATCGCCACCCCGGTAAAACGATAACCGTCGGTCCACAGCAGGGATTTCCAGTATTCCTGAATAATTTCGATCACAGGTCAGCCCTCTTGACGCCCACGGTATAACGACGCTCCAGCAGCAGCAGAACGCCGTTGGAAACGGTGGTGAACACTAAATAAATCACACCGCAGACCACGGCGAAGTAGAACGGCTCCCAGGTACTTTTCCCGGCAAGCTGGGTAGCTTTGACCACGTCTTCCAGCCCCAGCAGCGAGACCAGCGCGGTGGCTTTAAGGATCACCTGCCAGTTATTGCCGATCCCCGGCAGCGCAAAGCGCATCATCGCAGGGAACAGCACGCGGCGGAAAGTCTGGGCGTTGGTGAATCCAAAGGCGGTAGCGGCTTCGATATGCCCTTTCGGCACCGCCATAAACGCGCCGCGAAAGGTTTCGGTGAAGTAGGCTCCGTAGATAAAGCCCAGCGTGATGATACCCGCAACCATCGGGTCGATATCAAACTGCGCCAGACCCAGCGCGTCGGTCACGGTATTCAGGGCAATTTGCAGCCCGTAGAAGATAAGCAACATCAAAACGAGATCGGGAACGCCGCGGATCAGCGTGGTATAGGCCTCAAACAACAGCGCCAGCGGGCGGTTACGCGATAACTTCCCCGCCGCCCCCACCAGGCCGATGAGAACCGCCAGGATAACGGAGCTTAGCGCCAGTTCAAGCGTGACGATAGCCCCTTGTAAGATAACTTGTGAAAACCCATACAGCATGGTGCTTATCCTGTGATCAATGTCTGGAGCGCCTGACGGGTTAACCCTTATAACGCCCCGGCTAGCCGGGGCGCGGCAACTCTATGTAGGCGATTAACCGCCGTATACGTCAAAGTCGAAGTATTTCTTAGCCAGTTTTTCGTAAGTGCCGTCAGCGCGCATTTCAGCAAAGGCTTTGTTCAGCGCTTCGCGCAGTTCGTTGTCTTCTTTACGGATACCCATGCCGGTACCGACGCCGAACAGCTTCTCGTCTTTGATGGACGGGCCGCCAAACTTGTAGTCTTTACCTATAGGCTGTTTCAGGAAACCTTCGCTTGCCGCGACTTCATCCTGGAATGCTGCCTGGATACGGCCTGCGGTCAGGTCAGAGTAGATATTGTCCTGGCCCTGGTAGGAGACGATTTCCACGCCTTTCGGAGCCCAGTGTTCATTGCCGTAGGTTTCCTGAGTGGTGCCCTGCAATACACCGACGCGTTTGCCTTTCAGCTTCTCAAGACTCGGTTCAATATCGGAATCTTTCGCGACCACCAGACGGGAGTCGGCTGCGTAGAGTTTGTCGGTAAACGCGATTTCCTGCTGGCGTTTTTCCGTAATGGAAAGCGATGACATGATGGCGTCGATTTTTTTCGCTTTCAAAGACGGGATTAGCGCGTCCAGCGGATTTTCAACGAAAGTACATTTGGTCTGGATGCGTTTGCACAGCTCTTTCGCCAAATCGATATCAAAACCCACCAATTCACCCTGCGCATTCTTCGATTCGAAGGGCGCATACGTGGGATCGGTGCCAATACGGAGATTTTGCGGAATCGCGGCGAACGCGGTGGAAACACTGGAAAACGCCAGTACCAGAGAAAGGGATAACACCAACTTTTTCATAGCAATCCTCGGTGAGTTGTCTTTTTGTGTTGTAGTGCTCTAAACATCGAGACAGCACGTATCGTGCCACTGTTATGCGCATTTAGGCAAAAGAATATGGCCGCCCGCGCGGAATTTTTTCGCTTACGATGCTTAATTATTCACTCGACGCGCTAAAACAGTGCGCTCCATGCACCATAACGCTACATCGTCGGTAAATTGCACCAAAAAAGTGAGGCGCTATGGAATGGCCGTTCAGAAAAGCCGCGCCCAGGCTGGCTGGGCGCGTTTTCTGTTAGTCACCGTAGACGTTAAAGTCGAAATATTTCTTCGCCATTTTGTCGTAAGTGCCGTCTTTACGCAGCTCATCAAAGGCTTTATCAAAGGCCGCTTTCAGTTCAGTGTCGCTCTGGCGCAGACCAATGCCGGTACCGTCGCCAAAGTATTTTTTATCTTTCACCGACGGGCCCGCAAAGGCGAACTCTTTACCTGCCGGCTGTTTCAGGAAGCCTTCGCTGGCGGCGACTTCATCCTGGAATGCGGCATCGAGACGGCCTGCCGCCAGGTCGGAATAGATCAGATCCTGGTTTTGATACGCCACCACATCGACACCTTTGTTGCGCCAGTTGTCGTTGGCAAAGCCTTCCTGGGTAGAACCCTGAAGAACGCCGACGTGCTTACCTTTCAGTGACTCGATGGTCGGCTGGATCGGTGAGCCTTTAGAGGCGATCAGGCGGGAATCTGCCGCGTACAGTTTTTCCGAGAAGGCAATTTCCTGCTGGCGCTTTTCGGTGATCGACAGCGAAGAGATAATCGCGTCGATTTTCTTGGCCTTCAGCGACGGGATCAGCGAATCGAAATCGCTGCCTACCCAGGTACATTTCACCGACATGCGCTTGCACATCTCATTACCGAGATCGATATCAAAACCCACGAATTCGCCTTTGGCGTCTTTAGACGAGAAAGGGGCGTAGGTGGCATCCGTACCAATACGAACCGTCTGCGGCAGCGCGGCGAACGCGCTGGTGGCCGCGGAAAGCCCCAGCAGCAATGACAGAGCAATAGCCTTCTTCTTCATACGTTACCCTCAAGTGGTCTTTTTTATGTTGTGTATATTGTTGTGTTGCTACTTTGCATTGCACTTCCTGTGCCAGTTTTCGCGGAACGGGCGAACCCCGGCAGATGTTAAGTAAAAGTTACAATAAAGTAGATGTAGTGAAAGATAGCATTACGAAGGGGAATGTCTTTAGCGGAAATGCGTGAACGGGGATTATATTTTCAGGATTTGATCGCGGTTACAAAAATGCCCCAAAATGAGGCGCTCAGGTTTCAACGCACCGAAACAATGCGTCAGGCTCCCTGCCAGCGATGGAAAAGATCTTCCGGCAGATCAATATCCAGCTGGTCCAGTACCCGGTTCACCGTCTGGTTAATCACGTCATTGAGAGTGGCGGGCTGATGATAAAACGCGGGCATCGGCGGCATAATCACCGCGCCCAGCTCGGCGGCCTGGGTCATCAGGCGCAGATGCCCGACGTGCAGCGGCGTTTCCCGGACGCACAACACCAAAGTACGCCGCTCTTTCAGCACCACATCGGCAGCGCGGGTCAGCAGCCCATCGGTGTAGCTGTGTACGATACCGGAGAGGGTTTTGATGGAGCATGGCAGGATCACCATGCCTGAGGTGCGAAACGACCCGGATGAAATGCTGGCGGCAATATCCCGCGCGTCATGCACCACATCGGCCAGCGCCTGCACATCGCGCAGCGACAGAGAGGTTTCCAGCGCCAGCGTCTGGCGTGCGGCATGGCTCATAATCAGATGGGTTTCAACGTCAGGCACCGATTGCAGTACCTGCAACAGCCTAACCCCATAAATCGCGCCGCTTGCCCCGGAAATGCCCACGATGAGTCGTTTCATTACTTTTTGCCTGAACGGAAAATACGTGGGCAAACTTTGCCGTAACGCAGAGGGATATGCAAGTTGGCTGGCGCGGAAGAGATGGCGGACGGACGCAATGATAATCCCTTCCGGAGGCCCGGAAGGGATCGACGGGTTACCCTTCGTTATGCATCTCTAAATTTTCCACTTCGTTCTGGCGCTGCACCGCTTTGGCATCGTCATTACGCAGGGATTCGAGATATTCCAGGTACTGCTGGTCAACGTCTTTAGTGACGTACACCCCGTTGAAGACCGAGCATTCGAACTGCTGGATATCCGGGTTTTCCGCGCGGACTGCTTCAATCAGATCGTCGAGATCCTGGAAAATCAGCCCATCTGCGCCGATGATCTGGCGGATTTCGTCCACTTCACGTCCGTGGGCAATCAGCTCATTGGCGCTGGGCATATCGATGCCATACACGTTCGGGAAGCGAATTTCCGGTGCGGCAGAGGCCAGGTAAACCTTCTTCGCCCCTGCTTCACGGGCCATCTCAATAATCTGCTCAGAGGTGGTGCCGCGCACGATGGAGTCATCCACCAGCAGCACGTTCTTGTCGCGGAACTCGGCGCGGTTGGCGTTGAGCTTGCGCCGCACCGATTTACGGCGCAGATGCTGGCCCGGCATGATAAAGGTACGGCCCACGTAGCGGTTTTTCACAAACCCCTGACGGTACGGCTTATTCAGAATATGGGCGATCTCCAGCGCGATATCGCAGGAGGTTTCCGGGATCGGGATGACCACGTCGATATCGAGATCTTCCCACTCGCGGGCAATTTTCTCGCCGAGCTTTTTGCCCATGCCGACGCGGGCGCTGTACACGGAAATCTTGTCGATAAACGAGTCAGGACGCGCAAAGTAGACGTACTCGAACAGGCATGGGTTGCTGGCCGGGTTATCGGCGCACTGACGGGTAAACAGCTGGCCTTTTTCGGTGATGTAGATAGCTTCACCGGGCGCGACGTCGCGTAAGAATTCAAAGCCCAGAGTATCCAGCGCCACGCTCTCGGAGGCCACCATATACTCGGTGCGACCATCGCCGATATCGCGCTTGCCCAGCACCAGCGGACGAATACCGTTCGGATCGCGGAAGGCCACCATGCCGTGGCCGATAATCATCGCCACGCAGGCGTATGCGCCGCGGATCAGGCGGTTGGTGGCGGCAATGGCGGCGAAAATGTTGTCGGCTTCCAGCGGGTAGTGGCGGAAGTTATCCAGTTCGCTGGCGAACACGTTCAGCAGAACTTCGGAATCCGAGGTGGTGTTGATATGGCGGCGCTTCTCTTCAAACAGCATCCGGCGCAGTTCGTGCGCGTTGGTCAGGTTGCCGTTGTGCGCCAGGGTGATCCCGTACGGGGAGTTTACGTAAAAGGGTTGTGCTTCGGAGGCGCTGGAGCTGCCTGCTGTCGGATAACGCACATGGCCGATACCCATATTGCCTTGCAGACGCTGCATATGGCGGGCTTCGAATACATCACTCACCAGGCCGTTGGCTTTGCGCAGGCGAAAGCCGTTGTTTGCATCAATGGTGATGATGCCTGCGGCATCCTGCCCACGGTGCTGAAGCACCGTTAACGCGTCATAAATCGACTGGTTTACCGGCATAACACCGGCGATACCGACAATACCGCACATGTTGTCTTTTCCTCATTAAGAGACTGCCCCCGGCACAATTACCGGGGTAAGAAACTTGACGAGCTTTGCAGATAGTCAAAAAACCATCTGATGATGAAACTGAATTGCGGGATGAGCTGCGATTTTTGCCAGTCGTCGCTTTTGGAGAAGCCGGTAAAGGTATCAAGAAAGAACAGAATGGCGGAGACGATAAGTGCGCCACGTAGTGCGCCAAAACAGATCCCCAACACCCTGTCTGTACCCGACAGGCCGGTTTTCTCCACCAGCGCGCCAATCACATAATTGACGATCGCGCCGACAATCAGCGTCGCAACAAACAGCACTGCGATCGCTATCCCATTACGTACCAGTTCGTCTTCAAAGCCAGTGAACCAAACTGCCAGGTAAGTGTAGTAGTGGCTGGCGACAAAGAAGGCACAGCCCCAGGTAACCAGCGATAACGCTTCACGCACAAACCCGCGGATAACGCTTACCAGACAGGAAAAGCCGATAACCGCGATGATGGCGTAATCTATCCAGACCATGAATGTGTCCTGTGATAAATCGCCCTGACGTCCAGTTCGGGGCGCATTCTAACAGAAAAAGAAAACGTTTGCGTAGGGATTTCCTTCCCCTGGCTCAATAAAAAAAGGCGTTGAAAAAATCTTCAACGCCGTACTTTTTTTCCCGGTTTCCGCTGCGTTTCGGAGGTGCCGCTGCTTTATATCCGTTAACAATCAACAGATAAGGCTGCGCACCCCGATCATCAGTTTACGGAATAATTCATCACTACCCCGTTTAACCCGGAAAGCTGGTTAAGCTCGCCCAGCGATCCTTTTAATTTATCGCGCGAGGCATCCGGCCCAACCAGAATGCGGGTGATTTTACCCTGTACCGGCGTTGACGGCGACGTATAAACCCGGTAACCCGCGCCGCGCAGTTTACCAACAATTTCATTCACTTTGTCGGCATTTTTAAGCGCGCCTAACTGCACCACATAAGCTTTGCCGGTCGGCGGCGCGTCGGCTTTTGTCGGCTCCGCTTTTTTCGGCGGCTCTTCTTCGCTCAGCATCGCCAACTGCTCGTCAGTTTTATCTTTTTGCGGTTTGGTCTGCGGTTTTTTCGGCGTGTCCTGCGCTTTCGGTTTGCTCGGTGGCACAGGCTCCGGTTCCGGTAACGGATCGAGATTATTGGCATTATTCGCCACACGCCCGGTATCTATCGCAGACGCCGCCGCGTTCGCCGCCCTCATCTCTTCCGCCGCCCCTTCTGGCGGCTGCGCGGGCAGCGCCTGCGTGGCGGCAGGCAGCATATCCGGCTCGTCGGTATCCCCTGGCTTCGGCACCAGCGGGATCGCCGCAAACTCATCCTGATAATGCTTTTTCTGGCCGTCCAGCAGCCCTGGCAGCAAAATCACGCCCAGCGCTACCAGCACAATCGTGCCCACTAATCGGTTTTGAAATTTACTCGCCACCTCGCCTCCTCGCGTCCATCGCTTCCATCACATGCGCTACGGTATGAAACGAACCGCATACCAGTACGGTATCTTGCGGTTGAGCCTGCGCCATGGCGGCATCCCAGGCTTGCACAACGCTTTGATAGCGCTCGCCCTGCTTCAGGTGCGCCGTCAGTTGCTCAGCCGTGGCACCGCGCGGGCCCTCCAGTGGGGCACAATACCAGCTATCTACCACCGGCTCCAGACAGGCCAGCGTGCCCGCAATATCTTTATCGTGCAGCATGCCGATTACCGCAAGCACTTTCCCGCCCGCGGGCAAACGCTGCATCTGGCTCGCCAGATACGCCGCCGCATGCGGGTTATGCGCCACATCCAGGATCACGCGCGGTGATTCGCTGACGCACTGGAAGCGCCCCGGCAGCAGCGCCTGCGCAATACCCTGGCGGATAGCGGCGTCGCTCACCGCCAGCTGGCTGGCGCGGATGGCCGCCAGCGCCGTTGCGGCGTTCGGCTGCGGCACGTGAGGCAGCGGCAGATCGCGCAGTTCACCCCGGGCATCGCGGAAATGCCAGCCGGTCTCGTTCGCCTGGTAGTCCCAGTCGACGCCGCGCCGCGCCAGCAGCGCGCCTTTTTCCTGAGCCACCGCCGCGATGGACGCGGGCATATCCGGCTCGCCGACGATAGCCGGTTTGCCCGCGCGGAACACGCCCGCTTTTTCGCGGCCAATGCTTTCGCGATCCGGCCCCAGCCAGTCGGTATGATCAAGAGCAATACTGGTGATAACCGCCACATCGCAGTCCACCAGGTTGGTGGCATCCAGACGCCCGCCAAGGCCGACTTCCAGAATCACCACGTCCAGCGCCGACTGCGTAAACAGCCACAGCGCCGATAGCGTGCCGTACTCGAAATAGGTCAAGGACGTGTCGCCGCGCGCACTTTCAATCGCGCTGAACGACGCGGTGTGGTCGGATTCCGAAAGCTCTGCGCCCTGAATGCGCACCCGCTCGGTATAGCGCACCAGATGCGGCGAACTGTAAACGCCAACCCGCAACCCGGACGCCATCAGAATGGCTTCGAGGGTGCGGCAGGTGGTGCCTTTTCCGTTGGTGCCGGCAACCGTAAACACAAACGGCGCGGGCTTTTGAACCTGAAGAGTCGCCGCCACGCGCGATACGCGCTCCAGCCCCATGTCGATGGTTTTACTGTGCAGGTTTTCCAGATAAGAAAGCCACGTAGCCAGGGGCGACGTGGCGTGGGGAATGCAGTCTTTTTCCATGATGCCCGTACGTGTTAGCGATGGATAAACAAAAAGGGCAGTGCCGTTATGGCCCTGCCCTTCGTGACGATCAGGCCTCTTGTTCCTGGTCCGGCGCTGGCGGAACCACAATCGATTCCTGCGGCGCATCCGGTCCTGGAGCCGGGAGATTCATCATTTTCGCCAGCAGGCTGGCCAGCTTCAGGCGCAGCTCAGGGCGACGGATAATCATATCGATCGCCCCTTTTTCGATTAAGAACTCGCTGCGCTGGAAGCCCGCAGGCAGTTTTTCGCGCACGGTCTGTTCGATAACGCGCGGGCCGGCAAAGCCAATCAGCGCTTTCGGCTCGGCAATGTTCAGATCGCCCAGCATCGCGAAGCTGGCGGAAACGCCGCCCATGGTCGGGTCGGTCAGCACAGAGATATACGGCAAGCCGCGCTCCTGCATTTTTGCCAGCGCGGCGCTGGTTTTCGCCATCTGCATCAGCGACATCAGCGCTTCCTGCATACGCGCGCCGCCGGACGCGGAGAAGCAGATCAGCGGGCAGTTGTCTTCCAGCGCCTGCTCAACGGCACGGACAAAACGCGCGCCCACGACCGAGCCCATCGAGCCGCCCATAAAGGAGAACTCAAACGCCGCCGCAACCACCGGCATATCATGCAGGGTGCCTTTCATCACCACCAGCGCGTCTTTTTCGCCGGTTTCTTTCTGGGCACTCGCCAGACGATCTTTATACTTTTTGGAGTCTTTAAACTTCAGCACGTCTTTCGGCTCAAGCTCGCTGCCCAGTTCAACCATGGAGCCTTCGTCTAACAGGCTGTGCAGACGGTCACGTGCCGCCATACGCATATGATGATCGCACTTCGGGCAAACCCCCAGGTTACGCTCCAGCTCGGCGCGGTAGAGAACCTGACCGCAGCTGTCGCACTTGGTCCACACCCCTTCAGGGATGCTCGCCTTACGGGTGGGGGTGATATTGCTCTTATTGAGAATTCGTTCAATCCAGCTCATTGATGACCTTTCTGCCTGAACCTGGTCGATGCCAGTTTTTCTGTCGGCAGCGGATAAATTCTGACCGCCGACAGACCATAAATGGTGCTCATTAAAACATAACAAACCGCGAGTTGGGATAAAAAAGTGGTCTAACCGCGCGATCCTGCTCTTGTTTCATGAACGTGATAGTTATCTGCCGCTGCGCGCCGCGGCTCGCTTGTGGCGGATAATTTCCACTACGCCCGGCAATACCGACAGGACGATGATCGCCACAATCAGCAGCTTCAGGTTTTCCTGCACGATCGGCAAATCGCCGAACAGGTAACCCGCGTAGGTAAACAGCAGCACCCACAACAGCGCGCCGATCACGTTATAGGCCGCGAAATGGCGATAGGACATATGCCCCATCCCGGCGACGAACGGCGCAAAGGTGCGCACGATCGGCACAAAACGCGCGAGAATAATGGTTTTCCCGCCGTGACGCTGGTAAAACGCATGGGTTTTATCCAGATAGCTGCGGCGGAAAATTTTCGAGTTCGGGTTACTGAACAGCTTTTCGCCGAACAATCTGCCAATGGTGTAATTCACTGCATCGCCGATAATCGCCGCTACGATCATTAACGCCACCATCAGGTGAACATTGAGATCGTTGGTCGGCAGTGCGGAGATCGCCCCGGCGACAAACAGCAGCGAATCGCCCGGCAGGAAGGGCGTGACCACCAGCCCGGTTTCACAAAACAGAATCAAAAACAGGATGGCGTAAACCCAAATCCCGTAATCGGCGACCAACTCCGCCAGATGCACATCAATGTGCAGGATGAAATCGATCACAAAGCGAATAATGTCCATACTGCGTTACGTCCTCAACAGCCTTTAGTCAGCTAAAAAAAGTGGGCCCATTGGCGTCTTCGGCAGCTCGAAACGGTCAGGATAATCCACGCTGACCAGATAGAGCCCTTCCGCTTTCGCCGTCGCTGCCGCAAGCGTACGATCCTTCACCGCCAGCAACTCCTCAATCCAGCTCTCCGGCTGGTTGCCGCACCCTACTTCCATCAGGCTGCCAACAATATTCCTGACCATATGATGTACAAAAGCATTCGCTTTGATATCGACCACCACATACGCCCCGAATCGCGCGACGTTAATGTGCATCAGATTGCGCCACGGGGTGCGCGACTGACATTGCACGGCGCGAAACGAGGTAAAATCATTTTCACCGATCAAGCACTGGGCCGCGCGATGCATGCGTTCAGCATCCAGCGGCTGGTGATAATGGGTGACGCCCTGCTGCAATACTGCAGGACGCAGACGATGATTGTAGATGACATAGCGGTAACGGCGAGCCGTTGCGCTAAATCGGGCATGAAAATCGTCCGGCACATCTTTGACCCAGCGCACCGCGATGTCACCAGGTAAATTCGCATTTACACCCAGCGTCCAGGCGGCGTCTTTGCGGACGGCCTGGGTTTCAAAGTGCACCACCTGGCCGGTGGCGTGAACGCCCGCATCGGTGCGCCCGGCGCAAAACACGTTAACCGGCGCATTCGCCACCTGGCTCAGCGCCTTTTCGAGTTTTTCCTGCACGCTGCGCACTTCATTCTGGCGCTGCCAGCCGTAATATTTACTGCCGTCGTACTCAATGCCGAGCGCGATTTTGCGCACCGGCACATCCTGAAGCTCAGACATCAGTACAAATACTCCTGCACTAATTTCTCCGCCACTTTCACCGCCATCAGCGCGCCGCCGAAGCGTACGTTATCCGCGACAGACCAGAACTGGATCTGCTCGGGCATGCCGTAATCGTTACGCACGCAGCCGACAGAAAGCTGAGCGTTGCCGGAGGCGTCGCCCACCTGGGTAGGGAATTCATTAGCGGGGGATAACACCACTTCTTCGCCACGGCCAAAGGCATCGCGCGCTTCTTCAAACGACAGCGGGCGCATGGCTTCAAAATTGACCATCTGCGCATGGCCGTAAAATACCGGCGACTGAACGCAGGTGGCGGAGATCATCAGCATCTCATCCTGGAGGATTTTACGGACTTCATCGACGATGCGGCGCTCTTCGCGCACGCTGCCCTGGCTATCCGGCAGAAGCGGCAGAACGTTAAACGCCAGCTGACGGCCAAAGAAATCGTCTTCATCAACCGGGATACCGTTGAGCAGTTTGGCGCTCTGGCCCGCCAGGGCGTCAACCGCCACTTTGCCTTTCGCCGACGCGGACAGCAGGCTGGTGACCTGAATGCGCGCCAGGCCGCCTTCATCGATCAGCGGCTTTAACGCCACCAGCAGCTGGCTGGTCAGGCTATCGGGAATCGCGACCAGATTACGGTTGCGGTAATCCGCCAGCACGAACGGATTCACTTCCGGCACGACCAGCGGCACATCCGGCTCCAGCGCGTACAGACCGCTGGCATCAATCACCAGGCAGCCCGCGTTAGCAGCATCGTCCGCGTACTGCGCGGTGGCGTCCTGACCGGCCACAAAGAACGCGAGCTGCGCCTGGGTCCAGTCAAATTCGGCGGCGTCCTGCACCATCACGCTTTTACCCGCAAAACGCAGGGTTTCGCCCGCGCTTTCGCTGCGCGCCAGGGCAAACAGTTCACCCACCGGGAATTGACGTTCCGCAAGTTGTTCAAGCAGGGCTTCGCCCACGGCGCCCGTCGCGCCCAGTACGGCAATGTTCCAGCCTTCAGACATGGTGGTTTACTCCAGAAAATAGAACAGCGTCCCTGCCCCAAAAGGCAGGGAACGTAAAAGAAGATGATTAACGCGCCGAATGGTGTACGGCGTTAAACCCGAGCGCAGAGAGCAGCTTCGCCGCCGCGGCGTCATCGCACTGAATAAACAGGGACGACCATTCGCGGCGCTCAAGATAATGCTTACGCAGCTTATCGAATTCACCCGCCACGCCAGCCACTTTACGCAGCGGCGCGTCATCGCGGCGCACATCATACACCAGATGCACCAGTCTTTTCAGCGTTGGCTGATCTAACGGGCCATGCAGGGTGATGCGGCCAAATTCTGGCGCGGGCAGCAGCGAGTCGAGGGCGATTTGCTGCGGCTTGCCGATAAACGCGCTATAGGCTTCAAACACCTGAGTGGTGCCACGCGCTTTGCCTTCAAGGGTGTAACCGGCGATATGCGCGGTGCCGATATCGACTTTATCCAGCAGCGCCACGTTGAGATCCGGCTCCGGTTCCCAGACGTCAAGTACGGTGCTGAGCTTCTGGCCCGCGTCGAGGCATTTCAGCAGAGCGGCGTTATCCACCACCGCGCCACGGCAGGCGTTGATCAAAATCGCGCCCGGCTTGAGGCGCGAGATTAGCGCTTCATCCGCCAGATGCCAGGTTTTGTACGGACCGTCTTTGTACAACGGGGTGTGGAAGGTCAGGATGTCGGCCTCTTCGACCAGCTTATCCAGCGGCTGGAAATCGCCCGGCTCGCCGTTATCGGCGCGCGGCGGATCGCACAGCAGCGTGCGCACGCCCAGCGCTTCCAGACGCTTTTGCAAGCGCCCGCCGACGTTGCCGACGCCGACAATACCCACGGTGCGGTCGGTCAGTTCGAATCCGTCGCGCTCCGCCAGCATCAGCAGCGCGGAAAACACGTATTCCACGACGGCAATAGCATTACAGCCGGGTGCTGCGGAAAACGCGATCCCCGCCTGATGTAAATAATCCTGATCTACGTGATCGGTGCCTGCCGTCGCGGTGCCGACGAAGCGGACACCTTTTCCGTCCAGCAACTGGCCGTTAACTTTGGTCACCGAACGCACCATCAACGCATCGGCATCATCCAGTTCGGCCACCGGAATCGGCCGCCCCGGCACCGCTTTTACCTCACCCAAACGGGCAAACAGTTCGCGGGCATAAGGCATATTTTCATCAACGAGAATTTTCACGTTACAGTACCTGTTAATGTGCGGGAGATGGGCGCACGCCAGCCCCTGTAGGTATTATTGTTGCAGCCATTTTGGATTTGGACAGCGCGCAAAGCCCGCAGCGTACACGTAGTACGTGAGGAGGTTATTCGCTTCGCTCACCCTTCGGGCCGCCCTGTGGGCGTTCAAAGGTAAACCTTTGTGAGCACTGCCCAGATACAAAATGGCAAATAAAATAGCCCTAATGGGGCTGGCGGTAAGTGTGCCATAATCTCGCCCTTAGTCATACACGAGACCGAAGGCGAAGTCAGGATTTACTATGATGCAACCAGTCCAGGGCGCACCCGCCCGCCCTCCGGGAGAACCTCCCTCCCCGCAGACCACAGCCGGTGAACTCCCGCTCTCATCCCAACAGCGTACCCAGCTTGAGCGGCTGATTACCCGCATCATCGCGCTGACGCAGCAGCAGAGCAGCGAGGTCTGGGCCAGCCTGCGCCACGATTTGGGGCTGAAACAAGAGATGCCGTTGCAGTCGCGCCATTTTCCCGCCGCCGAGCAAAATTTGAATCAACGCCTGACCAGCGCGGAAAGCACCCATTCCGGCAGGCAGCTGCTGTCGCAACTGACCGAGCTGCTGAACGTGGGCAACAACCGCCAGGCGGCGAGCGATTATATTCGCCAGCAGTTTGGTCAGACCGCGCTGAGCCAGCTGTCGCCCGAGCAGTTAAAGAGTGTGCTGGTGCTGTTGCAAAACGGCCAGATGGCGATCCCGCAGCCGCAGCAGCGCCCGGCGACCGAGCGCCCGCTGCTGCCCGCCGAGCACAACACGCTGAATCAGCAGGTCATCAAACTGGCCGCCGCCACTGGCGAATCGCCGAAGCTGATCTGGCAATCGATGCTGGAGCTGGCAGGCGTCAAAACCGGCGAGTTGATCCCGGCTAAGCATTTCGCCCCGTTGAATACCTGGCTACAGGCGCGACAGACGCTGGTTCAGCAGGCGGCCCCGACGCTGATCTCCCTGCAAACCGCCTTGCGCCAGCCGATGGCGTCACACGAATGGCAGGAGATTGTCGATTACACCCAGCAGCGCTGGCAGGCCACGCCGCAGACGGTGCTGACCACGGCGCAAATTCAGGATGTGCTGAATCAGGTGTTCGCCCTGCGCGTTGCCGGTAACGCGTCGCCGCTGGAGACCCGTGACATCCAGCCGATTTACAGCCCGCTGATCCCTGCGTTAATGGAACCGCTGCGCCAGCTTTCCGCCCGTCCGGGCCTGGTGCTGTTCGCGCTGGTGGTGGCGATTGTGGTGATAATGATGGTGCTGTAACCGGCGTTCAGAAACGCAAAAAGGGCCTTAGAGGCCCTTTTTTTATGTCGCTGCGATTACGCGTTGTACTTACGCATCACCAGCGTGGCGTTGGTGCCGCCGAAGCCGAAGCTGTTGGACATCACGGTAGTGAGTTCACGCTCGGTGGTTTCAGTGATGACATTCAACCCTTCCGCCTGCGGGTCCAGATTCTCGATGTTGATGCTCGGGGCGATAAAGCCGTGCTCCAGCATCAGCAGGGAGTAAATGGCTTCCTGGACGCCTGCCGCACCCAGAGAGTGACCGGTCATGGCTTTGGTAGCGGACAGCGCCGGAGATTTATCGCCGAACACTTCGCGGATCGCGCCCAGTTCTTTCACATCGCCAACCGGCGTGGAAGTCCCGTGGGTGTTCAGGTAATCGATTGGGGTATCAACGCCGTGCATCGCCATCTGCATGCAGCGCACTGCGCCTTCGCCAGAAGGTGCCACCATGTCTGCGCCATCGGACGTTGCGCCGTAACCGACGATTTCCGCATAGATGTGCGCGCCACGCGCCAGGGCGTGTTCCAGCTCTTCCACCACGACCATACCGCCGCCGCCTGCGATCACGAAACCGTCACGGTCCGTGTCATAGGTGCGGGACGCTTTGTCCGGCGTTTCGTTGTATTTGGTCGACAGCGCGCCCATGGCGTCGAACTCACAGGCCATTTCCCAGCACAGCTCTTCGCCGCCGCCAGCAAACACGATGTCCTGTTTGCCCAGTTGGATCTGCTCAACCGCGTTACCGATACAGTGTGCGGAAGTGGCGCAAGCGGAGCTGATGGAGTAGTTCACGCCGTGAATTTTGAACGGGGTCGCCAGGCAGGCGGACACGCCGGATGCCATGGATTTGGTCACCACATATGGGCCGACCGCTTTCAGGCCGCGCGGGCTGCGCATCGCGTCAGCGCCGAACACCTGGTAGCGCGGGGAGCCGCCGCCGGAACCGGCGATCAGACCAACGCGCGGGTTGTTCTGGTAGGCTTCGTCAGAAAGACCGGCATCCTGAATGGCCTGCTCCATCGAGAGGTATGCATAAATCGACGCATCGCTCATAAAGCGCACCACTTTGCGGTCGATCAGACCGGTGGTGTCCAGTTTTACGTTGCCCCAAACGTGGCTACGCATACCGGAATCTTTCAGCTCTTGAGAGAAAGTAATACCTGAGCGCCCTTCACGAAGGGATGCCAGGACTTCCTGCTGGTTATTACCGATGCTGGATACGATACCCAGGCCAGTAATCACTGCACGTTTCATCTAATACCTCTGTCAGTCGCACTAATAATAAGAGTCGAGTGGCACAATAGCGTACAGTTGTACGCCGAACAAGTCCGATCAGACGATTTGCCGGTAAATTTGCGCCGCCCGCCCCACATCGCTAAGATCGTGCCACTGCCTGTCAGACGAGTAACTTACGTGAAACATTCCACCATCAAACCTGCCACCCTTGACTTCAATAATGAGGGTACACCTGTTTCCCGAGATTTTGACGATGTTTACTTTTCCAATGACAACGGTCTGGAAGAGACGCGCTACGTCTTTTTGGCGGGAAATCAGCTGCCGGCGCGCTTTGCGCAGCACGCTCGCACGCTGTTTACCGTGGCGGAAACCGGCTTTGGCACCGGGCTCAATTTTCTTACGCTCTGGCAGGCGTTTGACGCGTTTTGCGCTGCCCATCCCGAGGCAACGCTAAACCGGCTGCACTTCGTTAGCTTCGAAAAATTCCCGCTTCAGGCGGAGGATTTAGCGCGCGCCCACGCCGCGTGGCCTGAACTCGCGCCCTGGGCGGAAAAGCTGCATCGCCAGTGGCCGCCGCTGCTGGCGGGCTGCCAGCGCCTGTTGTTCGATAACGGACGCGTGACGCTGGATTTGTGGCTGGGCGACGTCAATGAACTGATCCCCGAGTTAGATGACGCGTTACAGGGCCAGGTGGATGCGTGGTTTCTTGATGGTTTCGCCCCGGCCAAAAACCCGGACATGTGGACGTCGCAGCTGTTTAACGCCATGGCCCGGCTGGCGCGGCCCGGCGCAACGCTGGCAACCTTTACCTCTGCGGGCTTTGTTCGCCGTGGCTTGCAGGAGGCCAGGTTTACCATGCAGAAAAGAAAAGGCTTTGGCCGTAAGCGCGAAATGCTCACCGGCGTGCTGGAAAGCGCCCTGCCCGCGCGTTCGCTGACGCCCTGGTATCAACGACAGGCGGCGCAAGGGGATGACGTAGCGATAGTCGGCGGCGGCGTCGCCAGCGCTCTGCTGGCGTTAGCCCTATTGCGGCGTGGCAAGCGCGTGACGCTGTATTGCGAGGACGATGCGCCGGCGCAGGGCGCGTCCGGCAACCGGCAGGGGGCGCTATACCCGTTAATCAGCCACAGCAACCCGGCGCTGACGCGCTTTTTTCCGGCTGCGTTTACCTTTGCCCGTCGCCTGTATGACGCGCTGCCGGTTGCGTTCGATCATGACTGGTGCGGCGTCACCCAACTGGGCTGGGATGAAAAAAGCGCCGCGAAAATCCATGAAATGCTGGCGCTGGATCTGCCGGAAAACGTGGCGCGTGGCGTGGATGCGCAAGCGGTATTGGCCCGCAGCGGCGTTGAGACTGACTGCGGGGGGATTGAATACCCGCTCGGCGGCTGGCTGTGCCCGGCGCAGCTCACGGCAGGCGCGATCGCGCTGGCCGAACAGCAGGGATTAACGGTGCATTACCGGCATTCAGTAAAGCAATTCCATCATGCCGGACGCTGGCAACTGGCCTTTGCCGACGGGCAGCAGGCCGCCCATGACGCGCTGGTGTTAGCCAACGGCAGCAAGCTGAATCAGTTTGCGCAAACCGCGATGCAGCCGGTATACGCAGTGGCGGGTCAGGTGAGCCATATTCCTACGACGCCGCAGCTGTCGGCGCTGCGTCAGGTGCTGTGCTATGACGGCTATCTGACGCCGATGAACCCGCAAAACCAGCATCACTGCATTGGCGCCAGCTATCATCGCGGAATGGAAACCGTACAGTACAGCGAGGACGACCAGCAGCATAACCGCCAGCGGCTGATCGACTGTTTCCCGGACCAGGCCTGGCCGCGCGAGGTGGATGTGAGCGCGGGCGAGGCGCGGGTCGGGGTGCGCTGCGCCACCCGGGATCATATGCCGATGGTGGGAAACGTTGCTGACTACCCTGCCCTGCTTGACCAGTATCAGGATTTATTCCGGCACAGCGCCGGGCGGGAAAACGTCCCTGCCGCGCCGGTGCATCCCAATCTGTTTATGCTCGGCGCGCTGGGCTCGCGCGGGCTGTGCAGCGCGCCGCTGGCGGCAGAGATCCTCGCCGCCCAGATGTGCGATGAACCGATCCCAATGGACGGCCCGACGCTGGCGGCGCTCAATCCAAACCGGCTGTGGGTGCGAAAGTTGCTGAAGGGAAAAGCGGTAAAATAAAAGCAGCGGCGGATACGGATTAACGCATCCGCCGGTTATTACGCGGTAGCCTGAGCAAACGCCGTGCGCAGCTCATCAACAGGCAGGTAGCGCCCGATAATCACCAGCCGCGACTGGGGCGTTTCACCCTCATGCCAGGGCGAGCCGTAATCAAAACCCACCACTTTATGCACGCCCTGAACAATCAGGCGCTGGGGGTTTCCGGCAATCGCCAGTACGCCTTTATAGCGCAGCATATCGTTGCCGTAGCGCTCCACGCACTGCTCCATAAACGCCCCAGCCTTGTGCAAATCCATCCAGCCCGCTTCAAACACGTGCGCCTGAATAGCGTCATCCCAGGAGCGTTTAATTTCTTTAAACGGAGTGAAGCGCGGTGCGGACTGGTCGGCTGGGCGGATCGCGTGGAAACCTTTGGTCAGGCTGTTCGCGTCGCTCAGCTCGAAGGCGTTGAGATCCAGCCACAGATCCGCCGGGCAGACGCCGTTTTCGATCTGGTAGATCTCGGCTTTGCTGTTGATCTGGTGAATGCGCGCCAGCGCCTCGCTGTGCTGCTGTTCGTCACAGGTATCCGCTTTGGTCAGCAAAATACGATCGGCGAACCCGAGCTGCGAAGCGGCAACCGGATGTTCATCCAGCTGGCGAGAAATATGGTGGCAGTCCGCCAGGGTAATCACCGCGTCCAGCCGCAGCGCCTCACGCAGCGCCTCTTCAACGAAAAAGGTCTGGATAATCGGTGCCGGGTCGGCAAGGCCGGTGGTTTCAACGATCAGGCGATCGAAAGTGAGCTCGCCGCGCTGGCGCTGGGCCAGCAGTTCAGTGAGCGCAGCGGTGAATTCGCCGCGCACGCTGCAACAGACGCAGCCGTTGGACAATTCGACCACGTTGACGTTATCGCCGCCGCGCAGCAGCGCGCCGTCAATATTCACCGCGCCGAATTCGTTTTCCAGAATCGCCACCGACGCGTCGGCGTGGTGGGTGAGAAAATGGTTAATCAGGGTGGTTTTACCTGCCCCCAGAAAGCCGGTTAACAGCGTGACTGCAACAGCCTGGTTCATCTCGTTTCCTTAACAGCAGCGGGCTCCGCCTTTCCCGCCGTAGCGTGCATCCTGGCGTTCGCGGAAAAACTCTTCATAGGTCATCGGCGTTTGATCGGGATGATTAAGCCGGATGTGCTGAACATAGTTATCGTAATCCGGTACGCCCACCATTAATTTCGCCGCCTGGCCCAGATATTTACCGGCTTTGGCTAAGGTATCAAACATACCGTCTCCTTCTCTATTTAAAGCCAAAAACTCCCCAGCCGCTAAGCCGGGGAGTGGATTACTTAACTGTCATTCAACCGTTAGTGGGCGCTTTTCGCCTGGGTAACGATATCCTGATAGTTTTCCGGCATCGGCTCGTAAGGCACCTCTTTCGCGGTGGGCTTATCGACTTTCAGTGCCGCCAGCGCGGTCTTAATGGAGAACAGCGCAATCACTACCACTACCACCATAAAGAAGATCGTCAGGCCCGCATCCAGACGGTTGTTAAACACCAGCCGAGCCAACTGCGCCTGAGTGTACTGCGCCGGGATATTGCCGCTGTCGATCATCGCCTGGAATTTGTTGGCGATAGCCAGGAAGCCTACTTTGGCATCCGGGCTAAACGCTTTCTGCCAGCCCGCCGTCATGGTGCAAATCAGCAGCCATGCAGTGGGAACCAGCGCAACCCATGCGTAGCGTTGGCGTTTCATCTTGAACAGTACCACCGCGCAGAGCATCAGCGCCATACCTGCCAGCATCTGGTTGGCGATACCAAACAGCGGCCACAGGGTGTTGATGCCGCCCAGCGGGTCAACCACGCCCTGGTGCAGGAAGTAACCCCACGCCAGTACGCACAGCGCCGTCGCCAGGATGTTAGCCGGCAGCGAGTCGGTACGCTTCAGGCCCGGAGAGATCACGCCCAGCAAATCCTGCAACATAAAGCGCGCGGCACGGGTACCGGCATCCACCGCTGTCAGGATGAACAGCGCTTCAAACAGGATCGCGAAGTGATACCAGAAGGAGACATCCATCAGGCCACCCAGCGCGCCATGCAGAATGTACGCCATCCCGACCGCCAGGGTCGGTGCGCCGCCCGCACGGGAGATGATCGACTGCTCGCCTACTTCGTTAGCGATTTGCGTCAGGGTTTCCGGGGTGATCTGGAAGCCCCAGCCGCTGACCACTTGCGCCGCAGAGGCCACCACATCGGTGGTACCCGCCGGAGCCAGCACCGCCATCGGGCTGTTCATGGCGAAGTACACGCCCGGGTCGATGACGCACGCCGCCACCAGCGCCATGATCGCCACGAAAGACTCCATCAGCATGCCGCCGTAGCCAATCAGGCAGGCCTGATTTTCGTTAGCCAGCATCTTCGGCGTGGTGCCGGAGGAGATCAACGCGTGGAAACCCGACACCGCGCCACAGGCGATGGTGATAAACAGGAACGGGAACATGTCGCCAGACCAGACCGGACCGGTCCCGTCGATAAACTTGGTGATCGACGGCATGGTCAGGGTCGGACGCATAATCAGGATGCCGATAGCCAGCCCGACGATGGTGCCGATTTTCAGGAAGGTCGACAGATAGTCACGCGGCGCGAGCAGCAGCCATACCGGCAGTACCGCCGCCACAAAGCCGTAGCCCACCAGCATCCAGGTCAGCTGTACGCCGGTAAAGTCAAAGTACGGAGCCCAGGTCGGGCTTTCAGCCACCCAACCGCCGGAAATAATCGCGAAAATCAGCAGCACCAGGCCAATGACCGACACTTCGCCGATGCGTCCCGGGCGCAGATAGCGAATGTAGACGCCCATAAACAGCGCCAGCGGAATGGTAAAGGCCACGGTGTAGGTGCCCCACGGGCTGTGGGTCAGCGCTTTCACCACGATCATCGCCAGTACCGCGAGGATAATCACCATGATCATGAAACAGGCGACCAGCGCGATCACCCCGGCGGTATTGCCCATCTCCTCTTTCACCAGCTCGCCAAGGGAACGACCATCGCGGCGGGTAGAGACAAACAACACCATAAAGTCCTGCACGGCACCCGCGATAACCACGCCCGCGAGGATCCACAGCATGCCCGGCAGATAACCCATTTGCGCAGCCAGCACCGGGCCGACCAGCGGGCCTGCCCCGGCGATGGCCGCAAAGTGGTGGCCGAACAGCACTTTTTTATCGGTAGGCACATAGTCCAGACCATCGTTATGGCGCACCGCAGGCGTCATACGCGTTGAGTCCACAACCAGCACCCGTTTAGCGATAAACAGCCCGTAGAAGCGGTAAGCGATCAGATAAACACAGACTGCGGCAACCACAATCCACAGCGCGTTAATCTGCTCTCCCCGGTTCAGAGCGATGTATCCCAAAGCAAATGCGCCCACTAAAGAGAGCACTGCCCAGAGGAGGTATTTCCCTGAGTTATTCATCATGTTTTCCATTTTTTGTCCGTCACAGTTCAGGTTGCCTGCACGAGGCGAAACGCAAACTCTTCAGGTTCTCTAAGAGGTATGAGGAGTGACCAATACATTACAATTTGTTTCTAGAACAAACCGCAGGATTTAACAACCTCACAACCGGGGAAAACCAGCCCTCTCCTAACTCTTTGTTTCAGTTTGTTAACAAGATCACCTTAACAAGGCAAACCTGTTGCAACCTTTCCGGCAGGGTCTCGGTGATGTCACGCTACTGGGCAGCGCTGCGCTAAGCAGATAAAAAGGCAGGAAAAAGGGGAAAAGCAGCATGCCATCCCGGGAAAGGATGGCATAAGGGGAGCGGACTAGTTGGCCTGGGCTTTATCGAACAGGGTTTGCCACATACCGGACACCAGCGCCTGGTCGCGCGGGGTCAGTTCGCCTGCGCCAATGGCTTTTTGCAGGCTTTCCGTCACTTTCTGGTGCAGGGCGTCGGCAGAGTGATCGTCGCCCCCTTCCAGTTCCGCCACGGCAAGCGTCAGGTGCCCGCGCAGGTAGCCGCTGGCGAACAGCTCGTCATCACTGGCGTGTTCAACCATGTCATCAATCAACGCCAGAATGCGTGCTTCGAATGCTGCGATCATCGTCTTTCCTCAATTACCCGTCATATCATGTGGTTCAACTACAAAAAGCATGGCTCAGGACAGGTCTTCTGGCCACGGAAACCGGTCCGCCGTCAGCGGCGGCGTTTGGTAATAGTCCTGAAGCGCGGCGATAAACCGGGCCGGGCGCGCCGGGATGCCCTGTTCCAGCCACGTCATCACCTGAGCGTGAACCCGGCGCTGAAACTTGATGCGATCCGGCTCGAAGTCCCCTTCCAGGTTGTCGCAGCTGACGTTAAACGGGAAACCCGCCGCTTCGCAAAACAGCCAGTCCAGTGCCTGAGGTTTGATCTCCACATCTTCAAACTGGCACTGGGTCTGGGCATCGCGCCCGTCCGGGCAATACCAGTAGCCAAAGTCCACCTGCTCGCGGCGCGCTTTGCCGGCGATGCACCAGTGGGAAATCTCGTGCAGCGCGCTGGCGTAAAAGCCGTGGGCGAACACAATCCGGTGATACGGGGCATCCGCGTCAGCCGGAAGATAGATCGGTTCGTCGTCGCCTTTAATCAGACGGGTATTAAATTCGTTAAAAAAGCAGCCCTCGAAAATATCGACCAGCTGCTGATAGTGGTGTGCAGTGCTCATTAATGTATCCCAAGCCACTGAAGGAGCGCCGCGCCGTGGCTGTCGAACAGCAGTTTGGCGCTCATCACAGCGGAAACAATCACAATCATCGGACGGATAAGCTGCTGGCCTTTGCTGAGCACCAGACGTGAACCTAACCGCGCCCCAATAAACTGGCCGGCCATCATCAGAAACCCGGTGGCCCACACCACTTTTCCGCCAATAATAAACAGCAACAGCCCGCCAACGTTCGACGTGGCGTTGAGCACTTTGGCATGAGCGGTGGATTTCGCCAGATTAAACCCACACAGCGTGACAAACGCCAGCGCGTAAAACGAACCTGCGCCAGGGCCGAAGAAGCCGTCATAAAAACCGACGCAGCCGCCTGCCACCAGGGCAAACGGCAGGCCGTACAGACGGCGTTGGCGATCTTCTTCACCCAACTTAGGCATTAACAGAAAGTAAAGGCCAATGCCGATCACCAGGATCGGCAGGATCTGGCGCAAAATGTCCGACTTCACGAACTGCACCAGCAGCGCGCCGCTGGTCGATCCGATAAAGGTCATCAGGATATTGAGCTTTTGATCTTTCAGGCTCACCACTTTACGGCGAATAAAGTAGATCGAGGCGGAAAGCGAGCCGCCGCAGGCCTGAAGTTTATTGGTGGCTAACGCCTGGGCGGGCGACATCCCCGTCGCCAGCAGTGCCGGGATAGTGAGCAATCCGCCCCCACCCGCCAGCGCATCGATAAACCCCGCGAGCATGGCGATGAAGAACAGACCCACCATCACCAGCGGAGAAAGCATAAACAGATCCACGAATTAATCCTTAAAGTACGTGTTCATCCAGCAGAGCCTGACAGGAAGGCGGTGGTGGCGGAGGCGTTTTCTTCTCAGGTGATTGACTACCCGGTTTCGCCGGTTTGAACCAGCTTTGCAACTCTTCGCCACAGCCGTCTCCCGGCGGTGGCGGGGCTTGCTCGATACACTCAAGGCTGTCCGCCGGGCAGCGCAGGCGCACGTGCATATGGGCGCGATGGGCAAACCACGGGCGCACTTTATTCAGCCAGTCGCGGTTGGTGCCGGCGTCCAGACACAGCTGCTGTTTAATCGCCGGGTTGACGAAAATACGCGTCACTTCGTCATCCAGCGCCGCCAGTTTGATCATGTTATAGATCTGCGGGCTCCAGCGGCTCGCGACCACCGTTTTGCCGTTGGGCGCAACCAGATCCAGCGCCTGCGGGCGCAGCAGCTGCGTTGACGTCCAGCGGGTTTTCGGCAGTTGCAGGAAGATATCCACGTCCAGCCCGGTTTGATGGCTGGCGTGGCCGGTGGCGAAACGCCCGCCTGCGGCCATGCCCATATCCCCCACCAGCACCGTTCCCATCCCTAAGTCGTTCACCTGGGAACTAAAGCGCTGGATGAAATTCACCAGCTCCGGGTGGCCGAAATAGCGGCGCTGATCGGTACGCATCACTTGATAGTGATCGGAGGCCAGCGGCAGCGCCTGCGCGCCCACGATACAGCCGTTGGAAAACGCGCCGATAGACTGCGGCGTACCGGGGATCGGGTTTGGCACTTTTTGCCACGGCGTGGCGGCCAGCGTGGCGGAACTTACCAGCAGTGCCGCCAGGGCGATAAGGGAGCGTTTCATACTGTTTACCAACGGGGGAGCGTAGTGCTGACGTCGGCGTTTTGCGCGCGCTGACGCAGCAGGTGATCCATTAAGACAATCGCCAGCATCGCTTCGGCGATCGGCACGGCGCGGATCCCCACGCAGGGATCGTGACGCCCACGGGTGACCATTTCCACTTCTTCGCCGAAACGGTTTAACGTGCGCCCCGGCACCATAATGCTGGAGGTGGGTTTCAGCGCCATATGCGCCACGATTTGCTGGCCGCTGCTGATGCCGCCCAGCACGCCGCCCGCATGGTTGCTCTGAAAACCGGCGGTGGTGATTTCGTCGCGGTTCTGGCTGCCGCGCAGTTGCACCACACCGAAACCGTCGCCGATTTCCACGCCCTTCACGGCGTTAATGCTCATCAGCGCGTGGGCGATATCGGCGTCCAGGCGGTCAAATACCGGCTCGCCAAGCCCGGCGGGCACGCTGTCGGCCACCACGGTGACTTTCGCGCCGATGGAATCGCCCTCTTTTTTCAGAGCGCGCATCAGCTCATCCAGCGCCTCGATTTTATCCGGGTCCGGACAGAAGAACGGGTTTTGCTCTACCTGATCCCAGTCTTTGATTTCCAGCGGAATGTCACCCATCTGGGTCAGGCAGCCGCGAATCACCACGCCGAATTTCTGCGCCAGATATTTTTTAGCGATAGCGCCTGCCGCGACGCGCATGGCGGTTTCACGGGCGGATGAACGCCCGCCGCCGCGATAGTCGCGCAGGCCGTATTTTTGTTCGTAGGTGTAATCCGCGTGCCCCGGACGGAACACGTCTTTGATGGCGCTGTAATCCTGGGAGCGCTGATCGGTGTTTTCAATCAGCAGGCCAATACTGGTGCCGGTGGTGACGCCCTCAAACACGCCGGAGAGAATTTTTACCTGGTCCGGCTCGCGGCGCTGGGTGGTGTAGCGCGAGGTGCCGGGACGGCGGCGGTCGAGATCGTGCTGAAGATCGGCTTCGGTCAGCGGGATGCCGGGCGGTACGCCATCGACAATGCAACCCAGCGCCACGCCGTGCGACTCCCCGAAGGTGGTCACACGGAAGAATTGTCCAATACTGTTTCCTGCCATCACGGCTCCGTTGTCGTTGTTGTGTTTTTGAGCGATGTGAAACGGGCCGCAGCCCGTTGGATTAATCTTTATAAATGCTGAAGTGCTCGCGCGCCGCGATCAGCTGCGCTTTGGTCAGCATGAAGACGCCGTCACCGCCGTTATCAAATTCCAGCCAGGTGAACGGCACATCCGGATATTGCTCCATCAGATGTACCATGCTGTTACCCACTTCACAAATCAGAATCCCCTGGTCGGACAGGTAGTCCGGGGAGCAGGCCAGAATGCGGCGCGCCAGTTTCAGGCCGTCGCTGCCCGCCGCCAGCCCCAGCTCCGGCTCGTGACGGTACTCGTTCGGCAGATCGGACATATCTTCTTCGTCCACATACGGCGGGTTGGTGACGATAATGTCGTACTGCACTTTCGGCAGATCGCGGAACAGGTCGGAGCGGATTGGCGTAACGTGGTGGATCAGGCCGTGTTCTTCGATGTTGTGCTCGGTCACCGCCAGCGCATCGGCGGAGATATCCACCGCATCGACTTCGGCTTCCGGGAAGGCATAAGCGCAGGCGATGGCGATACAGCCGCTGCCGGTACACATATCCAGAATATGTTCAGGCTGGCCGTCGAACAGCCCGGCGAAACGGTTGTTGATCAGTTCGCCAATCGGGGAACGCGGCACCAGCACGCGCTCGTCAACGTAAAATTCATGGCCGCAGAACCAGGCTTTATTGGTCAGGTAAGCCACCGGAATACGCTCGTTGACCCGGCGGATCACGCGCTCGACAATGCGGTGGCGTTCGCTGGAGGTTAAGCGCGCGGTGCGCATATCTTCAGGAATGTCCAGCGGCAGATAAAGCGATGGAAGCACCAGTTGTACCGCCTCATCCCACGGGTTATCGGTGCCATGACCATACCAGATGCCCGCCGCGCTAAAACGGCTGACTGACCAGCGCAGCATATCCTGAATGGTATGCAGTTCATTGACTGCTTCATCGACGAAAATTTTATCCACTATTCCTCCAGCGCGCGTGACGCGTTAAACACGGCGGCTAGTTTGCCACGATAGTGGCGATAAATCAGCATTCACCCTTCTCCGCCAGCGTGAAAACGCGTTTTATTTAGCGCTGGGGAAGGAGTCAGGTACACTGCCTGCGATAAGAATGACGGAGAAGAGAATGAAAAAGAAAAATTCGCTTAACGAGGAGGACCAGACGCTGTTCCGGGAACTGATGCGCGGCACCCGTAAAATTAAGCAGGACACCATCGTCCACCGCCCGCAGCGTAAAAAAGCGAATGAAGTGCCGGTTAAGCGCCTGATCCAGGAGCAGGTGGACGCCAGCCACTATTTTTCCGATGAGTTCCAGCCGCTGCTGGCGGCGGAAGGCCCGGTGCGCTATGTGCGCGAAGGCACCAGCCATTTTGAGCTGAAGAAATTACGCCGCGGCGACTACTCGCCTGAGCTGTTTCTCGATTTACACGGTCTGACCCAGCTTCAGGCCAAGCAGGAGTTAGGCGCGCTGATTGCCGCCTGTCGCCGCGAACACGTTTTTTGCGCCTGCGTGATGCACGGCCACGGCAAACATATTCTGAAGCAGCAAACCCCGCTGTGGCTGGCTCAGCATCCGCACGTCGTGGCTTTTCATCAGGCGTCGAAAGAGTATGGCGGCGATGCCGCTTTGCTGGTGCTGATTGAGGTGGAAGAGTTCAGGCCGCCGGAACTGCCTTAGAAACAAAAAAGCCGCTTTACGCGGCTTTTTGACGTTTACCCATTACTGGCTTTCGCCATTTTCAGGTTGCAGGGGCTCATCTGCCAGTTAAACACGCCCTTATCGGTTTGCGGATCCAGCGTTACGCTGGCGATGGCAGAGGTTGAGAACATTGGCGGCGTTTCTTCCGGGCAAAGTTCTGATACCAGGTAGCCAACTAACGGCAGGTGAGAGATCACCAGCACCGATTTAACGCCTTCGTCCGCCAGCGTCTGAAGGTCGGCACCGACCATTCGTACATCGCCGCAGGGCGTCAACTCCGGCAGGACATCGACGTTTTCCGGCAGTGTGAACACTTCCCGGACGACATCCAGCGTCTGCCCGGCACGCAGATAGGGGCTGACAAGAACACGCTCGATGTCCACCTTTTGACCTTTTAACCAGGTCGCCATTTGACGGGATTCGTCACACCCGCAGAGGGTTAAGGGACGAACCGCATCACTGGCGGCATCAAGAGCTGCGTCACCGTGACGCATAATGAAAACTTGCATAGTGCACCGCTTTTGTTAACCAGAATCGCCACGTTCCCCAACAGGCCCAAAGCCTGTGGGGAGATCATCGCGGTCGGGCATTGTGCCTTATCCCGACGTCGAATGAAACGCTGTGTTTTACCTTAATGGCGTAAGTATAGTCAATCGCCGTTTACAATTTAACCAACCCCCGACGCGCCGGTAAAAACCGGTTAATCAGCGGTCACCGTTGCAGGCTCAACGTCCGCCTGACTTTGCCAGAATTTTTGCTGAGTTTGCGCCATTGCCAGCAGCCGCTCGCAGGGGGCAAAACGCTCGCCGTAACGGCTTTCCAGACGTTGCAGCCGGGCAACCACCTCTGCCGCACCGAGGCTGTCCATATAGCGGAACGGCCCGCCAAGGAAAGGCGGGAAACCGATGCCGAATACCGCGCCGATATCGCCGTCTCTGACCGAACGCACCACGCCTTCATCCAGCGCCCGCGCCGCCTCGTTCAGCATCATCATCACGCAACGTTCCGCCAGCGCGTCCGCCGCCATTTTTTGCTCGGGCTTGACGCCAATAAGCGTATAAACCGCAGGGTCGACCTGCTTCTTGCTTTTACGCCCTTTTGCCGGATAAAGATAGAAACCACGGCCATTTTTTCTGCCTTTGCGATCGTCCTTCAATATTGCTGCAACGGCATCATTCGGCGCGCTGAAACGCGCTCCGTAGGCCCGCTCCAGCACAGGGATAATTTTAGTGCCTACGTCTATTCCAACCTCATCCAAAAGTTGGATCGGCCCCACCGGGAAGCCAAACTTCACCAGGGCGTCGTCAATGTGCTCAATCGGTTCACCTTCAAGCAGGCAGCGCATGGCTTCATTGATATACGGGGCGAGAATGCGGTTAACGTAAAAGCCCGCGCAGTCCGCCACCACGATCGGCGTTTTACCCTGTTTTTTCGCCAGCGCCACGGTAGTAGAAATGGTTTGCGCACTGGTTCCCGCATGGGGGATAACTTCGACCAGCGGCATTTTGTCGACCGGGCTGAAATAGTGCAGGCCGACCACCTGTTCCGGGCGCGCGGCGTTTTGCGCGATATCGCCAATCGGCAACGAGGAGGTGTTGGAGGCAAAAATCGTGTCCGGCGCGGCGTATTGTTCGACTTCAGCCACCATCTGGCGCTTGAGATCCAAATCCTCAAACACCGCTTCCACCACGATATCCCGCTGATGGAAGCCGCGATAATCGGTAGAGCCGCTAATCAGCGCCATCTGGCTGTCGCGCTCGACCGCTTTTAAATGGCGGCGGCGCACTTTTTTATCCAGCAAATCCCAGCTGTATTTCAGGGCGTGGTTAATGCCTTTATCGTTGATGTCTTTCAGACGTACCGGCAGTTTACCTTTGGTGGCAGTGACCCAGGCAATCCCGCCGCCCATCAGCCCGCCGCCGAGAATGCCCACGGCGCGCAGCGGTTTCGGCGGCACCTCGCTGCCCTGATCCTTTTTCAGCTCGGTGCTGGCAAAGAAAATATTACGCAGCGCGGCGGACTGCGGCGTCATGGCGAGTTCGCCAAAGGCTTGCGCTTCCGCTTCGTACCCGCTGGCGCTGCCCTGCTCCAGCCCGATGCGCACCACGTCAATAATTCGCGTCGCCGCCGGGTAGTTGCCGTGGGTTTTTTGCAGGGTTTGCTTCGTGACCATGCGAAACAGAATCCAGCGGCCCAACGGCCCGGCCAGCACACGTTCACGCACCGGCAGACGGCGTGAGGCGGGACGGCCCTGTTTCGCCAGTTCCACCGCCGCGTCCAGCAGAATCGACTGCGGCACCACGTCATCCACTAACCCCACTTTCAGCGCCTGACGCGGGCGCAGCTGTTTACCCGCCAGCATCATTTCCAGCGCGGTGCTGACGCCAATCAGGCGCGGCAGGCGTTGGGTGCCGCCGGAGCCGGGCAACAGCCCGAGCTGCACTTCCGGCAGCCCAAGCACCGTTTTGCCGTCATCAGTACAGACCCGGCGATGGCAGGCCAGCGCCAGTTCCAGACCGCCGCCGAGGCAGGGTCCGTGGATCGCCGCCACCACCGGAATAGAAAGCGCATGAATATCGGCCATGATCTGCTGGCCCTGTTTTGCCAGCGCTTCGGCCTGCTGCGCGGTCTGGCAGCTGGCGATCATATTAATATCCGCGCCCGCGATGAAATTGTCCGGTTTACCGGAGATAAACACCACGCCCTGCAACTGCTTGTTTTCATGAATTTGTTTAAGGATGGCGCGCACTTCGCCGCCAAACTCGGCCTTCAGGGTGTTCATTTTTTCGTTGGGTACATCGATGGTCACGATGGCGATGTTATCCAGACGAACGTGCATGTGAAATGCGGATTGCCCTTCCATTATTCTGCCTCCAGTACCATTGCCGCCCCTAACCCGCCTGCCGCGCAGGCCGTTACCAGACCGAATCCGCCGCCGCGACGACGCAGTTCATTCAGGGTCTGGACGATCATCCGCGCGCCGGTTGCGGCAAACGGATGACCGTAGGCGATTGAGCCGCCCAACACGTTAAAGATGGCGTCATCCACTTCGCCGGTGGCGTGGGCGCGGCCCAGCACGTCGCGGGCAAACCGCTCGCTGGAGAGCATTTTCAGGTTGGCCAGCGTCTGGGCGGCGAAGGCTTCATGCATATCAAACAGGGTCAAATCCGCGAGGGTAATCCCGGCGCGATCCAGCGCCAGCGGGGTGGCCCAGGCTGGCCCCAGCAGCATGTCCTGCCAGACGTCGATAGCGGTAAAAGCGTAGCTGCGCAGATAGCCGAGCGGCGTCAGACCCAGCTCTTTGGCACGCGACTCGGTCATCATGATCAGCGCGGCGGCACCGTCGGTAAGCGGCGTGCTGTTTGCCGCCGTTACGGTGCCGTGTTTGCGGTCAAAGGCCGGACGCAGTTTGGCATAATCAGCCTGAGAACTGTTTTTACGAATATTGTTGTCTTCGCTGAACGGCTCGCGATAGGGCGGGACGAAGGCGGTCATCACTTCATCCGCGAATTTGCCCTCCTGCCAGGCCTGTGCGGCCCGCACGTGGGAGCGGTGCGCCAGCGCATCCTGCTGTTCACGGGTGATAGCGTGGGTTTTCGCCATCTGCTCGGCGGTATCGCCCATGCGTAAACCGGTGGAGTATTCCGCCACGGCAGGCGGCACGGGCATTAAATCGCGCAGGCGCAGACGCGAGAAAAGCTTCAGGCGCTGCCCGGTGGTACGGGCTTTGTTGACATCCACCAGTACGCGAGCCAGCTTTTTGCTGACGCCAATCGGCAGTACAGATGAGGAATCCGCCCCGCCCGCGATACCGGCGCGGATTGTCCCGGCCATCAGGCTTTCTGCTACGTTGGCGACCGCCTGGAAGCTGGTGGCGCAGGCGCGGCTAACGCTGTAAGCGTCGGTGTGCACATTCATGCCGGTGCCGAGCACGATTTCGCGCGCGATGTTTGGCGCTTCCGGCATTTGCACCACCTGGCCAAACACCAGTTGCTCAATCACCTCGGGTGGGATTTCGCTGCGTGCCAGCAGTTCACTGACCACCATTTTGCCGAGATCGACCGCCGGAATGCCGTGAAAAGCGGTCGCCTGGCGCGCGAATGGGGTTCGTAACCCGCTGATGATGGCAATACGATCGCCCGGACGGGCAAGACGCGGTAACGCCTGACTCATAACACTCCCCTGTAAAAATGGACTCACAACGAAAAAGTGGTCGGACCTGACGATAGTCTTAACCAAATTTTTACAATTAGCCAACCGGGGAAATGAAAAAGTGCGAAGAGTTACACGAATTTACGCGCAGATGACGCCTCCCCGGAACGGGAAGGCGTCGCATGGATTAACGCAGACCCAGCTGGAAAATCATGGTTTCGGCCTGGCAGGCAAAAACGAAATCGATATCCAGCCGCACGCCATCGCTTTCTTCAGTGAAGTTAGCGTTGATCTGGCACGGCTCGGATTCTACTTCGCGGGCTTTGGCGCTCAGGGCAGCCAGGGTTTCTTCGGCCTGGGCGCGGTCCGGGAAAACGCGGCTGTAGGACGCGGTGCAGTCGGTGTTGTCCATAATGGTCCCAACATCAATACAGCAGCAAACCGGGGTTTCATCAGCACTGCATTTACTCATTGTGATTTCCTCTGTACATCGCACCTGGGGTGCAGTTAGCAATAACGCTATTTTACGCCCCGATTGGAACGTGCTCCACCCGAGATTTTCGACAAATCCTGACAGATTTAGAAATCAGCGATAAAAATGATCTGAAACAAAAATCACCCTGTTCGCCGAGAGACACCGGCCCCAAATTTGCCACGGCGATCTCGTTTCGATGATCAATTTGGAAATTTTCATTAAACATACTTGCAACATTCGCTCTGGTCGGACCTATACTCTCGCCACTGGTCTGATTTGTAAGCCGTAACTCAGACCCTACACTTCGCGCTCCTGTTACGGTAAGTAACATTATTTAAATAAAAATAAATGGATGAGGTTATGGTCATGAGCCAGAAAACCCTGTTTACCAAGTCTCTTCTCGCAGTCGCAGTGGCAATCGTCTCTTCTCAAGCCTGGTCCGCAGGTTTTCAATTAAACGAGTTTTCTTCCTCTGGCCTTGGCCGTGCCTATTCAGGGGAAGGCGCTATCGCCGATAACGCCGGTTCCGCCAGCCGTAACCCGGCCGCGATCATGATGTTCGATCGCCCGACGTTCTCCGGTGGTGCCATTTTTGTTGACCCGGATGTGAATGTGTCCGGCCGTTCGCCTTCAGGCCGCAGCCTGGATTCCGACAACATCGCGCCAACCGCGTGGGTGCCAAACCTGCATTTCGTTGCGCCGATTAACGAACAATTTGGTTGGGGCGCATCCGTGACCTCCAACTATGGTCTGGCAACCGAATTTAACGATACGTATGCAGCGGGCTCTATGGGCGGTAAAACCGACCTGGAAACCCTCAACCTCAACCTGAGCGGCGCTTATCGCCTGAACAATAACTTCAGCTTTGGTCTGGGCTTTAACGCTGTTTATGCAAAAGCCAAACTGGAGCGTTACGCGGGTGACCTCGGCCAGTTGACCGCCGCTCAGCTCAGCCGTAACCCGGCTTTCACCAGCAATACGCCGCAGGGCGCACAGCTTCGCGCACTGGCAGGCTATGCGAACTCGCTGGACAGCGATACCCAAATTGCGCGCCTGAAAGGCGACGAGTGGGGCTATGGCTGGAACGCCGGTATCATGTATGAAGTTGACGAAAATAACCGTTACTCATTGACCTATCGCTCAGAAGTTAAAATCGATTTCGAAGGCGATTACAAAAGTGATTTGAGCAACAACCCGGCCATCAATGCCGCACTTTCCAGCCAGGGCCTGCCTTACGGCACTGGCGGCCGCACCATCGGCGGCGACCTGACGCTGAACCTGCCAGAAATGTGGGAACTGTCTGGTTATAACAAAGTGGCACCGCAGTGGGCGATTCACTACAGCCTGGCCTACACCAGCTGGAGCCAGTTCCAGGAGCTGAAAGCCACCAATAAAGATGGCCAGACTCTGTTCTATAAAGATGAAAGCTTCCGTGATTCTTACCGCATCGCGTTAGGGACCACCTACTTTATGGATGACAACTGGACGCTGCGTGCCGGTATCGCCTTCGATGACAGCCCGGTTCCTGCCGATCGCCGTTCCATCTCAATCCCGGATCAGGACCGTCTGTGGCTGAGCACTGGCGCAACTTACGCGTTTAACAAAGACGCGTCCGTGGACGTCGGCGTATCCTATATGCACGGTCAGCACGTTGAATTTACCGAAGGCCCGTATACCTTTAAATCCGAAGGTAAAGCCTGGCTGTACGGCGCAAACTTCAACTACGCGTTCTAATTCTCCCTTTAAAACGCAAAAAGGTGAGCCACGATGGCTCACCTTTTTTATTGCCGCTTTTCAGCGGCGTTATTCTGAGTCGATCTCTTTCAAATCATCCTGAATCGCCTGGGCGTTCGGGTTTTCTTCCGGCTTCAGCTGGCCGCCGTTGGCAATAAAATCGTTACGCTGGAAGTAGGCTTCGCGCACCAGGATATACGGGTCGGAAGACTGGCGCAGCAGGCCATCGGAATCGAGCAGCTGCGCGCGGGTTTCAACGCCTTCAATCGCCCACTTGCCGATGGACATCGGCCAGGTCAGCCAGGAAAGCGCCGGATAAAGGGTATCCACCGCATCGCCGCCTTCCTGACGCAGCGTAAAGCTGCCATAGAACGGCAGTTGCAGGTATGGACCATATCCAACGCCATAGTGGCCCAGCGTGCTGCCGAAACGATGCGGCTCCACGCGCTGCAGTTTCGGGTTCGATAAACCCGCGACGTCAATAAAGCCGCCCATCCCCAGCAGAGTATTCAGGAAAAAGCGCGTGAAGTGCACCATCCCCTGGTAGGGGTCGCCCTGAAGAAAGTAGTTAACCATAATGGCGGGTTCTTCAAGGTTGCTGGTGAAATTGCTGATCCCATTACGCGCCGGTTGCGGCACATAATCCCGCCAGACCACGGCGACCGGACGAACAACATAAGGATCCAGTACGTTAAAGTTGAAGTTGTACATGGACCGGTTGAAGCCTTCAAACGGATCCGAACGACCCTGTTGTTCCCCAGAGCTGGCGCACCCCATCAGTAAGGTTGTCGCCAGCGCAATGCCGGTCAGGCGAAAATTCATCTCTGTCTCCCTGTTATTGATATCTGCTGTCAGGGCTGACGGGATGAAATCGTCACCTCCGTCGGATGGGCAGGGTCAAATTTAATTAGCGCGCTTTGACCAACCCAGTCCCCTGACTGCACAGCAGGCGTGCCATCCTGTGAGATATGCACTTTAATCCACCCCTGATGCAGTGAAGAGAGTGAACCTCCCGGCATCATGGTATTTGAGTCATCTATATTGAGTGTCATCGGAAACTGACCAACCGGCAACTTTTTCACCGCCACGGGAACCGGCGAGGATTCACCTACTACGGTAACAAAGACGGTGCCGTTGGCAGCCATGCTCTGCTGAGCTTCCGGCGAAAGCGTGATTTTAACAGCCAGCGGCGCATTGTCTACGCTGGTCTGGGCTTCCGCCTGAGCGATACTACGCTCAATCACCGCCCGGCGCTTATCGTTTTGCGGCAAGACGCGCAGCATCATCTGCCACGCCGCTACCGCATCGCCAAAGCGCTGTTGCTCAAAGGAACTGAACGCCAGCAGGCTCAGGGCGCGAATATTGGTATGCGACGCCGCCACCGCTTCACGCAGTAATTTATCGCCCAGCTGGTTGTCATTCTGATCGGATGAACGAATCAATACTTCAGCATAGTCGAGTTTGGCGTCAATGTTGTCCGGGGCCAGCTTCCATGCGTGTTCAAACGCATCGGTAGCCGTGGTGGCGTTATTCAGCGCCATGCCGATACGGCCCAGCATCATCCAGCCTTCAATATTATTCGGCTCATCCTGCAACCGGGTGCGCAGCCCCAGGCCCAGGCGCGCCATCTCTTCCATGGTCAGCGCGGGCGCGTTCGGGTCCATTACGCGATTCAACAATTCCGGCGTCTGGCGAGTGACTTCCTGCCATTCGAGCACTTTTTTCAGATCGACGGTTTTCCAGAACACGCCGACGCTGACAATCACCAGCGCCGCCACGCCGGGGGCCAGCACCCAGCGGCTCAGCGGTTTCTGTGCGCTTTCGCTGTGCTGAGGAATATCATCGAGCAGATTGTGCTGAAGTTCAGCCACCATCTCCTCGCGCTCGGCACTGTTTTCGCGCTCCAGCTCGCGCAGCCGGGACTGGTAAAACGCCCGGTTCAGCACATCGCGCGAGACGCTGCGATTGCCGGACCAGGGAACAAATAACAGGCCAGCGGTGATAATCAGCAACGCCACTATGGCGCTAATCAGCAGCGTTAACGTCATTTTTTCTTCTCGCTTAGCAACTGCTTCAGGCGTTGCTGTTCCAGATCGTTTAGCGGTTGGGCGGCAGCCTGCTGCCCTCTCCTGGCACGGCGCACCACCACGATAATCCCGCCGAGGATAAACAGCGCCGGCAGCAGCCACAGCACAATCGTGCCCGGCGTGATCGGCGGTTCGTAGGTCACGAAGTTACCGTAGCGCGCCACCATATAGTCGATGATCTGCTGCTGGGTCTGGCCCTGCTGCTGGAGCTCGTACACCTTCTGGCGCATATCCGAGGCGATCATGGCGTTGGAATCGGCAATGCTGTTGTTCTGGCATTTCGGGCAGCGCAGCTGCGCCGTCAGCTCGCGGAACTGCTGCTCCTGGGCTTCATCTTTAAACTGATAAGTGTCGATGGCGGCAAACACCGAAAACGACAGCAGCAGCGCGGCGAGCAGCGTCAGAATACGGGTCATGCTCCCGCCCCCTGATTACTGTATTTGTCCCACAGCGGCTTGATTTCGCTCTGCCAGACTTGCTCGTTGAGATCCCCGGCGTGGCGGTAGCGGATAATGCCCTTGCCGTCGATCAGGAAAGTTTCCGGCGCGCCGTACACGCCCAGGTCGAGGCCCAGCATGCCGTTGCCGTCAAACAGGCTCATGGCGTAGGGATTGCCCAGTTCATTCAGCCAGGTGATAGCCTTCTGGCGATCGTCTTTATAGTTCATGCCCACGACCCGCACGCCCTGTGCGGACAGGCGGTTCAGGTACTGATGTTCGGCGCGGCAGGTGGGGCACCAGGTCGCCCAGACGTTCAGCAATACCGGTTTACCGTTGGTCAGCGCCGCCTGGTCATAGGTTTTGCCCGGCTCATCCAGCGATTCGAGCTTAAACACCGGCACCGGCTTACCGATAAGCGCCGATTCCAGAGTGGTGGGATCATCACCGTTGGCGTTGCGCACCAGTTGCCACAGCAGCGCGGCGGCCAGCAGTAAAAAAAGGATTAATGGAATAAACAACACATTACGTTTCATTATGCCTCCTGCAATGCTTTACGCAGGCGATAGCGAGGATCGAGCATACTCAGCAAGCCGCCCAGCGCCATTAATGCCCCGCCGTACCAAATCCAGCGAACAAAGGGTTTGTAATAAAGCCGCACCGCCCAGCTGCCGTCGTCCAGCTCTTCGCCCAGCGCCGCGTACAGGTCGCGGGTAACGCCGCCGTCGATGGCCGCTTCGGTCATCATCATCATATTGCTGTTATAGAAGCGCTTCTCGGCATGGAGAGTGGCTTCCGGCTTGCCGTTGCGCAGGACGTCAATCACGCCCACGCCGCCGCGCCAGTTCGGCCCGCTGACCTCACGCACTTCTTTGAAAATAAACTGGTACTGGTGGATATCGACGCGATCGCCCGCCTTCATGCGCACGTCGCGCTCCACGCTGTAGCTCTGGCTAAAAGCGATGCCCACTACCGTTACCGCCAGACCAACGTGGCCCAGCACCATACCCCACTGGCTGCGGGAGAGTCGGGTCAACCCTTTCAGGAACGAATGACGGTGAGTCGCACGCTCGTGCAGTTCCATCAGCGCCAGCACAAACACCCAAATCGCCATCATCAGCCCGACTACCGTCATGGCTTCAATGCGGTCCTGCATCAGCCACGGCAGCAGCAGCGCGCCCGCAAGGGTAATCACCAGCGCAATGCCCAGGCGCTTGAGCACTTTGCCCGGCTCATCGCGACGCCAGCGCACCAGCGGCCCGATGCCCAGCAGCAGAGCGAACGGCACCATCATGGCGGTGAACATCATATTGAAGAACGGCTCGCCGATAGAGATGCTGCCAAGACCCAGCTGTTTATGCACCAGCGGCAGCAGCGTACCGAGCAGCACCACCAGCATGGCGGCCATCAGCAGAATGTTGTTGCCGAGCAGGAAGGTTTCTCGCGACCAGAGATCGTTTTTCACCCTGGCGCGCACTTTGTTGCCTTTTACCGCATACAGCAGCAGCGAGCCGCCGATGGCAATCACCAGCAGGGCGAGGATAAA
Source organism: Atlantibacter subterraneus (assembly GCF_007570865.1). Taxonomy (GTDB): domain Bacteria; phylum Pseudomonadota; class Gammaproteobacteria; order Enterobacterales; family Enterobacteriaceae; genus Atlantibacter; species Atlantibacter subterraneus. The sequence continues at coordinate 291,155 of NZ_VLPS01000003.1, read as the reverse complement.
CATGCCGCGCGCCGGGTCCGATGCGAACGAATGCACCGAGACCAGCACCCCGGAGCGCACCAGGAAGGTGCCCAGCAGGCAAAGAGAGAATGCGGCGATCGCCAGCAGTACCGTCCATGCCTTAAAGCTGCCGCGTTTTTCGGTTACCGCCAGGGAGTGCATCAGCGCGGTGCCCGCCAGCCACGGCATCAGAGAGGCGTTTTCTACCGGGTCCCAGAACCACCAGCCACCCCAGCCCAGCTCGTAATAGGCCCAGGCGGAACCCAGCACGATGCCGAGAGTCAGGAAAATCCACGCGGCCTGGGTCCACGGACGCGACCAGCGCGCCCAGGCGGTATCCAGACGCCCCGCCATCAGCGACGCGATAGCAAACGCAAAGGCAACCGAGAAGCCCACATAGCCCATATACAGCAGCGGCGGGTGGAAAATCAGCCCGACGTCCTGCAACAGCGGATTAAGATCGCGCCCGTCAATCGGGTATTCCGGCAGGGTGCGGGTAAACGGGTCGGAGGTTAGCAGGATAAACAGCAGGAAGCCGAAGTTAACCATGCCCATCACGGAAAGCACCCGCGCCACGGAATCCAGCGGCATCCCGCGGCTCAGCACCGCCACCGCGAAGGTCCAGGCGCTCATCAGCAGCACCCACAGCAGCAGCGAGCCTTCGTGCGCGCCCCAGGTCGCGGCAACGCGATACCACACCGGCAACTCGGCGTTGGAGTTGCTGGCGACATACATAATGGTGAAGTCGTTCACCACAAAGGCGTAAACCAGAATTAAAAATGCTGCGAAAACGCTTAAAAACAGCGCCCATGAGAGCGGACGCCCCAGCGCCATCAGCCGCGCGTCCTGACGCACCGCGCCCCATTGCGGATAAACGCTAAGCAGTAATGAAATCCCCAACCCCAGGCACAGCAGGAAATTACCCAATTCCGGCATCATGAGCGGTTATCCTTATAGGCTTCTGCCGGACGGTGATGGTTTTCTTCCATTGCCGCTTTGACTTCCGGCGGGGTGTAGTTTTCGTCGTGTTTCGCCAGCACTTCTTTGGCGACAATCAGATTGCCCGGTTCCAGTACCCCCTGCGCTACCACGCCCTGCCCCTCGCGGAACAGATCCGGCAGAATGCCCTCGTAGCTGACATCCACCACCCCGCGGGCGTCATAGATCTTAAAGCTCACTTTCAGGGTCTGGTTATCGCGCTTGACGCTGCCCGGCATCACCATGCCGCCGACGCGCAAACGCTGGCCCGGCTCCGGCTTGATCTGGGTTTCGTTTTTGCCGTTGATGATTTCGCCCGGCGTATAGAACAAGTCGATATTGGCGCGCAGCGCATACAGCGTGAGCGTAATCGTGATGCCAATCCCCATTAACACCATCACAGCCAGCCAGAGTCGATTTTTACGACGCGGATTCATCCGGTCACCTCCTGTGTGGGATGTTGGGCATTTTTAATCCGGCGCTCCCGTCCCTGCTGACGGCGAACGTCCGCCAGCAGCGCTTTGCGCTGCCACAGGGTATGGGCCACCAGCAACGCCAGCGGAATAAAGGTAAAAGCCACGGCCAGCCAGACATAGAAGGCATAACCGCCCATGGCGAAAAATTCACTCAGGCTACCAAAGGCGACGTTCATGACAGGCTCCTTCCTTTATTAGCAATCTCTTCAACCCAGGGACGACGGCGATCCTGCATCAGGATCAGGGTGCGCAGGCGCATTAAGGTCAGGGTCACGAACAGTCCGAGGAACCCGAAGATGGACCAGCGCAGCGGAATACGCATCGACGGATCGATGGATTTTTGCATGTTGGTCGAGCCCTGATGCAGGGTGTTCCACCACTCCACCGAGAAGTGAATAATCGGCAGGTTAACCACGCCCACCAGCACCAGGATCCCTGCGGCGCGCCCGGCGAGGCGGCGGTCGTCGAAGGCGTTATACAGCGCGATCACCCCAACGTACAGGAACAGCAGCACCAGCTCCGAGGTTAGGCGAGCGTCCCAAATCCACCAGGTGCCCCACATTGGCTTGCCCCAGGCGGAACCGGTCACCAGCGCGATAAAGGTGTACACCGCCCCCACCGGAGCCATGGCCGCCACCGCCAGATCGGACATTTTGATTTGCCACACCAGACCAATAAACGCAGCAATCGCCATCCAGGCGTAAATCCCCATCGACCAGATGGCCGCCGGGACGTGGATGTACATGATGCGATAACTTTGCCCCTGCTGATAATCCGCCGGTGCCCAGACAAATCCCCAAATCACACCGACTAACAGCATCACGATGCTGATGACGGCAAACAGAGGAACCAGACGCCCGCAGAGGTGGTAAAGTCGCTCTGGTTTCGCAAGCTGATGCAAGAATTTCCACATAGTTATTGGCTCACAAAGCTAAGTTAGCGCCCACTTTTGCGGGCAATTATTGAATACTGATCCGCAGCGCCGCTGCGGTGGCAAACGGGCACAGCGTGGCGCTCGCCGCCAGGAACGCGCCCAGAATCGCCATGTATCCTTCAACCGGTAACGCCATTGAGGCGGCGTCCATCGCCGCCGTAGCGAAAATTAACAGCGGAATAGTGAGCGGCAGCACCAGCAGGCTCAGCAGCACGCCGCCGCGACGTAATCCCACGGTCAGGCCAACGCCCACCGCGCCGAGAAAACTCAGGGTCGGCGTACCCAACATCAACGTCAGGGCCATTACCCACCAGGTATGCACGTCGAGCCCTAACAGCATCGCCGCCAGCGGAGACAGCACGATCAGCGGCAGGCCGGTAACCACCCAGTGAGCGGTCACTTTCGCTAACACCACGGCGGGCAAAGGCAGCGGCAGCAGCATTAATTGTTCGAGGGAGCCGTCCTGCCAGTCGTCGCGGAACAGACGTTCCATGCCCAACAGCGCGGCCAGCAGCGCCGCTACCCACACCACGCCGGGGGCAATACGCGCCAGCAGCTGCGGCTCAGGGCCAATACCCAGCGGGAATAGCGTGATAACGATCAGGAAAAACCACAGCGGGTTGACGATCTCCGCGCCTTTGCGCAGGGCCAGATGTATTTCTCGGGTGAATACTTGCCACATCATGACACCACCCCTTGCGGCAGCGTCAGCTTGCGAAAGGCGCAGCTTACCGGACGCAGCGGCTGATGGGTGGTCAGCAACACGCTGCCGCCCTGTGCGGCATGGGCTTCGAGACGGCAGGTCAGCTTTTCGATACCCGCCGGATCCAGCGCGGTAAAAGGCTCATCCAGAATCCACAGTTTTGCGGCGCTCAGCCACAGTCGCGCCAGCGCGACACGGCGCTGTTGCCCGGCGGAAAGCTGGCCGACCGCAACGTCCTCATAGCCCAGCAGGCCGATGGCCGCGAGGGCATCCCAGCGGGCTTTCATTGCCGAATCCGCATGGAAAAAGCGCAGGTTTTCATCCGCGGTCAGCACCGCCTTGATACCCGGCTGATGCCCTAACCACAGCAGCTGTTGATGGAAGCTGTCGCGCGCCCGTTTGATTAATTCGCCCTGCCATTTCACCTCACCCTCTTCTGGCGTTGCGAGGCCACTAAGTATGCGTAACAGCGAAGTTTTCCCCGCGCCGTTGACGCCAGCGATTTGGAATATTTCACCCGGATTCAGGGAAAATGACAGCCCGCGAAACAAAACGCGTTCATCACGAATACATGAGAGATTGAGGACGTCGAGCATCCAGACAGCTCCTTCTGAAATGGCAAGGAATCATAACACAGAGTGATTGCAGGCCTTAAATGCCAGGCGGCATAAATGCTACCCCAAAAGGAGTAATGATACCTGCCAGATCAAAAAGACTCCGAATTGTCGGGAAATAGCCGTTGGTTTTCCCAAAACCGCTACGCTTAAAGGACATTCACTGCAAGGCAAAGGCATCATGGACAAACTCAAAGAAGACAAAATTGAGGATGAAAAAATTGGCGAATCCGGTGAAGAGCTGGAAGTAGAGAGCGAAGAAAAGAAGAGCGGAAAAGATATCGAAGTGGATGAAGAACGCCTGCCCTCCCGGGCCATGGCCATCCACGAACATATCCGCCAGGACGGGGAAAAGGAGATGGAGCGTGACGCCATGGCGCTGCTGTGGTCGGCCATCGCCGCCGGGCTTTCCATGGGGGCGTCGCTACTGGGCAAAGGGATTTTTCACGTGCATCTTGAAGGCGTGCCGGGCGGTTTTTTACTGGAAAATTTCGGCTACACCCTCGGGTTTATTATCGTCATCATGGCGCGCCAGCAGTTGTTCACGGAAAACACCGTCACCGCCGTTTTACCGGTGATGCAAAACCCCACCGGCAGCAACTTTTTGCTGCTGCTGCGGCTGTGGAGCGTGGTGCTGTTAGGTAACCTGATTGGCACCGGGCTGGCGGCGCTGGCCTTCGAATTTATGCCGATTTTTGATGAGGCGACGCGCGAGGCGTTCGTCAATATCGGCCTGAAAGTGATGGAAAACACGCCGGGCGAGATGTTCGCCAATGCGATTGTCTCCGGCTGGCTTATCGCCACCATGGTATGGATGTTCCCCTCGGCGGGGCCAGCCAAAATCGTGGTGATCATCATCATGACCTGGCTTATCGCCCTGTGCGACACCACCCATATCGTGGTGGGCACCGTGGAGATCCTGTATCTGGTGTTCAACGGCGACATCCACTGGACCGAGTTTGTCTGGCCTTTCGCCCTGCCGACCCTGGCCGGGAACATCTGCGGCGGCACCTTTATCTTTGCGCTGATGAGCCATGCGCAAATCCGTAATGACATGAGCAACAAGAAAAAAGCCGAAGCCAAAGCGCGGCAAAAGGAACAGGAGCAACAACAGAAAAAACAGCAGGCTTCACAACAATAATGGCGATGGAATGAACAATCAGGCGGCTAAGCCCTTAACGCAGCACCAAAAACGGGTATACTAGCGCCGCCTTGTCCCCTTAGTTAAATGGATATAACGAGCCCCTCCTAAGGGCTAGTTGCAGGTTCGATTCCTGCAGGGGACACCATCTGCATTCCCCCTCTTCTCTCTACACCTTCGTTCGAACAAAATACCCTCAGCGTTGAGTTGAGAAATCGATAGTCCTATAGTGGCAGCATAAACGACCGTCACATTGAGAACTTATCTATGCCTGTCATACTAAGGTTCAAAGGGTATCGTTTCTTTTTTTACTCTAATGAAGGCGATCCTCGTGAACCTGCTCATATTCATGTGCGTGGTGTTGAGGGGGAAGCTAAATTTTGGTTAGCGCCTGACGTGCATTTAGCGCGTAACGACGGTTTTGATGCGCGAGATCTGAAAGAACTGCTCGGTATCGTTGAAGAGAACCGCACTATGCTGATGGAGGCCTGGAATGACTATTTCGGCTAAAAACGTAAAATTCGACGAGTTCCATATGTGGGTAGAACTCAGCGATGCCCGTACGCTGGGCGTGCCTCTGGCGTGGTTTCCCAAACTGCTGCGAGCCAGCCCGGAAGCACGAAGTAAGTTTGAATTAAGCCGCCGGGGTATTCACTGGGATGAGCTTGATGAAGATATCTCTGTGGAAGGACTGCTGGCGGGACGGGGCGATGTGACTTTTAAACCCCATAATGCCGCATAAATTTATCGCAAAAAGGGCGTCATTTTCTGCCAGTGACGCCATTTACCGCGCTCCGCTTCAGCACCGCTACTTTCCCGTTTCAGTTTCGCTTAAGTTACCCACAAATCCACTGATTTAACATAAGGTTACACCGCATAAATCCCTGCTCGAAAAAAAGGCGTTTTTCCGCCCTTGCCCGCTTGTTAACCCTGAAAATTAAGCGTAGATTAGCGCCCGGATGTGACCCACATCCCCCAATCCAGGCGAAGCGGCAGGCACACCAGGGATTTGTCCCAAAGTGAAATGCGTGCGGTTTTACCTTTCTATAATGAGACCTGACGTTAATTTTGGCGTGTCATGCGATGCGCGGAGTGAGTGACGTGAAATATTTATTTATGGGCGTTTCAGTAATGGTCGTACTCTGGGCCGGTACTTTTGCGCTGATGATTTAGTCTGAAGCCTGAGCCGGACAAAAAACAGGAGCCATTTGGCTCCTGTTGTCGTTTTTATGGCTGATTTTCCAGCGTGGTTTTATTCGATATCGGCAGCAGCCCGTCGGCGCGGAACATCGCTTTGATGCCCCTCACCGCCTGGCGGATACGGTCGCGGTTTTCAATTAGCGCGAAACGCACGTGGGTGTCGCCATAATCACCAAAGCCAATGCCCGGTGATACGCACACTTTGGCGTCCTGCAGCAATTTCTTGGCGAATTCCAGCGAGCCCATGGCCGCGTAAGGCTCGGGGATTTTGGCCCATACGTACATCGAGGCTTTCGGCATTTCCACCATCCAGCCCGCTTCGTGCAGCCCTTTCACCAGCACATCGCGGCGACGTTTGTACTGTTCGGCAATATCGCGCACGCATTGCTGATCGCCCTCCAGCGCCGCGATGGCTGCCACCTGCAACGGAGTAAACGTCCCGTAATCGTGATAGCTTTTAATACGCGCCAGGGCGCTGACCAGTTCCTGGTTGCCCACCATAAAGCCGATGCGCCAGCCCGCCATATTGTAGCTTTTTGACAGAGTGAAAAATTCTACCGCCACATCGCGCGCACCCGGCACCTGCATAATAGACGGTGCTTTCCAGCCGTCGTAGACGATATCCGCATAAGCCAGGTCGTGTACGACCAACACATCATAGCGTTTCGCCAGCGCCACCACTTTTTCGAAGAACTCCAGCTCCACGCACTGTGACGTCGGGTTCGACGGGAAGCCCAGAATCATCATTTTCGGCTTCGGATAGCTTTCACGAATGGCGCGTTCCAGTTCGTTAAAGAAGTCCACCCCTTCCACCAGCGGCACCGAGCGCACCTGCGCGCCGGCAATCACCGCACCGTAAATATGAATCGGGTAACTCGGGTTCGGCACCAGCACCGTATCGCCGTGATCCAGCGTCGCCAGCATCAAATGCGCCAGTCCCTCTTTGGAACCGATCGTCACAATAGCTTCGCTTTCCGGATCGATATCCACCTGATAGCGATCCTGATACCAGCGGGAAATCGCCCGGCGCAAACGCGGGATGCCGCGCGATGTGGAGTAACCGTGCGTATCGGGGCGCTGGGCCACGGTGCAGAGTTTCTCGACGATATGCGGCGGGGTCGCGCCGTCGGGGTTACCCATACTGAAATCAATAATATCTTCGCCGCGCCGACGCGCAGCCATTTTCAGTTCAGCGGTGATGTTAAAAACATACGGGGGAAGACGATCGATACGCGAAAAACGGCGTTTGGGACTGAAGTCAGCCATAGATTCCTCGAAGTTACGTAAGCGCCCGGACCGTCCGAGCGACGCTGCCACTGATGTGGCCTGTAAAGAAAATAGCCTGAAAAATTTTGTTCTGTCGAGAGGCTTTTAAAAAAATAATTGAGGAGGAAAAAACCGGAACTTTCATTTGAAACCAATCCCTATTTTATTCGGTTGATTAGCTCTATATTAACTCTGTCGCAACAAAACAATAACCATCAATTCTTCTCAGCCGGAGTCATCATCATGCCCCTACACATTGACGATCTTCCTATCGCTATTCGCCAGATAAAACAGCAGCTTCGTCGCGAGCTGCCGCACTATCAGCAGGTATTCCAGGCACTGGAAGCCGATATTTCACGCCAGATCGACGCGATCCGCGCTGAGCAAGCGCGCGGTGAAAACCCGGTGCCGCAGATCCATGCCGATGACATCATTGCTGGCCGCATTTCCGAACAGCAAAAAGCCCTCATCCGCCAGCGCGGCTGTTGCGTGATTAAAGGCGTTTTCGCCGAACAAACCGCCCGTGCCTGGAACGAAGAAGTGGGCAACTATCTTGAACGCAACAACTTTGTTGAGAAGCTGAAGAACGCGGCGGAAGACAACTATTTCGGCACCCTTGCCGACAGTAAGCCGCAGATTTACGGCATCTACTGGTCGAAGCCGCAGGTGGAAGCCCGACAGGATGCGCGTATGAAAGCAGCGCAGGTGTTTCTCAATAATCTCTGGCAGACCGAAAGCCACGGCAAGCAGCATTTCGACCCGAACCGGGTGGTGAGCTATGCGGATCGTACCCGCCGCCGTCCGCCGCGCTCCGGCTCGTTAGGCCTGTCTCCACACGTGGACGGCGGTTCGGTAGAACGCTGGCTGGATGAGAATTTCCGTCACGTTTACCGTCACGTATTCAGCGGCGAGTGGCAGCGCTACAGTCCGTTTGATGCCGAAGGCCGTACCGAAGCGCGTGAAATCCCCTCCCCTGCGGTATGCTCGATGTTCCGCACTTTCCAGGGCTGGACCGCGCTCTCCGAGCAGCGTAAGCACGCCGGGACCTTGACCCTGCTGCCGGTGGCCAACGCCATGGCGTATATTTTACTGCGCGCCTTACAGGACGACGTGCCGGACGATTCGCTGTGCGAAGCGAAACCAGGCCGGGCGCTTTCCATTAACCAAACCTGGCATCCCCTTTTATTAACCGGGATATCCTCAATTCCCGATATGGAGCCGGGCGACACGGTTTTCTGGCACTGCGATGTGATCCATGCGGTGGAAAATGAGCATAACGGCGAGTTCGACAGCAACGTGATGTACATCGCCGCCGCACCATGGTGCGAGAAAAACGCCGCCTATCTTAAGCGCCAGTGGCCGGCATTCGTGGAGGGTAAATCGCCGCCGGACTTTGCCGCCGACGATTTTGAAGTCGATTTCGCTGGCCGCGCTACCGAAGCGGATCTCACCCCAGCGGGTAAGGAGCAGCTTCACGGTTAACCGTCGATTCACACTGGCGTCTGTTCATCAGGCGCCAGGTTTTCTATCATAGTCCCTCTGCTTGCCATCTGAGTTCCCCCCGTGCACGAAATTTTTAACATGCTCCTGGCGGTTTTTGACCGCGCCGCGCTGATGCTGATCTGCCTGTTCTTCCTGATCCGCATCCGGCTGTTCCGTGAACTGCTGCATAAAAGCGCCCATACGCCGCGTGAACTGCTGGCGGTCACCGCTATCTTTTCAATGTTTGCGCTATTCAGCACCTGGTCCGGCGTCCCGGTTGAGGGATCGCTGGTCAACGTGCGTATCATCGCGGTGATGGCGGGCGGCATCCTGTTCGGCCCGTGGGTGGGCATCATTACCGGCGCGATTGCGGGCGTTCACCGTTACCTGATCGATATCGGCGGTATTACCTCAATCCCCTGTTTGATCACCAGCATCATCGCCGGCTTTCTTTCTGGCTGGATCCACATGAAGGTGCCGAAAGCCCAGCGCTGGCGCGTCGGGATCGTCGGCGGCATGGTGTGCGAAACCCTGACCATGATCCTGGTCGTCTCATGGGCACCCTCCACTGAACTGGGGCTGGATATCGTGTCGAAAATCGGCATCCCGATGATTCTGGGCACCGTGTCGATTGGCTTTATCGTGCTGCTGGTACAAAGCGTGGAGGGGGAAAAAGAGGCCAGCGCCGCGCGCCAGGCCAAACTGGCGCTGGATATCGCCAATAAAACCCTGCCGCTGTTCCGCCACGTTAACAGCGATGCGCTGCGCCAGGTGTGCCAGATTATCCGCCGCGATATCCATGCCGACGCGGTAGCCATCACCAATACTGACAATGTGCTGGCCTACGTGGGCGTGGGTGAACATAACTACCAGCAAAACGATGACGGCATCAGCCCGACCACCCGCCAGGCGATTAACGACGGGAAGATCATCATCAAGAACAATGATGAGGCCCACCGCACCCCGGAAATTCACTCGATGCTGGTGATCCCGCTGTGGGAGAAAGGCATCGTCACCGGCACCCTGAAGATTTATTACTGCCATGCGCACCAGATCACCTCATCGCTCCAGGAGATGGCGGTGGGCCTGTCGCAGATCATCTCTACGCAGCTGGAAGTGTCGCGCGCCGAGCAGTTGCGCGAGATGGCGGATAAAGCGGAGCTGCGCGCGCTGCAAAGCAAAATCAACCCGCATTTTCTGTTTAATGCCCTGAACGCGATTTCGTCGTCTATCCGGCTTAATCCGGACACCGCGCGCCAGCTGATTTTCAATCTCTCGCGCTACCTGCGCTATAACATTGAATTAAAAGATGACGAGCTGATTGATATCAAAAAAGAGCTGTACCAGATTAAAGATTACATCGCCATCGAGCAGGCGCGCTTCGGCGATAAGCTTACGGTGATTTATGACATCGACGAAGAGGTGAACTGCGTGGTGCCGAGCCTGCTGATCCAGCCGCTGGTGGAAAACGCCATCGTCCACGGCATCCAGCCCTGTAAGGGCAAAGGCGTGGTGACCATTAGCGTCACCGAATCCGGCAGCCGGGTGCGCATCGCGGTGCGCGATACCGGCCACGGTATCGACCCTGACGTGGTGGCGCGGGTGGAGGCGGACGAGATGCCGGGCAATAAAATCGGCCTGCTGAACGTGCATCACCGGGTGAAACTGCTGTACGGCGAAGGGCTGCAAATCCGCCAGCTTAACCCCGGCACCGAAATCGCCTTCTACGTGCCCAACCAGCCGCTGGCGCGCCATGTTGCCGCCACGCAATTTTCCTGAGGAGGAGCGATGAAAGCAATCATCGTTGAAGATGAGATTCTGGCCCAACAGGAGCTGAGCTGGCTGATTAATAATCATAGCAAAATCGAGATTGTCGGCACCTTCGACGACGGGCTGGACGTGCTGAAGTATCTCCAGCACCACACCGTTGACGCCATTTTTCTCGATATCAATATTCCGTCGCTGGACGGCGTGCTGCTGGCGCAAAATATCAGTAAGTTCGCCAATAAACCGTTTATCGTGTTTATTACCGCGTGGAAAGAGCATGCCGTGGAGGCGTTTGAACTGGAGGCGTTTGACTACATCCTCAAACCCTGGCAGGAGTCGCGTATCATCAGCATGCTGCAAAAGCTGGAGGCCGCCGGTCAGCAGCAGGCCAGCCCGCACAGCGCCGCGCCGACCAGCCGGGAAAACGCCACCATCAACTTGATCAAAGACGAGCGGATCATCGTCACCGACATCAACGACATCTACTATGCCGAAGCCCACGAAAAAATGACCTTCGTGTACACCAAACGCGAGGCCTACGTGATGCCGATGAATATCACCGAGTTTTTCAGCCGGTTGCCGGAGGGGCATTTCTTCCGCTGCCACCGCTCGTACTGCGTAAATCTCAATAAAATCCGCGAGATAGAGCCGTGGTTTAACAATACCTACATTCTGCGGTTGCGGGATCTGGATTTCCAGGTACCGGTCAGCCGTAGCCGGGTAAAAGAGTTTCGCCAGTTAATGCGGCTGTAAAAAAAGCGCCTTGCGGCGCTTTTGTCAGAGAACCTGTCCGAGGATCTGGCGTAAATGCGCACCAGCGCCCAGTAGCCCAGGCTGATCGTGAACGATCAGATACACCGGAATATCCTGCACATAGGCCTTGAACCGGCCCTTGTCTTCAAAACCGCCGCGGAAGCCCGACGCGCGGAAGAAATCCAGGAAGCGCGGCACAATCCCACCGGCGATATAGACGCCGCCGAAGGTTGCCAGATTCAGCGCCAGGTTGCCGCCGAAGCGCCCCATAATGACGCAAAACAGCGACAGCGCGCGACGGCAGTCGATGCAGGCATCGTCCAGCGCCCGCTCGGTAACGTCCTTCGGCTGGAGATTTTCCGGCAAGCGGCCATCGGATTTGACAATCGCGCGATAGAGATTAACCAGCCCCGGCCCCGACAGTACGCGTTCGGCTGAAACGTGGCCGATTTCCGCGCGTAATTCTTCGAGAATAATGCCCTCTTCTTCGCTGTTGGGTGCGAAGTCCACATGGCCGCCTTCGCCCGGCAGGCTGATCCAGCGCTTATCGACATGCACCAGATGCGACACGCCAAGGCCAGTGCCCGCGCCATAAACCGCGATAGGTTTGCCTTCTACCGGCTCGCCGCCGCCGAACTGGATCAGGTGATCTTTGTTCAGCATCGGGATCGCCATGGAAACGGCGGTGAAATCGTTGATGATTTCCAGATGATCGAAGCCGAGATTTTTGCGCATCTCTTCGGTGGAAAACGCCCAGGTGTGGTTGGTCATCGCCACCCAGTCGCCGGTGATTGGGCAAGCGATGGCGATGCAGCCTTCGGTAACCGTTGCGTCATGCTCGGCCAGATAGACCCGTACCACCGCCTCAAGCGTCGGGTAATCCAGCCCGGAATAGGTTTTTGCGCGCTCAATGGCGCCAGTTTCAAGGTTACAGAGCGCTAAGCGTGCGTTGGTGCCGCCTACATCTCCCACCAATGCAAATTTGGTCATTATTCAACAGCTCCGCTAAAGTCAAAATAGGTCTTCGGCACACTCTAAATTCAAGGCATCATCACCACAATGTCCTTTGTGCTGATGACCTGGGATTATTGAGGCGTGTCACAGATTACGTTTACCGTTTCAGCACCTTTGCAATCAGCACAGTAATCTGATGGTCATTAAAGCGCCAGCCTTTTCATTCATAAGGATTATCCGATGCTTCATCCCCGCGCCAGAACCATGTTGATGCTCGCGCTGCCGGCATTACTGATCGGCATTGCCAGCAGTTTAATTTTACTGTTTATGATGCGGGTCGCGGGGATTTTACAGACCTTTCTGTGGCAGACCCTGCCCGCGACGTTCGGCGTTTCCCTGTTCGCTCCCGGCTGGATTATCACCATTTTGACGCTGACCGGTATCGCGGTGGGTCTGGTGATCCGCTATGTTCCCGGCCACGGCGGGCCTGATCCGGCCAGCGAGCCGCTAATCAGTACCCCGGTGGAAAGCCGCGCCCTGCCCGGCCTGGCGCTGGCGATGATCCTCGGCCTGGCAGGCGGGGTCAGCCTCGGCCCGGAGCACCCGATTATGGCAATCAACGTCGCGCTGGCGGTGGTGCTGGGCGGCAAGCTGTTCCCACGCGTTAACTCGCTTGACTGGACGATTCTGGCGGCGGCAGGCACCATCGGCGCGCTGTTCGGTACGCCCGTGGCGGCGGCGCTGATCTTCTCCCAAACCCTCAACAGCACCAACGATGTGCCGCTGTGGGACAAGCTGTTCGCCCCGTTGATGGCGGCGGCGGCAGGCGGCGTAACTACCGGATTGTTTGTTCATCCGAATTTTTCGCTGCCCATCGCCCACTATTCGCAGCTGCACCTGACGGATATTTTCAGCGGCGCGGTGGTGGCGGCCATCGCCATTGCGCTGGGCATGGTAGCGGTGTGGTGTTTACCGCGCCTGCACGCGCTGATGCACCGACTGAAAAACCCGGTGCTGATCCTGGGCGTGGGCGGTTTTGTTCTCGGGCTGCTGGGCGCGCTGGGGGGGCCGCAAACCCTGTTTAAAGGCGTCGACGAGATGCAGCAGCTGGCGTTCGGCCAGACCTGGACGGTGTATGACTATTTCCTGTTTGCGATTATCAAACTCGCGGCTCTGGTGATCGCCGCCGCCTGCGGTTTTCGCGGCGGGCGCATTTTCCCGGCGGTGTTTGTCGGCGTGGCGCTGGGGTTGATGCTCCATGAACACGTTGACGCCGTCCCGGCGGCGGTGACGGTCTCCTGCGCGGTATTGGGCATGGTACTGGTGGTGACGCGCGACGGCTGGCTGAGCCTGTTTATGGCGGCGGTGATCGTGCCGGATACCCAGTTGCTGCCGCTGCTGTGCATCGTCATGCTCCCGGCCTGGCTGCTGCTGGCCGGGAAGCCGTTAATGGTGGCCGGGCCGAAAGACTAAGCCTGCCCGCCGTTGCGCGCGCCAAGCGATTGGGTGACGGCGGTCAGCAGTTCCGGGAGATCCTGTTTCGGCAGCATCACTTCTACCAGCGACAGCCGCGCCGGATGCACCAGTCGCGCCAGCACTTCCTGAAGCTGCACGGTTTCGCTGACCTGCCAGCATTCGGCTTTGCGATGAATATCCAGCGCGTGGGGCAGCGCCGTCCAGTCCCACGGAGCGATATCGTTGTAGCGCTGCTCCGCGCCATGGATCGCCCGCTCCACCGTGTAGCCATCGTTATTCAGCACGATGACCACCGGGCGCAAATCGTCCCGCAGCATCGAGCCCAATTCCTGAATGGTTAACTGCGCCGCGCCGTCGCCGGTGATCAGCACCAGCCGCCGCGTCGGGCAGGCGGTTTGCGCGCCGAACGCCGCCGCCAGCGCGTAGCCGATCGACCCCCACAGCGGCTGGACGATAAATGTCACGTCATCCGGCAGCGTCAGCGTTGCCGCGCCAAACGCGGCGGTGCCCTGATCGACTACCACAATATCACCGGGGCGCAGCCAGGCCTGAATCGCCAGCCAGAACGCATGCTGATCCAGCCCGGCATCGCCCTCCGGCAGCGGAGCCGGTTTGATCTCCGGCAACGTCAGTTGATGCTGAATCTGGCGCACTTCCCGGTACAGAATATTTACCGCTTCCGCCATCGGCAGGCCGCTGAAACTGCGATCGCCAATGCGCACGCCGTCGGGCATCACCTCAATGGTTTGCTCGGGGGTGAGATGCTGGCTGAATCCGGCGGTGGTGGTATCGGTAAATTTCACGCCGACGCAGATAACCAGATCGCTTCCTTCAATTGCCTCGCGCTGTGCCTGGGCGGTGGCGGCACCGCTGTAAGTGCCGGTAAAACCTGCGCCGCCTTCGTTAAAAATCCCTTTGCCCATCAGCAAGGAGCTGTGTGCCAGCGGGATCTCATGTACCCACTGTTGCAGGGCGTGCTTCAGGCCAAAGCGTTGCGCCAGATAATCCGCCAGCAGCGCGATGCGCTTAACGCCAGAGAGCCGTTGCTGAACCGCCTGACGAAACGCCTCCAGCAAGGCGGGATCGGCGCTGTGTGTGGTCTTTGTGAGAGCGTTTTCAGGACGGATGGCAGGCATTTTTGCCACGTCCGCTGGCAGCATCAGGTAACCGGGACGTGAAGCGGAATGCATTTCGCGGATCACCCGGTCAATTTCTTTGCAAGCGTTATCCGCTGTCAGTACCGCATGGGCGGCGCAGAGCTCGCTGGCGATACGCACAAAATGGCGAAAATCGCCGTCGCCCACCGTGTGATGCATCAGCTCGCCGCGCTGCTGCGCGCCTGACGCGGGCGCGCCGACGATGTGCAGCACCGGCACATGTTCGGCATAGCTGCCCGCCACGCCGTTAAGAGCGCTGAGTTCGCCCACGCCAAAGGTCGTTAATAAGGCACCCGCGCCATTGCAGCGGGCGTAGCCATCGGCGGCATAGGCCGCGTTAAGTTCATTGGCGCATCCCACCCAGGCCACTTCCGGGTGGGCGATGACATTATCGAGAAACTGTAGGTTATAGTCGCCCGGTACGCCGAAAAGATGGGTGATTCCACTTTGCGACAGCTGGTCCAGTAGATAATCCGCCACACAATAACGCTGAGCCATGGAACATTCCTTTTTATCAGGAGCCTGATTGAAGTATTAAGGAACTGCGATCCCTGTCCAGGTATCCGATCGAAAAGTGCGTGGCACGCGAGATTTACAGCGCGATGCGGTGTAGGGTGCAAAGGCGCTAATTTTGTGTAAACGTATACACGCTAAAAATTTCCTTACTGATGAGGCTACACGCATGGTTTATCAGGCAGATCCCGCACGCTATCAAACGATGGAATTTCGCCGCTGCGGACGAAGCGGGCTGAAACTTCCCGCCGTTTCTCTGGGGCTTTGGCATAACTTTGGCGACGCCACGCTGGTGGATAACAGCCGCCAACTGCTGCGCCGGGCGTTTGACCTTGGCATCACCCATTTCGATCTCGCCAATAACTACGGGCCGCCGCCGGGTTCCGCCGAGCATAATTTCGGGCGGATTTTTAAAGAGGACTTCCTGCCTTATCGCGATGAGTTGATCATCTCCAGCAAGGCGGGCTACACCATGTGGGACGGGCCTTATGGCGACTGGGGTTCGCGCAAGTATCTGATATCCAGCCTCGACCAGAGCCTGAAGCGCATGGGGCTGGAATACGTGGATATTTTTTATCATCACCGCCCGGACCCGGAAACGCCGCTTCAGGAAACCATGCGCGCACTGGATCATCTGGTGCGCCAGGGGAAAGCGCTGTACGTGGGGCTGTCGAACTACCCTGCCGCACTGGCGCGTGAGGCGATTGATATCCTCAACGATCTCGGCACGCCATGCTTAATCCACCAGCCGAAATACTCCATGTTTGAGCGCTGGGTAGAAGCAGAACTGCTGGACGTATTGCAGGAAAAAGGCGTCGGCAGCATCGCGTTTTCACCGCTGGCGGGCGGGCAGTTAACCGACCGCTATCTGAACGGCATTCCGTCAGATTCGCGCGCCGCCAGCGGCAGCCGCTTCCTCAATCCGGATCAGCTCACCGATGAGAAGCTGGCGAAGGTGCGTAAGCTAAATGAACTGGCGCAGCAGCGCGGTCAGAAGCTGTCGCAAATGGCGCTGGCCTGGGTATTACGTGACGATAAAGTTACCTCAGTGTTAATCGGGGCCAGTAAGACCAGCCAGATTGAGGATGCGGTAGGGATGCTGGCAAACCGGCACTTTAGCGCTGAAGAGTGCGCGGCGATTGACGCCATCCTCTCCTGACGGCAAATCAACGGGTAACGGGTATTTTTAGCATTTTGTGCTATCCGAAATGAATTCGGAGTTGTGGCGAAGATGCGGGGCTTTACCACCCCGTAATATTGCTGTAACAGGCCGGCCACGGCCCCGATCGTGAAGGAGAAGACTATGTTCAGGTCACTGTTGCTTGCAGCCATTCTGTTGGCGGGTGCGCCAATGATGGCAACTGCAGGCGAAATCACCCTGTTACCCTCAATAAAATTACAAATTGGCGATCGTGATAATTACGGTAACTACTGGGACGGCGGTCGCTGGCGCGATCGGGATTACTGGCACAGCCATTATGAACGTCGCGGCGGCTACTGGCGTAAACACGATAATGGCTACCATCGCGGCTGGTATAAAGACCGCAACGCCTACGAGCGCGGCTACCGTGAAGGCTGGCGCGATCGGGATGACCATCGCGGGCGCGGTAAACATCGCCATCGCCACTAATCAATTTACAAAAGGAGCTTTCGGGCTCCTTTTTTGATCGTCAATTCATGTTCGTCAACTTCACAATGTGATCGCCCCTACAATTTCTTACGGGCAATTATTGCGCTCTGCTTCAGACATTATTTGACCTTGAGAACCCCTCCTCCAACCGTGTTTGATAATACGATGTCTTATCGGGGATATTGTCATGAACGCGAATTTTAAAAACGAAATACAGACGTTCGGCCGCTCGTTACTGTTACCTATCGCCGTATTAGCGCCGGTGGGGATGGTAATGGGCATCAGCAGCGCGCTGGGCCAAAATTACATGATTGAAAAACTGCCCTTCCTGGGGAATGCCGGTTTCAAAGCCGTGCTCTCTTCGCTGGGATTAATCAGCAGCGTGGTCTTCCAGAATATCCCGCTGCTGTTCGCCATGGGCGTGGCATACGGGATGTCGAAAAAAGAGAAAGGCATCGCGGTATTTGCCTCGGTCATCGCCTATTTAACGCTGTTAATTTCCATGCACGTGCATCTGAAATTAACCGGACAGCTGGCGAAAGGCGATTTGGCGCTGGTCGGCCAGGGCATGGTGCTCGGGGTGCAAACCCTAAAGATTGAGGCCGTCGGCGGGATAATCGCCGGGCTGCTTGCCGCCAAAGTCACCGATCGCTATTACCGGCTGCAATTGCCGCTGGCGTTTGCGTTCTTTAGCGGCAAGAAATCGGTGGCGATATTAGCCATTGCCTTTGCGATCCCCATCGGGCTACTTATTCCGTTTATCTGGGATCTGTTTACCGCCGGGATGAAAAGTATTTCCACCATTTTAATGGCACCTAATATTGGGGCCGGGATTTATATGACCCTTAACCGGTTATTGATTCCCTTCGGCCTGCATCACGTACTCAGCTCAACAGTGCGTTTCACCGAAGCAGGCGGCACTTATTTGATTGACGGGCAAACCTACGTCGGCATTTTACCCGCCATTAATAAAATCCTGTTCGAGCTGGGGCCGAACCATCCGGCGTGGGATCAATATATGCCGACGCTGACCAGCTATCTGGCCTCTACCCAAATGCTGACCACCCTGTTCCGCGTCCCGGCGATTGGCCTGGCGATGTATCACATGGCCTACTTTAAAAACAAAAAGTTCGCCAAAGGGATGATCCTGACGGTAGTGCTGACCGCTGTGCTGGGGAATATTACCGAGCCGCTGGAATTCTCGTTCCTGTTTATCGCGCCGAAGCTGTTTATTGTTTACGCCCTGCTGTGCGGCCTGATGGCGATACCGCTCCAGCTGCTGGATATTTCCGTGGGCTATATTCGCGGCACGATTTTCGACTTCGGTATTTTCGGCCTGATGTATGAACACACCCGCTGGCTGAACCTGATCCTGTTAGGCATCGCTAACTTCGTGGTGTTCTATTTCGTGTTCCGCTACGCCATCGGCAAATTCGATATTAAAACGCCGGGACGCGAATCGGACATTGCCGACAGCACGCTGCTGAATAACAAAGAGTACGACAAAGTCGCCGAACTGGTGATTGAAGGGCTGGGCGGTAAAACCAACATCAAACGCGTGGAAAACTGTGTGTCGCGCCTGCGCATTGATTTAAACGATCAGAAAAAACTCGATATGGGCATTCTCAAAGACGCCGGGTCGATGGGAACCTTTATCCCCTCCAGCAACCATATTCACGTGGTGTTTGGCCCCCACGTCGAGTTTGTCCGTAACGCCGTAGACGACGCCTTAGCCGGTCATAAATAAGAGGAAGCATGATGCGAGCCCTGTACGATTCAAAAAGCAAAACCATTGACGATCGCGGCATGAAAGCGCTGTTTAGCCAGGAGGCGCGCGTCCAGTCCTGGCTGGACGTAGAAGCCGCGCTGGCGCTGGCTCAGGCACAAGCGGGCATGATCCCGGAGGCGGCGGCGCAAAACATTGCCGAAAACTGTCATCTGTCGCGCATCGATTTGCAGGAGATGGAGCGCCTGCTGCGGGAAATCGGCCACGGCTTTGTGCCGACCATCAAAGTGCTGGTCAAAGCCTGTTCCCCGGAAAGCGGCAAATACGTGCACTACGGCGTGACCACTCAAAACATCCAGCAGACCGCGCAGCTGCATCTGGCGTGGCAGTGCCAGCAAATTATTAACGGTTTTGTGGACGACATTCTGCGCAACCTGGCGCACATGGCGGAGCAGCATAAAAACACGCTGATGGCCGGACGCACCCACGGCAAGCACGCTCTGCCAATCACCTGGGGCTATAAAGTTGCGGTGTGGATCGATGAGCTGCTGAACAGCCGCGAGCGCATGAAGCAGGCAGAAAGCCGCGTGTTTACCGTGATGATGGGCGGCGCGGTGGGGGCGTTTCACGCCACCGGCGAAACCGGACGCCAGGTGCAGGAAAATGTGGCGCGGCATCTGGGGATGCACTCAATGCGGGTGCCGTCGCGCAGCGCCCAGGTGTACCGCACCGAGTTCATCAGCAATTTGTGCTTGCTGGCGACGACGCTGCAAAAAATGGCCGAAGAGGTGTATCTGACCTCTGGCGAAGAGTACGGCGAAGTTTCGGAAGCGTTTAAAAAAGGCACCGTCGGCAGCAGCACCATGCCGCAAAAGGTTAATCCGAAACTGGCGAAAGGAATTATCGCTAACGCGCAAAAACTCTACTCGGTGCTGACCTCGTCACTGTACGTCTGCCCGCGCCCGTTCGAGGCCGACAGCTCCGCCTATTTCATCTTCGACGCTAATTTGCAGGAGAGCATGGAGCTGATGGCGGAAATCGTGATGCGCGCGGAAGAGTTAAGCCGCACGCTGGTGATTAACCCTGAACGCATGAAGCACAACGTCGGCATTACCCACGGGCTGATCAACAGCGAGAAAATCATGATGGCGCTGGTGGAGCGGCTGGGCAAAGATCCGGCCCATGAGCTGGTGTATGAAATGGCGATGCGCAGCACCCATGAAGGCATCGAATACGGGCAGGTGCTGCGCGAACAGCCAGTGATCCGCGCCAGTTTCAATGATGAAGAAATTGAAACGCTGCTCGATCCGGCCTGCTACACCGGGCTGTGCGCGCAGATCGCTCAGGAGATGGCGCAGCGGGTCAGGAGCGAAATCGATGACGACTAACGCGTTTCGCTCGACGCGCATCGTAACGCCCGCGGGTCTGCGAAGCGGCGTGCTGGTGGTGGAAAACGGTAAAATCGCCGCGCTGTCTGACGACTATCGCGGCGAGGCGACGGATTACGGCGACAGCTATTTAATGCCCGGCTTTGTGGACATTCACGTGCACGGCTGGGGGCGCGGTTCATTTGCCTGGAAAGGCACCCGCGAATCGGTCCAGGCCATGAGCCGGGATTTGATTCAGGCGGGCGTCACGGCGTATCTGGCCACCAGCGCCACCATGCCGCAGGATTTTCTTGAGCGTTCCCTGCAGGCGGCGGCGCAGTATATTGAAACCGCACCGCCGGGCGACGGTGCCGAGGCGGTGGGCATCCATATGGAAGGCCCGTACATCAACGAAAAGTACCTGGGGATGCAGCGCAAAGATAGCCTGCAACCGCCGTCCGTTGCCGGGTTCCAGCATTTTAACCGGCTGGCGAACGGGCATATCCGCCTGATGACGCTGGCACCGGAGCTGGACGGCGCGCTGGCGCTGATCCGCTATTTGCACAGCCAGGGCATCACCGCCTCGGCGGGCCACACCGACGCCACCTTCGACCAGATGACCGCCGCCATTGAAGCGGGACTCACGCACGTGACCCATGCGTTTAGCGCCATGCGCGGTCTGCACCACCGGGAGCCCGGCGTGGTCGGCGCGGTGATGTACTATCGCGACCTGTATGCCGAAGTAGCGAAGCAGACCGGCATCACCCTGCGCCCGGAGGTGTTCGATATCCTGTATCGCATCAAGGGCGACCGGCGGCTGGTGATGATGAGCGATTGCCTCGGCTATGTGGATTTCCCGGAGGGGTATGAATTTCACCACTATTTGCGCCAGGAAACTTTCAGGATTGCCGCCGGGAAATTGCAGATCAGCGGCAAAGACGGGGCGACGCGCAGCATTGCCCCGGATGACTGGCACGGCGTGCGCCAGCTGGAAATGAGTTTTCTCGATTCGATTAAAGCGGTGGTGGATCGGCTGGAAAACGGCCTGGTCTCCGCTGCGCAGATTGCCTGCCTGAATCCGGCGCAGCTGGCGGGCGTCGCCGACCGCAAAGGCAGCCTTGAAGCGGGTAAAGACGCCGATTTTCTGGTGCTGGACGAGGCGTTAAATCTTAACGCCGTGTGGTGTCGCGGCGTTAAGCAGCCGCTCGACGGCACTAAATAAAAATTCCTGGGTAGTTTTGCGCCATAAACGCGCGCAACTGTTGTTCATTCATCCCGGCCGCCTGTTGAGCAAACTGCGCAGCCGGGATTTTTTTCTTCGCCCGCGACAGCCCCTGCTGGCGCAGCAGGGTAATATCGTCCTGAGTAAGATGGAAATTCACCTTGATATAATCCAGCTGATAATACTTCAGGTAGCTGGATATTTTATTGGTAAAGGTGATCAGTAAATCAAAGGGAATAGTTTTCAGCTGGTGCAGTTCATTAATATTCACGCAGGCGACGATATCAATATGAAACCAGGCGTGAAGCACTTCTTTAAAATAGCCAATTTTACTTTCTGAGGAGTTGGTCACGATAATAATCCGCTTGCGCGGCTCGCTGACCAGCCGGTTTTGCAGCTCATATTTTTTGACGATCAGCAGCAGCGTCGCCAGATGGACGCCGGAAAACTGGATCGCGTAATGCTGTTCCATTGATGCCAGCGCCTGCTTCACGCTTTCCCACAGCTGCGGATAGCTGGCGCGCACGCCCTGCAATTTTTTATCTTCAAACCACAGGTGAAATTTATTCTGAATGATCGCCGAGCAAATAAACTGGTACACCTCGGCAAAATACGCCTGACGGTTGTTAACCGTCGTCACCAGCGCGGGTTCGATACGCTCGATAAACCGCCCCACCGCCTCAACCAGCGGCCGGTCGTAAAGGGTGAAGGCCCGCCAGGTGGCGCTGAGTGACGATACCAGCAGATCGAGAAAGCGGTTTTCATTCGGCGACTCAAACACCCCAAACGGCACCGTGGCAATAAAATCCAGCGCCGAGATATCGCTAATTTCGTGGCCGCGCTTCAGGCGATGCATCGCCAGGCTCAGATAAACCAGGAAATATTTTTTGCCGTTGTAACCAAGACGCAGTGTCGGTTCAATACGCTGGGTATAGAGCCGCGCGGCGGCGGCAATCTCTTCAGCACACTGGCTGAGAAAACGCGCCGCTACCGAGCGGTTTACCGGATCGTTGGCTTTATGAGTAATTAACCGATGGTCTTCGCCAATTTCCACGGTTTTTAGAATGGTCAGGCACACCGCAATACGCAGCGCGATTTCATCGCCGGACAGCGCCGAACCTTTGCGGTGGATGCTTTGCAGGGTTAACTGCTTTTCCTGTAAGAACTGGTTTAATACCGGGGCGTCATTTTTTAAGGTGCTGGCGCTGACGAAAAAGCGCGAGTAATACTCGCTTTTATTCACTACGTCGTTCAGACACAGCGCGACAAATAAATCGCGGGTACGCTCTTGCGGGCTGGTGATATAGCGGTTGAACTTTATTTTCTCCAGCAGCTCGATATATTCGCCGTAGCCCATGGCGGTGGTTATCAGCTGATTATCGATGTGCAGATGAAATGGTTCAGGCAACAGCGCGTTAATCTCCTTCATGGTGCGCTTTAACGTCGAGAGCGTTTTGCCGAATCGCTGGGTCACATCGCTTATGGCAACCGGACTGTGTTCCTGCACGTATTTAACGAAAACCAGATCAAATCCATTCATGAAAAATGCTGAGCCATTGGCGTGAAGGGGAATAGGCCAGTTTAGCGGATGAGAAGCGGAAAAACCGTGACAGATGGCCTGTCACGGTCGGGTTTACAGACCAAACAGCGTGCCGATCAGCAGCCACAGGTTGAGCGCTACCACCAGCACCACAATCCCCCAGCCGATAATCCGTACCCGTGGCGTGTTAACCAGCGAGCCCATCAGTTTGGCGTCGCTGGTAAAACGCAGTAGCGGCACTAGCGCCAGCGCGATACCAAAGCTCAGCAGCACCTGGCTCATTACCAGAATACGCGTCGGATCGAGGCCCATCAGGATCACGATAAACGACGGTGCCATGGTGATGCTGCGGCGCACCCACAGCGGAATATGAAAACGCACGAAGCCCTGCATCACCACCTGTCCGGCAAGCGTCCCCACCACGGTGGATGACAGGCCCGCCGCTACCAGGCTGAGGCCGAAAATCGTCGCCGCCGCGTGGCTTAATAAGGGTTCGAGGGTTAAATACGCCTGGTCGAGATCGGCAACCCCGGTATGGCCAGAGAAATGAAACGCTGCCGCTGCCGTCGCCATCATCGCCAGATTAACAAAACCGGCGATGGTCATGGCGATCGCCACATCCCATTTGGTAGCGGAATAGCGCTCGGCACGCGAGCCATCATGCAAATTCTGGGTGAGCGACGAATGCAGGTAGATGACGTGCGGCATAATGGTTGCCCCCAGCACCCCTGCGGCGAGGAATACCGCTTCCGAAGTCGGCAGGCTGGGAATAATCATCCCTTTGCCCAGTTCGGCAAACTCCGGCTGGGAAAAAATCAGCTCGACGATATAAGCCACCGCGACAAACAGCAGCAGGCCGCCAATCACCCTTTCCAGCGGCTTCTGGCCGCGGCTTTGCAACATCAGGATCAGAAACGTCGCCACGCCGGTGAGTATTGCCCCCTGTAACAGGGAAACGCCGAGGATCAGCTTAAAGCCAATCGCCGCGCCAATAAATTCGGCAAGGTCGGTGGCCATGGCGATAATTTCCGCCTGGATCCAGTAAAACCACACCAGCGGGCGCGGATAGTGGTCGCGGATCTGTTCGGCGAGGTTTTTACCGGTGGCGATGCCCAGTTTGGCGGACAGCACCTGGATCAGCATCGCCATCAGGTTAGCCCACACCACCACCCACAGCAGCTGGTAGCCAAAGCTGGCACCCGCCTGGATATTGGTGGCGAAGTTACCGGGATCGATATAGCCAATCGCCGCGATAAACGCGGGCCCCATCAACGCCAGCCTGAGTTTACGCGCCGTACGGCCATTATTGTTATCAACGCGACTGCTGGTCATTTTTTGCCTCAAAATATAGCCTTTGCTATGTTTTATGCTAACAAAATGAGAATGATTATCAAGTTCATTCACAAGGGGAGCGTACGATTACTTTGATAGCTAAAAACGATGTTGGAAAAGCAGAGTGCGCAACGCCGCGTTTTTTACGGAGGGCGTCACAAAGTGTTAAAAGTATAGACGGAGTACGTAACCTTTCAGTTCTTTACGTAACATATCAGAAATGTCTGGTGGATCACTATTTTTGCGGTTCGTCACAAGACCTTACTATAGTGAGCGTTAGATCTCGTTTTATTACATCTCGTTGCATAGAATGTGCAAGGAAATTAAACCTGCCTCATATTCGGAGCACACATGTCCCGCGTTCTGCACTTTGTTCTGGCGCTCGCCGTTGTTGCGCTGCTTGCTTTGCTGGTCAGCCGTAACCGCAAAGAAATTCGTATCCGCTTTGTTATTCAATTATTAGTGATAGAAGTGATTCTTGCCTGGTTCTTCCTGAACTCTGAGGTTGGCCTCGGATTCGTGAAAGCCTTCGCAGGCATGTTCGATAAACTGCTCGGCTTTGCACGCGAAGGGACAAACTTCGTCTTTGGCGGCATGAACGATCAGGGTCTGGCCTTCTTCTTCTTACAGGTTCTCTGCCCTATCGTGTTCATTTCCGCGCTGATCGGTATTCTGCAGCATATTCGCGTGCTGCCGATTGTCATCCGCGCTATCGGTACCGTGCTTTCCAAAGTGAACGGTATGGGTAAACTGGAATCCTTCAACGCCGTAAGCTCGTTGATTCTGGGCCAGTCGGAAAACTTTATCGCCTATAAAGATATTCTCGGCAAAATGTCCCGCAACCGCATGTACACCATGGCGGCCACGGCGATGTCTACCGTCTCCATGTCCATCGTCGGCGCGTACATGACCATGCTACAACCCCAGTACGTGGTGGCGGCGCTGGTGCTCAACATGTTCAGCACCTTTATCGTGCTGTCGCTGATTAACCCGTACCGCGTTGAGCAAGAAGATGAAAACCTGCAGATGTCCAGTCTGCATGAAGGTCAGAGCTTCTTCGAGATGCTGGGTGAATACATCCTCGCTGGTTTTAAAGTGGCGGTAATCGTTGCGGCCATGCTGATCGGCTTTATCGCGCTGATCGCCGGTCTGAACGCGCTGTTCGCTGCGGTGCTGGGTATCTCTTTCCAGGGTATTCTGGGTTACGTGTTCTACCCGATTGCCTGGGTGATGGGCGTACCGGCCAGCGAAGCATTGCAGGTAGGCAGCATCATGGCGACCAAACTGGTTTCCAACGAATTTGTGGCGATGCTGGATCTGCAAAAAATCGCCCAGTCCGCGACCCCGCTGTCTGCACGTGCGGAAGGCATTCTGTCTATCTTCCTGGTGTCGTTCGCTAACTTCTCGTCTATCGGTATCATCGCCGGTGCGATTAAGGGCCTGAACGAAGAGCAAGGCAACGTGGTATCGCGCTTTGGTCTGAAGCTGGTATACGGCTCTACGCTGGTGAGCGTGCTGTCTGCGTCCATCGCGGCGCTGATGCTGCCGTAAGGCTTATAATAAATAAAAAAACCCGCTTCTCGAAGCGGGTTTTTTTATGGTTACGATAAGGTGTTAAGCGGCACCGGCCTGCCGGTCAGATAGCCTTGCAGATAATTGACGCCTAACTCCAGCAGCAACTCGCGCTGCGCTTCGGTTTCCACATACTCTGCCACCACCGAAAAGGATTTGGCTTTCGCCAGTTCGCAGATCGATTTCACAATCATGTTATCCAGCGAATCGGTAAGGATGTCCTGAATAAAGCAGCCGTCAATTTTGATGATATCCGCCTGCAGGCGCTTCAGGCGCTCGAAGTTGGCATACCCGGTGCCGAAGTCATCAATCGCGATACGGAACCCGCTTTCACGCAGCAGGGTAATATTCTGGGTGGTGGTTTCGGAATCGGAGAAGGCCTGCTCTTCCGTCACTTCGATAATCACCCAGCTTACCGGCACGTCATACTCTTCAAACAGCGTAATGATCTGCCTGGCTGCGCCTTTTTGCATCAGGGTCAGCGGCATCAAATTGACGGAAAAGCGCGGACACTGGCCGTTGACCGGATGCAACCGAAGATACTTCAGTAAGGCTTTCATCACCTGCATATCAAAACGCACGCTCAGGTTAAAGTGCGCCACCACCGGGATGAACTTGTCGGGAGTAAGGAAAATATCATCACAACGCATCCGCGCCAGGATTTCGTGGTATCCCCTTCCCTGCGCATCCACAATCGGCTGGGCGTAGAGTTCAATTGTTTCCTCTTCCAGCACCTGCTTCACCTGTCTGAGCAAGGTGATTCGCTCGGTGGTCTCACCAGAAATTGTTACTTTACTGTTTTGATTAAGCGGCAATACCGGTTCATCCACCGTGACCTGCTCCGCCAGATAACTCAGTTGGCTGATCACCCGGTACAATTCATCTTCGTGGTAATTAATTATCGACCAGGTGGCACCGTAATCGATATCCATCTGAACGCTGTTCCATGGAATACGCTTGCTGCCCAACAGATCGACCATATGACGTAAACGCGCTTCAGGTTCCGGCCCTTTCAGGAAAATCAGCAAATCACTGCCAGGCAACTGAAACACCATTTCGCCCTGTTGTAGCCAGGGCTTCAGGATGTTGGAGATTAATTGCTTTACGTGGACGCGCATCATCAGGCCGTAATGACGGCTCAGGAAGTCCATATTGTTGAGCCGCAGGCAGCAAAGCGCACCGGAGCGTTCCCGCTCAATGACCTTTTCAAGGGCGCGCAAATTTGGCATGCGCGTTAAGGGATCGGTTTGCGACAGCGTGAAATATTGACGCTTCATTCTTTCGTTACGCTGAAATATTACCGTCATAAACAATACCGACACGGTAAACGCAATAAAAACTGACAACACAAAAGCCAGTGAATAGGCAGAGTTGCCGTACAGAAAACTTTCATTCCAGCTCAGCAGCATCCATGCGGATATCGACCACAATATGCTGATTAAACGGGGGCCAATTTTGAATACGCCGATCGTGAATAATACAAACACAATCGGCACCAGATAACCCGATATCCAGTCTGTTTCATAAGGCCCACAGCAAATAACCAGTAAGGCGACTACCACGACCAGCCAGCAGAAGGTAAAAATCCGCCGCCTGCGTGAAAAGGCCGGAACAATGCAGCGCCGGAAAAACGCGCGCGCAAAGGCCAGGCTTAATAGCATTCTCAGCGGGTAATAAAACATGCCGCTGAAAACTAACGCCGCCGCCACGGTGTTCTGCGCATCAACGATGTTGAACATGGTCGAGCTATGGCCAAAAAATGGCTCCACGGCGGCTGGAAAGGTCATATAGCGCCCCAGAACATAGCGCAACATTTTACTGATCAGTGGCGCGGCAAACCCCATCCAGAGAATACGATGACCGACGCCTTTACCCGTCAGGTTATAGCGCCAGCGGCGGCCCAGAAAAGCCTGGCAAATGGCTCCGCCCAGAAGAAAAGGGCCAAGTAAGCAAAAAAGAAATGCGCTTAGTTGCAATATGTTTATGTGGTAGCGATGGGAGTAAGAGATGGCCAGAACAATAATCAGCGGGGCAATGGCATGGCGGCCAAATAGCAGCAGCATCGCTACCATAACGCTCAACGGCAAATAGGCAAGATAAAGCGCTTGTCCATCAATGACGGCCTTGGGAGAAATATAACGTGCTATCGGTACCAGTAAAAAACATAACACCAATGCTACAAAAAACCGCTTTATATTAATTCTGTTTAACATGGATATATATAATTTACTTGTTAATTTGGCACGTGAAATAAGCAGCGCTAATAATATGGTTAACCTTTACCCGGCGCAAGTCGTGACAAGAGTAATCTCCCCTGGATAAACAAGGGATTAACGAATTACTACAAAATGACATAAATAAAATTAAATCGTGGATGGGGTTAAGAAAGAAAAAGCCAGGCGTAAAAACGAAAAACCCCCGCCGAAGCGAGGGTTTGAAAGGTGGTGGAGCTAAGCGGGATCGAACCGCTGACCTCTTGCATGCCATGCAAGCGCTCTCCCAGCTGAGCTATAGCCCCACGATTTTTTGTTTGCACCAAACTTGCGGGATGAAGTTTGGTGGAGCTAAGCGGGATCGAACCGCTGACCTCTTGCATGCCATGCAAGCGCTCTCCCAGCTGAGCTATAGCCCCTACGCAAAATCGTTGTCGTGTTGACGGCCCGAATAATATGAATTCCACCCTGGACTGTCAACGCGAAATTCACCGATTAGATTCAACCGCTGAAAAAGCCAGCAACATGGCATCTGTCTCGCACTTTCCTGAACTCGCTAGTTATTCACGTCACAGTTTCCAGTAAAATAGTGCTATAAGATGAACAGCTAATAACCTTATAAATCACTGGAGTACTCATGCTCAAGGAACGAATGACGCCAGAAGAATTGGCATTGCTAACGGGTTACAGCAGGCAAACCATTAATAAATGGGTGCGTAAAGAGGGGTGGGAAACCTCACCTAAGCCCGGTGTACAGGGCGGCAAAGCAAGATTGATCCACGTTAATGAACAAGTTCGGCATTTTATACGTAGCGCGCAGCGCGCCACTGAACCTCACGCATCTTATATTGCCCCGCAGGCTGAAACGCCGCTCGAAAATTTGCTGATTAATTCACTGAAAGAAATGACGCCGTCCGAACAAAAACAAATGACCTCTCTGCTCCTGAGAGAAGGGATTTCCGGAATGTTACAACGCCTCAGCATTCGTCATGATGACTAGCCTATGATGAATTTCAAACCAAGGATGACCCCGGCAGAACTTGCCGAATTAACAGGTTATAAAGCGCAGACCATTAATCGCTGGGTAACCGATCAGCAATGGCAAACCGTTCCTCTGAAAGGCGTGAAGGGCGGAAAAGCGCATCTGATTATCGTCGACGATCGGGTACGTGAATATGTCTCTGGCACGCGGAAAATGCAGTCCAGAGCGGAAGGCTACCATGTAGCGGAACCCATAATCGCTTACGGTGATGACGCCGCACAGCTGGAAAACCAGTTACGCCAGGTCGCCCAGGCCATGACGCCCCATGAGCGCCAGCAGCTTTCAGCATTAATATTGCGTGAAGGTATCAGTGGGCTGTTAAAACGGCTGGGCATTAAAGATGAATAACAGCCAAAAATAAAGCCGGTATTAACCGGCTTTATTTGTTAACGGCAGGCTTACTGCTGGCTTTCACGCTCGGCGATAAACGCCAGCGCTTTATTGATGCGTTCTACCGAACGGCTCTTACCAATAGCATGCACGGTAACGTCCAGGCCCGGCGATTGCCCTGCCCCGGTGACCGCCACGCGCAGCGGCATACCCACTTTACCCATGCCGACTTCCAGCTCATCTGCCGTCGCCTGAATGGCTTCGTGTACGTTTTCCGCCGTCCAGCTGGTGATAGCGGCTAATTTATCGCGCACCACTTCCAGCGGCTGACGCGCCACCGGGCGCAGGTGTTTCTTCGCTGCGTCGGCGTCAAATTCCGCGAAGTCTTCATAGAAATAACGGCAGGTAGCGGCCATCTCTTTCAGCGTTTTGCAGCGCTCGCCCAGCAATTTTACCAGTGCCGCCAGCTCAGGGCCGTTGCGGGTATCGATATTTTCCTGCTCGATATGCCACTGCAAGTGAGTCGCCACGTACTCCGGCGCCAGGGTGTTGATGTAATGATGGTTCAGCCACTGCAACTTTTCAGTATTGAAAGCGCTGGCGGATTTGCTCACCGCATGCAGATCGAACAATTTGATCATCTCTTCGCGGCTGAAAATTTCCTGATCGCCGTGAGACCAGCCCAGACGCACCAGATAGTTCAGCAGCGCTTCCGGCAGATAGCCGTCATCGCGGTATTGCATCACGCTCACCGCGCCGTGGCGTTTGGAGAGTTTTTTACCGTCGTCGCCGTTGATCATCGACACGTGGGCATACAGCGGCACCGGCGCGTTCAGCGCTTTCAGGATGTTGATCTGGCGCGGCGTGTTGTTGATATGGTCTTCGCCACGGATCACGTGGGTGATTTCCATATCCCAGTCATCCACTACAACGCAGAAGTTGTAGGTCGGAGATCCGTCGGTACGGCGGATGATCAGATCGTCCAGCTCCTGGTTGCTGAATTCGATCGGGCCACGGATCTGATCGTCAAAAATTACTGAGCCATCCTGCGGGTTGGCAAAACGCACCACGCACGGCTCATCGGCGGCATGATGTTCATGACCGTGGCGGCAACGCCCGTCGTAGCGCGGCTTTTCACCCTTCGCCATCTGCTCTTCACGCAGCGCCTCAAGGCGCTCTTTGGAGCAGTAGCATTTATACGCCGTGCCCGCTTCGAGCATCTCATCAATCACCGCGTTATAGCGATCGAAGCGCTTAGTCTGATAGTACGGGCCCTCGTCCCACTGCAGGCTCAGCCAGTTCATCCCGTCCATAATGGCTTCGATGGCTTCCGGCGTTGAACGCTCCAGATCGGTATCTTCAATGCGCAGGACAAATTCACCGCCAAGGTTGCGAGCAAAAAGCCAGGAATAAAGAGCAGTACGAGCGCCACCAACGTGCAGATAGCCGGTTGGGCTCGGTGCGAAGCGGGTTTTGATTTTCATTAATTGGCCTTACGTTTGTAAAGGTGCCGGAAAACGGCAAATGCCTGGGAATGCTAAGTGGGCAATATTCTACCACCGTCGCCCGATTCCTCAATGTTGAACCCTGTTGTTCGGTGTTAAAGGGATAAACTGATGACAAATCAAGCGCCAACGGGGAATAATCGATCGCATTGGCTAAATTTAAGACGAGCGATTAAAAACTTAAGAAAATGCGTTGACTCATTTTCAACTCTCCCTATAATGCGACTCCACACAGCGGGGGTGATTAGCTCAGTTGGTAGAGCATCTCCTTTACACGGAGGGGGTCGGCGGTTCGAGCCCGTCATCACCCACCATCTTTAAGATGGTTTCCCGTTAAGCAGTAAGACAAGCGATTTCGATGTGGGTGATTAGCTCAGTTGGTAGAGCATCTCCTTTACACGGAGGGGGTCGGCGGTTCGAGCCCGTCATCACCCACCATATCGAATAACGTTTTGTGAAATACCCGGCAGTACCGAAATGGGTGATTAGCTCAGTTGGTAGAGCATCTCCTTTACACGGAGGGGGTCGGCGGTTCGAGCCCGTCATCACCCACCATTTCGGGTCGTTAGCTCAGTTGGTAGAGCAGTTGACTTTTAATCAATTGGTCGCAGGTTCGAATCCTGCACGACCCACCAATGTAAAAAAGCGCCCTAAAGGCGCTTTTTTGCTATCTGCGATTCACTGGGTTAACGCTTTTATCAGCCTCATCGCCGTCGGTGTGGTATGTGTCGGTTGATAGACAATATATAAATCCGCCGGTATGGGTTCTTCGAGCGGTCGAAATACCACGCCAGGCCACTGCATCTGCGCATAGCTGTCCGCCATCAACGTCACCCCTAATCCCATACTGATCATCGCCAGTACCGTTTGTGGCTCAACCGCTTCTCGAATGATCATCGGCGAAAACCCCGCCGCCTGGCATACCCGCTGTAAAAAAGACCAATCTGAGTGCACCGACGGCAAGGTGACAAAATACTCATTACGCAGCGCTTCAAGCGGGATAGCGGACCAGCTTGCCAGCGGGCTATCCTGCGGCATCGCCACCAGAAACGCAGCCTGATGCAGGCGTATCCCAACCATACCC
Source organism: Atlantibacter subterraneus (assembly GCF_007570865.1). Classification (GTDB taxonomy): domain Bacteria; phylum Pseudomonadota; class Gammaproteobacteria; order Enterobacterales; family Enterobacteriaceae; genus Atlantibacter; species Atlantibacter subterraneus. The sequence continues at coordinate 259,178 of NZ_VLPS01000003.1, read as the reverse complement.
GTGGGCAAGTCCAGCGCCATGCGCCAGATCCCGGCATCCAGCTCGTGGCGTTCAAGTAAAGCCTGCTGCATTCCCGGCGATTTCTCACGGAACTGAACGTCAACATCAGGATTGTCGCGTAAAAAGGCATGCATCAGCGGGCGCATGCGGCCCCACATTGCGGTTCCAACCACGCCTAACTCAATTCGCCCCCCCTCTCCCCGGCCAATTTGCTCTACCCGTGCCAGCGACGCGTTCGCCATCGCCAGCAGGCGGCGCGATTCTTCCATCAAAATTTTACCGGCGTGAGTCAGTGCTACGCTGCGAGAATGACGCACAAACAGTGGCGTACCGAGCTGATTTTCCAACTCTTTAATATGCAGGCTTAACGGGGGCTGCGACATGTTCAGCCGCACAGCCGCTCGCCCAAAATGTAGCTCTTCGGCCACCGCCAGGAAATAGCGCAGCAGTTTTAAATCGGTTCTGGGTGACTGTTCCATTTACTGCGCGCTCCTGCACTCTCTTCTGCTCGTTATTTAGCACCAGGCCGTTAATGAGACAGTGACGTATGCAAGGTTTTATCCGGCTGATGCCGATAATGAAAACTGAATAAAAACAGCACAGCCAGCGCAAGTGCATAAGCGGCAAATACCAGCCAGATTGTCGGCCAGTGCTTTACGCCGTCTACGGAGAAATAATCCACGGCCATTCCGCTTAAGATTGACCCCACCCATGCGCCGATGCCATTCACCATGGTCATAAACAACCCTTGTGCACTGGAGCGAATTGCGGGATCGACTTCTTGCTCCACAAACACCGAACCGGAAATATTAAAAAAGTCGAATGCACATCCGTACACAATCATCGACAGCAGCAAAAAAATAACGCCGCTGGCGGAGGGATCGCCAACAGCAAACAGACCAAAACGCAGCATCCAGGCAATCATGCTCATTAGCATGACAACCTTGATGCCATAGCGCTTAAGAAAGTACGGGATAGTTAAAATAAATCCCACTTCGGACATTTGCGACACCGATAGCAACAGCGAAGGATATTTCACAATAAAACTGTCAGCGAATTGTGGATCGCGAATGAAGTCATGCAAAAAGGGGCTGCCGAAAGTATTGGTTATTTGCAGTACCGCGCCCAGCAACATGGCAAACAAAAAGAACACCATCATTAGCGGCTGCTTAAAAAGCACCAGCGCATTCAGACCCAGTTTTCCTGCCAGGCTCTGTTGAGCTTTATTTTTTGCACAGGGCACCGGCGGTAGGGTTAACGCATACACCGCCAGAATAAATGACGAGCCTGAGGCAATGTACAGCTGCACATTGCTGAGCTCAAAGCCCATAAGGCTGATAGCCCACATCGCGACAATAAATCCTACCGTACCGAATACCCGAATCGGCGGAAAGCAGCTAACCGTGTCCATCCCCGCTTTTTCAAGACAGTAATAGGAAATACTATTTGATAGCGCAATGGTTGGCATAAATGCCATAGCATTGACTAACATCGCCCAAAACATGACGCCAGGTTGATCAACATGGGCGGCGTAACCTAACGCGCCCGCGCAAATCAAATGGCACAGGCAATAAGCTCGCTCGGCACGTAACCATTTATCGGCTACGATGCCTACCAGCGCGGGCATGATGATTGCCGCTAAACCTTTTGAGCTGTATACCATCCCCACATTTGCACCGCTGAAATGGAGGGTATTTATCATGTATGAGCCCAGGGTCACCAGCCAGCTCCCCCAGATAAAATACTGCATAAACGACATGATCTTTAAACGGCTTGCAATGCCCATAATCATTGTCCTTATCGCAAAGCAGGCTCTCGTACAGGGAGCCTGTATGATCGGTTTAGCGGGATAACTTGCCGAGGAAGCCGCAAATCAGCGCTATAAAGTTTTGTCGGGAGAGTTCCGCCGCCGCCAGAGTTTGTGTATGGGATAGCGTGACGTCACTTAACCCCTCAGCCATATTGGTAATCGCCGAAACTGCCACCACTTTCAGGCCACAATGACGAGCAGCGATTGCCTCCGGTACTACAGACATCCCCACCACGTCGCCGCCAATAAGCTGCATCATGCGAATTTCTGCTGCGGTCTCGAAGTTCGGGCCGGGATAGGAGACAAATATCCCTTCATGGAGCGGGAAGCCCTGCTGCGCAGCCACTTCCTGCAACAGCGCGCGATAGTCGACGTCATAGGCGTTCGCCAGCGAGAAAAAACGTTCGCCGAAGCGATCGTCATTCGGCCCCACCATCGGGGTGCCTGGCATCATATTGATGTGATCGGTTAGGGCTACCAGTTGGCCTGCACCTACTTCCGGGCGCAGTGACCCCGCCGCGTTAGTGCAAAACAGCAGTTCACATCCCAGAAGTTTGAACGTGCGGATCGCATCGGTCATGATGGTCATTCCGCGTCCTTCATAGAAATGGCCGCGCCCCTTCATACAGGCAACGTTTACGCCCGCCAGCTGGCCTAATACCAGTTCTCCGGCATGCCCCTGTACGCCGCTGACAGGGAAACCAGGCAGTTTCTGGTATGGAATTGCAACCGCATCGACGATTTGGTCAGCTAAAGCCCCCAGTCCGGAACCAAGAATGAACGCCACGCGGGGAGTAAAGTTGGGTTTACAGGCGCGAATAATTTCAGCGCAGGCATCAGGGTGAGAAAACAGAGTCGCGGTCATAACGCTTCCTTCAGAGTAGAGAGTCCCTGAGTTATAACGACAGAGCCGCGCTATAAACCAATACACTTTGCCCGCCCCATCAATAGCGTTTCTGTATCGATCCTCCCGGTGGACCATTCAAGTTTTTAAACTGCAGGCCGATAACGTCGTACAGGCATGAAAAGGAGGATCGGATGACAACCATATCAACAACCACTTCAGTACCCACCAGCGGTGGCGGAAGCAGCGCCTCGCAGGGCAACAGCCTTGCGGCGCAGATTACCCGCATTACCCAGCAAATCACCAAACTGACCCAGCAGTTGAAAGACATCGCCAGCGGCAGCGGAAGCACAGAACAAAAGCAAAAGCAGCAAGAGCTGATTCAGACGCAGATTAAAATGCTGCAGGCGCAGCTGGCGCAATTGCAGCGCCAGCAGGTGGAAGAAGCCCAGAAGAAGCAAGATGCCGCCAACGCGAATGCCCCATCCAGCGGTCGTCAGATTGATGTTTACGTCTGATCGTCCGGCGCATTAAACAGCGGATCGTGGATACGCGCCTGAGTCAGGTAATGGGCCTGCGCGCGTACCACTTCCCAAATCGCCTGCGCCGCCCCGGAAAGCGACCTTTTTTTACGCTGCACCAGCATTAATCGACGTTCGACAACCGGCGTCAGCGGCTTGACCACCAGATGGCAACCCTGCGGCAGAGGCAAGGCCAGCGCGGGCAATACGCTAATCCCTATCCCCGCCTCCACCATGGGAAACAGCGTGGCCGGGTGCCCTATCTCCTGGACAATATTGGCGGCGATATTTTGCCGGTGGAGCGCCGCATCGATAAGTGGACGGCTCCCCGAGGCATAGTCCTGCAACACCAGCGGTTGACCGTGCAGGGCCTGCCATGGGACATGCTGCTGTTGGTTAAAGGGGTGATCTCCCCGGCATAACAATAAAAACGGTTCCGACAATACCGCTTCGCACTGCAAATCGCTGACCGGGCCGGGATCGATCACAATGCCAAAATCCACTTCGCCCTGGCGAATACTCTCCAGAACCCACTGCTGCGGCCTGTCGTGCAGCACAAAATCGATTTCAGGATAGTCGCGGTTACACTGTGCGATGCACTGCGGAATTAAATGCGCGGAAATAGTCTGGCTGGCCGCCACACGCACCGTGCCCGATAACTGCTGCCCTACCCGTCCGGCATCACGCAAAGTGCTGTTTAACTCATCCAGCAGACGCTCCAGCCGCGCCGCCAGCTGGTGCCCGGCCTCGGTCATCACCACCTCCCGGGTGGTGCGGTCCAGCAGCCGCACCCCACACTGGCGCTCAAGTTCTTTTACACTGTGACTTACGGCAGATTGACTTAAGCCGATGATGTCACCGGCACGGCTGAAACTTTTGGCCTGGGCGACGGTAACAAAGGTGCGCAACTGGCGCAGTGAAACATTCATATATTTCCTTCATGAATGGATGCAATAAATCAATTTTATTTCTCAAAATGAAAAACGCAAAATAAGCGCTCGACTCAGGAGAGATTATGAAACTTTTGCGTATCCTCGATCCGTTTACCATCACGCTGATTACGGTGGTATTACTGGCTTCATTCTTACCGGCGCGCGGCGGATTCGTTCCGTTTTTCGAAGGGCTAACCACGGCGGCCATTGCCTTGCTCTTCTTTATGCACGGCGCGAAGCTATCGCGTGAAGCGATTATCGCGGGCGGTAGCCACTGGCGGCTGCACCTTTGGGTGATGTGCAGCACGTTCATTCTCTTTCCGGTACTCGGCGTACTTTTCGCCTGGTGGGCACCGGTCAACGTCAGCCAGGAGCTGTATACCGGCTTCCTCTATCTGTGTATTTTGCCCGCAACCGTGCAGTCAGCCATCGCCTTTACCTCACTGGCGGGCGGCAACGTTGCGGCGGCGGTCTGTTCCGCCTCGGCATCAAGCCTGCTGGGGATTTTCCTGTCACCGCTGCTGGTCGGTCTGGTAATGAATATGCACGGTGCGGAAGGTAGCCTGGAGCAGGTCGGCAAAATTATGCTGCAACTGCTGCTGCCGTTCGTGCTGGGCCATTTGTCGCGTCCGTGGATTGGCGGCTGGGTGGCGCGGCACAAAAAACTGATATCGAACACTGACCAGACGTCTATTCTGCTGGTGGTATATACCGCCTTTAGTGAAGCCGTGGTCAACGGCATCTGGCATCAGGTCGGCCTGGGTTCGTTACTGTTTATTGTGGCGGTCAGCCTGGTGCTGTTGGCGATTGTGATTAGTGTGAACGTGCTGGTGGCGCGCAAATGCGGCTTCAGCAAAGCCGATGAGATCACCATTGTTTTCTGCGGCTCCAAGAAAAGCCTGGCGAACGGGATACCGATGGCCAACATCCTGTTTCCGACTTCGGTGATTGGCATGATGGTGCTGCCGCTGATGATTTTCCATCAGATCCAGCTGATGATCTGCGCGGTGCTGGCGCGGCGCTATAAGCACCAGACAGAACAATTGCAGGCGCAGGAAAATGCCCGCACCGCAAAAGTCTGAAGCTACTTCTTCAGGGGCTGCACCAGATGCGTCAGCCCCTCGGTTTTAATCAGCAAAGTAATCGACATCAGCTCGCCCAACCGCCCGGCTGGGAATTCATCCTTGCGGGCGAACCACAGCAGATACTCTTCCGGTAAATCAATCAGCCTGCGGCCTTTGTATTTACCAAACGGCATCTCAGTGTTGGCGATGGCGATGAGCTGCTCTTTTTCCATGTTATTCACCCAAAAGACGCATCATTTCGTCTTCGTCGATCACGGCGATCCCCAGTTCCTGCGCCTTCGCCAGTTTGGAGCCCGCCGCTTCACCGGCAATCACCAGATCGGTTTTTTTCGACACGCTGCCTGCCACTTTTGCGCCGAGCGCGGTCAGCCGCGCTTTGGCGTCATCGCGCGACAGCTGGCTCAGCGAGCCGGTCAGCACAACGGTTTTCCCGGCGAACGGGCTGTCGATCTCTTCCGCCTTAATCACCAGCGGTTCAGGCCAGCGAATGCCGATATCCTCCACCAGCTGGCGGATCACTTCGCGGTTGCTCTCTTCTTCAAAGAAATTGAATACGTGCGTCGCGACCACAATCCCGACATCCGGGACTTTTTGCAGTTCTTCGATACTCGCCTTCGTCAGCGCATCCAGATTGCCGAAATAAGAGGCCAGCCCCGCAGCCGTGGCCTCCCCGACTTCACGGATACCCAGCGCGTACAGGAAGCGCGCAAAAGTGGTGTTTTTAGCTTTTTCGAGGGCGTCGACCACGTTCTGCGCCGACTTCGGCCCCATGCGATCCAGACCGGTCAGCTTCCCGGCGGTTAACCGGAACAGGTCCGCAGGCGTATGAACGTACTCTTTCTCCACCAGCTGATCGATAATCTTGTCGCCCATGCCATCGACGTCCATCGCCCGGCGCGAGACAAAGTGCTTCAGGGATTCTTTTCGCTGTGCGCCGCAAATCAAACCGCCGGTGCAACGCGCCACGGCCTCGCCCTCGACGCGCTCAACGTCGGAACCGCAAACCGGGCAGTGTGTCGGGAAGGTGACTTCCCGGGTCTCGTCCGGGCGCTCGGAGAGCACCACGTTGACTACCTGGGGGATCACGTCTCCGGCGCGGCGGATCACCACTTTATCGCCGATGCGCAGCCCCAGACGCTCAATCTCGTCAGCGTTATGCAGCGTGGCGTTACTCACCAGTACGCCCGCCACCTGCACCGGCTCCAGACGTGCCACCGGCGTGATGGCACCGGTGCGGCCGACCTGGAATTCCACATCGCGCACAAAAGTCATCTGCTCCTGAGCGGGGAATTTGAAGGCCACCGCCCAGCGCGGCGCACGTGCCACAAAGCCGAGCTGCTCCTGAAGCGTCAGCGAATCGACTTTTATCACCACGCCGTCGATATCAAACCCCAGCTGCGGGCGATCGGCCTCAACCTGATGATAAAACGCCAGCACTTCTTCCGGAGTCTGGCAAATGCGGGTGCGATGGCTAATCGGCAGGCCCCATTTGGCGAACTGCTGCAGGCGCTGGTAATGGCTGGCCGGCAGTTCGCCGCCTTCCAGAATACCGATGCCGTAGCAGTTGAAGGTTAGCGGGCGCTTCGCCGTAATGCGCGGATCGAGCTGGCGCAGCGACCCCGCCGCCGCATTGCGCGGATTAGCAAACACTTTTCCGCCGGTGCGCCGGGCTTCTTCGTTAATCTTTTCAAATCCGGCCTGGGGCAGGAACACCTCGCCGCGCACTTCCAGACGCACAGGAATATCATCGCCGCGCAGTTTCAGCGGGATCGCCCGCACGGTACGAATATTGGAGGTAATATCTTCCCCGGTGGTGCCGTCGCCACGGGTGGCGGCGCGGACCAGCAAACCGTTTTCATACAGCAGGCTCACCGCCAGTCCGTCGAGCTTGAGTTCACAGCAGTAAGTCAGCGCATCGCTGCTTTTTAACCGATCCTGCACGCGTTTGTTGAAGGCCAGAAAGCTGCTTTCATCGAATACGTTATCCAGCGACAGCATCGGCACTTCGTGGCGGATTTGGGTAAACGCCGTCAGCGGCGCGGCACCCACGCGCTGGGTCGGGGAATCCGGGGTGATCAGCGTCGGATTGTCTGCTTCCAGCGCACGCAATTCATTCATTAACCGGTCGTATTCGGCGTCCGGAACTTCAGGCGCATCCATCACATGGTACAAATATTCATGATGGCGAAGCGTGGTTCTAAGTTCAGTCAGTTTTTGTTCTATTGAGTCCATATCACACCACCAATGAAAAAAACCCCCGACGATGCGGGGGCTTAGAGAATGTTGTTCACCGCACGCAGGTTATGCGTTAGCGTCTTTGACTTCGCGGATGCGATCCTGGTATTCACGCAGTTTTTGCGGCGTCATCATGCGACGCTGATCGTCCAGTACCACGCCGCCAACTTCATCGGCAATGTGCTGTGCAGATTGCAGCATCAGCTTGAAGTTCTGGATCTCATCGCCATAAGAAGGCACCTGCATAAAGATGGTGACGCCAGGCGTCGCGAACGTATGCATGTTTTCCGGATCGAACGACCCCGGCTTCACCATATTCGCCAGGCTGAACAGTACCGGCCCGCTGCCGTCCGGGCTGAGGTGACGATGGAAAATATTCATTTCGCCGAAGGTAAATCCGGCCTGCTGAATGCTGTTGAGCAGCACGTCGCCATTCAACTGGCTACCGGCATGAGCCGACACGTTCATGACAATGACGGTCTCTTTCAGGCGCGGTTTTTCAGGTGCCGGTGCGGGCGCAGGTTCAGGCTGCGCGACAGGTTCAGGCTGCGGCGCAGGCGCAACGGGTTGCGGCTGCTGCGGTTCCGGCGCTCTTACAACAGGTTGCGTCGGCGCAGGCTGCGGAGCGACGGGTGCCTGTTGTACAGGCTGTTGCTGCACCGGCGCGCGTTGCTCGGGTTCCTGAGGACGAGCCACAGGCTGGCGCGGCTGCGAGGACGCATAAGGAGGCTGGTAGTTATGCTGCGGCGCTTCCGGCTGGCGAGGCGGCTCAGGTTCCCGGGAGACGCTGTCATGATCGGGTGCAACGCGGCGAACACGTACTTCACCGACCCCTTCGTCTTCCATGTCGTCGCCATCATCATCAGAATCGTCATCACGCCTCGACTTCATCCGCTTAATCGGACGGTCGCGGAACACAGAGGAGCGTTCCTTACGGCTGGTCCACAGGCCGTGCACCAGTAAGGCTATTATGGCGATTGCGCCAACAATGATTAATATCAGACGCAAATCCTGCATCATTATATTCTCTGTTGTTCTAACACCTTGCCACTGCGGCAAACATTTACTCACTAAGAGTATTTGCCCATCTGCTTGAGTGCAAGTCCACTCACGTTTTTCTCCGCATAAAGATGAAATAAAACGTGTTTTTTGCTGTTTTTTCGACCATTTCCGAACTGGCGATATTCCCGGGCTCGGTTAAGATAGCCTGCGTTGACCCTGGCTGACATTTAAGGAGTAAGCCTCAATATGGTTTCACAATCCGGCGGCACGCCGCGTAGCGGTCTGTATTATTTTTCTCAGGGCTGGAAACTGGTCACGCTGCCGGGCATTCGCCGGTTCGTTATCCTGCCATTATTGATCAATATCGTCCTGATGGGCGGGGCATTTTGGTGGCTGTTTTCTCAATTTGACGTCTGGATCCCGGCACTGATGTCTCACGTGCCGGGCTGGCTGCAATGGTTGAGCTATGTGATTTGGCCATTAGTGGTGATTTCCGTGCTGCTGATCTTCGGCTATTTCTTCTCAACACTGGCGAACTGGATTGCCGCGCCGTTTAATGGCCTGTTGGCAGAACAGCTGGAAGCGCGTTTAACCGGCGCTACTCCACCGGACACCGGGGTTTTTGGCATCCTCAAAGACGTACCGCGTATCATGAAACGCGAATGGCAAAAGCTGGCCTGGTATCTTCCGCGCGCCGTGGTTCTGCTGTTGCTTTACTTTATCCCTGGCATCGGCCAGACCGTTGCGCCGGTGCTGTGGTTTTTATTCAGCGCCTGGATGCTGGCAATCCAGTATTGCGACTATCCTTTCGATAACCACAAAGTCCCGTTTAAAACGATGCGTATCGCCCTGCGCGAACGCAAATTTACTAATATGCAATTCGGCGCACTGGTGAGCCTGTTTACGCTGATTCCGTTTTTAAATCTGGTGATTATGCCGGTAGCGGTGTGCGGCGCTACCGCAATGTGGGTGGACTGCTATCGCCGCCAACATGCCTTGTGGCAGTAAAGGCGGAGAACGGAAACGAAGCGGCTTATGCCATCTCTTATTCCATAGTGATCATCATTATTTCTCATCAGCATATAGATATGCGAATTACTTACTTCCCCCTGGTGGGGAAGTGCGTATGCTAACTCTGTTTCCCAAATTTCATACAGTTAAGGACAGGCCATGAGTAAGATTTTTGAAGATAACTCGCTGACTATCGGTCATACGCCGCTGGTTCGACTGAACCGTATCGGTAACGGACGCATTCTTGCGAAGGTAGAATCACGCAACCCGAGCTTCAGCGTCAAATGCCGTATCGGTGCCAATATGATTTGGGATGCCGAAAAACGCGGCGTACTGAAACCGGGAGTGGAACTGGTTGAACCGACCAGCGGCAACACCGGTATCGCGCTGGCCTATGTGGCCGCAGCACGTGGTTACAAACTGACCCTGACCATGCCGGAAACCATGAGCATTGAGCGCCGCAAATTGCTGAAAGCGCTGGGCGCAAACCTGGTGCTGACCGAAGGCGCAAAAGGCATGAAGGGCGCAATCCAGAAAGCGGAAGAAATCGTCGCCAGCGATCCGGCGAAATATCTGCTGCTGCAGCAGTTCAGCAACCCGGCTAACCCGGAAATTCACGAAAAAACCACCGGCCCGGAAATCTGGGAAGACACCGACGGCCAGGTAGACGTGTTTATCTCCGGCGTGGGTACCGGCGGTACGCTGACCGGCGTGAGCCGTTATATCAAGAACACCAAAGGCAAATCCGAATTGATCACCGTTGCGGTCGAGCCGACCGATTCTCCGGTTATCGCTCAGGCGCTGGCGGGTGAAGAGCTTAAACCCGGCCCGCACAAAATCCAGGGTATCGGCGCAGGCTTTATCCCGGGCAACCTGGATCTGAAACTGATCGACAAAGTAGTGGCGATCACTAACGACGAAGCTATCTCTACCGCGCGTCGCCTGATGGAAGAAGAAGGCATCCTGGCGGGCATCTCTTCCGGCGCTGCGGTTGCTGCCGCGCTCAAACTTCAGGAAGACGAAGCCTTTACCACCAAGAATATTGTGGTTATCCTTCCCTCTTCAGGTGAACGTTATCTGAGCACCGCATTGTTTGCCGATCTCTTCACTGAGAAAGAATTGCAACAATGATGCCAGATTGTTAATTTTGAATAAAAAAGCACCTTTTGGGGTGCTTTTTTGTGCCCTGCTTCAAACTTTCACCGCTCCTGGCATTGCCTCATCTCGCTAGCTCTGGTATTTAAGCATCAATTTATTTCGATGCGTGAAATTAATCATTATTGGATTAGTATTGGCTGAATCGATTTAATGATTTGGTTAAGCTTTGTTATTAGCTGCATAATGATTGATGACGAGCGAAACGCGGGTTGCGTAATGGCGCCGTGCGATTTCGCAGTTCTGGCATTCTGTGCCGCGTTGCCTTGAACGCCGGTGCAACTTTAAGGCTAAAGTGTGGCCGCCAGGCTAGACTTTAGTTCCACAACACTAAACCTATAAGTTGGGGAAATATAATGTTCCAGCAAGAAGTTACCATTACCGCTCCGAACGGCCTGCATACCCGCCCTGCTGCTCAGTTTGTTAAAGAAGCGAAAGGCTTCACGTCTGATATCACTGTGACCTCCAACGGCAAAAGCGCCAGCGCAAAAAGCCTGTTCAAACTGCAAACTCTGGGTCTGACTCAGGGTACTGTGGTCAGTATCTCTGCCGAAGGCGAAGACGAGCAGAAAGCAGTTGAGCATCTGGTAAAACTGATGGCTGAACTCGAGTAAGTTCCGGGTTCTTATTAATATCAGTCACAAGTAAGGTAGGGTTATGATTTCAGGCATTTTAGCATCCCCGGGTATCGCTTTCGGCAAAGCACTGCTGCTGAAAGAAGATGAGATTGTCATCGACCGGAAAAAGATTTCTGCCGATAAGGTTGATCAGGAAGTTGAGCGTTTCCTGAGTGGGCGCGCCAAGGCCTCTACGCAGTTAGAAGCGATCAAAGTCAAAGCCGGCGAAACTTTCGGTGAGGAAAAGGAAGCCATCTTCGAAGGCCACATTATGTTGCTGGAAGATGAGGAGCTAGAGCAGGAAATCATAGCCCTGATTAAGGACAAGCTCATCACTGCCGACGCGGCAGCTTATGACGTTATCGAAGGCCAGGCGACTGCGCTGGAAGAACTCGATGACGAATACCTGAAAGAGCGTGCGGCTGACGTACGCGACATCGGTAAGCGCCTGCTGCGTAATATTCTTGGTCTCGCCATTATCGATTTAAGCGCCATTCAGGATGAAGTGATCCTGGTTGCCGCCGATCTGACGCCGTCAGAAACCGCACAGCTGAACCTGAAAAAGGTGCTGGGTTTCATCACCGATATCGGCGGACGCACTTCCCACACCTCTATCATGGCGCGTTCTCTGGAACTGCCTGCTATCGTGGGTACCGGTAGCGTCACTACCCAGGTGAAAAACGGCGACTATCTGATCCTCGACGCGGTAAACAACAAAGTTTACGTCAACCCAAGCGATGAAGAGATCGAAACCCTGCGCAATATTCAGACCCAGGTTGCTGAAGAAAAAGCAGAACTGGCAAAACTGAAAGACCTGCCGGCTATCACCCTTGACGGCCATCAGGTTGAAGTGTGCGCCAACATCGGCACCGTGCGCGACGTCGCTGGCGCTGAGCGCAACGGCGCGGAAGGCGTGGGCCTGTACCGTACCGAATTCCTGTTTATGGATCGCGACGCGCTGCCGACCGAAGAAGAGCAGTTCGCTGCTTATAAAGCCGTGGCGGAAGCCTGCGGTTCTCAGGCGGTTATCGTGCGTACCATGGACATCGGCGGCGATAAAGAACTGCCGTACATGAACTTCCCGAAAGAAGAGAACCCGTTCCTGGGCTGGCGTGCGGTGCGTATCGCCATGGACCGTAAAGAGATTCTGCGCGATCAGCTGCGTGCGATTCTACGTGCCTCCGCTTTCGGAAAACTGCGCATCATGTTCCCGATGATCATCTCCGTTGAAGAAGTCCGCGTGCTGAAAAAAGCTATCGAGACCTTCAAGCAGGAACTGCGCGATGAAGGCAAAGCCTTTGACGAATCTATTGAAGTTGGCGTGATGGTGGAAACACCGGCAGCAGCGACAATTGCGCGTCATTTAGCCAAAGAAGTCGATTTCTTTAGTATCGGAACGAACGATTTAACACAGTACACCCTGGCAGTTGATCGCGGTAATGATATGATTTCACATCTTTACCAGCCGATGTCGCCGTCTGTACTGACTCTAATTAAGCAAGTGATTGATGCATCTCATGCAGAAGGTAAATGGACCGGAATGTGTGGTGAGCTTGCAGGCGACGAACGTGCTACACTTCTGTTGTTGGGGATGGGTCTGGATGAATTCAGTATGAGTGCCATTTCTATCCCGCGTATCAAGAAGATAATTCGTAATACGAATTACGAAGATGCGAAGGTGTTAGCAGAGCAGGCTCTTGCTCAACCGACAACGGACGAGTTAATGACGCTGGTTAACAAGTTCATTGAAGAAAAAACAATCTGCTAATCCACGAGATGCGGCCCAAATTACTGCTTAGGAGAGAAGGCTAATGGGGTTATTTAGTAAACTGTTCGGTGACAAAGGCAATAGCGACACCGGAACCATTGAGATCGTTGCTCCACTGTCTGGCGAAATCGTTAATATTGAAGATGTGCCGGATGTAGTGTTCGCGGAAAAAATCGTTGGTGATGGCATCGCTATCAAACCAACCGGTAACAAAATGGTTGCACCGGTTGACGGCACCATCGGTAAAATCTTCGAAACCAACCACGCCTTCTCTATCGAATCCGATAGCGGCATTGAGCTTTTCGTTCACTTCGGTATTGATACCGTTGAGCTGAAAGGCGAAGGCTTCAAGCGTATCGCTGAAGAAGGTCAACGCGTGAAAGTTGGCGATCCGGTTATCGAATTCGATCTGCCGCTGCTGGAAGAGAAAGCCAAATCTACGCTGACGCCGGTTGTGATCTCCAATATGGACGAGATCAAAGAGCTGATTAAGCTGACGGGTAGCGTGACCGTGGGTGAAACCCCGGTTATCCGCATTAAGAAGTAATACTGCTTGAGTAAAAATGGCGCCGAAAGGCGCCATTTTTTTATCCTGCTTCCTCAGGGATGTTCCGGCAACGCCAGTTCATCAAACCCTAACGCCAGCGTGTGGCGCATCACGTCGACAACCCGGTCGCTCGCCCCTTTCACCGCTTCGGGAAGGCTCATGCCCTGCAGCAGTTTGCCCGCCAGCGCCGAGCAGAACAGATCCCCCGTCCCTTTCAGCTCCGCATCGACCCGTGGATGAACGAACACCTCGACATTTTGCGCGGTCACCAGCGCCACCTGCATGCGGTCTGCTGGCAGATCGTCCCCTGGGGCACTGGTCACCGCCACCCATTGGGTACGCCCGTTGAGCAGCGTTCTGGCGGCGTCTACCGCCTGCGCTAAACCAGGGCTGGCGCGACCCGTCAGGCGTTCCAGCTCAAAGGCGTTCGGCGTGATGCCGGTCGCCAGCGGCAATAACCGTTCGCGATAGGCCTGCGGTAGCTCCTGCTTCACGTAGATACCGCTGTCGGTATCGCCCATCACCGGATCGATAATCACCCACAGATGCGGATAACGTTCGCGCACCTGCTCAAGCCAGTCCGCCAGAATCTCCGCCTGCCCCACGCTGCCGAGGTAGCCGGTGATAATCCCCTTCACATGCCGCACCGCGTCACGCTCCAGCAGCCCGGTGAGATAGCCTTTAAACCAGTCGTCGGGAATGGCCCCGCCGTACAGGCTGGGGTAATGGGGCGTGTTGCTGAGCAGCACCGTCGGCACGGCCATGGCCCGAAAGCCTGCCTGGTGCAGCGTGGGGATCGCGATACTGTTGCCCACGCTGCCGTATACCACCTGCGACTGAACGGAAATAATGTCCGTGCGCAGCGCCCGCTGCCCGTCGCCAAATAAGATTGCGGTCATCCTTTTATCCTTCCCTGGTCATCAGGGCATGCTATCCGCGAACGGAGAGCGGCTTAAATGCCCGCTCCCTGCGCGTAGCTCTCTTCACCAAATACGCCGGTCGAGAGATAACGGTCGCCGCGATCGCAGATAATCGCTACAACAATTGCGCCTGGATTTTCACGCGCCACTCGCAAAGCGCCAGCCACGGCTCCGCCGGAACTCACGCCGCAGAAGATGCCTTCACGGCTGGCTAACTCGCGCATGGTATTTTCTGCTTCTCGTTGATGAATATCCAGCACAGCATCCACAAGGTCAGCATTATAAATCCCCGGCATATATTCTTCCGGCCAACGCCGGATGCCTGGAATGCTGCTGCCCTCTTCCGGCTGTAGGCCAACGATGGTCACCGGTTTTGCCTGCTCGCGCAGAAAACGGCTGACGCCGGTAATGGTGCCGGTAGTGCCCATGCTGGAGACGAAATGAGTGATGCGTGAATCGGTCTGCCGCCAGATTTCCGGGCCGGTGGTGCGGTAATGCGCCAGGGGGTTATCAGGGTTGTTAAACTGGTCGAGGATATAGCCTTCGCCACGGTCCGCCATGGCCTGGGCCAGATCGCGCGCCCCTTCCATGCCCTGCTCTTTGGTCACCAGCACCAGATCGGCACCGTAGGCGCGCATTGCTGCGCGGCGCTCGATACTCATGTTGTCCGGCATCAGCAGCTTCATACGGTAGCCTTTCAGCGCCGCAATCATCGCCAGCGCGATGCCGGTGTTGCCGCTGGTGGCTTCGATTAACGTGTCGCCGGGTTTAATGTCGCCGCGCTTTTCCGCTTCGACGATCATCGACAGCGCCGCGCGATCTTTTACCGAACCCGCCGGGTTATTGCCTTCCAGCTTTAGCCAAATTTCACAGCCGTTATCCGGCACCATACGCTGCAGTTTGACCAGCGGCGTATTGCCAATGGTTTGTTCTAATGTATTCACGTCAGTCTTTCCAGAGCATAAAAAAAGCGGCTGCGAAGCCGCTTTCACATCGTCGATCGCAACAAACTATCAGGCGGATTCGGCCAGGGCAATACTCTCAATTTTCTCATTGCCGTTATACAAACGGGCATGCTGCAGGCCAACAAACAGGCGCTCGCCGCGATGCGGGACATAATCTTCCCGTAAAACAACGGTTAAGGTTTCGTCATACCAGCCGAGCGGCTGTACCACTAATTGCATATAGTGGCCGCGCGGGCTCACTTCCAGCACCTGTACCGGCAGCGGCGATTCCAGGCTGGTGCGGCGGCTAACGTCCACTTCCCACGGGCGCAGGAACAGATCCACCGGCCCCTGGTGCGCAGGCGCGTAGCCCAGCGGCCAGCGGTGCGCGCCAACGTGGAACTGGCTACCGCGAATGGTGCCGTGCAGGCGGTTCACTTCGCCGAGGAACTCCAGCACAAAGCGGGTTTCCGGCTCGCGCCAGACGCGCTCCGGCGCATCGGCCTGTTCGATATGGCCCTGGCTCATCACCACTACGCGGTCCGCCACTTCCATGGCTTCTTCCTGATCGTGGGTGACGAAGACGCTGGTGAATTTCAATTCTTCATGCAGCTGACGCAGCCAGCGGCGCAGCTCTTTACGCACCTGGGCGTCGAGCGCGCCAAAGGGTTCATCAAGCAGCAGAATTTGCGGCTCAACGGCCAGGGCGCGCGCCAGAGCGACACGCTGTTTCTGACCGCCGGAAAGCTGGGCCGGAAAGCGGTCTGCCAGATGGGCGAGCTGCACCATCTCCAGCAGTTGGGTCACCTTCTGCTTGATGGCGCTGGCGTTGGGGCGCTCACGCTTTGGCAGCACGCTCAGGCCAAAAGCGATGTTGTCGAACACCGTCATATGGCGGAACAGCGCGTAGTGCTGGAACACAAAACCCACTTTACGGTCGCGGGCGTGCAACCGGCTGACGTCGGTGCCGTGAAAGCGAATATGCCCGCTGGACTGATGCTCCAGGCCCGCGATAATCCGCAGCAGCGTGGTTTTGCCGGAGCCGCTCGGCCCCAGCAGCGCCACCATCTGGCCGGAGGGGATATCCAGAGAAATATCATTAAGCACCTGAGTGCGGCCAAACGATTTTTTAATTCTGGAAATCTCAATGCTCATGATTGCTCTCCTGTTGCTGGCGTTTTTCCTGATGATGCAAACGCCATTGCAACGCACTCTTTAAAAACAGGGTCAAAATTGCCATTAAGGTCAGCAGCGCGGCGGCGGTATAGGAGCCGACCGTGTTGTAATCCTGCTCAAGTAATTCGATTTGCAGCGGCAGCGACAGGGTCTCACCGCGAATGGAGCCGGAAACCACCGACACCGCGCCGAACTCGCCGATGGCGCGGGCGTTGGTCAGCACCACGCCGTACAGCAGCGCCCAGCGGATATTCGGCAGCGTGACGCGGCGGAACATCTGCCAGCCGGACGCGCCCAGCAAAATAGCGGCCTCGTCTTCGTTGCTGCCCTGGCTGAGCATCACCGGCACCAGCTCGCGTACCACAAACGGACAGGTGACGAAAATGGTCACCAGCACCATGCCCGGCCAGGCGAACATCACCTGGAGATCGTTATCGCCCAGCCAGCCGCCGAGCGGGCCGTTCGAGCCGTAAAACAGCAGATACACCAGACCGGCCACCACCGGGGAAACCGCAAACGGGATATCCAGCAGGGTCAACAGCAGCTGGCGGCCCGGGAAGTTAAAGCGCGTCACCAGCCATGCCAGCAGCGTGCCGAACACCAGGTTAACCGGTACGGTGATCAGCGCGATCAATACCGTCAGCCAGATGGCGTGCAGCATGTCCGGATCAGCCAGGTTTTGCAGCACCGGCATCAGCCCTTTGCTGAACGCCTGGACGAAGATATACACCATCGGCACCACTAGGATCAGCGCGCTGATCAGCACGCCGGTGCCAATCAGGAACCATTTACCCCAGTTGATGCCGGGCTTACCGTAGCTTTTCAATTCTGTAACCTGCGCCATTAGTGACCTACCACGCGTCGGCCAAAGCGACTTTGCAATGTGTTGATAGCAAACAGCAGCAGCAACGAGGCGGCCAGGATCACCGAGGCGATGGCGCTGGCGGCCGGGTAATCAAACTCCTGCAAACGCACGAAAATCATCAGCGACGTGACTTCCGTTTTCCAGGCGATATTGCCGGCGATAAAAATCACCGCGCCGAACTCGCCCAGGCTGCGGGTAAACGACAGCGCCACGCCCGCCATCAGCGCCGGAGAGAGCTCCGGCAATACCACGCGGGTAAAGCTCTGCCAGCGGCTGGCACCGAGGGTTTCCGCCGCTTCTTCATATTCCGGGCCCAACTCTTCCAGCACCGGCTGCACGGTACGCACCACAAACGGGATACTGGTAAACGCCATCGCTACCGCGATACCCAGCCAGGTGTAGGTGACTTTGATATCCAGCATCGCCAGCCATTCGCCGTAAAAACCATTAACTGAAAACAGCGACGCCAGGGTCAAACCCGCCACGGCGGTGGGCAGCGCAAACGGCAAATCCATCAGCGCATCCAGAATAGTGCGCCCGGGAAAACGGTAGCGGGTCAAAATCCACGCCATCAGCAGGCCAAACACGCCATTGAAGATCGAGGCGACGCCCGCCGACAGCAGGGTAACTTTATAGGCGGCGACCACCTGCGGGTTGGTCACCACCTCCCAGTATTGCGCCCAGCTCATCTGGGACAACTGCATCACTAACGCGCTTAACGGCAACAACAAAATCAGGCAAACAAACAGCAGGCTGGTGCCGAGGCTTAACGTGAAGCCCGGCAGCACCCGGCGGGTAGAGACTGCAAACATTACTTACGCCCCGCCGCTAACAGCTTGTCCAGCTCGCCGCCGCTGTTGAAATGGGTTTTCATCACGTCAGGCCAGCTGCCAAACTGGTCCTCCACGCGGAACAGTTCGGTCTGCGGGAATTTATCTTTCAGCTTCGCCATGACTTCCGGGTTATTCACGCGGTAGTAATAGTCGGTAATGATGGTCTGCGCTTTCGGGCTGTAGAGATAGTTCAGGTAATCCTTCGCCGCTTTCTCAGTACCGTTGGATTTGACGTTTTTATCCACCCAGGCCACCGGGAATTCGGCCAGCACGTTGACTTTCGGCACCACCACTTCGAAGCCTTCTTTGGCGTACTGATTGCGGATGTTGTTTACTTCCGACTCAAAGCTAATCAGCACGTCGCCCAGGCCGCGCTCAACGAAGGTAGTGGTCGCGCCACGTCCGCCGGTATCGAATACTTCAACGTTTTTCAGGAACTGGGTCATAAACTGGGTGGTTTTGGCTTTATCGCCACCGTCGGCTTTATCAGCCGCGCCCCAGGCCGCGAGATAGGTGTAACGCGCGTTGCCGGAGGTTTTCGGATTCGGGAAAATCAGCTTCACGTCGGAACGCACCAGGTCATTCCAGTCGTGGATGTTTTTAGGGTTGCCCTTACGCACCAGGAACGCCATGGTGGAGTAGAACGGCGAGCTGTTGTTCGGCAAACGGCTCTGCCAGTCCGCCGGGATCAGGTTGCCTTTGTCATGCAGGATTTGCACATCGGTCACCTGGTTATAAGTTACAACGTCTGCTTTTAAGCCCTGCAAAATCGCCAGCGCCTGTTTTGACGAACCGGCGTGGGATTGTTTGATGGTCAGCTTATCGCCGTTGTTTTCCTGCGCCCACTGCGCCTCAAACGGCGTGTTAAGCGCGGCAAACAGCTCGCGAGAAACATCGTAAGAACTGTTCAGTAATTCAGTTGCCTGCGCAGGGCCAGCTAACACCAGGACTGCAAGCGCACTGCAAATTTTTTTCGCTGATTTAACGGCCATTACGCACCCTTATAAATGTGATGACGATCCTGGCCTCAGTTTATTTATAACGAGTGATAAAGCAGTAACGCTTTTATATACCGTTTGGTGATTTGGAAGTCGAAAAGAGAATAAGCGCACTGTGTAGCCCGATCTCAGCCTCATCATGGCCTTAATTAGCCCCCTCCCGCGCATCGAAGGGCTAAGCGCTTCTCCATCAGGAGAAAATGCACGCTCGCCCTTGTCGATTGGCTAACCCTATCACGTCAGGATAACTTTTTAAGTTGGCTGATAAATCCCCATACCAGTGCGGCAGAGGGAGAAAGCGAACGTTGGCGGCGGCGTGCTAATTGTAAACGCCGGGTCTCAGTTGGCCATAATGGAATAGCGACCAGATCGGAATTTTCCAGCGAGGCTAGCGCCAGCTCTGGAATAATTGACACGCCAATTCCTGAAGACAAAATTTGAAATATTGTCGTTACATGTCCGAGCTCCTGAATGACATGCGGTGTCACATTGTTACGAATTAATGCATTGTTAATTAAGGGGCGGCTTCCTGAACCATTATCGAGTAAAACCAGATCTTCATTCTGAAGATCGCTCCAGTTAACCGCGTCACGCTGTGAAACGGGATGGCTTTTAGGCACCACCAGACAGAAAGGCTCTTCCCAAAAGGTCTCGGTAAATAACTCAAGTGGCGTTAACGGTTCGACGATAACACCAAAATCCACTTCGCCATTCACAACCATTGCCAGGGTTTGCTGCTGTATCTGATCGTGAATCACAAGATTAATTTGCGGATAAATACGACGCAATTGTGCAATGCAATTTGGCATAATCCCTGCGGAAATGGTCGGACTGGTCGCAACATGAACCAGTCCGCTACGCTTTTCCTTTTTATTCTGCACATTATAAAGCGTGGTTTCTAATTCACTGAGTAAACGACGCAGCTCTAACGAAAGTTCTGCTCCTTGTTGCGTTAACACCACCTCGCGTGTCGTCCGATCAAATAATCGAATACCCAGCTCATTTTCAAGTTCTCCGATGCTGTGACTCATGGCGGATTGTGTTAATCCAATCATGCTGCCAGCACGGCTAAAGCCATGATACTCCGCAACTGCTAAAAAGATCCGTAACTGCCTTAAAGATATATTTGATAAATTCATGATTTTAAATCATCCATAAAGTTAAAAAAAACATTTCACCTTCTTTCGCCAGTGAGTATTAATAACAGTCAGAAAGACAAAGGGCAAAAATTAACTGTTCCGCTGATACCTGTAATTATTCAACGTTAACTATTACGCAAAATTTTGCCTGGCGGACACCTGCACAGCTTTTATTCATTTAAAAGGTGAGCGCTTCCCGTAAAACACCAAAAAAACAGGCGCATTAGAAGTTCAATTCACAAATTAACATGGGAGTGATTGTCATGAGCGAAATTGCAGCCACCAACTACCAGACTGACAAACAAATATTAGGCTTTAGCCGATGGTGGTTATTTGTTATCGCATTTCTGGCGATGTGTGTTATTAGCCCTTATGAATATGCGTGGTCTGTTATTGCCCCCCATCTTGGAAAAATCTATGGATGGGAATCTACAAAAGTTTCCTTAATGTTTACGATGTTTGTTATCTGCCAGGCATTTGGCACCTTACCCGGCGGCATTCTGCGTGACAAATTTGGTCCGAAAATTGTCTCCGTGGTGGCGGGTGTTTTTGCCGGGATTGGACTGCTGTTTTGCGCCTACGGAGCAACATTTTCTTACGGTTTAGTGCTGATTGTCTGGTGTATTGGCTGCTTCTTTTGCGGGTTCGTGTATAACGCAGCGATTACCACCTGTAATAAATGGTTCCCGGATAATCGAAATATTACTACAGGACTCATGTCCGCCGCGTTTTCCTGGGGAGCACTGCCTTTTATCTTCCCGATGCAGGCGATCCCGGAAAATGCCCCTGACCAGACATTTTTTAACGCTATCTTCATTATGGCCGCCATTATTTCAATCGTTATTATCGTTACCGGGTTATTAATGAAAGACCCGCCTAAAGGCTGGCATGTACCAAGCACTCGCGCCAGGAAAATGGTCAAGCGCCCCTGTGATAAGCAATACAGTATGGGGGAAGCCATGGGGACATGGCAGTTTTGGGTATTAATTTTATCGTTTGTTTTAGTATCGGGCGCGGGCTTAACGTTTATATCAAAGAGCATGAAATTTGCTTCGGCGTTCCATTTTAGCGTAACGGCCGGCACGATGATGACGGTAGGCATTGCCATTACCAGCGGCCTGAGCAGAGTTATCGCCGGATGGATTGCTGACAAAATCGGCATCGATAAAACCATGTCAGTTTTTTATATATTATGCGGCGCCTTCTCCCTTATCGCCCTGTATTTTGCCGAAGCAGGCAGCTCTTTTGGATTTACCAGCAGTTGCGTCATTTCTATCTTTTTCTGGGGCGCATTATACTCGCTATTTGCCTCAATCGTAGGTTATTACTATGGCGAAGTGGCTTCAGGATCGAACTATGGAATGTTATACGCCTGCGCTAAAGGCCTTGGAGGGATTTATGGCGGGGTACTTTCCGCTTATTTGATTTCTACTTACGGTAATCCTTTCATCATTGTTATTTCCGCTTTAATGGCCTTGCTGTCCGGCCTGATTCTTATTCCTTTGTGGAAACATCCTCCCATCTGGAGTGAGGATAAACATTAATTACTCCAACATTAATATTCTGCTTAAGAGAGGTTTTTTATGTCTATTCACGAACCCGCTATCCGCTGCGAAACTAATGAGCCATTAGCAGATCCTGAATTAACGGATGGTTTTCACTTACTCCTTGATGCGCTCAAACTTAATGATATTGATACTCTCTTTGGATTGCCTGGGATCCCAATTACCGATTTTCTGCGCACAGCGCAAGCCGAAGGAATGCGGGTAATTACTTTTCGTCACGAACAAAATGCCGGAAATGCAGCGGCGGCGGCAGGATTTTTAACCGGCAAGCCAGGAGTTTGCATGACCGTGTCCGCGCCCGGCTTTCTGAATGGCCTGACTGCCCTGGCAAATGCCACGACCAACTGTTTCCCCATGATCCTGATAAGCGGCTCCAGCGAACGTGAAATCGTCGATCTTCAGCAGGGCGATTATGAAGAAATGGATCAACTGGCGATTGCAAAACCGCTCTGTAAAGCGGCTTATCGCATCTTGCAGGCTAAGGATATCGGCGTAGGCATCGCGCGTGCGATCCGGGCGGCGGTTTCGGGGCGGCCCGGCGGCGTATATCTGGATTTGCCCGCCCGGCTATTTTCGCAGACGCTTCCGCTGGAGGTGGGCCGCCAATCGTTGATTAACGTCGTCGATCCGGCACCGCGCCAATTTCCCGCACCTGACAGGGTTTCCCACGCCCTGGCATTACTCAAAAGCGCCAAAAAACCGTTGGTGATATTAGGAAAAGGTGCCGCTTACGCCCGCGCCGAGTGCGAAATCAACGCGTTTATTGAAAAAACCGGCATCCCTTATTTGCCCATGTCGATGGCCAAAGGCTTGCTGCCAGACACGCATGAACTATCAGCCGCCGCTGCGCGCTCCTATGTATTACAGGAATCCGACGTAGTGGTATTGATCGGTGTCCGCCTCAACTGGTTGCTGTCTCACGGGAAAGGTAAAACCTGGGCGCAGGAAAAAGGGCCTAAAAAATTCATTCAGCTTGATATTGCGCCGACGGAAATCGACAGCAATGTGGCGATAGACGCGCCGCTGATTGGCGACATCGTTTCTTGCATGCAAAGTTTGCTGGCAGGTATCGATAATCACTGGCAGAAACCGCCCACAGAATGGACGGCAGCGATCGCTGAACGCAAAGAAAAAAATGCCAAAAAAATGGCGGAAAAACTGGCTGAACGCCCGTCGCCGATGAGTTTCCAGAGCGCGCTGAGCGCCGTGAAGCAGGTCGTCAAAGACAATCCTGAGGCCATCGTCGTGAGTGAAGGGGCCAATACGCTGGATTTCGCGCGCAGTATTGTCGATATGTACCTGCCACGGAAGCGTCTGGATGTCGGTACATGGGGCGTAATGGGTATCGGTATGGGTTTCGCCGTTGCGGCGTCTGTTGTAACCGGTCATCAGGTCATCGCGATTGAGGGCGATTCCGCGTTCGGTTTCAGTGGAATGGAAGTTGAAACCCTTTGCCGTTACCAGTTACCTGTTTGCGTTGTCGTATTTAATAACAACGGTATTTATAAAGGCACCGATATCAACGCTTCCGGCGGCAAAGATCCCGCACCCACGGTATTTGTTAAAAACGCCTGTTACGAAATGCTGATGGAGGCATTTGGCGGCAGAGGCGTACATGTCACTACCGTCGATCAATTACACCAGGCCATGAATGAGGCCATCGCGCTCGGTATTCCCACACTGATTAATGCGCATATTGATGAAACGGCGGGTACCGAAAGCGGTCGCATCACCAGTCTCAACCCAGCGAAAACAACCAGAAAATAATAAGGAATTGAAAAATGAATAATGAACAATTATTACCCCTCGCAGGAATGAAAATTATCGACTTCACTCACGTTCAGGCGGGTCCGGCCTGTACGCAAATGTTGGCCTGGTTTGGCGCTGATGTGATTAAAATTGAAAGACCGGGTTCAGGTGATATTACCCGTGTTCAGTTGCGCGATATTCCCGATGCCGACGCGCTATATTTCACCATGCTCAATAGCAATAAACGCTCATTAACTCTGGATACTAAAAAACCAGAAGGCAAAGAGATATTAACGCGCTTGATCAAAGAATGTGACGTTATGGTGGAGAATTTTGGTCCCGGCGCGCTCGACCGTATGGGTTTCACCTGGGAGACTATCCAGAAATTAAATCCGCGAATGATACTGGCGTCGGTAAAGGGATTTAGTGAAGGGCATCATTATGAACATCTTAGGGCGTATGAAAATGTCGCCCAATGCGCCGGTGGCGCAGCGTCAACCACCGGATGGTGGAAAGGCGAGAATTCCGTTCCCACCATCTCATCCGCTGCGCTCGGTGATAGTAATACCGGCATGCATCTGGCAATTGGTATTCTTACTGCCTGGATAGGCCGCCAGAAAACCGGGAAGGGGCAAAAAGTCGCCTGTTCTATGCAGGACGCGGTTTTGAATCTTTGCCGGGTAAAAATGCGCGATCAGCTACGCCTGGACAGAGTCGGCTATCTGGAGGAATATCCGCAGTATCCTAATGAAGCATTCGGCGATGTCGTGCCGCGCGGTGGTAATGCCGGTGGCGGCGGCCAGCCAGGCTGGATCCTGAAGTGCCGTGGTTGGGAAACCGATCCCAACGCCTATATCTATTTTACACTTCAGGATTTGGTCTGGACGCCAATCTGCGACGCTATCGAACGTCCGGAATGGCGGGAAGATCCAGCATATACCACGCCCAGGGCGCGCCAGCCGCATATTATGGATATCTTTGGTGCCATTGAGAATTACATCTTAACGACGGGTAAAGATAAATATGAAGCGGTGGATTATTTTGGCAAGTTTGAAATTCCCTGCGCTCCTGTGATGTCGATGAAAGAATTATTGCATGATGAATCATTACTGAAGAGCGGCTCTATTGTAGAGGTTCCACATAAAGTCCGCGGTAGCTACTGGACCGTAGGATGTCCAATTAAATTCTCAACGCTAAAACCTGTGGTTACGGCGTCTCCTTTATTAGGCGAACATACCGATGAGGTGTTGGCGGAATTAGGGTACACGCAACAGCAAATCACGGATATTCATACATCGAAAGCGGTATAAAATATGGAAATAACGCTGCAACATTTCCTGATGACGTTAGGTGATGCGGTGGTGATATCTGATGTTTCAGGGAATATTACTTTATGGAATGCCGCCGCCGAACGCCTGTTTGGTTTCACACAGGCGCAAGCGCTGGGCGCGTCACTGGATATTATCATCCCGGAAAAATATCGTCAGCGGCACTGGACAGGTTATGGTAATACAATGCACAACCGCATGACAAAATATCACGCATCGCTGCTTCGCGTGCCTGCCGTAAAACAAGACGGTAGCCTGATATCTATTGCCTTCACAGTAGCATTGCTGCCTGGAATAAAAAAAGAAGACTCGTTAATTGTCGCCATCATTCGTGATGACACAGCAAATTTTAATGAGCATAAAAAGGGCTAATCCCAGAGAAGTAACGTTTTATTGGTGGGGCGTGCTGCCCCACATTTTTTGAGCGCGAATTCGCTGTTCTGGACGAGCGATATGAAGATGTAAAACAAATAAACGTGGAGAATTTTATGAGCAAGGCATTAGAGGGAATAAAAATTATCGATTTTACCCATGTTCAATCTGGCCCAAGCTGCACCCAATTATTAGCATGGCTGGGCGCGGATGTGATTAAAATTGAGCGCGTCGGCGACGGCGACGGGACGCGTAAGCAATTATGCGATATTGCCAACGCGGACAGTCTCTATTTCACGATGTTAAATCATAATAAGCGGGCAATGACGCTCAATACCAAGACCCCGGAAGGGCTGGATATATTGAATCGTCTTATTGGTCATTGTGACGTGCTGGTGGAGAATTTCGCGCCCGGCGCGCTGGATCGCATGGGCGTGACCTGGGAACATATTCATGCCCTTAACCCGCGAATGATCCTTGCCTCGGTGAAAGGATTTGGTCCGGGCCGCTATCAGGCTTGTAAAGCCTATGAAAACGTCGCCCAGTGCGCTGGCGGCGCGGCATCCACTACCGGTTTTGAATATGGCGCGCCCATGGTGACTGGCGCGCAAATCGGGGATTCAGGTTCCGGTTTGCATCTTGCCCTCGGGATCGTATCCGCGCTTTTCCAGCGCCACGCCACGGGGCGCGGGCAAAAAGTCTCGGTATCCATGCAGGATTCGGTCCTTAATCTCTGCCGGGTGAAATTACGCGATCAGCAAAGGCTGGAACGAACTGGCGTGCTTGAAGAATATCCGCAGTTTATCGGTGGCGAATTTAACGACACTGTGCCGCGCGCCGGCAATGCCTCGGGTGGCGGCCAACCCGGCGGAATGCTGAAGTGCAAAGGGTGGGAAACCGATCCCAACGCGTATATTTATTTTCTTATTCAGGCCGCCGCCTGGCCGTCAATTTGCAAAGTCATTGGCGAGAACAGTTGGATAGATAACGACGATTTTAATGTCCCCGCCGCTCGCTTGCCCAAACTGAATATGATTTTTAAGCGTATTGAGCAATGGACGATGACGAAAACAAAATATGAAGCTATGGAACTGCTTAACCAATATGACATCCCGTGTAGCCCTGTCCTCTCCATGAAGGAAATCATTAACGATGAAAGCCTGCGCGCCAGCGGCTCTATTGTTGATGTCGACCATCCGGTGCGGGGTAAATATACGACAGTGGGAATGCCCGTTAAAATGTCAGCCAATACCGTAGACATTACCGCGTCCCCGTTACAAGGAGAACACACGCATCACATTCTTCACGAACTGGGGTTTAACGATCGCGCGATCGCGCTATTACGCAATAAAGGCGTGATATAGAAAAAACCTGCTTTGCAGATAAACAGCGCGGCAGAAAACCGCGCTGTGCAGGGATTACAAACTGTTGATGCGTTCCAGCGATGGCGCGAAGTAGTAGCCGCCGGTGACCGGTTTGGTGAAGCGCAGCATGGCGTCGCGTTTGCCGTCCAGGTCGCCGAACATACTCAGCAGTTGCTGTTCGATATTATGCAGCGTGGCGCAGTAGGCGCAGAAGTAAAGGCCGTGGGTACCACTGGCGGTGCCGTAAGGCAGGCTCTGGCGGACAATTTTCAGCCCTTTGCCGTTTTCTTTGAGATCGACACGGGTCAGGTGCGAAGTCACCGGGCGTTCATCGCCGTCGATCTCTTCGTTATCCTGCTTGGTGCGGCCAATCATCATCTCCTGATCCGGCACGCTCATCCGGTTCAGCTGTTTGAGATTGTGCTCCCAGCGCTGGACAAACACATAGCTGCCGCCCGCATCCACGCCGTCGTTAATCACCGCCACGCTGCGGCGCACGTCATCCCCGGCCGGGTTTTCGGTGCCGTCGACAAAGCCGCTGAGATCGCGGTCTTCCACCCAGCGGAAACCATGGGTTTCTTCCACCACGTTAATCGCGTCGCCAAAGGCGGCGATGGCCGCCTGTGCCACAGTGAAATTTACGTCGTGACGCAGAGACAGGATATGGATCAGCAAATCGTGCTGAGTGGCGGGGGCCAGGCCTTTGCCCAGCGGCGCGAAGTTTTTCAACGCCTCGCCGCCCACGCCGCCGCTGATATCGCGCCAGACGTCGTGCCCGAAAGCAATCACCGCACCTAAATGGGCATCGGGGAAGGCCGCCTGTAGCTCGGCCAGTTTGCTGTTAAACGCTTTACAGCCTGCGCGCACCGCATCCAGATTTTCGGATACTTTCGCTTCTATCCAAATCGCGGCGCGGCAATGTTCGGGCAGAATGCCACTTTGAACCTGAGACATCTCTCCTCCTGAAAACGAGGCCACGGAACGTGACCAGAGATGCCCGGCATTTTACCTGATTTTTTGCGCCGCGCCTTGCCCATGCGCAAGATCGCCGCGCTTAGCGACGCCAGACGATTTTGCTAATTTTCCAGCTTTTTAAGGCATCGTCAGGCGGCATTAATCCTTCCGGCCCACGCCACTCGCCGGTAAACAGATAGGTAATGTGCTGGCTATCCGGTGCGTTACACTCAACGGCGCTGGTGTCATCACCGCTGCCCTTCTGGCACGCGCCGTAGGCTTTGCTGTACAGAGAGCTGAACGCCGTACCAACTTTCACCCCGCTGGTAGTCTCCACGTCCGGATCCAATACCTCAATGCGGCTCACGGTGCCATTTTCACCGGTGATCACCATTGCCAGCGTGTCGCCTTTCAGGGCTTCGTAATAGCGCTCAATATTGCCGTTAGCGGTTTTCATGCCGCTGCGTAAGCGGTAGTCGCCGCCCAAGCCATCGGCGATAGCTTTCTCGTCCATCGCCGTGCTGGCGGTAATGTCCCCAACGCCATTTTCAGAGACCTCAACAGAAGAGCTAAACCAGTTGACGGGGTTCATCGCTCCCCAGTTCATTCCGGAAAGGGTGGAACATCCGGCCAGCAGAAGCGGTGCCGCACACACCAGCAGACGCAATTTCATTCGCGATTCCTTTTTTAAAAAACAACCCACCTTGGAGTGCCGCCGGGCCGAAAAGTGCCCGGTTTACTCATCAGAAGGTGAAAAACAGGCTTTTACGCGCGGATTGGTCAGCAGCCAGACCAATGCCACCACATCCAGTACCATCAGCGCCAGGGTGATGCCGCTTAACGCCGCTTCGCTCACCGCCAGTGCAACTTGCCACACCAGCAACCCGATCTGCGCCGCAATCAACACCCAGCGCCACGCCGTCCAGAGCGTCGGCCAGCGCCCTCGCCTGCCGCTCAGCAGAAACGCCAGCACCGCCGGAATACCCGGTAACAGACCCAGCCAGAACATTTCGCTATCCGGATAAAACAGCCGCAGCAGCGCCTCGCCCTGTTCGCGGGATGCGCCCGCCGCCACAAACAATACCCAGGTTCTGGCCTGTAATAGCAGAACGCACCAGAACAATATCGGCAGTTTTAATTGCCCGCGCTGGTCATAATCACCCGGTAGAAACATCATTATCGCTTCGCAAATAACCAACAGGTCAATAGCGTATCAGAAAACGTCTAGAGGTCAGCAAAACACCTGAAGTTGAATCTGAAGTACCATGCCCTGAAATGGATGGAATTGACTAAGGAAAAGTGATGAATGTTATTTCGCTATGCCGATACAGTTTGCTTGTTGGACTTCTCAATATCTGTAACGCCTGGTCGGGAACGATTCCCATCGCTGAGAATGGCTCGGTGATTACCGTGAACGAGCAGTCATTACGCGATGCCCACGCCAGTTTTAAAACACAAATTGTTCAACCGAGCTTACCTGAAGAAAATGAGCCGCTCACGCCACCTGAAGATATATTCTCGCTAATTAGCTATCCCACCGCCCTGGGGAATATGGCCGCGTATGTTACGCCCGATCCTAAAGACGGCAAACGTCATCCGGCGGTAATTTGGATCCATGGCGGTTACGGTGGGATCAGTGACAGTGATTATTTTTGGGAACCACAACCACGAGATAACGATCAAAGCGGGAGCGCGTTTCGTCAGGCTGGCCAGGTTTTGATGATCCCCAGTTTCCGTGGTGAAGATCGTAACCCCGGTAAGTACGAAATGTTTTATGGTGAACTTGACGATATTGAATCGGCTTATGACTGGTTAGCGAAACAACCCTGGGTCGATCCGGGGCGTATTTATTTAGCCGGGCACAGCACGGGCGGAACCCGCGTATTACTGGCCAGCGAATATGGAAGTAAATTCCGCGCCTATTTTTCTTTGGGAGCAGTGCCTGACTTAAAAGCACGCGTCGATTTAGGCGATATGTCGGTTCCATTACCTTTCGCTCAAAATGAACAGGAATTTCGCCTGCGTTCGCCTGCCGCATTTTTGCCATCCATAAAAAACCCCACCTGGTATTTTGAAGGCGAAGCTAATTTTTGGGACGCTTTTAAAAATGTTGATGCATTTGCGAAGGCTGAACACCTTCCGTTAACGGTTATTGAAATTACTAACGGGGATCACTTTTCTATTATCGCTCCTGTTACTGAGCTGATTGCCCAGAAAATTAATCAGGACACGGGCGACAGCTGCAATATCCGGTTTAGCGAAGCAGAATTAAGGGCAATCAGTCAATCTCTGGCTAAATAAGCACCCCAGCTCCCCGAAAACCCTCGGGGAGCCATATCACGCCCGCGCCTCTCTCTGTAAGGTAAAAACATGTATATGTCCTGGACAGATGAGTCATCTGAGCGAGAATTATGTCACTGGCATTGTGTTTAAGACAAA
The DNA here is from genome assembly GCF_007570865.1 of Atlantibacter subterraneus. GTDB lineage: Bacteria > Pseudomonadota > Gammaproteobacteria > Enterobacterales > Enterobacteriaceae > Atlantibacter > Atlantibacter subterraneus. The sequence continues at coordinate 229,005 of NZ_VLPS01000003.1, read as the reverse complement.
ATTCTCTGCCTCATCACAAATGGAGATTGATATGAAAAAAGCCTTTGTTGCCGCCTCAATCGCGGCAGGTTTGTTGTTCAGCGTTACCGCGTTCGCCCAGCAGTCCGGTGGATTTAGCGGGCCAGACGCCACCAAAACCCAAAACACCCAGACCACGCAAAACACCCAGAAAGGCGGTTTCGTCGGCCCGGACGCCGCAACCACCACCGTTGAACAGGCCAAAGGCCTGCGCGATGACGCATGGGTGGTGCTGGAAGGCAACATTATTCGTAAGGTCGGTAAAGAGCTGTATGAATTCCGCGACAGCACCGGCACCGTGAATGTCGATATCGACGACGATAACTGGGGCGGCGTCTCCATCACCCCGAACGACAAAGTGCGTCTCGAAGGTGAAGTGGACAAAGACTGGAACTCGGTAGAAATCGACGTGAAAAAAGTAACTAAGGGTTAAACAACCAACCCGCCACGCGGCGGGTTTTTAATACTCTTCGTCTTCGATAAGCCGTTTACCCAGGCTTAATACATCCTGGTGCTCGTAGCCGAGACGTTCATACATGCCGAGCACCACATCATTTTCTTCACGGATGAGCAGTTGAAGCTTCGGGCATCCGCGCGCGATCAGTTTCTTTTCCAGACGGCTGAGCAGCGCATTGGCGATACCGCGCCCGCGGAATTCAGGATGCACGCCGAGATAATACGCGGAGCCGCGATGCCCATCATAACCGCCCATCACCGTGCCGACGATCTCCCCGGTCACTTCCGCCACCAGGAACAGCGACACGTCGTGATTGATTTTGCGCTCGATATCCATTTCCGGGTCGTTCCAGGGGCGAAGCAAGTCGCAACGTTCCCACAGGGTGATCACTTCCTCGAAATCGTCCTGGCGAAAAACGCGTATCTCCATGGTATTCCCCATTATTTATGGAATAAAAAACGTGATTATGGCGTTAACGGCATCATTAGCCAATATCCCAGGTCAAAACTTCCCGGTTGATGGCATAATAACGCCCCCGTCGTTGTCTGAAACGAGCCGTAAAACTTTTCTTATCATAGAAGGTCGTGCGGATAACCACGGTAAGCTATAACTCTACTCTTTTGTTCTAACCGACATTCAGGCCGCATGAGCACGATAAAATTTACCAAACTCACCCGACGCCAGATGCTGTTGACTGGCCTCGCCGCCCTGACCATTTCAGGTGTGAACACAGCCTTTGCCCGGGAAGAGAGCAAAGCGCTGAAAACCTCCAACGGACATAGCCCGGCGCAGAAGAAAAAATCCGGCGCGCGCCGCGTCGTGGTGCTCGATCCGGGCCACGGCGGGATCGACACCGGCGCGATTGGTGCTAACGGCTCAAAAGAAAAGCACGTGGTGTTGGCGATTGCCAAAAACGTGCGCAACATTCTCAGGAGCAAAGGCATTGACGCCCGGCTGACCCGCAGCGGCGATACCTTTATTCCGCTGTACGATCGCGTGGAAATCGCCCATAAACACGGCGCGGACCTGTTTATGTCGATCCACGCCGACGGCTTTACCAATCCGTCTGCGGCGGGAGCATCGGTGTTTGCCCTGTCGAACCGCGGAGCCAGTAGCGCCATGGCGAAATACCTCTCCGAGCGCGAGAACGCCGCGGATGACGTGGCGGGCAGCAAGGTGAAGCAAAAAGACCAGTATTTACAACAGGTATTGTTCGATCTGGTGCAAACCGACACCATCAAAAATAGCCTGACGCTGGGGTCGCACATTTTGCGCCAGATTAAGCCGGTACACCGGCTGCACAGCCGCTCCACCGAGCAGGCGGCGTTTGTGGTGCTGAAATCTCCGTCGGTGCCGTCGGTGCTGGTGGAAACCTCGTTTATCACCAATCCTGAAGAGGAGCGGCTGCTGGGCACCCAGGCGTTTCGCCAGAAAATCGCCAACGCCATCGCCAGCGGGGTGATCAGCTACTTTAACTGGTTTGATAACCACAAAGCCCACTCCAAACGAGGCTAAGCCATGACGCCGGATATTTCAGCGGTTAAGCAGTTTTTGCTGGGTTTGCAGGATCGGATTTGCCAGCAGCTCAGCGCCATCGACGGCGCTGACTTCATTGAAGATAACTGGCAGCGCGACGCGGGCGGCGGCGGGTGCAGCCGGGTGTTGCGTGACGGTGGCGTGTTCGAGCAGGCAGGGGTTAACTTTTCTCACGTTTACGGCGATGCCCTGCCCGCTTCCGCCACCGCGCACCGTCCGGAACTGGCCGGGCGCAGCTTCGAAGCCATGGGCGTGTCGCTGGTGGTGCATCCACGCAACCCGTATGTGCCTACCAGCCATGCCAACGTGCGGTTTTTTATCGCCACCAGGCCCGATGCCGAGCCGGTGTGGTGGTTTGGCGGCGGTTTCGATTTAACGCCCTATTACGGCTTTGAACAGGACGCGGTGCACTGGCACCGTACCGCCCGGGATCTGTGTGCGCCGTTCGGTGAAGACGTTTACCCGCGCTACAAAAAGTGGTGCGATGACTACTTCTTCCTGAAACACCGCAACGAGCCGCGCGGCATCGGCGGTCTGTTCTTCGACGATCTCAACACCCCGGATTTTGACCGCTGCTTCGCCTTTATTCAGGCGGTGGGCCAGGGCTATCTGGATGCGTATCTGCCCATCGTCGAGCGCCGTAAAGCGCTGCCGTGGGGCGAGCGCGAGCGCGATTTCCAGCTTTATCGCCGGGGCCGCTATGTGGAGTTCAATCTGGTGTGGGATCGCGGCACGCTGTTTGGTCTGCAAACCGGTGGACGCACCGAGTCGATATTGATGTCGATGCCGCCGCTGGTGCGCTGGGAATACAATTTCCAGCCCGAGGCGGGCAGCCCTGAGGCGGCGCTTAGCGCGTTTATTCAGGTCAAAGAGTGGCTGAAGCCGTAAAAAAAATCAGACGCCGCGGCGTCTGATTTTCATTGCAACGCGGGATTACAGCGGATTGGTCTGCGCTTCAACCACCGCCAGCGCCACCATATTGACGATTCGACGCACCGACGCGATTTGCGTCAACACGTGTACCGGCTTCGCCACGCCCATCAGCACCGGCCCGACGGTCACGCCTTCTGAACTGGATACGCGCAGCAGGTTGTAGCTGATACGCGCCGCTTCGACGTTCGGCATCACCAGAATGTTAGCAGAGCCTTTCAACGGGCTGTCCGGCATACGTTCGTTGCGGATGCTTTCAATCAACGCCGCATCGCCGTGCATTTCACCGTCAATCATCAGATCTGGCGCGCGCTCGCGTACCAGCTCCAGAGTTTGGCGCATTTTGGTTGCCGCCGGGGAGTTGGAGGAACCAAAGTTAGAGTGCGACAGCAGCGCCACTTTCGGCTCAATACCAAAACGACGCACGGTTTCCGCCGCCATAATGGCGATTTCCGCCAGCTGTTCCGGCGTCGGGTCGTCGTTGACGTAGGTATCGGTGATAAAGGTGTTGCCGCTCGGCAGCAACAGCGCGTTCATCGCCCCCGCCGCTTTCACGCCTTCGCGATAGCCGAAGATCTCCTGCACCACGCTGAAATGCTCGTGGTAATCGCCGATGGTGCCGCAAATCATCGCGTCCGCTTCGCCGCGGTGCACCATGATCGCGCCGATCACGGTGGTGTTGCCAATCACCGCTTTTTGCGCCTGCTCCTGGGTAATGCCGCGGCGCTTCATGATGTTGTAGTACTCGTTCCAGTACTCTTTAAAGCGCGGATCGGATTCGTTGTTGACGATCTCGAAATCGACGCCCGCTTTGATTTGCAAACCGAGTTTCTGGATGCGCATCTCAATTACGCTCGGGCGGCCTACCAGGATCGGCTTCGCCAGGCCGAGGGTAATCAGCTCCTGAGTCGCGTGCAGTACGCGGTTATCTTCCCCTTCGGTCAGCACCACGCGTTTGGGATCTTTACGCGCCTGGGAGAAGATCGGCTTCATAAACAGGTTAGTTTTGTAGACAAACTCGGTGAGTTTATCGATATAAGCATCGAAATCCTGGATTGGACGGGTCGCCACACCGGAGTCCATTGCCGCTTTGGCTACCGCTGGGGCAATCTTGACGATCAAGCGCGGGTCGAACGGTTTCGGGATGATGTATTCCGGCCCAAAGCTCAGATCCTGATCGCCGTAGGCCGAGGCCACCACTTCGCTCTGCTCCGCATGGGCCAGCTCGGCGATGGCGTGGACCGCAGCCAGTTTCATCTCTTCGTTAATGGCGGTTGCGCCCACGTCCAGCGCGCCACGGAAGATGAACGGGAAGCACAGCACGTTGTTCACCTGGTTTGGATAGTCGGAGCGGCCCGTACAGATAATCGCATCCGGACGCACTTCTTTCGCCAGCGGCGGCAGTATTTCCGGTTCCGGGTTCGCCAGCGCCAGGATCAGCGGCGCGCGCGCCATCTTTTTGACCATCTCTGGCGTCAGCACTTTCGGGCCGGAACAGCCGAGGAAGATATCCGCGCCGTCGACCACATCGTCCAGGGTGCGTTTACCGTCATCTTCCACCGCATAAGCCGCTTTGGTTTCCGCCATGTTCGGCTCGCGATCTTTATAGATAACGCCTTTCGAGTCGCACACCACGATGTTGTGTTTCTGCATGCCCAGCGCCACCAGCAGGTTCATACAGGCAATCGCCGCCGCGCCTGCGCCTGATACCACCATGCGCACGTCTGAAAGATTTTTTTCCACCACGCGCAGGCCGTTGAGAATAGCAGCGGTGCTGATAATCGCCGTGCCGTGCTGGTCGTCGTGGAATACCGGAATATTCATGCGCTCACGCAGCTGCTGCTCAATATAGAAACACTCCGGCGCTTTGATATCTTCGAGGTTGATGCCGCCAAAGGTCGGCTCCAGCGCGGCGACCACGTTAATAAATTTATCCGGATCCAGCTCATCCACTTCGATATCGAAGACGTCGATACCGGCAAATTTCTTGAACAGCACGCCTTTACCTTCCATCACCGGTTTACCGGCCAGCGCGCCAATGTTGCCAAGGCCCAGCACCGCAGTGCCGTTGGAGATCACCGCCACCAGATTGCCGCGCGCCGTATATTTAAAGGCCGCCAGCGGATCTTTTTCGATCTCCAGGCAGGGCGCGGCGACGCCTGGCGAATAGGCCAGCGCCAGATCGCGCTGGGTAGCAAGTGGTTTGGTTGGAGAAACCTGAATTTTCCCTGGTACCGGAAACTCGTGAAAATCGAGGGCACTTTGTTTCAACTGTTCATCCATTTTTCTGGTCCTTTACCTTTCGTTCTGGGAAGTGACTGGAGGGCAATGCGTACCGCGCCCTTTTTTGAGTGGGCCATAGTATGGCCCTTCGATGGCTAACAAACTTTGAACGTTGCCAAACTATCATCAATGTATGGCAAAGATTGTTAGCAATTTATAGAGACTATGTTACCTGCTGCGCCAGGCAATGCCATGCCTGTCTGCTATGCTTTTTTGTTATGCACTTGGTTTCTTGTTTAAGGGAGCGCCGGGAAGCTCTCTGATAAGCATTTGTATACAAAGGAGTAAATTTCATGAACCAGCTAGAAGGTATCAAACAGTTCACCACCATCGTGGCCGACAGCGGCGATATTGAGTCGATTCGCCATTATCAACCTGAAGATGCCACCACCAACCCCTCGCTGTTACTGAAAGCCGCCGCCCTTGAGGCCTATAAGCCGCTGGTCGAGGACGCCCTACGCTACGGCAAATCCCGTGGCGATACCCAGGAACAGCAGATTGCTGAAGCCTGCGACAAACTGGCCGTTAACATTGGCGCGGAAATTCTGAAAAGCGTGCCAGGGCGGGTGTCAACCGAAGTGGATGCGCGCCTTTCATTTGATAAGCAAAAAAGCATCGAAAAAGCCCGCCGTCTGGTGGCGCTGTACGCCGAACAGGGCGTCGATAAATCACGCATTCTGATCAAACTTGCCTCTACCTGGGAAGGCATCCGCGCGGCGGAAGCGCTGGAAAAAGAAGGCATTAACTGCAACCTGACGCTGCTGTTTTCCTTCGCCCAGGCACGCGCCTGCGCCGAAGCGGGCGTTTACCTGGTGTCGCCGTTTGTTGGACGTATTTACGACTGGTATCAGGCCCGCAAACCGATGGACCCTTACGTAGTGGATGAAGATCCGGGCGTGAAATCGGTGCGCAATATCTATGACTATTACAAACAACACCGCTACGACACCATCGTGATGGGCGCGAGCTTCCGCCGCACCGAGCAGATCCTGGCACTGGCGGGCTGCGATCGGCTGACCATCTCGCCTGATTTGCTGAAACAGCTCCAGGCCAGCGAAGAAACCGTCCAGCGCAAACTGATCCCCACTCCGCAAACCTTTAAACGCCCTGCCCCGATGACCGAAGCGGAATTCCGCTGGGAGCATAACCAGGACGCAATGGCAGTAGAAAAACTAGCGGAAGGCATCCGGTCATTTGCCGTTGACCAGCGCAAACTTGAGGATCTGCTCGCCGCAAAATCGTAATGCTTTTACTTTGAAAAATAACGGGTTAACCCCTTTATCAGCCATGGAGAACTCTATGTCTCGACAAGCGCTCGCTAACGCCATCCGCGCACTCAGTATGGACGCCGTACAAAAGGCCAACTCGGGGCATCCCGGTGCCCCGATGGGGATGGCGGATATCGCGGAAGTGTTGTGGAACGATTTCCTGAAGCACAACCCCAGCAACCCCACCTGGTACGATCGCGACCGGTTTATTTTGTCTAACGGTCACGCGTCAATGCTGCTGTACAGCCTGCTGCACCTCTCCGGCTACGATCTGCCGATTGAGGAGTTAAAAAACTTCCGCCAGCTGCACTCGAAAACGCCGGGCCACCCGGAAATCGGCTATACCCCAGGCGTGGAAACCACCACCGGGCCGCTCGGCCAGGGGCTGGCGAATGCGGTAGGTCTGGCGATTGCCGAGCGCACGCTGGCGGCGCAGTTTAACCAGCCGGACCACGAGATTGTCGACCACTATACCTGGGTGTTTATGGGCGATGGCTGTCTGATGGAAGGCATCTCTCATGAAGTGTGTTCGCTGGCGGGCACGCTGGGGCTCGGCAAGCTGATTGGCTTTTACGACCATAACGGCATTTCGATCGATGGCGAGACCGAAGGCTGGTTTACCGACGATACCGCCAAACGCTTCGAAGCCTACCACTGGCATGTGATCCCGGATATCGACGGCCATAACCCGGACGCGGTGAAAAAGGCCATTGAAGAGGCCAAAGCGGTGACCGATAAACCGTCGCTGATTATGTGCCGCACCATTATCGGTTTCGGTTCGCCGAACAAAGCCGGTAAGGAAGAGTCCCACGGCGCAGCGCTGGGGGAACAGGAAGTGGCGCTGGCCCGTAAACAGCTGGGCTGGAACCATCCGGCATTCGAGATCCCGAAAGAGATCTACCAACAGTGGGATGCCCGTGAAGCCGGTGGTAAAGCCGAGCAGGCCTGGAATGAGAAGTTCGCCGCCTATAAACAAGCCCACCCGGAACTGGCAGCGGAATTTGAGCGCCGGATGAGCGGCGGGATGCCGGAAAACTGGCAGGAAACCACGGCGCAGTACATTAAAAAGCTCCAGGCGGAACCGGTGAAAATCGCCACCCGTAAGGCATCGCAAAACGCGCTGAACACCTACGGCCCGATCCTGCCGGAGCTGCTGGGCGGCTCCGCTGACCTTGCGCCGAGTAACCTCACTATCTGGTCCGGCTCTAAATCGCTGAAAGAGGATGAGGCTGGCAACTATATCCACTACGGCGTGCGCGAATTCGGCATGACCGCCATCGCCAACGGCATCGCCCATCACGGCGGATTTGTGCCTTATACCGCCACCTTCCTGATGTTTGTCGAGTATGCCCGTAACGCGGCGCGTATGGCGGCGCTGATGAAAGCGCGCCAGATCATGGTCTATACCCATGACTCTATCGGCCTTGGGGAAGATGGCCCGACGCACCAGGCCGTGGAGCAGCTGGCCAGCCTGCGTTTAACGCCGAACTTCAGCACCTGGCGTCCATGCGACCAGGTAGAAGCCGCCGTGGCATGGAAAGCGGCGATTGAGCGCCATAACGGCCCGACGGCGCTGATCCTGTCGCGCCAGAATCTCGCCCAAATGGATCGCTCTGCGGAGCAGATCGACGCCATCGCCAAAGGCGGTTATGTGCTGCAAGACTGTGAAGGCCAGCCGGATGTGATCCTGATCGCCACCGGTTCAGAGATGGAAATCACGGTGCAGGCGGCCAAAACGCTGACTGACGAAGGGCACAAAGTACGCGTGGTGTCGCTGCCGTCCACCGATGTGTTTGAAGCCCAGGATGAAGCCTATAAGGAATCGGTATTGCCGCGCGACGTGCGCGCCCGCGTGGCGGTCGAAGCGGGGATTGCCGACTACTGGTATAAGTACGTGGGCATCGACGGCGCGATCGTCGGGATGACCAGCTACGGCGAATCGGCCCCTGCCGAGAAGCTGTTCCCGTTCTTCGGCTTTACTGCGGAGAATGTGGTTAAGAAAGCGAAACAGGTACTGGGTAAATAAACCCAAAGCCTGCCCAAACGGGCAGGCTTTTTTACTTCGTGACCCACAGCGTCGGCCAGGCGTCTGGCGTGTTCCAGTCGTCGCAGCTCGGCTCTTCAGCATATTTCACCAGCCGGAAACGCTGACCGTCGTAGCGCCAGCGCGTAGATACGCCACAGTCTCCTTTACCGCGTCCTTTCGCCAGCGTCACCAGCTCACGGGTACGCTCGTCAAATGTGGCGTTCATCAGTTCGATATCGTTGGTTTGGTTGGCGGGAGTAAACGGCAGGCGCAGACGGACCGCTCGTGAACTTAACGGCTTTTTGCGCTCCACCAGCCAGGCTAAATCCACCACGTTATACGCGCCCATTTCACAGCTGATAATCATCAGCGCTTTGTCGTCGGTAAGCGCATAAACCCGAACTTCACGGCGCATCGGGTCCAGCGAGCATTGGGTGTTGTTCATTTGCCAGCCGCCGTAGTCGAGCAGCTCGTTAAGCTCTTCTTTACTTAATGGTGTTGGCGTAGGGTTCTTCACCGCCACAGCTTTCAGAGCAGGCGCAGGCGGCACATTAAGCGGCGGTTCATCGCCTTTAGCGACCCATGCCGTTTCATTGCCCACACGCTTTTGTTGGGTGTCGATAAAGGTGACCGCGTCTTTAAGTCCAGCCAGAGAGATTTTGCCGGCACCGCCCGCGAGGGTGATCTGTTTAGCGTTCTGGATCTGGGCCAGAAAAGCCGTGATGGTGAGCGGTTCGTTATTAATTAACCGACGCGGCGTAATTTGCCATTTTGCGCCGGTAGGGAAAAACGGCTTATCGTCAAGCAGCATGCGGGGGGCAATCGGCTGCGCATCGCTGGCAGGCTGGGAAAAATTGCCCTTCTCGATACGCATTTCCACATCGGTATGCGCACCCGCGCTGCGGCTCAGGGTCATCACCAGACCGTCATGGTTGCCGGTATTGCGGGCTTTGCAGAAATTTTGATTGTTGCAGGTAACCTGCCAGTCATCGAATTGCTTTTGCACCGGAGCGGCAAAAGCGTGCGTAGCCCAAAACAGGCTCGTTATGACCAGCAGTAAGACGCGTAGCAACATGAGGACCGGTACCCTGACGATAAAGGAAAACAGAGAATACTCTCTGCGCCTATCTTCGTTCTCAGGGAGCCATCACTCAATCAGATTTTTCGGATAGCTTTATTCGAATTTTGTGTAACATAACCGCCTGTATATCAAGACATAATGTTACGCATCGCCAGGAGCTGTAACAAAATTACCGTTTTCCCATCGCGAATTTCACCGGTTTTCATCATTTCCATTGCACGATCGAATGGAATTTCCAGCACCTCAATATCTTCATCATCAATACCGCCGCCCGCGCTGGCGCGCTGTGAATCGTCATATTCGGCAAGATAAAATGAGATTAACTCCGTGACGCCGCCCGGCGACATATACAGCTCAAAGACTTTTTCCACCTCGTCAACCTGAAAGCCGGTCTCTTCGATGGCCTCTTTACGGGCGCACACCTCCGGCTCATCGTCATCCAGCAGGCCCGCGCAGGCTTCAATCAATAATCCCTCCTGATTGCCGTTCACGTAAGTGGCAATGCGGAACTGGCGAGTGAGCACCACGGTTTTTTTATCACGGTTATACAGCAGAATGGTCGCGCCGTTGCCCCGATCATAGACTTCGCGGATATGGCGAACCGGCGCCTGCTCGCCTTTGGCGATGTCATAGGTCACATTGCGCAGAATGAAGTAATTATCAGAAAGGACTTTATCTTTAATAACGTTGATTTTAAGCGACACATTTACCACCTGGTCGAAAAGACAGGCGTCTAGTGTACGTCGAAAATCACAGAAAAAAAGCCGCCCGTTGCGGGCGGCTCAGCAGCATCAGAAGCCGTGCTTCACTTCGCTCATATCCGGGAGTTTATGGGCGATGCCTTTATGACAGTCGATACAGGTTTTCCCTTCCTTGATGGCCTGATCGTGCATTTTAGCGGCCACCGTTTTCTGGGCGGTGAAATCCATATAGTCGAAGTTGTGGCAGTTGCGGCACTCTTGCGAGTTGTTGCCCTGCATTCGCCGCCACTCGTTTTGCGCCATCTCTAAACGGTGCTCTTCAAACTTGGCGGGGGTATCGATAACGCCGAAGATCTTGCCGTACAGCTCTTTACTGGCCTTAATCTTACGGATCATTTTCGGGCCCCACTCGTGCGGCACGTGGCAATCCGGACAGGTGGCGCGTACGCCGCTGCGGTTGTTGTAGTGCACCGTCTCCATATACTCCTGGTAGACGTTATTGCGCATTTCATGGCAGCTAATGCAGAACTCTTCGGTATTGGCTTTTTCCATACCGGTGTTAAAGCCGCCCCAGAAGATAATCCCCGCCGCGAAGCCGATAAGCAGCAGCGTACCGAGCGCCATACGGCTCGGACGTCGCCACCACTGCCAGATCCGGCGGATCAGGCCAGGTTTACGTTGCTTTTCCATATCATCCCTCACTGACCAAAGCCTTTCGAAGGCGTGAAGGTGTTTTCAATGATGGCCGGCGCGTCGGTTTGCGGCACATGGCACTGCAGGCAGAAATAACGACGCGGTGCTACACCAGAAAGCACTTTGCCGTCGCTGTCCATAAAGTGGGTCGGGCTGATACGCGGTGCGCCGGTGGTACGATAATGCTCGACACCGTGGCACTGCAGGCAGCGGTTGGTATTAGTGGTGATCTGATACCCGTCCACGCTATGGGGGATCATCGGCGGCTGGTTTACGTAATTCAGCGCCATTTTCTCTTGCTGTTTAGGCATACGTATGGAGCCCTCCTGCGTGCCCGACACTTCCGGCGACTGTGTAAAGTCGACCGAATCTGCCGCCCACGCCGCACCGCTTATTAACAGCATCAATGCGGTCATCCAGGGAAAGAATCCATTTTTCAGGACTTGGCTTTTCATGATTTTGCTCCCGAACTCCATCTTGTTGTCATTTTTAAAACCTTTTCAGCACAGACATCGACGCAACGACCGCAGGTCATGCAATCGCGATCCGAAATCTCTACCGGGCTTTCCTTATTCAGCACCGGCGACCGTAAAACCTGCGGCTCCGGGCAAACGTGAAAACAATCCATACAACGCGTACAACGTTCACGACCCGCCGCACTCACCGTAAACACACCCTTCTGCCCCGCCAGCGCATACATTGCGCCAACCGGGCACACGTGGCCGCACCAGCCGTGCTCCACCACCAGCAGATCGAACAGAAACAGCGCCAGCAGCAGCCAAATCCCCGCGCCAAACCCGAAGATCAATCCGCGCCCCATCAGCGAAACCGGATTTACCCACTCCCACAGCAGCGAACCGGTGAGCGCGCTGGCTAACAGCACCATCGCCAGCACCACATAACGCAGCCAGCGCGGCAGCGTGGCGGACGGCGTGATGTCGAAGTGGCGGCGCAGCCAGGCGGCCAGATCGGTCAGCGGATTCACCGGGCAGATCCAGCTGCAAAACAGCCGTTTTCCCGCCAGGGTATACAGCGCCAGAATCAGCACGCCGCCGAGCAACGCCAGCACGCCGGGCAGATGACCGCTCAACAGGCTTTGGGCAATCATCAGCGGATCGCTTAACGGCACCGTATCCAGCAGCAGGCTACTGCTGTAATTGCCGCGTAAGATCCACACCCCGAACCACGGACCGCTCAGGAAAAGCGCCAGTACCAGCAGTTGCGTCACGCGACGCGCCATCAGCCAGCCGTAAGCGCCAAACACCCCTTTTACTGCCAGCGCATCGCGCCCGGCGTCCTGTTTACGATTTGCCATGGTTTCCCTCCAGCCAACCGAAACGGTAGTGATGCCCCAGCTCGCCGCGCGCCAAATCCAGCGGCAGCACTTTGATGGCGGCCTGTTCCAGCACGCAGGCTTTTTCGCATTTTCCGCAGCCGGTGCAGGCATCGCTGTGCACCGTCGGCAGGAAACGCGCGTGTTTGCCGGTACGGGTATTGCGTTCCAGCTCCAGGGTGATGGCGGTGTCTATCGACGGGCAAACCCGGTAACAGACATCGCAACGCAGGCCCTGGAAGTTAAGGCAGTTTTCCTGATCGAGCAGGACGGCGATCCCCATGCGCGCATCGTCAATCGAGGCGATCTCTTTATCTAACGCGCCGCTTGGGCAGGCTTTGGCACACGGAATGTCTTCACACATTTCGCACGGAATATCCCGCGCCACGAAGTACGGCGTACCCGCCTCAGGGCCGGACGCCAGCGTCGCCAGCTTGAGCGTGTCGTAAGGGCAGGCCTGAACGCATTGCCCACAGCGCACGCAGGCGCGGGAGAACCCCGGCTCGCCCAGCGCGCCCGGCGGGCGTAACCGCACCCCAGTGGCGTGGCTACGCTGCTGTCCAAGCCCCAGCACCACGGCGACGGCGGTCAATCCACCCGCCGCCCGCGCCATATCGCGCAGGAAGCGGCGGCGAGCCGGTCGTGGTGCGTTTTCCCTGGCCACGGTGGTTACACCTTCTCAACCTTCACGGCGCACTTCTTGAAGTCCGTCTCTTTGGAGAGCGGGTCAGTGGCGTCGAGGGTCAATACGTTAACCAGCTGTGCGGCGTCGAAGAACGGCATGTACACCAACCCCTGCGGCGGACGGTTACGTCCACGGGTTTCCACAATGGAAATCAGCTCGCCGCGACGGGAAAGCACTTTCACCTTGTCACCGCGACGCAGGCCGCGAGACTGCGCGTCCAGCGGATGGATAAACAGCACGGCTTCCGGGAACGCGCGGTGCAGTTCCGGCACGCGGCGGGTCATACTGCCGGTGTGCCAGTGCTCCAGCACGCGGCCAGTAGACAGCCACAGATCGTATTCTTTATCCGGCGCTTCCGCCGCGGGCTCGAACGGCAGCGCGAAGATCACCGCTTTGCCATCCGGCTTGCCGTAAAATTTGTAGCCCTCGCCCGCTTTCACATACGGATCGTGGCCTTCGCTGTAGCGCCACTGGGTTTCTTTACCGTCAACCACCGGCCAGCGCAGACCGCGCGCCTTGTGGTAATCGTCGAACGGTGCCAGGTCGTGGCCGTGGCCGCGCCCGAAAGCGGCGTACTCTTCGAACAGACCTTTTTGCAGATAGAAGCCCAGCTCGCGGGACTCATCGTTCAGCTGGTCTTCAGCCAGTTCGCTTACCGGGAATTTCTTGACGTTATCGTTAGCGAACAGCACGTCGAACAGGGTTTTGCCACGGTATTCCGGCTTCTGGGCCAGCAGCTCTTCCGGCCACACTTCTTCCACTTTGAAGCGTTTCGCGAAGGTCACTAACTGCCACAGGTCAGATTTGGCTTCGCCCGGTGCCTGTACCTGCTGACGCCAGAACTGGGTGCGGCGCTCGGCGTTGCCGAAGGCCCCTTCTTTCTCAACCCACATGGCGGTCGGCAGGATCAGATCTGCTGCCAGGGCGCTCACGGTCGGGTACGGATCGGAGACGATCACGAAGTTGCGCGGATCGCGCCAGCCTGGCATACGCTCTTGATTAATGTTCGGCCCGGCCTGCATGTTGTTGTTACACATCACCCAGTAGACGTTCAGCTTGCCGTCTTTCAGGGCGCGGTCCTGTGCCACCGCGTGGAGACCGATTTTCGCCGGAATGGTGCCGGTAGGGAGCTGCCACATTTTTTCGGTGATATCGCGGTGTTTCTCGTTGGTCACCACCATGTCAGCCGGCAGACGGTGAGCAAAGGTGCCCACTTCACGCGCGGTACCGCAGGCGGACGGCTGGCCGGTCAGAGAGAACGGTCCACAGCCCGGCTGGGAGATTTTCCCGGTCAGCAGGTGGATGTTGTACACCAGGTTGTTGGCCCACACACCGCGGGTGTGCTGGTTAAAGCCCATGGTCCAGTAAGAAATCACCTTCTTCTTCGGATCGGCATACAGCTGCGCCAGCGCTTCCAGCTGATCTTTCGGTACGCTGGTCATCTCGGCGGTTTTTTCGAGGGTGTATTCCGCAACGAACGCTTTGTACTCGTCAAAGGTCATCGGCTCAGAGGCATCGGAACCCGGGTTTTTCGCGGCTTTTTCCAGCGGATGGGTCGGACGCAGGCCGTAACCGATATCCGTTGCGCCACGGCGCAGGTTGACGTGCTGTTTAAAGAACGACTCGTTAACCGCGTTGTTTTGAATGATGTAGTTGGCGATGTAGTTAAGGATCGCCAGGTCGCTCTGCGGGGTAAAGACCATGCCGTTATCCGCCAGCTCGAAGCTGCGGTGCTGGAAGGTCGACAGAACCGCCACGGTCACGTTCGGATCGGACAGGCGACGGTTAGTGATGCGCGACCACAGGATCGGGTGCATCTCCGCCATGTTGGAGCCCCACAGCACGAACGCATCGGTTTGCTCGATATCGTCATAGCAGCCCATCGGCTCGTCCATGCCGAAGGTACGCATAAAGCCGACTACCGCCGACGCCATACAGTGACGCGCGTTCGGGTCGATATTGTTGGTGCGCAGACCGGCTTTGAACAGTTTCGCGGCCGCATAGCCTTCCCACACGGTCCACTGGCCGGAGCCGAACATACCCACGGAATCCGGGCCCTTTTCCTTGATGGCGGTTTTAAACTTCTGCTCCATCACATCAAAGGCTTGCTCCCAACTAACCGGGGTAAACTCGCCCTCTTTGCTGTACTGGCCATCTTTCATGCGCAGCAGCGGCTGGGTCAGCCGGTCTTTGCCGTACATGATTTTCGGCAGGAAATAGCCTTTAATGCAGTTCAGCCCACGGTTGACCGGTGCGTCCGGGTCGCCCTGGCAGGCTACCATTTTGCCATTCTGGGTGCCGACTAATACGCCGCAGCCGGTACCGCAAAAACGGCACGGGGCTTTATCCCATTTAATGGCATCTTGTTGTCCGACGACCGCCCGGGCCACGGACGGTACAGTGATGCCCGCTGCCGCAGCGGCCGCGGCGACGGCGTTAGCTTTCATAAAGCTACGACGACTGAGTTTCATGGTGTTTCCTCACCTTGCTCATCCTGCTGGTGGTAAACCAGCGACACCGCCAGCACGCCTGCGAGATTACGTGCCGACTCAATTCTTTCGATCAATGCCGCGCTGCTGGCGGCTTCCATCACGACCACCAGTTTCCCGGTGGCTTCTTCACTGGCTGCGACCTCGGTATTCGCCATGGCGTTGAGCAACTGCGTCACGCTTTCGGTGGCGTCAGGGCGCGTCTGGACGAATAAACTGGATACGTGCCATTCACTACTCATGACGACTCCTTAGGGTGATAGCTGAAACCGGACAGGCCGGAATACACGCCCCGCAAGTGGTACACGAAGACACATCAGGTTCAGGACGGGCGATGCCGTTCAGCGTGGGGCGAAAACGTATCGCCTGGATTTCACAGGCGTCCTGACAACAGCGGCACTCCACCTGGCGGTGCGCCAGGCAGCGTTCGCTAATGGATAACTGGTAATCCCAGGGCGTGGCGCTTTGCGGTAAAAACAGCTTCTCCGGGCAATGAGAGGCGCAGGCGTAGCAAAACGTGCATTCCGCCTGGTCGAAATCCATTTTCGGGAAACCGCCCGCGCCGATAGTCAGGACGCGGGTCTGGCAGGCGGTCACGCATTGCTGGCAGCGGGTGCAGTGCTCGACGAAACTATCCTCGCCGCCACTCCAGGGCGGACGAAATTCGGGTGCGCTGTTGCGCCAGCCCGTTAATAAACTTCGTCTCGACACTTCTGCCATGGGCAATCCTTGCAATCCAGTCGTACTTATAAAGAGGGAGTCCGCATTAACGATGCGGTTATTGGAGTGTGGTAACAATATGTGACAAGGGGTAGATGGGGCATCACCCTAAGGGGGTAAATCCTGTGGTTGGATCAAGGATGAGGAGGGTTTGGTGTTGAGAGCGGCTTTTTTAGGTTCGGGGCGAGTCAGGTGGAATGTTTCGTTCGGTGGAAGTGATGGTGGTCCGGTGGAATTGTTCCGTTCGGTGGAAGTGATGGTGGTCCTGTGGAATTGTTCCGTTCGCTCAAACTAAGTTCAACTATGCAGCTTCAGTGACGGCGAACGTGTCAGGGACGCTCGCCGCCGCGTCCCCGACACCCCAGGCTCCCGGCCAGCAAAATCGGCGGCTACGCCGCTGCCCTCGGCTCTATCTCCTCGCTTCAGGTCGGTCGTGATGCTACATCCTGTAGCTCACGACCTCAGCCCCGCTTCCCTGCGGGGCTGACCTGGCTCGTCGATTGCGCCTCGGCGATTTTGATGCCGGACCAACACCCCCAACTGTAAGCCGGTTTGTTTTTCAGCAACAACATTGTCGCTGCCAGTCTTCGGGATTACAGCGGGGGGTTTTAACTCCCCATCGAAATCGCCGAGGCGTTCGCGGGAGGCCGGGGCAAGCCGCAGGGATGCGGCTTGAGGGCGAGAAAGGCAGGATGCCGTATCTCGCCCGCCCCGAAGCCGGACGCGATAAGCCGAGGGTACCGCGAAGCGGCGATTTCGCGCGGGGGAGCCGGGGGTGTTGGGGGCGCGGCGGCGAGCGCCCCCAACCCGTTCGCGTACTCCGGTGCCCGAGACTGACTCAAAAGCCCAGGCGAACGGAACAATTCCACTATACGAAAAACCCCGCCCGCCCCTCAGTGGGCCAACTGTTCCGGTAACGCCAGATACGTCAAAATCCCCCTCGCCGCATGGCGCCCTTCCGCCATTGCCGTGACCACCAGATCCGCCCCGCGTACCGCATCACCGCCGGCGAAAATCTTCGGATTAGTCGTCTGATAACGATACTCGCTCTCCACATTCGCCTGAATCCGGCCCCAGTCGTCGAGCTTCACGCCCTGCGCCTCCAGCCACGGCATCGCATGGGGATGAAAACCAAACGCCATCACCACCGCATCGGCACGCATCACAAATTCGCTGCCCGGGATCGGCTGTGGGCGGCGGCGGCCCTGGCTGTCGGGCTCGCCCAGCGCGGTACGTAAGAAGCGCACTCCGCAGGCGTTGCCGGACTCATCCAGCACCACGTCCACCGGCTGTACGTTAAATTCAAACTGCGCCCCCTCCTCCCGCGCGTTTTTCACCTCTTTGCGCGAGCCGGGCATATTCTTCTCATCACGACGGTAGGCACAGGTCACTTTCGCCGCCCCGTGGCGCAGCGAAGTGCGCACGCAGTCCATCGCGGTATCGCCGCCGCCCAGCACCACCACCTCCTTGCCCGCCATATCGACATACGGCTGAGTCGCCAGTTCCGCCAGGCCCATCACCTGTTTGGTATTGGCGATCAGGAACGGCAGTGCATCGTACACGCCCGGCGCGTCTTCGTTGGGTAAGTCGGCTTTCATCGAGCGATAGGTGCCGACGCCGATAAATACCGCGTCGTATTCATCCACCAGCGTAGCGAGCGGAATGTCTTTGCCGATTTCGCAGTTCAAATGGAAGGTAATGCCCATCGCCGTGAAGATTTCCCGCCGCCGCTGCATCAGAGATTTATCCAGCTTGAACGACGGAATACCGAAGGTCAGCAACCCGCCGATTTCCGGATTCAGATCGTAAACCGTGGTCTGTACGCCGCTGCGCGCCAGCAAATCGGCGCAGGCCAGCCCTGCCGGTCCCGCGCCGATAATCGCCACGCGCCCTGCCGTCGGCTGGACGTAAGAGAGATCGGGCCGCCAGCCGCGGGCAAAGGCGCGGTCTGAAATGTAGCGCTCAATATTACCGATGGTCACCGCGCCGTGCTCATCGCGTACCGTACAGGCCCCTTCGCACAAGCGGTCCTGCGGGCAAACCCGCCCGGTGATTTCCGGCAGACAGTTAGTTTGATGAGACAGCTCCACCGCCTCGCTTTCCCGGCCCTGCTTTACCAGTTCAATCCACTGCGGAATATGGTTATGCAGCGGGCAGGTCCATTCGCAAATACTGTGCTCGCCGCAGCTCAGGCAGCGCCCGGCCTGCGCCCCCGCCTGCTGAGCGCTGAACGGCAGATAGATCTCATCGAAGCCGGTTTTACGCTGCTCAAGGGGGAGTTTGTCCGGCTCACCGCGCGGGGATGTCGCTGCCATCTGACGCACTTTATCGCCTGGATCTGGCACATTGCGTAACGCCAGCCCGCCGTGGGGCGACTGCGCTTCGCGGCAGGCGCTGTCAGCGCGGCGGCGGCGCGCCAGGCTCTGGAGCGAATCACCGCCCACCACGCGCAGCGCGTTCGACGGGCACTGTTCTACGCACGCCGGTCCGGCATCGCGTTGATGGCACAGATCGCATTTATGGGCATGCATCGTAACGGTATCGTGCGGGCCGCAGGCGCTTTCCACCATCTGCATCACGCCGAACGGGCAGGCCAGCATGCAGGATTTGCAGCCGATACATTTGCGTTCGTCAAGCTGAATGCTCTGCTGGTTTTTGGTCAGCGCACCGTTCGGACAGCTGCGCAGGCACGGTGCGGATTCACAATGGTGGCAAGTCACCGCATTACGGATGTTGCCCTGTTTCAACACGGTAATACGCGGACGAAAAGCTGACGCCGTCAGCACGTGCTGCTCGTTATTATGGGCCATCACGCATGCCACTTCGCATGCATGGCATCCGATGCAGCGCGACGCATCTGCAAAGACAAACCGGTTCATCATACTTACCCCGCCATTACTCATATTGTTATAGGGGGTATTTCTTAACCAGTCTGTGGCGGCGGCGCAACGGGCGTTTGCACGAAAAGAACCCAAATTGACCGGTAAGCTGAACCAGATCAATTTATTTTGCTGAAACTGAAACCCTGTTTTGCTGAAATTTTTGTTATCAGGATGTCAGCAGCGTTTTAGCGGCAGGTTATAGATCGAAAAATGCTGATACCTGGCGCGAAAGTTTCCTGAAAGGCGGTTTCACGTCCTGTTAGATTCTGGTAGGTTGCGGACCACCTTTGCAGTTCAGGGAACAGTTCGGTGATTGTTCAACGCCCGGTATCTACAAGCCTTGCCCGCGCCTTTTTTTATATCATGCTGCTGTCGCTGCTTTCGACGGGCGTCGCCCTGCTGACGCTTGCCAGCAGCCTGCGCGATGCCGAAGCGGTGAACATCGCCGGTTCGCTGCGCATGCAAAGTTACCGTCTCGGTTATGAGTTGCAGGCCAACGATCCTCAGCTTGAGATCCATCGCCAGCAGTATGACACCGCGCTGAATTCGCCGGTGCTGATGTTGCTGAACCGCTGGTATGTGCCAGGCGAAGTCCGGGAGCGCTACGCGGCGCTGCACGAGAACTGGCAGGAGATGAACAACCGCCTGCTGGCGCGCGATCTCGCCTGGTACCAAAACAATATTTCCGGCTATGTGCATCAAATCGATCTGTTTGTGCTGGCCCTACAGCACTATGCCGAGCGCAAAGTTATCCTGGTGGTGCTGACCTCGCTGTTCGGCTTTATGGCGATATTCACCCTGGTGTTCTTTACCCTGCGGCGCATTCGCCAGCAGGTGGTGGAGCCGCTGAATAGTCTGGTGCGCGCCAGCCGCAGCATTGAGCAACAGCAGTTTGATTACCCGCCGCTCAATACCGAGCTGGATAACGAACTGGGCCTGCTGGCCCGCTCGTTCACCCGTATGTCCGGCGAGTTGCAAAAGCTGTACCGTACGCTGGAAGAAAATGTGCGGGAGAAAACCCTCAGCTTGCAGGAAGCCAACCGCATGCTGGGCGTGTTGTACAACTGCTCCCAGGCGCTGAACGTCAGCACCATCGATCAGCACTGTTTCCGGCGAATTTTACAAATTGTTCGCCAACACGAAGCTATCGGCGCGATTGAGATGGAAGTGGGCAGCCACTGGCGGCTCAGCGAAGGGGAAACCGAGCTGATGGCCCCGTGGCATACCCTGCCGCTGGCGATGCAGGAGACCATTTTTGGCCAGTTGCGCTGGCAATCGCAGGGGAAAAACCCGTCGCCGCAGTTGATGGAAAGCGTCGCTAATATGCTGGGGCGCGGGCTGTACTTTAACCAGGCGCAAAAGCATTATCAGCAGTTATTATTGATGGAAGAACGCGCTACTATTGCCCGTGAACTCCACGATTCACTGGCCCAGGTGCTGTCGTTTTTACGTATCCAGCTGACGCTGCTGAAGCGCGCGGTGCCGCTGGAGAATAGCAAAGCGCAGCAGATTATCAGCGATTTCGACCGGGCGCTGAACGACGCCTACCGGCAACTGCGCGAGCTGCTGACCACGTTCCGCTTAACGCTGCAACAGGCGGATTTACCGTCTGCGTTGCTGGAGATGATCGAGCCGCTGCGTGGGCAAACCGCCGCCGCGATCCATCTGGACTGCAAAATGTCGCCGCTGGCGCTGGATGCGCAACAGCAGGTGCATTTACTGCAAATTATTCGCGAGGCGGTGCTGAACGCCATTAAACACGCCAACGCCAGCGAGATTTCCGTGAGCTGTTTGACGTCGCCGGACGGCAGCCACGCGGTGTATATCCGCGATAACGGCACCGGGATCGCCAGCCTTGATGAACCCGCCGGTCATTATGGGCTAAATATTATGCATGAACGTGCCGAAAGATTAGGTGGGGTGCTAACCATTTCGCGTCCGGTCAATGGCGGGACCATGATTGGCATCAGCTTTACCACACCCCAGGCAATGTCCGACGTGGCAAACGTCTAATTACAATAACCACACCGTATTACAGGGAGACCAGGATGACGGAAAAACAACAGCACCAGGTATTGATTGTCGACGATCATCCGCTGATGCGCCGCGGTATTCGCCAGCTGCTGGAGATCGACGACAGCTTCAACGTGGTGGGTGAAGCCAGTAGCGGGACGGAAGCGATTAGTCTCGCCAATCGTCTTTCACCCGACGTCATCCTGCTGGATCTCAATATGAAAGGGCTGAGCGGTCTCGATACGCTGCATGCTCTGCGTCGCGATGGCGTCAGCGCGCGAATCATCGTGCTGACGGTGTCTGATGCGCGCAACGATGTGTATGCCCTGATTGACGCGGGCGCAGACGGCTATTTGCTGAAGGACAGCGATCCGGAAGAGCTGCTGGCGGCAATCCGCCACGGCGCGCTGCACGGCGACGCGTTTAGCGAGCAGGTGCGCGAATACTTAAATAATCGTAAAGATAGCGTAAAAAGCGACGATCCCTTTACCACACTGACTGAACGGGAGCTGGATGTGTTGCAGGAAGTGGCGCGCGGCCAGTCAAATAAGCAAATCGCTATGGTGCTGCATATTTCTGAAGAGACCGTAAAAGTGCATATTCGCAACCTGTTACGTAAGCTGAACGTGCGTTCCCGGGTGGCGGCGACGGTGCTGTTTCTGGAAACGCGCGGGCTATAATCATCCTCGCAGGCTGGGTCTTCAGCCTGCAAAAACTGAATACTAATTTACACTATCTCCTCAATTTCTCCACGTTTGACCTGGGGTAAGCGGATACAGTTAAGCGGGCCCTAATAATAACGCTGCGAAGCATTAAGAGGTTTTGACACACATGGCGAATTTCTTTATCGATCGCCCCATTTTTGCCTGGGTGCTGGCCATCATTTTGTGTCTCACTGGCACGTTAGCCATTTTTTCGTTACCTGTTGAGCAATATCCCGACCTGGCGCCGCCGAACGTGCGGATCACCGCCAACTATCCCGGCGCGTCGGCGCAAACCCTGGAAAATACCGTTACTCAGGTCATCGAGCAGAACATGACCGGCCTCGATAACCTGATGTATATGTCGTCGCAAAGCAGCGGGACCGGCCAGGCGTCTATCACGTTAAGTTTCGCCGCCGGGACCGACCCGGACGAAGCCGTGCAGCAGGTACAAAACCAGTTGCAGTCGGCGATGCGTAAATTGCCCCAGGCGGTACAGAACCAGGGGGTGACGGTGCGTAAAACCGGCGACACCAATATTCTGACCATCGCGTTTGTCTCTACCGACGGCAGCATGGATAAACAGGATATCGCCGATTACGTCGCCAGTAATATTCAGGATCCGTTAAGCCGCGTGGACGGCGTAGGCGATATTGACGCCTACGGATCGCCCTACTCGATGCGCATCTGGCTGGAGCCTGGCAAGCTGATTAGCTATCAGCTCACCACCCAGGACGTGGTGGACGCGATTGAATCCCAGAACAGCCAGATTGCCGTGGGCCAGTTAGGCGGTACGCCGTCAGTGGATAACCAGGCGCTGAACGCCACCATCAACGCCCAGTCGCTGTTAGAAACCCCGGAACAGTTCCGCGATATTACTCTGCGGGTCAATCAGGATGGTTCGGAAGTGAAACTTGGCGATGTCGCCGTGGTCGAGATGGGCGCAGAAAAGTACGACTATCTGAGCCGCTTTAACGGCAAGGCGGCATCCGGGTTGGGGATCAAACTGGCGTCCGGCGCTAACGAAATGGCGACGGCGGAACTGGCGCTAAAAAAACTCGATGAACTGGCCCAGTACTTCCCCCATGGGCTGGAATACAAAGTCGCTTATGAAACCACCTCGTTTGTTAAGGCCTCGATTGTCGATGTGGTGAAAACGCTGCTGGAAGCCATCGCGCTGGTGTTCCTGGTGATGTATCTATTCCTGCAAAATTTCCGCGCCACGCTAATCCCGACCATCGCCGTTCCGGTGGTGCTGATGGGCACCTTCGCGGTGCTGTACGCCTTCGGCTACAGCATCAACACCCTGACGATGTTCGCCATGGTGCTGGCAATTGGCCTGCTGGTGGATGACGCCATCGTGGTGGTAGAAAACGTTGAGCGCATTATGAGCGAGGAAGGCTTATCGCCAAGAGAAGCCACGCGCAAATCGATGGGCCAGATCCAGGGCGCGCTGGTGGGTATCGCCATGGTGCTTTCCGCGGTGTTTATCCCGATGGCCTTTTTCGGCGGCACCACCGGCGCGATTTACCGGCAGTTCTCTATCACTATCGTTTCCGCCATGGTGCTGTCGGTGCTGGTGGCGATGATCCTCACCCCTGCCCTGTGCGCCACTATGCTGAAGCCGCTGCAAAAAGGTGAACATCACGGCCAGCGCGGATTTTTCGGCTGGTTCAACCGGATGTTCAGCCGCAACGCGGCGCGCTATGAGCGCGGCGTGGGCAAGATTTTGCACCGCAGCGTGCGCTGGATGCTGATTTACGCGCTGCTGCTCGGCGGCATGGTGATCATCTTTTTACGTCTGCCCACCTCGTTTCTCCCGCTGGAAGACCGGGGGATGTTTATCACTTCGGTGCAGTTGCCCAGCGGCGCAACTCAGCAACAGACGCTGAAAGTGGTTCAGCAGGTGGAGCACTATTTCTTCACCAAAGAGAAAGACAATGTGATGTCGGTATTCGCCACCGTGGGCTCCGGGCCGGGCGGCAACGGACAAAACGTAGCGCGGATGTTTGTGCGCCTGAAAGACTGGGACGACCGCGACGTGAAAACCGGCAGCTCGTTCGCCATTATCGAACGCGCCACCAAAGCGTTTCAGGGCATCAAAGAAGCGCGGGTGTTCGCCAGCAGCCCACCTGCGATTAGCGGCATGGGCAGTTCAGCGGGCTTTGATATGGAACTTCAGGATCACTCCGGAGCCGGTCACGACGCGCTGATGAAGGCGCGCGACCAGCTACTGGCGCTGGCAGGTGATAATCATCAGTTGACCCGGGTGCGCCATAACGGCCTGGACGACAGCCCGCAGTTGCAGATTGACATCGATCAGCGTAAAGCTCAGGCGCTGGGCGTCTCCATTGACGATATTAATAACACCCTGCAAACCGCCTGGGGCTCCAGCTATGTGAATGACTTTATGGATCGCGGGCGCGTGAAAAAGGTCTACGTCCAGGCTGCCGCCAAATATCGCATGCTGCCGGAAGACATCAATCAGTGGTACGTGCGCAATAAAGACGGCGGGATGGTGCCCTTCTCCGCCTTTGCCACCTCGCGCTGGGAAACCGGTTCGCCGCGCCTTGAACGTTACAACGGCTATTCGGCGGTGGAGATCGTCGGCGAAGCCGCGCCGGGCGTCAGTACCGGGACCGCAATGGATATCATGGAGCAGTTGGTGAAAGAGCTGCCGGTTGGATTTGGCGTTGAGTGGACGGCGATGTCGTATCAGGAACGGCTTTCCGGCGCGCAGGCTCCGGCGCTGTACGCCATTTCCCTGCTGGTGGTCTTCCTGTGCCTGGCGGCGCTGTATGAGAGCTGGTCAGTGCCGTTCTCGGTAATGCTGGTGGTGCCGCTGGGCGTCATCGGCGCGCTGCTGGCAACCTGGCTGCGCGGGCTGGAAAATGATGTCTATTTCCAGGTGGGATTACTGACGGTCATAGGGCTATCGGCCAAGAACGCGATACTGATTGTCGAATTTGCTAACGATATGAATGCGCGCGGCAAAGATCTGATGGCCGCCACGCTGGAAGCCTGCCACCAGCGTCTGCGCCCGATCCTGATGACGTCGCTGGCGTTTATCTTCGGCGTACTGCCAATGGCGACCAGCAGCGGCGCGGGCTCCAGCAGCCAGCACGCCGTCGGCACCGGGGTGATGGGCGGCATGATCTCCGCCACCGTACTGGCGATTTTCTTTGTACCGCTGTTTTTTGTGCTGGTAAGAAGGCGGTTCCCGCTGAAGGAACGCGAGGAAAACTAACCCTTTTTGGTTCAAATTTGGTTCAAAAAAAAGCGGCCTCTTCAGGTCGCTTTTTTAGTGGGTTTACCCACGATTTATTATTCTAAGAACGTCGTGTTCTTGATTTCATACTGGATGGTTACTTACGCAGCATCCCATCAATAAAATCTTTCCAGTTCCCTAGTTCACGATCAATCATAACTACCTCTCTTATTATATTTTCATTATATGAAAATATATCTTCCTCGTGAAGATATTTTAGCCAACTGCTTCACACTTCATTTTTTTGTATTCAGTGCCGTTGGAAAGTACTATGCCGCGTTTCTGATACATAAGTCGTGACAGACCGCAATATTTTGAAATTTGCTTTAAAATAAGAACTTACCCACAAAATACGTTACAAAACTGTGTAATACCGGCGTGTTAGCGGCGCAGATGATAACAGACAATTTTCTTTTCCATCACACTTTTCACTGAATTGATTAATCTGCAATCATTGCGACGATTATCATTGCTTCTGTTAATATCTATCACCTGATACATATACAATGGTTATTACTCAGGCGTTATTCATTAGCAGTGATAAGCTGTATGTTATCTGCATAATTAACGTTGAATATTTATATTGCAGGACACGCAGCCATTCCATTTAATTATTCTAAAAATTTGATTTAATAAACCCCATTACTACAAAAGGACTCAATATGGTCATTCTGCATGGCATCAAAAACTGCGACACCATCAAAAAAGCGCGCCGCTGGTTGGAAAGCCACCAAATCGATTATCAATTCCACGACTATCGCGTTGATGGGATTAATGCAGAAATGATGCATAAATTTGCCGATGAACTGGGTTGGCAGGCGCTGCTAAATACCCGCGGCACCACCTGGCGCAAGCTGGACGAAGCCCAACGTCACGCCATAACCGACGCACCGAGCGCAATTGCATTGATGATTGAAATGCCTGCAATTATCAAACGCCCATTGCTCTGCGCGCCCGGTAAGCCTATGCTGCTGGGTTTCAATGAAACCCAGTATCAGCAGTATTTCAACGAGGTGTAGTGTTATGTCCTGCCCGGTTATTGAGCTGACACAGCAGCTTATTCGTCGCCCTTCTCTGAGCCCCGATGACGCGGGCTGCCAGGCGTTGCTTGTCGAACGCTTGCGCGCCATTGGTTTTACCGTCGAGTCGATGGATTTTGGCGATACCCAAAACTTCTGGGCATGGCGCGGTCAGGGTGAAACGCTGGCCTTTGCCGGGCACACCGACGTGGTGCCCGCAGGCGATGCCGACCGCTGGATCAATCCGCCGTTTGAACCCACCATTCGCGACGGCATGCTGTTTGGCCGCGGCGCGGCGGATATGAAAGGTTCCCTTGCCGCGATGGTTGTCGCAGCGGAGCGATTTGTCGCCCAGCATCCACACCATAAAGGACGCCTCGCGTTTTTGATTACTTCCGATGAAGAGGCCAGCGCCAAAAACGGCACCGTTAAGGTGGTGGAAGAATTAATGGCGCGTAATGAGCGGCTGGACTATTGCCTGGTGGGCGAACCGTCCAGCACCGAAGTCGTGGGCGATGTGGTGAAAAACGGTCGTCGCGGTTCGTTAACCTGCAACCTGACCATTCACGGCGTGCAGGGCCATGTGGCCTACCCGCACCTGGCGGATAACCCGGTACACCGCGCTGCGCCGATGCTGGCGGAGCTGGTCGGCATTGAATGGGATCGCGGTAACGCCTTCTTCCCGCCGACCAGCATGCAGGTTGCCAATATCAAAGCCGGCACTGGCAGCAACAACGTGATCCCCGGCGATCTGTTCGTACAGTTTAATTTCCGCTTCAGCACCGAGCTGACCGACGAATTGATTAAACAGCGGGTCATCGAGATCCTCGATCGCCATCAACTGCGCTACAGCGTGGACTGGTGGCTGTCCGGCCAGCCGTTCCTGACGTCGCGCGGCAAACTGGTGGATGCGGTGGTGAATGCGGTTGCGCACTATAATGAAATTAAACCCCAACTGTTGACCACAGGCGGCACCTCGGACGGGCGATTTATCGCACGGATGGGCGCGCAGGTTGTGGAGCTTGGGCCGGTTAACGCCACCATTCATAAAATCAATGAGTGCGTGAACGCCGCCGACCTGCAACTGCTGGCCCGCATGTATCAACGCATTATGGAGCAACTCGTCGCCTGACGAGTCGTTCCGGGAGGAACTACATGGATTTGCTCGCGAAATACTGGTGGGTACTGGTACTGGTTTTCCTGGTTGGCGTGTTGCTGAACGTCATCAAAGACCTTAAGCGCATCGATCATAAGAAGTTTTTGAACAACCGTCCGGAATTGCCCCCGCATCGTGACTTTAACGATAAATGGGATGATGAAGACGACTGGCCGAAGAAAAAGCCGTAACCGGCCTCAGCTAATGAAAAACCCTCTTGCGAGGGTTTTTTTATATCATCTCAATAATGTCGTCGTCATTTGGCTTACCGCCGCTAAGCGCCTCGTCGAAGTAGCGCTTCGGCACGGTATAGCGCAGATGGTCCAGCGCCACCTGCATGCTGCGACCATCGATGGCGTGGCCTAAATCCTCGATAACGTCCAGCGTCACGTCGCCGCCCGCCTGGGTCAGCGCCTCTTCGGCCCGCACCGCATGGGAGAGTTCGATGACCCGGTCCTCATCGCCATGGATTAAATGCACCGTGGTCGCGGTGGTGACGTGCTCAGGAAGCCGGGCAAAACGGCCATTAAAGGCGATAACCCGTGATACCAGGCCCGGTTGCGCCTTGATGCTCTCCAGCGCCATCATCGCCCCCTGCGAGAAGCCGATCAGCGCCGTTGCGCTCGCATCGACCCCGCTCTGCTGCTGCCAGTAGCGCACGGTTTCGATAAACAGCGGCATGATGTCATCAATGCGCTGCTGACGGTTATCTTCGGTTACGCCCGCCACGGAAAACCACTGACGACCCGGCGCGGGCCCGCTCGGGTCAGGCCCGCCGATGCTGACCACCAGCGCCTCGGGAAACAGCGGCGCGAAGTGACGGCCAATTTCGCCCATGGAGACCGGATTATCGCCCACGCCATGAAATAACAGCAGCAACTGTTTGGCGGGTGCGGCTGGGCTTTGAACAACAACGTGGTCATGATTCATGGCTATCTCCTGGTTAGTGAATACAGTCTACGCTCCGGAAAAACGATGACCATGCCATTTCACTGAACAAGTCAGTGGAAAAAATGCAATTGCAAAACCTGATTTTTTAACGCGTCGTGTTGGGCAGGGTCTAGCTGATATAACGCCTGCGACGCTTCCTGGCGGCAGCGCGCCAGCAACGCCTTACGCCCGCTCAGACGCAGCGTCTGGCACAGCGATGAAACCGACTGGCGCACGTCGAGGCGTCCTCGCAGCGCGGGAAGTGACTGCGGGCTGGCGATAACCAGTCGGTTAAGGCTCCCCAGACAGGTTTCCAGCGGGCGATGAGCAAACGCGAATCCGGCAAGCTCACGCCAGTCATCATCATTAAGCGTAGTCGCCATCACGCCCTGTACAGGCAATTTTTCCGCGATCCAGGGTTGCAGGAATGACGCATCCCGCTCCAGGCGCGCCCGCTCATGACTAACCAGCGCTGCGCCTGCTGGCGTGAGCGGCAGCAGCGCGATGGCGTTGTAACACCCGCTGCTGGCTTCCCGATGGCTGCCGATGCGCGCCAGGGTAAAGCCGCAGCGCTGCCAGAAGCGCCACAGAGTTTCGGTATAGCCAAAGCTCACCGAGAGATAATCAACGTCCCGCGCATGATGGTGACGCGCCCAGCGGATTAACGCCTGGCCCAACCCCTCGCGCTGCCGGGCGGGATGCACGGCGATCCGGCTGACCCGTAACCCTTTTAAC
The DNA here is from genome assembly GCF_007570865.1 of Atlantibacter subterraneus. Taxonomy (GTDB): domain Bacteria; phylum Pseudomonadota; class Gammaproteobacteria; order Enterobacterales; family Enterobacteriaceae; genus Atlantibacter; species Atlantibacter subterraneus. The sequence continues at coordinate 200,081 of NZ_VLPS01000003.1, read as the reverse complement.
GTAGCCGCAAAGGGGTCGCCGCCGTGTGCCGCCAGAGATTGCGCCACCAGGTTGCCGCGCGGTCGGCGATAGCCCGCCCACACCGCCTGGCTCAGCGCCGGGCTAAGCCCGCCCTCCTCCAGCAGCCACAGCGCCGCCGCCGCCGTTTTATCATCTGCCGTTCCGGCGATAATCTGCTGGCCCGGCGCATCCATCATGCGGCGTAAATCAAGGGGCGATGTGCGGTAGTGCGCACCGCATAATAGCTGGTATACCGAGGCCATTCGTACGGGATCGGTGTTCCACTGCGCCTGCCCCAGAGCACTAAACAGGACGTCTCCCTGCGGCGCGCGGGCAAAATCCTCATCCTTAAACAGCAGTAGCGTATCCAGCACCCGTTCAAGAGGATCGTTATCCGCCCAGCGGATCGGATGCGACAGCGCGAACTGCCGGATACCCGGCACTCCCGCGCAAAACTTCAGCATAAAACCGCGCCCGGTGCCTTCGTAGCCCTGAATAGTGGTCACCAGCAAAACGCGCGGCCAGGCGGCAATCAGCGCGCTTAACAGTGGACCAGGAATGGCAGCGGCTTCATCAATGACCAGCCAGTCGGCTTGCGGAGCCTGTGCGGTGTGGATCATCTCATGCAGTGCATCAGGCGCTAAGAAGTGAAATTTATCGGCGGCGTACTCCGCCAGTACATCCGTGGCGGCGCGGGACGGCGCGGTGACGATGCAGTTGCCGGTGCAGGCAGCGATCAGCATTCCAGCCAGCGCCGATTTCCCGCGTCCGCGCGGCGCGGTCACCACGGCAACCCCGCGCTGGATACTTTGCAAGGCGTGGAGGATCTCTGCCTGCTGGCGCAGCGGCGCGCCGTTTGCCGGGTGCCAGTCAGGGCGCGGCAATGAAGGCGTAAAGTCAACGGGCTGATGCTGATGCCAGCACACCACCTCGCCGTCTTGCGTGAACACACGTTGCAGGCGGGAGATAAAGTGCGGAGTGGCAATGGTGGAAGGGCTATCTGCCCAGCGGCGGGAATCGGCATCCGGCTGCTGCGGCCACTGTTCCCACGGTGGCGTCAACAGCACCAGCCAGCTTCCGGCTTTCAGCGTACCGGCGACAACGGCAAGGGCTTCGACATCCAACCCCTGCCTGGCATCAAAGACGGTATGGTCGAATTCACGGCCTAATAGTGTACGAACGCTGGAGGCAGGAGAATGCAGATCAAACCGGGGATTTTCGCCCACCCACAGCCAGCGGGCAGGCAACGCCCCGGCAAGTTGCATAACCGTAGCGTTACTCCACTCACTCTCACCCGCCAGCACCAGCAAACGACGAATACCCGCTCGCGCCATTGCGGCGGTGAGAGCAATGACAGGCTCCATATCGGCTTCCTTGCTAAATGTGCCGGTTAAAGCTTATTGCCGAAAGTGTTGCACTGCGCCGGATCGCCGTTGTCGAAGCCGCGCTTGAACCAGGTGTAACGCTGTTCAGACGTGCCGTGGGTGAAGCTGTCCGGAATAACGCGCCCCTGGCTTTGCTGCTGCAGGCGATCGTCGCCAATGGCTTCCGCCGCATTCAGCGCTTCCTGCAAATCCCCCGCTTCCAGCACGCCCTGTTGCTGCATGCTGTGGCCCCAGACGCCGGCGAAGCAGTCGGCCTGCAGCTCCATTCGCACGGAGAGACGATTCACTTCCGCTTCTGACGCGTTGCGCTGCATCTCACGCACTTTCGGCTCAATGCCCATCAGCTTCTGCACGTGATGCCCGACTTCGTGGGCAATCACATAGCCCTGAGCGAAGTCGCCTTCCGCGCCCAGTTTGCTGTTCATGTCATCATAGAAAGAGAGATCGATATACACGGTGCTGTCTGCCGGACAGTAAAACGGCCCCATTACCGATTGCCCGGTGCCGCAGCCGGTACGGGTCGCGCCGCGATACATCACCAGCTTGGGTTGCTGATAGGTGCGGCCCTGGCGCTCAAAGATCTGGCCCCAGGTATCCTCGGTGGTTGCCAGAATGACCGACGTGAACTTCGCCGCTTCATCCTCATTGGGGCTGATAGAACGGCTGGTTTGTTGAGAAACGGGCTGCCCGCCGGTTAACAGCGAGGTGAGATCCACGCCATAGAAGCTGGCGATCACCACGATCACCAGCAATACGACGCCGCCTTTACCACCGGGTAAACGGAAACCGCCGCCGCCCATCATAGGGCCGCGGGAGTCACTACGTCTGTCTTCGATATTGTCGCTGCCGCGACGCCCTTGCCAACGCATGAACCACCTCGAACTTTTATAATAATATCGACTGATCGTAGGCGGTTAACGGACGGATTTCCATAGGAAAAGGGAGCCAGATCGGCAGGGGCACGTTAATACGTGCCCCGGAAGCGGTAAACGATTGCGTACTCAGTCTAATTTTACGCCCAGACGACGTGCGACTTCTTCATACGCTTCAATCAGTCCGCCCAGACTCTGGCGGAAACGGTCTTTGTCCATTTTGTCCATGGTGTTCTTATCCCACAGGCGGCTGCCGTCCGGAGAGAACTCATCGCCCAGCACCACTTCGCCCTTAAACAGGCCGAATTCCAGTTTGAAATCCACCAGGATCAGACCGGCGTCATCAAACAACTTTTTCAGCACGTCGTTGGCTTTGTAGGTCAGCTCTTTCATGCGCGCCAGATTTTCTTTATTCACCCAGCCAAAGGTTTCGCAGTAGGACTCGTTAACCATCGGATCGTGCATGGCGTCGTTTTTCAGGAACATATCAAACAGCGGCGGATTCAGTTCGATGCCCTCTTCAATACCCAGGCGCTTCACCAGCGAGCCTGCCGCACGGTTACGCACCACGCACTCTACCGGCACCATCTCCAGCTTCTTCACCAGGCATTCGGTATCGGAGAGCAAGGCTTCCATCTGGGTCGGGATGCCCGCTTCTTCCAGTTTGGTCATAATGAAATGGTTGAACTTGTTGTTCACCATGCCTTTACGGTCAAACTGTTCGATGCGCGCGCCGTCCCCTGCTGACGTATCGTTACGGAATTCGAGCACCAACAGATCGGGGTTTTCCGTGCTGTAAACGGTTTTCGCTTTGCCGCGATACAACTCAGCTTGCTTTTGCATCTTTATTACTCCAGGTGTGATGATTCATGTTTTACGCTAAAAATTGGCTACTTTTGGCGACGCACACGATTGCGTGGCCATAATAAAAAAAGGCCGGAATGCTCCGGCCCTGCTATTACTTGCTGAACGCGGCCTGGAATACGGCCACCAGCGCATCGTTTTGCGACTGAGTCAGCGTGTGTCCTTTCGGATCGATAAACTGCAGGCTGCTGCGGTTATCCAGGTCGCCGACCTGAAGTTTATAATCGCCGCTGCTCAGACCCGGGTCGCGCGCGCCCAGCGCCTGCCAGTCACCATCAGACAATGGCTTGTAGGTTAAGGCGACGCTACCGGTTGAACGGGTCGAATCCGTTACCTTCATGCCCACTTTTTCAAGGGTTGCCGGCAGGCGGGTCCACACCACGTTAAACGGCGCACGCACTACCAGCATCGGTAAACCGGTGTCGTCGGCGGCACTCTGCACGTCAATCTGGCTGGCGTTACGGTTGTCCGCCGCGTTCTGGTTAGCGGTTTGGGTTTTGTCCAGCGACGAGGCGATGCTGTTGAGCATTTCCGCGCTATAGCGCTGAAGCGACGCCGAATCAGCGACAGGTTTACCGTCCTGCTCCAGGTTAACCAGTTTCACCACCAGCGCCTGCTGATAACCCTGCGGCTGAACGGTGATCTGGTAACGACCGCGATACTGCTGATCTTCATCCGCGCGGTTCCACTGCACCCAGTCGGTGCTGAGGGTCTGGGCGGCATCGTCGCGTTTGGTAATCGGATAGTTATGAGACTGGACGGCGCTTACTACCTGCGGCCAGAGCGAACCGCTGCGGCCACTTTCCAGCAGCAGCGTGGCGGTATCGCCGGTGAACTGCGTGCGTGCGCCGGTCACCAGCGCCAGCGGCTGTGCTGGCGGACGAATATCCAGTTCTTTACCGACCCGACCGCTACCGTTGGTCACAGGAATGTTATAGTCGCCGTTTTCAACCGGCAGAATTAACCCCGCCGGGGCATGAAGTTCCGCCAGCGGCGCGGCATCCAGATAAGACTCATCCCCGCTCACCTGGCGCTTATAGCGCGAATCGGAACTACAGGCGGCGAGCAGCATCACCAGTGATACGGTTGCTACTTTCGCCACACGCGACTTCTGTACTGAGTAAGCCATCAAATCTCCCTAAACTTTACAGCAGACCAGCATGCTTAAGCGCGCCCGCAACCTCGTCACGACCGTGGTCGGTGATCGGGGTCATCGGCAAGCGTAGCGTATCGGTCGCCACAAGTCCCAACGCCTTACATGCCCATTTAGCCGGGATCGGGTTGGGTTCAACAAATAGTTTATGATGCAGCGGCATCAAACGCTGGTTAATCACGCGAGCTTCACGGTACTGGCCGGCTGCGGCAAGTTTGCACATATCAGCCATGTCGCGCGCGGCAACGTTCGCGGTAACGGAAATCACCCCGTGGCCGCCCAGCTGCATAAAGTCCAGCGCGCTGGCGTCATCGCCGCTCACCAGAATAAAGTCGTCTGAAACCAGCTCTTTGATCTGGTGAACCCGCGTTAAGTTCCCTGTCGCTTCTTTAATACCGACAATATTTTTAACTTTCGAGAGTCTGCCTACCGTTTCCGGCAGCATGTCACAGCCAGTACGGGACGGCACATTATACAGGATCTGCGGCAAATCGGTGTTTTCAGCGATGGCTTTGAAATGCTGGAACAGACCTTCCTGGGTAGGACGGTTGTAGTATGGCGTCACGGTCAGGCAGCCGACAATGCCGCTGTCGTTGAAACGCTGCGTCAGGCTAATCGCCTCTGAGGTCGCGTTTGCACCGGTACCGGCGATCACCGGGATGCGGCCATCGGCCAGCTCCAGCGTCATCATCACCACGTCGCCATGCTCATCATGGCTCAGGGTTGCGGACTCGCCGGTCGTCCCTACAGAAACAATCGCCGAGGTTCCGCTGGCGACATGGTAATCAATCAGTTTTTTCAGGCTCGACCGACAGACATTACCTTTGAGATCCATCGGTGTAATCAGCGCGACAATACTTCCCGTGAACATGGGCCATCCTCTGTGCAAACAAGAAACTCAATGGTACGTTTGCTGCCATTATAAAAGCAAGCGCACAAGGGCGTTCAGGTTGTTGTATGGCGGTTTTTTTTATGGTTTCCTTATAATTATTCACAGAGGCACAGGAAGAATCCGTTTGGCACTCTCATCACAACACTATCTGGTTATCACCGCGCTGGGCGCAGACCGCTCCGGTATCGTGAACACGATTACCCGCCACGTCAGCAGCTGCGGCTGTAATATCGAAGACAGCCGGCTGGCGATGCTGGGCGACGAGTTCACGTTTATTATGCTGCTTTCCGGGAGCTGGAACGCGATCACGCTGATTGAATCCACGCTACCGCTCAAAGGCGCGGAGCTTGATTTACTGATTGTGATGAAACGCACTACCGCTCGCCCGCGCCCGGCGATGCCCGCCACGGTGTGGGTGCAGGTGGAAGTGGAAGACTCCCCGCATCTTATTGAACGATTCACCGCGCTGCTTGACGCGCACAACCTTAATATCGCCGAACTGGTGTCGCGCACCCAACCTGCCGATAACGGCAATAACGCCCAGCTGTATATTCAAATGACCGCCCACAGCCCCGCGCTGGATAATGCGACAATAATCGAGCAAGCGTTCAAAGCTCTCTGTACAGAACTGAATGCGCAAGGCAGTATTAACGTCGTTAACTATCAACAGCAAGATGAACAGGACGGAGTGTCGTAATGAACCCACTGAAAGCCGGAGAGAACGCACCAAAATTTAGCTTGCCCGATCAGGACGGTGAACAAGTAAATTTGACCGACTTCCAGGGACAGCGTGTTCTGGTTTACTTTTACCCGAAGGCCATGACGCCTGGTTGTACCGTGCAGGCCTGCGGGCTGCGTGACAACATGGACGATTTGAAAAAAGCCGGTGTTGAAGTGTTAGGGATCAGCACCGATAAGCCCGAGAAGCTGTCGCGCTTCGCGGAAAAAGAGTTACTTAACTTCACCCTGCTTTCCGATGAAGATCATCAGGTCTGCGAGCAGTTTGGCGTCTGGGGCGAAAAATCGTTTATGGGGAAAACCTATGACGGCATCCACCGCATCAGTTTCCTGCTCGACGGCAACGGCGTGGTTGAACACGTGTTTGACGATTTCAAAACCAGCAACCACCACGACGTGGTCTTAGCCTGGATAAACGAAAACCGTTAATGCATCCTGGATGTAAAAAGCCGACGCGAGGTCGGCTTTTTTGTGCGCATCACGGATTCTCTTCCACCGATAACCCGTCCGGCCAGGCGTGAACCACGGCCTTAATCAGCGTCGCCAGCGGGATGGCGAAGAATACGCCCCAGAAGCCCCATAGCCCGCCAAAAATCACCACTGAGAGAATAATCACCAGCGGATGCAGGTTGACCGCTTCTGAGAACAGCACCGGCACCAGCAGGTTGCCGTCCAACGCCTGGATAATCAGATACACCGCGAAGCAGCTCCAGAACTCGGTTCCCAACCCAAACTGGAACAGCGCCACGCAGACGACCGGGATGGTCACCACAAACGCGCCGATGTAGGGAATGAGTACCGACAGCCCCACCAGCACCGCCAGCAGCAGCGAATAATTGAGCCCAAATATGCGAAAGCCAATCCAGGTGGCTACGCCGACCACCACCATTTCCAGCACTTTGCCGCGAATATAGTTGGTGATCTGCTGGTTCATTTCAGTCCATACCTGGCCCGCCAGCCCGCGATTGCGCGGTAATATCCGGCGCACCGCGTTCAGCATCTGCTCTTTGTCTTTCACCAGGAAAAACACCATCAGCGGCACCAGGATCAGATAAATGGCGAGGGTTAATAATCCCACCAGCGAGGCCAGTGAGAATTTCACGACCGAATCCCCCACCACGGTCATGCGGGCGCGCATGTTCTCCGCCATGGCGTCGATAATCCCCGCGTCCATCAGAGCCGGGTAGCGTTTGGGCAGCGTGGCGGCAAAATCCGACAGCTTATTGAGCATCCCCGGCATATCGCGGATCAGGTAGATGCCCTGCTGCCAGGCCACCGGGATCACCACAAACGCCATCACCAGCACGATACCGATAAACAGCACCAGAACCAGCGTTGCCGCCAGGGTGCGCGAACAGCCGATGCGTTCAAGGCGCACCGTGGGCCACTCCAGCAAAAACGCCAGCACAATGGCCACCAGTAGCGGGGCTAACAGGCTGTGAAAAAAGAACAGGATGCAGAAACCTGCAACCAGAATGACCAGCAGCGCTATCGCTTCCGGGTCGGAAAACCGGCGGCGATACCACTGCATTAACATATCGAGCATTTTTCTTTCCCTGAGGTACCAGCTAAAGCGCTATTCGGATTGTATCTAAACGAAACAAAAAAAGAGCCCATTTTTTCTGGCCGCCTCAAGACAATCGCATCCTGGCTCACTAAGATATCTTTTCCTCGCTCAGGCGGCCTTGCAGCGTTTTCCTCACCAGTGAACAAAGCGGCGTCGCGCAGGTCAAAAAGAGATCCCAGACAGACAGGACGTGGTTATGTTCAGGCAGTTGAAAAAGACACTGATTGCAACGCTCATTACCGCCATGATGGCAGGCCAGACGCTTCCCGCCTTTGCGCACAGCGCCAGCGAACTTCCCGATATGGGCACGTCGGCGGGCAGCACGCTCTCTATTGGTCAGGAAATGCAGATGGGCGACTACTATGTTCGCCAGCTGCGCGGCAGCGCGCCGCTAATCAACGACCCTCTGCTGGTACAGTACATTAACGGTCTGGGGATGCGGCTGGTTGCTCATGCGGATTCGGTGCGCACGCCGTTTCATTTCTTTTTGATCAATAACGATGAAATCAACGCCTTCGCCTTCTTCGGCGGCAATGTGGTGCTGCACACCGCGCTATTCCGCTACGCCGATAATGAAAGCCAGCTGGCATCGGTAATGGCACACGAAATTTCTCACGTCACCCAGCGCCATCTGGCGCGCGCGATGGAAGATCAAAAGCGCAATGCCCCGCTCACCTGGGTGGGCGCGCTGGGGTCGATTCTGCTCGCTATGGCCAGCCCGCAGGCCGGTATGGCAGCGCTGACCGGTACGCTGGCCGGCACCCAGCAGGGGATGATTAGTTTTACCCAGCAAAACGAGCAGGAAGCCGATCGTATCGGCATTCAGGTGCTACAACGTTCCGGTTTCGACCCGCAGGCGATGCCAACCTTCCTGGAAAAACTGCTCGACCAGGCGCGCTATTCGTCGCGTCCGCCGGAAATTTTGCTGACGCACCCGCTGCCGGAAAGCCGTCTTTCCGATGCCCGCAACCGCGCCAATCAGATGCGCCCGGTGGTGGCACAGTCGTCGGAAAATTTCTACATGGCGAAAGCGCGCACGCTGGGGATGTACAACTCCGGGCGCAACCAGCTTACCAGCGATATCCTTGACGCCTGGGCAAAAGGCAACGTTCGCGAACAACATGCCGCCGCCTATGGCAAAGCGCTACAGGCGATGGTGGGGAAAAACTTCGCCGAAGCGCGTACCCTATTGCAGCCGCTGATTGCCGCCCAGCCCGGCAATCCCTGGTATCTCGATCTCTCTACCGATATCGACCTGGGGCTGAACAGGGCCAGCGACGCGGTTAATCGCCTGAAAAGCGCGCCGGATCTGAAAAACAATCCGGTGCTGCAACTCAACCTGGCGAACGCGTACCTTGAAGCGAAACAGCCCGGCGAATCGGTGAAAATCCTTAACCGCTATACCTTCTCCCATCCGGATGATTCCAACGGTTGGGATCTGCTGGCGCAGGCGCAGGCCGCGCTCGGCAACCGCGATCAGGAACTGGCGGCGCGCGCGGAAGTGATGGCGCTGCTGGGCAGACTCGATCAGTCCATTTCGCTGTTAAGCAGCGCCAGCTCCCAGGTGAAAGTCGGTAGCCTGCAACAGGCGCGCTACGATGCGCGTATTGACCAGCTGCGCCAGCTGCAAATGCGATTCCGCCCTTACGAGAAAATGTAACAGGAGAAACAATGTCTGGTACGGTCACGATTTACCATAATCCGCGCTGCTCAAAGAGCCGCGAAACGCTGAATTTACTGAAAGAAAACGGCGTCGAGCCGGAAGTGGTGCTGTATCTGGAGACGCCGCCGGACGCGGCCACCCTCAAACAATTGCTCAAACAGCTGGGTTACAGCAGCGCGCGCCACTTGATGCGCCAGAAAGAAGAGATTTATAGCGAGTTGAAGCTCGGCGATCCGGCGCTGACGGAAGAGCAGCTTATCGCCGCGATGGTAGAAAACCCGAAACTGATTGAGCGTCCGATTGTGGTGACCGAGGGCAACGCCCGTATTGGCCGCCCGCCGGAGTCAGTGCTGGAGATCCTGTAACACGCCTTTACCGCAGGTGAATCTGCCTGCGGTTACAGTCCAAGAATTTCCTTCACAAATGGGATCGTGAGCTTGCGCTGAGCGGTAATCGAGGCGCGATCCAGCTGATCGAGCGTCATAAACAGCGTGCGCATCTCCCGGTCCAGCCGCTTGAGTAAAAAACGCCCCACGTCTTCCGGCAGTTCAAACCCGCGCTGGCGCGCCCGCAGCTGTAGCGCCTGTAATTTGTCATCATCCGACAGCGGCTGAAGCTTATAGATTTGCCCCCAGTCGAGGCGGGAAGCTAAATCGGCAAGCTGGAGATTAAGCTGGCGCGGCGGCCGGTCGCCGGTGATCAGCAAACGGGTTTTACCGGATTCGAGAATGCGGTTATAGAGATTAAAGATCGCCATTTCCCACAGCTCATCCCCCGCGATGCATTCAATATTATCGATGCATACCAGCGACAGTTGTTCCATGCCATCCAGCACTTCCGGGACAAACCAGGTGCGTTTATCGAGCGGAACATAGCCCACCGCATCGCCGCGCGCCGAGAGTTCAGCACAGGCCGCATGCAGCAGATGGCTGCGCCCTGCTCCTTCGCGAGACCAGAAGTAGATATAACCGCTGTGCTCCTGACGCAACACGTTTTGCAGCGCGGCTAATAAAGAAGGGTTATCACCCGGCCAGAAACTTGCGAAAGTTTCATCATCGGGTAAATAGAGTGGCAAAGAGAGCTGTGCCGGTGTGTTCAGAGAGACCTCAACCAGTGCCTGAATAAAATCGCGTTGAGTTTATCACAGAAAAGGCAGCGTAATGAACCGGGCGGCAGATCCGCCCGGTTTGCTACGATCAGGAAGCTTTTTCCTGATCTTCCGCGTCCAGCACCACTTCTTCCGGGCGCAGTACGCTGATCAGTTTGAAAATCAGGCTCAGCAGCACGCCGACAATGGTCGCCAGCGCCATGCCTTTAAGCTCTGCCGCGCCGACATGCACTTTCGCACCGCTGACGCCGATGATCAGGATCACCGAGGTCAGGATCAGGTTTTGCGCTTTGCTGTAATCCACTTTGGAATCGATGAGTACGCGAATACCCGACGCGCCGATCACCCCGTACAGCAGCAGCGACACGCCGCCCATCACCGGAACCGGGATAATCTGGATCGCCGCCGCCAGTTTACCGACGCAGGAGAGCAGGATCGCGATAATCGCCGCCCCGCCGATAACCCAGGTACTGTATACGCGGGTAATCGCCATCACGCCGATGTTTTCACCGTAGGTGGTATTCGGCGTGGAGCCGAAGAAACCAGAAATCATGGTGGAGAGACCGTTGGCGAACATTGAGCGGTGCAGGCCCGGATCGCGGATCAGGTCTTTTTTCACGATATTGGCGGTCACCACCAGGTGGCCGACGTGTTCGGCAATCACCACCAGCGCCGCAGGCAGAATGGTGAAAATAGCGAACCACTCAAAGCGCGGGGTGTAAAAGGTCGGCAGCGCGAACCAGTGCGCGTCTTTAATCGGCGTTACGTCCACCACGCCCATCGCAAAGGAGAGCGCGTAGCCCGCCAGCACGCCAATCAGGATCGGGATAATCGCCAGAAAACCGCGGAACAGCACCGAACCAAATACCGTCACGCCCAGCGTCACCAGCGAAATGATAATGGTAGTGGAATCCGGCATCTGCCCTTCTGCGGGTAACAGGCCAGCCATATTCGCCGCCACGCCCGCCAGTTCCAGACCGATAACCGCAACAATCGCGCCCATCGCCGCCGGTGGGAACATCACGTCCAGCCAGCCGGTGCCGGCTTTTTTGACGATCAACGCCACCAGGCAGAACAGCGCGCCGCAGACGATAAAACCGCCCAGCGCCAGCTCATAACCCAGCGGCAGCAGTAATAACACTGGAGAGATAAACGCAAAGCTCGAGCCGAGATAGGCCGGGATTTTGCCCTTACAGATAAACAGATACAGCAGGGTCCCGATGCCGTTGAACAGCAGAACGGTGGCCGGGTTGATATGAAACAGGATTGGCACCAGCACGGTTGCGCCAAACATGGCGAACAAGTGCTGCAAACTAAGCGGGATGGTTTGAAGCAGCGGTGGTCTTTCGCTTACCCCGATAGCACGGCGCGTCATAGTGTTTTCCTCTGAGTGTTGTTTTCGCGTTTTATGTAATAAGGTTTAGTCATGAACAATCCAAAAAAAAGCCGACTATCAAAGTCGGCTTTTTTCGTTAATTCATTTATTTAGTACCAAAAATCTTGTCGCCGGCATCGCCGAGGCCCGGAATAATGTATCCGTGCTCGTTCAATCCCTGATCGATGGAAGCGGTATACAGCTCCACGTCCGGGTGCGCTTTCTCCAGCGCGGCGATACCTTCCGGCGCGGCGACCAGCACCAGCACTTTAATGCTGTGGCAGCCGGCGTTTTTCAGCAGGTCGATGGTGGCAATCATTGAGCCGCCGGTCGCCAGCATCGGGTCAACCACCAGCGCCATACGCTCGTCGATGTTGGAAACCAGCTTCTGGAAGTAAGGCACCGGCTCCAGCGTCTCTTCGTTACGGTAAATGCCTACCACGCTGATACGCGCGCTCGGTACGTGCTCCAGCACGCCTTCCATCATGCCCAGACCGGCACGCAGGATCGGCACCACGGTAATTTTTTTGCCTTTGATTTGCTCGACCTGGACCGGGCCGTTCCAGCCTTCAATGGTCACTTTTTCAGTTTCGAGGTCGGACGTCGCTTCATAGGTCAGCAGGCTGCCCACTTCCGAGGCCAGTTCACGAAAGCGCTTGGTGCTAATATCATTTTCACGCATCAGCCCGAGCTTGTGTTTGACGAGTGGGTGTTTCACTTCCACGATCTTCATACTCTTTCTCCCCAGAAAGGTGGCAGCCACAAAAAAAATCGCCGGATTATACCGCTTTTTCGCCGCTGCGCCATATCTAATGGTCATGATCGGGATCAACTGAACTGGAATCAGTCTAACCCATAAGATTTTAAACGCGCTAAATAAGAGGCTCGCAAACGTTTGCCTGCGCTGCTAGAATTGCCGCGTTTTCTTACTACCGCAACCGCGTGGGGATTGTGCAGTGACCGATAAAACCTCTCTCAGCTATAAAGATGCCGGTGTTGATATTGATGCAGGCAATGCTCTGGTCGACCGTATTAAAGGCGTCGTGAAAAAAACTCGCCGCCCGGAAGTGATGGGTGGACTGGGCGGATTCGGCGCATTGTGCGCGCTGCCGCAGAAATATCGCGAGCCGGTTCTGGTATCGGGCACCGACGGCGTCGGCACCAAGCTGCGTCTGGCGATGGATTTAAAACGTCACGACACTATCGGCATCGATTTGGTCGCCATGTGCGTTAACGATCTGGTGGTACAGGGCGCAGAGCCGCTGTTCTTCCTCGACTACTACGCCACCGGCAAACTGGATGTGGACACCGCAGCCAGCGTCATTAGCGGTATCGCCGAAGGCTGTTTGCAGTCCGGCTGCGCGCTGGTCGGCGGCGAAACGGCGGAAATGCCGGGCATGTACCACGGCGAAGATTACGACGTAGCCGGTTTCTGCGTGGGCGTGGTCGAGAAGTCAGAGATTATCGACGGTTCTAAAGTCGCCGACGGCGACGTGCTGATTGCCCTCGCCTCCAGCGGCCCGCACTCCAACGGCTATTCGCTGGTGCGCAAAATTGTTGAAGTGAGCGGTTGCGATCCGCTGACCACCCAACTGGAAGACAAACCGCTGGCGGATCACCTGCTGGCGCCGACCCGCATTTACGTGAAATCCATTCTTGAGCTGATCGAGCAGGTTGACGTCCATGCGATTGCCCACCTGACCGGCGGCGGCTTCTGGGAAAACATCCCACGCGTTCTGCCGGACAACACCCAGGCCGTAATCGACGAATCCTCCTGGCAGTGGCCAGCGGTATTCGACTGGATGCAGAACGCGGGTAACGTCAGTAAACACGAGATGTATCGCACATTTAACTGCGGTGTCGGAATGGTCATCGCCCTGCCTGCGAGCGAGTCCGAAAAAGCGATTTCTTTACTCAATGCGCGTGGCGAAAAGGCGTGGAAAATCGGTATCATCAAGGCTTCTGATTCCGAACAACGCGTGGTTATTGAGTAATGAAACACATTGTGGTGCTGATTTCCGGCAACGGAAGCAACCTGCAGGCTATTATCGACGCCTGCCAACAGAAGAAAATCAACGGCACCATTAGCGCGGTATTCAGCAACAAGGCCGACGCGTTCGGCCTTGAACGCGCCAGGGAGGCGGGCATTCCCGCCCATGCGCTGACGGCGGACCAGTTCGCCAGCCGCGAAGCATTCGACCGTGAGTTAATGCTGGAAATTGATGCCTATGCCCCGGATCTGGTGGTGCTGGCAGGCTATATGCGCATTCTGAGCCCGGCGTTCGTGGCGCACTATCGCGGACGGCTGATCAACATCCACCCTTCCCTGCTGCCAAAATACCCCGGCCTGCATACGCATCGTCAGGTGCTGGAAAACGGCGACGAAGAGCACGGCACGTCGGTGCATTTTGTCACCGATGAGCTGGACGGCGGACCGGTGATTTTACAGGCAACCGTGCCGGTGTTCGAAGGCGATGATGAAGATGACGTAACGGCCCGGGTGCAGGCTCAGGAACACGCTATTTATCCGCTGGTGGTCAGTTGGTTTATGGAAGGCCGCCTGACCATGCACGGCAACGCGGCCTGGCTGGACGGCAAACCGCTGCCTGCTCAGGGTTATGCGTCCGAAGAGTAAAGACTGAACGCGTTGACCACATTCAGGCCTGGTGAATACCGGGCCTGTTTTGTTTTTGGGTTTATAGCGAATAAATGAAGTAAAAAAGCCACTTAGCGCCGCCGCGCTCATGTAGCTGTCATACTTTTGTGGCATCGTTGGACATCGCGGGTCTTAGCTCGCCATAATAGTATCGAGACGGATTTTCCACGTCCCGAGTGAGATAACCGGAGTGTCAGTAGTCATGGGTCAGGAAAAACTTTACATCGAGAAAGAGCTCAGTTGGCTGTCATTCAACGAGCGTGTACTGCAGGAAGCTGCGGATAAAAGCAACCCGCTGATCGAGCGGATGCGTTTTCTGGGGATCTATTCCAATAATCTTGATGAGTTTTATAAGGTTCGCTTCGCCGAACTGAAGCGCCGCATTTTGATTAGCGAAGAACAGGGCATCACCTCCCATTCGCGTCATTTGTTAGGCAAAATCCAGTCGCGGGTTCTTAAAGCCGATCAGGAATTTGATGGGCTGTATAACGATCTGCTGCTGGAGATGGCGCGTAACCAGATATTCCTGATCAACGAACGTCAGCTTTCGCAAAACCAGCAGGGCTGGCTGCGCCACTATTTCAAACACTATTTGCGCCAGCACATCACGCCGATATTGCTGTATCGCGATACCGACCTGGTGCAGTTTTTAAAAGACGATTACACCTATCTGGCGGTGGAAATCATTCGCGGCGAAGAAATACGCTATGCGCTGCTGGAAATCCCGTCGGATAAAGTGCCGCGCTTCGTTAACCTGCCGCCGGAAACGCCACGCCGCCGCAAGCCGATGATCCTGCTGGATAACATTCTGCGCTTCTGCCTGGACGATATTTTTAAAGGCTTCTTCGATTACGATGCGCTCAACGCCTATTCAATGAAGATGACCCGCGACGCCGAATACGATCTGGTGCATGAGATGGAGTCCAGCCTGCTGGAACTGATGTCTTCCAGCCTGAAACAGCGTCTGACGGCAGAGCCGGTGCGCTTTGTGTACCAGCGCGATATGCCCGACGCCATGGTGGAGATGCTGCGCCAGAAGTTATCGATTTCGCGCTATGACTCTATTGTGCCCGGTGGCCGCTATCACAACTTCAAAGACTTCATCAGCTTCCCGAACGTCGGCAAAGCCAATCTGGTGAATAAACCGCTGCCGCGCCTGCGCCATATCTGGTTTGATAAATTCCGCAACGGCTTCGACGCCATTCGCGAGCGCGACGTGCTGCTTTATTACCCGTATCACACCTTTGAGCACGTGCTGGAACTGCTGCGCCAGGCATCGTTCGACCCGAGCGTGCTGGCGATAAAAATCAATATTTATCGCGTGGCCAAAGATTCACGCATTATCGACGCGATGATCCACGCAGCGCATAACGGTAAAAAAGTTACCGTGGTGGTGGAGCTACAGGCGCGTTTCGACGAAGAAGCCAATATCCACTGGGCGAAACGCCTGACTGAAGCGGGCGTACACGTTATCTTCTCTGCGCCGGGGCTGAAAATTCACGCCAAACTGTTCCTGATCTCCCGTAAAGAGGGCGAGGACGTGGTGCGTTACGCCCATATCGGCACCGGCAACTTTAACGAGAAAACTGCCCGGCTTTACACCGATTACTCGTTGCTTACCGCCGATGCGCGCATCACTAACGAAGTGCGCCGGGTGTTTAACTTTATCGAAAACCCGTATCGTCCGGTCACGTTCGATTATCTGCTGGTGTCACCGCAAAACTCGCGTCGCCTGCTGTATGAAATGATCGACAAAGAGATTGCCAACGCCCAGAGCGGCCTGCCTTCCGGTATCACCCTGAAGCTGAACAACCTGGTCGATAAGGGCCTGGTGGATCGCCTGTATGCGGCGTCCAGCTCCGGCGTGCCGGTAAACCTGCTGATCCGCGGCATGTGCTCGCTGATCCCCCAGTTGGAAGGCATCAGCGATAACGTTAAAGTCATCAGCATCGTCGATCGTTTCCTGGAGCATGACCGGGTTTACGTGTTTGAAAACGGCGGCGATAAAAAAGTCTTCCTCTCTTCCGCTGACTGGATGACCCGTAATATCGATTACCGTATCGAGGTGGCGACGCCGCTGCTCGACCCTCGGCTGAAACAGCGTATTCTCGATATCCTTGATTTGCTGTTCAACGATACGGTAAAAGCACGCTATATCGACAAAGAACTCAGTAACCGCTATGTTCCGCGCGGCAACCGCCGTAAACTGCGCGGCCAGTTAGCGATTTACGAATACATCAAATCACTCGAACAGCCAGAATAATCTATGCCGATAACTCAAAACGCTCCCCGACCGCAGGAGTTCGCTGCGGTCGACCTTGGCTCCAACAGCTTCCATATGGTGATTGCCCGCGTAGTGGATGGCGCAATGCAAATCATCGGACGGCTTAAACAGCGCGTCCACCTGGCGGATGGTCTGGATGAAAACAATATCCTTAGCGAAGAGGCCATGGAACGCGGCCTGAACTGTCTGTCGCTGTTCGCGGAGCGTTTGCAGGGTTTCTCTGCGGAAAACGTCTGTATCGTCGGGACCCATACGCTGCGCCAGGCGCAGAACGCGCCAGATTTCCTTAAGCGTGCCAAAGAGGTTATCCCCTACCCCATCGAGATCATTTCCGGCAATGAAGAAGCGCGGCTGATTTTTATGGGCGTGGAGCATACTCAGCCGGAAAAAGGCCGCAAGCTGGTGATCGACATCGGCGGCGGCTCGACGGAGCTGGTGATCGGCGAAGATTTCGAACCCAGGCTGGTAGAGAGCCGCCGTATGGGCTGCGTGAGCTTCGCGCAGATGTTCTTTCCCGGCGGTGCTATCAGCCCGGAAAATTTCCGCCGTGCGCGGATGACGGCGGTGCAGAAACTGGAAAATCTCGCCTGGCAGTTCCGCATTCAGGGCTGGAATGTAGCGCTAGGCGCCTCCGGCACGATCAAAGCAGCCCATGAAGTGCTGCTGGAGATGGGCGAAAAAGATGGCTTGATTACACCGGACCGTCTGGAGTTACTGTGCGCCGAGGTGTTAAAACATCGCTCTTTTGACGCCCTGAGCCTGCCGGGCCTGTCGGAAGAGCGGAAGGCGGTTTTTGTGCCGGGGCTGGCGATTTTGTGCGGCGTGTTTGACGCGTTGGGGATCCGCGAGCTGCGCCTCTCTGATGGGGCGTTACGCGAAGGCGTACTGTATGAGATGGAAGGCCGTTTCCGCCATCAGGATATTCGCAGCCGCACTGCGCAGAGCCTGGCAAACCAATATCATATCGATCGCGATCAGGCGCATCGGGTGCTGGATACCATCACGCTAATGTACGATCAGTGGCAGGCGCAGCAGCCTAAACTTGCCGACCCGCAGCTTTCGGCATTACTGAAATGGGCGGCGTTGCTGCATGAAGTGGGACTGAGCATCAACCATAGCGGGCTACATCGCCACTCCGCCTATATTCTGCAGCATAGCGATTTGCCGGGCTTTAATCAGGAACAGCAGATGCTGATGGCGACCCTGGTCCGCTATCACCGTAAAGCGATCAAACTGGACGAGCTGCCGCGCTTCGCCTTGTTCAAGAAAAAGCAGTATCTGCCGCTGATTCAACTGTTCCGCTTAGGCGTCTTGCTGAATAACCAGCGCCAGTCGACGACCACCCCGCCAACCCTGGTGCTGGAAACCGACGACAACCACTGGACGCTGCGCTTTCCTGGCGGCTGGTTTAACCAGAACGCGCTGGTGCTGCTGGACCTGGAACGCGAGCAGCAGTACTGGGAATCCGTAACCGGATGGAAACTGCTGATTGAAGAGGAGCAGATCTCCGACGCGGCGGCCAACGGCTAATTCACGGCTGTTTGCGCGTTAACCAGGCTGTCGATAGGCTGCGGTTTACCAATCAAATATCCCTGCTGATAATCAATACCGAGCGTCAGCAGGGCATCGCGAATTTCTTCACTCTCAACATATTCCGCCACTACCTGCATGTTTTTCATGCGCGCCAGATTACAAATCGACGCGACAATCTGGTAATCCATGCTGCTGGAAAGCAGGTTCCGCACAAAGCTGCCGTCGATCTTTAAAATATCAGCGGTAACGTTTTTAAACCGGGCATAGCTGGCATAACCGGTGCCAAAATCATCAATTGCGATACGACAGCCGAGATTGCGTAACGCGCTCAGCGTCAGGTTGACCTGATCAATGTTTGACAGAGACTGGCTTTCGGTCACTTCAAAAATTAGCTGCCACGGCTCTACCTGATATTTCGCCAGCATCGTTTTAACCTCGCCGGCAAACGGCACCCGGCAAACCGATGATGGCGTTAAGTTAATGGCAAAGCGAAAACCGGGTAGCGCGGCACGATGCTGATCAATAAAACGTAGCGTTTTTTCCAGTACCCACAGGTCTATACGCGACGATAAGCCGAATTCATGTGCTACCGGTAAGAATTCGCCAGGCTTAAAGAAGTTGCCGTTTTCATCCAACATGCGCAGCAGCACTTCGTAATAGCAATCGCCCCGTACGCCGTCTACGCGCTGGATCATTAGCGCAAAGCGATCGTTGTCCAGCGCCATCTGAAGCCGGTTCATCATCTCAACTTTGATTTTTACCGTCCGCTGTAGCTGGCTTCCGCCCCGTCGCTGCAGACTTTCCGGATGATGGGTGGAGAGTGATAAATCGGCAATCGAGCTCATTTCACCCAGCAGGATATGTAAATGGTTCACCGGCGAACGCAGGAAACAGTAACTCATGCCCACTTGCGGCTGGATTGGTAAACCATCCCATATCAGGCGAAACGCATTAACCTTTTCATGGAGGATAGCGATACGCTCTTCATGATTATGCGTGCTCAACCGAATAACCAGGTCATGCCCCGATAGCTGATAGGTGAGCTCATCTTCATGTAATACTTCTCTGAGCCAGGCAGCGAGCTGTTGTTTGTAGTGAATACGTAAGCTGACGCCATAATGACGTCCTAATAATTCCAGTTCCGGAACCCGCAGAAAACACAGCATCGACCAGGGATAGTTAGCCAAATCGTGATTCAACGCCCGCAGGTTAGGCATATGGACGAGTGGGTCGATAAAGGCCAGACGCCGGCCACGATTATGAAGATTGCGCTGCCAGGTGGCGACCTTGCCCATCATCATAATCGTTAGCGAGTAGACAAAATAGCAGGATGAGCTGATGACAATTTGCAGCTCATACCCTGGAGAGGTGGGTAAGTAACGTTCGTAATACCGGCATAGCAGCAGCAATACCAGGCTCCAGACCAGGGTAATAAACAGATATCCGAAGCGAATTGCCCCCCACAGCATGACCGGCAACAACAGGGAAAGCGTATAGCTGGTGGCGAATATTGAATTGTTTTCTTTTTCGGGCGCAGACAGCAGTAATAAAACCAACCCCAACGTCACGCTAAACCAAACGATCACTTCCGTTCGTTTAACCCGCGCATCGCACTGACGCTTCATTTGCGAATACCAGGCGCGTAGATAGCGCGGATGGCGAATAGTCCGGATAGCCAGATAGCATAGCGGTGCGCCTGTCAGACACCCTACTAATACGCCCTGATAATTCACGAGAGCGCGAATATTGAAGGGATTTTCGCCTACCAGATTGGCCGTCGTATCATAAAGGCCGAAAAAACTGGCGAACTGATAGAACATCATAAATATTGAGGCATTGCAGAACACCAGCCAGAACAGGCGCTGAATATTCACATTACCAGGACCATAGGAGATGGCGAAACGGCGCGTCTCAAAAATTCGGTATCCGCCCCAGCTGACGATCGTCGAGAGTAAAAAGTGGATGGTGGTGACAGACAGATCCAGCGCGCCGACGTTATGACGATAGTTAATCAAAATCGCCAGGATCAATCCGGGCAACGCCGCCCAGCCAAAAAAAAGCATCAGGTTAATCATCAGAGCCAGCGGCAAAAAATAGAGAACCACCGTGCCCTCACCTATCTGCGCATGGGTATTCGCTAGTCGGGTAATGGGGAGTAAAAGCAAGGGGAGAAACAGTGGCAAACACCACCATTTGTCTTTATTTCGATGATACAAGGTTACCAGATGCATAGATGCCCGAAAAACACTCCCATTATCCAGAGGGAAAAGAAGGCAGGCATCCAACCAACCGTTGACACTGCAAGCTGCGTTTAGCGCAAGCAGAAGAGACGCAAATTTTAGTTAGGTTAACAAACCGACAATTGATGTGGGTCAAATGACAAGGAAAAGCCCGTCCAGTGGGTAAGTATTTTTTTGTAATTAATCACTTACAATACACATGATAAATACCATGATTACATAGATAACCATAGTTAATCATCCTGACATAAATTTTACATGATGATTAATTGACCTCTTCTCCCGGCTATGACTTAATAAGCCTGTCGCCCGCGGTTGACGGGTAAACCTAAAGGAAAATGGCGTGAGTCAGGCCACCAGTATGCGAAAACGACACCGATTCAACAATCGAATGACTCGCATTATTTTGCTAATTAGCTTCTTGTTCCTCTTTGGCCGCTTCGTTTACTCCGCTATCGGCGCCTGGTACCACCATCAGGATAAAATTGAGTCTCAGCAAATCAGCCTGAGCATCGATACCCCGCAGCAGCGCTAAGTCACTCTCTTATTATTTTATGGCTGTTTTCTACCGAGCCTGATTTTGGCTATATGTGATTTTTCATTAGACGAAAAATAAAACCCCCTTTTGTTGATGCCGTAATTATCGCGAAGCGTGACAGTGCTTGAGTCAGTATTATAGCGGCTGACAGAGAGAAGCACGCACCCGTAGGGTAATACTACAAAAAATGTGGATTGCGGTCAGGGGGCATAAATACCCATAAAAAAACCCTCTGGTAATAGAGGGTTAATTTCAATAGAACTTATTGTAACCAGGCAAATGAGCTTATCTGATTATTCCCACTCAATGGTCGCTGGCGGCTTACCGCTGATGTCATACACCACGCGGGAAATACCATTCACTTCGTTAATAATACGGTTAGATACGCGACCCAGGAAATCGTAAGGCAGATGCGCCCAGTGCGCGGTCATAAAGTCGATGGTTTCCACCGCACGCAGAGAAACAACCCAGTCGTATTTACGGCCATCGCCCATTACGCCTACGGAGCGCACCGGCAGGAACACGGTAAACGCCTGGCTGACTTTGTCGTAAAGATCTGCTTTACGCAGCTCTTCGATAAAAATCGCATCGGCGCGGCGCAGCAGGTCGCAGTACTCTTTCTTCACTTCGCCGAGTACGCGAACGCCAAGGCCCGGCCCCGGGAACGGGTGACGGTACAGCATGTCGAACGGCAGGCCCAGTTCAAGACCGATTTTGCGCACTTCATCTTTGAACAGCTCTTTCAGCGGCTCAACGAGGCCCATCTTCATCTCTTTCGGCAGACCGCCCACGTTGTGGTGCGATTTGATCACGTGCGCTTTACCGGTCGCGGAGGCGGCGGATTCGATCACGTCAGGATAGATGGTGCCCTGCGCCAGCCATTTCACGTCTTCCAGTCTCAACGCTTCTTCGTCGAACACTTCTACGAACACACGGCCAATGATCTTACGTTTGGCTTCCGGGTCGTTTTCCCCTGCCAACGCTTCCAGGAAACGTGCTTCCGCCGGAACGTGAACAATATTCAGGCCGAAGTGATCGCCAAACATATCCATTACCTGCTCGGCTTCATTCAGGCGCAGCAGGCCGTTGTCGACGAACACGCAGGTCAGGCGATCGCCGATGGCGCGGTGCAGCAGCATGGCGGTAACGGAAGAGTCCACGCCGCCGGACAGGCCGAGGATCACTTTATCGTTGCCCACCTGCTGGCGAATGCGTTCTACCGCGTCGTCGATGATTTTCGCCGGGGTCCACAGCGCTTCACACTGGCAGATGTCGCGCACAAAACGCTCCAGCATGCGCAGGCCCTGGCGGGTGTGGGTTACTTCCGGATGGAACTGCACGCCGTAAAAGCGTTTTTCTTCGTTAGCCATAATGGCGAACGGGCAGGTTTCGGTGCTGGCAACGGTCACGAAATCGGCAGGGATAGCGGTGACTTTATCGCCGTGGCTCATCCACACGTCCAGCAGCGGTTTGCCGTCTGCGCTCAGGGCATCTTCAATGCCGCGAACCAGGGCGCTGTCGGTTTTAACTTCAACCTGCGCATAACCGAATTCACGCTCATCGGAACCCTGAACATGGCCGCCAAGCTGCATCGCCATGGTCTGCATACCATAGCAAACACCCAGAACCGGAACGCCCGCCTCGAACACGTACTGCGGCGCGCGCGGGCTGTTGTTCTCGGTGGTGCTTTCCGGGCCGCCGGAAAGAATAATGCCGTTAGGATTAAATTCGCGAATTTGTGCTTCAGTAACATCCCATGCCCACAGCTCGCAATACACGCCCAGCTCACGCACGCGACGCGCCACCAGCTGAGTATATTGAGAACCGAAATCGAGGATGAGAATGCGATGTTGATGAATATTGTCTGTCATTGACGCTTAGTCCGAGGCAAGTGAAACAGATTAAATAAATCGCCCGACGCGAGGTCGGGCGAAGAAAATCAGGAGCCCATACGGTAGTTCGGGGACTCTTTGGTGATGGTCACATCGTGAACGTGACTTTCCTGGATACCCGCACCGCTGATGCGTACAAACTCTGCTTTGGTACGCAGCGCATCGATAGTACCACAGCCGGTCAGGCCCATACAGGAACGCAGGCCGCCCATTTGCTGGTGGATGATCTCTTTCAGGCGGCCTTTGTACGCCACGCGGCCTTCGATACCTTCCGGCACCAGTTTGTCGGCGGCGTTGTCGCTCTGGAAGTAACGGTCGGAAGAGCCTTTGGACATCGCGCCCAGGGAGCCCATCCCACGGTAGGATTTGTAAGAACGACCCTGGTAGAGTTCGATCTCGCCCGGAGATTCTTCGGTGCCCGCCAGCATGGAACCCACCATCACCGCGCTTGCGCCAGCGGCAATCGCTTTAGCGATGTCGCCAGAGAAACGGATACCGCCATCGGCGATAACCGGAATACCGGTGCCTTCCAGCGCTTCTACCGCGTCAGCCACGGCGGTGATTTGCGGAACGCCCACGCCAGTGACGATACGGGTAGTACAGATAGAGCCAGGGCCGATACCGACTTTCACCGCGCTCACGCCAGCTTCCGCCAGCGCACGTGCGCCTGCCGCCGTCGCCACGTTACCGCCGATGATTTGCAGATCCGGGTATTTGGCACGGGTTTCGCGGATGCGCTGCAGCACGCCTTCGGAATGACCGTGCGAGGAGTCGATCAGCAGTACGTCAACGCCCGCAGCAACCAGTGCGTCGATGCGCTCTTCATTGCCCGCACCCGCGCCTACTGCCGCGCCGACGCGCAGACGGCCCTGCTCGTCTTTACAGGAGTTCGGTTTACGTTCTGCTTTCTGGAAATCTTTTACGGTAATCATGCCGCGCAGATGGAAGCTACCATCAACGACCAGCGCTTTTTCAACGCGTTTTTCGTGCATCTTCGCCAGCACGACGTCGCGTGATTCGCCTTCGCGCACGGTGACCAGACGCTCTTTCGGCGTCATGTAAACGCTGACCGGCTGGCTCAGATCGGTAACGAAACGCACGTCACGACCGGTAACGATGCCTACCAGCTCGTTGTCCGCGGTGACCACCGGATAACCGGCGAAGCCATTACGTTCGGTTAATTCTTTTACTTCACGCAGTGTAGTGGTCGGCAGCACGGTTTGCGGATCGGTAACGACGCCGCTTTCGTGTTTTTTAACGCGCTTAACTTCTTCGGCCTGGCGTTCAATCGACATGTTTTTGTGGATGAAGCCAAGACCGCCTTCCTGCGCCAGCGCGATGGCCAGGCGAGCCTCAGTCACGGTATCCATTGCTGCAGAGAGCATAGGAATATTCAGGCGGATGGTTTTGGTTAACTGCGTGCTCAGATCAGCAGTATTCGGCAGAACGGTAGAGTGAGCGGGAACGAGGAGAACGTCGTCAAACGTCAGTGCTTCTTTAGCGATACGTAGCATGGGCAATATCTCAACCTGGGTGAATGAGAACAGATAAAATATTGCCGCGGCATTATACAGAGCGTAACCGTTTGCATCTACCATTTTTTGATAAAAAAACTTGCTATCGTCTCTGGCCGCGTTACTATCGATTGAATAACCTGCTGATTTAGAATTTGATCTAGCTCACATGTCGCTAAGCCAATCCCCCGCAATTTATACCGTCAGCCGATTAAACCAGACCGTCCGGATGCTGCTGGAACAGCAAATGGGCCAGGTGTGGATCAGCGGTGAAATTTCTAACTTCACCCAACCTGCGTCCGGCCACTGGTACTTCACGCTGAAAGATGACGGCGCGCAGGTGCGTTGCGCGATGTTCCGCAACAGCAACCGCCGCGTCACCTTCCGTCCGCAACATGGTCAACAGGTGCTGGTGCGGGCTAACATCACGCTGTACGAGCCGCGCGGCGATTATCAAATCATCGTTGAAAGCATGCAGCCTGCGGGTGTGGGCCTGTTGCAACAGCAGTTTGAGCAGCTCAAGCAAAAATTGTCGCAGGAAGGGCTGTTTGACGCTCAGCATAAACAGCCGCTGCCCTCTCCGGCGCACCAGATTGGCGTCATCACCTCGAAAACCGGCGCGGCGCTGCACGATATTTTGCATGTGCTGCAACGGCGCGATCCGTCACTGCCGGTGGTGATTTACCCTACAGCGGTTCAGGGCGACGACGCCCCGGCGCAGATCGTGCGCGCCATTGAGCTGGCCAATCAGCGCGCGGAGTGTGATGTGCTGATCGTCGGGCGCGGCGGCGGTTCGCTGGAGGATTTGTGGAGCTTTAACGATGAGCGGGTGGCGCGGGCGATTTTCGCCAGCCGTATCCCCATCGTCAGCGCGGTAGGCCATGAAACCGATGTGACCATTGCCGATTTTATTGCTGACTTACGCGCCCCGACGCCGTCGGCAGCGGCGGAAGTGGTGAGTCGTAATCAGCAGGAACTGCTGCGGCAAATTCAGGGCCAGCAGCAGCGCCTGGAAATGGCGATGGACTATTTCTTCGCTAATCTTCAGCAGCGGTTTACCCGGCTGCACCATCGTCTGCAACAGCAGCATCCGCAACTGCGGCTGGCGCGTCAGCAAACCACGCTGGAACGCCTGCGCCAGCGGCTGAACAATGCCGTTGAAAACCGGCTGCGTCAGGGAACGCAACAGCAGCAGCGCGTGACGCAACGCTTGTTCCAGCAGCAGCCGCAGGGGCGGATCCATCGTGCGCAAACCCGCATTCAGCAGCTCGAATACCGGCTGTCGCAGGTGATTACCGCACGGTTAGGCGGCACCAAACAGCGCTTCGGCACGGCGATTGCGCAACTTGAAGCCGTCAGCCCGCTGGCTACGCTGGCGCGCGGCTACAGCGTCACCACCGCCACCGACGGCAAAGTGCTGAAAAAAACCAAACAGGTGAAGGCGGGCGACGTGCTGACTACGCGGGTAGAAGATGGTCTGATCGAAAGCCAGGTGACCGGCATTCAGCCAGTGAAAGCGCCGCGTAAGCGCAAAACCCCCGCCAAAGACTAAGCCGTTAAACCGGCACGAATTCGACGCGTTTTTTCGAAATCAGCCCGTGACCGTGCTGGCAAAAATAATCCACCGCGCCGCAGGCTTTCAGCACCTGTAACGGCTGATGGCAGTCCGGGCAGCGGGCTTCCAGATTGATATCCTGCTGGCAGTACTCACAGTGCGCAACGGTAGCCGTTGCTTCAACTGGCTGCTGGCAGTGGGGGCATTGAATTTCCATCATCACTCCTCAATGACAAAACGAGGCCTTTCGGCCCCGCTTGGTTACTTACCTTTCTTAATGTGCTTAATCAGGCGCTTACGCTTACGCATCTGGTTCGGCGTCAGGGTGTTGCGCTTGTTGGCAAACGGGTTATCCCCTTCCTTGAACTGGATGCGGATCGGCGTACCCATCACGTCCAGCGATTTGCGGAAGTAGTTCATCAGATAGCGTTTGTAGGAATCCGGCAGATCTTTCACCTGATTACCGTGGATCACCACAATCGGTGGGTTATAACCGCCCGCGTGAGCGTATTTCAGCTTCACGCGGCGACCGCGCACCAGCGGCGGCTGATGGTCTTCTGCCGCCATATTCATGATGCGCGTCAGCATTGCGGTGCTGACGCGGCGCGTGGAGCTGTCATAGGCTTCGCGCACTGATTCAAACAGGTTGCCGACGCCGCTGCCGTGCAGCGCGGAGATGAAGTGCACCCGTGCGAAGTCGATAAAGCCCAGACGGAAATCCAGGGTTTCTTTCACCTGGTCTTTCACTTCCTGGCTCAGGCCATCCCATTTGTTGACCACGATAACCAGCGAGCGGCCGCTGTTAAGGATAAAGCCCAGCAGCGACAGATCCTGATCGGAAATACCTTCGCGCGCGTCGATCACCAGCAGCACTACGTTGGCGTCTTCAATCGCCTGTAGCGTTTTGATTACCGAGAATTTTTCCACCGCATCGGTGATTTTGCCGCGCTTGCGCACGCCCGCGGTGTCGATCAGCACGTATTCGCGCTCGTCGCGTTCCATCGGGATGTAAATACTGTCGCGGGTGGTGCCCGGCATGTCATACACCACCACACGCTCTTCGCCGAGGATGCGGTTAGTCAGCGTGGATTTACCCACGTTCGGACGCCCGACAATTGCCAGCTTAATCGGCAGATCCTGTGGGTTAAAGGCTTCTTCTTCCTCTTCTTCGCCCTCTTCCTGCTCTTCGAACTGCGCCCAGTATTCGGCGTCTTCATCCACCTCTTCCGGCGGATTGAGTTCGTCCATCCACGGCATCAGCACGTGTTCCAGCAGGCTGGTCACGCCGCGACCGTGTGAAGCAGCGATCGGGTGAATTTCGCCCAGGCCCAGCGAGTAGAAATCCAGAACGGCCTGATCCGGGTCGATACCGTCGGTTTTGTTGGCCACCAGGAAGGTAGGTTTTTCACGCGAGCGCAGGTGTTTGGCGATGGCGGTGTCCGCTGGCATCAGGCCGGCGCGGGCATCCACCATAAACAGCACCACGTCCGCTTCTTCAATTGCCAGCAACGACTGTTCCGCCATACGGGTTTCTACACCGTCTTCGGTGCCATCGATACCGCCGGTATCGATACAGATAAACTCGCGGCCTTCCACCTCAGCACGACCATACTTACGATCGCGAGTCAGCCCCGGGAAATCCGCCACCAGCGCATCACGGGTGCGGGTTAACCGATTAAATAAGGTGGATTTTCCGACATTAGGGCGCCCGACAAGCGCGACCACAGGTACCATTGTTAAAGCCTCATTACGATAAATCAGTATAAAAACCGCTGAAATCTCAGCGGGTTCAGAAAACAGTAAACGGCCCCTGAGGGTTTCAGGAGCCGTTTAAGCGGTAAAACGCTGCGCGCCGTTAACGCGTAATGGCGTACAGAGTACCGTCTTTCGCCTGGATCAGCAGCTTGCCGTTTGCGACTACCGGTTCGGTCTGGAACCCGGAGCCGTCGACTTTTTGCTGCGCCACGAAACGTCCGTCGCTGGTATCCATCCAGTGCAGATAGCCTTCGCTATCACCAACCACCAGATTACCATTATACAAGACCGGCGAAGTCAGGTTGCGATACTGCAGCGCAGGTTGCGTCCACAGCGTTACGCCACCTTCCGTGTTCAGTGCCAGCACGCGATCGGTTTGATCCACCAGATAAATGCGACCATTGTCGATCACGAAATCGTTCACCGAGCCCAGCTCACGTTTCCACATAATCTGGCCGGAACGCAGATCCAGCGCGCTCAGGTTGCCGTTGTAAGCCAGCGCGTAAACCACGCCGTTCACCACAACTGGGGTTGTATCCACATCGCTCAGACGATCGATTTCCGTGGCACCGGTCGCCTGGGAGATACGCTGTTGCCAAATCATCTGGCCCTGCTGCATCAGCACCGCGCTCACGCGGCCATTATCGCCGCCGACAATCGCCGCGCCGAAAGCAACCGCAGGTGCGGATTCACCGCGCAACGACAGCGAAGGCATATCCAGGCTCACGGTCCATTTCACCGCGCCGTCGCTTTCGTTCAGCGCCTGCAGCATACCGTTGCTGGTATGAACCAATACTAAACCGTCGCTGACAACCGGACGTGACAGCGCTTCACCCGCCACTTTGCTTTGCCATACGATAGATCCATCCGCGCTATTCAGCGCATAAACCTGCGCTTTTTCGCTACCCACGTAAACGTGACCGCCCGCCGCCGTCAGGCCGCCGGAAAGCAGCGCCGAACGATTTGCCGACAGGAAGCTGGTTTTTTCAGAAAGATCAACCGACCACTGTTCTTTGCCATCACTCAGGCTCACCGCTTTCACGATGCCACGACGATCGGCAGCATAGACGGTGTCATCCTGGAAAGCAGGATGCAGATTAGAGTAGAAATCGCCAATCCCGTTGCCAACGGAGGTGCTCCAGGCCGTTTCAGGATTGAACTGGTTCTCAACCGTCGGCAGCGGAGACATTTTCACCACATCTTCTTCACCACTGAACAGCGAGCAGCCGCTCAGCAGCGTAACGGAAAGCAGCCCTGGCAGAAGTAATTTACGCAATTGCATCGGGTCCCTCTCAGACGGACAAGTTATTGATTTTCATCTGCATCATTTCACGCAGCGCCGGAGAAGTATTGCTTTCTACCCCTTTGCTCCATGCGTCGCGCGCGCCCTGCTTGTCACCTTTACTCAACAGCGCTTCGCCGCGCAGATCGGCGACGATAGCCACCCAGCCTTCGCCTTTAACGGTGTCGAGCGTTTTTAGCGCAGCGTCAACCTGCTTTTGCTGGATCTGCACACGCGCCAGGCGCACGTTAATCAGCGCCTGCAAATTCTCGTCGCTGGTGTTTTTCAGACCCTGCTGCAGATTCGCTTCCGCTTTAGCAAGATCGTTTTTATCAACAAACTGCTGCGCGAGTTCCAGTGACGCCAGCGCGCCATAGGTATTCTGATTTTTCGCCGCGAACGTTTCCACAGCGGTCAAGGTTTGCGGCTTGTCCGCACGAATGTCTGATATCGCTGTTTGATATTCCAGCGATGCCGCCCGCACGGATTCGTCCTGATGCCCGGTCCAGTAACGCCAGCCTACCAGCGCGCCAATGCCTAACACCACGCCGATGGCCAGCGCTTTGCCATTTTCAGCAAAGAAACGCTTTACCGCGTCGACCTGGTCGTTTTCATTCTCATAAATTTCCACGCAGCCCTTCTCCTTACGATAAATTACCGGGGAAGTTAACCCAGTAGCGCCTGTAAGTGAGCAGCCAGGTCGCTTTGTTCGACCGTTTGCTGTTCACCAGAACGCAAATCCTTCACCACCACCTGACGCGCGGCGACTTCGTTTTCACCCAGAACCAGTGCGATGCGCGCGCCCCACTTATCTGCCCGCGCAAACTGCTTCTTAAAATTACCGCCGCCGTAGTTGGTCATTAGCTTACAGGCTGGCAGCGCATCACGTACGCTTTCCGCCAACAGCATCGCTGCCGTTTGCGTATTCGCACCCGAGGCAACCAGGTAAATATCGACAACGCTTTGCGCTTTAAATTCCGGATTAACTGCCTGAACCAGTAAAACAAGACGTTCCAGACCCATCGCAAAGCCCACGGCTGGGGTAGCGCGACCGCCTAACTGCTCAACCAGGCCGTCATAACGGCCACCGGCGCACACGGTGCCCTGAGAGCCCAGGCTGGTGGTCACCCACTCGAATACCGTGCGGTTATAGTAATCCAGACCGCGCACCAGACGCTGGTTAACGGTATACGCAATGCCCGCCGCGTCCAGATACGCGCACAGCCCGGCGAAGTGTTCGCGGGACTCGTCATCCAGATAATCGCCCAGCGCAGGGGCGTCGTTGAGCAGCGCCTGCACGTCCGGGTTCTTGGAATCCAGCACGCGCAGCGGGTTGGTATACATGCGGCGCTGGCAGTCTTCATCCAGTTGGTCTTTATGCTGTTCAAGGAAAGCGGTCAGGGCTTCACGGTACCTGGCGCGCGCTTCCAGCGAACCGATGGAGTTGAGTTCCAGGGAAACGTGCTCCGCGATGCCAAGCGCACGCCACCAGCGCGCGGACAGCATAATCAGCTCGGCGTCGATATCCGGCCCCTGCAGGCCAAACACTTCCGCACCCAGCTGATGAAACTGGCGGTAGCGCCCTTTCTGCGGACGTTCGTGGCGGAACATCGGCCCGACATACCACAGGCGTTGTTCTTGATTGTACAGCAGACCATGTTCGATACCGGCGCGTACGCAGCCAGCGGTGCCTTCCGGACGCAGCGTCAGGCTATCGCCGTTGCGGTCTTCGAAGGTATACATCTCTTTTTCAACCACGTCGGTGACTTCACCGATAGCGCGTTTGAATAACGGGGTCTGCTCTACAATCGGCAAGCGGATTTCGCTGTAGCCATAGCTGGCAAGCACTTGTTTCAGTGCGCCTTCAATACGCTGCCAAATGGCGGTTTCGCCCGGCAGGTAATCGTTCATGCCACGGATGGCTTGAATGTTCTTTGCCACGTTTATTCTCTTATTAAATACAAAAAATGAACCCGGAATCAGGCCGCACCCGATAAATCGAGGCGGCGAGCGGGTTCAATCATACACGGGAAAGCCGGGCTTGCCCTATTTTTCCTGATGCACATCAATGCGACGGCTTTGGTCCAGCATGCTGGCTTTGGCGCGGATCTTCGCTTCAAGCTGGGCGATCATATCGTCATTATCGAGACGATCTTTGCGCGCGCCGTCTTCATAAAAGCCGCTTTTCTTGTTGCCGCCGGTGACGCCCAGCGTGGAGACCAGCGCTTCGCCCGGTCCGTTCACCACGCAGCCGATAATCGATACATCCATCGGCGTCAGAATATCTTCCAGACGCTGCTCCAGCGCATTCACCGTGCCGATCACGTCAAATTCCTGACGCGAGCATGTTGGGCAGGCGATAAAGTTGATCCCGCGCGAACGGATGCGCAACGATTTCAGAATATCAAAACCGACCTTGATCTCTTCCACCGGATCGGCAGCCAGCGAAATACGCAGGGTATCGCCGATACCTTCTGACAGCAGCAGCCCCAGGCCAATGGCAGATTTCACTGCGCCCGCGCGCGCGCCGCCCGCTTCGGTGATGCCCAGATGCAGCGGCTGCTCAATCTCTTTCGCCAGCAGACGATAGGATTCCACCGCCAGGAAGACGTCGGAGGCCTTCACGCTCACTTTGAACTGGTCGAAGTTCAGGCGATTAAGGTGCTCAACGTGGCGCATTGCGGATTCCAGCAGCGCCTGCGGCGTGGGTTCGCCGTATTTTTCCTGGAGATCTTTTTCCAGCGATCCGGCGTTAACGCCGATGCGAATCGGGATGTTTTTGTCACGCGCACAGTCAACTACGCTGCGAATGCGCTCTTCGCTGCCGATGTTGCCTGGATTGATGCGCAGGCAATCCACACCGTATTCCGCCACTTTCAGCGCGATACGATAATCAAAGTGGATATCCGCCACCAGGGGCACGTTGACTTGCTGCTTGATGAGTTTGAAGGCTTCAGCGGCGTCCATGGTGGGTACCGACACGCGAACGATATCGGCCCCGACGCGCTCAAGCGCTTTAATTTGATTGACCGTCGCTTCCACATCGGTGGTGCGAGTGTTGGTCATTGACTGGACGGCGATTGGCGCGCCGTCGCCTACCGGCACATTGCCCACGTAGATCCGTTTGGATTTTCTACGCTTAATGGGCGCTTCATTATGCATGAAAAATCTCCCCCGTTGCCCGTCTGCTTACTGCGCTACTGATTGTTCGGCATTGAGGGTCAAACGCGCAACCTGGTTGGTTCTGATAAAACGGCTTAAATCGACCGGCTTGCCCTGATACTGGATCTGTACCGCGGCAGGCGCGCCGATTTTTAATTTGTACGGAGCCTGGCCCGCTAAGTTCAGGCTGGCATCTTTACGCTGCAGGCCGCTGAACAGTTTTTTACCGGTAGCGTCGGTGACTTCTAACCAGCAATCGGCGGTGAAATTCATCACCAGCGCGTTCGGATCGGCAGCAGTAGCCGTCGCCGCCTGGCCAACCGGCAGCGCGCTGGCGCTATCGGTCGTCGTCGGCGGCGTAACCGGCGCGGCGGTCGCGGTATCGACATTCGCCTGGCTCGGCGAAACGACCGCGTTCTGCGACGCGTCCGGCGCGGTAGCGGTCGCCACGCCGTTATCGGTATTCACTTCCGCAGGGGCGGTCGCCGGTTGGCTGTCGTTATTGGCTTGTGCAGCGGCGTCATCGTTCGCTGTCGGCTCAGTCGACAGCGGCACGGCCTGGCCCGCTGAAGGATTGGCATTCAGCTCCGCCGTGGACTGATCGGCCATGGTGGTAATCTCTTCCTGCTGGGCCTTGTGGTTTTGCCACCACCAGGCACCCGTCAGGCCGACCACCACGAACAGCACCAGCCAGGTGACGCTCATCAGCCAGCCATCGCGTTTTTTACGGCGTTTGCCCAGGGCGTAACCCTGCATTGGCGCAACTTTCGCGGTTTTCACCGGTGCCTGCTGCGCCAGCATCGGCAGCAGTTCTTCTTCGGGAATATGCACCAGACGGGCATAAGAGCGGATGTAGCCACGCAAGAAAGTCGCCGCCAGTTCAGCGGGCGCTTTATCTTCTTCGATATCGCGGACAGTCGAGACTTTCAGGCATAAACGTTCTGCCACGACTTGCTGGCTAAGACCGAGTTGTTCACGCGCCGAACGCAGACGTTCGCCGGTGGTTTGTGGTGCATTGTGATCGTGAGTGGCTTCAGTATTCATTCGCTACAACTGCTGGAACTGTTTAAGTAAGGAACCAGGCGCTGGCAGGTCACCCTACCCGCACCGCGAAATCAATCTTTTAAGGCTGCAACGTTCAGCATTCGCCCAGGCTGGCCGACAGGGTATTCACGATGCCGACTCAAAAATGCCGTTTGGTCAGTTAAACATAGACACCTTTTGACCAACTGTCCGTGGCTGGCGACGCAATCCAGAATTGATGCGCGTCTAAACTGTTGTTGAGACGCTACATACTGCCTTAAAGCGAGAAGAAACGCACCGTAATTATTGAGAGAATACGTTTCTTCACGTTCTGGTAAAAACACGCCTTTTGTAGCCTGTGCCCAATTTGCCGATCGCAAACCCGGCATCGATGCCAGTCAGACTGCTTTCACCTCAATAGGTTCACCTTGCATACGCTTACGCATCGTACGTTTAGTACGGTCGATCACCTCGCCTGCCAGCTGTCCGCAGGCCGCGTCGATATCGTCGCCGCGGGTCTTACGCACGATGGTGGTAAACCCGTATTCCATTAATACTTTGGAGAAACGATCGATACGGCTGTTGGAGCTGCGTCCATACGGTGCGCCCGGGAAGGGGTTCCACGGGATCAGGTTGATCTTACACGGCGTATCTTTCAGGCATTCCGCCAACTGATGCGCGTGTTCAGTGCCATCGTTGATATGATCCAACAAAACGTACTCCACCGTTACGCGTCCCTGATTGGCGTTAGATTTTTCCAGATAACGGCGTACCGCCGCCAGGAAAGTCTCGATGTTGTACTTCTTGTTGATCGGCATGATCTGGTCGCGAATTTCATCGGTGGGGGCATGCAGGGAGATAGCCAACGCCACATCGATCATATCGCCGAGCTTATCCAGCGCCGGAACCACGCCGGAGGTGGAGAGCGTAACGCGGCGCTTCGACAGCCCAAAACCGAAATCATCCAGCATGATTTCCATGGCGGGCACCACGTTGGTCAGGTTGAGCAGCGGCTCGCCCATCCCCATCATCACCACGTTAGTGATGGGGCGCACGCCGGTTTTCTTCTGCGCGCCGATAATTTTTGCCGCACGCCACACCTGGCCGATAATTTCCGACACGCGCAGGTTGCGGTTAAAGCCCTGCTGAGCGGTTGAGCAGAATTTGCATTCCAGCGCGCAGCCGACCTGAGAGGAGACGCACAGCGTGGCGCGGTCTTCTTCCGGGATATACACGGTTTCCACCAGCTGATCGGCGATTTTAATCGCCCATTTGATGGTGCCGTCTGCGGAACGCTGCTCTTCGGCGACTTCCGGCGCACGGATTTCGGCGATCTCTTTCAGCTTGTTGCGCAGGACTTTGTTGATATCCGTCATCTCATCAAAATCATCGCAGCAATAGTGATACATCCACTTCATCACCTGATCGGCGCGGAACGGTTTTTCACCGAGATTGGCAAAGAATTCGCGCAGTTGCTGACGGTTGAGATCCAACAGGTTGGTTTTTTCTGATTTAGCGGAAACGACGGTTACCGGCGTTTCGGAAGTGACAATTTGCTCAGACATAATGGTTTCCGGCCTCGTTGTTACACGTTATGGCCCATGGTGGGTTGAAAAAAGAAGCGCCCCGGAACGTTGGCTCGTCCCGGGGCGCAGTATTGTACAAACTTCAGCGTCGTGATGCCACGACTGTAAGCGGCATCACAAAAATAAACTTTCGCGGCGTAATTAGCGGGTGCGCGGGCACACTTCGCCTTCACCGAAGAAGTAGGCGATTTCGCGCTCTGCGGATTCCACAGAGTCGGAACCGTGGGTGCCGTTTTCGGTCAGGCTGTCTGCGTAATCTGCGCGCAGGGTACCAGCCAGCGCGTTCGCCGGGTTGGTCGCACCCAGGATTTCACGGTGACGACGTACCGCGTCTTCACCTTCCAGCACGGTCACCACGATCGGGCCGGAAGTCATGAAGGCCACCAGGCCATCAAAGAACGGTTTGCCCTGATGCTCAGCATAGAAACCGCCTGCTTTCTCGGAAGACAGGTGCAGCATTTTGGTGCCAACAATTTTCAGGCCTGCTGTTTCAAAACGAGCAAAAATGTTGCCAATAACGTTTTTTGCCACCGCGTTCGGCTTGATGATGGAAAAAGTACGTTCAATAGCCATTGATAACCTCTGTATGTTGTTCTGTTTACGCCGGAAACCCGGCTTTCGAATTGGCGGCGATTATAATGAGCATCCCGCGTATTGCCTATGGGAATAAGTAACATTTTTTTAAAATAGTGCGACAGCTCGCAACACAATGCCATTGCATCAGCGGGTTGTACACTACTGGACAGTAAAACGGGCCACGGCGGTTTGCCCGGACTCATCCATCACCAGCACCTGATAGTCATCGGCTTTATCGATCTCCAGCGTCAGCACGTCCCCGTGCCCCGATTGCACTTCGCCATTTAAAAACCACCAGCGCGGCCCTTCGCCACCCTGGCTGGTTAAGCGCAGCGGCAAGCGGTTTTGCCCCGGCACACGCTTGATGATGCCGCCGTCGCGCACCCCGGTGAGCAACAGCGGCGTCGCGGCGTCGCTGGTTAACGGCGGGCATGTCGGCGATGCGGCTGGCAGACGCGCGGCGCGCCGTTCCGCGGCGGGCAGCCAGGGTTCCAGCGGCAGCGGCCACATAATCAGGGTTTCGGCATGGGCGTCAGGACAATCGGCGGCGACGCGCTGCCCTTTAGTGTTCACCCACAGCGGATATTGGGTTCCGGTCATGCGCTCCTGCCCCTGCGCCAGCAGCGTCGGAGGCTGGCTGTCGTCCAACAGCCAGGTCGCCAGACGGCGACGGCAGTTGCTATCTCCCGCCGGAAGCTGCTGCCCGCCAGGCCAGCAGACGGTTCCGGCGGCCACCGACGCCGGGCGTGGATCGACAGGTAAACGGGCTTGCTGCAATGCGGAACTGGCCTGTACCAGATTATTCACCTGATTCAGCAGCGGCACCGCGCTGGCAAAGCCCGACTGCCCCGGCACCGGCGTGCCGTCCGGGCGGCCAGTCCAGACGCCGATGATATAGCGCGGGCTCATGCCCACCGCCCAGGCATCGCGATAGCCATAGCTGGTGCCGGTTTTCCAGCCAAACGGCACTACCTGCGGCAGCGCGCTGTCGGGCAGCGGCTGGGCCTCACCTGCCAGAATACGGCGGATAATCCACGCCGCGCCTGGCGACATCAGCGGGCGATCTTCCAGCGCATCCTGCGGCGTTAATCGCAGCTGCGCCGCTCTGCCCTGGCGCATAAAGGCGCTGTAGGCGGCGACAATGTCGTATAAGCGCGCTCCGGCACCGCCGAGGATAATCGACAGGTTCGGCTCTGCGCCGCCGGGCAAGGTTAAGGTCAGGCCCACGTTGCGCAATTTGGCTGCAAAACGCTTCGGCCCGTAGGCTTCCAGCACCTGCACCGCCGGGAGATTCAGCGAACGCACCAGCGCGTCGCTCATGCTGACCGGGCCGTTAAAGCCGCTGTCAAAGTTGCCGGGGCGATAATCCCCAAAGCGGCGCGGCACGTCCTGCAACAGCGAGGCGGGATGGATCAGCGCCTCGTCCAGCGCCAGCCCGTAAACAAAAGGCTTGAGCACCGATCCCGGCGAGCGGCTGGCAAGCACCATATCCACATGCCCGAAGCGGTTCACATCGGCAATATCCGCCGAACCCACCCAGCCGCGTACCTTCATGGTGCTGGCGTCCACCACCAGGATGGCCAGCGAGCCGCGCGGCGGCAGGCGAGGTTTCCAGTTCAGCGCCAGTTCTTCCAGCTGGCGCTGAAGACCCGCGTCCAGGGTGGTAACGATTTTGGTCTCGCGGCTACGCGCGGCCAGATAGCGGGCCAGCAGCGGCGCAAGCTGCGGCATCTGGCGCGGCGCAAGCCAGACCGGCTCTTCCAGCGCTTCTTTTACCGCGTTTTGTGGCCAGACGTGATACTGCGCCAGACGGCGCAGCACTTTATCACGCGACGCCTGGGCGCGTTCGGGCCAGCGGTCCGGACGCAGGCGGCTCGGCGCTTGCGGGAGCACCGCCAGCAACGCCGCTTCGGCAGGAGTCAGCGACGCGGGTGATTTACCGAAGTAAGCCCAGCTTGCCGCGCCGACGCCCTGTAACGTGCCGCCAAACGGCGCGCGGTTGAGATAAAGCGTGAGAATGTCGCGTTTCGACAGGTGCCATTCCAGCTGCATGGCGCGCCACACCTGACGCGTTTTACCCAGAAAAGTGCGGGGATGGGGCTCAATCAGCCGGGCGACCTGCATGGTTAGCGTACTGCCGCCGGACACCACGCGCCCGGCGCTGATGCCCTGCCAGGCGGCGCGCGCAATAGAAAACGGATTGATGCCTGGATGCTTCCAGAACCACCGATCCTCATAGTGGATCAGCGCATCCAGATAGCGGGGGGAAACCTCTTCGATAGTGACGGGATAGCGCCAGATGCCTTCATCATCGGCAAAGCGCCAAAGCGGCGTGCCCTCTTCGGTTACCACTACCCGGGCGGGGTTAACCTCTTTGAGCGGCAGCGGCCAAATGCGGTCCGCCGCCCACAGCGCCAGCGCGAATAACAGTAATGCGCCTGCAATCACGCAGGCGCATTTTTTTAGTTTTGAGACGATCACAAAAGCTTGCTCACGGTGCGATGGTTAACGTCCCTGCACTGCTGCCGGTCGCTCGCCAGGTGGGAACGTACATCGATTCCACCTGCGGCACCGGCACCGTGTATTTGCCCGGCGTCACCGCGCGCGCCAGATAGACCAGCGTGGCGTGTTCGCCTTCGTTCACCGGCAGCGCCGCCACGAAGCGGTCATCGCGGAACTCTACATGCTGAATATCCTGCTGCTGCATCCGGCTCACCAGGTCACTGACCGCGCCGCCGGTTTCACCCAGGCTGGCGCTGGCGTTAGCCAGATTCTGGTTTTCCAGCTCCAGTCCTGCAGGCAGCAGATCCACCACCAGCGCGTCCGGCACGGTTTTGCTGGCATAGACATCCAGCCACACCAGAACCAGTTCGCCGCTGCGCAGATTATTGAGCGATTTCGTGGTGCCGTCGCTGGCCAGGAAGTGGCGTTCAATTTTCAGCACATTGCCGGATTGCTGCGGCGCGCTTTGCGGATAGCCCACGCTGTCGAGC
Source organism: Atlantibacter subterraneus (assembly GCF_007570865.1). Taxonomy (GTDB): domain Bacteria; phylum Pseudomonadota; class Gammaproteobacteria; order Enterobacterales; family Enterobacteriaceae; genus Atlantibacter; species Atlantibacter subterraneus. The sequence continues at coordinate 161,875 of NZ_VLPS01000003.1, read as the reverse complement.
CGCACCCACACCGGGCTATCGCTGGTGTTGGTCAGATGCAGCGCCGCCAGTTTGTCGGCATTCAGATTAAACGCCTGCGCTTTATCACCCTGCAACGGTTCGCCGGACAGCGAGCTTTGCACCTGCCAGGCGGCAGGCTGGTTTTGCCAGCCGCGACCGGCCAGGAACAGCGCATTGCTCTCCTGCGTCGATAGCCAGTGCTGACCGTAAGCCTGGTCTGACAGGGTTTGCAGTAATCCCGCCTGCTGCTGCGCCATTAGTTTGTTCTCTTCCAGCAGGTTGAGCACCAGCGCGCTGTCGCGTAACTCGCTGCCGTAGTCGCCAATCCACTGGGCGCGATCGTTACGCGGCGTCGCCAGGCCCGCATTAATCGCTTGCTGGGAACGGGACGCGTCGCCCATCAGCTTCAGCGCCACGCCAAGCTGTACCAGCGGCAGGCCGGAACTGGCGGCGTTATGTTTGTTCCACAGTTCGCGCAATGCCCCGAGCGGCGCTTTTTGCTGCCGCGCCAGCACCAGCCCTGCATAGGCCTGCACCGCGAACTTGCTGGCGGCGCTGTTATCGCTATAGCGCAGCGCCATCAGGCTGGGGTCCTGCAAATAACGCAGCAGGCGGTTGTTGGCGCGCTCCAGCGCATCCGCTGGCACGCTATAACCCTGTTCGGTCGCCCGCACCAGGAAATCGGTGACATACGCCGTGCCCCAGTACTCTTCCGGGCCGGTTTTATCCCACAGGCTGAACCCGCCGTCCTCGCGCTGCATTTCCAGCAGGCGGGCAATACCCACATCAATCGCCGTACGGCGCTGCTCGTCGCTTTCGCCCTTGATGCCCAATGCTTTAAGCTGCGCTGCGCTGGTGTACAGCGACGGGAACAGGCCGCTGGTGGTTTGCTCCAGGCAACCGTATGGATAGGCTTTCAGCTCGCTGATATAGCGCGCCAGGTTGAGCGGCGGACGGCCACTTAACAACAGGCGTCCTTCCAGCGTAGCCGGCGAGAAGCCGTCGATATGCGACGCCGGAACCTGCCAGCTTTCGCCTGGGTTAAGCATCACCCCGCTGTTGACGGTCTGCGACGGGAACGCCGGACGCACGCCGATTTTCCACTGTTTTTGCGACGGCGCGAAGGTTTCCCCCGGCACGTTCAGGCCGCTGATTTGAGCATTGATTTCGCCATCGCCAAAGCCCTCAAGGGCGCGCACCGGAATAAACAGCGTTTTACGCGCTCCGGCGTTGAGGCTGACTTTCAGCTCGGGGCTGTCCAACAGCGAAACCAGCCCGCTGGCGGAGAGGGAAACGGTGAGATTTTGCGGCGTATCGGTCAGATTACTGACGTCCAGCGCCAGCCGCGATTCATCGCCGCCCGCCAGGAAGCGCGGCATGCTGATGTCGGCGATCAGCGGCGCGGCGACGATGGTTTTTGCCTCGCTGCTGCCGAAGCTGTCCGCCGTCCAGGCTTGCGCCATGACACGCAGTTCGCCGTTGAAATCGCCAATCGGCAGCTGTACCGTGCCTTCGCCTTTATCGTTAAGCACCACCGGCTGCGCCTGTTGCGCCACGATGGTAACGTGGTTAACCGGCGGTTTGCCGCCGCGATTCAGTTCATCGCCGTCGCCGCCAAAACGCAGCGCCGCCAGCCGTCCCTGCCCTTCAATCACCTGGCCGTAGATATCGTAGATATCCGCGCCGTAGGCTTTTTTGCCGAAAAATGCCTCCCACGGGTCTGGGGTTGCGTAATCAGTGATATTCAGCACCCCGCTGTCCACGGCGGAAACCAGCACGTTAACCTGCGTCGGGATGTTGCCCTGCGCGTCAGGTTTCACCTTCAGCTTCACGTCCAGATTGCGGTCCGGGCGCATTTTTGCCGGGGCATCCAGCGTGACAGTCAAACGGCGGTTTTCATCACCCAGCGGCAGATGCAGAATACCGACGGCGCGTTTCGGGGTCGCAGATTTGGACTTGTCGCCAGGACGGATCACCAGCGTGCTGACGTAGAGATCGTGGCGCTGCCATTTTTTATCCACCGGAATGTCGAGGTCCATGCCGCCTTCCGGCACGTCGATAGCCTGCCACCACAGCGGGCCGTCGCTGGATTCAATCATCGCGTAGCCTTTCCCGGCGGCAGGCGCGGCAATATGCAGTTTGATGGTGTCGCCAGGCTTATAGGACGGTTTATCCAGCTTCAGCGTCACGCGATCCGGGCGCGGCGAGCCGCTGCCGTCGCTGTTGTCCTGCCAGCTGTAGCCCGCCCAGAAGCGGATGCTGCTGACGGTGTCATTCGGCGCTTTCACCTCCAGGCGATAGGAACCCCAGTCCACCGGGAAACTCACTTTGCCGGTTTCACCCGCAGCCAGATTCAGCGACTGTTCGCCTTCCACCAGATCTTTTTGATCGAACTGGGACTGCCAGCCGTCGCCTTCCGACCAGTTCCAGAAATAGTCGCGGCGCTCGCGGATTAACCGTATCTGTAAATCGTTCACCGCCAGCTTCTGGCCCTGGGCATCGGTATAGACAATATCAAACCCGGCCTGGCTGCCTTCATCCACCATCGGCTGATTAACCGTGGTGTCGCTGCGATAGTCATACACGGCTTTAGCGGCAAACTGCGGACGAATGCCCGGCAGGTTCGCGGCGGGCCATACCGGCTGTTCGGCGCGACGGGTAATTGGGCGTCCGCCGGACTCCAGCAGGCTGGCCTGCAAAATCACCTTCAGCGGGGAGCGCGCGTCCTGCCACTGGCTGTCGAGCGTCACCTCATTCTGGCCCTGTTCATCCAGAGTCAACTGCACCTCATCGAGGCTACGGCTGAGGTTTTCCTCGGCGATATCGCCGAATTCAAAACCCGGTAGCGCGGCGACCGCTTCACGCAGCGGGCGCAGGAAAATCTGGCCCTGTAACGCATTGCCAGATGCTGGCGCGCCGTAGAGGTAGTGGCCTTCCACCGGGATGTTAAGCGGATCTTTCGGGGAAATCGGCGTTTTCTGCGGCGTTAAGGTTAGCGCCATACGCTCCGGCATAAAGTCTTCGACCTGGAAGCGCCAGCTGCGCGGCTGGTTGTCGCCGATATTGGCGCGCACTGACCAGTTGCCCGTGGCGGCAGTCTGGGCCAGCGGCCAGCTAAACTGGTACAGCCCGTTGTGCGATTTCACCACCTGGGTGCGCGCCACCTGGCCGTCGGGTTTTACCACTTCCAGCTTGATCGGCTGGTCATCAACCGGTTTGCCGTCACCGTCGCGCAGCAGACCGTTGAAGATCACCGTTTCACCCGGGCGATACAGATCGCGCGGGCCGAACATAAAGAACTGCCGCGCATACCCCGCTTCACCGACGATATCAAACTCAGAGAGATCCAGCGCCGGGAGTTTGAGATCCAATAGCGTGGTCTGTTCGCCGTTACGCGCCAGCACCAGCGCGGCGTCTTTTGGCGTCTCCAGCGTCGCGTGGCCGTCGCCGTCAGTTTTCGCCTGCGCCAGGGTCTGGCCTTTCTCGCTCAGTAGCTGGATGTCAACGCTGCCCTGCGGCGCGCCGTTTTCCAGGCTCTGGGTGAAGATGTCGAGCCGGTTATGAAAGCGATGCAGCGACAGGCCAACATCACTTAAGGTAAACAGCGTAGCGGCATTGCTGTAGTTGTAACGTCCTGCCTGATTCATCACGGCGAGATAGACGCCAGGCTGCTGGAGCGGTTTGATGTCTCCCAGCGGCAGCAGCAGTTTTTCACGGGTATTGCGTGCCGGGTTCAGGTCGAAACGGCCGGTATAGACCAGATCCGCCAGTTGCAGCAGCTTGTCCGATTCCCAGTTGGTGAGCGAGTTACGGTACTCCCACTGGCTGACGAACGAGGCCAGAGATTCCGGCTTAATGCGGAAGAAATTCACGTCCACGTTATCGATATTCAGCGCCATCACCGGCAGGCCCTGCACCACTTTGGTGGGCAGCAGCGAACCACGGCTGGCGAAACCGACGCTCGGTTCGATATCACGGGTTTCAAGGGTCTTTTCCCAGTTGATGCCAAAGGTGGCTTCATTCAGCGCTTTCAGCTCGCTGTCCACGCTCACCAGCAGGGTGCGGCTCGGCTCCAGATGGCGCATCCGCAGCTCTTTCAGATTAGGGGCCAGCTCCCAGGCACCATCCACTTTTCCGTTCTTTTTATCCACCAGATGCACGGTGCGGGAGAAATCCTGGTTGGGATCGAGAGGAATCGAAAACGTCAGCACCAGCGTCGCCGCGCCGTCCAGTTGGACTTCCGAGGCGTCAATCAGCGTTAACGGTTTCCCGGCGCTTTGCCCGGCAAGCTGGGCCAGTTTTGCGCTGTCGGGTTTAGCGGCGACGGGGGTTGCGGCCTGCGATTGTTGAGCGGGCGCAGGCTTAGGCTCATTTGCCTTTTCACCCGGTTTATCATCGCAACCTGCCATTGCCAGAATGGCTAATAAGGCTGCCGCAAGCGCGGCGTGGCGTGCTCGTATCATTCTCAAATCCCTGGCCTTTCGGCCTTCCTGTTGTGAGGAAGCAAGTATTATGCGTTCGCGGCGCGAATACAAAGCAAGAATGTAGAGCGCGTAGCAAACGGCAGATTTTCAGAATTATAGTGGTATTACGGGACTCGTATCGCGACTTGAGAGGTGGCCGCTTGTGACGCACACTAAAAACACCGACAATTTGCCCTCTCAGCACTGACACGGAGGCTCCATGTCCACCTCTTTTTTTGTTGCGGGCGACTGGCTCGCTGAGCACCTTTCCGATCCAGAAATTCAAATCCTTGATGCGCGCATGGCTCCTCCCGGCCAGGAACAGCGCGACGTGGCGGGCGAATACCGCGCGGATCATCTGCCCGGCGCGCTGTTTTTTGATATCGAAGCGCTGTCCGATCGCACCAGCCCCTTGCCGCATATGATGCCGCGCCCGGAAGCGTTCGCGGTGGCGATGCGTGAGCTGGGCGTCAGTAGCGATAAACATCTGGTGGTGTACGACGAGGGCGATTTATTCTCCGCGCCGCGCGCGTGGTGGATGCTGCGCAGTTTCGGTGTGGAAAACGTGTCGATACTGGCGGGCGGGCTGGATCGCTGGCAGCAGGAAGGGCGTCCGGTGGAATCGGGCGACGTTGCCCATGAGGAAGGCGAATTTGAGGCCAAACTCAATCCTGAAGCGGTGAAACGCCTGACCGACGTGCTGCTGGCGAGCCATGAAGGCAGCGCGCAGATTATTGATGCCCGTCCGGCAGCACGTTTTCATGGCGAAGCAGATGAACCGCGCCCTGGCCTGAAGCGTGGGCACATTCCCGGCGCATTAAACGTGCCCTGGGGCGAAGTGGTGCACAACGGCGAGCTAAAAGACCCGGCTACGCTGCACGATATCTTCTTCCAGCGCGGCGTGGATTTTGAGCGGCCCATCATCGCCAGCTGCGGGTCTGGCGTAACGGCGGCGGTACTGGTGCTGGCGCTCGCCACCCTGGATGTTAATGGCGTGGCGCTGTATGACGGGGCGTGGAGTGAATGGGGCGCGCGTCAGGATTTACCTGTCGAACCCGCACAATAACAACAAGGGCCGCAAACGCGGCCCTGAGTTTAGATAATGCGATTGGTTTTAAAATCGCGCAGGAAACTTCCCCAGCGGCGTTCATAGAAGGGCGTGACGTGGGCCATAATAAAATGGCTGACGCCCTTCTCCCCTTCCGTGACCAGGCAAATATCAATCGGCTCGTCCCCCGGCAGCGTGTCGGTAGCCACGCTGCCCGCCGCCTGGATAATGGCGTCGATATCCCCGATGGCTTCAATACCGATCAGCAGATTAGGCTCTGCATCCGCGCGCTCTTTGATGGAGCACAGCCAGGCGCGCTTGACCGTTTTCAGGGTTTTGAACAGCGTGGTCAGGGAGTCGACCATCTGCGCGGGCGGTTCGGCCACTTCTGAAAGCAGCAGCGTCTGGCCGCCTTCAATCACTTCCTGAGTGCTAAGCGGGTTGCCTTCGTCGCCTACCAGATGGCTGATTTCACGCGGGGTGAACTCTTTGCCGGTAGGTAATTTGGCGTTCAGGAACAGCGTCTCACCCAGCGTCATCTCGAACAGGGTGCGCACCGGCATGACGACGAATGCCTGCTCTTCCTCCCCCATCGCCTGCTGCAACGCTTCCAGCGAAGAGAAAAACGGGATCACCGAAGTGCCGTCGTCTTTTTCCCAGTGCTGTAAATCCAGCGCGCTGTCTGCGTCCACCGCATCGCCGCTGGCGGAAGTGCCCGGCACCCATACGGTAGACTCCAGCAAGGTGTGGAAAAACGCCGGGCGGTGCGCCGGTTCGGTGGCGGCCTTCTCCAGCAGAGTTTCTAACTCGTTTTTAGTTTCAGACATAACGCTCTTATTTCGCCGTCAGCAGGTTAGCTAAGGTACGCACGCCAAGACCGGTCGCGCCCGCCGCCCACTGCTCTACCGCGCCTTTACGGTAGGTGGCGGAACAGTCGATATGCAGCCAGCCCTGCTGATAGTTTTCAACAAAGTGCGACAGGAAACCCGCTGCGGTGCTGGCACCCGCCGGATACGCAGCGCTGGCGGTGTTGTTGAGTTCCGCGAAGTTCGACGGCAGCTGGTTGCGGTGGAATTCCGCCAGCGGCAGACGCCAGAACGGCTCGTTTTCCGCGCTGGCGCTCGCCAGCAGGCGGTTTGCCAGGGCATCGTCAAAGCTGAACAGCGCATGATAATCGTTGCCGAGCGCGGTTTTCGCGGCCCCGGTCAGGGTGGCGGCGTCGATCAGCAGTTCCGGTTTCTGGGCGCAGGCGTCGATCAGCCCGTCCGCCAGCACCAGACGGCCTTCGGCGTCGGTGTTCATCACTTCCACGGTTTTGCCGTTGCGGTAACGGATGATGTCGCCCAGTTTGAACGCGTTGCCGCTGACCATGTTATCGGCGCAGCACAGGTACAGTTTGACGCGTTTCTCCAGGCCACGGGTGATGGCGAACGCCAGCGCGCCGGTCACCAGCGCCGCGCCGCCCATATCGGATTTCATCGAGTCCATGAAGGTGCTTTGCTTGAGGCTGTAACCGCCGGTATCGAAAGTGATGCCCTTACCCACCAGGCAGGCGTATACCGGAGCATCCGGGTTGCCGGTTGGGTTGTAGTCCAGCGCCAGCAGCACCGGCGCGCGATCCGATCCGCGCCCCACAGTGTGGATCCCCATGTAGTTTTGCTCGCGCAGATCTTCACCTTTGGTGATGCGATATTTCATGTTATCGCCAGCGATGCCGCTCAGCAGATCCACCGCGCGCTGGGCCAGCTGTTCCGGTCCCAGCTCTTCCGCCGGGGCGTTAATGGTATCGCGCACCCAGTCGATAATTTTCAGGCGGCTGTCCAGCTCTTTCTGCTGGGCTTCATCGAGGGTTGCCCACTCGACTTTCCGGCTGCCTTTCGGCCCTTTATAACCCTGCCAGAAGGCCCAGCTGCGATCCGCATCCCAGCCTTCGCCGGACAGCGCCACGTGCTTAATGCCCAGCCCGTCGATTTTACGGGCGGCGCGCTGGATAATCCCCAGGTCGTCCTGGTTATTCAGATGCAGGGTAATGCCGTCGTTATTGATGCTATATGTCGCTTTTTCTCCCCAGCGGGCGTCGGCAGGCTGGGTGGAGAGCGTGATTTTCATGGCGTCAGTCATTCTGTTGTCCCTTTTGTTATCGCTCTTAGACATAAAAGGGCCGCCCGAAGGCAGCCCGTTTTTTATTCAGCTTCGTCAAGCCACACTAATAAGATTGCCTCAAGGATCTTCTCGTTAGAGGCGGCCGGATCGTCATCAAACTCTTCCAGCTCGCAGATCCACTGATGCATATCGGTGAAGCGGACGGTTTTCGGATCGAGATCCGGGCGGCTGTCATACAGCGCCTCGCCGATTTCACGGCTGTCGGTCCATTTCAGGCCCATACTTTATACCCCCTGTTAGTGCTCGCGCGCATGGTTAATGGTGTAACGCGGCATTTCGACCACTAAATCTTCATCGGTGACACGCGCCTGACAGCTCAGGCGGCTTTCTGGCTCCAGACCCCATGCTTTATCCAGCATGTCGTCTTCGTCTTCGGTGCTTTCCGGCAGTGAATCAAAACCTTCACGCACGATGCAATGACAGGTAGTGCAGGCACAGGATTTTTCGCAGGCGTGTTCGATTTCAATGCCGTTGCGCAGCGCAACGTCAAGAATAGTTTCACCGCTCTTCGCTTCCAGAACTGCGCCATCCGGACAAAGATCCTGATGAGGCAGAAAAACAATTTTAGGCATATTAAACCTCGTCGACGGAGTGGCCTTTCAGCGCCTGGCGCACGGAGGCGTCCATACGGCGAGCGGCAAACTCCTGGGTCTGTTTATCTACGTTTTTAATCGCGTTTTCAATGGCGTCAACGTCATCGCCTTGCGCCGCGTGCGCCAGAACGGCAGCGGCTTCATCGATAACCTGACGCTCTGCGGCGCTGAGCAGCGCGGCATCGGTCGCCAGCGCGCCCGCGAGGCTTTCCAGCACCCGGGCGGCTTCCACTTTTTGTTCCGCCAGCATACGCGCTTTGACGTCCTGCTCGGCGAAACTCATTGAATCTTTAATCATGGTGGCGATTTCATCGTCGGTCAGTCCGTAGGACGGTTTGACCTGAATCGAGGCTTCCACGCCGGTGGATTTTTCCATCGCGGAGACGCTCAGCAGACCGTCGGCATCCACCTGGAAGGTGACGCGGATATGCGCGCCGCCCGCCGGCATCGCCGGGATACCGCGCAGCGCAAAGCGCGCCAGCGAACGGCAATCCTGCACCAGTTCGCGCTCGCCCTGCATCACGTGGATCGACATGGCGGTTTGCCCGTCTTTAAAGGTGGTGAACTCCTGGGCGCGGGCCACCGGAATGGTGGTGTTGCGCGGGATCACTTTCTCCACCAGGCCGCCCATGGTTTCCAGGCCCAGCGACAGCGGGATCACGTCCAGCAGCAGCATTTCGCTGTCAGGCTTGTTGCCCACCAGGATATCGGCCTGCACCGCTGCGCCAATCGCGACCACTTTGTCCGGGTCGATGGACGTCAGCGGCGTGCGGCCAAAGAATTCGCCCACGCGCTCGCGCACCAGCGGAACGCGAGTCGATCCGCCAACCATCACTACGTCTAACACTTCGCTCGCCTCAACGCCCGCGTCTTTCAGGGCGCGGCGGCAGGCCAGCAGAGTGCGCTTGACCAGCGGCGCGATCAGCGCATCGAACTGCGCACGGGTCACGTTGCCCTGCCAGCCGCCGACGTTGACGGCCACGCTGTCGGCATCGCTCAGGGCGATTTTGGCAGCGATAGCGGCATCCAGCAGCTCACGTTGCAAACGGTTGTCGCTGCGATCGCTGAAGCCCGCCTGCTCGCGCAACCAGTCGGCTAACAGATGGTCGAAGTCGTCGCCGCCCAGCGCGGAATCGCCGCCGGTGGAGAGCACTTCAAACACGCCGCGGCTCAGGCGCAGCACGGAAATATCAAAGGTGCCGCCGCCGAGATCGTACACAGCGATGACGCCTTCCTGGCCGGAATCGAGGCCGTAAGCAATCGCCGCTGCGGTCGGTTCATTCAGCAGACGCAGCACGTGCAGGCCCGCCAGACGCGCGGCGTCTTTGGTGCCCTGACGCTGGGCGTCGTCAAAGTAAGCCGGAACGGTGATCACCACGCCGTCCAGATCGCCCGCCAGCGCTTCACTGGCGCGTGCGGCCAGCGCTTTCAGGATATCGGCGGAGACGCGGATCGGGTTCAGCAGACCCGCCGGGGTATCAATTTGCGGCAGGCCGTTGGCGCTGGGCTGCAAATTGTACGGAAGATGGGGGTAACGCGCCTGGATATCGGCAAGAGAGCGGCCCATCAGGCGTTTTACCGAGCTGATGGTGTTCACCGGATCGGCGGCCGCCATGGCGCGCGCGTCAAAGCCGATCGTCTGGCCCGACGCCTGATAGTTCACCACGGACGGCAGCAGGTGTCGCCCTTCGTGGTCCGGCAGGGTTTCCGCCTGCCCGCTGCGCACGGTGGCGACCAGGGAATTGGTGGTGCCCAGGTCGATGCCTGCCGCCAGTCTGCGCTGGTGCGGCGCGGCGCTCAGCCCAGGCTCGCTAATTTGTAATAAGGCCATGTTTAGCTTCCAGAATTAAAAACCAAGCAGCTTTTCTTCGAGTTGTTCTGTCTGGTGCTGCAATTTATCAAGAAAACGGAGTTTACGAACGGTATCCGCCGCCTTTTCCCACGCCTGGCTGTCCAGCTCCGCCACCATTTGCTGATGGCGCGCACGGTACAGCGCCTGAATACGCGTGGTAAAACCCGCCAGGCGGTTTTCATCACCGGCGCGTTCAATTTCGTCGAGCTCTTCACGCAGCTCCAGCTGTTCCATCAAAAACGCGGTATCGCGCACCGTATGCTGTTCGTTGGCCAGATCGAAACCGTGCAGCGAAAGCATGTATTCCGCGCGGTTAAGCGGATGGCGCAGCGTTTGCCAGGCCTGATTGATGGTCGCGGATTGCTGGAGCGCGGCCAGTTGATCGGCCTGAGGGTGGCTGGCGAATTTATCGGGATGGAACTGGCGTTGCAGATCCTGGTAGCGCGCTGACAGAGAAGCCATGTCAATCGCGTAGCCAACCGGCAAACCAAAGAGGGTGAAGTAATCCATAACGTTCTCAGGGTAATACCCGCATGCGCAATAACGCGACAACCCGGTTCAATTTACTGCCCCGGCGCGCGTTATTGAGAAAGCAGGTATGGCATGGTTTTCTACCCTTCCGCGCCCAGCCGGACGCGGAAGGTCATTGCGGGAACTACACGTTGAAGCTTTCGCCGCAGCCACACTCGTCTTTGACGTTCGGGTTGGTGAATTTAAACCCTTCGTTAAGGCCTTCTTTGACGAAATCTAACTGCGTACCATCTAAGAATTGCAGGCTCTTGCCGTCGATCACCACTTTAACGCCTTTGTCTTCGAACACGGTGTCTTCTGCCTGGGGCGCGTCCACGAATTCCAGCACATACGCCATACCGGAGCAGCCGGAGGTCCGGACGCCGAGACGCAGGCCAAAGCCTTTACCCCGGTTGGCCAGAAAAGTATTCACGCGCGCAGCAGCGCTTTCGCTAAGGGTAATCGACATACAACAACCTCAATTCATCAATGATTATTTAGCTTCACGTTTGCTTTTGTAATCCGCAATGGCCGCTTTGATAGCGTCTTCTGCCAGGATTGAGCAGTGAATTTTAACCGGCGGCAGTTCCAGCTCCTCGGCGATATCGGTGTTCTTGATCGCCTGTGCTTCGTCCAGGCTCTTGCCTTTCACCCACTCGGTGATCAGGGAGCTGGAAGCGATGGCGGAACCGCAGCCGTAGGTTTTGAAACGCGCGTCTTCGATGATACCGTCATTGTTGACTTTAATCTGCAACTTCATGACGTCACCACAGGCCGGTGCGCCAACCATGCCGCTGCCTACTGAGTCGTCACTGTTGTCGAAGGAGCCGACGTTGCGCGGATTTTCGTAATGATCGATAACTTTTTCGCTGTATGCCATGTTGATGTTCTCCAGAAATCTTGTCGAATTAGTGGTGCGCCCACTCGATGCTGTTCAGATCCACGCCCTGCTTAAACATTTCCCACAGCGGAGAAAGGTCGCGCAGACGGCCAATCGATTTGCGAACCAGCTCGATGGTGTAGTCGATCTCTTCGACCGTGGTGAAACGTCCCAGAGAGAAACGGATCGAGCTGTGCGCCAGTTCGTCGTTCATCCCCAGCGCGCGCAGCACATAAGACGGTTCAAGGCTTGCAGAGGTACAGGCTGAACCGGACGATACCGCCAGATCCTTGAGCGCCATAATCAGCGACTCGCCTTCAACATAGTTAAAGCTCACGTTCAGAATGGTCGGAACGCCCTGCTCCAGATCGCCATTCAGATACACTTCTTCGATATCTTTGATGCCGTTCCACAGACGCAGACGCAGGCCGCGCAGGCGTTCCATCTCGCTCGCCATCTCTTCTTTGGCGATACGGTAGGCTTCGCCCATACCGACGATCTGGTGAACCGGCAGCGTACCGGAACGCATGCCGCGCTCGTGACCGCCGCCGTGCATCTGCGCTTCGATACGGATACGCGGTTTACGACGCACGTACAGGCCGCCGATGCCTTTCGGACCGTAGATTTTATGGCCGGAGAAGGACATCAGATCGACTTTCAGCTTGCTCAGGTCAATAGGCAGTTTGCCCACGCTCTGGGTGGCGTCAACGTGGAAAATAATCCCACGCGCACGGCACAGTTCGCCGATGGTGTCGATATCCTGCACCACGCCGATTTCGTTGTTCACGTGCATGATGGAAACCAGGATGGTGTCGTCACGCATCGCGGCTTCAAGCGCTTTCAGGTCGATAATGCCGTTGCTCTGCGGAGACAGATAGGTCACTTCGAAGCCTTCACGCTCAAGCTGACGGCAGGTATCCAGCACCGCTTTGTGTTCGGTTTTGCAGGTGATGATGTGCTTGCCTTTTTTCTGATAGAAGTTGGCCGCACCTTTAATCGCCAGGTTATCGGATTCGGTCGCGCCGGAGGTGAAAACAATTTCACGCGGATCCGCGCCCAGCAGGTCTGCAATGTGATTGCGGGCGACGTCTACCGCCTCTTCCGCCTGCCAGCCGAAACGGTGTGAACGGGACGCCGGGTTACCGAAGATCCCATCCATAGTCATATGTTGCAGCATTTTCTCGGCGACGCGCGGGTCTACCGGCGTAGTCGCAGAGTAGTCGAGGTAAATCGGTAATTTCATTGCTCTTAAGCTCCGTACATCTCAAATGCTCTGAATCAGGCAACCGGCGGGATGTATGCCGAAGGCGGCAGGGGGAAATGAATCCCCCCTGGCCTGATTCCGATAAAACTTTTTTTAGTTATGCGCGCAGTTTTACGTTAATGGCATCCTGTGCGCGGGCCGGGCGATGCGCTTCGGTATGTTGCCGGCCTGACACGTCGAGTACTTCCTGGTTGTTAACCAGTTCACCCAAAGTAATGTTGTTCAGAAAATCAGTCAGACGATCGCTCAGGTCGCGCCACAGTGCGTGTGTTAAGCACTTGTCGCCGCCCTGACAGCCGCCTTTGCCCTGACAACGGGTCGCGTCAACCGACTCGTCAACAGCACTGATCACTTCACCTACCGCGATGGCGCTGGGATCTTTACCTAACAGGTAACCGCCGCCTGGACCACGCACGCTCGACACCAGTCCGTTTTTGCGCAGACGGGAGAAGAGTTGCTCCAGATAGGAGAGTGAAATACCCTGTCGTTCTGAGATATCAGCCAACGGTACCGGACCCGCTTCGGAGTTAAGTGCAACGTCCAGCATTGCGGTCACGGCATAACGCCCTTTTGATGTCAGTCTCATGTCTTACTTAACCTCAACGTCGCCCCTCGAAGCGGGGGTGTTTATTTGTAAAGTGGGGTGTTGCATAGCAGGCGCAAGTCTGACATTCCTGAGTAAATTGGTCAACTATTTACCCTGGTAATTTACTCAAGTATTCGGGTCTTTTTTATGGGTGCTGTCAATGGACGCCAGCATGCCGCGCAGGATGTTAAGTTCCTGACTTTCCGGGCGTGCGCGGGTAAACAGGCGGCGTAATTTGTTCATCACCTGGCCGGGATGGTTGGCGCGGATAAAGCCGGTGTTGAGCAATACCTGCTCCAGATGACCGTAAAAACGCTCTAAATCATCCACCAGCGGGTACGGCGCTTCTTCACTTTCCACCGCTGCGGTTTGCTGCTGTTCGGCAGCCAGCCAGGCCATCCGCACTTCATAAGCAATCACCTGCACCGCCATCGCCAGGTTCAGCGAGCTGTATTCCGGATTGGCGGCAATCGCCACGTGATAATGGCACTTTTGCAGCTCGTCGTTAGTTAAACCGACGCGCTCGCGGCCAAACACCAGCGCGACCGGCGCGTGAGCGGCTTCAGAAACGCTTTTCAGACCGCATTCGCGCGGATCGAGCATAGGCCACGGCAGCGTGCGGGAACGGGCGCTGGTGCCAACTACCAGGCTACAGCCGGATAACGCTTCATCGAGCGTATCAACAATAGTGGCGTTGCCGATCACATCGCTGGCACCGGCCGCCAGAGCGATGGCCTGGGAATCGGGTTTTACCAGCGGGTTAACCAGCCAGAGATTGGTAAGGCCCATGGTTTTCATGGCGCGGGCGACAGAGCCCATGTTGCCGGTGTGAGAGGTCTCCACCAGCACGATACGAATGTTTTGCAGCATAGCGAACCGACACAATTTAATAATATGTCGCTATCCTATCATAAACCTGAGACATAATCCGAACTCCCTGCTATACTGCGCGCCGATTTCCCCGTTCTTTAACATCCAGTGAGAGATACCTGATGCATCCGATGCTCAACATCGCCGTGCGTGCTGCGCGCAAGGCCGGAAACTTTATCGCCAAAAACTACGAAACGCCGGACGCCGTAGAAACCAGCCAGAAAGGCAGCAACGATTTTGTGACCAACGTGGATAAAGGCGCAGAGCGCATTATCATCGACACCATCCGCCAGTCTTACCCGCAACACACCATTATTACCGAAGAAAGCGGCGAACACGAAGGCACCGACCAGGATGTACAATGGGTTATCGATCCGCTGGATGGCACCACCAACTTCGTTAAACGCCTCCCCCATTTTTCCGTTTCCATCGCCGTACGCGTGAAAGGCCGTACTGAAGTGGCTGTGGTTTACGATCCGATGCGCAATGAACTGTTCACCGCCGTTCGCGGCCAGGGCGCACAGCTCAACGGGTATCGTCTGCGCGGCAGCAATGCACGCGATCTGGATGGCACCATTCTGGCGACCGGCTTCCCGTTCAAAGCCAAACAGCACTCCGCCACGTTCATCAATATCGTGAGCAAACTGTTCACCCAGTGCGCCGACTTCCGCCGCACCGGTTCCGCTGCGCTGGACCTGGCCTATGTGGCTGCGGGCCGCGTTGACGGTTTCTTTGAAATCAACCTGAAGCCGTGGGATTTCGCCGGTGGCGAACTGCTGGTGCGTGAAGCGGGCGGTCTGGTCTGTGATTTCACCGGCGGTCATAACTACATCATGACCGGCAACCTGGTCGCGGGTAACCCGCGCGTGGTGAAAGCGATGCTCGCCAACATGCGTGAAGAACTGAGCGACGCCCTGAAGCGTTAATCGGTTTTTTAGAATGCAAAATGCCCTGTCCCGACAGGGCATTTTTGTTTAGAAGGGACGGAGCCCGCCGCCCGGCGGCTGGGCGCTGAGCCACATAATCACCGCCGCCAGAATCAGGATCGCCCCGCCCGCTAACGCCAGCGTTGTCCAGCCCACCTGCCGCCACAGCGCGGGCGTTTTATTGCCGCTCAGGCGGATCGCCAGGGTTCGGAAGCTGTGCACCAGCAGCGCCAGCGAGGAAATGGTTAATGAGGTTCCCGCCGCCATCGCCAGCGCCGCAGCGATTCCCCAGCCGAACACGCCAATCACTTTGCTGAACAGCAGTACCATAATCGCGCCGGAACAGGGGCGCATCCCCATGGAAAGAATAATCATCAGGCGCGCGCGCCAGTCGTCACCCTGCTCCAGTTGCTGCTGCGTGGGGAGATGCTGATGCCCACAGCCGCAATGTTCACTGTGAACGTGATGCAAAGTGAAGGCGCTGAATTTGGGGCGGCGCAGTAATCCACGCAGTCGGTGAATCGCCCGCCAGCACAGCATTACGCCCAGCACGCCCACCAGCAGGAAACTGCCCTTCTCCAGCCAGAAACTACTCATATGCAACTGCCGGGCGGGCAAGGCCAGCAGCGACAGCACCACGACCACCAGGCCAATCGCCACCAGCCCTTGCAGCAGCGATGAGGCAAACGTCAGCCCTAAGCTGGACTTGAGTTTTGACGGATGGGTCGCCAGCCAGGTGGTAATCACCACTTTACCGTGGCCCGGCCCCAGGGCATGAAGTACGCCATACACAAAGCTGAACAGCAGCAGCGCCCCGCCCGCCTGGCGGGGATTTTCCGCCACGCGTTTCAGCAGCGCACTCAGTTCCAGATTGACGCTGCGCTGCCAGATTATGCTCTGCATCATCAGGCGCGGCCAGTGCTGCCAGAGCAGCAGCCCGGCTACGATCGCCAGCAGCAAAAACAGGCCCAGCGGCCATAGTTGTACCCAGCGTCGCGCGGGTTTCGGCGTTGAAAACACTACTGACATTGCAACTCAACCTTCTGGGCAAATTGTTTCCCCAACTCCATATCTTCCGGCGGCGCGTCTTCTTTATCGAGCGACAGCGCGAAGGCCTGAATATCTGCCGTGGGCGTCGGGGTGGTCATCGTCAGTTTACATTGACCGGCGAGTGCGGCGGGCAGCGTGACGTCATGGGTCGCTTCGTAGCTCATATCGACATAATAGGTCGGATCAAAGGTTGAGATGCTGTAGCGCTGCCCGGCCAGCGGCTGCGGCTTTGCCAGCGGCAGGATAAACGTCAGTACCGCCTGATGCCCCTCCCGCGCCATGCCGTATTCCGGAGGCACCGGTAAAAAGGTTACCTTTTTGCCGTCGTGCCACACTTCGGTGAAGTAGTGCTGCCCGATAACGTTGGCCATGACTTCCGCCGCCAGCTTTTTCCAGATCTCTGTTCCGGGTTTAGCGTCTCCGGCGTCATACAACAGGTCGGCTGATGTGATCTCATCCATCACCCAGCGCATATGCAGACCGGTAAATTGACCGTCCTTTTCGATAATTTGCGTTTTAAGGGTAATGAAACTGTGGGGATGCGCAAAGCTCGGTGCCGCGCAAACGAGCGTCAGCAGCGGCAAAGCGGGCAATATCCTTAACATCGTTGGGCGCATTATCTTTTCCATACAAAAAAATCTGTGAGCCAGACAGGATTACCAAATGAAAGTCCAGTGGCGTTCTAACGGTGACTCATACTTTAACTACGCTTAGCTTTGATTAACCTAACTGGAACTTTTGGATGATGACACAGATTTGTTCGCCGCCATCCGTGCTTTCCAGTCCGCAGCGCCGCTGCCAGATGCTGTTGATGCTCTATTTACCCGGCACCGTGACGCCGGAATTAATCGGGCAAATTAACGGCGTTGATGGTGGCATCGCCCGTCAGGATATCGTTGAAACCAGTTCTGAGATCCAGCGCTACCACCGGCTTTCAATTATGACCCACCCCGACGGCAGCTACCGGATTGAAGGTGCGCCACTCGATCGCCGGCTTTGCCTGCTCCACTGGCTGCGTCGCGCTATGCGCCTGTGCCCCCATTTTGTGCAGCAGCATTTTACCCCAACGCTGAAAACCGAACTCCGGCAGCGCGGCATTCCCGTCGCGTGCTATGACGATACGAATTTACACGCGCTGGTCAACCTTTGCGGACGTCGGCTTAACCGGCAGTTCGAATCGCGCGACACTCAGTTCCTGCGGCTGTTCCTGCAATATTGCCTGATGGAGCAGCACGCCGGTCAGTCGCCGGGCTTTAATCAGGTACAAAATCTCTGGACCGCCCAGCGGGCGGAATATCTGGCGGCGCAGGAAATTATGCGCCACTGGCAGCGCAGGGTGCCGGTGCCGCCACATCAGGATGAACAGTTATTTCTGGCGCTGATGTTTATGATGCTGCGCGTGCCGGACCCGCTGAAAGACAATCAGCCGCAGGATATTCAGCTGCGGCTGGCGGTGGCGGAGCTGATTAACGCGTTTCGCACCCTTTCCGGTATGGCGTTCAGCGATGAAGCTGGCCTGGCGGCGCAGCTGTATGTGCATCTCGCCCAGGCGCTGGACCGCTGCCTGTTCGGTATTGGCATTGATAATGCGCTCCCGGAGGAGATCACCCGGCTGTATCCGCGCTTAATGCGCACTACCCGCGAGGCCTGCGCCCGGCTTGAAACGCACTATGGCATCCAGTTTTCCGATGAAGAGATTGGCCTGATCGCCATTATTTTTGGCGCATGGCTGATGCAGGAGAGCGATATTCAGGAGAAGCAGGTATTGCTGCTGACCGGCAATGACCGGCAGCTGGAGGAGCAGATTGAGCATCAGCTACGGGAATTAACGCTGCTGCCGCTGAATATCAAATACCTGTCGGTCCATACGTTTCAGAAACAAGGCGCATCGAAGGAGGTGGCGTTGATTATCACTCCTTACCATACCTCGCTGCCGCTGTTCTCCGCACCGCTGATCCACGCCACGCTGCCGCTGGGGGAAAACCAGCAGCAGCGTATTCGTGAAATTCTGGAAAATTAACGCGCCACCACGGCGGGGCGCAGCGCGATTGCCGGCACCGCCAGCAGCGCCATCACCCAGAACATCCCGCCTTGCAGGTGCTGGAACAGGAAGCCCGCAAACATGGTCATAATGGCGATACTGCCCCCCATGGCGACGGCGGAATAAACTGCCTGTAAGCGAATCACTTCGCTGCCCTGGCGTGCCGAAATATAGCGCATGGCGGCGAGGTGGCAGACCGTGAAGCTGCCGCAGTGCAGAATTTGCGCCAGGATCAGCCACGGCAAATCGGTGGTCCAGGCCATCAGCGACCAGCGCACAATCCCGCTCAGCGCCGAAAGCAGCAGCAAATCGCGGGCGCTCCAGCGGCGGAACAGCTTGTTGCTGAGGGTGAATACCACGATTTCGGCAACCACGCCCAGCGACCATAAGTAGCCCACCACCGAAGCGGAATAACCGGCTTCCTGCCAGTAGATGGCGCTAAAGCCGTAATAGGCGGCATGCGCGCCCTGCAACAGCGAGACGCAAGCCAAGAAGCGCCAGCTTTCGAGCACCAGTTTGCGCCACGCGGGCCAGCCGGCGCTTTCGTTCTGGCGCGCCTGCCCTTGCGGCATCACGGAAGGTCGCAGCATCATGCCGAGCAGCATCGACGCCACGCCAATGCTCAGCATCACCAGGATCGCCTGATAATCGAAAATGCTGATCAGTTTTCCGGTGAGCGCCGATCCAATCACAAACGCCAGCGATCCCCAGACGCGCACCTTACCGTAATCAAGGGTGATTTGCTTTTGCCAGGTTCCGGCCAGCGCATCGGTTAATGGCACCAGCGGCGAGAAAAACAGGTTGAAGCCAACCATCACAATCAGCAGCCACGCGGTAGTGGTGCCCAGCCAGAACGCGACGGCGAAAATGAGCGTGAGTAAGGCTAATACGCGCAGCGCAAACACCAGCCGGGAGGGGTCGGTCACGCGCGGTGCCAATAGCAGGCTGCCAAGGAAGCGGGCGATCAATCCTGCGCCAAGCAGCAGGCCGATGGTTTCCGGCGCTAAGCCGATGCCTTTGAGCCAGACGCTCCAGAAAGGTAAGAAAATGCCGTAGCTAAAGAAGTAGGTGAAGTAACTGAGCGCCAGCCAGCGCGTAGAGTGCAAAACCATGAATCCCTCCCGTTTTGGAGGCGATAGTCTGGCGGGTTATTGCGCCGGGTGCAAGACGTTACATTGCGTTAACATGAACGTTTCGCCTGATAGCGCCTGCCCCAGCATTGCAACTGGGTATAAAGAAAAAGCTCCCGGAGGAGCCATTAGCAGTGAGCTTGCAAGCTTTAGAGAGGCGTCCTGACTACTCGCCCTTCCTGCTCTGCTTTCCTTTTAGCTTTCATAAAGCGCTGCCACATTTCAATCTTTTGCGCCTTAATTGCCTCATAATCAATTTGATCGTTCATCTTTTCTGCGCCCTGTTCGAATAACATAATAAGCTCCTTCGGTCATGATATGCAGGTTTCTGGTCAGCACATATCTTTTCACTAACCTGTCGTAAATGCGGCGAAGTTCTTCGCTATAAGCCTGAAAAGTTAATACCTGAATCTGTGCAATCTCAGCGATTTGCAAAATGATGTCAATTAGCGTTCTGTATAAATATAGAACTTCAGAGGCATTGAGATCTGGCGCATCAGGCGGCTTAACAAACAGGGTTTCGCACTGGTCATTATTAAGTGCATCAATGTTATGAAAGCTCACAACGTTTACGGTCAACGATGCCAGTTCAGCGCCATAGCGCGTTTTTAACCATGCGTTGTTACCTGTCTCCTTACAAAAAACCAGCCTGAATGTAATTTGTCGCAGCGGATTTTTCGCAAATGTGAAACGGATATCGGTATATCTGAAAACGTCAAATCCCTGCAATTCATCATGCAAAATATCGTGTGTAAATTCCGACATGTGAGTCTCTCGTCCTTAATACAGGAGATAAACTCTACCGAAACCTTAAACGCAGGAAGGCTCCACATCAGTGTAAAAATACATATTCAAAAAATAACGATTCAGAAGTGCGAGACATCTTCAAAACCCAACCCATAAAAAACCCCCGACCAGGTCGAGGGTTTTCACCGCTAAAAATTAACGCTTAACGCTTATGCATAAACCGGGAAGCGGGCGCAGATATCCAGCACTTTCAGCTTCACGCGTTCGATGGTCGCTTCGTCGTTGATGTTTGACAGCACGTCGCACATCCAGCCAGCCAGCTCTTTCGCTTCCGCTTCTTTAAAGCCGCGACGGGTGATAGCCGGGGAGCCGATACGGATACCGGAGGTCACAAACGGGCTCTTCGGATCGTTCGGTACGCTGTTTTTGTTTACGGTGATGTTGGCGCGGCCCAGGGCAGCGTCAGCTTCTTTACCGGTCAGGTTTTTATCAACCAAGTCCAGCAGGAACAGGTGGTTTTCCGTGCCGCCAGATACCACTTTGTAGCCACGGTTCAGGAACACTTCCACCATCGCTTTGGCGTTTTTGGCAACCTGCTGCTGGTAAACTTTGAACTCAGGCTCCATCGCTTCTTTAAGCGCTACGGCTTTCGCCGCGATAACGTGCATCAGCGGGCCGCCCTGCGCGCTTGGGAATACGGCAGAGTTCAGTTTTTTGTACAGCTCTTCGTCGCCGCCTTTGGCGAGGATCAGACCACCGCGCGGGCCTGCCAGGGTTTTGTGAGTAGTCGTGGTCACAACGTGCGCGTGTGGAACCGGGTTCGGATAAACGTCTGCGGCAATCAGGCCGGCGACGTGCGCCATATCAACGAAAAGATAAGCGCCGATGCTGTCTGCGATTTCACGCATTTTTGCCCAGTCAACCACGCCAGAGTAAGCAGAGAAGCCGCCGATGATCATCTTCGGTTTGTGCTCTTTGGCCTGCTTCGCCATGTCTTCGTAGTCAATTTTACCGGACTCATCAATGCCGTAAGGGATGATGTTGTACAGCTTGCCAGAGAAGTTAACCGGAGAACCGTGAGTCAGGTGGCCGCCTTGCGCCAGGTTCATACCCAGAACGGTATCGCCCGGTTGCAGCAGCGCGGTATAGACCGCAAAGTTAGCCTGGGAGCCGGAATGCGGCTGCACGTTGGCATAGTCCGCGCCAAACAGTTCTTTTGCGCGGTCAATCGCCAGTTGCTCAACGATATCCACATATTCGCAACCGCCGTAGTAGCGTTTGCCCGGATAACCTTCAGCGTATTTGTTGGTCAGCTGAGAACCCTGAGCCTGCATAACACGCGGGCTGGTGTAGTTTTCGGAGGCGATAAGTTCAATATGTTCTTCCTGACGAACCTTCTCCTGCTCCATAGCCTGCCACAGTTCGGCATCATAATCGGCAATGTTCATTTCACGCTTTAACATCCGCATCTCCTGACTCAGCTAACGGTAAACTTTTTACGGCAATTAGGGGCCCTTTTTGGGCAACGGGCAACAGTGTAAACCGATTAACAGTGTGAAGATAGGTCTTGACAAAGGTTTTTACGCAAACGATTGGCTTCAGGCAGTACAAGGCTTCATCGCTATTTACAAACGGCGTACCTGACGGAATTCTTTTCAGGATCGTGATGCAGGTTTTTCATTAACACTCAATAACAAAATCTCAACAGAGACCCTTTACAGCACAGGGATTAATTTATAAGATGCATTCAAAATACATATTATAGACACCTGCAAAGGAACACCCTGATGTTAGATGCTCAAACTATCGCGACTGTGAAGTCCACTATTCCGCTACTGGCAGCAACTGGCCCGAAACTCACCGCCCACTTTTATGACCGGATGTTTGCCCATAATCCGGAACTGAAAGACATTTTTAATATGAGCAATCAGCGCAACGGCGATCAGCGTGAAGCGCTGTTCAACGCCATTTGCGCCTATGCCACCAATATTGAGAACCTGGCGGCGCTGCTGCCGGCGGTGGAGAAAATCGCCCAGAAGCACACCAGCTTTCATATCAAGCCGGAACAATACAACATCGTCGGTACCCATCTGTTAGCGACGCTGGATGAGATGTTCAGCCCGGGTCAGGAGGTACTGGATGCCTGGGGTAAAGCCTATGGCGTGCTGGCGCAGGTGTTTATAAACCGCGAGGCGGAAATCTATCAGGAAAACGCAGGCAAAACCGGCGGCTGGGAAGGGACACGTCCGTTCCGCATCACGGAAGTCAAACAGCAAAGCGCATTGATCACCAGTTTTGAATTTACACCCGTAGACGGCGGCCCGGTGGCGGATTATAAACCAGGCCAGTATTTAGGCGTGTGGATCAAACCAGAAAACTTCGAGTACCAGGAGATTCGCCAGTACTCCCTGACCCGCAAACCAAACGGCAAAAGCTACCGCATTGCGGTGAAGCGCGAAGGCGAAGGCGTGGTGTCAAACTGGCTGCACGCTCACGCTAAAGTGGGTGATGTGATTAACCTGGTGGCTCCGGCGGGCGATTTCTTTATGGATGTGCCGCCAACAACGCCTGTGACGCTGATTTCCGCAGGCGTAGGCCAGACGCCGATGCTGGCAATGCTGGATAACCTGGCCGCCAATCATCATGAAGCGCAGGTCAACTGGTTACATGCCGCGGAAAACGGCGATGTCCATGCCTTTGCTGATGAAATTGCCCTGCATGGCAAGTTGCTGAAGCATTTTGATTACCATATCTGGTATCGCGTGCCGTCACAGCGCGATCGTGATAATGGTCGCTTCCACAGCGAAGGGTTAATGGATCTGTTGAAGCAGGAAGGCGCGCTGAAGGTTCCCGGTATGACGTTCTTCCTGTGCGGCCCGGTGGCCTTTATGCAGTTTGCCGCCAAACAGCTGGTGAGCCTGGGTATCGACCCGGCGAACATTCATTACGAATGTTTCGGCCCGCATAAGGTCCTGTAATAAAAAAGGGGATGATTATCCCCCTGTAAGATCTTCTCAGGTGAGGGCGTTCTGCGCCCTCGCCTTTTTTATGCCGCAGTCGGTGCCTGGCCGTTATTCAGATCGCGCTTCACCTCGGTGAACTGCTCACCGTTCTTGTTATGCAGATGCACTTCAAGCTGGTTGAACGCGATGTTGATGTCGTTTTCACGGCACAGACGATCGATGGTGCGGTTCAGTTCATCCACGGTGTAGCTGCGATCGCGCAGTTCACGAACGTACAAACGCAACTCATGATCCAGCGTGCTCGGCCCGAAGGTGGTAAAGAACACCGACGGTTCCGGATCGTGCATCACTTTCGGATGTTCCATCGCCGCCTTAAGCAGGATCGCTTTCACCTTATCCAGATCCGATCCGTAAGCCACGCCCAGGCGGATCACCACGCGGGTGATGGTATCGGTCAACGACCAGTTAATCAGCCGCTCGGTCACAAACGCCTTGTTCGGGATAATCACCTCTTTGCGGTCAAAGTCGGTGATGGTGGTCGCGCGGATACGGATTTTGCTGACGGTTCCCGAGAAGGTGCCGATAGTGACGGTATCGCCGATACGCACCGGACGTTCGAACAGGATAATGATACCGGAAACAAAGTTACCGAAAATTTCCTGCAAGCCGAAGCCCAGACCCACCGACAGCGCCGCAGCCAGCCACTGAAGCTTGTCCCACGACACCCCGAGCGCACCAAAGACCACCATCGCCCCGACGCCGATAATCACGTAGTTGAGGATGGTTGTAATGGCGTATGACGTGCCCTGCCGCATATTCAGACGCGACAGCACCAGCACTTCCAGCAGGCCCGGCAGGTTGCGGATCAGCGCCCATGCGACGGCAAACGCCGCCAGCGCGAACAGCAGGCTGCCCATCGTAACGTGTTTAATTACCGCCGCACCCGCTTCGGTGCCGTTGTAATTCCATAACACCACGCTGTCGAGATAGGCGAATACGGTGATCAAATCCGACCAAATCGCCCAGAACACCACGCCGAACAGGGCGAACAGGGTCAACATCGTCAGACGCAATGTCTGCTGGTTAACCTGATCGAGGCCCAGCGGCGGCTCTTCTACCGGTTCGGCACCCTCTGCGCCCTCTTTAACCAGATTCTGGCGACGGGCAATAGCGCGGCGATAGGCGATGCGGCGCGCCGCGACGCTTAACCCGCGCAACACGGTCTGATACAGCAGGTTCCAGATAATCACCAGGTAAACGGTATCAATCCAGCGTCCGGCCAGGCGCAGCGTGGTGTAGAAGTACCCGGTAACCGTCAGCACCAGCAGCATAATCGGCACAATCGCCAGCACGGTGATGGTGACCAGACGCATGGTGTGCGACTCTTTGTCGTGCCAGCTCTCCCGGCACATTGGCCAAATCAGCGCGGCAATCACCAGCAGGTTGATGAAAATAATCGCCTGGCCCAGCACGTCATCCATCAGATTCAGCGGGGACAGCTCCGCCATCACCGACCAGAACAGCAGCGGCAACAGCGCCAGGCTTACGCGCACAATCTGGCGACGCCAGTGGCTGGTAAGCTGCGCAGGCATGTTGAAATGGCTGACAGCCATGCCGTCTTTTTCCAGCACCCGCCAGCACACGCCGAACACCAGCCAGAACATGGCGAGTTTTTTACTGAACTCCCACAGCAAATCACTGATGTTGATCTGCATAAACAGCAGGATCAGACCACATGCCAGGATGATCAGGCACACCGGTAAGGCGCGGATAAAGTTAATCAGGATCGCTTTCGGCGTATGCAACTGACTGTCGTTACGCAACTGCCCCACTTCAGAGGCCAGTTTTGCCAGATACTGTTTCAGCCAACCGAAGCGCCAGCGGATCAGCCCGGCAATCAGCAACAGCGGTAAACCAGCAAGAAACGCCACGGCCACTGACGGCCAGGCTTTCTTCCAGTTCACCGTGATTTTCATGGCTTTAATCTGATCGTGGATAGCGCCCGGGAAGGCTTTAATCCAGTCCCAGTCCATCGGACGGTTACTGTTTACCCAGAAGATTTGCTGGGTCAGCATCTGCTCTAGATTTTTACTGACGCTCATCAACTGCTGCTGGTTGATTTGCAGGTTAATCGCCATCATCAGTTGGTTGCCGAGCTGCTTATTCAATTGATCGAGCAGTTCGCGGCGCATATCCACCATTTGCAGCAGTGTTTCGTGAACCTCAGCATTCACTTCGCCCTGATGCCCCTCTTCCAGCTTCGCCACAAAGGCCTCGTTCTGAAATAGCGCGTCGCGCTGCTGGTTCAGGTCGAATTGCTCCAGACGCAGGTCGGCGATGCGGTTAGTCATATCCTCAAGCTCATCGGCAGACGGCAGCGTTTGCTGCTGCTGATACAGGATACGCGACAGCAGTAAGCTGCCTTTTAGCACCGAAATCTGTTCTTTCAGGTTGCGCTCTGACTGCAGGGCGCGATCAAGCCAGTTTTTGACCTTGATGTTCTGCTGCACCAGCGCGTTACCATTTTCCGTGGCGGAAATGAGTCGCTGGCTCAGCTGATGGTTGACGTCCAGCTCCTGTTTAATCAGCGGATTATTTTGCAGGCTGGAGGAGTCATCTGGCGTTACCGCTTCCTGAGCGGTTTTTTCCGTAAGCGACAACCGTTTGGTATTCGCCGCTTCCTGCAATAACTGCAGCTGATGCTCCAGCAGGTTGATATGGGCGGTGGTGTAATCGCGCTGCTTTTGCAGGCTGTCCTGTAAGACCGTGTTCCCTTCAAGGCTCTTACGCTGCTGATCGATTTGCGCGTTCAGCAATACCTGCTGCACCATCATCAGCGTCTGTTGGGATGGACGCAGCGCCGTCTCGCCCGGGGTGGTGCCGTTCAGGCGGTTTCTGATCTGCTGCAACTCCTGCGAAGCGGTGTACATGGCGTTTTGCACCCGCTCCGGTTGAGTCTGCAGCGAAACCAGTTGGCTATTAAAGGTGGAAAGATCGTTTTGCGCGCTCTGTAGTTCATCCACCATACTGCTGGTGCGCGCTTCAAGCTGCCGCAACGACATGGCCTTAAAGGTTTGTCGCAGGCTGTCATCGCTTTCCGGCGTGCTTAACGCGTTGAGCGCCTCAGTGGCCTGGCGCATTTTCTCCGGCGCCTGTGCCACACGTTGACGCAACTGCGTCGTCTCCTGCTTGACCCTTTCGATTTTGTCGAGGGTTTCCAGCGTTTGGGTCAGATCCTGTTGGATCAGTTTATCCTGCGCGGAAAGGTTTTTTTGTTTACTCAGCGCATCAAGCTGGCTTTGAATATCAGCACGCGCGGGCAATTCGCCGTTAGATGCGGCATTCGCTACGCCTGTGGAAAGCAGTAATCCAGCCAGAAGAAGCCACACCAGCGCCAGGACGCAGGTAATTTTGCGAAAGTGAAGATCGTGCTGCATAGTCTTTGAATGAGTGATTAACGGGCCGAGAATATATCGGAGAAAGTTGGTGAGGCGCAGAATACCACGGGACAGGGTCGCAGAATAGCAAGGCCGTGGGGATAGAGAGAAATCTGACTATAACGAGTGTGGTTAAGTCACCGCGTTTTTTTGGAGCGTCGGGCAGAACTGATACATTTCAAGCAGGATTTCAACGAAGGCGCGCGCTTCGGATTTCAAATCGAAGGTTTGTGGGGCGAATAACCAATTTTCCATTAAGCCGGTGATATAACTGCGCATCAGAAGTGTCGCGCGGCGGAGGTTCAGGGTCGCCGGGAGCATACTGGCAGCCATACAGCGGCTTAACGCCTGTTCGATACGCTCATGGCTGGCCAGACAATACTCGCGATGCAGCTGTTGAACCCGAGCCATTTCGCCAACAAACTCACATTTATGGAAGATAATTTCCATCATCAACCGGCGGCGCTCCTCTGAAACGGTAGCTTCAAGAATATAAACCAGGATCTCTCTTAAAACTGACAGTGGATCGCCGGGATATTTTGCCTGATACTCAGTTTCAAGATCCCCAATACTGGACTCTGACAACTCCCAGATTTCACTAAACAAATCGGACTTGTTTCTGAAGTGCCAATAGATGGCGCCGCGCGTAACCCCAGCAGCCTGGGCAATATCTGCCAGTGACGTGGCCGAAACACCCTGCCGGGAAAACAAGTGAATCGCCACATCAAGGATGTGGTTTCGCGTTTCCAGTGCCTGTTGTTTGGTTTTTCGTGCCATATGTTTGTGAATTTACAAGGGTCAGATTTACATACATTTATGAATGTATGTACCATATCACGACCATAATTTAAACGCAGCAATGGGTTTGTGGACGTTTGATCCATCAATCAATTTTGAAATCGGACACTCGAGGTTTACCTATGAACAAAAACAGAGGGTTAACGCCTCTGGCGGTCGTTCTGATGCTCTCAGGCAGCTTAGCGCTTACAGGATGTGACGACAAACAGCAGCAACAGCAGGCGCAGCACACGCCGGAAGTCGGCGTGGTCACGCTGAAAAGCGAACCTCTACCGATCACAACCGAGCTTCCGGGCCGCACCAGTGCGTATCGCGTGGCGGAAGTTCGTCCTCAGGTGAACGGTATTATTCTGAAGCGTAATTTCGTGGAAGGCAGTGATATCGAAGCGGGTGTCTCCCTTTATCAGATTGATCCAGCAACCTACCAGGCCTCTTACGAGAGCGCCAAAGGCGATCTGGCGCGCGCCCAGGCCAGCGCCAATATCGCGCAGGTTACGCTGCGTCGTTACCAGAAACTGATTGGTACTAACTACATCAGTAAACAGGATTACGATAACGCTCAGGCGAATGCCCAGGAGGCGAATGCCGCCGTGGTAGCCGCTAAAGCCGCGGTTGAAACCGCACGTATTAACCTCGCCTACACCAAAGTGACCTCCCCTATCAGCGGACGCATTGGTAAATCCAGCGTCACCGAAGGCGCGCTGGTGCAGAACGGCCAGGCTACCGCGCTGGCAACGGTACAGCAGCTCGACCCTATCTATGTGGATGTGACCCAGTCCAGCAATGACTTCCTGCGTTTGAAGCAGGAGCTGGCCAGCGGCGCGCTGAAACAGGAAAACGGTAAAGCGAAAGTACAGCTGGTGACCTCGGACGGGATTAAGTTCGATCAGGAGGGCACGCTGGAATTCTCTGACGTGACCGTCGATCAAACCACCGGCTCGATTACCTTACGCGCGCTGTTCCCTAACCCGAACCACACGTTACTGCCGGGCATGTTCGTACGTGCGCGTCTGGAAGAAGGCGTGAATCCTAACGCGATTCTGGTGCCGCAACAGGGCGTAACCCGCACGCCGCGCGGCGACGCGTCTGCGATGGTGGTCGGCGAAGGCGATAAAGTTGAAGTACGTCAAATCACCGCAACCCAGGCTATTGGGGATAAGTGGCTGGTGACTGACGGTCTTAAAACAGGCGATCGCGTGATTATTACCGGTTTGCAAAAAGTTCGTCCTGGCGTCCAGGTTAAAGCACAAGAAGTTACGGCGGATGCGGATAAACAATCCGCCGCAGCCAATGCCGCGCCAGAACAACCGAAGTCTTAACTTAAACAGGAGCCGTTAAGACATGGCTAAGTTTTTTATCGATCGCCCAATCTTCGCGTGGGTAATCGCCATCATTATTATGCTGGCGGGGGGCCTTGCGATCATGAAACTGCCTGTGGCGCAGTATCCCACGATCGCGCCGCCGGCTATCCAGATCTCCGCCATGTACCCGGGCGCCGATGCGAAAACCGTACAGGATACGGTGACGCAGGTTATCGAACAGAACATGAACGGTATCGATAACCTGCTGTATATGTCCTCTACCAGCGACTCGTCGGGTTCGGTGCAAATCACCATTACCTTCGATTCCGGTACAGATGCCGATATCGCCCAGGTTCAGGTGCAGAACAAACTGCAGCTGGCTATGCCATTGCTGCCGCAGGAAGTGCAACAGCAAGGCGTGAGCGTTGAGAAATCGTCAAGCAGCTTCCTGATGGTTGTCGGGATGATCTCGACCGACGGCTCAATGACCCAGGAAGATATTGCCGACTACGTGGGCGCGACGGTGAAAGATCCGATCAGCCGTACCACGGGTGTCGGTGACGTGCAGCTGTTCGGTGCGCAGTATGCGATGCGTATCTGGATGGACCCCAATAAACTGACCAACTACCAGCTCACGCCGGTTGACGTGATCAATGCAATCAAAGCGCAGAACGCCCAGGTTGCGGCAGGCCAGCTCGGCGGTACCCCGCCGGTCAAAGGCCAGCAGTTGAACGCCTCCATTATCGCGCAGACTCGTCTGACGTCGGCGGAAGAGTTCAGCAAGATCCTGCTGAAAGTGAATCAGGATGGTTCTCAGGTTCGCCTCAGCGATGTCGCTAAGGTGGAGCTGGGCGGCGAAAGCTACGACGTTATTGCCCGTTATAACGGCCAGCCGGCATCCGGTCTGGGGATTAAACTGGCAACCGGCGCTAACGCGCTGGATACCGCTGCGGCGGTGCGTGAATCCATCGAGAAGATGAAGCCGTTCTTCCCACACGGTCTGGAAGTGGTTTACCCGTACGACACTACCCCGTTCGTTAAGATCTCCATTAACGAGGTAGTGAAAACGCTGGTGGAAGCTATCGTGTTGGTGTTCCTGGTAATGTATCTGTTCCTGCAGAACTTCCGGGCCACGCTGATCCCAACCATTGCGGTTCCGGTGGTACTGCTGGGCACCTTCGCTATCCTTGCCGTGTTCGGGTACTCGATAAACACCCTGACGATGTTCGGTATGGTGCTGGCGATAGGCCTGCTGGTGGATGACGCCATCGTGGTGGTAGAAAACGTTGAGCGTGTGATGGCGGAAGAAGGCTTGCCGCCAAAAGAAGCGACGCGTAAATCCATGGGCCAGATTCAGGGCGCGCTGGTGGGTATCGCCATGGTGCTGTCGGCGGTATTTATCCCGATGGCGTTCTTCGGCGGCTCAACCGGGGCGATTTATCGTCAGTTCTCCATTACGATCGTATCCGCGATGGTGCTGTCCGTGCTGGTGGCATTGATCCTGACCCCTGCCCTGTGCGCCACCATGCTGAAACCGATCGCCAAAGGCGACCACGGCGAAGGCAAAAAAGGCTTCTTCGGTTGGTTTAACCGGATGTTCGATAAGAGCACCCATCACTACACCGACAGCGTAGGCAACATCCTGCGCAGCACCGGCCGCTATCTGCTGCTGTATCTGCTGATTGTTGGCGGCATGGCGTTCCTGTTCATCAAACTGCCCAGCTCGTTCCTGCCGGACGAAGACCAGGGCGTGTTCCTGACCATGGCGCAACTGCCTGCGGGCGCTACCCAGGAACGTACTCAGAAAGTGCTGGATGAGGTAACCGACTACTACCTGACCAAGGAAAAAGCCAACGTTAACTCGGTGTTTACCGTTAACGGCTTCGGCTTCTCCGGTCGCGGTCAGAACACCGGTCTGGCGTTCGTTTCCCTGAAAAACTGGGATGAACGTCCGGGCGCTGAAAACAAAGTGGAAGCGATCACCGGTCGCGCCATGGGTCGTTTCTCGCAGATTAAAGATGCGATGGTGTTCGCGTTTAACCTTCCGGCGATTGTTGAACTGGGTACGGCGACCGGCTTTGACTTCCAGCTGATCGACCAGGCTAACCTGGGCCACGAAAAGCTAACCCAGGCGCGTAACCAACTGCTGGGCGAAGTGGCGAAGCATCCTGACCTGCTGGCGGGCGTACGTCCTAACGGCCTGGAAGATACGCCGCAGTACAAAATCGATATCGATCAGGAGAAAGCACAGGCGCTGGGCGTCTCAATCTCCGACATTAACACCACGCTGGGCTCTGCCTGGGGCGGTAGCTATGTGAACGACTTTATCGACCGTGGCCGCGTGAAGAAAGTGTACGTGATGTCAGAAGCGGAATACCGCATGCTGCCGGAAGATATCAATAACTGGTACGTGCGTAATACTTCCGGGCAGATGGTGCCGTTCTCGGCCTTCTCCAGCGCCCACTGGGAGTATGGTTCGCCGCGTCTGGAACGCTATAACGGTCTGCCGTCCATGGAAATCCTTGGTGAAGCGGTTCCGGGTAAGAGTACCGGTGAAGCGATGAACATGATGGAAGAGCTGGCCAGCAAACTGCCGACCGGTATTGGCTATGACTGGACGGGGATGTCCTATCAGGAACGCCTGTCCGGCAACCAGGCGCCTGCGCTGTATGCCATCTCGTTAATCGTGGTATTCCTGTGTCTGGCGGCGCTGTATGAAAGCTGGTCTATTCCGTTCTCGGTAATGCTGGTCGTACCGCTGGGGGTTATCGGTGCGCTGCTGGCAGCGACGTTCCGCGGCCTGAATAACGACGTGTACTTCCAGGTGGGCCTGCTGACAACCATTGGCTTGTCGGCGAAGAACGCAATATTGATTGTGGAATTCGCCAAAGATCTGATGGATAAAGAAGGCAAGGGCCTGATTGAAGCGACGCTGGAAGCGGTGCGTATGCGTCTGCGTCCAATCCTGATGACCTCACTGGCGTTTATCCTCGGGGTAATGCCGCTGGTTATCAGCTCCGGCGCGGGTTCCGGCGCGCAGAACGCGGTGGGTACCGGCGTAATGGGCGGGATGATTACAGCGACCGTGCTGGCCATCTTCTTCGTACCGGTATTCTTCGTGGTGGTTCGTCGACGTTTTAACCGTAAAAACGAAGATATTGAACATAGCCACACCGTGAAACACTCCTGATAAAAAGGCCGCGCAAGCGGCCTTTTTTATTTATCTAATCTGGGTTTATGCACGATAAAAACGTGCAATTAAGCAGCGGTATCACTATTGAGAACAAACAGCAATAGTAAATAAAGAGGCTTATTGGGTGCATTTATTAAGATAAGTCCTGGGTATTAGCGACTTACTAAGGAATACTCCTGGAATTAAGATAAATTTTAGCTGTGCCAGCAGGCTATATTGATGTTTCTTTTTATGCGCTATAATCAGAGAAGCTGCTTTTAATCTCACCTGAAAGTATTACCTTTATGCTGCTCCTGTAACAATCTGCATTAATTGTAATTTTTCGTAATAGAAGAAGGTAAAAGGCGCGAGTGTGATTTATAGTTAAATTACATTGAAATCGGTGTGTCTGACCCCCATTAATCTCAGAGTGTTACCCCTGTTATGTTAAGTTCATAAAATTTTTTTGTTAAAAAGGGGGATGCGTTATGGACGAATACTCACCAAAACGGCATGATATAGCGCAGCTAAAATTCTTGTGCGAAAATCTGTATCATGACTGCCTGGCTACGCTTGGTGATAGCAATCACGGCTGGGTCAACGATCCAACCTCGGCCATCAACCTGCAGCTAAATGAATTGATTGAGCATATTGCGAGTTTTGCGCTTAATTACAAAATTAAGTATGACGAAGACAATGCGTTGATTGAACAGATCGATGAATACCTCGATGATACCTTCATGTTGTTTAGCAACTACGGGATAAGCGCCCAGGACTTACAGAAATGGCGCAAATCGGGCAATCGCCTGTTCAAATGTTTTGTCAACGTTAGTAAGGCCAACCCAGTGAGCCTTTCTTTTTAAAATTATTACAATCACTTACGGTGAAACTATGTCAGAAAAGCCTTTAACAAAAATTGATTATTTAATGCGTCTACGACGCTGTCAGACGATTGATACGCTTGAACGGGTAATTGAGAAAAATAAATACGAATTATCAGATAACGAACTGGCGGTATTTTATTCAGCAGCCGACCACCGTCTCGCCGAACTGACGATGAATAAGCTTTACGATAAAATACCGTCTTCTGTGTGGAAATTTATCCGTTAATATTCCAGTAAATTTCTGACTATTAACGTCGCAAGCCTTAAAACGTGTATTTATAACGCGTGATTATTGTCCTGAATACCCTGTCTTCCAGCCGGGCATAGGGAATGATTCCCATCGTGCCACGCTGCCGTTTGTGTTCACTCGTGTTCCTGAAGGGAATTTGGCATGAGTGGACATCTACCCGTACCAGGACAAATGCTGGGGGATCATGTTGATCTGATTGACTGGGATTACCCCGGCTCACTGACGAGCGCGCAAAACGATCCTGGCGGCACGCGGCGCTGCCCCTCTGAAGGTCAATGAGCCTTAGCCATTAAAATAGTGTCAACAAAAGGTAAACTGTTATACTTTTTTTGGCGTTGTCTGTTACTGTTTTCCACTATAGCGCCTGAGTACAATACAGTCGTCTTCCTCCCGTTACTATTTTGTAGGCTCAGAATGACGGAAATACAGCACCTGCTTACTGAAACCATCGATAAATTAAATCGCGAAGAAAAACGCGATAATCGCCCGCGCTTTAGCATCAGCTTTATCCGTAATCATCCCGGATTGTTTATCGCTATGTACATCGGCTGGTTCGCGACGCTGCTCGTTATGCTGCAGTCAGAAACCCTGGCAGATTCCGTGTGGTTACTGGTGGTGTTATTTGTCCTGATGAACGGGTTTTTCTTTTTTGATGTGTATCCGCGCTACAAATATGAAGATATCGATGTGCTGGATTTACGCGTCTGCTACAACGGCGAATGGTACAACACCCGCTACGTACCGGCGTCGTTAATCGATGCTATTCTTCGCTCGCCGCGTGTAGATGCGGATAAAAAATCGCAGCTGCATGCGATGGTTAGCCGTAAAGGCAACCTGTCATTTTATGACGTGTTTTCACTCGATAAGAGTGCAAAAGCTTCCTGAATGTACAGAGCCTGCAATCCGCAGGCTCTTTTCATTTCAGCGCTTCTTCTTCCCGCCCTGTACGGCTTTAAAACGCGGATTCGATTTGCAAATTACATACAGACGGCCCTTACGCTTAACGATCTGGCAGTCAGGATGACGCTGTTTCGCGCTTTTTAACGAATTCAACACCTGCATGGTTACTCCTTATTATTTTTGAAAAACCGGCCAAAACGTTGCTGGAAGCGCGCTGCGCTGCCTTCTGTGGTAAAGCTCTTTTGTTTCCCGGTGTAATAAGGGTGGGAGGCTGACGACACATCAAGCGTCACATACGGATAGACCACCCCATCGCGCTCAATCTCGCGATCGGTTTTAATGGTTGAACCCACCATAAAGTACTCATCCGCGCTGGTGTCGTGAAAAACTACCGTACGGTAATGGGGATGGATGTTCGCTTTCATACTCACCTTAATTGTTACGTTATAACATAATACAATCTTACGGCGTTACGTCAGTCGTTGCAAGCGATTATCATTTGTGCGCGTTAAGGCGTATTCACTGAATCAGCGAAACACTATTTTGCGCATGGCCAGTTTCCGAAATAGCATCATCATTCATAATGACTATCGAAAAAAAAGCGGCTCCCCGTTAATCTCGCCGGACAAGTGATAACGGTTCTTACCTGCTCATTAAAGGAATGCACGTTGACATCAAGACGCATGGTCAGCCTGGTAACAGGTACACTGGTTGTAGCGGTGCTGTTACCCATTTTGCTGAGTATCTGGCTGGCCCGGTATCAGGCCGAACAGCGTTTTTATCGTGAACTGGCGTCATATACCCAAAACATTAACCAGCTTGCCAGCGTGGTGATCGACGAGTCCAAAGCCGCATTAAATGAGATCAACCGTATCGACAGCCAGACCTGTGAACCGAGCCATTTGCAGGCTATGAGGCGCGTGGCGTTTACCTACCGCTTTGTACAGGAAGTGATCTTTATAAAAGGTTCGCAGGCGCTCTGTTCTTCACTGGAGCAGGAAAGTCATATCTCGCCGTTTCCAGAACCCGAGCGGGTAAATAATGAGGGATACCGATTCTGGTTTACGCCCAGCAACGATCTGGGTATTAACCATTACATGATCGCAATGAGCCACCACGATCATATGGTGGTTCTCGATCCGCGTTCTTTTATTGATGTCCTGCCGCTGGCAACCTGGTCGATTGATTCTGCCATTATTGGTTTAACGCGGAACCGGGTAATCATATCCAGCGCCCCACTCTCTTTAGCCGTCTGGCAGCATATGCATGACCATAATCTCACGCGGTATGAAGATGCTGGAATCGTGTATTCAATGTTCCGTAATACCCAGACAAATTTTGCCGTTGTGGTGTGGGCATCCAGTCATCCCATGAAGGCTGCCAGTAACCAGCAGCTAATGCTCTGGTTGCCGGTGGGCGTTCTGATCAGTCTGCTGGCGGCGGCGCTGATGCTGCGGCTCCTTAAGCGCCTGCAGTCGCCGCGCGCACGGTTGCAGGACGCCATCCATTCCCGCGAATTCACGGTGTGTTACCAACCCATTATGCGTCTTAGCGACAATAAATTTGTCGGCGCAGAAGCACTGATTCGCTGGCCGCAAGCGGATGGCAGCCTGCTCACGCCAGATATTTTTATTCCACTTGCAGAGCAAAGCGGACTTATTCGTGAAATCACACGTCTGGTAATTGAGAAGGTATTTAGCGAGATGGGTAACTGGTTGCATCAGCATCCTGACTATCATGTGTCGATTAATCTGGCCGCAGACGATATTGCTGACAACGCGTTGCTGGCGCTACTAACGGCGCGTTGCCAGCACTATCAGGTCAGCTCCCGGCAGATTGCTCTTGAGATCACCGAGCGTGGCTTTGCCGATCCACAGCGCACGGCTCCGATCGTGGAGCAGTTTCACCGCGCCGGGCACCCGATATATATTGATGATTTTGGTACCGGCTACTCAAGCCTCAGTTATCTGCAAAACCTGGCTGTGGATGTGCTAAAGATTGATAAGTCGTTTGTAGATAGCCTGGAATACAACACCGTTGCGCCCCATATCATTGATATGGCTAAACATCTCCAGCTTGAGCTTGTTGCTGAGGGGATTGAAAGCGCGCGTCAGGCCCAATGGTTATGTGAGCATGGCGTCCAGTACGGTCAGGGATGGTTATACAGTAAGGCCTTACGGGGAAATGAACTGCAATTATGGTGCGAAAATTACCCGGGCAGCACGGTCGCCCGCACTACCCGGTAGCGTAGCACTACTCATCCAGTATTGGTGCAAATCCGCCGTAAATCATCCGCTTGCCATCAAAAGGCATTTCATCCCCGAATGCCTTCATTCGCGGGTCTTCCATCATTTTCTTATTAGCGGCATCGCGGGCTTCTCTGGATGGATATTCAATCCAGCTAAACACCACCTCTTCGTCATCGGTGGCTTTTACCGCCATCCGAAAATCGGTGAGCTTTCCGTCCGGAACATCATCAGCCCAGCATTCAACAATGCGTAACGCGCCAAACTCTTTGAACAGCGGTGCCGCTTTGGCGGCCATCGCCTGATAAGCGGCTTTTTTGTCCCTGGGAACAGCAACTACAAAACCATCGACATAGTTCATACGCCTACCTCCACATGAGCAGCGTTGATCGTGCGTAGATAAGTGTAGCGGTTGGATGCTTGTAGCGGAGGAAAACAAAAAGACGAGCAGGCAGCTCGTCGTAACGTACCGTCCATGATACGGGAGGTGGAGAGACGCGCCTACACGGCAAACTCTTGCTCGCCAGCAGGTTTATTATTATAGCTATTCGTTAGAGATTAAGCCTGACGCGGGATCGGGAACCCTTTTAGCGAAATAACAAAACAATCGTCATGTTTTTTAATTTTCGCCCCTGCGTCACACCAGTCGGAGGCGATTTTAAAGAATTCATCCCCACCGATTTGCCATCCCAGACGCACATGTTTTACCCGTCCTGAACGCAGTAACTCACAGGCCTGGGAATAATTTTCTGCATTACAGATAGGTTCTTTAATCATTTTCTTTTCTTCAGCAGTTTACGTAACGCTTTGATTTCTTTGTCTGTTAACGCTGGAGTATTCTCTTCCTGAGTATGCTGACTGTCGATATCCTGTTCATCGACTTCAATATTATCCTGGGCGTTCAGCGCGTTAAGCAGCAGCTTTTCGGTTACGGAAGATAAGGTTTCACTATTATCTTCGGCATAGTGACGAATACGCTCTTTTAATTCGCTATTAATTTTGACATTCAGAACCGCGGTGCTCATAGAAAATCCCTTAATAGAATTAATGATCAAGCAGCAGAGGAATCATTATTATTGAGTAGCAGAATAATGCAGAATTAATGTGACAAAAAAATGACGTATTTGTGACATCTGGGTAACGAGATCAAAAAACGTGACGCGGAGTGAGTCGTGTCAGAAAAAGAAGAACGGGTCGGCAGCACAAATGGGTGGGGGCCCTGCCAGCTACATCCCGGCACACACGTCATCTGCTTTGGCTGCTTCCTTCCGGATCTGACCAGGTAAACAAAGTAGTGTTGCGGGAGAACCAACAGAGCCCCCATTGAGAGCGTTTTTCAACGCGCAGGGCATTATCATTGTTGTCCTGGCTAAATGCAAGCAAGCCGCGACCGGATGCCGGTTTCTTGCGCAATCAAGGCTTTTCCGGGGGCGGCGGGTTGATTATGCTTAGTCCAAAGAGCAGCGGAGCCAATATGGACAACCACGACACTTTCCCTCAGCGCGTTTTTCTTATCGTTGCTTCCATCCCGGAAGGGCACGTCACGACCTATGGAGATGTGGCGATGCTGGCTGGCTCGCCGCGCGCTGCGCGTCAGGTAGGCGGTGTTCTGAAACGTTTACCGGAAGGCAGCCGCATTCCGTGGCACCGTGTGGTAAACCGCCACGGCGCGATATCTCTGACCGGCCCGGATTTACAGCGCCAGCGGCAGGCCCTACTCAGCGAAGGCGTTATGGTTTCCGGCGATGGGCATATCGATATGGCGCGCTACCGCTGGGATTACGATCGGCCATAAAAAAACGCCTCCGAAGAGGCGTTATCGCAGGCTTAGTAGGTCGTCGGAGCTGGAACAGCGGACGATGGCGTTACCTGAGTCGGCGAAGTAGAAGGCACTGTGGTTGCCGCGCCGCCATGTTCAGACAGCGGGATCGCAGTTCCTTCAACCGGTACCAGCGTCAGGTCGATTTTCGTCCCGCCCTGATTCACTGCCGGTTTCACCGTATCGGTAACAAACATCAGCTTGTCATCCACGGTAATCGCGGCGCTCAGCAGAATACGCGCGTTTGGCTGGATTTGAGCCGGGTCAAACGGCAGTACAAAGCTGAACGGCGGCTGTTTACCTTCAGTGCGCACCGCTTTCTGAGCGATCACTTTAGACGGCGCATCGGCTATTGACGCATCCGCCAGCGTGACGGTTAGCACCGAATGCGGCGGCAGCGCCACTTTCTGGCGGATCCACACCGTACCGGAGACATTAGGCTGCTGAATTACAGGTTGAGCGTTGACCGCGGAAGTATTAGGGCTTGGCGCCGGAACGGCAATATCTGCGCTCTTTTGCTGTGCGCAACCTGCAAGAGCAACCGCAACCGCTAAACCACTTAACATGTGCACGAGTTTCATTAAAGTTCTCCTTATCTTCTATGCACCAGTGAAATGAAAGACCCGGTGGTCGGGCCTGACGCTCCACCAGAGTGAGTGGTTAAAACTCATCTATCGTGCTAAGCCTGGCACACTCTGCCGGGAATCGCCTGAAAACGGGCCAGTATTCAGATAATTGAACCCCTCTGACCAGTTGAGAAACTGCGTTATACTCAGCGTTTATGGTTGCGTATTCCGCGCGTTATCGGCATTTCTGGCCTGATGCGGCACAACGCCCATAAAGCACCACTGAATTTCTCTTCTCCGTTGAGGATCCTTTATGAGTCAGGCGCTTAGCAATTTACTGGCACTGTTAAATCTGGAAAAAATTGAAGAAGGACTGTTTCGCGGGCAGAGCGAAGATCTCGGGCTACGTCAGGTGTTCGGCGGCCAGGTCGTGGGTCAGGCTCTGTATGCGGCAAAAGAAACGGTGCCTTCAGAGCGACTGGTTCACTCTTTTCACAGCTATTTCCTGCGCCCGGGCGACAGCCAGAAACCGATTATTTACGACGTGGAAGTGCTGCGCGACGGCAATAGCTTCAGCGCCCGCCGCGTTGCCGCTATTCAGAACGGCAAACCGATTTTTTATATGACCGCCTCGTTCCAGGCGCCGGAGTCCGGGTTTGAGCATCAGAAAACCATGCCCGCCGCACCGGGGCCGGAGAGCTTAAAATCGGAAACCGATATCGCCCGGGAGTTTGAAAACTTCCTGCCGCCGCCGGTGCGGGAAAAATTCCTCTGCGACAAGCCGTTGGAGATCCGCCCGGTTGAGTTCCACAACCCGCTGAAAGGCCATGTGGCGGAGCCGTCGCGTCTGGTGTGGTTCCGGGCTAACGGCACCCTGCCCGCAGATTTACGGGTGCATCAGTACCTGCTGGGCTACGCCTCCGACTTTAACTTCCTGCCCGTGGCGCTCCAGCCGCACGGCGTCGGCTTCCTGGAGCCGGGCATGCAGGTGGCGACTATCGACCATTCCATGTGGTTCCATCGCCCGTTCGATCTCAACGACTGGCTGCTTTACAGCGTGGAGAGCACTTCGGCGTCCAGCGCGCGCGGCTTTGTACGCGGCGAATTTTACACTCAGGACGGCGTGCTGGTGGCCTCAACGGTGCAGGAAGGCGTGATGCGTAAGCGCAGTTAACCATGCAAAAAGGGCAGGCTCCTCGCGGAGACCTGCCCTTTTTATTGCCTGGAGATTACGAGTTGTAGGCGTTCTCGCCGTGGCTGTTGACGTCGAGGCCTTCGCGCTCCTGATCTTCCGGTACGCGCAGACCCACGGTCAGATCGGCCAGCTTATAGGCGACGAAAGCCACAACGCCTGACCACACCACCGTCACCGCGATGCTTTCCAGCTGTACCAGTACCTGGTGGCCCATGGTCACGCCTTCCGCATAGCCCACGCCGCCCAGAGAAGTTGAGGCAAAGATACCGGTCAGGATGCAGCCTACGATGCCGCACACGCCATGCACGCCGAACACGTCACAAGGGTCATCCACCCGCAGCCAGCGCTTCAGCATGGTCACGCCCCACAGACCGGCCAGACCCGCCGCGATACCGACGATTAACGCACCGCCGACGCCGATAAAACCACAGGCTGGCGTCACGCCGACCAGACCGGCAATCGCACCGGAACACGCGCCCAGCAGAGAAGGCTTACCGCGCACCGCCCACTCACCAAATACCCAGGCCAGAATCGCTGCGGCGGTAGCCACCACGGTATTCACAAACGCCAGGCCCGCGATTTCGTTGGCGGCACTGGCGGAACCGGCATTAAAGCCGAACCAGCCGAAGTAAAGGATCGCCGTACCGGTAAACACCATCGGCAGGTTATGCGGTTTGAACGCTTCTTTGCCGAAGCCTACACGTTTGCCCACCAGATAAGCGCCCACCAGGCCAGCGACTGCGGCGTTGATATGCACCACCGTGCCACCCGCGAAGTCCAGCGCGCCATGGGTACCCAGCAAACCACCGCCCCACACCATGTGAGCAATCGGAATGTAAGAGAGGGTCAGCCACACCACCACGAAAATTACCACGGCAGAGAAGCGAATGCGTTCAGCAATTGCCCCAACGATCAGCCCCACGGTGATACAGGCGAAGGAGCCCTGGAACGCCACGTGGATGTACTGATAGAACGAGCCCATCACGTCGGTGATCGCGATGCCTTTCAGCATGATCCAGTCGAAATTGCCGAAGAAAGAACCGCCGGTGCCGAACGCCAGTGAGTAGCCGTAAACCACCCACAGTACGCAAACCAGGGCGAAAGAAACGGAGACCTGGGTAAGCATCGACAGCACGTTTTTAGAGCGAATCAGCCCGCCGTAAAACAGCGCCAGGCCGGGAATGGTCATAAAAAGCACCAGGGCGGTGCAAATCATCATAAAGGCGTTATCGGCTTTATCGGCAACCGCCGGTGCGGCCATCGCCAGGCCAGGCATCAGCGCGCACGCTGCAAGAGCCGATTTCATTGTGAGTTTTTTCATCATTTTCAACCCTGTCAGGTTCGCCAGATTACAGTGCCGCTTCGTCGGCTTCGCCGGTACGAATACGAATGACGCGTTGCAGTTCGGCAACAAAGATTTTTCCGTCGCCGATTTTTCCGGTCCACGCCGCTTTGCTGATCACCTCGATCACCTCTTCGAGTTGGTCATCCGCAATGGCAACGTCGATTTTCACTTTCGGCAGAAAATTGACGCTGTATTCCGCGCCGCGGTACAGCTCGGCATGCCCTTTCTGACGCCCAAAGCCTTTTACCTCAGTGACAGTAAGCCCCTGAATACCAATGGAAGAGAGCGCCTCGCGCACGTCTTCAAGTTTGAATGGTTTGATTACCACGGTAACCAGTTTCATAAATCCCCTCCTGTCGAATTGGGTAGCAGCCTGAGTGAGCACATATTTACTAAAGCAAGGGACGTGCCAGATTTGAAAAAGCACCGGAGAACGGCATTTGACGGGGGTTTGTCACAGCAAGGGCAGAAAATAAAAGTGTGACCGGGATTCAGAATGTTCTGTAATCAAAAAAAACGCACCATGCCAGTGCAGAGTGCGTTACGGATTTGCACCAGGGCCGTAAGCGAAAACCCGGGTGCGTTATTTTGGTGCGTCAGGCGCTTAACGTTTCTTCCTGCCCGGCGGCAGCCAGCTCTTCGCCCGCCAGTTGCAGCTGGTACATTTGCCAGTAGCGCCCCTGCTGTGCCAGCAGTTGCTGATGGGTGCCGCGCTCCACCGCCTGGCCGCGATGCAGGACCAGAATAGTGTCAGCATCGACAATGGTGGAGAGCCGGTGAGCGATCACCACCAGCGTGGTGTGCTGGCGGATCGCCGCCAGCGCCTGCTGGATAGCCTGCTCGGTGCCGGAGTCGATATTCGCGGTCGCCTCATCGAGGATCAGGATCTGCGGCGTTTCGACCAATACCCGCGCCAGCGCCAGCAGCTGTTTCTGCCCTACCGACAGGTTATTGCCCTGTTCGCCAAGCTGGGTATAAATCCCGTCGGGCAAAGCACGCGCCAGTTCAGCCAGCTGTACCGTTTCCAGTGCCTGCCATACCTGCGCTTCGCTGATATCTCGCCCCAGAGTAACGTTAGCGAAAAATGAATCGGCCAGCACCACCGGATCCTGCTGAACCATCGCGACGCCCTTGCGCAGTACGCTATGGCTGAGCGTAGAGAGCGGACGCCCGTCGAGGCGGATCTCGCCGCGCGTCAGCGGGTAGTAACCCATCAACAGGTTCGCCAGGGTGCTTTTACCGCTGCCGGTATGGCCTACCAACGCCACAAAGCTGCGCGGGGCGATATCCAGTGAAATGTCCTGGAGCACCAGCCGGTCGCCACGATAGGCAAACGAGACATCGTCAATCGCAATCGCCCCGCTTTGCAGCGGACGCACATCGCTACCGTAGGTCTGGCGCGGTCGGTCCATCAGTTCAAATACGCGCTCCCCCGCCACCACGGCCTGTTGCAGCATCGATTGCTGAGTGGTGAGTTCGATTAACGGCTCGTTTAAGCGGCCCAGATAGCTGATAAACGCGTACAGCACCCCGACCTCAATCGTGCCTACCGAGCTAAAGCCGAACAGCATCAGCAGCCCGCACAGCACCAGCGCTGAAAACAGGCTCAGCAGCGGGCGCAGCAAAAATCCGTCCAGACGCAGGGTTTGCATACGCGCCGTATAGTGCGAACGGCTGGCTTCGCCCATGCGCTCGCCAAAGCGCGCCTGCTGGCGGAACTGCTGGATCACGCTCATGCCCATGATCACTTCGTTAAAGCCGTCGTTGATATCTGCGAGGTAGGTGCGTACCCGACGGACAATCGGCGTACTGAAGCGCTGATAAATCACCATAACAATCAGCACCGCCGGGAAGATCGCCATCGCCACCAGCGCCATACGCCAGTCGAGGCTGAACATCGCCACCAGCATCGCGCCGATCAGCGCGGCACTGCGCAGCACTGTCGCCACCACGGTAACGTACAAATCGCGGATCACTTCGGTATCGTTAGTGACCCGGGAAATCAGCTGGCCGACCGGTTGGGTATCGAATTCGCTAAGCGGCTGGCGCAGCGCGGCGTCCATCACGTCGGCGCGCAGCTGTTGCACCACCCCAACGGCAGCCTGGTTAAACAGCAGCGATTGCCAGTAGTGCAGCCCCGCCGCCAGCAGTTGCAGCAGAATATAGGCGGCAGCAAGCCCGGCCACCAGACCCAGCGGCAGACTGTTTTTCGCTACCATGTTATCGATGAA
This sequence comes from Atlantibacter subterraneus, assembly GCF_007570865.1. Classification (GTDB taxonomy): domain Bacteria; phylum Pseudomonadota; class Gammaproteobacteria; order Enterobacterales; family Enterobacteriaceae; genus Atlantibacter; species Atlantibacter subterraneus. Next base: position 118,645 of record NZ_VLPS01000003.1, on the reverse strand, counting down.
ATAGCTGATTAACGCCGGGCCGCTCACTTCCGCCGCGGCGGCAATCCACAGCATTACCACGGCCATCGAAAGCGGTTTACGCCATGGGCTGCCGTAGGCCAGCAGGCGTTTTAAGGTCGGCCACAGTTGCGCAGGCTTATCCATTTACGGCCTCCTCGCGTTCCGGCTCGTCGTCCAGCGCCGCTTCTATTTGCTGATAGCGATACATATCGCGATACCAGCCGGGCTGAGCCGCCAGCGCATCGTGCTCGCCGCGCTGGGCGATATGGCCCTGTTGCAGCACCACAATTTCATCCGCCTCGGTTAACGCTGACAGGCGATGCGCGCTGATAATCACCGTCCGGCCCTCTCCCCAGTGATGCAGATTATGGAGAATTTGATGCTCGGTGCGCCCGTCCACCGCCGAGAGCGCGTCATCCAGAATCAGAATCTCGGCGTTCAGCAGCAGCGCTCTGGCAATGGAAATCCGCTGTTTTTGCCCGCCGGACAGCATCACGCCCCGCTCGCCCACTTCAGTGTCATAGCCCTGAGGCAGACGCAGAATATCGTCATGCACGCAGGCCAGTTTCGCCACGTGCTCAATCTCCTGCTGGGTAGCGCCGGGATGACCAAGCGCGATATTGCTCGCCACGCTGTCTGAGAATAAAAACGGCGTTTGATTGACCACCGCCAGCCGGCTGCGCCAGGAATCGAGCTGCAACGCGGTAAGGGGAATATCATGGAAGCGGATTTCACCCTGGTCGACATCGAAATGGCGCTGGATCAGCGACAGTACGGTGCTTTTCCCCGCGCCGGTCGGGCCGCAAATCCCCAGCATCTGGCCGGGTCTGAGCGTCAGGTTGATGTTGTTCAGCGTCGGTTTCGACGCCTGCGGATAAGTAAATTCACGGATCGCCACGTCCAACACGCCGCGGCCTGCCGGGACGTCACGATCGCCGTCGCTCACCACCGGCGCTTCCGCCAGCATAGCCCGAATACGGCTGTACGCCGCGCTGCCGCGTTCGACAATGTTGAACATCCAGGCCAGCGCCAGCATCGGCCAAATCATCAGGCCAAGGTACATCATAAAGCTGGTGAGCTGCCCGAGAGTGAGCGAGCCGTTGATCACCATCCAGCTTCCGCCGCCAATCGCCAGCAGATTCGCCATGCCGATGGCGATATAAATGGTGGGATCGAAACGCGCATCCACTCTGGCGACGCGCAGGTTTTTTTGCCCTGTGTCGCGGGCGTCTTCGGCAAACAGCCCCGACTGGCGATCTTCCAGCCCGAAGGCTTTGATCATGCGGATGCTGGTTAAGCTCTCCTGGGTGCGGTCGTTGAGCGATGAAAACGCCGCCTGCGCCGCTTTAAAACGGCTATGCAGCTGGTCGCCGTAGCGTTTAATCACCAGCGCCATAATCGGCATCGGCAGCAGTGCCAGTAGTGTCAGCTGCCAACTGATTTGGGTGCTCATAACCACCAGCACCACACAGCCCATCACCAGCGAATCTACCAGCGTTAGCACCCCCTCCCCGGCGGCGAACACCACCCGGTCGACATCGTTAGTGGCGCGCGCCATTAAGTCCCCGGTGCGGTGACGCAGGTAAAACTCAGGGTGTTGACGGCTCAATTGTCGATAAAAATCCTCGCGCAGCTCGACCGCCAGCTGGTAGGACGCGCCGAACAGCAGCACGCGCCAGACATAGCGCAGCAGATAGACAATCACCGCGACGGCCACCATCAGCCCCAGCCACTGGAATATCTGGCCGGCGGTGAAGTGGTTGCGAGTGACGCCATCCACGATGATGCCCACCACACGCGGTGGGATCAGTTGCAGGATCGCGATGATAATCAGCAGGCACACCGCGCCGAGATAGCGTCGCCACTCCCGGGTGAAATACCAGCGTAATTGAGCAAATAATCGCACGTAATAAATTCCTGATTGGCTTGCTGTTCGGTCGATTGCAGGTGATTGACGTGATGGTGGCGTTAACCGTCTAACGGCAAGGCAGTGGTATATTTTATCTGTTCCATGGCAAAACTGGAGGTGACATCCGATAAGCCGGGAACCTGGTTCACCAGACGCTTATAAAAATCATCAAAACGCTTCATATCCGCGACCTGAACGCGCATCAGATAATCGTATTCGCCTGCCATCCGCCAGAACCCGAGCACTTCAGGCATCCGGGAAACCACGGCGACAAACTGGCTGTACCATTCACTGCTGTGGTGCTGAGTCTTAATCAGCACGAACGCCGTGAGGCCCAGATTAAGCTTTTCCGGGTCGAGCAGCGCCACCCGCCCCTGAATAATGCCCTCATCTTCGAGGCGCTTAAGGCGTTTCCAGCAGGGTGTGGTTGTCAGATTAACGGCATCCGCCAGCGCCTGCAAAGAGAGCGTGCAATCATTCTGCAACAGAGAAAGCAGTTTGCGGTCAATTTTATCTATCATTTGCGAGATACATAGAAAGAATTTCTCCCATTGCGCCAAATCATGGGCGAAATAGCAACTCTTTTTCCCGGAGTTTGTTTTACGCTAGGCACAAATTGATAAATGGATACGCCTCATGACCAGCACCTGGGTAAATCACGCCATCAGCGAAATCAACGCCGACTTTCAGCGTTCCGCCGACACCCATTTGATCCGCCTTTCCCTGCCCGCGTTTCCGGGCATTCATCTGTATCTGAAAGATGAAAGCACCCACCCGACCGGCAGCCTGAAGCACCGCCTGGCGCGCTCACTGTTCCTGTACGGGTTATGTAACGGTTGGATCAAAGAAGGCACGCCGATTATCGAGGCGTCATCCGGTTCGACCGCCGTCTCGGAAGCCTACTTTGCCCGGCTACTGGGGTTGCCGTTTATTGCCGTGATGCCCGCCTGCACCGCGAAGCGCAAGGTAGAACAAATCGCCTTTTACGGCGGCCGCTGCCATTTCGTCGAGAGCGCCTGTGAGATTTATGACGCCTCAGAAATGCTGGCGAAAGAGCTGAACGGCCACTATATGGATCAGTTCACCTATGCGGAGCGTGCCACCGACTGGCGTGGCAATAACAACATCGCCGACAGTATCTTCCGCCAGATGGCGAGCGAGCCTTACCCGGTGCCCGACTATGTTGTGATGAGCGCCGGGACCGGCGGGACTTCAGCAACCATTGGCCGCTATCTGCGCTATCAGGGCCATCCCACTCAGCTGATGGTGGTCGACCCGCAAAACTCGGTGTTCTTCGATTACTGGCAGAGCCGCGACGCCGCCCTGAAAAGCCCTGTTGGCAGTAAAATTGAAGGCATTGGCCGCCCGCGCGTCGAGCCGTCGTTTATCCCGGCGGTGATTGACGACATGCTGCGCGTGCCCGATGCGGCAAGCGTGGCGACCAGCCACTGGCTGGAGACCGTTCTGGGCCGTAAAGTCGGCGCATCCACCGGCACTAACGTCTGGGGCGCGCTACAGCTGGCGGCAAAAATGCGTGATGAAGGGCGCAAAGGGGCGATTGTTACCCTGCTGTGCGACAGCGGCGAGCGCTATCTGGAGACGTACTACAATCCGCAATGGGTCGAGCAGAACATTGGCGACTTAACGCCCTGGCTGGCGCAGATCGCCCGACTGACGGCATAAAAAAAGCCGGGGGATACCCGGCTTGCTGGAATGGCCTCGTCATTCGGGGGAATAAGTCAGGTTTGGAAAGTCCAGCCAATGAGTCAAATAGTGTGAAACCGCCTGGCTGCTGCAATGGCCGATCACCGGCAAATGCGGCAGCGCGGCTTTTAACTGCGCCATGGCGTTACCCATGATGAAGCCGTAACCGACGGCTTCGAGCATTTCGCGATCGTTCATCGCATCGCCAAACGCCATACAATCCTCCAGGCCGTAGCCGAGGTGCTGGCTCAATACCGCCAGCGCGGCACCTTTATTGCACCCTACCGGCAGAACCTCAAGGCAGTGATGCGCTGAGAAACAGAGATGCGCTTTATCGCCGAGGGCTTCGTTAAGCTGAATGCGCAGGCGGCAGAGATCGTCATGCTCGCCGCAGAAGCAAATCTTGGTGACCTGATGTGCCGGAATGCGTTTTACATCGCAAACCTGGTAGCGAAAGCCGGTAAACAAGTGGGCACTAAGGAGTTCCGGTAAATCATTTTGGGTGAACCAGCCATCATCGTTAAACACGTGCATCGATGATTCGGTATCCCAATGGCTGTGGGTCACGATTTCCGCCACTTCCGGAGCCAGGTCGGCGTGATGCAGTAACTCGCCCTGATAAGTATGGATGCGGGTGCCGTTGCCGGTAATCAAAAACGCATCGAGGGAGAGATCGGTGAGCAGATGGCGCATTTCCAGGGCATGACGCCCGGTGGCAAAGGCTAACGTAATGTCGCGTTCGCGCAGGCGATTCAGGGTTTTCAGGGTTTGTGCACCCAGCAAATGGTCCGGCATCAGCAGGGTGCCGTCCATATCAAATGCAGCCAGTCGCGCCATGGTTGTCCGCTCTCACATAATCTCACTCAGCCTGAAGTATCGCCTGGCATATGCGGAACAAATAGTGAATACTTTCCAAAATTTGTTCCGGATTTATTATGCGACTCGTTAATCGGCTTAATCAGTTTCAGCGTCTCTGGCAACCTTCCGCAGGCGAACCCCAGCGGGTGACCGTGGCGGAACTGGCCGAACGCTGTTTTTGCAGCGAACGGCATATCCGCACCCTGTTGCGCCAGCTGGAATCGGCAGGCTGGCTGCGCTGGCAAGCCCAGGCCGGGCGTGGAAAGCGCGGCGATTTAACCTTCCAGGTGACGCCCGAGCAGGTGCGCGCCGGGATGATGGAGCAGGTGCTTAATCGCGGCCAGCATAAAAACGCGCTGGAGCTGGCGCAGCTGGCACCCGATCAGCTACGACATCTTTTACAGCCGTTTCTCGGCGGCCAGTGGCAAAACGATACCCCTACGCTGCGTATTCCCTATTACCGCCCTCTGGAGCCGCTAACGCCAGGCTTTTTACCGGGCCGCGCCGAGCAACATCTGGCCGGACAAATCTATTCCGGCCTGACGCGGTTCGATGATGACGGCGAATTACCGGTCGGTGATTTGGCGCATCACTGGCGCATATCGCAAGACGGGCTGTGCTGGGATTTTTATCTGCGCTCCACGCTGCACTGGCATAACGGCAAGCCGGTGGAAACTCAGCAGTTGCAGCGCGCGCTTCAGTCGCTGCTGGCGGATCGGGAAATCGCCCGGCTGTTCGCCAGCGTGGCGCACCTGGAAGTGGTTCATGCCCAGTGCCTGCGCATTCGATTGCATCGCCCCGATTACTGGCTGGCGCACCGCTTAGCGCTGTATTGCAGCTGTCTGGCTCATCCGGATGAACCGGATATCGGCTGCGGGCCGTTCCGGCTGGCGCGCTTTGAAGCGGATTTAGTGCGCCTGGAAAGCCACGAGTTCTGGCATCTCAGCCATCCGCTGCTGAAGGCGGTGGAGTTCTGGATCACGCCGCAGCTTTTCGATCGCGAGATGGGCAACAGCTGTCGTCACCCGGTGCAGATCGCCATTGGCCAGCAGGATGAACTGGTCCATTTGAGGCCGGTCAGCAACAGTATTAGCCTCGGATTTTGCTATCTGGCGCTGCGCCGGGAGGGGAAACTATCACTGGCGCAATCCCGCTACCTGATTGACCTGATCCATCGCAGCGGCATGCTGGATACGCTGCCGCTGGATGAAGGGCTGATCACCCCCAGCAGCGAGATGCTGCCCGGCTGGCGGCTTCCCGAATGGGAGCCTGATGAAACAGCGCTGCCCGCCTCGCTAACCCTGGTGTATCACCTGCCGGTGGAACTGCATGCCATGGCCGAACAACTTAAGCGCTATCTGGCGGACAAAGGCTGCGAGCTGACGGTGCATTTTCATCCGGCAAAAACCTGGCACGGCTGCCAGCGACTGGGCGAAGCGGATTTAGTCATGGGCGATCGGCTAATCGGCGAGTCCCCGGCCTTTACGCTTGAGCAGTGGCTACGCTGCGACAATCTCTGGCCGCACGTGCTTACCGCTCGCCAGTTCGCGCATTTACAGGGAACGCTCGACGCGGTACAGCGTCAGCCGGATGAAACCCAGCGCCGGGAAGGAATGCGCGAGGTTTATACCACGCTAATGCAGGATGCCGCGATCACGCCGCTGTTTAATTATCGCTATCAGGTTAGCGCGCCGCCGGGCGTCAACGGTATTTGCATGAATGCCCGCGGCTGGTTCGATTTTACCCGCGCCTGGCTCCCACCGCCGGGTACACAGTGAAGAAGCTGGTGGCGCTAAGCCAACGGCGCTACCCTATGCGCCATCTACACAAAAGAACGAAAGGTTGACGATGAAACGTGCCGTTGTGGTTTTTAGCGGTGGACAAGACTCCACCACCTGCCTGATTCAGGCGCTGCATCAATATGACGAGGTGCATTGCGTCACATTCGATTATGGACAACGCCATCGTGCTGAAATCGAAATTGCCCAGCAACTGGCAGTCAAACTGGGTGCCCGCGCGCATAAAACCCTCGACGTCGGATTGCTCAACGAACTGGCGGTAAGCAGCCTGACTCGCGACAGCATCCCGGTGCCAGATTACGATCCCGACGCCAGCGGCATTCCCAGTACCTTTGTGCCTGGCCGCAATATTCTGTTTCTGACCCTGACGGCGATCTATGCCTATCAGGTGCAGGCGGAGGCGATCATTACCGGCGTATGCGAAACAGATTTTTCGGGCTATCCGGATTGCCGCGACGAATTCGTGAAGGCGCTTCACCAGGCGGTGAATTTAGGCATGGCCAGCAATATTCGTTTTGAAACGCCATTGATGTGGCTGAATAAAGCCGAAACCTGGGCGCTGGCGGATCGTTGGGGCAAACTGGATCTGGTACGCAACGAAACCCTGACCTGCTATAACGGCATCAAAGGCGACGGATGCGGCGAGTGCGCGGCCTGCAACCTGCGCGCCAACGGCCTGAACCAATACCTTGCGGATAAAGTGGGCGTGATGGCCCAGATGAAGCGTAAAACCGGGCTTAATTGATGAACAGGGCGGGTACCCGCCCTGTTTTATTATGCCTTGCCGACCATCGCTTCCAGACGCTCGCGCAACTCCCCTTCCAGCGGCAATGCCTTCTGGGTGCTCAGATCGATGCAGACAAAGGTGATTTGCGCGTCCGCCACCACCTGCCCTTCCGGTTCAAGCGTAATCACCTGGCTCAGGATGCCGCTTTTGCCATTTAACTGCTGCACCTGGCTGGTGACCTTCAATAAATCGCCCAGCACTGCCGGTCGCCGATAGTTGATGTTGATATTCACCACCACAAAAGCGATACGGTTAGCCGTCATCCACTGAAAGCCTTCCTCCTGTTCCAACCCATCCCAGCGCGCTTCCTCGAGAAATTCGAGATAACGGGCATTATTGACGTGCTGGTAAACATCCAGGTGATAACCGCGAACTTTAATGTGTGTCTGCATAGCGCAAGGGCCCTTGTTATCGCCGCGTGGGTTTCGCTTCGGAAGCGTAAACGCTGCGGTTCATTTTATGAGAGTAAGAGGTCACACCACTGGTATGACCTCCTTATCATGGCAAAGATTTACAACTCTGCAAGGTCCCGGTGCTGGCAGTTACAGTTTTATGCGCGCCAGATTACGTTCCACCAGCGAGTTCCCCATGCCGGGCACCTGTTTAAGGTCCTCCACGCTCTTAAAGGGGCCGTTCTCGTCACGGTAGTTAATAATCGCCTGCGCTTTCTTCATCCCGACGCCGTTGAGCGCTGAGGCCAATTCTTCCGCGCTGGCGTTGTTAATGCTCACGGTACGCTCTTCAGCTTCATCCGCCTTCACGGCTTTGTCTTTGGCCTGGGCCGCCGCGGCGTTTTCCGTTTTCGTCGCAGCCGCGTCAGCCTTCGCCGTTGACTGTACCGCCAGCGCGGGATAGCTGGTGAGGCCGCACGCAATAACCATTGCCAGACAGAATGCTTTAACACCTTGTTTCATGCTGTTTTCTCCTTGTTTGTTGACAGCAACGCCACCTTATCGGGCCGGGAGAAACACCACAAACAGCGAATATCAGAAATGGAAAAGGCCGCGAAAGCGGCCTTTGAGGTTTGCAAAAAATTGCAATTATGTGCGAGACGTCTCGATTATTGCTGCTGCTCGATGATGTCGCCCATTTTAATTTTTGCTTCTTTACGCAGGTTAGTCATCAGCGCGTCGAAGGCGATTTGGGCATTGTTCTGGGTGATGCCCTGGGTCATCGCTTTCTTCTGCTCTTCCGGCAGCGTACCGCTACGCACTTCGTCCAGCGCCACCAGCACGACGTTGCCCTGCATATCGTTAGCCACGCCGTAAGACGGCTTGTCTTTCGCGGGCAGCGGCAGCGCAAACGCAGCCTGGGAAATCGGGTCCTGACCGGTACGGCTCAGCGTTTTTTCAGCGCCAAAGCTCAGGCCTGCCGCTTTCAGCGCGTCATCGCCTTTACCCGCTTTCAGCTCGCCGATCAGCTTATCGGCATCCAGTTTCGCCTGCTGTTCCGCTTTCTGCTTTTTGATATCCGCAACCACCTGGTCACGCACGTCCGCCAGCGGTTTCACCGCTTCCGCTTTGTGCTCGGTGACTCGCAGCACAAACGCGCGATCGCCTTCCACGGTAATGATGTCGGAGTTGCTGCCCGGGGTGCCGTTTTCGCCAACCAGACCGCCGTTAAAGATCGCGTCGGCAACCGGTTTGAAGTTCAGCTCTTCCGGCAGGGAGTCGCGACTGAACCAGCCGGTCTCCACCGCTTTCACGCCGGCAACCTGCTCAGCGCCCGCCAGCGATTCGTTATCGTTGCTCGCGGCATCGCTCACTTTCTGCTGCAGGGCGAAGAACGCGGTAACGCCTTTCTCCTGCTTCACTTTCTCGGCGATGGCGTCACGCACTTCAGACAGCGGCTTCACCTTGGCCGGTTGAACGTCGTCAAGACGCGCCACCAGGAAACCAACCGAGGATTTGATCACGCCGGAAAGTTGTCCTTTTTCTTTCAGGCCAGCGGTTTTCAGCTCATCCGGCGTGGTAGCGTCTTCCAGCCACCCCATATCGCCGCCGTTACGGGCAGAAATAATGTCAGCAGATTTTTCTTTCGCGAGGGTAGCGAAATCAGAACCGGCTTTCAGAGCATCCAGCACCGCTTTGGCTTCATCTTCCGTTTTGGTCTGGATGATGCTGTAGCGGTTACGCTGCGGCTGGCCGTACTGATCCTGATGCTCATCGTACCAGGCCTGGATCTCTTCATCGCTGACGCTTTCGTTCATGGCAGCGGCATCCAGTTTGATGTAGCTGACGCGGAACTGTTCCGGCGCGATAAAGCGGTTTTTATTCTGCTCGTAGAAGCCGTTGACCTCAGCATCAGTCACGGTTTGCTTCGCAGCCAGCGCGGCGACATCAATCGTGGCTTCGCGCACGACGCGCTGCTGCGCGACCAGCGCCGCCAGCTCATCGGTTTCGTTCGCCAGCATAAAATCGGTGCCGACGATGGCATTGATCAGCTGCTGAGTCATCAACTGGTTACGCAATGACTGAGCATACTGATCCGGCGTCATGCCAATATTGTTGATGACGGCGGTATAACGGGCGTTATCAAATTTGCCGTTGCTCTGGAAGGCAGGCTCTTTAAAGATCGCCTGTTTGATTTGTTCGTCGCTGATGCCGAGGCCGAGTTTTTTGGCGTACTGATCGAGCAGCGCTTCATCAATCATGCGCGACAGCACCTGCTGACGCATGGCTTTCATGTAGTTTTCATTGGCAGCCAGTTCAGAAAACTGATCGCCCAACTGCTGCTGTTGACGATTGCGTTCGCTGGCGACCGCATTTTCAAACTGGGCGCGGCCGATTTCCTGGCCGTTCACTTTCGCGGCGTAATTATTGTTACCGCCAATCAGGTAACCACTCACGCCGGTCAGAATGAACGACACGATAATGATACCGAAAATAATCTTGAGTACGACGCTGTTCGCAGCCGTACGTAAGTTGTCCATCATGGTGTAACAACGCTCCGCTGTAGATGACAGTAAATCCTGCTGGCGCTCACCCGAGGGTGCCGCTTCGCGCAAAGGCGTATTGTGACAAGAAACCGGGGCGGTTGTCAGCCCACAGGACTAAAAAGTCACCCAGATAATAAAAAAGGCACATCTCGCGATGCGCCCTTTGCCCTTTACCATCGAAACCGTAGAGGGAAAAATCAGTTTACCGCGTCTTTCAGTGCCTTGCCTGCACGGAAACCCGGTACTTTTGCTGCTGCAATGGTGATCTCTTTGCCAGTTTGCGGGTTGCGGCCAGTACGGGCAGCGCGCTCGCGGACAGAGAAAGTACCAAAGCCAACTAACGCCACGTCATCTCCGGATTTCAGAGATTCGGTAACAGAGCCAATCAGAGCATCTAACGCACGTCCAGCCGCGGCTTTAGAAATATCAGCATCGGCGGCAATTTTGTCTATCAGTTGAGATTTATTCACGCTTCTCTTCCTCTCATTATTATTTATATCGCCCCCGAATCCTTCATGGAGCGACCGCGCAGCAGTTATATCAGGCCTGTCATGCCCTTACAACAGCATTAGTTGATGACATAATCAGTCAGCCATCTAAATTAGCGATACAAAAAAAAGCTGGCAAGCACCAAATGGCTTACCAGCTCTGATTTTATCTATGCAGTATGCGTTAGGTCACTATTTTGCCGTGACAACCTGCATTCCCGAGGGTTCATTCTGCAGCGCCAGGGTTAACACCTCTTCGATACGCTTCACCGGATGGATGTCCAGATCGGCGATAACGTTGTCCGGAATCTCTTCCAGGTCGCGTTTATTCTCGTAAGGAATTAACACGGTTTTAATGCCGCCGCGGTGTGCCGCCAGCAGTTTTTCCTTCAAACCGCCGATCGGCAGAACCTGCCCACGCAGGGTGATCTCGCCCGTCATGGCGACATCGGCGCGCACCGGGTTGCCCGTCAAGCAGGAGACCAGCGCGGTACACATGGCGATACCTGCGCTCGGGCCGTCTTTCGGGGTCGCCCCTTCCGGTACGTGAACGTGGATGTCGCGTTTTTCGTAAAAATCAGAATTAATACCCAATTTTTCCGCGCGCGCACGCACCACGGTCAGCGCTGCCTGAATAGATTCCTGCATCACTTCACCCAGCGAGCCGGTATAAGTCAGCTTGCCTTTACCCGGTACGCAGGCGGTTTCGATGGTCAGCAGATCGCCACCCACTTCGGTCCAGGCCAGACCGGTCACCTGGCCAACGCGGTTTTCGTTGTCCGCACGACCGTAGTCGAAGCGCTGAACGCCGAGGTAATCTTTCAGATTATCGCCGTTAATTTCGATGTGCTTGAGCTCTTTCTCCAGCAGCAGCTGTTTAACCGCTTTACGGCACAGCTTCGAAATTTCACGTTCCAGGCCACGTACCCCGGCTTCACGGGTGTAATAACGGATGATGCCGATGATCGCGCTGTCGTCCACCGTGATTTCGCCTTTTTTCAGGGCGTTACGTTCAATCTGCTTCGGCAGCAGGTGACGTTTGGCAATGTTCAGTTTTTCATCTTCGGTATAACCCGACAGGCGAATCACCTCCATACGATCCAGCAGCGGAGCCGGGATGTTCATGGAGTTAGACGTCGCCACAAACATCACGTCGCTGAGATCGTAATCCACTTCCAGATAGTGGTCGTTAAACGCCACGTTCTGTTCCGGATCCAACACCTCAAGCAGCGCCGACGCCGGATCGCCACGCATATCCGACGACATTTTGTCGATCTCATCCAGCAGGAACAGCGGGTTTCTGACCCCTACTTTCGCCATTTTCTGGATCAGTTTGCCCGGCATGGAACCGATGTAAGTCCGGCGGTGACCGCGGATTTCCGCTTCATCACGCACCCCGCCCAGCGCCATACGCACGTATTTACGTCCGGTGGCACGCGCAATGGACTGGCCCAGCGAGGTTTTACCTACCCCCGGCGGCCCGACCAGGCACAGGATTGGGCCTTTAATTTTATTGACGCGACTCTGCACCGCAAGATATTCAAGGATGCGGTCTTTCACACGGCCTAAGCCGTAGTGATCGGTATCGAGGATTTCCTGGGCCTGGCGCAGATCTTTTTTCACTTTACTGCGCGCGTTCCACGGAACCTGTACCATCCAGTCGATATAGCTGCGCACGACGGTCGCTTCCGCAGACATCGGCGACATCATTTTCAGCTTCATCAACTCGGCATCGGCTTTTTCTTTAGCCTCTTTCGGCATTTTGGCCGCGTCGATTTTGCGTTTTAAGGCTTCGTTTTCATCCGGCGCATCGTCCATTTCGCCCAGTTCTTTCTGGATGGCTTTCATTTGCTCATTCAGATAGTACTCGCGCTGGCTCTTCTCCATCTGCTTCTTCACGCGGTTGCGAATGCGTTTCTCAACCTGCAGCAGATCGATTTCTGACTCCATCATCGCCATCAGATATTCGAGACGTTCGTTAACGTCTGACATCTCCAGCACCGACTGTTTATCGGCCAGTTTCAACGGCATATGCGCGCCGATGGTGTCTGCCAGGCGTGCAGGATCGTCAATGCTGTTCAGCGACGTCAGCACTTCTGGCGGGATTTTTTTATTGAGTTTGATGTAGCCTTCAAACTGGCTGATAGCGGTGCGGACCAGCACTTCTTGCTCGCGTTCATCAATCGCCGGGGATTCCAGATACTCGGCCCGTGCAGAAAAGTGTTCGCCATCGTCAGAGAGCGCGGTAATGCGCGCGCGCTGTAAACCTTCAACCAGTACTTTTACCGTGCCGTCCGGCAGTTTCAGCATCTGTAAAATTGACGCTACGGTTCCCACGGTAAACAAATCATTCACACCCGGCTCATCCGTCGACGCTTCTTTCTGTGCAACCAGCATGACTTTTTTGTCATGATCCATTGCGGCTTCCAGGCAGCGGATAGATTTCTCCCGTCCCACGAACAAAGGGATAACCATGTGCGGATAAACCACCACGTCGCGCAACGGCAACACAGGGATTTCAATGCGTTCAGAACGCTCAGGATTCATAGAGCTCTCTCTTAGTTTAGTTTCCGCCAGGCGATGGGGCGCACGTGAAATTCACGGCATCACCAACAAGTAGAACAGTATATGGGGATGTTTCCCGGACATTCAATGTCAGGAATGCAGGAAAAATAAAAGGGGGACCAAATCCCCCTAATATTTTATAACTGATTGTCAGGACAGGCGAATTATTCGCCTGATGCCTGCTGTGCTTCTGGCTTACCGTAAATTAACAGCGGTTCTGACTGGCCGCCGATCACGGACTCGTCAATCACCACTTTCTCCACGTCTTCCATGGACGGCAGATCGTACATGGTGTCGAGCAGCGCGCCTTCCACGATGGAACGCAGACCACGCGCGCCGGTTTTGCGAGACATGGCTTTCTTCGCGATGGCTTCCAGCGCTTCGTCACGGAATTCCAGCTCAACGCCTTCCAGATTAAACAGCGCCTGGTACTGCTTGGTCAGGGCGTTTTTCGGCTCTTTGAGGATCTGGATCAGCCCTTCTTCACTCAGTTCGCTCAGCGTTGCCACCACCGGCAGACGGCCAATGAACTCTGGGATCAAACCGAACTTGATTAAATCTTCCGGTTCAACCTGAGTCAGCAGTTCGCCTTCGGTGGCTTTCTGAGATTTGCCTTTCACCGTCGCGCCAAAACCAATACCGGAGCCGGTTTCTACGCGATTAGCGATCACTTTATCCAGACCGGCAAATGCGCCGCCGCAGATAAACAGAATTTTTGAGGTATCAACCTGCAAGAATTCCTGCTGCGGATGCTTGCGTCCACCCTGCGGCGGAACGGCAGCCACGGTACCTTCAATCAGTTTCAGCAACGCCTGCTGCACGCCTTCACCGGACACATCGCGAGTGATGGACGGGTTATCAGACTTGCGGGAAATCTTGTCGATTTCATCGATGTACACAATACCGCGCTGGGCTTTCTGCACGTCGTAATCACATTTCTGCAGCAGTTTCTGAATGATATTTTCAACGTCTTCACCCACATAACCGGCTTCGGTCAGGGTGGTGGCGTCCGCCATGGTAAACGGAACATCCAGCAGGCGGGCCAGCGTTTCGGCCAGCAGGGTTTTACCGCTACCGGTCGGGCCGATCAGCAGAATGTTACTTTTACCCAGCTCTATGCCGTTTGAGCTATCGCCGTTACGCAGACGTTTGTAGTGGTTGTAGACCGCCACCGCCAGGACTTTTTTGGCCTGTTCCTGACCGATAACGTAATCGTCCAGATGGTTGCGGATTTCATGTGGCGTCGGCAGCGCGCTACGTTCGCGGTGCGGCGCCACTTCTTTAATCTCTTCGCGAATAATGTCGTTGCATAAATCGACACACTCGTCGCAGATATACACTGACGGGCCAGCAATCAGTTTACGCACTTCGTGCTGGCTCTTGCCGCAAAAAGAGCAGTACAGCAGTTTGCCTGAGCCGTCTTTGCGCTTATCTGTCATGAGTCAAAACCTCTTTTCTGTTCTTTGTGCCGCACACGACGACGCAATGCCATTCTCAGGCGCAAACCGAAGTTTGCGCACAATGAGCCGCCTACTGACACCCTATAGTATAGCGGCCCATTGCCGCAGGTATCACTGACGGTGAGTTAAAATGGAGTCAACCAATCCATACTCTACAGCCTGATCTGCTGAGAGGAAACGGTCGCGCTCGGTATCTCTTTCGATCTGCTCCAGCGATTGACCCGTGTGCTGCGCCATAAGTTCATTCATACGCGCTTTTACTTTCAAAATTTCACGCGCATGGATTTCGATATCCGTCGCCTGACCCTGATAGCCGCCCAGCGGCTGGTGGATCATCACGCGTGAGTTCGGCAGGCAGAAACGCTTGCCTTTCGCCCCGGCGGTTAACAGGAACGCGCCCATTGAGGCCGCCTGGCCCATACAAATGGTGCTGACATCCGGTTTGATAAACTGCATGGTGTCGTAAATCGACATGCCCGCAGTAATCACGCCGCCCGGCGAGTTGATGTACAGGTAAATATCTTTTTCCGGGTTCTCTGCTTCCAGGAACAGCATCTGCGCCACAATCAGGTTAGCCATGTGATCTTCAACCTGACCGGTCAAAAAGATAACGCGTTCCTTGAGCAGGCGGGAAAAAATATCGTAAGAACGCTCACCACGTGAGGTTTGCTCCACAACCATAGGCACCAGGGCCATATGGGGTGCCATGACTTCTCGTTCGCCGCTGTATGACATTTCCGTCTCCTGGAAAAAATTAAGTAACCTGTCGCACTGATTTTACTTGAGACCGTGACGAATGACCACGCTACCGGGTCTTGTCACCCTTCAGGACGGATTATCAGCCAGAGTCCCTATCCACAATAGATCAAATTTTCTGTTTGTTGATGCGGATATATCTTTGTTTATGGGGTTTATCGCCCTCAGTTTCAAGCATAACAACCTTTTCATGTTACGCGAATATTGAAACTGCGGTTTATCCGTCCTTGCCTTAACTGCAGGCGAAAAAAAGCCCGTCGCTGTAGGACGGGCCTGATACAACGTTGGCGTGGCTTACGCCTGCTGGTTCATCAGCTCGTTGAAGGTGGTCGCTTGTTCGGTCACTTTGGCTTTCGCCAGAACCGCTTCAACCGCCTGCTCTTCCAGGGCGACGTTGCGCATGTTGTCCATCAGCTCTTTGTTTTTGCTGTAGAACTCGATAACTTCGCTCGGATCTTCGTATGCAGAAGCCATTTCTTCGATCAGCGCTTTAACGCGGTCTTCGTCGGCTTTCAGCTCGTTGGTGCGGATCACTTCGCCCAGCAGCAGGCCAACGACAACGCGGCGTTTCGCCTGCTCTTCGAACAGTTCACGCGGCAGTTCCAGCGCTTGTTTCTCGTTGCCGCCGAAACGCTGTGCAGCCTGACGGCGCAGCACGTCGATTTCGCCGTCGATCAGCGCAGCAGGAACGTCGATGTCGTTCGCTTTCACCAGACCTTCGATAGCCTGAGACTTGATGCGGTTACGCACCGCGCCTTTCAGCTCGCGATCCATGTTTTTACGCACTTCGGTACGCAGACCAGCAACGGAACCGTCTTCAACGCCAAAGCGTTTGATGAAGTCTTCGGTCAGTTCCGGCAGTTCGCGCTGCTCAACTTTCTTCAGAACGATCGCGAACTTCGCCGCTTTCCCTTTCAGGTTTTCAGCGTGGTACTCTTCCGGGAAGGTCACGTCGATGGTGAATTCGTCACCGGCTTTGTGGCCTTTAACGCCTTCTTCGAAGCCCGGGATCATACGGCCCTGGCCCATCGCCAGTACGAAGTCAGACGCTTTGCCGCCTTCGAACTCTTCGCCGTCAACAGAACCGGTGAAGTCGATGGTGACGCGATCTTCGTCGCCAGCAGCTTCAGTGGTTTCGGTCCAGGTCGCCTGCTGCTTGCGCAGGGTGTCCAGCATGCCGTCAACGTCTTCGTCGGTCACTTCAACAACCGGCTTAACGACTTCGATGGATTCCAGATCTTTCAGTTCGACTTCCGGGTAAACTTCGAATTCAACCGCGTAAGTGAAGTCTTCGCCCAGCTTGTATTCGCCCGGAACATAGTTCGGAGCGCCAGCCGGATTGATTTTTTCTTTAATGATAGCGTCAACGAAATGACGGCTCATCAGATCGCCCAGCACATCCTGACGCACGGAAGCGCCATAACGCTGAGCAACGACGTTCATCGGTACTTTGCCCTTACGAAAGCCGTCAATGCGCACTTTCTTCGCCACGTTGACCAGCTCGCTTTTCACAGCGTTTTCGATGCTGTCAGCAGCGATAGTAATCGTTACACGGCGCCCAAGGCCCTGAGTGGTTTCAACTGAAACTTGCATCTTGTTACCTCAAAAAATCACAGTGCTCGGTCAACTCTGGAAGCCGTTGATTATTCGCTTCGCAGAACCAGGATGCTTTCTGAATCAGAATCACATTCCCTGTCGTCAGAATCATCCCGAAGACATTCCGAAAAATAAGACGCAGCATTATAGCGGCATCACTATGGTGAGTCGAGAAAAGCAACCACGCGACTCTGTGGCTTTTTTCACAATTCCCGGCGGAGCTTCGCCTGAAATCTGCCGTTTCGCCTGGTTTTCAGACAAAACAAAACGGCCCGCAGGCCGTTTCTTAGAAACTCTGTCTGGCGCAACATACTGGAAAAAGTCCTGCTGTTGCAAATTCAATGTTCAGGCTATGGTTCCTGCACCTCGACATGGCGGTGACGCAAAAATAGTGTCTTGCAGACTTTCCCACTCTTTAGCGCTGTAAGTATGCAGGGCTAAAGCATGTACCGTAGTCGACAACTCCTCCGTCAACGTGCCGTAAATCAGGCGGTGGCGATTCAGAAAACGTTCCCCTACAAAACGATCGCTAACCAGAACGACTTTGAAATGACTTTCCGAGCCGGCCGGAACATTATGGCGATAGCTTTCATCCACAACTTCGAGGAATACGGGATCAAACGCTGCCCTGAGTTTTGTTTCTATTTGCTCACGTATCATCATGATTTCACTCCTCCGACAACGCTGCGATGCTATCCATCACTTTAAATGTTAGTCGCCTTTACTGGCTTCATAACAGATTATCAACAAATATTTAGCTTTTATCCCATTTTCTCATCGTAACGGGTGATTTAACCTGCCACAAGGGCCATACGAAGGTTGTAACGCAAGGAAAACCGGGTGAAAGGTCATAAAAAGCACAACGCGATGAATTTACATGCGTTGCCACTTCCCCTCGCTGATGGCGATGCTATGATGGCGAGAATTTTCTTCATTATGCTTACATGTACGTTGAGACCCTGAAATGTTAAAAAAATTATTTTTCCCGCTGATGGCGCTGTTTATGTTAGCTGGATGCGCTACACCGCCGACCACCATTGACGTTTCCCCAAATATTGCCCTGCCGCAGCAGGACCCGAGCCTGATGGGCGTGACCATCAGCATTAACGGTGCTGACCAGCGTCCGGATCAGGCGCTGTCAAAAGTGACCCGCGACAACCAAATCGTTACCCTGACCGCCTCCCGCGACCTGCGCTTCCTGCTGCAGGAAGTGCTGGAGAAGCAGATGACCGCGCGCGGTTACATGATTGGACCAAGCGGCGCAGTGCAGTTGCAGATCATTGTTAACCAGCTGTACGCCGACGTGTCACAGGGCAATGTGCGTTACAACATCGCCACCAAAGCCGATATTTCTATCGTCGCGGTTGCTAACAACGGCAACAAGATGACCAAAAACTATCGCGCGAGCTACAACGTTGAAGGCGCATTCCAGGCGACCAATAAAAATATCGCCAACGCCGTTAACTCCGTCCTGACCGATACCATCGCCGATATGGCGCAGGACACCAGCGTTCATGAGTTCATCAAGCAGAACGCCCGCTAATTGACTTAGAGGCCCGGCTTGCCGGGCCTTGTATTTTCCCGATGCCCAATCACTATCTGCGTATTTTCCAACAGCCTAAGTCAGCCGTTTTGCTGATGCTGGGTTTTGCTTCCGGCCTGCCCCTCGCCCTGACGTCCGGTACGCTTCAGGCGTGGATGACGGTCGAAAATATCGATCTCAAAACCATTGGTTTCTTCTCGCTGGTCGGCCAGGCCTATGTGTTTAAGTTTCTGTGGTCGCCGGCGATGGACCGCTATACCCCGCCGCTGCTGGGCCGCCGTCGCGGCTGGCTGGTTATTACTCAAATTCTGCTGCTGATCGCAATTGCGGCGATGGGTTTTCTTGAGCCTTCCACGCAGCTGCGCTGGATGGCGGCGCTGGCGGTCATCATCGCGTTCTGCTCCGCATCCCAGGATATCGTTTTCGACGCCTGGAAAACGGACGTGCTGTCGGCGGAAGAGCGCGGCGCGGGCGCGGCGATCAGCGTGCTGGGCTATCGCCTGGCGATGCTGGTTTCCGGCGGGCTGGCTTTATGGCTGGCGGATCGCTGGCTCGGCTGGCAGGCCACCTACTGGCTGATGGCCGCGCTCCTGATCCCATGTATCATAGCGACGCTGCTGGCCCCTGAACCCAGCGACGCGATCCCGGTGCCCAAAACGCTCCAGCAAGCGGTAGTGGAACCGCTGCATGACTTTTTTGGCCGCAACAACGCCTGGCTGATTTTGCTGCTGATCGTGCTGTATAAGTTGGGTGACGCCTTCGCCATGAGCCTGACCACCACGTTTTTGATACGCGGCGTCGGCTTTGATGCCGGGGAAGTCGGCGTGGTGAATAAATCGCTTGGCCTGCTCGCCACGATTATCGGCGCGCTGTACGGCGGAGTGCTGATGCAGCGTCTGACGCTGTTCCGTGCGCTGCTGATCTTCGGCATTTTGCAGGGGGCCTCAAATGCCGGTTACTGGCTGTTGTCGATTACCGACAAGCATATGGTGACCATGGCCAGCGCGGTGTTTTTCGAAAACCTGTGCGGCGGGATGGGGACGGCGGCGTTCGTCGCCCTGCTGATGACGCTGTGTAATAAATCGTTCTCAGCAACCCAGTTCGCGCTGCTCTCTGCCCTGTCGGCGGTTGGACGCGTTTACGTCGGGCCGGTGGCGGGCTGGTTTGTGGAAGCCCACGGCTGGCCGACGTTTTACCTGTTCTCAGTGATCGCCGCGGTGCCGGGCATACTGCTGCTACTGGTATGCCGCAGTACGCTGGAATTTACCCAACAAACCGAAACCTTTATGCCGCGCACGGTGTATGCAGGCGCGTACCGGGTGGCACTAAAAGTGCTGATGGTCAGCGGCGTTATCCTGCTGGTATGGCTGGGCGTGCTGATTGCCAATGCCTTACAGCTCACCCGGCTGCCGGTCGAGACGGCACTGTTTGAACTGGGGATTGCCCTGGCGCTGGGTGGGATTCTGGCCGGTGCGGTGTTGGATTTCCTGGCACTGAAAAAAACAGCGCAGCGCTAATTTCGCTTAAATAATGAACGTTATTTTTCGTTATTTTCCGTGGTAATCACGGAGGGTAATGAAAATAACGTTAGCCAGCGGCAAATTAGCGGCAAAAAATTGTTTTTTTGTGCCCTTAAACTTCTGGAATTTATAAACCGAAAAAAGCGCAATAATTTCCCTTTATCGATTCAGCCAGTGCCAGATTAATTTTCCGTGAATTAATTGTCCTATATTTGATATATTTTTGTTAAGTTTTTGTATATCATTCGAATTGGTTATACCAATTATCCGGCATAAAAAATTTAACAATCCTGATTTGTTATAACGGCCGCCAGCCCGCATTTTTGCTGTATATTTGAAATAAGTTGCAACATCTGTGATAGGCATGGCAGAACCCGGTAACACCTCGCTGACAGAATGCCATTAATGTTTACAGTGTTGTAACCTTCCCGTAAAATGCCGGCACACTTTAACCGCCACCAGAATCCCCCCTGAATTGAGGTCGTTAAATGAGACTCAGGAAATACAATAAAAGTTTGGGATTGTTGTCATTAATCGCGGGTACTGTATTACTCAGTGGCTGTGATTCTGCGCTTCTCAACCCAAAAGGACAGATTGGACTCGAGCAACGTTCGTTGATACTGACCGCCCTCGGGCTGATGTTGATCGTCGTTATCCCTGCTATCGTGATGGCGATCGGCTTTGCCTGGAAATATCGGGCGACCAACAAGGATGCTAAATACAGCCCCAACTGGTCACACTCTAACAAGGTGGAAGCTGTTGTCTGGACCATTCCTATCCTTATCATTATCTTCCTCGCCGTACTGACCTGGAAAACCACGCACGCACTTGAGCCCAGCAAACCGCTGGATCACGACGCGAAGCCGGTGACCATTGAAGTGATCGCGATGGACTGGAAATGGTTCTTCATCTATCCGGAGCAGGGCATCGCGACGGTGAACGAAATCGCTTTCCCGGCCAACACCCCGGTGGAATTCAAAATCACCTCTAACTCGGTGATGAACTCCTTCTTTATTCCGCGCCTGGGCAGCCAGATTTACGCGATGGCGGGCATGCAGACCAAACTGCATCTCATCGCCAACGAAGCTGGCACCTATGACGGCCTTTCCGCTAACTACAGTGGTGCAGGTTTCTCCGGCATGAAGTTCAAAGCTATTGCGACGCCGGACAACGAAACCTTCAACCAGTGGGTGGCTAAAGCTAAGCAATCGCCGACCGTAGTCAACGATATGGCGACTTACGAGAAGCTGGCAGCCCCAAGCGAATTTAACAAAGTCGAATACTTCTCCAGTGTTAAACCGAATCTGTTTGTCGATGTGATTAACAAATTCATGGGACACGGGAAAAGCATGGACGTGACTCAGTCGGAAGGGGAGCACAACGCTCACGAAGGCATGGACATGAATCACGCGGAAACCTCTCACTAAGGGGCCGAGGAATAATACGATGTTCGGAAAACTTACACTGGATGCAATTCCGTACCATGAGCCGATTATCATGGTTACGGTGGCTGCAATTATCGTCGGAGGCGCGGCGTTACTGGCAGCTATCACTTACTTCGGTAAGTGGTCATATTTATGGAATGAGTGGCTTACGTCAGTAGACCATAAACGCCTGGGTATCATGTATATCCTGGTGGCGATTGTCATGCTGGTCCGTGGTTTCGCGGACGCCATTATGATGCGTACCCAGCAGTTGCTGGTTTCTGCGGGCGAAACGGGCTTCCTGCCGCCGCACCACTACGATCAGATCTTTACCGCCCACGGCGTTATCATGATCTTCTTCGTGGCGATGCCGTTCGTTATCGGTCTGATGAACATTGTTGTTCCCTTGCAGATCGGCGCACGCGACGTGGCCTACCCGTTCCTGAACAACCTGAGCTTCTGGTTCACGGTGGTTGGGGTGATTCTGGTGAACGTTTCCCTGGGGGTCGGCGAATTTGCCCAGACCGGCTGGGTGGCGTATCCGCCGCTATCAGGCATTGAATACAGTCCCGGCGTGGGGGTCGACTACTGGATCTGGAGTCTCCAGCTATCCGGTATCGGTACGACGCTGACCGGTATCAACTTCTTCGTGACCATCCTGAAGATGCGTACCCCGGGCATGACCATGTTCAAAATGCCGGTCTTCACCTGGGCGTCACTGTGTACTAACGTACTGATTATCGTCTCGTTCCCAATTTTAACCGTCACTATCGCGTTGCTAACCCTGGACCGCTATCTGGGCACCCATTTCTTTACCAATGATATGGGCGGCAACATGATGATGTACGTGAACCTGATCTGGGCCTGGGGCCATCCGGAAGTGTACATCCTGGTGCTGCCGGTGTTTGGCGTGTTCTCTGAAGTCACCTCGACCTTCTCCAGAAAACGTCTGTTCGGTTACACCTCGCTGGTATGGGCGACTATCGCGATTACGGTTCTGTCGTTCATCGTTTGGCTGCACCACTTCTTCACCATGGGCAGCGGCGCGAACGTTAACGCCTTTTTTGGTATCACCACGATGATTATCGCCATCCCGACCGGGGTGAAGATCTTCAACTGGCTGTTCACCATGTACCAGGGCCGTATTCAGTTCCACTCCGCGATGCTGTGGACCATCGGCTTTATCATCACCTTCTCCATTGGTGGGATGACCGGGGTACTGCTGGCGGTACCGGGCGCGGACTTCGTTCTGCACAACAGCCTGTTCCTGATTGCGCACTTCCATAACGTCATCATTGGCGGCGTGGTGTTCGGTTGTTTTGCCGGTATGACCTACTGGTGGCCGAAAGCCTTCGGTTACACCATGAACGAAACCTGGGGCAAACGCGCTTTCTGGTTCTGGATCATCGGCTTCTTCGTGACCTTTATGCCGCTGTATGCAATGGGCTTCATGGGTATGACCCGTCGCGTCAGCCAGGACATCGACCCGATGTTTATGCCGCTGATGGTGGTAGCTGAAATCGGCGCACTGCTGATTGCCTGCGGTATCCTGTGCATCGTGATGCAGATTTTCGTCAGCGTCCGCGACCGCAACAAAAACCGCGATCTGACCGGTGACCCGTGGGGCGCGCGTACCCTGGAGTGGGCAATCGCTTCTCCGCCGCCGTTCTATAACTTCGCGGTACTGCCGGAAGTTCACGAGCGCGACGCATTCTGGGAAATGAAAGAAAAAGGTGAAGCTTACAAACAGCCTGCGCACTATGAAGAAATTCATATGCCGAAAAACAGCGCTGCGGGTATCTACATCGGCTTGTTCAGCACCATCTTCGGTTTTGCCATGATCTGGCATATCTGGTGGCTGGCGATTATCGGCTTCGCCGGTATCGTGATCACCTGGATTGCGAAGAGCTTTGATGAAGACGTGGATTACTACGTACCCGTTGCTACCATCGAAAAACTGGAAAATCAGCATTTCGACGAAATTACCAAAGCAGGGCTGAAAAATGTCAACTGAGACCATTAATGACGCGCTGGCCCATGGCAACCATGAACATGGGCACCACCACGATGCAGGAGCCAATAAGGTATTTGGCTTCTGGATCTACCTGATGAGCGACTGCATTCTCTTTGCATGTCTGTTTGCGACTTATGCCGTTCTGGTGAACGGCACTGCCGGGGGACCAACCGGCAAGGATATTTTCGAACTGCCGTTTGTGCTGGTTGAAACTTTCCTGCTGTTGTTCTCCTCCATCACGTATGGCATGGCGATGATCGCCATGAACAAAAACAACCAGGGCCAGGTCATGTCCTGGCTGGCCCTGACCTTCCTGTTTGGCGCAGGCTTCGTTGGGATGGAAATCTATGAATTCCATCACCTGATCGCAGAAGGCTGGGGGCCGGATCGTAGCGGCTTCCTGTCCGGCTTCTTCGCGCTGGTCGGTACCCACGGTCTGCACGTGACCTCCGGTCTGATCTGGATGGCGATCATGATGATTCATGTTTCCCGTCGCGGCCTGACCCATAACAACCGCGCCCGCCTGATGTGCCTGAGTATGTTCTGGCACTTCCTGGACGTGGTCTGGATTTGCGTATTCTCTGTAGTCTATCTGATGGGGGCGATGTAATGAGTCATTCTACCGATCACGCTGGCGCTCATCACGGCGGCGTCAAAACCTACCTTATCGGGTTCATCCTGTCAGTTATTCTGACCGTGATCCCGTTCTGGATGGTGATGAGCGGCACCGCCTCACAGGGCACGCTTCTCGGTGTGGTTGTGGCAACAGCCGTGGTACAGATTCTGGTTCACCTGGTGTGCTTCCTGCACATGAACGCCTCCTCCGAGGAGCGCTGGAACCTGGTGGCCTTTGTCTTTACGTTGCTGATTATCGCAATCGTAGTGGTAGGTTCTATCTGGATCATGTGGAGCCTTAACGAGAACATGATGGTTCACTAAGAGCGGCACGTATGATTAAGCAATACCTGCAAGTCACGAAACCAGGAATTATTTTCGGCAATTTAATTTCTGTCATTGGGGGATTTTTGCTGGCCTCGAAGGGCAGTATTGATTATCCCCTGTTCATTTACACGCTGTCAGGCGTATCGCTGGTAGTGGCTTCGGGTTGTGTTTACAACAACGTCATTGACCGTGATATCGACCGCAAGATGGAAAGGACGAAAAACCGGGTGCTGGTTAAGGGCCTGATTTCGCCGAACGTAACGCTGGTTTACGCCACCTTGTTGGGTATTGCTGGCTTCATGCTGCTGTGGTTTGGCGCGAATCCGCTCGCCATGTGGCTGGCCGTAATGGGCTTTGTGGTTTATGTCGGCGTTTACAGCCTGTACATGAAGCGCAACTCCGTTTACGGCACGCTGATTGGTAGCCTCTCCGGCGCTGCGCCGCCGGTGATTGGCTACTGCGCGGTCACTAACGAGTTTGATACCGGCGCGGCTATCCTGCTGGCTATCTTTAGTCTCTGGCAGATGCCGCACTCGTATGCGATTGCCATCTTCCGTTTCAAAGATTACCAGGCGGCGAACATCCCGGTTCTGCCGGTTGTAAAAGGGATTTCGGTCGCGAAAAACCATATTACGCTGTACATCATCGCCTTCGCCGTGGCGACGCTGATGCTCTCGCTGGGCGGTTATGCCGGATATAAATATCTGGTGGTGGCTGCGGCGGTGAGCGTCTGGTGGCTGGGCATGGCGCTCAAGGGCTACAAAGTGGAAGATGACAGAGTGTGGGCGCGTAAGCTGTTCGTGTTCTCCATCGTCGCGATTACCTCGTTGAGCTTTATGATGTCCATCGACTTTATGGTGCCCGACTCGCATAATCTTTTGACTTACGTCTGGTAATTTCCAAAAAGGGTGCTACGGCACCCTTTTTTAATAACGCCTTCCTCGCTTAATCCCTGTAATATTCGCTCACCAACCGGTAATTTATCCTCCCCCTCTCACCTATATAATTAGTGCCGGTTTTTCATCTGAGGTGGTAATGAACGACAATAAAATGACCCCGCTTGAGCGACGCGCAACGTGGGGCCTGGGAACCGTTTTTTCGCTCCGAATGTTGGGCATGTTTATGGTGTTACCGGTTCTCACCACGTACGGCATGGCGCTTCAGGGTGCCAGCGAAGCCTTAATCGGCCTGGCGATTGGCATCTATGGTCTGGCGCAGGCGGTGTTTCAAATTCCTTTCGGCCTGCTTTCCGACCGCATTGGTCGTAAGCCGTTAATCATCGGCGGGCTGGCGATTTTTGTGCTGGGCAGCGTGATTGCGGCGATGACCGACTCGATCTGGGGCGTGATTTTAGGCCGCGCGCTACAGGGTTCCGGCGCGATTGCCGCTGCGGTGATGGCCCTGCTGTCTGATTTAACCCGCGAGCAAAACCGCACCAAAGCCATGGCGTTTATCGGCGTCAGTTTCGGCGTCACCTTTGCTATCGCCATGGTAATCGGGCCGATCGTCACCCATGCACTGGGCCTGCATGCACTGTTCTGGATGATCGCCATTCTGGCAACGCTGGGTATTTTACTGACGCTGTGGGTGGTTCCCAACAGCGAAAATCACGTGCTCAACCGCGAATCGGGCATGGTGAAAGGCTGCTTCAGCAAAGTGCTGGCCAACAAAAAATTGCTCAAGCTGAATATCGGCATTATGTGCCTGCATATTCTGCTGATGTCGACCTTCGTCGCCCTCCCCCACCAGCTGGAAGCGGCAGGCTATCCGGCGGCGGAGCACTGGAAAATTTATCTGGTCACCATGCTGATCGCCTTTGTGTCGGTGGTGCCGTTTATTATTTACGCCGAAGTGAAGCGCCGCATGAAGCGGGTGTTTGTGTTCTGCATTATGGTGATCGCCATTGCCGAAGTGGTGCTGTGGGGGGCGGGTCCGCTACTGTGGCAGCAAATCCTCGGCATCCAGCTGTTCTTTGTGGCGTTTAACTTAATGGAGGCGCTGCTGCCGTCGCTGATCAGTAAAGAATCCCCGGCGGGTTATAAAGGCACGGCGATGGGCGTTTACTCCACCAGCCAGTTTTTAGGCGTGGCGATTGGCGGCTCGCTCGGCGGCTGGCTGGCGCAGTATTTCGATACCCAAACGGTATTTTTAGCTGGCGCACTGCTGGCCGCGCTGTGGCTGATGGTAGGTTTTACCATGGACGAACCGCCCTACGTCAGCAGCATTCGCGTTGAGCTACCGGAAGATGTGCAGGCCGATGAAGCGCTGAAAACGCGGCTGTTAGCCAAAGCGGGGGTTAGCGAAGCGGTGGTGGTACCGCAGGAGCACAGCGCTTACGTCAAAATCGACAGCAAAGTCACCAATCGGTTTGAGATCGAACAGGTGGTTAAAGGGCTGGTGTAAAAAAAGGCCGGTTGCCCGGCCTTTTATCAATCACGGAAGTTTTTGAACTGGAACGGCTGGCCTAAATCACCGCCGCGCACCAGCGCCATCACGGCCTGCAGGTCGTCGCGCGATTTCCCGGTGATGCGGATCTCTTCACCCTGGATTTGCGCCTGCACTTTCAGCTTGCTGTCTTTAATCAGCTTAACGATTTTCTTGGCGATGGAGGATTCGATGCCCTGCTTTAGTTTGGCATCCACGCTCCAGTTTTTACCGCTGTGCACGAACTCTTCCGGCACCTCGATAGAACTGCCTTCAATGCCGCGCTTGAGCAGCTTGGCGCGCAGAATATCGATCAGCTGATTGACCTGGAAATCGGACTCGCTCAGCACTTTAATGGTCTGGTTTTTATCGTTCAGTTCGAATTCCGCCGTCACGCCGCGAAAATCGAAACGTGACTCAACTTCGCGGGTCGCATTGTCCACTGCGTTGCGAACTTCCTGAAGGTCGACTTCAGATACGATGTCAAAAGATGGCATGTTTTGTTCTCCCTCTCTCTGTGTGCGTTGCATAATACCCGCAACGTTACATAAAACAACACGTATCAACCCCAGGACAAAACACCTGGCGCGACGGCAGGTGAGGAGAAATCATGAAAATTACCGTACTGGGATGTGGTGCATTGGGGCAACTCTGGCTGATCGCGCTGTTACGACAGGGTCATGAGCTTCAGGGATGGCTGCGCATTCCCCAACCCTTTTGCAGTATAGACCTCCAGGATACTGACGGAACCATCTATAACGAGTCGATCATTGCCAACGACCCCGACTTTCTGGCGCAGAGCGATTTGCTGTTAGTGACGCTCAAAGCGTGGCAAGTCTCGGACGCGGTAACGCCGCTGGCGAAAATACTTCCCGCCTCAAGTCCGATTCTGTTAATCCACAACGGCATGGGAACGCGTGAAGAGTTAAGCCGGGTCGAGCAACCCCTGTTGATGGGTGCCACCACCCACGCCGCCCGGCGCGACGGCAGCGTGATCACCCATGTCGCCAACGGCATTACCCATATCGGCCCGGCCAATCCACAGGGCAAGGATTACAGCGACCTGGCGGAACAGCTGCACCAGGCTTTGCCGGATGTGGCATGGCATGACGATATTAATGCCTCATGCTGGAAAAAGCTGGCGGTAAACTGCGTGATCAACCCGCTCACCGCCCTGCTCGACTGCCCGAACGGCGAACTGCGTCATCATCCGGATCAGATTGACGAAATCTGCCAGGAAGTGGCGCAGGTCATGGTACGCGAGGGTTATCACACCTCGCCGGAAAGCCTGCGTTACTTCGCCGATCAGGTGATCGACAGCACCGCCGAAAATATTTCCTCAATGCTGCAAGACATCCGAATGCAGCGCCATACTGAAATTGATTACATCACGGGTTACCTGCTGCGCCGCGCCCGCGCCCACGGGTTGGTGCTTCCGGTTAACAACCGTCTTTATGAACGCGTTAAGCGAAAGGAGAGTGAATATGAGCGCATCGGCACTGATCTGCCTCGCCCCTGGCACTGAAGAGACCGAAGCGGTCACCACCATCGATTTGCTGGTGCGCGGCGGGATTGCCGTGACCACCGCCAGCGTCGCCAGCGATGGCGATCTGACGATTGTCTGCTCGCGCGGCGTGAAGCTGCTGGCGGACGCGCCGCTGGTGGAAGTGGCCGACGGTGATTATGACGTGATTGTGCTGCCTGGCGGCCTGAAAGGCGCAGAGTGCTTTCGCGACAGCCCGCTGCTGGTGGAAACGGTGCGCCAGTTCCATTTATCCGGACGGCTGGTGGCGGCGATGTGCGCCTCGCCGGGTACGGTGCTGATCCCGCACGATCTGTTCCCGCTCGGCAATATGACAGGCTTCCCGGGCCTCAGGCACACCATCCCGGAAGAGAAATGGATGGAGAAACGCGCTTATTACGATGACCGCGTCAAACTGCTGACCAGCCAGGGACCAGGCACCTCGATAGATTTCGCGCTGAAGATCATCGACCTGCTGGTGGGCAAAGAAAAAGCCGCCGAAGTGGCGGCTCAGTTAGTGCTGGCGTCGGGTATCTATAACTACCGCGACTGAATGCCGTGCGCCCTAAAACCAGGGCGCACCGCTCATCACGTTGCTGTAAAACAGCATCCTGCCGGCAATCTCACCGGTAAAGACCAGAGCAATGGCCAGTACGCCAGCCCACGCGGTCAGCTTACCGTGGCGCAGCATCGCAAACACCGCCACGCCGATAGCCAGGCTCGCCAGCAGTTGCCACCACAGCAGCAGGCTGGCCGCATCCGCCCCGGCGATGCGGTAGCGCCAGACCAGCGCGCAGGCCACCACCGCCACACCGACGATTACTCCCATCCGCAGCCGACGCGCCACTTCGCTGCCCCACAGATTAGCGAATACTGCAATCGAGACAAACCCCAGCAGCAGCGCGCAGCCGATAAACGCCAGCTGGGTCGCCGGGCTATGCCACAGCGGATGCAGCACCATCTGGTAATAAACCTGCGAGCTCACCAGGATCGCCGCGATGCCGGCCAGCACGGCAATCATCCCCACCAGCGTAGCGGCTCTGGCGTTGCTGTTTATCCACACCATTACCAGCCACAGCGTCGTCAGCACGTTGAGCAGGAAAAACGCCACCACTTCGCGGCTCAGCCAGGAGTGCCCAAGGCCATACAGCGCGCGCGGCGCACCCATCGGCGCGCCGAGGTGCGCGATGGACGCCAGCGAGCCGATGACCGTGACCAGCCAGACAAACAGCGCTACCCGCTTTAACACCTGCGGCGCGAATACCGGCGTGGCGCGCTGTTGCCCAATCACCACGGCCAGCAGCGCGCCAATGCCCCACTGGGTCAGCACCGTGAAAAATACCAGCGGCAGTTCGAAATGTTCCATAACTCCTCCTTACTCGTCCGCCGGAATAATCACCACGTTGGGGTGGCTGATGTTGTGGTCCGGCATGTAATAGCGCTTTTCCACCAGCGCCCAGTCGGTCTGATGCTCGGCACGCAGCTGTTCGATCTCGCCAAAGCGCAGTACGCCACCAGGGCAGGATTCGACGCAGCGCGGCTTCATCCCCTGATCGATATACTCAGCGCACATGTTGCATTTGCTGGTTTTGCCCTCTGCCGGATCGAACACCGGCGCGTTGTACGGGCAGGCCATGATGCACATGCGGCAGCCGATGCAGCGGTCATGATCCTGCACCACGATGCCGTCCGGGCGCTTGGTGTAGGTGCCCGCCGGGCACACTTTCATGCACTGCGGATCGTCGCAGTGGTTGCAGGACATGGTGATAAATCCCTGGGTATTGGGATTATCGCTGGTGAACTCGCGCACCCGCCGCCACAGCACGCCGGGCGGGTTATCGTGTTCCGACTTACACGCCATGCTACAGGTCTTGCAGCCGTAGCAGTTTTTAATGTCGATGAGAAATCCGTATTGCTTCGCCATGATTAAGCCTCCCTTTTCACATCGACCAGCGTGCTGTTACAGCAATGCCCGTTACTGAGCAAATCCACCTGATCGTTCGTCACATGGCTGCTGCTGCCGCCCTGCTGTTCCCACCAGCCGTTCTCCAGCGATACCACGCCTTTTTTGATATGGGTGGTCACGTCGGCAATGGCGCGGTGCTCGCCGCGATGGTTAAACACCGTTACCCATTCGCCGTGCTGAATGCCCCGGCGACGCGCGTCCTCCGGGTGGATCATCACGTTCGGCTTGTCGCGCTGGACTTCCAGTATCCAGGGGTTCATGCCGTGGCTGGAGTGCACGCTACGCGCCAGTTTGCGCTGTACTGCAAACAGTGGATATTTCTGCGCCAGCTCCGGCGAGCCCTTCACCGATTCGCTGACCTGCATCCAGGTCACCACCGGGGAGAATTTCTTCTGCTGCCACTCTTCGATAAACAGATTGGCTTTTTTGGTAGTGGTGCGGAACACGCCGTCCTTGAACGGTATCCAGTCCCCTTCTACCGGGCGCACCGGGCCTTTCGCCAGCATTTCGCGGGTGATGCCGGAGCCTTTCAGACAGGCGTCGATGTAGTGCTCAATCGGCTGGTTGAATACTTCGCCAAAGCCAAAACGCTCCGCCAGACGAGCGAAAATCCAGTAATCCGGTTTGGCTTCTCCGGGAGGCTCGACGGCTTTTTCCATTAGCTGCACGTAATGGCTGCGCACCCCGGCCATCAGGCTGACGTCCTCGAAAATCGTGGTCACCGGCAGCACCAGATCGGCATACAGCGCCGATGAGGTCATCAGGTTATCGGCCACCACCACGAACGGCACTTTCTTGAACGCTTCGCGCACCATATTGGTGTTGGGCAACTGCGTCATGGCCCCCATGGTCATGTTCCACCAGAACTTGATGGGGTTTGGTTTGCCCTGAACGATCCATTCACCGATCTTCGATACCGGGATCGGCGGGATTTTTTTGGCGTTCGGTGCAGGAGGAATAATCGGCGAGAACTTCGCCATCTGGCGCGCGCCGCCAGCATCGCATACCCCTGCCCCGCGCTTGCCGATGTTGCCGGTAATCAGCGCCAGGTAGAACTGGCTGGCGGCAACGTAGGTACCAAACTCGGTACGCTGAGCGCCGGACATGTTCTGGACAATCATCGACGGCGTGGTGCTGGCGTAGTCGCGGGTCAGCCGAATGATGGTGTGCCCGGGGATGTCGGTTTCCGCGCTCACCTTGTCCAGCGTCCAGGGCTTCGCCTGCTGGTAAATTTCGCTCATCACCGTGGTGAACGGGCTGTCCGGCGGCAGTTCCTCGTTGAACAGCGCCGGAACAATGCCTTCGGCGTCATGGCGCACCGGGGTTTTGCTGAGGGTATCGAACACCAGATAACTGTCGACATCCTCTGCAGACTGGCGCATCAGCTTCTGATCTTTGTCCACCAGATACACCGCGCCGGTATGGGCGCGGAGGAACGGCGCGTCGTAGCGCTGCTCCTCGACGATGATTTTGATCATCCCCAGCGCCAGGGCGATATCGGTGCCGGGCACAATCGGGATCCACTCGTCCGCTTTGGCGGCGGTTTCGTTGAAGCGCGGGTCGATCACCACGATCCGCGCGCCGTTTTTCTGCGCCTGCGCGTAGTTTTTCCAGTAGGCGTGCATGGTGACCGCCGGGTTGTTGCCCCAGCACAGGATAAAGCGACTATCGGGAATGGTGTCGCGGGTGTCGGCGTAGCGCAGTCCCAGCATTGGCGTCATTGACGCGGTAACCGCGGCGCAGCACAGCGAGCCAATCTGCTTAGTGGAGCCGCCGAGATAGTCGAAAAACGCCTTGCCCATGTCGTTCTTGATGGAGTCCATATTCCCGGCATGGGTGGTGATCAGCAGCCCCTCGTTGCCCTGTTCGGCAATGACGGTGCGGATCTCTTTTTCGATGCGATCCAGGGCTTCATCCCAGCTAATCGGCTTGAATTTGCCTTCGCCTTTTTCACCGGTACGCAGCAGCGGCTGAGTCAGGCGTTGGGGGTGATAGACCCATTTGGTACGGCTGATACCGCGCAGACAGCATTTCACGTTGAAGTCTTTGCTTGCCTCGATCTTCACCAGACGATCCTGCCAGACATAGGCCGTCAGGTTGCAGTGCAAACACTCCATCGCGCAGGTTGATCGATAGGTTTTGTAATCAGACAGTTTCAGGGGGACGCGGCGCAGCGGTTCTGCCTGCGCGGTGCCTGAGGTAAAGAAACAGGGGCTGAGCGAGGCAAGCCCAACCACACCTAGCCCTTTTAAAAGGGTTCTTCGTTTTAAACGATATTGACTCAATGCTTCCATGATGAATCCTCCAGTGGTTCACCATTAGTGAATCACGGTACACCATTAGTGTACTTGAGGATTATCAACGAATACTCATTTTAGAGTAGCTACGCATTCTGTTTCATCGTAATCGCCTGAACGCAAATGAAAGGTGGTAAACTGCCATGCGAAAATTAAGAGGCCGTTATATGACAGATAATGTACAGGGTGTGAATTCCGTTGATATCGCCGTCGCCATTCTTAATTACATCGCCAGTCATCATGGATGCGCTCGCGCCAGCGCCATCGCCAGCGGCTGCGGTTTATCGAAGAGTCGCTTACATAAATACCTGGTTTCGCTGTCGCGTACCGGCATGCTGCGCCAGGATGAAAATGGCCAGTACTGCCTGGGCGAAACATTAATTAAACTGGCCGATGCGGTGCCCGGTAATCAGGATGTCATCACCCTGGTGAACCCGGTGCTGTGCGATTTCCGCGATCGAATGAATTACTCTACCGGCGTCGCCATCCCAACGTCAGAAGGCCTGGTGCTGCGCCACTATCACCGCAGTTTTAAAAACGTGGATATCGACTTTCTCGACAACACCCCGGTGCCGCTGGATGCCAGCGCCGCGGGGCTGATTTTTATGAGCTACGGCGTTTACCCTTCTCCCAGCGTGGAAGAGCGTGTGCAGATTGAACGGGTACGCCAGCAAGGCTACGCGGTACGCTATAAACCTACCCACGGCATTCCCGGCGCGCAGTCCATCGCCTGCCCGATCCGCGACAGCCACGGGACGCTGGTCGCCATCGGCGTCACCATGGGCTTTTTTGAAAATGACGACGAGATTTACCGGGTTGCCCAGGAATTAAAAAGCGCATTGAGTCAGATTCGTTTATAGCGGACATATTTGAAGAAACCGCGTTGTGTTATAACTTCCATCAATAATGAATGAAAACAGATATTCCCCCTGACTTTCGGCGCGACAAGGAGTAACCGTGTCATTAAGTGATTTACTGGATCAGGCACGTTCGGCTATTGAACCGTGCGTCAGCGCCCTGCCTGCGCCGTTTCCCGCTTATATCCTGTTTTTCAGCGCCTCCACGGGGAAGGAACGCGCAGACATTCATATTGCGCGCGGCGCAACGTTTACTGACGCCTGGCTGGATGGCGCAGCGGCGCTCCAGCGTTTACGCCAAAAAAATGACAAACAGTTTATCTGGCTGCGCATTGATGCAGTAAATAAACCCGAAGCGCTGCGCTGGAGCGAATTAAAAGAAAAATTAAGCAAAACCAAGCGCAACTATTTCCGCTTCGGCCTGAGTTTTGACAGCGACTTTACCCACGCCATCCTGGAACAGGAAATTAATGCCAACGCGTTGCTGTATCAGGGAACCGAAGGCGTGGCCACGCCTAACGCCGTCAATCTGGCACACTACTCCCGCTATCGTTACGGAATAAAACTTGAATGGCCGCAAAGCGATGAGCACGTGCTGTGGCGCTTTACCACCCGGGGCGTATTCTGCGAGGGGGATAAATGCTATTCGCTGACTCCTCAGGGCCGTCATTCCGGTTACCGCCAGTTATTACGCTGGCAACAGTCGCTGGAGCCAATGATCCACAGCGCCACCGATTATCTGGCACGCCAGGTGAAAAAATCGGGCCGCTACCATTACGGCTGGTTTCCCTGTTTTGACCGCGCCATTCCAACTTACAACACCCTGCGCCACGCCAGCTCGACCTACGCGCTGCTGGAAGGCTGGGAAATTACCCGCGATGCCGCGCCTTTTGCGGCCATTCAGCGGGCGCTACAGGATCTCTCGGGCGAACTGATAAAAACCTATCCCTTGCCGGACGGCGGCGAGGCCGATTTCCTGGTAGATACTGGCGAAGAGATCAAACTCGGCGGCAACGCGGTGACGATCCTGGCGATGGCGAAATACACCGAGCTGACCGGCGACCGGCGTTATGTTGAGCAAATGATCCGGCTGGCACAGGGCATCGCCTTTATGCAGCGCCCGGAAACCGGCGGTTTTGTGCATGTTTTGCACGCAGCGGATTTATCCCTTAAAGCCGAACAGCGGATTATCTATTACGACGGTGAAGCCGCGTTCGCCCTGATGCGGCTCTACGAGCTGACGCAGGATCCGCAGTGGCTCAACATCGTCGAAAAAGCGGTGGATCATTTTATTGAACAGAAGCACTGGCAGGCGCATGACCACTGGCTGAGCTACTGCATTAATGAACTGACGCGCTACCGCCCGCTGGAGCGCTATTACCAGTTTGGGCTGGATAACGTGCGCGACCATCTTGATTTTGTGCTTAACCGGGTAACCACTTACCCGACGCTGCTGGAGCTGATGATGGCAGCGTCGCATATGATTGCCCGGCTTGCTGAATCTGAGCATCGCCACCTGCTGGAGGGTTTCGATCTCGACAAATTCAATCTGGCGCTGGAAACCCGCGCCCGATACCTGGCAAACGGCTTTTTCTGGCCGGAACTGGCGATGTTCTTTAAGAATCCGGCGCGCATCGTCGGCAGCTTTTTTATTCGCCATCACAGCTACCGGGTGCGCATCGACGATGTAGAGCACTATCTGTCCGGCTATGTTGCGTATTACAAATACCGGCATAGCCTTATGACGCCACGTAACGGTTAATCACCTGATGACCGCTATTTTCTCAGCGCTTCCCGGAGCCCGCTGGCGGCGAAGCGGCCTGCCCTGCTGGCTGGCCCTGCTGCTGATGCTGTCGCCGGGGCTGGAAGCAGACTGGGATTTCGTCGCCATTGATAACAGCACCCAACGGCTGTACGGCGTCGCCACGCCGCAGGCGCAGCGGCGCATCGACGAATGGGCAGCGCTGTTGAAAAAGCCGCCGCAAGGCGACGTGCGGGAAAAACTTCGCCAGGTGAATCAATTTTTTAATCAACGTCTGGAATTTAAGGACGATATTGTGGTGTGGCGTCAGCAGGATTACTGGGCGACGCCCATCGAATTTTTGCGTAAAGGAGCCGGCGATTGCGAAGATTACGCCATCGCCAAATATATCACTCTGCGCGAAATGGGGGTCCCGGCGAGCCAGTTGCGGATCACCTACGTTAAAGCGTTGCAATTAAATCAGGCGCATATGGTACTGACCTGGTATCCGACCCCGAATGCCATTCCGTTGGTGCTTGATAATTTAAAAGACGCAATATTACCCGCTACCCAGCGCCCCGATCTGCTGCCGGTTTATTCCTTCAACGGTGAAGGAATGTGGCTGCCGCAGGCTGGCAGCAATAAACGCGTGGGTGACAGCAAGCGTCTTTCCCGTTGGCAAGATCTTCTGACTCGAATGCGTGCAGAAGGATTTGTGATTAATGAATAGGAAGTAGCCATGTCCCTCTATAAACAGCTACTGATTGGCATTTGTCTGTTCACGTTGGTGATTTTTTGCGGGAATTTTTTCGTCTCGCTGGAAAGCTCGCGTGAACAATACCGAAACCAGTTAAGCGCTCATGCTCAGGATGCCGCCACCGCGCTGGGCGTCTCGTTAACCGCCAATATCGACGACCCCACCATGGTGGAACTGATGGTGAGTTCGATTTTCGATAGCGGTTATTTTTCCCGCATTCGGGTTATTGATATTAAAACCGGCCAGATCATTCAGGAACGCAGCGACGCGCCGCAAAGCGCCGATGTACCGGGCTGGTTCGCCGATTTGGTGCGTATCAACCCGGGCCAGGGCGATGCCATCGTGTCGCGCGGCTGGGAGCAGGTAGCGCGTGTGGAAGTGGTCAGCCATCCGATGTTCGCGCTGAGCCGGCTGTGGGACAACACCATCGGCAGCCTGATCTGGCTGATTAGCTGTAGCGTGCTTGGCCTGCTGGGCGCGATGCTGTTGCTGCGCCGCCAGCTGCGCCCGCTGAACTATATCGTCGAACAGGCCACCGCCATCAGCCGCCGCGAGTTTCTTAATCTCCCCGCCCTGCCGAAAACGCCGGAGTTTCGCCGGGTGATTGAAACCATCAATATGATGGTGACTCAACTGAAAGCGCTGTTCAACGAGCAGGCCCAGCGCACCGAAGCGCTGCGCCAGGAGGCCTATCACGACAGCCTGACCGGCCTGAGTAACCGCCGCGCCTTTGATATCCATCTGCAATCGCGCCTTAGCGATGAAGAAAACGCCTCAGGCCACCTGATTCTGATCCGCTTGCAGGATCTGATGGGCCTCAACCAGCGCATGGGCGGGGCCAAAACCGATGAGCTGCTTAAAGCCGTGGCGAAAATTTTACTTAACGTCCAGCAGCGATTTTTCCACGGTGACGGGCTGCTGGCCCGGGTGCGTGGCGGGGAGTTTGCCCTCGTCGCCCCAACCATCCTCCCTCAGGAGATGGAAACGCTGATGGGCACCCTGGCGTCGCAGTTTAAAACCCTGCATGAGACCGGCCTGAGCGATGTCACCCCGGTGGCCCACTTTGCGCAGACGGATTTCTACTATGGCGACACATCGCAGACGGTACTGGTCCGCGCCGATAACCTGCTGGCGATGGCAGAGACTGAGATGAGCTATTTCGCCAGCCAGTCCCGGGCGCTGGCGGTCATCAACGGTGACGATCACCATACCTGGTATAACCGGCTGGCGTCGGTGTTGCAGTCAGAGTCTTTCGAGCTGTACTCGCAGCCGGTTTACCAGTGCAACTCTCAACAGGTGGTGTTACATCATAAAATTTTGGCACGCATCAAAGCGGAAAACGGGGAAATTATTCCAGCGGGACGCTTTATGCCGTGGATCCACCGTCTCGGCCTGGGCAAGCGCATGGACCAGGTGATGCTGAAGCAGACGCTGCGTGAAATGGCGAAATCGCAGGATAGCGTTGCCCTGAGTATCAGTGGCGAAAGCGTCGCCGACGACGCCAGCCTTGATGCGCTGCTCAGCCCGTTAAAAAGCGCCCCGCAGCTGGCTTCGCGGCTGACGCTGGAACTGGATGAAAATGAACTGCCCGACCCGGAGCGCGTCAGCGCGATTATGTCCAGGCTGAAAGAGGCGGGCTGTAATCTGGGGATCCAGCATTTCGGTGGCCGCTTCCATCTTATCGGCAACCTGCCGCAGTGGGGGCTGGCGTGGATTAAAGTGGACGGCAGCTACATCCGCAATCTGAACAAAGAAGAAGACAAGAAACTATTCATCCAGGCTATATATTGGGCCACGCGGCAGATCAATTTACCGCTGATCGCCGAGCGCGTTGAAACCATGGGCGAGCTGGCAGAACTGGAAAAAATCGGCCTTTATGGCGCGATGGGGCGTTTCTTTGGCGACGCAAGCACGCTGCGCCGTTAACCACTTACGATAACGGGCAGCGCAGGTTACCCGACAGGAGCGAATATGCACTATATCGAACGGGATGCCACAGGACGGATCGTTCGGGTGGCGGTAGCGCCTTTCGTTGGAATGACGGAAGAGCAGCAGCACACCACGCCGGAAATTGTCGAATGGCTTAAAAAGCAGGATGCGCGTACCGCCACGCTACTTCAGTTGCAGCGCAGCGACCTGGAAATGGTTCGTGTGCTGGAAGACTTAATTGAAGTCTTAATGAGTAAAGGCGTGATCAGTATTACTGACCTTCCGCATGCCGCTCAGACTAAATTAATGAACCGCGCCCAGGCGCGCCGTCAATTAAGCGGTCTGGAAGGATTAATTAACGATGATGATGAACAGTTAATTTAACTTAGGTAATTGTAGGAATATTGTTAATTTATTTTTATTATTTATCACGCAGCTACTAATTATGGTGGGTGGCTAAAACATATTCATGCCAGGCCCTTATTCAGTGGGGCCTGACTGCTCACGTTCCCTTTGCTAAATGATTTAATCCTTGAATATATCGCCCAAAAAGCGGTTTAATATCCCGGTTAAAACATCGTAAATCATATTTTATCATTATGGTCATTTTCATAAGCAATGCTTACTGATGTCCCTTCAGATTAATCACGTGCACAGCATAAAGGGACCCTCTAACAAAAATAAAAAATAGCGAAGGAAGTTCATATGAGTGGAGTAGTTGGCCTGGTTAAGGCAGTCATAGGACAAGTTTTCGTTGTTTCCCCCGATGGAAGCCAACGCCTGTTAATTGAAGGCGACAGAATATTTGAAGGCGAGCAAGTTCTTACCGGCGCAGCAGGCGCGGTAACCCTTTCTCTCGCTGATGGTAAGACTCTCGATCTTGGCCGCGATACCGTATGGGATGCGAATGGCATCACCCTTCCTGCGGCCAGTGAACAATCCGACGTCGCCGCGCTACAGCAAGCGATTGCCGACGGTATGGACCCGACCCAGACTCTCGACCCAACCGCAGCAGGCCCGCAAGCAGGCGCAAGCGGCGGCGGCACGCCTGGCGCAGGCGGCGCGCATACCCATGTTGTGCTCGATCTGACTGGGGAAATTATCGACCCCAACGCGGGATATCCTACTATCGGCCTCGACTTTCCCGACGACGCGCCAGTAGAAGAATTCACGTTATTGGATGCTGGTGCGGCTGAACAACCTGCTGCAAACCCGGATAACAATGCGGGTACCGATCCGACGGAACCGACAGAGCCAACGGACCCTACCGATCCTACGGACCCAACAGATCCGACGGACCCGACCGATCCGACGGACCCAACGGATCCGACAGACCCTACGGACCCAACAGACCCGACGGACCCAACGGACCCGACCGATCCGACGGACCCAACGGACCCAACCGATCCGACGGACCCGACGGACCCGACGGACCCAACAGACCCGACGGACCCGACGGACCCGACGGACCCAACGGACCCAACGGACCCAACCGATCCGACGGACCCGACTGGCCCAGATGATGGTGATGCAGACGCCGATGCAGACGCTGATGCGGACGCTGATGCGGATGCCGATGCCGATGCGGACGCGGATGCCGACGCTGATGCGGATGCGGATGCCGATGCCGACGCGGACGCTGATGCGGATGCCGATTCGGATGCCGATGCCGACGC
Source organism: Atlantibacter subterraneus (assembly GCF_007570865.1). Taxonomy (GTDB): domain Bacteria; phylum Pseudomonadota; class Gammaproteobacteria; order Enterobacterales; family Enterobacteriaceae; genus Atlantibacter; species Atlantibacter subterraneus. The sequence goes on along the minus strand of NZ_VLPS01000003.1, from coordinate 79,173 downwards.
AGATGCGGACGCCGATGCGGACGCTGATGCCGACGCGGACGCCGATGCCGATGCCGATGCGGACGCTGATGCAGACGCCGACGCCGACGCAGATGCGGATGCCGATGCGGATGCTGATGCCGATTCGGATGCAGACGCCGACGCGGATGCAGACGCTGATGCGGATGCCGATGCGGACGCAGACGCTGATGCAGACGCCGATGCGGACGCCGACGCTGATGCCGACGCCGATTCCGATGCAGACGCTGATGCAGATGCAGATGCCGACGCTGATGCAGATGCCGATTCGGATGCAGACGCTGATGCGGACGCAGACGCAGACGCTGATGCCGACGCTGATGCCGACGCGGATGCAGATGCCGATGCGGACGCCGACGCTGATGCGGACGCCGATGCGGATGCCGACGCTGATGCGGATGCGGATGCCGACGCTGATGCCGATTCGGACGCCGATGCGGACGCAGACGCGGATGCCGACGCAGACGCTGATGCTGATGCCGATGCGGACGCCGACGCTGATGCCGACGCGGACGCGGACGCGGACGCCGATGCCGATGCCGATGCAGACGCCGATGCAGATGCAGATGCAGACGCCGATGCCGATTCGGACGCAGACGCCGACGCCGATGCAGACGCTGATGCAGACGCGGATGCCGATGCGGACGCAGACGCTGATGCCGATGCGGACGCCGACGCCGACGCCGATGCGGACGCTGATGCGGATGCGGACGCCGATGCAGACGCTGACGCCGATGCGGACGCTGATGCAGACGCTGATGCAGACGCTGATGCAGATGCTGATGCTGATGCAGACGCTGACGCAGATGCCGATGCTGACGCCGACGCCGATGCTGACGCTGACGCTGATGCGGACGCCGACGCCGACGCTGATGCCGATGCGGACGCAGATGCAGACGCTGACGCGGACGCCGATGCGGACGCAGATGCCGACGCTGACGCCGATGCCGACGCAGATGCCGACGCTGACGCCGATGCGGACGCAGATGCCGATGCGGATGCAGACGCTGACGCCGATGCGGACGCCGACGCTGATGCCGACGCCGATGCGGATGCAGACGCCGATGCAGATGCGGACGCAGACGCCGATGCGGACGCGGACGCCGATGCTGATGCTGATGCTGATGCTGATGCCGATTCGGACGCTGATGCCGACGCTGATTCCGACGCCGACGCCGATGCCAATATCAAACTCGACGTCTCAGTCACGGTATCCCAGACCGAAGTCACTACCGGCAGCAAAATTATTCAGGTTAACGGCGGTAGCGGCAATCCGGATGGCTTCGATATTCAGGATGGTAAGATCGTTGCTATCGGTTCCAACGTGCGCGTGTGGTTAACGCCCGACAGCCCGTATAACGGCATCGTAGGTGATACTCCGCCGACATGCGCCGATCCCGCTAACCAGATCAAGTATTACGATCAGTCCGGCAACGCGAACTCCAATTCGAGTAAATACTCGGATATCTTCGTGGTTGGCGACAAAACGGGTGGCTTCTACAAGCAGAGCGACTGGACCGGCGGCAAAGAGGATTTCAGGCCATTAAACGGTATCACCGGTAACCGGGGTGACGCTGGTCAGGTCGGTAAAGATTATATCTTCGTTAAAGGCGACAGCACTGACTATAAAGTCACTTCGTCTTCAAATAACAATGCCAATAGCCAGGACAACACCTACGATGGGTTAAAGGTCACCGATAGCCACGGCAAAGGGCTGTACGGCAACTCTAACCAGATAGAAGGCGTGATCTTCGGCGACGGTGGCTCTACGACCAATCCCGGCACCACTACCACCGTTGTAGAAACCAAAGTTCAGCAGGTTTCGCTGAATGTTGACCTTAACCTGTCCAGCGACCATAACGCCGAACAGCTGACGCAAATCAAGCTCTCCGGTATCCCGGAAGGCGCGAAAGTCGTGGTCTCCGATGGCAGTATGGTGAGCTATAAAGATGGCACCTATACCATCGACCTGCACAGCCCAACCTTTAAAGGGACTATCACAGTTGAGCTGGAAAAAGGCGTCGATCATCTGGGCGAGATCAAGATGGAGGTAGATTCTACCGCCAGCGAACACCACGACACCCACTTCACCTTTGATGGCGAAACCGGCGAGCAGACCAACGTGCCTGAGCCTGAGATGATGTCCAGCCGGATGATGTTGGTGGACCATGATGGTGCAGATACCGATACTCATGACAGCGCGACGGAACACGACGCGCAGCATGATGCCGCGACGCCAGCCGAAGACCATGCCGCGCCAACGCTGCTGGTGGTTGAAGATGATATCAGCCTCAACCACATCGACAGCGGTCAGGGCAGTACGCCAACCACCGCGTTGACGCCGCAGCCTGACGCCTCACTCAGCAATCTGCTGGGCGATATGGAAGAGACGCATGTGGATACGGCGGATACCGCTCCTGCGCAAGCCAGCCCTGCGGCGGTCCCTGACACCAGCAGCGGCGCGGAACCTGTCGTGCTAAGCGAAGTTCTGGCCGATACCGATAACAGCCAGGATCTGAGTTCGCTGATTAAGGTGGTCGAGCAAGGCAACGGCACCCAGACTGTGGATGACGCGGCCCAGGGCCATGCCACTCCGGTTGCTGAAGTCGCGCCGGTCGATCCTGCGGCGGACAGCTACCATGGCGGCGATGAGTCGCTGATGGATAGCCTGATCGCCAAACCGGACCCCGTGTCGTAAATGTAAATATGGACATCCCTCGCGGCGCTCTGCGAGGGATGTTTTCCTGATGATCGAATATAACGTTATTTAAAGCGTCCTCTCTTCTTCAGTTAACGATCAAAACGTTAACTGCGGCGAGGGCTTTTTGGATAAAAACGCTCTGTTATTGCTTATCCAACAACAGGGAATAAGTACTACAAAGGAAGAATCATGAATTACCGCAAGAACTTAATGTTAGGGCTCACGCTGCCTCTGATGACATTAAGCCTGGCTCACGCCACCACTCTTGAAAATGCGATCAAACAAACACTGGCTTCCCATCCCGAAATTAGCGCCTCCGCCAACAGCCGTTACTCTGCTGAACATGATTTGCAGGCGGCAAAAGGCGGCTATTTACCGACGTTGAATCTTGAGGCAGGCACCGGCTGGGAGCAAACCGATAACGCGACGACCCGCGCGTTAGGCGATCACAAGCGTGACCTGAATCGCAGCGAATCAAGCATTAACCTGCGCCAGAATATTTTTAACGGTTTCGCCACCACCAGCGAAGTGGCGCGCCAGAAGGCCACCGTGAACTCCCGCGCCTATAACGTGATGGATACCAGCGAAACCACGGCATTGCAGGTGGTGCAGAGCTATCTCGATGTGCTGATGCGCGAAAAAATGGTGGCGCTGGCCCAGGAAAACCTGACCAACCATGAACGCATTTTTGATCAAATCACGCTGCGTACCGAGCAGGGCGTAGGCCGTCTGGCGGATCACGAGCAGGCAGAAGCGCGTCTGGCCCAGGCGCGCAACAATCTGCTGACCGAACAAACCAACCTGGAAGACGCGCGCGCCAATTACCAGAGCGTCACCGGGATGGAAGCGGAAAATCTGACCCTACCGGCGAAATTCGCGGTGCCCGCGTCACTGGAAGAAGCCCGTAAGATCGCGCTGGACAACAGCCCGCTGTTGAAACTGGCGGATTCCGATATCGAAGCCACCCGGGCGCAGTACGAAGCCGCCAAATCCCGCTTTTACCCGGAAGTGAATGTGGAAGTGGGCCGCACCATGGATAACAACATTGACGGAACGCGCGGTCACAACCAGGAGTGGCAGGCAATGATGCGCATGCGCTACAACCTGTTCAATGGCGGCAGCGATAAAGCCACCCTCTCCTCTTACGCTTACCGCACCAAAGAAGCCCAGGACGTGAAGCGCAATGCTCTGCGCCGGCTGAATGAAGAGCTGCGCCTGTCGTGGAACGCCCTGCGTAATGCAGAACAGCAGGTGCCGATCGCCAAAGAGTACGCCGATCGCAGTATGACGGTGCGTACCGCCTATCAGGAGCAGTTCAGCCTGGGGGATCGTTCGCTGCTGGATATGCTGGACAGCGAAAATGAAGTTTTCAGCGCCCAGCGCCGATATGTAGAATTGCAGTTTGTTGAAATGTTTTCGACCTACCGCATTAATGCGCGGATGGGCGAACTGTTGAAATCCATGTCGATTCAACCGCCGACTGCCGCACAGCCGCTGGACGGACAACAAACCACTCAGGCGGACTTACCCGATCTTCATTAAGACGAACCGGTAACCCATTGAACCAGGCGTTATTTCATCTGTTGCGGATGAAATAGCGCTTCTTACTTTGCCTGTCATCAGGTACGGCAGATTATGGCACTGATCAACGATATTACTGATATTCAGGATCTCTCGTCAGACGAGACGAACCGCCACGACCCAAGACTCAATCATGACGATCCGCTGCTGGATTGCCTGATGGTTGTCTGCAAATTGCACGGCATTATCACCAGCCGCAATGTGCTGACCGCCGGTCTGCCGTTGCAGTCCAGTTGCCTGACGCTGAGCACCGTGCCGCGCGCCGCGCAGCGTGCCGGATTAAAAGCCCGGGTGATCCAACGCCCGGTGACCAAAATCACGGCGCTGTCGCTCCCCGCGATCCTGGTGTTGCAAAACGGCCAGGCGGCGGTGCTGACGGCGCTGGAAGGCGATAAGGCCCGGCTGATGCCTGGCGAAACCGAAGGCGGCGCGATTACGCTGGAGATTGCCGAGCTGGAAAAACTCTACGCCGGCAAAGCCGTTTTTATTCAGCCGAAACATGAATACGACAGCCAGCCGACGGCGCTGATCCCGCGCACCAAAGCCTGGTTCCAGGATACCCTGAAGCTGTCGAAATTCCTGTATCTCGATGCGGTGGTGGCGAGCTTCCTGATCAACCTGATCGCCCTGTGCTCGCCGCTGTTCGTGATGAACGTCTACGATCGCGTGGTACCCAATCAGGCCACCGCCACGCTGTGGGTGCTGGCGATTGGCATCACCATCGCCTACGTGTTCGATCTGATCCTGAAAATCTTGCGCAGCATCTGCCTGGATATTGCCGGTAAGAAAACCGATCTGATCGTCTCGGCAGCGCTGTTTGAGCGGCTGCTGGGCATGAAGATGAAACTGCGCCCGCCGCGCGTCGGCAGCTTTGCGCAGAATTTCCAGGACTACCAGTCGCTGCGCGATTTTCTCTCATCACTGACGCTGACCGCGCTGATCGATTTCCCGTTCACCTTGCTGATCCTGGCGGTGGTAGGGATTATCGGCGGGCCGCTGGTGTTTATCCCGCTGCTGGCTTACCCGGTCGCGATGCTGGTGAACTGGCTGATCCAACGCCCGCTGATCGCCACCATCCAGAAAACCTTTAAGTTATCCAGCGAACGCCAGGCAATGCTGGTAGAAACCCTGAGCGGGCTGGATGCCATCAAGCTGAATAACGCCCAGAGCGAACGCCAGTACCAGTGGGAACAGATCATCGGCAGCCTCAGCAAGCTGGAGCTGCGGGTAAAGTCCTTGTCCTATGTGGCGGTGAACTTCACCCACTGGCTGCAACAGGCCTGCGGCGTGATTATGATCGTCGGCGGCGTGTATCTGATTATCAACGGCCATCTGAGCATGGGCGGGCTGATCGCCTGCTACCTGCTCAATCGCCGCGCGATGCTGCCGATCGGCCAGCTGTGCAGCCTGATTACCCGCTATCAGCGCGCCAAAATGACCAAACACACCATCGACGGCATGATGGAGCTGGAGCAGGAAGTGCAGCAGGACGAAGTGCCCCTCAAGCGCGAAACCCTGACCGGCGCGATTGAGTTTCGCAACGTGACGTTCCGCTACCCCGGTAGCCAGCAGGCGTCGCTGAATAATATTTCCCTGACCGTCACGCCGGGCGAAAAAATCGGCATTATTGGCCGCAGCGGCTCCGGCAAAAGTTCGCTGGCGAAGCTGCTGGTGGGCTTTTACCAGCCGGATGAAGGCAGCGTGCTGATCGACGGTATCGACGCGCGCCAGATCGATGTGCACGATTTACGCCATAATATCGGCTATGCCCCGCAGGACATCCACCTGTTTAACGGGACGCTGCGCGACAACCTGCTGTGCGGTGCCAGCTACGTGGACGACGAAACCATGCTGCGGGTCGCCGAAGCCACCGGGGTCCATGAGTTCGCCCGCCGCCATCCTTCCGGCTACAACATGCAGGTGGGCGAGCGCGGGATGAATCTCTCCGGCGGTCAGCGCCAGGCGATCACACTTGCCCGCTCGCTGTTGCTCGATCCGCCGGTGTTGCTGATGGACGAGCCCACCAGCTCGATGGATAACACCAGCGAAGACCTGATCAAGAAGGCGCTTGCGCCCATTATCAGTGATAAAACCGTGCTGCTGGTGACCCACCGCGCCTCAATGCTGGCGCTGGTGGACCGGTTAATTATTCTCGATAACGGCAAAATCATTGCCGATGGCCCGAAAGAGACCGTGATGAGTGCGTTGAAAAAGGGGCAGATCCATGCGAATCGCTGATGGGTTACGCCACCTGAATCGCTGGCTGCTGGGCGACAAAAACAGCAATCAGTTTACCACCAGTGAAGTGAACAAAGCGCTGCTGGACGACACGCCGCGCGTGGTGCGCCTGACGCTGTGGGCAATCCTGGCGTTTTTTATCGCCGCCATTACCTGGGCGTCGCTGGCGGAGATTGATGAAGTGACGCGCGGCGAAGGCAAAGCCATCCCCTCCTCGCGCCTGCAAAAAATCCAGAACCTGGAAGGCGGCATCGTGGCGGAAGTGTATGCCCGCGAAGGTGAAGTGGTACAGGCGGGCGCGCCGCTGCTGCGTCTCGACGATACGCGCTTTAAATCCAACGCTGGCGAAACCGAAGCCGACCGCATGGCGCTGGAGGCCCGTATTCAGCGGCTGACCGCCCAGCTTAACGACGCCGAGAGCCTGACGATTTCCGACGAAATCCAGAAACGCGCGCCGGATATCGCGCAGGGCGAGCTGGAACTGTTCGCCAGTATGAAAAAGCGCATCCAGAGCGAAATCGCCGGGCTGGATGAGCAACTGATTCAGAAGAAACAGGAGCTGCTAGATTTCGAAGCCAAGAAAGTGCAGTACCGCAACAGCCTTGGCCTGCTTCAGCAGGAGATCAACATGTCCGAACCGCTGGTGGCGAAAGGGGCGATATCCAAAGTTGAAGTGTTGCGTTTGCGGCGCTCCGAAGTGGAAACCCGCGGACAGCTGGATTCGGTGGCGCTAGCCATTCCGCGCGCCCAGGCAGCGATCAACGAGATTGAAAGCAAGGTGGCAGAAACCCGTGGCCGCTACCGCAGTGAAGCGCTGGCGCAGCTCAACGAAGCGCGTACCGATCTCAGCAAGCTGGAAGCCTCCGGCAAGGCGATTGAAGACCGGGTCAACCGTACCCTGGTGACGTCGCCGGTGCGCGGCATCGTCCAGCAGATGCTGGTGAACACCATCGGCGGCGTGATCCAGCCGGGCAACGACCTGGTGGAGATCGTTCCGCTGGATGACAGCCTGCTGGTGGAAGCGAAAATCCGTCCGAAAGACATCGCGTTTTTGCATCCGGGCCAGGAAGCGGTAGTGAAGTTTTCTGCCTATGACTACACCATCTACGGCGGGCTGAAAGGCAAGCTGGAGCAGATCAGCCCGGATACGGTGACCGATAAAGAGGGCAACAGCTTCTACGTGATCCGCCTGCGCACCGATAAAAATCACCTGGGTAGCAATGAAAAACCGCTGCTGATTATTCCGGGCATGGTGGCGTCGGTGGATATCATCACCGGTAAGAAAACCATTCTCGAATACCTGATGAAGCCGATTCTGCGCGCCCGCGCCGAGGCGTTCCGCGAGAGATAAAAAAATGCCGGTCGTGATGACCGGCATTTTTCATTGAGGCGGGATTACGGGCGATACACTTTCACGTTGTTAAAGCCCTGCTCGCGCAGATACAGCGCCTGCAGGCGGCTCATCACGCCGCGTTCACACCACAGCAGCCAGGTTTTGTTCTGGTCCAGGTCGCCGAATTTGGTGCTCAGTTTGTAGAACGGCAGCGATACCACGTCGATACCTTCGACTTTCAGCGGTTTGTCGTCCTGCTCATCAACCGAACGGATATCCAGGATCACGTCATTCGGGCCAAACCCGGTGACGGTTTCCACTTCCACCACGTCCTGCTGGGTTTGGGTGGCGATGTCGCGGATATCCACGTTGGTCGCCGCTTCCACCACCTGATCGAGGATCGCAAAGTCAAAGTTAGCTTCTTCCGCTTCGATCTTCGCCTTCACCGCTTTCACGGTCGGGCTTTTCGAGATCACGCCGCAGTATTCCGGCATGGTGCGGGCAAAGTCTTCGGTGCCGATTTTACGCGCCAGATCGATGATGTGCTCTTTGTCATGAGCGATCAGCGGACGCAGCACCAGGGTGTCGGAGACGTTGTCGATTAATCGCAGGTTGGTCAGGGTCTGGCTGGAGACCTGGCCCAGCGCTTCGCCGGTCACCAGCGCCTGCACGCCATAACGCTCTGCGACGCGGGAGGCCGCGCGGATCATCATGCGCTTCAGCACTACGCCCATCTGGCCGTCATCAACTTTTTCGAGGATTTCGCCCACCACCGGTTCGAAGTTAATCGCCACAAAACGCACGCGGTGCGAGCTGCCGAAGCGGTTCCACAGATAGTGCGCCACCTGGCGAACGCCGATTTCATGCGCCGCGCCGCCGAGGTTAAAGAAGCAGTAGTGTACGCGGCAGCCGCGACGCATCAGCATATAGCTGGAAACGCCGGAATCGAATCCGCCGGAAATCAGCGACAGCACGTCTTCCTGGGTGCCGATCGGGAAACCGCCCTGGCCTTCGTAACGGCCTTTCACCAGCAGCAGGCGATCGTCTTCGATCTCCAGATTGACGGTGATGTCCGGGTGCGTCAGTTTCACTTTCGCGGATTCGATATGCTGATTCAGCCCGCCGCCGACGTAGCGTTCAACTTCAATTGAGCTAAACTCGTGCTTGCCGCGACGTTTTACGCGCACGCAAAACGTTTTGCCTTCCAGTTGGTCACGCCATGCCGCCAGGGTTTGCTCGAAAATATCGTGCAGGCTGGTGAACGGCGTATCTTCGACTTCCAGAATGTGGTGAATACCGGGGATGCGGGTGAGCGCGTCGCGGATCTCAATACGCTGGTTTTCATCTTTGGCGCGGACCACGATATGGTCCCAGTGGCGGACAACGGCGAGGTTTTCGTCGTAATGTTTGAGTACGTTACGGATGTTTCCGGTCAGGATTTTAATAAAGCGCAAACGCACAGATTGGCTTTTAATTGTGATTTCCGGGAACAATTTAATGATAAACTTCATGGCGGCAATGGTTCGTTGGCAAGCCCCGAGGGCATTGAGAGAAGTACCGCAAGGCAACAATCGCGCTTGCATCGTGAGCGCGAGAGTATATCACCATCGCTGTGAGACTGCGCACATAACCAACCCATTCAGCGTTATTTGCTAATCATTTTGAGTCCGCTACCATGGAAATGATTCCATAACGATAGAGTCAGACATTCACTATGCCGAAGAAAAACGAACTCCCCGCCAGCTTTGAGACGGCGTTGCAGGAGCTTGAGCAGATTGTCAGCCGTCTGGAAAGTGGCGCATTGCCGCTGGAAGAGGCGCTTAACGAATTCGAACGGGGCGTGCAGCTGGCGCGCCAGGGGCAGGTCAAACTGCAACAGGCGGAACAGCGTGTGCAGATCCTGCTGTCCGAAAATGAAGACGCCCCGCTCTCTCCTTTCAAACCGGATGCGGAATAAATGGATTTTCACACCACCATGAAGGCCCAGGCGGAACGGGCCACCGACGCGCTGCGCCGGTTTATTAGCGCGCTGCCGTTTCAGAACACTCCGCTGGTTGAGACCATGCACTACGGCACACTATTAGGCGGCAAGCGGTTACGTCCGTTTCTGGTGTACGCCACCGGCGAGATGTTTGGCGTCGCTCCGCAGGCGCTGGATGCGCCCGCCGCGGCCATCGAATGTATCCACGCCTATTCGCTGATGCATGACGATCTCCCGGCGATGGATGACGACGATTTACGTCGCGGCCAGCCGACCTGCCACATTAAATATGGCGAAGCGAGCGCAATTTTAGCCGGAGACGCCCTGCAAACGCTGGCGTTCTCTATACTGAGTGATGCCCCCATGCCCGGCGTGGCTTTAGCCGACCGCCTCAGCCTGGTCTCGGAACTGGCGCTGGCCAGCGGCGTGGCGGGGATGTGCGGCGGCCAGGCGCTGGATCTGGAAGCCGAAGGTAAACAGGTGTCGCTGGACGCGCTGGAGCGCATTCACCGTCACAAAACCGGCGCGTTAATTCGTGCCGCCGTGCGTATGGGTGCGCTGTGTGCCGGTGAACCGGGCCGCGATGTGCTGCCGATCCTCGACCGTTACGCAGAAAGTATCGGCCTGGCGTTCCAGGTTCAGGATGACATTCTGGATGTGGTGGGGGATACTGCCACGCTGGGTAAACGCCAGGGCGCCGATCAGCACCTGGGGAAAAGCACCTATCCTGCGCTGCTGGGCCTTGAGCAAGCCCGTGAAAAAGCGCAGGCGCTGTGCGACGATGCCCTTGCCGCACTTCGGGAACTGTCGTCAAAACAGATGGATACCCGCACACTGGAAGCGTTAGCGACTTACATCATCCAACGTGACAAATAACATAATTACCACGAGCCTCTGATGAGTTTTGATATCTCAAAGTACCCAACACTGGCGCTGGTGGACTCGACCCAAGAGTTGCGCCTGTTGCCGAAAGAGAATCTGCCGAAGCTGTGCGACGAACTGCGTCGTTATTTGCTAGATAGCGTGAGCCGCTCCAGCGGGCATTTTGCCTCGGGGCTGGGAGCCGTTGAGTTAACGGTCGCGCTGCATTACGTCTATAACACGCCATTCGACAGACTGATCTGGGACGTGGGCCATCAGGCTTATCCGCATAAGATCCTTACCGGACGGCGCGACAAAATAGGCACCATTCGCCAGAAAGGCGGGCTGCACCCGTTCCCGTGGCGTGGCGAGAGCGAATATGACGTGCTGAGCGTCGGCCACTCGTCCACCTCGATCAGCGCCGGGATCGGCATCGCCGTGGCTGCCGCCAAAGAGAATAAAGGCCGCCGCACCGTGTGCGTGATTGGCGACGGCGCGATCACCGCCGGGATGTCTTTCGAAGCCATGAACCACGCGGGCGATATCAAACCTGACATGCTGGTGATCCTTAACGACAACGAAATGTCGATCTCGGAAAACGTCGGCGCGCTGAATAACCATCTGGCGCAGTTGCTCTCCGGGAAGCTCTATTCAACGCTGCGCGAAGGCGGCAAAAAAGTGCTGTCTGGCGTGCCGCCGATCAAAGAGCTGATCAAGCGCACTGAAGAACATATCAAAGGCATGGTGGTGCCGGGGACGCTGTTTGAAGAGCTGGGCTTTAACTATATCGGGCCGGTGGACGGCCACGATGTGCTGGGCCTGGTGCATACCCTGAAAAACATGCGCGACCTGAAAGGCCCGCAGTTCCTGCACATCATGACCAAGAAAGGCCGGGGTTACGAACCGGCGGAAAAAGATCCGATCACCTTCCACGCGGTGCCGAAATTTGATCCGCAAAGCGGTTGCCTGCCGAAAAGCAGCGGCGGTTTGCCGAGCTATTCGAAAATCTTTGGCGACTGGCTGTGCGAAACCGCCGCCAAAGACAGCAAGCTGATGGCGATCACCCCGGCGATGCGCGAAGGCTCCGGCATGGTGGAATTTTCGCGTAAATTCCCGGACCGCTATTTTGACGTGGCGATCGCCGAGCAGCACGCGGTCACCCTGGCGGCGGGGCTGGCGATTGGCGGCTATAAGCCAATCGTGGCGATTTACTCGACCTTCCTGCAACGCGCCTATGACCAGGTGATCCACGACGTGGCGATCCAGAAACTGCCGGTGATGTTCGCCATTGACCGCGCGGGCATTGTTGGCGCAGACGGGCAAACCCACCAGGGCGCGTTCGATCTGTCGTTCCTGCGCTGCGTCCCGGAGATGGTGATCATGACGCCGAGCGACGAAAACGAATGCCGCCAGATGCTGTATACCGGCTATCACTACAGCGATGGCCCGACGGCGGTGCGTTATCCGCGCGGCAACGCGGTGGGCGTAGCATTAACCCCGCTGGAGATGCTGCCGATTGGCAAAGGCGTGGTGAAACGCCAGGGCGAGAAAATCGCGATCCTGAACTTCGGCACCCTGATGCCAGACGCCGCTGCGGTAGCGGAATCGCTGAACGCTACGCTGGTGGATATGCGCTTTGTGAAACCGCTGGATGAGGCGCTGATTCTGGAACTGGCCGCCAGCCACGACTCGCTGGTGACCATCGAAGAGAACGCCATTATGGGCGGCGCAGGCAGCGGCGTGAATGAAGTGCTGATGGCGCATCGTAAAGTGGTGCCGGTACTTAATATCGGTCTGCCGGACTTCTTTATCCCTCAGGGCACCCAGGATGAAGCCCGTGGCGAAATCGGCCTCAACGCCGCCGGCATGGAAGCGAAAATCCGCGCCTGGCTGGGATAAGCGCTGCACCCTCCCCTTTCCTCTCCTGCTATGCTTAAAGGATGACCTTTGTTACCCGCAAGCAGGAGAGGAAGCATGCAATACAATAATTTAGGAAAAACCGATCTCAGGGTATCCCGTCTTTGCCTGGGCTGTATGACGTTTGGCGAACCGGACCGGGGCAAGCACGCCTGGACGCTACCGGAAGAGAGCAGCCGTCTGATCATCAAGCACGCCGTTGAGAAAGGCATTAACTTTTTCGACACCGCCAACAGCTATTCCGACGGCAGCAGCGAAGAGATCCTTGGCCGCGCGCTGAAAGACTTCGCCCGCCGGGATGAGGTGGTGGTCGCCACCAAAGTATTCCATCAGGTGGGCGATCTGCCGGAGGGCCTCTCCCGGGCGCAAATCCTGCGTTCGATTGACGACAGCCTGCAACGTCTGGGCATGGATTATGTCGACCTGCTGCAAATCCACCGCTGGGATTACAACACCCCCATTGAAGAGACCCTTGATGCGCTTAACGAGGTAGTGAAATCCGGTAAAGCGCGCTATATCGGCGCATCCTCGATGCACAGCGAGCAGTTTGCCCAGGCGCTGGCGTTGCAGGATCAACACGGCTGGGCGCGCTTCGTCACCATGCAGGATCACTACAACCTGATTAACCGCGAAGAAGAGCAAGGAATGCTGCCGCTGTGCCTGCAGGAAGGCGTGGCGGTGATCCCGTGGAGCCCGCTGGCGCGCGGACGCTTAACGCGCCCGTGGGGCGAAACCACCGCGCGGCTGGTGTCCGATGAGTTCGGTAAAACGCTGTACCAGCAAACCGAAGAGAATGACGCCAAAATTGCCGAGCGCGTGGCCGCCATCGCCGAAGATAAAGGCGTGTCGCGGGCGCAGGTGGCGCTGGCCTGGGTGCTGAGTAAACCGGCGATTGCCGCGCCGATTATTGGCGCATCCCGCGAAGAGCAGCTGGACGATTTACTGGGCGCAGTGGATTTAACGCTCAGCGATGTGGAAATCGCCGAGCTGGAAACGCCTTATCAGCCACATCCGGTGGTGGGATTTAAATAACGCCGTTCCCTCTCCTTGCATTTAAGGAGAGGGAATCAACCGATTAACCGCTAATAAAGTGGTCGTGACCTTTGCCGGTGATTTCAACCGGCTCGCCGTCGCGGGTGAAGTGCAACCCTTCCACATCCGCCGTGATCTGCCCGATGCAGGTAAAGGGAACGCCCAACCTGCCCAGCGCCACGTCAATCACGCCGCGATTGAGTTCCGAAACGGTAAAGCACAGTTCGTAATCTTCACCGCCGGTCAGGGCGAACAGCTCGGCCTGTTCAGGGCTGACGCTTTCACGCAAGGCATCTGAGAACGGCAGCGCGTCCAGCGCCACTTTCGCGCCGCAGTCGCTGGCCTTGAGAATATGCGCCAGGTCAGAGATCAACCCATCGGAGAGATCAATAGCGCTGCTGGCGATATCGCGCAGCGCCTGGCCCTGCAAAATACGCGGCGTGGGGCGTAAATGGCGCTGTAGCAGATAATTCGCCTGAGTGGTGTTTTTCACCGTTAAGCGCTGCTGCAAAATCGCCAGGCCCGCCGCGCTATCGCCCGGCGTACCGGTGACGTAGATCCAGTCGCCCGGTTTAGCCCCGGAGCGCTTCAGGGCGCGACCGTTCGGCACAAAGCCGTGAATACCCAGCGTCATGGAGAGCGGCCCACGGGTGGTGTCGCCGCCAATCAGCTGCATATCGTAATAATTTAACAGTTCAAACAGGCTGTCGCTAAAGGCTTCCAGCCACGCTTCGTCGACGTCCGGCAGGGTTAATGCCAGCGTCAACCACGCGGGGTCAGCGCCCATTGCGGCTAAATCACTGAGGTTGACCGCCAGCGCTTTGTAGCCCAAATCGCGCGGATCGATATCCGGCAGAAAATGGATGCCGCTAACCAGCGTGTCGGTACTTATTGCCAGCGTTTGTTTTTCCGGAACCGTCAGCAGTGCGCAATCGTCACCGATACCGGTTTCCACATCACGTCGAGAGCTTCTCACGCGATCAAAATAACGGGCAATAAGGGAAAACTCGCCGCATGCCATGCGTTATGCCTCGCAGAAAAAGAGAATGGCCGGATAAGCATCCGGCCAGGGGATTGGCTTACTTGCGATTGGGGCGGATTTGCGGAGCGGCTTTGTCCAGCACGCCGTTGACGAACTTGTGACTGTCTTCAGCACCGAAGGTTTTCGCCAGCTCAATCGCTTCGTTGATGGCAACTTTATAAGGCACATCCTGACGCTTAGAAAGCTCATACAGCGCAATGCGCAGTACCGCTTTTTCCACCTGGCCCAGCTCGTCGAGCAGGCGGGACAGGTAAGGTTGCATCAGGCCATCGAGATACGCGCTGTTGGTCGCCACTCCGGACAGCAGTTCACGAAAGTACAGCACGTCCACGTCTTTGACGTCCTGTTCCGCCAGGAACTGGTATTCAACATCAGCGATGTCGTTCTGGGACAACTGCCAGGAGTAAAGTGCCTGGACGGCACATTCACGGGCGCGGCGACGAGCAGCAGGTTTCACGGAATTCCCCTTAAAATCAGGCCTTGATGGCTTTCAATACATTAATCATTTCAAGCGCGGTAAGGGCTGCTTCAGCGCCTTTGTTACCGGCTTTTGTGCCAGCGCGTTCGATGGCTTGTTCAATACTTTCAGTGGTGAGTACGCCGAATGCTACCGGGATTTCGCTCTCCTGGGCAACGTGCGCCAGGCCGTTGCTGGCACCGCCAGCAACGTATTCGAAGTGCGCAGTACCGCCACGGATCACCGTACCCAGCGCGATCACCGCATCATATTTGCCGGTTTTCGCCAGTGCGCCCGCCGCCAGCGGCAGTTCATAAGCGCCAGGAACCCAAACCACGGTGATGTTTTCATCTTTAACCTGGCCGATACGCTTCAGCGCGTCGATTGCGCCGTCCAGCAGGCTGTCGTTGATAAAGTTGTTAAAACGCGCGATGGTGATGGCGACGCGAGCGTCCGGGGTAGCAACAGTAGCTTCGATAACGTTCATACTCTTCCTTAACGGGTTCATTATGTGGCCCCGCAGGGGGGCGGATTCTATCATGTTTTTTTATGGGCTGCTTACGTTTTAAAACTCGGCGTTATTGCAGCGTAAGCCGGAGACACAAATCCGGGCCAACCGGACGTATCTCGCTAAAGGTTAATGCGGGCGCATCCGCCAGCTTTTCAAGGCCAGGCAGGGCAAATAAACCGCGCGCGTCGCTGCCCAACAGCTTCGGCGCGATATACAGCACAATTTCATCCACCACGCCCGCCTGTAACAGCGCGCCGGAGAGTTCGGCCCCCGCTTCCACCCAAATGGAATTCACCTGACGTTTGCCTAACTGCATCATCAGCACCACCAGATCGAGATGCCCGTTGTGCTCCGGCACCGGCAGTTGGGTCACGCCTTCCGGCCATTGCGCCTCGTCAGGACGGGTGCGCGCCAGCCAGGTCTCTCCCGGCTGGTGGATAATTTTATGCTCAGGCGTTACCCGGTTCTGCGAGTCGATTACGATGCGGGTCGGCATCCGCAGCTGGTCTTCGGGATACCGCGCCTGGGTGTCGGCGTCTAATTCATTCCAGCGCACGGTCAGCGACGGATTATCCGCCAGCACCGTGGCGCTACTGGTCAGGATAGCGCTACTTTGCGCCCGGAAGCGCTGCACGTCGTGACGTGATTCGGCAGAGGTGATCCACTGGCTTTCGCCGCTCGCCATGGCGGTACGACCGTCCAACGACGCGCCGAGCTTAAGCTGCACAAACGGGAAGCCGGTGCGCATCCGCTTCAGGAAGCCTTTATTCAGGGCTTCGGCTTCATTCATCATCAGGCCGTGGCTGACTTCGATACCTTCCTGCTTCAGGCGATACAGCCCGCGCCCGGCAACCTGCGGATTCGGATCCTGCATTGCGGCGACCACGCGGCTCACGCCCGCGGCGATTAACGCCTCGCAGCACGGCGGCGTGCGCCCATGATGGCTGCACGGCTCAAGCGTTACATAGGCAGTCGCGCCACGGGCTTTTTCGCCCGCCATGCGCAGCGCATGCACTTCGGCGTGGGGTTCCCCGGCGCGATAGTGAAAGCCTTCGCCCACGATTTCGCCGTCGCGCACAATCACGCAGCCGACTTTGGGATTAGGGGATGTGGTAAAACGACCGCGCTGCGCCAGTTTCAGCGCTCGCGCCATGAAAATCTCATCCTGCATTGGGCTTAATCCTGCAAGCGGGCGATCTCTTCGCCGAATTCACGGATGTCTTCGAAACTGCGATACACAGAGGCGAAGCGAATGTACGCGACTTTATCGAGCTTTTTCAGCTGCTCCATGACCAGGTTGCCGATCATTTTGCTGGGGATTTCACGCTCCCCGGTAGCGCGCAGCTGCGATTTGATGTGGTTGACCGCCATTTCAACGTCGTCGGCGCTAACCGGGCGCTTCTCCAGCGCTTTCTGAAAGCCGCTTCTCAGTTTGTCTTCATTAAACGGCTCGCGGACGTCATTGCTTTTGATCACGCGGGGCATCACCAGTTCCGCCACTTCAAAGGTCGTGAAGCGTTCATGGCACACCAGGCACTGACGGCGACGGCGCACCGACGAGCCTTCTCCCACCAGACGAGAGTCAATGACTTTGGTATCCACAGCGAAACAGAATGGGCAATGCATAGCGCGTCCTGACAGATAATTTAACTGAGGGTTAGTGTAACCTGAACTGGCAGCACAACAAAGATGAAGCGCTTTTGAGACAAGGGATGAAGGAATTTTTATGCGTGCGCGCTAGCATTAATGCATTAAAAACACACAGGATCGTCACTATGAGAACCGCTTACAAATCTTTGTTCCTCGTTACGCCGTTATTACTCGCCGCCTGCGCACCGCAAAGTGAAGTCCGCCAGATGCACAATAGCGTCAGCACGCTCAATAAAGAGATGGGCAAGCTGCAACAAGAGACCATTAAGATCACCCAGCAAAACGCGCTCAATGCCCGCTCGCAAAGCGGCGTTTATTTATTACCCGGTGCCAATACCCCGGCGCGGCTAAACAGCCAGTTGGGGATGATGAAAATGTCGCTGGCTAATGTGGCGGCGGATGCCAGCGGAACCCTCGCCACGCTGCGTATTCAGGGTGAATCCACCACCCCGTTCCCGGCGTTTACCGGCACCATCGAGTGGGGCCAGTTACAGGGCACCACGGAAAACTATCAGGAAGTGAACGTCCAGAATCAGCAGTTCAGTGCGCCCGCCAGCATCCTGGCACCGAGCGATGTCTCTATTCCCATTAAGCTAAACGGCATTACGCCTGACCAACTGGGCTTTGTTCGTATTCACGACATCCAGCCATTGCAAGCTCCCACCATGCAATAACCCTCAGGCCGGATCACGCCGGCCTTGTTACTTTTTTCACATTTAAAACCGCTTTTTATTATTCATCACGCCGATGTTCGGATAGAATCCTATTGCCGAATGTGTATAAACGTGAACGCAATCGTTTACGCATAAGACAGGAATGTGAAACAACACATATTTTTGTGAGCAATGATTTCTATAATAGTGACCAGAATAACATCTCCCCTTCAGGCCGTTGGGAGAGCACGACATACCTTATCTCCCGCAGGGGATTTCATCTAAAAGTGGCAATAACCATGAAAAAAATTGTATTAGCTGCCGGTGCGGCACTGGCGCTTTCCGCTTCTTTCTCTTCCAGCGCGGAAGAAACCAATAAACCTGAATATCTGTCTGACTGGTGGCACCAGAGCGTCAACGTGGTGGGCAGTTACCACACCCGTTTCGGACCGCAGCTGCGTAACGACACCTATCTGGAATACGAAGCTTTCGCAAAGAAAGACTGGTTTGATTTCTACGGCTACGTGGATGCGCCGCGCTTCTTCGGCGGCGACAGCAATGCGCGTGGTATCTGGAACCACGGCTCTCCATTGTTTATGGAAATCGAGCCGCGCTTCTCTATCGACAAACTGACCGACACCAGCCTGGCATTTGGTCCGTTTAAAGAGTGGTATTTCGCTAACAACTATATCTACGACATGGGCCGCAACGCTTCTGGCCGCCAGAGTACCTGGTACATGGGTTTAGGCACCGATATCGATACCGGCCTGCCGATGAGCCTGTCCATGAACGTGTATGCCAAATACCAGTGGCAGAACTACGGCGCGGCGAACGAAAACGAGTGGGACGGCTACCGTTTCAAAGTGAAATACTTCGTGCCAATCACCCCGCTGTGGGGCGGCAACCTGAACTATATCGGCTTCACCAACTTTGACTGGGGTTCCGATCTGGGCGACAAAGATTTCCGCGATCTGAACGGCAACAAAGCCCGTACCGGTAATTCCATCGCTTCCAGCCATATCCTGTCGCTGAACTACGATCACTTCCACTATGCGGTCGTAGCGCGTTACTGGCACAACGGCGGCCAGTGGGCGGATGACGCGGAGCTGAACTTCGGCAACGGTCCATTCAACGTGAAATCCACCGGTTGGGGTGGCTACCTGGTAGTAGGTTATAACTTCTAAGTTGTTACGCCGGTCATACCATGACCGGCGTTTTTTCACTCGGCGCAGCCTAGCGCCAGCGTTTGATCCAGCAGCCACGGGCGCAAATACCCCACGGTGTTGGATAACGGTAAAACGTCCTCAGAAAGCCGAATCCCCAGATAGCGCTGTATGTAATCGCGCCTTGCGATAATGCGCGTCCACATCGCCGGGTAATCCCTTGCCAGCTCCGCGCGCAGCGCCGCATCGGCAAGCGCCACGGTATCTTCAATGCTGGCTCCGGCGTACCCTGCCCGCGACGGGATAATGTCGATTTGCAGCAGCATACCGCTGGCTAAGGGAATCGCTGAATCAGGCACGATCGGCGAACACATCCACTCTTCATCCGCCACTAAATGACCGGGATTGAGGTGCCAGTGATACTCGCTTTTCGGCAGCAGAGTTTCGATTAGCTGGTATATTTCCCCGCCGGTAACCCCGACGCGCATCCGCTCAAGCCAGCCCACCACGGCGCGGTAATAAGGGATCGCCACCACATCGAGATAATCCGCCACTGCCGGATTGAGCTCGGTTTCATTCGCGACCACGTACGCGGCGCGGCTGCTTAACCCGCCTTTGTAGCTGGTGGTTAAGGAGAATTTATCCCCGCGCTGGATCACTTTATCGCTCGGATACAGGTTGGCGCTGGCGAAGCGCTCGCCGGTAGCGGCAATCATAATCACGTTATTGGCCTGCCCTTCCGCCGCCAGCAGCGCGCCGATCTGCTTTTCGGTTTTACCCGGTTCGATGGCGTTGAGCGCCTGAAGGATGGCCGTTGAGGCGAGGTTTGCGCCGTACTCGTAGTGCGCCAGCTCATTGGCGGTGTTAATGACGCGCGCCCCGTTGGCCGGGGAGATAAACACGCCGGTGGCGTTGGTCAGCACGCAATCGGGCGTCACCGCTGCACGCAGCGAATCAACAATAAATGACGGCAAATCGAATAGCTGAGTATTGTCATCGTACTCGCTGGTAAACAGCTTCCAGCCCGCCACGCCGATGCGTTTTTTATCCGCCAGGCCTGCTAAACGCAGCGTATCCGGCAGCGAGGCGGCATTGGTCATCGGCTGGTTGGGCAACGAGAACCATGGCGCGTGCACCACGCGGTTTTCCAGCCGGGCGTGGGCCGCCAGCTTGAGGTTTTCATTACCCAGCACCAGCACCGCTTCGCCATTCTGATGGAGCACCAGCAGCGCCTCCTCAAAGCGCGGGATAAACCCGGTGAGGTATTCGAAGTTGGCCCCGTGCTCTTTATCGGCATAGACGATCAGCGTCTCCAGCGACAGCTGCGCCATGCGCGCCAGCACCCGGGCTTTACGTTTTTTCAGCGTGGCGTCCGTCAGGGGAACGGACGGCACATCCAGCCAGCAGTCCGGCTGGGGAATGTTTTTGACAACGATGCGGCGTGGTTCGGTCATGGCAAATCGCTCCTTGTGATCGGGTCTGATGATCCTGGCCAATCCACAGTAAACATTGCGCCGCCAACAGGCAAAAAAAATCCCGGCTTGCTGGCCGGGATTTTATTCACGCTATACGCATCAAGGCAGAATCGAAGGCTGATCGGCGCCCTCTTTCTCCACTTTCTGCTGGATAAGATGCTCGCGCTTCATGCCCAGTTTCAACGCTAGTGCGGACGCCACGTAGATGGACGACGCAGTACCGATGGAAACACCGATCAGCATGGTCAGGGAGAAGCCCTGCAGCATGGTGCCGCCAAACAGGTACAGCATCAGGATCACCACTAACGTGGTACCGGAGGTGATCAAGGTACGGTGCAGCGTCTGGGTCAATGACACGTTAAAGATTTCGTAAGGCGTCCCGCGGCGGATCTTGCGGAAGTTTTCACGAATACGGTCAGATACCACGATGCTGTCGTTCAGCGAGTAACCGATAACCGACATCAGCGACGCGACAATCGTCAGGTCCACTTCAATATGGAACAGCGACAGTACGCCCATGGTGATCACCACGTCGTGCGCCAGCGCGATAACCACACCCGCCGCCAGACGCCACTCGAAGCGGAACCCGACGTAAACAAGGATGGAAATCAACGCTACCAGCAGCGCCATTGCGCCGGTTTGCGCCAGTTCCGCGCCCACGCTCGGGCCGACGAACTCAATACGCTTCACCACGGCATTCTGGCTGGTGGCGTCGTTAATCACGCTCACCACTTTGCTACCCAGAACCTGGCCGCCGGTTGCGCCTTCCGCAGGCGGCATACGCACCATGATGTCGCGGCTGCTGCCGAAGTTTTGCAGCAGCGGATCTTCAAAGCCCGCTTTCACCAGCGATTCACGCATCAGATCCATATCCGCCGGTTTTTCCAGCGAAATTTCAATGACCGTACCGCCGGTGAAATCGAGACCCCAGTTAAAGCCCTTTACGCCAATGATAATAATCGAGGCGACAAGCAGCAGACCTGAGATGCCGAAGGCCCAGTAATCCCAGCGCATAAAGTCATAGACTCTACGGCCGTGGTTCAATTGTTCAACAGTATAATCCTGTGCCACAACGCACTCCTCAAATAGACAGCTTCTTGATGCGTTTGCCGCCGTACAGCAGGTTCACGATGGCACGAGTACCGACAATTGCGGTAAACATCGAAGTCGCCACGCCAATGCCGGTGGTAATTGCAAAGCCTTTAATCGCCCCGGTACCCACTGCGTACAGGATCAGCACTTTAATCAGCGTGGTCACGTTCGCATCGAAGATGGAACTGAACGCGCCTTTATAGCCTTCGTCGATCGCCTGCTGCACTGAACGCCCGTTGCTCAACTCTTCTTTGATACGTTCGTTGATCAGTACGTTGGCGTCCACCGCGACCGCAAGGGTTAACACGATCCCCGCAATACCCGGCATGGTGAGCGTTGCTCCCGGCAACAGCGACATAATCCCGACAATCAGCACCAGGTTAGCAATCAGCGCCGTGGTGGCAATCAGACCAAACTTCTTATAGAAGACGATCATAAACAGGATAGAGACCGCGAGGCCCGCCAGACAGGCTTCCAGACCCTGGGTGATGTTCTGCATACCCAGCGTTGGGCCGATGGTGCGCTCTTCAACAATCTGAATCGGCGCAATCAACGCACCGGCACGCAGCAGCAGGGAAAGCTGGCGCGCTTCGTTCGGGTTGTTGATGCCGGTAATGCGGAAGCTGTTGCCCAGACGCGACTGAATATTCGCCACGTTGATCACTTCTTCCTGCTTAGCCAGAATCGCACGACCGTTGGCGTCTTTTTTACCGCTGTCTTTATATTCCACAAACAGGGTCGCCATCGGCTTACCGATGTTGTCCTTGGTGAAATTCGACATGATGTTACCGCCCGCGCTATCCAGTGAAATATTCACCTGCGGCTGGTTGTACTCATCGGTGCTGGACGTGGAGTCGGTGATATGGTCGCCGGTTAAGATCACGCGTTTGAACAGCACAACCGGCTGCCCTTCACGGGTTTGCTTCACTTCGGAATCGCCCGGTACACGGCCAGCCGCCGCAGCGGATGGATCGACATTGGTGTTGACCAGACGGAATTCCAGCGTCGCGGTAGCGCCCAGAATCTCTTTCGCGCGCGCCGTGTCCTGGATACCCGGCAGCTCGACCACGATACGGTCAGCGCCCTGACGTTGAACCAGCGGTTCCGCCACGCCCAGTTGGTTAACACGGTTACGCAGGATGTTGATGTTCTGCTGTACCGCGTATTCACGCGCTTCTTTCAGACGTTCGTCGGTCATTACCGCACGCAGCGCGTTATCGCCCTGGCTGGAGATCACCAGATCGCGATGGCGCGGCGAGAGATAAGAAATCGCTTCATTGCGGGCATTGCTGTCGCGAAAGACGATGTTCAAACCGTAGTTATCGGCTTTACGCACGTTGGTGTACGCGATGCCTTTTTCACGCAGATCGCTACGCAGGCTGTCCATGTTCTGCTCCTGGAGCTTGCCCAGCGCAGTATCCATATCCACTTCCATCAGGAAGTGAACGCCGCCGCGCAGGTCGAGACCCAGCTTCATCGGCTCAGCATTAATAGACGTTAACCAGCGCGGGGTTGCCGGCGCGAGGTTAAGTGCGACTACATAGTTATCACCCAGCACATCCATCAGCGCTTCACGCGCGCGGAGCTGGGTGTCCGTGGAATCGAAGCGCGCAAGAATACTGCCCTGCTCCAGTGCTACAGACTTCACGGCAATTTTTTGTTGATTTAAGGTGTTCTGGACCTGATTCAGCGTTTGCTCACTGGCGGCGACGCCGCGCGCGCCAGTGATTTGAACAGCCGGATCCTCACCATACAGGTTGGGAAGGGCATAAAGCAGGCCGACGATAATGACGACGACCAGCATGATGTACTTCCACAAAGGATAACGGTTTAACACGGCAGTTCCCTTTGGGAAAACGAAAGATTACAGCGCCTTCATGGTGCCTTTCGGCAGGACGGCTGCGACGAAGTCACGCTTGATGACTACTTCAGTGGTGTCGTTCAGCGCGATAGCGATGTAGCCGCTTTCCGCTACTTTAGTCACACGACCAACCAGACCGCCGTTAGTCAGCACTTCATCACCCTTGGCGATGGAGTCCATCAGCTTTTTATGCTCTTTGGTGCGCTTTTGCTGCGGACGCAGGATCATGAAATAGAAAATCAGACCAAACACCACCAGCATCAGAATCAGTGACATCGGGCTGCCCTGCGCCGGAGCACCAGTTGCCGCTACCGCATCAGAAATGAAAAAGCTCATTAAAATTCCC
This sequence comes from Atlantibacter subterraneus, assembly GCF_007570865.1. Taxonomy (GTDB): domain Bacteria; phylum Pseudomonadota; class Gammaproteobacteria; order Enterobacterales; family Enterobacteriaceae; genus Atlantibacter; species Atlantibacter subterraneus. The sequence continues at coordinate 55,261 of NZ_VLPS01000003.1, read as the reverse complement.
TCATTATTTAATTAATCAACATTCAAAGGTGGAACCGGTCTATCCTGGCGTTGGTAAAAATCCGCAACGAAGTGCTCTAATTTACCCTCTTCGATAGCCTTGCGTAAACCAGCCATTAAGCGCTGATAGTAGCGAAGATTATGAATGGTATTGAGACGGGCACCCAGTATTTCGTTGCAACGATCGAGATGATGCAAGTAAGCACGTGAATAATTGCGACAGGTGTAGCAATCGCACTCTTCATCCAGCGGCGATGTGTCGCTTTTGTGCTTCGCATTGCGGATCTTCACCACGCCATTGGTGACGAAAAGGTGACCGTTACGGGCGTTACGCGTAGGCATAACGCAGTCGAACATATCGATGCCGCGACGCACCCCTTCCACCAGATCTTCCGGTTTACCTACGCCCATCAGGTATCGTGGTTTATCTGCCGGGATCTGCGGGCAAACGTGCTCAAGGATGCGATGCATATCCTCTTTCGGCTCGCCCACAGCCAAACCGCCGACAGCGTAGCCATCAAAGCCAATCTCTACTAGCCCTTTGACGGAGATATCACGTAAATCTTCGTAAACGCTGCCCTGGATAATCCCGAACAGCGCGTTTTTATTACCAAGTGAATCAAAGCGATCGCGGCTACGTTTCGCCCAGCGCAGCGACATTTCCATCGAGCGTTTGGCGTAATCCCAGTCGGCAGGGTACGGCGTACATTCATCAAAAATCATCACGATATCGGAACCGAGATCGTACTGAATTTCCATGGATTTTTCCGGGTCGAGGAAAATCGGGTCGCCGTTAATCGGGTTGCGGAAGTGCACGCCCTGCTCGGTGATTTTGCGAATATCACCAAGGCTGAAGACCTGGAAACCGCCGGAATCGGTAAGGATCGGCCCTTTCCACTGCATAAAATCATGCAGATCGCCGTGCAGCTTCATGATTTCCTGGCCAGGACGCAGCCACAGGTGGAAAGTGTTGCCTAAGATAATCTGCGCGCCGGTGGCTTCAACTTCTTCCGGCGTCATGCCTTTAACGGTGCCGTAGGTGCCGACGGGCATAAACGCAGGCGTTTCAACCACGCCGCGCTCAAACACCAGCCGACCGCGACGGGCGCGACCATCGGTGGTCTGTAATTCAAAGTTCATGTTTTCTCCTGCATCAGAGAGACAGTCTGATGATTATGCTTACAGCGTGGAGTCAGCCCCGCGCTGAAAATCAATAACGCCCGGTTAAGGCGTTATTTGGTAATAGATTTATGGGTCTTAGCCAATTTGCTCAGCAATCGCCGACGGATTGTACGTGATAAACATCGCATCCCCGTAACTAAAAAAGCGATACTGCGCATTTACCGCCTGCTGATAGGCATTCATGGTGTGGCGATACCCGGCAAAGGCCGACACCAGCATGATCAGCGTGGATTCCGGCAGGTGGAAATTGGTCACCAGCGCGTCGATGACTTTGTACTGGTAGCCCGGATAGATAAAGATTTGGGTATCATCAAAGAACGGTTCGATCAGATCGTTTTTCGCCGCCTGGGCCGCGCTTTCCAGCGAACGCACCGAGGTGGTGCCCACCGCGATCACCCGGTTGCCGCGCGCTTTACAGGCCAGCACCGCATCCACTACATCCTGCGGCACTTCGGCATATTCAGAGTGCATGATGTGATCTTCGATGCTGTCGACGCGCACCGGCTGGAACGTCCCTGCGCCGACGTGCAGCGTGACAAACGCCATCTCCACGCCCTTCTGGCGCAGCTTTTCCAGCAGCGGTTCATCGAAATGCAGCCCGGCGGTAGGCGCAGCGACCGCGCCCGGCCTGGCGCTATACACCGTCTGGTACAGTTCACGGTCGGACTCTTCATCCGGGCGGTCAATGTACGGCGGCAGCGGCATGTGGCCGATATCGTTGAGAATATCCAGCACCGCACGCGCATCATTAAATTCAATTTCGAACAGCGCGTCGTGGCGCGCCGTCATGGTGGCTTTGACGCTTTCGTCTTCGCCCAACAGCAGTTCCGCGCCCGGCTTCGGCGCTTTCGAGGCGCGCACATGGGCCAGCACGCGCTTGTCATCGAGCATGCGCTCCACCAGCACTTCAATCTTGCCGCCGCTGGCTTTACGGCCAAACATCCGCGCCGGGATCACCCGGGTATTGTTGAATACCAGCAGGTCGCCCGGGTTGAGCTTTTCCAGCAGATCGGTGAAAGTGCCATGCGTCAGCGCGCCGCTTGGACCGTCAAGAGACAGCAAACGGCAGGAACTCCGGCCTGGCAGCGGGTAATGAGCAATCAGGGATTCAGGTAATTCAAAGGAAAAATCGGCAACGCGCATGGCAATTCACACTAAAACGTAGAGCCTGCTTAACAGGAGTTTTTGTCAAAGCTCGGCGAGTTTTGCGCGCTAACAGGCGCTATTGCTCACCAGCAAGTAAAATAGTCTGTTAATCCAGCTCGAAAAAACAGGCGCTATAGTCTAGTGCCGGGGCGCTTTAGCTGCAACCCGTTCACCTTGTTAACGCTTTTATTGGGACAATACATGAATTTTCTCGCCCATCTCCACCTCGCCCGGCTCTCAGACAGCTCGCTGCTGGGCAATCTGCTGGCCGACTTCGTGCGCGGCGATCCCTCGGGCGACTATTCCGCCGACGTGGTGGCCGGGATTTATATGCATCGCCGGGTAGATGTGTTGACGGACAGCCTGCCGGAAGTGCTGGAGGCGAAAACCTGGTTTCGTCCGGAAACCCGCCGCGTCGCGCCCATTGCGCTGGATGTGATGTGGGATCACTTTGTCTCGCGCCACTGGGATACGCTCTCACCCGACCTGGCACTACCGCGCTTCGTGGCCCAGGCCCAGGGTGAAATAGGCCAGCATCTGCCGCTGACGCCGCCGCGCTTCATCAACCTGAACCAGTATCTGTGGTCCGAACGCTGGCTTGAGCGCTACAGCGAGATGGCATTTATCGGCAACGTGCTGAACGGTATGGCGAGCCGTAGACCAAAACTGGCGGCGCTGCAACAGAGCTGGGGCGATCTGGATGCCCATTACGATCGGCTGGAACAGCAGTTCTGGCAGTTCTATCCGCGCATGATGGCGATGGCGCAGCAGAAAACCTTGTAGCCCTCACAACCTCTTAAGGTAAACATTGCCCTTTTGCAAAAAAGGGCTATTCTTGTGGACTGCACACAGCAAATTCAATTATCAATAGGCAAAACCTATCTGAATAATCGGTTTATTCATCTTTGTGAACCGCTGCGATGTCTCTATACTGGCCCGCGTTGCGTTCTACTCACCTTAAATAACACCAAGGAGTCCTCATGGTACTGGTAACTCGTCAGGCACCGGATTTTACCGCTGCAGCCGTTCTGGGAAGTGGCGAAATCGTTGAAAACTTCAACTTTAAAAAACACATCAACGGTAAAGCGACCGTGCTGTTTTTCTGGCCGATGGACTTCACCTTCGTATGCCCGTCTGAACTGATCGCATTCGACAAGCGTTACGCTGAATTCCAGAAACGCGGTGTGGAAGTGGTTGGCGTTTCTTTCGACTCTGAATTCGTTCACAACGCATGGCGTAACACCCCGGTTGATAAAGGCGGTATTGGCCCGGTTCAGTACGCGATGGTTGCCGATATCAAACGTGAAATCCAGCAGGCTTACGGCATCGAGCATCCGGACGCAGGCGTTGCGCTGCGCGGCTCTTTCCTGATCGACAAAGAAGGCGTGGTTCGCCACCAGGTGGTTAACGACCTGCCGCTGGGCCGTAACATCGACGAAATGCTGCGTATGGTTGACGCGCTGCAGTTCCACGAAGAGCACGGCGATGTGTGCCCGGCTCAGTGGGAAAAAGGCAAAGAAGGTATGAACGCCTCTCCGGACGGCGTAGCAAAATACCTGAGCGAGAACGTCGCTAAGCTGTAATGACAGATTCAGAGAAAAGGCCCGCTTGCGGGCCTTTTTTTATGGCGTCAGGCTTTGGTTTTCACTTCCCGCCACAGCCGGTACGCAACGCCCAGCAGCGCCAGCACGCCAATCACCAGCACGCCCCAAATCAGCATCGTCATCCACTGGCTGCGGCGCTCCGCCGGATCGACCGCCGTTAAACGCGCCTCGCCGCCCAGCGTGACGGTGTCGGCTTCCGTGGCCACCGGTAGCGAATCCAGCGTGTATTGCCCGCGCAGCTTTTCGGGGATCACCATATCCAGCGCCATCGCCTGCGGTTTAGCGGCTTTGTTGCCCCAGGCCAGCATAAACGGCCCCGTGCCCTGAGGAATAAACACCAGCGCCTGGCTGGCGCGCAGCCCCTGGACTTCCGGCGGCGTATTACCCCAGTTGGCATTAATGCCCTTCACCCGAATGGCTTGCACCTGCTCGCCGTTCAACAATGTGGGCTCTGACTGGGCATCGTTAATCCGGTACAGCACGGTTTTCGTCAGCGGTTGCCATGCATCGTCCGCGCGCTGGCGGTATTCGATTTCCACCGGCAATACCGGGCTTTCATTCCCCGGCGCGATCGCCAGCCCCGCCAGCGGCTGCGGGTTCGCCCAACTATAGACCGCCTCGCTGGCTGTGCCGCTTTCTTTATGGGCAGGCAGATAAACGTAAGCATTGCTGAAATCATCCGCGGGTGCGAGCGCTTCGACGCTTTGCAGCGTCAGCGGTTGCGGCGCGTCGTATACCGTCAGCAGCAGATAACGATAGTTCTCTTCAGAGAGCGTGACCCTGGACGAGAGCGTGTTGAGCTTCAACTGGTCGTTCCCGGCGGTAAGCTCCATCAAAGGCGAGTCTTCGGACAATCCGTACCACTCTTTCAAATTGTCGCTGTAAAATAGATCGACCTTCGCCTGCCAGTTTTGCGGCAGCTTCGGCCAGTTAAGCCGCAGTTGTGCCACCGGCAGCGGCGTTTTCAGCCCATCGGGCAAGGTCAGCAGGAAACTTTGGCTGATGCGCGTCACGTCGTCCCCGGCCAGATGCACTTCCGTACCGCCCGGCATTTTCACCGTCAGGCTATTCTGCCCTTCCTGTTTGACGTGTTTGATATCCAGCGGGAAGACTTTAAGCGCCACCGGCTGCGGCGCGCGCTGCGGCTGGCGCTGCGGCGTTAACGCAAAAGGCACCGCTTCGCCTTTGCTGTTAAACACCCGAATATCGCGCAGATCGGGCCAGACGGTTTGTTCATACACCGGGGTCGGCAGCGCGATTTGCCAGAACGGTGAAGCGCCTTCGCTCTCCAGATGCATCCCCCAGGCGTAATCCTGCGGCGCATCGGGCGCGGTGTCGTTTGCGAATCCCGCCATCGGCAGCCAGAGCGCAGCCATGACGATAACGTTTAATAATCCCTTCATTCCGGTTCCGCCTTGTTAACCGCCGCCTTTGGAGGCAGCGGTGAAAAATAGCCGACAATCAATACCAGCACCGCCACGCCGATAAACGCGATGGCCCGCGCCAGCCCGCCGCCGCCCGCGCTGTCCACCAGCATCAGTTTGATAATTACCACGCCGAGCAGCGCCGCGCCCGCCATCCAGCTATTACGGCTGGTGCTGCGGGTGGCCTTCACCATCACTACCAGTGCGATCAGCATCCAGAACAGCGCGAAGGTGGTCTGGATCAGGCGAGACGACCACAGCGCGTCAACTTGCCAGGCGACGTCGCCATACGCGGCCAGCGTGCGCAGCAGCAGGCCGTTGGCCCACCAGAAGGCCAGCCCGGCGATGATCAGCGGCACGCCCTGCGCCACTTTATTCCAGCCGGACGGACGATGCGCCTCAAGATAACGGGCGGCAACGTACAGCGCCAGCAGCCCATATCCCGCACCAAGTTCCAGCGGATTGACCAACGGCACCCAACGCCAGTTGAACATCGCGCCATCCAGCAGATTGCTGAAAATCAGCATGGCGAGTTCCAGCACAATCAGCGGCGCGATGCCGACGCTGGCGTACCACTGCGGCCAGACGCGCACCGGCCACAGGCTGCGGCGTACTGCGCCGTGAACCAGCAGGATCGCGATCCCCGCGCTTGCCATCACGATACCCGCCTGCCATTCATCAGAGCCCCATGGCAATCCATCGATAAACCAGTAAATCTCCAGCCCGATAACCAACAGCAGAAGCCAGAACAGCGTGATGTGTGCTGCCTGCGATAGCCGCGGCATCAGTGAATCGCCGTCTTTATGCAGCAGCAAGCCTGCACAGGCGAACGCCGCGATCCAGATAAACCCCGTCCAGCCAGCGCTCAGCAAACGATCGCCGTGCTGCACGGTGAACAGAATTGCCAACAGGATCCCCGGCCACAGCAGCCACTGGGCAAAGCCCATTTCCCGCCAGCTAAGGCGCTGGCTGGCGGCTCGCCAGGCCCATACTGACGCGCAAAGCAGCGCCAGCACGATAGCCGCGAGACTCAACGAACGGTTGATGGCGTCGGCCAAACCGATCAGCGCGACGATCCAGAAAGCAATCCCGCCCGCCAGTAATGCATGGCTAATGATCCACTGATGGGCGCGCCACAGCCACGCCGCCATCAGCCAGGCGGCGCTCAGGACAGCGAAAATCACCATCATCGACAGCGGCGTCAGGTGCTGCGACAGCGCGTAAACCGCGCTACCCAACGCCAGCACCAGTAACCCGGTGCCGCTGTAGCTCATCCGCCGCTGGCGCTGCTGGAGACCGAGCCAGACAATCCCCAGACCTTCCAGCGCCCAGGCCATCGCCGTCCAGCGCGCCGACAGCGCCAGCGGGATCGCCAGGGTGGTAAACGCACCGCCCAGCGCCAGCGCCGCCAGAACCAGGATTTTCCCCTGCCCCGGATAGCGGCGCAGCACGACCCAGCCCAGGCCGAGATAGACCAGCCCAAACCCCAGCGCCGACAGCGCCGGGCCGTATTCAAAATGACGGGTAATGGCGTACTGCATGCCAAAACCAATCAGCGGCGGCGCGAACAGCAGCACCCCGTCGATAATCTTTTCTTTGCTCTCCTGCGCACGCAGCGACAGCCCCACGCACAGCACGCCGAACAGCAGAATATTGGCGATCAGAAACAGCTGGCTGCTGAGATAAATCTCGGGCCGATAGCCATTTAGCCCCCACAGCCCGGCGACGCCAAAGGTAAATGCCATGCCCAGCAGATTCAGCACCCGCCAGTGTTGCCACCAGCTAATTGCCAGAATGCCCGCCGAGAGCAGCAGATAAAATGAGAACAGCGCGATGTGGTTGCCGGAACCGGTTGACAGCAGGATCGGCGCAAGATAACCGCCGATGCTGGCAAGCATCGCCAGGCTAAGCGCCTTTTGCAGCACCGCCAACCCAACGCTGGCAGCGCAAATCAGCAGCAACAGGCCAAACGCCAGCGTCATCGGTAGCATTTGCCACAGCCGGAATGCGCCGAAGACGGTGAGATACAGCGCGCCTGTGGCCCCGCCCTGCAATATCAGGCCGTACAGCGGTTGTTTATGGCGCAATTTAAAGCCGAAGAACAGCAGTCCCATTGAGCCCACCGCCGCAGCTATCAGGCGCAATTCCAGCGGGAACATATCGCGCTCAACGGTGTAGCGGAACAGATAGGCGAGGCCGAGGAACAGCAGCAGTATGCCCAGCTTGGCCAGCGGATTACCCTGCATAAACCAGCGCACCAGCGAACTCAGCATGCCGCTAAACAGTGAAGGAGGGACATCCTGAACGGGCGCTGACGCCGCAGGAACGGCGTCAGGCACAGCGCGCGTTTCAGCAACCAGTGTCTGGGCTGGCTCCCAGGGAGAGGTTTTTTCCGCCGCGGCCGGCGGTTTCTGCCGGTAACGCTGCACCCGGGCGATAATATCGGCTTCATCCGTCGCATGCGGCTGAGGCTCCGGCGCTTCGGCCACGGCAACCTGTACCGGCGGCGGCGCAGCAGCCAGCTTCGATTCCAGTTCGGTCACGCGCTGGCGCAGCCGCGTCAGTTCATCCATCGCGGCATGGCTTCTGCGCCAGGCCATTATCGACAGGATTGGGGCGACCACCAACAGCAAAAAAAGTATCAGCCCCGCCCAAAACACCAGTCCATCCATGCCCGTTTCCTTGTTATCGGCATACGCGATTGCCGTCTATTTTTTCAAAAAGCGCGTTCAGGAGATAGCCTGGCGTTTCTGAATTTACCGCGAGTCGTTACGCCAGATCCCGCAGGAAATCGCAGGCATCAGCAATGATTGTCCGGTCAACTGCGCCTTGCCTTCCTCCAGCCGCCACTCGGTTTGCGCCATTAACGGCGACCAGGGAAGCTCAATGCGCGTTTCATCGCCCCGGTTAATGGCGATCAGCACTTTTTGCTGCTGCCACAGGCGCATAAACACCACCACATCCCCTTTAGCGTATAGCACATTGCAACCGCCGTAGCGTAATGCGCGCCGCTGTTTACGCAGCCGCGCCAGGCGCTGATACAGCGCGAACAGATCGCGGTCCTGCTTTTCGGCGTCCCAGGGATAGGGTTTACGGCAAAACGGATCGTTATTGCCGTCCAGCCCCACCTCATCGCCGTAATAGATGCACGGCACGCCGGGCCAGCAAAACAGCCACACCACGCCCAGCGGCAGACGGGCAACGTCTTTACCCAGCAGGGTTTTAAACCGCGCGGTATCGTGGCTGTCGAGCTGGTTGAACATGCGCAGTTGCTGCTGATGGGAAAGCCCGGCGCGGTACTGTTCCATCCAGTTAATACAGGTTTCCGCATCGATATGCTGCGGGTCATAGGAGATATCGGTATTCGCCAAAAATCCCCATAGCGGCACCGTAAAGCCGCGATAGTTCATCGCCGCGTCTTCCACGTCAGCCTGTAGCCACTGGCGGGCATCGCCGAAATGCTCACCGACGATATAGGCTTCAGGATTGACCTGTTTCGCCGCCTGAGTAATGCCGCGCACGTGCTGCAAGTTATTCTGCGCCCCACCTGCTTCGCCGAGCATATGCACCACGTCCAGCCGCCAGCCGTCCATGCCCCACGGCTCGCGTAGCCAGTGGCGCACCACGCTGTCTTCGCCCTGATAGATTTCGTCGATAAGCGTTGAGGACTGATAATCCAGTTTCGGCAGGCTCGGGTAGCCCAGCCAGTCCAGCGCCCGGCCATCTTCAGAAAAGCTGTACCAGGCGCGGTAAGTTGATTCCGGGTTATGGCACGCCCCGCCGGTGGCGGCGTTATGGCGGTCGAACCACGGATGGGAATCGCCGCTGTGGTTAAACACGCCGTCCAGCACCAGCCGCATCCCGGCGCGCCGGGTGTTATCGCGCAGGCGCAGCAGCGCCTGGTCGCCGCCGAACTGCGGGTCGACGTGGCGGTAATCCTGCGTGTCATACTTATGGACGCTGGGCGCGGTAAACACCGGGTTGAGATACAGCGCCGTGACGCCAAGCTTTTGCAGCCACGGCAGCTTTTCGCTGATGCCGTCCAAATCGCCGCCGTAAAACGTCGAGCCGCCCGCCTCAGCGGTGACCGGCTCGTCCCAGTTGCGCAGAATAATGTCGCGATGGGCGGCGTGATGATAGTAAACATTATCCTGCCCGGCCTTGCGCGGCAGGCTGCGGGCAAAACGGTCCGGGAAGATTTGATAAAAAATCTGCTCCGCCACCCATGAAGGCCCGTTATCCGGCGCATCCACCGCAAACTGCTCAAGGCGCGCGGGGGGATAATCGTTAAATCCCTGCGGGGTAAACCAGCGCTGGCGGCTGGGCCACAGCAGTTTAAAGCTATAGCGGCGGCGCGGCTGCCCCTCGTCCAGCGCGATAGTCGCCCGCCAGGCAGTCACGCCTTCCTGCGGCGCTTTGCGCACCCGCGTCATGGGAATGGAGGTCTCTTCGTTATCGCGTTCCGCGCGCAGCGTGACCCGCTGCGGCAAATCATCCCCGGAAAGCCACAACGTGATGGTCAGACGCTGCGTGTTTTGCTTGATAAAAGGTGCCACCGGAAGGTGCCAGGCTTGCAACATCGTATTTCCCCTCGGTCAATTTTTGACGCCACCATGCCATATCAGCGGCATGCCGCCTTCCTCATTTTGCGTTTATTTAGGGGAGGAGTTAACAGGTGGAGATCACTGAGCGTAGAGCGAAAACAACATCCCCGCCAGGCGGCGGGGATGGAAGAGATTAGGCGGTCAGGCGCGTGCGGGCGTCGTGGCGGCGCTTGAACACCCAGCCCACCAGCAGCAGGGCAATCCACGCGAAGCCAACGTAGAGCGAGATACGGGTATCCGGGTGGTAGCCAATCAGGCCGATAATAAACACCAGGAAGATCAAGCCGATCACCGTAGTGGTGACGCCGCCCGGCACTTTAAATTTCAGCGCCTTCACTTCTTCCGGAGATAAACGACGGCGGAACCAGATTTGCGACAGCAAAATCATGATCCACACCCACACGGTGGCGAAGGTCGCCAGCGAGGCAATCACCAGGAACACGTTCTCCGGCATGATGTAGTTGAGATACACCGCCAGCAGCAGCGCGGCGGTCATCACCATCACGGTCACCCACGGCACGCCGTTACGCGAGGTTTTAGCGAACACTTTCGGCGCACTGCCCTGGTCCGCCATACCGTGCAGCATGCGGCCCACGCCGAACACGTCGCTGTTAATCGCCGACAGGGAGGCGGTGATCACCACAAAGTTAAGAATACCGGCGGCAAAGGTGATGCCCATATGCTGGAAGGTCAGGACGAACGGGCTGCCGTTGGTGCCGACCTGGTTCCACGGGTAAATGGACATAATCACGAACAGCGTACCCACGTAGAACACCAGAATACGCAGCGGCACGGAATTAATAGCGCGCGGAATCGACTTCTCCGGATCTTTGGCTTCGCCTGCGGTAATACCGATGATTTCGATGCCGCCGTAGGCGAACATCACCATCTGCAAGGCCATTACAGTACCAATCCAGCCGTTGGCGAAGAAGCCGCCGTAGCTCCAGAGGTTGCTGATGCCGGTCGGCTGCCCGCCGTTGCCGATGCCCCAGATAATGATGCCGAAACCGGCGGCAATCATGATGATAATGGTGGCGACCTTGAAGAACGAGAACCAGAACTCCATCTCGCCGAACACTTTAACGCTCATCAGGTTGATGGCGCAGATGATCAGCACCACGCTCAGCACCCACACCCAGTGCGGCACGGCAGGGAACCAGACGCCCATATAAATGCCGAAGGCGGTCACGTCGGCGATGGCGACGATCAGGATTTCAAAGCAGTAGGTCCAGCCGGTGATGTAGCCCGCCAGCGGGCCTAAGTTTTCCTGGGCATAACGGGAGAATGAGCTGGCGGCAGGGTTATGTACCGACATTTCACCCAGCGCGCGCATGATAATGTAGGCCGCCACGCCGCCGATGATATACGCCAGCAGCACGCTCGGACCGGCCATTTTAATGGCGTCGGCGGAGCCGTAAAAAAGCCCGGTGCCAATCGCCGAGCCGAGTGCCATAAAGCGAATATGTCGCGTACTCAAACCGCGTTTGAGCTTAGTCCCGTTATCCATGTTGTTAAGTACCTGGTTACACAATAAAAAAACCACGGAGCGGGCCCCGTGGTTAAAATCTGTCCGGCTTTTTTAGTGCGCGGTGGAGGTCACCTGACGCCCCGCTGCGCGATCCCAAATAGCGGCAATCACCACCATCGCAACCGCCGGCATCAGCCAGGCCAGCCCTTGATCGGCCAGCGGCATTTTCTGCGTCCAGGCCGGCAACATGCCGCCCAGCGCCGAAGCTTTGACGCCATCAATCAGGCCCAACAGCAGGCTGATTAACATCGCCGGTGCGATAACGCGGGTGGAATTGTGCCACCAACCGCGGGTGAAGCTCAACACTACCAGCACGATGCACGGCGGATAAATGGCCGTCAGCACCGGAATGGAAATCTGGATCAGGTGGCTGAGGCCCAGATTCGAGACCACCATCGAGAAGCCACCGAGGATAAACACCAGCGAGCGGTACGACAGCGGCAGATACTGCGCGAAGAACTCGGCGCAGGCGCAGGTCAGGCCCACTGCGGTCACCATACAGGCGATGAAAATCAATGCCGCCAGCAGGAAGCTGCCTGCGCCGCCGAAGGTGTGCTGCACGTAGGCGTGAAGAATTGCCGCGCCGTTAGCAGACTGATCCACCAGAATCGCGCTGTCTGAACCCAGACGGAACAGCGCCAGATACAGCAGGGTCAAGCCGATACCCGCCATCAGGCCAGCCCACACGGTGTAGCGGGTCAGCAGACGCGCTTCGGTGACGCCGCGTGAACGCGCCGCATTAACGATAACAATACCGAACACCATCGCGCCCAGGGTATCCATGGTCAGATAGCCGTTAACGAAGCCGTTAGAAAACGCCGCGTTCTGATAGACGTCGGTAGCGACGCTGATATCGCCCGCAGGCCACAACAGAGCGGCAACCGCCAGAACGGTCAGCGCGACGATTTTCAGCGGTGCCAGGAAATTGCCCACGGTATCGAGCAGTTTGCCCGGATACAGCGACACCAGGATTACCAGCGCGAAATAAATCAGGCTGTAGATAAACAGCGGCATCGCGCCGTCGCCGGTCAGCGGCGCAATCCCCATTTCAAAAGAAACGGTGGCGGTACGCGGCGTGGCAAACAGCGGCCCCACGGCCAGATAACACACGGTCGCCAGCAGAATGCCCGCGCCACGGCCAATCGGCGTGCTCAGGCTGTCAACGCCGCCGCCAACTTTCGCCAGCGCCACCACGGTCAGCACAGGCAGACCGACCGCCGTGATCAGAAAGCCGATCGCCGCCGTCCAGACGTGTTCGCCCGCCTGCAGGCCAACCATAGGGGGAAAGATGATGTTGCCAGCGCCAACAAACAGCGCAAAGGTCATAAAGCCCAATGCGATGATGTCACGCGATTTCAATTGATGGGTCATAAAGTCTAACTGCCTGTGGATGTGGTGTTGAAAAGAATGACGTTTTTGCTGCCAGCGATGAGCGAAATAGCGTCGTTTCGTTATAAATCAGCGAAAAACACTTACCTGATGCCGTGGCGGAGAATAGTTTTTTGGTTTACCACGAAATTACAGTGAGTCTGGCAACATCAGGTGCGCAATTTAAACGCTTATAACGTTTGAAGGCAATAAGGGATCTAAAAACCAGTAGATTATTCCACATTCACGAAGTGAGTTAGATATTCATACCAGAATCTTAAAAATGTTATGGCTTTTAATGCGAACAAAAAACAAACAACCGTCAAAAATAAGACAGGAGTTAAGGAAACCAAACGGCAAAAGGGCCAGTTTACTGGCCCATGGAAACTAAGTTTTACAGCGGGATTAGCTGATTTGCCGTACCGGGGCAGGATTTGCGATTAGCCGTTCCGGCAGCACAAACGTAAAGGTGGTGCCTTTGCCGGGTTGGCTCTCGATCTCAAGGCGCGCATCGTGATGGCTGAGGGCGTGCTTCACAATCGCCAGCCCCAGCCCACTGCCGCCGGTCTGGCGGGAACGGGCTTTATCCACCCGATAGAAACGCTCGGTAAGACGCGGAATATGCTCCGCAGAAATTCCCGGCCCGTTATCCTGTACCGAAAACTTTGCTCCCTGCGGAACACGTTGCCAGGTCACGGTAATCGCCGTGCCTTCCGGGGTGTGGTTCACGGCGTTATACACCAGGTTGGAGATGGCGCTGCGCAGCTGTTCGTCGTTACCCAGCACTTTCAGATCGTTGTCGACATCAAACTTAAGCGTATGTTTTTTATGGCTTAAGGTTTGCGCTTCGCGCTCTACTACCCGCAGCATCATCGGCACATCAATTTGCTCATTAAGCACCAGCGCCGGCGCGGCTTCGATTTTTGAGAGCGTCAGCAGCTGTTTGACCAGCCCTTCCATGCGGTGGGTTTGCTCGCGCATGGTGTGGATGGCTTTCTCACGCAGCGGGCCTTCCAGTGGTTTGTCGTCCATCATCTCCAGGTAGCCCTGAAGCACCGTCAGGGGTGTACGCAATTCGTGACTGACGTTGGCAAAGAAATTACGCCGCGCGCCTTCCAGCTGGTGCATTTGCGTGACGTCGCGCGCCACCATCAGCAGTTGTTCTTCGCTGTAGGGCATCACGCGGAATTCCAGATGACGGCCGTTATTCAGCACCAGATTGAGCGGACGGGTAAACTGTCGCCCCTTCAGCCAGTTGGTGAATTCCGGGTAACGCAGCAGGTTAAGAATATTTTGGCCGTTATCGTCCGGCCAGCGCAGCCCTAACAGCTGCTGGGCCAGGCCGTTACACCAGAAGATATTGCCCTCTTCGGTGGTGAGGATCACCGCATCCGGCAAAGATTCCGCGCCGCTGCGAAAGCGTTTGATCAGGTTACCCAGCTCGCGGCGGCGCTTTTTGTTACGCAACTGCATCTGATGCAGGCCGTAAAGCAGCGGGTCCCAACTGCCCCGCCCCGGCGGCGGCGTCATGCTGCGATCGACCCAGATCCACCAGGAAAGGCGCATCAGATTCCAGAAATGCCACACCAACAGGCCGGTGACCGCCAGCAGCAGAAACCACGCCCAGTAACCAAAAATGGCCCCTAAAATCAGGGCCGGAATACAACACAGCACCAGCTCAAGGGCCAGCCTTTTCCATGACAGCCGTTCCAGCACGCGTCACTCTCCGGTTATCGTGATTAAAAACGACTTGAGAAGCGGTAGCCGGTGCCGCGAACCGTTTGCACCATCCGGTCGTGCCCGCTCAGCTCCAGCGCTTTACGCAGGCGGCGGATATGTACGTCCACGGTTCGGTCTTCCACATACACATTGGTGCCCCAGACGTGATTAAGCAGCTGTTCACGGCTGTAAACCCGCTCCGGGTGGGTCATAAAGAAGTGTAACAGTTTGAATTCGGTAGGGCCCATATCGAGGGGGTTTTCGCCGGTCATCACGCGGTGGGAGCTGGGATCGAGGCTCAGCCCCTGCATCTCAATCACCTCCTCCACCGCCATCGGGGAGATACGGCGCATCACGGCTTTAATCCGCGCCACCAGCTCTTTCGGGGAGAACGGCTTGGTGATGTAATCGTCCGCGCCGGTTTCCAGCCCGCGCACCCGGTCTTCTTCTTCGCCGCGCGCGGTCAGCATCATTACCGGGATATCGCGGGTCAGCGCTTCGCGTTTAAGATGCTTGATAAACTGAAGCCCGGAGCCGCCCGGCAGCATCCAGTCCAGCAGGATAAGATCGGGCCAGGGTTCGTTAAGCTGATTCACCGCGGTGTCATAATCTTCCGCTTCAACCGGCTGGAAGCCATTTTGTTCGAGTACGAAGCACACCATCTCACGGATTGGCGCTTCATCTTCAACGACCAGGATACGTCTCGCCATGATTAGCCCTGTCAAATTAAGTCGAATTTTCTGAATGCGGCGCCATTATGCGTCAGTTTTATGACAGATTTATGAAAAAGATGACGGTCTTATTACCCATCAGTTTGCTGTATAAATCTGGCGTCAGGACAGTGATGTATAAGGAGGGTTATAATCCCCCTTTCGCTTTTACGCCACAGGGAATGATGATGCGCATCCTCCACACCTCAGACTGGCACCTCGGTCAAAATTTTTATACTAAAAGCCGCGCCGCGGAGCATCAGGCCTTTCTGAACTGGCTGTGCCAGACGGCGGCGGAACAGCAGGTGGACGCCATCATCGTCGCCGGGGATATTTTCGATACCGGCTCGCCGCCGAGCTACGCGCGCGAACTGTATAACCGCTTTGTGGTGGATCTCCAGCCCACCGGCTGCCAGCTGATCGTGCTGGCTGGCAATCATGATTCCGTCGCCACGCTCAATGAATCCCGCGAGCTGCTGGCCTGCCTGAATACCCGGGTGATTGCCAGTGCGCAGCATCATCCGGAAGGCCAGGCGCTGATTATCAATAGACTTAATGGCGAACCGGGCGCGGTGCTGTGTCCGATCCCGTTTTTACGCCCGCGCGACGTAACCCGAAGCCGCGCCGGGGAGTCGGGCAGCGAAAAACAGCTGCAACTGTTAGAGGCAATTTCCCGCCACTATCAGGAATGCTTTGACGCCGCCTGTCGGCTGCGCGGCGAACGGGCGCTGCCGATTATCGCCACCGGGCACTTAACGGCGCTGGGCGTCACCAAAACCGACGCGGTGCGTGATATCTACATCGGCACGCTGGACGCCTTCCCCGCCAGCCATTTCCCGGCGGCGGATTACATCGCGCTGGGCCATATTCACCGCGCCCAGTGCGTAGCGAAAAGCGAACATATCCGCTATTGCGGCTCGCCGATCCCGCTCAGTTTTGATGAAACCGGCGGCGCAAAGATAGTGAATCTGGTGGAGTTTTCCGCCGGATCGCTGACCGCTATCACCCCGCTGGAGGTGCCCGTTACCCAGCCGCTGGCGATGATCAAAGGCAATCTGGCGCAGATTGAGCAGCAGCTTGAACAGTGGCGCGATGCGCCTGCCGAGCCGAAAACCTGGCTGGATATCGAAATCGTCAGCGACGACTTCCTGCACGATATGCAGCGTCAGATTGTTGCCATGACCGAAAACCTGCCGGTGGAAGTGATCCTGCTACGCCGCAACCGCGAGCAGCGGGAACAGGCCATCGCCCGCCTGGAAACCGAAACCCTGAGCGAACTGAGCGTCGTGGACGTGTTTGAACGCCGCCTGCAAAGCGAAGCGCTGGAAGACGATGAAGCCGCCCGGCTGAGGACCCTGTTCGCCCAAACCCTGGAGACGATGCAGCAGGAGGAAAACGCATGAAAATTTTGAGCCTGCGCCTCAAGAATCTCAACTCCCTGAAGGGCGAATGGAAAATCGACTTTACCCAGGAGCCGTTTTCCAGCAACGGTCTGTTCGCTATCACCGGGCCAACCGGCGCGGGGAAAACTACCCTGCTTGATGCCATTTGCCTGGCGCTGTATCACAAGACGCCGCGCCTCAATACCATCTCCCAGTCGCAGAACGATTTAATGACCCGCGACACCGCCGAGTGCCTGGCGGAAGTGGAGTTTGAAGTCAAAGGCGTGGCATATCGCGCGTTCTGGTGCCAGTATCGCGCCCGCTACCTGCCGGACGGCAAACTCCAGCCTCCCCGCGTGGAGCTGGCCCGCAGCGCCGACGGTAAAATCCTGGCGGATAAAGTGAACGACAAGCTCGAGGCCGTCGCCACCTTAACCGGACTGGATTATGACCGATTTACCCGTTCGATGATGCTTTCTCAGGGGCAGTTTGCCGCCTTCCTGAACGCGAAAGCCCAGGAGCGGGCCGAGCTGCTGGAAGAACTGACCGGCACCGAGATTTACGGGATCATTTCCGCGCGGGTGTTTGAGCAGCATAAGCAGGCGCGTATCGATCTGGAAAAATTACAGTCTCAGGCGCAGGGCGTGATGTTGCTCAGTGATGAGCAGCGCCAGCAGCTGGCAGAAAGTTTGCAGGCGCTCACTTCTCAGGAGCAAACGCTACAGACTGCGCTACAGCGCAACCAGCTGCATCACCAGTGGCTAAGCCAGAAAGCGCAGCTCGAACGCCACTGCCAGCAGACGCAAACCGATCTGGCGCAGGCACAACAGGCCCGGCTCGCGGCGCAGGCCGATATCGCCCGGCTGGAACTGGCCCTGCCCGCTGAGAAATTGCGCCCGCTGTGGCAGCAGCGCCGCGACCAGCGTCAGGCGCTACTGCGGACACAAACCCAGCGCGATGAAGTAAATACTCGCTTACTTAACGAGAAGCAGCGCCGCCAGCAGATCCGCGCCGCTATCGCCCAACGCGCCGCCGACTCACGGTCAGAACTGGAACAGCTCAACGCACTGATGCAAACCCACCAGCGCTGGGGCCAGTGGCATAGCGAACTGGCAGGCTGGAAATCCGCTTTTGCGGAGCGCCGCCGCGACGGCAGCCGGCTCGGCGAACTGCGCGCCGCGCGGGATCAGGTAAAGAACAAACAGGCGCAGCTGGCCCCCGTCACGCTGACGCTGACGCCGGAAGAACTCAACAGCCAGCTACAGCGCGCCGCCGCCCAGCGCGGACAGCGCCAGAAACTGGCGGTGTTGCATCGCGATATTGCTGCCCAGCGCCAGCGCGCCGGGCAGCTCGACCAGCAGCGTCAGGGGATTGCCCGGCAGTTAGCGGATCTGGATCGTCAGCTGGTTGAGAAGCGCGCGGCGTACAAAGCGAAACAGGAAGAGACGGCGCACGCCTTTCAGGTATGGGAGCTGGAAAAAACCATTGCGGGCCTGATGGCTGAGCGAGCGCGGCTCCAGCCCGATGCGCCCTGCCCGCTGTGCGGCTCCACCCACCATCCGGCCATTGAGGCGTATAACGCTATCCAGCCAAACGACAGCGAGGCGCGCTACCAGCAGCTTGAAAAGGAAAAATCGGCGCTGGGCGAACAGGGCGCGACGCTGCGCGGCCAGCAAAACTCGCTGCAAAAGCAGCTGATAGAGCTGGACGCCGAAGCGGCAGGCATTACCCAGAAAGCGCAGACGCTGAGCGCGGAATGGGAAGCGCTGTGCCAAGCGCTGGACGCGACGCTGGACGCCAGCCAGCCGCTGGAACCCTGGCTTGAGGCGCAGACCCAGTACGAACAACAGCTTTATCTGCTGCAACAGCACCAGCTTCTGGCGGACGACGCGCGCGTCAGGCAGCAGGCCATCACAAAATATGAAGCAGAGATGACCGCGCGCGACCAGGCGCTCAGCGAACAATTTGCCGCGCTGGATCTGACGCTACCGGATGACGCCCAGGAAGCCGAGTGGCTGCGGGCGCGCGAGCAGGAAGCGCAGCAGTGGCAGCAGCAGCAAACCCGCCAGCTTGCGTTACAAAACCTGCTCGCCCGCTGCGATGAGGTACTGGCAGTATTGCCGGATGAAGAAGCGCAATCCGTACAGGTTGATGGCGAACCGCTGGAGAGCTGGCAGCCGTGTCATAACCAGTGCCTGACGCTGGAAGCCCAGTGGGCAACGCTCAGCGAACAGTGCCAACGGGAACAGGTCCGTGAAGCGCAGCTGACCCAGGAATTTGAGCAACTGCTTGCACAAAGCCATTTTGCAGATGAAGCCGCGTTTCTCGCCGCAGTGCTGGAACCGCTCGAGCTGGAACGCCTGAGCGCGCTGAAAACCCAAACCGAGCGCCAGCTTCACGAGCAGCAAACCCGGCAGGCCCAGGCGGAACAGGCGCTGAACGCGCACCTGCAAGCCCCGCCTGCTGAGATTGATTTAACGATGGTTCCGGACGCCCTACAGGCCGCGATAGCGCAACTCAGCCAGGCGCTGCGCGAAAATGCCACCCGTCAGGGCGAGCTGAAGCAGCAAATCAGACAGGACGCAGAGAATCGAGAACGGCTACAGGGGTTGCAACAGCAGATCGACGACGCCAGCGACCATCTGACGACCTGGGCGCATCTCAACCACTTAATCGGCTCGCAAAAAGGCGACAAATTCCGCAAATATGCCCAGGGCTTAACCCTCGACAACCTGGTCTGGCTGGCGAACCAGCAGCTCAACCGGCTGCACGGGCGCTACTTACTGAAGCGTAAACTCAGCGAAGAGCTGGAGCTGGAAGTGGTGGACACCTGGCAGGCCGACGCGGTGCGCGACACCCGCACCCTTTCCGGCGGCGAAAGCTTCCTGGTCAGCCTGGCGCTGGCGCTCGCGCTGTCTGATCTGGTAAGCCACAAAACCCGCATCGACTCGCTGTTCCTCGATGAAGGCTTCGGCACCCTCGACGCCGAAACCCTGGACATTGCCCTCGACGCGCTGGACGCCCTCAACGCCACCGGCAAAACCATCGGCGTCATCAGCCACGTCGAAGCCATGAAAGAGCGCATCCCGGTACAAATCAAAGTGAAGAAAATAAACGGCCTCGGCGTCAGCCGATTAGCAAAGGAATACGCAGTAAGTTAACCCTTAACGAACAACACCAGCGGAGCCATAGCCAGGGGGTTTTAATCCGGCATCAAAATCGCCGAGGCGCAATTGACGAGCCAGGTCAGACCCGCAGGGATGCGGGGCTGAGGTCGTGAGCTACAGGATGTAGCATCACGACCGACCTGAAGCGAGGAGATGGAGCCGAGGGAACCGCGCAGCGGCGATTTTGCTGGCCGGGAGCCTGGGGTGTCGGGGACGCGGCGGCGAGCGTCCCTGACTCGTTCGCGTACACTGAGGTCGCATAGATGAAAACACCCTAAGCGAACGAAACATTCCACTGTCCATTAATAAACTGCACCGCCCCCCATCACTGAGGCCACAACCACGCTGCCCCCCGCACCCCACTCGAATCCCCGTGCTTCGCCTTCACAATCGGCGTCTCACACTCCCCCCCAAACACCCAGGGTTTAATCAACTGTGGCACCGTCTGATACAGCCGATCCACATTACTCATCCCGCCGCCCAGCACAATCACATCGGGGTCGAGAATATTCACCACGTGCGCCAGCGACTTGGCGAGCCGCATTTCATATCGGCTGAGCGCCAGCTCCGCCACCGGATCCTGCTGCTCCACCAGCCGAATAATCTCGCTGCCTTTATGCGGATGCCCGCTGAGCCGCCGGTAATCGGTGGCAAAACCGGTGCCGGAAATAAAGGTCTCGATACACCCCTGTTTGCCGCAATAGCACGGCACTTCTTCGCGATAGCGCAACTCGTCGGCGTCCATCCACGGCAGCGGATTGTGGCCCCACTCTCCTGCGGTGCCGTTGCCGCCGATATGGCTGCGGCCGCCCAGCGCAATCCCGGACCCGCAGCCGGTGCCGATGATCACCGCAAATACCGTTTGCGCCCCGGCAGCCGCGCCATCTACCGCTTCGGACACCGCCAGGCAGTTAGCGTCATTCGCCAGGCGCACGTCACGCCCCAGCCGGGCGCTGAGATCTTTATCGAACGGCTTGCCGTTAAGCCAGGTCGAGTTGGCATTCTTGACCACGCCGGTATAGGGCGAAATCGAGCCGGGGATACCCATCCCCACGCTGCCGCGCTCGCCGGTGGCTTCTTCCGCCAGCCGCACCAGCTCGGCAATGGTCTCAATGGTTTGCGCGTAATCGTCGCGCGGCGTGGGCAGCCGGTGACGATACAATTGCTGGCCGTCGTCAGACAGCGCGATCACTTCGGTTTTGGTACCACCTAAATCAATCCCAATACGCACAAGAAGCCCCTTATTTACGCAGTTCAGAGTGACGGTTGCGGGCCTTTCTCTCAAAGGCCATGAAACTGAGCGGCGGTTTCGTTATCATGCCCGCTGCGTTTAACTACCAGACCGTGGAAAATATCATGCTGTGGTTCAAAAATTTAATGGTTTATCGCGTCAGCCGCGACGTCTCGCTGCGAGCCGAAGAGATGGAAAAACAGCTGGCGGCGTTTTCCTTTACCCCCTGTGGCAGCCAGGATATGGCGAAAACCGGTTGGGTGCCACCGATGGGCTCACAGAGTGATGCGCTGACGCACACTGCCAACGGTCAAATTGTTATCTGCGCCCGCAAAGAGGAAAAAATCCTGCCTGCGCCGGTGATCAAACAGGCGCTGGAAGCGAAGATCGCCAAACTGGAAGCGGACCAGGGGCGCAAGCTGAAAAAGACCGAAAAAGATTCGCTGAAAGATGAAGTATTGCACTCCTTACTGCCGCGCGCCTTCAGCCGTTTTAACCAGACCATGATGTGGATCGATACCGTTAACGGGTTGATTATGGTCGACTGCGCCAGCGCCAAAAAGGCCGAAGATACCCTGGCGCTGCTGCGCAAAAGCCTGGGTTCGCTGCCGGTGGTGCCGCTGACCCTGGAGACGCCGCCAGAACTGACCCTGACCGAATGGGTGCGCAGCGGCAGCGCCGCGCAGGGATTCCAGCTGATGGACGAAGCCGAACTGAAAGCGATGCTGGAAGACGGCGGCGTGATCCGCTGTAAAAAGCAGGAACTGGTGAGCGATGAAATCGCCGTGCATATCGAGGCGGGCAAAGTAGTCACCAAACTGGCGCTCGACTGGCAGCAGCGCATCCAGTTTATGATGTGTGAAGACGGTTCGATCAAGCGCCTGAAGTTTGCCGACGAACTGCGCGATCAGAATGAGGATATCGACCGTGAAGATGTGGCCCAGCGCTTTGATGCCGATTTTATTCTGATGACCGGCGAACTGGCCGCCCTGATTAGCAGCCTGGTGGAAGGGTTGGGCGGCGAAGCCCAACGCTAACAGCATTCACCCTCGCAAGGAGGGTGAAGGTATTACAGATAGCGGCACAAATAGGAGGTGGGTTCCGCCACTTGCAGGTGGAACTCGCTGTGGCCCGGCACATGAAAGACGTCGCCCGGCCCGTAGGTTTTCCACTCAACTTCCCCTGGCAGCAGCACGTGCAGCGCGCCGCTGACGACCGTCATCTCTTCAGGCTGGGCGGTGCCGAAAGTATATTCCCCTTCCGCCATCACCCCGACACTGGCGCGGCCAGTGCTGCTACTGGTAAAACCGATGGATTTCACTTTACCGGAGAAATATTCATTACTTTGAAGCATGGACTGGCCCTTTTAGAAATGGTCGAAAAACCAATATACCCGAATTCATGTTACTTGCAGCGTTAACAATGACGGGTATTTCAGGCAAGCCCGGCGCGTATCACAGATTTGGGTTATACCAGCAGTTCGGAGGCCAGATGGGCCACCAGAACGTTGGACAGCAGCACCGGCACATCCAGCTCCTGCTGCAACAGATCGCGGTGCTTCTGGTGATAGCCCAGGCAATCCAGCATCAGCACATCGGCCCCCTGGTCAATCAGCATGCGTCCGGCGTCCACCAGTTCCTGTTCGGTGCCGAACACCGGGCTCGCCAGCGCGTACAGCGGCGGGTTTTCCAGCAGCGCCCACTTCTCGGCCTGGGAAGAGAGCAGCTCCGGGATCGGCACAATCACGCCAACCTGATGCCCATCGACAATAGAAGCCACCAGCGGCGGAATGATGCGCTGCGGCTCCAGTAAGATCGAATTGCGGGCGTGAAGTTTGGTGAAGCGATAGGTGCTCATCAACAAAATTACGTCATAGCCCTGGCCATCCAGCACTTCAATGGCGCTTTGTAGCGCCTGCTCGGTTTTCTGACGCGACACTTCGACTACTTCTTTATTGCTTAATAGCGTCAGCATCGGCTCATGCCCGGCTTCGACGCCATACTCCTGTAACGCCTCTTCCTTACTTAGCGATCCCATGAGACTGATATGCTTTATTTGCTCCTCAGGGACCTGCCCCGCCAGTAACGGTAAAATTGCGCCGACGGGGACAACGCCAATCGTGAGTATCGCTAACGTAGGATTCATGTTCATTCCGCCTGTCTAATCTCTTGCTTTCTACTGCACTGCTTACTTCGCCATGCGGTTATTGGAGAGAAATTAACCATAAAGCCTGGCAGCATCTGGCAATCTTGCCGCGCATTTTCTCCTCGTCGCGGCGGCTATCAGAATAAGGTTTTAATAGTAACGGGAATTTAACTGTTATTGTGATTGAAAATTCGGAATTTGGTGAAGCGAAGGGAGTAAGGAAGGGAGAGCCAGCCGCTCTCCCCTGTGAATGGCGTCACGTTTTTTCGGGATCTTCATAGCGCCGCTTCGCATCCAGCGCTTCGGCTTCCGTTTCATGTTCGCTAATCAATGCGTCAGGTTTCGGATGGTCCGCACGCAGCTGATACCAGGTCACCGTCTGTCCTGGGGTGCCTTTCTCAATCGTAACAATGCGCGCTTCTCGGGGATACGGGGGTCTGGATGCCATAACACTTCCTTATCAATGGATTCGAAGTATTAAGTATAGACAACCGCTAGCTCGCGCGAGCTAAACGCAACACTTCCAGAATACGCGCAATAATCAGCTCAACCGGCAGGCTGGCGTCGATAACGTGGTGCGCCGCCGCCTGGTACAGCGCTTCACGCTGGGCCAGCACATCCTCGATTTCTTCTACCATAGGTTTGCCGGTCAGGGTTGGCCGCTGATCTTCTTCCGGTGACGCCATCAGGCGCTCGGCCAGCGTTTCAGCCGGAACCTGTAAATAGATCACCGCGCCGTGATTGCGCATAAACACCCGGTTAGCCTCGGCCAGCACCATACCGCCGCCGGTGGCTACCACCGTGGCGGGCTGGGTCACCGCCTGTAGCGCCTGGCTTTCTCTGGCGCGAAATCCCGGCCATCCTTCCTGTTCGACAATTTCCGCCACCGTCGCGCCGCTTTGCTCTAACAGCCAGCGATCGGTATCGACAAAATGAAACCCCAGCGATGCCGCTAAACCCTGACCCACGGTTGTTTTGCCGCATCCGCGCGGCCCGACCAGAAAAAGGGGTTGAGTCATGAAAGGACTGTCCTCAGCATCTCAGCCGTTGAGATGACGTTATTAGCGTTAAGAATAGTAATCATACCAGCAAGCTAGTACACAAGATAGGTGTAAAAATATAGTTACAAAAATGAAATATAGAAATCACTTCCGCTGCCAGGCCGGATGGAATCAGGCTGACGCATGTAAACAATTTCTACCACTGAAAGGTGCGCTCACCTTACTTGAATCTGGCTATCAATTACAACCCCTGATGCGCAATCGGGATCCCCGTTTTATCAAACCGGCCTGTTTTGCAGATTTATCCCGTAACGCGATCGGGGGGATAAATCAGGATTATAGTTATTACAGATGCATAATGACGGAGATATGAATCATGCAATCCGAAGAGCAACGCCTGATCGATGGACTCTTTAGCCGTCTGCAACAGGCAGAAAGCCAGAGCGCGCCGCGCGACGCAGAAGCCGAGGCGCGTATTGTCAGCCATCTCCAGCAACAGCCGCAAGCGCCCTATTATATGGCGCAGACAATCCTGATTCAGGAAGCCGCCATCAAACAGCTTAACCAGCGCCTGCAGGCGCTGGAGGGCCAACTGGCGCAGCGCGAGCATGAAGCGGCGCAAAAACAGAGCAGCGGCGGTTTTCTGGCCGGACTGTTTGGCGGCAGCGACCACACACCTGCACGCCCGGTAGACAGGCCGATTCCGGGTGCCGGGCAATACGCCCGCGCCGCACCGGGCCAGTACAATGCCCCACCGGCAGGCGCACAGGGCTACGGCGCACCGCGAGGCCAGGGCTTTATGGGCGGCGCACTGCAAACGGCGGTGGGCGTAGCCGGCGGCGTGATTATGGCCAATATGCTCACCAGCATGTTCAGCCACAGCCAGCCGGAAGAGATCGTGAATATCATTGACGATCCGACCCAGCCGACGGATAGCGGCGCGATCAATGCGGTGGAAGATTATAACCAGGCTGACGACAGCCAGTTCCTGAATCAGGACGCCGGTCTGCCGCAGGACAATGTCAACGACTACGCCACCAATGACGATGCCGATTTTGGCGCCGGTGACGACTTCGGCAACGATTTCGGCGGCGACGACGACAGCTGGACTTAAGCGTTACGGGCGCGGGCCAGCAGCCATTTGTCCAGCTCGGCGGCGAACTGTTGCCGATCGCGTGGGCTGAGCGTAGACGGCCCGCCGGTCTGTACGCCGCTGGCGCGCAGCGTTTCCATAAAATCGCGCATGGTCAGCCGCTCGCGAATAGTGGCTTCGGTGTAGCGCTCGCCGCGCGGGTTTAACGCATGCGCGCCTTTGGCAATCACTTCTGCCGCCAGGGGGATATCGGCGGTGATCACTAAATCCCCCGGCTGGCAGTGGCGCACTATTTCGTTATCCGCCACGTCAAAGCCCGCTTCTACCCGCCAGGCGCGGACAAACTTCGAAGGCGGCACGCGCAGATTCTGGTTCGCCACCATCGTTACCATCACCTGGCAGCGATCCGCCGCGCGCCACAGCACTTCTTTGATCACGTTCGGGCACGCATCGGCATCTATCCATATCGACATACTGACTCCAGCTCCGCCTGCGGCGTAAGAGTAAAAACGCGGATTCTACCCGCTTTGCCAAAAGGTAGGGTGATTTTTAACGGCGGTATCAAGCCGCCGCCATAGCGAAAACCGTAAAAGGCGCGTTAAGCTAGGGCCACGCACAACGCAAAATAACCATGATGGAGGGATGAAATGGATAAGAAGATCGGTTTTATTGGCTGCGGAAATATGGGGAAAGCCATTCTCGGCGGCCTGATCGCCAGCGGCGACGTACCCGCCAGCAATATCTGGGTCTATACCCCTTCAGCCGATAATGTCGCCGCCTTGCAGAGCGAATACGGCATCAACGGCGCGCAAAGCGCCCAGGAAGTCGCTCAGGCGACGGATATCGTGTTCGGCGCGGTGAAGCCCAATATCATGCTGAAAGTGATGGGCGACATCGCCTCCAGCCTGAATAAAGATTCGCTGGTGGTGTCCATCGCCGCCGGGATCACGCTCGATCAGCTCGCCGTGGCGCTGGGCCATGACCGCAAAATTATCCGCGCCATGCCTAACACACCGTCGTTGGTCAACGCCGGTATGACCTCGATCACCGCCAACGCGCTGGTGTCGCCGGAAGAAACCGACGCGGTGCTGGCGATGTTCCGCAGCTTCGGACAGGCGGAAAACGTGCCGGAATATATGATCCACTCGGTGGTGGGCGTCAGCGGTTCGGCTCCGGCTTATGTGTTTATGTTTATCGAAGCGATGGCGGATGCCGCCGTGCTGGGCGGCATGCCCCGCGCCCAGGCCTATAAGTTTGCCGCCCAGGCGGTGATGGGCTCCGCCAAAATGGTGCTGGAAACCGGTAAGCATCCGGGCGAGCTAAAGGACATGGTGTGTTCGCCGGGCGGTACCACCATTGAGGCGGTAAAAGTGCTGGAAGAGAAAGGCTTGCGCGCGGCGGTCATGGAAGCCATGGCGCAATGCATGGCCAAATCCGAGGCGCTGAGCAAAAGTTAATGCGCCGCGTCAGATGAGCGTGCGTTAGCGCTCATCTGACCGTATACACCTCGGTTCGGTTACGCCCGGCCTTCTTGGCCTGATACAGCGCCATGTCGGCGGCTTTCAGCCACTCCTGATAATCCTTCATATGGGTATTGAACGGCGCGATGCCGACGCTGATCTGCACGTTTAGCGATGCGGCATTTTCTATTCTCAGGTTCTGCAAACGCTCATGGATGCGATCCATCGCGGCGACGGCGCTTTCCGGAGACGTGCCGCTCATGATCACCGCAAACTCATCCCCGCCGAACCGGCCAATCACATCGCTGACCCGCAGCGTGAGCTGTAAATATTGAGTCACGGCAATAATCGCTTTATCGCCAACATCATGCCCGTAGGTGTCGTTGATTTGCTTAAAGTGGTCGATGTCGATCAGCAGCAGCGTGGAGGCGCGGCGGTAGCGCAGCGCGTTTTCATATTCAATACTTAACAGCTGCTCCCAGTGGCGACGGTTATAGACGCCGGTCATCCCGTCGCGGGTGCTGATCAGTTGATGACGCCGCTTATGCTCCGCCAGATTGACCGCCGTGCGATAGCAAACGAAGCCAAACAGCGCAGGATAGATAATCAACGTCGGTAAACTAAGGAAAAACTGTAGCGGCGTCGTGGTGAGGTTAAGGGGCGCATCGATAAACTGCATGGCCATCAGCGCCGTCATCATCTGCAACATCAGTCCGGCGGCAAAAAAACGCACGCCGAATGCGCCGATATTGTTCATATTGATCATCATCGACAGCAGCAAACAGGGCAGCGCGTTACCGCCCATAATGGCGATCCCGATGCCCGCCATCAGGGTATC
This sequence comes from Atlantibacter subterraneus, assembly GCF_007570865.1. Classification (GTDB taxonomy): domain Bacteria; phylum Pseudomonadota; class Gammaproteobacteria; order Enterobacterales; family Enterobacteriaceae; genus Atlantibacter; species Atlantibacter subterraneus. The sequence continues at coordinate 27,660 of NZ_VLPS01000003.1, read as the reverse complement.
GATGATTAAGTTTCGCCGCTCCGCCGTCATGGGGTCCGACGAGCGTTCAGCGATTTGCAGCGCCAGGTGCGGCCAGACAAAGGCATACATCACCAGCGCCAGCCACCACCATCCCGGCAGCGCCTGGTCCACCAGCACGCCGGCAAACATGATGAAGCAGCAAAAATGGCCTACGGTGCGCGGTAGCCAGATACGACGCGCAAAGCGTAAACCGCTGCGGTATTTATCGTCGTTAAGAGGCTTTTCGCGCGCCGAAATATCCCAGAGACGCCATTTGCTGAAGGTCTGTTCATCATTCATTGGTATAGGAGATTAACTGGACAAATTTCCCAGAGTATAGAAACGGGTCAACGGCGCGGAGTATGAAATTTAGGGTGAGACTTAAATCAAACTCACCCTAATGGATGATTAGCTGGCCTTTTTCAGGCACTCGCTCATAAAGGTTTTACGGGCATCGCCGGTAAGGGATTTATTTCCCGCCTCGGTATTACAGCTTTTCATTTTCTGCTGCTGAGGCGTCAAACTTTTATCGCCCGGCGCAGACTGGCTGTTCTTCAGGCAATTGCTCATATAGGATTTTCGCGCGTCGCCTTTCAGATCCTGCGACGTGGCCTGCTGGTTACAGGTGGTCATGCGCTGCTGTTGCGGCGTGAGGGTTCTTTCGGCGGCATGGACTGGAGAGCTGCTTAACAGTCCTGCCAGAAGTGTAAAAAGTATTGTTGATTTCATAGCACCATCCCAATTGAAATAAGGCGTTTTAAGCCTGGCCTGGCGCAGCAGAAAAACCACTGACGCATTTCAGGATTGCCAACGGGATAACATTAATTTTTGTGTATTTTTTTACACACATCTCCCAGCCAGCGCGTCGAAATAAATCTGACTGCGCGCTTATTACCCAACCCGGAAATTTCCAGACAGCGCTAAAATGCCGTCAATTACCGAAACGGTAATATCCTTAAGCCTGTTTTAAATAAACAAATAAACGCAGCATTTGAGCCGGGAAATAAAATGCCTTTTTATTTATTTCCCGGCTGGCTTATTGCATGAAGGTAATAAAGAGATCGGCGTAGCGAATAATTTCGCTTAAGACTCAGTAATAACAAACACCTGGCTCTAAATTTCAGTTTCGTGGATGTTTCAGGAGCTTTTTCAGGTACTGCTGTAGGAGCTCCGAATCCTCTACAGAGACCTCAGACTTTACACGCGCACCGTCCATTGCACCGTCGATGCTATCAATAAGCGCCTGCTGTTCGCCCGGCTCCATACGACGCAGCAGCGCCGTCACAACAATCTCCAACGCTTCAACCTGAGCCACTAACGCTTTTGACTCCTGCTCTTTATCAGCGAGGGTCACTAATAGTTCAGCAATTAAGTTTTTCATGAAGATTATCCCTTTAAAAAGTCAAATGACGTTAACATCCCCTCCCCATTTTTGATAGGGGGGAAAAGTAGTATTTTGCCGATTTTATCGTATTTGTGTGAAACCGCGAATAATATATTCAGCGAAACGTTTCACTGAATATATATGATTCCCTATGGCGAATAAACGGTTCGCCAACGACGATTAATAAAATCACGCTGAAAATATATGATACATCAACGCCCTGCCGCGCGTCTTTTGGCGGCGGTGCGATTAAGTGCAACCGCAAGCTGAACAATATTAATCAGTACGACCAGCGCCGTAGCAATAAATACCCAGCGAAACCCGGCAGCGGCGCTAACGCCCGCGCCCATCAACGGCCCGACAACATTGCCCAGATACATAAACGACTGGTTGTACCCGAAAATACGCCCGGTGATCTGGTCGCTGGAATATTTTAATAGCAGCGTTTGCACCGCTGGCAGCATGGCACCATCGGCGAAACCCAGCAGGAATCGCAGGATGCCCAGTTGCACCGGGTTGGTGACGAACGACATGGCGAAAAACAGCACTACGGCGACGATTAGCGTCGCCATCAGGATACGCGCAGTGCCGATGCGATCGCCCAGTTTCCCGAGGCGCGGCGCGCTGATTAACGCCGAAACGCCAGGCACTGCGGCAATCAAGCCGCTCAAAAACGCGATGTTATTGCTTTGCGGCGCGAGCGACTGGATAAACAGCGCCAGGATCGGCCCCACCGAACCGTTACACAGTTGGATCACCATGGTGGTAACGAACAGGCTAACGATCAGGCCAGGATAGGGTAATGACGCGAACACCGCTTTGCCGCTCAGACGCTGATCTTTAGTAATGACCGTGCGTACGCCCTCTTTAATAAAGAACAGCGTCACCACAAAACTGACCATCAATAAGCCTGCTGTAATTAAAAATACCCAGTGCAACCCCACCCAGTCCGCCAGGAAACCGCCCATCAGCGGCCCGGCTATCACACCGCTGATCTGCGCGGTTGACAGCGTACTCAGCGCCCAGCCGCTGCGCTCGCGCGGCACCTGGGATGCCACCAGCGCCATGGCATTAGGAATGTAGCCTGAGGTCAGGCCCATCAGGGCGCGCAGGAAAAACAGTTGCCAGACATTGGTGGCGAAGGCCTGTAACAGGATCGCCACCGCCATACCCAGCGACGCGCGCAGTAGCATCAGTTTGCGGCCTTTGCGATCCGCCAGGCTGCCCCACATCGGCGAGACGATGGCGGAGACCAGAAACGTAACGCTAAAGGTCAGCCCGGACCACATCGACAGCGCTTCATGAGACGTGACGCCAAGCTGCGCTACGTACAGCGGCAAAAACGGTAAAATCTGACTGATCGCCAACCCGGTAAAAAAGCAGCCGAACCAGACAGAGATAAGATTAACTTTCCAGGATTCCATGACGCGCGTTTTCAATAAGATGTGAAGATTTTATGGCAGGGTAGCAAGAGTCTGCATGCAACTTCTTGCGATCCATGCGCTGTGGTGAAATTCAGTGATTTATCACACAAAAGCGCTTTACCGTGATATGCATCACGAAATAACCGCCTGCTCGCCGGGGAATATGCTTTAACGGCAGATCCCAAATCCGCGCATGCCTAAATGAAAATGATCGGCGTGGGCGGCGTTGTAGTTCGGCCCGAGTGAATTGCCGTAAAACGCACAGCTGTGGCTGAACAGTTCGCGCATGACCTCGCCGCGCGGCCCGCTTTCATTCCAGCCTTTTCGCACCGTGATTTGCTGACCGTTGGCGAAGCGAAAACCGCTGATGTCCAGGGCATCCGCCGTGGCGTGTTCGCTGCGCCGCGCCTGCTCGCGGTTGTAGATATTGCGGCAGGCGAAGCTGCCAAGGTGATCGATACGCCGCAGCGGGCTACCCATGATCTGCTGCGCCGTCGGCACCGCGCGCTGCTGAACGAACATCGCCGAACTCAGCGCCAGCGGGCAGCTGGCTAAAAAGCTGCTGCTGAGCTGCACCTCGCCAAAGCGCGTGACGCGCACCGGAGAATCCAGCGGGCAGTTGCCGGTGGTGCTGGATTGCTCACGAAACTGAATCATTCCCTGCTCGCTGGCTTGCCTGAGCACTGCCATACAGGCCGCCGGGTCATTGGCGAGCTGACGCAGTTTATAGCGGGTCACTACGGTGGGCGGGTCGCTGGGGGAGAGCGGTGCGAAGGGGTTATACTGCGGCGGCAGATATTCATACAGCCCCCACCCTGCCAGCGCAGTGAGTAAAAATCCGGTAATCATTCCGCCCGTCGTCGCCATCCACGCCCTCCGTTTCTGTGAACTACCAGTATAGCGGCTGACGCCTGTATCCCCTTACGATTGAGCATGAATAGCCGAATTGAGCGTGCTATGTTGTGTGCTTTGATTTTTATGAGATGGACAGAGAAATGGCAAAACTGCGGGTAGGGATTGTGTTCGGTGGCAAATCATCTGAACACGAGGTATCACTTCAGTCAGCGAAAAATATCGTCGACGCCATTGATAAAGAGAAGTTTGACGTGGTGCTGATGGGCATTGATAAACAGGGCGAATGGCACGTCAATGACGCCAGCGGATACCTGATCAACGCCCACGATCCCGCCCATATTGCGCTTAACCGTTCAGAGAAAACGCTGGCGCTGATTCCCGGCCAGACCGCGCAGCAGCTTATCGAAACCCACAGCCATGCAGCCCTGCCGCAGGTGGATGTGATTTTCCCCATCGTTCACGGTACCCTGGGTGAAGATGGCTGCCTGCAGGGATTACTGCGCGTTGCGAACCTGCCGTTCGTTGGCTCCGGCGTACTGGGCTCCGCCGTCAGCATGGATAAGGACGTTGCCAAGCGCCTGTTGCGCGACGCCGGTCTGGCGGTTGCGCCGTTCGTCACCCTCACTCGCGCCAACCGCTCGCAGTATGACTTTGAGTATGTTGTAACTAAGCTGGGCGTACCGATGTTTGTGAAGCCAGCAAACCAGGGCTCGTCAGTGGGCGTCAGCAAAGTCACCAACGAAGCGGAATACCGCGCGGCAGTCGATCTGGCGTTTGAATTCGATCATAAAGTGGTGGTGGAAACCGGGATCGTGGGCCGGGAGATCGAATGCGCCGTGCTGGGCAACGATCGTCCGCAGGCCAGTACCTGCGGTGAGATCGTCGTCAACAGCGCATTCTACTCTTACGACACCAAATACATTGACGGCAACGCCGCGCGGGTGGAAGTGCCTGCGGCGATCCCGGCGGAGATAAACGACAAAATTCGCGCCATTGCGGTACAGGCGTACCAGACCCTGGAGTGCAGCGGCATGGCGCGGGTAGATGTATTCCTGACGCCGGATGATCAGGTGATTATCAATGAGATCAACACCCTGCCCGGTTTTACCAATATCAGCATGTACCCGAAGCTGTGGCAGGCCAGCGGCATCAGCTATCAGCAACTGATTACCCGGCTGATTGAGCTGGCGCTGGAGCGCCATGCTCAGGATAGCGCCCTGAAGAGCACTATTACGCTCTAATCGTTACTCTTGTGCGGCGTCCGATTCTTCCGGACGCCGACGGATCACCAACCCCGCCAGCCAGAAGCTAATCACCCAGGTCACCAGCCCTACCGCATAGGTTTGCCAGCCTTTGGCTTCAAAACCCAGCAGGCCGACAACGCCGTTCATAATAAAAATCAGGCCGATAGCGACGGCGTAGTAGTGCCAGTCGCGGCGAATTTTTGCGGGCAGATTCATGGTGGCTCCAGAGAATAAAAACGGCATCATCGCATATCGCTTTCAGGCTGTCTGCGGCACGGCGCGCGCCTTTACACGCCGTGACAAATACGTCAAAAGCATGATGTTAATCGTCATTCACAAAAGTTACAAAAATGTGACTACAGACATACTTCTGACATCCAGGAGTAATCTGGACACGAATTTACCAGAAATCCGATATTGACATTTGCGATCAACTGTCAGACTCGCCTGTGAGTCATCAGGCGAAATGCCTGGGTTTTATGCGTTTCCGGGAGGTCATTATGGCAGAGTTTACTTTGTCGAAGTCCACCATCATCGCAGGGAAAAAGCGCGAGCCGTCGACCACGCTCGGCAATATCGCGTACGCGGTTTTTGTCCTGTTCTGCTTCTGGGTCGGATCGCAGATTCTGAACATGTTGGTGAATGCACCCGGTGTGTTTGAGCACTTGATGCAACTTGATGTGAAGGAGAACGGCCGACCGCACATCGAGATAGGAATGCTGGTCGGCACGATCTTTGGACTGGTGCCCTTTTTAGTGGGCTGCCTGATCGCGGCGGCGATTAGCCTGTGGCTACGCTTTCAACAACGACGCTACTAATCTTACGATTTGTTCATACAGCGAGCCCGACGATCGTCAACCCGCTTCGCAAACCACGCCGTGGTGAGATTGCGGGTGATTTTCGGGCTCTCAAGCTGGATCCCCGGCAGCATTTCACGCGCCAGCGGCTTACCGGTCTTCTTCTCCGCCAGTTCAAACACTTTGTTGTACAGCGCGGTTTCTTCGAAATCTAACGCGTCGCCCTTCTTCAGGGCGCGATGGATCTCGCTGTCGCTCAGCCCGGTTTTCAGCTTACGCACCGCCAGCTCGGTATTGCCGGGCTCGTCGCTGTCGTAGCGGATCAGATCGCCGTCCAGCGCCAGCTTCACGCCGCTGGCCTTGCTGACGGCGTACTGGAACGCGGCGTTGCGGCTGGCGTACCACCCGGCGTTAAAGTCGGCGTAGCGGTACAGCGGCTGGGTGTAATTCGCCGGGTAGTTCAGCAGATGGTAAATCCCGAACCACAATCCGCCACGGCGGCTGAATACTTCCTGGCGCACCGTGCCGTCCATTTTCCACGGGTAGCCGCGGGTATGGGCCTCGGCAAACGCAATGCTGACCTGCATTGGGCCGCCGGTATGCACCGGGTTTAAATTGCCGAACAGCGTCTGGCCCATGGGAACCATGCCGATAAAGTCGTCGAAAATGGCGCTAAGCTGTTTTTCGGTGGTTACCTTGTCCAGTCGTTCGCTGTAGCTCTTGCCGTTGGGCGATGTGATCATCAGCGCGGTGCGTACCAAAAACATCGGCACGTGAACCCGGTCGGCGCGCCGCTCAATCTCTTTCCAGGCGATTTTACTTAACCCCGGCACGACCGGATCGGCCTGGTAATTGGCCTCCTGCTCGGCCACCGCCAGCACCGAACAGACGTTCTCTTCCGTCGGGGCGATTTTCTGGCTGTCGAATGCCGTGGCGATTTCCTTCGCCCAGCCGTCGCGATCTTTCACGCTGGCGGGCATTTTACGCTTCACCGTTTGCGCCACGTCTACCGTGGGGCCGGAGGGTTTCTCCGGCGTGGGTTTGCTGGCGCATCCCGCCAGCACCAGCAGTGCCAGCAGGCTGACGCGTTTTCCGTTTTGCAGTCGCATTCGCGCTCCGTGTGTGGGTTAATTCGCTTCGGCCATCTCCTGCTGTGGCGTATCCAGCTCGCGCTCGAAACTGCGCAGACGCTTATAGATCGACATCAGTTCCACCAGCGTGGTCCAGGAGCTAATCAGATACTGGAACGCTCCGCGCACCTGGCCGAACACGTTGGTGATTTGGGTCATCAGGCCGAGGGTAATAGTACCCGCCACAATCGACGGAAACAGCAGGAACAAGCCGAATACGTTATCCACCTGCAAATACAAAATGCGCGCGATGTTGAAATACATGTAGTGGAAGTAGAGGCGGAAGTAGTTGCGACGCACCGCGCCGAACAGTTCACGCACCGTCGGTGGAGTGGCACGATTGGCGTCATCTTCGCCGTAAACCAGCTCCTTACGGTAGGCGGCTTCCACACGCTGATTTTTAAATTCCAGCCCTGGCAGTTTGATCCCCACCACCGCCAGCAAACCGGTGCCCATCAGCGACCAGATAATCGCGGCGATTACCAGGCCATAAGGCACATAACCGATAATCGGCAACTCTTTCACGTGCGGGGAGAGCGCCACCAGCACCGGCAGAAAGGCGATCAGCGTCATGATGGCGTTAATAAAGCTGACGCCCATGCTTTCCAGCGTGGACGCAAAACGCATGGTATCTTCCTGTACACGCTGGGCGGCACCTTCGATATGGCGCAGGCGCTGCCAGTGCGTCATATAGTATTCGTTCATCGCGGTACGCCAGCGGAACACATAGTGGCTGATGAAAAAGTTGTTCAGTACGCTCACCACCACCGCTATCAGCGCGATACCCAAAAATACGCCCACTTCGCGGTAAAACTGATTGATAGAAACTTTATGCGGCGAGCTGAGTGCGGTCTGAATCAAATCGTAGAACGGCGCGTACCAGGCGTTAACCGCCACGCCCACTTCCACCAGAAACCAGGTGACGAAAATAATCAGCGCGGAGCCGAGAATCGACCAGTACTGCCAGCGATGCGGGCTGCGAATAAACCAGAACAGCGCAAACAGCCCCACGCAAAGAGCGTAATAGACGTAAAAAGTGAGATAGCTAAGCGACCAGAAGCGCGCGGCGCTAATCGGCACCTCTTTACTTGCGCCTACCAGCCTTGCGGCCCACTCTGCGCCGCCGGCCTGCCAGAAAATCACGGCGATCATCGCCCAAATAAACGCCGACAAAAAAAAGGCGGTCGGCCTGGGAAAGAACGATTTAAACATCACTTCACTCCTGCTCATTCTTGTTGTTATCGCGATTGCTGCGCGTAACGTTTTTACATCCAGTTCAGGGTTGAATCACAACCCAAAATTTGCCTCAGGGGCAGCGACAATCAGACACAGCGCGGCCTGGTTAGTTCCGGCTGCATTCAGTAACAAACTGTTCCGTTGACGCGGTGTTGAGGGGGCGACGTTAAAAACGTAGCGTACTCCCGGCTTTTTAACAGCTTGCACTGTGAGCCGCGGCAAAAAATGGGCCACTGTAACCCGTGGTTACGTTTTTTCTCGCTACACTTCGTTAATCCGCCCATTGCCGGAGCGGCAACCGTAGTATAAATAGCTTTTTCTGCCACTGACTGAATGGATTGCTTCGTTGAAACGTTGTCTGCTTACTTTCGCCGCACTGAGTGCCGTGCTGCTGCCTGCCGCGAGCCAGGCGCAAACCTCCCCCGATCCGGTCTTCGCTTCCGAAATCACTGACCGTTACGCTGAGCATATTTTTTATGGCAGCGGTGCGACGGGCATGGCGTTGGTGGTGATTGACGGCAACCAGCGGGTGTTCCGCAGCTTCGGCGAAACCCGCCCGGGCAATAATGTACGCCCGCAGCTCGATTCCGTGGTGCGCGTGGCCTCGCTCACCAAGCTGATGACCAGCGAAATGCTGGTGAAACTGCTCGATCAGGGAACGGTGAAACTCGACGATCCGCTAAGTAAATTTGCCCCTCCCGGCGCGCGGGTACCGACCTATCAGGGCAAACCCATTACTCTGGTGAACCTGGCGACCCATACCAGCGCCCTGCCCCGGGAACAGCCGGGCGGCGCGGCGCATCGCCCGGTATTTGTCTGGCCGACCCGTGAGCAGCGCTGGAACTGGCTTGCTACCGCGAATTTAAAAGCCGCGCCCGGCACCGTTGTCGCTTACTCCAATATCGCTTTCGATCTGCTGGCGGACGCCCTGTCCCGCGCGGCGGGCAAGCCGTATCCGCAGCTGTTTGACGAGTACATCGCCCGTCCTCTCGGCATGAAGGACACCACCTTTACGCCATCCCCCGATCAGTGCCGTCGCTTAATGGTGGCGGAAAAAGGCGCCAGCCCGTGCAACAACACTCTGGCGGCCATTGGCAGCGGCGGGATCTACTCTACGCCTGACGATATGATGCGCTGGATGCAGCAGTTCCTGGCGTCCGATTTCCATACCCGTACCAGCCAGGCGGACCGGATGCAGACGCTGATCTACCAGCGCAGCCAGTTCACCAAAGTGATCGGCATGGACGTACCGGGCCGCGCCGACGCGCTGGGCCTGGGCTGGGTATATATGCAGCCGAAGAATGGCCGTCCGGGGATCATTCAGAAAACCGGCGGCGGCGGCGGGTTCATCACCTATATGGCGATGGTGCCGCAAAGCAACATTGGCGTTTTCGTGGTGGTGACCCGTTCACCGCTCACTCGCTTTGTGAATATGAGCGATGGGGTAAATAACCTGGTCACCGAACTGACCGGCAATAAGCCGGTGGTCGTTACCGCGTCTGCGCAGGTTCCGGTAAGCGATGAGTAAACCTGGCGTCTGAAAACAACAAACCCGGCGTTATGCCGGGTTTGGTATATTTCAGGGTTGGGGTTCGCACAGACTCAGGCTGACTCGCTTCATCGTCTCTTTGAGTAAGGCTTCCCAGTCATCCGGTGGATACCCTGAAGCCAGCATTTCACCGAAAACCTTATACGCATCTCGCTTATTGCCATATGCGCGCTTCGTTTGCGAATCATTGACCCATGCGAGAATAATGATGCGTTCTCTCAGGCTATAGCGAAAAAATAAGCGATACTGGCCGAGAAACTTTGCCCGAAACCAGTGCCTGTAACCCGCGCCCAACGTGTCACCCAGGCGAAATTTTGCCTGGGTTGGGTCAGCAGAGATATCTTTGCGGGCTTTGTTGATAGCCGCTAGCAGCCTGGTTGCCGCTTTGTTTCGGTAGTCGTCTGGATAGTGATGTTTGAGCGCGGTTACCTCGTCCCGAAGCGCCTTAACCTGGGCAACAAAACAGGGGTGTTGATACACTTTCCATGGGCCCACTGCCCGCATTCCATTCATTATCATTTCTCATCAGCAAGCGGCGCATCGAGATCGACATCCACACCTTCTGTTAATGCCTCTACGTCATCCCAGAATGCTGTATCCAGCGCGTGGATCTGCGACGGATTGTGCTGAATATCGTTAGCAAGGAAGCTCAGAAAACCTTCCATAACCGGATCGTCTTCGGCATCCGTTTGCTTTCGCGTCATCAGCACCTGCCCGTCAGCCAGGACGGCATATTCAATCTCTTCGCCAGGTTTTAAATTCATAGCATCTCTAACAGAAGCCGGAATGGTTGTCTGGCTACGGGCAGTTAATTTCGAGGAAGCTCGCAGCGTTACGCCTGCCATGACTACGTTATTCATTTATCCCTCCCGTTTAACGGTGTACAGACCTAATGTAATGCAAACGCATTGCCAATGCAATTGCATTGCTCCCATTACGCCGAGATTCGTGAAACAAAATTTCGTCACTTCGGGTAAAATGGCGGCCTCTTTGACTCACATAAGATAGCTACCATGTCTGATTTCTCCCTGATTTCTCGCCCGCGCCGTCTGCGTCAATCGCCCGCGCTGCGCGCTATGTTCGAAGAGACAACCCTGACCTTAAACGATCTGGTGTTGCCCATCTTTGTTGAAGAAGAGATCGATGATTACAAAGCCATTACTGCCATGCCGGGCGTAATGCGCATTCCGGAAAAATACCTGGCCCGCGAGATCGAGCGCTTTGCCAGAGCCGGGATCCGCTCGGTGATGACGTTTGGTATTTCCCACCACACCGACGCTACCGGCAGCGATGCCTGGAATGAAAATGGCCTGGTGGCGAGGATGTCGCGCATCTGCAAAGACGCGGTGCCGGAAATGATCGTCATGTCCGACACTTGTTTCTGCGAGTACACTTCCCACGGCCACTGCGGCGTACTGTGCGATCACGGCGTGGATAACGACGCGACCCTGGCGAACCTCGGCAAACAGGCGGTGGTCGCCGCTGCTGCGGGCGCAGATTTTATCGCCCCCTCCGCCGCGATGGACGGACAGGTGAAAGCCATCCGCCAGGCGCTGGACGCTGCGGGCTTCACCGATACCGCCATCTTTTCTTACTCCACTAAATTTGCCTCGTCGTTCTACGGCCCGTTCCGCGAAGCTGCGGGCACCGCGCTGAAGGGCGACCGTAAAACCTATCAGATGAACCCGCTGAACCGCCGCGAAGCGATCCGTGAATCGCTGATTGACGAAGCGGAAGGCGCGGACGCGCTGATGGTGAAACCGGCTGGAGCCTATCTGGACGTGTTGCGCGATATCCGCGAGCGCACCACCCTGCCGTTGGGTGCATACCAGGTGAGCGGCGAATACGCGATGATCAAATTCGCCGCCCAGGCGGGCGCGATTGACGAAGAAAAAGTGATCCTCGAAAGCCTGGGCGCGATTAAACGCGCGGGCGCGGATCTGATCTTCAGCTACTTCGCCCTCGACCTGGCTGAGAAAAAGATCCTGTAACTCTTCACAAGGGAGCTGCGGCTCCCTTTTTACTGCCATCCCCACCGCGCATCTGCCGCCAGAAAAATAAAAACCCCGATTCCGGCGGGAATCAGGGTTCTTCATCATACCCGGTTCACCGGGTATTTAATTATGCCGCTGGCTGAGCAGCCGGTTTTGCCGCCGCTTTGTGGGTGGCTTTTTTGTGGTGTTTTTTAGCCGCCTGGGCTTTCTGTGCAGCCGGTTCAGAGGCTGGTTTTGCGGCGGCTTTTTTGTGGTGCTTTTTCGCCGCCTGGGCTTTCTGCTCTACTTTCGCGTGTTTTTTCTTATGGGTAGTTTGGGTGGTGTGCGCTTTCGCCGGCGCGGCAGTGGCGGTAGCCGGAGCTGCGGTGGTATCAGCAGCGAATGCCGCAGCAGACAGGCCCATAGTGGCAGCAACAACCAGCGCTAATACTTTTTTCATTTTTTAACCCTCAAGTAGTGTGTGATTCAGCCCCTGTGGGCCGTTGAGTTCACTATAGTGATGTGAGGGATAGCCTTCCGTGAGTGATTGGTATCGGCACGTAACCAAATGTACAAGCGGCAAACCCGGCGCTTTTGCGAGCCGGGTTTACCGCACATAACAGCATGCGCTTTACAGAATGATGGGCATCCACAGCAGCCCGGTGGCAATCAGCAGCACTAAAAACAGCCCGCCGAAGATCGCCCCGTAGCGCCAGTAGTCTGACGTGGGTAAGTACCCGCTACCGTAGTAAATCGGGCTTGGCCCGGTGGCATACGGCGTCAAAATACTGCCGAGGCCGATAGCGGCACCGATCATCAGACAGAATACCGGCAGTGGGATGGCGGGCATCGCCACGGCGGCGGCAATCATCATCGGTGCCAGCGCCGAGGTATAGGCGGTAGCGCTGGCGAAGAAGTAACGCAGCCCGTAAAACACGGCGATCAACACCACCATCACCAGCCCAGGTGAGTACCCACTCATCCCCTTCGCCAGCAGTTGGCCAAACCAGGCGATAAAGCCGGTATTGTTCAGCCCGGTCGCCAGGGCAATCAGCGACGCCAGCCAGAAAAATACGCTCCACGCCGCTTTGTTAGTGATGATGTCATCCCAGCTGATAATTTTAGTGACCAGCATCAGGGCCACCACGCCATAACCTACCATCGCGGCGTCAATATAATCCCCGGCGAAAATCCATAGCAGCAGCGCACAGACCATAAAGCCCAGCATCCGTTTTTCGCGACAGCACAGCGGCCCCATGGCGCGCAGCTCTTCTGCGGCCCACTTTGGCACCTGGTCGCCGGATTTGATGGTCGGTGGATACAGCACGTAAGCCAGCCACGGCGTCAGCAGCACCAGCACAATGCTCAGCGGCAGCATACCGGTAAACCACTGCCCCCAGCTCAGCGCCGCACCGCTGGCGCTTTTCATCAGGCCGATCAGCAGCAGGTTAGGTGCCATCGCGGTCAGGAAGATCGCGCTGGTGACGCAGTTCGCCATAATCCCCATCCACATGATGTACGACCCGACGCTGCGCGCGCTGGCGCTGCCGGGCTGCGAGTGATACAGCGGCGGCAGGTTGCGGATAATGGGATAAATAATGCCCGCGCCGCGCGCCGAGTTCGAAGGCGTCACCGGCGCAAGCAGCAGTTCCGAAAACATCACCGCGTAGCCCAGAAACAGGGTTTTGTGGCCCATTTTCTGTACCAGCATCAGGGCGATGCGCCGCCCGAGGCCGGTTTTCTCATAGCCGGTGCCGAACATAAAGGCGGCGAAAATCAGCCAGATCACCGAATTAGAAAACCCGGAGACCGCCCAGTTAAGCGCTTTGGCGGTGAATTTAAACCCCGGTTCCGCCAGCTGCGCCGGGCTGAACAGCAGCCAGGGCGATAAAATCGCGATAATCGAAATGCCGAGCATCGCCACCACCGCCCCCGGCACCGGTTCGAGGATCAGGCCAACAATCACGCCCATAAACACGGCGAAATAGAGCCAACTGTGCGGTTCCAGGCCCGCCGGCGCGGGAATAAGGGCAAGAATGACAATAACAGCGAGCGGCGCCAGATAGCGCCAGTAATTGCGCAATATAGCCATGATAACGTCCTGTGAAAGAGAGGCGAAACGCCTCTCAGGGGATCCGCGCCGTGCGGTTATTTGATGTAATGCACGTGCTCGCAAATATCCGCGATCAGCGGCTCGCAGCGCTCGGCGAACTGTTTTTTGTTTTCGGCGATCAGGTTATTGCCGTGAGTATCGATAGACACAATCAGCGGCCCGAACTCTTTCACCCGGCACACCCACAGCGACTCCGGCATGCCCAGCTCCATCCAGTGCACCTCTTCAATCTCCTCCACCTGGGTGGCGGCCAGCACCGCGCAACCCGCCGGGTAGATCACATGCAGCGCCTTATACTTTTTACAGCCCGCTTCGGTATTCGGCCCCATGCCGCCTTTACCGACAATCAGCTTCACGCCGGTTTGCTTAATAAATTCCTGCTCAAAGCTCTCCATACGCATGCTCGTAGTCGGCCCGACGGAGACCATCTCCCAGCCGTCGCCGTTTTTGCGCACAATCGGCCCGGCGTGAAAAATCGCTTTTCCGGCGAGATCGAACGGGATTGGGCGCTTCAGCTCAATGAGCCGCCGATGGCAAACGTCGCGGCAGGTGACCAGGGTGCCGGTCAGATAAATCACATCGCCCACGCGGATATCCGCCAGATCGGCTTCGCTGATCGGGGTGGTCAGGATCTTTTTCATAATGCGCTCCGGGTGTGAGAGATGTTTTCAAACGAGAGGTCGGCTTTGACCCGTAGGGTGCCGCGGCGGTGCGCCCAACAGCCGGTGGAAACCGCCACGCCGATGGTGGAAGGATGGCGGGCGGCGCTTTCGATATGCACGCCCATCACCGAGCTGTTGCCGGTTAAGCCCTGCGGTCCGATGCCGAGTTTGTTTAAGCCCTCTTCCAGACGCAGCTCCAGTTCCGCCGCTTTCGGGTTGGGATGACGGGTGCCGATTGGCCGCAGGATCGCTTTACGGGACAGTACCGCCGCCGTTTCTACCGAGGTGGCGATACCCACGCCCACCAACACCGGCGGGCAGGCGTTTACCGCCAGGGTTGAGATGTTCTCGAAAACAAACTTCACCACGCCTTCATAACCTTCCGACGGCATCAGCACTTTGGAGCGCCCCGGCAGCGTACAGCCGCCGCCCGCCATATAGACTTCGATCTCCGCTTCGTCACCGTCGGGGATCAGATCCCAGGTCACCCACGGCACGCCGCTGCCGGTGTTTTTACCGGTATTCACTTCATCAAAGATTTCGACTGCGTTATGGCGCAGCGGTGCTTTGACGGTGGCGTCCTCCACGGCCTGTTTGAGTACCGACTGCAACTGGGCAAGCCACGGAAAGCGAGTACCCACTTTGACGAAAAACATGATTTCCCCGGTGTCCTGGCAGGCCGGGCGATTAAGCTCAATCGCGCGCTGCATATTGTCGAACATGGTGTGATAAATAATGTTGGCCATCGGCGAGGTTTCCGCATCGCGCAGGGCTTTTAATTTATCGACCACATCGTCGGGCATACGGGTAGAAATCATGGCGGTAAAATCGGCGATAATCTGCGTTAATTTGCCGAGTTCATCCTGCTTATTATTTATGTTCATCGACACTGCTCCAGTTTTATTAAACCGAACTGCTGATACTGATAATTAAAATCAAACTACCACAGAAAATGTGGCTTTATATTTCTGACAGCCGTGAATGATCAATTAACAGATCGTGAAGGTGGTGACATATTGCTTCTGGCAGCATTTATTTAACAGCCCGGATACATTAATAAAACGGCTCGCACCTACAGCAGGAAATAAAATACGTTGTCGGAATAACCTTAACGCGGCATGATAGAAATAACATGTTTTCGGGGATTGATTATGGCGTTAAATAACTACCCGCTGGCGAAAGATCTGCAAGTCCTGGTAGAGATTGTCCGCACCGGCAGCTTCAGCGCGGCGGCGGAAAGCCTGGGCCAGACGCCCGCCTTCGTTACCAAGCGCATCCAGATCCTTGAGGCCACCCTCTCCACTACCCTGCTTCAACGCTCCGCCAGAGGCATTGCGCTGACGGAAAGCGGCACCTTATGTTACGAACAGGCGTTAACCATTCTCAATCAACTGCAACAATTAGTGGATGATGTCACGTTAATTAAACAACGCCCGGCAGGAATGATTCGCATTGGGTGTAGTTTTGGTTTCGGCAGGACCCATATTGCCAGCGCTATTGCTGAATTAATGCAGCTTTATCCAGAGCTACAAATCCATTTTGAACTGTTCGATCGGCAAATTGATTTAAGCCGCGATAATATCGATCTGGATATTCGCATTAACAACCAGATACCGGAAAACTATATTGCCCGGCTGCTGGTCAATAATAAAAGAATACTGTGCGCAGCACCACGCTATTTAGCACAATACCCGGCACCGCGTAATTTAGCGGAATTAAGCGAGCATGATTGTCTGGTCACCAAAGAACGGGATATGACGCCGGGCATCTGGGAATTAGAAAACGGACAGGAAAAACGCTCGGTGAAAATATCCGGCCATCTTTCCTCCAATAGCGGTGAAATTGTGCTGGGCTGGGCGCTGGAGGGCCGGGGTATTATGCTGCGCTCCCAGTGGGATGTGCAGCCGTTCCTGGCGCGCGGCGAGCTGGTGCAGGTGCTGCCGGATTACGCCCAGAGCGCCAATATCTGGGCGGTTTATCAGGAACCGTTATACCAGAGCGTTAAGCTGCGGGTGTGCGTGGAATTTCTTACCGCCTGGTGCCAGCGCGGATTTGGCGCGGAACTGGCCGCGTCATCATAAGAAAAACCTCTTACCCTGCCGCTTGTCAGCGCAGCGGCTTCCTGACAAGGTAAATCATCCTCTGCAATCAGGCTTCAATAAAATGACCACCATCACCCCCCTTAGCGCGCCGCAAATTGAGGCGCAGCGGGATGCCTTAAGCCAGTTACTGCTCGACTGCGTCAATGACGGCGCATCGGTGAGTTTTATGCTGCCGATGACCCAGGCTAAAGCGCAGGCGTTCTGGAGCCGGGTAGCGGACAGCGCCGCGCGCGGAGAGCGGATTGTGCTAGTGGCCCTGAATGAGCAACAGCAGATTACCGGTACGGTGCAGCTTATCCTCGATCAGCCGGAAAACCAGCCGCACCGCGCGGACGTCGCGAAGCTGTTGGTGAGTCCAGGCGCACGGCGTCAGGGTATTGCCCAACTGCTTATGGCCGAGCTGGAAAGCCAGGCGGCCAGGGAAAACAGATCGGTGCTGGTGCTGGATACCGCCACGGGAAGCGGCGCGGAAACGTTCTATCAGCAGGCAGGCTGGCAGCGGGTGGGAGAGATCCCCCATTATGCGCTGATGCCGGATGGGGCATCTTGCTCCACCACCTATTACTACAAGCATCTGAACATCAAATAACAGCCAGCCCGTTATCGTACAATTAACCGGCAATGCTTAACTTTCTGATTAAAATTTGCCGGATAATTTTATTACTCAACGATATATTATCCTGCCGCCATTCTTCCGATTGCGCATACGCAAAATTATTAACATTTTCGCCATCCTGGCCGATAATAGTTTTACGACTCCTTTTACATAAGCCATATTAATGTATTAGCCATCACGGTATGACAGCGGTGTGAATAATAATGCCTAAAAATCAAGAACATACAAAGCTTTACCTGTCGGAAGGGGTAAAACTGTTATACAACAACGCGTTACCCGGCATCTTAATCACCTTTATTACCTCCTCTACCCTGGCGTTTTCGTTTCTTAATTCAGGCAATTTGTTCACCAAATTGACCTGGTGGGGGCTGATGATGGTGGTCCTCATTATTCGCATCATCGATACCCAATTATGGGTAAACGCCGATCCCGTGCGCAAAGGCGATATTTCATGGATTGTGCGTTTTTCATCCGGTTGCCTGGTGACGGCGACCCTCTGGAGCGCCTATATCCTCTGTTTTTATCACACCTTTTCGACGGAAGAATTTACCGCTGCCATTGTTATCCTTTCTGCTATGGCAGGCGGTGCCACCAGCGTATTATCCGGCAACCTGATGCTATCCTCGCTATATAACATTATTATTCTGTTGCCGATGTCGGTGCTATTAATCTTCCAGCCGGAACAATATCGGGTAAATTTAGGTTTTCTGGGCGTCTGTTTTACCCTGACGATGATTATTTCCTCCATGAAAGCCGCCCGCTATATTAAAGAAGCCATCTTATTACGCTACCGGAATCAAACGCTGTTAGAGCGGATGGAAAAAACCATCAAACGGCGCACCCAGGAAGTTTACGAAATATCTCATATCGATGCGCTTACCGGGTTATATAACCGGGTTTCATTTTTATCCGCCGCCGAAGAAATTTCTAATCGTTATAAAAACAACCGGGAAAAAGGCTTTTCCATCTTCTTTATCGATTTAGACGGCTTTAAAAATATCAACGATACTCTCGGCCATGATATTGGCGATATGGTACTGATTTCTCTCAGCGCCCGGCTGAATGACTTTTATCGCCAGGGGAATTTAATCTGCCGCTGGGGCGGGGATGAATTTATCTATCTGACCACCGAAACCGACCGGCATCTCACCTGGCAACTGGCAGAAAATATGGTCACCAGCCTGTCACGCCCCATCCTGCTGGATGACCAAACCATTACCCTGGGGGCAACCATTGGCATCGCGGTGTGTCCGGAACACGACACCTCCATCACCCGGCTTATTCAGCTGGCGGATATCGCCATGTATTCGCAAAAAGGCAAATATCCGGAGCGGGTTGCCTTTTATAATCATGAGCTTGAAGAAAGTCTGCGGCGCAAAATCACCCTCAACGAGGCGCTGCGCTACGCGCTGGATCGCAACGAGTTTCGCGCGGTATATCAACCCATCGTCGACGGCAACGGCGAGATCGTGAGTTTCGAAGCGCTGCTGCGCTGGCATTTCCAGGGACGGGATATCTCACCGGCGGAATTTATTCCGCTCATGGAGCAGAGCGGGCGTATTGTGCAGATCGGCAACTGGATTATGGAAGAGGCCTGCCGGATCCTCTCCGAGATGCTGAAGCTGAAATCGGGTATTTCGATGTGCGTAAATATTTCGATTATTCAGTTCTACGATAAAGAATTTGTCGATAACGTCAATAATCTTATCGACCGCTATGCTATTCCCCCGCATTTACTGCATCTCGAAGTGACCGAATCGATTATTCACTCTGAGCAGCACACGATTTATCACAAAGTCAGCCAGTTACAGAAACGCGGCGTGAAATTCTCGGTGGATGATTTCGGCACCGGCTATTCCAGCCTGTCGGTCATCCACAATATGAATATCGACTTTATTAAAATAGATCGCTCGTTTATTAATAATATTGAAAATAAAGGCCGCACCATTGTCCAGGCGGTAAAAGATATTTCTGAAAGTCTGGATTTTGACGTGATTGCCGAAGGCGTCGAGACCGAAAAACAGGCGGCGATCCTGAAACAGTGCGGCGTGCATTTTATGCAGGGCTATTATTTTTCACGCCCGCTGGAACAGGGCGCGGCGCTGCATATCCTGGCCGCCGGTCAGCAACTCTCTCCGGCGCATTAAGTCTAAGTAAAACGCCCGTCAGCACAGGCTGACGGGCGTGGTTTAACGGGGCTATCTTAGTTGTTAACCGGGATAACCGCGCCTTTGTATTTAGTGCGGATCCAGTCCTGAATCTCTTTAGAGTGCAGCACGTCAACCAGCGCAACGATATCTTTCTTCTTCTCGTCGCCTTTATGCACGGTGATGATGTTGGCATACGGGTTGTTTTCGCCGCTCTCAACCGCGATCGGATCTTTCACCGGGTCCAGGCCCGCGTCGATGGCGTAGTTGGCGTTAATCACTACCGCGTCGCCTTCGTCGTTGTTATACATCTGCGGCAGCAGAGACCCTTCTACGTTCGGCAGGAACTGCAGTTTTTTCGGGTTTTCCACCACGTCGCTGATGCGCGCGGCGACTTTATCCACGCCCGGCTTCAGCTTGATCACGCCTTCTTTTTCAAAGATAGACAGGATACGGCCCTCTTCTGCCACCGCGTCACGCATGATCACGCGGCCATTTTCCGGCAGATCTTTCAGAGACTTGTATTTTTTGGAGTAAATACCGATCGGCTCGATATGGATCGCACCGGCGCTGACGAAATCATAGGTTTTGTCGCCGGCATGGTCTTTCAGCACGCTGTTCAGATACGGGATGTGCTGGAAGTAGTTAGCGTCGATGTCACGGCTGGCCAGCGCGGTGTTCGGCAGGATGTAATCCTGGAACGGACGGATTTCCAGGTCGATGCCCTGCTTCGCCAGAATCGGTTTCGCCTGCTCGAGAATTTCCGCGTGCGGCACGTTGGACGCGCCTACGGTCAGGGTGTCGGCCCAGGCGGAGAAACTCAGGGTGGCCGCTGCTATCAGTGTCAGTACTTTTTTCATGATGTGTGTTCTCTATTGTTTTTAACGTTTATCTAAATAAGAGGTAATGGCATCACCAATAAACTGAATGATGAAAACGATGATCAGGATGGTCACCGTCGCCACCAGGGTGACGTCATTATGGTTACGCTGGAATCCTTCCAGATAAGCAAGATTTCCTAACCCGCCAGCACCAATCACACCGGCCATGGCGCTGTAGCTCACCAGGGCAATCAGGGTAACGGTGATGCCTGACACTAACGCGGGCGATGATTCAGGCAGCAAAACACGGAAAACCAGGGTACTCATGCGCGCCCCCATAGAGCGGGTGGCTTCAATAACGCCTTTGTCCACTTCACGCAGGGCGATTTCCACCAGCCGCGCATAGAACGGCGCAGCGCCGACAATCAGCGCGGGCAGCGCCGCGTTGGCCCCGAGAATGGTGCCGACCATCGCTTTGGTAAACGGGATCAGCAGCACAATCAGGATGATGAACGGGATCGAGCGGAATACGTTCACCACGATAGAAATCACGCTGTAAACCGCACGATTCTGGAACAGTCCGCCTTTGGCAGTCAGGAACAGCGCCAGCCCGAGCACGATGCCGAGGGCGAAGGTCGCCACGCCGGACAGCGCGGTCATGTATAAGGTTTCCTGAGTCGCCGCCAGCAGCTGCGGCCATTTCAGGTGGGGAAACAGTGAATCATCCATGTTTAATGACCTCGCAGTGGATCTCGTGCTGGCGCAAATCCGCGAGGATGCTTTCCAGTTGTTCATTATTCGCCGTGACGTGCAGCCACAGCTGGCCGAAAACGCCATGGGCGGTCTGGCTCATCTTGCCGTGCAGAATGTTAAACGGCAGGCCGTAGCGCAGGGTCAGTTCGCCCACCACCGGCTGATGGGTGCTGTGGCCGACAAATGTCAGTTTGATAATTGCGCCGTCCAGATTGTTCACCAGCGTTTCATCGAACGCGTCGCTCTCCTGGCTAATCTGACGCACAAACTGGCGGGTAATTTCCTGCTGCGGATGGGTAAAGACGCTGAGCACTTCGCCCTCTTCCACCACGCGGCCATTTTCCATCACCGCCACGCGATCGCAGATTTTGCGGACCACGTGCATTTCATGGGTGATCAGCACGATGGTCAGGCCAAAGCGGCGATTGATATCCGCCAGCAGATCGAGGATCTGATCGGTGGTTTGCGGATCGAGCGCCGACGTCGCTTCATCACACAACAGTACGTCCGGGTTATTCGCCAGCGCCCGGGCGATACCCACGCGCTGTTTCTGGCCGCCGCTGAGCTTTGACGGATACGCATTTTCACGCCCGTTCAGGCCGACCAGGTCGATCAGCTCCGCGACGCGCTTTTTGATTTCCGCTTTCGGAACACCGGCGATCTGCATTGAGAACGCAATATTCTCGCTGACGGTGCGCGACCACAGCAGATTGAAGTGCTGGAACACCATGCTGATTTTCAGCCGCGCCCGGCGCAGGGTTTCCCCGCTGGCCGCGGAGATATTCTGCCCGGCGATGGTCACGCTGCCGGAGGTCGGTTTTTCGAGGCCATTGAGCAGGCGAATCAGCGTACTTTTGCCCGCGCCGCTGTAGCCGATGATGCCGTAAATTTGCCCGCGCTCAATATCAAGGCTGACGTCATCCACTGCGGTCAGCGCATCCTTGCCGTGGTGGAAGATTTTCGAAATATTCCGCAAAACAATCATGATGTGTTGGTGTCCCCAGAGCCGTTTCGGCTTTGTCCTGCAACGAGAATTTTTGAGGGGTTGTCTCCCTTTTCAGAGAAATATAACCATCCCAATTAATGCTTAGAACGAATAAATAAATATGCGTTATAGCTAATTGTTATATATGTGGGCAATGTTGTTACAAGGGCGGGTAATCAGGCCTTGAGTGATGAACGTCATGGGGGAGAAATGTGAAATACGAGCACGCTTACCGATAAGCGATGCCCGTACATTGCGGTTTAGCAATCAGGATTGACGCGCCGGGATACCGTTCTTCCACTCATTCCAGTGCGTGACGATGTAATCCACGACTCGCTCGCCGACGCGGGCTTCATTTTCCACGCTTTCCGCAAAGCCACCCGCGGTTTTACCCGGTGCAGGATCGAGATGCTCCAGCGTCGTTTCGCCCGGACTACCCTGATCGAAATTGACCACCGTGCGCAGCGCCATCACCCGGTCAATGCCGTAAAGTTGCCGGATCACATAAGCCAACGCCACGCCTTCCATTTCCGTCACGGTGTAATCATCAACGTTATAGAGCTTCGCCATATACTGCGCCTGGGCGGACAAGCCCGGCCCGTGAAAGAAACAATCGCCGGTAAAATGCGTCCCGACACCGACAAACGGCCCGCCCCGGGCGATAGCTTGCGGATAGCGCGCGCGGTAGCTTTTGGCGGCGGCGGAGTCCAGCAAGGGCGTGTCTTTGGTTAGCACCATCGCCCAATCCACCAGTTGAGGATTGAGTTTGATGACCCGAATATCTTCATACCCTTTGCGCGGCATAAACGTCGGCGCGCCAGGACGGCCTTCTTCCGCCGCCCAGCGGTGACCTAAATCATAATCCACCAGCCAGTCGGCCCAAATCACCGAGCCAATGGTCGCTTTGGTAGGCGGCGCGCCAGCCACGCCGGTCAGCATGAAATACGCCTTCGAAAAATCGAACCGATCGCTGAGTAAAATCGCCTGTAAGGAAGAGGATGAACGCACTTTTCCCATCCCCAACACGGCACCGCAAACGCCGTCCTGATTGCACCAGACCGGCCCTGACGCGCCGCGCACTTTTATCGGCTGCGCATTGCGCCAGTATCGTTCATACCAGTGCTGAAATTCGCCAGCTTTATCGCCACTGTTTGCGCCAATCTCAAACATGGCACCAATAAAGACTTTTACCGGGATCGTATTTTCCTGTGCCCGGGTAATCCCGACGCTGCTGACCAGTAAAACCGGCATCAGCAGCAGTCTGGAAGCATTAAAAACGATGTTAACCATAGAAAAATGCCCCTCCGTTGTTGAACAAAAAACCTCCGGGCAGTATTTATTTTTTCAACAAGGGGGAGTTGTGACTGGGGTCGAGTTAAGCGGGGCGTTTTTTGCCATGAGTGCGCAAAAATGGACAGTCAGACGCCAATGCAGAGCTAACCCGCAAACGGTACGGATTAGCAACGCACTGCTATATTTTCTCTATCCCCTGAAAAGAGAGCGGCGGCAGATGCTAAAAATACTTGGAAAAAGCACCTCAATAAACGTGCGCAAAGTGCTCTGGACCTGTGAAGAACTCGGCCTGGAATATCAGCAGGAAGATTACGGCAGCGGCTTTGCGCCAACCGATACGCCGGACTTCCTGGCGCTCAACCCTAACGGGCTGGTGCCGGTGCTGATTGACGAAGGCTTTGTGCTGTGGGAATCCAATACCATTTGCCGCTATCTGGTGGGTAAAGCGGGCCGTGATGATTTGCTGTCCAGCACCCCGCGCGGCCGGGCGCGGGTGGAAAAGTGGATGGACTGGCAGGCCACCGAGCTCAACAGCGCCTGGCGCTATGCCTTTAACGCGCTGGTGCGCAAAAACCCGGTCTATAACCTGCAAAGCGAAATCGACGCCAGCATCGCCGACTGGAACCGCTGCATCACCATTCTGGATAACAAACTTCAGCACAGCGGGATGTGGGTGACCGGCCAGACCTTCACCCTGGCGGATATCGTACTCGGCCTGTCGGTCAACCGCTGGAAAATGACGCCGATCGATCGCCCTGCCGTCCCTGCGGTAGACGCCTGGTTTGCGCGGCTTGGGCAACGTCCGGCGTTCCGCCGTCATGGCGACAACGGCACGCCGTAACGGTTAGCCGTTAAGTTTATCGCGCAGGGCTTCGCCGACGCCGGTAGCGGACTGCGGGTTCTGCCCGGTGATCAGGTTGCCGTCGACCAGTGTCAGCGGCTGCCATTCCCCTACCGCCTGATGCAGCGCGCCACGTTTTTTCAGGGTCGTCTCCAGTAAGAACGGCACGACCTCTGCCAGTTTAACCGCGTGTTCTTCCGCATCGGTAAAAGCCGCGACCCGCTTGCCATCAACCAGATAGCGCCCGTCGCTGAGCGTGGCGTTCACCAGCGCCGCCGGGCCGTGACAAACCGCAGCAACCGGCTTATCGGCTTCGTAGAGATCGCGGATCAGGCGCTGCACGTCCGGGCAGTCCGGGAAATCCCACATCGTGCCGTGCCCGCCCACAAACAGCACCGCGCTGTAGTCGTCGCTGTTGGCTTCCGACAGCTTCAGGGTGTGGCTGAGCCGTTGCTGGAATGCATCGTCGTTCCAGTAGCGGGCATTGATGTCATCGTCCAAATCCACGCCGTAAACCGGCGGTAAACCGCCCTGGATTGAGGCAAGAACGCTGGGTATGCCCGCCTGTTCCAGCACGTGCAAGGGATGAACGAGTTCAGAAAAATAGAAACCGGAAATGTTGTGCGCCACGTCGCTGTAGCTGGTGAGCACAAACAGAACCGGTTTACGGGTTGGCTGGGTCATCGTGGTATGTCTCCCTGGTGTTAATCCATCACACTCAAGTATAGACACGCGATGCGCCCAGCCGTTGGGGTTAGATTTTGAAGCCCGCTACCACCAGCTCCAGCTGGTTAGATTGTTCTTCCATAGACTGCGCGGCGGCAGAGACTTGCTCCACCAGCGCGGCATTCTGCTGGGTGGTGCTGTCGAGCTGGTTAATCGCCAGGTTGATTTGGTCGATGCCGCGGCTCTGCTCGCTGCTGGCGGAGCTGATTTCCGAGATCAGCACGGTCACGCCGTCTACCCGCTCCATCAACGCATCCATGGTGGTACCGGCCTGGCGCACCAGGTCACTGCCCTGCTCGATGTTGCCGACCGATTCTTCAATCAGCTTTTTGATCTCCTGAGCCGCCTGCGCGCTTCGGCTTGCCAGATTACGCACTTCGCCAGCCACCACCGCGAAGCCACGGCCCTGCTCGCCAGCGCGTGCGGCTTCCACCGCCGCGTTGAGCGCCAGAATATTGGTCTGGAAGGCAATACCATCGATCACGCCGATGATATCCACCACTTTGCTGGACGAGGTGTTGATCTTATCCATGGTGCTGATCACTTTGCTTGCTACCGTCGCCCCTTCCCGCGCCGCGTCGGAGGCCTGAGCGGCCAACTGGTTGGCCTGCACGGCGTTGTCGGCGTTCTGGCGCACCGTGCTGGTCAGCTGTTCCATTGACGCCGCCGTTTCCACAATCGACGCAGACTGCTGTTCAGTGCGCGAAGAGAGATCGAGGTTGCCGCCGGCAATCTGTCGCGACGCTGAGGAGATCGCCAGCGCACTCTGCCCCACCTGACCCATCAGATCCTGCAAGTAGGCAATAAAGCTGTTGAAGCTGGTAATCACCGCGTTAAATTCCGGGCTCTTGCTTTGTGGCAGACGCTGGGTTAAATCCGCGCCGCCGCTGGACAGCGACAGAATGTTTTTATTCAGCGCATCCAGATTTCTGAAGATGGTGCGCACAAAGCCCAGCAGCGCCAGGATCAACAGCAGGCCAAGGCCAATCTGCACCAGGGAGATCTGGGTAATGATGCTGGAGGACTGGCGTGACAGCAGGCTGGACGGAATATCCACCACCAGATACCACGGGCTGCCGCTGATGGACTGTACCATCAGGGTTTGCTCACCGTTTTCACCCTCATAAACGCCGCTGACGTGTTCCGCACCCGCCTGTTTCAGGAGCTGCATCACGGTGGCTTCCGCCGGGATTTTCAGATCGCGCAGGTATTGCAGGTCCGCTTTACCCTGCTCCGGAGAGCCATTGCCGACCACTTTGCCGTCCTGCTCGACAATCAGCACGCGTCCCTGGCTGGCTTCACTCATCTGCTTCGCCAGATTGTTGAAGAAGCCAAGCGTTACGTCGATGGTGGCGACGCCCCAGACTTTGCCATCGCGCCAGATTGCCATGGCACAGTTGGTGCGCGGCTGTGGGCTGGCGGCATCCTGATAGGCTTTAGCCCAGGCGCATTCGCCTTTCGGGGCGTTCATGCCGTCTTTGTACCACGGCTGCTCCCAGTATTTATCGGACTCCGGCTGGTTCCAGACGGTGTTGACCTGTAGGTTGCCGCCGCTGTCGCGCGCGAAGAAGGTGCTGAAGCGGTCGCGGTCTGGCGCACGATTGCCCGGCAGCGGCCAAATCCCGCCGCCAAACACATTAAGATCCTGATACTGGTTCACCAGATTCGGCAGCAGCTGGTCGATTTGATCGCTTTGCAGGCTGCTGACCACTTCCGTAATGGTGCGCTGCTGCGCTCTGACGCGGTTCATCTGTTCAGTGATGGCGTCGCTCTGATCGTCCACTTTATAGCGGATCAATTCGCTTTCCGTCGCGATAAGCTGTGGTGCCACAAACTGGCGAATGACCAGGAACGTCACCCCCAGTAAAACCACAAAAAAGCCGATAAGCATAAGGGTGAAGCGAGAGTGCGTTGTTTTCCACATGATGTATAAGCTTATGCAAGGAGAGATACATCATTTAACGACCCGGCAGGTCATTTCTTTAGACAGGTCCGGCGTGAAAGCGTGAAGTTACGCCAGGAAAATGATAACGCCATGAAAAGATTGCATTTTTAATGAAAACAGCGTGGAAACTATTTATCGCGTTAATTTTCATAGGGATAGCATTTTTATTGCTGGCTATTGGCTAATAAATAACGCCATCGCGTGCCTGGCGAGGCGGCAACGGGCGGCCAACAGCGCTGCCAGCGGGCAGGGGTTCTGCTATCATCCCCCTTAAAGAATGGAAAGATGAATTTGTTATGGGAGTTTCTGGAATGAGCACCACGCCACACGCTGCAAAGGTTCTGTCGGTTTTTGATTTCGACGGTACCCTGACGCACCACGACAGCTTTATTCCCTTTCTCCGCTTCGCCTTCGGCAAGCGCGTGTTCGCTGCGCGTATGGTGCGTCTGGCCCTGCCGACTCTGCGCTGCATGCGCAAAAAGCTCACCCGGGACGAGCTGAAGGAAGTGCTGATCCAAACCTTTCTGACCGGCGTTGACGAACGCTGGCTGCGCCAGAAGGCCCAGGCGTTCTGCGATATCTACTGGACCCGTCTGATGCGCCCCAGCGGCCTGCTGGCGGTCGCGGCGGAAGTGAATTCCGGCGCGGAAGTCACCATTTGTTCCGCATCACCTGCCATGGTGCTGCAACCCTTCGCCGATCGGTTGGGGATCAAGCTTATCGGCACCCAGCTGGAAGTGAGCGACGGCACGCTGACGGGGCGCATCACCGGCCACAACTGCCGCTGCGAGCAAAAAGTGAGACGGCTGGAGAGCGTTTACGGGCACCTGGGCGAATACCACCTGCGCGCCTGGGGGGATACCCGTGGGGATTATGAACTGCTGGCGGCGGCGCAGGACGCCCACTGGCGGCATTTTCATCCCGCGTGGTCGAAGCGCCGCTCGCCGGTTCAGCGGGTGCGGGTGACGGAGTTACCGGAGTAATTACGGGGTTCCGGTCGGTGGTGTGGTTCCGTTCGGGGGAATTGTTCCGTTCGGTGGAATTGTTCCGTTCGGTGGAATTGT
>NZ_VLPS01000002.1 GCF_007570865.1 Atlantibacter subterraneus | reverse complement strand
GGAATTGTTCCGTTCGGTGGAATTGTTCCGTTCGGTGGAATTGTTCCGTTCGGTGGAATTGTTACGTTCGGTGGAATTGTTACGTTCGGTGGAATTGTTACGTTCGCCAGGCGTTTGTGGCTCGACGCGACTCGGTAGCACGCGAACGGGCAAAGGGGGATTCCGCATCCCCCTTTGCAATCCCCGCTCCCGGCCAGCAAAATCGGCGGCTACGCCGCTGCCCTCGGCTCCATCTCCTCGCTTCAGGTCGGTCGTGATGCTACATCCTGTAGCTCACGACCTCAGCCCCGCTTCCCTGCGGGGCTGACCTGGCTCGTCAATTACGCCTCGGCGATTTTGATGCCGGACTCAACATCCCCAACTTTGAGATTTTTATTTTTTACAGAGCATTTATTGCCGCTGTGAGAACTTGCGAACTTTCAGCGACCTTGTTGTTGCAGTAATCACCTGAACGTATCGCGGGGGTTTTCACTCCCCATCGAAATCGCCGAGGCGTTCGCGGGAGGCCGGGGCTGGCGGCAGGGATGCCGCCAGAGGGTGCGAGCTACAGGATGTAGCATCGCACCCGACCCGGAGCTGGACGCGATAAGCCGAGGGTACCGCGAAGCGGCGATTTCGCGCGGGGGAGCCGGGGGTGTTGGGGGCGCGGCGGCGAGCGCCCCCAACCCGTTCGCGTCTCCGGTGCCCGAGACTGACTCGAAAGCCCAGGCGAACGGAACAATTCCACCGAACAAACCCGAAAAAAACCGTCCCCCCTAAACAACACCCATAAAAAAACCCCAGCGCACCGGGGTTTTTATCACTAAAGCGCTAACGTTAAACGTTAAACGTTCACGCCATGCTGCGACGCCAGCGCAGACAACCCGCCTGCAAAGCCCTGGCCTACCGCTTTGAATTTCCACTCTGCGCCATGGCGGTACAGCTCGCCAAACACCATCGCGGTTTCGGTAGACGCATCTTCAGACAGATCGAAACGGGCGATTTCAGAACCGTTGTCGTTGTTAAAGATACGCATGTAGCTGTTGCTCACCATGCCGAAGTTCTGCTTACGGGCTTCTGCGTCATAGATGGTGACCGCGAAAACCAGCTTTTTCACCTCAGCAGGCACTTTGGTCAGATCGACTTTGATCTGCTCGTCGTCACCGTCGCCTTCGCCGGTACGGTTGTCGCCCTGGTGCTCAACGGAGCCGCAGGCGCTAAGTTTGTTGTTGAAGAAGATGAAGCTGCTGTCGCTCAGGACTTTGCCGTCTTCGCCAACCATAAACACGGATGCGTCCAGGTCGAAGCCCTGTCCGTCGGTGACACGCGCATCCCAGCCCAAGCCAGCCATGGCGATGTTCATGGTCGGTGCTTCTTTAGTGAGGGATACGTTACCGCCTTTTACGAGAGAAACTGCCATTTTAAAGCTCCTGCTTTTAGGGAGAGAGACGGGCGGCGTTAACCGCCCGCTGGGTATTCAGATTAAGAGGCGTTGATACCGTACTGGGCGCACACGGACGCCAGCCCGCCTGCATAGCCCTGGCCGACCGCGCGGAATTTCCACTCGGTGTTGTGGCGATACAGTTCGCCAAACAGCATTGCGGTTTCCGTGGAGGCGTCTTCCGTCAGGTCGTAACGCGCCACTTCGGTCTGGTTGTCATCATTCACCAGGCGGATAAACGCGCCGGAGACCTGACCGAAACTTTGACGGCGCACCTGCGCGTCGTGAATGGTGACCACGAAGACGATTTTGTCGACGTCAGCCGGGATCAGATCCAGTTTGATTTTCAGGGTTTCATCATCGCCGTCGCCTTCACCGGTACGGTTATCGCCGGTATGGGTCACGGAGCCGTCAACAGATTTCAGGTTGTTGTAGAAAATGAAATCCGCGTCGCTGCGTACTTTTCCACTGGCGGACAGCAGAAAGGCGGAGGCGTCGAGGTCAAAGTCCTGACCATCGGTGGCGCGCACATCCCAGCCCAGACCAATCAGCACGTTCTTCATGGTCGGCGCTTCTTTACTCAGTGATACGTTCCCGCCTTTAGAAAGAGAAACACTCATTGTTCAATCCTCTCTGGTTGATGTTGTTATTTGCCGGGGATAAGGAGGTTAACCCTCCTTTTTCTCCTCAGAATCGGGTTTACCGGGGAACATAATGCTCGCCACGATACCCAATGCAAGCACACCCAGAACCACAAACAGGCTGGTCGTTGCCGAAATATTAAAGCCGTGGTGCCAGATATGGTCGGTTGCGTTCAGGCCAAGTTTAGCGGCGATAAAGAACAGCAACACGATAACGGCTTTTTCCAGGTGCACCAGATACTGCTTAAGGGCTTCCAGAACAAAGTACAGGGTACGCAGGCCGAGGATCGCGAACATCATGGCGCTATAGACAATCAGCGGCTCGCGGCTGACCGCGATAATGGCCGGTACGGAGTCGAAGGCAAACATCACGTCCGACAGCTCCACCACCGCCACACACAGCATCAGCGGGGTGGCGTACAGCGCGGCTTTCTGGCCGCGGCCAATGGTAATGTCTTTGTTTTCCGGCTTCGCCAGTTCTTCATCCACTTCTTTCTGATTCAACAGGAAGGCATGCCCTCTCAGTTTCGGCCAGATTGGGAAGAAGCGCTTAACCATACGGTAGGCGAGATGCTGGGAGTAATCCTCAATCTCGTCATCGTCGTCGCCGCTTTTCAGCATCATTACCGCCGTCCAGGCCACGATCAGCGCAAAGACGATCTCGACGTACGGACCGAGGCTAAGCAGGCCGGTACCAATCGCAACGAAAATCCCCCTGAACACGATGGCACCGATAATGCCCCAGTACAGCACGCGGTGGCGGTAGCGGTCCGGCACGGCGAACCACGAGAAAATCGCCATCATCACGAACAGGTTATCGACCGACAGCACCTTCTCCAGCGCGTAACCGGTCACGAACAGGCTGGCGACTTCCGCGCCGTGGTGAACATACAGGAACCCCGCGAACGCCATCGCCACCAGGACCCAGAATACGGACCACAGCGCCGCGCTTTTCAGCGAGATCGGTTTGTCATGCCGGTGCATGAACAGGTCGATAAAAATGGCTCCCACTGCCAACGCAACGAATACCACCACCGTTTCTGTTGGAAAGCCAATATGCGTAGATACCATACAAAACCCTTAAGAAATGCTATCAAAGACCGAATTCGGCCGGTTCAAAGCCCAGTGCCAGGGCGATTTCACGCGCCGCCTTCTGCTCGTCCGGGTCGAAATTGCCGTCGCTTTTCGCCACCGCGATCCCCACACGTACCGCCAGCTGCGCGGCTTCGGGCTGATCTTTCAGCGCCAGAATGTACTTCATGGTTTCGCCCTTGCCGATTTCCATATCGAAATCGAAGCTGCTCACCAGTTTGTTAAAGAAGTCGATAACCTCAGAGGTATCGAACACTTTCAACTCGTCGGAGGCGCGCAGAAAACCGATCATCTTCTGCTTCTCTTCGGAACTGACGCCGTCGCTGGATACCGCGATACGCGCGCAGACCGCCACCGTGCCCTGCATAAATTTTTTGTTTTTGAAACGGCCAACCTGTTTGGTTAACTCGTCGCGGCTGGCGTTAAACGCCCCTTTTACTTTATTGAAGAAACTCATATAACACCCTCTGCCAAAGAAATTACTTGGAACCCGCCTTCCAGCTAAAGCCCCAGCCGAACGCCTTGTCCATATCGCTATGTCCATTAAAGAACTGGTTGATTCGTTCTACTTTTATATTGCCGTTTTCGTTAACCAGACGGGCGATGGCGCACATGTTGCGGTTGTTCTGCCCTTCGGTCATACGGGTTTCGATCGGCGGCTGGTCCGGGATGAACAGCGATACCACGCCGTCGGTTTTGTCCCAGCTCGGCACGCCTTCGTAAATAAAGGCGAAAATCAGCACTTCGCGGATGTGTTTCCACTCGCGGCCATTCACGTGCAGCCACTCGCCGGTAGAAAACTCGCCGGTGCGATCGTCGCCCTGCAACTGGACATACGGCTCGCTGTCCATAGAGCCGAAACGGTTGCCCAGCGCCTGAATCACGGTTTTGTAGCCATCGCTCAGTTCAACAAACGCGCCTAAATCCAGATCGATACCCTTGCTGCCGCCAAATACCGCACGCAAACCGGTCGCCGGGTTGCCGCGATGCCAGTTCAGGTTAATGCGGATCTCACCGAAGTTATCGCGCTTGGTCAGGCTGATTGCCGGTTTCTCTTTGGTCAGGGAAACCTTGCTGAGATTGATTTTAGACGCTGCCGGAGTGGGCGCAGGCGTCGGCGCTGGGGCCGCCGTCGGTGCCGGGCTATCCGCCACATCCACGCCGAAATGCTCCGCCAGCGGTTTCAGCCCGCCGTTAAAGCCCTGGGCGATAAAGCGGAATTTCCACTCGCTGTTGCGGCGATACAGTTCGCCTAAAATCAGCGCGGCTTCCTGGCGACCGTTCAGGTCCACTACGCCGTTCAGCAGTACTTGCCCCGCCGCTTCCACCTGGATTGCCAGGCGTTGCAGGCCCGCTACGGTCTGGTTGCCGTCGCAGGTCACGGTAAAGGCCACTTTTTGCACATCGGCCTGAAGACGGTTGAGATCCACGCTAAACGCGGTGTTATTGCCGTCATTGGTCAGCGCGATGGTGGCGTCGTCATTTTTAGGCTGGCCGTAAAACACCATATCGGCGTCGCCCTTCACCTTGCCGGTAGCGAACAGCCGGAAAGCGGAAGCGTCAACCGCCGCGCCCGACAGCACGCGCACCGTCAACGGTTGAGAAGGAACGGAGGCATTGCCTCCCGCCGTCATGTTCATGAGCGCACCACCGCCGCGACGATGTCGCTGTGCATATCGTCAATGGTGCGGCCGCTACAGGCTTTGCCCAGCGCGGTGAAATCCCACTCGCCATTGTTGCGGCGCAGAGAAGCGATCACGATGCCGGTGTGCGAGCCCTGCTCGTTCAGCTGATAGCGCGCCAGCTCTTTGTTGTTCTGATCGACCACGCGGCAGAAGGCGTTTTCCACATCGTTAAAGCTCTGGCCGCGGAAACTGTTAACGGTAAAGGCCAGATATTCCACCTGGGCAGGCAGACGCGTCAGATCCACGCGGATGACTTCATCATCGCCGTCGCCTTCACCGGTCAGGTTATCGCCGCTGTGTACCACGGAGTTGCAGGAGGATTTCAGCTTGCGGAACCAGACGGTGTCGATTTTGCCGCCTGATTTATCGAGCAGTACGCAGCCCGCATCAAGATCGATGGAATCATTACCGCCAAACAGTTTGCCTAGCATCCCTTTCTTCTTGATGGGATCCCAGCCCAGGCCGAAATGCAGCTGGTTGAGCGCCGACGATTGCTTGCTGAGTGAAACAGTTTGGTTTTTTGTTAATGAAACCATGGTCAGATCTCCATAAAGTGGCTCGTGAAAAAGGTTGCGTTTTTACACCAAAATCCTTCAGATAAAAATCATATCATGATGTAGTTAATGAACAAGATCATTTTACCTGTGAATTTTTAAAGAAAGGTAAATTACTTATATTTCAAAAAATTAAAAACGTATAACACGCAGAAATTTACTGAAAAATTTTAGCAAAATGGGAAGGAAAACATAGAAATAAATCCTACCGAAATCAGATCATATTATGATTGACAACTTTTTTACCGCTTTCTAGACTTATTACCTAACTGTAGCCATTCAACCCCGCCCTATCGGTAATAAATAAAATGACTAACAACATCTGGCTAATGGAAGGCTTGTCCTCCCAGCGCGATCTGATTCAGGGCATCCGCGCGTTCGCTAATCTGAAGCAAACCGATGTGACGGTGATTGCGTCGCACCGCAACGAACGCCATGAGATCCTCTCCCAGGCCGATATCGCGCTGACTGAACCGCAGGACGCCGACGACCGGCTGGCGTTTATTCTTGCCACAGTGAAAAAGCTGGGCGTTAAGGCGATTCATACCGGCCGCCACGCCACCTGGTTTGAAGCCCATCGCGCGGCGATTACCGCCAGCGGCGTCACGCTTACTACCGGCTCTCTTCAGCCCGCCATGTTTGAACTGGCCGACGATAAAGTCGAATACGCCCATGCCATGGAAAAAGCCGGTTTACCCGTGGTCCCGTCCCTGCGGGTGGAATCGGTAGACGAACTGCGCGCGCTGATTGCCCGCTCCCCGTTCGCCAGCAAATCACTGTGCGTTAAACCGGTGAAAGGCATTTATGGCATGGGATTCTGGCGATTTGATGAAAACGTCTCGCCGATGGCGCACTTTATTAACCCCGACAGCCGCAAAGTGAACGCACGCTTTTATCTCAGCGCCCTGGAGCAGGCGGGCAAATTCGAACCGCTGGTATTAATGCCGTATCTCCCCGGCCCGGAATATTCGGTGGATATGCTGGTGGAAGACGGCGCGGTGCTGGCGGCGGTGGGCCGCCGTAAAGAAGGCTCGGTGCAGTATCTGGAAAACCACGGCGAGGCTTTCGAACTGGCGAAAGCCTGCGCGCGCCTGATGAAGACCGATGGGCTGGTCAACGTGCAAACCCGCAACACCACCAGCGGCAAACCGCTGCTGCTGGAAATCAATATGCGTCCTTCCGGGGGCATCGGTTATACCCGCCTGAGCGGGGTGAACCTGCCAGGCCTGTTCGCCTTCCGCCAGCTTGGGCTGATGAGCCAGCAGGACGTGCTGGATGAAGCGGAGCGCGCCTTTGCGCCAGCCGTCGTCAGGCCGCTGACCGAAGCGGTCAACTACCCAACCGCATTGACCAACAGGCATCGCGAAGAGAATGACCATGAGTGAATTTAGCCGCACGCTCTCCAGCGGAACGTTACGCGTGACGCCAACCGGCGGTATGCGCCAGCTGGATGAACTGTTTGAGCTGGCGGAGCGCCGCAATCCGAAGCGCGCCTTTTTGTTCGTCAGCAAAGTGCTGGGCCGCCATATCCCGGTCGCCCCCGGCATCATGCGATCGGTGTATCGACAGCTGGCGGAACAGTTTCCTAAGCTTGAAGCGGGCCCGGTGCTGTTTATCGGCATGGCGGAAACTGCGGTCGGCCTTGGCGCAGGCGTGTTTGATGAACTGCGCCACCAGGCGGCGGAACCGGTGTATCTGACCTCGACACGCCATCCGGTGCCCGGCGAGCTGCTGTGCGAATTTAAAGAGAACCACAGCCACGCTACCGATCACCTGATTTATCTGCCGGATGATGCCGAACTGCGCCGCCGGGTGCTTAACGCCCGCACGCTGGTGCTTATCGATGACGAAGCCACCACTGGCAACACGTTTATTAATTTGCTGGACGCGCTACAAAGCGCCGGGTTGACGCAGATCGCCCAGGTTCTGGCGGTCACCCTCACCGACTGGAGCGGCGACGCGCTGGCGCAGCGCTGTAACTTGCCGATCGCCACCGTATCGCTGGTGCAGGGCGACTGGCATTGGGAACCGAATCCCGATGCGCCCGTACCGGTGATGCCTGCGGTGAACGTTACGGCGACGGGCAGCGTGCCGATTACGGGCCGCCAGAACTGGGGACGGCTGGGCATGGCGACCCCTGCGGCGGATTTGGGCGCGCATATTACCGCCCGGCCCGGTGAAAAGATCCTGGTGCTGGGCACCAGCGAATTTGTCTGGCAACCGTTTTTGCTGGCGGAGCGGCTGGAAAACGCGGGCGCGGAGGTGAAGTACAGCTCCACGACCCGCTCGCCGATTGCCACCGGGTTCGCCATTCAGTCCGCCATTGCCTTTACCGACAATTACGGCCTCGGCATCCCCAATTTTGTCTATAACGTCGCGCACCAGCAGTTCGACCGCATTTTGCTGTGCGCGGAAACCCCCGCCACCAGCATCGATCCAGTACTGCTGGATGCGCTACGCCAGGTTGCGCCCCGCGTAGAGGTAATTAGCTATGAATAGGCCGGTGATTTTTTCCGATCTCGACGACACGTTATTCCAGACCCGCCGCAAGATGGTGGATGAGCTGGATCTGGCCCCGTTTCGCACCGGCGCGCTGGATCGCAGCCTGGCGCCGCGCAGCTTTATGACCGAAGAACAGGCGATGCTGGTGGACTGGATGCTGGAGCACGCCGAGCTGATCCCGGTCACCGCGCGCGGCACCGAAGAGATCGCCCGCGTCACCATCCCGTTCCGATCCTGGGCGGTGACCACCCATGGCGCAGTGATCCTCGATCCGCAGGGCCAGCCGGACGACGCCTGGAAAGCGCTGATGCTGGCGAAATTACAGCCCTATGCCGACAAACTCCTCGCCATGCAAAGCGCCATTACCGAGCTGATGGCGGCGCGCAATATCAACGGCTGGGCGCGGATTAACTACGAATACGGCGACGTACCGGTGTATCTGGTGATGAAACACCGCGACAGCACCCGGCTGGACGAACTCAACGCCATCGCCGACGAAATCGAACAGACCTTCCCCACCGAGGGCTATTACATCCATCGCAACAGCAATAATGTCGCCTGGCTGCCAACGGTAGTGGAAAAAGGGCTGGCGGTAACCTGGCTGCTGGAAAAACTGCGCCAGCAGCGCGGCGTTTTCCCGGTGATCGGCCTTGGCGACAGCTTAAGCGACCACCGCTTTATGCGGCTCTGCACCTGGTTCGGCCTGCCGCGCCAGAGCCAGTTTGCCCACAGCATCACGCAGACGCTATTTGGAGAACTGTATGACTGATTTCACGCCGTTTTCCGGCTCGTATTCACCACAGGACATTCACTTTCTGCTCAACCCCGTTGAAATGGAAATGACGCCGGTCGATCAGAAAGAGCAGTTGATCCAGTCCGGCGCGCGCCACTATTCGGAAATGCTCAGCCAGGAGCCAGAGCCCACCGCCTGGCATCTGGATATTTTTTCTCAGGCGCTGGATCGCGGCGCGGAACGTTTAGCCAAAGAAGTGGCGATACTGGCGCAGGCGCTGGCGGAGCGCTTCGGTGACACGCCGATCGTGCTGGCAAGCCTGGTGCGCGCGGGCGTCCCGCTCGGCGTGATGCTGCACCAGACCCTGCGCGAAATGGGTAAACAATCGCACCATTACGGCATCAGTATTATCCGCGACCGGGGCATTGATGAAGCGGCGCTGGCGTGGATTGAAGCGCGCCACGGCACCGATGGCATTGTGTTTGTCGATGGCTGGACCGGAAAAGGCGCGATCTCCGGCGAGCTGCGGCGCAGTTTGCAACATCGTCCCGGCTACCCTGAACAGCCGCGCCTGGCGGTACTCGCCGATCCGTGCGGCAAAGCCTGGCTCGCCGCCAGCGATGACGACTGGCTGATCCCGTTCGGTATTATGGGCGCGCCGGTTTCCGGCATGATTTCCCGTTCGATCTGGTCCGCCGAGGGCCTGCACGGCTGCGTGATTTGCGATCACCTGGCGCAATTCGAATGCAGCCGGATGCTGGTGGATACCGTGGCGCAATACCGCCAGCGCCTGGATTTCAGCAGCCTGCCCCACGGCGACCTGTCGGAGGCGAGAAAAGCGCAGCTTCAGCAGCAAAGCGAGCGGGTGATCCAGACGCTGGCTGACCGCTACCAGATTTCCAGCATCAACCGCATCAAGCCCGGCATCGCCGAAGCCACCCGCGCCGTGTTGCGCCGGGTGCCGGACCATGTGCTGGTACGCTCCGCCGCCGATCCCGACGTGGCGCTGCTGGTGTACCTGGCGCGGGAAAAAGGCATCACCATTACTGAAGTGGGCGAGGCCATCGGCCAGTATCGGGCGGTGACAATCATTAAGAAGGTGCTCTGATGGATAAACGGCTTTCACCCTGGCGTCTGGGCGCGACGCTGTATATGCCCGCAACCCGCACTGATATTGCTGATGCCATCCTGAATAACAAAATCAGCGGCCTGCGCTCGCTGGTGATTTGCCTGGAAGACGCGGTCAGCGACGGCGATATTCCGCAAGCGCTGGAAAATTTACGCGCGCTGCTGGTTCAACTCACGCGGGCCAAAGCCAACCAGGGCAATGCGTGCTGGCCGCTGGTGTTTATCCGCCCGCGCGACAGCGCCATGGGCGAGCGGCTGGTACGGGAGATGGACGTCAGCGCCATTGACGGCTTCGTGCTGCCGAAATTTACCCTGGCCTCGCTGCCGGCCTGGTGGCGCATCCTTGAACCCACTGATTTATGCATGATGCCGACGCTGGAAACCGAAGAGGTATTCGACGTGGTGCAGATGCGCGAGCTGGCGACCACGCTGGTGGATCACCCGTGTCATTCACGCATCATCGCCCTGCGCATCGGCGGCAACGATCTGATGAACGTGATATCCCTGCGCCGTTCGCGCCATTTAACGCTGTATGACGGCCCGATGGGCTATGCCATCAAAATGCTGGTAGCGGTGTTTGCTTCGCGTGATTTTGCCCTCACCGCGCCAGTGTGCGAACACATTGACGATCACCAGATCATGGATCGGGAACTGGCGCTGGATATGGCCCACGGCCTGGTCGGCAAAACGGCGATCCATCCCAATCAAATCAGCAAGATCGAAGCGGCGCTGATGGTGTCGCCCACCGATCACGCCGATGCGCTGCGTATTCTGAATTCCACCCAGGCGGTGTTTAAATCCCAGGGGGCAATGTGCGAACCTGCAACCCACCGCCGCTGGGCATCCGGCATTCTTTCCCGCGCCCAGGTTTATGGCATCGCTGCCGAGCAGCCGCAGGACGGTATTCGATTGCTTACCGCCACGCTGAAAAATTAAGCAATATGCAATCAATGGACAACGAGACGCATTTTTTTACCGGGAATACGTTGCCAGCAATAAGACGTTTGGCGATGATTTCGCGCCGCGTCGTCTGGCACGCTTAATGTAAACTTTGAACGCAGGCCGTTTCCCATTATGCAACTGAGCACACGACAAGCCCGAGTCTATACGCTGGCGACCCTGCTGGGGCCGGGCAAGCCTGTCTCCGCCGCCAAAATCATCGCGACTCTGGCCTGCTCTGAACCCACCCTGACCCGGGTGCTTAAAGAACTCAGAGAGTTTTATTCAGCGGAAATTAAGTACAGCAAAGCCAACCACACCTACCAACTCACCCATGCCGGACTGTTGGATAAAAAACAGCTGCGCCGGATGAACGAGGCGCTGAACGTCAACGCCGAGCGCAAAACCAGCGAACCCGTCAGCTTTGTTTCTCTGGATAAAGAGAAGAAAAAGGCGGTTTCGCTGTCGCTGAAAATGTCGATCCTGCAAAAAATCGAACTGCTGGCGCTGCTCAGCAATATCACCCGCAGCGAAGCCGTGGAGATGATCGTCGGGGAATATGCCGATCGGTTAATCCGCGAAATCAAAGCCGAACAAAAAGCGGGCGAGTAATCCCCGCGTCAAAATCCAACCCGCTTCACATAACCTGGTATGAAAGGTTGCAGCCCCCCTGCCCGCTCTTTATCTTCATTTGGAGTGTAATTTCATAACTTGTTATTAAGTGGAGTAATCATGTCATTGCTCATTCAGCTGGAAAATCGCATCACTAAACTCGGTGGACTTATCGTTTCCTGCCAGCCGGTGCCGGGCAGCCCGTTAGACAAACCGGAGATCGTCGCGGCTATGGCGCTGGCGGCAGAACAGGCGGGCGCGGCGGGGCTGCGCATTGAGGGTATCGATAACCTGAAAGCCACGCGCGCCATGGTGAGCGCGCCGATTATCGGCATTATTAAACGCGATCTGCCGGACTTCCCGGTGCGCATCACGCCGTGGCTGGAAGATGTGGATGCCCTTGCCGCCGCGGGTGCCAATATCATCGCCTTTGACGGAACGGCACGTCCGCGTCCGGCGAGCGTTGAGGATTTGCTGGCGCGTATTCATCTTCACGGCCTGCTGGCGATGGCGGACTGCTCCTCGCTGGAAGATGGCTTGCAGTGCCACCTGCTGGGCGCGGAGCTGATTGGTACCACACTTTCCGGCTATACCCGCGACGTCACGCCCAAAGAGCCGGATCTGGCGCTGGTATCGGCGCTGGCGGCTAAAGGTTGCCGGGTAATGGCGGAAGGCCGCTACAACTCACCCGAGCTGGCAGCTCAGGCGCTGCAACATGGCGCATTCGCCGTTACCGTGGGTTCAGCAATCACCCGGCTGGAGCATGTCTGCCAGTGGTTCCGGGATGCGTTACAGGACGTGAAAAAATGACCATCCTGGCGATAGACATTGGCGGCACCAAACTGGCGGCAGCGCTAATCGATGATGCGTTAACGATCGTCACCCGTTGCGAACAGCCGACGCCCGCCAGCAAAACGCCGGAAGCGCTGGAGACGGCATTGCGCGAGCTGGTCGCCCCGCTTGCCGCACGAGCCACGCGCTTCGCCGTTGCCTCCACCGGCATTATTCAGCATGGCGTACTGACGTCGATTAACCCGGCGAACCTCGGCGGGCTGGAAAACTTCCCCCTGACCCAAACCCTGACGCACATCACCGGCTTGCCGGGCATCGCCCTGAATGACGCCCAGGCCGCCGCCTGGGCGGAATACCAGGCGCTCTCGGCGACCGTCGATCATATGGTGTTTTTAACCGTTTCCACCGGCGTGGGTGGCGGCGTCATCAGCCACGGCGCTCTTTTACAAGGCCCCGGCGGTCTGGCCGGGCATCTGGGCCATACCCTTGCCGATCCGAATGGCCCGCGCTGCGGCTGCGGGCGTACCGGCTGCGTGGAAGCCATTGCTTCCGGGCGCGGCATCGCCGCCGCGGCGCGCAATGATTTAGCCGGGCTGGATGCGAAAGCCATTTTTGCCCACGCCCGACAGGATCACCCGCAGGCGCTGGCGCTTGTCGACCGTTCCGCCCGCACCCTGGCGCGCTTGATCGCCGATATCAAAGCCGCGTTTGACTGCCAGTGCGTGGTGATTGGCGGCAGCGTCGGCCTCGCGCCTGGCTATCTGGAGCATGTTCACGCCGCCCTGATGCAGGAACCGGCGGTGTATCACGTCGAACTGCGACCCGCCCACTATCGCCAGGACGCCGGTTTACTGGGCGCGGCGCTTTTTGCTAAGGAGTAACCGATGATTACCGGCCATATCGACCACCTGGCTGCGGCGGGCTTAGCCCAGCCGCTGTACGACGCCCTCGTTCTGGCGCTGGCGGAAAACCCGGCGCAAAAGCAGCCGGACAGCTACACCCTCGACGGCGAACGGCTCTTTATGAACGTGATGACGCTGACCACCCAGCCGCCGCAGGAGAAAAAAGCCGAGCTGCACCGGGCGTATATTGATATTCAACTGCTGCTGGAAGGCTGTGAAACTATTCATTTCGGCATCGCGGAAAGCGCGCGTGAGCTGGAGGAGTGGCATCCGGAGCAGGATTACCAGTTATGCAACGACATCCATAATTCCCAGAGCCTCACCCTGGAGCCCGGCATGTTTGCCATTTTTATGCCCGGCGAACCGCACAAGCCGGGTTGCCATGACACACGTCGCGAGCCCATCAAAAAAGTGGTGATTAAACTGCACCGGGACGCCCTGCTCCCGGTTTAATAAGCGTCTTCTCTGTTGAGACTTTTGCCGCGCGTCCCCCGTCGCGGCATTTTTTTGAGTACTATACCGCGATGACTCACACACCCGACACCTTCACTATGCCACCACTGCAACCCGGTAAAATCCTCGCCACCCTCGGGGCGATGCAAAGCAGCCTGAGCCGCACCAGCCAGCGCATTGCTCAGTTTATTTTGCAAAACCCGCAGCGGGTCACCACTCTGACCGTCGCCGGGCTGGCACAGGACGCCCAGGCGGGCGAAGCCTCCATCGTGCGGTTTTGCCGCCTGCTGGGCTTTCGCGGCTTTCAGGATTTTAAACGCGATCTCACCATCGAACTGGCGCGCAGCGACGCGATGCTGGATGCCGATATCACGCCGGATGACGACGTGGACGCGGTCAGCGGCAAGCTCCAGGAAACGGTCAACAGCGTACTGACGCAAACCCGTACCCTGCTGGATGCCCAACAGGTGCGGCGCGCGGTGGATGCGCTGCTGAACGCCGAAGCAGTCTACCTTTTTGGCGTCGGTTCATCGGGCATTAGTGCCCAGGAGATGAAGCACAAGCTGATGCGCATAGGCTTACGCGCGGTAGCGTTGCAGGATAGTCACGAGATGGCGATGCAGGCGGCGCTGCTGCGGCCCGATGAGGTGGCTTTCGCCATCAGCCATTCCGGCGCGTCGCCAGAAACGGTCAAGGCGCTGCATCTGGCGAAAGCGGCGGGCGCAACCACCGTAGCGTTAACCTATCATCTCGCCACACCGCTGCTGGAGCAGGCTGACATCACGTTAATCAACGGCCATCATCAGGGGGAATTGCAGGGCGATTCGCTGGCTACCCGAGTGGCTCAGGCGTTTGTGCTGGATGTACTGTACAGCCTGCTGGTACAAGCTCGCCCGGAACAGGCCCGGGCGAATAAGTTAAAAACCATGGCGGCGCTCAAGCCTTAGCTTTTGCTCTTCACCAGTTCACCCGGCTTTACGCTTTTTACCCGCGCGCCGCTGAACGGTTTGCCGTCAATGGCATCATGGGTGCGCAGGGCTTCGGGGCGCAACCAGCGCTGGACCCGGGACGGCATATCCAGGCCAATCAGCAGGATCACCACAAAAGTCAGGCTGAAGGAGAGCGAACCAAGCGCAGTACCTAAATCGAGACGCTGGGCAATCACCGCGCCAATAATCGGTGCCAGCGCCCCGCCTAGCGCGCCGACGTTGTAGGTAAAGCCCAGCCCGGCGGCGCGCTGGTCGGTATCAAAATAGCCGCCGATCAGCTTCGGCAGAATGCCGGAAATCCCCTGCCCTAACATCTGCTGGAAGAACAGCAGCAGGCCCAGAACCCAGACGTTGGCACCGCCGATGGCGAACACCGGGATAATCAACAACTGTGACGCCAGCAGGCTACACACATAGGCTTTACGGGTGCCCAGCCAGTCGCCCAGGAAACCGCCCACGCAACAGCCTACCGCCGCGCCGAATCCGCTAAAGAACAGTACCCGCGCTACCGTGGCCGGATCGTAGGCCAGTTCGGTTTTCAGGTAAGTCGGCAGCAGCGCCTGAATCGGCCAGGAGTAAAGGAACGCGAACAGCACCACCACCATCAGCGTTACACCGGTCGGCCAGCGCTTGCCGCTGCCCTGCACCATAAAGCTGATAAAAATCGCCGCGCACAATAATCCAAGCACCGCCACAATCGCCGCATTGTTCAACTGGCCCGCGAAGCAGAACCACAGCGCGGTAGCCGCAATGATGGTCAGCAGCACGTTAAGTACGCGATGCTCGCCGCGATACAGGATATCCACCATAGTGCGCACCGGGGCTTTACCCGCGTGTTTTTGCTTCCAGTCCTCGGCTTCAGGAATATTTTTACGCAGCCACAGGGCGAACATGATCGGCAGAATGCCGATGAAGAACAGCGCGCGCCAGCCCCAGACCGGCACCACCAGGCTATACACCTGCGCCGCGACCACTGCGCCGACCGAGAAACCGGAAATCAAAAAGCCGCTGGCTTTATTACGCAGATGCTTCGGCCAGCTTTCAATGACATAGGTGGCGCTGGAGCCATACTCCCCGGCCATCCCCATACCGATCACCAGACGGGCGATAAACATGGTGGTATAGCCCGGCGCGAGGCCGCAAGCCAGGGTGCCCACGGAAAACAGCACAATACTGGAAACCATCGCCAGACGCCGCCCGTAGCGGTCGCCCATTGCGCCCAGCATCAGGCCGCCGAACCAGCGGGAAATAAATGCGGCGGAGATCAGGCTGGCGGCCTGCACCGTCGTTAAACCGAATTCTCCCTGAATTTCAGTCAATACCAGGGCAATCAGGACAAAATCGAAACCATCAAGCAAATATCCCAACCAGGCGGCGGAAAATGCCCGCCACTGACTCCGGTTGAGATGGCGATACCACGGGATATTTTGGGTAGTGATACTCATATGAGTCTCCCGAAACGCGTCTTGTAGGGTAGGTGCCGGATGGCTCCGGCATCCGGTATTGTTATTGCTGTTGTTGTTTTTCTTGTTGGAGCTTTTGCGCTAGCGCTTTCAGTTCAGGCAGATATTTTTCATCCACCGGCGCGAACGGTTTACGGCA
The DNA here is from genome assembly GCF_007570865.1 of Atlantibacter subterraneus. Lineage (GTDB taxonomy): Bacteria > Pseudomonadota > Gammaproteobacteria > Enterobacterales > Enterobacteriaceae > Atlantibacter > Atlantibacter subterraneus. The sequence goes on along the minus strand of NZ_VLPS01000002.1, from coordinate 101,702 downwards.
CAGCGGCGAGGCCACTACGTCCATATAGTGCAGAACGGTTTTCAGGCCGCGGAACACGCCGGTTTTAATCAGCAGGTCGATCACTTCATTGCACTGGGTCTGCAACCGCTGCGCCTGGGCGACATCCCCCTTCTTCAGCGCCTTTACAATGCCCTGGTAGCGCCATCCCATAATGTTATAGGTGCTGCCGATACCGCCGTCAGCGCCCGCCAGCAGGCCGGAGGCGAAAATCTCGTCATAGCCGTTGTACAGCACCAGGTCCGGATGGGCGCGGCGGATCTGCTCCATCTGGTACAGATCCCCGGAGGTCTGCTTGAGCGCGCCAACGCCAGGCAGCGTCACCAGCGTGTTGATCTGATCGAGGCTGAGCTTAACCCCGCTGAGTGCCGGAATGTTATACACCACCATCGGCAGTCCATTGGCGGAATCAATAATGGCGCGATAGTGGTCGCAATGCTCTTCAAAGCTGAACGGATAGTAAAACGGCGTCACCGCGGAGACGGCATCGTAGCCGTAACGGCTGGCGGCATCGGCTAACTGCTGGCTTTCCCCGGTGCTGACGGTGCCGACGTGGGCAATCAGGGTAATTTCCCCTTTGGCTTCTTCAGCAACAATTTCAAGCACTTCTTCGCGCTCGGCGATGTTCTGTACGAAGGCTTCGCCGGTTGAGCCGCCGACGTACAGCCCGTCAATCCCCTGTTCAATATTAAACCGCACCAGCCGGCGCAGGCTGTCGGTATCCAGTCTCTGGTGTTGATCAAATGGCGTAAGCAGCGCGGGCATAACCCCTTTTAATGTGGCGGACATAGCAACCTCATGGATGATGAATGTGACGTAACTATATACCTTTATACCTGTTATACCAGACCACAAAAGCGCCACTTTGCAGGGAAAGATTCAGATTGGGATCTACTTCACTAAACGATCGTTACGCTTTCTTGCGGGATTTTTTACTTTGCTGATAAGCGTGACGGGTAGCGAATACGCTGTTGAGATGGTCATGCAGCGCCCGATCCGCCGCATCGGGATCGCGGTTGCGGATCGCCTCGACGATAACGATATGCTGCTGATAGCTCACGTTATTATGCTGGTAAAGCTCGTCATCCGGCACCGTGGGGCGCGCGGCGATCAGCCAGTCGAGCAGGGCGACGTGGATCGCCATAAAGATCGGGTTACCGGGGATTTCCGCCAGCACGCGGTGGAATTCAACGTCGGAACGGATAAACGCGGCGTTGTCATCCAGCGACTGGCTGTTAAGCTCCAGCGCCTTCGCCAGCCGTTCAACCTGCCGATCGGTTGCGTGCTCGGCGGCATGGCGTACCAGGCTGGATTCAAAAAACAGGCGCAACTGCTCAAAATGGCCGATGCCCTCGGGATGCGCCAGGAAATCTTTAGCCATGCCGGAGAGTTCGCTGATGATGGTATCCGCGGAGGGCCGCGACACGCGGGCGCGCTCGCCATTATTAATCTGCACCAGCCCTTTGCGCTTCAGCGCCGCCAGCGCTTCACGCACCGATGGGCGGCCAACGTTGAAGAAAGTCATTAACTCGCGTTCCGACGGGAGCTGCTCACCTTCGGAAAACTCGCGGCGGCGGATCATCTGCTCCAGCTCTTCTTCCACCATTTCAGACAGTTTCACACGCGCCAGCGGGCGACGGCGCAATGCATTGCCAATAGTTTGAGAAGTCTCTTTTGGGGATTGTTCGCCAGTATCTTTCATAAACGTCGTATTAATGAACAGTGACAGGGAGTTATGGATAAAAACGCATCATAGCACGGTTTTAAAAAGGTGGCGAAAGCGTCAGCGCCTGACGGTGCGCCAGATGGCCATGGCCGCCCTGACGCTACGCCGCGTAATTGTTATTATTGAGATAATAAAGGGACGGAAAAATCGGGTTGTAAATTTAACGATTAATTATTGTTATTATTTTAATAACGCACGGATAAAATAATTAAACTACGTTATTTACCAGTGGATATTCGTATTAATCCGATGGGTTATTCCCGGCCTGAAAATTATTGTAGTTTCACACCTGAACTATCAGGATAATTTTATAAAAGGTTAAACAATGAAAAAGTTAATAATGATGGCAGGTTGTATCGCTTTTGTAGGCTTAGTCGCGGGCTGCTCCAGCGCGGCGCAGCGCCAGTCGGATTGCGAGGCCAAAGGCATCAGCCGTGATACCTGCTACTTAGCAGAGCAGCAGCGTCAGGCCGCGATCCTCTCCGCTTCAGAAAAACAGGCCATGGAAAATGCGCAGCAGGCCGTGAAATAATTTCAAAATACTAAAAGCCACCCGGCGAATAACCGTGGCGGTTTTTTTACCCCCTTAACGTTTGCAGGGCATTTGCGGCATCGCGGTTAAAGCATCCGTTATTAATACTGTGTTATGCTTTAGCGGCTTATTAATATCACCGCCGGGAAACAAATGAGTTACGCCAAAAAAGGGATGCTGTATGTTCTGCTCGCCGCCATATTCTGGGGAAGTTCCGGCGTCGCCGCGCAGTACATTATGGAACAAAGCCAGATATCCGCACCGTTTTTGACTATGATCCGCCTGCTGTTTAGCGGATTCATTCTGTTGACGCTCTCTTTTATGCAGGGCGATAAAATCTTTGCGATGTTTAAGATCCGCCGTGACGCCATCAGCCTGGTTATTTTTTCCCTGTTCGGGGCGCTGCTGGTGCAGTTTACCTTTCTGGTCGCCATTGAAAAATCCAACGCCGCGACGGCCACGATTTTACAGTTTCTGTCGCCGACCATCATTGTGATGTGGTTTGCCGCTATCCTGAAAAAGCGCCCATCACGCTATGTCATCATGGCGGTGGCGACATCGCTTATCGGCACGTTTCTGCTGGTTACCCACGGCAACCCCACCTCGCTGTCGATATCCGGCGCCGCGCTGTTCTGGGGCATTGCCTCAGCGTTTGCCGCCGCGTTTTACACCACCTATCCCTCGAAGTTGATCGGCCAGTACGGCACGCTGCCGATTGTCGGCTGGAGTATGCTGATCGGCGGCGCGGCGCTGCTGCCGTTCTATTCCGGCCAGCACAGCGGGGTAACCATTAACAGCCACGTGCTGATGGCGTTTTTCTATCTGGTGGTGGTCGGCACCGCCCTCACCTTCAGTATTTACCTGAAAGGCGCGCAGATGATCGGCGGCCCGAAAGCCAGCATTCTGAGCTGCGCGGAACCGCTGAGCAGCGCGCTGCTGTCGCTGGCGCTGTTGGGGATCTCTTTTACCCTGCCGGACTGGCTGGGCACGCTGTTAATCCTCTCATCGGTGGCGCTGATTTCGCTGGACTCACGTCGCAAGGTGCGCCCGGCGTAAAAATTCAGCCCGCGTAATGCGGGCTGGTTTCTGTGGAATTACATTACGGCCTTCTGAACAGCGCCAGACTGCGCCCTTCCAGTTCAAAATCCTTCTCTTTGGTGATCACCAGGCCCGGTTCGACCGTCTCTGAGGTGCTCAGCTCCAGTACCCAGCCGCCTTCACCAAACTGCGGGATGCGGAACGGCACGTTGCCTTCGAACGGGTTAAACAGCATCAGAATATCGTGCCAGATGCCCTCTTCGGTCTGGAAGTCGGTGCGGCCAATGTACACGCCCAGGGTTGATCCTTCATCCCACTGCTCCGGCTGCTGCGGGCCGCCGCCGGCGTTGAACCATTCGATTACCATGCCATCGCGCCAGTTATCGCGGCGCAGCAGCGGCTGTTCAGCGCGCAGTTTAATGATATGGCGGGTAAACTCGCGCAGCGCTTCGCTGGACGCGGGCAGGTTGTCCCAGTGTACCCAGGAGATCTCGCTGTCCTGACAGTAGCCGTTATTGTTGCCCATCTGGCTGCGGCCAAATTCATCCCCCGCCAGCAGCATCGGCGTACCGTGGGAGAAGAACAGCGTGGCCAGGAAGTTACGTTTCTGGCGCTCGCGCACCGCGTTGATGCCTTCGTCGTCGGTCGGGCCTTCCGCGCCGTAGTTATACGAGCGGTTATCGTTGTGGCCGTCGTTATTATCTTCGCCGTTGGCCTCGTTGTGCTTCTCGTTGTACGACACCAGGTCGTTGAGGGTGAAGCCGTCATGGGCGGTGATAAAGTTGACGCTGGCCCACGGGCGGCGGCCACGCTGATCGTAGAGATCGCCAGATCCCAGCAGGCGGGCGGCGAAATCGGTTGAGACGTTATCGCCCTTCCAGTATTCGCGCACCGTATCGCGATATTTGTCGTTCCACTCCGCCCAGCCCGGCGGGAAGCCGCCCACCTGATAGCCGCCGGGGCCGATATCCCAGGGCTCGCCAATCAGCTTCAGGCGGGAGAGTTTCGGGTCCTGCATGATGGCGTCGAAGAAGCCGCCGCGCTGGTCAAAGCCTTCCGGCTCGCGGCCAAGAATGGTGCCCAGGTCGAAGCGAAAACCATCGATATGCATCGAATCTGCCCAGTAACGCAGAGAATCCATCACCATCTGCAACACCCGCGGATGGGAGGTATTAACCGTATTGCCGGTCCCGGTATCGTTAATGTAATAGCGGTGCTGGTCAGGCATGGTGCGGTAATAGGAGAAGTTGTCGATGCCCTTAAACGACAGGGTCGGACCCAGTTCGTTGCCCTCGGCGGTGTGGTTGTACACCACGTCGAGGAGCACTTCGATGCCTTCGTCGTGGAACGCGCGCACCATATCGCGAAAGCCCTGGATGCCGCGCGGCCCGAAGTAGCGCGAGGCGGGGGCAAAGAAGCCCAGCGAGTTATAGCCCCAGAAATTCTTCAGCCCGCGATCCAGCAGGTGCTGATCGTCCGGGAACCAGTGCACCGGCAGCAGCTCCACCGAGGTAATGCCAAGGCTCTTGATGTACTGAACGGTGGATTTATGGCTCATGCCGTCGTAGGTGCCGCGCATCTCTTCCGGCAGCGCGGAATTAAGCTGGGTAAACCCTTTGACGTGGGTTTCGTAGATCACGGTTTTCGGCCACGGAACGGTCGGGCGGTTCTGATCGTGCCAGTTAAACTCGTTAGGATCGATAACCCGACATTTCGGGGTAAACGGCGCGCTGTCGCGCTCGTCAAAGGTCAGATCCTTATCTTCGTGGTACAGATCGTAGGCAAAATGGGCTTCGTTCCACGCCAGATCGCCCACCAGATCCCGGGCGTAGGGGTCGAGCAGCAGTTTATTAGGATTGAAGCGGTGGCCATTCTCCGGATCGAAAGGGCCGTGGACGCGGAAACCGTACAGCGCGCCGGGTTTCAGGCCCGGCACGTAGCCGTGCCACACTTCATGAGTACATTCCGGCAGATCGCGCCGGGCAATTTCAACTTTACCGGTCGGATCGTAAAGACACAGTTCAATACGTTCCGCGTGGGCGGAAAAAATCGCAAAGTTCACGCCTTCGCCATCGTAGTTGGCACCGAGCTGGTGCGCGTGCCCCGCCAGGATTTCAAACGGTTTACCTTTAGACATGAATCCCTCTCTTGAAACCAGAAATTTCAGCAAATGCAGCGGATAACGGTTTAGCTATCAGTGGAGTTAACCCGTTGCAGCAACACGGATGAACAGGAATCGACTGAATTAAGGTCGATGCGATCCGTCAGTAAGATCTCTTTTCCGCTAAGAATGTCGCGGTAGCGGTGGTTAGCCAGCCGTTCCGGCAACGGGATTGCCGTCTCCGTCCAGAGCTCCGTATGGGGCAGCTCAAAGCCGCCGTGTAGCGCGCTAAACACCAGGCGCGGGGCGATGACGATCAGCGCATCGTCGTCCTGCACCCGGGCGAAAGTGATGACGTTATCCACCCGCTTGCCGGATGCCGACAGCGGCAGATAGTCGCCGCGGCGGAACAGCATCGGTTTTTGCTGACGCAATCGCAGCACGTGGGCAATGACCCGCTGCTTTACCTGGCCGCTGAGCCAGTTCTCTTCGGCGCTGAAGTTGGGGCGCTCGTCGTCCAGCATCCGTTGCAGGTTAGCGAAATCCGGGTCGCGGCGGTTATCCGGGTCAACCAGGCTGAAGTTCAGCGCCTCGCTGCCCTGATAGATATCCGGCACGCCCGGCGCGGTCAGTTTGATCACCGTCTGGGTCAGGCTGTTGACCAGGCCGGCGTGAATAAACGGCTGGAGCCCCGCGCAGAAATCCTGCAGGAAGGGCTGATTCGCCGGATCCAGCATATGCCGGGCGTAATCCAGCACCGCGTTTTCATAGGCTTCGTTGCTGTCCACCCAGTCGGTGCGCAGCTTGGCTTCACGTAGCGCCTTTTCGACAAACTCCAGAAAGCGCTGTTCCAGCGCCTTGATACCCGCTTCATCATCGGGTTGCAGCGTGGCGGGCCACACTCCCGCCAGCGCCTGATACAGCATCCAGGTGTCCACGCCGCGCGGCGCGGTGCCGTCGTTGAGAAACACCACTTTGGTCTGGTTCATCTGCCGCCAGCGGGCAAAGCACTCGTCCCACAGCTGCGGCGCTTCGGTGAGCGTGTACAGCCGGGCGCGAGCGTCTTCGCCGCGTTTGGTGTCGTGGGTCGAGGTGCTGGAAATCGCGTCCGGCTGGCGCTCCAGCCGGGTTTTCATCTCTTTGTGGAAGCGGTCGAGCGAAAACGCGCGCTGCACCGGCTCGGCACCGACTTCGTTGAGCGCCAGCCCCATGTTCTGGCGGAAGAACAGCGTGTCCTCCACCGATTTGGCCATCAGCGGGCCGGTCAGTTGCTGGAAGCGGGTGCGGAAGTGCCCGGCGGTATCCGCCGCGCCAGCGGACACTTCGCCATGCAGCACGCGGGTCAGGAAATCGAGCGCCGCCGGATCGGGCGCAAACTCGCTGGCCTTGACCTTATCGACGATTTTCGCCAGCAGCGCCTGCCCTTCCATCGGCATCCCCTGGAGCGTGCCGTAGGTGCGATACACCGGGAAGGCGATCAGCAGTTCACGCAGCGCCGCCCGAATGGTCGGCTCGTCGAGCGCCACGCCATCCGCTTCGGCAATGTTGACCGCCAGGTTGAGCAGCCGGGTGAACTCCCCTTCAAAATTGCGATCCACCATCAGCAGTTTGGCGGCGCGCAATTCAGCTTTGATATCCACCGGCTGGCCCACCACGCTGTGATAAACGTCGCGCAGCGCGTCGATCTGCTCATCATCCACCAGCACCTCGGAGAGTGATGAAATAAACTCGTAGCCGGTGGTGCCGGAAATCGGCCAGTCCTCAGGCAGATGCTCGCCCTTGCCGAGGATTTTTTCCACGGTGATGTAGCATTCCGGCCCGGCCTGCTGGCGCAGCTTTTCCACATAGGCTTTGGGATCGGCCAGCCCGTCGACGTGGTCGATGCGCAGCCCGTCCACCGCGCCGGAATGCACCAGTTCGAGGATCAGCCGGTGGGTGTCGTCAAACACCGCATCGTCCTCTACCCGCATCCCCACCAGCCCGGTGACTTCAAAGAAGCGGCGGAACGACAGCTCGCGCGGCGCGTCCCGCCACGACATCAGGCGGTACGGCTGGCGTTCGTGCAGCTCCGCGATGGCCGCCTTATCGGTCAGGCTCAGCACCGCTTGTTCGCGGCCCTGCCAGCTTTCCGGGGTCAGCGGGTAAAAGTTCTCGAAATAGGCCAGCGCGGGCTTGCCGGTTTGCGGATCGGCCTGGATGCTGATATCACCGCTTTCCAGCACCGCTTCAAAGCTGTCGCCGAGAAACGGCAGCGTCAGGCGGCGCGTCCAGTCGATATCAAAGTGCCGGGCGTAGCGGCTGTTTTCGCCATGCTCGATCACATCGCGCCACCAGGCGTTTTCCAGCGAGGTCGCCATATGGTTCGGCACGATATCCAGAATCAGCCCCAGCCCGGCCTCTTTGAGGGCTTTCGCCATCCGGTCGAAGCCTTCGCGCCCGCCGATGGACGGGTCGATTTCGTTAGCGTCGGTGACGTCATAGCCGTGGGTCGACCCGGATGTCGCAGTAAAAATCGGCGAGGCATACAGATGGCTGATTCCCAGCCGCTTAAGATAAGGAACCAGCGCAGCGGCGCGGTCGAAGGTCATGCCGTTGCGAAACTGAATACGATACGTCGCGGTGGGTATCATCAAATAGCCTCTCCTGAAGCAAGGCGGACAATAATGGAATTCTGCGGCAAATCATCTGCCGCGCTCGGCCAGGCGAAAATCGTCTCGCCGGGGAAATCCGGCAGCGGCTGCGCGGTTGCGCCGATATTGAGCGTCATCGACAGCGTGCCCTCCCGGAACGCCCAGCTTACGGCGACCAGGCCCGGCGCGGTTTTCACCACCTTGCCGGCACCCTGTGCGGTGGCCAGCAGCGGCACAATGTGCTGCTGGCGCAGTTGCAGCAGCTGGCGAGTCAGCGCCAGCCACTGTTTGCCCTGCTCGCTACTGCGGCGGTGCCAGTCCAGCTTCGAGCGTTCAAAGGTTTGCGCGGCGTTGGGATCGGGCACGTCTTCGCCATCGTGGCCGTGATGGCCTTTAAACTCTTTAGCCCGCCCTTCGCGCACCGCTTTGGCGAGGTCGCCATGGAAGTCAGTAAAAAACAGGAACGGGTTGGTTTCGCCATACTCCTCGCCCATAAACAGCAGCGGGATATGGGGAGAGAGCAGCAGCGTGGCGAGCAGTACTTTGGTGCGATCCGCGCCCGCCAGCTCGATTAACCGGTCGCCGTGCGCGCGGTTGCCGGTCTGATCGTGATTCTGGATAAAATCGACAAAGGCGATGGGCGGCTGGCCGGTGCTGTCCACACCGCGTGCTTTCCCCGCATGGGGCGAATATTCTCCCTGCCAGGCAAACCCTTCCGCCAGGCTGCGGGCAACGTGTTGTTCCGGCTGTTCAGCAAAATCTTCGTAATAGGCGTGGGTTTCGCCGGTAGCGAACACGTGAACGGCATTATGGAAATCATCGTTCCATTCTGCGGTAAACAGCGGCGCGGCACCCTGTTCAGTGCGTGGATGCAGGTCGATGATATTGCGGCTGTCTTCGGTCGTCAGGTGAATCGGCCGGTCGGTGATTTCCGCGCGGATGCGTTCGGCAATCTCGTTCAGGACGTGTTTTTCCGAGAGATCATGGATATGGTCGATGGCGTCAAAGCGCAGGCCGTCGAGGTGGTATTCCTTCAGCCAGTAAAGCGGCGCTTCGACAATATAGCGGCGCACCGCGTCCACATCATAGGCGATGCCTGGCCCCCAGGGGGTCATGCGCTCTTTATGGAAGAAGTCCGGGGCCAGCAGCGGCAGATAGTTGCCTTCCGGGCCGAAGTGGTTGAGCACAATATCCAGCACTACCGACAGGCCGTAGCCGTGAGCGGCATCGACAAAGGCTTTAAAATCATCCGGCGTTCCATAGGCGGAATGCGGCGCGTAAAGCAGTACGCCGTCGTAGCCCCAGCCGCGGTTGCCGCCGAACTGCGAGACGGGCAGCACTTCGATCATGGTGATGCCGAGTTCAGCGAGATACGGCAGCTTTTCAATCGCCGCGCGGTAGGTGCCTTCGGGGGTAAAGGTGCCAAAGTGCATCTCATAGACCACCGTCTCTTCCCACGGACGCCCCTGCCAGCCGGTGTTTTGCCAGGCGTACTGGTCAGGGTCGATGACCAGAGACGGCCCGTTGACATCGGCTTTTTGCGCACGCGACGCCGGATCGGGGACCGCCATGCCGTCAGCGAGCACAAACTGGTACTCCGCGCCGGGCGATACGCCGGTCGCCTCAAGTTCAAACCAGCCGTCATCGGCGGTCTTCATCGGCGTTTCTTCGCCATTGAGCCGCAAAATCATACTCTGTTGCCCGGGTGCCCACAGGCGAAAGCGCACTACGCCATCCGTTACAAACTCACTGCCCCAGCTTTTAACAAAAGTTTTGGATCCCATATCAATGCCTCGTTTAACCCAAAAGTGAGCAATGCACGCCATCGCGCGTTTGTCGCCGAGGCGAGCTCCAGTAGCTTAAACGCGAAAGTCAGACCTGAATGCCACCACGGGCTGGTCGTCTCCAGGTTGTCCTGAAGATGCCGGCACCGCAAAGAGAGGGGGATTGAAACGGTCTCCAGATACCGTGACACCAGGTTCCATACGAAAATCAATCATAGACTATGGGGTGAAAAGTGAAGGGAGACAGTCACAAAGCAGCGCAGGGGCAATACCGCTCAGAACGGCAGGGAAGCGTGAAAGATGAACGGGTTAATGCGCGGAATATATTTTGCTAAAAAAATGAAAGAGTTCCTTTCACGGGCGGCTTTTCCGTTTCGGCCAGCGTGAAATGCGGCGTTGCCGCCGCACTGTCGTTATTTACCCTTCCTGCGCCGCCAGCAGCACACTGTTCAACAGCACATTCGCGCCTTTTTCCGACCAGGATTGATAAATATTTTCTGCTTCGTTATGGCTGATGCCTTTTACGCAGGGAATAAAAATCATGCTCGCCGGGGCAATTTTGCTGATGTAGCAGGTATCGTGGCCCGCGCCGGATACCATGCGTTTGGTGCTGTAACCCAGCTCCCGGGCCGCCTGTTCGCTGCGGCTCAGGCAGCCTGCGTCAAAGGCGATGGGCGCGTAATCGAAAATCCGCTCTACGTTCGCCGTCACGCCGCGCGCCGCCAGGCTATCTGCCGCCTGGCGCAGTGCGGCTTCCATCGCGATCAGCGCCTCGGTTTGCGGATGACGAAATTCCACGCTGCATACCACGCGGGACGGCACCACGTTGCGCGAGTTCGGCGTAATGTGCGCCATGCCGATGGTGGCGCGTCCGTCTGGCGCATGCTGTATGCCGATCTCTTCAACCTTCAGCGCCAGGTCGGCAAACGCGGTGAGCGCGTCGCGGCGGCTGTGCATCGGCGTGGTTCCCGCGTGGGCGGCAAATCCGTCCAGAGTGAGGGTAAACCAGCGCTGGCCCATCGCCGCATGCACTAAACCGATATCAATGGCTTCCTCTTCCAGAATCGGCCCTTGCTCAATATGCAGTTCGTAACAGGCGTGAACCGGAAACGCGCGGGCGGGCGTCTCGCCTTGATAGCCGATAGCCTCCAGCGCCTCGCCCACGCTGACGCCTGCGCTATCGGTGCGCGAATACGCGTATTCCTGAGAAAACTGCCCGGACCAGACGCCGGAGGCCAGCATCGCAGGCGCAAAACGCGCGCCCTCTTCGTTGGTCCAGTTCACCAGTACGATATCGCGTTCGGTTTCGATGGCGCGATCGTTGAGCGTGCGCAGCGCTTCCAGCCCGGCCAGCACGCCGTAGATGCCGTCATAGCGCCCGCCCAGCGGCTGGGAATCGACGTGCGAGCCGGTCATTACCGGCGCAAGTTCAGGGTTTTTACCCGCGCGGCGGATAAACATATTGCCCATGCTGTCGACGTCGCAGCTGAACCCCTCTTCCCGCGCCCAGTCGCGTAGCAAATTGCGGGCCAGGCGATCGTCTTCGCTCAGCGCCAGACGGGTGACGCCGCCAGCAGGCGTGCCGCCGAGTTGCGCCATTGTCTCGAGGGTTGACCACAGACGCGCGGCGTTAACGGCGATCATGCCTTGTCCTTAGTGCTGCGGTAGCGGAAATCGCAGCACGAGCCGCCCTGCATAATGGTGGAGGTGCGGGTCAGCTCGACATCCGGCGCGTAGCCGACGATGAATTTCTCATCGCGAGCGCAGGAGAGCAGATGGCCGATCTCGCCAAGCCCCATCTCGTGGTACATCTCGGCATACCGGCAGCGGGTGACATTGTAGTTGTACTGCTGGTCGTTGGCGTCGATGACTTTAACGTCCAGGGCGTTATCTTTCTCCCACAGGTATTGCAGGGCGATAAAGCTCTTCACGTCCGCGCCGTTAGGTTCTTTAGCGGCAAACTCTTTCCCGGCGTTAATGGCGGCCTGCTCAATGGCTTCGCCAATTACCGCCTGGGCGCGGGCTTTCCCTATCTCGCGCACCAGGATTTCATAAATCGGCTTAATAATTTCTGCTTCAATTTTGCGGCGGGCGAGAATGCCCAGCTCATTATTATCACTCATCACATTGCCTCACTGCGTTACTTCGCGTTTGCGCCGCCCAGTACGGTTTGCGGCTGCCATTTGCCGTCGACCACTTTGTAAACGGTAAATGACGGGGATTTCAGGTTGCCCTGCGCGTCAAAGGCGATCTGGCCGGTGACGCCGGAATAGCTGATGGCGCGCAGCGCGGGCAGGTATTCCGCCGGATCCACGGAGTCGGCTTTCTGCATTGCGGCCACCAGTACGCGGGTCGCGTCATAGGCGAACGGCGCGTGCAGTTCGATATGGCTGTGCCAGCGCGACTGGTACGCCTGTTCGAAGGCTTTACCGCCCGGCATCTGGTCCACCGGCAGGCCCGGCTCCAGCGCCACCACGCCCTCGCCCTCTTTCTGGGCCAGTTGCAGGAAGGTCTGGCTGACGAAGCCGCCCGCGCCCATCAGCGTGGCGTTCATGCCCAATTGCCTGATACGGCGCGCCAGCGGTGCCGCCTGGCTGTCCACGCCGCCGAAGAAGATCAGATCAGCATTTTTGCTGCGGATGGCGGTCAACACGGCGCTGAAGTCCACGGTTTTGTCGTCAACGTACTGGCGGTCAACGATTTTCACGCCCTGGGCTTCCAGTGATTTGATGAACTCATCTGCCAGACCCTGGCCAAACGCGGTACGGTCGTCGATCACCGCGATGCGTTTCGCCTTCAGGGTTTCAACGGCGTATTTACCGGCGTACTGACCGCCGTCATCGTCGTGGCCCATCACGCGGAAGCTGGTGTCGAAACCCTGTTTGGTATAGGCGTGGCCGGTAGCGACCGGGGCCACCTGGGCGATGCCCGCATCGTGATACACGCGCGCCGCCGGAATGCTGGTACCGGTGTTCCAGTGGCCCACCACGCCCGCGACGCCGCTGTCCACCAGACGCTGCGCCACCGCGACGGCGGTACGCGGGTCGGACTGGTCGTCTTCGGATTGCAGTTTGAAGGTCACCGCTTTGCCGCCGATGGTCAGGTGCTGCTTGTTAACGTCATCGATCGCCAGCTGCGCGCCGTTTTCCAGATCCTTGCCGATACGGGCGGATGGACCAGTCAGCGGGCCTGCCAGGCCGATAACCACGGTTTCGCTATCGGCGGCCCACGCGCCGGTTGTGGCAAAACCGCTGAGCAGAATGGCGGCGCTGAGCGCACGGATTGTTGCTGTTTTCATTGTTTTTCCCTGATGTTGGTTGGTGTGTTAAACGGGCATATCGCCCAAATAAATCTGTGCAATCTGGTCATCGTCCAGCATGGCCTGCGAGTCGCCCTGGTGGACGATGCTGCCGCTGTCCATTACCCACGCGCGGTCGGTCACCTCCAGCGCCAGCCGGGCGTTTTGCTCAATCAGCAGCAGCGCCACGCCCTGATGGCGCAGCCCGGCGATCACCTCAAAAATGTTTTCAACCATCTTCGGGGCCAGGCCCATCGACGGCTCATCGAGGATCAGCAGGCGCGGGCGGCTGAGCAGCGCACGGTTGAGCGCCAGTAGCTGCTGTTCGCCGCCGGACAGCAGCCCGGCAAGCTGGTTCTGGCGTTCGCCGAGGCGCGGAAAGCGCTCGAATATCTGGTTCAATTCCTGCCTGACCGCTGCCGCGTCGCGGCGCAGCCAGGCCCCCATCTGGAGGTTTTCCAGCACCGTCATGCGGGCGAAAATGCCGCGCCCTTCCGGCACCATCACCAGCCCGTCGCGCAGCAGCGTTTCGGCTTTGCGCTTGCGCACCGGCTGGCCGTTAAAGGCAATCTCGCCGCCAAAGGTTTCCAGCCCGGTGATGGCGCGCACGGTGGAGCTTTTCCCCGCGCCGTTGGCACCAATCAGCGTGGCCTGCTCGCCCTCTTTCAGGCTGAATGAGACGTCGCGCACCGCCTGAATGCCGCCGTAATGCACGTCCAGGCGTTCAACGGTTAATAACTCAGACATGGGCGTTGCCTCCAAGCCATGCGGCGATCACCGCCGGGTCGCGGCGCACGGTATCCGGCGTGCCGCTGGCCAGGGTTTTGCCGTAATCCAGCACGGTAAGACGATTGCAGATGCCCATCACCAGCTTCACGTCATGTTCAATAATCAGCAGGGTTTTACCGTCGTCGCGGATGCGCATCAGCAGTTCGCCGAGGGCCGATTTTTCCACCGCGTTCATCCCTGCGGCGGGTTCATCCAGCGCCAGCAGCAGCGGATCGGTCGCCAGCGCGCGGGCGATTTCCAGCCGACGCTGGTGACCGTAGGCCAGGTCGCAGGCGCGATAGTGGGCGAATTTAGCGATGCCGGTATATTCCAGCCAGCGCCACGCCTGTTCGCGGGTATCGGCTTCTTCAGCGCGGGCGCGCTTATGGCGCGACAGCGCCGCCCATAAGCCGTTGCGGGTGCGCACATGGCGGCCCACCATTACGTTTTCCAGTACCGACATTTCGTTAAACAGCCGCACGTTCTGGAAGGTGCGGGCGATACCCGCCGCCGTGACCTTTTCGATGTGCTTTGGGGTATAGGGCTTATCGGCAATCAGAAACTCGCCGGAATCCGCCGGATACAGCCCGGTGATCAGGTTAAAGCAGGTAGTTTTGCCTGCCCCGTTCGGGCCAATCAGGCCGTAGATCTCTCCGGCGTTAATCGTCAGGGAGACGTTATCCACCGCCGTCAGGCCGCCAAAGCGTTTAGACATATTGCGCACGGTTAACAGGCTCATGCTTTTATCTCCTTGTGGCGCACCGGCCAGATGCCGGACGGACGCACCAGCATCACGCCCACCAGCGCCAGGCCGTAGAACAGCTGGCGCAGGATTTCCGGGTCGATCAGCACCGTGCCGAACAGCGCCTGCTGCACCGGTGCCGCCTGGCTGCGCAGGATTTCCGGCAGCGCGGTCAGCAGCACCGCGCCGAAGATCACGCCGGGGATATGGCCCATGCCGCCCAGCACCACCATCGCCAGTACCGCGATCGACTCCTGAAGGGTGAAAGATTCCGGGGAAACAAAACCCTGGAACGCGCCAAACAGCGCCCCCGCCACGCCGCCAAACGATGCGCCCATGGCGAAGGCCAGCAGCTTATAATTACGCACGTTGATGCCCATGGCGCGGGCCACATCCTCGTCTTCACGAATGGCGTGCCAGGCGCGGCCAATGCGCGAATGCTGGAGTCGCAGGCAGACGAAAATAATCGCCACAATCACCAGCATCAGCAGGTAGTACCACAGCCACAGCGCCGGAACCTTCACGCCAAACCAGTGGTAGACGCCGCTGAATTTCAGGCCGAACAGGTTCAGGGTATCGACGCCGGTAATGCCTTTTGCGCCGTTGGTGATGTTGACCGGGCGATCGAGGTTGCGCATCAGGATGCGGATGATTTCCCCAAAGCCGAGGGTGACAATCGCCAGATAGTCGCCGCGCAGTTTCAGGGTCGGTGCGCCAAGCAGAATGCCGCACACCGCCGCGACCAGCGCGGCAATCGGGATAATCAATAAGTACGAGGTGTGCAGCCCGTCCGGGAACCACGCCGCCAGCACCGGAAACACCTCCAGCAGATGCGGCGAGGCCAGCAGCGCCGCCAGATACGCGCCCACGGCGTAAAAGGCGATAAAGCCCATATCCAGCAGGCCGGTATAGCCGACCACGATATTCAGCCCGAGCGCCAGCATGATGTAGAGCAGCGCGAAGTCGATAACGCGCACCCAGTAGTTGCCGCCAAGCTGGCTGGCGACCACCGGGGCAATCAGCAGCGCGAGAATAAACAGCGTCATGCCGGACCAGAAACGGCGAGGAACGGCAGGTGCCTGAAGTTGTGCAGTTGTCATGTTTTCCCCTACGCCCTGTGCGCCACGCGCTCGCCAAGTAATCCCGCCGGACGGAACACCAGCACCAGAATCAGCACCATGAAGGCGAACACATCCTGATAGTTACTGCCGAACACGCCGTTGGTCAGTTCACCCAGGTAGCCCGCGCCGAGGGATTCGATAATCCCCAGCAGAATGCCGCCGATCATTGCGCCGCGGATATTGCCGATACCGCCGAGAACCGCCGCGGTAAAGGCTTTGATGCCCGGCAGGAAGCCCATCGAGAAGCTGGCGTTGCCGTAGTTGCTGGCCATCATCACGCCTGCCAGCGCGGCAAACACGCCGCCGATGGCGAAAGTCAGGGTAATAATCGCGTTGGGGTTAACGCCCATCAGGGTGGCGACGCGCGGGTTTTCCGCCACGGCGCGCATTCCGCGACCCAGGCGGGTGTATTCCACCAGCAGCCACAGGCCGACCATCACCACCAGCGCCAGTACCACGGTGACGATGCCGGTCACGGTGATAATCGCGGGCGGGTGCGCCTCGCTGCCAGCGGTGACGGTAATCGGGTCCATCGGCAGGATTTGCGGGAACATCAGCGGGTTGCGGCTCCAGATAATCATCGCCACGGTTTGCAGCAGCACCGAAACGCCGATCCCGGAAATCAGCGGTGCCAGACGCGGCGCGTTGCGCAGGCGGCGATAGGCGAAGCGCTCCACTGCCATCGCCAGCAGGGCGCAGACCGCCATGGCAATGACCAGCGCGAAACCGAGCTGGAGCAGCTGCGGCATCGCGGGAAAATGGCTGTTAAGTACGTTAAGCGCCGACAGCGTGGTTAACGCGCCGACCATCAAAATATCGCCATGTGCAAAGTTAATAATGCGCAAAATGCCATACACCATGGTATAGCCGAGCGCGATCAGCGCGTAGATGCTGCCCAGCATCACGCCATTGATCAGTTGTTGTATGAGTGTGTCCAACGTGGTTACCCGACAAATTGCTCTTTCAGCGGGTAACATCTAATAAGTGAATTAAATTGTAAAATACGCATATATTATTTCTTATGTTTTTTCGAACTTGTTTTATGTGAATGATTTACAAGACAATGCGCAACACACGACATGGGCGAATTACCCTAAAGAAATCAATATATGAATAAAACAGAACAGTCTCTGCTGCCTGATTATGCCGACAGCCGGCTCGCTAACGATCCGCCGCTGCGGGCAGTGCGCGCGTTTGAAGCCATCGCCCGGCTGGGCAGCGTTACCCTGGCGGCGCAGGAGCTGGCGATTTCGCCTTCCGCCGTGAGCCACCAGTTGAAAGTGCTGGAGGGCTATCTGCAAATGCCGCTTACCGAACGTCAGGGGCGCAGGCTGATCCTCAGCCAGCAGGGGCGCGAATATTACCGTTCGATCCGCGCGGCGTTTAACGTGCTGCGCCAGGCCACGGAGCATCTGGTGGATCAGGCGTTAACCCGCCAGGTGACGATTAGCCTGATCCCGCTGTTCGGCATGGGCTGGTTTATTCCACGCCTTCCGGCATTTATGCGCGCCAATCCGCAAACCGAAATTAACGTGGTCTACGCCAACCATCGCAACTACCTGAGCGACGCGTCGGATATGTCGATCCGCTTTGGCAACGGTCAGTGGGCGGGCTACCAGAGTGAAAAACTGATCTCCGGGCGGATGGTGCCGGTATGCAGCCGCGATTTTTTGCGCCTGCACGGCCATATCGATACGCCGGACCAGCTGCTGCAAATGCCGCTGCTGCATGATGAAGAGCGCACCACCTGGGGCCAGTGGTTTGTGCAGCAGGGCGTTAAGCGCCCTCCCCGCTCTGCCGGACCGCTGTTTGAAGATGGTTTGCTGACGCTGGCAGGCGTGCAGGCGGGGCTGGGCTGTGCGCTGATGCGCGAGCCGTTGATCGCCCAGTATCTGAAAAGCGGCGAGCTGGTGAAGATATTTGAGCACGCGATTGATGATGGCCGGGATTATTACCTGTGCGTGCGTAAAGACAGCGATATGACGCCGGATGGCGTGCTGTTGCAGAACTGGTTAAGGAGTGAGGCGGTACAGTAAAGGTGACGAGAAATTTAGTAGCGCATCCCACTGACCTCACGGCAAAGGGATGCGGCGATGAAACTTAACTCTTCAGCAACTGCTGGTCATTTTTTGCCGATACAGACGAAGGTTTACGATTACTGGCGTAGATAAAGCACAGCGCGATCCCGAGGCAAATCACCGCGCCCAAGCGGGTGAAGGAGAACGCAATGGCGTCGTTGCCCAGCCAGCCGAAATGATCGATCAGCATACTCATGGCGAGCTGTCCGAAGATCACGGCCACCGTCGCGACGGCGGTACCAATACGCTGCACGGCAATCACCATGATGACGATATAAGGTACGCCACATAAGGCACCAAGCAGTTGCCATTTTGGCACATCCAGTAGCGTAACCGTTTGTTTCGGCTCGAAGAAGAAGATAAGTAAGGCGGTAATCAGCGCACCCACGGAAAACGTCAGAAATGCGCTGCGAAAAACGCCAACTTTACTGCCCAATTGGCCATTGATAGCGGCCTGGATGCTCAGCATGGCTCCGCCTGCCACCGTCAGCATAATGATGATAAATGTCATAGTGTTAACCTACCCTTTCGCCACTAATGAAAGTGCGATAATGATAAAAATCAGTGCGATGATGCGCTTCGCATCTATCTTTCTGCGCGCCGTGCCCAGCAGTCCAAAGTGATCGATGATCAGACTCTTAAACACCTGGCCCGCCAGGATACCAATCATGGTCATGGCAATGCCGATAACCGGTGCGGCAACGGTCAGGATGATGACGTAAATCGGCCCGAGAACGCCGCCCAATAATTGCCACGCAGGCTGGGCGAAAAAAGAGGGGCTGTTGCGCGGGCTGAAAAACAGCATCAGGAGAAAGGTTAGCGCCGCACCAACGCTGAAGATGCTGAACGTCGCCCATAAATCGCCGACCTCTTTACCCAATGGCCCCAGTAAACCCGCCTCCACCGACAGCCCCATGCCGCCCGCAATCACGCATAAAATCAGTAAAAAATGCATCGCCATTCGCCTTTTGGAATCAAGACGCAGAAGCTTATAGCGGCAAGCTACCGTTAAAAACCGTATAATCAACCAAACACTTTTGCAGGATATGCATTAATGAACGATCCCGGCTCCATTACTCTCCGCGCGCTGAAAATGTTTATCGACGTCTACGAGACGCAGAATTTTTCTGTTATTGCCCGGCGTGAAGGCATCTCGGCGTCACAAGTGTCGAGGGTGATTCAGCAGTTGGAAGATGCGCTGGGCCAGCAGCTTTTCTATCGTAATACCCGGGCGATTATTCCCACCGAGAGCGCGCATCTGTTCATTGAGCATGCCCGGATGATGACCGGACAAATTGAAGAAGCGCGAATTGAACTGCTGGAGCGGACGCTGGAGCCGTCCGGGCTGGTACGCATCAATGCGCCGGTGTTTTTCGGTCAGCGGCATATTGCGCCCTGGCTGGCGGGCCTGTCTGAACGCTTTCCGCGCCTGCTGATCGACCTGACGCAAACGGATGATTATATCGATCCGCATCGCGATGCGGCTGACCTGCTATTCCGTATCGGGCCGTTAACGGATTCCTCTTTCCAGGCGCGTGTTTTTGGCGTGCAGCGTTATCACCTCGCCGCGTCACCCGCTTATCTGGCGCGCTACGGCACACCGCACTCCCCCGCCGACATTCATCAGCATCAGTGCCTGGTGTATCGGGGTTCTTCCGGCCCGAATCGCTGGTTGCTCAAATCGCCAGGCGGCGAGTGGGTGCATTACGCAATCGCGCCGTTACTCACCTCGAATAACGCCGAAACGCTACTGATAGCCGCGCTTAATGGCATGGGCATCGTCCTGTTTCCGGACTGGCTGATTAACGATCGGTTGAAAACAGGCGAACTGGTCAGGCTGCTGCCGGAGAGTGAAGCGTCAATCCGAACTGAGCCATTGTATATTGCGGCAATTTATCCCCACACGCGGCATCAACCGCTCAACGTCAGGGTGGTGATCGATTACTTTGTTGAGGTATTTGGCGAGCCGCTTTACTGGCAGAATTAATGCGTCTGAAAGTACAGGCTGGCGTTAAGTTGCCAAAATGTTAATTAGATCACGATTTAGTTTGTTACACTGCGCAACTTTCTCGCTGAAAACCAAGCCAGGTAACAATAATGATCGATGCGCAACCGGCACCGCCTTTTACTACTGAGATAGCTCGTCCCAACTGGTCGGCGGTATTTGCCGTCGCGTTTTGCGTGGCCTGTCTGATTACCGTTGAATTTCTGCCGGTGAGTCTGTTGACGCCGATGGCGCAGGATCTCGGGGTCTCGGAAGGCGTGGCCGGACAGTCCGTCACGGTCACCGCGTTTGTCGCGATGTTCGCCAGCCTGTTTATCACCCAGATCATCGGGAAAACCGATCGCCGCCGGGTAGTCATCGCTTTTTCCGTGCTGCTGACGCTCTCCTGCCTGCTGGTCTCGTTTGCCGATAATTTCACGCTGATGCTGGTGGGCCGCGCCTGTCTGGGGCTGGCGCTCGGCGGTTTCTGGGCGATGTCGGCCTCGCTGACTATGCGGCTGGTGCCCAGCCGCAGCATCCCCAAAGCGCTGTCGGTGATTTTTGGCGCGGTGTCGATCGCGCTGGTGATCGCCGCGCCGCTGGGCAGTTTCCTCGGCGGAATTATCGGCTGGCGGCACGTGTTTAACGCGGCGGCGCTGATGGGATTTGCCTGTATTATCTGGGTCTGGAAGGCGTTGCCAGCAATGCCGGGTCAGACCGAGCATCACCAGAATATGTTTGGCCTGCTGAAGCGTCCGGGCGTGCTGGCGGGCATGCTGGCGATTTTTATGGCCTTCGCCGGGCAGTTCTCCTTCTTTACCTATATCCGCCCCATCTATATGAACCTGGCGGGGTTCGACGTTGACGGCCTGACGCTGGTACTGCTGAGCTTCGGTATCGCCAGCTTTGTCGGCACCTCGTTCTCCTCCCACATTCTGAAACGTTCCGTGAAGCTGGCGCTGGCCTGCGCGCCGCTGATCCTGGCATTAAGCGCTGCGGTATTGATGATGTGGGGCGAGAATCAGATGGTCGCCGCTGCGATTGCCATTATCTGGGGACTGTCGTTTGCGCTGGTGCCGGTGGGCTGGTCGACCTGGATCACCCGCTCGCTGGCCGATCAGGCAGAAAAAGCCGGATCTATCCAGGTGGCGGTGATCCAGTTAGCCAATACCTGCGGCGCAGCGGTA
Organism: Atlantibacter subterraneus; assembly: GCF_007570865.1. Lineage (GTDB taxonomy): Bacteria > Pseudomonadota > Gammaproteobacteria > Enterobacterales > Enterobacteriaceae > Atlantibacter > Atlantibacter subterraneus. The sequence goes on along the minus strand of NZ_VLPS01000002.1, from coordinate 80,695 downwards.
GGCGGCTATGCGCTGGATAATCTCGGGCTGCTTTCCCCGCTGGCGCTCTCCGGCACCCTGATGCTGTTAACCGCGCTGCTGGTGGCGAGCAAGGTTAAAGTGAAGTAATTGATGACCGCGACAGCGCATAGTGGTACAGCCGGTCGCGGGCGAGGTTTTTCATTTTCACTTCGCACATGATGTCGAAACCGTCAAATGACAGCGCCCAGTCGTTCAGCGTGGGGTTAAAGTAAAAATCCGAGTGCGCCCTGAGCCTGGTTTTCGCCATGCCCAGGGCGTTTTGATCCGGGAACCCCTGCTCCGGGATCATCCCCTCCTGCGAGATGGAGTAATGCATCACCGGCGTCACGCCGCGCCAGGACTCAATGACCTGCGCGATACGTGGGTCGTCCGGCTGAAGAAATTCATTCTCTTTCACCCAGTGATGGTGGATATCCACCACAACCGGGCATAGCGCTTTCGCCTGCAGCACATCATCCAGTGAGCAGGAGATTTCATCGTTTTCCACCGTCAGCATGCGCCGCGCCTGCGGGCTAAGCTTGCCAAACGCGCGTTTAAATCCTGCAAAACCCGCTTTGCCGTTCATATGAATATTGATTTTGAAATCCTGAAACGCCTGGCCATAGCCCATCAGCATGGCGCACAGCGCGTGATACTCAACGTCCTCCAGCGCCCTTTCCACCACCAGCAGATTGTCTGACGCCAGCACCGAATACTGCCCTGGATGAAACGACAGCCGGATAGCATTAGCCCTGGCGAACGCCCCGCATTTTGTGAACAGCGGAGCCAGCGTCGGCAAAAATTCGTTATACAGTGCCGTAGCCTCGGGCACGGTGTACAGCGGCAGCAAATCGCTGCCGATACGCATCATTCGCAGCGCGGGCGGCTGCTGGGCCAACTGCTGGAAAATCAGATACAGATTGGTGAGATTTGTGGTGGCTAACGCATGAAGCAGCGTGGCTCTCTCGTCATGGCTCAGGCTTAAAAACCGGGTGCGGGTGGTGGATTTGCAGGGAAACGGTTGTTTGAAGTCAGCGTCCAGATATTTACAAGCAAAGCCTAATTTCATGCGTCCTCCGGGAGATGGCCTCGGGTGAGTGTAGCAGCTTGTCGGCTTCACGCGCGGTACGGGTATCTGAGAGGGGCAATACCGCCAGGACCTCGCCTGTGGCGTGGCGAATTATGTCCCCCGAACGATGGCAAAATGCTCCATCGCGCCCTGAACCGCCTCGCCAATCTGCTTCAGCGCATTGCGGTTGCGCTCGTTCGGCGGCAGCGCGCAGTTAATGCGCAGGCAGTTGCGATATTTCCCCGACGCCGAAAACAGCGAGCCGGGCGCAATCTGGATGTTCTGGAGCCGAAGCTGTTTGCTGACCGACACCATATCCACATCCTCTGGCAGCTCAAGCCACAGCAAAAAGCCGCCCTGCGGGCGCGTCATGCAGATCCCGCAGGGGAAGTATTGCCGCACCAGGCAGGTATACGTTTCCATATTTTGCTGATAAATCTGACGCATACGCCGCACGTGCCGGTGATAGTGCCCGTCGCGGATAAAGCTGGCGACCGCCATCTGGGTTGCCGGTACGCCAAAACTGCTGGCGGCGTATTTCATATGCACCACCCTGTCGTAGTAACGGCCCGGCGCAATCCAGCCTACCCGCATGCCCGGCGCGACGCTTTTGGTAATGGAACTGCACAGCAATACGCGCCCGTCCACGTCATACGATTTGATGGTTGAAGGACGCGGGTAAGCCGCCGCCAGCTCGCCGTAAATATCATCTTCAAAAATCACGATATCGTGACGTTGCGCCAGCGACAGGATCTGCCGCTTACGGCTATCGGGCATGATAAAACCCAGCGGATTATTGCAGTTTGGCACCAGGATCACGCCCTTGATCGGCCACTGCTCCAGCGCCATTTCCAGCGCCTCGATGCTGATGCCGGTTTGCGAATCGGTGGGGATCTCAATAGCTTTGATATCGAACCCGCGCAGCATCTGCATGGTGCCATGATAAGACGGCGATTCGACGGCCACGATATCGCCGGCCTTGCACACCGACAGCAGCGCGATAGCCAGCGCGCCGTGACATCCGCTGGTTACCACAATTTCATCTGGCGAAACCACCGCCCCGCCATCCAGCATCAGACGAGCGATTTGTTCGCGCAGCTCCTGCCGCCCGGTCAGCATGTCATAGCTCATCACCGCTTCCGGCTGATGCTGGGCCACCCGGCTGATTTCACGCCACAGAGGCTTAAGCCCCGGCTGATCCAGATCCGGCGAGCCGCTGCCAAAAGGGACCACGTTTTTATCGCCACGCGTATCAAGCAGCGTCATCACCTCGTCCCACTGGGAAACTTCCACCGGGCGCTGGACCGGGCGCGTCATGGCGGGCACCGGCGGCTGCGCTTTACGTGGCGAGACAAAGTAACCGGAGCGTGGCAGCGGGGTGATCAGCTGAAGGTTTTCCAGCAATCGGTAGGCCTGCTGTATGGTGCTGATGCTCACGCCGTGCTCCTGACTCAGGGTGCGCACCGAAGGTAAACGCTCGCCGCTGCGATACAAGCCTTGTTCAATACGCTCTGCCAGCAGATTAGCCAGATGTTGGTAACGGGTCATGCTGTATCCTTGGGTTGCGTCATACAGATAAATAAACCGGTACAGTTTGCCGCTGAAAACGGCATTCAGATACTGTTTTAACCAATCTGTATGTTAAATAAAAGTTGTTTTTGGCTATGTATTGCCACAGGGAAATTGCCTGATGATAAAGCCTCTGACCAGTGAGGAAAACATCATGGAATTCAATGAAAATCGTGCAAAACGTCCGTTTGTCGTGTTTATCTGGCTGTGGGAAGCGCTAAAAAGCGGGTATCGCATTCACCGGACGCGCCGGATTTTGCAGAGGATGAGTGATGAGCAGTTGAAGGATGTCGGGCTGACGCGTCATGATATTTAACGCGCGTTGAGAGTATTAATACTAAAGAAATCCCCCATCGCGCCGATCATAATCCGTGTGTATTATTTGCGCTGAACTGAACCACAACTAACCTTAACTCAACTACTTAAGCGCCAAAGCGAAACGCATCATGAGCACACCGATCAAGCGGCTGGAAATCATTAAATATGCCATCGAGCTGGAAGATGATGACATCATCCAGAGCCAGCTGGCACGGCTGAAAAGCGAAGCGTTTGACGATGAGCTTCAGGGGATCGTCACCGCGCTGGAAGGCAAAAACTACACCCGCGCGATGGCGGCGATTACCGCCTGGTTGCAAAGCCAGCGCGCGGTTACGCAGTGGCGCGATCCGCAGATGGCGGCCAGTAAGCTGGAGCTGAAAGCGCTGGAGGAACGCCTGCGCGATCTGATCGATCGCCGCAACGCGCGGGTCCAGCAGTTGGATGAATTTAACGATCTCTATTTCTCGCGCCTCGGGCCGCTGATGCAGCAGATCCTCTCCCTGCGTAAAACGCTGGCAGAGCTGAACCTGCGCCGCCAGCAGGCGGAAGCGCGCCGTCGCGAAGAAGATTATCGCCGCTGCCAACAGTATACGGCTCAGGCGGTGGAGGTGCTGGCAACCCTGACGCAACGCTGGCGCGATCTGCCAGCGGATTCCGTTCAGGCTGCCGATGCGCGTAAGCAACTCCAGCAGCAAAGTAACCTGATCGCCAACCTGCTTGCCGAAGCGCTGGAGCTGGAAACGGGGTTAACCCGCGAAGAGGAGCCTGCCCGTCAGGCCCGGGACCAGGCAAATGAAGAGTTCGAGAAATACCGCGAACAGCATCACGATGTCGAGGTTCGGCTGCGTAAAGGCAAGGCGCTATCGGAAGAGGATCGCAACGAGCTAAAACGGCTGTGGCGACAGGCCAGCAAGCTCTGCCACCCGGATCTGGTGGCCGACGATCGCAAAGAAGAAGCCAACGCCATCATGGTCCAGCTCAATCAGGCGAAGCAGCGCGGCGACGTGAAAGCCATTCGCTCGCTGGTCGCCCGCCTGCAACATGGCTTCGAGCCGCTGATGGCGAGCGACAGGCTTAACGATCTGGAACGCATTCGCAAACGAATCGCGCAGGTACGCGAGCAAATCGATACCCTGGTTAACGAGCTGGCAGAACTGGAAAAAGAGGAATCCTGGCTGCTGGTCTCTTCGCTGAGCAATATGGAAGCCTATTTCGCTCAGCAGGAAAAAGCCCTGCACGACGTGCGCGCCTCGCTTGAACATCAGGTTAGCGAAGCGCAAGTGGATGCGGCGGCGTAGCGTTTACAGGTGGTGAGGTTACGCGCCCCCCACCAGGGCGAGGCGTGCTGTGGGTCGAGGTGAGTAAGAGACAGGTAAGCATAGCCATTTTAATTCTGCTCCCTTTTCGCGATATCCGGTTTTATTGTCCATTCACCGGCATCCTTCTAATTTCAGGTTATTCAGCAATGCATCAGCCCGCTCGCTATTGTATTTCATTTACCGGCTCTGCACTGGAGAGTGCTAAAAGTGAATACGTCGGTTTAACCGGATAATAGTAATGTCGACAAGCTAATAAATTAACAAAATTTAGAATAAGGAATATTTATATCACACATCACAACGAATTCAGCATCAATAAGCATGCATTTAGAAATATTGGTTAACCTCGGTTCGCAAACCTTAACTAAAAAACAACATTTGCCGTCTGCAAAAAAATCACTATGCAACTACCAAACTTGACGTTTTTTCATTTGATATATATAAGACATACTAATCAATAGCTTACAAAAATAAGCGCGCAATATTTCAACGTTATTTTAAATTCACATCATGAATGAATCGGGTATAATCGGGGAAAATTCTTATGAGTCGTGAACAAGGGATCATGTCTTCGATACCCGGCTGTGGGTGGTTTGTATACCAATCTATCGCGCAGGTGAAGCCCACAATCTGAATCGAAATCCTATCATAACGCGCTCTGAAAATACCATTTAGTCATTTGGCAAATAACGATGAAAAAAGATAACTATTATTTAACACCGTAATAGTTGCACAACGAAATTAACTTGACGGTTATTAGCCTACTTTTTTGTAGGGATCTCTGCTCGCACTTTATAAAAAATTCAGTTTATTCCCTATAAAAACATCACTTAATCAAAATTGATTTATTACACAGCCTTTTGTTGTTGATTTAATACTTTTTTAAGGAAAAAAATAGTGAATACCTTTAAGCGAACTACTGCCTGTTTACTGGTCTCCGCAACCTTGTTGTTAAGCGGCTGCGCTAATACCGGAAGCTCTCTGCTGTCGGGAACAAAACCCGATCCGCGTTTGACAACCACTGAGCAATCCCGCTTCTTTAGCGCTTCCGGTGCGCAGGGTTGTGGTGTTGGCGCGTTATCAGGCGCTGCTCTCGGCGCTATGATAGGTGCCCTGGCTGGCGATACCAAAAAAGCAGTAGCGGGTGCCGCTATTGGTGGCGCTGCGGGATGTGCGGCGGGTATGACGGCTAACTATTATCTTGATGGTCTGAAAAAAAATTATGCCTCAACATCCGATCGCCTGGATGCAATGAATACAGACATCAGCAATGATACTGCGGCAGTGAACAAATCGACGCTGACGATGAAGCAGGTCATCAGCGAAAACCAGGCCACCTTAACTAAAATGAGCATCCAAAAAGACAAAGCAGGCTTTGATAAAGCGGCTGCTAAAGTCCAGTTATCGCAAATCGATGCCAACATCAGCAAGATGAAAGAAACGATGAAAGGCATGAAGGAAAAAGACTCTGCCTATAAAGTCGCTTTACAAGGTCAAGCCGCCACCACCTCAGCCGATAAAAACAAACTGGAAAGTTTGAACAAAGAGTACGCCAGTCTGAATAGCAAGATCAGCGACCTGGAAAAAGAAACCAACGAATTGTACGAACAACGCCAGGCGATTTCTCTTGGCTAACAACCTTTGGCCGATAAGATTATCGGCCTTTTTAAGATGGCTTTAGCAGGTAAACCATCGTTATTTGACTCTGTTTATGGACAATTCGATGAGAAAATACGTACTTCTCGCATCTATCGTACTGACTGGTTGCGCCACTTCTCCGCAGGACTGTGATTTGCATGCGCAGGATCCAAGTTTTATCACCAAACTGAGCTGCGCAACCTCCGGCGGTTATCGCCAGCAGGTTGATCAAAAAGAACAACAGGTTCGACTCAGCCAGTATCAAAATGAGTCAGCGAAACAACAGCAAGCCTATACCCAAAACCGACAGCAAAACGTCAATCAGCAGGTTGCCGATGAACAGGCAAGGTTAAACGCCGTGCGTTCGGACCTGTCGCAAACCCTTAGCCAACTGAAATCCAGCAAAATCAAAAGCAGTGAACGTCAGCGGGAAATAACGCAGTTGCAGGCGCTGCAACGCCAGTCTCAGCATGCCAGCAGCGCAAGTGAGATTGCGGAAATTGAAAAGAAAGTCGCGCAAGCCAGGCAGAGAATTAAAGTCCTTGAGGAAGCCAATACACTTCGCTAAAGGCGTAAAAAAGCGGCTCTGGTTGCATAGCGATTTTTTGCCCACCGCCCAACGGCTCTGGTATGCGGTTGTATGCATATCACGCAGATAATTCACAACAACAATGATTTCGGTTATGCAACGTTTAACAACTGCTGCGCCTATTGATGAAGCGACTCTGAAAATCTATGAGGAGACGGTTGCTATCATACACCGTCATCTTCCGCCGTCTCTGGCGTTGCTTTACGCCACTGTGCGGCGTAGTACACAAGGTCATCTGGAATGGTGGACTGAACGCCAGGGGCTGGCGAAGCCCTTTTCGGCACTCAGTGATACCGAACAACTCGCCGTACAAAGCAAGCGCCAGCAATATCACGATATTCTGGCTGGTTTGATTGACCAACTGGTCGCGCGCGGCGAAAACCACTCGGCTCAAGCCTTACAAACGCTATTAACGCATTCGCAGGGTCTCCACTGTTATAGCGTGGGGGGCGAACCGGTGCTGATCAACTGGGCCATTGTCAGAAAAACAGCGCCACAGCCTGTAGTCGTTATTCCGTGGTGGCGGCGTTTTCTGCCGTGGCTATTGTTGCTGCTGCTGTTGTTATTGCTGGTGGCCTGTGCATGGTGGTGGTGGTCTAAAAAACCCTCTGCCCCGCTCCCCGCGCCGGTACAACAGGATACGCCCGTCGTCAGGCCTGCCAGCACGCAATTAACCCAGACGAACCCCAGCGTTAATCTGGAGAAACGCAACGATTTCGGTCGCATCAAAATTAACCTGACGTGGCAACAGGGCAATCATAAAGAGCCGGTTGATCTCGATATCGCCGCTTTTATTCGGCTGAAAGATGGCCACATCAGCGGCGCCGAAGCGTTGAGTAATTTCCGCGGAAACTATGACAAAAAACCGTATCTGATGCTGGAAAAAGATTTACGCGAGGGCAATGCGCAGGATGGAGAATGGCTCTTTATCAACGGCAGCCACTGGCAGGAGATTGATGAGGTCCTGATTTATAGCTTCATTTATGGCGGCACCGATAACTGGCGCGGAACGGATGCCACCATCACGATTTATGTTCCCGATCAGCCGCCGATTACATCGACGCTCACTGATAGCAATCAGCTTAATAACGTCGCGGCAATCGCCAGACTCAAAAACGTCAACGGCAACATCACCGTTGAGCGGCTTGACAGCTTCTTTCCCAATCGAAAGGCGCTGGATAAGCACTATGGCTGGGGTTTTGAATGGACGCCTGGCGCGAGCAAAAAGTAGCCTGCACCACAATGGCTTTTGTTAAATCATAGCCTTAAAGGATTCAGATAATGCGAAATTCGATTCAGGGCCCCCTGCTGCGTACCGGGCATAACTCCTCATTTAAGGCGCTGGGTGAAACCGGCTATCCGGTTTTCAAAATGGCCTTCCAGCTCCGTGAAGCCATTTACCGTCTCGATGCCGGGCGCGATCTGGCCCGGCATTTGGCCATCCCACAAAACGATCAGGGCGGGGACAGAACTGACTGGTATAGCAGTTTCCCTGGCGACGTGATCCCATGGAGCGGTGCAAGCGAAGCGGAGCGGGAATCAGCCCGCCTGCAGTTTACTGAATTTCAGATGGCGGTTCAGTCACTCAGCGAACAGCTGCTCAATGCAGAGCAAAGCGGCACCGGCGGCGATCGCCGTGTTTTCGCCCAGTTGCTGAAGTCCGTGACCCATTTTCCCGACTACGAGTTTGTCTATCTGGTCAACGGCATTTTGGTCATTACCTTTTGGGGATTTATCCATCCGGAGGGCGAGCAACGTAATCCAATGCACTGGCTGAGCCCGACATCAGTGCCAGCCGCCCCCCTCGCAAGCGCAGCGCCTCTGCCCCCAGCGGAAGCGTCCGTCGCGCCGCCAGTTCCCCCTGTTGTCACTCCTGTGGCGCGCCGGCGCCGACGCTGGCGCTGGGGTTGGCTACTCTGGTTGCTGCTTGCATTGCTGCTGCTGGCACTGTTACTGGGACTGCTGCGCGGATGCGTACCTTCGCTTTCACTCCCCGGTCTGCCTGCCGTCTCTACGGATAAAACAGCGGCAGTGGCAGTGGCAGATCCCACATTGGAACGCTCAGGGGTAAACGTTCATAACGTAACTCCCCCGATCTCTGATACCCATTCACACACCGTTGCTGGCTTACCTGCCGTCCACGACGTGCCGGAAGGGGCTGCGGTAGACGCGCAGCCTGCCCGTGAGACTTCTCAGCCTGTCGTTCCGGCAGAAGTCTCTCCTGCCCTGGCCAGCGGCGACATACTGCCCCCGCCCGTTGCCGCGAATGAAACCGGTGCTGACCAGCCTGTCACGCCGCCTCCCGCGGCACCGCTCGCCACGGATGACCAAACGCTGCCAGCGGTGCAACCGGTTACCGCGCCACCAGCGATCCCCGCGCAGGGCAAGCCGCTGACGCTTCCTGCCACGCTACCCGAGGGGCCAGCGCAGTTTCTTAACGGCGAATGGCGCGTGAATGGCGGTATTCAGGACAAGCTCACCGGACGTCCTCTGCAACTGCAATATAACTTTGACCAGGGCAATGGCAGCGTCAGCGTCCGCCAGTCCAGCGGCGTTACCTGCACTGGCCCTGCCAGCGGCACGGTGCAGCAGGGCGCGCTAAGCATTACCAATTCTGAACAAATGAAATGTAGCGACGGTTCAAACTTTATCGTGCCGACAATCGAGTGCAAATCACCGGCTGCCGGTCATGCCGATTGTATGGGCAGCAATAATGGGGAAAAAACGTTTCCTATTCGCATGCTTCAACCTAATTCCTGAACAGGGACGAGATAACTATGTTGCCTGAGATTGTATCTTTCGATCGTCAAATTACCCTGGTGGGTGACTCCGGGATCCAGTTTATGGATTTTGGTTTGTCCCCTGGCCGTCTGCCCGCAGGCGAGTTTGTTAAATTAGCAAACGGAGTACTGACGCGTTTAATCTACAACGAACAGCGCGATTACTATTTCTATCAACCGGCCCCCAATAATATTGAGAAGGCAAAAAGCCAGTACGATATTCCGGTTGAGCAAAGCCTTAAATTGTTTGATGGCATTTGGCTGCCGCTGCCTTTATTGCGTTTTAGCCCACCCAATGTCTATCAGGAAGGGCCGCTGAACTGGGCGCGCTTTCGTTTAGTCAAACTGCCGGAACCCGATATAGACGGGCATAGCCATCGTATGACGGTGGCGATTGACACGCGCATTATGGCCAAACAGCATGCTGCCGCAGACCTTAGCCCGAATGAGGAAGATGTTAATGCCGGCGCGACCTTCGCTGTCGCGACGGCAACCTATGCCCTTAACTGGTACCTGACTCAGGACTGGATCACCGACTGGCTCATCGAAGTCTTTAAAGAAGCGAGCAAAGGCCGGGATCTTGACGAGCGGGAGCAGGAGCTTAATCAACAGTATCCACTGGCGCATTACCTCAACCTCCTGTCGCTAATGGCGATCCCGGTTGAAGGTCTGCAAACCCAGACGGCGCCGATCGTTGAATTACCGCAGTTCAGGGTGATTGCTAATCGGGAAACCAACGCCATCAAACCCATCGCCGTCGATCTTATCCTCGATGTCGGAAATTCACGTACCTGCGGCATTCTTATTGAAGATCATGGGCAGTCAGGTTCAGGCCTGAGGCACAACTATGTGCTGAAACTACGCGATCTCAGCGCGCCGGAACACATCTATACCGATCCCTTTGAAAGCCGGGTCGAGTTTTCGCAAGCCTTCTTCGGCAAAGATCACTGCTCCGTGCGCAGCGGTCGCCACGATGCGTTCCAGTGGCCAACCATCGCCCGTATTGGCGGCGAAGCTAGCCGTTTAGCGGCGCGTCGTAAAGGCAGCGAAGGATCAACTGGCTTATCGAGCCCTAAACGCTATCTGTGGGATGAGAAGTTTTATGGTCAGGGTTGGCGTTTTAACGGCAGCTACGTGCAGGACAGCAACCCGCTCGCGACTGCTGCGCCCTTTGCCAACCTGATCGATGAACGGGGCGAAGCGCTGCACACCATTGAAGATGAAATGGATCGCATCCCGGTGTTTACCCCGCGCTATTCACGTAGCTCGCTGATGACCTTTATGCTGGCCGAAGTGCTGACCCAGGCTATTAGCCAGATTAACAGCCCGGAGCAGCGTATTCGCCAGGGGCATGCCGGTATCCCGCGTCAGTTGCGCCATATTATTCTCACTGTGCCGCCAGGCATGCCAATGGCGGAGCGCTGCGTCCTTGACGCGCGCATGCGTCAGGCCGTGGGTTTGGTGTGGAAATCACTGCGCTGGCATAATGGCGAGAACGAGCCCTACCAGGACGAGCAGGAAGAACACACTCAGGGCCATATCAAGATCCCACTGCCTAAAATCAGAGTTGAATGGGATGAAGCGTCGTGCGCGCAGTTGGTTTATCTCTATACGGAGATTAATCAGAACTTTGCCGGTCACCCGGAGGAGTTTTTTGATGCCATTGGCCGGCCTGACCGCACCGATCGCGAAAGCATTACTCTGGCCTCAATCGATATTGGCGGCGGCACCACCGATCTGGTGATCAGTGATTATCGGCTCGATCATAATGGTCACACCGGTGGCGGCACCAATGTGCATATCATCCCTCACCAACGTTTTCGCGACAGCTTTAAGATCGCAGGCGATGATATCTTGCTCGATGTCATTCAGGCGTACGTTCTGCCTGCTTTTGAGCAGGCTCTGCGTGAAGCTGGGGTGGTTTCCATTGAAACGCTGATGTCCCAACTGTGCGGTTCGCAGAATATCAGCGCGGCCGAAGCGGTTCTGCGCCAACAGCTCAGCCTGCAACTGTTCGTTCCACTCGCGTTGCATATCCTTGGTGCCTATGAGCAATACGATCCATTGGATGAACAAACACACACGTTGATTAACCAACGTGTCGGCGAGCTGCTACCTGCGGGCAGTATTCGGGATGAAGTGGAAGGATTTGTACGGCGTGAAGTCCAGAAAGCCGGTGGCTCATCCCATTTCCAACTGGCGGAGATTATGCTGAATCTTCCGCTAGCCAAAGTACATAACGATTTCTGCGCAGGTAAGTTCAACATCGATAAAGTGCTTACGTCACTCTGTGAAGTGCTGTCTTGCTATCATTGCGATCTGCTGCTGTTAACCGGTCGTCCGTCCCAGCTATCGGGGATTCAGGCAATTATTCGCCGTAACCTTCCGTTGCCTCCGGGGCGCATTTTACCGTTGCATGGCTATCAGACCGGCACCTGGTACCCATTCCATAAAAACGGTCATATCGACGATCCGAAAAGTACCGCCTCCGTGGGTGCCATGCTCACGCAGTTATGCGCAAACCACAGCATTCCGAACTTCCATTTCCGTACCTCGGCGCTGAAACCCTATTCGACGATCCGCCATATTGGCACCATCGATATGGACAACCTGATTCGCGATGCCGACATCATTTACCGACATATCGAATCTGAAAATGGGCAGATCGCGCTGCCCGCCATTATTGATGAAAACGGTGAAAAGACCACGCAAAGCATCATTATGCGCGGCGATCTGCGCCTGGGTTATCGGCAACTTGATGCTGAACGCTGGACTGCGGCTCCGCTTTATACCCTACGTTTTAGCGAAGAAGGACGTAAAAAATTCTCCGCCGCCCTCTCTACGGATAACGGCTCTCCGTATCTCAAAGTCAGACTGACGATAGATAAAGGTAAACGCGCTCATCAACTCGGGTTAATCAGCGATCGTCTGACCATTGCTGATGTCAGCAGCAACACCGATAAGTCGTTCAGCAAGCGTGATGTAGAACTGGAACTCAATACCATGCCCGACAGAGGGCTCATTGATAGCCGACACTGGCTCGATAGCGGGAGTGTAAAAAAATAATGAATCGCGAACAAAAATCTCTCTCTCAGGGTTGGGCGGCTATCGCTCAGGGCTGTCTGGACGGGCTCGGTTGGATCGACAGCGTACGCACTGGATCGCGTCGACTGGACAACGAAGCCGACAAACTCAGCCTGAGTTTGCTGCGCACGCGTAATCTGGCCAACAGCTTGACTCAGGTTGCCAGAACGCCAATGACCGTCGGCTTTTTCGGTATTTCTCAGGCCGGGAAATCGTATTTGATTTCAGCGTTGGCGGCGGGCAGCAACGGTTCGCTGGAAGCGCTTTACGGCGAAAAACGCGTCGACTTTATCAAAGAGGTTAACCCGGTAGGCGGAGGTAAAGAGGCCACCGGTTTGGTCACCCGCTTTACCCGCCAGGCGCCAGCCGCTCCCGCCGGTTATCCGGTACCCTTGCGCCTGTTCAGTGAAATCGATCTGGCCAAGATTCTGGCAAACGCCTGGTTTAACGACTTTAACCATGAGCAACTGAGCTACCAGTTGGAACAGAGCCGGATTGAAGAGCGTCTGCGCCCGTTCCTCCAGCGTGCCGCTCAGGGCCAAAACGATAACGGCGTTAGCCAGGAAGATGTGGTCGCCTTATGGGATTATCTTAACGCCTCTTTTAAAAAGTCAGTGGAGAAGCTGGAACACGCTTATTGGCCGCAGGTGCTGAAAATCGCCCCGGCGCTGAGCCCAAATGAGCGCGCGGAGCTCTTTTCTTTACTGTGGGGAGAGCAGCCGGCCCTCACTGAAACTTACCGCTCATTAGCCAATGTGTTGGCGAAGCTTAATCATGCACGGATGGTCTTTGCCCCGTTAGAGACGCTTACCGACCACAGCAGCGGCAGTATCATGAACGTAGATAGCCTTAACCGGCTAGGATCCAGCCAGGATCGCAACGTTGAGATTCGCTACTGGAAAGAGGATCAACAAATTGGCAGCGCCAGCTTAACTCAGGCTGAGCTGGCGGCCTTAACCACCGAGCTGATCTTCCCGTTGTCGGAAGTGGAAACGGACAGCGTCGTGGAAAAAGTGGATCTACTCGACTTTCCGGGCTATCGCGGCCGTCTCAAAATTACCGCGTTGGAACAGGCTGGCAGAGATGGCCTTAACGCGATTTCGCAATTACTGCTTCGCGGAAAAGTCGCGTACCTGTTCGAGCGTTATACCGATAACCAGGAAATGAATGCCCTTGTCGTCTGCGCCAGTTCTGCCAAACAGAGCGATGTTGCCGACGTTGGCCCGGTGTTGAACCGCTGGGTAGAGAAAACCCAGGGTAAAAGCGCCGAAGAGCGCGCGGGCAATAAACCCGGTCTGTTCTGGGCGATCACTATGTGTGATATGCGCATCAACAACAGTCTGCAACACACCGAAAGCCAGTTAAAAGAAGGCTGGGAAGGCATGCTGCATATGACACTACTGGAGCGCTTCTCACAGTATGACTGGCTTCAACAGTGGTCGACCAATCAGCCTTTCAATAACTGCTTCCTGGTACGCAAACCGGGGCTGGATAACCCTTTCCTGAAACTGGAAGGTGACGCCGGCCAGGAGCGACTCCAGGAGGTCGGTATCACCGAACGGTATCGCGATGTGCTCGACACCATGGGCAATACCTTTGTCTGCGGTAAAAACGTGCAGCGTCACGTTGCCGATCCAAAAGCGGCCTGGCAGGCGATGCTGGAGTTAAACGACGGAGGTATGGCGCGTCTGACCAGAGCGCTGCGCGGCGTCGCCCATCTGGACTTCAAGCTACAGCGTTTACAGCATCAACTCGAGCAATGCCGTCTGGACACGGGCGATCATCGACTTGGCCGTTGGTATGAAAAAGACGGCGACGACCAGATTGTGAAAAAACAGGCCATTGCCAAAGACCTATGGCAGGGTCTATCCGCATGTTCCCACAGTATGGGGGAGATGATCGAACGTCTGGTTCTGCCCACCCAGGAACTGAATAACATCTATCTCAGTATTCGCGATCTTGAACCGAAAACAGAGGGTAAAACCCCGGCAGCCAACGCGTTTACTGCCAACCCGTTTGGCGGGAATCCGTTCGCCGATAACCCCTTTGCCAGCAATCCCTTCGCGGCTACGCCTGCTGATACCGCTGTTGTCGATGCCCCGGTAGCCTCCGCGCCGGAACGCGTGGGCCAGGACGATGATTTTGCCCACCAGGCCTTTAAAGCCTGGGTGGCGCATCTGCGCGAACTGCCCCAGCAAACATCGCAGTGGCGCCAGCTTGGCATGAGTAGCGAGCTGATTAATCCGCTTTGCGAGGAGCTGATCACCGCCGGCACGCGTTTGGATCTGGAAGGAACATTGAAACGAGCCCTTGCCGGTCAGGAACAGACAGAAACGCCTCGCGAGCACCTGAGAGCGCGCCAGGTTTTGCGCGCTCATCTGGCAATGCGTGATTTTATCGCCTGGTTTGGCTACCTCACCCTGCCGCCAGAGAAGGTTCCCAATAGCTATGTCGGTGAGAAAAACAAAGTGTTTCTACGCCAGAAGCAGCTCGCCAGTGAGGAACTCCCTCAACTCGCGGCCGTCGCGCCACCGCCTGGCGTCGCCTATCTGGGAGACTGGCTATCCGCGTTGATGAGCGTCGTACTGGACAATGCGGGCCATAGCGCCACTCGGGATATTTCCTTCGAACATAATCGACAACTTGGCCAGATTATCAGTCAACTGAAACAAGAGAACACACCATGCTAGCTAAAATCATCGCCTGCCAACCGGCAGCGCCGGGTACTGCACAACTGATGGTTCGTCTACGTGGCGATACCGCACTCTTGTCAGACCTGACCTTCACGCTTTGCAACAATACGCAGCACTATTTGCAACCTGATGCCAGTTGGAGTTCAGCTCCACACTGGTTTACCGTGAACGGTGGTTACCCGCTTGCCAGCGGCAGCGGCTTTCGTATTGGGCCCACGTTGCTTGATCCGCTGCTGGCGACCGCAAGCCAGGTACAGATTCAAATCAAATTGCCGTCAGGAGAAACGCGCAATACCACGCTGCAATTGGTACGCGATGAACTTCTCTCTTCAGAGGCCAGAGGCGAAACGGGTGACTACAGCAGCAGCAGTATGCTGGCGGCGCCGGAGCCCGCAGACGCCCCCGTCGCTGCGGCAGAAACGGTTGTTGAGCCTACCCCCGCCTCACCAGTCATCCACGCCGAGGAACAGCCGCCGCAAGCATCCGGGGCATCCCGTTTTCCGCTTATTGGCGCGGCAGTGCTGGCCTTAGTGGTGATTGCCGGCGCTCTGTGGTGGTTTTTAGGCCGGGATAACGCGCCAGATATCGTCCCGGCGGTACAAGCGCAACAGGAAACCGCAGCGGCTGCGCCGACCCCTGCCCCAGCGGCGCAGAATGGCTGCTCGGCAGAGCGTTTGCAAAACCTTAACGAGCTTGATTTCGTACAGAGTTGCGTGCAGGAAAAACTCGACAGCGACAAGCTGCTGACCATTATTCAGGCCGCGAAACAGGCGAACAAGTGCGGCGTCGCGCAGCGTCTTTACGCGAATCGCGCTCAGGGCGGCGACACCAAAATCGCCCTGGCATACGCGGCTGAATACGATCCTAAATTCCACCAGCCAGGCGAGTGTTTCAAAGAGCCGGATAAAGATACCGCAGCCTACTGGTACGAAACCGTATTGCAAACCGAACCCGACAATCAAACGGCTAAACAGCGTCTTGAGGAGCTAGGAAAATGATCCGCAATCCAGTGAGTCGCCTGGTTCTGCCTGTGTGCGGTTTGTTGCTTAGCGGTCATGTTTTTGCCGCCGATGGCGACAAGCCGCTGCTCCAGGAAGGGAAAAAAACGTTATACCAACGGGTTCTCACCACACCTGGCTGCAAGCTCGGAACAGCCGCGGGCGATGAGAACGGTCAGATACAGCCTGCTTTTAGCAGCCTGTATGTGTATAAAAAAGAAGAAGTAAAGGGTCAAAATTGGGTCAACGTTGGGCCAGACAGCTATGGCAAAACTATCGGCTGGTTGCCATCGTCATGCACCGTCGACTGGAAAATGCAGCTAACGCTGGCGTTTACCAACCCGGCAAACCGCGATCGCTTGCTGTTTTTTAAAGAAAAA
This sequence comes from Atlantibacter subterraneus, assembly GCF_007570865.1. GTDB lineage: Bacteria > Pseudomonadota > Gammaproteobacteria > Enterobacterales > Enterobacteriaceae > Atlantibacter > Atlantibacter subterraneus. The sequence continues at coordinate 64,258 of NZ_VLPS01000002.1, read as the reverse complement.
CAAAGCCTTGACAGCATTCTCTCTGCCCCTGATCCGGTATCTCTGGTTGCGCCGCTGCGCGCCAAACTGAAGCGTGACGGGCATGCCGAAGGGATTCAGGCGGAAGAGCCCGAATATTTTGTCGATCTGCAAAAACAGTTTTATCTGCTGCCCATCCTGAGCGGCGAAGAGGTTATGACCGAAGATGGCTTCTACACCCGCCTGCTGAACGTGGCTTCTGTCAGTAAAGCCGATGAGACGCCGAAACAACAAGAGAGCGTGAACCAGCTAAAAGGGTTTAATGCCTCGGTGGTCTTCGTGATTGACTCGACCATCTCGATGGGGCCATACATCGAGCGCACCAAACAAGCGGTTAATAAGATTTATGACAAGATCAAAGCCGAGCATCTGGATGGGCAGGTCAAGTTTGGTCTGGTCTCTTATCGTTCAAATACCAAAGCCGTACCGGGGCTTGAATACCGCACCAAAATCTATGCAGACCCTAACCAGGTAAAAGATGGCCCGGATTTCCTGAAGAAGGTTGCCGATCTTAAAGAAGCGAAGGTATCCAGTTCTCTGTATGACGAGGATGCGTACTCCGGCGTGTTGTCCGCTATTGATGACATTGACTGGAGCCCGTATGGCGCGCGTTACATGGTTCTGATTACCGATGCCGGCGCTATTGACGGCAGCAACAAGCTGTCCGGCTCCGGCCTTGATGCCAGCCAGCTTCGTCTGGAGGCAGGTAACCGCGGCATTGCTATCTATACGTTGCATCTTAAAACGCCGGGCGGTAAAGAGAACCATGCTAAAGCCGAAAGCCAGTATCGCGATCTCTCTAACTTTGATAGCACCCAATCCAACCTTTACCAGGCGGTAAATGCCGGCGATCTCACCATGTTTGGGCAACAGGTAGATGCACTTGCCGCCGCGATTACTGAACAGGTGAAATCGGCATATATGGGGGATGCCGCAATTGGCAGCGCCCTGTACGCGAAGGATGACGGGAAAAAACTGACGCCGGAACAGAAACTGCTGCAGGATACCGCATTAATTGGGCACGCCATGCAGTTGGCTTATCTGGGTAAACGCAACAGCACCCAGGCGCCGTTAGTCTTCCAGGCATGGATCAGCGACCGCGATCTGATCAAACAAAATATCCCCACTACCGATGTCCGCGTTCTGCTGACTAAGGGACAACTCAGCGATTTAAGCGATGCTGTCAGCCAGATCCTGAAAGCGGCCAATGAAGGCATGATCTCGCCAACTAAAATGTTTGAACAGTTGCGTACCGTTGCTGCAACCATGGGGACAGACCCTAACCAGCTTAAACAAAATGACAGTGCCCGGATCGGCGAGTTGGGTGTGCTGGGGGAATATCTGGCCGATCTTCCCTACAAGAGCGATGTGCTGAACCTTGATGAAGAGACATGGAAAAGCTGGGATGGATTATCGCAGGAGAAATTTATCCGCACGCTGTCGTCCAAGCTGCGCCATTACCAGAAATATAACGCCGATGTGGATCGCTGGGTTGAGCTTGCCAAAGGCAGCGATCCGCGCGATCGCGTTTATCCAATCCCACTGGAAATGATGCCCTGATGTTGCAGATTGCAGATCTGTGCGTCATTCGCGGCCAGGGCAGCCATTCCCACCGGGTTTACCTGCCGCAGCTCACGCTGCGGCCAGGCCAGGTGATGGCGGTAACGGGTGAAAGCGGCTGTGGTAAAAGCACCTTACTGGAGACCATTGGTCTTTTGTTGCAGCCCAATAAAATTGGGCGCTTTGAGCTTAGCGAAGGCGCGCAGCATGTCGATATTATGGCGCTACTTAATGGCGAGCGGCATAACGAGCTGGCCGCCATTCGCGCCCGCCAGCTTGGTTTTGTATTGCAAAACGGCGGCCTGCTGCCCTACCTGAATGTCAACGATAATATCCTCCTGCCGTGCCAGTTATTGGGGCAACCTCCCGACAACGCCATGCTGGAACGGGTTATCGAAACGCTAAAACTGACGCCGTTACTGGCTAAATATCCGACCCAGCTCTCCTTTGGCGAAAGGCAGAGAACCGCTTTCGCGCGCGCGATATTACACCGTCCTGCGCTGGTACTGGCAGATGAGCCCACCGCGGCGCTTGATCCTTACAACGCGCAGAAATTATTCAGTCTGTTTATTGAGTTAGTCCGCCAGGAGGGCATGATGTCCCTGGTTGTTTGCCATGACTGGCCGCTGGTGCAGCACTTCAATTTACCCTGTTTAACTGCCCAACCTGAACCGTTGACGGCATCAGCGCAGCACGAACAGGAAGGAACCTATTTTGTCCTTTAACCGAGCCAGACTGCTGGCCCGCCTGGCCTTACAAGACCTGTGGCACGATCGCATCATCTCTTTTTGCATCGTCTCCTCTCTTGTCGCCGTCATCGCACCGTTGCTGCTGCTTTTTGGTCTGCGGTTTGGGATTGTGGACCAATTACAACAAGATCTGGCCCACGATCCTCGTAACCTTGAGATCCGTATGCTAAGCAGCGGCAGCTATGACCAGACGTGGCTTACTCAGTTACAGCAGCGCCCTGATGTCGGCTTTGCCATCGGGCAAACGCGCTCGCTGAACACGCTGGCCGACCTGCAAACTGACAACACGCATTTTATTGAAAATGCTGAAGTTATCCCGACAAGCTCCGGAGATCCGCTATTAGGAAAACGTGAACTTCATCAGGAAAGCGAAGTGGTGATCACCCAGGAAGCCGCGCGAAAGCTGGCAGCCAGCGTGGGCGATTCGCTGACATTGCGGGTGAGCCGACTGTTTGACGAACGCCGGGAATGGGGCCGAAAAAGCGTTACCGTGGCGGGTATTTTGCCAGCGACCTATTTCAATCGCGATGCCATTTTTACGCATCCTTCATTATTGCTGGCGCTGGAGAATTTCCGTGATGGCTATGCGGTCACGGAACTGGGCATCGCCAGCGGCGCTCCGCTTAACGGCAAACCGCCGCTTTATGCTCGCGCCAGATTATATGCCCGGGATATCGATCGGGTCGCCAGCCTTGAGCGCGACCTCAGAGCGAAGCGTATCGAAACCACCAGTCGCTTAGCCGATATTGAGAATGTAAAAAGCATCAATCGGGTGTTGGGCATTATTTTTAACACCATCGCCGCCACGGCGCTGATTGGCTGCATCGCTTCACTTATTGGCTCGTTTATCGCGAATGTTGACCGTAAACGTAAGCCAATCGCGGTCTTGCGCCTGCTCGGTTTTACCCGTCCAGCAGTAGGCGCGTATGTCATTATTCAGGGCTGCCTGCTCAGCCTGATGGCCTATCTGGGCGGTTTCGCTATCTATTTCCTGGCCAGCCAGGTCTTTAATCGGGCATTAGCCGGTAGCCAGGCAACCGGACAGATGATTTGCAGGATCACACCGTGGCACTGTCTCGTCGCTCTGTTATTAACCCTTATCGTAGCGACGCTGGTCGCTGGCATCGGTGCCTGGCGCGCCATAAATATTGAACCTGCGCAGAGCCTGCGCGAGGTATGACTCTTATCCATTTTATTGCGTAAAGCATTTATTGTTCGCGGAGATCGTTCATGGCCTTTACTCCTTCCACCTTATTACGCTGGCTGGCGCTGACCCTGCTGCTGAAAATGTCCTCCGTGCTGGCAGAGCCTTGGGCAGAGAAAACCTATAACCCGAAACCGGATAGCGAAGATATTATCTTACCCATGCCCTGCGAAGGCGCGATGGTATTCCGTCGGGTTGAGATCCCGGTAGCCGGCCCTCTGGATGATATGCCGATTACCTTAGGTGAAGACGGTGGGGAATGGGGCTTTGTTGAACACAGTTATCCGACCTTTATCGCCGGTAGTTTTACCGAGACCAAAAAAAGCAAAGGCCGCTACTATCTTATGGCCAAATATGAACTGACGGCGCTGCAGTACCAGGCACTAACCAGCGGTACCTGCCCTACCCCATCGCGCAAGATGAGCATTGCAGAAACCAATATAAGCTGGTTTGATGCGGTCAACCTCGCCGATAAATATAACCAATGGTTACGCAGTAACGCCCTCGACAAATTGCCGAAAGAAGACGGTAATCCAGGATTTTTACGCCTGCCCACCGAAGTCGAATGGGAATTTGCGGCTCGTGGCGGCCTGAAGGTGAATAGCGCGGAATTCCGCGATTCCCATTATCCGATGGATGACATGAAAAATTATGAGTGGTATTCCGGCTCACAATCCTCTAACGGCAAAGTACAGCTGGTCGGTCTGCTAAATCCCAACCCTCTCGGCCTGTACGATATGCTGGGCAATGTCTCTGAAATGATGTTTACCCCCTTTTATCTTAATAAAATCAACCGCCTTCATGGCCAGGCGGGCGGATTCGTGGTACGCGGCGGCAGCGTAATCTCAAATGAGTCTGAGATCCGTAGCGCCACCCGTAAAGAAATTAACTACTACGATGAGGCGCATCCCTTCACCAGTAAAACGACGGGCCTGCGTCTGGTCATGGTATCCCCGGCCATTACCTCGACCAACCGGTTGAAAGAGCTTGAGAAAAACTGGGCCACGCTCGGTGAAAATAAACCGGGCGAGGATAAGAACAAAGCGGAGTCAGCAGACACCGCAAAAGCGCTGGGCAGCCTGGCATCAGGCGTTGAAGATACGGAACTGAAAAAGAAACTGAAAGATTTGGAGAACCAGCTTCGCGCCAGCAATCAGCAACAGCAAGAAGAGCGAGCGCAATCAATCCGCGCCAGCTTAAATTTAGGGTCTTTCCTGTGCACAAAATTACAGGATGATGGCCGATTCCTGGATTTCCTGAACCACAACTATGAATTGTTATGCAAGGATAAAGACGACAGCGACAAAAACTGTGCCATCCGTAAAACGAAACTCAGCGAACAAACCGATCGCCTGCAACAATTGACCAGATATTACGCCAGCAGCCTGGTTGATTCCGCCACGCTTTATGGTCAGGAAGGTCTGAAGCATGAAGTGACCGTATTTGATCAAATGCTCACCCTGAACAAACGTCTTTCAGGCCTTAAGCCATTCCTCGCCGCGCACTGGCAGAACCAACAAAAATACCTGGCAAACGGCAAAATCGATACTGCCAGTTGGCTTGAGACCTGTAAGCAAATTAAAAGCAGTCACTGATCGCAACCTCTGACTTAGCGCACATATTTATTAAGGAGTTAATAACGTGAAATTTAGCTTAAAAATCGCGGCAATAACTTTAGGTTTTGTTGCCAGCGTCCAGTCATCTTTTGCCGAGATTTATAGCAATGAGGATCAGGAACAATTAACTCTGTAAAGAGCCGATCAAGGTAGGTACGCAAAGCGATGGCAGTATATTTAGCCGTGCTGCTCAGGAAGATGCTGAAGGCGATCGAATAATCGGTTTAATCGAAAAGTAAATACGCAGCCTGTTTGAAGGGGATGCCTTAGGCATCCCCGGTAAAGATGCAAGAAATCTATTTTCCCGGCCCGACGCTAACTTTCAACGGCTGGTAATATTGCGGGTCGAATATTGACAGAGGCAATGCATGTGATGCGCCATTCGCAGAGAGCTCGTTAACCCGGCTAATAACGACGCTGGCTGTCTTTTCAACCGCGTCACAACTGAATTCAGTTGCCGCACTCGTTGAACGGGTTGCGTCGCTATCACCAAACGGCTCCACTTCAAGCGTACCCGTTTCCAGCGCTGCACCGGATTTGTCGGTTAGCTGCAACGTAACAGACAAATGATTAAATTCCCCGTATCCACCATTATCCAAGGTGAACACCAGTGAACAAACGCCCTGTATCCAACCGCTGTCGGTATTACGAATACTGATATAACGTTGCTCATTTTCAGCGCTTATTGCCGGATTAATCGCTGCGCAAAGACCACTTAACAGAAATAAACCAGCCATGACATTTTTCATATTATGTTTCTCTATTTTGAAGTGCAAAACCTTAAAGAGGTAAATCATTCCGGACAGCTAACGATAACGTAAAATGCGGCAGTTATCTTTTTATTGATGTCTCCCATCTTCCCCCCTGAGATGCTGGAAAATCAATGGCTTTCTAACGCGTGCAGAGCATAAAAAAAGATATCCAATAACCTTTCGCACAGAATGTGGACACGCCCCTGAGCGAGGGTCTGATTTTCTAACTGTTGCCGGTTGATGGCTGAAACCCCGTAAATCTCAAAAAGTGCCTGGAACGAAAACGGGTGTGCTTATATTTTGGCCGCAGTCAATATTAATACCTCTTGAAGCATCTATGTAAGAGGACAATCACAATTCATTTGCAGGCAACTCGCACATGCCATTGAGATTGTTGGGTTATAACCCAACAATCTCATCCCCTAAATTAGTCAAAATCATTAATTCTTTGATCTCTCGTTGTGCCACCTGTAATTCAAATTGCTCTTGAATAGACATCCATTTTGACCAACTTCCACCGACCACATGCGATAAGCGGAGCGCCATAGCTTTCGTCAAAGAAACTGAACCGATTAACAATTCAACTATCTCTTGCTCGCGACATCCCATGTAAACCGAAAATTTATTCAGCCCTATATGTGAGGCAGCTAGTATTTCGGCGAGCTTAATGCCGGGATGATCAGGAAGTAAGATCATGCCGTACTCTTCCTGATAAATATCATAAATAGAACAGCCAGTTTCTCTCAGTTCTCGTAAGTTTTTCCCTGCAAACTTAAGCTCATGTGTAAGCCCGAGAAACTCACCAGAAAATTCATATTCTGCATCAGGCCTATGGTGGCATTTGATCAATGCATATGCCGCCAGAAATAAACCCGCACTGGTGTGTTCTGCGCGGTCATATTGCCAGGGGGTACCCTGTCGTAAAAGCCGCTATTCGCAGAGAAAAGTCGTGGATGAAAACCATTGAGTTTTACCACGATATTTTTACGCCTCAGGCTGGTGGTGTGATATCCCAGCAGATCCTTTCCGGTGAGAATAACTCCTTATCATCATTGGAAAAAATAGCGCAAATCCCTGACAGCAGCTGGTTGTGGAAGCGTATTTTCACGGTGTTGCTGGCGCAGCTTGATACTCTGGACGATCCTCAATATCTGGACAAAATCAGTTGGCTATTAGGCCTGGCGGCGCAGTGGGTACGTTTTCGCGATGACATCATGACGGCAACGCTGACCCGCTATTACCATTCAACATATCGCGATCAAGCGCATTCCGCCCTGAAACAGGCTGCGCTGGAATACTGGGATAACCCGCAGCTGAAAAGCCAGCAGAACAAGTGGCATCAGTATGTTTCTGAACCCGTCGCAGCGATGGTGCGGGGGTGGCTGGCAAAACAAGATTTGATGCATTTCTTTGAACTGTTACGCGGCAATGGCGATGTCGATCAGGCCAGGCTGCATTATTGGCTACGTTTTGCGAATCAGATGGGGTTCACCCGTATCGTGATGGGGCCAGATGCCTGGCACGATCGTGGCCGCGACTTTATGAAATTCCGTGAGGAGAATCGTGGACGGTTAAGTCATTTGCGCGGTGGGCGTAGTTTCGATAACGCCATGATCATGCAGATTAACGACTACATTTTCGTTGAATTTTCCGGGACGGGGAACGCGATGTATGCCTACCGGGTGGGTCAGGCTCCATTTAACCCAGAGTCACACTCATTGGATATTAATATCCAATTAAAAGATAAATACCGTAATGTTCTTCGCCTTCCACATACCCCACGAGCCGAAGGGTATAACAAGACCCGAATCACTGGCTGGATGTTGAAATATGACGATGAATTACGTCAGTTGGGTATCCGCTGGATGGCTGAAGAGCCCGTCAAATTTATTGATAAAAAAGCGCCCTCACCCGCCACAGTATCTGACATCAAAATCATCAATCCATTGCGGGATACAGCAATACAGCGCCTGGTTGAAAACACCTCGTGCATCGTCAGCGATAACCGACAAAAAGGTGGCGTGCTGTCCGTTCAGTTCAAAGCACCTGACGATATAACGGAAAGAGAGTTGCTTCGACTCGGTTTCACCCCTGTGACTAAAGAACCGCATCGTTACTGGATCAAATAATGCTGAAACGTCTGTTAAGTAAACTGACGGGAAACCGTCAGCAGATAGAACGCCACCTGAAGTATCAGTACCAGATTGAGGAAAACGGACTCAGTTTTCCTCAATCGTTGGTTAATGACTCAGAGCTTTGGGCTCTGGCATCCTGGCTTGAGCAACTGGCCGAAGAAGACTATCTGATATCACTAACAGACCGCTGGTTATTGAGCTGGGATGCCTTGTATCGCCTGGTGGAAGACGAAGAACACTCCAGCAGTCTGCCTCTTATTGGTGTCCCAGAGGTATTACCATTACGTGCAAGCCTGAGTTCGCGAGGGGCATTAAACGATAGTGATTTTCGTGTCTGGATTTCTGAGTGGTCTGCGATTCCTTCCCGCCAGCCTATTCGTTTCAATCGTACCGGCGCTATTTTTACTTATGAAAATCAACAGCACCTGTTATCACGGGATAACTGGGCACTTTTACAAGCAATAGAGCAGCTTAGTACCCAGCAAATTCAGACGCCTGGCGAAACCACTAACCAGCTAGGATGGGCCGCTATTCGCAAATGTGCAAAACAAGCTGCCGCAAAATTTGATGACTACTTAGAAAAAACGCACGTTATCAAACCGACCTCATTGTCATTACGTCTGCGTAAGGCAACAGTTGCTGATACTGCCGTTATCGAGATTGAGCCACACTTCGAGGACCAGCCCACTAACTGGCTCGGCAGTTTTGACAAGAATGCTCAGGTTCACGATAGCTATCGCATACCCGGGGAGAACGGCGAACTCAGCCATGTCATCATTCCTCCCGAAGTAAAAGAAGTCCTGAGTTCTATTCACTCAATCCCTGGCCGTAGGGTTGCCGGCAGTGAAGCGCTCTCCTTTGTTCGCAACCCCTATACTTTTTTGGGTGAAGATGCCGCCAGTATTATTGCTCCTGAGGAACACGAACAGGCACTGTTTGATGCCCATATTTTCTTTCATCACTTCAGGCTTCAACCCCAAATCAATGATGAGAATAAGATAGAGAGTATTACGCTGGTACTGGAGCCTGTCTCACCGGTGCCACAACCGGAGGTGTCATTCCTCTTATCTGCGCCATGGGAACTGGAAAAATTTGTTCAGGCCGTAGGGATTAGCGTTGCCGCGCAAATGCCGGCAGGTTCCTGGCAGGGATACGAGCTGGAACTTAGCCAATTCACTGAACAGCAATGGCATGATTGCCAGTCGCTGTTGTTGCGTTGGCAACAGGAAGTCGAGGGTAAAGAGTTTAACGATGTCCTGGATCTGGGCAAATATGGCGATCGCGTCATCGGCATTGGTGAGTTCGAAAAAATATCCTCGCCCTGGCTGACCAAGGCAAAAAGTGAAGACTGGCTCCCTGATGACATCGACTGCTCTGCATTTTCGGTGGAGACGCTAACGGGCTGGCAACCTGAAAACCTGCAGCATTTCGATGAACTGCAGGAGAGAATTACCCAGGCAGAAGCATCTGGCGAAACGCATATCATCCCCCCCTGGAATGAGACTGAACTGCCGCTGGATGCAGCGAAGACCTTCAGTAAGAACTGGGAAAAACAGCAAAAGGCAACACAGGAATCAGAGGACAGTGCTGTTGAAAAAGCCGCCCGGGCTGTACTCAAAATTGAACAGAACATTGAAGAAGCGGCCTATATCAAACAACGCCGCGATTCACTCCTCAATGCACGTCTAGCTGAACCTGAAATTCCTCTGAGCCTTAAAGAGCACATCCGGCTCAAAGATCATCAGCGTGAAGGCGTGGCCTAGCTCCAGCAGCTTTTCCTTCGTTCACCTCAGGAAACGGCTGGTTGCTTGCTGGCGGATGACATGGGTCTGGGGAAAACGCTGCAGATCCTGAGCTTCCTGGTCTGGTTCATTGAAAAATTACCAGACGAGCCACCCAGCCTCATCGTTGCCCCCGTTTCTCTTTTGGATAACTGGGAACGTGAGCTGGATAATTTCTTCTATACCGCCGGGATTTCAGTGTTGAAACTATATGGCGATACCATCAAAGCAGTGAAATACCCGAAACAGGCGATCCCGGCTCATCTGCAGTCTCAGGAGATCAAAAACCTGCTCAAACCCGGCTGGCGCGGTGAAGCGAAAATTATTCTGACAACCTACGAAACGCTTCGCGATCAGGAGTTCTCACTGGCGCGCCAACCGTGGTCCATCATGGTCTGCGACGAGGCACAAAAAATAAAGAACCCGGCAGCATTAATCACTCATGCCGCCAATGCTATACAAGCCAGATTTAAAGTGGCATGTACCGGCACGCCTGTCGAAAACACGCTTGTAGACCTGTGGAGCCTCTTTGATTTCGCTCAGCCTGGCCTGTTAGGCGCACTCAATGAATTTGGCAAACACTATGTTCGCCCAATAGAGAACGAAGCGGGCCGGGATACAGGGCAGCTTGAAAGCTTACGAGCGTTGATTGAACCACAAACATTACGCCGGACTAAAGAAGAGGTTGCGCGTGATTTGCCGCAAAAAATAGAAGTCGTCAGCTGTAAGCAACTGCCGCTTTCTGGCCCCCAAAAGCAACTGTATCTTTCTTCAATAGCGAACTGGCAACAACAGCAGGCACTTAGTGAAGGAATGCAACAAGCAGGCGCGGGGATGTTGGGGTTATTACATCGTCTTAAACTCATTTGTGCACACCCGGCAGTCGTTAACCCTGAGCCTCGTTATCAGGAAGGGTCGCCAAAGCTTAACTGGATGTTGAAAACGCTGGATGAGATTAAGCACACCAGCAAAGACAAAGTAATCATCTTTACTGAGCTGCGCGATCTCCAGCGCGAGATACAGCATGCTATTCAACAGCGATTCGGTTTCCGTCCGGTGATCATCAACGGCGACACCAGTACTAAAAGTCAGAGCCAGAATAGTCGCCAGCGATTGATTGATGATTTCCAGTCCCAACCCGGCTTTGGCGTGATTATTCTCTCCACCGTCGCGGTTGGCTTTGGGGTTAACGTGCAGAAAGCAAACCACGTTATTCATTTCACCCGCTGTTGGAATCCAGCGAAAGAAGACCAGGCAACTGACCGCGCTTACCGTATCGGCCAGACAAAGGATGTGTATGTGTATTATCCGACGGTAATGGACACTGAAATTACGACGTTGGAAGAAACGCTAGACGAACTCCTTCAGCGTCGTCGGGCATTGGCGAGGGATATGTTGTGCTCTGCATCGGATCTAAGCAGCGCTGATTTTGAAAACATTTTAAAAGGGGCGTAAGCGCTCAATTTTCGCACTACAAAAAAAAGGTGCTTAGGTTCATTTCAAAGCCAATACCTGCTGACCACCTCAATGAGAGGTGGTGTTAGTACAGGGATAAAAAACCCGCCGCAGCGGGTTTGAGATTTACCAGTAATATTCCAGGGGGCGATTGTTCGGCAACCAAAGCAGGCCATCAGGATCTGCGCCAGTCACTACAGCATGCGCCAGGGCACGTTCATCAGCGCGACGTCGGCGGGTCGTATACAAGTTATTCCAGTAACCTGGATTCTTGCTGTAGTTTACTCGGGGCGCATTGTCGCTATAACGGTCGGCATAGTGAATATGCTTTACACGACAGCGAGTTGCATACTTCACGCGCCAGTGTGGCAATGGTTTACCGTGGCGATCACGGTCTTTACGAGTATTAAATGTAGACATAAGTAAGCTCCAATTAAGGTACTTACAAATGTTCTCCGGTAGTGTCATGGTGCATTCATCCTCCTGTTAATCGGTATATCGCAAGCGGTCGATAATCTCCTGCCAGCTCATACCGTGGTGCTCACGCTGATTTCCACACATAGGGCAAGAGCAAGATGTTGGGGTGCGTGCAATGATTCCGACCATACGTGGCGACATGCTGGCGAAAACATGAAAATACTGGCGACGCTTCTGCTTTATGCGGCGCTCATGATGGCGGCGCTCCGCTCGTGTACGTGACATTTTGAAACTCCATGATGCAGGGGCTCATTGCCCCTACTTATGAGTTCCGAATGGGTAATCGGGCGAAAATTAATCATAACTGTTCTTCTCGCTTGGCAAACGTGCCACCAGCCTTCGCTATAGAGTCAGCCAGTGCAGCAATTGACGGTTCATAGGCCATTCCACCGCTTGGATGTGTGATGCCGCACCATTCCACCGGGTATTTTGGCGGAAGATTTGGCACCTCATCCCACAGGCGATTACCCAGCACCAGAATTACATCAGGCTCTAGCTCCCCGACAACCTCAAAGAATGGGGCTTCTGCGGCCCTCCATGCTTCTGCTGTTGGCGCTATTCGCGAGCCTTCACCAACGATTGACTGCACGTAATTATAAAACGCAATGTTCTGCCAGGCTTCATACCGTTCTTCATCCGTTGGATTTGAGGTATCACCACGCAACACGGTTGTGAGCTTAGAGAAAAACGGATTGCCAGAACAGTAAGCGTGCGTTTTAACAACGTACTGCGTGTAATCGTGGCCTACGTCGTGCTCGTCCGCGTAATGTGACTCACCCAATACCAGCACCCGAACGCCATAACGGCTACCGGCGTATTTTGAGCCAATGAACGGGCGGAAATTGATACTACTTTGTTGTTGCTGCTCCATTTTTCCCTCAATCAATTATTCGAGGATGAAGATCAATCTGTTAGACAACCAAATTCAGTGTACCACTACAGAAACAGGCCATAAGTAATAAGGAATACTATCGATAAAATTTTGCTATTTGAATCTGTAAAGCTCTCGCTCATACCCACATACCGGCATACCGGCATACCGGCACTGATCATGATCACTCGAGCGATCACTTTACACATTGCTATCTGATGGCTCGGAATGCACCATCATCATTATTTATTTTTAACGGTGATCATATATCCTTCCCACTACAACTCACTGATTATAAATACATATTCCAAAAGTGATCACGTGGTAATTCATACTAATTAAACCAACAGATTGTTATTAATGGGATTTCATCTCAAACTTCGGCATTAAGTGTTCCTGCTAATTCAGCATTTTCCTGTTAGGGCGAAGCCATCATAGCCATGGCCGAAGCAAAAAAGGATTGATCAGGCCAAAATATGGAAAATCTACCAGGTAACGCCTGGCAGTACTCGGCACTATCCCAACATGACGGCAGTATTCTGCAACGCTCCACCCTTCTGGCCAAAAACGTAAGTAGTAATCATCAAAATGTTTCTTCCAGCGATCACTCATTGGTTTTCTACGCAGTTGTTTGGCCGCAGATTTGTAGCGTAGCTTATTGTTTCTGATGTAACTTTCAACTGAGCCTTTACTTTGCAAAAAGCAATAGCGATGCCAAGCCCAGTAAATGATTTTAAGGCTCTGCCCACCTACCTGTCGGCAATTTGCGTACACACGTTCAGGATTAAGCCGATACTTTCTTGCATACCCAGACAGACTAACGCCTGTAATTAATGCTTCAAAAAGGTAATTGCGTCGATGCCCTGACCAGCGTGGAGCATCGCGGATCCACCACTTTTCTTCGTCGACTAGTTCATAATATGAACGCCTACGGTAAAACATGGGTAGCTCAGCCTCTCCCTGGAAGTATTTGTCCAACGAACCTTCGTAGCAGGAAGGAAGAGAGATACTTTTCAAGTTGTCGGACGCTTTCAGTATGACTTTCGCCCTGGCTTGCCTCGTTTTACGAATGAATGGCTTTGGTTTTTTGAAACCATGACCAATACGTCGAATGCCTTTAGCAATGTGTTCTTTAGTATATTTTTTCCCGAAATAACTTACACGCAACATAAGTTTTGCGTATGACTCTGGATTATCTCGAGCAACAGTGTAATAACCATTTTTTGGAAAAAACACGGTCCCAGCGGTAGCAAGATGCCAACAGCGATCAACTATTTTATTCAAGAGGTTTGGGTATCTAATGCAATTAGCATCAAGCATTAGCAGATAATGATAATGTTGGGATTCGGAATTTCCCTGCTCCCTAACCCAGAGGTAACTTATAAAAGACTTGGGATAATTTTCACTTATCATTTTGAACAGTAAATTATGGAAATCACTGATAGGCTGGTTACCAGAGGTATACTCCGGAAGATGAAGATCATACCTGACAGCTAGAAACCTGGATTTCGTAGCCACTTTATCCACGGCATCAAATACTTTCCCCATGATTCTGATATCTTGCTCTTCTTCAGAATACAGTACAGGCCACAGCACGTCCTTAAAGATAAAGATCCCCTTTGATTGGATCCCCGCAATGATGCCTGGCGATATATTATTAAATACCGTATTAGATGCAGAGATGGTTGAGGTATTCTCTAGTTGGTTAATCAGGCACATATCTACGATTCATACTTATTCAGGCTTAAATAAATCATCTATTCACGGTTCATCTTGTTTCACTTTTACCAGGTACAAAAAAAGGCTGGAACCCCAGCCTTCATGTACAGAGCTATCTTTATTGTTCTTTCAACCACTCCTGATAAACCTGCTCAGGCCAACCTAGAGTACGGCCACCACGAATAATAGGTTGAGGGAAAATGCCGGCTTTGACCCAGCGATAAAGTGTTGTACGACTGCAATCAAGTAATTGCAGCATTTTATTGATACGGATTAATTGTTGCTGCTGACGAAGTAATAAACCCCTGTCACTAATCGTAGTGTTAACTTTCAAATTTAATATTCCCTGACGAAAACAAAATAACAGGCATAGCAATACAGAGCTAAATAGCGTTGAAGGGGGAATGTTCTTCTCTGTATAAACCAATCAAAGTAAGCAATGTGATTATGTAGAGTTCGCGCTATCTACCGACCACTTCGCTCTGGCAACATTTATACCAGCAACAATCTGATACGCCAAGAAAACAGCTGGCAATAAAAAAAAGTATATTTCTACCACTTCCTATTAAACATATGCATGTCAGTGAATCCATCTGAACCTAGTTGCCCCATTGTAGTTTTTCTATGGTGAGGCTTTTCAGAACACAGAACGGGCTCTTCCATTACACCCACGGGTAACTCAGAGCGAGACGCGTTAGCACGACCATCCCGAGTAGATGCAGTAGTTAGCATTCATGAGATAAAAAGGAAATGAGAAGCTATAGGATGCTAAACAAGTACGCAAGTAAGTACGCGAGACGAAAAACAGAGAATTTTACTGAAGAGGTATGTTTGTAACTATTTGATTTTAATGGTGCGATAATATGAATAGAAAAAATAATTATGCAACTGATTTACATGAGATTTTAAAAAACAACTTAGTTTTATGCCCCCAAAAATGCCCCCAAAGCAAATCTCCTTTCCCCCTCCTCAACAGGAGGGGAATGAGATTTAATCATGCTTTAACTTTGACTCATTTATACGAGAGTACAGATTGTTAGCAAATCGGAAGTTGCTAATAATGACGCTAAAAATACAACGACTTTGCAGCCAACATAAACAAAAAACAAATACCAATGCTACAAATTTAATACTCACCCTGCATTCAATGTAGAAATTTGAATTTCCTATCAACGCCTTAACAACATAAAAAACAAGTGTACCAAGCATAACTAATGCAGAAACAATAATCACATAGATTAATCGTTCTATCCTCGGAACGTCCTTCGTATTCTTAATATAATCAACATTATCACTAACAATCCCTTGAATTGCATTTGGATACAAAAAACCAACCCATAATCCGATAATAGTAAATATTGCAGCTGAAATATTTTGCAAGGTCCCGACTACATCCTTGACATCAGAAAATTTCAACGAGTCCTTCAAGAAATATACCAATATAGCAATAACAGCCAGAGCAATAACATCCCATTTGGCGCCAGTGATCAGGTCTGATAATGCCTTCCTAACTTTGGGATTCATATTATTCACCTATCACTTAAACTTGACCATTAGCAATGAGTTGGTCATTTGAATCTTCGACAACAGGATCTAATTGAGCTTCGTCATCAATAGCATCCTCCTGAGCCATAACGGACTCGAGAATGTCCTCTCTGATATTATTAATTTCTTCTAATAATTTTCCCGGAGAATAGTGTGAAAGCCCATCAGAATCGATCGGTAATGTAGACTTCACAACATATTTAGTAAGCCATATTGGAATTTCAGAATCCTTAACTTTAAAGCCTACATCAGCCCAGTCAGTATCCTCTGTTCGTTGTGCAAATAATTGTGCGATTTCCTCAGGAGTTGGAGCACCATCAATGCGTACTTCGATACGTTTAGGGGATTGTAAAGGTGGCGCCTCTCCAAATAGAGAAGGCATAAATTCACTTGCTAACTGAAGAAAAGGGCTACGCTCATCATCTACACGAGAAGTCGCAATATCACGAATTATAGTTTGAGTTATATTCGGTATAATATTTTCCAAGTTGTCAACAGCAGTTTTTATTTTTGTCTGTTCAACATCAAACTTAAATAAGCAATTACACTTATCCTTTCCTTCTCCATGCTCAAACATTGTTTTGACTACATTAACCATTCGGTTTGGATCACGGCTATGCTGATGGCTAGTAGTTGATTGTTTTCTACTTCCATCTACATTCGAATGATTATTCACAAATGTAGTTACGTATTGGCAAAACCTATTAGTGTCAGCGCCAGAATGAGGAAAAATTATGGAAGCTATTTTTTTGTGCTCTGGGATAATCCAGTAATAACATGGATCTCCCCAAATTACCCTGCCTCCTCTCACCGACGTTCCAGCTTTCACTGTATCACTTTCCTCGGAGCCAACTGCTGAACCCATTCTAACACCATGTAAATTACCTGAACCATCACCAACGGCTCGAAGCAAAACCACTACGATATCCTTCGTTTGAGGATCAATAGCAACTCCACGACAATATGTCTTAGATCGCATTGGGTTGGTATTAACATCCCACGGAATAGTTTCTTCAATAGCTTTACCTCGTAACCAAGTTTCAAATTCGCCAAAAACTTCCTCAAGAGAACCGAATTTGTAATCAAGATCTTTAGCTTTATGTTTTAATCGGTAAAAACCAAATGCGTTAATATCAAAAAAAGTAATAGAACCGTTATCCATAATAAATTACCTTTCTTTCTCTAATAAGCTCAATTGCTAGTGTGTTGAGAACATACTAATCACCTCCTCCATCTACGTAAAGGTAGTTCTTTTGCAGTAAGCTAAGTTTGTTAACTTACGCCAAAAAAAATCTTCTTCTCACCAAAATCGCACTACACCGCACCCGCCTGCCGTTTTCATATCAGAGAATTTTTTCAGTTTTGATTTTCTACAAATCATCCCTGCAGGCCGCGCCACTACTGGCCTTTCCGGGTAGAAAGCGAACTGAAAAGTATGAAAGGAATTTCAGCTTTTTTCAGTTTCCGGGGACTGGCATGTAAAGGCTGAAACACTTAAGCCATTGATTAGAAATAAATAAAAATTTTTCCGTCACTGTTTTCTGAAGCTGGCCCGCCACACTCAAAAATTAAGCTATTGAAAGATAATCAATTAAATACAATCAAAACTGAAAGATGCTGGCGCATTTAAAGCAGGTCCGGGCATGGCATTTGCCACCCCGGCATGATGCATTACTGCCGGTTTTTTGCCGCAAGCAGTATTTCCAGCGCCCTCTCACGGTCCTGTTCCGGCAGGGCATCAATCAGTTCTTTCACCCTTCCCTGCCCCTTCAGCGCACTGGGGCTTATCGTATGGGAAAAAGCGACATTCATCACAAACGTATGGCCGCATTCAACGTTTGAGCAACTACAGTAAACATCTGCCAGCTGCGGGTGTTTACGATTCGTTTTTCGAATCTTTGCATCTGCAAGGCATGCCGGGCAGGTCATTTTCATTATGCGCATGCTGTTTCCTTGATTCATGGCCTGCCAGGAAAAAGGCTGGCAGGCTATCTGCTTTCTGTCCTGACGTGTAACAGTGGCAACACTGGTAACCACATTGATTTATAAAGAGAAAATTAGTTACCACTGCGTTTTATCGCGAGGTAACAGGTGGTAACAGCGTTTATTTTGTTACCAGTGTTACCTTTCGCTAATTTTCACTGGTAACACCCCCGCCCCTTACCGGTTACGGGTGTTACCTCTGTTACCAGTGTTACCTCATTAAAATAAGACTCACGCGAGATTAGTCCTCTTCCGGCTCTCCAAGCACGTTAGTGTTGAACTGGTATACCCGCTTAAGGCCTATTTCTGGCAGGCGCATACTTATCTGGGTTCGCCCGTCCTTACCGGCGTCCAGCCATCCGGCGCTGACGCACAGTCTCGCCACCTTACGGGCATCGAAACCCTTACAGATTTCTTTCCACCCTGACGGCAGGATATAAAACGTTGTCACCGCCTCTGTGCCTGTGTTTCCCTTGTCCACTTTACGAAAGCCCATCATGGCCACAGGACGGTTTTTTTCGTCGTGCCAGTCAGCAAAACGGCTGTACTGGTTACGCGTGATAAAATCCCTGACCTGCTCCATCGCGGCGCGATCTTCCTGGTTCGCTGAGTGGCCACGGTCAGCCATCCATGCCGCAAGACAGCGTTCAGCCGCCGTGTAAGCCTCACCTTCCGGCCAGCCGGTTATACCTGCCCGCGTGGCCAGCTCCCCGGCCATTGCCACCAGTGCAAATCGCGTCACCGCCCGCCCCACCTGATTACCGGCATTCTCAGGCGTCAGCCTGCGCGTGAACTCCTTCAGCATCGCTTTGGCCTGGCTGGTAACATCCGGCAGTGATGCCGTGATATGCCGCAACCAGTCACGGAACGGCGCACCGTGGTACTGCGAAACAGCCTGCTCAAGGTGCTCAGACAGTGCCTTACCGCCGCTGAAGCCATGCAGATCCTCAAACACGCCATATCTGCCGGAGTCGCTGGGGATCTGGATCATCCTCACTTCCACACCTGCATAGGTGCGCTCTCCGGCGCTGGCTGCATGCTCAACCAGTGACAGCTCACCGGTGGAAAGGAAAAGCAGGTTCCAGCGGTTGGTTTCCCTGACCGAACCATCCGTTCTGGCCCTCGCCTTGCCCTGCCCGTTGGCGAGCATATAGGCAATATTACCGGCCTCGCGTCCGTCAACCTCCCGGATTTCATCCAGCATCAGGGTGGCATCATTGCGGCGGCTTGCGGTTCCCTCCAGCGCGTTACCTGTGGCACGCCACGTATGCCAGAAATCCGTGCCGCCACAGACCGACGCGGCCACTTTCATGGTGGTGGTTTTACCGTCCGTGGATTCGCCTTTCAGGTGATACCCGCCTCCTCCCATCCCCACCAGTTGCAGTAACGGAGCCGCAAATGCCAGACTCACGCTGAATGCCAGCCGGGCATTTCCCGTGCAGAAGCGCGCGATATGCTCGCGCCATTCCTCTGACGTGCCGTTAACCCGGAAATCCCGTCCCTGTACGCTGGACGTCTGGAGAATGACAGAACGCGCGTCGCGGCCTATCACCTCGTCCTGAAGAACATAGACCCCGCCATGCCAGCCGGTTCTGTTCACGCACGTCACCTTGTTCTCAGGCTTGCACAGTGAGATGTATTCCATCAGGTGAGCGCGTGCCGCGCCGTTAACGTTAATATAGGAAAGCCCGTTCACCAGCAGTACGCGACGCAGCTCCTCGCCACTGCCGCCCAGCATTTCCATCGGCATGGCCCATTTCCGGTTGTTGCCGTTGGTATCGTCCCATTCAAGCAACCGCCCGTAGTTACTGCCGTCCGCGTCACTGGTAATGGCCGTCACCCTGATCGGGCTGCAAATTTTGATATTACGGATCTCCGTATCGCCATCCGACTTATTCACCAGTTTGTCATACCAGAGATATTCCCTGGTCAGCCGGAACCCTTCCGGCAGGCGCGTCAGGCCTTTTCCGTGCTGGGTCATTTCTTCCCTGAAAGCCTCCCGCGCACGCTCCTGACCAGCCTCCTGACGGAAGTCATCCCAGTCGGCCTTGTGCCGTGTCGGGGGCAGCGACACCCAGCCGTTCACTGCGTTTGCCGCTTTTTCTGCCCAGATACGCCCGGTATTTTCTTTCCCGTCCAGCAGATCGTTATCCCCCGCAATGACGATCCGGGTGTCCGGCCATTTCTGTCTGATTTTTTCTGCCACCCTGGGCAGATTGGTGGCGGCTACGGCAGCAATCACCCAGCCGGGTACAAGCAGGGAGACCGTCAGCGCCGTGGCAAGCCCTTCCGTGATGGTTACCTGTTCCGGCACCTCTGCGGGTATTTCCACCGGCGAGATAAACGCCCCGGCCAGCAGGCTTCCCGGAAGCAGGCTTTTATGCCCTTCAGGGCAGATAAGCTGACCGCCCGTGATGTTGCCGTCCATATCCCTGAGTGCAAACAGCAGTGAGCCAGCCGGAAAGGTGGCGCCGGCCACGGTTACGGGATGCCCCAGCAGGTTACAGGCCTGGCCGAACAGTCCACGCCCGGTGAGGTAAGGGCTTTCGCCGGTTACGGCATGTTTCATCAGCTGATAAAACCGCGCACTGCCGTTTTGCTTACGTGCAGCTTCATTCCTGGCAGGCAGCAGGGGCTTCCCCGCCACTTCAGGCATCGCCAGCGTTCCGGCAACCATATCCGACACCTCACGTACATTCCTGCCTGTCACCAGGCGGATCAAATCAAGCCCGTCGCCATTTCCGCACTGGTTGCAGAACCATGTCCCCCGCCCTTCCTTATCATCCAGGCGGAAGCGATCTGTTCCCCCACATTTTGGGCATGCGCCGTGGCGGCGTCCGGCAGGAACGTCGATACCCAGCGCGGAAAGGATGTGCGGCCAGCGGCCACGGGCAGCAGTCGTTACCGCTGTGACTGATTGTTGTTTCACCGGTATACCTCCCCTGTTGCGCCATGTACAAATTCAAAGCCAGCGGGCAGTTCGCCATCCGGGGCACCGAAAATGATATCCCGGTAGACTTCACGCATTTCAGTCACGCCCGCCACGGACAGGCGCAGCGCTTCTCCCATAAAGCCCAGCGTAAGCATTCTTTCGAGCGCTTCAGCAGCAAGACGGCTGCCGTCCTCCATCCCGAATTCATCCATCCACGGGGCTTCAATATGGAAAAGAATGTTCAGGGCCATCTTTTCTGGCGTCAGCAGTACGCGCTCGCCATCTTCGGCATAGACCGGCTCACCGTTAATACGTGTCATCATGGTAATGAATGCGTCAGCTATATACCGACGCAGCAGGGCGGCACGGAATGCCGGGGAAAGCACAATGTCATTATTAATCATGGTCATTCCCTTTTATGGTGCTGGTTTCCCGCACAACGCCGTCAAGCTGCTCGGCCAGACAGGCAAGGATGGCCGCAGCGCCCTCAGCGGGAATGGTTTTATGCCCGTAACTGCCGCAGACGGATAACACCCCGGCAAGAAACTCGCTGGCAAGCGTGGCTCTCAGCAGGCGCTCCTCTCCTTTAACAGACAGTGTGCAGGCGGGTTGAATTGCACCGGTATTTTTCATGCTTTCACCTCGCGGCTGTTTCTGACGGGCAGGCGTCCGGCAAAGCAGACAATAAAATCCGCTGACAGCCGCTGACGGGCGTCACGCTCGCTGGTCGCAGTAACACGCACGGGACAGGGACGCGCGGTACAGTCAGCGCGACGCAGGGCAAGAAAGAGATAAGTAAACTGAGGATGAGCAAATACAGGGGCAGTGGCCATAGCGGCAACCTCCTTCAGATAGCGGTTAACGCCACCACCGGAGTTCCTACGCTCATGGGTGGTAGCCCGGACGGGGGTAGGAATACCGGCTCTGAAGGATACCGGCCAGCCCGAAAGCTGCCCCGCCCGGACCACCATAATTCTGAGGATGTGGCGTGTAAGGCGAAAGAACGCCAGAAAACACCACACCATTAAATACAGGTGTGCCAGAACTGCGACATAAAAAAACACGCTAGGCGCGTGTTGTGTCGCCTTCAGATTACCCGGGTTCCTACGCCCGGTTGCCGATTTTGCGGCAACGGGGAAACTATAGCCCGCAGAAATGTTACGGCGCAAGAAATTTATAACCGAATTTTGCTGATTGAGTAAAAACAATAAAGCTGCCATTCTTAAAACTCACTGAAGTTTAACTAATTAATGTTCTGTATTTGCCAACCAGACCCGCTTAATGCGGGTCTTTTTGTTTGCGCGGATTTAATCAACCAGCTCAATCGAATGCTCATCAACAGCGGCGTAAAGTTCCGCATCGCCCAAGGCGTATCCCTCATTACGCAGATAAGAACGGACGTATTCACACTTATCTTCGTCAAACTCTGCGCGGAAATAACGCGTATTTGCCTGCGTATAAATATGAAGATTGCTCAGCGTGGTCACAGCAAGCCGTTTGCCTGGCATAAAAGGGGGAATAAAGGCGAAGCGCCCGGCCACAGAACTTGTGGCCATCTGCGCAGCGCTGACATTTGCTGGCCGATCAGCAGCATTAAACAGGCGCAGGCGTTGTTGCGCAGCCAATTCAGCGCCGATTAATACCACCAAACGCGGATCTTCCCGGAACGGCTCAGCAATAACATTTGTGATGAGATGGTTGGCCAGTAAATCAATATTTTTCCAGTTTCCGGTTTCGCCAAGCGTAACAGGCTCTGACAGGATCTGTTTCCCTCCCTGATATTCTTTTGCCAGTGCATGCCAGCCAATATTCACATCCTCCCCTTTTTTATTGATCTCAGGGCTGGTTGTATCAGCAATGGATGTGCCATTAAAACCGACACGCAGCATATCCAGCGAACAGGCCTGGCTGAAGAAATGGTCCATAGTGTCATCAAAATTACCGGCATTGCCTAAGTGATAAATATCAGACATTTCGGCGTAACTGATCGTGGCGCAGGTATCCGTTTCAGAGAGCCAGAATTCAGTTCCGTTAATTGCTACTTTTTTAGAAAATCGCCCATCAGCCACGCGCCCGGTATGCAGTTCACTTGCACCAATGTTTATAGCGTTACCTTCTATGTCATTAACATCACGCAGGGTAATATTTGCCATCATCCAGCCAGACTCAAGAATGGAAGCACGAACAATATTTTCTTTTTTTCCTTTTACAGAAAAACGGCTTCCGACAAGACATATATTTTTATCCTGCGAAGTAAATTTTTCATGATAACGGCGTGCGGCATCCGGCGCTTCTTTTCTGAACGCAAACATAAATCAACCTTATTTAACTAAATGGAAAAAAACTTCTTTTTCTGTTCGTAATTTTTCTTACAGTCAAGCACGGAAGAAACATACTCGTCCCCACTTATAATTGCCCGCAGCAGATTATTGTCCGCGCTAAAATACTCTCTGTAAGCTTCAGCGCGAATAAGCCCACCGTTATTTAACTCATATCGATCAGTGGGGGGTGAACATAATTTAATTATGCTGTTTACAGCAGATACCAGATTATCAAGCTCAACTGTAATAAACTGGACAGCTCTTGAAATATCTAAATTTTCCAGTAAAGATTTTGGCTCGACCGGTATGCGCACGGAACTGTGGAATGAGTGAAGCAGTGGAAGATTGATTCCTTTCCCGATGAACTCCGCCTCATGAATGAGCAGACCCGGCAAACATTTAAAATATGCCAGACGTTCTTTCTGGTGATTGAGTCGGGATAGCGCAGTCTGATATCGGTATTCAGCTTCTGCTCGGTCAGCACCCCTGAACTTTCGGTCCCTGACCTCCGAAATACTTTTGCTGACACCAGAAATACTGTTCATTGCTGCTTTAGCTATAGCAACGGCATCATTACGGACAGCAAATTCATTTTCTTCAGTGCGGCAAACTTTTTCACAGCGCATGAGAAGAAGGTTAATTTCTTCCGTATCAGCTTCTGTATCAGGAATTGTTAACCCCGTCAGTGATGTTAACCTGGCCCCTTGAACCCGTAATTTACCTAAAGTAAATATTTCGACTATACGGGCAATACAAGCTGCATCAGAACTTTTATCATTGAAAGGTATTGTTTTGTATCCTAAAATTATGGATACGGAATCATTTTTTAAAGAAGGAATACCATTGATAACACTTTCATTAAAAATCATTGCTTTCATTTCTCCTCAAGAATTTTATTTAGTCACAGATTAAATTACTTACACACAGTATGACTATCTCGCCATGCATAATAATCACCCGCTTTCCATCGAGACATACGTCCTAATTTTATTGGCTTCGGGAATTTACCTAACGATATAAGTTTATAAATCCACTTATCAGTGAATAAACAGTCTGAAGTAATAAACTTCATATCGATTAATTTATCGTAAGATGGGCGGGACTTTGAACTATCCATACTATCTCCATGAGTTCATCAAAGTTTGTCAATGGAGAGAATTTGAACATAACTTGAAGGATATTTACGTCGAGTAGAATTACTTATTCCTACTCAACGTAAAGAAGATTCTAGTTACCGAGTGCTTTTCCTGCGATGGCTTTGCCCAAGATACGTTCTATGCGATCTAAAGAAAGGGGTTCGCCTCCATTTGCGTATAAAATATCTGTGGCATATCTCTCAATACAATTTGCCCAAGCTCGTATTGATCCCTCACATTCGTGAGGGTATTTTCCCTTGCAAAAAATAGCAGCAATAAGAACCATCTCTCTTCTTTTAGCATGTCGCTCTGAGACAACATTAGATATTTTTAGAGACTTACTCGCCTTTATCTCCAAGGCATTGTGTTGTGTACCAGAAAAGAAATTATTAGTTATAACTCTCTCCACATCTTCCCACGTCATCCATAAATCAGCCTCAGTAATTTTGACTCCGGCACTTTCCGGCAGAGCACACCCAAAAAACCCCTCAAGGCAGGAATTCCCAGTCGGAACTACTACCAATCCCTTATCATAATAACCATTTAATTCTATTCGTTTTAAAGATTCACAATCAATCGCCCACAAACCAGAAGCATCACCATCAGCCACGCTAAATTCATCACCATTCTCATTAAAAAATGGAAAATTATATTCATCAGATGACATTCCACTGTAAATAAGAGAATACTTTGAAATCTCTTTGTATCCATTGTAATTATTTTGTAGGCTTTCAAATTTCCGATTCAAAGAATGAACATCTACTGTACTATAGAAATAAGAATAAGCCATATTTAACATAATACAGAGGTTGATTTTATTATTTGCCCCCCAATGAATTAGGTCTTCGACTTCGCATCTTATTTTTTTTGCAGCTCGATCAATTCGATAATAGTCTAAATGAGGAAGATTACTCATGTTCCCATCCCCCTAATAAATCCGAGTACCATTGCATCATTTCTCTACGACCTTCGAGATACTGTGCATGGTTGTATATTCCACGGATTGAATTTTTATCAAGATGAGCAAGTTGAGTTTCAATCCATGAACTGTTAAATCCCTTTTCATGCAAAATTGTGCTCATCGTATGCCTAAAACCATGACCGGTAACCCGCCCCCCATACCCTATGCGCTTAAAAACCTGATTGATACTGGCTTCACTCATGAACTTACTGGGATCATTACGACCGGGGAACATCAGCGGATAATTCCCTGTCAATTCTTTCAACCTTTCAAGGTGAACTAAGGCTTGCTTTGACAGCGGAACAATATGGGCACGACGCATTTTCATGCGTTCTTTAGGGATTTCCCATACAGCGTTATCGAAATCCACTTCACGCCATTCAGCTGCACGTAGCTCTCCAGTTCTCAACCCTGTCAGAATAAGCAAATGTGCCCCCAATAAAACTATGGGACTTCCAGTGTAGGCATTCAGTGCCGTGAAAAATTCAGGCAGTTCGCTTGCTTTAAGGAAAGGATAATGAACGGCCTCATGCCCTTGCATTGCGCTAGCGAGATCAGGCGCAGGATTGTAGACAGCGCGCCCCGTTACGATGGCATAGCGAAATACTTCTCCACAACGCTGGCGAACCTTCTTCGCTTTTTCCATCGCCCCTCTTGCTTCTATCAGTCTCAGAACTTCCAGTAGCTCCAAAGGCTTAATATCGGCTATAGGACGGTGGCCAATATGCGGGAAAATATCTTTATCAAATGCCTCAAGAATGTCGGAAGCGTAACCCTCTGACCATTTGGGGGACTTCATCTTGTGCCACTCTAACGCAACCTCTCTGAACGGGTTGAGTATCTCAGTGGAAGCGGTTAAAGCCTGCTTCTTTGCTTTCTTTACTTCACCGGGATCGTCACCCGCTGCGAGTAGCTTCTTTGCATCTTCGCGTTTTTGCCTGGCATCAGCAAGAGAGACGGTGGGATAGACACCAAAGGACAGGCGTTTTTCTTTACCGCCGAAACGGTACTTCATACGCCAGTAGCGTGAGCCATTAGGTTCGACCTGAAGATATAGGCCTCCTCCATCAGCGAGCTTGTAACTCTTCTCTTGTCCTTTAGCAGCTTCAACCTTGCGGGCGTTAAGCATCATTGGGGGCACATTTCCTAGACCGAACATTAGATACCCCCGATTGTGCCCCCAACTGCATGTTGATTTCAATAGATAGGAGTTGATTTCAGATGACTATAAATAGCGTAACTTCTATGTTTTTAAACGATTTTATTGATGTGAGTTGACTTGAGAAAACTAAGGGGTGGTGCCGATAATAGGAGTCGAACCTACGACCTTCGCATTACGAATGCGCTGCTCTACCAACTGAGCTATATCGGCCCTGAGAAGAAGTGCTCATGGGCGCGAACACGGGGTAAAAGGTTAAGGAAATCTGGCAGAGCCGTCAATGGCCTTATGATTTAAGTGGTGAGTTTTACGCCAGTTAACGCAGGCACTCCGCCTTATTCCGCGGAATGCCTGATTTAGATTAGGAATTACGCTCCGGTCACCATCAATACATCATCGACAAAGTTTTTGGCGCGTGGAATGTCCGACTCGTCGACGTGTTCAATGATCAGCGGAATGTTCGGGTGGTTTTTCGCAAGCAGCTCCACATACAGCAAATAGTTAAGCGACCCCAACCCCGCTGCGGGCAGCTCCACCGAACCGGCTCCTCGGAAGCTGTTATGCTCCGCCGCGCCGTCGCCGAATTTCTCAATCACCACGTCGGTTTTCTTACAATCTTTGGCATGGGCGATTTTGATTTTGCTGTCCAGCACATTGAAGATGCTGTGCAGCGTTTCATTGATGGCGTCGATATTTTTATCATCAAAATAGTTGGTCGGATCCAGTGCCAGCCCCAGGCCGGGATGATCGATATCGCGCATCAGCCGCGCCACCTGGCTGACCGAGCCGATAATGTTGTTCACGTAGTTTTCCACCAGGAACACCGCGCCGTGCTCATACGCGAAAGCAGCCAGATCGCGGGCGATGGCTTTAAACTCCTGATACGCCTCTTCTGTGCTGTTTTTTGGATCGTACAGCCAGTCGCTGTCGACGTTATAAGTGCCGGTTTCGCTGATCACATACGGCGTACCAAAGTCCCGCGCGTGAGCGAGGATCTCCTTCACCGCCGCGATATTCTCGGCGCGCTTCGTTAGATCCGGATGCACCAAGTTGGTATACGCCGAGATGGCGACGATGGGCAGATTGGCTTTGCGAAACGCGTCGCGCACCTGATGCGCTTTCTGTTTGGTGATATGCCCCCGGCTCAGATCGACATCGGTAAATTCGAGGTCAAGCTGCACGCAGCCCATCCCCGCCTGCTTAATCTTCGCGATGGTCTCTTCCAGGGTGTAGGGGTAGTAACCGGTAAAGATGCCGACGTTAATCATTTTGTGTTCTCCTGAAGGATTTCATTGAGATAAACGGTTCGCTCTTCCTGAATAGAGGCATAACAGGCTTCGATGCAGGCCAGCGTGCCGAGATTGTCCTCGGCGCTGATTTCCGGTTCAACGCCTTGTTCCAGGGCGCACAGCAGGCTCGCCATGGTGCCGATAAACGCATCCGGGAACCACTGGCGCTCCCATTGTGGGGCGATCCAGCGATCGGGATAGTCGCGTGACGCCAGTTTTAGGGTGCTGCCGCAGTATTCTGGCGGACGGCGGTGCCAGCCAAAATCGCCCTCCGCCAGCCCGTCGGTGCCCTCCACCCGCCAGTTGATGTAATTATTTTTAGCGCAGGGTTCACCCGGCCAGGCCCAGACGTCGTCCAGGCTGGTGGCGATCAGGCCATTGGCATACTGGAAGGTGTACTGGGTAATGCCATCGGTATGTTCAAAAGCGGTACGCGGATCGGTGCGGCATACCGCGGTGACTTTAACCGGGTTGCCAAACAGGAAGCGGAAGGCGTCGATATGGTGGATCGCCATGGCATACAGTTCGAGCTTTTTATACTGCTGGAGAAACTGCTGCCAGTCGGGAATGGCGCGCATATCGATGCTGGCAAGCACCGGCGTGCCGATCAGCTGGTTATCGAGAATGTACTTGAGCGCGCGGATCGACGGGTCGTAACGCATATTAGAATTCACCGCAATGGGGATGCCGCTCTCTTTACTCAGGCGGACGATTTCGCGGCCAGCTTCCAGCGACATCGCCAGCGGTTTCTGGCACAGAATGGCCTTCACGTTCTTTGCCGGAGAATGTTTGCCGCAGATAAAGCGCACAATCTCTAACTGAATATGCGGCGGTACGGCGATATCGATAATCTCGATCTGCGGATCGCACACCATCTCCTGCCAGCTGGCGTAGGTTTTTGGGATACCGAACGCCTCGGAAAGCCGCTGGCTATGGCTAACGTCCAGCGAGGTAATCGCGTATGGCGTAAACCCCGCTTTCTGGTACGCCACCAGATGGCAATGCTCAACGATAAAACCCGCGCCGATAATACCGATTTTATAGTCTTTTCGCTGCGGTAACGCCGGACGTGTCGCCTGCTCTAATAAGCGCTCTAACGAATCCATAATGCCCCCGATTATGATTGGCGGCGAGAGCCCGTCTCGCCGAAAATATTCAGCGCAGCGCATTGCCTTTCACCGACGCATTATCCGCAAGCGGTGAAGCATGGCGCTGTTTTTGCAGCCAGAACTGCTCGATCTCTTCCAGCGATTTTCCTTTGGTTTCCGGCAACATAAATTTGGCAATCGCCAGTTGGATCAGGCACATCACGGCAAAGAAATAGAAAGTGTTATTACCGCCGAACGTTGCCAGGGTAAAAGGAAACAGCCAGACCACCAGGAAATTGAATATCCACTGGGTAAAGGAAACCAGCGCCACGGCTTTACTGCGTATCGCATTGGGAAACATTTCCGACACCAGAGTCCAGAATACCGGTCCGATGCAGGCGGAAAAGCAGGCGATATAGGAGAATAAAAAGAATAGCGTCACCAGCACCGGCAAGGAGTGATGGAACGAGAAGCCCAAGAAAAACAGCGACACGCCCATAATCAACGAGCCATAGAAATAGAGTGGCCGCCGCCCTACCCGGTCAATTAACACCACGCCGATAACGGTTGCGATCAAATTGATGACGCCCATAAAGATATTGAAATAGAGCGCTGAGCTAATAGAAAACCCGGCGGCCATCATAATCTTCGGCGCATAATCCAGCGCGGCATTACAGCCAATTAACTGCACCAGCACCGCCAAAATCAACCCTAATACAATGCTGCTGCGTGAATCTTTATCAAACAGCGCACCGGCTTTGGCAGTGTGATGGGCAGCGAGATTTTTCTCAACGTCATCGGTAATGCTTTGCGCTTCTGCTGGCGAATAAAAGCGTTGCAGTATTGCCAGCGCTTTTTGTTTTTGACCGCGGATCGTCAGCCAGCGCGGGCTTTCCGGAATAAACAATAGCCCAATAAAAAATACCGCTGCGGGAACCACGCCGGAGATAAACATCAGCCGCCAGTTATTCTCCAGATCCTTAAGAAAATAATTGGTCATATAAGAGAGCAAAATACCCAGCATGATGCACAGCTGATAAATGGCCGTCATCCGCCCGCGCATCGATGCCGGGGCCATCTCCGCCACATACATCGGTGAAAGCACGGAAATTGCCCCAACGCTAATCCCGCCTAACAGCCGGTTAAGAATGAATGTGGTCTCATTGGTGGCGATGCCGGTCCCTGCGCAGGAAATACCAAATATAATCGCGGCGATAATCAGAACGCGTTTGCGGCCAAATTTATTGGTAACGTATCCCGACCCGAATGAGCCGATAATACAGCCCACGAGTAATGAACTTACGCCCCATCCGAGCTGGAGTTCATTCCAGCTAAAATAGCTTTGGATAAAAGGAATAGCGCCAGCAATTATCGCGATATCAAAACCAAACATGATCCCGCCGAAAATGGCCACGCAGCAACTAAAGTACAAATAGAATGGATATTTCATCGTCACAATCCTTACCGGGATACGGGCGTTATAAAACGCTGCCCGTATCGCCCTGTCGTGTGCCTGCGATAATCCGCTATTGATCCGGCTGTTGCGGTTACCCAACAGCCAAGTGATTAGTTAAGTTCCGGAACGTAATTCTCTTTGATCCGCTGGCGGCGCGTCACATAGGCGGGCAGCGGCTGAACGTTGGTGCCGTCGGCAAACCACGCGAACGGATCGGTACTGGCCACCAGCGCGAAATTGGCCCACGGGTTAAACGAACCGGAGCGAATAATCACTTTGGCTTTGTAGGCGAGTTCACTGCACAGCACTTCATGGCTGGCTTCGCTGAAATCCGTTCCGGAGCCGGTAAAGATATCCTGCACCTGACGGTATAAATCACCATTGCAGTCGCGGACTTCGCGAGCAAATTTAATATCTTCGACAAACACTTCATGGCGCAGCACGCGCAGGATATCGGTGACGTCGGGAATGCCCGGCCAGAAACCCAGGTCAATGCGATTGGCATTTGGCGGGATAGGGAAACCGGCGTCGGTCACCAGGATAATATCGGTATGGCCGAGGGTGGCCAGCGCCGCTGCGAGTTGAGGATGTAGGATACGTTCAGGTCTCATGGTTATCTCTCCGAATTGAGTTTTTATAATTAACAACCGAGAAATTGTTCGACTTCTTGACGCGTTTTGTAGGAGGGCACGGTTTCCCAGTCGCAGCAGCACAATGCAGCGGTGGCATTGGCGAATAACGCCGCTTTTTCGACGGGCTGCCCTTCACTGAGCGCGACCGCTAATCCCGCGTTGAAGCTATCTCCCGCGCCGTTGCTGTCTACCACATCCACTTTGCAGGACGGGATTTCCAGGGTATCGGTGCGGCTGAACACTGCGCTACCCGCTTCGCCAAGCGTCATCACCACATAGCAGCAGCCGGTTTCCAGCAGTAAGTCAGCGATCTCGCGGTTGCTGCGGGAATCGTCGGGAGCCAGCCCCAGCGCCACGCGGGCTTCGGTTTCGTTGGGCGTCAGGTAATCGATATGGCTGAGGTTGACGCCGCGCAAATCCCTGGCCGGAGCGGGATTGAGAATGGTGATTTTGCCGAGCTGCTTAGCAAGATTCAGGCCGTAGAGCGCGGTCTCCAGTGGGATCTCTAATTGCGCCAGCGCCACGCGGCTCTGCTCGATCAGCGCTTTTGCTTCGTCCACGTGCGCCGGGCTGAACAGTTTATTGGCCCCCATATCCACCACAATCACGTTACGGGCCTGATTATCTTTAATAATCAGGCCAGCACCGGTGGGTAATTCCGGGGTTAAGGTCAACGCATCGATATTGACGCCTTCGTCGCGCATCAGGGTCACAAATTCATGGCCGAAGGTGTCATCGCCCACCACGCCGGCATAGGCCACGTTCGCCCCAAGCCGCGCCGCCTGCACCGCCATATCCGAGCCTTTTCCGCCCCAGGTCTGGCGAAAATCGGTACCGATTAACGTCTCGCCCGCCATGGGAATGCGATCTGCCGTCATGACCAGCGCTTTGGCATAACTGCCAAGGATAAAAATACTCATCAGTAATTCCCCTTTTCGACTGACAGTGGCACAACGCTGCGCCGCCGCAATGACGCTTGCGGCGGCAACGTATTAATAGGCGTTGATATCCCCGGTCAGGCCCTTAACCAGTTCCGGCCCGGAGCTGGTGCCGACCAGTTCGGCCCCGGCTTCGAACATCGCTTTCATTTTTTCCAGGGTATTGACCTTACCTGATACTTTTACCCGGCACGGTAACTGAATATTGGCTTTGAGAAGCCGGACATCTTCTACCGTCGCTTCGCAGCCGCCCTTGCCCCAGCCGCTGGACTGTTTCACCCAATCAATACCGGCTTCAAAGGCATAGCGGGTGGCTTTGATTTTCAGCGCCTCTTCGGTGATGAAACCAAACTCCAGCATGGCTTTGACCTTCATCCCCAGGTCATGGGCGACGTGGACTACGCTTTTCAGCTCGTTGAAATAGAGATCTTCCTGGCCGCCCAGCAGATAGCCCGGGTTCGGCGGGAAGTCGAACTCATCGGCGCCCTCTTTCGCCAGCTCGCGCACTACCGCGACTTTCATCGCCGTGGTGTCGTTGGCCATCGGGAAATTGACCGTGGTGGCCACTCGAACGCCGCTGCCTTTCAGCATTTCTTTGGCAAGGGAAACCCAGCAGGGTGCAATCATGGCGGCATCAAACTGATACTGCATGCAGGTTTCCAGATGTTTAATCACCCCTTCGCGCGTCAAATCCGGGTTGACGTTGGTGTACTGAATCGCCTTGGCGATCTGGCGCGGATCGTTAAAATCAATCATGGACAGCTCCTGTCTGGTAAGTAAAAAGCTTGTAAGTGCGCAGTGAAGATGTCGTTACTTTAGGCAGGATGGCGGCTTAGCGTGATAGGCAGAATTCCCTGGAACATGGATGAAATTTTCATGTCAATGGAAATGTGAGTCAGGTCATAAATCGCTGATGTTGAACTGCATGCAGGGCGGCTAAAAATGCCACCATGACGGGCGAAACGGGCAGATAACAAACCAGGCCACTATGCAAAAGCAAAAACAACGCACCCGGGCGATCGCCAACTGGTATCGGGGTTCCGATGAGTTTTCCACGCTGATGAACTACCGGATCTTACGCGCCGGGCATATTGAGACCGCCGCGGATTTCCACGTTCATCGCCAGTCGGTGGTGGGCCACGAGTTGCTGTTTTGCCTGCGCGGCGCGGGGTTTATTCGCATTGAAGACCGGCTTTATCCGGTGCGCGAAGGGCAGCTCGCCTGGCTGCCGGTGCGCTGGCCGCATGAGCATTACCCCGATAAACAATCTCCGTGGGAGATCCTCTGGCTGCGTATTGAGGGATCAAAACTCAACAATATCATGCAGATAATGGACGTTCCTCAACGTCCGGTTTTCCAGTTTGAGCAGCCGGAGAAGATCGTTGAAATTTATCACCATATTTTTGACCAGATGAACAGCTATACCCTGGTGACCGATGCCCACTGCGATATGCTGTGCAGCCAGCTGATATTTACCCTGCTGGAAAACCGCAGCCACGACGCCGCGCAGTCGCAGGTGATTACCCATCGCGGGCTGGGCAAGCTGCTGTATCAGATCCACAGCCATTACAACGATGACTGGGATATCGAGAAATTTATGCACTACTGCCAGGTGAGCAAGTCGCAACTGTTCCGCTTGTTCCAGACCACGTTTAACCAGAGCCCATTGAAATGGCTTAAAAATTATCGGCTGTCTCAGGCGCGGCGATTATTGGTGGAAACCCAGGAAAGCATCAGCCGGATTGCGGTTCAGGTGGGATATAACGATCCGCTGCACTTCTCGCGGGATTTTCATCGCGCGGTTGGCCTGTCGCCCAGCGCGTTTCGCAAGCAGGAACAGCTGGAAGGGGCACAGCAAAAAAAGGGCGATGCCTGAGCATCGCCCTTTCTGATCAGGCGCGAACGGTGTCGTCGCCGTAGCCGATCCACTTATAGGTGGTCAGCGCTTCCAGGCCCATCGGCCCGCGCGCGTGCAGCTTCTGGGTACTGACCGCCACTTCTGCGCCGAGGCCAAACTGCCCGCCGTCGGTGAAGCGCGTTGAGGCGTTAACGTATACCGCAGAGGAGTCCACCTCGTTGACGAAACGGTCAGCGTTGCGCAGGGTACGCGTCAGGATCGCATCAGAATGCTGGGTGCCGTGCTCGCGAATATGGGCGATTGCGCCGTCGATGTCCGCTACCAGCTTGACGTTGATGTCCAGCGACAAAAACTCATCGTCATACTCTTCTGGCTTCACCGCCACCAGCTGCGCCGGGCCGTTTTTCAACTGCCCGAACGCGTTGCTGTCCGCATGCAGCGTCACGCCGCTGGCGGCCATTTTCTCGCTCAATGCAGGCAGGAAACGCTCGGCGATCCCCTGATGAACCAGCAGCGTTTCCACCGTGTTGCAGGTGCTTGGGCGCTGGGTTTTGGCGTTAACGATGACGTTCAGCGCCGCGTCGATTTCCGCGCTCTCATCGACGAAAATATGGCAAACGCCAATCCCGCCGGTGATGACCGGAATAGTGGACTGCTCGCGGCACAGCTTGTGCAGGCCTGCGCCGCCGCGCGGGATCAGCATGTCGATGTATTTATCCATGCGCAGCATTTCTGACACCAGCGCGCGATCCGGGCTTTCAATTGCCTGAACCGCGCCCGCCGGTAAGCCGCACTCTTCCAGCGCCTGCTGGATGACGTTTACCGTAGCGGCATTGGTGCGCCAGGTCTCTTTACCGCCGCGCAAAATCGCCGCGTTGCCGGTTTTCAGGCACAGCGATGCCACATCGACCGTGACGTTGGGGCGCGCTTCATAAATCACCCCGATCACGCCGAGCGGCACCCGGCGGCGCTCCAGACGCAGGCCGCTGTCGAGCACACCGCCGTCGATCACCTGCCCGACCGGGTCAGCCAGGTTGCACACCTGACGCACATCGTTTGCGATGGCGTGCAGACGCTGCGGCGTCAGGGCCAGCCGGTCCTGCATCGCATCGCTCAGGCCGTTGGCTTTAGCTTCGGCCAGATCCTGCTGGTTGGCGCTCAGGATCGCGTCGGATTGGGCTTCGAGATAGTCGGCGATTTTCTCCAGCACGCGGTTTTTCTCGCGGCTTGATAACAGCGCCAGCTGATAAGAAGCCGCTTTCGCCGCTTTACCCATTTGTTCAAGCATTGCAGGCTCCTTAGATGAGGATCAGGTCGTCGCGATGAACGGCGACCGGGCCATATTCATAACCGAGAATGGCGTCGATTTGTTGGGAGTGATGCCCGGCGATACGGCGCAGCGCGTCGCTGTTGTAGCGGCTGACGCCGTGGGCGATGTCGCGCCCTTCCTGGTTGCGGATGCGGATCACTTCGCCACGCGAGAAATTGCCGGTCACGGTTTTGATGCCTTTCGGCAGCAGAGAACTGCCGCGCGCCAGAATGGCGTTCTGCGCACCTTCATCGACGCTGATTTCGCCTGCTGGCGGCGCGCCGAAAATCCAGCGCTTACGGTTTTCCAGCGGCGACTGCTGCGGATGGAAACGGGTGCCCACCGGCAGCCCTTCGATGACATCGCCAATCACGCCCGGCTTGCTGCCTGCGGCAATCACTGTTTCGATCCCGGCGCGTCCGGCGACGTCGGCGGCTTGCAGTTTAGTGCCCATCCCGCCGGTGCCCAGCCCGGATACGCTGTCGCCGGCAATGGCGCGCAATGCGTCGTCAATACCGTGGACATCGGCGATCAGCTCCGCCTGCGGATTGCTGCGCGGATCGGCGGTGAACAGTCCTTGCTGATCGGTTAGCAGTAACAATTTATCGGCCCCGGCCAGAATGGCGGCCAGCGCTGACAGGTTGTCGTTATCGCCAACCTTGATTTCCGCCGTGGCAACGGCGTCGTTTTCGTTGATAACCGGGACAATATTGTTATCCAACAGCGCGCGAAGGGTATCGCGCGCGTTGAGAAAGCGCTCGCGATCTTCCATATCGGCGCGAGTCAGCAACATCTGCCCAACGTGGATCCCATAGATGGAAAAAAGCTGCTCCCAGAGCTGGATCAGGCGGCTTTGTCCCACGGCAGCAAGCAACTGTTTCGAGGCGATAGTTGCAGGCAATTCCGGATAACCCAGGTGTTCACGCCCGGCGGCGATGGCCCCGGAAGTGACAATAACAATACGATGCCCTGCGGCATGCTGCTGCGCGCACTGGCGCACCAGTTCTACAATATGGGCGCGATTCAGGCGGCGCGAGCCACCTGTTAAGACGCTGGTCCCCAGTTTTACGACCAGGGTCTGGCTATCACTCATGATTCTCTGCCGTTTCAACAAAAATTAGTAAAAGAACAATCAGAAAGACGTTGTAACAGGAGTCAGGCAACTTGCCAACTCCGCCGTTTTAAATCCCCAGACAATGTGCGGCGTAAAGGAAAAATATTACCAGGAATTCCGAAAATCACATTTTTAGAAACATCGTTTCATCCTTTTTTATAATTTTTCTCACTCTGTCACAGATCTTTAATACAGCCTCGTTATGATTCATCCCGATTTTCAATGGGCGGAAGTCCGAAACTTAGCGCGTATAAAAAATTGGGATTGAAAATGAAAAAAAGCACGTTGGCATTAGTGGTGATGGGCGTTGTAGCAGCGTCAGCAGCGCAAGCAGCAGAAGTGTATAACAAGAACGGCAACAAACTGGACGTATACGGCCGCGTTAAAGCAATGCACTACATGAGTGATTACGCCGCGAAAGATGGCGATATGACTTATGCTCGTTTCGGCTTCAAAGGTGAAACACAAATCACCGACACCATGACTGGCTTTGGCCGCTGGGAAGCGGAATTTGCCGGTAACAAAGAAGAAGGTGCGGCTAACGCCCAGAAAACCCGTCTGGCTTTCGCCGGTATTAAATTCCAGGACTTCGGTTCTATCGACTACGGTCGTAACCTGGGCGCGCTGTATGACGTTGAAGCCTGGACCGATATGTTCCCGGAATTCGGCGGCGACTCTTCCGGCCAGACCGATAACTTCATGACCAAGCGTTCCAGCAGCCTGGCGACTTACCGCAACACCGATTTCTTCGGTCTGGTTGATGGTCTGAACACCACGCTGCAATACCAGGCTAAAAACGAAGGCCGTGCCGCTAACAAAGAGAACGGCGACGGTTTTGGTACAGCGGTAACCTATGACTTCGGCGGCAGCGCATTCAGCATCGGCGGCGCCTACACCAACTCCGATCGCACCGATCTGCAGGAACAGCAGCTGCGCGGTCAGGGTAAAAAAGCGGAAGCCTGGGCGACCGGTCTGAAATATGACGCGAACAACCTGTACCTGGCAACCATGTACTCTGAAACCCGCAACATGACCCCAATTTCTGGCGGCTTTGCGAACAAAGCCCAGAACTTCGAAGCGGTTGTTCAGTACCAGTTCGACTTCGGCCTGCGTCCGTCCCTGGGCTACGTCCAGTCTGAAGGCAAAGACATTAACGGCATCGGCGACGTTGATTTAGTGAAATACATCGACGTAGGCGCGGTGTACTACTTCAACAAAAACATGTCTGCCTTTGTGGACTACAAAATTAACCAATTGGATGGCGACAATGCGCTCGGCATCAACAACGATGACATCGTTGCCGTTGGTATGACTTACCAGTTCTAAGCAGTAACACGAATGGCTACCAAACCCCCCGCGCAAGCGGGGGTTTTGCTTTGTAAAGCGGGGAAATTAATCAGGCGGTAAGTTTGATATTCGCTTCGGCAAAATCATCTGCCGGCTCTAACTTAAGATCCATTGAGGCCAGCAGCTCGCGCAGACGCTCGTGAAAATCACGCAGGGTTTGCTCCAGCTTTTCAGTCACCTCGCGATCTTTAATCGGCGTCGCTTTCCAGATCCCCTCTTCATCATAAAGACCAAAATGCCAGGTGTAGGTAAAGCGTTTCTCTTCCGCTTCCAGCTCCATCCACCATCCCCAGAACTCACGCTTTTCCGGCGCGGGTTTGACATTGACGCAAACTGCCAGGCAATCGAAAAAGAAACGGTTGTCTTCACATTGCCCTTCCCGGATATACGGGCCCAGGGCCGTGAACTTTTTGATCATCCTGCTCTTCGGGTGTCCACTCGGTAACGTCATTGCGATCTCCTTTGGTGAAGCAACTGTTTTACCAAATCAATGGAATTTAGCAATCTATTAACTAAATCGCTTGTTAATCCAGTCGGCAATTTCTTTTAACGCTTTATCAAAGTTGCGATACACCGGATTAAAGGGTATCTCCAGCAATTTACCGTCCGAGGATGACGAGGTGATGAATCGCGACTCTTCAGGTGGGCTAAAGGGATCGTTCTTCCAGTAGCCCGACAGCATCGGGGTCGGGCAACGGCGGCCCAGCAGCCCCTGGGTTTTCAGCGAATAGCGGTTAAGCTCGGTGCGCAGGGCGCTATCCGCCGCATCGTACATGCCAAGCCGGCTGGCCAGCACGTCCATATACATTTCCGGCACTTTGTTTTGCAGCGCCGCGTCGGTCAGCAACTGGTGCACTACCGGCCCGAGACACGCCACCGCTCTCAGGCGCGGCGATTCAAGGTAGGCCAGGCGCACCGCGACGTTGGCACCGAAGCGGAAGCCAAACAACGCCACGCGGGTGTGGTCAATCCAGGGCAAATCCGGCAGGGATTTCAGCACGTGCTGGTGCAGCAGGCTGGAGTCCTGGGTGAGTTTCCATTTGGTGGAAAAACCGACCGACGGCATATCCAGGGTCAACATGGCGATGCCCAGCGGCGCAAAATATTGCTCGAACAGGTTAAAATAATCGCTTTGCAGCGCGTCAAGGCCGCCGCACATCAGTACGGTTGGGAATGGCCCGTCGCCCTCCGGCTGGTGTAAAAAACCGCTTACAGGGCTGCCGCCGGGCACGTTGAATTCCAGCTCGCGAATATTGCACGGCAGGCGCTGCGCTGCTTCTTCATAGGCGCGGTTCGCCAGCGCCTGGGCCTGTTCCGCCAGTTCGTCGCCTTTTAAATGCGGATATGCCGCGATGCTGTACAGGTTAGAGGCTTTCAACCAGTGGCGACCGGCGGTCGCTTCATCATCCACCTGCCCTGCCCGCTGCTGCCAGAGCATGGCCTGCTTTGACCATTCGTATATCCAGTTGCCGCCGCGATAGCCGATCACCGTGTCGTACAGCGCCGGATCGGTGCGCTCGGCGTCGCTCATCACGATACGCGCCTGCACGTCGAGGATTTCACGCGGGTCGATGCCGCGCCATACCCACATCAGCCGGTTAATCATCCGGTACCAGTGGGGAATATTTTTACCATCGAGGGCGGACTGAATAGCGGGATGGCCGGTGTGATGCACCCGCCGGACCAGAGTTGACGTCTCCGGGTGTTTAAAGCGGGGTTTAAACAGGGTTTCGCTTAGATTTTTTGCCATGTCGTTCAGCCTCCATAACGCTCAATGGCCCTATTGTAGCGTGTCAGAGGCTAAAAAAAACAAACGCCCGGCAAGCGGGCGTTGATATCAGTCAGGCAAAACGCGGTTTGGCATTAACGGCCAGACAATGGCGGTACGAACACCACACCCATGTCCCACGGTTGCTCAATCCAGGTATCCTGCGGGATGTCCACAACGTAGTCATCCACCAGCGGTTTACCGGCAGGTTTGGCGAAGATGGTCACGAAATGTGCTTTCGGGTACATCTCACGGATGGCAACCGCGGTGCCGCCGGTGTCTACCAGGTCGTCAATGACGATAAAGCCTTCACCGTCGCCTTCAGCGCGCTTGAGCACTTTCAGTTCGCGCTGGTTGTCATGATCGTAGCTGGAAATACACACGGTATCGACATAGCGAATCCCCATTTCACGAGCCAGCAGCCCGCCAGGAACCAACCCCCCACGGCTCACGGCGATAATGCCTTTCCATTGATCAGCTGGCAGCAAGCGGCTTGCCAGTTTGCGGGCGTGAATCTGCAACATGTCCCAGGTGACGATGTATTTTTCGCTCATGTGAAGTGTCCCGGCCTGTTTTTAACGGCTTAAAAGTATTCAGGGGAAAATAGGTTGCGCGAGATTATAGAGATCTGACGCACTAAAAACCAGTGCTGTGCGGCATCCGCTGCGGTTTTTACGTGAGTCGGTCTACATGACGTAACAGAAAGTGGTATGCTCACGGCATCACGCAAGCCTGGCTTGTGGTACATCGTAATCAGGTAAACCTGTGACCGGCAGCATCTTTTGCCGGGTCAACGTCAAGGAGACTTAACGTGTCTGAACTGTCTCAACTCTCCCCACAGCCGCTGTGGGATATTTTTGCCAAAATCTGCTCCATCCCTCACCCGTCTTATCATGAAGAACAACTCGCCGAACACATTTTAAGCTGGGCCAGCGAGAAAGGACTGGAAGCGGAGCGCGACAGCGTCGGCAACATTCTGATCCGCAAACCGGCGACCGCCGGTATGGAAAACCGTAAAACGGTGGTATTGCAGGCGCACCTTGATATGGTGCCGCAGAAAAATAACGATACCGAACATGACTTCACCAAAGACCCGATCCAACCGTGGATCGATGGCGAATGGGTGAAAGCGCGCGGCACGACGCTGGGCGCGGATAACGGCATCGGCATGGCGTCCGCGCTGGCGGTGCTGGCGGATGATTCCGTGGCCCACGGCCCGCTGGAAGTGCTGCTGACCATGACCGAAGAAGCGGGCATGGACGGCGCGTTTGGTTTGCAGCCGGGCTGGTTGAAAGCCGACATTCTGATTAACACCGACTCTGAAGAAGAAGGTGAAATCTATATGGGCTGCGCGGGCGGCATCGATTTCATCACTACCCTGAAACTGGAGCGCGAAGCGATTCCGGCAGGTTTTGAAACCTTCAAACTGACCCTGAAGGGCCTGAAGGGCGGCCACTCCGGCGGCGATATTCATTTAGGCCTGGGCAACGCCAACAAACTGCTGGCGCGTTTCCTGGCTGGTCACGCCAAAGAGCTGGACCTGCGTCTGGTGGACTTTAACGGCGGCACCCTGCGTAACGCCATCCCGCGTGAAGGCTTTGCGACCGTTGCCGTTCCGGCAGACAAAGCGGCTGAGTTGAAAAATCTCGCCAGCCACTATCAGGAGATCCTGAAAAACGAACTGTCGGTAGTGGAAAAAAATCTGGTGGTGCTGCTGGACAGCGCAACCGCCGATAAAGCCGCCCTGACTGCAAAAAGCCGCGATGCGTTTATCAGCCTGCTGAACGCCACCCCGAACGGCGTGATCCGTAATTCAGACGTGGCGAAAGGCGTGGTGGAAACGTCCCTGAACGTTGGCGTGGTGACCATGGAGCAGGACAGCGCGCAGATTATTTGCCTGATCCGTTCGCTTATCGACAGCGGTAAAGATTACGTGGTCGGCATGCTGGAATCGCTGGGCAGCCTGGTGGGTGCGCAAACCGAAGCCAAAGGCAGCTACCCTGGCTGGCAGCCGGACGCCAGCTCGCCGGTGATGGCGCTGGTGCGTGAAACCTATCAGAAGCTGTTCAACAAGACGCCGAACATCCAGGTGATCCACGCGGGTCTGGAATGTGGTCTGTTCAAAAAACCGTACCCGGAGATGGATATGGTGTCGATTGGGCCAACCATTACCGGACCGCACTCCCCGGATGAGCAGGTTCATATCGAAAGCGTCGGCCAGTACTGGACGCTTCTCACAGAACTGCTGAAAGCCATTCCGGCGAAATAAGCTTAAGGCTAAGGGCAACGCGATGTTGCCCTTTTTTATTCGCTCAGTTCGCGGTATTCGAGCAGCGTGAGCGCCTCGCCCAGCCACTTCTGCATCCGGTAATTGACAAATTCTTCGCCGCGCAGCGCCACGGTCTGTTTCGCCATGACTTTAAATCCGTGCCGCTCAAAGAAAGGCCGCGCCGTGATGCTGGCCTCGGTAAACAGCGTGGCGATGTTTTGCGCGCGGGCCTGGCTTTCCAGGCGATTCAACAGCGCGGTGGCGGTTTTTTGCCGCTGGTAATCAGGATGCACAAACAATAAATCGAGGTGACCGTCGCGCTCGAGGGTAATAAACCCGGCGAGTTCATCCTGATAACAGGCGACAAACGTCCAGGCGTGGGACAGGCGAACCATCCAGCGCTGTTCATCAATTTGCGCCCAGGCGCGGGTTTGCGCCTCGTTGTAATCTTTAGCCGCCACTTCGCTGACCGAACGGAGAAACACTTCCACCACATCAGGGAAATCGCGTGGATGATAGCGACGAATAACAGGCGCGTCATTGACCATTGCAGCCTCCTGTTTAAGCAAGATTCAAAGCCCCAGAACCAGCTGACGCTCCAGCTGCGGGTCGAGTAAGGTGACATGCAGGCCCACCAGCCGAACGCCGCGCCCGGCGCGCCGCTCGTCCCAGGTTTTGCGCGCCGTGGCAAGCAGGTCTTCTTTATTCAGCCGCGGCCAAACGTGCTCCTGAGTCGTGAGCTGGAAATCATTAAACTTAAGCTTAACGCCCTGGCGGGCAATTAACAGGTCGGGTTTGACATTGGCAAGCCGCCGTTCAAGTTCCGGGTACAGGCGTTCAATAATTTCTTCACAATCAGACCAGGCGTGAATGTCCTCGGCCAGGGTGCGCTCCACGCCGATGGATTTACGCTGCCGGTCGTTGCTGACCTCCCGCTCATCAATACCCTGACTGCGTTCCCACAGCACTCGCCCGAATTTACCAAAACGCTTTAACAGTGACGCCAGGTCGCATTTCTGCACGTCTTCACAGGTCACCAGCCCCAGCTGTTCCAGCTTGCCGGCGGTAACTTTGCCAACACCGGGGATTTTCGACAGCGGCAGGGTTTTCAAAAACGCGGGCATCTCTTCCGGCGTGATCACGCACTGGCCGTTGGGCTTATTCAGGTCTGAGGCGATTTTCGCCACGAACTTTATCGGCGCGATGCCTGCGGAAGCGGTAAGTTGCAGTTCATCAAAAATGGTCTGGCGGATTTCCCGCGCCATCAGCGTTGCCGAACCGTGGCAGTGCGGGCTGTCAGTGACGTCCAGGTATGCTTCGTCCAGCGACAGCGGTTCAATCAGCGGCGTGTAGCGCAGGAAGATTTCACGGATATGGTTAGAGGCTTCTTTATAGGCGTCGAAGCGGCCAGGCAACAGCGTGAGATGGGGGCAAAGTTTCAGGGCCATCCCCGTCGGCATGGCGCTGCGCACGCCGAATTTGCGCGCCGGATAGTTCGCCGTGCTGATGACCCCGCGCCGCTCCCGGCTGCCGCCGATGGCGATGGGGATATCGCGTAGCGCCGGGTTGTCGCGCATCTCCACGGCTGCAAAAAAGCAGTCCATATCGACGTGAATAATTTTGCGCATAGCCCACCTCAGGAATAACACTGGATAAGTATACAGCCTGATTTGGCAAATTGAGAAGAGCCGGATAAGACATCGCCTCCAGAGAGGAGGCGATTCAGATTAGAGAATGCGGTTCTGGCGCTGGGCCGCCCGGGCCATGCGTTTTTTACGCGCATCGCAGGGCTCGGGGCAATCGCACACCTTTTCCATTCCCAGCGCGGAGATCCCCCCGCAACTGCCCTGGAGGGTTTTGCGTTTGATCAGCACGCCGAGCGACATGCCGAAAACCACCAGCAGGAAGATGGCAAAGGTGGCGATAAAAATGGTCAGCATCATTAACCTCCGAAATCATCCAGCAGGATGTTTTCATCCTCAACGCCAAGATTCTTCAGCATGGTAATGACCGCAGCGTTCATCATCGGCGGACCGCACATATAGAACTCGCAATCTTCCGGCGCAGGATGGTCGCGCAGGTAGTTTTCATACAGCACATTATGGATAAACCCGGTATAGCCGGTCCAGTTGTCCTCCGGTAGCGGATCTGACAACGCAATATGGAAGCTAAAGTTCGGGTTATCCCGCGCCAGCTGCTCAAACTCTTCCTGGTAGAACATTTCACGCATCGAGCGCGCGCCGTACCAGAAGCTGATTTTACGTTGGGTTTTCAGGCGTACCAGCTGGTCGAAAATATGCGAGCGCATCGGTGCCATCCCTGCCCCACCGCCGATAAACACCATTTCGGCATCGGTCTCTTTCGCGAAGAACTCGCCGAACGGCCCGGAAATGGTCACGCTGTCCCCGGCCTTCAGCGACCAGATATAGGAGGACATAATCCCCGGCGGCGCATCAGGCACGTTCGGCGGCGGCGTGGCGATACGCACGTTCAGCATGATGATGCCCTTTTCATCCGGGTAGTTCGCCATGGAATAGGCGCGCACGCAGGGTTCGGTCACGGTTGACTGGAAGCGGAACAGATTGAATTTTTCCCAGTCGCTGCGATATTCCTGCGGCACGTCGAAATCGGCGTAATTCACCGTGTGCGGCGGGCATTCGATTTGAATGTAGCCACCCGCACGGAACGGCACGTCTTCACCTTCGGGAATGCGCAGTTTCAGCTCTTTGATAAACGTGGCTTTGTTATCGTTAGAGATCACTTCGCACTGCCATTTCTTAATGCCAAAAATCTCTTCCGGCAGTTCGATTTTCATATCCTGGCGCACCGCCACCTGGCAGGCCAGACGGCAGCCCTCTTTGGCTTCGCGTTTCGAGATATGCGCC
Organism: Atlantibacter subterraneus; assembly: GCF_007570865.1. GTDB lineage: Bacteria > Pseudomonadota > Gammaproteobacteria > Enterobacterales > Enterobacteriaceae > Atlantibacter > Atlantibacter subterraneus. The sequence continues at coordinate 19,931 of NZ_VLPS01000002.1, read as the reverse complement.
CGCTCGGTGGGCAGAATGTCCCCGCCGCCGGATTTCACCGTCACGCGGCACTGGCCGCAGGAGCCACCGCCGCCGCAGGCGGATGAAACGAAGATCCCCTGGTTCGATAAGGTGTTGAGCAGCTTGTCCCCCGCTGGCGCGCGAAACTGTTTATCGGCGTCGTCGTTGATTTCAATCACCACATCGCTGGCGTTAACCAGCAGCGATTTGGCGAACAAAATCAGCACTGAAAGCACCAGAACAATCAGCGTGAACATCCCCACGCCAAGTAATATTTCTGTCATAGCAATCCCTTAAAGCTGCACACCGGAGAAGGACATAAAGCCCAGCGCCATCAGGCCGGTGGTAATAAAGGTAATCCCCAGGCCGCGCAGACCCGCTGGCACATTGGCGTACTTCAGCTTTTCCCGGATCCCCGCCATGGCGACAATCGCCAGCATCCAGCCGATGCCGGAGCCAAAGCCGTAAACGATGGATTCGCTGAAGTTATAGTCGCGCTGCACCATAAACGAGACGCCGCCGAAGATGGCGCAGTTCACCGCGATCAGCGGCAGGAAGATGCCCAGCGCGTTGTACAGCGACGGGAAGTACTTATCGAGGATCATCTCCAGGATCTGCACCAGTGCGGCAATCACGCCGATAAAGGTGATGAAGTTGAGGAAGCTCAGGTCAACGCCGTCCACCAGCGCGCCATCGCGCAGCACCAGGTTATACACCAGGTTGTTGACCGGCACCGAAATGCCCAGCACCACGGTGACCGCCACGCCGAGGCCAAACGCCGTCGAGACCTTTTTCGACACCGCCAGGAAGGTACACATCCCCAGGAAGAAGGCCAGCGCCATGTTTTCGACAAACACCGCGCGCACAAACAGGCTTATGTAATGGGCCATGGATTACTCCTTTTCCTGCTGTTCGGGCTTCAGGGTACGCAGCGCCCAAATCAGCAGCCCGATAATAAAGAACGCGCTCGGGGCCAGCAGGAATAAGCCGTTCGGCAAGTACCAGCCGCCGTTTTGTACGGTATCCAGTACGGTGACGCCAAACAGTTTGCCGCTGCCGAAAAGCTCGCGCAGGAAGCCGACCACAATCAAAATCACGCCGTAGCCCAAGCCGTTACCGATGCCGTCCATAAAGCTTGCCAGTGGCGGCGATTTCATGGCGTAGGCTTCGGCGCGCCCCATCACAATACAGTTAGTGATGATCAGGCCGACAAACACCGACAGCTGTTTGGAGATCTCGTAGGCGAAGGCGCGCAGGATCTGATCCACCACGATCACCAGCGAGGCGATGATCGCCATCTGCACGATGATGCGCACGCTGTTGGGGATGTAGTGACGGATCATCGAGATAAACATGCTGGAGAACGCCGTTACCAGCGTCACCGCCAGGGTCATAACAAAGGCGGTTTCCAGTTTGGTGGTGACCGCCAGCGCCGAACAGACGCCAAGCACCTGCAAGGAGATCGGGTTGTTATCCACCAGCGGGCTGACCAGTACCCGCTTGATCTCTTTCATGTTGCTGATTTCAGCCATTGTTGAGCGCTCCTTCACGAAGACGTTTTAAGAACGGGCCAAAACCGAGTTCGCCCATCCAGAAATCGAAACTGTGCTGCACGCCGTTGGAGGTCAGCGTCGCGCCGGAAAGCCCGTCCACGCCGTATTCATCGCCTGAACGCGCGCCGCCTTTAACCATCTTCAGCGCTGGCTTGCCGCTCTCATCAAGCAGCTTTTTCCCGATCCAGCGCTGCTGCCAGTTCGGGTTTTCGATTTCGCCGCCCAGCCCCGGCGTTTCGCCGTGGTCATAGTAAGTAATGCCCTTAACGGTGCGGCCATCGGTATCCAGCGCCACAAAAGCGTACATCACCGACCACAGCCCGTTGCCGTACACCGGCAGCACGATCTCCTGCGTCTGCTGCTGCTCGTCGCGTACCAGATAGATTTCCGCAATATTGCTGCGGCGCTTAATGCCAGCCGGGTCCTGCTCCGCGGGCAGCGCGATGCTGAGATCCGGGTCTTTCAGGGCCAGGCTTTGATCGAACTGCGCCGGATCTTTATTTACGAATTCGCCGGTTTTTAAATCGACCAGACGTGCGCTGATACGCGTGTCGTAAATCGATTTCACCTCTTCGTTGGTTAAGTTGGGAGCCATCAGCCCGGCAACCTGCAAAATATTGCGCTGCTTATCGAGCAGTTTTTGCTCCTGCTGGCGCGACTTCAGCCCCACTGCCGAACCGGCCACAATCACCGAGCACACCAGGCACAGCACCAGCACCGCCAGCAGCGTTCTGCCTGGGGTATCGAAACTTTTCACCTCAGCCACGGGACGCCCTCCGCTTGATATTGGCCTGCACCACCACGTAGTCGAACAGCGGCGCGAACAGGTTGGCGAACAGGATCGCCAGCATCATCCCTTCCGGATACGCCGGGTTGACCACGCGGATCAACACGCACATCACGCCAATCAACGCGCCGTAACACCATTTGCCCTTCTCGGTAAAGGAAGCGGACACCGGATCGGTGGCCATGAACATCATCCCGAAGGCGAACCCGCCGAGCACCAGATGCCAGTACCAGGGCATGGAGAATAACGGGTTGGTGTCGGAGCCGATAAGGTTAAACAGCGTGGCGGTAGCAATCATACCCACCATCACGCCCGCCACGATGCGCCAGGAAGCGACGCGGCCAAACAGGATAATCGCGCCGCCAATCAGGATCATCAGGGTAGACACTTCGCCAATCGAGCCGGGAATGAAGCCTAAGAAAGCGTCCATCCAGCTCACCGGCAGGCCGGTGGTGACGTCTACCAGCGATTCGCCGCCGCCCGTTGCCCACTGGGAAAGCGGCGTCGCGCCGGAAAATCCGTCCGCGGCGGTCCACACCAGGTCGCCGGAAATTTGCGCCGGATAGGCGAAGAACAGGAACGCGCGCCCCGCCAGCGCCGGGTTGAGGAAGTTGCGCCCGGTGCCGCCGAACAGCTCTTTAGCGATCACCACGCCGAAGCTGATGCCCAGCGCCGCCTGCCACAGCGGCAGCGTCGGTGGAACAATCAGGGCAAACAGGATCGAGGTAACGAAAAAGCCTTCATTGATTTCATGTTTGCGCACGATGGCGAACAGCACTTCCCAGAACCCGCCCACCAGAAATACCGTCAGGTAGAGCGGCAGAAAGTAAACGGCTCCCAGCGTCATCATGCTGATCCAGCCCGCGTCCGGCGCAAAACTCACGCCCAGCCACTGGGCCATCTGGTAATGCCAGTTGTTGGCAATTACCTGCGCCAGCTGAGCGGGCTCGTAGAGCTTGTGAAGAGCAGGTATGGTTTGCAGCCCGACGTTGTACATGCCCCAGAACATAGCCGGGAACACCGCGAACCACACCAGGATCATCATGCGCTTTAAGTCGATGGCGTCGCGCACGTGGGACGCGCCCTTCGTGACCATGCCCGGCGTGTAAAAGATGGTGACCGTCGCTTCATACAGCGGGTAATACTTCGCCAGCTTGCCGCCCTCAATAAAATGCGGCTCCAGCTTTTCAAAAAAGTGCTTCAAACCCATGCTTATCCTTCCTGCTCAATACGGGTTAACACGTCGCGCAGCACCGGGCCGTACTCATACTTTCCGGGGCAAACATAGGTGCAGAGCGCTAAATCCTCTTCATCCAGCTCCAGGCAACCCAGCGCCTGGGCGGCGTCGGTATCGCCCGCCAGCAAATCGCGCAGCAGCAGAGTGGGTAAGATATCTAACGGCATCACGCGCTCGTAGTTGCCGATCGGCACCATGGCGCGTTCCCCACCGTTGGTATCGGTGGAGAAGTTGAACAGTTTGTTTTTCAGGAAATGGCCCAGCGTGGTGCGGGTAATCGAGAACTTCTCTTTGCCGGGCATCACCCAGCCGAACAGCTCTTTATCGCCGCCTTCGGGCAGGACGCTGACCTGCAAATGAAAGCGCCCGAGCCAGGCATGCGGCCCGTGGGCGCGCACGCCGTTGAGCACCGAACCGGAAATAATGCGATTATCGCCGTCCTGCAACTCCCCTGCGGTGAGCTCGTCCAGCGATGCGCCAAGGCGGGTGCGGATCAAGCGCGGATTTTTGACCTGCGGGCCGCCGAGAGCGATGACGCGCTCGGTCCACAGTTCGCCCTCGATAAACAGCTTGCCGATGGCAATCACATCCTGATAGTTCAGGTGCCATACCTGCTTATGCAGGCTGACCGGCTCCAGGAAGTGAATATGGGTGCCCGGCAGGCCCGCCGGATGCGGTCCGGCGAATTCATTAAACGTCACCTGGCCGCTGGTATGGCCGCCAAGCTTGCCGCCGCTGGCCTGGCAAACGTGCACTTTACCCGGCGTCAGCCGCGTGAGCACGCTCAATCCCGCGTCAAACATGGCGCGGTGGCTGAGAATAATTGGCTCCGGGTTGGCGCTCAGGGGGTTGGTGTCCATGGCGGTGACGAAAATCGCCGTGGGTATGCTACCCGGTACCGGCGCTTTACTGAATGGACGGGTGCGGAACGCCGTCCATAAGCCGGAATCCAGCAGTTGGCTCTGCACCGTTTCACGGGGCAATGAGGCCAGCGAGGCGCGCTCATAGCGGGCGAAGGTTCGCTGCTCGTCGCCTTCAATGCGGATCACCACAGATTGTAGAATGCGTCTTTCCCCACGGTTGATTGCCACCACCTCGCCGCTGGCGGGCGCGGTGAACAGCACACCGGGGATTTTTTTATCTTCGAACAGCGCCTGCCCTTTTAGCACCCGGTCGCCTTCTTTGACCAGCATGGAGGGGCGCATGCCAACGTACTCCTCGCCGCGCAAGGCTACGTGCTGGATAACGGGGCCATCCGTCACCTGCTGTTCCGGCAGGCCCGCGATGGGAAGATTTAGCCCTTTTTTAATTTTAATCATAAGGTTAGCACGGAATAGTTAACGTAATTCCCGGCATGGAATGCCGAAACCAGAGTTGAACGTCGCTGCAATGTGGAAGAAAAGAAGGATGGGACATTACGAATGCGCTACGGCCGACAACGCCAGAAAAGGCAGAATTCGGGTAATGATCGTCAGGAGAATTTCCTTTCTTCTGTGCAGGTCATCATACGGCGTGAATGGTACCATCAATCGTTTGATTAGCGTCAGAAATAGATGAAAAGGAATCATAACTGCGAGCAAGCGCGCAAAGTTTTTGCCGCGCGCAGGCGGGCCAGGCAATACTGTGTAGCAAAACTGAATTGTAAACTCACCTCGGCGCGCTTGCGAAAAATAACAGCGGTGCTAATGTGAGCGCTCAATCCAGAATCGTCCGATTTAGGGTTTCTTTTTGTTGTGCCGTTCCGGCATTTGTTATCGATTTATCAAGGAAACAAGCAGTATGCGTAAAATCGCAGTGTTACTTGCGATGCTTCTGATGCCGTGCCTGGCGTTCGCCAGTCTACTCAGCAATGACAGCGCCACACCAATCAAAAAAGAATTGAGACAGCAGCTGATGGGCTCGCCGGTTTATATTCAGATCTTTAAGGAAGAACGCACCCTCGATCTGTATGTGAAAATGGGCGAACAGTATCAGCTGTTGGACACTTATCGCATCTGCAGCTATTCCGGCGGCCTCGGCCCGAAACAGCGCCAGGGCGATTTCAAAAGCCCGGAAGGGTTTTACTCGGTGCAGCGCAGCCAGCTGAAACCGGATAGCCGCTTCTATAAAGCCATTAACATTGGCTTCCCGAACGCGTTTGACCGCGCGCACGGCTATGAAGGCAAATACCTGATGATCCACGGTGCCTGCGTGTCGGTTGGCTGCTACGCCATGACCGACCAGGGCATTGACGAGATCTTCCAGTTCGTGACCGGCGCGCTGGTGTTTGGTCAGCCTAACGTGCAGGTAAGCATTTATCCGTTCCGCATGACCGACGCGAATATGCAGCGCCATAAATACTCGTATCACATCGATTTCTGGAAGCAATTGAAGCCGGGTTACGATTATTTCGCTGCCACCCACCAGCCGCCTGTGGTCTCGGTGGTGGATGGCCGCTATGTGGTCAGCAAACCGATCGGCAGCCAGCCTGTGCAGCCGCAGTTGGCCTCAAACTATACGCTCCCCGAGACAAAATAATGCCCACTCGCCTGGCATGATCTTCTGCCAGGTTTCATTGCCGGTCAGCGGCTGAGTGGCAATCACGGTGACCACATCGTTGGGTGTGGTCTCCTGCTGAAAGTCGATTTCTACATCCTGATCCAACAGCTTCGCCACGCCAAACGGCGCACGGCGGGTTATCCAGAATAAGTTGGTCGAGCAAAACGCCATGACGTAGCGCCCGTCCGACAGCAGCATATTGAATACGCCCTTCTCGCGCAGTTCCCCGGCCAGCGACGCTACATAGCGGAACACCGCTTCCATATTGCCAGGCGTACGCGGGTAGCGCGCGGTCAGTTTATGCAGCAGCCAGCAAAAGGCTTTTTCGCTGTCGGTTTCCCCCACCGGACGGAAGTTCCCGGTTTCCAGACCGTGATAACCTTTGAGCTGCCCGTTGTGCGCGTAGGTCCAGTTACGGCCCCACAGTTCGCGGGTAAAAGGATGGGTGTTTTCCAGCGCCACTTTTCCCCGGTTCGCCTGGCGAATATGCGCCACCACCGAACAGGACTTTATCGGATACTCCTGGACCAGCCGGGCAATCGGCGAATTAAAGCTGGGTTGCGGGTCTTTAAAGGTGCGACAGCCTTTACCTTCATAAAAGGTAATACCCCAGCCATCTTTATGCGGACCGGTGCCGCCGCCGCGCTGAACCAGCCCGCTAAAGCTAAAGCAGATATCGGTTGGCACATTGGCGCTCATCCCGAGCAGTTCACACATCACCCACCTCCCGTTTCAAAAAAGGGGCTTGCGCCCCTGTCGTGCAATTACGCTTTTACCATCTCTTTTTCGATCAGCTGGATCAGGATGTGGATCACTTTGATATGGATCTCCTGAATGCGATCGGCATAGCCGAAGTGCGGCACGCGAATTTCAATATCCGCGCTGCCCGCCATTTTGCCGCCGTCTTTGCCGGTCAGGGTGATCACTTTCATCCCTTTGGCGCGGGCCGCTTCAATAGCTTTAATAACGTTAGCGGAGTTGCCGGAGGTGGAAATCCCCAGCAGCACGTCGCCGTCGCGGCCAACCGCCTCAACGTAGCGGGAGAAAATATAGTCATAACCGAAGTCGTTGCTCACGCATGAGATGTGGCTGACGTCAGAGATAGCGATTGCCGGATAGCCCGGACGGTTCTCGCGGTAACGGCCCGTCAGCTCTTCAGCAAAATGCATGGCGTCGCAGTGGGAACCGCCGTTGCCGCAGGAGAGCACTTTGCCGCCCGCTTTAAAGCTGTCCGCCAGCAGCACCGCCGCACGCTGGATGGCGTGAATATTAGCGTCGTCTTTCAGGAAGTTAGCCAGCGTTTCTGCGGCTTCGTTCAGCTCGCTGCGAATCAGATCCTGGTACATGAGGATTTCCTTAAGGATGAATGAAAATAACCCTCGCAGTGTACCGGATAGGGTTGAAAGCGAGAAGCATCACCCGGCCCCCTTTCATGACGTTTTCAGCCGATCGGCAGGAACAATGTGAACCAGGTTGTAATTATATTGTAAATACATTGCTAAAAAACTGCGCTTCCACTACAACCTAATCATCACAAGTGGTCAGACCTCCTACAAGACAGGGAGCTTTTAGCTATGATGATGTTGAGTATTGTTGCCACCGTTATTCTGCTCGGGGTGCTGTTTTATCACCGGGTCAATCTGCTGGTCAGCAGCCTGATCCTGCTTGCCTGGACCGCGGCTTTAGGCCTGTCTGGCCTGTGGTCAATCTGGGTGCTGGTTCCCCTCGCGATTATCCTTGTGCCGTTCAACCTTGTACCGATGCGTAAATCACTGATTTCCGCGCCGGTATTTAAAGGTTTCCGCAAGGTGATGCCGCCGATGTCTCGCACCGAAAAAGAAGCCATCGACGCCGGGACCACCTGGTGGGAAGGCGAACTGTTCCAGGGCAATCCTGACTGGCAGAAGCTGCACAACTATCCGAAGCCGCAGTTAACGGCGGAAGAGCAGGCGTTTATCGACGGTCCGGTTGAAGAAGCGTGCCGTATGGCCAATGACTTCCAGATCACCCATGAAATGGCCGATCTGCCGCCGGAACTGTGGGCGTATCTGAAAGAGCATCGCTTCTTCGCGATGATCATCAAGAAAGAGTACGGCGGGCTGGAGTTTTCGGCTTACGCCCAGTCGCGCGTACTGCAAAAACTCTCTGGCGTGTCGGGCATTCTGGCGATCACCGTCGGGGTACCGAACTCGTTAGGTCCGGGCGAGCTGTTGCAGCATTACGGCACCGATGAGCAGAAGAACCACTATCTGCCGCGTCTGGCCCGTGGCCTGGAAATCCCCTGCTTTGCACTGACCAGCCCGGAAGCGGGTTCCGATGCGGGCGCTATCCCGGATACCGGCGTGGTGTGCATGGGCGAGTGGAAAGGCGAGCAGGTGCTGGGCATGCGCCTGACCTGGAACAAGCGTTATATCACCCTGGCCCCTATCGCTACCGTGCTGGGCCTGGCGTTTAAACTCTCTGACCCGGATCGTTTGCTGGGCGGTGAGCAAGAACTGGGTATCACCTGTGCGCTGATCCCGACTAACACCCCGGGCGTGGAAATCGGCAAACGCCACTTCCCGCTGAACGTGCCGTTCCAGAATGGCCCGACCCGTGGCAACGATATTTTCGTACCGATTGATTACATCATCGGCGGCCCGGCGATGGCCGGCCAGGGCTGGCGTATGCTGGTGGAATGCCTCTCCGTGGGCCGCGGCATCACTCTGCCGTCCAACTCCACCGGCGGCCTGAAGTCCGTCGCGCTGGCAACCGGTGCCTATGCGCATATTCGCCGTCAGTTCAAAATCTCCATCGGTAAGATGGAAGGCATCGAAGAGCCGCTGGCGCGTATCGCCGGTAATGCTTACGTGATGGATGCGGCGGCGTCGCTGATCACCTACGGCATTATGCTGGGCGAGAAACCAGCGGTGCTGTCGGCAATTGTGAAGTATCACTGCACCCACCGCGGCCAGCAGTCCATCATTGATGCGATGGATATCACCGGCGGTAAAGGCATCATGCTGGGCGAAAGCAACTTCCTGGCCCGTGCCTATCAGGGCGCGCCTATCGCGATTACGGTGGAAGGCGCGAACATTCTGACCCGCAGCATGATGATCTTCGGCCAGGGCGCGATTCGCTGCCATCCGTACGTGCTGGAAGAAATGGCCGCAGCGCAGAACAACGATGTGGATGCGTTCGATAAGCTGCTGTTCAAACATATCGGCCACGTCGGCAGCAACAAAGTGCGCAGCTTCTGGCTGGGCCTGACCAACGGCTTAACCAGCCGGTCGCCGACCCGCGATGCCACTAAGCGTTACTATCAGCACCTGAACCGCCTGAGCGCCAACCTGGCCCTGCTGTCGGACGTGTCGATGGCGGTGCTGGGCGGCAGCCTGAAACGCCGCGAGCGTATCTCGGCGCGGCTGGGCGATGTGCTGAGCCAGCTCTACCTGGCGTCTGCCGTGCTGAAGCGCTATGACGACGAAGGCCGTAACGAAGCCGATCTGCCGCTGCTGCACTGGGGCGTTCAGGATGCGCTGCACCAGGCCGAACAGGCGATTGACGATCTGCTGCGTAACTTCCCGAACGGCGCGGTCGCCGGGCTGCTGCGCGTGGTGATCTTCCCGCTGGGACGCCGTTACGATGCGCCGTCCGACAAACTGGACCATAAAGTAGCGAAGATCCTGCAAACGCCGTCTGCCACCCGTTCACGCATCGGCCGTGGCCAGTACCTGACGCCGAGCGAGTACAATCCGGTGGGTCTGCTGGAAGAAGCGCTGCAGGACGTGATTGCCGCCGAACCGATCCACGAGCGCATCTGTAAAGCGCTGGGTAAAAACCTTTCCTTCACCCGTCTCGACATGCTGGCGAAACAGGCGCTGGAGCAGGGACACATCACTCAGGAAGAGGCGGATATCCTGGTCAAAGCGGAACAAAGCCGTCTGCGCAGCATTAACGTGGATGAGTTTGAGCCGGAGGAGCTGGCGACTCAGCCGGTAAAGATGCCGGAAAAACTGCGAAAACCTGAAGCGGCCTAACCCTCAACGCTTCACTATCAAAAGACCGGTTGCCATAGCCGGTCTTTTTTTTGGCTTATGGTAGCCTCGCCGGGTTTGCGACGTTGATCTGCAATCTTCTCCGCCATTTGCTAAAAGGTCATGCTAGAGTGAAAACCCCCGTTAACGAGGAGAATGAGATTGTGCCTGGGTTAAAAGTATCGTTGTTACAACAACCGCTGGTGTGGATGGATGGCCCTGCCAACCTGCGCCACTTTGATGTGTTGCTGGATGAGCTAACCGGGCGGGACCTTATCCTGCTACCTGAAATGTTCACGACGGGCTTTGCGATGGAAGCCGCTCAACAGTCGATGGCTGAAGAGGAAGTCATCAACTGGATGCAAATTAAAGCCAGCCAGTTGGGCGCGATGGTCGGCGGCAGCGCCGCGCTGCAAACCGAACGCGGCCCGGTGAACCGTTTTCTGCTGGTCGAGCCGGAAGGCAAAGTCCATTACTACGATAAACGCCATCTGTTTCGCATGGCCGATGAGCACCACCACTATGTGGCGGGCGAGCAGCGGCTGATTGTCGAGTGGCGCGGCTGGCGCATTCTGCCGCTGGTCTGCTATGACCTGCGCTTCCCGGTGTGGTCGCGCAATGCCAATGATTATGACCTGGCGCTGTATGTGGCGAACTGGCCCGCGCCGCGCTCGCTGCACTGGCAGGCGCTGCTGACCGCGCGCGCCATTGAAAACCAGTGTTACGTCGCTGGCTGCAACCGGGTCGGGACCGACGGCAACGGGCACCATTACCGGGGCGACAGCCGCATTATCAATCCGCAGGGGGAGATCCTCGCCAGTGCCGATGCCCATCAGGCTACGCGTCTGGATGCGGAGCTGTCGTTAAACGCGCTGAAGGAGTACCGGGAAAAATTCCCTGCCTGGCGCGATTCCGATGACTTTACGCTGAACGGTTAACCTTTCGCCGGTGCGGTCGCCGATCGCACCGAGTCATAGACCTTCCAGGCCGCCTGCATGGCTTCGCCCTGTACCGTGCGCAATCCGTGTCGATTTAATACCGCTTCCAGCGCCGCGAGCGTTTGCAGTACGCAGTCTTTGCGCGCGTTATAGCCCATAGTGCCGATACGCCAGATCTTGCCCTGCAGCGGGCCAAACGAAGTGCCAATCTCGATGTGGAAATCGTCCAGCAGCTGCTGGCGCACTGCTTCACCGTTGATGCCGTGCGGGATAACGACGCCAAGCACGTTATTCATCTTGTGGCGGAGATCGCCAAAGGTTTCCAGCCCCATACCCTGGATGCCCGCCAGCATCGCCTTGCCGTGTAAGGCGTGCCGGGCAACGCGGTTATCCATCCCCTCTTCCAGCATGATGCGGGCGCATTCCCGGGCGGCGAACAGCATGCTGGTGGCTTCGGTGTGATGATTCAGGCGTTCCGGCCCCCAGTAGTCCATGATCATGCCGAGATCGAAATAATTGGAGTAGATCATCTCGTCGTCGCCGTCCTGATGATCCTGAGTGCGTATGCCGGCTTCGACGCATTTTCGCGCGCGTATCGCCGCTTCCATCTGCGGGCTAAGGGTAATCGGCGCGCTGCCTGACGGGCCGCCGAGGCATTTCTGCAAGCCTGCCGAAACTGCGTCTATACCCCAGTCATCGGTTTTTAAGGTGTTACCGCCCAGAGATGCGGTAGCGTCGGTGTAAAACAGTACGCTGTGGCGACGGCAAATCTCGCCCAGCTCCGCCAGCGGTTGCAGCAGGGTGGTGGAAGTATCGCCATGAACCGTCAATAGCAAGCGGGGTTTAACGCGTTTAATCGCCTCTTCAATACGATCCGGGGTAAATACCTCGCCCCAGGGCACCTCGATGGTATGCACTTCTGCCCGGCAGCGGCGGGCGATTTCACCCAGCAGATGGCCGAAGCGACCAAACACCGGCACCAGCACCCGATCGCCCGGGCGAATCGTCGACACCAGAATCGCCTCAATGCCCGCGCGCGAGGTACCGTCGATTAACAGCGTCCAGCGGTTGTGGGTCTCGAACACCTGGCGGTACAGCGCCATGGTTTCGTTCATATAGCCCGTCATCGCCGGATCGTACTGGCCGATAAGCTGGCTCGCCATAGCGCGCAGCACGCGCGGATCGGCGTTGATCGGTCCTGGCCCCATTAATAAACGAGAAGGCGGGTTGATTTGGGCGGGCAAAACGAAATCGGGCATAACGCGCTCCGGGCACAGCAGAAAGTAATTTGAAGAAAATCAATGTGCCAGATGGGAGCCGGTTTGGCTATGCGGTAGTGGGCTAAAGCGAAAACAAAAAAACCGTATCCCTTGCGGTGATACGGTTTTTTGAACTTTGCAGCATTAAGGCTACAGAGTATAAATGTTGGCGGAACGGACGGGACTCGAACCCGCGACCCCCTGCGTGACAGGCAGGTATTCTAACCGACTGAACTACCGCTCCGCGTTGTTCCCTTGGGAACGAGGCGAATATTACGGGGAGCCTCTCTAAGCGTCAACGCTTTTTCTCAGGATTATCATCGTTTGCTGCAAATTTCGCCCGAGTGACGACAAATCGCGCTAATTATCAGACGTTATGCGCGCCACAGGCAGTTACCGCCCTTCTTTTGCACCAGATCAAGACGTGATTCATGAGCGGCACACTCTTCATCGGTAGCGGTAATCACTTTTAAACGCGATGCCTGGCGCACCAGACGCTGAATGCCCGTGTTGTCCTGCACGTTCTGAGCCTCGCCTTCCATCGCAAACGTCATCGACGTCTGCCCGCCGGTCATGGTCAGCCAGACATCTGCCAGAATTTGGGAGTCAAGTAACGCGCCGTGCAAGGTACGTTTGCTGTTATCGATTTCATAACGCGAGCACAGCGCATCCAGGCTATTGCGCTTGCCGGGAAACAACCGCCGCGCCAGCGCCAGGCTATCGGTTATTTTGCAAAAGGTATCGGTTTTCGGGATCCCGCGCTTAAGCTTGCTGAATTCATAATCCATAAAGCCGATATCGAACGATGCGTTATGGATGATCAACTCCGCGCCGCGAATGTAGTCGATGAAATCATCCGCTACGTCGCCAAACACCGGTTTATCCAGCAAAAACTCATCCGCAATACCGTGAACATTGAAGGCGTCTGGGTCGATCAGACGGTCGGGTTTGATATAAACGTGAAAGTCATTGCCCGTTAAACGGCGGTTGATCACCTCGACAGCACCAATCTCAATGATGCAATGCCCTTCGTAATGGGCGCCAATCTGGTTCATACCGGTGGTTTCAGTATCGAGGACGATCTGTCGTGTAATTGCTGTGCTCATAGGGCTCGTTTATGTCAGACTTGGTTTTTTGATCACAGGAAGTCTACCAGAGATGCGCAAACAGGTAGAAATTTTCACCGATGGTTCGTGTCTGGGCAATCCAGGACCGGGCGGCTACGGTGCGATTTTACGCTATAAGCAACACGAAAAAACCTTTAGCGAAGGGTATAAGCTGACCACCAATAATCGTATGGAGTTGATGGCAGCCATCGTGGCGCTGGAAGCGCTGCGTGAGCATTGCGACGTGACGCTGAGTACCGATAGCCAGTACGTCAGGCAAGGCATCACCCAGTGGATCCATAACTGGAAAAAACGCGGCTGGAAAACTGCCGATAAGAAACCGGTCAAAAATGTTGATTTGTGGCAGCGGCTGGATAAGGCATTAAGCCAGCATAAAATTAACTGGGAGTGGGTCAAAGGCCACGCCGGCCATCCTGAAAACGAACGCTGCGACGAACTGGCGCGCGCGGCGGCCAACAATCCTCAACATGTTGATGTCGGGTATCAGGCGGAAAACGCGGTTAGTTAGGTTTCCGGTATTGCCGCGTTGCGCCCACCGCCGGGCGTAACTGCGTTTTGGCGCTGCGCTGTTTCATCGGGTTCAGCGTTAAAGGGATTGTACGCTTACGCGCCACGATAACCTGCATACAGCCCAACGCAGGTAAGTGAGTACTTAGTAACTTACCACCCTGTTTATTCCAGGGGAGCACCTGGAAATTGGTCTGATAGAGCACTTCAAAATTAAGCAGGGCAAGCCAGTCAAGCTGTCGGGCTAAGGTAAACATCCGGCTGTTATAAGGGATACGCTGACGGCGAAACGGCAACAGTTTACCTATACCTAACAGACTGAAGGGGTTAAAACTGCTCATAATTAACCACCCGTCATCAACCAAAACTCGGTCAACTTCGCGCAGTAATCCGTGTGGATCGGAACTCCATGAGATAGTGTGTGCTAACAAACAGGCGTCGATGGCCCGGGGTGCAAAAGGGAGCGCCAGCGGATCGGCTCTTACCTGAAGTTGCTCACCCTGGATGGCCACGTTAACCTGGTGGGAAATCGCACAGCTTTCAGTATTGATTTCCGCGCTGAGATTGCCAATCTTAACCAAGTGAAAACCAAACATTTTTGCAAGCCAGGGGCGCATCTGATATTCAAGCGCGTCGCGATAATATTCGCCCCAGGGGAGTTCAGCCCAGTGCCCTGGCGTCTGGTACGTCTTGGGTATCCTTGCCGGTTTCATCGCTACCTTCTGTCACGCATTAAGAGGTGTTTTATGAATCTTATCAGTATTCCCGCTTTTCAGGATAACTACATCTGGGTGCTCAGTGAGAACAATGGCAAATGCCTGATTGTCGATCCCGGTGAAGCCGACCCCATTATGCTGGCCATTGAACAGTATGGTTGGCAGCCTGAGGCGATTTTACTCACCCATCATCATAACGACCACGTGGGCGGCGTACCGGCTTTGCTACAAAAATTTCCTTCTCTGGCGGTTTACGGTCCGCAAGAAACCGCAAATAAGGGCACAAACCGTGTAGTCAATGAAGGCGATAAAATCAATCTACTGGGGCATGAATTCACGGTTATTGCCACGCCAGGTCACACTTTAGGACATCTCTGTTACTTTAGTTATCCTTACTTATTCTGCGGCGATACAATGTTTTCTGGCGGCTGTGGGCGCTTATTTGAGGGAACACCAAATCAGATGTATCAATCATTTAATAAACTAAATGCCTTACCAGAAGATACTCTGGTTTGTTGTGCCCATGAATATACATTAAGTAATTTAAAGTTTGCGGTGAGCATATTACCCCACGATCGTGACTTAAATGAATACTATCGAAAAGTTAAGGAGTTACGCGCAAAAAACCAAATTACTTTGCCCACAACGCTGGCGGAAGAACGCAAAATCAATGTTTTTTTAAGAACACAAGATATTGATATTATTGACACAATCAATAAAGAAACAACTTTGCAACAACCTGAGCAGCGTTTTGCATGGTTAAGGGCCATGAAAGACAACTTCTGATAATTCATGCTTGTCATTGAGGACATTCGCCGTTATCATCGCTCGTCTTTTAAGCAACTATTGACACACACATGAAGGCAAAAGCGATATTACTCGCCTCTGTCCTGCTTGTGGGATGCCAGGCGTCAAAGCATGACGCCACCGTCCAACAGCACGCACAGAGCCTTTCTGCAGCTGGTCAAGGGGAAGCAGGGAAGTTTACAAGTTCAGGGCGATGGATGGACGATGGGACGTCTTTCGCTGAAGATCAAGACTTGTGGACTTTCATTGGCGACGAGCTAAAGATGGGAATTCCGGAAAACAGCCGGATTCGCGATCAAAAACAGAAGTATTTGAGCAATAAGAGCTATCTCCACGATGTAACTTTACGGGCAGAGCCGTATATGTACTGGATAGCAGGGCAAGTTAAGAAACGTAACATGCCCATGGAACTGGTACTACTACCCATAGTGGAGAGCGCTTTTGACCCTCACGCAACGAGTGGTGCTAATGCCGCAGGCATCTGGCAAATCATTCCGAGCACGGGGCGAAACTATGGTCTTAAACAGACCAGGAATTACGATGCACGTCGCGACGTAGTGGCTTCCACCACTGCGGCACTCGATATGATGCAGCGCTTAAACCGTATGTTTGACGGCGACTGGCTCCTGACTGTCGCGGCCTATAACAGCGGCGAAGGTCGTGTAATGAAGGCAATGAAAGCGAATAAAGCACGGGGTAAACCCACGGATTTTTGGTCGCTTTCACTGCCACAGGAAACCAAAATCTACGTACCAAAAATGCTGGCGTTGAGTGATATTCTCAAAAACAGCAAAAAGTACGGTGTACGGTTGCCGACCTCGGACGAAAGTCGCGCACTGGCGCGCGTCAAACTCAACAATCCTGTTGAGGTGGCGCAACTGGCTGATATGGCCGGGATTTCAGTGAATAAACTGAAAACCTTTAATGCCGGTGTGAAAGGATCGACGTTAGGCGCAAGCGGCCCGCAATATGTTCTGGTGCCGAAAAAGCATGCCGATCAGCTGCGTAGCTCGCTGGCAGCAGGTGAAATTGCTGCCGTACAGCCAACACTGGTTGCCGACAACAGTAGCTCTGCTCGCTCCTATAAAGTGCGTTCGGGCGATTCATTATCGGGCATCGCATCACGTTTAAACGTGTCGACCAAAGATTTGCAGCGCTGGAATAACCTGAAAGGCGCGCATATCAAAGTGGGGCAAACCCTCACCGTTGGGGCAGTTGAAAGCGGTACGCGGCTGGCAAGCAATGACGACAGCATTACCTATAAGGTTCGCAAAGGCGATTCGCTCTCCAGCATTGCTAAGCGTCATGGCGTGAACATCAAAGATGTGATGCGCTGGAACAGCGGTACTGATAATTTGCAGCCGGGCGATCAAATTACTCTGTTTGTTAAGAACAGCGTAAACAGCGACTCGTAAGACTCTACAAACTTAAAAAGGCACCGATTCCCCCGGTGCCTTTTTCTTTTACTACGGCTTATACACTTCGATCATAATGGTATCGCTGGTGAAAGAGCCTTCTTCTTTCAGTTCAAAGTAACGCTGTACTGCCCCAGACGCACTCTTCTGATATAAGCGAATAGCCGCGGCTAAGGACTCTGGCGTGCGCATACGGGCAATCCAGCTTGCATACTCCAGTACCAGACGATCGGTAATCACTGAGGTGGTCAATAATCCTGCTTCACTGAACATCGCCGCCCATTCGCCACTGGAATAATTTCTGACGTGCGACGTGTCGCGCAACGCTTCAATGGTTTGCAACCAGATATCCAGCACCGCATTGCCGGGCGACATCACATCCATCACGATTGCCTTCCCGCCCGGACGCAAAACGCGCTTAATTTCCCGCAGCGCCTGGCCGACATCCTGCCAGTGATGGGCGGAATAACGGCTGATAACGATGTCGAAGCTTTCATCAGCGAATGGCAAAGATTCCGCGTAGCCCTGGCGAGTCTGGAGGTTATCTAACCCCCGCTCACGCGCGGCGCTGTTTACAGTTTCCAGCATGCTGGCGGATAAATCGTAGGCAATCACTTCTTTTACCTGGGAGGCGGCGATAAAGCTGGCGTGCCCTGCTCCACAGCCTACATCAAGCAGTTGTGCATGAGGAAAAGAGGCCAGGCGCGTTTTTAAGCGTTCCAAATCCCGTCCGCTGGCATGGACCTGGCTGGTCAGATAGGCCGAAGCCTGAGAGCCGAACTGCTTATTGATGTTGTCGTGGTGCGAGTGTGTTGTCATTACGTTGCCCTTTTTTGAGTGAATGCAGGGCAGAACGTCTGATCTGCCCTACGGCAGACCTGACATACCTTAACGCTTAGCAGGTTTGCCGGGTGTGAATTCAACGAGTAGCGGGTTATGGTCGGAGGCACGCGTCACCAGAACAGAGGCTTCGTGAACAGCCAAACCACGGTAGAAAACAAAATCAAGCGGGCGGCCAAACGCCCGCCGGCGGTGATCGTCAGTGAATCGCACTTCGCGCAGCGACATTTCGCGCGCGAAACGGTAAAGCGCATTCATACGCGGGCGGCTCCAGGCGTTAAAATCCCCGGCCATAATAATGGGGCCGCTGTGATGGGCGATTTGATCGCCAATAGGGCCTAATTGCTTGCTATATACGTCTACACCGAGACTGAAATTTACCGCATGGATGTTAATCACCATCAGCATACGGGTATCGGGCAAAGGATAAACGGTAACCAGCGCCGACTTGGACAGCCGCAGAATAGGCTCTCGCTCGCGCAATGGGCAACAGTAGACAGGATGCGCTGCCGACAGCGTCATCACCCCAGAGGGATGCTGGGGCAGCACAAACGCAGGTACCTGATCGGCTGCCAGATAATTGGTGGTAGCAAAGTTAACCAACTCCGGCGTAGTTTGTGCTTCCTGCAACAATACCAGATGCGCATCCTTACCAAAGTTTTTCAGAACCGAGAGCCATTCAGCACGCTGCTGCTTAAAGATGTTCCAGACCAGCACCCGAAGACGATCGTGGCCCGGAAGCGGCTCTCCCGCAGGTAATGCCTGACCTATGGTCGCAAACGAGCCTGGCGCCAGGATGCGCTCTGCAGGCTGTCCGGCGACATATCGCATTGCATAGGTAGATTTACGCACTTTCGACTTCATTCCTCTCATAGGTATGCCCGCAAAAACAGAAGCGGCTTATCTGTTATAGGGATTTTAGCTCACACTTTCAACGTGCAGGGCCAGAAACAAGCGTATCCGCTATTTCAGGACCAGTCTGGCGAGTTATCTGCGCTTCGTTAATCCAATCCAATGTTATCTGATGCATAAGCATGACGCCGCTGCTGAGAGGTGGTTAAATAACAAAAACGACGCTAATCGCGTACTGGTATTGCGTATGGAGCAATAATGAAGGCGACATCAGAAGAGTTAATGATATTTGTTGCTGTAGTGGAGAGCGGTAGTTTTAGCCGGGCGGCGGAACAGCTCTCCCTGGCAAACTCGGCGGTAAGCCGGGCCGTGAAGAAGCTGGAAATGAAGCTGGGCGTAAGCCTGCTTAATCGCACCACTCGCCAGTTGAGCCTGACCGAGGAAGGGGAGCGTTATTTTCGTCGCGTGCAACAGATATTGCAGGACATCGCCGCAGCAGAAAATGAGATTATGGAAACAAAGCAGATGCCGCGGGGCTTACTGAGAATCGATGCCGCAACGCCAGTGATCCTTCATTATCTGATGCCACTGATAAAGCCCTTTCGGGAAAAGTATCCTGAAATCACACTTTCTCTCGTTTCTTCAGAGACTTTTATCAATCTTATTGAGCGCAAAGTGGACGTGGCGATTCGCGTTGGAACGTTAAGCGATTCCAGCTTGCGAGCGCGAGCGTTATTCAGCAGCTACCGTAAAATCATCGCCGCGCCGGACTATCTTGAAAAACACGGAATGCCGCAATCGGTAGACGATCTGGCAAAACATCTATGCCTGGGTTTCACCGAGCCTGCGTCATTAAATATCTGGCCTGTCGCACAGTCAGATGGACAGCTTTATGAAGCGAGCCCAGGATTATCATCAAACAGTGGTGAGACGCTAAAACATCTCTGCCTCGCTGGCAACGGCATCGCTTGCTTATCTGACTATATGATTAATAAAGAGATTGAGAACGGTACTCTGGTAGAGATCATGACCGATATTCGTTTACCCGTCGCCATGCCTTTTAGCGCGGTCTATTACAGCGATCGTGCCGTCAGCACACGTATTCGGGCGTTTATTGATTTTCTTAGCGAGCAAATCCCAGCGCATGCCGCTCAGCGATCTTGAGCTTTAGAGGAAATAAAGACGAAAAAAAACCCTGAGTCAGAGACTCAGGGTTTAATTAAGTGGCGGAACGGACGGGACTCGAACCCGCGACCCCCTGCGTGACAGGCAGGTATTCTAACCGACTGAACTACCGCTCCACCGAATTTTTCCACAACCACCGGTTTATTGCCCCGGT
>NZ_VLPS01000001.1 GCF_007570865.1 Atlantibacter subterraneus | reverse complement strand
GGGGCCGCCGCGAGCGGCGTTCAAATTTGCTCCCGGCAAATTTGTCCTCGGCTTATCGCGTCCGGCTTCGGGTCGGGCGCGATGCTACATCCTGTAGCTCGCACCCTCTGG
Source organism: Atlantibacter subterraneus (assembly GCF_007570865.1). Classification (GTDB taxonomy): domain Bacteria; phylum Pseudomonadota; class Gammaproteobacteria; order Enterobacterales; family Enterobacteriaceae; genus Atlantibacter; species Atlantibacter subterraneus. The sequence continues at coordinate 1,087,777 of NZ_VLPS01000001.1, read as the reverse complement.
CGGCATCCATGCCGCCAGCCCCGGCCTCCCGCGAACGCCTCGGCGATTTCGATGGGGAGGAAAACCCCCGCGATACGTTCAGGTTTTCAATGAAACCAATATGTCGCTGACAGTTTTTAAATAGAACTCACAGCGACAAAGATATGTCAGTAAAAAATAAAAATCTCAAAGTTGGGGTAGTTGAGTCCGGCATCAAAATCGCCGAGGCGTAATTGACGAGCCAGGTCAGGCCCGCAGGGATGCGGGGCTGAGGTCGTGAGCTACAGGATGTAGCATCACGACCGACCTGAAGCGAGGAGATGGAGCCGAGGGCAGCGGCGAAGCCGCCGATTTTGCTGGCCGGGAGCGGGGATTGCAAAGGGGAGTGCGGAACTCCCCTTTGCCCGTTCGCGTACTACGGAGTTACGTTGAGCCACGAACGCCTGGCGAACGGAACAACGCCACCGAACGGAACCCTTCCACCGAGCAGCCCCAAATAGAACAATCTCACTGAAACATTCCCCTTCAGCTCCCCCACATCTATGTCATAGTGTCCCCACAACAACAACCAGGAAGACGACAATGCAAACGATTGATTTCTACATGATTGACGCGTTCAGCAATAAAACCTTCGGCGGAAACGCGGCGGCGGTGTGTCCCTTAACCGAATGGCTACCCGACGAAACGCTATTACAGATGGCGAAACAGCATAACCAGTCGGAAACCGCCTACTTTGTCCGCACCGATACCGGCTTTGAGCTGCGCTGGTTTACCACCCAGTACGAAATCAACCTGTGCGGCCACGCCACGCTTGCCGCCGCGCATGTGATTTTTGAATATCTCGATTACCCGGATACAGAAATTAAATTCTCCACCCGCTTTGTCGGCGAACTCACCGTGACCCGTAAAGGGGAGTGGCTGACCCTCGATTTCCCGGCCTGGCAAACCGAATCCGCCGACGCGCCGGATTTGCTGTTTGAAAAGCTCGGTATCGACCGCAGCGAGGTAAAAGAAACCCGCGTGGCCCGCGACTGGCTGGTGGTGATGAACGATCCACAGCGTCTGCAAGCGTTAACGCCGGATATTCACGGTCTCGCGCCGCTGGGGAAAATGGTTTGCATCACCGCTCAGGGTGAACATGACGATTTTGTCAGCCGCTTTTTCTGCCCCGGCGAGGCGGTGGCGGAGGACCCGGTCACCGGATCTACCCACAGCATGTTAATCCCGTACTGGGCCGAAAAGCTGGGTAAAACCGAGATGCTGGCGCATCAGGTATCGGCGCGCGGCGGGGAATTGCGCTGCCAGTTGCACGGTGACCGGGTGCTGATTGGCGGTAGGGCGACGACCTATTTGATTGGCAAAGTGATGCTGCGCTAGAACATAATATCCTGTCCCTGGTTTACAGGGACAGGGAACGACATTATCGCGCCAGGATTGTGGCGCTTTTCTCAATATCGATCATGTTGTTTTCACTCCATAACCGACACTGATTTCTACCGTTTTGCTTACCGAAATACATGGCTTTATCGGCGCGATCGATAATCGCCTGCAGTTCATCGCCTTCCCGCACCGTTGTGGTTCCACAGGTGACCGTAATTTTGATTGCCTTGCCGGGAATAATAAAATCATGCGTCCTGACGATATTCATTATACGCAGCATCACTGCGGTAAAATCACTGTAATTCTGGCATTCCTGCAGGACAATAAACTCTTCACCACCGAATCGATAACATCTGTCTACCATCCTGACATTTGAAGCCAGCAGTTGACCTAATTCTTTGAGAATAATATCCCCAACGTTATGCCCCCAGGTATCGTTAACCGCTTTAAAATAATCGATATCGATAAGCGACAGATAAAACGTAGAGCCTTTAAGATGGCGCAAATTCGCTATCCGGGAAAAATCCTTATACAGCAGCTGCCTGAGCGGTAAACCCGTTAATGTGTCGTAGCAATTGCGCAGTGAAATCAGCTCGGTTTTATACCTGTCCGTGGCTTCAAGAAAATGTATTTGCGCATGAAAATAATTATTGAGCTTTTCGCGTAGCGCCCGCGGATTGCCTATGCAGTGAATGACTTCACGCATGGCGTCATGCATGATTTCATGGGTGGCTTCAATGGCCAGTAACGCCGCGGTATTTTCTTCGGATGACGTAAGTTGCAAACGAAGCCAGTGACCAAAAGCGCAAATCTCATGGGATTTGGGGTCGGTAAAACTGTTATCCATTCGGTCATCAAATAAAGAAAATTCGATCAGCTTATTTGCCCATGCGAAATGATCGCGTATCGCCTGGTTAAGCGTGATGAGTTCAATATCGATTTCCGAAATCATTGCTTTTTGCAACATATGAATGTCTTCTGAAAAATGGGAAGGCGGATGATATTTAATCAGCCCAGATATTTCTTGGTAAGAAATGCTGTAAAAAAAGACAAATTTATTAATCGAGTTAACAGATTAACCCGTTTGTAATAATAAAGGTGCAATACAAGGTAAAATAACGTTTTAAAATTGTAAATTAAGAGGCGTAATAACATGCCCCAGCCATCTTCGCCAGGGCAGGAAACGTTAATCGCACCGGGGCAGCAGATCGATAAACGCATCTAACTGGCGCGAGCGGGTACCGCGCCGCCAGATAAGCCAGGTATTCAGCCAGCGCCATTTTTCCGCCAGCGGCCAGGCCTCAACCTGATGATGCCCCGGCATACTCTCCAGCATACTGCGCGGCATGAGCGCCAGCCCCGCGCCTGCCACTACGCAGGCCAGCATGCCATGGTAAGACTCCATTTCGTGGATTTTGCCCGGCATGGCGTGATCGGCATTAAACCAGCTCTCAAAGTGCCGCCGGTACGAACAGTTGGCGCGAAAGGCGTAGATGCTCGCGCCGTTGATTTCCCGCGCCCGGCTCACTTTGTGATGCCCAACGGCGGCAACCAGCATCATTTCTTCCCGGTAAACCGGTAATCCGTCCAGCGACGGGTGCAGCACCGGGCCGTCAACGAACGCGGCGCTGAGCGTGCCTTCCAGCACGCCGTCAATCATGGTGCCGGAGGGGCCGGTGGCGAGATCGAACTGAATGCGCGGATAGCGTTGGTTATAGGTTGCCAGCACGCCGGGAATACGCACGGCGGCGGTGCTTTCCAGCGAACCCAGCGAAAACACGCCCTGTGGCTCGTCACCGGAGACCACGCTGCGCGCCTCGCTCACCAGGTCGAGAATTTTTTTACTGTACTCCAGGAAGCTGTAACCGGCAGGGGCCAGGCGCAGGCGCTGATTTTCCCGGATAAACAGCTCCACCCCTAAATCGTCTTCAAGCTGACGCAGGCGGGTAGTGAGATTCGAGGGCACGCGGTGCACTTTACGGGCGGCGGCGGTGATGCTGCCGGTTTCCGCCACGGCGTTGAACATTTCAAGCTGCGTCAGATCCATAGTTTTCTCGTATCAAGAATGGGATGGTTAATATTATTCACTTTTCATAAATAGCATCCCGACCCACACTGAAGCAATGTTTCACTGCAAAAGAGAATAGCGATGACCGCCAATCCCCAGACTCACGCGATAACCGTAGACCCAACCACCGGCCAGACCCTGGCGGCCTGGCCCTTTACGAGCGCGCCGCAGCGCGAGGCGATCCTGGCCCGCAGCGCAGCGGCGTATCGCGAATGGCGAACGCTGCCCTGCGAACAGCGCGCCCAGCGGCTACGTGATTTTGGCGCGGCGCTGCGCCAGCGTGGCGAGGAGATGGCGCAGCTGATGACCCGCGAAATGGGCAAGCCGATTCGCCAGGCGCGCGCTGAAGTGGCCAAATCCGCCGCGCTGTGCGACTGGTATGCGCAACACGGTCCGGCAATGCTGGCGGCGGAACCGACTCAGGTGCCTGATGCGGTGATTGAATACCGGCCCATTGGCACTATCCTGGCGGTGATGCCCTGGAACTTCCCGCTGTGGCAGGTGCTGCGCGGCATGGTGCCGATCCTGTTGGCGGGTAACGGCTATCTGTTAAAACACGCGCCGTCGGTGATGGGCTGCGCGCAGTTGATTGCGGAGATCGCCCGCGCGGCGGGGCTCCCGGAGGGCGTATTCAGCGTGATTAACGCCACGAATGAAGACGTGGGCGAGTTAATTCGCGATCCGCGCATCGCGGCGGTCACCGTGACCGGAAGCGGTCGCGCGGGCGCGGCGATTGGCGCGCAGGCCGGGGCGGCGCTGAAAAAATGTGTGCTGGAGCTGGGCGGTTCGGATCCTTTTATCGTGCTCAACGATGCCGATCTTGACGAAGCGGTTAACGCTGCGGTCGCGGGGCGCTATCAGAATACCGGACAGGTGTGCGCAGCGGCCAAGCGCTTTATCGTCGAAGCCGGGATTGCGCCGCGCTTTACCGCGCTGTTTGTCGAGCGCGCGGCGGCGCTGCGGATGGGCGATCCGCAGGATGAAGAAACGTATATCGGGCCAATGGCTCGGGCAGATCTGCGTGATGAACTGCACCGCCAGGTTGAAGCCTCACTTGCGCAGGGCGCAACGCTGCTGCTGGGCGGTGAAAAACCGGCGGGCGAGGGGAATTTCTATCCGCCGACGGTGCTGGGCAATGTCACCCCGCACATGACCGCGTTTCGCGAAGAGCTGTTTGGCCCGGTGGCGGCTATCACGGTGGCCGAGGATGCGGAACACGCGCTGGCGTTAGCTAATGACAGTGAATACGGGTTAAGCGCCACGATCTACACTGCCGATGAGCAGCGCGCCCGCTGGTTTGCCGGCCAGCTGGAATGCGGCGGGGTGTTTATTAACGGTTACAGCGCATCGGATGCCCGGGTAGCGTTTGGTGGCGTGAAGAAAAGCGGCTTTGGCCGCGAATTATCTCACTTTGGCCTGCATGAGTTCTGCAACGCCCAGACCGTATGGCGCAACCGCAAAGGATGATTGTCATCTAAGTGCAATGATTCTGTCATTTTCGCTCAGTAGACTCGCGGCGTTAACGGTTTTTACTGAAGAAAATCATGAATCTAAGTGAAATTTTCCGCAAGCTGACCCGTCCGTTCAGCCGGGTCCAGTTCCGCTTACTGAGCGCGATCCTGTGTGCGATCGCGCTTTTCTCCGCACTGCAAATTTTATCGACCTTAATGCTCTCCTCGCTGCTCCATGATACCGAACGGGATCTGGCGCGCCGGGAGCAGCTTCAGCAACAGCAGTCCTGGATGGAACAGGCAAGGGTATCGCTGCTGAGGGCCAGCGATTTGCTCAACCGCGCGGGCGTCTATTTTATGCAGGATGCCGCCACCGGCTCCGAGGGGAGTTGGCAGAGCCTGATGGATGAAGCGCAGCAGGCGTTAAGCCATTCCCATCAGGCGTTTGTTCGCTATCGGCAACACGCCGCGCCTCAGGACGAGAGCCTGTTAGCCAGCTACCAGGCGTTTTATCAGGCGCTTAAAGAGCAGGCGGACGGGCTGGTCGCCACTAACAGCATCGACGCCTTTTTCAGCGTGCCGGTTCAGGCGTTCCAGGCGGATTTTAATCTGCGCTGGGCGGAGTATCAGAGCCAGATAGAGACCCGTAACGCGCAACACAGCCAGCAACTGCTGGCCGGATTAGCCACGGCGCAGAAAAGTTTTATCGCCGCGCTGGGGATGTTACTGGTGATAGCCGTTGCCGTATGGCTTGGCATGTCCGCGTGGGTGATCACGCCGCTGCGTAAGTTAATCCATCATCTGCACCGGCTGGCGGCAGGGGATCTGTCCACCGCCACCCCGGTTACCCTGACCCGCAATCGCGAGATGCGCGAGCTGAACGCCAGTATCAACACCATGCAGCAGGGGCTGCTGAAACTGGTACAGGAAATGCGCGCCGTTACCGGGGCGGTGGCAGATACCGTGGACAACCTTGCCCGGGATAACGATGCGCTGTCGAATCAGGCGCAGCGCCAGGCCCAGGAGCTGGAGCGCGTGACCAGTCACATTCACGCCCTGGAATCCCACGTGGAGCAGAACACCGAATACGCCCGGGTTGCCAATCAGCGTGCCGACAGCGCGCGCGAGGTGGCGGCAGGCGGGGAACAGATGATGCAAATGGTGAATCATTCGATGCAGGATATCGTTTCCCGCGCCGGAGAGATGCGCGGGATTGTCGCCATGATCAACAGCGTGGCGTTTCAGACCAATATTCTGGCGCTGAATGCAGCGATTGAAGCGGCTCATGCCGGAGAGCACGGACGCGGGTTCGCCATCGTCGCCCGGGAGGTCGGATTACTGGCGCGCAAAAGCAGCCATTCCACCCAGACCATCGAGCAGTTGATCCACCATTCGCTACAGGGGATCGAACAGGGTTCCGGCGCGGTCTCCCGCCTTGAGAATACCCTTGAGCAGATTATGTCGCTGGTGGGCAACCTCACCGGCTTGCTCAGCGAAATTTCCGGCGCGACGCTGAATCAGGGGGAACGCATTCACCGCGTCACCCATCGCATCAGCAGCTTAAATCAGGTGGTGACGGAAACCGGTAGTCTGGTGGCGCAGATGAGCCAGGCGTCGGGCCAGCTGGGACAAGAGTCGAAGCGGCTTCGCGCGGCGGTGGCGCGTTTCCGCCTTCCTGCCTGACTCTGGTATACTCCCGGCGATTTTTACCCGGCGCAGGGAGAGGGAAAGTGGCTTTAGTATTAGATAATTCGGTGCTCGACGCTATTCTGGCGCAGGTCAGGCCATTGCTCGGCCAGGGAAAGGTGGCCAACTACATTCCGGCGCTGGCGGAAGTCCCGGCCAATAAGCTGGGGATTGCGATTTGCACCGTGGACGGCGGCTGTTTTACCTCCGGCGATGCCCTTGAGCGTTTCTCTATCCAGTCGATTTCTAAGGTGCTCAGCCTGGTACTGGCGATGGATCGCTATGAAGGGGACGAAATCTGGCGGCGCGTGGGGAAAGATCCCTCCGGTCAGCCGTTCAATTCGCTGGTACAGCTGGAACTGGAACAGGGCATTCCGCGCAATCCGTTTATCAACGCCGGAGCGCTGGTGGTGTGCGATATGCTGCAAAGCCGGCTGAGCGCGCCGCGCCAGAGAATGCTGGAGTTTGTGCGGATGCTGTCAGGAGTAAGTGATATTAGCTATGACGCCCGCGTCGCCCGTTCCGAGTTTGAGCACTCGGCGCGCAATGCCGCTATCGCCTATCTGATGAAGTCGTTTGGTAATTTTGATAACGACGTGATTGGCGTACTGCAAAACTATTTTCACTACTGCGCGCTGAAAATGAGCTGCCTGGAGCTGGCGAAAACCTTTTTATTCCTGGCGAATCAGGGCAGGCTGCCTGACGGCGATCGTCCGGTTATCAGCCCCCTGCAAACCCGGCAAATTAACGCCCTGATGGCGACCAGCGGGTTATATGAAAACGCCGGCGAGTTTGCCTGGCGCGTGGGGATGCCGGGGAAATCCGGCGTCGGCGGCGGTATTGTGGCGATAGTGCCTCACGAGATGTCGATTGCGGTATGGAGCCCGGAACTGGATGGCGCGGGGAACTCGCTTGCCGGTATCGCGGTGCTGGAAATCCTCGCGCAAAATATTGGCCGCTCTATTTTTTAATAGGATGTATTCTTTTTGTTAATCGCTGGTTTGCAGTAAACTCACAGCAATCACATTAGTTTTTATCCCTGTGGGACTTATTCAAACCGGCGGAATGTATGACTGAACCCGTTCAACCGTTTTTTCGGCCTGAAAGAACGCTGATTAATGCTTTCGGCATCATCATTCTGACGTCGCTGTTTTATTTCTTTGGCGCGATGCTGCGCCTTATCGACGAACTCTCGCTGTTCTGGCCGCTGAATGCGGTGATGGCCGGGGTATTCGCCCGCTATGCCTTTCTGAATCGTCCGCACTATTACCTGCTGAGCTATGCCGCCATGCTGGTGTATGACGCTATTACGACTAACTGGGGCGTGGCGTCGCTGGCGATTAATCTTTCCAATATGGTGTTTATCGTTACCTTCGCCATGCTGATGCAGCGCGATGCCAGCCAGGTTAAAGGCGACGAAAGGCCGCCGCTTAACGTGCTGAAACTGTTTCTCTACTGCCTGATCGCCTCGGCGCTGTGCGCGCTGGTGGGAACGCTGGCGTCTATTGGCATCGATAAATACAAACTGTGGCCGCTGTTTGCCGACTGGTTTAGCGAGCAGTTCTCAACCGGGGTGCTGATTTTGCCCTGGGTGCTCACCGTGCGCTGGCCGCGCAGTAAAACCCTGGTTAGCCCCGATATGCTGTGGCCGTTTATGGCGGTGGTAGCTTCTGTAGGCGCGTCGGTGCTGATTGGCGGAGCGGGGAGCCTGGCGTTTCCGCTGGCGGCGCTGATCTGGTGCGCCATTCGCTACTCGCTGCCGGTCACCTGTCTGGTCATGCTGATCACCGGCGTCGCGGAAATCGTGCTGGTGGGTAATTCCACCATCCAGTTCAATACCGCCGCGCCGCTGGAGACCGCACAGCTTTTCTCTGCCCGTTTGGGGATCGCGATTATGGCGCTCTGTCCGCTGATGGTCTCGACCAGCGTCGCCTCGATTAACGCCCTGATGCTCCAGGTCGCGCGCCGCGCCAACTATGACTATCTTACCGGCGCATTATCCCGTTCCGGCCTGCTGGAAACCCTGAAAAAGCCGCCGTTCGCGGACACGCGCTACGGCTCCCTGTGCGTGATGCTGATTGATATCGACTACTTTAAGCGCATCAACGACAGCTATGGGCATGAGTGCGGCGACGCGGTGCTGACCGCGTTTGGTGAACGCGCAATCCGCGCCGTGGGGACGAAAGGGCTGGTGGCGCGTATGGGCGGTGAAGAGTTTGTGGTGGTGTGTCCTGGCGTGTCGTTAAAAGAGGGGCTGGAGCTGGCCGAGCTGTTGCGACAGCGTATTGCCGACTATCCGTTTAACTGGCAGGAGAAAACCCTGTCTATCACTATCAGTATTGGGCTGAGTCACCAGGCCTGTATTGAGCCCGGCGTGATCGACGCCTTTACCCGTCTGATGCCGGTCGCCGATCGCCATCTTTATCGCTCTAAACAGAGCGGGCGTAATCAGGTAACCTCGACGTCAGACGTTGGATTAGGGTCAGGTAAAGTTATTTCCGAAACAATATAGCAGGCTGCCATTATTGGTAGTTGCTATATTTATTTAAATATGGTTTATCAATCTGATGATTTTATTAATAAAAATACTTGCTACACAAAAATAACATTTATAAGATGTTGTAGAGTTTATTTCGGAAAAGCCGCGTAATGCCACTGAGTGAATATATCAATAATCGTGATGGCGTTGCCGGTCTGAAATTTATCCGCCGCATGTATTTCATGCGCATGTTAGGCACATTCCTCTGCTTTATTCCCATCTTCTCTGTTTTATCTGAACAACATCACTCTCACGGCTGGCTGATACTGCTGAGCGCGAATGCCTTTATCTGGCCGAGCGTGGCCTTTTTACTGGCTCGCCGCGCCCGTCAGCCGCTGATTGTTGAACATCGCAGCCTGGTGCTGGATGCCGCTGCGGGGGGATTCTGGATCGCCATGATGTCTGCTAATCCGCTGCCTTCGGTCACTATTGCGGCCATTCTGCTGTCCGATCGTCTGGCTGCCGGTGGAGTGGAACTGCTGCGCAAAGCCGCCGGGGCGCTGATTATCGGGTTTCTGGCCTGCTGGATAGCGCGCGGTATGTCGTTCGAGCCGGAAATCAGCCAGCGCACGGCGTACGCCACGCTGCCGCTTATCGCTATCTATGTGCTGGCGGTAAGCGCGCTGACCGATTCTATCGCCATTAAGCTGCGGCAAAAAAGCGACGAGCTGGGACGCATCGCCATGATGGATCCGCTGCTGGATATCGCTAACCGCCGCCTGCTGGAGCCGCGCATTCATCATGAGCTGAATAAGATCCATCAACGCCATCGGTTGTCGGCGCTGATGTTTATCGACATCGACGATTTTAAAGACGTTAATGACCATTATGGGCATAAGGTCGGTGATTCTATGCTGGCGGCGGTGGCGGAAATTCTGCGCCGCTATACTCGTCAGCAGGATACCCCGGCACGGCTGGGCGGCGACGAATTTGTGGTGCTGCTGCCAAACACCTCTGTTGAGGAAGCTACCGCTATCGGCCATGTGATTATGGAACAGGCGGCTCTTCTGCAGGCCGATCACGGTATTCCTTATCACTGCTCATTAAGTATCGGTATCGCCTTTGCTACCCGTGAGATGACCTCCGCCACCGAATGGCTTAAAGCCGCGGATGACGCCCTGTATACCGCCAAACGTGACGGAAAAAATCGCATTTTTGCCTGTTGAGCCCGCCGCTTGCCGTTTGTTTTAAAAAGCCTTTCTCTAAAATTATTTTAGTCCTGCATAAAATTTTTGAATACTTTGGCCCAGTTTGATCAAAACGGGGTTTTAGATTTATACGTTTCTGTTAGGTTAGGGTGGCTAATGATTAGGTTGACTGATAATTAAATCCACCAAGGAACCTATTGTGAAAACGTTAAATCGTCGCGATTTTCCCGGCGCGCAGTATCCAGAACGTATTATCCAGTTCGGTGAAGGGAACTTTTTACGCGCTTTTGTTGACTGGCAAGTTGATCTCCTTAACGAACACACCGATCTGAACGCCGGTGTGGTCATCGTACGTCCTATCGACAGCGATTTCCCGCCGTCGCTGAGTACTCAGGACGGACTGTACACCACCATCATCCGCGGCCTGAACGAGCAGGGCGAGGCGGTTAGCGATGCGCGTTTGATTCGCTCTGTGAATCGCGAAATCAACGTCTATCGCGAATACGACGCGTACCTGGCGCTGGCGCACAATCCGGATATTCGCTTCGTGTTCTCTAACACCACCGAAGCGGGTATTAGCTACCACGCGGGGGATAAATTTGCGGATGCGCCAGCGGTAAGCTATCCGGCGAAACTAACGCGTCTGCTGTTCGAGCGTTTCTCCCATTTCCACGGTGCCACCGATAAAGGTTGGATCATCATTCCTTGCGAACTGATCGACTATAACGGCGATGCGTTGCAGGAGCTGGTGCTGCGCTATGCCCAGGAGTGGGAACTGGGCGCGGAATTCGTGGCCTGGCTGAATACTGCGAACACCTTCTGCTCTACGCTGGTGGACCGTATCGTGACTGGTTATCCGCGTGACGAAGTCGCCAGCCTCGAAGCGGAGCTTGGATATCACGATAGCTTCCTGGATACCGCCGAGCATTTCTACCTGTTCGTGATCCAGGGGCCGAAATCCCTCGCTCAGGAGCTGCGCCTCGACAAGCTGGCGCTGAACGTGCTGATCGTTGACGACATTAAGCCGTATAAAGAGCGCAAAGTCGCCATTCTGAACGGCGCGCATACCGCGCTGGTGCCGGTGGCTTATCAGGCGGGTATCGATACCGTGGGCGAAGCGATGAACGATGCCGACGTCTGCGCGTTCGTTGAAAAAGCGATTGCCGAAGAGATCATCCCGGTGCTGGATTTACCGGCGGATGAACTGGCGTCATTTGCTAAAGCGGTGGTAGGGCGCTTCCGCAACCCGTACATCAAACATCAGCTGCTGTCGATTGCCCTGAACGGCATGACCAAGTTCCGCACCCGTATTCTGCCGCAGCTGCTGGCTGGCCAGAAAGCGAGTGGGGCATTACCGGCGCGTCTGACTTTTGCTTTGGCGGCGCTGATCGCTTTCTATCGCGGTGAGCGTGACGGTGTCACTTATCCGTTACAGGATGATGCGCACTGGCTGGAGCGTTATCAGCAGTGGTGGGGTGCGGTAAACGCTAATACCATGCCGGTACGCGAGCTGGTTGAGAAGGTGTTGTCTGACAGCGAGCACTGGGGCCAGAATCTGAATCAGGTTGCCGGATTGACTGATAAAGTCGCGGCGGACCTGGAGCAGATCCTGTCGGTGGGCATGCGTGCCGCCGTTAAACCGCTCTGCTAAGTCGTAATGAACCTGGCTACGGCCAGGTTTGTTTTGAACTGGCATTAGTTACAACATACATTAAGGCGATATTGGTATCGCAAAACTTTAGCCATCGCGTTGTTGAGCCTTGCAGAACGAAAAAGGGCCGATGAGCCGAATAATCTCGCTATTCGGCTCACGAAATGAGGCGAATAAGGCGTGTATTCGGCTTAATCCCCGAAAGCAATCTGATAGCGGGTATTGCGCCCGCCGCCGGGCAGTCGGTTGAGGGCTTTCTGCTGTTCCGGACTGATATCCAGCGTGGCGGGCCGTTGCCAGAAGCGCGACTTCATCAGCGTGCGCTGGATAGCATCCAGCGCGTGATCGAGCGTGGCATCCAGGATTTCTAAAAACCAGACCAGCCAGGGCGTAATATCCAGCGGGCCTTTTTGCGGAAAAAAAAACTATTCGGCTCAGTTTATGAGCCGAATATAAAAGCAGTGCCAATTTTTTCAACCAGGAGTGCAATTTTAACGAGGTTCAACAGGAAAACGCCTCACGGGGAGGCGTTGACCGGTTAGATTTAGATAAAGCTGAACAGTCTCAGAATGTAATCCAGAATCAGCGACGGAATAGTGAAATCCGGGTCGGCGAAGGTGACGCCGTTTGCACCGAGCTGGGAGAAAATCGGCAGGGTCAACGCAGGCAGTACGCACAGCAGCAGGCCGTTGATGCTGCTGGCAATCACCGCGCCACGGAAACCGCCGGTAGCGTTACCGAAAATCGCCGCCGCGCCGCCGGTGATAAAGCTCGCCATAATCCCCGGAACGATGATCGGCAGGCCGATGAACGGGAAAATCACGATGCAAATCAACTCGACCATAAAGCTAATCAGGAAGCCGATTAAGGTGGCGTTCGGCGCTTTGGTAAACAGCACCATCACGTCTACCGCAGGCACAGCGCCAGGAGCAAACACCCGGGCAAAGCCTTTAAACGCCGGTACGATTTCGGCAGTAAACAGATTCACACCCGCTTTGGCCAGATACAAGCCGCAGGCGAAGATAGCAGACTGCTCAAGGATAAAAATCACCACGTTTTTATCGCCAGCGCCAGCACCGTAAACCATGGTCATCGCGTCTTTAATTTGCGGCTGAGAAGCGAAAATGCAGGAGATCAGCAGCAGCACCAGCATGGTCAACAGGGTGGCAATGTTCGGCTCACGAATAAAATCGAATTTATTACTGATATTCAGGTGCTCGGTATCGGTGTTTTTATTCCCGAACCATTTACCCATAAAAGAGCCGATCACATAGGAAGATATCGCTGCATGGGAAATAGCATATTCATCGGAACCGATAATTTCGCGACTAAAGCGGTTAAGAATAAAAGGGGAGATCGCCATATAGCAACCGATAAACAGCGAGGCGATAATCACCATTTGATAATTGCTGAAGCCGAACTGCATTAATACCGCCGTCAGGGCAAAAGCCATAAACAGCACCAGGTGCAATGACAGATAGATAAATTTAAAACGCGTAAAGCGGGCCAGCAGGATATTTAAAATCATCGAGAACAGCAGAATCAACGCAGCCGTCGCGCCAAGCTTATCAATGGTCGCCGCCATGATGGCCTCGTTGCTGGGAACGACGCCGACGATATCAAAAGCCTTAGAGAACAGGGCGCTAAACGCGGTCAGCACTTTCATCAGAATGCCGCCGCCGACCTTTATCATTGTAAAACCGATAAACGAAAGGAATGTACCGGTTATTAATCGTGAAATGGAAGCCTTTTGAAATAACAAACCCAGAAATGCCACAATCGCTATTATTACTGCGGGTGTTTTCACTAACCCTAATAATATGTCCATCTTCTTTATCCCACCTGGAGCTATTTTTTCTATGCCCGAAAAGGCGCGTTTGTATGGAAAGGTAAACTAAAGCGTAGTTATGTTAGCACCCGGATTTAAGCGTTATCTGATAGCTACATCACAAAAGAAACAATGTTCTTTTTGTTTTGAAATGCAGTTTCATTATTGTGGTTGTGGATTGGTTAAATAGCGCGGAGAATTGTGTTAATTAACTGTGACTACCATTCTAGCCAGCAGTAAAAATAGGATTTTTCATTTTATTTAAAACAAAAAAAGCGGAGGAATCCTCCGCCGCCGTGAAAATTCTTATTTCTGATGGAACGGGGAGATACGCAGTAGGGTGTTATCTTTAAAAAAATAGTGATGGGCCAATGCCGCAACGGCATGCAGGCCAATCAACCAGTAACCCAGCGGCGCAAGGACCACATGCCAGTGGCTCAGGGTCGTCGAAAGTGCCATATCAGGCAGCGGCGCAACCGGCATAGTCACGCCGAACAACCACCAGTCGCGACCGCGAAAATAGCGCGACGCAATGCCGATGAGGGGTAAAGCGATAAACAGCAAATAAATCGCGCTGTGTGTCAGGTGCGCCAGACCGGTTTGCCAGCGTGGCGGAGCAGGGTGAATCGGCGGCGTGCGGTGCCGCAAACGCAGCCACAGGCGCAGGCACATCACAATCAGCACCAGCGTACCCGCGCTGAAATGGGTGACGATCAGCGTAAATCCCTGCCAGGAGCCGCGCTGGGCAAAACCGCGCAACTCCATGGCGGCGTAAGCGATGGTCAGCAATAGCAGCGTTAGCCAGTGGAGAAAAATTTGTGATGAAGTGAATTTATGGTGCATGGAGAGTCCAGAACAATTAAACCAGCCCATAAGCTAACGTAAAACGCAGCAATAATTAACGCGATGATAAGTGTGGGATTTTTGCAGCGGGCCTGAATTAAGACCCGCCTGAACAGAGATTAATGCCCGGAAACCAGATTAGCCGCCGCGTCCGGTTTATCGTGTACAGCAAAACGGTCGATCTGGCTGCGCGTGGCCTCGCTCATCCCGATAATTTCCACGTCTGCGCCCGCGCGACGGAACTTCATCACCACCTTATCGAGCGCGCCCACGGCGGTGATATCCCAGAAATGAGCATGACGCACGTCAATCACTACCTTTTTCAGCGGCTCGCGCAGGTCGAAACGCTCAACGAAGCGGTCGGCAGAAGCAAAAAAGATCTGGCCGTGTACCTGATAACTACGCGTCTCGCCCTCACGCGTGCTCTCAACGTTCATATAGCGCGCTACCTTCGTAGCAAAGTTCAGCGCCGCGATCAGCACGCCGGTAAACACGCCAAACGCCAGGTTATGGGTTGCGACCACGACCGCGACCGTTGCCAGCATCACCACGCTGGTTGACGGTGGATGGGAGCGCAAGTTGAGGATCGAGCGCCACGAGAAGGTGCCAATGGACACCATAATCATCACCGCCACCAGCGCTGCCATCGGAATGCGCGATACCCACTGATTTAAAAATACCACCAGCACCAGCAGCACCAGGCCTGCGGTCAGCGTAGAGAGCCGCCCGCGCGCGCCGGATTTTACGTTAATCACCGACTGGCCGATCATCGCGCAGCCCGCCATCCCGCCGATCATTGAGGTGCAGATATTGGCGATGCCCTGGGCTTTACACTCGCGATTCTTATCGCTGAGCGTGTCGGTCATATCATCCACAATAGTCGCGGTCATCATCGATTCCAGCAGGCCCACGGCGGCCAGACCGGCGGAGTACGGCAGAATGATCCACAGAGTTTGTAGCGTAAACGGCACATCCGGGATCAAAAACACCGGCAGGCTGTCCGGCAGTTGGCCCATATCGCCAACGGTACGTACGTCCAGATTGAGCCACAGGGAAATGGCGGTAATTACAAGGATGCAGACCAGAGGCGAGGGGATGGTCTTATTGATGCGCGGCCAGAGATAGATAATCGCCAGCCCGCCAGCGGTTAACGCGTATACGTGCCAGGTCACATTGGTCAGTTCCGGCAATTGCGCCATAAAAATCAGGATCGCCAGCGCGTTAACAAAGCCGGTAACCACCGAGCGGGAGACAAAACGCATCAGGCTGCCGAGCTTTAAATAACCGGCCAGTAGCTGGAACACGCCGGTCAGCGCCGAGGCCGCCAGCAGGTATTGTAATCCGTGCTCCTTCACCAGCGTCACCATCAGCAGCGCCATCGCGCCGGTTGCCGAAGAGATCATTGCCGGACGCCCGCCGAAAAAGGCGATCACCACGGTGATACAGAAGGCGGAATAGAGACCGACTTTCGGGTCGACCCCCGCGATAATGGAAAAGGCAATGGATTCCGGGATCAGGGCCAGCGCCACAACAATACCCGCCAGGATGTCGCCACGGACATTACCCAGCCAGTCCTTACGCGTCGAGGACAGCAACATAGTGATTTCTCAATGGTTAGTGATTAACAATTTTACGCAACGCAAAGCAACGCGCATCCGCAGGCGGGATGTGGTTGAGGCACCGAGGGTGTTATTCAGTGCAGAGAGTTAAGGGGTAACTCAGGGCGGCGTAAGCAACATGATGGTGTCATTAACTGATGATTTGTGAAGCCTGTCACTATAGATGAAAAGAATAAGAGTTCAACCTTACATCTTTAAGGGTTATATGACTGAGTGCAACGTGATGGCCTGGCGATCGCACTGTATCAGGCACTCGCCGCAGCCATTGCAGCCGTCGGCGTCGGCCTTCGGCAGGCCGGATTCGCCAACAGAGCAGGCCCGCTGCGGGCAAACTTCCACACAGCGATCGCATCCCCGCGCGCCGTGGATGCAGGCATCAGTAAAAACAGGGCGCAGACGGGTATCGAAGCGCGGCTGCGGCTGTAACGCCCCGGTCGGGCACGCCTGAATGCACGCCGCGCAGCCGTCGCAGCTGGCGTATTCGATCGCCAGCTGCGGGAAACCCTCCTGATGGGTAATCAGGACGCCCATCGGGCAAGCCTGAACGCACTGCTGGCATTTATCGCACTGGGCAAAAAATTGCGCCGTGGTCAGCGCGCCGGGCGGCAGCGGCCACGGCGGTAAAGCGGCAGGCGGTGGCGCTACGTTTCGTGACGCTGTCACAAACGCCCGGAACAGTCCGCGACGGCTGACGTGGCGGTGGGACATATATTGCTGGTAGTAGCGCTCGGTTTTATTCATTAGAAAAAAATCCGTGATTCTACCGGGTTAAGCCCCAGCTGCTGTTGAACGTCCTGCAAATACAGCGCCGCTACCTGCGCCAGCCGGGCGTAAAACGGGCTGACGTGGTTATGCTGCATGAGTTCAAGATAGCGCGGTGCCCAGGGCAACAGGAATTGTTCCAGCAACGCCGTGGCGGCTTGCGGATTATCGCGCTCGATAAACGCGGAGCTGGCCAGCAGCATCAGGCCAAACTGATCTTCCGGCTCCTGGTGCTGGCCGTCAAACGCCAGGCCGTGATGACGTAAAAACCCACGGTAGCGGGCCGTGGTTTCGCCCATCAGCAGGTTATCTTTTTCCAGATAGACCGAGCCCCAGGGCGGCGCGACCATTTCTCCCTGGCCTTCAAACAGCACGGAATACTGCCAGCCGAGTTCTTCATCATCGTCCATGGGCCAGGCTTCACACAGTTGAGTGATGGTGTGCGGATCGCGCCAGGCATACAGCGACGGCAGGGTTGGCAGGCATTCAATCAGCGCCTTAACCTCAGGGCGCTGCGGCGAGTAGTAAAACAGCGCGCCAAGAATACGCGGCAGTACAGCGGCAGAAGACATAGATCATTCCTTATTAATACAGCAATCGGGCAGGCCGCAGCCTGCCCGACAGGGCGTTACATTGGCAACGTCCAGAGATTGTAAAACGCGATACGGCCAATCAGTTCCGCCGCAATCACCACGCCAGCGCTGGCGAACAGCAGCGCCTGGCCGCTTCTGGCACGGATATACACCAGCGCGCCCAACGCGCCCGCCGCCAGCAGCACAGCCTGGGCGGTAAACCAGTCAGACTGCGCCGCTGCCAGCGGGGCGTCGGCCAGCAGAATGGTGGACAGATAGCCAGGCCGCAGACAGAAACTGGCGATAATCCCGACGATGCTGACTATCAGCCCCAGACGGCGCACGCCCAGCGCTGCTGCCAGCGCGCCGCCGCCAATCAGCGGCGTCAGCAGCATCACGACGGTGGTCCAGGAGGAGCTCCAGGTGGTCACCGTCGGCAACTGGTAGATGCGCGGAATGGCGAAAACAAACACCACGCCAATCGCCGCCGCCAGCCAGGCCAGCGAGATAAACAGCTTACGCGCCCCGCGATCCAGCAGCAGGCCCAGCGCCGCAATACCGGCGACGGTACCAAACACCGCTGAGAGCACGATTTCGTTGCTCATCGGCGAATGCCCGACGCGGAACAGCATATTCATGGCGCGCAGCGGCTGCCCGACGTGGAAAATGCCCATTACCACGCCCAGGCCGAACAGGCACACCGCGGCGAACAGGCCGATTGCCAGACGGCGCGGCTCGATATGGCCCAGCGCGCCGCCGATCAGCAGCACAATGAACGCGCCGACCGCGCTCTGCGTCAGAACGGTAAAGAAAACCAGCGGTAACTCATGCATGACGCACCTCCCGTAAATTCTGAATCGCGCCTTCCGTATCGCCGGTTGGCCGCGCTTTCGGATGCGGTTTCACCACCAGATTGGGATGGGTAAAGCCGGCAGACGGCAGCGGGGCGATCTGGTTTTCCACGCCATATTTCTGGCGCAGTTCGTCAATCGGCCCAAAATCCAGCGCGCGCTGCGGGCAGGAATCCACGCAAATCGGACGCAGATTCTTTTCCAGCCGATCCAGACAGCCGTCGCATTTGCGCATCACTTTCGCTTTGGCATCAAACTGCGGCGCACCGTACGGGCAGCGCATTTCACAGTAGCGGCAGCCCACGCAGATGGAATCGTCCACCAGAACCAGCCCGTCTTCTTCGCGCTTGTGCATCGCCCCGGTCGGGCAGCCCGCTACGCAGGTCGGTTGATCGCAATGGTTGCAGGCAATCGACAGGTAGTAGCTAAAGGTGTCGTTGTGCCAGCTATCGCCTTCCTGCACCCAGCTGCCGCCGCCGTACTCATACACCCGGCGCAGCTTCGGTCCCACATCTAAATCTTTGTTGTCCTTACAGCTCACCTGGCAGGTTTTACAGCCCGAGCAGCGCGAGGAGTCAACGTAAAAGCCATACTGTTTCATTTTTATTCACTCCTTAAGCGCGTTTAATCTCAACCAGGTTGGTGTGCTGCGGGTTGCCTTTCGCCAGCGGCGACGGCAGATGGCTGGTCAGCGAGTTAATACAGCCGCCCACGTCAACACCTTCGTTGTTAAGACGCGTCCACGCGCCCTGTGGCATCGCCGCCACGCCCGGCAGAATGCGGTTAGTCACCTTGCAGGGGATCTCCACCACGCCGCGATCGTTAAACACGTGCACGATATCCCCGGAAGCGAGCTGCCGCGCGCGGGCGTCAATCGGGTTAAGCCACACTTCATCCGGTACCGCTTCATGCAGCGCCAGCACGTTGGTGTAGGTAGAGTGGGTATGGCCTTTGGTGTGGAAGCCGCTCAGCTGTAGCGGGTACTTCGCCGTCAGTTCTTTATTCAGGTGCGACTCTTTCACCACGCAGAACTCCGGCACCGCCGGGATGCGATCGCCTTCCGGCAGGGTCCATTTCTGCGCCAGGTCCGCCAGCGCCTGGGAGTAGATTTCGATCTTGCCGGACGGCGTCTCCAGCGGATGGGCTGCGGCATCTTCACGAAAATCGATAAACGCGATGCTCTGGCGTTCGGTGGCGATTTTCTGGTCGATGATCCCTTTGTTTTTGGCGACCGACCATTCCGGCAGATAGGGGCGTTTTTCGCGGATCTGCTGATAATGATATTCCGCCCACTGGGCCTGGGTGCGCCCTTCGGTGTACTGCTCGCGCAGCCCCAGATGCCCGGCGATATCGGCGCAGATGTCATAAGTGCTGCGCACTTCCCACATTGGCGTGATGGTTTTTTGCAGGGCGATCATATAGTTGTGGGAACCCGCCGCATAGGAGCTGTCCACCAGATCTTCCGCTTCCAGATAGCTGGTTTCCGGCAGCAGCAGATCGGCGTATTTAGCGCTCGGCGTCATATGGTTTTCAATCACGATGATGGTTTCGCACAGCGATTCATCGGCGAGGATTTTACGGGTGCGGTTGATATCGCCATGCTGGTTCAGCAACGCGTTACCGGCCTGATTGAAAAACAGCTTAATCCCGACGCTGAGCTTCTCGACGCCTTTCACGCCCATGGTGGTGGCGGTCATTTTTTCCGGATTGAGGATCGCATCGGTCCACAGATAGCAGGGGATCGAGGCTTTAACCGGGTTGGTGCCGGTAGGCAGCAGCGGCACGCCGTATGGGGTGCCATAAGGCCAGTTGCCGTTATTGGTGCCCGGTAATCCAAAATGACCGGTGATCGCGGGTAGCGTCTGGATAGCGCGTACCGTTTGCTCGCCGTTGGCGTGGCGCTGCGGGCCCCAACCCTGGCCGATGTAACAGGCGCGCGCCGCCGCGATTTCCCGTGCCAGCTGTTTGATGCGCGTCGCCGGGATCCCGGTGATTTGCGCCGCCCATTCCGGCGTTTTCTCAATGCCGTCGTCGCCGGTGCCCATCACATAGTCTTTATAACTGGCGTTAGGCGCAGCGTTTTCCGGCAGCGTGGAACGGTCAAAGCCGACGCAGTACTGATTAACCAGCGCTTCGTCGATCAGCTGTTCACTAATCAGCGTATGGGCCAGACCGGCCACCAGCGCGGCGTCGGTGGTAGGGCGGATCGGCAGCCATTCGGCGTGCTCGGTGATCACCGAATCGGTATAGCGTGGGTCGATAATCACCACTCTGGCTTTTGAGGCTTCCAGTGCCCGGCGCAGCTCTTCAACCTGACCACCGCCTGACATGCGCGTTTCCGACAGATTCATGCCGAAAAACACCACCAGATCGGAATGGGCAATTTGCGAGAAATGGCTGCCGACGTATTTACCGTGGGTATACGGCGTGGCGCTGGCAATTTGTGCTGTGGAGTAAGTGTTATGGTAGTTGAGATAGCCGCCGGTGAGATTTAACAGGCGTTTCCAGGCGGGCGTTCCCTGGGTGTGATAATAGGCCCCGGACTGATAGTTGTAATAAATGGCTTCGCGACCATATTTTTCGGTTACGCGTTTAAGTTCCGCCGCAATAAACGCGGTGGCTTCTTCCCAACTAATACGCTTGAATTTGCCTTCGCCGCGTTTACCGACCCGCTTCATGGGATATTTAATGCGATCCGGGCTGTACACGCGCCAGCGATTGGAGCGCCCGCGTAAACAGGGGCGAATCTGGTGTTGGCCAAATACCGCATCATCAATCGCGTCTTCGGGTTCGATACGCACAATGCGATCGTCTTTAACGATCACCTTTAGCGCGCAGCGGCTGCCGCAGTTAACCAGGCAGGCACTGTGGCGCACGGTTTCACCACTGTTTACCGTGGCTGCTTGCGGTGCCGCCAGCGCGCTTGATGAAAATGGCAAAGAAATCGCGTTGCTTAACGCAACGGCAGAACCAATTTTTGCGGCGGTTGTGACAGTCTCCCGCCGTGAGATTTGCGTATTTAAAATCTCATGTAGTCTTTTTTTCATTATAAGTACCCTCATTGCATCCAAAGGGGACCTTAATTTGTATAAGACTTTTCCAGGTTGATTATGATCAAGGGGTATATATTTATAACACTTATGAATTAGAAACTGTGAAGTGACAAAATGGAGATGTAAAAAATTCCATTTAAGATAATGATATATTTAATGAAAATGCAACATCCTTATTAAGGGTGTTATTATTAGAATCCGTATTTATAGAAAATGAACTATTAAAACCGGCTAATTAAATCCGCTGCAGGCAAAATTAATTCATTTCAGAATAGGGTGATCAATGCCCGGCAAAATAATCTGCCGGGCAGAGTGATTACACCGCGTTACGCACCGGCATAACTCGTAAATAAAGTAGTGTCGCCAGGCAAATTACCGCACCGGCAATAAACGTCGAGGCCGAACCGGAAAACTCCCACAGTATGCCCGCACCGGTACTGGCGAGCAGTAACGCCACGCCGCTGACCAGGCTGAACATGCCAAACGCCGTGCCGCGTAAGTCAGCAGGCGAAGCGGCGGCGATCATGGCGGCCAGCAGGCCCTGGGTCATTCCCATATGAATGCCCCACAGCGCGACGCCAATTAAAACGCCTGCCCAGTGGGTGCTGAGCGCCAGCACGATATCTGCCAGGATCAGCACCACCAGACCCCATTGCAACAGCTGGCTGTGGCTCATGGCGTCAGAGAGTTTGCCGAACGGGTAAGCGGTAACCGAATAGAGCAGGTTCATCGCCACCATCACCAGCGGGATCAGCGCCAGCGGAATATCCACCTCCAGCGCTTTCAGGACCAGAAACGCTTCGCTGAAGCGGGCAAGGGTAAAAATCCCGCCCAGGGCAATCACCCACCAGGTGGCGTTACCGAGCCGGCGCAAATTTGCGCGGCTAATCGGGTTAGCGCGTTTATGGGTTACCGGCGTTTTCGGCTCGTGAAGCCCGAAAAACAGCAGCGCAACGGCCATTACGCCGGGGATCACCGCCACCCAGAAAATGGCGCGAAAATCGTCGTGCCACAGAAACATCAACCCTACCGCCAGCAGCGGACCCAGAAAGGCACCGATAGTATCTAACGACTGGCGCAGCCCGTAAGCCGCGCCGCGCAGTTCTGGCGGGGTGACGTCGGCCACCAGCGCATCCCTCGGCGCGCCGCGAATGCCCTTACCGAGCCGGTCCGTCAGCCGCGCGGTGAGGATCATCCCGGAGGTGGTGGCGATAGCAAACAGCGGTTTGCTCAGCGCACCGAGGCCATAGCCCATCAGCGCCAGCCCTTTGCGTTTACCCAGCCAGTCGCTAATCACGCCGGAAAAGACTTTCACCATCAGCGCCGTGGCCTCGGCCAATCCTTCAATCAGCCCGATAACCACTACGCTGGCCCCCAGCGTGGTCGCCATAAACAGCGGCAGCAGGCTGTGGATCATTTCGGAAGAGACATCCATCAGCAGGCTGACGCCGCCAACTACCCAAACGCCGGAAGGAATGCGTCGTAACGTTGTAAATCGGGAAAACATGCGGGCTCCGCGCATTGCGCCGTGAATTAATCCAGAGTGTGTTCGATAATATACACTTCATTGATATAAGAGGCTTTACCTGAAAGGAGGCGTGACATGGCGCAAAGCACCAACTGGTTCGATCGCGGCGGGGACAATTACGCGCGCTTTCGCCCGGAATATCCGCCTGAGCTGGTTGATTATCTGGCAAGCGTGGCCCCGGACCGCCAGCGCGCCCTGGACGTGGGTTGCGGTACCGGGCAATTAACCCGGCTGCTCGCTGATACCTTTGATGAGGTGGTGGGCATCGATCCCAGCGAAAGCCAGATTGCCAACGTCGCGCCGCATCCGAAGATCCGCTACCACTCTGCGCCTGCGGAAAAGCTGCCGGACAATCTGGCGAATTTCAGCCTGATAACCGTTGCCCAGGCCGCGCACTGGTTCAAACTGGACGCGTTTTACCCGCAGGTGCGCCGCGTGACCGTGCCGGGGGCGATTATCGCGCTCATCAGCTACGGGATTATGGAGCTGGACGACATGTTAAACGATCGGTTCCGCCAGTTTTATGACGGTGAAATTGGCCCGTACTGGCCGCCGGAGCGCCGCCTGGTGGATGAAGGCTACCGCACGCTGGAATTCCCGTTCGACGAGCTTTCACCGCCGCCGCTGGACATTCAGGTGGAATGGGATTTCGCGGCCTTTGTTGGCTATATCTCCACCTGGTCAGCGGTGAGAAAAGCCACGGAAGCCGGAGAACAGGCGCGCGTCGAGCGTTTTTTTAGCGAATTTGCAACCCTGTGGGGCGATACGGCGCAAGCCAGAACCATCACCTGGCCAATTGCGATGCGGGTAGGGCGAGTGTGAGAGCACGCGGCGCGAGCAGGCACGCCGCGTGAGTAAAATCAGTTTGCCGCCGCCGGGTCGGTAATCGGTTTATTGACCATAAAGAAATAAACCAGCGACGCCATAAACGCGATAACCGACGACGCGACCAGCGCCAGGGTAAAGGAGCCGGTGCTGTCGAGGATCATCCCGGTGATGATTGGCGCAAACGAGCCGCCAATAAATCCGCCGAAGTTCTGGATACCGCTGACGGAGGTCACCAGGCGGGACGGTACCGACACCAGAATCAGGCCCCAGGCGGAGGTGCCCGCAAAGTGGATGGAAAACAGCGCCATGCTGATGCAGGCTACCGCGGTAAAGGTACTGTCGGTATAGGCGGCAGGCAGGGTGAAGCCCGCAGCGCACAGCAGCCCTAAGCAGATCATCCATTTGCGGCTTTTCATTTTATCCGCGCCGCGCTTCATCACCCAGTCCGCGACCACGCCGTTAACCAGCATCCCCGCCGCGCCGAACAGGAACGGGATCGCCGCGACCCAGCCGGTTTTCTCCAGGCTTAATCCACGGGACATTTCCAGGTACGACGGCAGCCAGGTCAGGAACAGCCAGACCATATAGCCCACGCCGTTAAAGCCGATAATCATCCCCCACATCGACTTTTGCTTAAACAGCCCGGCCCAGTCTTTCAGGGTAACTTTCTCTTTACTGGACGGCGGCGTTTCTTCCTCCAGATGGGCGATATCTTCCGGGGAAAGATTGGCATCTTCGCGGTTGCGGTAGAACATCATCCACAGGATCGACAGGATAATGCCCGCCACCCCAATGATGATGAACATTGCGCGCCAGCCAAAGGCCAGCATCAGGGCAATCAGCAACGGCGGTGCCAGCGCCTGGGCGAGGGTAGACGACATGTTGACAATCCCCATCGGCACCCCGCGTTTACGGATGTTGTACCAGTCGTTGACCACCTTAACGCCGGTAGGCAGATGGGGCGCTTCGCCAATCCCCAGCACCACGCGGGCGACGATCATTTGGCTGAATGAGCCGACAAAGCCCAGCGCGGTCTGAGCGGCAGACCACAGGAAAATACCGAACCCATAAACCCGTTTCACGCCGAAGCGTTCCATCACCATGCCAATCGGCAGCTGGCATAATGCGTAGCCAAAGGAAAATACCGACAGCAATAAACCCATTTCGGTCGCCGTGAGGCCCATTTCCTCACGAATCGTGGTATTGGCAATAGACAGCGAGGTTCTGTCGAGGAAATTAATAATACCCGCCACGAGCAAAAACAATAATGCCATAATTTGCAAACGCTTCAGGCGAGAGCTTGCTTGAGTAGACATAAATGTTCCTTTAATAATTGTAAGTACGCCATCACCACGCAGAATAATGGCGTTATTATTAGATATCAGGATTAATCGTTAATTTCGAAAATCAATTCGATCTCAACGGGCGTGTCAAAAGGTAAAGCATTAGTACCGATAGCAGAGCGCGCATGGCGGCCACTTTCACCGAATATTGCGATTAACAGATCCGACGCGCTATTCATGACATAGGGCTGCTGTTTAAAATCATCGGCGCTCTGTACAAATCCCAGCATTTTCACGCAACCGGCGATCCGGTTCAGATCGCCAAGATAAGCTTTCAGCGAAGTCAGAATATTCACGATGCACTGGCGCGCGGCCTCCTGGCCCTGTTCGATGGTTAAATCCTTGCCCAGCGTGCCGGTATAAATTAATTCACCATTAACCCGGCAATCATTCCCGGAGGTATACAGTAAATTGCCGGTTTGTTTTACCGGGATATACGAAAATTTAGGTGCAGTAGGCTCGCCGAGTGTAATACCCAGCTCTGCTAAGCGAGCGTCAATGGTCATAGTGTTTTCCTGTTGGGTTATTTCAATAGATCCAGCGTCAGTGATAAATAAATTTCCGCCGCCTGGTGTAATTCCTCAATCCGTACAAACTCATCTTTAACGTGCGCCTGTGCTAAATCGCCCGGGCCCATAATAATGGTCGGAATATGCTGCCCCACCGAGAAGAATGGCGCTTCGCAGGTAGCCTCGAAAATGGTTTTTTTGGCGCTGCCAGTGACCTGATTAACCGCTTCGCACGCGCGTTCTACCAGCGGGTGATTTTCATCAATCGCCGAGGCGGGGATAAACAGGTAGTTTTCCAGCGAATAATCCCGTTCGGTCTGCAACCCAACGCCTGACAGCGCGGTGCTCAGGCTGCTGTTGATGTCGTGGCGCGTTTCGCCCGGCAACACCCGACGGTCGATTTCAATATGGCACGACGCCGGAACGATATTTGGCGCGCTGCCGCCGCTGATGGTGGTGACCAGCATCGAGGCGTTGCCCAGCAGGTCGTGCTGTTTCTGCTTAACCCGCTGGCACTCCTGCACCAGTTCCGGCAGCAGACGGGCCATTTTATCGATGGCGCTGTCTGGCTCGCGCACTTTCGCGGCGTGCCCGGCGGTGCCGAAGGTGGTCAACCGGGTGCGGCTGACGCCTTTGTGGGCGATGCAGATTTCAAGGGACGTCGGCTCGCCGATAATGGCGTAATCGGCTTCAACGCCCTGCGCCAGGAAGTGCTCCATGCCCAGATTGACGCGCTCTTCATCCACGTTAAACAGCAGGGTTAACTCGCCATTGAAGGCGTAACCGTGGCGCTGGATCAGAATGGCGGCAAACATCATCGCCGCCACGCCGGATTTCATATCCGCCGCGCCGCGTCCGATAATGCGGTCATCTTCAATTACCGCGGCGAACGGCTCCACCGACCAGCCCTCGCCACACGGCACCACATCGGTATGGCCATTGAGGATCACGCGTTTTCCGGGCTGTTGCCCTTTAATCCGCGCAATCACGTTTGGCCTGCCTGGCACCACGTCCTGGAGCTCTGTCTCAATGCCTTCTTTCTGCAAAACGTCGGCAATAAAATGCGCGACGGCGTTTTCATTTCCCGGCGGGTTTTCCGAAGGATGCTGAATCAGGCTGCAAAGGAGCGTAACAAGCTCCTGCCGTTCATCAGCAGTTAATTGTTTTATGGTCATAAAAATACCCAGTTCAGGTTTTAATAACTTTTTCCACGCGCGTCGATGGTAATCGTTTCGCGGTATTCTCCATTGCGGAAGGCGTATATTTCATCCACCAGATTCGCCACCACGCAGCAGTGGTTGGGAATAATATGGATCTGCTGGCCGATATTCAGCGCGGTTTCTTCCGGGTCGTAGCGTAAATAACCGTGCTCTTCATTCAGCTTCACCAGTTGCATTTCCGGGTATTCCTGAATATGCCCATAAGAGCCTGCCACGCTGGATAAATCCGAGGTCAGAGATTTGGTCCCGGCATCAATGGTGGCGTAGCCGGGCAGGGGAATACTGACTACGGTGGCGCAAATTGTCAGGGCGCAATCTTCCGGGGTATAAATACCGCCGTTGATGGCGTTCATATCACCGAAAATAAAATTCCCGGCGCGTGATTCGCTAATGCCGTTTAACTCATCGGCGTAAAAAGAGGACAGCGTGGAGCCGCCGGATAAAATTTCAATTGAAAAGCCGTTGGCATTTAACAGGTCCCGGCTGTTAATCAGCAGAGCCGCTTCTTCGCGGGCCGCCCGGCGAATATCCGCTTCCTGATGGTATTGATAGATCGTGCCCGCGTAGGTAAATACGCCCTTTATATTCAGGCCGGGTAGGGCTGCAACCTGCTTTGCAAAATCCAGCAACTGGTCAGGCTGAATACCTTCACGATGCGCACCAAAATCAATGGCGATATCGACGTTAAATTGCAGATCGTTTTTCACCGCCGCCTGTGAAAGCCCCTCGGCACCGGCAAGACTATCAATAATGGTGCGAATGTTGATCTGACGGGCCAGCTCGGCAAACCGCTGGCATTTATCTTCGCCGATCAGCGGATAGGCCAGCAGAATCGAGGTGATCCCGCCTTTTGCCATTACTTCCGCCTCGGATAACTTGGCGCAGGTAATTCCGCTTGCGCCAAGCTGCTGTTCCAGCTTCGCCAGCCGCACCGACTTATGGGTCTTAATATGCGGCCAGTGCTGAATATTATTTCGGGCCAGCCCGGATACCATGGCGTTAATATTTTTTTCCATGATATCCATGTCCAGCGCGACATAAGGTGTGGTGTACATTTAGCCTCCTGAGTTTTCGCCCTCGCCAGGCGGAGTATCCCCTCTGATTTCGCCGAGATAGGCATAGAGGGTGTATTTCGAAATATTCAGAAACTCACAAATCTTTTCCCCGGACTTTTTAATCAGAAACACCCCCTTGTCGTCGAAAAACTTAATGGCGTCGAGTTTGTCCTGACGGGTCATATTGTTCACCGGAACGCTGATTAACGTGGTGCATTCCGCGATCAGATAATCCAGCAGTTCGTTGACGTCCTTAACAAACACTTCATTGACTTCTTCCGGGCGCGCAGGCGCGCTATCGGGGCGGCCCGCCATTTTGTTGAGCATTTTCTCGGCCTGCAAAATGTCGCTGATATCAAGGTTGATACACAGCGCGCCAATGACTTTATTACTGCTGTTGCGGAAATAGACCGAGGTAGAACGCAGGGTTTTACCATCGCGCGTTTGGGTGAAATAGTTATGGCGGTCGCCGTTAACGTCGGTGCCACGCAGCACTTCCAGCCCCAGGTTGCTGCTCGGATCGCCTTTTTTACGCCCGGTCACATGACCATTAATAATGGCGATGATGCTGCTCTCCAGTCCCTGGGAGTGATCGTGAAGAACCACTTCGCAGTTTTCGCCAAACTGCCCGGCGATGCCTTCCATCATCGGGATGATGAAATCGAGATTCTCTTTGATGTTTTCCATATCAACCTAAAATTTAGTTAGCTAACAAAACTTTTTGTATTGTATAGCGACAAGTGTGGGTGTTAAACAACCGTTAAATGAGCAAAAAGCGATCGGGATCACGCAAAAAACTCACTTTTTGTTTGGTGACAAACTTTTTGTTTGGGGGTGGGGTGCAGCAAGGCGCTGAGGCAGCAAACAGAGAATGATTGAAGTATTCCCATTTTCCGCATAACCAAATGTAGTTTTTCTATTTTAATTCCCCGCCGGTTTGGTGTTAAAAAATTATTGTTATTAACGCGTTAGCAAAGCCAATGAGGTTGAATTTTCTCGCCGTTATTTTTGCGTCCAGCGAGGCGGCGAAGCTATTTAAAAAAACTGGGGAATAAAATGAAAGCACTGGTTTTACGGGAACATGGCGACAACGATAAATTTACTTTAGAGCATGATTTTCCGGACCCGCAACCCGGCGAGGGCGATGTGATTATTGCCGTCAAGGCAGCGTCATTAAATTATCACGATATATTTACCCGTCGCGGTATGCCGGGCATTAATTTGCCGTTTCCGATAATTATCGGCCTCGATGTGGCCGGTGAAATTATTTCCGTTGGCAGCAAGGTCCAGGGCTGGAATATCGGCGACCGCGTGGTGGTTGATCCCATTGACCGAATTAATGGCGGCCTGATTGGTGAAACCACCCACGGCGGGCTGGCGGAGCGCTGTCGCGTACCGGCGCATCAACTGATTCGCCTGCCGGATAGCGTCAGCTATGCCGACGCCGCCGCCTTACCGGTGGCATATGGCACCGCCTGGCGCATGATGCAAAGCATTGGGCGCATCCAGCCCGGCGAGAAAGTATTGATTTTAGGAGCCAGCGGCGGCGTGGGCGTGTGCTGCGTGCAGCTGGCGAAACTGGCGGGTGCGACCGTGATCGCCTGTGCCGGTAGCGAGCAAAAAGCCGAACGCCTGAAGGCGCTGGGCGCGGATGACGTGATCCTCTACCAGAACGACGATTTTGTGAAAGCCGTCTGGCAGCGCTATGGCAAACCGGTGCGCCGTCGCGGCAGCGCGGAGCCGGGCGGGGTGGATGTCGTCGTGAACTTCACCGGCGGCGACACCTGGGTGAAATCCCTGCGGGTGCTGCGCGTCGGGGGACGCGTACTGACCTGCGGCGCAACCGCCGGGTTTAATCCACCGGAAGACCTGCGCTATATCTGGACCTATGAGCTGCAAATCCTCGGCTCCAACGGCTGGGAGCGCGAAGATTTGCACGCCCTGCTGGACGCCGTCGAATCGCAGCAGCTCAAAGTGATTATCGACCGCCAGTGGCCGCTGGAGCAGGGTGCGCAGGCGCTGGCCTCGCTGGAGCAGCGCCAGGTGGTGGGTAAGGTGGTGGTGGCATGAGCAAATTACTCAATCAGGATGACTTAGCTACTATTTTTGCCGCCTCGCCGTTTATTCACTGGCTGAACCTCAGCGTCACCGCCATCGACTACGACGCCCAGACGCTGGAAGTCAGCGTGCCGATGCGCCCGGAATTCGAGCGGAAAGCCGGTAGCGGGCAGTGGCACGGCGGCCCGCTGGCGTCAATTATCGACACCGTGGGGGATTTCGCTCTCGGGATGCTGTTAGGCCAGGGATTACCGACCATTAATTTCCGCGTCGATTATCTGCGCCCCGCCATTGATACCGAGCTTCAGGTGGTTGCCCGCGTCAGACGGGCAGGGCGCAGCGTGGGTGTTGCCGATGTCGACGTGTTTAATCAGAGCGGGCAGCTGGTCGCCATTGGCCGCGCCAGTTATGCCACGCAGTTAACGACTCCAGAGAAATCATCATGACAATTAACCAACAACGACGCCAGCTGTTAACCCTCGCTGCAGGCGGGGCTGCGCTCGGCGTGGCGGCGAAAATCAGCGGGTTTAGCCTGATCACCCGCGCCATTGCGGCCACCGAAAGCGGCGGCGTGCCGAAACGCGGCGGCACCCTGGTGATTTCCTGGGGCGGGCTGGAGCCCCAGGCATTACTGGTGCCGGGCGGCGGCGGCTCTTCGCCGTTCCAGACCTCGACCAAGATCCTCGAACGCCTGCTAAAACTTGACGATAAACTGGTATTCCAGCCCGCGCTGGCCGAAAGCGTTACGCCGTCTGAAGACTTCAAAACCTATACCATTGCGCTGCGCCAGGGCGTCACCTGGCATGACGGCCAGCCGTTCACCGCCGATGACGTGGTGTTCAACGCCACCGAACACTGGAAAGCTATTTCCGCCGGGATCGCGCTTAAAGCGCTGGAAAAAGCCGAAGCCGTTGACCCGCATACCGTGAAGCTCACCTTCTCGGTGCCGGTCCCGGAATTCTTCCTGAAGTCCACCCTGGCCGGGCAATACCAACTGGTACTGCCGAAACACCTGTACGCCGGGCAGCCGATCCTGACCAACCCGCTCAACAACCGCCCGGTGGGCACCGGCCCGTGGAAGTACGGCAACTGGGTGCGCGGCAGCTATGTGGAATATGCGCGTAATGAAAAATACTGGGGCGCTGGCCAGCCGTATCTCGACAAACTGATTATCCGTTGGTGGGGCGATGCGGCCTCGCGCACGGCGGCGCTGGAAGCTGGCGAGATGCAGGTGGGCTATTCCAACCCGGTTCCGGCGCGGGATATCGATCGGCTGGTGAAAAGCGGCAACATCACGCTGGATACGCGCGGCTACGAAAACTGCGCCTGGGCCGTGACGGTGGAGTTCAACCAGCGTCGCGAGCACGTAAAGCGCCGGGAAGTACGCCAGGCGATCCTGCACGCCATTGACCGGGAATTTATCCTCAACACGATCTATTTTGGGCGCGGCAAACCCGCCGTTGCGCCGATTTTCAGCAGTAATCCGGTGTTTTTCACCGCCGATGTACCGACATACGCCTTTGACCCGGATAAAGCGAAGCAACTGTTGGATCAAGCCGGGCTGCCGGAAAAAGACGGCAAGCGTTTCACGGTGAATCTGCTGGCTGCCGCCTGGTTTGAAGAAAACGCCAAACTCGGCCAGTACCTGAAACAGGCGCTGGAAGACATCGGTATTGAAGTGAAGCTGGATTCAGTGGATCGCGCCACCGCGCTCAAGCGTATCTACACCGATTACAACTACGACATCGCCATTTCTAACTTTACCGCCCCGGTGGAGCCGGTGCCGGTAGTGACCCAGTTCTACACCTCGGACGGCATTGTTAAAGGCGGCGCATTCCGCAACGCCACCGGCTACCAGAGCCCGGAGATGGACCAACTGGTGGCGGCAATCACCATCGAAACCGACGAAGCGAAGCGTAAGGCGCTGGTTCAGCAGTTTGCCCGCCTCGCCAGCACTGATGTGCCGATTGTGCCGCTGATTGAAATGCAGTCGTACACGCTGGCGCGCAAGGAAGTTCATAACTTCACTACCGACGCGAATGTGCAGGGCACCGCGCTGAACGATATCTGGCTGGCGGGGTGATGTGATGCTGAGACTGATCCTGCGGCGTGTCCTGCAGGGCATTCCGCTGCTGTTCGGCGTGATTGTGATTAACTTCGCGCTGATGAATCTGGTGCCCGGCTCGTTGCTGGATGTGATGACGGCGGAGCAGCAGGTCACCGACCCGCAAATGATCGAGCGGTTGCGCCATCTGTACGGGCTGGACCAGCCGGTGCTGACCCAACTGCTTAACTACCTGTGGTCGGTGTGCCAGCTCGATCTGGGGTTCTCGTTTCGCCAGAACATGCCGGTGTTTGACGTGATTATGGCCCATCTCCCGGCCACACTGATCCTGATGCTGGCCAGCATTGCGCTGGCGGTGCTGGTTGGCGTCGGTGCCGGGGTGCTGGCGGCCATCCGCGTCAACAGCGTCTGGGACACGCTGATCTCAACACTGGCGGTGGTGTGCTTTGCAGCGCCCAGTTTCTGGCTCGGCATCATGCTGATTATTTTGTTTTCGGTGAAGTTAGGCTGGTTTCCGGTGGGCGGAATGGCGTCGATTGGCGTGACGTTGTCACCCTGGGGGCAGGCGCTGGATATTCTCCATCACCTGGCGCTACCGGCGATCACCCTCGGGCTGTTTTATGCCGCCACCTACGCCCGGGTGATGCGCGCCTCGATGCTGGAAGTGGCACAGATGGACTACGTGCGTACCGCGCAGGCCAAAGGGCTGAGCCGCGCCGCCGTGGTCGTGCGCCACACCTTACGCAACGCGCTGCTGCCGGTGGTGACGCTGTTGGGATTGCAGCTCGGCACCGTGCTGGGCGGCAGTATCGTCATCGAAGCCGTGTTTAGCTGGCCCGGCCTCGGGCAGGTGCTGCTTGATAGCGTGATGAGCCGTAACTATCCGCTGATCCTCGGCATTCTGGTGCTCAGCGCGCTGCTGGTTATCGTGATTAATATCATTGTCGACGTCACTTACTCACGGCTGGATCCGCGTGTCAGGAGCAACGCATGAGTGAAAATCTGGCAAGTTTGCGGCGTTCAATGCGCATTCCGTTACCGCACTGGCTGCGGCAGTTTTTGCGCCATCCCGGGGCGGTGTGCGGCGCGCTGATTGTGCTGTTGATGGTGGTGATGGCGCTCACCGCCGGGATTTTTTATCCCAAAGATCCGCTACGGATTGTGGCAATGCCGGAAATCTGGCCGTTTACCGACTGGCGCTATCCGCTGGGTACCGATTCGCTAGGGCGCGATATTGCGGCACTGATTGTTCACGGCGCGCGGGCGACATTACTGATTGGTCTGGCCGCCAGTCTGGCTGCGACGCTGATTGGCGTCAGTATCGGGGCCGCTGCCGCCTGGTTTGGCGGCTGGGTGGATGAAACCCTGATGCGCATCGCGGAGCTGTTTCAGGTGATCCCCAACGTGGTGTTTGTGCTGACGGTAGTCTCGGTTCTGGGGCCGCATATGGGCAATATCATTATTGCCGTGGCGCTGGTTTCCTGGCAGCCCATTGCCCGCTTGACCCGTGCGGAGTTCCTCTCGTGGCGCGACCGCGAATTTGTATTGGCCTGCCGCGCCAGCGGGATGGCGGACCACCAAATCGTAGTAAAAGAGATCCTGCCCAACGTGCTGCCGCCAGTGATCGTGATGGCCTCGCTGGTTATCGCCGGGGCGATTCTTTATGAATCGGTGGTGTCATTCCTCGGGCTCGGCGACCCGAACCTCGCCAGCTGGGGACGGTTGGTTGGGGAAGGGCGCACGCTGATCCGCTCCTCCTGGTATATCTGCGCAGTGCCCGGCGTGGCGATCATGCTGGCGGTACTGGCGCTGAACCTGGTAGGTGATGGGCTTAACGATGCCCTCAACCCGAAACTCAGGGAGCGTGAATAATGGCGCTACTGTCAGTGAATAACCTTAGCGTGACGCTGCGCAGCGGCGGCAGGGACGTCACAGCACTGAACCAGGTGTCGTTTGATCTGCATGCCGGAGAAACCCTGGCGCTGGTTGGCGAATCGGGATGCGGTAAGTCTATGACCGCGCTGGCGATTATGGGCCTGCTGAACAGCCGTTCGCCGCGCATTTCCCAGGGGCAAATCCTGTTCGAAGGCCGTGACCTCATGCAGCTCAGTAACCGCCAGTATCAACAGGTGCGGGGAAGGGATATCGCCATGATATTCCAGGATGCCATGAGCGCCCTGAACCCGGTGAAAACCATTGGCGACCAGCTGATGGAAGTGCTGCGCCTGCATTTGGGCCTGAACCGTCGGGACGCATTTCCACGGGCGGTGGCGCTGCTGGAACGGGTAAAAATCCCCGATGCGGCGCGGCGGATGGGTGATTATCCCCATCAGCTTTCCGGCGGCATGTCCCAGCGGGTCATGATCGCCATGGCGATTGCCTGCCAGCCGCAGGTGCTGATTGCCGATGAGCCGACCACCGCGCTGGACGTCACGATTCAGGCGCAGATCCTGCAACTGCTGCGCGATATCCAGCGGGAGTCCGGGATGGCGCTGCTGCTGATTACCCACGATCTTGGAGTTGTAGCCGCCATGGCGCAACGCGTGGCCGTGATGTACGCCGGGCGCATTGTCGAACAGGCCGACGTGCTGGCCCTGTTTGAACAACCGGGTCATCCCTATACCCGGGGGCTGCTGCGTTCTACACCGAAAAGCGGCCAGCCCGGCGAGCGGCTGTACGCCATTCCGGGCCGGGTGCCGCCGCTTGCCGCGCTGCCGTCAGGCTGTGCGTTTCGCAATCGCTGCCCGCTGGCCTGCGAGGCCTGTAGCGAACGGGTGCCGCCTCTTAATGCACTTGCGCCTGACCATCGCGCGGCCTGCCTGATTACCGCCCCGGAAAATTATACTGAGGAATACCATGAACACGCTTCTTGAGGCTGAAGGCTTATCGGTCCGTTATCCGGTGAAAGGAGGATGGGTGCACGCGGTGACAGAAGTCGATCTGCAACTGCGCGCCGGGGAGACCGTCGGCCTGGTGGGGGAATCCGGCTGCGGTAAGTCAACGCTCGGCAAAGCCCTGATGCGGCTGATCCCGGCGCAAGGCCAGCTGCGGCTCAACGGCGACGATGTACTGTCGCGTCAGGGTCGCCAGCTGCTGCCTTTCCGTCGCCACGTCCAGATGATGTTTCAGGATCCGCAGGGTTCGCTCAATCCGCGCCAGCGCGTCGGGACATCTATTGCCAGGCCGCTGGAGGTAGCGGGGTGGTCACGCGACGCCATTCAGGTGCGCATCGCCGAACTGCTGGAAGTGGTAGGGCTGCCCGCATCGGCGGCAACGCGCTTCCCTCACGAGTTTTCCGGCGGCCAGCGCCAGCGCATCGGTATCGCCAGGGCGCTGGCGCTGGAACCGAGCATTGTGATCTGCGACGAGCCGGTTTCGGCGCTGGACGTGTCGGTACGCGCGCAGGTGATCAACCTGATGCGCGATATCCAGCAGCAGTCCCACGTGGCGTATCTGTTTATTTCCCACGATCTGTCGGTGGTGGAGTATATCGCCCACCGGGTGATGGTGATGTACCTGGGCCGGGTGGTGGAGAGCGGCCCGACGGCGCAAATCTGGGCCGCGCCCGCGCATCCTTATACTCAGGCTCTGCTGGCCGCCGCGCCGGTGGCCGATCCGCGTCATCCGCGCGGAGAATGCCTGCTGG
The DNA here is from genome assembly GCF_007570865.1 of Atlantibacter subterraneus. GTDB lineage: Bacteria > Pseudomonadota > Gammaproteobacteria > Enterobacterales > Enterobacteriaceae > Atlantibacter > Atlantibacter subterraneus. The sequence continues at coordinate 1,052,095 of NZ_VLPS01000001.1, read as the reverse complement.
AAGGCGAACTGCCCAGCCCGCTTGCGCCGCCGTCCGGCTGCGCCTTTCATACCCGTTGTCCTTATGCGCAGCCGCTGTGCCAACAGCAGCGGCCGCCGCTGCAATCCCTTACTTCTGAGCGACAGGTGGCCTGTCATTTTCATCTGAGCTGACGTCGGAGCATATTCATGAGTCAAACACTTCGTAACCTGGGCGATCTGACCGATCGCGCTTTACCCCAGTCGCGGCTGGCGATTATCGACCTGCGCGAACCGGAACACCCGCGCGAATACACTCATCAGCAGATTGACGAGCTGGCCGGCGGCGTGGCGCATTATCTTCAGCAGCGCGGCTACCCGAGGGGCAGCGCTATCGGCATCGCTGCACTGAACCGCGCCGAATATCTGGCGGCGTACTTTGGCATTATGCGCGCGGGCCTGGTCGCGGTACCGCTTAATATCAAAGTGCCGCAGGAGACGCTGCACTACTTTATTGAGGACGCCGCAATCCAGCTGGTTTTTGCCGATCAGGCCCGTGGCGAACTGCTGAAGGACAGGGTGGCGGTGGTAGATTTTGATGGCGATTTCAGCCAGATCGTTACCCCGCAGGCGTTTGAAGCCGTGATCCCCGAAAAAGACGAACTGGCGATGATGCTGTATACCTCGGGCAGTACCGGGCGACCGAAAGGCGTGCCGCTAACGCATTACGGCCAGTACTGGGCGCTGGACGTGACGCGGGTCGGCGGCGTGGAGCCGGATGATGCCCAGTCGCGCTATATTGTCGCCCAACCACTGTTCCATATGAATGGTCTGTTCCTGGCGAAACGGGTGTTTGCCAGCAATGGATTGCTGGTCGTGCTGCCGTCCTTCAGCATCGATAGCTATCTGCACGCGCTGGCGCATTACCGCATTAATATCGTCACCGCCGTGCCGACCATGTTTGCCCGCCTGCTGCGCGACCCTGATATCAATCGCTATGATTTAAGTGCGTTACGAAAAGTGATGCTGGGCTCCGCGCCGATCACTCTCGGGCTGCTCAACCGAATAAAAGCGGCGTTTCCCGGCGTGGAGATCACTCACGGCTACGGCACCACCGAGGCGGGACCGGCGGTATTTGGCCCACATCCCGATGGATTGCCGACGCCGCCGCTGTCGCTGGGTTATCCGCTGGCGGCGGGCGAGCTGAAATTTGCCGACGGCCATAGCGGGGATGAAGGCGTACTGATGATGCGCAACCCGGCGGTCACGCCTGGCTACCATCGTCTGCCGGAGAAAAGCGCTCAGGTGTTGCAGGATGGCTGGTACTACAGCGGCGACGTGATGCGCCGCGACGAGAACGGCTTCTATTTCTTTATTGGTCGCGCGGACGATATGTTTGTTTGCTCCGGGGAGAATATCTATCCGGGCGAGGTGGAAAAACTGCTCGAATCCCATCCTGCGGTACGCCAGGCCAGCGTGGTCCCGCTGCCGGATGAAGAACGCAGCCAGGTGCCGGTGGCGTTTGTGGTATTGCAGGAAGGCGAAAGCGTAACCCGGGAAGCGCTGAAGCAGCACACTCTGGCGCACGGCCCGGCGTATCAGCATCCGCGACGCATCGCGTTTCTGGCGGAGTTGCCCTGGGCGGCGACCAATAAAGTGGACCGCCAGTCGCTGCGCCTGCTGGCGAGTACGCTGGAGCAGGAACAACGCTGGGAAGCGTAAATGAAAAGGCGGGATAATTATCCCGCTTTTTCATTGGTTAGCGATGGAAACGTAGCGCTACGTTAAAGGCGCGTTCAGGTTCGACAATGATGGCATCCGGCTCCTCGCGGAAAGGGATATCTCCATGCTGCAAACTGGCTTTCACCTGTGCTAAATCTGCCGTCAAAAAACTCAGGCCCGCCATGCGCGGCGTGCCGTTGTAATCTTCCGGCAACGCGCCGAAACGGCGGCGGGCATACTCTTCAGAGGCGATTCGCACCGTCGCTTTACCAGCTTTGAGAACCAGCGCACCGTCATGGGTGGCCTGAAAGCGCTCCTCGCCAAACAACCGGCTGTAAACCAGCGCCGAACCGGCAGGATCCTGGGCGACAATCACAAACTCGCTGATGTGTTTCACTCCGTTCGGATGTTCTTGCCAGGCTGGTTGCCAGACGGCGTGCGGCGTTTGATGTTGGCAGAAGAAACTGCGGCCATTGGGGATCAGGGACGGACGCAGGCGCACCGTTTTGAATCGCGCTTCCGTTTGCTGGCCATCGGGCAGACGGACCGGGCGATGAAACGCGGCAGGCGGTTCGCCATCCAGCCCTTGCTGTACCAGGTGGGTAAACTCATCATCCGCGCTCTGGGTTTTCCATACCAGGCCCGTCAGACCGAGCGGCGCTTCCCAGAGATCTTTACGCTTATCGCCACGGCCAGGCTCAAAACCGAGCAGCTCAAGGTAGTTTTCATCAAAAATCGCTAAATGGTTGCTGGAGCCGAGGGTATGGTGGCCGCGCTCTGAGAGCTGGAAACCCAGGCGACGGTACAATGCGCTGGCATCATCAAGCTGGCTGGCGACATTAATCACCACGTGGTCGAGTACGGGAACGGGAAACGTCATGACGAATATCCTTTTTCTCAAAGGCCAGCCACCGCGCTCAGGGCGCGGGGGGCGAGTTGGGTGAAGTAATTAACCGCCGGTTCGATCAGACTTTCATCGGGATCGAACGCCGGATGGTGCAGGCCCGCATCGCTGGCGCTGCCTACATTAATGAAAACGCCCGGTACGTGGTGTAAGTAAAAAGCGAAATCTTCGCCGCCCATTTGCGGTGAGGCGAGGGCAGTGCGATAGCCGCTGCGCTGGGCCAGTTCAAGGGCAAACTCGGCCCACTGCGGGGTGTTAATCAGCGCCGGCGGCCCGGCAATCCACTCCAGATCGGCATTTGCGCCAAAGCCAGAGGCGATGCCCTGGATCAGCGTGCGGATCTTCTCCGGTACCGCGTCACGAATGCCGGCGTCGTGGGTGCGCACGGTGCCTTCCAGTTCAATGTTGTGCGGCAGCACGTTCCAGGTATTGCCCGCGGTGAAACGCGTTACGCTGACGATCACCGAATCCAGCGAGCTGAACATGCGCGAAGGCAGGGTTTGCAGCGCCGTGACAATCTGGCTGCCGATCACAATGGTATCCACGCCATCATGTGGACGCGCGGCGTGAGCGCCTTTACCCTGAATGCGGATAACGAAGCGCTCGACATTGGCATACAGCGCGCCGCCGCAGGTGCGAAATTCGCCCAGCGGCAGGTCCGGTGCGTTGTGCATCCCAAAAATTGCCTGTACGCCATCCAGCGCGCCAGCATCAATTAACTGCTGTGCGCCATTAAAGGTTTCTTCGGCGGGCTGGAACAGAATTCGCACCCGGCCAGGCAGACGCGCTTCCTGCTGCTTCAGACGATGAGCTACGCCGAGCATAACGGTGGTATGGACGTCATGACCGCAAGCATGCATCACGCCGGGGGTTTGCGATGCCCACGGGCGCTGAGTTTTTTCGTCGATGGGCAAGGCGTCGATATCCGCGCGCAGCGCGATAAGCGGCTCGCCTTGGCCAATTTCTGCAACCACGCCGGTTTTCAGTTTCAGGGGCAGTAACCGAATATTGCCTTGCTGGAGCCAGCGGGTGATGCGTTGTGTGGTGGCAAATTCCTGGTTGGAGAGTTCCGGGTTCTGATGCAATTCACGTCGCCAGTTAATCAGTTGCTCGGTGCCGTACAGGTGCATGATGATGAATTCCTTTGTTATTAGATCTCATCAATCATCCAGTGTGCGTCTGGCTGCGTGAACTAACGATTTATGGAAAGCTTATCCGGAAAGAAGAAATACAGGCTGGGATTTGAAATGGTGTGGTGGCGTTGATTAGCTGGGACAATGTAGCGTGGCGAAATGGCAGATTTTATCGGGTTCTATGTTGGTGCGCATAATGTATATTATGTTAAATTGAATTTATACCTGTTGCCGGCGGTTCTCAGGCGGCCCGGCATCAATCCTCTGCTCTGTCCCCTGTTGCTGCATTACCGTTGGGCAATAAAAAACCCGCCTTTGTGGCGGGCTTGCTTTGGGTTTGTTAAATCATCCATGTCCACAAAGTCAAATGCCATCAATCGCGCTTGCTTGCATCTCTGGTTTGCTCCGATGTCCCGAAATGACGGGTGTCGCCGCGACCATGCTCACCTGAACCCTTAACCCGCTTAAGCTGAATAACTTCACCGCTCTGCCAGGCGTTGGCACCTTCGGCGACTGGATGCGCCACGATATCTGTTCGTTGCTGTTTGATGACGTGAGTGTTCACATCAAATCGTCGATCCCGGTCGGCCAATAGTTGTGGATCCAACTGCCCTTCCCCGGTAAAGCCCATCATCAGCGCCGGAATACCGAGCGGCAGCGTTTTATCCCGGTCAGTGTGCCAGGTATGCCAGGTCTTGCCGTAGGTATTCACAATTTTGCTCATCAGGGCTTTATCCGCCGCCGCAGGCAATCCGGGTGCAATGAGACTTCCGGATTTCACTTCATACTGATGACTGTGCCACAGCTTTTTTTCTTCCGCGGGTAGCGTGTTAAACAGGCGTTCGCTGATAATGTACTCTACGCCCATTAACCGGGCATCTTTGGTATTACCGTCGTAAATCACGGCCTGCATAACGTCTTCGTTGAGTACTGTTACATAGTGATGGGCTTCCATTTGGCCATTTTTGTCACCGTTGTAAAAATGAAAGCCGTCAAGATAGGTGCTGATCGCCTCCACCGGCGGACGGGATTGAATAAGCTGAGCACCGGTTTCCAGCGTGCGCATTCCAGAAGACGTTTTCTCACCGGGAATGGGAGTTTCAGGAGGCGTATTATTGGCACCACAGCCCGCTAAGGACAGGCTGGTTATCAGTACAATCAATGTAGGTTTCATGAATTTATCCCATAAAAGTCGCTTTACTGAACGTAGTACACTCCCGCGCTGCCGCCAGAAGAATTTTTACCAACCAGGCAACTAACGTCGTTTTCAGTTACGCCATAACGTGATAAAACTATTATAATGTGTGTTATCTCCTTAAAAGCCCATTAACACCTATTATTATGGATTTATACTTAAAGAAACCCAGCGAAATCGTCAAATTGCTTTGCGAACGGTTACGTCAACAACGCATTACCCTGCAAATGACCCAATCGGAAGTGGCGGCAAGAGCAGGCGTGGGCGTCAATACGGTATCTAACATGGAGTCCGGTAAAAATATCGGCTTCGAAAGCCTGGTGCGGGTCGCGATGGTGCTGGGGCGTGTTCATGAGCTGGAGCAACTGTTTCAACCGCACCTTGAAAGCCTTGACGATCTGCGCCGCTATGAAGAGAGCCTTAACCGTCAGCGTATAAAGAAAAGGAGCCAGGATGCCGAATAGCGTCGAGGTTTATTATCAGGGATGGGGCGAAAGATGGCTTTGGGGGACGCTGGCAATTACAACCGCCCTTACCGGCCGCCCCTTGATTATGTTCGAGTACAGCCAGGCCGCGATGGAAAAAGGACTGGAACTCTCCCTTCTCTCTCTGCCGTTAAACGGGCCTCGTTTGCGGCGCGATTTTCCTGCACATCAGCTTGGTCTGCCGGGCCCGGTTTACGATTCACTTCCTGACGGCTGGGGAATGTTGCTGATGGATCGCCTGTTCAGGCAGCGAGGCTTAAACCCTGCACGAATTAGCTCGCTCGAAAGGCTCACCTATATTGGCGAGAATGCAATGGGGGCGATGTCTTTTGTTCCGGTTCAGCCGGAAGCGTTAACCGCGACGCAAGATATTCCCTTAAGCCAGCTGGCTAGCGAAGTGCAGGAAGTTCTTGATGGTGAAGGCGGAGAATTCTTGTCCAGATTGCTACAAATGGGCGGTTCACCACAGGGCGCACGCCCGAAAGCGCTGTTATACCGTGATAACACCACTGGCCGCTTCACCACTGCATCAACTGAAGGACTGGAGCCCTGGCTGATTAAATTCCCTGCCAGACACGAACATCCAGAAGTATGCGCCATTGAAAGGGTCTATGCCCATTGTTTACGCCAGTGCGGCATCGACACATCGGACAGTGAATACTTTGAACTGCCTGGCGGGCAGTCCGCATTTGCCACTCGCCGGTTTGACAGAGAACAGGGAATGCGGGTCCCGATGCAAAGCCTGGCGGCCTTTACCGGGGCCAACTATCAGGTAGCGGGTTCGCTGGATTACATTAATTTTTTACGTGCCACGCGGGTCTGCACAAATGATGTACGTGAAACCGCGCGCGCCTTTGAGCGCGTGGTGTTCAACGTCATCTTTAATAACCGGGACGACCATCCTAAAAACTTCGCTTACCGAATGTCATCAACCGGCGCGTGGCAACTGGCCCCTGCTTTCGATGTTACCTGGTGCGACGGGCCCGGTGGATATCATCAGATGGATGTGATGGGTGAAGCATTAGATATTCAACGGAAACATCTTCTGGCGCTCGGTACTCAGGAGGCCGATCTCACTGAATCAGAAATCCGCCGGATCGTTGAACGCATTTCTGAAGTTGCTCAAGCGTTTTCAGCCATAGCCGAAACTATCCTGCCAGGCCAAATCACCGCCGATACGCTGCGTTATATCCAGTCTCAGTTGAACAGCAATATCAACCGGCTGCGATAAGCTGCCGTTGCGCTTAAGTCAGGTATATACTTACTCGCCATGGCTGGTTTCGTACAGCCTTAAGCCACGTTAATGACGATTAGAATAAAGGGAGTGTCTCATCATCAATACTCGTCGCTTTCCCCGTTTCGCGAGCGCAAAAATCATTGCCGCCGCGCTGTTTCTTACCAGTTGTTCCTCAGAACCGCCGAAGTCACTGGTGACGCCATTGCCGCCGGTGGCAAAACACCCGCTGCCGGATAAGCCAGGGCAAAACTCGCAGCCGATGCGCGGCGTGTGGCTGGCGACCGTGTCTCGCCTCGACTGGCCGCCGGTGAACTCGGTTAATCTCAGCCCTGACGCGCGGATCCGTCAGCAAAAACAGGCATTGACCAGCAAGCTGGATAATCTGAAAAGCATGGGCATCAATACGGTGTTCTTTCAGGTTAAACCCGATGCTACTGCGCTGTGGCCATCAAAAATCCTGCCATGGTCAGATATGCTGACTGGCGAAATCGGTAAAGATCCCGGTTACGATCCGCTTCAGTTCATTCTCGATGAAGCGCATCAGCGCGGCATGAAGGTGCACGCGTGGTTTAACCCTTATCGGGTGTCGACCAATATCCGCAGTTCAACAGTAAATGAGCTTAACCGCACCCTGCCCTTAAATCCTGCCAGTATTTTTGTCCTGCATCGCGACTGGATACGCACCTCGGGCGACCGGTTTGTGCTCGACCCCGGCATTCCGGAGGCCCGCGACTGGATCACCAGTATCGTGGCGGAAGTGGTTGCGCGCTATCCGGTGGACGGCGTGCAGTTCGATGACTATTTCTATACCGAAACGCCCGCCTCCACCCTGAACGATAACCAGACCTGGCGACAGTATGGTCAGGGCTTTGCGTCGAAGGCGGACTGGCGGCGGCATAACACGGCGCAGCTTATCGAGCAGGTTTCCCGCACCATTAAGCAGCTGAACCCGAACGTCGAGTTTGGCGTCAGCCCTGCGGGCGTGTGGCGTAACCGCTCGCACGATCCTGCCGGTTCTGATACCCGCGGCGCAGCGGCTTATGATGAGTCATTCGCCGATACCCGTCTGTGGGTGCAAAAAGGCTGGCTGGATTATATCGCTCCGCAGATTTACTGGCCTTTCGCCCGCGATGCGGCCCGCTACGGGGTGCTGGCGAAATGGTGGTCCGACGTGGTTAAACCGACCAACACCCGCCTGTATATTGGCGTTGCGCTGTATAAAGTGGGCGAACCGTCAAAAAACGAGCCGGACTGGATGGTACAAGGCGGCGTACCGGAGCTAAAAAAACAGCTCGATATGAACGAATCTGACCCGCATATCCACGGCACAATTCTGTTCAGGGAAGCCTATCTGGAACAACCGCAAACGCGCCAGGCCGTTGATTATCTCAAACATCGCTGGAGCAGCCGCTGATTTTCCCTCTCTGGAGTGAGCCCAAAAAACGGCTCACTCTGCCCTTTCTTACCTGCTTAACGAATAAGGTACTGAGCTAACGTTCAGTTATTTGTTAGTGTCATGCTGTATGTTGTAACTAATGCTATATTACTTCTGCCAGACGACGAATGCCTTCTTTTAACGCTTCAGGCGGATGGTTCGCATAGCCGAGCAGTATCCCTTCCCGAGACATTGGCCGCTGGCAATAGCGATCAAAAGTCTGTATGCCCATCCCCAGCTGCTGCGCCTTTTCCTGTACTGTCTGAGCCGTCAGTCCACCAGCTAACCAACACACCATATGTACGCCGGAATCCGTGGGATGTACCGTCATCTGCTGTGGGAAATAGTGTTCGATTGCGGCCACCAGCGCGGATTTACGTTCATAACAGGCTTTGCGGATCCGCCGCACATGGGCGGCGTAGTGTCCTTCTTCAATAAACCGCGCCAATACCGCCTGTTCGAGATAGCCATTGCAGAGGTCGGCGTAATAGCGGGTGGTAATAAAACGGTCGCGTAACGCCCGGGGAACCACTAAAAACCCTACCCGGAACGCCGGGTACATCATTTTAGAGAAGGTGCCGGCGTAGATGACTCGCTGATGCGCATCCAGCCCCTGCAATGCCGGCAATGGCCGCGCTGCATAGCGAAACTCGCTGTTGTAATCATCCTCGAATATCCATGCATTATGCGAATGCGCCCACTCCAGCAGCGTCAGACGCCTCGGCAGGCTAAGCGTCCCGCTTAACGGAAACTGGTGCGACGGTGCGGTATACACCAGCTTTGCCTGAGGGTAATGCTGAATGCCGTCGTCGATATCCATACCATCGCTATCGACCCTGACCGGGCAGACCGTTGCGCCCACAGAGGCGAAGACTCCGCGCGCGCCGTTATAACCCGGATCGTCCAGCCAGACTTCATCCCCCGCGGTTAATAAGGAGCGAGCGGCGATATCCAGCGCCTGCTGGATACCATTAACGATAATCACCTGATCCTCCTGGCAATTAACGCCCCGGGATGCCTGGATATAGCGGGTGATTGCCCGACGCAGCGGCAGGTAGCCATACGGGCTGGTGTGTAAACTCAGTTCCCGTCGAGATTGCCGCCATACCCGGCCAAGCAACCTTCCCCACAGATCATGGGGGAAGAGATCGGTACAGCCTACCCCAACCGCAAAAAGCCGCTCCATTCCGCCGTCGCTGACCGGCGTGTGTTCCCCGTGAGTTACCGTGTTCCGGGGCACTCTCGGAAAATGTTCGTTAGTTAGCCGATCCGGAATACTGCGGGCAACAAACGTCCCTGCCCCTTTGCGGGTCTCAAGATATCCTTCATCCATTAACCGATCGAATCCGGCAATCACCGAGTTACGGGAAATCGCCATCATTTCCGCCATGGCGCGGCTTGAGGGGATCTTCGAGCCGCCAGCAAGCCGTCCGTCAAGGATGGCATTACGCAACGCATGATAGACCTGGTCTTTAATGACGCCTTTTTCCAGCAATAGCTCGTGAAACACCGGAGCGACCGTTTTTTTCATGGCGAAGCTCATATAGATAAAAGTGGATCTGTTAAAAATACAAAAAGTGTCACTTATTTGGAACCACAATCGCCATTAACATAGCCGTTATCACAGCAATGAAATAAAAGGATAACCATGAATAACCCGCAAAATTCCCGCGTCACGATTGAGCCTGTTACCCAGCAGGACTACACCGACTGGCTCCCGCTATGGAAAAACTATCAGGTGTTTTATCGCGTCGATATTTCAGAGGATGTCACTCGCCTGACGTGGAGCCGCTTTCTCAATCCGATTGAGCCGATATTCGGCGCAGTGGCCAAATGCGATGGCAAAGTCGTCGGTCTGGTCCACTATCTGTTCCATCGTTCTACCTGGGCAGACACGGATTACTGCTATCTGGAGGATTTATTTGTCAGCGAAGAGGTTCGCGGTAAGCAGATTGGCAAGCAGCTTATTGAGTATGTGCAGCAGCAGGCCCGCAAGCGCCACTCTGCCCATCTCTACTGGCATACTCATGAAACCAACCTGCGCGGCCAGCGGTTGTATGACTGGGTCGCCAGGAAAAGCGGCATGATTGAATATCGTATGCCGGTGAGATAATGAAAAACCCGGCGCAGTAAGCCGGGTTTGTTGTCATGCGATACCGATTTTTGAGGCGTGCCTGTGCTGTAGGGCACGCAAATCCCCGGTGGTATCAACATCATCAATGATGCCCCGGTCGCTCAGCGCGAGGGGTAAAACCTCGCCGCGCTTATGCGCGATTTGCACGATGCTGCCAGCCCCCTTATCCCCCTGCAATGCACTCAATACCTTCAAGTAACTGCGATGAAACCCCACCGGATGACCGTGATGCGACTGATAATACGGCACCACGACCGGCTTTTCGTTTAGCGCCAGCGCAACCCGCCGCAACGAATCGGGCCGAATAAGCGGTAAATCCCCCGGCAGGATCAGCCACCCGGAGGCATCCGTCGTCGCCGTTACGCCCAGGGCGATAGACTCTCCCATACCGCCGGTTCCGCCTGGCGGCCTGACGAGATGCCACGGCAAACCCGCAGTTTTCACCGCCTCCAGCACGTGCCCCAGCACCGTTTTGCCATCAAACAGCGCATCCAGCTTATGTTCTTGACCGCCGGAATCACGAAACCGCTGCCCTTTTCCGGCGGCGAGAATAATCACCACCGGCGGCGTGGTAATACCCTCAAACGGCATGGCGCGCCGCCGCCACGTCGGCCAGCACCGAAAGCGCCAGCGAATGGGCATCGCGGGCTTTCGGGAAGATGCCGATGGGTGCTTTAATTCGCGCGATATCCTGCTGGCTCCAGCCGGCCTCAACCAGCGCCGCTACCCGCTTTTCATGGGTACGACGGCTGCCCAGCGCGCCGATATAAAACGGCTGAGCCGCCAACGCGGCCTGCAATAGCGGCAGCTCGCGATGCAGATCGTGATAAAGCAGCAGTACAGCCGTATCAGCATCAAACATCTTGGAATTGAAACTGTCGCAGGTATGCACGTCGAACCCTGCGGCCTGCGCCATCCGGGCCGTCACCTGAGCCTCCAGTGAATGTCCTGGTATCATCACCCGCACGCACGGGCGATAGTTCACCACAAAATCCTCGCCGTGCCAGCCAGTTGGCTGATGCTGGCTACTGGCCAGAGTTTGTGATCCCGGGCTATAGCGCAGCCCCCTCGTTTGACGCTGCTCCAGACTGTTAAGCACCGCCAGTAGCGGCTGCACCGCGCGTAAAATATGAACGGTCAGCGTAATTCCTCCGCCGCACGGCAGCACAATATCGAAATACGGCGAACCTTCACCATACACCACCGTGCGATCCTCCCCGTCGAGCATGGCTTCCAGCGCCTCCCAGGCGACCGCAGACTCCACGCAGCCGCCGGAGACAAAGCCGCAATACTGCCCATCCCCGCGAACCGCCATCTGCGCGCCCAGCGGACGCGCCGCGCCGCCACGGATCTCCACCAGGGTCACCAGCGCCGCCGTCATCCCTGCCGTCAGGGCATCGGCGGCGAAGCGCAGGATCTCCCGGCTATCGTCGGTTAAAAACGCCTGCTCGGGATTGAGCAGGCCAGGTTCAATCAAAGACGCGTGTTGCAACACGGTTCACCATCCTTACACCAGCTCGGGCAGGCCTTTCAGCAGCTTATCCAGCGTGATGGGATAATCACGCACCCTGACGCCCGTGGCGTTATAGATGGCATTGGCGATAGCCGCGCTGACGCCGCAAATCCCCAGTTCGCCCACGCCTTTGGCTTTCATCGGCGAGGAGATCGGGTCGGTTTCATCAAGGAATATCACCTCCTGACGCGGAACATCGGCATGAACCGGCACTTCATAGGCCGCCATATCGTGGTTAACGAAATAGCCCAGCCGGGTATCAATGGCTAACTCCTCCATCAGCGCCGCGCCAAGCCCCATGGTCATCGCGCCAATCACCTGGCTACGCGCGGTTTTCGGGTTAAGAATGCGGCCCGCCGCGCAAACCGCCAGCATTCGGCGCACGCGCACTTCGCAGGTCGCCCTGTCCACGCCCACTTCGATGAAATGCCCGGCAAAAGTGGACTGCTGATATTTTTTATCGAGATCGCCAAACTCAATGCTGTCTTCGGCACTCAGCGCCCCGGCATCGGTGAGCGCGACGCTGCGATCCCCTTCGCGAATCTGCCCTTCGGCAAACTCTGCCGTATCGGGATTGAAGCCCAGCTTGTTCGCGACCGCTTCGCGCAGCTTCACGCAGGCCGCATAGACGCCTGCGGTCGAGCTGTTTGCGCCCCACTGCCCGCCAGATCCGGCGGAAATCGGGAAGGCCGAGTCGCCGAGTTTAACCACTACTTTGTCCAGCGGCACGCCCATCATCTCCGCCGCAGTCTGGGCAATGATGGTATAGCTACCGGTACCGATATCGGTCATATCCGTCTCCACCGTTACCCCGCCCTGCGGATCCAGATGCACTCGCGCGCCGGATTTCATCACCAGATTGTTACGAAAGCCCGCCGCCATCCCCATGCCCACCAGCCAGCGGCCTTCACGTACCTGGCCAGGCTTCGGGTTACGCTGGCTCCAGCCGAAATGCTCCGCGCCCTGGCGCAGGCACTCCACCAACTGGCGCTGCGAGAACTTGCGCTGCGGATCGGCGGGGTCCACCTGGGTATCGTTGAGTATGCGAAACGCCACCGGGTCCATCCCCAGCTTTTCAGCCATCTCGTCAATGGCGATTTCCAGCACCATCATGCCCGGCGCTTCGCCAGGGGCGCGCATGGCGTTGCCCTCTGGTAAATCGAGCTTCGCCAGCCGTAACCCGGTCAGCCGGTTGGCCCCGGCATACAGAAACTCGGTCTGGTTGGTGGCGGTCTCCGTCGGCCCGCCCGGCACGTTGCCGTTCCAGCTTTCATGGGCGATGGCGGTGATTTTCCCCTCTTTATCCGCGCCGATGCGCACCAGCTGGATGGTCGCTGGTCGATGGGTCGTATTGTTGGGGATCAGCGGCCGGATGAGCATTACTTTCACCGGGCGCTTGATGGCCCGCGCGCCAAGGGCCGCCAGCAGCGCATCGCTGCGCAAAAACAGTTTGCCGCCAAAGCCGCCGCCGATATACGGCGAACGCACATGGACATTTTCTTCGGGAATATTCAGGGTCTTCGCCAGATCGGTCTGACACCAGTTGATCATCTGATTAGAGGTCCAGAGTGTCAGCTTATCGCCCTCCCACGCTGCCATCGATGCATGCGGCTCCATCGCCATATGGCTCTGATCCGGCGTGGTATAGGTGGCGTCAAACTTGACCTCAGCGGACGCGAAGGCGCTGTCGAATTCGCCCACTTTTTTATCCGGGGTATCTTCCGGTGGCGTAGTGACGGAGGGCTTTTCCTCTGCCAGATCGTAAGCGCCGCGCTCGCGCTGGTATTCCACCTGAACCAGTTCCGCTGCCGCCCGCGCCTGTTCAAAGGTTTCGGCCACTACCACGGCAATCGCCTGGTGATAATGTTCAATCTTCGGGCCGCCGAGCAGCGTGGCGGCATTCTTTTCGCCTTTGCCCAGCTTCCCGGCATTCTCAGCGGTGATCACCGCCAGCACGCCCGGGGCCTTTTTCGCGGCCTGGACATTCATTGAGGTTATACGCCCTTTGGCGATAGCGGAACCGACCACATAGCCATAGGCCGCATTGGGGGCTTCATCATGCCATTCATAGGCATAAGGCGCGGTGCCGGTAGTTTTTAGCGGGCCATCGATACGATCGTGCGCGCGGCCAACCACCTTAAGCTGGTCGATAGGGTTATCCTGAGCCGGATTTTCAAATTTCATCAGCTTATGCCCTCGCTTCCGTCAGTACCGAGGCGAGCGTGCGCTTCGCCAGGATCAGCTTGTATTCGTTTTCAGCAGTGGGTTGTGCGCTGGCAAACAGCGTGTCGTAAACCGCCTGTGCACCGTGAGTTAACTGCGCATCGGCCTCTTCCATTCGCCACGGCTTATGGGCCACGCCGCCCAGCGCCACGCGACCGGTGCCATCGGCTTGCACCACCGCCGCCACTGAGACCAGAGCAAACGCATAGGAGGCGCGATCGCGCACTTTACGGTAGATATGGGTTCCGCCGAGCGGCGCAGGCAGCGTCACGGCGGTGATCAACTCTCCGCCAGTCAGCACGGTTTCCAGGTGCGGCGTTTTGCCCGGCGCGCGATAAAACTCCGCCAGCGGGATTTTTCGTTCGCTGCCGTCCGGCTTCACCGTTTCGACTACCGCATCCAGCAACCGCATGGCCACCGCCATATCGCTGGGATGGGTGGCGATACAAGCTTCGCTGGCCCCCACAACAGCATGCTGGCGGCTAAAGCCTTCCAGCGCGGCGCACCCGCTGCCCGGCAGGCGTTTATTACAGGGCTGGTTGGTATCGTAAAAATAGGGGCACCGGGTGCGTTGCAGCAGATTTCCCGCCGTGGTCGCCCGGTTGCGCAACTGACCAGACGCCCCGGCCAGCAGCGCGCGCGATAGTACCGCGTAATCGCGCCGTACCCGTTGGTCCGCCGCCAGATCGGTGTTGCGCACTAGCGCGCCGATGCGCAAGCCCCCTTCCGGGGTCGGTTCGATATTATCCAGCCCCAGCCCGTTAACGTCGATAAGATGGGTTGGGGTTTCGATTTCCAGCTTCATCAGGTCGAGCAGATTAGTGCCGCCCGCGATAAATTTGGCACCGGTATGTCCCTGGGCGCTGGACGCCGCTTCGCCAGGGGTATTCACGCGCTGATAGGTAAACGCCTTCATGATTTCTGCCCTCCGGCGACATCCTCAATCGCAGCGAGAATGTTGGAATAGGCCCCGCAGCGGCAGATGTTACCGCTCATCCGCTCGCGGATTTCATCGGCGTCCATCGACGGCGGCGAAACTAAATCCAGCGTGACGTGGCTCGGGATCCCCGCTTTGATCTCCTCCAGCATCGCTACCGACGAGCAGATTTGCCCAGGCGTACAGTAACCGCACTGGTAGCCGTCGTGTTTGACGAACGCCGCCTGCATCGGATGCAAATTATCTGGCGTACCCAGCCCCTCAATGGTGGTGATGTCGGCATCCTGATGCATCACCGCCAGCGTCAGGCAGGAATTAACGCGTCGACCGTCGACAATCACAGTACAGGCACCGCACTGACCGTGGTCGCAGCCCTTCTTGGTGCCGGTGAGATGCAGATTTTCGCGCAGCGCATCCAGCAAGGTGGTGCGGGTATCCACATCCAGCTCCCGGACTTCGCCATTAACGGTAAAGCGCACTGCAGTGATTTCCGGCGGCGGCGTAACCGGCGGTTCGCTGGCCAGCGCCACGCCCGAAGGCACCGCCGCTGTTGCAGCCGTCGCCGCACCAACTTTTAAAAGATCACGCCGCGTGAGGTTAAAATGATGGCGATCGTCGTCAGAATGGGCTTGTGGCTCGTTATTGCCTTGGTTGCTCATACCAGGCCTCCAGTAATAAAAAAATAAACGGGTAAGAATGGGCGCTTACCGCAATTGTTTTGGAAGTTTTTGAACATTAAGCATAGTCAGCACTGGCGGCAGGATTATTCTTAAATCCTGATAGCCCTGATAAGCAACGCGAATGAATAAGGAGATAAACGTGGATATCGATATGGCGAACTTTACCCCGCTGGCGAGTTTGATCGGCGGATTGCTGATCGGCGGCGCGGCGTGGGTATTAATTGTGTTTTGTGGACGTATTGCCGGGATCAGCGGCATTCTGGGCGGAGTGTTAAACCTGAAAACCCCGGATAAAGGCTGGCGGCTGGCGTTTCTGGCGGGATTATTGCTCGCGCCGTGGCTGTACCGGCTGGTTGCCCCGCTCCCGGTCATTACCGTCGCCACGCCATGGTGGCTACTGATACTCGCCGGTCTGCTGGTGGGTATCGGCACCCGCTACGCTTCCGGCTGCACCAGCGGGCACGGCGTCTGCGGATTGTCGCGGCTGTCGCGCCGTTCGCTGGCGGCCACCGCCACCTTTATGGGCGTGGCGTTTGTCACCGTCTGGCTAACCGGCTTGTGGCGTTAAGGAGAGCAACATGAATATTATCGTTTCCCTGCTCGCCGGGCTGATTTTCGGTATCGGCCTGATTGTCAGCGGCATGGCCGACCCCGCGAAAGTGCTGGGCTTTCTGGATATCACCCGTCTCTGGGACCCGTCGCTGGCATTCGTGATGGGCGGCGCAATCGGCGTCGGCTTCTTTGCCTTTCGGAGCGCGAAAAAGCGCGCGCGGCCCGTCTGCGCAACGGAAATGCAGCTGCCAAATTCCCAACAAATTGATAAACGGCTGATTGGCGGCTCGGTGCTGTTTGGCGTTGGCTGGGGGCTGGCGGGGATCTGCCCCGGCCCAGGCCTGGTCCTGCTCGGCGCGGGGATCGGCAAGGGCATGGTGTTCGTGGCGGCGATGATTGCCGGAATGCTAATTTTCCAGTGGCTTGAAAACCGAGGTAAATAGCAGCGGCTTGACCTCACTTCCCGCAAAGCGCAGCATGAAAACGCACACAACCTATAACGGAGAACAATAATGCAGACAGGGTTACGTTTTCAGGCGGCAAAGCTTCAGGAGTTTGTCGAGGCGCTGCTGGGCTATGCGGGCAGTGAGCCGCAGGAGGCGCGGCTGGTGGCCGATCATCTGGTATCCGCCAACCTGGCGGGCCACGATTCCCACGGCGTAGGGATGATCCCCAGCTATATCCGCTCGCTGGCGCAGGGCTATTTACAGCTCAATCAACATGCCAGCGTGGTGAAAGACGCCGGTGCGGTGGTTACGCTGGAAGGTAACGCCGCTTTCGGCCAGGTAGCGGCGCATGAGGCCATCCAGTTGGGCATTGAAAAAGCGCGCCAGTTCGGGCTGGCCGCCGTGGCGTTGCATAACTCCCACCATATAGGCCGGATTGGCTACTGGGCAGAAAAATGCGCGGCGGCAGGATTTATTTCCATTCACTTTGTGAATGTGGTTGGCGACCCGATGGTCGCGCCGTTCGGCGGCAAAGACAGCCGTTTCGGCACTAATCCGCTGTGCGTGGTGTTCCCACGCAAGGATGCGCCACCGCTGCTGCTGGATTACGCCACCAGCGCCATAGCCTTTGGCAAAACCCGCGTCGCCTGGCATAAAGGCGAGCCGGTGGCGGATGGCTGTTTGATTGATGAACAGGGTCTGCCGACCAACGATCCGGCGGTAATGCACGTCGCGCCGCTGGGTTCCCTGCTTACCTTTGCCCAGCATAAGGGCTACGCGCTGGCGGCAATGTGCGAAATCCTCGGCGGCGCGCTGTCGGGCGGCAAAACCACCCATCAGGAGACGCTTCAGGCGAGCGTGGACGCCATCTTCAACTGCATGACCACGATTATCCTCAACCCGGAACTGTTCGACGCCCCGGATATGCAGCAGCAAACCGATGCGTTTGTGGAGTGGGTAAAACAGTCACCGCACGATCCGGCGCAGCCGGTGCAGGTGCCGGGTGAATGGGAAATGCATAACCGCGAAACGCGCCTCGCCCAGGGCATCCCGCTGGATGAAAGCAGCTGGAACGCCATTTGCCAGGCGGCGCGCGAGGCGGGCATGCCGGACGCGGAGCTGGCGCGGTTTAAGGCGCAGCTGGCGTAAATATTTCAGGCCCGTCCGGGCCTGTTACTCCATTGCCCGCATCTTCCCCACCAGCTCGGCGATATTCACCGCCATCATCTTTTCCATCACCCTGGCGCGATGCACTTCCACCGTCCTTAGCGCCACGTTGAGCCGTCCGGCGATTTCACGGTTCATCAGGCCCTGCACGATAAACTGGGCGATTTCCCGCTCTTTCGGCGTCAGGCTCTCATAACACTGGCGAATACAACGGCGCTCACAGGCCACAGCGGAAATTGCCTGCGCCCGTTCAATCGCCGCGACCAGCGCTTCAGCGGATACCGGTTTTTGCAGGAAATCCACCGCGCCGCGCTTCATTTGCTCTACCGCGACCGGCAAATCGCCGTGCCCGGTGAGAAAAATCACCGCCAGCGTGCTGTGTCGCTTAAGCAGTTCACCGTACAGCCCGTGGCCGTCGAGATGCGGCATCCGCAAATCGAGCAGCGCCACGCCCTGTTCATGCAGCGCGGCCTGCGCCAGAAACGTCTGGCTCTCGTTCCAGCTCTGAACGCGATACCCAAACCCTTCCAGCAAAAACTGACAGGCTTCGGTTACGGCGACATCATCATCGACCAGATGAACAACAGACATCAGGCATCCTCAGATTCAGTAATGGGTAATTGCAGTACCACCCGCAGCCCGGTTTTACCGTCTGGCGCGGGATGATTATCCAGCGTAATTTCGCCGTAAGCATCGCGGATCAGCCGCTGGCAAATTGCCAGCCCCAGCCCCATGCCGTCGGGTTTGGTGGTGTTGAAAGGCCGAAAGGCATGGAGCAGCTGTTTGTCCTCTATTCCACCCGCATTGTCCTGCACTACAAGCCCGCCCTCCTGTTCGGTTAGCCAGACGGCGCTGGCTCCCGCCTGCGCGGCGTTAAGAATCAGGTTAGCGAGCAGCTGATCCAGCACCATCGGCGGCAACGTCAGAGTCAGGGAGACCGGTAGCTGGTTAAACAGCGCCAGCGTTGGATAATGTTGCCCGAGCCGCAGCAGATCCGTGACACGCTGGGCCGTTTCCCTTACGGGAACCCTAACCGACTCGCGTTCATCGGCATCAAACGCCGATGGCTGTTGCACCCAGTGACGAAGATTACGCAGCGTCTCGCCGCCGCGCTGGGCCTGGGCGTCAATATGCTCCAGCGCCGGGATCAGAAAATGGTTTTCATCGGTTTTACGCAGCCGCACCAGGCAACCCTGGGAATAATGGCGAATGGCCGATAGCGGCTGGTTGAGTTCGTGGGCAAACCCCGATGCCATCTCGCCCAGCACGCTGAGCTGACGGGCATTCTCCAGCGCTTTCTCCTGCTGGCGCAGCGTTTCGCTGGCTTTTGCCAGCTGTCGCCCGCGTCGGCGCACCAGCAGGGCGATCCAGATGTGATTGACCGTCAACAACAGCAGGACCAGTATCGAGACGCCGACCGCAAACTGATTCTGCATCAGCCAGCTACGCACGTCCTGCCACAGCCGCCGCTGTTCCGGGTGCTGGTTCACCGCCCGCAGCAGGCTCTCGACATCGCTGGTAGAGACCGGCGCCCCCCAGAGGAACGGTGGCTGCTGGTTATTGAGTAACGCGCGGGCCACGTTATCCGCCAGCGCGTTATCGACGTCCGGCAGTGCGGCAAACGACCAGTTTGGGTACAGTGGCGTACTGGTGACGCACGGCGCGGCAACCGGATTCACCATCAACGGGCGAAATGCGGTTTTATCAATTAAGCCCTCGGCATCCATCTGTTCCAGCAAGCATACCGGGACAATCGCCGCCTGGATGGCTTTCTCGCGCAGCAGATAGAGCAACGCGTCGCCGGGAAAGCCAGTGAAGCGCAGCCTGAAATCTTTCTCGGGCTGGATACCGCGATCGGCCAGCGCTTTATACCCGGTGAGATAACCGCCGAAAGCCAGCGGATCGATAGCGCCGACAGTTTTATTAGTCAGATCCTGAGGATCCTGTAAGTTACTTTCACGGTTCACCAGGATAACGCTGCCAATAATGTTGTTGCCATCCCGGGTACGCAGCGACGCCAGCCAGCGCAAATGGTAGTGGCTGTTAAGCTGGACAAACTGCGCCGGATTGGTAACCACAAACTGGATGGATTTTTGATTCACCGCCTCGCGCATCTGACTGAGATCGAGCGGCTGAATGCGAAAATGCTCGCCCGGCACCTGCTGATTCAGGGAATCGGCCAGCGGCTGCCAGTGCCGCAGGGTCGCGGCATCACCGCGCATCGCCAGCACGCCGATAGTCCATTCCCCGGCCACGGCCAGCGAGCCGAAACCGAGGCAAAAAATCAGTAATAACGCCCTTTTCACACCGTCTCCCACCACGTCAGATTGCGTTAGATCAACAACCCGCCGGGAATGTGGTTTACCACAATAGTCCCTGCCCCTCGCCCATTTTTACACTGTAAATCATACAGATTGTTTATTCATCACGCTGTTAACAACACTGTGACGCATGGATTGTAACGGCGTCCACGGAGATATGTATGGATATCAGTAAACGCATTTTTCTCACACAGCTGGGGGTGACGGCGGCGGCAGGCGCAGCCACCCTTCCGCTGGCGCAGGCCAAACTCTCTTTCAGCCCGACGCGCCGGGAAGGGTCCGCCGACCACCGCTATGCCATGTTGATCGATTTACGCCGCTGTATCGGCTGCCAGTCCTGCACCGTCAGTTGCGCGATTGAGAACCAGACGCCGCAGGGCGAGTTCCGTACCACGGTGAACCAGTACCAGGTTCGACGGGAAAACAGTGACGTTGTCACCAATGTGTTACTGCCGCGCCTGTGCAACCACTGCGATAACCCGCCCTGCGTGCCGGTTTGCCCGGTGCAGGCCACCTTCCAGCGCGAGGACGGCATTGTGGTGATTGATAACCAGCGCTGCGTCGGCTGCGCTTACTGCGTCCAGGCCTGTCCCTATGACGCGCGCTTTATCAACCATGACACCCAGACCGCCGATAAATGCACCTTCTGCGTTCACCGTCTGGAAGCGGGATTGCTGCCCGCCTGCGTGGAGTCCTGCGTTGGCGGCGCGCGCATTATCGGCGATTTGCACAATCCGCAAAGCCGTCTGCGCCAGCTGCTTGATGAGCATAAGGACGCGATCCGGGTGCTGAAACCGGACGATAACACCTCGCCGCAGGTGTTTTATCTGGGCCTCGACGAGGCGTTTGTTTCCCCGCTGATGGGCCGCAGCCAGCCCGCGCTGTGGCAGGAGGTGTAAATGTCGCCGCTTATGATTAATGAAGTGCTCGCCCATCCGCAGGACGTGAGCTGGCTCCCCTGGGCAGTGCAGTATTTCTTCTTTATCGGCATTGCGGCCTGCTCGGCGCTACTGGCCTGCGGATTGCGAGGTCGCCATGCCGCGCTGGAACGGCTGACGCTGCTGATCGGCCTGACCTGCGCCATCGCCGCCCCGCTGGCGCTGACGGCCGATCTCCATCAAACCGCCCGGGTGTGGCACTTCTACGCCTGGCCGACGCCGTGGTCGTGGATGCCCTGGGGCGCGCTGTTTTTACCGCTGTTTACCGGCTTTATCGGCCTGTGGTTTATCGCCGCGACCATAGAAAACATTTACGGCAAAACGTTCGCCTGGACACGCTGGATGTCGTATGCCTGCGCGCTGACCGCGATTGGCCTGCTGCTGTACACCGGGCGCGAAGTGTCGGTGGTGCACGCCCGCCCGATCTGGTTCAGCTGGTGGTTCCCGCTGGCGATGTTCCTGAGCGCGTTCCAGACCCTGCTGGCGCTGCTGATTGCCGCTACCCGCACGCCACCATTGCAACAGAAGCTGGCACGCGGCCTGCTGGTTACCCTGGGGTTATTGGGCATCACGGTAGCGATGTGGATTTCCGGCGATACCTTGTCCGGCGCGGCGCTGCGCCACTGGCTGGCGTGGCCCCAGGCACAAACGCTGGCCACCGGTTGGGCGGCACTGTGGTTGTTAACCATCATCGCGGCACTGTTTGCTGTTACGCGTCCGCTACCGCTGGCGGGTGGCATCCTGATTGCTCTGGCGTCGATGGCGCTTAGCTGGCTGATACGCTGGACCTTACTCATCGAGGGGCAAACCCTCCCGAAATATAACGCGCTGTTTAATCCTTACTCGCTGCCGATGGGTACCGACGGGCTGCTGGCGATTGTCGGCACCTTCGGGCTATGGATGGCGTTGCTTATCATCGCGCGTGAAATTGTGAATGGCTTAATGCGGAGAAATCATCATGCCTGAATTAACCCGTCGTCAGTGGCTTAAAGTGGGGCTGGTACTCGGAGGGGTTGGCGCGTTTGGGCTGAGCTACCGGGACGTGATCAAAAGAACCTTTGACGGGCTGGTCAACGGCACATCCGGCAAAGTGACGCTACACCGCATCTACGGTAACGCGCTGATCCCGGAAGGCCATGCCGCTCCGGGCTGGCAGGCCAATCCGCAGCAGGCGGTGTCGATGACCCAGTGCTTCGGCTGCTGGACCCAGTGCGGTATCCGGGTGCGCGTCGATCGGCAAACCGACAAGGTGATCCGCATCGCCGGTAATCCGTATCATCCGCTCTCCCAGGAGCAGCACGTTGACGCCAAAATCCCGGTAGCCCAGGCACTGGCGCAAATGGGCGGCGAAAGCGGTCTCGACGCCCGCTCCACCGTCTGTTCCCGTGGCGCGACCACCCTGGAGGCGCTGTACAGCCCGCTGCGCATCCTCGAGCCGATGAAGCGCGTCGGGAAACGCGGCGAAGGCAAATGGCAGCGCATCAGTTTCGAGCAGCTGATTGCCGAAGTGGTGGACGGCGGCGATCTGTTTGGCGAAGGGCATGTCGACGGTTTACGCGCCATTCGCGATCTGCAAACCCCTATCGACCCGGCGCATCCGGGTTTGGGTCCCAGGGCCAACCAGCTGCTGGTTACCAATACCAGCGATGACGGGCGCGATGCCTTTATGCGCCGCTTCGCCCAGAACAGTTTCGGCAGTAAAAACTTTGGGGCGCACGGGGCGTACTGCGGGTTGTCGTACCGCGCCGGGTCGGGCGCATTGATGAACGATCTCGATAAAAACCCGCACGTAAAGCCCGACTGGGAACACGTGGAGTTTGCGCTGTTTATGGGCACCTCCCCGGCGCAGTCCGGCAACCCGTTTAAGCGCCAGGCCAGCCAGTTGGCCACTGCGCGGCTGCGGGATAACTTCAGCTACGTGGTGGTGGCCCCTGCGCTACCGCTTACCACGGTGATGGCCGACCCGCGCGGCCAGTGGCTGCCGGTAGTACCGGGCGCGGATTCAGCGCTGGCGATGGGCATGATCCGCTGGATTATCGACAATCAGCGCGCTAACGAAAGCTATCTTTCCCTGCCGGGCGCGGCGGCGATGCAGCAGGCGGGTGAAAAGAGCTGGACCAACGCCACCCATCTGGTGATTGCCAGCGACGATCATCCCCAGGCCGGGCAACACCTTACCGCCGCGCTGCTGAACGGCGGCGGCGACAGCGTGCTGGTGGTCGATCAAACGGGTGAACTGGTGCCGGCGGAAAGCTGCCCTGCCGCCACGCTGTGGGTTTCCCGCACCCTGACCTTGCAGGATGGCAGCGAGGTAACGGTGAAAAGCGCGTATCAACTGTTAAAAGAGAGCGCCGGGAAACTGTCGCTGGAAGAATACAGCCGCCAGTGCGGCGTGCCGGTGGCGCGGATCGAACAGCTGGCGGATGCCTTTACCCGCCACGGGCGCAAAGCGGCGGTGATTACTCACGGCGGGATGATGTCCGGCAACGGCTTCTATAATGCCTGGGCGGTGATGATGCTTAACGCGCTGATCGGCAACCTTAGCCTGGAAGGCGGCGTGTTTGTCGGCGGCGGCAAGTTTAACGGCGTCACCGACGGGCCGCGCTATAACCTGGCAAGCTTCCCCGGCATGGTCAAACCCAAAGGGCTGAACATTGGCCGCAGCAAAGCGGCTTATGAAAGCTCCGATGAATACCGTCAGAAAGTCGCCGCCGGGCAGTCGCCGTGGCCCGCCAAAGCACCGTGGTATCCGTTTGTGGCCGGTCAGCTTACCGAACTGCTGCCCTCGGCGCTCAACGGCTACCCTTACCCACTGAAGGCGTGGATTTCCAATATGACCAACCCGGTATACGGCATCGCCGGGTTCCGGGCCGTGGCGGAAGAACAGCTGAAAGACCCGGCGCGGCTGCCGCTGTTTATCGCCATCGACGCATTTATTAATGAAACCACCGCCCTGGCGGATTATCTGATGCCGGATACCCATAACTTTGAAAGCTGGGGATTCAGCGCCCCCTGGGCGGGCGTCGCCAGTAAAGCCACCACCGCGCGCTGGCCGGTGGTTAATCCCGCGACCGCCCGCACCGCCCAGGGCGAACCGATTTCCATGGAGGCGTTTTGCATCGCCGTGGCGCATCGCATCGGCCTGCCCGGCTTCGGGGATAACGCCATGCAGGACAGCGACGGCAACGCCCTGGCCATTCATCACGCCAGTGATTATTACCTGCGGGTGGCAGCCAACATCGCCTGGGCCGGGAAAGCTCCCGCGCCCGCCGCCAGTGACGAGGATATCCGTCTGACCGGCGTCGACCGGCTGATGCCCGCCATCAACCAGACGCTTAAACCGGACGAAGCCCGGCGGGTGGCGTTTATCTTTACCCGCGGCGGACGGTTCGCGCCGCATCAGTCGGGGCGGGAAAACGGCGGCATCGGTAACCGCTGGGATAAACCGCTGCAAATCTGGAACGCCGAGGTGGCGAAGCATCGCCACGCCATAACCGGCGAACGCTACAGCGGCTGTCCGGCCTGGTATCCGGCGCGGTTGTCCGACGGCAAAGCGCTGGACGAGGTATATCAGCCCGACGCCTGGCCGTTGAAGATGATTTCGTTTAAGTCCAACGTGATGAGCAGTTCTACCATCGTGATCCCGCGCCTGCATCACGTGAAGCCGGTGAATCTGGTGGCGCTTAATCCGCAGGACGGCAAGCGCTTTGGCGTGAAGCACGGCGATGAAGTGCGCATTACCACGCCGGGTGGCAGCACTACCGCGCGTATTAGCCTGCTGGAAGGCGTAATGCCCGGCGTGATTGCCATCGAGCACGGCTATGGCCACCGGGAAATGGGTGCCAGTCAGCACACGCTGGACGGCGAACCGCTGGCGGTCGCGCCGCAAAATGGTTCCGGAATCAATCAGAACGATTTGGGCTTCGCCGACCCGACCCGCACGGTGCCGAACAGCTGGCTGGACTGGGTATCCGGCTCGGCGGTGCGCCAGGGATTACCGGCGAAGATAGAGCGCATTTAAAAATCTGCGCCGCTGTGCAATACAGCGGCGTATCTCTGAAGATGTGTATACAGGCGCGCATTGGCGCATAAGGTTATTGGGCTATTCCAAACTCAGCAATTAACTCATCAACAAAGCTTCGTAGTTTAATCGTCGGGTTACGTAATGATGGATACAGAACATGCATAGGGCGCGCTGGCCCCTGATACTCCTGCAATACAGGAATGAGTCGCCCCGCTTTGATTTCGCTACTGAGAACAGACTCTGGGCCAAGTGTAATCCCTAAGCCCGCTCTGGCTGCATGCAACAGCGCTTTCCAGTCATTGCAACGAAAACGGCCATCAATTATCACTTCTTCACTCTTACCATTGCGAGTAAAACGCCAACGGCATTGGGTTGCAGCCGTCCAACTGGCATAAATGAGGCAATCATGTTTTGCTAATTCTTGTACGTTAGCGGGAGTCCCTCGCTTCGCCAGATAATCCGGCGAAGCGCAGGCTATCAATCGATAAGGCGCTAATGGTCGGGCTATCAGAGAAGAGTCTTCTAACTCGCCTATTCTGATCATGACTTCGATTCCCTTCTCAAGAGGATCGATAAAGCGATCGCTCAGAGACAAATCAATGCTCATGTCTGGGTAAGCGGATAAAAAACGCGTAACAAACTGAGGCAGGCAAAAAGTACCAAACGTGACGGGCGCACTGACCTTGAGTGTCCCTCTGGGTTGAGTATGCATATCAAAGGCTAATGAATCTGCCGCCTCTACTTCAGCCAGCACAATTTTGCATCTGTCGTAATACCCCCGGCCAACATCTGTGAGGCTCTGTCGTCGTGTGGTGCGATTGAGCAGCACGATGCCCAACTGGGTTTCTAATGATGCAATATGTTTGGCGACCATTTGCGGTGACATTTGTAACGCGTCAGCAGCAGCGGCAAAGGAACCCAGATCGGTTGCCTTAACAAAAACACGCATACTTGTCAGTTTATCCATCATTGCCCACTGTGAGTTGTTAGTTAAGCTAATAAAACACTATTTATCCTTCTTATGGAGAGAATCATACTCTCTTTATCGGTCAAACCATGGAGAGTAAAAATGAAAATTGGCATTATCGGTGCAGGATTTGTAGGGCGCACCATCGGAAAACTGGCCACATCATTGGGCCATCAGGTGATGTTGAGTAATTCACGAGGCCCTCAATCTCTGTTTAGCTTACCTCATGCAACAGGGTGTCAGATTGGCACCGTTGAGGACGCTATCGCATTTAGTGATATCACGGTCGTTGCGATTCCATTATCTGCCTTGTATAGCGTACCTGTTGAGCCACTGGCCGGGAAAATTGTTGTTGATGCAAACAATTATTATCCTGAACGGGATGGTCATATCGCTGAGTTAGATAATCACTCTACTACCACCAGTGAACTGCTTGCCGAACATTTGCCATCGTCATATATCGTCAAGGCATTCAATGCCATTACGATGAACGATCTCGAAACGGATGGACTTCCGCCAGGAACACCAAACCGGCGGGCACTTCCCATTGCAGGTGATGACCCGGAAAGTAAAGCTATTGTTGCGACTTTACTGGATGAATTTGGTTTTGATGTGTGTGATACAGGCCCCCTTTCCGAGGGCTGGCGTTTTGAGCGCGACAGACCGGTATATTGTGTAAGTCACAATCTCAAACAGTTGATGGATGAAATGGCGAACACGGTGCGCGACAATAGGTAATACGCTTGTAAACCGTATCCGCTTATGCCACAAAGGGTGCTTTAATGAATTCCATTCATTAACTCTTGCGCCGCTTTACAGGCGTGCGTCGGGCGTTAATCGTAAGCGGAGCCAGCGATGGTTTATACTGGCTCCAACACCTCCCTCCAGGACATTCCCTTGCTCAAAGAGAACTTTAACGATCTGATTGCCTTTCTGGTGGTGGCGCAGGAGCGCAGTTTTACACGCGCCGCCGCTAAGCTCGGTCTGTCGCAGTCAGCCCTGAGCCACTCGATGCGCGGGCTGGAAGAGCGGATGGGTATGCCCGGCATCCACATCCATGCATAAAACCGGGATGGTGTTATGAACGCAGCTCATTAATCGCCGCTAGCTGGATTTCAGTCCTGCCGAGGTCATCAACAAACGCAATACCATACTCACCGCACCGAGCGCCAGGATGCTGGCGGCCCATATCACCACCAGCCAGACAATCTGGCTCAGTTTGCTTTGCCGTTTTTCCATCAGTGATAGCCCTCCCCGTGGCGCACTTTGCCGCGAAACACGTAATAGCTCCAGAAGGTATACGCGAGGATCACCGGGATAATCAGCAGCGCGCCCACCAGCATAAAGCCCTGGCTGGCTGGCGGCGCGGCGGCTTCCCACAGCGAGATATCCGGCGGGATGATGTTTGGCCAGATGCTGATCCCCAGCCCGCTAAAGCCGAGGAACACCAGCGCCAGGGTCAGGATAAACGCCGTGGCGTGGTGGCCTGGCCGCGAGACGGTTTTCCACAGCGCCAGGCTGCAAATCAGCACCAGCACGGGCACCGGCAGGAAGAACCACAGATTAGGCAGCGAGAACCAGCGCTGGGCGATATCGTCATGGGTAAGCGGCGTCCAGGCGCTGACAATCGCCATCACAATTAACAGCATGATTAACAGCGGCGGCGTCAGCTGGCGCATCCGGGTAAACAGCGGATCTTCGCTTTTCATGATCAGCCAGGTGGCGGCCAGCAGCGCGTAGGTCACCACCAGCCCCAGCCCGCAGAACAGATTAAACGCGGTTAACCAGTCCAGCGCGCCGCCAGCGAAGGTGCGCCCTTCCACCGGAAAGCCGTTAATCACCGCGCCGACGATAATACCCTGGCAAAATGTCGCCAGGATCGAGCCGGCCAGAAAGGCCACGTCCCACCAGGGGCGGTGCGATTCGGTGGCTTTAAAGCGAAACTCAAACGCCACACCGCGGAAAATCAGGCCGATCAGCATCAGGGTAATCGGAATGGTCAGAGCATCGGCAATCACCGCGTAGGCCAGCGGAAATGCGCCGAACAGCCCGGCACCGCCCAGCACCAGCCAGGTTTCATTGCCGTCCCAAACCGGCGCGACGCTGTTGACCATCACGTCACGATCGTGCGGGTCGCGGATAAACGGAAACAGCACGCCAATCCCCAGGTCGAAGCCGTCCATCACGATGTACATCAGCGTCGAGAAAACAATAATGACGAACCACACTACCGACAGGTCGATATTCATTATCTTTTCTCCTCTTCCAGACGCTCGCCCACGGCGGAAATGGGCCGCGCAGGTCGGCCATCGGTTTTCGACGACAGATCGTCTTCGGGCTGCGGGCCCACTTTAATCAGCCGGATCAGGTACAGATACCCGACGCCAAACACCAGGCTATACACCACGATAAACACCAGCAGGCTGATCGACATTTGCAGATCGCTATGGGCCGAGACCGCATCCCGGGTGCGCATCAGCCCATATACCACCCACGGCTGACGCCCCACCTCGGTGGTCACCCAGCCGGCCAGAATGGCGATTAAGCCCGATGGCCCCATCCACAGCGCAAAGTGAAGAAATGGCCGTGACTGGTACAGCCGCCCGCGCCAGCGCAACCACAGGCTCGCGAGCCCCAGTCCAATCATCAGCAGGCCCATCCCGACCATCAGGCGGAACGACCAGAACACGATGGTGGAATTAGGCCGCTCGTCTTTGGGGAAATCTTTCAGCGCCGGGACCTGTTGGTCGAGACTGTGAGTGAGGATCAGGCTACCGAGCGCCGGGATTTCCAGCCCGTAGCGGGTGCGCTCCTGCTCCATATCCGGCCAGCCCACCAGCAGCAGCGGCGTCGGCTCGCCGGGCGGGTTTTCCCAGTGCCCTTCAATGGCGGCGATTTTTGCGGGCTGGTGCTTGAGCGTATTCAGGCCATGCATATCGCCGATCACCGCCTGAACAGGTGCCACCAGCAGCGCCATCCACAGCGCCATGGAGAACATTTTGCGCACCGCCGGGGTATCGTTGCCTTTCAGCAGGTGCCAGGCGGCGGACGCGCCGACGAACATCGCACTGCTTAAAAAGGCCGCCACCGACATATGGAACAGCCGATAAGGAAACGACGGGTTAAAGATCACTGCGAACCAGTCGGCAGGCACCACCTGGCCGTTGATAATTTCATGGCCCTGCGGCGTGTGCATCCAGCTATTGGATGCGAGGATCCAGAAAGTGGACATCAGCGTGCCCAGCGCCACCATGCAGGTTGAGAAAAAGTGCAGCCCGGGGCCGACTTTGTTCCAGCCGAACAGCATCACGCCGAGGAAACCGGCTTCGAGGAAGAACGCGGTCAGCACTTCATACGTCAGCAGCGGGCCGGTAATGCTCCCGGCGAACTGCGAAAATCCGCTCCAGTTAGTGCCGAACTGATAGGCCATCACCAGACCGGACACCACCCCCATACCGAAGTTAACGGCAAAAATTTTCAGCCAGAATTTATACAGCGAGCGCCACAGCGGATTGTGGGTCTTCAGCCACATCCCTTCCAGCACCACCAGATAGCTGGCCAGCCCAATGGTGATCGCCGGAAAAATAATGTGAAAGGATACGGTGAAGGCAAACTGTATCCTGGCAAGAATAAACGCGTCTAAACCAAACATGGCTGCCTCATCATCGACAAACCGGTATTAAACCAACCGGCAGTAAGTTATTTAACGCCTTGAGTATAGACGCAGAAAATGAAGATAACGGATAAGCCTGAGCAGGCAGAGAAAATAGCGGCGGGCGTTGCAGGAATTATTTTCTGATTGATGACGACTTGCACAGAGCGCCCCGCCAGCCACAAGGCAAGAACGCAGTGTCTGCGCAAATATATTTATCGGCCAGAGTGACAGGAATGGATAAATAGAGTGCTCTGTCGCTTCGTTAATAACCGCCCTGTTGCGTGGCGCTAAATTCAACTTAATTCGCAGCGGCAGCGTGTTGCCGGGAAAATAACCAAAAATAAAAATCGGGGATTATAAAATCCTCTCGGGCTGGCCATCATTAAGTGCCTGATGTAATTGCCGCAGGGTAATCAACGTCAGTTCGCCGAGCGCGCGATAAAAGCCCTGCGGATGGGCGTTGTTCAGCGCCTGTAGGTACAGCGGCAGCCACGTCAGGAAATGCTGGCTCAACAGTTCCAGCAATGCCCTGGGCTGGTTGGCCATCGCCAGCCATGACGCCTGAAACAGCATCAGCCCGATATGATCCGCCGGTTCCGGATGATCGGTATTCAGCGTGATGCGCTGCTGGTTAAGAAAATCCCTCAGCCGCAGCGTGGAGTCGCCCTGTAAAACGTGTTCCGGATCGAGCCATACCGATCCCCACGGCGGCGCGGGCAAACTTGCCGGGCCGACGAACTGCCACTGCCACTGTTGCTGGAGCAACGCCCTGTCCCGCTGCGCCAGCTCAGGTTGCAGAGCGACGATGTCAGCGCGCTGCGCGGGCCAGAGTTCCGGCCAGTCCGGCGTCTGGAAAAATTCGCCTATGGGCGTAAACGCGTCTGACTGCGGCGCGGTACGGTACGCGCTCGCCAGCAGGTTCAGCAACTGGGCCCAGTGGGCTAAATCCGCTTTCATGATGATTCCTTATCGCATGCCGATGGTGTGTTGTCGGCAAAATGGGCAGGTGGAGCGTTCAGCAGTCCAGGCGCTAAACAGCTGGCCACAGGTGTCGCAACGCTGTTGAATTACCGGTAGACGCTGCCCGGCATGGTTGTTAAGCGCCTTTACGCTGTGAATGGCGTCCGGGAAACAGACCGCCGTACACTGGCCGCAGCCGGTGCAGCGGGCGTTATCCAGCGCGATATGGTCGGCCTCCAGGCGAATCGCCTGTTCCGGGCAGATACGCCCACAGGCACCACACAGGTAGCACAGGTCGACGTTAAAATTAATTGAATACTGATTAACGAAAGTGACAGCGTCACGCAGCGCGCGGCGACCCGCTGGCACCGACCCGCTGTCAGTGTCGTTAGCCATTCTCAGCCACTGGCGACGCCCGGTATTCACCGGATTCGCCGCTGGCTGCGCCAGCCGCCATACCGGCTGCTCGAGCGCGCTGAGCGTAAGATTAAGTTCGGCAATCGCCCGCAGCCACCCTTCATCCGGCGTATCCAGCTCAATGGCCCGAATGCCGTAGTGAAAATGCCACATCAGCAGCTCGTCAACGCAGGCTGGCTGGGCGCTGAGCGGCGCGGTCAGGCGATCCTGATGCCAGTGACGTTTAACCGGGTGGATATTTTCCAGGGCGTCGGTTGGGCAGGCAAACAGGCAGCGACCGCACTGATTGCACTGGGCTTCATCGATAACGATGTTGTCTTCAGTCAGCGAGATGGCAGCCAGTGGGCAGGCGTCAATACAGGCCCGACAGGGGTTTTTCTTTACCTTCCGGCGAACGCATAACAACCCTGCGCCAGGCGGCGCAGGGTTGAGATTTAACGACAGCAGCGACATATCAACTCAGGCTAAAAAAGGCATAGCGCGCCATGATCTCCGCCACCACCAGCAATACGCTGCCGGTCATGGCGATACCACGGACGATGCGCGGCTGGCGCAGGGAAAGCGCAAACAGCGCCGCCCCCACCGCCATCAGGCACCACGCGGCGATACGCACGCCAGCCAGCGCATCAAAAGCCGCCAGCGCCTGCAGCGGGAACGTGACAACGTCACTCGCGTATGCCTGCGCCAGGAAGCTCATATACGCCGGTTGTTCTACCAGGCGTGCCGCCACGGCGACCACCACCGCGGCCACCGCCAGCTTCGCGAGGTCGCGCATTTCACCGTTACGCCCATGCGGCACCAGCATCAGCATCACCAGCACCGCGCCGAGGATCAGCACCGAGCCGTAGAACATAAAGAAAGTGTTAATGTGCATCCAGGTGACGACCGACGCGCTGATATAGATATTGCTCATGCAATACACATCCACCAGCCCGATAAGCCCCGCCAGCAGCACCAGTAACGGCACGACACGTTTAGCGAATAGCGCCAGCAGCGTCGTAATGCCAAGCACGCCCAGATACAGCGCGGCAAAGACGATTTCACGGCTCAGCCAGGAGCTGGCGATATGGCGCAGCGAATTAAACGCGTTGAGCGGATAACCCAGATGCGCCACCGATGCGATCAGCCCCACGCCGCCCATTACACAGCTGGCAACCAGCGCCACGCGCAGCGGCTGGCTGTTTGCCTGGCGGTTAAAGGCGTTAACGGCGGTGAACAGCGTCAGACCCACCGACGCCTGCACCAGCAGAGTAAAAATCAATAATGGCCATTCATGCATAATTAGTTACTTCCCTTCTCAGCGCCCTGATGCGGTTTCACCACCAGGTTCGGGTGGGTGATCGCCGAATCCGGCAGTCCCTGGACGTCACACAGCGTGCCGTACTGCTTACGCAGTTCATCAATCGGGCCGAACTTAATCGCGCCCAGCGGACAGGTCGCCACGCAAATCGGATCTTCGCCTTTTGCCTGCAAATCGACGCAGAAATCGCACTTCGACATCTGCCCGGCTTCTTTATCAAACTGCGGCGCGCCGTAAGGGCACGACCAGGCGCAGTAGCCGCAGCCGATGCATTTATTGGTATCGACCCGCACGATGCCGTCGCCCGGACGCTTATGCATCGCCGTGGTCGGGCAGTTTTTGGTGCAGATCGGGTCCGCGCAGTGGTTGCAGGAAATCGACAAGGTGTAGGCGTAGACGTTGTTTTCCAGCCCGCCGCTGCCGGTCGGGGTAAATCCGCCGCCGTTGACTTCATATACCCGGCGGAAACGACGGCCCGGCTCCAGATTATTTTTGTCCTTACAGGCAACCTGGCAGGCTTTGCACCCGGAGCAGCGCGACGAATCGATATAAAAACCCAGTTGCTTATCGCTTACCGGGGGAAACTCCATGTATTGGCTCATGCTTTCTCAACCTCAACCAGCATAGTTTGATGCGAATTCCCTTTTGCCAGGGGGGTGATGCGGGTGGAACTCAGCACGTTGGCGCAGCCGCCGCGATCCACGCCCGACGCGTCCGGCTGCCACCAGGCACCTGCCTGAAGCGCCACTACGCCGGGGATAATGCGCGGCGTCACTTCCGCGGGCACCATGCTGATGCCGCGATCGTTATGGATGCGCACGTTGTCGCCCTGCGCGATACCACGACGGGCGGCATCCTGCGGGTTAATCCACAGTTTCTGGGTCTGGGCTTCCTGCAACCACGGGTTAGCGTACTGCGTGGAGTTGGCGCGGTTCTTCCCTTTCCAGGTGATCAGCTGTAGCGGATATTTCCCGGTCAGCGCATCCTGCGGCCCTTCATGCGCGGGCACGTAGTGGGACAACGCCGGAATTTCCGGGTTGTTCATGTCGTACAGCCGTTTCGAGAAGATTTCGATTTTCCCGGACGGGGTCTTAAACGGATTGTTCTGCGGGTCGCGGATGTTATCGGCGAACGCCACGTACGGCTCGCTCTTGAACAGGTGACGGCGCTGAACCTGCAACTGCGCAAAGCTCGGCATATTTTCCGCTGGCATCGCGGCGCGCGTGGTTTCGACAATATGTTCGATCCACTGTTTTTCATCGCGCCCTTCGCTGAAGGCTTGCTCCACGCCCAGTTTCGCGGCGACTTCACGCAGCCACTCGTAGTCTGAACGGCGCTCAAATTCCGGCTCGACCAGTTTTTCTGACAGGATCACGTAGTTGCCGGTGCCCCAGGTTTCGCCGATGTTCCAGCGCTCCATAAAGCTGGTTTCCGGCAGCAGCAGATCGGCATATCTGGCGCTGGGCGTCAGGTACAGATCGCTGGCGACGATAAACTCGATTTTCGACTCGTCTTCCAGCAGCTTCGCCGCCTTATTGATGTCCGGGTTCTGGTTCGCCAGGTAGTTACCCGCCAGGGTAAACAGCATACGGATATTGCTGTCTAGCTTGTCAGCTCCTTTCAGACCCTGCTCCGGCGTCACTTTGCTGGCGTCTTCCGCCGCCTGCATCCAGTTCATCACCGAAATTTTCGCCGCGATCGGGTTTTCAATGCTTTCCGGCTCGCTCATAAATTTGCGGTTACCGATACCGCCGTAGCCTGCCGCCCAGCTGCCTTTTTTACCGACGTTGCCGGTGATGGTGGCCAGCAGCGTAGAGCCGCGCGCGGTGCGCTCGCCGCAGATATGGCGCTGCGGCCCCCAGCCCTGGATCAGCGCCGCCGGTTTGGCGGTCGCGTATTCCCGCGCCAGCTGGCGAATGGTATTGGCCGGTACTTTGGTGATTGGCTCTGCCCACTCCGGGGTTTTTGCCACGCCATCTTTCGCGCCGGTCAGGTACGCCACCAGTGATTCGTTGGCCGGGACGCCTTCCGGCATGCTGGCTTCGTCAAAACCGAGGGTATAACAGGCAATAAAATCTTTATCGTGCAGATTCTCAGTGATGATGACGTACATCATCGCGTCCATCAGCGCGTTATCGGTGGTGGGCAGCAGCGGGATCCACTGATCCGCCAGCGAAGCGACGGTATCGGAATAACGCGGATCGATAACGATAAAGCGCGTGCCGTTGCGTTTCATCTGCTGGAAGTAGTGATTGGCATGGCCAAAGATGGTTTCGTTGGTGTTGTGGCCCCACAAAATTACCAGCGGGGTTTCCAGCAGCGTATCCAGCGAGCTACCGGTGGCGGGCGTGCCGTAGGTATACGGCGTGGCGGCAGCGGTGTTGCCCATACTCACGGAGTGATAGTACTCAAGGTAGCCGCCGGTCAGGTTCAGCAGGCGGCGCACCATTTTATCCCCGGAGAAGGTGCCGCCGCTGACAGCGGTGCCGACGTGTACGTAGCGCGAGGCCGGGCCATATTTGGCCGTGATCCGCTTCAGATTGTCGGCAATGAGCGTGGTAGCCTCATCCCAGCTGATTTTTTCAAACTTCCCTTCGCCGCGCTTGCCGACGCGCTTCATCGGGTATTTCAGGCGGTCCGGATGATAGACAAATTTACGGTAGCCGCGCCCGCGAATACAGGCGCGCATAATCGGCATCGCCTCGTCCAGTTCACCGTCCGGCAATGTGGTGATGCGCGTAACAATACCCTGATCGACGTGGGCGCGAATATCGCATTTGCCGCCGCAGTCGAAAGTGCTACAGGTGGGCACCACGCGCCCGGTGTCCTGCTCAGCAGCGGGTGATGCAGAGGGGGTTGGCGTTTCGGTTGCCGCAGAAACAAACTGCGGCACCACCAGGGGTACGGCTGCCAGTGCGGCGCTGGCCTGGATAAAGCGACGACGGCTAACCGTCGTTATTCCGCTTTCGTCTTCCATGATTGGCATGACATCACTCTCTTCATTGGCATTGAGAAAGTGTGTATTTTTGGAGAGCCATGCGGCAGGAAGTTTGATGTAACGCAGCAAATAACGGATTAACGGAAATTAAGAGGTATTTTTCGGAATGGAATGATAATTCTTATTAACTAAATTAGGATTTTATTCTGAATGTTAACAAATCAACCCCTAACCCGTGTCCGTTTGTGTTGGTGTGCAACCAAACGATCGCACTCAACACCGCGCTTAGCGGGCAACGATTTTACAGTTCCAGTGCGCGTCCGCCGCATTCTGGTTAGCGGCAATCTCCAGCGACAGCGTGGCGTTTTTAACGTAGGTAATGCTGTATTCCAGCACCACATCATCGGGATTGCGTGCGATACGTTCGATTTTGAACAGTGCCTCACCCGGCTCACAGCCCAGCAGGCGCGCCAGGCGCGGATCGCAGACCACCGGCGCAAAGTTTTCCCGGGCGTGGGTCGGCGAATAACCAAAGGCTTCGCGCAGTTGGGAGTAGAGCGTGCCTTCATCATCAATATGGCTGAGATCGTTATAAAAGCGGCTATTCAACCAGCTCAGGGAATGGCCAACGATGCGGTCGCCCTGCAGCATACGCCGCTCCAGCCGCATCAGCTGGCTACCGACCTCCAGCCCCATCTGCCGGGCAACATCGTGGTCCGCCATGGTTGCCAGCAGGGAAATCACCTCAGCCTGGACCGGCTGAGGCGTGCCGAAGGCCACCAGCACATCCGGTAGATCGGTATAGTGCTTGAGCAGCGCGTCGCGGTTGATGAACGTGCCCTTCCCCTGCTCGCGATACACCATCCCGCCGCTGACCAGTGAATCGATCGCCTGCTTAATGGTGCCGCGCGCCACATTAAACTCATCGGCCAGGATCAACTCGCCGGGCAGCCTGTCGGTATAGGTACACGACAAAATACGCTGCAAAATGATGTTTTTGATTTTGAGATAAAGCGGGAGTCCATCAGACTCGAACATACGGTTGCTCCACTCAGAGGTAGAAGATTCGGCTCCGGTAAGCGTCCATTATATCCCGATTTATCTGCTGATTGCCGTCTATGTTTGCGCTGGCAAGGATCGGCGGCTCCACGCCGTTTTCCTGCATCAGCTCGCACAAGCGCAGCACCAGGCTGTTGGCGATGGTCGCCCCCATAATGGTCGACAGCGG
Source organism: Atlantibacter subterraneus (assembly GCF_007570865.1). Classification (GTDB taxonomy): domain Bacteria; phylum Pseudomonadota; class Gammaproteobacteria; order Enterobacterales; family Enterobacteriaceae; genus Atlantibacter; species Atlantibacter subterraneus. The sequence goes on along the minus strand of NZ_VLPS01000001.1, from coordinate 1,015,627 downwards.
CGCGGCTTTCTGCGCCAGGCCCGGCAGGCTAACCGCCGCGTCGCCGTAGTCGCACTGGTTATCCAGCGTGATGTCCGCTGTCCCGGCCAGCAGTTTGCCGCTGGAGTGGCGCGAGGTAACGCGCTTCGCGGTTTCCAGGCTGGTAATGGCGATCACCGTCGCACCGCAGGCTTTGGCCGCCAGCGCCACGTCGAGGGTGATGGCGTTGCGCCCCGAGACCGAATGGATAATCAGCGTGTCCCCCGCCTCCAGCGGGGAGCTTTCCACCATCACTTTCCCCAGCCCTTCGACATTTTCTACTGCGCTGGTGAGCGTAAGCGGGCGCACGTTGAGCATCAGCGCCGGGGAAAACAGCGGGTTGACGATTGCCAGGCCGCCTGCGCGATAGCTCATCTCCTCCGCCAGAATCCCGGCGTGGCTGGCGCCAAACACAAACAGATTGCGGCCCTTCAGCACCGTGTCGAGCATCGCCCGGGCGGCGCGGTCGAGCGTCTCCTGCTGCGCCGCCAGCTGGGCCAGTTTTTGCTGGATCTGCTCAAAATAAGCGTTAACTGCCTGACTCATGGTGATCTCCCTCAGAACGTCAGCAGACGGGTTAAGGCGCTAATCAGCGGCGACAGTACGAACATATCGCTGTCTCCGGCCCACAGCGCGGTATCCGGCACGGTGTTATTGATGAAGTAGCTGACGCAGAAGTATTGGCCCCAGGCCACCACCGTCGAGGTGATAAAGCCCGCCAGCAGCGCGCCCTTATAGCCGCCCGTGACGTTGCCAAATACACCGGCGGTGCCCGCATGGAAGAAAATCACGATCATGCTGGGGATAAACACGTAGCCGGTGTAATGCCCGATCAGCGTCAGCCACAGCAGCGAGCCGACAAATGCCCCCACAAAACCCAGCACCACCGCGTTCGGCGCGAAGTTAAACAGGATCGGGCAGTCCAGCGCGGGGCGCGCGCCGGGAACCAGTCGCGAGCCGATGCCGTTAAACGCCGGCACCATTTCACCGATAAACATCCGCACACCGAGCAGCACCACCGCAATCCCGCCGGTAAACATCAGCGACTGCTTGAGGGCGTAGATGTAAAAACTTAAATCGCCGGACTGCGCCAGGATCTCCGCCGCTTTCGGGGTGCCTTTGATTTGCAGAATAAAGGTGCCGATAAAGAACAGCAGCGTCATTGTCAGGGCGGTCACCACGTTAGAATCACGCAGGAAGCCGAGCTTTTTCGGCACCTGGATATCTTCCGAACTGATGCTGTTGCGGGAAAACAGTTTGCCGAAAATCGCCCCCAGCAGCGCCACCGACGCCGAGGTATGGCCGAGCGCAATATTGTCGTTGCCGGTAATTTTGCGCACCCACGGCTGCACCAGCGCCGGTTGCAGCGTCCAGTACAGGCCCATGATCACGGTGAGCATTAACGTTAACTGCCAGCCGGAGATCGCCGGGTTGCTGTTAACCATCACGCCCGCGAAGATCATGGTGGTCCAGAACATCATGTGCCCGGTCAGGTAGATATACTTAAAGCGCGTCAGGCGCGCCAGCAGCAGGTTGAAGGCGAACCCGCCCGCGATAGCGATGGTGACGCTGCTGCCGTAGCGCTCGCTGAACTTCACCTGGCCGATAATGTTGGTCAGATTCATGGAGCTTAAGCCGAACACTTCGGTCCAGATTGGCTGGAAGATCAGCAGCGCGGAGACGATAATCCCCGCCCCGGCACCAATAATCAAAAAGCCTAAAATCCCCTTCAGGGTGCCGGAGACAATATCCGCCAGCGGTTTGTTTTGCAGCACCAGCCCGAGCAGCACGATCAGGCCAATCAGGATGGACGCTTCGCCGAAGATATTGACGGTGATCCAACGCAGTACGCCGATAAATTCGTTCATGGTCTTACCCCTGAGTAAGAATGCCTGCGTTAACCAGCGCCTGGGTGATTTCGTTGGTGTCGATGTAGTTATTCACCACCACCACCGGGCAGGATAAATGCTGTAAATTGCCCACCAGCTCGGCGTTGGTGATCACCAGATCGGCATTCGCCGACGCGGCGGCGGAGACGTCCATATGCTCGACGTTCGCTTCCACGCCGTGCTTTTTCAGCACCGTTTCCACGTTCATACGTAAAATTAAGCTCGACCCCATTCCCAAACCGCAGACAGTGAGTATTTTCATTGTTATTTCTCCAGACGGACGTAGTGGTTTATTCCGCATCGATCATCAGACGGTAAATCTGCTGCGCATCATGGGAATTCATTAAGGTTTGCAGGTTTTCCTCATCACCCAGCAGGGTGACGATTTTTTGAATTAACTGAATATGCTGATCGCTGTTGGTGGCGGACAGCCCCAGCACCAGCTGCACCGGGTCGTTTTCCGCGTGGCCAAACTCCACCGGCTCGCGCAGCCGCACCAGGCTGATTTGCGGCGCAATCGCCCCGTTCTCTGGCCGCGCGTGGGGCATCGCCAGCCCCGGCGCAATCACAAAATAGGGGCCGAACTGGTGATAGCTGTCGATCATCGCCTGGGTGTACTGCTCGCTACAGGCTCCGGCGGCGCACAGCGCATCCCCGGATTTACGAATCGCCTCGTCGGCAGACGTGGCCGGGTAATCCAGATGGATTGCGTTTGGGCTAATCATTGCGCCTCCCTGATTATGCGCGTGATGGACGCTAAGGTGGTTTCCAGCGCCTGTTGAACAAAGGCCTCGCCTTTTTCCGCGCTGGCGCAGCGCGGGTCGCCGAGCACCGAGTAATCGGAAAACGCGGTCCAGGGCTCAGGGCGGTAGCGGAAATCTTCCGGAAACGCGGGGTAATGCTCGCGGGCCTGGGTCATATCCACCGCCTCCGGCGCGAGCGCCAGCATTAATGACGTTTCAATTTCATCGGCATGCATATAGCCAGGATAGGCCACCGCCGATTCGCGCAGCTTCGCCACGCAGCCGTCCATCCCCGCCCAGCTGTAACTCAGCAGCGTAATGCCCTCCTCGCGAAGCTGGCGGGCCGCCGCTTTGATGGCGTCGAAATTGCCGTAATGGGCGTTGATCACCGCCGTGGTGGTAATGCCGTAGCCCGCCATATTGCGTGCCAGGCTGACCAGCAGATCCCCCAGCAGCGCGTTGCCGATATCAATCGCCCCGGCGTGACCGCGCAGCGACCACACCTGGCTGTAGGAGATCACCGGCAGGGTGATGGCATCCTCGCCCAGCGCGCTGTCCAGCCGTTCGCAAAAGCGTTCTGCTAACAGGTTATCGGTATCCAGCGGCAGGTGATCGCCGTGCGGCTCCACCGCCCCCAGCGGCAGCAGCGCGATTCTGGCCCTGGGAAGGGCCGCTTTCGCCTGCTGCTCGTTAAGCTGATGCAGTTTCATAGGCTGCCTTAACCAAAGCTGAAGTAGCGCGCCGGGTTTTCGACGAAGAAATCATGCAGCAGCGCTTCGCCGTCAAAACCCGCTTCCCGCGCTTCTTCAAGAAACCGTGGGCGCCAGTCCGCCAGGATAAATTTCAATCCCAGCCCGCCTTTTCCATAATGGGCGCTCATGCTTTTGCGGGCGAAATCGCCGCCGATCAGGATCTGTTTTTGATACCCCTTCTTGCACAGCGCCAGAATGGCCTCGGTGCGGACGTGCTCGGGGAAATATTTGATCCGGCTGATACCGTCAAACGAGATAAATGCCCCGGTGTTGGCAAGTTGACGGTGTAGCCAGGGATCGGGATTGCGATCCATATGTGCAAAGCAGATGCGGGACAAATCAAGGCCCAGTTGTTTAAAAATCGCGGCCTGCTCCAGGGCCATGGTGCCCATTTCCGTATGGCTGTGCATCGGCGCGTGGGTGGCCTGTTGGGCGCGCACCACCACTTCCATGGTTTTACGCTCCAGCGGCGAAATGGCGTTATAACCAGTGCCGCACTTCACCATCCCGGCGCGGTATGCGGTGCCGTCGATACCGTCGGTTACTTCCCGGCTGACGTGTTCAACCAGCGCATCGAGGGGGGTGTTGGCAATCCAGTCGGCGAAGGTCTGATCGGTGCCCGGACGCTTCGAGCTCCACAGGAAGCCTTTATTAAACCCGGCGGTGGCTATGATTTGCACCTGCTGACGGCTGGCAATCTCCGCCACCACCTCAACGTGACGGCCATAGTCCGGCGCGGTAGCGTCATAAATCGACTTCCCGCCTGCGGCGCGGAAGTCTGCCAGTTCGCGTTCGGAAGCGGCTTTATCGTCGAGCAGCAGATCCTCTTCGTTGCGCTCCTGCCAGTACGGCGGGATGCAGTAAAGATGGTCGTGACTGTAGGTCACCCCGAGCTGCTGCGGTGCGATGTCACCGGTGAGTGTGCGAATAAACCCCATACGATACGCCCTGTTATCAGTGAGTTGGTGTATTCAACTTAGAACTTGTCTACCTGACTGGTCAAGTGATCATGGTCGCAAAACAACCAGCAAAAAGCGTATTGCTGCGAGGCATCGCACAGTTTCATAGGAAATGTTGATAAGTCGTGAAAAGTGACTGCAAAGATTGCGAGCGCGTGGGAGTAAAAACAAGCCACGGAAATTGGGCGGTATGGGCAGGGAAAGTTAACCGGGAATGCGGCAGGTGCATCCCCGGTTGGCAGCGTTAATCCAAATCAGCGCCGTTGCTGGATATGACTTTCGTATACCAGTAAAACGATTTTTTGCGGGTGCGCGCCAGGGTACCCGCGCCGCTGTCGTCGCGATCGACGTAGACAAAACCGTAGCGTTTGCTCATCTCCCCGGTGGACGCCGACACCAGATCGATGCAGCCCCAGGTGGTATAGCCGATGACCGGAATGCCGTCCTGAATGGCTTCCCCCATGGCTTTGATGTGCTCGCGCAGGTAGCTGATGCGGTAATCATCGTTGATTTCGCCCTGCGGGTTGAACTCGTCTTTCGCGCCCAGACCGTTTTCCACCAGGAACAGCGGCTTCTGGTAGCGGTCGTACATCATATTCATGGTGATACGCAGCCCCAGCGGATCGATACCCCAGCCCCATTCGCTGGCCTGTATATGCGGGTTCTTCAGGGACTTCACCACGTTGGCGGCGCTGCTGTTGCCATCGTTCATATCGGCAGAGGCGCAGCGTGAGGCGTAATAGCTGAACGAGACAAAATCCACGGTGTTTTTGAGGATCTCATTATCGCCCGGCTCGCTGATGATATTGATGCCCTTCTCTCTGAACATCCGCGCCGCATAGGACGGGTACGCCCCGCGCGCCTGCACGTCGATAAAGAACAGGTTTTCGCGGTCTTTCTCCAGCGCCGCCCATACGTCTTCCGGCTTGCAGGACCACGGATAGAAATTGCCGCCCGCCAGCATACAGCCAACCTGGTTTGCCGGGTTCACCTCATGGGCGATTTGGGTGGCCAGCGCGCTGGCCACCAGTTCGTGGTGCGCCGCCTGATATTTCACCTGCTCTTTGTTGTCGCTTTCGTCGAACACCAGCCCGGCTCCGGAGAACGGGCTGTGCAGCAGGATGTTGATCTCATTAAAGGTCAGCCAGTATTTAACCAGCCCGTCAAACGCTTCAAAACAGGTGCGCGCGTAGCGGGTAAAGAATTTAATCATTTTGCGGTTGCGCCACGAGCCGTACTCACGCACCAGATGCATCGGCACGTCAAAATGGCACAGCGTCACCAGCGGCTCGATACCGTATTTTTTGCACTCGGCGAACATGTCGCGATAAAACGCGATGCCTGCGGCGTTAGGCGTCAGCTCGTCGCCCTGGGGGTAAATCCGGCTCCAGGCGATGGAGGTGCGAAACACCGTAAAGCCCATTTCCGCCATCAGGGCGATATCTTCCTTATAGCGATGATAAAAATCGATCGCCTGGTGGCTGGGGTAAAACTCATCCTCGCGCAGGGTAAAACGCGGTTCGAGGCCGAGTTTGACCGCCATCCGCTGACTGCCGTGGGGGATCATATCCACGGTGGTCAGCCCCTTACCGCCTTCAAGGTAAGCGCCTTCCGCCTGGTTGGCGGCCAGTGCGCCGCCCCATAAAAAACCGTCCGGAAACTGTGAAACTGCCATTACGCACGACTCCCTGAATTAATTAACTTTTACTGCCGGTTCAATCTGCGGGTTGGCAGACGCGGGTTGTTCGGCTTCCGCCGACTTTTCTACCGGGATATCTTCAAAGCCCAGCAGCAGCGTCACGAAGAAAGAGATCACCACCGACAGGATCATCACGCCCACCACCCAGGCAATACTCATCGGATTGGCCGGGTCAAAGAACTGGACGCTGGTGAACAGCCCCGGCGACGCCATGGAATGGCTGGCCAGCCCGCCGATACCCGCCACCGCGCCGCAAATAAAGCCGGTGATTAAGCAGGCGATCAGCGGACGCTTAAGGCGCAGCGCCACGCCGTACAGCGCCGGTTCGGAGATCCCGGCGACAATAGCGGACGCCGCTGCGGCCAGCGCCGTCTGGCGCAGTTCCGGGTTTTTGGTACGCCAGGCCACCGCCAGCGACGAACCGCCCAGCGACAGGTTGGCACCGATTTCCGACGGCATCACCATGCCCTCTTTGCCGGTTTCGGCGATGGTCTGAATAATGGTGGGGGTAAACACGCGGTGCATCCCGGTCATTACCAGCAACGGCCAGATAGCGCCCATAATCGCCACCGACAGCCAGCCCAGATGGCTGTGAATGGTGTACACCAGTTTAGAAATCCCGCTGCCGATCCAGATGCCTACCGGGCCGATAAACATAATCGCGATCGGCGCGGCAATCAGCACAATCAGCATTGGTTTAAGGAAGTTTTTGGTGACCGCCGGGGTAATTCTGTCGACCCAGCGTTCGATGTACGACAGTATCCAAGTCATGCACAGTGCCGGGATCACGGTGTAGGTGTATTTCACCGCCGTGACCGTCAGGCCCATAAATTCAACGTGCTGGCCCTGGGCGGCTTTCGCCATTAAGTCGATAAAGTTCGGGTGTACCAGCACGCCTGCGATGGCAATCGCCAGCGACATGTTGGTTTTGAATTTCAGCGCCGCCGAGGCCGCGACCATGATCGGCAGGAAGAAGAACGCGCCGTCGCCGATGGTGTTGAGGATAATCAGCGTTGAGGAGCCCTTTTCAAACACGCCGGTCATGTCGAGGATCATCGCCAGCAGTTTCAGCATCGAGCCGCCGATAATCGCCGGGATTAACGGCGACATGGTGCCGATCAGCGCATCGAGAATGCCCGCGCCGATGCGACGCAGGGTGAGTTTATTTTTCTGCGGCAATGCCTTATGCGCGACTGCGCCTTCCGGCAGCAGTTTCAGCACTTCGGCGTAGGCCTGAGACACGGTGTTGCCGATGATCACCTGGCACTGGGTATCGTTGTTCACCACCCCCAGCACGCCGCTGATGCTTTTCAGTTTTGCGATGTCCGCCGCGCTATCGTCTTTCAGCACGAAGCGCAGACGGGTCATGCAGTGCGTCACCGACGCGATATTGTCCGCACCGCCAATGGCATCCACTATCGAGCGGGATACTGCTGCATAATTTTTTGACATGACTGATTCTCGCGTAATGCCCTGCCGTCTTTTTATCGCCGTGCTTGTTGGCCGACAAAATCAGCGCATTTATCCGGGTAAGGTCATTACTTTCATAGGGTTAGATAATAACTTCATGAAAAGCCGTTTTCAGTGAAACAGCATAGGTAACCGGTTCCACATAAGGGTGGTTAAATCAGGTGTTGTTTTCAACACAAAAATAAAAACGATTTTGAATCTGTGATTCAGATCGCCGAAAACCACGCGTATGGGCCGCTGGTTGGTAAAAACTGCCGCTGCCATTCGGTTAAAACTGTGTAGAATGGCTGGCGTACTCACCGTCCGGGATCGATTCATGTCTACAATGCAGGAAGTGGCGAAAAAAGCTGGCGTATCAAAGGCGACAGTGTCGCGGGTACTCTCTGGCAAGGGCTATACCAGTGAAGAAACCAAAGAGCTGGTGTACAAAGCGATTGAGGAAACCGGCTATCGCCCTAACCTGCTGGCGCGCAATCTGGCGACCAGTAAATCGCAATGCATCGGCCTGGTGGTGACTAACACCCTGTATACCGGCAGCTACTTTAGCGAACTGCTCTCCCAGGCGGCGAAAAGGCTCGAAGCCAACGGGCGACAGCTGATTCTGGTTGATGGTAAGCACAGCGCCGAAGAAGAAAAAGCCGCCATTGATTTCCTGCTCGACCTGCGCTGTGACGCCATCATCATCTACCCGCGTTTTCTCAACGTCGACGAGATGGACGCCATCGTTGAAAAGCATAAGCAGCCGATTATGGTGATGAACCGCAAGCTGCGTAAGCATCACAGCCACTGCATCTGCTGCGACCACCACGGCGCAAGTTTTATGGCCACCACACATCTGATTGAACGCGGGCACCGCGATATCGCGTTTATCACCGGCTCGATGGACTCCCCGACGGCGATTGACCGTCTGGCGGGTTATAAAGCGGCGCTGACCGCCAGTGGGTTGCCGGTGCGCGATGCGCTGATTGCGTTTGGCAAGTGGTCCCCGGCCAGCGGCGCGGAAGCGGCGGAGAAATTGCTGAGCGCAACGTTACCCTTTAGCGGGCTGGTGGTCAGTAACGATGATATGGCGATTGGCGCGATGAAAACCCTGAACAGTGCCGGGCTGACGGTGCCGGGGGATGTCTCGATTATCGGCTTCGATAACATTGCCACTGCGCCGTTCCTGCAGCCTGCGCTGTCGAGCATTAAAGATCCGGTCAGCGAGATGATTAACGAAGTGATCGAGCGGCTGATTTCGATGCTGGACGGCGGATATCTGTCGACCAAAAGCCTGTTTTCTTCGCGGCTGCTGGAGCGTGATTCGGTGCAGGACGGGCCGCATCGCTAAAAACCCGTCCTGCTACAGGACGGGTGATTTACGATTAACCTGTTTTACGCGTTGAACTTGCCATATGGCGCTGCTGCAATAACACCAGCCGCTCCATATAAGCCACGTCTTTTGGTTCCAGGCAGAATGCCGCTTCGACCCAGTCTTCAGTGATTTCCATCAGTTCCGCGCGCGGCAGGCTCAGCACCCGCTGCCGGGTACGCAGCATGGCCCTGACGCCGTTCAGCTTAAGCGCCAGCGAATCAATAAACGTGCGGGTCGCTACGGTTCCCTGCCCCGGTTCAAACAACACGTCCACCAGCCCCTGCTGCTCATGCCACTGTGCGGTATGAGCCTCGCCCTTGTAGATCAATTCTTCTGCGAGCCTCATGCCCGAGCGCCGCGCCACCAGGGAATAAGCCCCCATACCGGGGAATAAATTAAAGGCGATTTCCGGGAAGCCGAGCCGGACATCATGCTGCGCCAGAATGAAATGGTGCGCCAGCGCGGCTTCGAACCCACCGCCCAGCGCGCTGCCTTCCACCATGGCGAGGCTGATCGCGCCCGTGTCAAACCCACGAGACGCAGCGTGAACACAGTCGACGCAGGCGCGCGCATAGGCCCGTAACGCCTCCCGACGGCCATTTTTTATCGCCTCGACAAAAAACGCTAAGTCGCCCCCGGCATTGTACAAACCAGCAACCAGCGATCCGGTTACCCAGAAATTAACCGCAAACCCGGTTTTCTGAACCAGATATTGCAGATTCATTATTTCCTCGATTAACTGATGATTAAACGAAGGCCGGGGCTGCGCATTTAACATCATCCAGATGGTTTTGCGTTTTTCCTCATACCAGGCCGAGAGTTGAGTGTATTGCGCGCTATTAGTAAATAAACGGCAATCGGGATGAGTAATAATCGTCATAGTCTTTCCTTATTTTACGTTGTGCGAAAATCGCAGGGGAAGACTACTTCAGGGCAATTATTTGCTGTACCGGAATGATACAAATTTCCATTAAACGTGACTCGCCCGCAAAATAAATTACTGGCATCAGGCAACATCAAATTATTACACTCATTAAACAGGCCTCAAGTTTTTTAAATTAAAAATCTGCCATTGACAGATAATTACACCAGTATCTAAAAATGAAGATAACAAAAAGTTGAGTTGAAAAAACTCACACCTTTACCAAACAAAATGCCTGCTTTACTAATTATTAAGCACAAAATATTGCCATTCATGCTAATGCCCTACGTTGTAGCGGCATCGCGATAAAACCACTCATTTGCTTTTGTTTTTTGGCTGATTGTAATCGCATTGAGAAAACTTATAATAAATCAGCGCTATGTAAGGCGGAGTTTTACTTAAAAACGAACATCAGGCACATTCACTCGATAGCGTGTCGGCATTTATTCTGGATCGGTAAAATGGATTTACTATGGATGAATTATTAATCAAAGTTTTTATTTGTACTGAAAACTACTACCTGTATAAAGGGGTGGTATGTTCTCTATCGGAGCGCCTGAACTGCCACTTCGTTTGGATCAAAGACATTGACAGCAATAAAACCCAACTGTTACAGGAAATACAACCGCAGGATATCGTCATCCTTCTCACAGAAACAAACGTTATTGATTTTTATTTTTTAATTAATCTTTGCAAGTGCAATTGCAAGGTGATTATGGCAAGCAGTGAGCAAAACTGGTTGCTTAACATCATGTTCAATTTTGTGATGATGAACTGCAAATTTTACCTGAGCGATCTGTTACTGGCGATACACTCAAAAAACAAAAATTGCTATTATGCTCAATACCCTCGCTTTACTCGGCAAGAAAAAAAAGTGTTGTTCTATACGTCTAAAGGCCACTCAGTCAGCGATATGAGCAAATATCTTGATATATCGGAGAAAACGATTTATCAACATCAACGCAATGCGCTCAATAAAATTGGCATGACTAAACCGCGCAATGTGGTAGGTTTGCCTAAAAACTTTATTGAATTTTTATTTCATAAACACAACTAAATTTATTCAACACAGTACCTCGAGATAATCACCGTTGACAATGGTATTGTCCTCCAGATATAGCGCGTCGATAAGGTGCCGATATTTAATAACGTCCTGCACGCTGTGCATCCCCAGTTTTTTGATTGCCGACATTCTTTGGTTATATAAAGTTTTAAAATGCCCCTTATAAAACTTACTGGTTTCTTTGACCCCGCGCCCTGTTAAAACATTCGAAATAGCAAAAATTTCTGCCGGTGAGAGATCGCCGGTTGTTTTTGCGTATCGATTCTTTTTCTGTAAAAAGCAACGCTTAACAAATAACGGATTAATGCATCCTGTATCAACATACTCCTTTAACTGAAGGCGCAGCAAGTATAAGCTATCCAGCCCATCCAACAGATTGTAGATGTTTAATTTATTGGTACAAAGATGCATAAAATTGTTAAGGACATCACAAACGACAATAACATTTCTTTTGGAAATATTATTTTTCTCAATACCCGTCACTAAAAATTGCGCGATCTGTTCGGGAACCGAGACCAATCGGTCGTGAATATAAATAATGAGCGAGCAAATACGGTTATGATGGAATTCGCGCCAGCTAATAAATTCCATTACGCTGGAAAAGCCAATGATTTCAAAGGGAGTGCCAGCTTGCTCATAGAGTGAAATCATCCCCATTCTGCTATGGAAACACTCATCAATAATAATATTGACAGGTTTTCCATCGACCGGTTGCGGTTGCACCGCAGGTGTTAAGGAGAGTGTCATAATTTTTCCTGGTGATAAAAGAGCGCCTGAATTAGACAGGCAATTACAGGCGCTAAGGGGGGCTACTTCTTACTGCTATTTTTCTTATTTGCTGCGGGACTTTCGGTTACGTCCTTCTTAGGCACTTCCTGAGGTTGTGCTTGCGGTTTGACGGAATTAATTACCGTCACATCGGAAAAGTAATCTTTACCTAAAATTTTGCCATTGCCAAACCATGGCACGCCTTTAGCAGTAAACATCACATTCCCAGCCTGCTGGGTTAATACGTCGCCCGCCTCGTTAGCCACAGTAAAGCTGTTTAACGATACGTTCACCGGCATTAACGGTTTGGCGACGCCGCTTTTATAGAAAACCGTAATTTTGCGCAGATATTCCGGTGCGTAGTTATAAACCACGCTGGCGATACGCTGCTGGTAATCGGCCCAGTATTTGTTTTTCTCGCCCTGAATGTTTTCCGCGATTACGGCATACATCTGCGCGGTGGCCTGTACCACGGCCATTTTTACCTGCGCGTCGTTCAGGAACTGGGGTTGATTAAATACCACCTGTTCGGTTTGCGGTTTGGTTTCTTCTTTCTTGTCAGATTTCCAGAAACTCCAGCCGGAAGCTTTTTTCTCAGTATCAGCTTTTGCATTACTCTGCTGTTTAGAGAAGTAGATCCCGTTGTTAACCGGCTCAAATACTGACGTTGCCAGATAAACTGCGCAGGTCATTTGCTGCTGTTCTTTATCACCATTTATGAGCAGAGATGCCACGCTACCGCTTTTTGGCAGCTTCGTGGTATCAACGCCCTGCTGTTTTAACAGAGTGTTGACTTCCTGCTGAGTTTTATCTCCCCGCGCCAGGGCGCATATTTGTTGCATGGCGAAATCATTTCGCTGACCGTTAATTGTTGGCGCGATGGCCTGCAATGTATCGGTGATCATATTGTATGCCGGAACGCTAATGGTTTTAACCGGCAGATCCTGTGGAGCGGCTACAGCCTGGTCAACCGCCAGGAGAAGAAGACCGCCTACGGCGGTCTTAATTACGTGTGACACGGACATGACTTATTTACCTGAATTAATATCTACTACATCAAGCGTCATACGGCGGTTAGGTGCCAGACACTCAATTACAGCTGGAGATTTTTTGCCCGGGCAATTTACGCGCGGCATTGCATCACCCATTCCGCGAGTTTCAATAATTGAAACCGGAATGCCGTTCTGAACCAGCATATCTTTAACGGATTCGGCACGCGCTAAAGAGAGCTGCTGATTTTTCATCGGATTGCCGATGCGATCGGTATGACCCGTTACCACAACGTGTTTACCTTCCAGCGATTCGCTTTTCAGTTCATTCGCCAGTTGGGTTACGTGAGACACGCCTTCCGCGCTCAGTGCCGCACTGGCAAAGGCAAACAGGCTGGAGCCGCTCAGTTCTTTGTGAACCGGTGCTTTAACCTGCGGTACGGCTGGCGCTTTCAGACGTGACAGGCAATCTTCCGGCATAAAATAGAAACTCTGCGCGGTCATATCAGTATCAAATAACACTTTATACTGACAGGTTAATACGGTTTTATCCGGCTGCGTGAAATGGAAAATATAATCCCACTCTTTCACACGAATCGCGCCCTCTTTAAAGTGCGGCACACCGATTAATTCGTAGACCTGTGCTTTGGTTAAACCCGGACGCATTTGTTTCAGGTTATCAAGATTAACGAAGCTGCCCTCGTCTCTTACTGCGCTGGATTGTTCGGGGAATACCGGGTTAGCGGTTTTGCCCTGGGAATCCACATCGCTAATAGAGTGAGTACAAGCGGATAATAACGTCATGCCACCTACAACCAGCGCCAGACGAGCCAATTTAAAATAGTTCATAGTCAATTCTCTAAAAAAAGGGGTAACAGTCCCCGGTTATTACCGGGGACAGGATTAATGTGATAATTAGAACTGGTAGCCTACGCCAACCGCCGCGCCGACATCGCCCTGGCTGTTGGTGGTACCAGCAATCTTCGTTACCCACTTGCCGTTATCGGAGATAGTGGACACACCCAGTGCAATTGCAGACTCACCCTGGTAAGTACCGCCCGCCAGGCCAACCATGCTGGCACCTGGCTGGTACGGTTGCGGCAAGCCCGCTGTCGCCATCGCACCGGCAATACCCGCGCTCAACTTATCTTTCTGGTCATCAACCATGTTTTTCAGATCGTTGAACTTCTTGTTGGTGTACTGATAAGAGTTGTTTACACCCTGTTTCAGCTGGCCAACGTTAGCAGCATCGGTGTCCGCCGTACCGGCAGCAACGTTAGTGACCTGACGTTCATTACCGGCAGAGCCCATCGAGACACTGTTATCACGATCGGTAACCGAGTTGTAACCCAGCGCAACAGAGTTGTTATGGGTAGACTTCGAGTTAGCTCCGATAGAGGTGCTGTAATCCCCGCTGGCAATCGCGCCCGCACCACCGGCAGTTGAATCTTTACCGGTCGGCGTTGGTTTCGGCAGATCGCTGGTGTTATTCACCTGGAACATACCGTCAGTGCCGTTAGAGATATTGGTCACGTGCTGATCAACCTGATCCAACTGGTACTTGTTCACTGCGTCGCTCGGGTCAACGCCGTTGGCAACGTTAGTGATGGTGGTACCACCAGTATGGGTAGAGTTGTCGTAGGTATCCCCGCCCATAATGACTTTGTTGTAGTTCACGGAACCGTCAACGTTGGTTTCGTACTTCACGCTACCCTGATCCAAGTTGTAGACATCACCGGAGATCTTCTCGATGGACTGGTTGGTCGCGTACAGCTCGGAACCGTTCACTGCGTCGGTGCTGTCAGCCGTGATACGGCCCGCCGCGACGTTAGTGATAGTACGTTCGTTGCCTTCGCTGCCTACGCTCACCGTGCTGGTTGGGTTATTACCCGCCACAGCATAGGTATCACCGTTAATGGTTACGCTGGTGGTGGCGACCGCTGCCTGAGTAACCGAGCCTGCGCCCAATGCCACATCGTTAGCATTGTTAGCAATAGCGCCAGTACCCATGGCCACGCTGTTGTCACCCAGGGTTTGAGCACCCTGACCAATCGCCGCACTGCCTGCGCCAGTGGATTTAGCTTCATCGCCCATGGCGATGGAGCCGTTACCCAGAGACTGCGCATTCGGTCCTACTGCAATAGAGTCCATGCCGGTTGCCACGGAATCCGCTTTTTCGGAGGTCGCGTGGAAGTATTTGGTCCCGTTGTTATAGATGTTGGTGGTCGCGTCAGTCAGTTGCTGAACGTTCACCGCATCCCCCATATCAATACCGTAAGCAACGTTCTTAATACGGGTACCGCCGGTTTTGGTGATGCTGTTGTAAGTATCGCCACCCATGGTAACGCTGTTGTAGTTCACAGAACCGTCAACGTTCACATCATATTTCACGGAACCTTTATCCAGCACTTCAATAGCGGAGTTGGTTGCGTAGAGTTGTGAACCGTTAATCGCATCGGTGCTGTCGCTAGTGATACGTCCCGCAGCCACATTGGTAATGGTGCGTTCTTTACCACGGCTACCCACAGAAACGGTGCTCAGCGGATCAACACCGGCAAAGTGATAGCCCAGGCCGTTGATGGTCACGCTGCTGGTGCCAACCGCCGCTTCGGTAACAGAGCCAGCGCCCAGCGCGATATCATTCGCGTGGTTAGACACGGCGCCCATACCGATGGCTACGGAATCCAGCCCTACAGCCTGAGAGTCATCCCCGGTTGAATTGGCGTGGAAGTACTTGGTACCCGTGGTGTAGATGTTGTTGATGGTGTTATTAGTTTCAGTCAACTGCGAGAAGTTAACCGCATCGCTCGGAGCCACACCGTCCGCCACGTTAGTGATGGTGGTGCCGCCGATGTGCGTCTCGTTGTTGTAGGTGTCCCCACCCATGGTCACGCTGTTGTAGTTAACGGTTTTGGAGCCGTCCGCATTAATGATCACATCATATTTCACCGCGCCTTTATCCAGCGTATCGATAGCTGAGTTGGTGGCGAACAGTTGTGAACCGTTAATCGCGTCAGTGCTGTCTGCCAGGATACGACCCGCTGCCACGTTGGTGATGGTGCGCTCGTTACCCAGGCTACCCACGGAGACGGTACTCAACGGATTTACACCCGCAAAGGCATAATCTTTATCGTTGATTTTTACGCTGGCGGTAGCCACAGCAACATCAGTTACGGAACCAGAACCCAATGCCACGTCACCATCATTGAGAGACTGTGCGTCACGACCCAGCGCCAGGCTGTTCAGGCCTTTTGAACGGGCGTTGTAACCCACCGCCGTGCTGCCCTGACCGTTGGCAAACGCGTCCAGTAATGGCAGATCTGCATCGTTGGTACGAACATAGCGAATGCCGCGACCGTTGATTATGGTGTAATCCTCGGTCTGATCGCCCGCGAAGTGATTCACGGTGTTGGTGATATTGGTAACGTTGTTGTTAGTTTCCGTCAGCTGAGAGAAGTTAACCGCATCGCTAGGCGCTTTACCGTCCGCCACGTTAGTGATGGTGGTGCCGCCGATATGAGTGGAGTTGTCGTAGGTATCCCCGCCCATGGTCACGTTGTTGTAGTTAACGGTTTTGGAACCGTCCGGGTTTACGATCTCGTCATATTTCACAGCGCGATCGTCAAGAACGGTGGTTTTTTGCGACAGTGCAGAGAGCTGCGCGACGTTAACCGCGTCAGAATCTTCCGTACCTGCTGCAACACCGGTGATTTGACGGAATTTGCCGGTTTCCGCATCGCCCACGCTGACCGCACCCAGAGTGCTGGTTGTGGCATTAATTGCCAGAGCCGCAGCTTCCGAGATACCTTCAGGTAAATAGCCAGCTTTATCCGCAGCGGTTTTCGCTACCGACCCGGTACCCAGCGCAACGCCACCGGCGATGTTTGCTTTTGCTCCGTAACCCAAAGCGGTAGCATCAGCAGCATCAGTAGAAGCCGTCGCACCAACAGCAGTAGAACGGTCACCATTAACGGTAGTGCCGGAACCAATAGCAGTACCCATTAAGGAATGCGCGCGCGCCCATTCGCCGAAGGATGAAGAACCCGCATCAGCTTCAGCGCCATTACCAACGGCAGTAGACGTAGTAGATCCATTTTCCGCAAAGCGACTGTTCAGCGACTTAGCATTGTGACCAATTGCTACACCGCCATCGGCAGCCGGTTGGCCATCAGCGACAGTAACTGATGCGTTTTCACCCATCGACACGCCGAAAGCAATTTTAGTTTGCGCATTTGGACCAATAGCAATACCTGAAGTCCAGACCGGAACATCAACAGTCGCATTGGTGCCTAAAGCAATCGCATCACGCCCGGCTGCCGCTTTGGCAGCACTACCCATTGCAATAGAACCGCTACCGGTAGCAGAAGCCCCTACGCCAGCAGCAAGCGCATTGACACCTGTCGCGCCGTCGTTGTAGTAGTTTGCGCCGATTACGCCGTTATCGTTCACGCTGTAGTAACGGGTTTTCGCAGCTTCGACCGTTTCTTCCAGTTGGTCGACGTTAACCGCGTCGTCACCTTCAACACCGTAAGCCACGTTAGTGATAGTGGTACCGCCAGTATGGGTGGAGTTGTCGTAGGTATCGCCGCCCAGGGTTACGCTGTTGTAGTTAACGGTTTTGGAACCGTCCGCATTGATGATCACATCATATTTCACCGCGCCTTTATCCAGCGTATCGATAGCTGAGTTGGTGGCGAACAGTTGTGAACCGTTAATCGCGTCAGTGCTGTCTGCCAGGATACGCCCCGCCGCCACATTGGTGATGGTGCGCTCTTTACCCACGCTGCCCACAGAGACGGTGCTCAACGGATTAACACCGGCAAAGGCATAATCCTTATCGTTGATTTTTACGCCAGCAGTGGCCACAGCAACATCAGTTACGGAACCAGAACCCAATGCCACATCACCATTATTGATAGACTGTGCGTCACGACCCAGCGCCAGGCTGTTCAGGCCTTTTGAACGGGCGTTGTAACCCACCGCCGTGCTGCCCTGACCGTTGGCGAAGGCATCCAGTACCGGCAGACCTTTGTCATTGGTACGAACATAACGAATCCCGCGACCATTGATTTCGGTATAGGAATCGCTCTGATCGCCCGCGAAGTGATTCACAGTGTTGGTGATATTGGTGACGTTTTCGTTAGTTTCCCACAGTTGGCTACCGTTGATGGCATCCATACTGGTGGAAGATATGTCGCCAGCAGCGATATTTCTTGCTTTTTTACCGCCACCATTGATGCCACCAGTGGTCATACTTGGGCCGCCAGCCACAGTCACACCATCGGCTGCAACGGTAGTGGTGTTGGTACCATCGGTAGCAATGATAGTGTTGAATACCGGGTTATCCGCCATCTGAATATTCAGGTTGCCGGATGCATCCACCACGGTGTTCATATTCTTGTCAGAATAGGTACCTGCTGTGGTTTTACCGCCTTTAATGGTCATGGTGCTGCCGAGAACTTTTGCCGTGGTGCCCGTGTTACCGGCAAAGTTCAGCGGGGTGTCGGCCAGATCTTTCAGCTGGCTGCCGTTGATGGCATCCATACTGGTGGAAGAAATGGTGCCCGGAGCCACGTTGGTGATTTTCTTACCGCCAGCGTTAATGCCGGTAGTAGTTACGCTCGGGCCACCCGTTACGGTCAAGCCGTTCGCCGCCATTGTGGTTGTGTTGGTACCATCGGTAGCCACCACGCTGGTAAACACCGGATTATCCGCCATCTGAATATTCAGGTTACCGGATGCATCCACCACAGTGTTCATATTCTTGTCAGAATAGGTACCTGCTGTGGTTTTACCGCCTTTAATGGTCATGGTGCTGCCAAGAACTTTTGCCGTGGAGCCTGTGTTACCGGCAAAGTTCAGCGGGGTGTCAGCCAGATCTTTCAGCTGGCTGCCGTTGATGGCATCCGTACTGGTGGAAGAAATGGTGCCCGGAGCCACGTTGGTGATTTTCTTACCGCCAGCGTTAACACCAGCCGTAGTAACGCTCGGGCCGCCCGTAATGACCAGACCAGAATTATCCAGCTTGCTGTTACCGGTCGTTACGCTACCTGTAGCGGTTAGATCCAGATTTTTGTTCAACTGGACATTTACCACACCGGCATCAGTCGCACCGGCTTGTGCTACGGCAATATTGGTATCGCCTTTAAAGGTGACTTTGCCATTAGGTCCAATGTTTGCCGTATTGCCAGCCGCGTCTGTCACGTTCCAACCTGAGGTGGCCAGGCCTTCAACGGACTTCAGTTGCGCGACGTTGACTGCATCATTATCCATTGTGCCTGCGGCAACGCTGGTGATCTGACGGCTACCAATATCTACTGCACCGCGAGTGGAAGTAGTGGCTGCGATCGCTGCTTTCTGTGCTGAAGATGCTTCGGAAGGAGCATAGCCCGCAGAACCTGCACCGCGTGAAGAATTCGAAAATGAACCAATTGCTACGCCATCCACAGCGGAAACTGAGGATGCATTACCTATTGATACTGAGTTTGTTGAATTAGCTTTAGAGTTGGTGCCAACTGCTATACCTGAATTTCCCACTGCACTGGACAAATAACCCAATGCAACGCTACCTTCCGAAGAAGCGTTAGCATAGGCCCCTATAGCCGACGAGCTCCAGCCAGTAGAGTTTGTATAGTCACCTAAGGCCACAGAACTTGATCCTGTTGCGATAGCATGAGGCCCCAATGCTGCCGACCAGTTACCCGCTGCCTTAGAATCTAAACCGATAGCAACAGCATGAACCCCTTTTGCCTGAGCCGCGGTCCCCAAAGCAATGGAACCACCAGCTTGGGTGTTAGCGGGGTTAGTTGCGCTGGTATATAAAGATCCATCACCTGCAATAGCATTTTCACCAATCGCCAGGTTAGCCCCCATTGACCATGCATTTGGAACTGCTGCTGCAATTGTTCCACCACCGATAGCAATGTTGCCACCTACTGCACTGTCATTACCCCCCGCCGCCGTATACGCTCGGGCATCTTCAACTGGCGTCATTGAAAGCGCAACCGCGCCAATAACACCTGCCGCCGTCGCGCTTAAACCGGTGCGCCCCACTTTCCCTTTCCCTTTCGCTTTCGCGAATTCGCTGACCGCAACCCACGCCTGCAAAGCGGGATTCCAGACAATCCGATAAATTTTATTCATATCAAACTCCTGCCATTCCTTTCGGAAAAGCCATTTCCTTATTTACTTTGATGGGTAAGCTTGTTTAACGAGGCGCATTCGCGATCGATAAACGGTCGTTCAAGCGAGACGCTATTAAGCTTGCTGAGATTGTCGTTAAACAGTTGCTTTGCTGACGCGCTGTTATGCTTAACGTTTTGCAGGTATCCCCCTGCAAAGAAGGTTGCTTCCGCCCGCGCGTCCTGCTGCTGCGCTGCGTCGGCATTAAATGCGGATACCGCGCTAAACACGCTATCCACGGTCTCTCGCCCGGCGTATAACCCGGCGATGGATTTTTCGAAGGGAAGATGCCAGGTTTGCGAATACACCAGGCGTTTTAATTCCTTGTTTAATTCTTTATCGCTACCTTTCCACTGTTTAGCGGTTAGCCATAAATCCCAAAGTTGCGCATATTCTCTGTCGCGCACACTTGAGCTATTTTTTATATTCGCAAAGGCTTTTTGCGCCTCGGAATATTGCCCCAGCGCAACCAGATTAACGGCGGCAGGCACGGCACTGATGGCGGCATATTCAGTATTGCCCAGACGTTCGTAACCCTTTTGGGCTTCACGGTTACGCCCAGCAAAAAAATCATTAATCGCTTGAGCATAAATAGCTTTCGTATCGATAACCTGTGTTACCGATGGTTTATTACTGGTTTGATCTGAAGCTAACGCGCAATGACTAAATATTGCCAGTGAGCTCACCAGCATTACGCTTAACGCCTTCTTCACGCAGCCATAGGGCGAGCGGAGAGAAGGCACTGTATTAAATGCCTTATTCATATAATCAAATACCTGTCAGAAGAAAATAGTGCTCCACATGATTTTTTAAAAAATCATGGCGTGCGTATTCAATCCGTTTCAGCGACAAGGTCGCAAAAAGATAAAGCCAAATGGTTGTGCTAACGTATTAATGTCTATTCTGATGCCAAACCCGCTTATGCGATGCTCTTATCATCTATATATTCAGAACTCTTTTTATAATAAAGCGGCGTAATATCACGATGCTCAATGACATATCCTTTACCTTTTACGTAATGGATAAAGCCCTCAGGAATACCCAACAAGCTCAATTTTTTATTTAAGCCGTTAAGCACCTGCCACAAACGTTGCGTTGATGGACTGAGATCGTGATCTTCCCAGATTTTTTTTAGCAACTCGTCCTTGGATACCTCTTTCTGGCGCGCATGGCTCAACAGATAAAGAAATAAATTCATCATGGTGTCGTTAAAGTAAATCGTCCCAAAGATGAGATTCTTTTCTGCGCCGCTTGCAGATAAGCGATAAAGACATCTATTCTCAATATCGAAGTGAATGTCTCTGCCGATCAGGAAGCCATAAAGTTGATAGTTCATAACAGTTTTCCCTGGTGTATTAATCCAGTAAAGGTGTTCAAGCCTACTCAATTAAAACCTCACTTTTTATTGGGCGATTATAGATCCCGAACATTCAGTTTCAATACAGGCGGTAATATCTGTAACCCCTCCCTTTCATATGCTTTTTTTGCGCACTTCCCCTTGACCTTTCAGTCTGTCCAGTTAAAAAAACCACCCGCCACTATCCCTATAGTGAAAAACACTAAATTTCGTCATTATCGTCGTCATCAACCGTTACTAACGAAATAAGCGCTTCTTGCAGTTTTTAAAACTTATATTTGTTTTAAGCATTTGTTTTTGCCAGTAAACACCTCCTGATTATCGGTAAAAATCTTATGCAACCGGTTTGATGGGTTTGCTTGCTCAGCGTGTTAAGGTCCCGCCAGCATTACAATCACCTTGTTTCCAGATACCTGTTGGCGTCTCAACGACTATAAAGTTAGCCATCGAGTCGACGAGCACACCCTAACGTTAACGGGAATATTCCGTGAGTGAAGTTATTTGATTTAAACTGAATCACACCTAACCCATTGATAAATAATAATTTAAATTACCAGGGCTGATTGCTGCATATTTGCAAACCGTTCAAATCTCATAACTACATGATTTTTATATTAAAAAAATCTTATTCAGATTTTTACCCGATATTGAATCTGACGCTTTTGTTAGCTATGCTCAAAGTAATTTTTTATTTAGAAATATACAGTTATGAGTGATAACGCCATTTATATCATTAATGATAAAGTGATCTTCACGCCGGACAGTAACACTCTCTGTCCCGTTAATGACAACACTAAGCCTGTTGTTCTGCATACCCCAAGCAGCCAGTGTTTGCTTCTGTTATTGCAAAACAATAATCAGGTGGTGAGCCAAAAGGTTTTATTCGAAGAGATATGGGAAAAGAATGGCGCACTGGTTACGCCCAATACGCTTTATCAGAATATTGCCTTAATCAGAAAGGCATTTAAATCGGCAGGACTGGAAGAAGAAGTCATTAAGACCATTCCTAAACAAGGTGTAAAAATAGCGGCGCGCCTGATTGTTAATACCCAAAAAGAGTTAGGCGATTTAACGGAATTTGAAAACAATCCCCATTCTCATTTAACCTCCACATTAAAAGCAGCGCCGCCCTTTTCTCTTGAACCCTTTACGGTTGAAGAACACAAACCAGAAAATCGTTTAACCTCTTCCCCCTCTGTTTTACACAAGCTGATTCGCAATAAATTTTTTTTCTTTATCCTGCCTGGCCTGATAAGCGTTTTTTTTGTTTACTGGCTTTGTGTATTTTATGGCTCTCAGGGGCATGGCAATGCATTTTTCAAGGATTATATGGACATCGGTAAGATAAATAATTGCCAGGTGTTTTCGTCCTACCATGGCGTAGACATTAGCAAAGCCAAATTTGAAACCATGGCAAGGTTAAGTGGCATGACCTGTCAACCGGGCGAAATGGCCTGGCTTACTTTTAATCGCCAGTACGAAATGAGTATGTTGATAAAATGTGATAAACAGATTGCCGATAAAAATGCGGTTTGCCAGAATTTCTTGTACGAAGAGGCTTCAGACAATGAAAATTAATGTGTCAAAAGCGCTCTGGGGCGTGGCAGCGTTATTAGGCGCAATAACCGGATTCCTGGCTCTGGAAGCCCATTACCAACAAACCCATTTTTCCTGCCAGAATAAAATCACTGTTTTTAACCAGAATGGCGCACTGGTAAGTGATAATGCCTTCGAATTTGAGGGGCAGCTTGGAAAATACAGTGCTACCGGAAAATTTAGTCGTCGCGATCGGGATGAGCAAACCGTTAACAATACCTTCGGATTTTACTTCTGGAACGTAGATAAAAAATTAGTCATTGTCGCCAATGAAGAGAGTCATCATTCTCCTGCCTACGATCGCATTCCGCTTTTTCTCCCTGACGTGATTTTTCACCGGGATATGGCTATCGCGTTAACGCTGATAAAAATTAACCCTGAAGCCTACCTGTTTTTACGCAATGATGCCCCGGTATTCTTCTGCAAAAAAACCGGTTAGCGATTTATATAATTTTCTGAAAAATTAACCTTAAGTTTCATGTGACAATTCATCAGGCTAAAATCGTTGCCCTAATCCCGTTAACGTAAAGCGAAGGGTTGAAAATGGATACGCGCCCTCCCCGCTGTGCGCAGTTATTGCTTTGCCTGTATCAGTCAGGTGATTTCACCTTGTTAAGTCATGAAACTCAAATCGCGCTTCAGGAAGTACATCGGTTTGATGCCGGAAAGCCGCCCTATTTACTGCGCTTGCAGCTCGGCGCGGATATTCAGTTTATCGGGATGACCTACGGCAAGCAGGAGTTGCAGAACGTGGCGATTGAGATGCTGATCTGTAAGGAAAACCATCAGCTGGTTTATTTACTCAGGCAGGCAAAAATTTTGATGGAAGACATTCGGGCATAAAAAAAGCGCACCGGCGTTAGCCGGTGCGCATAGGTATTAGTACAAACCCATCGGCTTACTGTCAAAGCTCACCAGGATGTTCTTCACCTGCTGGTAATTATTGAGCGCCATTTTGTGGGTTTCACGGCCAATACCGGAGTTTTTATAGCCGCCAAACGCCGCATGCGCCGGATACAGGTGGTAGCAGTTAGTCCAGACGCGGCCCGCTTTAATCGCTCGTCCCATACGCCAGGCGCGGTTGATGTCGCGGGTCCAGACCCCTGCGCCAAGGCCAAACTGGGTATCGTTCGCCAGCGCGATGGCCTCCGCTTCATCCTTAAAGGTGGTGATGCCGATCACCGGCCCAAAGATTTCCTCCTGGAAGCTGCGCATCTGGTTGTTGCCTTTGATCAGCGTCGGCTGGATGTAATAACCGGTCTCCAGCGCGTCGCCGTGCCCGACGCGCTCACCGCCGGTGAGGATTTCACCGCCTTCTTCACGGGCAATCGAGATATACGACAGGATCTTGTCGTACTGTTCTTCAGATGCCTGCGCGCCAATCATGGTGTCGGTATCGAACGGGTCGCCTTTGCGGATGGTTTCCATTTTGGCGAGTACTTTTTCGATAAACTGCGGGTAAATGGATTCCTGAATCAACGCGCGTGACGGGCAGGTACAGACTTCACCCTGGTTAAAGAAGCCCAGCACCACGCCTTCTACCGCTTTATCGATAAAATCCTGGTCGCCGTTCATCACGTCCTCGAAGTAGATGTTTGGCGATTTACCGCCCAGTTCGACGGTGCTGGGGATAATGTTTTCCGCCGCGCAGGAAAGTATATGGCGGCCAATCGGCGTCGAGCCGGTAAAGGCGATTTTCTCGATGCGTTTGCTGCGCGCCAGCGCTTCGCCCGCTTCTTCACCAAAGCCGTGCACCACGTTGACCACGCCTTCCGGCAGCAGATCGCCAATGGTTTCCATCAGTACGCAGATGCTGAGCGGTGTCTGTTCTGCCGGTTTCAGCACCACGCAGTTACCCGCCGCCAGCGCCGGAGCCAGTTTCCAGGCCGCCATCAGGATCGGGAAGTTCCACGGAATAATCTGGCCGACCACGCCCAGCGGTTCATAGATGTGATACGCCACGGTGGTGTTGTCGATTTCCGCCGCGGTGCCTTCCTGGGCGCGAATACAGCCTGCGAAGTAGCGGAAATGATCCACCGCCAGCGGCAGGTCTGCGCCTAAGGTTTCACGAATCGGTTTGCCATTATCCCAGCTTTCGGTCAGGGCCAGTTTTTCCAGGTTCTCTTCAATACGATCGGCAATCGCCAGCAGCACGTTGGAACGCGCCTGAACGCTGGTTTTACCCCACGCGTCTGCGGCGGCATGGGCGGCGTCGAGCGCCCGCTCAATGTCCTGCGCGTCGGAACGCGGGAACTCCGCCACCACTTTGCCCGTTACCGGCGTGGTATCAGAAAAGTACTTGCCTGCAACCGGCTCAACAAATTTACCGCCAATATAGTTGCCGTAACGCTCACGGAAAGTGACTTTTGCGCCTGGCTGGTCAGGATGGGCATATTTCATTGTAATGTCCTCTGATTATGATGGTGTAGGGTAAGGCCCATGTTCATAAGCAGTTCTTATGCCAATATTTATGCCGCCGCGTTTAAAATATTTACCCTTTTAGATTCAATAAATTACCTACGTGAGTGACACACAGTGTTTCACCCTGTCGCGGAATTGTGTCGCGTATCGCAACAGGTGAGACACTTTGATGCTACATATATGCAACACTCACGACACGGAGAGGATAATGCCACGCAGAATCGGATCACATCATGTCGACGTCAGCGCCACTCGCCTGGTGCTCCCCGGTCTGGTTAGCGAGTCCTGGCAGCGTTCCGCGCGCCTTGGCCTGCGGCGGGACGATGAAGCAGCACCCGTGCTTCCTCTTGCCGATCTGAAGAATGCCCGTGAGCAAAACCCGTGGATTTCCCGCCTGCTGCAACCGCAGCTCAGCACCCTGCTGCCGTCTCTGAAAAACAGCCCGTCGATTATTGTGATGTCCGATGCGCAAGGCCTGGTGCTGGATACGCTCGGCAATCAGGATTTCCTGCATAAAGCCCAGCGCTTCGCCCTGCTGCCCGGTAGTTTATGGGGCGAGCAGGCGCGCGGCACTAACGCCATTGGCACCGCGCTGGCAATCGGTGATTTCTGCGAAGTGGCGGGCGAACAACATTTCCTCAATCACAACGCCGGGCTGTATTGCGCCGCCACGCCGGTTTACGGCCCTGACGGAAAAATCGCTGGCGTGCTGGATTTATCGACCCCGGCAACTCATCCGGGACGTGACGCCGTCATGCTTATCCGCCGCGCCGTGGCGAATATCGAGCATGACTGGGCCTGCAATATGCTGAACAAAGACCGCTGGCTGCTGCGTTTACATACGGAGCACGATCCGGAAAACGAGATGATTATGGTGTTTAGCGATGAAGTATTGCTCGGTGCCAACCGGCGGGCGATGCAGGAATTTGGCCTGTCGTCTGCAAGTATCGGCAGCGTGGCATGGCGTTCGTTATTTACCCACCGGCCCGATCGGCACCCCGCACCGGTAGAAGCGCTAAACCAGCGCCGCTATCTGGCGCGCCAGCAGACCCATCACAGCGCGCGCGTCACCGTGCCGCCGATGCAGGAGCCGGTCCATCCGCAGGCGTTGCGGCTGCTGAATGCCGGAATTGCACTGTGTATCACCGGGGAAACCGGTAGTGGTAAAGAGCATCTTTGCCGCGCCCTGCATCAGCAAAGCCACTGGCGCAGCGGGCCGTTTGTCGCCATTAACTGCGCCGCCGTACCGGAAAACCTGATTGAGTCAGAGCTGTTTGGCTATGTGCCCGGCGCATTTACCGGCGCGAACCCCAAAGGTTACGAGGGCAAACTGCGTGAAGCCAATAACGGCGTGCTGTTTCTCGATGAGATCGGGGATATGCCGCTGGCGATGCAAACCCGCCTGCTGCGAGTGCTACAGGAAAAATGCGTCACGCCGCTGGGCGGCAATGGCCGTCATAACGTTAATTTCGCGCTGGTGTGCGCCACCCACCGCGATCTCCAGCAGTGCGTGGATCAAGGCAGCTTCCGGGAAGATTTGCTGTACCGGATCCAGGAGTTTCAGCTGCGTCTGCCGCCGCTGCGCGAGAAGCCCGATCTCGCCGCGTTTATCCTTACGCTCTGGGAACAGTTAGGTGGCGTGAAGCGGCAAATTGCCTTATCGGATAATCTGCTCAATACCCTCTCCCGCCTGCCCTGGCCGGGCAACGTCCGCCAACTGCTGAGTTTCCTGAAAGTGCTGCTGGCGCTCTACGATAACGGCGATGTTATTGAAGAAGAAACTCTGCCGGAAGGCGTGGTATGCCCTGGATTACGGGCTGTGCCTGCGCTCAGCGCCGTTCCGCCGCCGCCGGATGAGCTGGCAGCGCTGCGGGAAGCCAACGGCAATATGGCCCAGGCCGCCCGCCAGCTGGGGATTTCGCGCAGCACCCTGTATCGCCGGTTAGAGCGGCGCAGCGTCAGTTAAGCGAACGGCAAGGCTTCATCAGCCCATCCGGTAATGCCGCCAGGCATGACCTTCACATAACGTCCCATCCCGGCGAGCTTTAACGCCGCCCGATCCGCCCCATTGCAGTGCGGACCGGCGCAATACACCACAAACAGCGTGTCCTGCGGCCATTCAGCCATGCGCGCGGGCGTCATGTCCCGATGAGGCAAAAAGATCGCGCCCGGCAGATGACGACGTGCAAATGTCGTTTCGTTTCCTACCACGTGCAGTAAAACAAAATCCTGCTGCCCGTCGCGAATGGCGGCGTAAACATCCGCACAGTCGGTCTCGAAGGCTAAACGCTGTTGATAGTGGGCAACTACCTGTTGCGGCTGGGCGGGCGGAAATTCAGTAACGTAGCGCATTGGTGTGACTCCTGTTTTGTGTTAACAATACTCTAACTTTCACCCTGCCAAATGGCTGCGCCCAGACGTGACAGAAATCGCCAGGATCATGACATGTTGAAAACCTCCCTCTCCCATCCGCTGGTTGTTGTGCTGGCTTATGACGGTTTATGTACCTTTGAATTCGGCGTCGCGGTTGAAATATTCGGGCTGCCGCGCCCGGAGCTTGGGGAAAACTGGTATCGCTTTGCCGTTGCGTCCGTCGATGGCGGCGAACTGCGCGCCACCGGCGGGGTTCGGGTGGTTGCGGATGGTGATTTATCGTTAATCGCCGAGGCCGGTACGGTGATGGTGCCGGGCTGGCGCGGCGTGGACGAGCCGGTTCCCGAGGCGTTGTGCGAGCAGCTACGCGCCGCGCATGAGCGGGGTTGTCGAATTATGTCGATTTGTTCCGGCGTGTTTGTGCTGGCCGCCGCCGGATTGCTGGATGGCCGCCAGGCAACCACCCACTGGCGCTATCTTGACGCACTCCAGCAGCGCTATCCGGCAATCGAAGTGGTCCCTGATGTGCTGTACATCGATGAGGGTAATTTACTGACCTCCGCAGGCAGCGCGGCGGGCATCGATTTGTGTTTGCATCTGGTACGGCGCGATTTCGGCCAGGAGACGGCGAACAGCGTGGCGCGGCGTTTAGTGGTACAACCCCACCGCGACGGCGCGCAGTCGCAAAGTATCGTCCGGCCCGTGCCGGTTGCGCGGGAGAGCAAGCGGCTGGGATTACTGTTTGATTATCTGCACCAGCAGCTGGCAGAAAGCCATAGCGTGGCGTCGCTGGCAAGCCGCGCCGGCATGAGCCCGAGAACCTTCCTGCGCCGTTTCCAGGACGCCACCGGCACCACGCCTGCGCGTTGGCTACTGAACGAACGGCTGGTGCGCGCCCGGACGATGCTGGAAAAGACCCGGCTGTCGCTGGACCACATTGCCGCTCAGGTCGGTTTCGGCAGCGCAAGCACTCTGCGCTATCACTTTCAGCAACACTTTTCCGTTTCGCCTGCGGCTTATCGTAAAAGTTTTACCTGATCGTCGCGTTATCTTCACACAGTTCTGCTTTTGTTTAGGTTGGGTGCGGTATTCTCTCTGCACTCGGTTGAGGTTCTTTTTTTAAACAAAGTGAGGTTTTAACAGCAAATAAATGGAGGTCCACCATGCTGGGCAATATGAACGTTTTTATGGCAGTACTGGGTATTATTCTTTTTTCCGGTTTTCTTGCCGCTTATTTCAGCCACAAATGGGATGACTGATGAACGGAGATAGTCCCTTCCAGAGAAAGGCCCCTCGTTGATATGCACACCGAGGGGCCTTTTGCTTTTGCGTCTTATTAGTTGCGAAAAAAAGAGCGAAAAAAAACCGCCGGAACCCGACGGTTAAATGCTTGCATGGATAGATCTTTGAAATTCGTAGTCTGCGCGCAGTTCTCAATGGCAAAGAGAACGCCGGAATACCCTTTGAACTTATCAGTTACTTGCTCAACGGCGAGTAAACGAAGCGCGTAAAAATCAGTGAAAACGCGTCCAGCACAGGATCAGCAGCCAGGCGCTGAGACTCCAGCACCCTACCGCGGCGATGAGCGCGAACGGCACCCGCATCATGCCGGTGAAATACCACAGCGAGGCGAGATAGATAAAGTAAGGAATAATCGACCACATGCCGAAAATAATGGTGGTGCGTAATGCTTCGACCCCACGTTCGGTGGCCACAATATAGTGCGCAATCAGCGCGAAGGTGGGAAATAACGGAATAAGCCCGGCGATATAGTAATTTTTCGTGCGCGACAGGATCGCAATCAACACCACAATCAGCGCGCCCAGCGCCGCTTTAATCAATAAGCCCATTTTCCCTCCCCAAGGTCACCCGGCAGCATACGCAGCGAAGCGAAGCCATAGCAACCTTTCGCGGATGAAAATTTTTCAGGCCCATATCCGCGTTTATGGTTGTCTTATCTATAGTTATCAGATAACTCCACACGGCAAGGACATGCGCTATGCGAATTTCAAAAAGTCATCTGCGGACCATTCTGAACAAACTGGAAGACCTTTATCCGCTACCTATGGAAGCGGAAGACTATGCCGATCTGGCGGCATCGTTAGGCGATGAAATGACCCTCGACGGGCATCTGCTGTATCTGCAGGAGAAAGGGTTTATCCACATTACCATGAACTACAATGTTGCCCAGCGCGCCTGGCGCATCAATTCGCAGGAAACCCGCATCAGCGCCGAGGGGCTGGATTATCTTGAGGATCAGCGCAGCATTTAGCGATGCGGATTGAGCGGAGCCATGGTCAGGCTGTAGTAGTCGCGCAGCGCACGCTCAAGACCCTGACGTGTCATGGTGATATGGGTGCGGTGGCCGGGGCGCGTCAGGCGATACTCTTTATCTTTCGTGACGATGGTGACCCGGTACCAATCGCCACGATAATAAATCCAGTTCATATCATGCATTTTACGTATAGACAGTGCGTTATGTATACCAGCCATTATTCGGTAAAACCGAGATATGACGGGTAAAATAGCCATAACTATTTTGTGCTATCTACGTATAACGTTAGACGTACAGCGACACTTCCCCGGCAGGACGTGTTTTAAAGCGGCGATGCACCCAGAGATACTGTTCCGGCGCGCGCAAGATTTCATGCTCGATAATCCGGTTGGTAAACGCCGCCGCTTCTGCTTCGTTGGTAGGATAGTTTTCGATTTCCGGCGAGATATACAGGCGATAGCCGCTGTTATCCGCCCTGCGCACCATGGTGACCGTCAGCAACGCCGAGCGCGATAAGCGCGACAGCACGAAGGTGCCATTGGTGGTGGCAACATCTTTCACCGCGAAAAACGGTGCGAAGCTGCTGCCTTTGATGCCGTAATCCTGGTCTGGCGCAAACCAGACCGACTCACCTTTCTTCAGCGCGCTGACCATGCCTTTGAGATTGCGGCGATCGATCATCGCTTTGTTAGAGCGCATTCGCCCTTTAGTCTGCACCCACTCCATCATCGCATTGTTATGTGGCCGGTAGGTCGCCATCATAGGCTGACAGATACCCATGATTCGCCCGCCCAGTTCCAGCGACATAAAGTGTACGCCCACGACCATCACGCCGCGCTGCTGTGCGGCGGCACGCTGCAGGTTTTCCATGCCTTCTACATCAAAATATTTGCGCACCCGGCGATCTGACCAAAACCACGCTATTCCGGTTTCCAGCAGGGCCATACCCAACGACTTGAAATTTTCCGCGACCAGACGCTCCGTATCTGCTGGCGTGTTATTGGGAAAACATAGCTGAATATTTTTACGAGCAATGGCTTCGCGACGCTTTAAAAATGGCCGCGATAATCTACCTGCATTAAAACCAATCGCACGGATGATGGGAAAAGGGAGTTGAACCAGTAACCATAAACAGCCGAGTCCAAACCACGTTAGCCAATACTTCGGCTGCAAAAATTGGTTTTTAAAACCTGAAAACTTAAACATAGAGAGCCTTAAGCGAGCCTTCTGTGAGGCCGCCAGTCAAAAATAATTTTTTGCGCTGCTTGCTTAGGCACCGTTTTAACAAATAATTCATTTTTTAATGTCAATTTAAGGCAAAACAGCGGGGAAATATGTTACAGAAGATATTTTTCAATAAAATCAACAAAATGAATAAATCCTTAAGGTAAATCACTCATTTCAGACAAATGATTTAATCCCTTTCTGAAAATTTCTTCTGAGAACGGCAGTATATTCCTTTACCCATTTCATATCCATTTTATCGAGTTTAAAGATATTCTTAATTGCGAGTCACTTTCTGGTGTTTATTTTTTACGCCTTTTTAACCGTTGAACCTTAATAAAATATTAAGTTGGTAACTTTTGGTACAGGTAGCGTTGAACCGTCAGCTAGCCTCGTATCCAGATCGCCTGAAGTAAAAAAGCTACCGGCAAAGGTAGCTTTATCTGTATGTTTACGCGCTGGAATTCAACTACGACAGCCCGCGGTTTTTCAGCATTGGTTCAATCGCGGGATCGTGCCCGCGCCACTCCCGGTATAGCGCTTCTAAATCACAGCTGTTGCCACGGGATAAAATTGCCTCACGGAAACGCTGGCCGTTCCCGGCGGTGAGTCCACCCTGTTCGATAAACCACTGGTAACCATCATCCGCCAGCATTTGGGTCCACAGGTAGGCGTAATACCCTGCCGCATAACCGCCACCAAAAATATGCGCGAAATAGCTGCTGCGATAGCGCGGCGGTACGGCTTCCATCCACACCTTTTCCCGTTCCAGCGTCTGGCGCTCAAATGCCGCCACGCTCTCCTGCGGCTCATCAACCCGACGGGTATGCCAGTTCATATCCAGCAGCGCCGCTGCCAGCAGTTCGGTCATGTCATAACCTTTATTAAACTGCGCGGCGCGGAACAAGCTCTGTTTAAGTGCGTCAGGCATGGGTTCCCCATGCTGGTGATGGCGCGCATAGTTGGCGAAAACCTCTGGATGACTGGCCCAGTGTTCATTAATTTGCGAGGGGAACTCAACAAAGTCGCGCGGCGTATTGGTACCGGAAAGCGTGGCAAAACGCTGCTGCGCAAACAAACCGTGCAGAGTATGGCCAAATTCGTGGAACAATGTGATCACATCATCCCACGAGATAAGCGCGGGCTGGCCATGCGCGGGCTTCTGGTAGTTACAGACGTTGTAGATTACCGGTAGGTTACCCAGCAGTGTGGATTGCTCGACAAAATTACCCATCCATGCGCCGCCGCTTTTACTGTCACGCGCGAAGAAATCGCCATAGAACAGCGCCAGACCGGCACCGTTATTGTCGAAAATTTCCCATACCCGCACATCCGGGTGGTAAACCGGGATATCAGCGCGCGGCACAAACTTCAGGCCAAACAGTTTGCTGGCAGTCCAAAACACACCGTCGTTCAATACGCGATCCAGTTCGAAGTATTCCCGCAGCTGGTTTTCATCCAGCGCGAATTTTTCGCGCCGCACCTGCTCTGCATAAAACGCCCAGTCCCAGGCTTTGGCCTGAAAACCGCCCTGCTGCTTGTCAATACAGGCCTGGATATCCGCCAGCTCTTGCTGCGCCCGCGCCGTAGCGGCAGGGACGATATTACGCATAAAGCCCAGCGCGGCGTCCGGGGTTTTTGCCATCTGGCTGCTCACGCTCCAGGAGGCATAATTTTCAAAGCCTAACAACGCGGCTTTTTGGGCCCGCAATGACACCAATTTTGTGACAATGTCACGTGTATCGTTAGCGTCATTCTTTTCCGTACGAGACCAGCCAGCGTTAAACAGCGCTTCGCGGGTATGGCGATTTTCCAGGGTCTGAAGCGCCGGTTGCTGAGTGGTATTGAGCAGCGCCAGCCACCAGCGCCCTTCCAGTCCTTTATCTGCCGCAGCCTGAGCCGCAGCCTGAATGTCCGCCTCCGTCAGGCCTTTTAACTGGCTGACATCGCTAATCTCCAGCCCGCCCGATTTCGCCGCCGCCAGTAAGTGCTGGTTAAACTGGCTGGTTAACCGGGCCAGCGACTGGTTGATCGCTTTAAGCGCTTCTTTTTGTTCTGGCGCTAACGTCGCGCCCGCGAGCATAAAGTTTTGCCATATCACTTCGATCAGGCGTAGCGCTTCGGCATCCGGTGCCATCTCATGGCGCTGCTGGTAGACGGCATCCAGGCGGCTGAACAGCACCGGATTGAGGTAAATTTCATCCGCCAGCGCCGCCAGCTCGGCGGAAAACTCTTCATCCAGCTGCTGCAGATAGTCATTGGTATGGGCCGAGGTCATAGCGAAAAACACGTTCACTACCCGGCTGAGCATCTGACCGCTAAGCTCCAGCGCCAGATAGGTATTATCGAAACTGGGCGATTCAACAAATGACGCGATTTCCGCGATCTCCTCGCGTTTTAACCTCAGCGCTTCGTCAAAGGCCGGACGGTAGTGTTCATCACGAATTTCATCGAACGGCGGTGCCTGATAAGGCTTCAGGCTAACGCTGAAAAAGGGGTTTGATTGCTGCATAACGCACTCCCGCAGGAACTCTGGCAAAACTCAAGCTTATGCAACCCCTTGCCTGGCCGCAATAACTTCTGGCTATCGATGCCCTTACCACAACCTTGCTGCGCATGCTAAGGTAATAAACACTTCGAAAAGCGTTGAGGAACAGCGAGATGATTATTCTGGTTACTGGAGCTACCGCCGGATTCGGCGAATGCATTACCCGTCGTTTTATTCAAAATGGTCATAAGGTGATTGCCACCGGGCGTCGCCAGGAACGCTTGCAGGAGCTGAAAGACGAGCTGGGCGACAATCTGTACACCGCGCAGCTGGACGTGCGCAACCGCGCCGCTATTGAAGAGATGATCGCTCATCTGCCGCAGGAATGGCGTGCGATTGACGTGCTGGTGAACAACGCCGGGCTGGCGCTGGGCATGGAGCCGGCGCATAAGGCCAGCGTTGAAGACTGGGAAAACATGATCGATACCAATAATAAAGGCCTGGTCTATATGACTCGCGCCGTGCTGCCGGGCATGGTGGAACGCAATCGCGGCCATATTATTAATATCGGCTCTACCGCGGGCAACTGGCCTTATGCGGGTGGCAACGTTTACGGCGCAACGAAAGCTTTTGTACGTCAATTCAGCCTGAACCTGCGTACCGATCTGCACGGCACGGCGATCCGCGTGACCGATATCGAGCCAGGCCTGGTGGGCGGCACTGAGTTTTCTAACGTGCGCTTTAAAGGCGACGATGAGAAAGCCGACAAAACCTACCAGAACGCCAACCCGCTGACGCCGGATGATGTGACCGAAGCGGTGTGGTGGGTCGCCACCCTGCCTGCGCATGTCAACATTAATACTCTGGAAATGATGCCGGTCAGCCAGACCTATGCTGGATTAAGCGTTCATCGCGGATCCTGATGCTAAGCTGCTGCCCGGCCTCGCGCCGGGTGGCAGATCCGTGTTAGAGTGACCAGGTTACCTGCAAACGAAGCGCATACCGATGGCCGTTGAAACCCTGTTAAACCCCACCCAGCCTGTTAACCAGCAAATCTACCGTATTTTGCGCAGCGATATTGTTCACTGCCTGATCCCGCCGGGTACCCCGCTGTCGGAAAAAGAAGTTTCGGTACGGTTTGACGTTTCCCGCCAGCCGGTACGCGAAGCCTTTATCAAGCTGGCGGAAAACGGTCTGATTCAGATCCGCCCACAGCGCGGCAGCTACGTGAATAAGATTTCACTGGCGCAGGTGCGCAACGGCTGTTTCGTGCGCCAGGCGATTGAATGCGCGGTAGTGCGCCGCGCTGCCGGGATGATCACCACTGAACAGCTTTATCAGCTGGAGCAGAACCTTAATCAGCAGCGCACCGCCATCGAGCGTAAGCAGATTAATGACTTCTTCGAGCTCGACGACGCCTTTCATCAGAAACTGGCCGATATCGCCGAATGCCAGCTGGCATGGGATACCATCGAAAATATCAAGGCCACCATTGACCGGGTGCGCTATATGAGCCTCGACCACGTGTCGCCGCCGGAGATGCTGCTGGAACAACACTTGAATATTTTCAACGCGCTGGAGCAGCATGATGCGGATGGCGTCGATCTCGCCATGACCCGCCACTTGCAGGAGATCAGCGAGTCGGTTCAGCTTATCAAACAGGAAAATCGCGACTGGTTCAGCGACGACGCCTGAGCGTGACATTCATCACACAAATCCGTTTTTTTTGATCGGCATTAAGGTTTTCGCTGCGGTGATTTTTAAAATATTCACCGTCTGAATTTTCATTCTGTTCAGGAGAAAACCACCATGATGACGTATGATCGTAACCGAAACCCTATCACTGAAGGCAGCCGGGTCATGATTAATGGCACCGGCCATACTGGCGTTATCCGCGCTATACATAGTGACGGAATGACCGCTGCCGATGTGCGCCGCCAGCAGACGGTAGAAGTAGAAGGTTATGAAGGCAAAGTTGCGCCGGTTGAGTTAATTCGGCTTGGTATGCACTAAGTGGTGAGAATGCCGCCCCTGGCGGCATTCATTATGCTTCAATCAATTCTCGATTTAACAATCAATAAATAGCTCATCGCGCCGGCAAACGTCACGCAAGCCGCAATGACCAATGCCAGATTAAAAGAGTGCGTGGTATCAACAATCCACCCGGTTACTATTGGCGCAAAAGACGCAAAGACAAAGCTGCCGAAGTTTTGAATTGCCGCCACTGAAGCAACTTTAGTTTCAGCAACCAAAACCTGAACCAAACCCCACGCAGACGTACCCGCAAAATGAACACAAAACAGCGCCATTGAAATAAATGCCACCGCCTGCATTGGCGTAGAGGATTGCACGACCAGCAGGGTGCCCAACGCTGACAGAATTAAACCCACCACAATGACGGCCTTTCGGGTTTTTGCCAGATCGTAACCCGCTTTGGCAAAGCTATCGACCACGATACCGCTAATCCACATGCCTACGGCAGCGGCAAGAAAGGGAATGGCAGCGACCCAACCGGTTTTTGCCAGGCTAAATCCCTGCTGCGCTTGTAAATAGCCCGGTAGCCAGGCGATATACAGCCAGCCGGTATAATTGACGCCTGCAAAACCTAAAATCATTCCCCAGGTGGTGCGGTATTTAAAGAGAGAAATCCATTCACTGAATTGCAGCTGTGGTCGTGGTTTTACCGGTGCCGACAAATAGTCGCGCTCAACGGGCTGGAGTGAAAACTGGCCGCGGTTGCGATACCACGCATACCAGCAGATGCCGACGAGGACTCCGGCAATACCGATGGTTACAAACATAACGCGCCATCCCCAGGCAAGTTGCATCACAACCAGTACTGGCGGCGCAATCGCTTGTCCGATGACGGTTGAGGAATTAAAAATCCCCAGCGCGGTTCCCCTTTCTTTTTGAATGTACCAGTCAGTAATAGATTTAACGCCCGCAGGCATAAACGGCGCTTCGCCAATCCCTAAGCCAATGCGCAGCATAATAAAATGACTGAATGAATTAACTATCCCGGTTAACCCCTGCATCAGCGACCAAAATATGACCCCTGCGCCAAGCACAACTCGTGGACCGTAGCGATCCAATAAAATGCCTGAGGGTAACTGTGCAAAACCATAGGAAAGAGAAAAAGCAGATAACAACACGCCAAATTCGGTGGCAGATAAGCCTAACTCACCGCGGATCGCCTCGCCCGCCACGCTTAAAGAGGAACGGTCTAAAAAATTAACGACACCCGCCATAAAAAGCAAAAATAAAGTAACCCTCTGAATTTTAGCAATTCTTTCCGGCTTGTTTATTGCTGACGAAGATATTACTTTCGTATTCATATCATACTCCGGTGTTTAACGGATAATAGATAAAATAAACATCGGATATAGTTATAAGCTTAGCTCGCGATAAATATACTAAAACAATCAATAATGAATTATTTTAGGAATAACTTTATGAGTGGCATTTGACATTGTAATTAACCACACTCTAATAAATTAACCCAGGCAAACATCACGCTTGCCCGGAATTTATTTATTAAATTTAATTAAACGACTGCGCTTTAATTTTCTATAACATAGCCGCGTATTTTCCAACGGCTGCCCTGGCCCCTTGTTCCAGTAACGCTAAATAGGCTTCCGTCACGCCTTTAACAAACGCCGGGTTTTGCGGCAAGTCGTGGCCAAATATCGCCGAAAGCTCAAGCAATGCCGTCACCCGCGCTTCGCCCTGCTCGCTCTGCGCCACTTTGGCCGCAATTTCGGCTTTAAGCGGATCGCTGATTTCAATGGCTTCGCCCTGCTCGTCGACGCCATGCACATAGCGCATCCAGCCTGCCACGCCCAGCGCCAGCAGCGACCAACCGGAGCCGTTCGCCAGATGCCAGCGGATTGAATCCAGCATCCGCTGCGGCAGTTTCTGGCTGCCGTCCATGGCGATTTGCCAGGTGCGGTGCGCCAGCGCAGTGTTCTCATAGCGGGCGATAAGGCTGTCGGCATAGCGGGCTAAATCCACGCCCTTGACCTTAAGCGTCGGGGCCTGTTCGTTCAGCATCAGCGCCCGCGCGGTGGCGCGGAAGTTGGCATCTTCCATACAGACGTTTATCAGCGGATAACCCGCCAGATAACCCAGATACGCAAGGAATGAGTGGCTGCCGTTGAGCATCCGCAGCTTCATCTCTTCAAACGGCAGCACGTCATGCACCAGCTCCGCGCCCGCTTTTTCCCATTCCGGGCGACCGGCGACAAAGTTATCTTCAATCACCCACTGCCGGAACGGCTCACAGGCCACTGCCACCGGATCGTTAACGCCGGTCTGCTCAGCGATGCGTTGTAAGGTTTCCGGGGTAACCGCCGGAACGATGCGATCCACCATAGTGGACGGGAACGTCACTTCGCTTTCAATCCAGCTCGCCAGCGCGGGGTCAATCTGGCGGGCATAGGCCAGCACCACATTGCGCGTGACGTGGCCGTTTTCCGGCATATTGTCGCAGGACATGACGCTGAAGCCGCGCAGGCCAGCCGCTTTACGCCGCGCCAGGGCGGCCACGATAACCCCCACGGCGGAAACCGGCTGCTGCGGTTGTTTTAAATCCGCCGCAATTAACGGATGCTCAAGCATCAGTTGCCCGGTGGCCGGAGAGTGGCAGTAGCCTTTCTCGGTGATGGTCAGCGACACAATCGCGATTTGTGGCTGGCACATGACGTCAAGCACGGCTTCCAGGCCATCAACCTGCGCATGCAGCGCCTGGTTAACCACCCCCACTACACGCGTGGTCCAGCCGTCAGCGGACATTTCCGCCACGGTATATAAGCGCGCCTGCTGATTGAGATCGGCGATTTGCTGCTCGCCGCCGATCAGGTTAACTTCGCAGTAACCCCAGTCGCTGTGGTGATCGGTCGCCAGGATATCGGCGTACACCGCCTGATGGGCGCGGTGGAAAGCCCCAAAGCCAAGATGGACGCAGCGGGTCACCAGCGTGCTGCGGTCATATTGCGGAGAAGGTAACGTTCTGTTTTCCATGATTAACTCACTGTAAATGCATTTAAAAGCCCCCCTTTTCAGGAGGGCTGGTTGTTAGCTGTCTCTTGAAACGCGCAGTTCGGCGGGTTTCAGGTGTGATGCCGATTCGTCGTTGCACCACAATTCTTCGTAACGATAACCGGTGAGATCCTCGACCACGCTGCGAGTCTCTGGCTGAACATCGCTTTTCGCGCCGTGGGCTTTCAGGCGCTCCACTTCATCAACAAAAATCTTATGGGTGCGCTTGTTCAGGCGGAAGGTTAACGCTTGCCACAGGGCAATCAGCAGCAGTCCCGCCGTACCGATGAACAGCAGTGAAGCGATGGTGTTTACCGCGCTCTCCGGCTGTATCTGGCTGCCTTTCACAAAGCCGCCGCTCTGCAACAGTAAACCCACGATAAAGGTCGCAATCGCCACCGTGGTTTTACGGGAGAAGGTCATCACGGCGGCAAACAGCCCTTCACGACGCTGACGGGTGATCATCTCGTCGATGTCCGGAATAAACGGGAACACGTTCCATGGCGTAAATTCCAGTACGCAACGCCCTACCTGATACACCGCTGCCAGCACCACTAACAGCAGCACTTTATTGTCGGTCGGGAACTGATACACCAGGAACAAGCCGAACAGGCACAGCATCATCACCGTATAAGCGAACACATACAGGCGCGACGGGCCATATTTAATGATCGCCACACCCGCCAGCAGGGTTACCGGCAGCCCGACGATACTCATCGACAGCAGCGTCCCGGCCAGGGATGACGAAACCTGCAGGCAGTACACGCAGAAGAAGACAAACACGGTGTTATAGACATCTTTGGCGGTAAAGGAGAACAGATAGATCGCCAGATGTTTTCTGAACGCGCGGACTTTCAGAGTTGAGCCATAATCGCGGAATAAGTTGCCCAGCTGAGCCAGTTTTTCCTTAGCGGTTTTCGCTTCGCTGGGGCGCTCCAGTTCCGCCAGCATTTCCGGCGTTAATTCACGCTCCCAGGTGACTTTCCAGGAAATAAACACGCACACCATAAACAGTACCGCAAACACCACGCCGTTGATCAGATAGGCATTTGCATTATGCTCGCCGAAGAAACCAATCAGCAGCCCCGGAATAAAGGTTGCCAGGAAAGTGCCGGTGGCCGAAAAGAACATACGGCAGGTGGATAATTTTGTGCGTGAGTTAAAGTCCTTGGTCATTTCCGACGGCAGAGTTTCCCATGGAATAAGCACCATCGCCGCGATAATTTCAAAGGCCAGATAAACTGCCAGATAAAATCCGTAAGTCATGCCGTTGAGCCAGAGTAAAGAGTAAACCAGCATCAACGGCGCGCCAATTAATAAGAAGAAGCGGCGGCGGCCAAATTTCTTGCCTAAATAGTTTTTATAAAAATGGTCGGTAAAGCTGCCCATAAACAGACTGACAATCGCATCGACAATACGGGCGATGGCCACAATAGAGGCGGCTTCAACCGGCGATAGCCCGACAAACGTGGTATAGAAGAAAAGAAGCCAGGCACCAATTACGGTAAAGGCCCCGCCACCCATAATATCGGTTACACCATACCCAATACTGACGGGTATGGTGATTTGCTTTTTAGACTGAGACATGGACTATCCTCAATAGGGTCAGAGAGATTAGAATCGGAAATAATTTTTAGCGTTATCGTGACAAATATTTATTATTAGATTTGATAATATTTTTGGATTATCAGGCACTTCTCCACGCTCAACCCATCCGCCGACCAGATTACACAAAATCCGCCGGAAATAGTCATGGCGTGTATAGGAGATAAAACTACGGGAATCCGTGAGCATACCGACGAAATTCATCAGCAGTCCCTGATCGGCCAGGCTGTTTAGCTGGCTTTCCATGCCCCGCCGCGTGTCGTTAAACCACCAGCCGGAACCAAACTGGACAGGTGATTTCACGCCGTCACTGGCGGACTGGAAGTTGGCGATTGTCGTGGCGACAATATCGTTATAAATCGGATTCAGGTTATACAGAATGGTTTTTGGCAGCGCATTATTACGCGCCATGCTATCCAGTAAACCGTTCAATCCCTGCGCCAAGTGGCACTGATCGGCAATGGAGTCAAAACCGGTATTGATGCCGATTTTTTGCTTCATTAACGTGTTGTTGCTGCGGATCGCACCAAAGTGGATCTGCATGGCCCACTGCCGCTGTTTGTAATGCCCGGCCAGCATTACAAAGATTGCGCTCATCAGTGCCGCGTTCTCTTGCTGGCTTAAGGCTTCGCCGCTGCATTTTTTAGTGAATAATTTATCCACTTCACTTGCCGTCGCGGCGTGGTAATGAATTTCAACCGGGCCATGATCGGAAATACGGCAACCCACGTCATGGAAATAATCAATACGATTTTCCATTGCCCGTGACAGATCGGCAAAGCGCTGAATATTAATGCCGGTCAACGCCGCCAGTTTCCCGATAAATAACAGGAACTGCTGTGGGTTTTCTTCAAAGATTTCATCCGGGCGAAATGTTGGCAGTACCCGGGTTTTAAAATCAGCCTCATCGCGCAACAGACGATGGTATTCCAGCGAGTCCAGCGGCGAGTCGGTGGTGCAAATTACCTCGACGTTGGAACGGGAAATAAGCGCCCGGGGTTTAAAATCGTCCTGCAATAAATATTGATTGCAGGCGTTCATGATTTCGCGCCAGTTGCTGGAATCGAGATTTTCTTCAATGCCGAAATAGTAATCCAGCTCCAGATGCGTCCAGTGATAAAGCGGATTACCAAAGCAGGATTCGACTGTTTCAGCCCAGGCCTGAAATTTCTCTTCCGACGAGGCGCTACCGGTAATTTTCTCTTCACTGACGCCGTTGGCGCGCATTGCGCGCCATTTATAATGATCGCCCGCCAGCCATAATTGGGTGATGTCCTGAAAGGATTTATTTTCATAAATCTCTTTTGCATCAAGGTGACAATGGTAATCGATAACCGGCAAATCCTTTGCCAGTTCACGATACAATTTGCGCCCTGATTCATTATTAATCATAAAACTATCATTTATAAATTTCATGACTGCTCTCCATTCCTGAGCATGGATTGAATTAATCGTCAGGGCTTACCAGTTCCACAACGTGCCGTCTTCAAGACGGGCTACCGGCAAATAGGCAGGCTCGTAGGGATATTTCGCCGCCAGTTTTTCATCAAATTCGATGCCCAGACCCGGCTTGTCGCCCGGATGCATATAGCCATTATCAAAGGTCCAGTTGTGCGGGAATACTTCAAGCATCTGCTCGGAATAGCCCATATATTCCTGTACCCCGAAGTTAGGCACCCACAGGTCGAAATGCAGCGCCGCCGCCATGCAGAC
The DNA here is from genome assembly GCF_007570865.1 of Atlantibacter subterraneus. Lineage (GTDB taxonomy): Bacteria > Pseudomonadota > Gammaproteobacteria > Enterobacterales > Enterobacteriaceae > Atlantibacter > Atlantibacter subterraneus. Next base: position 973,730 of record NZ_VLPS01000001.1, on the reverse strand, counting down.
CGGCGAGAGATCCGACGGGCCGTGAGAACCGGTACGCACCTGGTACAGGGAGGCGAAATCGGCAATTCGGCGCATGCCGGTGATGCCGCCCGCGTGGGTAATGGTGGTGCGGATATAATCGATCAGCTGTTCTTCGATGAGCTGCTTGCAGTCCCAGATGCTGTTGAACACTTCGCCCACCGCGATTGGCGTGACGGTGTGCTGGCGGATCAGGCGGAAGCATTCCTGGTTTTCGGCTGGAGTGGGGTCTTCCATCCAGAACAGACGGTGCTGCTCTACGCTCTTGCCGAAGCGCGCGGCTTCGATTGGCGTCAGGCGATGGTGCATATCGTGCAGCAAGTGTTCATTAAAGCCGAACTTGCTGCGTACCGCTTCAAACAGTTTCGGGGTGAAGTCGAGATATTTTTCGGTTGACCACAACTGTTCTTCCGGCCAATCGCCTTTGGTCGCCGGCTCGTAGGCCAGACCTTTCCCCTTCGCCATCCCGTAGGTGGTTTTCATACCCGGCACGCCGCACTGTACGCGGATGGCCTTAAAGCCCATCTCTTTATGGCGGGCGTAGTCTTCCAGCACTTCGTCGATGCTGTGGCCGGTGGTGTGGCAATAAACCATCACTCCTTCCCGGGATGCGCCGCCCAGCAGCTGATACAGCGGCATATTGGCGGCTTTGGCTTTGATGTCCCACAGCGCCATGTCGATGGCGGAAATGGCCGACATGGTTACCGGGCCGCGACGCCAGTACGCGCCCTTATAGAAAAACTGCCAGATATCTTCGATGCGGTGCGCATCACGTCCCACCAGCTGCGGGCACAGATGATCTTTCAGATATGACGCTACGGACAGCTCGCGGCCATTGAGCGTGGCATCCCCTAACCCGGTTAATCCGCTGTCGGTAGTGATTTTTAAGGTGACAAAGTTGCGCCCAGGACAGGTCACAAAAACTTCAGCACTGACGATCTTCATGGTTTTTCCTTACAACGTGAACGGCATGTATTAAGTTGCCTTCAATTTACGCAACTGAGCTACTACCATACAAGTATGAAGATCGTAAAAGTATGAGTGCAGTCACAAACAGTTTGGTGACCTGCTTATTTTTTCAGCGAAATTGGGTTATGCGCGGCCCCAGCCCACGACGATGATCAGCATGCCGCACAGGGCGATCCCCGCCCCGAGCCAGTCATAAACGCTGAGTTTGACGCCGTCCACCACCCGCAACCACAGCAGCGCGGTCATCACATAGACGCCGCCGTAAGCCGCATAAACGCGGCCACTTGCTGCAGGATGCAGGGTCAACAGCCAGACAAATACCGCCAGCGACAGCCCCGCGGGCAACAACAGCCAGATGCTCGCGCCGCGCCGCAGCCACAGCCAGGGAAGAAAGCAGCCAATAATTTCAGCCAGCGCGGTGGCGAAAAACAGCAGGGTTGTTTTGATCATGTTGAAGGAAAATCCTGATAATAGCGTTTGAGTGTGCTGCTCTGTTACGCGGCAATGGTATAATAAAAAGCGTCGGGACACCGATATGTACTGTTCAACCAGAAAGGAAACCAGGATGAAAAACCTCCTTAGCAAATCTGCAGTGCTGATGTTGCTGGCTGGTGTGTTTACCATCGCTTCGCCGCTCCATGCGCAGACCGACAGGCTGATCATCGAATCCGGTGACAGCGCGCAATCCCGCCAGAACGCGGCGATGGATAAAGAGCAATGGAATGACACGCGCTCGCTGCGCCAGAAAGTGAATAAACGCGCAGAAAAAGAGTGGGATAAAGCGGACGTCGCTTTCGACGCCCAGGATAAATGCCAGCAAAGCGCCAATTTAAACGCTTACTGGGAACCGAACACCCTTCGCTGCCTGGATCGTCGCACAGGCCGCCAGATTACGCCGTAATACTCAGGGCTCCCACGGGGGCCCTTGTTTCACCTGCTTAAAAAGGATTTACCATGCCCAGCGAGTATTCCGTCAAACTTCGTCCGCTTGAGCGGGAAGATTTGCGCTTCGTTCACCAGCTTGATAACAACGCCAGCGTGATGCGCTACTGGTTCGAAGAACCCTACGAAGCCTTCGTGGAGCTTTCCGATCTGTATGACAAGCATATCCACGACCAGAGCGAGCGGCGCTTTGTGGTAGAGTGCGACGGCGATAAGGCCGGATTAGTGGAGCTGGTGGAGATTAACCACGTTCACCGCCGCGCCGAGTTTCAAATCATCATCTCTCCGGAGCATCAGGGCAAAGGCCTGGCGTCGCGTGCAGCTAAACTGGCGATGGATTACGGCTTTACGGTGCTGAATCTCTATAAACTGTACTTAATCGTCGATAAAGAGAACGTCAAAGCCATCCATATCTATCGCAAGCTAGGCTTTACGGTAGAGGGCGAACTGGTACATGAGTTCTTTATTAACGGCGAATACCGCAACACCATCCGGATGTGCATTTTCCAGCATCAATACCTGGCGGAACACAAAACCCAGGGCAGTATTTTAAAGCCTACCGCGCAGTAAGCCCTTCCCGCGGCGTGGCCGCGGGTTCAGTAGTATTCAATGGTGTTTTTGATGGTGAAATGCTGTAGCGAGGGTGGCGTGACGCTCTCATCGGTAATATCCAGCGTGCAGCTTACCGGATTAAAATAGCTATCGTATTTACAGGCCTGCTTAGCGCGCGCGATGGCTTTATCGTTGAGCGTACTGACCGACTGATAATCGAGTTTCTTGCGCTTATCGGTGGGCGCTTTGGCCTCCACCGCCAGCGTCGAAGCCTTCGCCTGGGTCTTTTTGCCCAGCGGATAACCTTCTTCATCGTACCGGTAGTTTATGGTGGTCTCTTTACCGCGTGCCGCCACCACGAACCCGTTATCATCGGTATCATACAGCAACCCGATAGCCGGTAATTCAGCCAGCTGGCATTTGCCCTGGAGCTTTACCCGCTTTTCACCGGAGTTGGCTTCAAGATAATAGTTTGCGTCCAGTACCAGCGCTGCGCCGGTATTGGCATCCAGATCGTGAAACTCCAGGGAATCGAAGCACCCTTCTTCCGATAGCGTCGCGCTAATGCGACGGGTCACTTCACCCTTGTCATTGAGCAGCGTCTGGCTGAAGTCCTTGACCGGCCCGCGCAGCGGATCAAAATCAAACTCATTCGAAAAACTTGCCATTTCAGGCGTATAGGCAATCGGCCCTTGCGAATTATCACAGCCGCTGAGGGCTGCCGTTAACGCTATTATCAGGATCTGTGGCTTCACGCGTGGGCTTCCTCCCGTCTGAAAACAACGCTTATGATATAAGCAAATACAGAGATTTACACTATGGCTGCTATGCTTAGACCTGAGCCCTACCAAAAAGGAGGCTGATATGAAGCGTTTATCCTGGATTAGCGCCTGTTTGTTAATTTCCGCAGCACCGGCGTTTGCCGCGCCTGAGTCGTGCGAACGGGTGAAAGCCGACATTCAGCAGCGAATCATTAATAATGGCGTTCCGGAAACCAGCTTTAGCTTAACGATTGTGCCTGGCGATCAGGTTGATCAGGTGGATGCGCAGGTGGTGGGACATTGCGCCAACGACACGCACAAAATCCTCTATACCCGCACCAGCAGCGGTAACGCGCCGGGCAACCCGCCAGCGGCGCAGGATGGCTCGCAGAACGAGCCGCAGTAACGCCCTTCCTCCGGCCTGGTGCCGGAGGAATACGCTTAACTCAAATCGATATTTTTACTGCCGAACAGCCATGTCAGAATAAACCCGGACAGATAAGCCACCAGCAAGCCCGCCGCATATACCGCCATTCCGGCGTAAATGCCGCTGCCCGAGGTCATTAGCGGCAGCGCCACCAGCCCCGACGGACCAAACACGGTATTCAGCCCCACCGGCAGCCCCATCCAGGCCACCAACCCAATAAAGAATCCGCCGCAGGCCCCGCCGAGACAGGCGGTGATAAACGGCTTCACGCGCGGCAGCGTTACGCCATAAATCAGCGGCTCGCCGATGCCCAGGATACCCGGAATAATCGCGCCTTTAATTTGGGTACGCAGCAGCGCCTCTTTATTGGCACGCGCGTATAACGCCAGCGCCGCCCCAACCTGTCCGCCCCCGGCCATCGCCAGAATGGTAAACAGCGAGTTGAAGCCCTGCGCTTCCATCAGCGCGAAATAGACTGGCACAAATCCCTGATGCACGCCGAACATCACCGCCAACAGGAACAGCCCTGCCAGCACCGCCGAACCAAACGGGTTGCCGTTTAGGTGCAGGAACAGCCAGGACATACCGCTGAACAGATAACCGCCCACCGGCATAATCACGATAAAGGTCACCGCGCCCATAATCAGCAGCGTCACGGCGGAGGTTAAGATCATATCCAGATTGGCAGGCATAATGCTGCGCACCCGCTTCTCCACCCACGCACCAAGGATAGCGGCAATCAGCACGCCGATGATGTTGCCGCGCGGATCGATGCTGTGGCCAAAGAACGAAGAGATGCCGGAATAGAAGCCCACGGTAGCGTCAGGGTTGTAGCCGAGCACAAACAGCGCTGCGATAATCGCCCCGTTGACGCCCGATCCGCCAAACGCTTTTTGCGCGTTGTAGCCAATCAGGATGCTCAGAAAGGTAAACATCCCTTTGCTGAACACTTTCATATAGCTGATGGTTTCAACCAGCGTGCCGTTGGGTGACGGTTTGCCCAGCACGAAGATTTGCTCGGCCAGCGTTGCGAATCCCAGCAGCAACCCCACGGCGATAAAACCCGGGATCAGCGGCGTAAAAATGGTGGCGAACTTCGCCAAAAACTTCTGTACGCTGCTGGTCTGCTTGCCCTTTAGCTGCTGCTTTTTCTGCGCCGCGATGGCTTCCAGGCTCTGGCTCTCGCTGACGGTTTCGACGGGCGTACTTTCCAGATAGTGATTCATCATTTCCGCTGCCGCCTGGGCTTTACCGGGCCCGAGTACGATCTGGAACTGCTCATCGCTTTCAATCACGCCCAGCACGCCAGGAATCTGGCGAATCGCTGCGACGTCGGCACGGCTATCGTCGCGCAACGTCAGCCGCAGCCGGGTCATGCAGTTGCCGCATTGCGCCACGTTTGCGCCACCGCCAACCGCGTCAGTAATTCGCGCTATCATCTCGCTGGTTATTTTTGCCATTTTTTTTCCTTTACGCGTTGTGTAACGCCAGGCGAATAAATCCGTTATTTTGTTCCAGCACCGCGCCAGCCTGCGCGGCGTCAAGGCCCGTCAGCACCATTACAATGGCGGTTTTACAATGGCGGTTGCACTGCTGGAGCGCCGCCTGCGCCGTATCGCGATCGCAATCGGTGGCATCCATAACGATAGAAATCTGCCGTTCAATCAGCTTGGCGTTAGTGGCTTCCACATCCACCATCAGATTGCTGTAAACCTTGCCGCTGCGGATCATCGCTCCGGTGGTGATCATATTCAGCACCAGTTTCTGGGCGGTGCCCGCTTTCAGACGGGTCGAACCGGTGACCACTTCAGGGCCAACAGCGGGCGTAATTGCGATATCCGCCAGCGCCGCCATTTCACTTTGCGGATTGCAGCTCACCACCGCAACGCTGGCATTCAGCGATTTCGCCCAGGCCATCGCGCCTAAAACGTAAGGCGTTCTGCCGCTCGCCGCGAGGCCCACCAGCACATCTTTCGCGCTGAAGTTCAGCGCTTTCAAATCCGCTGCGCCCTGCTCGCGATTATCCTCAACATTCTCCACCGCGCTTAAAATGGCTTTATGGCCGCCCGCGATAATCCCTACAACCTGCTCGGGCCGGGTGCCGAACGTCGGCGGGCATTCGCTGGCATCCAGAATGCCGAGGCGGCCAGACGTGCCTGCGCCGATATAAATCAACCGCCCGCCCTCAGCAAACGCCTGCGCCACGCGGTCCACCAGTTGGGCGATTTGCGGCAGATAAGGCGTAATCGCCTCCGGCACGCGGCGGTCTTCGTTATTGATCACGGTCAGCATCTCCAGCGTGGAGAGCGTATCAATGTTGTTGCTCGCCGGGTTGCGGCGTTCGGTTATCAGATTGCTTAAATCAATATTCATAGCGGCCTCGCAATGCAAAGATGTGTGCAGTATAAGGAATATTTTATTCCTTTGCTGTGAAAGTTGTCACGTGAGATACGCGTTATGTAAGTCAAATCGTCACAGCGGGTTGGCGAAATGTCACGATGACACCAATTAAATAATTGAACTAAAATGATTTAATTAGATTTATCATGAAGGGGATTCTAATTATGCGAAGGAATTTTTTATTATTACTTTACCCGGGCGCGTCGCATGACCCGCGTCGCGCCCTTTAACCCTATTACTGCGTAGCGACTGCGCCGCCCTCATGGCGCGTTTCGCGCTTATTTACCGTCGACACCGCCCCGGCATCTGCTGGCGGGGCGTTATTACCCCAGGTACCCCGCACGTAATTGGTGACATCGCGGATCTGCTGGTCGTTAAGCGTGCCGCGATAGGCTGGCATTTTGTAAGAAACATTGCCCCAGGTGGTGGGCGTTTCAGCCCCTTCGACAATGACCCTGATCAGCGAGCTGGGATCTTCCGCCTGCACCATGCGGTTGTTAACCAACGACGGGACATTATCGTCGGTGCCTTTACCCTGCGCGCCATGACAGGTGGAGCAATAACGCAGATAAACCGTTTTACCCGCATCGGACTGCCCCGCGTGCGGATTCGCTTTCGTCTGGCGCGTTGGCGCGTCAGCTTTCAGGCTGAGAAGGTACTGCGCAATAGCATCGGCATCCGGTTTAGTCAGGTATTGCGTGCTTTGCGTGACCACTTCGCTCATCGACCCGGAAATCGCGGCGTGCTTGCTGCGTCCGATCAACAACAGCGAGGCTAACTCCTCCGCCGACAGGTCAAGCCCGCGTAACGACGGCGCATACCAGCCGTCAATGGTTTCCCCACTGAGAAACGCGGCATCGCTGTCGTCATAGGCTTTTTCCTGCATCGCGAAACCACGCGGCGTATGGCAGGCACCGCAGTGTCCCGGCCCGGAGACCAGATAAGCGCCGCGTTTCAGGGCGTCCGATGCGTTTGTTGAGGCTGTTTGCGGCGAATCGGTAAAAAAGGCATTCCAGATATGCAGCGGCCAGCGCGCGGAGAGTAGCCAGGGGATATCAGATTCCCGGTTAGCCGTCGCCGCCGGCGGCACGTCCTGCATCATATAGTCATACAGCGCGCGCAAATCCGGATCGGAAAGTTTGGCATAAGAAGGATACGGCATTGCCGGATAGAGCGGATGCCCGTCTTTTGCTATTCCCTGGCGGAGCGCCTTTTCGAAATCAGCATAACTGTAGCTGCCGATGCCGTGGGTTTTGTCAGGGGTAATATTCGTGGAGTAGATATCGCCGAGCGGCGTCGGGAACGCTTTGCCGCCCGCCATCGGCGCGCCGCCGGCGGCGGTATGACAGGCTATACAGTCCGACACGCGCGCAACGTATTCTCCCTCAGGATGGGCCGCAAGGCTGGCGGTGGAAACCATCAGTCCGGTGACAATCAGTAAGTTACGCATGATTTCACCCCATCGCCTTAAGTTCGTTAACGGCTCGCCAGGCCTGATCGATAGCCGTGTGGGCATAGGCGTCCCAGTCGGCGTCGGCATTCGCGATAGCGATGCGGCCGACAGGCTGGCGGGCCCGTTCGACAATGGTCGGCATCTCCTCCATATCGTCAAACAGCGCCGTCGCGTAATAGGCGTAGCCATGCGCCCAGCGGTTAACCGTGATCCCCGCGATATCCCGCTGGTGATCGAAACCCGCGCCGCCCAGCATCTCCTGCAACTGGTCACGCACCATCTTTTCATGCTCCTCAAACGCGGTGCCCAGCAAAAATGCGCGCCCTTTGTGAAATTGCTCGCGCGCGGTCATATTGCTGCCGGGATAGGTCGGCACATACACCATATGCAGCACCATCGGATCGTCGGGCGATGCGGAATGCTGATAGCCGCCAAGACTGACCGGATAGTCGAGTTTCACGCGGCTGTACGGGGCGGCGGGCGAATAAAATTCGTGAATGCCGAGCTGCTGAAAAGCCCGCCAGTTCCTGACCACCACGTTGGTATACACCAGCGGCGCTTTCACATTCAGGCGCAGATCGGCTTTCTGCTGCGCCGGCGTTTCCGGCACGATAAACGGGATCATCATGTTATAGCCCGCCATCACCGCGTTACGGCCCACTACCCGGTGCGGTTTACCGTCGCGTAAATAGGTCACCGCCACGCCTTCCGGAGTGTTGGCGGCATTCACGACGCTGCTGCTGAGCCGAATACGCGTCGGGTTTTCCGGCCTGTCCAGCGCGGCATAGTCGAGACGCGCTTTAATAGAATCCTCCATGGTCGCGCCAGGCAACGCGTCCGGAATTAAATACTTCACCAGCAGGCGCGCCAGCCCGGCGTTGCCATCCGGGAAGTGATACACATAAGGTTCCTCCAGATCGGCGAGCGCTTCGCCGTCCAGCGGCGGTAGCCCCATCGCCTCCATGCCCGGCAGTGCGCAGGCGCGGGCATCGCTACAGGTGATCCCTTCAATGCCGATAGCGAAAAAATCATTGGATCGCTGCTGGAAATAGAGCACCGCCATGGGGCTTAAGCCCACTTTAGTGGAAAGAAACTCGCGGTAGCTGTGGGTATCCAGCCACTCGCTTTTCTGTTCCACCGTCATGCCCGCCAGGTAGTCGGAAGGAGTAACGTGCAGATCGATCAGCGCTTTGCGGTCCGCGTCACTCAGGGGAAAGTCGTTAATGAACGCGTCGATTGGCCGGCCATTAAGCCGGTCGTGAGGAATGTCGTCAGAAACCGCCCGTCCGGGGTCGCCGCTGACGATTTTTGTTACGCCAAAGTTCTTTTTGTCAAAAAACACGCCGCGGCTCATGTTGTGGTCGGGGTAAAAGTTGACGTCAAATCCCTGCTTCATGCGGGTAACGCTGATCCCCACGTCGGCCAGTAATTTATTCGCCTCGTCGCTGAAGTTATTGGCGGGCGACTGGAATGACTCGCTGCCGCCATAGGCAATCAGCGTTTTGCCATCGACGGTAAATTCGTTGCGTTTGGCGTGGCCGCCAAAATCGTCGTGGTTATCCAGCACCAGAATTTTGCTCTGTTTACCCATCTGCTGCTGCCAGAAGCAAGCGGCGGCCAGACCGCTGATCCCGCCGCCGACAATCACCAGATCCCATGTCTCTTCTGTCGGTAAACCGTCAATGGCAAAGCGTTGCTGTTCACGGCCCACCGCATGCGCCGTCTCAAATGAACCGGGGTGGTTGCCGCGTAAACCCGTTAATGCCGGGGGGTAGTAATCATCCTGAATTAACGCGCTGTTTTTACCGTTCGCCCGCGCCCAGTCCAGGGGCGTAAGCCCGGCGGCGATAGCGATCGCCACGCCGTTAAGAAAATCACGTCTGGTAATTGCCATAGAAAACCCTGTTTGCTTTCAGTATTACGCGCAAAACCGCGTTACGGTTTTGCGCCGTTTTTATAATCGGTGTGTCGTTATCACCCTGCCGCGGCGGCCTGCCGGGCAGAAAGATTGAGGAAGTGGTCAGCAAAGCACGGCGACCTGCGCCGGAAATTCTTTTTGCGCAATAACCACATACAAACTGATAATCACCAGGTTTAGTTCATCACCGCTTCGTTTGCGCAACAAAGAGTTAAAATTTAGATCCCAAGCGATTAATGAACAGGGCTTATGTGACAACGTCACAAGTCGCTTGCCGTTTTTAAGACAATTCTTTACCGTCCCGCTCACACCAGTCAGTAAAAGGCCAGAATCAAGGTTTTGCTGCCAAACCCTCTCTGCCTGAAAGGGTTACAAACTGGAATCATTCCCGACGCATTGCTATAGCTCTTAACAGCCTGACAACACAAGGCATAACAATTCGATAAAGCGCGCTCAGGGAGACACACCGCAATGTATAAAAACCTCGCACTTCGCGCAGTGATGGCGCTACTTGCGCTTATCGTCGTGGCAGGCTTAATCGCCTGGGGCGTCGGTATGGAAACCATCAGGGCACGTCAGGTCGATTTACTTTATCTCGGGAAGCAGCATTTGATCCTGGTGTTCAGCTCGATGGCGCTGGCGCTGGCCGTGGGCATCCCCAGCGGCATTTTGCTTAGCCGTCCTGCCGCCCGTCGGTTCGCTGAATACGTCATGCAAATCTTCAACGTCGGGAATACCTTGCCGCCGCTGGCGGTACTGGCGCTGGCGATGGTGATTATCGGCATCGGCGATCGTCCGGCGATTATTGCGTTATTCCTCGCCTCACTGCTGCCTATCGTGCGCAACACTTACGCCGGGCTGTGCTCGGTCCCCGCCTCATTAATTGAAGCCGCTAAAGGCATCGGGATGACGCGCTGGCAACAGTTGCGCCAGGTCGAGCTACCTAACGCCTGGCCGGTGATGCTGTCCGGTATCCGTATCGCCACGGCGATTAACGTCGGGACTGCGCCGCTGGCGTTCCTGATTGGTGCCAGCAGCTACGGCGAACTGATTTTCCCCGGCATCTATCTGAACGATTTTCCGACGCTGATTCTGGGTGCAGCCGCCACGGCGCTGTTCGCCATGATTCTGGATCTGGCGCTGGCGGGTCTGGGCCGCCTGATGAGCCCGCACACCGCCTGATAATAATAACAAGGAGCGAACCATGAAATTTTTGTCCCGCCTGCTTGCCGCCTTCACGGCAACGGCCCTGCTCGCCAGCGCGGCGCAGGCCGCGCCGATTGTGCTGGCGACCAAGGGCTTTACCGAACAGCACATCCTTTCCGCTATGACCACGATGTATCTGCAAAAGAAAGGCTTCCAGGTCCAGCCGAAAACCAATATTGCGGCGGTCATTTCCCGTAATGCGATGGTCAATAACCAGATTGATATCACCTGGGAATACACCGGCACGTCGCTGATTATTTTTAACAAAATCGATAAGCGCATGACCCCGCAGGAGTCCTATGACACGGTCAAACGCCTTGACGCCAAACTCGGACTGGTGTGGCTGAAACCGGCGGATATGAACAATACCTATGCATTCGCCATGCAGCGTGAGCGGGCGGAAAAAGAAGGCATTACCACCCTGTCACAGATGGTGGAACGGATGGACTATCTGCGCGAGCATGACCCGAAAAATAACTGGTTGCTGGGCCTCGACCTGGAGTTCGCCGGGCGCAGCGACGGCATGAAGCCGCTGCAACAGACTTACAACATGCATCTGGAACGCCCGCAGATCCGCCAGATGGACCCGGGCCTGGTGTACAACGCCATCCGCGACGGGTTTGTCGATGCCGGGCTGATTTACACCACCGACGGGCGGGTCAAAGGCTTTGACCTGAAAGTGCTGGAGGATGACAAAGGTTTTTTCCCCAGCTACGCGGTCACGCCGGTAGTGCGTAAACCGATCCTTGATGCCAATCCGGGCCTCGACGACGCGCTGAACACCCTTTCCGGCCTGCTGAATAACGATGTGATTTCCACACTCAACGCCAAGGTGGATATCGACCATGAATCGCCCCAGAAAGTGGCGCGCGAATTTCTGCAACAGCACAAGCTGCTTTAAGGAGGCGACCCGATGGAGACGATTCATTACATGATGGATAACGCCGGGTATATCGGCGAGCTGACCCTTCAGCATTTGTGGCTGGTTGGGCTGGCGGTAGGCATGGCGATTGTGATTGGCGTGCCGCTGGGCGTGCTGATTGTGCGCCATAAATGGCTGGCGACCCCGGTACTTGGTATCGCCACCGTGATGTTGACCATTCCGTCCATCGCGCTGTTCGGCCTGATGATCCCGCTGTTTTCGCTGATCGGTCAGGGTATTGGCGCGGTGCCCGCCGTTACGGCGGTATTTCTTTACTCGCTGCTGCCGATTGTGCGCAACACCCACACCGCGCTGGAGAGCCTGCCGCCGGGGCTGCGTGAAGCCGGGCGCGGCATCGGCATGACCTTCTGGCAGCGCCTGCGTTGGGTGGAAATCCCGATCGCCCTGCCGGTGATCTTCGGCGGCATTCGCACCGCGGTGGTGATGAACATCGGCGTAATGGCGATTGCGGCGGTGATCGGCGCGGGTGGCCTGGGATTGCTATTGCTTAACGGCATCGGCGGCAGCGACATCCGTATGCTGATCGCAGGTGCGGTAATGATTTGCCTGTTGGCGATTGTACTTGACTGGATGCTGCACCGTTTACAAGTGCTGCTGACTCCGAAGGGGATACGATAATGATAAAACTGGAAAACCTCACCAAACAGTTCACACAGAAAAACGGCCAGACCTTTAAAGCCGTGGATAACGTTAATCTCAACGTGCCGGAAGGCGAGATGTGCGTGCTGCTCGGCCCTTCCGGCTGCGGCAAAACCACCACGCTGAAAATGATTAACCGGCTTATCGCCCCCAGCAGCGGCACTATTCTGATTAACGGTAAAGACACTCAAGAGATGGATACCGTGACGCTGCGCCGCAACATTGGCTATGTGATCCAGCAAATTGGTTTGTTCCCGAATATGACCATCGAGGAGAACATCACCGTAGTGCCACGTATGCTGGGCTGGGATAAAGCCCGCTATCAGGCGCGCGCGGCGGAGTTGATGGACATGGTGGCGCTGGACCCGAAAAAATTCCTCCACCGCTACCCCAAAGAGATGTCCGGCGGGCAGCAGCAGCGTATCGGCGTGATCCGCGCCCTGGCGGCGGATCCGCCGGTGCTGCTGATGGATGAGCCTTTCGGCGCGGTCGACCCGATTAACCGTGAAGTGATCCAGAACCAGTTTCTGGAAATGCAGCGCCAGCTTAAAAAGACCGTGATGCTGGTGAGCCATGATATTGATGAAGCGCTGAAGCTGGGCGACCGCATCGCGGTGTTCCGCCAGGGGCGCATCGTGCAGTGCGCCAGCCCGGACGAACTGCTGGCGAAACCGGCCAATGAGTTTGTTGGCTCGTTTGTCGGCCAGGACCGCACCCTGAAGCGTCTGCTACTGGTGCAGGCTGGCGACGTGACCGACCAGCAGCCGACCATCACGGTGCAGGCGTCGACGCCGCTATCAGAAGCCTTCGCAATTATGGATGACAACGATCAGCGCTCGGTCACCGTGGTGGACGGCGATTCCAAACCGATTGGTTTCGTGAAACGCCGGGAAGCGCGCGGTGCGACGGGCGTTTGTGGCGATATCCTGCACCCGTTCCGTATCACCGGCAAGGCGGAGGACAACCTGCGCGTGGTGCTGTCGCGCCTGTATGAGCACAACACGGTATGGATGCCGATTGTCGATGAGGATGGGCGCTACAGCGGAGAGATTTCGCAAGATTATATCGCCGACTATTTGAGTTCAGGGCGAACCCGTCGGGCGTTGAATATTCACGGGGAATAAACAGAAAAGGGATACTCACGTATCCCTTTTTCTTATCAGGCGCTCAGCTGGATATGCGCCGCAGGTAGCTGGATGTAACGGGCCAGATCGCGCTGCTCGGCGCGCGGCAAATACGGCAACTCACCCATTAACGGTGCCGGGATTTTTTTACTCAGCACCTCAATGATTTCCGCGTAGTGCGCCAGGCCCGGATTGATACGGTTTGCCACCCAACCCACCAGCGGCAACCCGTCGCTGGCGATCGCCTGAGCGGTCAGCAGGGCGTGGTTGATACACCCTTCCTGAATCCCCACCACCATCACCACCGGTAGCTGTTCCTGAACGACCCACTCCGACAGCGGCCGCAAATCGTTCATCAGGCTGCGCCAGCCGCCTGTGCCCTCCACTACCACGTGATCGGCCTGGGCGCTGAGCTGGCTCAGCGTATCGGTCAACAGGGGATAATTGATGGGGAAACTGTGCGCCACGCTGCTTTCATCTTCGCTCAGCGCAATCGGATTGATCGTTGAATAAGGCAATGCCAGAGTGGACACGCTTTGCAACACCAGGGCGTCTTTATTGCGTAACCCCTCCGGCGTCTCTTTACTGCTTTTGGCGACAGGTTTAAAACCCACTACGCTTTTCCCTTCCGCCGCCAGGGCCTGAAGCAGCGCACGGGAAACGACCGTTTTACCAACAGCTGTATCTGTACCCGTTACAAAGAAACGCTTAAACATCACAAACTCCAGGTTATGCTCTTAAAATATATTGATTCGGAATAATTCAATATCGAAAGTCTAAGAGAAGACATCTGGAGTCAGCTTGAGATAGCGCAATTTTTAGTGGATTATGAAAATTTGTTAACCCTGCAACAGACGAATCAACAGCGATCCCGTATACATCGCGTCTTTGACCAGCGCCGCACCTGCCATGGTGCCCTGATTGGTAAACTGCGTGCTCTCCACTACCGTATTGCGACTGTAAGCTGGTAGCGCCTGCTGGCGAATGCAGTCGGCGATGGCCGGAAACAAAATATCCGACGCCCGGTTGAGCGGCGAACCAATCAAGATTTTCTGCGGATTAAACAGGTTAACCATGATCGCCAGAATGCGACCAACGTTGGTCCCTACCCCGACGATAATATCCCGCGCCAGCAAATCGCCTTTAAGCGCCGCTTCGCATAGCGTATCCACATTCAGCGGCTGGCCATGCAGCATCGATCCCATAGACTGGTTCATGCGCTGCTGCGCCAGCTCCAGCACGCTATCGATGCTGGCGATGGTTTCCAGACAGCCGTGGTTGCCGCAGTAACAGCGTTTGCCATACGGATCGACCTGGGTATGGCCGATCTCCACCAGGCTGCTGCTGCCCGCGTGAAGTAATCGCCCGTCAGTGACCACGCCCGCGCCGACGTTATGGTCGATCACCACCTGAATCACGTCCCGCGCGCCGCGCGATGCACCAAACAGCGATTCCGCCATGGTCCAGGCGCTGATGTCGTGCTGAATAAACACCGGCACCCCGGTGCGGTTTTCCAGCGCCGGGCCGAGGGGCATTTCCTGCACGTCATAAAACGGCATGCGATGCACCACACCGTTTTCAGTATCGATAATCCCCGGGAGCGTAATGGCGATAGCCGTCAGCCGTTCGAGCTTTTGCTGATGGCGAATAAAAAATTGATCGATATGGGCGATGATGCGCTCCAGCAACGGCTGCTGGTCCTGCTGCGGCAGCGCCAGTTGCTCTTCCACTACCAGTTTGCTGCTGAGATCGCGTAGCGCAAGGTTGATTTCCCCACGATTAATGCGCACCGACAAATAGTGCCAGGCTTCGGTTTCCACCATCAATCCCACCGCCGGACGCCCACGGCTGCCCGGCTCCTGGATTTCGGTTTCCTGCACCAGATGCGCTTCAATCATTTCGCGGACGATTTTAGTGATACTGGCAGGCGCCAGCTGCGCCAGACGCGAAAGGTCAATACGGGACACCGGGCCAAGTTGGTCTATCAGACGATACACCACACCGGCATTCGTCTGTTTAATCTGATCAATATGGCCCGGTTGACTATCAGCAACCACTGCAATCTCCCTTTATTTTCGGGCTTCGAAATAAACTTACGCTATGGTGAAGCACATCAATACGAGCCGTCAAATTTTTAGTCATGGTTGTGATTTACAGCACGTTTTAACGTGGCGTTGCGCTGTTTTTGCGCACGCTGAGCGCGTCGTTGAGTAATTGCATAAACCGCAGAGCGGCGGCGCTTTTCTCGTGATGTTTCGACCAAACCAGCCACATTTCTGAGACAGCATCGGCTTCGGTTATCGGCAACCAGCGCATTTCATTCAGTTGAATGCGCTGGAACGACGCCGGTAGGATTGATACGCCCAGTCCGGCAGCTACCAGGCCGATAATGGTCATCGCCTCGCCCACCTCCTGGGCAATCAGCGGCTGGACATCAAAACGGTGCAGCAAGCCGAGAATATCGTCATACAGCCCGGTGCCGACGTGGGGGTCGAAAAACACAAACGGCTGATCTGCCAGCTCGCGCAGTGAAATCGTGGGCCTGGCCGCCAGCGGGTTTTCGCGGTGCACCATTGCCATCAGCGGTTCGCGCAAAATCAGCTGCCAGTCTAGGGTGTCCGGTAAATGGGTATTGCGCATCAATCCCAGCTCCAGCTCCCCCTCATTCAGCGGCGCGATTTGCGCCCGGGTGTTGATTTCCAGGGTCTGTAAATGCACGTCCGGGTAGCCCCGGCGAAACTGCGACAGGCTATCGGAAATCGGTTTGATAAACGGCGCGGATGAAGTAAAGCCGATGCGCAGCTCGCCGGTCTCACCCTGATGCAGCCGCGCCGCGCGCACCGCCGCCGCCTCGACCTGGCTTAAAATCTGGCGGCTGTCGGCCAGAAACTGCGCCCCTGCCGCCGTCAGGCTGACGCTGCGATTAGTGCGCGCCAGCAGCTTCGCCCCGACCTGCGCTTCCAGAATTTGAATTTGCTGGCTGAGCGGCGGCTGGGAAATATTCAGCCGCGCCGCCGCCCGGCCAAAGTGGAGTTCTTCCGCCACCGCCACGAAATAACGCAAATGCCGCAGTTCAATATTCATATTTAATACATATCATTTGAGATTATTAATATATTAGACAGAATATTTGGCACTTTCTACTCTGTTAATAGTCTGTTCCGTTATCCACAAGGATCTGTTTTGAGCCGTACATCCACCGTCTCGTCTGATTCGGCTGTTCAGCCAGACGTCATTAACGCACCCCAGCCCACTTCATTTATTACCCGCGGTACGCCGCAGTTTATGCGCGTGACGCTGGCGCTGTTCTCAGCCGGTCTGGCGACCTTCGCCCTGCTGTATTGTGTGCAGCCGATCCTGCCGGTGCTGTCCCATGAATTCGGGGTATCTCCGGCCAGCAGCAGTATTTCGCTCTCTGTCGCCACCGGATTAATGGCGCTGGGGCTGCTGTTTACCGGGCCGCTTTCCGATGCCATCGGGCGTAAAAACGTGATGGTTACCGCCCTGCTGCTGGCCTCCTGCTGTACGCTGCTCTCCACCCAGATGACCAGCTGGCACGGCATTTTGATCATGCGCGCGCTGATTGGCCTGTCGCTGAGCGGCGTGGCGGCGGTGGGCATGACCTATTTAAGCGAAGAGATCCACCCGAGCTTTGTGGCGTTTTCCATGGGGCTGTACATCAGCGGTAACTCCATCGGCGGGATGAGCGGACGCCTGCTGAGCGGCGTGATCACCGATTTCTTCGACTGGCGCGTGGCGGTAGGCGCGATCGGCTGTTTTGCGCTGGCGGCGGCGCTGATGTTCTGGAAAATCCTGCCCGCCTCGCGCCATTTCCGCCCCGCCTCGCTGCGGCCCAAAAGCCTGTTTATCAACTTCCGTCTGCACTGCCGGGACGACGGCCTGCCGCTGCTGTTCGCGGTGGGTTTCCTGCTGATGGGCGCGTTCGTGACGCTGTTTAACTACATCGGCTACCGTCTGATGCTCTCGCCGTGGCATCTCAGCCAGGCGGTAGTGGGCCTGCTTTCCGTGGCCTACCTCACCGGTACCTGGAGTTCGCCGAAAGCCGGCGCGCTGTCGGTGCGCTACGGGCGCGGCCCGGTGATGGTCAGCTTTACCGGCATTATGCTGCTCGGGCTGCTGTTAACCCTGCTGCCATCGTTGTGGGCGATCTTTGCCGGGATGCTGCTGTTTTCAGCGGGATTCTTTGGTGCCCATTCGGTTGCCAGCAGTTGGATCGGCCACCGCGCGAAACGCGCCAAAGGCCAGGCCTCGTCGCTGTATCTGTTTAGCTATTACGTGGGCTCCAGCGTGGCCGGTACGCTCGGCGGCGTGTTCTGGCACCGCTACGGCTGGAACGGCGTCGGCGGATTTATCGCCCTGCTGCTGTTGCTGGCGATCCTGACCGGTTGGCGGCTGCACCACCGCGCGCACTGATTTCCGGGCCTCGTGTTTCCGCCCCGGTAGTGGTACTTTTCACACTACGCTCCACCTGCACACGAGGCTTTATGGAAAATACTCATTATCAAAAACTTACCAAAACCTTTGCTCGCCTGTCCCGCTTCTCCCACCTCTCCGCCATTGCCGGTTGGGATATGTTCGCCATGATGCCGCCCAACGGCAGCAAAGCGCGTTCCGAAGCGTTAGCGGAAATGAGCGTGCTGTGCCACCAAATCCTTACCAGCCAGGAAGTGGCGCGGGCGCTGTCCGACGCGGAGCAGGAGGATTTAAACGATCTGGAACGCGCCAACCTGCGCGAAATGACCCGCCAGTATCAGCAAGCGGCGCTGCTGCCGGAGTCGCTGGTCGAGGCGAAATCCCTGGCGGGCAGCCGCTGCGAACACGCCTGGCGCACTCAGCGCCCGAATAACGACTGGCAAGGCTTTGCGGAAAACCTCAAACAGGTGGTGAAGTACAGCCGCGAAGAGGCGGCGCTGCGTGCCGCGCAGCGAGGCGGTTCACGCTATGACGCCCTGCTGGATATCTACGAGCCGGATATGACCAGCGCGCGTCTCGATGCCCTGTTCGGCGATTTGAAAAGCTGGCTGCCGGATTTATTGGCTCGCGCCACCGAGAAACAGGCGCAGAAAACCCTGATTGCCCCGCAAGGCCCGTTCCCCACCGCGCAGCAGCGCGAGTTAGGGCTGGATGCCATGAAGCTGCTGGGATTTGATTTTGACGGCGGTCGGCTGGACGTCAGCGCCCATCCGTTTTGCGGCGGCGTGCCGGAGGACGTGCGCATCACCACGCGCTATAACGAAAACGAACTGTTCAGCGCCCTGTTCGGCGTGATCCATGAAACCGGCCACGCCCGCTACGAACAAAACCTGCCGCGCGAGTGGCTGGGCCAGCCAGTGGCCCTGGCGCGTTCTACCGCGCTGCATGAGTCGCAAAGCCTGTTTTTCGAAATGCAATTAGGGCGTAGCGAAGCGTTTCTTACCCGCCTGTTGCCGCACATCACCGCGCGTTTTGGCAATCAGCCTGCGTTTGAGCGCGATAACTACATCGCATGGAACCAGCGCGTTAAGCCGGGCTACATTCGCGTGGATGCCGATGAAGTGAGCTATCCGGCGCACGTGGTGCTGCGTTATGAAATTGAGCGGGCGCTGATTGAAGGCGAAATCGAAGTCGATGATATCCCGGCGCTGTGGGACGAAAAAATGCAGCACTGGCTGGGGCTGACGACCAAAGACGATTACCGCAACGGCTGTATGCAGGATATTCACTGGACCGACGGCGGATTCGGCTACTTCCCGTCCTATACCTTAGGCGCGATGTACGCTGCCCAACTGTTTCACGCCGCCCGCCGGGCGCTGCCGTCCCTCGAGCGGGACATCGCCAACGGCGACTTCACGGCGCTGTTCGACTGGCTGCGCCAGAACATCTGGCAGCACGGCAGCCGCTTTAACACGGCGCAGCTGGTGATCAACGCCACCGGCGAAGATCTCAATCCGCACTACTTCAGGAAGCATCTGGAAACGCGCTATTTGTAAAACGCCGCGCCGGGTTAACGCCCGGCGCTGTACATTGCGTTACACGCCGTTACCACTGCCTCACGGAACCTCTGCATTATCAGCACTATAGTGCCCCCATCGCTTATCGTAAAAGGCAGGTTCAGATGCGCCGTTATCTGTTCGAGATCCTTTTTGTCTCTCTCATTCTGTGCGCCATGGTATCGGCCTCGTTCTACTGGTAAAACCCCGTAGCATGCTGATTTTATTCCCTCTTTATAACCAGCCCGTCTATAATCAACATCAATGGGTTTACTTTAATAATCATAATTGCCCCACCAGAGAGTGATATGCGCAAAACCGTTGTGTTAATTCTGGGAACCGTTTTTCTGAGCGTTTTTCCTGCCCATGCGGACGTCGGCGAGCCGCCGGAAGCCACCGCTAACGAGGTTAAGACGCTGTTTTTCGGTCATGACGACCGGCAGCGCATCACCGATCCGACGCAATCGCCGTGGGACGCCATCGGCCAACTGGAGACCGAAAGCGGCAACCTGTGCACCGCGACGCTGATCTCTTCGCATCTGGCGCTCACCGCCGGGCATTGCCTGCTGGCCCCGCCGCGCGGCAAGCTCGATAAGCCGGTGGCGCTGCGTTTTGTGTCTCTCAAGGGCAAATGGCGTTACGAAATTCACGGTATTGAAGGCCGCGTGGAATCGAATCTGGGCAGGCGACTTAAGGCCGACGGCGACGGCTGGATCGTCCCACCCTCCGCTGCACCGGATGATTTTGGTTTGATTGTGTTGCGTAACCCGCCTTCGGCGATTACCCCGCTGCCGCTGTTTGCCGGCGACCGGACGGACCTCACCGCCGCGCTTAAAACCGCTGACCGTAAAGTCACCCAGGCGGGTTATCCGGAAGATCATCTGGATAATCTATACAGCCATCAGGACTGTATTGTTACCGGCTGGGCGCAGAAATCGGTGCTGTCGCATCAGTGCGATACCCTGCCCGGCGATAGCGGTTCCCCGCTGATGCTCAATACCGAAAACGGCTGGCAGTTGATTGGTGTACAAAGTTCGGCACCCGCGGCCAAAGACCGCTGGCGCGCGGATAACCGCGCCATCTCGGTCACCGGTTTTCGGGAGAAGCTGGAACAGCTGGCCCAATAGCGGTCGCGACGGCGCGGTTCACAACGTCAGGCGAGTTTAATCAATACCATTCCCACCAGCAGCAGGGCTAAACCGGCCCAGCCTTTGCGGTTAAGGCGCTGGCCGAACAGGATCCAGCCCGCCGCGACGGTGGCGGCGATGCCGAATCCGCCCCACAGGGCGTAAGCCACGGAAAGCTCGATGCCCTTTACCGCCTGCCCGAGGGCGCTAAACGCGGCCAGCACCGCCACCAGTGAAAACACGCCATACAGCGGGCGGCGAAAACCGTCAGAGAATTTCAAAAAGATGTTAGCGGCGATTTCCAGCACAATCGCCAGAACCAGCCACGCGCCGTGGATCCATTCAAACTGCGACATGGGAACCCCCGACCTGCGGCTTTTTCACTTTGCGGGTGCCCGATTTAATCAATACGATCCCCGCGACCAGCGTGGCTAAACCCGCCACTTTTACCATCGACAGGCTTTCATCAAATAACCAGACGCTGAACACCGTAATAATTAAAATACCGATGCCTTCCCACAGAGCATAGGCCACCCCAAGGGCGATACGCTTAACCGAAAACGACAGAAAAATATAAGACAGGCTGATCATCACCAGCATAAAAATAAACGCGGTGGAACTTCCGCTCTGGCTGGCCCATTTTAACGACAGCGTTCCGGTAATTTCGGCAATAATCGCCAGACCTAATAAAGCCCAATAAAAC
Organism: Atlantibacter subterraneus; assembly: GCF_007570865.1. GTDB lineage: Bacteria > Pseudomonadota > Gammaproteobacteria > Enterobacterales > Enterobacteriaceae > Atlantibacter > Atlantibacter subterraneus. The sequence goes on along the minus strand of NZ_VLPS01000001.1, from coordinate 952,558 downwards.
ATGATTTTTCCCCTGCATGAGAAAATAATTCACCACAGCCTGCCGCGCCACATTTTCATGGCGGCAAACCGATAAAATAGAGCTGAGAGCGTGGCTACGCGGTGCGCAGACGCCAGAGTTCACATGCAGGGACTAAAGCGCGTTGCGCCAGTGCTGTTCACCAAATTGATGACAAGAAAGGGGGAATACGTGTGGGGATAACAATAACGTCCTGAACAGATTGTCCATAATTTTCCAACTTATCCGCGGTATTGCTTCTCTTCGTTGCGGATGAAAATTGTCCTCGGTAGTTAAACACGCTGGAATTAAACCATAGCCGTTGGGTTTACTCAATCTCTTTTCAATTCTTTACTGAGACTTTGCTTATCACGCTATTTTTTCGCCGCAGGTAAATTTTATTTTCTTTTTTCATCGCGCCCTGCTATTGATACCGCCGGACATTTTCCGCGTTAAATAAATAATAAGGAATAAAAATGACAACTACCCTGAACAGGCTCCAACAACGTTACCCTCAGGCAGCGATTTGGGGATTTGGCGATTCGCCACAGATGGCCGACGAGCTCGCCGCGCTGGTAATACAGGGACGCAAGCGCGCCAGCTGCAGTGCGCTGGTCTCTTATCTTAAAGAGCCGATATTGCCCGGCAGCTACAACATCATTCTTAACGGACGCGACGAGCCGGTATGCGTGATCCGCACCACCGTGCTACGGGTGGTGCGCTACGGCGACGTGACCGCCGAGCTGGCGAGCCGTGAAGGCGAAGGCGACCTCAGTCTGGCTTACTGGCAAGGCTCACATCAGGCTTTCTTCGAACGTGAAGGTACCTGGGCGCCGGAGATGGAACTGGTGTTCGAAGAGTTCGAGCTGGTAGAAGTGGTTTAACGCAGCGCGTCCAGCCCGTAATGCGCAATCAGCGTTTGCAGCGGGGCGAACAGCGGCGACGGCAGCGCATCCGGGGAAAACCACTGCCAGCCGTCGCACTTTTCCGGCTCGCGGCATTCAGGCTCGCCCTGCGCATCGCGGCTCACCATAAACAGCGTGATGTAGTGTTTACCCACCTCGTGAAACACGTCGCTGACAAACCGCCCCGGTTCAAGTTGCTCCAGCGTTAGCCCGGTTTCTTCGGCGGTTTCCCGGCATGCGCAGGCTTCCGGGGTTTCGCCATACTCCAGATGCCCGCCGGGCGCGGACCATGTCGCCGCGCCGTGGCTGCCCTTGCGCCGCCCTAACAGCAGTTTTCCATCCCGAAAAATCAATACTCCAACGCCAATTTGCGGTGACATAAATGCTCCTTTGTTACTGCCCCCAGACCGCTCGCACAGTAAAAGGTTTTCGGCAACGCTTCAAGTACCGGGTCCAACCTTAAGTCTCTTAAGCTTTTCCTAATTTTACTTTGGCATCCTGCACGCATTGAAATGACTGGATGCCCTGCTATGCCCTTCCCGCGCCTGAAAAGACCGACCCTGAGTCGGATTGCGTTTATCAGCCTGTTTTCGGCCTATATCGCACTGTTTTTAAATTTCGCTTTTTACCATCAGGTATTGAGCGTGTTTCCGTTGACCTCACCGCGCAATATTCTGGTGTTTATCACCATGCCGCTGGTGATTTTTTGCGTAGTCAGCAGTGTGGCGATCGTGGCCTCGCTGGTAAAACTGGACCGGCTGGTGATTGCGCTGTTTATTCTGGTCAGTGCCTCGGCGCAATATTTTATCCTGACCTACGGCATCGTCATGGACCGTTCGATGATCGCCAATATGCTCGACACCACCGCCTCCGAAACCTTTGCCCTGCTTACGCCGCAGCTCGCGCTGACGCTGGTGTTTTCCGGCGTGCTGATGGCGATGCTGGCGTTCTGGGTGCGGGTAAAAGAGGCCGCGTCCTGGCGTCGGTTTGCCCATCGCGCCCTGAGCCTGATCGGCTGCGCCGCCGTGGTGGTGGTGGTGGCGCTGCTGTTTTATAAAGATTACGCTTCGCTGTTTCGCAATAACAAAGAGCTGGTGAAGGCGATCAACCCGTCCAATACCGTGGCCGCTGGCTGGTCGTGGTACGTGCATAACCGGGAAGACAACCTGCCGCTGGTGAAAATCGGTGAGGATGCAACGCAAAACCCGCTGATGCGCCAGGGCAAGAAAAACCTGACCATCTTAGTCCTCGGGGAAACCTCCCGGGCGGATAATTTCTCGTTAGGCGGCTACGCCCGGCAAACCAATCCTCAGCTGGCGCAGCGCAACGTGGTCTACTTCCCACATACCACCTCCTGCGGCACCGCCACCGCCGTCTCCGTGCCCTGCATGTTTTCCAATATGCCGCGCGCTCGCTACGACGAGGCGCTGGCCCATCATCAGGAAGGCATGTTAGACATCATCCAGCGCGCCGGTATTCAGGTGTTGTGGAATGAAAACGACGGCGGCTGCAAAGGCGCATGCGATCGCGTTCCCCATCAGGATATGACTAAACTGAACCTGCCCGGCCAGTGTATTGATGGCGAATGCTATGACGAGGTGCTGTTCCACGGGCTGGATGAGTATATCGACAAGCTGACCGGCGACGGCGTGATTGTTCTGCATACCATCGGCAGCCATGGGCCGACCTACTTTAACCGCTATCCGGCGCAGTTCCGTAAATTTACCCCGACCTGCGACACGAACCAGATCCAGACCTGTACGGCGGAACAGTTAACCAATACCTACGACAACACGCTGTTATACGTAGATTATGTGGTGTCGAAAGCGATCGATATTCTGAAAGCGCACCAGGATAAATTCACCACCAGCCTGGTTTATCTCTCCGATCACGGCGAGTCGCTGGGCGAAGACGGCGTCTATTTGCACGGTCTACCCTACCGCATCGCACCGGCAACCCAGAAACATGTACCGATGCTGTTATGGTTATCCGACGACTATCAAAAACGCTATTCTGTGGATCGGGATTGCCTGAATAAACGCGCCGCACAGGACGCCTCACAGGATAATTTATTTTCGACCATGCTGGGGCTGACGGGCACCCAAACCAAAGAGTATATTCCGTCCGACGATCTGGTGGCGACGTGCAGGGGGACAACGCGATGAAAATATTAGTAGTAGAAGACGATGCGCTGCTGCTACAGGGGCTGCTGATGGCGCTTCAGGGCGAAGGTTACGCCTGTGACGGCGTCTCCACAGCCCGGGCGGCGGAGGCCAGTCTGCTGGCCGGGCAATACAGCCTGATGATCCTCGATCTTGGCCTGCCCGACGAGGACGGTTTGCACGTGCTGTTACGCCTGCGTCGCCAGAAAATGATGCTGCCGGTGTTAATTTTGACGGCGCGCGACTCGGTGAACGAGCGCATCGCCGGGCTGGACGCCGGTGCCGATGATTACCTGATCAAGCCCTTCGCGCTGGACGAACTGCTGGCGCGCATTCGCGCCCTGATCCGCCGCCACGCCAACCAGGCAGACAATACCCTGGCGGTGGGTAATCTGACGCTGGATATGACCCACCGAACCGCCAGACTTGACGGCGTGCAGGTGGAACTGACGCCGAAAGAGTACGCCATTCTGTGCCGTTTGATGCTGAAAGCGGGCCACCCGGTACACCGGGAAATCCTCTATAACGACATCTACAATTGGGACAATGAGCCCTCTACCAACACCCTTGAAGTGCATATCCACAATCTGCGCGACAAAATCGGCAAAGCAACGATCCGCACCGTGCGCGGCTTCGGCTATGCGCTCATCAAGCCAGGCGAGGAAAGCGAACCACTATGAGGGCATTGATTACCCGGCTGGGCAGCCACCGCACGCTACGCTTTCGCCTGTTGCTGGCGATCGGCCTGATTCTGGTGGTGTGCCAGGCCATTAGCGTGGTGTGGCTGTGGCACGAAAGTAAAGAGCAGATCTCGTTTCTGGTGGACGAGGCGCTGCATAACCGCAACAACCAGTGGCACATTGAAAAAGAGATTGTCGAAGCGGTGGCCAGCCTGGCGCTGCCCAGCCTGGTGATGATTTCCCTGGCGCTGCTGCTCTGTTTCCAGGCAGTGAAATGGATCACCCGCCCGCTTCAGGAGCTCCAGCGCCATCTCGACAGCCGCAGTGAAGATAACCTTGAACCCATCGGCTACCTCAGTTCGGTACGGGAAATCGACGCGGTGACACACGCCATTAATCATCTTGTGTCACGATTGACCGTCACGCTTGAGCGCGAGCGGCTGTTCACCGCCGATGTCGCTCATGAACTGCGCACCCCGCTAGCCGGGCTGCGGCTACATCTGGAACTGATCGAAAAGGCGCATCACGTGGATGTAAAACCGCTATTACAGCGTCTCGATCAAATGACGCAAAGCGTATCCCAACTGCTGCAACTGGCGCGGGTCGGGCAATCCTTCGCTTCCGGCGATTATCAGCAGGTGCCGTTACTGGCCGAGGTGATTGAACCGATGCGGGGGGAATTCGAGGCTATGCTGCACACCCGCCATCAGCGGCTGCAGGTTGTCGCCCCTCAGGACGTCACCGTGCGCGGCGACGCGACGCTACTGCGCGCCATGCTGCGTAATCTGGTGGAAAACGCCCATCGCTACAGCCCGGAAAACACCAACGTGTTTATTCGCGTGGAAACCGCCCCGCATCCGCTGCTGGTGGTGGAAGATGAAGGGCCGGGCATTGACGAAACTAAAAGCGGCGAACTCAGCAAAGCCTTTGTGCGTATGGACCGCCGCTACGGGGGGATTGGCCTGGGGTTAAGCATCGTTACCCGTATCGTCCAGTTGCATCAGGCGCAGTTTATCCTTGATAACCGCAGCCCTGGCCCGGGCTGCCGGGCGCGGGTGCGGTTTCTGTGATAAAGGTTATGTTGTATTCTTGCCAAAATGCCTGAAATTGAACCAATAATGGAGGCTGACTGAAAATGACGATGGTATTTATCCCTGCGCTTAGACGATGTCTGGAATGAAGGGTTAATGTACAAGAAAAATAAATGTCTGTGAAAATGATAGAGGAAGTAGCTACAGCCGAAGGCAATTAAATGGAGGTGTGATGTTTATTCCGGAATTTACAAATGAAGAAAGCGGTGAGTTTATCCTTGTAGCCAACCACAGCCTGACATCCGCAGAATCTATTCAATTCAGCATTAAATATAATCTCGCCAGAATATCCTACGGAAAGTCCCAGCTTCCACCCCACATTCAAACCTGTCGGGTTGTCTATGACATTAGAGGGCAATCAATCCCTGACGCAGTCCTGGCCCAAATCAACCGGGCGCTTGAACAGGTAGCTCATGTAGAGTTTAAACGCTGATGGGACTCCAGTTAATTGTAAAAGCAGACCGTAAGAGGATTGAAAAAGCTTTAGGGCCGCTTATGTCGAATTATGAGGTTTTCCCGGTAGCAGAAGGCCTGTTTGGTATTTCAATACCTGAGCAAAGTATCTCGTCGGTAGGTGAAGACGTTATTTTACTTAAGCTTGAGCAACTGGAGTATTTTGACCTCTGGCAAGGAGCCTGGAAAAAACCCAGGCGACGCTGGTTCTGGTGAAGTGCAGCTTAGAGCGAGGAGCGGACATAAGTTTTACTTAACGGGGTTTGACGGTCAATGATGTAAAAAACCACGCTAAGGATATATCTGTCTGAGTTATCTATTGCTTTTATGAAAAATACGGGGAGCAGTTATACTCCCTGTTTTTCTAAAATTAGATCAGACTCATAAATGCTTTCAGTTGCCTGCCTTCTGGATCTGCGAGATCATTAAGTATTCCAAAATGGTCTGCGCCAGGCACAAGAATATGGCTGAAATGCTCCCCGTTATTTGCACACACTTCAGCATACGCAGCAGACTGACGCTTAAACTCTGGTAAATCCGCCCCTCCTGCCGATATCAGCGTTGGCGCTCCTTTATCTACGTGTAATAACGGACTGTAATCACTGACTTCCCTGGAACTTAATTCCAGTTTATTTTGTAGCCAGCACAGACTTATTGGTTCCAGGTCAACGATGGGACTTATTATATGCACGCCTTTTACAGAGGGATGTGAACGGTACATTGCCGCAAGATGGCCTCCAGCCGAATGTCCGCTCAGATAAACTGGACTGTCAGCGATGCCAAGTTTATCCCTGTCTGCCGCCAGATGTTCAATGAGCATTCTGATTTCCGCAACTATCTGTGTCATCGTGGCGCCGGGAGCCAGTGAGTATTCAGCCAGCACAACATTCATATTTTTTGCAATCGGGCCATCAGCAATGAACGCATGTTCTTCTTTACTACCACTACTCCAGTAACCTCCATGTATGAATACATAAGTTGGTGCATGCGGTATCCCGCATGAAAGGAAATCATATTGATTTCCTGTTTCTTTTCCGTATCGCAGGTTACGGCACCAGTTGTAGCGCGAATATGCCAGTCGGCTTCTTTCTGCAAAATTGTTCAGAAGTGCGGGAAAATTTTCAACAACCGCGGCTACGTTGTAAGCCTTATCCAGCTCGAACTGTTCCATTTGTCTGTAAACAAAATTATTCATTTTTCTTTTTCCTGGCTGACAGCGTTAATGTTATTCGGATGACTTTAGTCTTTTCTTTATTCTGAAATAAGTAGGTCTTGATATACCCGTTTTTTCCGATACGAGTTTAAACGACCCCCCGCCCGATCATCTTCAGGGCAGAGGCTGTCGCCGGATGTTGTTTTCTGCCAAACCGGATACCAGAAGCCATCTTCACGCACACCGGTCTTTTTCAGTTCAGCCACTGGAGCGTAAGCTTCTGGTGGCTGGTTGATACCCTGGCATAGTCCAGTAACGCCATTTCAGTCTCACAAATCGTTTTTGATACAAAATGGTATCATAATGCATAAATTACGATTTCTGATACTCGTTTCTGATCCGGTTTTGACAGGTATCAAATATCATAATATCTGATACATTCATAAAGATTATGGAACAATGAACCACGAAGGAATATACGTCATTATAAACGATAGGTCTTTATAATTAGTTCCAAAATAAGCACTTTTGAAATCCACTTCTGACACAAAGGGTTTGCTTCGAGCGAAAAGCGGATATAACAAGCTTAATTTTTCAACTTAACTGCATCATCCAACGATGAATATGAATCAATTGATTAAACTTATTTCGGATTGAACCATCAATATTATCGTTAATTATTAATGGGGACCATATTGTTAAATGAGGGGAAACTGGCATGGTACGGACAAGAACACTACCATTTTTGTTTACTATCGTAACATCCTGCATATTTCTCCGTTTATAATCACGTTCTTTATCTAAGCAATTTAAAGCTTCATTTAAAATACGCTTCCATTCCCCATGAGTCAGCTCATTGAGGTTAAATTCCCTGCCGCCTATATATTTCTCTCTAATTTCAGGTCTGGAAGTCACCTGCCAGGCATCTCGATAAAAAGCCATGCTAATTTCGTCTTTAGAATCTAATTCTTGCATTATACTTAGCAACCCAGGGGCTGCCAACTCTGATTTAATAAGCTTAGCTATAGGCCAATCTTTGTATTTTTTACCTTCAAGATTAACACCCATACGGATGTTATTTTTTTGCGTACACACAGAAATATTCCATTGAACGCCTTCATTTCCATCGCTCATGCCAAAAAATGGTTTATTGAGCTGGCCAAAAGCCCTTCCTTTCACACCCAGAATTTCGCAAAAAGACTGTAATATCTCTGCATACTCAGCAGAACCATGTCTGGACAGATATCGCTGATTATTTTTAACTTTATGGTCCGGGTTAATTATTGATAAGGATTTTGATTCCGACTCGATAATTATTTTTATCTCATCCTGAGACTCGAAAATTGACATTACTGCTTTGTATGCATCATCTGCGCGTAAATTAAAAAACTCTCTTCTTTTTTGCCGCAATGGACTTAACTTATCGTGAATTAATCGTTCTAGTTTTTTACAATCACTAACAAAAATAGAGTGAGAAACTGCCCAAATAAAATCACCTGTTGAGCTTTTATTTATCTCATCACATCGAGAGGTTGGATCTCTGGTCGTCATTCCAATTTTACATACAGGTAAGTCAATATCAGAAACCTCCAATATGTATACGTATCCATTCGTTTCGCCAGTCATATTTACCATCTTAATTTTTTATCAATATATTCTTATTATGACGTGGTAAAAAATAATAATCAATTACCATATATTTTAAATACACCCATCGAGAGTTTGATAGCTAGGGTCCGCTTCTGGCACAAAGCGGACATCTCCAGCCTCAACCCACTCAACTCCACAACCTATATTTCGATGTGGCACTGGCCCCTTATCACCACATCAAATCATCAGGCACTTTGAAATCAGCATACGGATCGTCCTCATCCTGCTCTTCCTGGCTTAGCCCGCTATTAAGTACGATGCTGTCTGCATCGCGCTGCGCGATTTTGTCCGCTACGCTGGCGGGAATAATGGCGTAGTCAAATGTATCCTTGCCATCAACAGCCAGACGCGCAATAGCAAGGCGGCCATTGATCAACTGCGCCTGCGTCGTCTTATCCACCACCACTTTTTTAATCAAATTACTGTCGGTGAAATTAAACTCAATATTGCCTTTCGCAACGGTGATGCGGTTCATTTCAATCAGCTGCTTCACCTGCGCTTTATATTCTTTCGATAACGCAGCCTGCTTTTGTTGTTCGCTGAGCTGTTTGTCTCGCTCAAGCTGCGCTTTCTTATTCTCTTCAACGGCCTCGCGGGCTTCGCGCGCCTGAACGCGTGATTTTTTTGCCGTGCGCTGGACTTTAGCCATTTTTTTGCTGGTCACTAAACCCGCTTTCAGCATCTGCTCTTGTAAGGTAAGTTTTGTCATCGTCGTCTCTACGCTCGCCCGTTATCCAATCCCGATTATTTTAATTTAAGCATTTTCACTGTGGCATCGATATCGATCTCATCTTCAGAAAAGATGTGCGTCGAGCCCTGGAAGGTGGTGATAGCCAGCTTTTTCAGCGAGCGCATTTCACCCGGCTTTGCGGTGGATTTAGGTCGGATGCTGCTCATTAATGCGCCGACGGAAAGCACCGCATTCTCTTTATCGATACGGGTCTCGGCAGGCACTTCTTCGCTGTAAACCAGATAAGATTTGATCGACGTCAGCTTCAGGCGCTCGCCCGCGATAAAGATGTATTTGCTTTCCGGGACCACTTTCACCGCATAGGCTGACAGGCCCTTATTGTTGGTGGTGGGTTCGAAGGTCACCGCGGCGTCTTTTTTAATCAGTTCCGGGTTGGCGACCTTAATCACATGAAAATAGCGGTTGTCGCCGTTCTCATCTTTGATAAATCCAAAACCTTTATCTTTAAACCACGTTGTGATCTTTCCGTTCATCGCCATTACCGCCTGATTAATCTGTTAGCTACTTAATTTTTGCAGCGCGAAGTGTAAAGCACAATGTCGGCACAGTCTACGCGGGTACGACCGGGTTTACTTCCCGACGAACCACAGTTTGCCTTTGCCCTCTTTACGAAACGTGTCGATTGCCAACTTCAGCGCTTCATTGTTGGCCCGGAGGGCACTGTTAGCAAGACCTGGTATACGCTGTGATGCTGTTTTGCGAGAAGTATTCCGGATTCCTTTCACATTGCGGCATCCACAGCAAAACATCTTGCCGCTTATAAGCGATAGCAGTATCTTTCCCCCGCACCTGCAAAATCAGGCGCCAGGATTAGCCTCCTGAAAATCATACTGGCGACACACTTTTTTGTGTCGTGCGTACGGCTGTACCTCTATGGTGGGCCGGACGGGGGCGTCGCGAGACGCGCCGGTATCCAGTATGGCCGGTAAGGCTAACCCTGTTCGGTTCCACCACCCGTGAGATTAGCCTCTCCAGTGGTGGTTTAAATATTACATACTGGAGGCTGCCCTTATGGCTACTATCCCTACCCATACTCATCCCTCATCTGAAAGAACGGCGAAAACTCAACGCCGCTACACTGTCGGCTATCTGCCTAATCACGGTGATACCAGTACGCCAACCATTACGCTCTCCGGCAAATGGTTGCGTGAAGCCGGGTTCGATACCGGTAGAGGAATTTCAGTGCATATCGCCGGGGATTGTATTGTGTTAATTCCGGATAACGATGAGGCGCAGGCGCTGCGCGAAGAACTTAAAGAAGTAAAAGCAACGGTGAAGGATATGCGACAGAAATTATCAGTTTTGCTCTAAGCACTCAGGTTGCCACTACGTAGACAAGCAAAACCCGCTTAGCGAGCGGGTTTTGTGATTGTGCGCAAATTAGGTACAAAATCGAACGAAGCATATGGCAATATTCAATGCTTCTGTTTCAAGCATTATTATTGATTACCACTCACTTTAAGCGAAGAATAACCAACAGTACTGACGAGGATCACATTATTGCGTTGCAATAGCCAAAAACAATTGAAAATAAATAACAGATGAACGACATTAACCAAATAATTTAATTAGGGATAATTGAGATGAATCGACTGCTAAATATTGGGTTTATTAAAATTGGATACTGGGAACTTCTGGATGGACAATTGAACTACACTATGACGGAGACATTCTGTGATGTCTGTAACAACCTTTACGCATTTGTCTGTGATGGACAAGTAAAGTATATTGGTAAAACTACAAGACTTCTAAACAAAAGGATGTATCATTATAAAAACCCCGGTCAGTCTCAATCCACAAATATAAAAAACAACGCCTATATTTGTGAAGCCTTGTTGAAAAACAACGCTGTAGATATACTTGTTTTGCCTGATAATGGTCTGATGCATTATGGACAGTTTCATCTCAACCTTGCTGCGGGGCTTGAAGATAGCATCATAAAAACAATCAATCCAGACTGGAATGGAAATTCAAAAAATTTAATGGACGATAAACATCAAAACATCGAATTAGATAATCATTTCCATGGTAATGAGTGTGACGTTAATTGTGTGACATCTCAATCTAAAGATCATAGCTTCAATATGGCCCCCACTTATTGGAAACGAGGTTTTTTTAATGTTTCTGTTTCTTCATCGGATGAATTCTCTCATGACGGTGACAACCTTACGATCGTCAATCATGACGGAACAGTAATACTAACAGCGTTAATCAATAGAACAGCAAATAAATCCAAAACCCCAAGAATAATGGGAGGTGTTGGATTAAGGGAATTTTTTCAAGAAAATTATAAAATTGACGATATTATTAGCTACAGAATGCTTTCCAAAAATACTATGCAATTAAATTGAACCAGTAAAATTCATATTAGCTCTTACTTGTGAAGCTTTTTAGCTTTTCATTATTCCTATGATACCCATAGTCTACTCCTGTTCTAAATGGATATATGCTTTTAACACTCAAGACACATCTACATTTATTATAATATATGGCATGGGTATATGATATCATTGACTAATTTTTTAAATTATTAAACCTTCCGCAGTTAACTCATAACTGGCTACTCTCCGACTACCCGTAACTCCGATAACCTCGTCGTGTACGCCGGTGACAGCATTTCGCGCTTCATCGCCCAGCTTTTCTGGATCCCCTGCCCGGCAAACCACAGTTTTCCTTTACCCTGCTTATGCACCTCATCAATCACCGACATCAGCGCCGCGCTGTTCGCCCACGGGGTATACTCATCAAACAAGTTTAACTGTGCCACGCCGAGACTGTAAAAATCACTCAGCATCACGCCTGCTTTCAGATACCGGCAGTTGCTGCGCCAGATACGGTCCAGCGCAGTCACCGCCATTTTGATGATGTCGCGGGTATCGTTAGTCGGGGTTGGCAGCACGCTGAGCCCCTGGTTGGCGTAATACTCTTCATCAATAGCGTGCGGGCTGGTGCGGATAAATACTGAAACCTGGCGGCAAAACTGGTGCTCTTCGCGCAGCTTTTGCGCCGCGCGCTCTGCGTATGAACAGACCGCCTGGCGCATGTCTTCATACTCCGTCACCCGGTAGCCAAACGAGCGGCTGCAAATAATCTGCTGTTTCGCCGGAACAAACTCCTCCATGGCGAGACAGGATTCACCGCGCAGCTCCCGCACGGTGCGCTCCAGCACCACGCTGAAATGCTTGCGGATAAGCCAGGCGGGGCATTCGGCTAAATCCCGGGCAGTATTGATGTCCATGGCGCGTAGCTGCTTGCTTAAGCGCCGCCCCACGCCCCAGACCTCTTCAACGGGAATATACGCCAGCGCGTTGTGCTGACGTTCAGGACTGGAAATATCCAGCACGCCGCCAGTGCTTTTCCAGCGCTTGGCGGCGTAATTCGCCAGTTTCGCCAGCGTCTTGGTGCGCCCTATTCCCACGCCCACCTGGAGATGCGCCTCCTGGCGGATCCGCTGCTGGACCTGATGGCCAAACGACTCCAGCGACTGATAGCTGGCGATGCCTCGCACATCCAGAAAGGCTTCATCAATGGAGTAAATTTCCGTGGCGGGTGCCATCTCCTCCAGAATACTCATTACCCGATGGCTCATATCGGCGTACAGGGCATAGTTAGAGCTGAATACCGCCACGTTATGTCGCTCAAACAGCGCTCTCTGCTTAAAGTACGGCGCGGCCATCGAAACCCCTATCGCCTTTGCCTGAACGTTGCGCGCAATAACGCAGCCATCGTTATTACTCAGCACCACCACCGGTCGCGCCCATAAATCAGGGCGGAAAACAGCCTCGCAGGAGGCGTAAAAGCTGTTGACGTCAACCAGCGCAAACATGGTCGTCGGCGCTTAAATCGTCTTGTGCCGCAGCGAGCAGGAGATTCTGCGCGTGGTCGCTGTGTGTGTAATCAATCAATTGCATGATGAATATATTAAGTAACTGTATATTTATACAGTATCGCTGATTCTGCGTAAGGCTCAAGACATCAGAAATAAAAATATTTATCTTGCGGATATTTCTGATGATTTTTTGTACTAAAGAGCGCAAAGTAAACTCAGGCGTTACGTATTACTGTTTCTCAGGCGGAGTCTTTATTGATGCAAGTCAGTCCAATCATCATCCTTCAGGTGGGTACGCCGCCGGAGGAGATGCTCGCAGTTCATGATGATGTGCCGGTGTGGTTTTGCCATGCGTTGCAGGTGCCCGTGGGTGCCGTTGAAGTGGTACGCGTGTTTGAGGGCGAGCCGCTGCCGCAACCCGATCCGCGCCGGATGGCGATTATTACCGGCTCGTGGGCGATGGTGACGGAGCGCCTGCCGTGGAGTGAAGCCATGGCGGAGTGGATCCGCGAAGCGATGCGCATCCATATGCCGCTGTTCGGCGTCTGCTACGGCCACCAGCTTATGGCCTATGCCCTCGGCGGGCGCGTGGATTACCATCCCCAGGGGCGTGAAGCGGGTAACCAGCAAATCACCCTGACGCCGGAAGCCCAACAAGACCCGCTGCTCAACACCTTTCCGCAGACTTTTACCGCGCACTTAACTCACATGCAGACCGTGGTGGAACTGCCGCCGGGCGCTTCTGCGCTGGCGTACTCCAGCCACGATCCGCATCAGATTGTGCGCTACGGGCCGAATGCGGTATCCACCCAGTTCCATCCGGAATTTACGCCGGGCATTTCGTCGGCGCTGATGCAGTTCCGCGCTGACGTGCTGCGCAGCGAAGGCCGCGATCTGGATGCCATGCTCAGTGAAGTTCGCGATGCCCCGGAGGCCCGCAACGTGCTGCGCTTTTTCATCCAGCAGACCTGCGGCCACCCGAGTCAGGATATTTTCGACGAACCGAGCGTGCTGCATTATTAAAACCTTCCGGCAATAAAAAACGCGCTGTACCGACAGCGCGTTTTTTATTCAGCTGCGCTTTTTCTTTAATACCCAGCTCACCACGCCGAAGATCTGCAACTGCGAATCATCGGTAAAGGTGATTGGTCGATAAGCCGGATTGGTCGGCACCAGTTGCGGCACCGGGCGCAGGCGCAGCAGCTTCACGGTAAAATCGCCATCCACGGCGGCGACAACCACATCGCCATGCTGCGGGGTTAACGCGCTGTCCACCACCAGTAAATCCCCATCGGAGATGCCCTCTCCCGTCATCGAATCCCCCGAGGCCTTAAGAAAATAGGTCGCGCTGGGGTGCTGAATGCATAACGCCGCAATATCAATACGGGTTTCTACGTAATCCTGCGCCGGAGAGGGAAAGCCGCACGGCACGTACTCCAGAAAGAGCGGTAAATATTCGGGGCGAGTCGCTTCGCTTAAGGGAATTAATCTGTTCATTTTTAGTTAGACCCAACATCACTGTGTTTATATACAGTATTATTGTTTTTGCGCAGCCGACAACGCCATTTTGGCCGCTTCGCCGCAGTGCCTTGAAAAGTGGAGAGATTTTATTTTTTAATCAGCAGGAAACGTGACAGCGTGACAGCGTGACAGAAGAATAAAAAATGACCGCCTGCACAGGCAGGCGGTCAGGGTTAAGGGATCAGAAAGTGTAGCGGTAAGAAATCCCGACCTGCTGGCCGGTGTTATGGCTGGAGGCATCCAGGCTATAGCCTACGCCCCAGGTCATATTGCCCTTTTGCATTTTCACGCCCAGCTTGCCTTCGAACGCGGTTTTATCCATGACTTCAGCCGAGATGCGGTCTGAAGCCGGGATCCCCGTCGCCCGGACTTTGCTGGTTACATCGGTATCTCCCGAGGTAAACACCACCGACATATCCGCATCGGTGCTCAGCGCCCAACCGGAATCCATCGCCCAGGTTTTATTCAGCCGCACCCCAACCGGGAACTGCCAGATATCCTGACGGGTTTTATCGGTTTTAAACACGCCTTCACCGCCTGATGCACGGGTGGTGAAGCCGTCCGTGGTGAGCTGGTTATAACGCGCGCCCACATGCGGGATGATATTCAACACCGAGGCGTCAATCACATACTCGCCGTTCAGGCCGACGGTCAGTACCGAAGTATCCACGTTATCGGCTTTCAACTTGCCGCCCATCCCCGCCCAGCCGGGTAAATGCTGGGACAGATCGTGGCTGCCTGCGCTGTATCCCACGTCCGCCGTCAGGTTAAATGCCTCGTTGCGCCAGTTTTGATACAGCGAGACGCCGGTAAAGTTGAAATCATCGCGAGTGGCGTTGAAATCGCCGTCAGAGTCGGTTTTGCCTTTTCCGGTATTGACCGCCACGCCGGTGCGCAGGTTGCCGTTTGCCAGGGCATAGTCTTTATCCACCCCGACGATCACGCCCCAGAAATCGGTGTCGTAACCATAACGGGTGTTCCCGGCGCTAAAATCGTCGCTCTGCTGATTACCGTACAGAGCCTGAACCCATACGCCCGCATCCTGGGCGGTATCCAGATCCGGCGCGGCGTTGCGATCGTAAATAGCATTGTTCACGGCTTTATTCACCGCCAGGCTGCTGCTTTGTACCCCACCCGCCACCGCCAGTTGCGCGGCGCTGTTCAACGTTTTCACCACGTCGCTGACGCTGGCGCTCGGCGCTTCAATCGCGCGGGAGAGCATACGCACGCCGGCATCCGGGCTGTTCACCGCGTTGGCGTTGTCGTTCATCATCCGATCCAGCGCATTGCTGACCATAACGCCCGGCAACACCTCGCTGGCGCGTTTAGCGGTGGTGGTGACGTTCACGCCGTCCTCCGTCGGGCTGAGCGTCGCCTGTAACAGTTTGTTGGCGATCAGGTTAGCGTCGCGCCAGCCGTTGCCCGCGAAATCCAGGCTGGTAAAGCCGTCGGCGATGGCATAGGTGCGGTTCGCCTGGGCATCGGCAATATACAGCTTCGCGCTGTCCGCCACGCTCAGCGTACCGCTGCTGGCGGTTAGCGCCACGTTACCGTTGGTGGTCGACGCGCTGTTCACCATCAACAGCGACTGCTCACCGAAGATGGCGGCGTTAGCCGTGGCATCGCGCTGCGCCGCCGGAACGTCTGCGGTGAGGCTGCCGTCGATACGCAATCCGCCCTGCCCGGCCACCAGCGTTTGCGGGGCCAGCACCGCCAACGCTGCGGTCGCGTCCTGCCCCCAGACCAGACTGCTGGCAGCGAAATCACGATTTACGCTATCGACATCGCTGCCGCCCAGCATCAGTAGCGAGTTCTGGCCTGCGGTCAGGCGACCATTAACCTGATTACCGCCCAGCGCTACGCGGGAAGCGTCGCTCAGCGTCGCGCCATCCTGCCAGGCCGGGTCGATAAACAGCGCGGCCCCCTGCAAATCTACGCTGTCAGCGGTTAGCACCCCGGCGGCGCTGGCGTCACCGACGGTGATACGCGCGTCGCTACCGGCGGTTAACGAACCGGCGTTGACTGTCCCGGCCACCGCCATCTGTCCTTGATCCTGAATCGCCACGTCCGCCGTTAGCGTGGCGTTTTGATTAACGTTCAGCTCACCACGGCTAATCACGCCGGTGCCCGTCACGGTGTGATGGCCTGCGGCAACGTTCATTACCCCTGCGCTTTCGACGTTGATAACGCCATCCAGAGTAGATTCAGTGGCCCCGGTTGCCATCGATCCCAGATTCAGCATCCCCTGATTCACGTTTACGGTTACATTACTGGCCGCAACGCCAGACGAGGTAATCAACGGGCCGCCAAGCGCGCCGGTCAAGGTCAACGCCTGGTTGCCTTCAATGACTACCGCAGGATTACCGACACCGTTGAGCTGCAACTGTGCCGCGCCAAAACCGTTCGCCACGTGTTGAGAATCAGCATCAGAAGGGGTACCTCCAACCTGAATACGGTTTTTATCCGCCGTGACCGCCACGTTGGCCAGCACTGCGCCGGTCATCGCCGCGTCATTCAGCGTGGTGGTGCCGGTGGCCTGGTCGCCGTCCATCAGCGTCCCCATCATCACCAGCGAATAGCCGTTCTGGCCCGCCAGCAGATCGTGCACCGATTTAACGTAATCAAGGCGATAAGCGCTGTCGTTTAATGCCAGTACGCTGTCGTTAAAGGCGATACGCGAGCCGGAGAGCGTCAGGCTATCCGCAGAGGCGGTTTCTGCCGAGGCCGACTGGGTAAACAACTGCGCCGAGTGGGTTTCCAGTACGCTGTTATTCAGGGTCAGCGACGAGGCGTCGCCAAGCGTCAGCGTGTCGGCAATCAGCTTACTGGCGCTGAACGCGAGATTGCCCTGGGTGAGATTCACCGGCGCAACCACGCTGCCTCCGCTCACCGTCAGCTGCTGGCCAACGTTGGCATCGCTGAAACCGCCCTCCATCACCAGGTTGCCGTTCAGGTTCAAGGCGTTAAAGCCGCTGAATTTTCCGCCGTTAAACTGCTGAATAGAAGCGCCGAGGTTTAGCACGCTGCTGCCGTTGCCGTAGAGGTTGCCCTGCACTTGCGCGTTATCCAGCCAGATGGCCGCGTTCTGTAGCGTGCCGTTGTTGAGGATTACGTCGCCGGTCACCAGGCTGTTATCGGTAATATGCAGCGCCAGATCGCCTTTTCCGCCGCTGGCGTTAATATTCCCGTCCACCACGCTATCGGCCAACGCGACCTGGATATCTTTAGCATTGCGGAGCGTTAAATTCCCTGAGAGTTGGCTGGAAGTAAAAGTACTGCTAATAAGATCGGCACCGGCGAGATCGCTATTTCCGGTCACCGTAGAATCGTTAACGTTTAAAAACGTTTGTTTGGCATTAATTAAAGAGAGCGCATTTTTATTGGTGTCAGTAGTGGCTGTCGCGCTGCTGCCATCCAGCGAGACCCGTGTGGTGCCGCCGGAGCCGCTGACGGCTAACGTGCCGAACAGGTCGCTTTGTTCTACCTGAACGGTATTGGTATTCGCTGAAGAAGTGAGCCCTGACAGATTAATGGCGGTTTTGGTGGCGTTTGCCGCGTTGCGGCTATCAATAACGCTGTTTTTCAGCGCTACTGTATTATCACCCAGGCCATTATAAATCAGGATCCCGCCTTGATTAATCTCACTGTCGGTCAGTTCAATATTATGGCTGCCTGCGCCGCCGGTAAAAATACCGCCGTTGAGTTGGCTATTATTGGTGATTTCAATTTCCTGATTGCCTTTATCTGCACTATCCAGATAAATGGCGTAACCTTTGGCGTAGGCTTTTCCTCGGGTATTTCGGTCGTAATCTTTTGTTGGGTCGGCACCGTTCAGTGTCGAATGATCAACGATAATATGGCTGTGGGTGGTAGAGCCTCCCGCTTCCAGCCAGTCCACCGAAGCATCATTGACCAGGGTAATATTGACCGAACCGCCCTTACTGGCGTTGATATAAAAGCCATCCAGTTTGGCCCCATCAACCAGTAAGCTTTGTAGATCGTTATCGCCACGGGAAGCGCCGCCAGCGGCGGTATACAGGTTTTGCGCTTTGGCATTGCCGTCAATAATGGCGTTTTGCGAAGGGACTGTAAAATACCAGGCTTTGGCAGGCGTATAGTTGCCGTAGAGCGTCATATCATTTTCAACCAGCCCGCATACTCCATTTCCGCTGGTAGATACGCACTCGCTGGCATAGCTGGAACTGGCCATAACCATGCTACCGGTAAAAATAATGGCCATACTTTGTGCGACAGGTGTTAACTGGAAATACTTTCTCATGATCAAGCTCCTTTTGTGAGAATAAAAAAACCAGCAAAGCGTTTACAATTTCTTATCGGCGCGCTTTGCTTTTAATAACAATAACAAATTTCCTGAATTACCTTGTTAAGACCAAAGACCCTCCACAAGGAAAATTCTTATTAGTAATTACAATTTCTTGTTTTTGTACGCATTTAGTTACCAATAAAAAAATCAACCGCACGTTATGTCGCTATTTGGATAAGATTAATCCTATACTCATAGAATATTTTCTGAATTGCAAATTGCTGGTCCAGGATGGAATATTCCTGGTAAGTTTCCCTTGAAGGATGTGGGTATGATTATCGTTGTAACGAACTGTGGATTATTTAAAAACGGATTTGAAAGCTTTCAGGAAAGTTACATCTGTGATTGCACTTCATTTTCCCGGGTTGAATACGTTACGCAAATAGGCAAAGCCTCTTTTCAAAAATATGCGCAGGTCAAAGCTATTATTGTTGATTATGAGCAGCAGGACATCTCATTATTAATCGCATTAATGGAAATAAAGTCTGTTGATCCTGAACTGACGCTGATATTGATGACCCGCGAAGCCCGCTTTTCAAATACTATTGAAAATATTCTGATCAATACCGTTGCTGATTATGCGTTGAACTGTACCGACTCCCTGAGAAAACTGGAGCGGATACTCCGGGAGCTGCACGGTTGCACACAGCATAAAACCATCGTTAAAAATACCGCCTGGTACCGCATCGAAAAGGCCTCGAACCTGACCCGTAAAGAAGAAGTGGTGCTGCCGTATATTGTCTCGGGGAAAAATAACAAAGAGATTTCACGCTACCTGAATTTATCTCAGAAAACAGTCAGTTGCCATCGGCGAAGCATTTATGAAAAATTCAAAGTGAATAATTTGATTGGTCTGTACAACACCTTTTGCTATACGAAATAGCCGTTAACCGGGTCGGATTATGTCTACCTCACAATATATAGAGCAAGCGTTGCAGCACTGTTTTTTAGCGTTATATCACCAAAACGGCGAAACCCATTCCACGGCGGCGTATTCGGCGCTTTTCGCCACCCTCAGTGAACAGGATGTGCCCGCCTGCCAGCGCAAATATTACCGGGATTTAAAACAGACCTTTCTGGCGGCCATCAGCCTTATTGAGCAGAACCTGGCGCAACAGGGCAATGAGCTGTTTATCGGTAAGCTCCGGCAAAAGATGCTGATTCAGCTGCTGGAGTTTTATAAGCAAACCTGCGGCTGGCTGGCGGTAGAGGAGTACATTGCTTCGCGCAATACTCTCCTCTACCACCACGCGCACTGCGAGTAATCAGGCGGGTAGCCGCTGTTCCAGCACCGCGTCAATCACCTCCAGCGCGCCGCTGTGATTCAGCGATCCGGTGGCGTATTTGGCGATCTTTTTCACTTCCGGCGCGGCATTGTCCATGGCGAAGGAGTACCCCGCCAGTTGCAGCATTTCAATATCGTTGCCGCTGTCGCCCACCGCCACGCATTCGCTGGGGTTGATATCCCAGCGCGCCATCAGGCGCTGTAAGCCGCTGGCCTTGTGTGACCCGGGAATGATCAAATCCACAAAACCGAAACCGCTGGTTACGGGCTTAACGATACCGTCCAGCGAATGGTGCAGGCTGTCCACCAGCGCCGGGATCGCGTCATCATGCAAATTCAGTGAGAATTTAAAGATCACATCGTCAATGGCGTACAGATCGTCCACCGGCTTCAGGCGGTGATAGTGTTTCGACATCAAATCGATAAACGCCTGCGGCGCGCCGGTGCGGTAATAAGCGCTTTCCAGCCCGCAGACCACGAAGTTAATGCCGTCGAATTCGCCGAGTTCATCCACCACTTTGTGGAACTGAGCGGTGGTCAGCTCACCGTGATGAACGCGCTGCCCCTGGTCATAAACCAGCGCGCCGTTTTCCGCAACGAACGAGATGTCGTGACAAATCTCAGGGAAGAATGAAATAAGCTGGTAGTACTGGTTGCCGCTGGCGACCACAAACTTGATGCCCTTCTCCTTCAGCGCGTGGTACTGCCGTTGAAACCTTTCCCGATCGTAATCCTTTTTCTCGTTGAGAAAGGTGCCATCCATATCCACCGCGATGAGCTTAATCTTCATACAACCTCATTAAATCAGTACAACTTAAGGGCGATATGCTAACACCCTTTAATCAAAGAACCATATGGAATGGACATATTCATACTTATCGCAAATGAATTTACGACTGTTCCAGCCGCGCCATCACCGCCCGCAGCGCCTCACGGCTCACCCCATGCACTGGGTGCGATAAGGCAAGCCCGCACTCCTCCACCAGGCAATCATACAGCGCATCGGCATTGGGTAATTCTTCCGTAGCGGCAGGATGGCCGGGCACACGCCGGGTGACGCGCCGGTTAAGCAGCGTGATTTTGCCGCCGTCGGGGCGCATCAACGCCAGCAGCAAATGATGCCGGAAATGCGAGTCCGGCCAGCGGGAGACAAAATGGTTCGCCATCAGATAATCCGCCGGATACTGGTGTGCCAGGTCGAAGCGGTACAGCGCCTGCCAGCCTTCGTCGTTGCGCGTCTCCAGAGAGTAATCGTCGTCGTTCCGGATCAGCCGGTAGCTGCCGTGCGGCGTGTTTTGCACCGCATCCGGGGTAAACGCAATCGGCGTCGATAGCGTCTGGCCGCCGAAGCCCACGTCTGCCAGCCACTGGGCATCATCAAGGGTGATCAGCGACAGCCGATGGGTGCGCGGCGGCATCTCCGGTGGATTAGCCAGCACCACCCGCGCCCCCAGATCCTGCACCGCGAATCCCAGCTCGCGCAGCGCGCGGGTAAAGACGCCGTTCTGCTCGTAGCAGTAGCCGCCGCGTCGGGCGCTAAGCAGTTTGTCAGCGAGATGCGCGTCATCCAGCAAAATGGGCCGTTCCAGCAACACGTCAAGATTTTCGAAGGGGATATGGCAGGTGTGCAGTAAATGCAGCTGTTTTAACGTCGCGTAATCCGCGCGCGCCTCACCGCGAAAGCCGATGCGCGCAAAGTAATCATCAATAAAGGCCATAACCGGGTTCCTGTAAAAATACCCTACAGTTATAGCCTTTAATAACCATTTCCTGTTTCGGTTTGTGCGATTTCAGGGATCTTCTGGCGCAATCAGGATCGCGCGGATATCGTTAACGTTGGTCAGCGTCGGGCCGGTGATCACCAACGCCTGCTGCGCGGCAAAGTAGCTGTAGCTGTCATGGGCGTCGAGGAATGCGCTGGCATCCGGCCCGCGCGTCAGGGTATCTGGCCCGATAATCGCACCGGCGGCGTCCTCAGTGCCGTCAATACCGTCGCTGTCCCCGGCGATGGCCCAAATCCCCGCCTCGCCTTTGAGCGCCACCGCCAGGCTGAGCAAAAACTCGCAATTGCGCCCGCCGCGCCCGCCCTCGCTGCTGCCCAGCGTCACGGTGGTTTCTCCGCCGCTCAGCAGGATCGCAGGCGGCTTCACCGGTAAGCCGTGGCGCTTCACCGAACGGGCGATCCCGGCCATCATGATGCCCATCTGGGCGCTTTCGCCCTCCAGCGCATCGCCGAGGATCAGCGGCGTATAGCCGAGCTTTTCAGCCATCTGCGCCGCCGCCTGTAGTGCCGAGTGCGGCGTGGCGATCGTTCGCACCTCGCTGCGGATATCACTTTCCCGCACCGGCTCGCGCGGCTGGTCCAGTACCTGCCGCACCGCCTCCGGCACCGGGATCTGATAGCGCGCCAGAATCGCCTGCGCCTGCGCCGCCGAACTGTTATCCGCGACCGTCGGGCCAGAGGCGATATCGCCGGGGTCATCCCCCGGCACATCGCTGATCGCCAGCGTCACTACCCGCGCCGGATACGCCGCTTTCGCCAGCCGCCCGCCCTTGATATCCGACAGCTGCTTGCGCACCACGTTGATTTCGTGGATGGTCGCCCCGCTGCGCAACAGCGATTTGGTGAGCGCCTGCTTATCCGCCAGGGTTATGCCAGACCGGGGCAGCGCCAGCAGCGCCGATCCGCCGCCGGACATCAGCGCAATCACGCAGTCGTCCGGTCCCAGGTCCTTTACGCTTTCCAGCGCCAGCATCGACGCCATTTCGCTCATGCAGTCCGATACCGGATGGGCCGCTTCAATAATCCGGATACGCTGGCACGCCACCGCATGGCCGTAACGCGTCACTACCACGCCGCTCAGCGCCACGTCCGGCCAGGCGGATTCCAGCACCGCCGCCATGGCGGCGCTGGCCTTGCCCGCGCCGACCACCACACAGCGTCCGCCAGGCTTTTCCGGCAGCGCCTGACGCAGCGCGTCGCTCGGGTCGGCCCGCTGGATCGCCGCCTGGAAAATCTCCCGCAGTTCGCCACGGTATTGTGCATCCTGAGAGATTGCCATAGCCCCTCCGTTAACTTTCCAGAATGGCGTGGATTACCGCGTCGGTCACCTGACGGGTGTTAGCGCTGCCGCCGACGTCCGGCGTCTTAATGCCCGCCGCACAGACCTGATCTACCGCGCTCAGCAGCAGCGCCGCTGCGTCGGCTTCGCCGAGGTGTTCCAGCATCTGCGCCGCGGTCCAGAAGCTGGCTACCGGGTTAGCGATGCCCTTGCCGGTGATGTCAAACGCCGAGCCGTGGATCGGTTCGAACATCGACGGGAAACGGCGTTCCGGGTCGATATTGGCGGTCGGCGCAACGCCCAGGCTGCCTGCCAGCGCCCCCGCCAGATCCGACAGGATATCGGCGTGCAGGTTGGTGGCGACGATGGTATCGAGAGACTGCGGATGCAGCGTCATGCGCACCGTCATGGCGTCCACCAGCATTTTGTCCCAGCTGACGTCCGGAAATTCCGCCGCCACTTCCGCCGCGATTTCATCCCACATCACCATGCCGTGGCGCTGAGCGTTGGATTTGGTCACCACGGTCAGCAATTTGCGCGGGCGCGACTGCGCCAGACGGAAGGCGTAGCGCATAATGCGCGTTACGCCGACGCGGGTGAAAATCGCCACTTCGGTGCCGACTTCTTCCGGCAATCCCCGGTGGGCGCGTCCGCCGTTGCCGGAATATTCCCCTTCCGAGTTTTCCCGCACGATCACCCAGTCCAGCGCGCCCGGCCCGGCGTGGCGCAACGGCGACTCAATCCCCGGCAGGATGCGGGTTGGACGCACGTTGGCATACTGATCGAATCCCTGGCAGATCGGCAGACGCAGCCCCCAGAGGGTAATATGGTCCGGCACGTCCGGTGCGCCCACCGCGCCGAAGTAGATGGCGTCAAACGCCTTAAGCTGTGCCAGGCCGTCTTCCGGCATCATCACCCCGTGGGCTTTGTAATAATCCGAGCCCCACTCAAAGGTCTGGAAGGAGAAACGCAGCGTGCCGAGGCGTTTTTCCAGCGCTTTTAGCACATCGATCCCGGCGGAGATCACTTCCGGGCCGATACCGTCAGCGGGAATAGCGGCGATTGAGTAATTTTTCATATTGAGTTCCTTTGGAATGCGTTGTTAAACGTGCGTCGCCGACGCGGCGGCCGCAGCCTTTTTGTTCATGGATGAGAGCAGTAATACCGTGAGCGAAGAGAGCACCAGCAGACCGGCGACAAACCACAAACCCCAGGTGTAACTGCCGCTGTGTTCTTTGATGACGCCAATCATGAATGGACCGACAAAGCCGCCCAGATTGCCGATGGAGTTAATGGTGGCGATGCCCGCCGCCGCCGCCGGGCCGGAGAGAAACAGCGTCGGCATACTCCACAGCGGCGGTTTGGAGGCGCTAATGCCGCAGTTGACGATGGTCAGCGCCAGGATCACGGTGACCACCGTGGTAGCGCTTCCGGCAAACAGCAGACCGCAGGCCGCCAGCAGGCAGGCACCGATCACATGCCACGGGCGTTCATTGGTGCGGTCAGAATGACGCGCCCAGACCACCATCGCCATGACCGCAATCACGGCAGGAACGGCGTTCAGCAGGCCGACAGTCATCGAGGAAATCCCCAGGGTTTTGATGATCTGCGGCGACCAGATGCCGAGGGTATACAGCCCGGCGGAGGTGCCGAAGTAGACCAATGCCAGGGCCAGCACACGCGGATCGAGCAGCCCTTTCAGCACACTGTGCTGGGCAGTGGCCTGCTTGCGGGACTGTTCGGCGGCGAGGGTCGCCATCAGCCAGTTGCGCTCTTCGTCATCCAGCCATTTAGCTTTTTCTGGTTTATCGGTCAGCCAGAACAGCACCACCACGCCAAACACCACGGCGGGCAGGGCTTCCAGCACAAACATCCACTGCCATCCCCGGAAGCCCATCAGGCCGTTCATCTCCAGCAGTGCGGCGGAGATCGGCGAACCCAGGGCAGTAGAAATCGGCGCGGCAGCCATAAAAATCGCCGTCACCTGGGCGCGGCGCTGGGCCGGGAACCAGTAGCTGAGATAGAGAATAATGCCGGGGAAAAAGCCCGCTTCCGCCACGCCGAGCAGGAAACGCAGGGTGTAGAAGCTGGTGGTGCCCTGTACAAACGCCATCGCGCCGGAGACCAGCCCCCAGGTGATCATCACCCTGGCAATCCAGATACGCGCCCCGACTTTATGCAGGATCAGGTTGGACGGGACTTCAAACAGAAAATAGCCGAGGAAGAAAATCCCTGCCCCGAGGCCAAATACCGTGGGGGAAAAGCCGAGATCGTCGTTCATGGTCAGCGCCGCGAAACCGATATTGACGCGGTCGAGGAAGGCAATGAAATAGAGCAGCATGATGAAGGGTACGATGCGCCAGGTGATTTTGCGCAAGACCCGTTGTTCGAGTTTGCAGGTCATGTGAGGTGATCCTCTTTCGTTATGTAGGGTACGCAGTTCGTGACTGCTGTTAACGATTATGCAAACTTTTGTTGATGTATCATTCACATGGGTTTATACAAAAAAATGCAATAATCGCTGCGGGGATCAACATGGAGCTGCATCAACTTCGGTGCTTTTTGGTGGTAGCGGAAACGCTGCACTTCGGGCAGGCGGCACAGCGTCTGGATATGCTGCCCTCGGCGCTGGGTCGCCATATCCGTTTACTGGAGGAATCGCTTGGCACCCGGCTGTTTACCCGCTCGACCCGCAAAGTGGCCCTGACGCCGGACGGCACGCAGCTGCGCGATGACGCCAGAAAGCTGCTGGCCCAGGCCGACGCCATCGCCATGCAGTTTCGCCATCGCGCCCGGTACAGAGCCGCGCTGCTGCGCATCGGCACCATCGACAGCGCCGCCACCGGCCTGCTGCCGCCGCTGCTGCACGCGTTTCGCAAAGCGCATCCCGATGCCGAAGTGCAGCTGATGGAAGACAAAACGGTTCATCTGCTGCCGAAACTGAAAAGCGGACGGCTGGATCTGATTTTTATCAGGCCGCCCGCGCGGCTGGACGAGGAGTTTGCCCAGCAGTTTTTACTGTATGAGGATATTGTGGTGGCGGTGCCGTCGCGGCACCCATTTGCGCTGCGCCAGTCGCTGATGATTGAGGATTTAGCCAACCAGCCGATGATCGTCCCCGAGCGCCGCTCGCGCCCGCACAGTTACGATCTCACCATGAATCTGTTCCACGATGCCGGGTTAACGGTGCATATTTCGCAGGTGGCCGATGAGAAGCAGACCATCATCAACCTGGTGTCGGCGGAATTAGGGCTGGCGATTGTCCCGCAGTGGAGCAGCCGGATTTCTCTGCCGGACGTGTCGTTTGTGCCGCTGAACGTTGACGCCCGCTCAACACGCCAGGGCTTGCCGCTGGCCGCCGTCTGGCTGCGTTCGGCAAGCGACCCGTTACGCGATGCGATGCTGGAGGTGCTTAATTCACATCGGGAGTTTTATTCCCGACCCGGGACGGTTTGAGGCCGAGGCGTCTATTTTTTCTGATCATTGAGAAGTGCGTAAAGTCACCTGTTAATGCTTGAGAGATATGCGATTTCTTTTTTTAACAGCCGATATAACTCATCCTGCATCTTACTTAATTGGTTGTTTTCGTCACTAAGCATCTTCCCCTTCTCCATTAAAATAAGATCGCTAAAGGAGCCAGCGCCTCCAAACTGGTTTTTAATTTCATGAAGAGTATATTCGTAATTTTCTTTAAGCCTTTCACTAAAATCCAGGAATAATAGCCCCCAAACGCTTTCATTATTAGCCAGTAAAAGTGTGCTGATACGCATCAGCAATGCCTGAATTTCGTCTTTCACTTTATAGCTCCTGAATGTAAGATTTTTACTCCCGGAATATCCCATGGGGCCGGGATAACGACTTGTTCTGTTCCCCCCGCATACAGATCCGTTTGATAACTCACCTGACCAACATAGATTTTGGTACCTTCTGGAATGCTTATAACATGGTAGCTATCCAGAGGAGATTGCTTTCCGTCAGGCCATACGGGTAGGAGAGCTTTATCCATCCGAGTCTGAATTATTCCTTGCGGCGTTTCATAACTAAAAAATCTGCCAAGTTGCACCGAATGCGTCCCACCTCTAAAAAAAACGGTATCATCTGTTAATCTTATCTCCTTATAAACTCCACCTGAAAAGGTTTCCGCAAGCCATTCGTTCAAAGGCCCAGGATTGATTGCTGAATATTCTCCCTCCACCTTTCCAAGTACATGAAGTTTATTTAATTGGGAAAGATGGCTAACCATTTCTGCTCGACTAACCCCCAGCGCAGAAACCAGCGACACGCCAGCAATAATACCCCCCTTAACCTGATCATTCATCACCTGATCATAACCAGCAGGCGCATCACCCCCCAGTTGTTTAGCAGTTTTCCTATACCCTTCAATATTGCCATTGTAAATACCGCCAGCAGCAAGCAACCTTCCAACGCCTTTGCTATTAAGGGTGCGATTTTTGTTTGCCGGTGAAGGTACAAACAAATTATTATAGTCAACGGGTAGAGCCAGGTAACTAAATTCTGTATTAGCAACAATATTTTTACAGAGAATATAATCGTACTGAACACTAACAGATTCACTATGCAAGTCATTAAAATTAAAATTGTGGAATAACTTAACAACCGAAGCATTGCGAAGCTCAATAAAATAATATTTTTCCCATCTTCCAGCCTTATCTATTCTGTAAAAATAAAACTGCATAAAAAGCAACTCGTTGTTATTAATGGCGTTGCATAGTAAAGGCGTGCTCTTATCGACAAGTTTGCAAAAACTGAGCGTCTGAAGATTGCAGCCTTTTCCTGTACTAGTGATTTTATTTGCTAGCGAAAATGCTAAGATTTCGCCTTCATGCCCGGCTCGCCAGTAATTACCTACTGAGGCGGAAGTACTGCAACCTGCGGAAATTAATCCCTGTCGTTGCCCTGTGATATTAAGATAGATGGCACAACTCATACATCCTTCATCCTTGTTATTCTAGTCCATTCAACTCAACAACATTTAATAACAACGTGCTTTGTAAATCAAAAAAAAACCTGTATATAAATAGAGTTTGGAGAATGTTCAATAAAAAGGCGGTTATTTTGACTACGTGTTTATTTAATATTAACCGCTCATATATGGTGAGATATCGCTTGCCGCCGTCTGGCTGCGTTCGGCAAGCGACCCGTTACGCGATGCGATGCTGGAGGTGCTTAATTCACATCGCGAGTTTTATTCCCGACCCGGGACGCTTTAAGCCCCAAACGTTTCGCAAGCCGGTGCAAATTCGCCACGTCAATGTCCAGCGCCCGGGCGCAGGCGGCCCAGTTATTGTTGGTTTGCGCCAGGGTGCGGCGAATAAGCTGGCTCTGAAACGCGTCGGTGGCATCACGCAGCGCCAGATTTTCTTCCGGAAGTTCCACAGGCTGCACGGGTGAGCTTTCCAGGCCCGGCGTGAGCGCGAAATGGCTGGCTTCGAGGATCAGTTCATCGCTGTTTTGCGTGGCGCCCGCCAGTAAAATCGCCCTGTGGATCGCGTGCTCCAGCTCTCGCACGTTGCCCGGCCAGTCGTAAGCGCGGATATGCGTAAGCGCGCTGGCGCTCAGCACCACGCTGCCCAACCCCAGCCGCGCCCTGGACTGCTCGCAAAAGAAGCCCGCCAGTACCACTTTGTCGTCGCCGCGCTCGCGTAAGGCCGGAACCACCAGCGGGAACACGCTGAGCCGATGATACAGGTCGGCACGAAAGCGCCCTTCCATCACCTCCTCTTTCAGGTCACGGTTAGTGGCTGCTAACACGCGCACGTCAACCCGCAAACTGCGATCGTCGCCGACGCGCTGAATATCGCCATATTGCAACACGCGCAGCAATTTTGCCTGTAACGGCAGGGAAAGCTCGCCGATCTCATCTAAAAACAGCGTACCGTGATCCGCCATTTCAAACTTCCCGCTGCGGTTGCTGATCGCCCCGGTAAATGCCCCTTTTACGTGACCGAACAGCTCGCTTTCCGCCACGGATTCTGGCAGGGCCGCGCAGTTAAGATACACCAGCGGATTGGCGGCGCGGGCCGATCCTTCATGGATAGCGCGCGCCACCAGCTCTTTACCGGTGCCGGTTTCGCCGCTGATCAGTACGTTAAGATCTGACGGCGCGACAATATCAATTGCCTTCTTTAGCGCCACCATCGGCGCGCACAGGCCGATCATCTCCGTCCCCGAGGCGTTGCCAGTGTGGGCGGCGGTGGCGGCAGGCAGCGGGTTATTTTTTTCCAGCTGTTCGATCAGCAACGCATTATCCAGCGCGCCAGCGGCAAGCACCGCAATCAGTCGCAGCTCTTCGTCGCTGAAGTTATCGAATTGGGTAGGATCCATGCCGTCGAGGGTAAGTGCGCCGATCAGGGTTTGCCCGGCAAACAGCGGCAGGCCGATGCAGGCATGGACTTTCAGGCTTTCATGGCCGGGGATCAGGCCGTCATACGGATCCGGCAGGGTGCTGTCCGCCGGGAAGCGCACAATATCTCCGGCACGGGCGATGGCCTCCAGACGCGGATGCTCATTAAGGGCGAAACGCCTGCCGGGCACGTCCGGGGACAGTCCATCAATCGCCAGTGGGCGGAAATGCTGGGCTTCATAACGCAGCAGCGCCGAGGCATCGCACTGCAACACATCCCGTAAGGTGCTGATTAAACGCTGGAAACGATCCTGATGGCTGATGCCCTGTTGAAGCTGAATGGCAATGGTCGCGAGAAGATTGATGGACAGGCTCATAGCGGGCGCCTCATAGATAGTCATTATGACTGCATTTTGTCATATTGACCACGGTTATAAAAGGCGCGAAAAATTGCCCACCACGGCGGGCAATCTCTTTACTACATACTGTAACCGGGTTTCTTCGCCAGAGTATCCAGCTTCGGCGCGATTTCGGTATCCCATACCTGCGCTTTCCAGTTATCCGGCTGGACCTGTTCCAGCGCCACGCTCACCGAGGTCGGTTTGCTGTCGAGATGTTTCATCACCACGTTAGCGATATCGTCGGCAAACGCCTGGCGCTGCTCTTCGGTTAAGTCACGTGGGAAAAATTTAATATCTACATGCGGCATGGAAACACTCCTGAGGAAAGGGAACAAACATCCTGCCCTGTTTTATCCGCTATGACAAAAGATTATTTGCCCGCAACACGTGCTGTAACTCGGGCCGCTCACAGACCCGGTCGGCCAGCGCATTAAGCTTCGGCGTCTCGGCGGCGAACCAGTCCGGGCGTGGCCGCCAGATGCGGATCGCTGGCCAGTAGGCGTCAATCAGCGTCAGCCGCTCGCCAAACGCGTAAGGCGCGTGATGCAGTTGGGTTTCCAGCCAGCGCCACAGCGTTTCGCGATAGCGGTTGGTGCTGTCGGTCAGCGACGCCGGGCTTTCCGCCACCCAACGCTCCGGATAATCGCCATAGGTAAAGGTGGGATAGACGTTCGCCACCAGCCAGACCAGCAGCCGCCAGAACTGCTGACGCGGTTTACTGCCCGGCTCCGGCGCAAATTGCGGATGCCGGTCCAGCAGCCACAGGGCGATGGCGGCGCTTTCGGTCATGATTTCACCGTCGTCCAGCTCCAGCGTCGGCACCTGGCACAGCGGATTTAACCGCGCAAGCCTGTCCCGCTGCGGGCCGGGCTGGTCGAAGCCCTCAATATTAATAAACTGGTAAGGTTCCCCCACCATCGTCAGCATAATTTCACTGATTGCCGAGCCCCAGCCCGGCGCGCCGTAAAGGTCCATCGTCACCTCCTGAGTTTTCTTTCAGTGTAATAACTATTAAGACATTTACCCGGATTATTGCTCTGCCCTGAAACGAGTCAGTAGTGGGATCTATCAGGTTATTCTCACTTTTTCGCGTTTTTTAATCTTCGTCACGCTTAGCCCACTGCGCGGATTTGCCGCCACGCTGAATTCCGGTAGGATGCTGCGCCGGAAAGTCGCCTCACCCAAAACATAACAGAGGCATCGACAACTTTTTTCAGGACAGGAACACAGGAAAACATGACCACCAACAAAGATCATGCGGCCGAACATCGGGCCGCCAAACGACGCTGGCTCAATTCCCATGAAGAGGGCTACCACAAAGCAATGGGCAACCGTCAGCTCCAGATGATCGCCATCGGCGGCGCTATCGGCACCGGGCTGTTTTTAGGCGCGGGCGCGCGTTTGCAGATGGCCGGGCCGTCGCTGGCGCTGGTTTATCTGGTATGCGGGATTTTCTCGTTTTTCATTTTGCGCGCGCTGGGCGAACTGGTCCTGCATCGCCCTTCCAGCGGCAGCTTTGTCTCTTACGCCCGCGAGTTTCTCGGCGAGAAAGCGGCGTTCGTGGCGGGCTGGATGTATTTCATTAACTGGGCGATGACCGGTATCGTCGATATCACCGCGGTTGCGCTGTATATGCACTACTGGGGCGCGTTCGGCGATGTTCCGCAGTGGGTATTCGCGCTGGCGGCGCTGGCGATTGTCGGCACCATGAACATGATCGGCGTTAAGTGGTTCGCCGAAATGGAGTTCTGGTTCGCGCTGGTTAAAGTACTGGCGATTGTGGCGTTTCTGGTGGTGGGTACGATTTTTCTCGGCACCGGCAAA
This sequence comes from Atlantibacter subterraneus, assembly GCF_007570865.1. Classification (GTDB taxonomy): domain Bacteria; phylum Pseudomonadota; class Gammaproteobacteria; order Enterobacterales; family Enterobacteriaceae; genus Atlantibacter; species Atlantibacter subterraneus. Next base: position 921,106 of record NZ_VLPS01000001.1, on the reverse strand, counting down.
CCGCTGGACGGCAATGCCACCGGCTTTCATTTGATCACCGATAACGGCGGCTTCTTCCCGCACGGCCTGCTGCCCGCGCTGGTGCTGGTGCAGGGCGTGGTGTTTGCCTTCGCCTCTATCGAACTGGTCGGCACCGCCGCGGGCGAGTGTAAAGATCCGGAAAAAACCGTGCCGAAGGCGATTAACAGTGTGATCTGGCGTATCGGCCTGTTCTACGTCGGCTCGGTGGTGCTGCTGGTGCTGCTGCTGCCGTGGATGGCTTACCAGCCGGGCCAGAGCCCGTTCGTCACCTTCTTCTCTAAGCTCGGCGTACCGTACATCGGCAGCGTGATGAATATCGTGGTGCTGACGGCAGCGCTCTCCAGCCTCAACTCCGGGCTCTATTCTACGGGCCGTATTCTGCGTTCGATGTCGATGGGCGGTTCCGCACCGCGCTTTATGTCAAAGATGAGCAAACAGCAGGTGCCTTACGCCGGCATTCTCGCCACTCTATGCATCTACGTATTCGGCGTGGTGCTGAACTATCTGGTACCAAGCCAGGTGTTTGAGATCGTGCTGAATATGGCGTCGCTGGGCATTATCGCCTCCTGGGCATTTATCGTGGTGTGCCAGATGCGCCTGCGTAAAGCCATCCGCGAAGGCAAAGCTGAGAAAGTCAGCTTCAGAATGCCGGGCGCGCCGGTCACCTCATGGCTGACCCTGCTGTTCCTGCTTAGCGTGCTGGTGCTGATGGCGTTTGATTACCCGAACGGCACCTGGACCATCGGCTCGATTCCGGTTCTGTGCCTGCTGCTGATCGCTGGCTGGTACGCGGTGCGCAAGCGTGTGAATGAGATTCACAGCACTGCGCCCGTTGAACCCCACGCCGAGGCCGGGCAGCCGCTGGTCGAACATCTCTCCCGTTAATCCACATCACGCCGGGGCTCGCCCCGGCGTTTTTGTTTCCCATTGAAATCCTCGCAAAAAGCGCTAATTTTCATTGCCTGACCTCGGGGTTCTGGGCAACGATAGCAGCATTATTTTAATAACGTATTCAGGAGGAATCGATGAGACCATTTGGGGTATCGATAACTGCATTAGCGCTGTGCGCCACAAGCGCCGGGGTTTTGGCAGCGGATGGCGTAGCGTTTAGCCATAAGAACTGGGAAGTGGTCTGTGATAACACCCTCACCTGCCGCGCGGCGGGCTATGGTCCGGAAGAAGGCAGCGGCGGCTCGGTGCTGCTTACCCGTGAAGCGGGCCCCGGCACGGCGGTACAGGGGCGCGTAATGCTGGCGGATATTGAAGAAAACGATTCCCCGGAGACCGTCGAATTAACGCTGTTTATCGATAATCAGACAATGGGAACGGTCGCCCCCGGCCCGGACGGCGACTGGGAGCTCACCCAACAGCAAACCGATGCCCTGATCGGCGCGGTAAAAGGCAGCGGCGTCGCGGAGTTTCGCGGCGGCAAAGCGCCGTTTATCCTCTCTGGCGAGGGCGCGAACGCGGTATTGCTGAAAATGGACGATGTGCAAAAACGCGTTAATACCCCTGCGGCGCTGATTAAAAAAGGCAACAAGCCGGAAAACAGCGTGCCTGCCGCCCCGGCGATGCCGGTGATTGTGGCAGCGGCTACGCTGGACGCAGCGGAAAAGCCGCTGGATGAAGCGCAAACCGCTGTCATTCGCCCCCTGCTGCAGGCCAGCGTCAGCGCGGATGATTGCGAACGGCTCTATCCCGATGAGGAAAACGCGCCTGAAGCCATTTCACTCACGCCGCTGGATGACAAACACGTGTTGCTTTCTACCCTGTGCTGGCGCGCCGCCTATAACGAAGGCTACGGCTACTGGGTGATGGACGCGGCACTGAAAGGCAAACCGGAAATAGTGACCAATTCCGGCACCAGCTATGTGAAAGGGATTATCGATATGGCGCAGAAAGGCCGGGGTCTGGGTGACTGTTGGGGTAATGAAAGCTGGGTGTGGGACGGTAAAACCTTCCAGCTCAGCAGCAGCTACACCACCGGCATGTGTCGCTATTTACGCGCTGGCGGCACCTGGGTTCTGCCCACTTTCGTGACTGACGTTAAAAAAGCCGATAACGCCCTCTAACCTTGCTGTGCGGGCGCGGTTCCTCCGCCGCGCCCGCCGCTTTGCGAATCTTCCCAGAAATCCCCTGTCACCTGACCCACCGCACAGGCTGTCTATACTTGGTGCTTATGCCTGATTTATGGGAGGAGAAATGGCGTATCTGGCACAACTTAATTTCGTCACCGTTTTAATGTCGACGGCGTTCTGGATCAACCTGGCTATCGTCGTAGCCGTCACGCTGATTGTTTACTGGATCATTAACCGGTTACTGGCTTTCGCCTATAAGACCATTCAAAACTGGCGTAACGGCCATCCCGGCAGCGGCGATCTGCGGTTTATCATTTTCGACATGCTGCAAAAAACCAGCAAAATCCTGATCCTGGTGACCGCCTTTCTGTTCAGCCTGCGTTTCGCCGCCCTGCCGGACCGGCTGTTTTCGACTATTTCCCAGGCCTGGTTCCTGGTGATTGCTATCCAGATGGCCATCTGGCTGGACCAGGGCGTCCAGTCCTGGATGCGCCATTTGCTGCGCGACCCTGACGCCAACCGCAACCCGGTGACGCTGGTGATCCTCGGGATGATCCTGCGGGTGCTGGTGTGGTCAATGATGTTTCTGTCGATACTGGCAAACGCCGGCGTTGATATCACCGCGCTGGTCGCAAGCCTGGGGGTGGGCGGTATCGCCATCGCCCTGGCGGTACAAACCGTATTGAGCGACGTGTTCGCCTCGCTGTCGATTGGCTTTGATAAGCCATTTGAAATCGGCGATTTCGTGGTGTTTAACGACGTGGCGGGCAATATTGAGCATATCGGCCTGAAAACCACCCGTATTCGTAGCCTGAGTGGCGAGCAGATTGTCTGCGCCAACGCTAATCTGCTCCAGCAGACCATCCACAACTACAAGCGGATGCAGACCCGCCGCATTGTGTTTACCTTTGGCGTCGCCAGTACCACCCCGCCGGAAAAGCTGCGCATTATCGGCGACATGGTGAAAGAGATTATTAACGACGTTGGTAATACCCGCTTCGACCGCGCCCACTTTCTGTCATTCGATCAGGATCGGCTGACGTTTGAAGTGGTCCATATCGTGGCGACCGCCGACTATAACAAGTACATGGATATCCAGCAGGAGATTAACATTCGTATCATTGAACAGTTGAATGACAATGATATCGAACTGGCGCTACCAAGCCTGGTGATGCGCGCGCCGGTACAGGTCAAACGCGCCGCTCCGGCGCAGAACGCGGCCTAAGCACTGGCTCACGCCGCCTGGATACCGGGCGGCGTTTTCCCCCTCTATCCGCTATTGGTGCAGCTTGTCGTTTCGTCTTATCAATGCTAAGCGTTAGATAAAAAAATTTTAAGGATCGTTATGACGACTCAACGTTTAGGGCAAGCGGTAGTCATTGGCGCGGTAATGATTTTTGGCCTGACCTATGGCCTGAGCGCGCCCCTTATTTCTTTACGTCTGCATACCGAAGGCTATGACGAGTGGTTTATCGGCCTTAACGCCGCCATGCATGCCGTGGGCGTGTTTGCCGTGGCTCCGTTTCTTCCGGCGCTGTGTCAGCGCTACACCCCTGGCGCGCTAATCACCCGTTCGCTGTTCGCAATCCTGGTTTTGCTGTGCCTGTTTCCGTTCGTGCCGCTGCTCGGCTGGTTTGCGCTGCGCTTTTTACTGGGCGTGTTCAGCGAAATCATTCTGGTGGTCACCGAAACCTGGCTGAACCACACCACCGTCGAGCAGGCACGGGCCAAAACCCTCGCCTGGTATACCGCCAGCCTGTCGCTGGGCTACGCCATCGGGCCGCTGTTGCTGCTGATTGCGCCAGGCGATATTCCGTTTTACCTCGGCGGCGGCCTGGCACTGCTCAGCGCACTGATCCTCTGGACCAGCGCCCCGCCCAGCCCGCCGCTGGCGGAAGATAAAGTCAGCGGGATTTTGCGCTACGTCTGGATGGCACCGCTGGCGATGGCAGCCACCGCGCTGAATGCCGCGCTGGAAGCCGCCGGGCTGAATCTGCTGGTGGTGTACGCCATGCAAATGGGCTGGAGCGAACAGGCGGCCACCGAATTGCTGGCGGTCCTGATGGTCGGCGCAATTGTGCTGCAACTACCGGTGGGCTGGCTGGCGGATAAATATGATCGCCATAAGCTGCTGCTGGGCTGCGCCGCGCTGTCTACCGTCGGCGCGCTGCTGTGGCCGCTGGCGCTAAACGTGCCGTTCCTCGCCTGGCTGCTGATGTTTTTCTGGGGCGGCGTGTTTGTCGCGATCTATACGCTGATTATCACCCAGGTGGGATCGCGCTTTACCGGCGTGCATCTGGCGGGCGTTTACGCGGCGATGTCGATTATGTGGGGCGTCGGCGCGTTGATTGGCCCAGGCCTCGGCGGGATCGCCATGAGCGCTTTTACCCACGGCCTGCCGTATCTGGCGGCGCTGCTGTGCGGGCTGTTTTTTCTCTGGGCACTGTGGGTACACAAAAGTGAAAACGGTGGGGCCTGACCCCACCGCTCGGCTTACAGGGCGATGCGGATCACATCGTCCGGGCTGGTGGCTTCCTGCTTGCGGCTGGAAGGCTGTTTGACGCTGACGTACAGCGTTTTACCGTCCGGTGACAGCGCCAGGCTGTTGGGATGAACCGGGGTGTCGATGGTTTTCACCACTTTGTAGCTTTTCGCGTCGATCACGCTTACCGTGCCCGCCTGACGATGGGTCACGTAGGCTTCATTGCGCGCCGGGTTAAACAGCACCGCCAGTGACGCAGGCGCATCGATTTTCGCCAGCACGTTTCCGTCGCGGGTATCTACCGCCAGCACCTGCGGCTGTTTGGAATCGGTGATAAACGCGCGGTGGTTCGCCGGGTCCAGACTGATGTTCAGGAAGAAATGCTCTTTCCCGTCATCCAGCACTTTCTTACGCAGCACCTGCTTATTGTTGGTGGTATCGAAGGCGATCAGCTCGCCGTCGGCGTTGGTGGTGTAAACCCGTTTCGCGTCCCTATCCAGCGCCAGCCCGGTGCTGAATTTGCCGGTGCCGGTCAGCGTGGTGCGCAGCTTCATGGTCGCGCCGTCAATCACCCAAATCACGCTGTCTTCGCTCAGTCCGGTGACATAAACGGTATTGGTCGCTTCATCTACCACCAGCTGGCGGGTGTGCATCGGCTTAACCGTTTCGCTGCGCTGGCGGTTATCCAGCACGATGCGGCCTTTCACTTCACCAGTTTTGGCGTCAATCGCCGTCACCGCGCTGTTCACGGTGTTGCCGAACCACAGGGTATCGGTTTTGGTGTTGATGGCGGCACCAAACGGCTTGAGATCGTTGTGAATGCGCTGTTTCACTTCCAGAGTGGCCGGGTCGAGTTTATAGACCACGCCGCCTTTATCCAGCGAACGACTCTGGGACGTCGCCACATACAGCGCCTGCTCTGCCGGACTGTAGGCCATTTCATACGCCCCCTTGTCGACTGGCTTACGCAGCAGTTCATCTGCGGCGTGGCTGGTGAACGTGGCGAACGATGTGCTAAACAGCAGCGCGCCGAGCAGTGCGCGGCGTGCAGACAGATGACGAAATTCCATAACAACTCCCTTTTTACGTAGAAATGGCGGCGTCACATTGCATCCAGAAAAGCGGCCATGATTTTTCACGGCTCTGATTTTGGTGAGAATAATAATCATTATTTTTACAAAAAGGGAACAATTTTGCGTAACTGCCTGGCATTTGCCCACTACACTTCAATTGTTAACGATAAGTGCTGTTAATGTTTTCAACTTATTTACAAATAACCTAACATTTTGGCGCATTTACTTTTAATTGGTTAAGGCATGACTATTTTTCGCGCGTTTCTCCCTCTGCCGGTAGTATTACTGCCCGCAATTTTTTCCCCCCTGACGGCCCTTGCCGCAGAAAATGAACAAACGATGGTGGTCACCGCCTCCCCCGGCCCGGTCTCTGAACTGGATACGCCGGCGGCGGTCAGCGTGGTGACGGGTGACGATCTGCGCCACGCCGCGCCGCAGATCAACCTGTCGGAAAACCTTGGCAGCGTGCCGGGGTTACAGATCCAAAACCGCCAGAACTACGCGCAGGATTTGCAACTGTCGATTCGCGGCTTTGGCTCCCGCTCAACCTACGGCGTGCGCGGCATTCGCCTGTACGTGGACGGCATCCCGGCCACCATGCCGGACGGTCAGGGCCAGACCTCAAACATCGATTTAAACAGCGTGGCGAGCGTGGAAGTGCTGCGCGGGCCGTTTTCCGCACTGTATGGCAACGCCTCCGGCGGCGTGATTGACGTGAAAACCGAAACCGGCGAAGCGCCGCCGACGCTGGAAGCCAGCAGCTATTACGGCAGTTTCGGCACCTGGCGCTACGGCCTGAAAGCCAGCGGCGCGGTGGGCGACGGCACTCAACCGGGCGACGTCAACTACACCGTCTCCTCGACCCGCTTCACCACCCACGGCTACCGCGATCACAGCGGCGCGCGTAAAAACCTCGCCAATGCCAAACTGGGCGTGCGGGTTGACGACGCCAGTACCCTGACTCTGTTGCTGAACAGCGTGGATATTCACGCCAACGATCCTGGCGGGCTGTCGTATAGCGAATGGCGGGATAACCCGCGCCAGTCGCCGCGCGGCGATCAGTACAATACCCGCAAATCCATTAAACAGACCCAGGCGGGCCTTAATTATCAGCGGGCGATGAGCGCCAGCGACGATCTCAGCGTCACGGCCTACGCGGGCGAGCGGGAAACCACGCAGTACCAGTCGATCCCCATGGGGCCGCAGTTAAATCCGACCCATCCTGGCGGCGTGATCCAGCTTAACCGCCACTATCAGGGCATCGACAGCCGCTGGACCCACCGCGACGCGCTGTGGACGCTGCCGGTCAACGTCACCCTGGGACTTAACTACGAAAACATGAGCGAGAAGCGCAAAGGCTACGAAAACTTCGTGCTGGAGAATGGCGCGCCGGTGTATGGCGAAAAAGGCGCAACCCGACGCGACGAGCGCAACCTGATGTGGAACCTCGATCCCTATTTGCAGTCGAGCTGGCAGTTGACCGACCAACTGACGCTGGATGCCGGGGTGCGCTACAGCTCGATCTGGTTTGACGCCAACGATCATTACATCACCGCCGCCAACGGCGATGACAGCGGCGACGCCAGCTACCACAAATGGTTACCGGCGGGGGCGCTCAAGTATAGCGTCACCGACGCCTGGAACGTCTATCTGTCAGCGGGCCGCGGCTTCGAAACGCCGACCATCAACGAGCTCTCCTACCGCTCCGGCGGGCAGAACGGGCTGAATCTGGCGCTGAAACCCTCCACCAGCGATACCGTGGAACTGGGCAGCAAAACCCGCATCGGCAACGGGCTGTTCAGCGCCGCACTGTTCCAGACCGATACCGATAATGAGATCGTGGTGGATGCCAGCAGCGGCGGGCGTACCACGTATAAAAACGCCGGAAAAACCCGGCGCCAGGGGCTGGAACTGGCCCTCGATCAGCAGTTCGCTTACGACTGGAAGCTAAAAATGGCCTGGACCTGGCTGGACGCCACCTACCGCAGCAACGCCTGCGGCGCGACGGACTGCAATGGCAACCGGATGCCGGGCATCGCGCGCAATATGGGTTACACGTCGTTCGGCTATCAACCGGAACAGGGCTGGTACGCGGGCGCAGACGTGCGCTATATGGGCGATATCATGGCGGATGACGAGAACAGCGCCAAAGCGCCCTCGTACACCGTCGCTGGCCTGAATACCGGGTATAAATTCCTGTATCAGCGCTGGGCGCTGGATCTGTTTGGCCGGGTAGATAACCTGTTTGATAAAAGCTATGTCGGCTCGGTGATCGTCAACGAGAGCAACGGGCGCTACTACGAGCCCGCGCCGGGCAGGAATTATGGCGTGGGGATGGCGGTAAGCTATCGGTTCGATTAATAAAAAAATGGCCCTTAACCTGGAAGCCTGTTTACAAGCTCACCGGCAAGGGCCATCAAAAAGCGCGCACAGTTCATTCCAGTAGCGCAAGCGTATTGTGCGGCGAAACGCGTTACGGCTTGCGATACCAGGCAGGGTCGATATTGCCGAAATCAATGCCATACAGATGTCCGGTTGGGATAAAGGATTCCATCACGCGCCCGCTATCGGGGGCGTGTTGTGCAACAGAGGCGGGAACAAAGGCGGCTTTCAGCGCGCGCCCGAGGCGGTTCAGGATGGTTTGCATATGACCTCACAGGAAAACGGCGTTGACTGAACTCAGTAAAACGCCGTCTGCGCTGGAGGGGAACTAAAAAGGTTTTCTTTGGTTAGTTGAAAATTGGCTAACCCATCGATTGATAGTAAAAACGGCCCACTAAATCATTCGCATCCTCAATCACCTGATGAACGGCGCGCACGCAGCGTTCAGCATCCCGTAATTCGAGAGAATCGATTAATTCGTGGTAGTCATACTGGCATTGCTCGATTTCGGGCAGTTGTGGGTACAGGAAATTGAAACAGGGCCCAACCTGTACCCAAAGTTGCTCAATCAGATTATTGAGCGTCGGCATTTGCGCCAGCTTATAGAGCTCAAAGCGGAAAATCCGGTTGGCCACCAGGGTTTGCTCCACTTCGCCACTCTGTTTCGCCTGGGCAAAATCTTCCCAGAGTTTACGTAACTTAATGACATCCTCTGCGGTCATTTTTTCCAGCGCTTTTTCGACAGCGAGCCCTTCCAGATTCTTACGAATCAGATTAATTTCCCTGAAGCGCTCCTCGCTTATTTCCGGCACTAAAAAGGCCTGGGCCGGCGTCGCGACTAACGCACCGGATGAAACCAGCCTCAACAAGGCTTCGCGCACCGGGGTAATACTGGTCCCCAGCTGTTCAGCGAGGTCTTTTGTGACAAGACGCGAACCAGGCTTCAAACTACCAATGATCAACGCATTCTTTAATCTCACCTCCACTTGCGTGGTTAAACTCATCCGTTGCGCCCTTTCCAGATCAAGCATGGTATTTCCTGCCTCACTCTATGATGTCATTTTCCTGTTACTGCCCTTCAGGCACCGTTTACTCAGGCCTGGGTAATTAATAGCCTTATAGTTTTCAGGTGCTCGTAAAGAAAATAGCGATATTTAGATAAGATGCCAGCAAAATCGTTAAGAAATGCTAATTGAATTCTTGTTAAGAAGCACGACTAAATATACGCACAATGCATCACTTTCATTAATAAAGTGACAATCGTTAGGTGGGCCAAGCTCCAGGCAGTCGCCCTGATGCATTTCGTGGCGCACATCGCCCTCTAAAAACACCAGTTCGCCCTGCTGCAGCCAGATAAGCTGACGGGTAAAGGCATACGCCGAGGCGGGCATGGGAATATCGCTGCCGGCAGGCAGTTCGACCTGCACCAAATCAAGCGGGAAATCATTTTGCGGGGAAATATGGCGGCGCAGATAACTGCTCTGCGGATCGCGCCACAGCGGTTGGTCCTCATAACGCAGCAACCGCCCGGCGGGTGCCTCGGCCCGGGCGATAAGCGTCGACATGCTGATGCCGAACGCGCCCGAAAGCCGCGCCAGCATGGTCGCCGTCGGGCTGCTCTCGCCGCGTTCGATTTTATGGATCATGGCGCGGGAAACCCCGGCACGCTGGGCCAAATCGCTTAACGACCAGCCGCGTGATTCGCGCTCGAGGCGGATTCTGCCACTGATCCGTTGATTTAATGTGTCGATTATATTATTCATAGCGTACCAATATAGTGAACACCCCTCTGAGGTTCAACCATGAAGATTCGCCGCGCCCGCGCAGAAGACTGTGAAGCCATTGCCGGTATCTACAACTACGCCGTTTTACATACTGCGGCTATCTGGAATGACCGCACGGTGGATACTGAAAACCGCCTCGCCTGGTTCTATCAGCGCGGCAACGCGGGCTACCCGGTGCTGGTGGCTGAAGAGAACGGCATGATTATCGGCTACGCCTCGTTTGGCGACTGGCGAGCGTTTGAAGGCTTTCGCCACACGGTAGAGCATTCGGTGTATGTCCATCCGGATCATCACGGAAAAGGCATCGGCAAAGCCCTGATGCTGGCGCTGATTGACGAGGCGCGCGCCTGCCATAAGCACGTGATGGTAGCGGGAATCGAATCAGAAAACGCGGCGTCCATCGCGCTGCATCATAAGCTGGGCTTTACTATTAGCGCAAAAATGCCCCAGGTCGGCACCAAGTTCGGGCGCTGGCTGGATCTGACCTTTATGCAGCTCCAGCTCGACGACCGCAACGAGCCGGATCTCCCGGCATGAACAGTTCCCTGACCCTGCTGTTTTTAACCGCCGCAGGGATCGGCCTGGTGGTGCAGAACACCATTATGGTGCGCATTACCCAGTCCGCCTCGACGATCCTGATCGCCATGCTGCTGAACTCGCTGGTGGGGATTGTGCTGTTTACCGGCATTCTGCTGGCGCGCAACGGCCTCGCCGGGGTGCAGGAGCTGTTCGCCACCGTGCGCTGGTGGACGTTAATCCCCGGCCTGCTGGGTTCGTTTTTCGTGTTCGCCAGTATTACCGGTTATCAGAACGTCGGCGCGGCCACCACCATTGCAGTGCTGGTCGCCAGCCAGTTAATCGGCGGGCTGGTGATGGATATCGCCCGCAGCCACGGTGTGCCGCTGCGGGCGATGATTGGGCCAGCCATCGGCGCGGTGCTGCTGGTGATCGGCGCCTGGCTGGTGGCAAGAAGGCAGTTTTAGAGAATGGTCCCGCCGCGCGTCAACTGATCGAGACGCGCTTTTTCCGCCTGCTGACGCTCCTGCGCCTGATGATGCCCGTGATGGGCGATGGCGGTGCGTAACCGCTGCTGCTGTTGATAACGCTCCTCGCGGCTCAGCTCGCTATCGTCGCTCAGCTCAATCAGCAATTCATTCATTGGCGCTATTACGCTTTGCGCAATCGCCGCATCGACGCGGCTTATCACTTCATCCAGATGAGACATCGCCCCTCCTTATGTGGTTTTGCTAAATCTTAGCGCGCCCGCACAGTACAAACCAGGCCATTTACCTCAGGCGTTTCAATGCCCCGATAATTCATAGGTTTTCGCTTTTCTTCTGCCGTTTGCTTGCCGCCGGGCGCGGTAAAGTAGACAAGTAAAAGAAGATGGGCAGGAACAACACGTGGCAAAAACTCTCTTACGCAGCGGAAATCTGGATGACTTCCAGGCTGTCGGCGATAACGGGCAATCCGTTTTTGACTCTGCGCTGCAAATTCGTGAAACCCTGCGCCTGCGCAAGCAGCCGCTGGTGGATTATCTCGCTATTCCGCAGCGTAACGACGACGGCGATCGCGTGGACTGGTATGCGCCGCTGGAAGGTAAAGCCACTTCCTGGTTGGCCGCCAGCGACGCCCAGCGTAAACAGGCGCGCCGCCTGCTGGAAAGCGCCCTCGCCAGCGCCAGCGCGTTAAGCCAGCGCTGCCGCCAGAGCGATAAAACCGCGCTGGCCCACTTTGGCGCGCTGCTGGAAAAAGCGCTTCAGTTCCCGGCAGCCAATCACGTCTGGCTGGTGGACGGCAAACCGGTGGTCACTTTCTGGGGCTTCGTCAGTATTAATGAAGGCTTGCGTGACGATATTCTGGCCTGCCTGAATGACGTGGAGCCCGCGCCGCCGGTGATTGAAACCCTGCCTGCCGAAGAGCCTGAAGTGCCGATGGTTAAACCCCAGTTGAGCGAACCCGACGCTCCGCTACTGATGCCCACGCCCGAGCCAACTGCGATGCCGGTTATCGCACCCGTCAGTGAACCGGCCCCGCAGGTTCAACCTGCCCCCGCCGCGCCTGCGCCAACCCGCCGGAAATCCGTCTGGCTGCTGCCGGTTGCCGCCGCGGTGATTGCCGCCATTGCGGGCCCGGTGCTGTGGACCAGCCTGCAAAACCCGAGCGCGCCTGCCGTTGCCGCCGCGCCAAAAGCGGTTGAAGACAAAATCGCCGCTGTGCGTGCGCTGGAAAACCCAACGCCGGTAGTGGCGGAAGTTAAACCCGCGCCGGTGGTTGAAGCCCCGCCGCTGCCGCTGGTGCAGGCGAGTATTTCGCAGCCAGAACCGGTGGTGACGCCGCCTGCCCCTGCGCAACCAGAAGACCCCCGGAACGCCATGCTGATGGACGCCGATCAGATCAAAATCGGTTCGACCCGCTTCCTGAACGGCAGCTGGCGGGTTCAGGTGGAATCCCGCGATCCCATCACCGGCAAGCCGCCGTCGCTGCGTTACGACATCAAAAACAACAAAGGCAGCGTGCGCGTCACCCACGGCGACAATATCGTCTGCCGTGGCGAAGTGTTCTCCGGCCTGCACAGCAGCGGTGAGTTGATGATCAAAACCCGCGGCAACGCGCGTTGCACCGACGGCTCGCGCTTCCCGCTGCCGGAAATCACCTGTAAATCGGGAGAGGGCAACGTCGCTCAGTGTACGGCGCGTTATGACGAGAACACCCTGCTTCCCCTGACGTTTAAGAAAGCGAGCGCCTGATCCTATGCTGGCAAACCTGTGCGATTACCAACAGAACGTAGCCCTGATTGAAAACAGCGGCGTGCAGTTCCTCGATTTCGGCCTGACGCCGCAAGAGCCGCTGCACGGTGGCCGCTTTGTGCGTAAAACCGCTAACGGCCCGCTGCTGCGCCTCGACTACCTGGCCGCCAGCGATAAATACGCGCTCCCTGCCCGCGACGGCGGCGTGGCGGAAGTGGTAAAACCGGAAAGCGCCCATCTGCTGAGCTATTCGCTGAGCGTGCTGGACGGCGTCTGGCTGCCGGTGCCGGTGCTGCGTTTCAATCCGCCGCGCACCTTCACAACCGGGCCGGATAACTGGGCGCGAGTGCAAATCCGCCGTCTGGATGAGCCGGACAGCGCCGGAAACACCCACCGCGTGACCTTCGCGTTCGATACCCATCTCAGCGACGAGGACACCGCCTCGCTGCTGGCCCCTTCCCGGTATGACGTGCGCAACGGCAGCCGTTTCGCCCTCGCCTGGCGCGATGACGAAGTGGGCGATTTTCTCGATCACACCTGGGTTGACGGTTGGCTGCGGGAGAGTTTTACCCACTACCTCGCCACCCGTGAAAGCCGCACCCAGGGCGACAGCGCCAAAGCGCTAAAAAACTTTGAATACCAGGCACACTGGCTGAACCTGCTGACCATGCTGGGCGAACAGTTACAGGTGCCGGAGATTAAAATCGTCACCGAAACCCTGGGCACCGCCGCCATTAATGTCGATTTGATTCTTGATGTCGGCAACACCCACACCTGCGGCGTGATCATCGAAGATCACGGTGAAGCCAACGACGGGCTGCGCCAGACCATGGAGCTTCAGGTGCGTTCGCTAAGCGAACCGCAGTTTCTTAACTCGCCGCTGTTTACCAGCCGCCTTGAGTTCTCTCAGGCCCGCTTCGGCAAACAGCATTTCTCGGTGGAAAGCGGCCGCGACGATGCCTTTGTCTGGCCGTCTATCGTGCGCGTCGGCGATGAAGCCCGCAAGCTCGCCACCGAGCGGCTGGGCAGCGAGGGCCACAGCGGCATCTCCAGCCCGCGCCGCTACTTATGGGACGAAACCCCGTCCAGCCAGGCGTGGCGCTTTAGCCTGCTGACGCCAAAAACCCAGCGCGAACCGCTGGCGACCGCCTGGCCGCTGATGAACCTGATGAACGACGACGGCGAACCGCTGTGGAAACTGCCCGCCGATGAGCGCCTGCCGGTGTTCTCGCCGCAGTACAGCCGCAGCTCGCTGATGACCCAGATGCTGTGCGAACTGCTGGCTCAGGCGCTGGTGCAGATCAACAGCGTTGCCAGCCGCCAGCGTATGGGCTTCAGCAATTCGCCGCGCCATCTGCGTAACCTGATCCTCACCCTGCCGTCCGCCATGCCGGGCCAGGAGCGGGAGATCTTTCGCCGCCGGATGCAGGAAGCCATCGCCCTGGTGTGGAAAGCGCTGGGCTGGCATCCGCAGGATGAAGACTTTGCCAGCGAGCAGGGCAAACGCCAGAGCCGCGTTCCGGTACCGAATATCCATATGGAGTGGGATGAAGCCAGCTGCGGCCAGCTGGTGTGGCTGTATAACGAAGCCATGGTGCATTTTCGCGGCCAGACGGAAGCCTGTTTTAACAGCTTTGCCCGCAGCGACCGCCTGCCGGAACCGGGCGAAGCGCCGGGCCGCACCCTGCGCGTCGCCTCGATTGACATCGGCGGCGGCACGACCGATATGGCGATTACCCGCTACAGCCTCGACGATGGCATCGGTAGCAACGTCAAAATTTCCCCAACGCTGCTGTTCCGCGAAGGGTTTAAAGTGGCAGGCGACGATCTGCTGCTGGATATTATTCAGCGCTGCGTGCTGCCTGCGCTACAGGCCGACCTGCAAAAAGCGGGCGTGGCGGATGCCGCCGCGCTGCTGGGGTCGCTGTTCGGCGATTCCGGACGCATGGACACCCAGGCCATTCTGCGCCAGCAAACCACCCTGCAACTGCTGATGCCGCTGGGCCACGCGATATTGCAGGCCTGGGAGCAAAGCGATCCGGCGGATGAACTGGCGGGTTTGTACGCCAGCGTCGGCGATCTGCTGAGCAAGCGCCCGAGCGTTAACGTCCTGAACTATCTGAATCAGGCAATCGTCCTGGCGCTGCCCGCCGACGCCAGCGGTTACGACCTGTTCGCCGCGCCGCTGCAAATCCGCTTCAGCGAACTTCAGGAGCAGATTTTTGCCGGTAAATTCTCACTGTGCGCCCCGCTGCACGCGCTGTGCGAAGTGATTTCCCACTACCGCTGCGACGTGCTGCTGGTCACCGGGCGTCCGGGCTGTTTGCCGGGCGTCCAGGCGCTGATCCGCCATCTGCAACCGGTGCCGGTCAGCCGCATGGTGTGGCTGGAAAATTACGAAGTTCACGAGTGGTATCCGTTCAGCAAACAGGGCCGCGTCGGCAATCCGAAATCCACCGCCGCCGTTGGCGCGATGCTGTGCGCCCTCGCCCTCGATCTGCGCCTGCCGCGCTTTAACTTTAAGGCGGCAGACATCGGCGCGTATTCCACGGTGCGCTACCTCGGCGTACTGGACAACGAGGCCAATACGCTGCGCGATGAGAATATCTGGTATCGGGATATCGACCTCGATAACCCTGGCGAAAAGCTCAATGCCAGACTGCATTTCCCGCTGCGCGGCAACGTCACGCTCGGTTTTCGCCAGTTAGATAACGCCCGCTGGCCCGCCACGCCGCTGTATACCGTGGCGGTCAACTCCACTTCGCTGGCAAAAGCCATCGCCGGGGATGGCGTGCTCAACGTTCGCCTGGCGCTGCACGGCGAAAAATCGCGCCCGCCGGAAGGTTTTACCCTGGCGGAAGCCTGGCTTTCCGACGGCAGCAAAGTGCCGGTGGATCAACTGACCTTCAAACTGAATACCCTGGCGGACCGTCGCAGCAGCGGCAGCCACTACTGGATTGATAGCGGGAGTGTGTACCTCAAATGTCTGTAACTTCCTCACTTCCGGCGCTGGAAAACTGGCTGGCGCAGGCGCGTCAGCGTTCGGCACTGCTGGATGCCCAGGCCAGCGCGCTGCAACTCACCCTCGCCCGGTTGAACGCCAGCGCCTTCGCCCTGCAAAACCAGGCCGCGTCAAAACGCACCCTCGCGCTGTGCGGCGCAGGCCAGGCCAGCAAAGCCTTTTTGCTGAGCGCGTTTTGCGGCGGCGAACAGGGCCGGCTGCCGGTTACGCCGGGCAAACATCTTGATTACCTGGCGCATATCAATCCTGGCCATAACGCCACCGCCATGGCGCTGCGTTTTAGCGCGGGCGCGGCGCTGAGCGACGCGTTTCCGCTGACCTTACGTCTGCTGAGCGAAGCGGAACTGGTGACGCTGTTTATTGAACACTATCATCATCAGCCGAATCCGCGCGGCGTGGACGACGCGCTGCTGCGCAAGCGGCTGGATGAGCTACAGCCGCTGCGCCAGCCGCTGGCCGACAGCGCCATCAGCACCGCCAGCCTGGCCGTGGTAATTGAAACCTTTACCCGCCGTGCCGGTATGCGCACCCGCAGCGTACAGATGGAAACCTGGCACCGCTTTGCGTCGCTGATCCCGCATCTCGGCCTCAGCGAACGCAGCCAGCTGTACGCGCTGCTGTGGGGCGATCAGCGCGAGTTCACCGCGCAGTGGCTGGGTCTGGCGGAAACCCTGCAACTGCTGGGTTTCCACCGCAGCATCGCCGCGCCGCTCAGCCTGCTGGTCGACAATTTCTCCCTGCCTGAAGAAGGCTTCTTGCTGTGCGAGCATCAGGACAGCGCCACCGCCCGGGACGTGCTGGTATGCGCCATCAACGGCGACGCCCTGCAACCGGCGCTCAGCGTGGCGGTGAGCCAGCTGGCGCTGCTGTGCGCTGAGCTGAAGCTGCCGCTGGAAAGCCCGTGCGCGTTGGGGGATGTGGATCTGCTCGACCTGCCGGCCCCGGCATTTTCTGGTGGTGCGCCGCTGTGGCAGACCAAACGCGCATTTTTGCTGGACTGCTACCGCCAGCAGGCGGCTATCGATCTGCTGGTGATGTGCGGCGCGACGCCGGACCGCGTCTCGACACCCGCCATTGCCCGCACCCTGCTGCGCTGGGCGCAGGAAACGCACCCGGTACAGGACGATACGCTGCCGGGCCTGGTGTGGGCGATCACCCCCGGCGATGCGCGATTCAGCGGCGAACAGCATCTGGATGACGGCGTGCAGCGGTTGCTGGGCAAACCGGGGCAGCGCTGGGGTACGCTTCAGGCGCTGGATAACCGCAGCCTGCCGCGACTGCTGGAATGGATGCAGGAAGCGCTGAGCGAACAACGGCGCGCGCAGCGTCTCGCGGCGCAACAGCAGCGCCTGCGCCAGGCCCTGAAGGAGGCCTTTGCCCCTTATCATGACAATAACACCACCGCCGTCGATGCCGAGCAGGCGATCCGCGCGCTGCAACGCCAGGCGGCGCGGCACGGCGATATCCTGGCGGCGCTGCTGCCGCCGGTCGCCACGCTACAGGCGCTGTGCGACACGCCGGATAGCGCGCCGGTAACCCATGCGCAGGGACTGTTCGATCGGCATATCGATCTGTTCGCCGAGCCACAGACGGATGATTCATCAGCAACTGCGACCCAGGATTCGCTTGCCACCCGGACGCATCAGCTGTGGGTTAACCATGTGCGCCTGTGGAGCCAACAGCCGGAGCAGGCGCGCCTGCTGGATCTGGAGCCTGCGGTACTGGCCTGGCTGGTGGAAACCCTGATTGTTACCAGCTATCGGCTGCGGCTGGATGTGCAGCTCGATGCCATTGCCCGTGAAGAAGGCGTCTGCGGCGCGCTGCTGTATGCCGGGTTGGGGAACTTTATTACCTGGCTGGGCGTGAATGATTTGCCGCCGGACGCACGCCCTGCCAGCCGGGTAAATACCGGCAAACCGGTCTTTGCGCCGCAGCCGGGCTGTAATACGCGATTGACCAAACTCAGCGAACAGCCTGCTCATGCCGCAACCGGCTACGTCTATGACTGGCTGGTGATGCTGTACCATCAGGCACGCGGGAATCAGGGTTATCAGCACCCGGAAGCGGTAAAAAACCAGGACCGGGAGGCGTTAGAAAAACTGATTTCCTGACGTGGATAATCAAAAAGCCAGACGCTTTCACGTCTGGCTTTTTTGTTTACGTCAGGCGACTACCACGCCAGCCATTCACCGCCTCTGGCACTGCTGGCCTTTACCGTCTCAATAAACTTCATCCCGGCGATACCGGCATCAATGCCCGGCAGCAGCGGCGCATCGCATTCGCCGCGAATCAGCTGCGCAGCCTCGCGATAAATCTGCGCGAAACCTTCCAGATACCCTTCCGGATGCCCGGCGGGCGTGCGGCACAGCGCGCGGGTTTCATCGCGGTTGTCTGGTCCGTTACGCGTGACAGTGTAACTGCTCGCCCCTTGCGGGTGGATCACCAGCTGTTCGGGATGTTGCTGGTGGAAGCTCAGGCTGGCGCGACTGCCGATAATCCGCAGCCGCAAATCGTTGAGATAGCCGCCTGCCACCTGGCTTGCCAGCAGTCGCCCATGCGCGCCGTTGGCGTAGCGCATATCGGCCACCACTTCGTCGTCCAGCCGTCGGCCCTCAACGCGGGTCATCAGCTCGCCGCGCAGAGAAACCGGCTCCATCCCGCTGACAAAGGCCGCCAGTTGCCAGGCGTGGGTACCAATATCGCCAATCGCGCCCGCCCCGGCGAGCGCCGGATCGCCACGCCAGCGCGCCTGTTTATTGTCGGTCTCTTCGAGTCGTTCGCTGAGCCACCCTTGCAGGTACTCCACTTCGATACGCCGGATATCGCCCAGCTCGCCCGCTGCAACCCGCGCCCTGGCTTCACGCACCATCGGCAAGGCGCTGTAATTATGGGTAAGGATAAACCGGCAGCCGCTGTCGCGGACTGTTTTCGCCAGCGCCCGGCCCTCGTCCAGGCTGATGCCGAGCGGCTTATCGCAGATGACATGAATGCCGCGTTCAAGAAACGCCTGCGCCACCGGCACGTGCAGATGGTTAGGGGTGACGATCGACACCACATCAATGCCGTCCTCTCGCGCCGCTTCGCGCTCCGCCATCTCCTGCCAGCTGGCATAGCTGCGATCCGGGGCGATAAACAGCGCCGCGCCGGAGCGCGCCGCCACGTCAGCACGCGATGAAAATGCCCCGGCAACCAGCTCAAACTGGTCGTCGAGCCGCGCGGCGATGCGGTGGACCGCACCGATAAATGCCCCTTCGCCGCCGCCCACCATGCCTAATCGTAAACGACGCGTCATGAGCCCTCCGCTAAACCGAGCATCTGGCGAATGGCCGTGCGATCGCTGTTACGCAGCGCAAAGTCATCAAACGCGTGGTCGGCGACGTGAATAATATGATCGGAGATAAATTTCGCCCCTTCCCGCGCGCCGGTCTCGCCGTTTTTCAGGCAGCACTCCCATTCCAGCGTCGCCCAGCCGGGGTAATCGTACTGCGCCAGCTTGCTGAAGATGCCTTTGAAATCCACCTGACCGTCGCCCAGCGAACGGAAACGACCGGGGCGATCGACCCACGCCTGATAGCCGCCGTAGACGCCGCTCTGTGCGCTGGGGGTAAATTCGGCGTCTTTAACGTGGAACGCCCGGATGCGCTCATGCCAGAAGTCGATAAAGCCGAGGTAATCCATCTGCTGGAGCACCATATGGCTGGGGTCAAACAGGATGTTGCAGCGCGGATGGTTGCCGGTCAGCTCGAGAAAGCGCCCAAACGTTGCGCCGTCGTGGAGATCTTCGCCGGGATGCAGTTCATAACACAGGTCTACGCCCGCCTCGTCGAAACTGTCGAGGATCGGCGTCCAGCGCTGGGCCAGAGTGGTAAAGGCTTCGTCGATTAATGCGACGTTGCGCGGCGGCCAGGGGTAAAAATAGGGCCAGGCCAGCGCGCCAGAAAAGGTTGCGTGGGCTTGCAAACCCAGCTGCTGCGAGGCTTTGGCGGCGTTTTTTAGCTGCTGCACCGCCCACTGCTGGCGTCCGGCGCGATCGCTGTGCAGCGCTTCAGGCGCAAATCCGGCGAACGCCTGTTCGTAAGCCGGATGTACGGCCACCAGTTGGCCCTGTAAATGGGTCGACAGTTCGCTGATGACCAGGCCGACATCCGCCAGCTTGCCGCGCACTTCATCGCAGTAAGTTTTACTGGTGGCGGCCTGGTCGAGATCGAAAATATGCGGCAGATGGGTGGGGATTTGCACCGCCTTGTAGCCCAGCCCTGCCGCCCAGGCGGCTAAGGTTTCCAACTTATTAAACGGCGGCGCGTCGCCAATAAACTGGGACAAAAACAGGGATGGTCCCTTCAGGGTTTTCATTGATACACCTCCTTAATTAATACCGTTCGCTGCTCGCGTACCGCCCGATCCGCCGCCAGCACCACCGCCAGGCTGTCTATCGCCTGGCGCAGATGGGCGTCAAGCGGCGCATCGCTGGCAATCGCGTGGGCAAAAAACTGTTGTTCCCGACGGCACAGCTCGTAGTGATCGGGCTCGTCGTCAGTGTCGATCCACTCATCGTCCTGAACGAACCGGCCCTGAGCGTCCAGCCCGGCATGATGCAAACGCAGGGATTCGGTACGGGTATGGGCCTCGACGTTCGCCGACTGGCCTTCGCCGCCCGCCTCGCGCGCCACGATGGACGCCGAACCGTTGGGGCCAATCACGTCTTTTACAAAGAACGCGGTCTGGCTCATCATCGGCCCCCAGCCCGCCTCGTACCAGCCAACCGAACCGTCGCTGAAACGCACCTGCAATTGGCCGTAGTTGTACTGCTGTTCGGGGATCTCCTCAGAAAGCCGCACGCCAATGGCGCTCACCGATTCCGGCGTACTTTGGGTCATCTGGCACATCACGTCCAGATAGTGCACCCCGCAATCGACAATCGGCGAAAGCGACTGCATCAGCGCCTTGTGGGTTTGCCAGGCCTCGCCCGCGCTTTGCTGGTTAAGGTTCATGCGCATCACCAGCGGCTTGCCGAGCGTGTGGCTGAGCTCGATAAAACGCTGCCACACCGGATGCTGGCGCAAAATATAGCCTACCACCACTTTTTTACCGGCGCGGGCGGCGGCATCCACCACCCGCTGCGCGCCGCTCACCGTGGTGGCGAGCGGTTTTTCGATAAACAGATGGCAACCACTGTTCAGCGCGTCAATAGCCAGTTGCTCATGGCTGTCAGGCCAGGTGGCGATACACACCGCGTCGGGCCGGGCGTCGCTCAGCGCCTCTGCGAGCGTGTCATACAGCGCCGGATCGCCGGTGAGTTTTTCCCGCAGGCGCGCTTTGGAATCGCCGCGCGCCACCAGTCCGCACAGGGTGAATTCCGGCATGGCGTCCAGGGCCAGCGCGTGCGCGCTGCCCATGTTGCCGCACCCGACCACCACAATGCGCAGCGGTTTAGCCATGCTGTTTCTCCTCACGGTAGTTGAAGGTGAAGAAGAAGATGGCGGCAATGATCACCGCCGCGATAGCCGGCAACCACCAGAAGTCCTGCCACTGGGCCAGCGCTTCTGCGCCCTCGGCAGTGACCGAACGGTTGAACACCGCGCCGCTGATTTGCGAACCGATCAGCATCCCCAGCCCGTAGGTGAACAGCACCAGCAAACTTTGAGCCTGGCCTTTAACTTTGTTGCCCGCCACTTTATCGGTATAGATAAAGCCAATCACGAAGAAGAAGTCGTAGCAGACGCCGTGCAGAATGATGCCGATGTAGATCATCCAACGGGTCTCTTCATTGATGCTCAGAGCAAACATGGCGTAGCGCAGGAACCACGCCAGCATCCCGATCAGCAGCATCATTTTGATGCCCAGCGCCCGGAAGAAGAACGGGATCAGCAGCATAAACAGCAGCTCGGACATCTGGCCAAACGCCATCACTCCGCTGACGTTCTCAAAGCCGAGGGCGGAAATAAACGGCGCGGCGTAGGCGTAATAGGCAGCCAGCGGAATGGAGATCAATGTGGCGCAGATAATAAATACCAGGAAGTGGCGCTGTTTCAGCAACGCGAACGCGTCGGCGCACATCAGGTCGCGCATCGACAGCGGCTTGCCGCGATCCGGCGCGGGCGTGTGCGGCAGCGTAAAGCTATAAATCCCCAGGATCACCGAGGCGACCGCCGCCAGCGTGAAGATGCCGGTGCTGTCAGACAGCCCGGTTGCGCCAACGATCAGGCCCGCGACAATCCAGCCGATGGTGCCGAAGGCGCGAACAATCGGGAAGCCCTTCTCACTGTTGCTCAGGCTGTGGAACGCCACGTTGTTGCTCAGCGCAATGGTCGGCATGTAGCACAGCATATAGGCGAAGATGATCCACAGCAGCCCGCTCTGCCCGCTTTCAAACAGCGTCGGCAGCCACCACAGCAGCGCTGCGCCAATCAGGTGCAGGATGCCCAGCACCTTTTGCGAGGCGAAGAAGCGGTCCACCAGCATCCCCAGCAGGAACGGCGACAGAATCGAGGCAATCGGCCCGGTGGAGAACGCATCGCCAATCAGCGCGCCCAGGCCGTACTTTGACATCACGATCCCCAGGGTGACGTACCAGGCCCCCCAGACGAAAAACTCAAGAAACATCATGAGTGACAAGCGCGGTATCACCCACTTGTGGGTGGCGACCTGTGCGCCGACGGCGGATTGAGAAGACATAGCATCCTCCAGAGAGTAGTTGAGGTAAGTGGAACGTCCTTGTAATCGATTACATGTTATACTGAGGTAAAATGTAATCGATTTCAGAAAGCTTCTCCAATCCGGGGAACGGCTTTTTGGTATGATTGACGCAATTCTGCAAGGCGCTTCACAGTTCAAGGATAAGCATGTCGATCGATAAAGTGGCGCGAGTCGCCGGCGTTTCAACTGCCACCGTTTCCCGGGTGCTGAACGGCAATCCCGGCGTGAAGCCCCTTACCCGCGAAAAGGTACTGGCCGCCATCGCCACCTGCGACTATCAGCCCAACCTGCTGGCGCGCCAGCTGCGCACTTCGCGCAGCAATATGCTGCTGGTGCTGGTGTCGAGCATCCTGAACCCCTTCTGCGCGGGCGTGGTGCGCGGCATCGAAGAAGAAGCCGAGAAAAACGGCTATCACATCCTGTTGTGTAATTCTGAATCGCGCCTAAATCGTGAATCGGCCTACCTGCGTTTGCTGAGCGGCAAAGTGGTGGATGGCGTGATCACTATGGACGCCATCAGCTGTTTGCCAGGGCTGACTACCCTAATCGGCGACTCGCCGTGGGTGCAGTGCGGCGAAGGCGATCCGGGATATAACGCTTCATCGGTGACCATTGATAATGGCCTGGCCGCCAAAGCGGCGGTGGATTATCTGGTGGAGCAAGGTTATCAGCGCATCGCCATGATCAACGGCGACGTGCGCTATCTGTACGCCTCCCAGCGCGAAGCGGGCTATCGCGAAGCCTGTGAAGGCCGCTGGCAGCAGGTGGTGTACACCGAGAGTCTGGAGTATCAGGCCGGGTTTCAGGCGATGGAGCAACTGCTGGCGCTGCCGGATAAACCCGACGCGGTGTTTGCTATTTCCGATTCGCTGGCGGGCGGCGCGCTGGCCTGCGCTCATCAGCGCGGGCTGAAGGTGCCGGAACAATTAGCGATTGTCGGGTTTGACGGCATTCCGTTTGGCGAGATCACCACCCCACCGCTGACGACCATCGCCCAGCCGATTCATCAGTTGGGCGTGCGTAGCGTGCAGTTACTGCTGGAGCGGATCGATAATCCGGCAATGACGCCGGTGTATGAAATGCTTCCCTGGTCGTTGGTGCAACGTGGTTCAGCGTAAGCGGCCCGCTGACAGCAGGCCTTTACGGATTATTGTTTTTGAAAGCGGTGCGCCACAATGTGCGCCGTTTTGCCTTTTTTCTCCAGCGTACCGCTGATGCCCACCAGCTCATCCGGGCTGGCCTGGCGATCTTTCGCCACTTCCGGCGGGATCACCACTTCCACTTCCCCGGTACGATCGCGTAATACATAGCGGTGATTATCCGACTGTTCGATCAGATTACCGCGCAGCGAAACGGACGCTCCGTCGTGCATCGCCATCGCCTGCTTTATCGTCATCGAACGGGCATCTTCCATACCGCGATAGCCGTCGGTTTGGTCATGCGCGGGCGGCGGCGCTTTGTCCTGCTTCAGCACATCGCCCTGCTGGGCCTGTGCGCCAAAACCCACTAACGCCAGGAAAAGAATACCGTGAATCGCTTTCATCATGCTCTCCCGTCATTTTTATGTGATACCTAAGCCTGGCATACTCCCGTTAAGTTGACGGCGCGAAAATACTATATTGATGAATTTCAGGATTATTCTTTGCATTATTACCGCTGCGCTTTACTGCTACTGATGAGTTATGGAATACCCGTCAAACTCTCCTACACTTATTAAGCGTTGCGTTAAATCCTATCGGGAATCGCTCATTCTGTTAAAAATGAACAGGTTGAATTATGTCAAAACCCGCCTCGGTGCAAAATAACATCCCGGTCAAAGAGAGCAGTAAATGGCTGGCCTTTGAATATATCATGCAAAAGTATGGCGGCGTGGCGCTGGTTATCATTGTTTGCCTGGGGCTGCTGGGGTTATTTTCTGATGGGGTATTAAGTTCTAAACGCGTCAGCGATCCGTCCCACGCGTTAAGCGTGGAATATGAAAAAGTGGGCCGTATTGACAGCGATATGAATATTAAAATCGAAACGGCGGCGACGGGAGAAAACGTTACGCTGGTGCTCAGCGGCGATCTGATGGAAGCCAACGAAATCAAATCGCTCTACCCGGCAGCAGAACGGATGACCAGCCACAACGGCGAGCTGGTTTTACACTATCGCGCCAGCGCGACGCCCGGCCCGCTTGCCGTCTGGCTGGGCGTAACGCCTCGTCAGGTTGGCGACCATCAATATACCCTGCGGTCCGGCGACAAGACGCTGACCTTCAGTCAGTTTATTCTCCCCTAACGAGGCGCCTGGTATGGAAACGGTACTGAGAGCGGTCAGCGTTTATATTGTGCTGCTGATCGTGTTTAAAATCGCCGGTCGCCGCACTCTGCTGCAAATGACCAATTTCGATCTGATTTTAATTTTGATTATCAGTGAAGCCACCCAGCAGGCGTTATTAGGCAACGATTTTTCGGTGGTTGGCGCATCGCTAACCATTATTACCCTCATCTGCGCCGATATTATTTTTGGCATTCTGAAAAAATACGTACCCGGCGTCGATAATATGATCGACGGCGTCCCGGTTATTTTAGTCGCCGACGGTATCCCCAATCAGAAAAAACTGAAAATGACCGATATCAGCGTTGATGATGTGATGGTGGCGGCCCGTTGTAATCAGGGCATTATCGATATCAAAGATATTAAGTTTGCTATTCTTGAAAAGAATGGCCAGATATCCATCATCCCTTATCAATAAAACAGAGTGTCTACTATGGATCAGGAACAATTAATTCAACAAGCTGACGAGCTGGGAAAACTATTTATTGCCAAAAAACTGCGCCTGACCACGGCAGAGTCCTGTACCGGCGGGCAACTGGCCGTGGCGCTGTGTGCGGCGGAAAATACCCCGGATTTTTATAGCTGCGGTTTTATCACCTTCAATGACGATGCGAAAAGCAACCTGGTGAACGTCAGGCCAGAAACCCTTGCCCGCTACACCGCCGTGAGCCAGCAGACGGTGGAAGAGATGGTGGCCGGTGCCATTGCGCGATCGGGGGAAGATATCGGTGTGGCGATCAGCGGCTACGCCGGGCCGGACGGCGGCCCCGACGGGACGCCCGCCGGAACGGTATGGTTTGCCTGGGGACATGCGGAGAATATTAAAACCGCGGTAAAACGCTTTGAGGGCGACAGCGTTTCAGTGCTTCAGCAGGCGGTGGTGTACGCGATTTCAATGCTAAAAGAGTACGTTACGCATAGCGAAAGATAAGCGAAAACACCGGGATTTGTTCCCGGTGTGCATTCTCAGGCCACTTTCTGCGCCTGTTCCACCGGGCTTACCAGCGTCCGGCTGTGCGAGCCATCCACCGCCACCGCGCGCTCTCCTTCCACCGTAACGCGACGCACCAGCCGCGGCTGATTGCCATAGTCATTTACCGCGTAATGCTGGGTGGTACGGTTATCCCAGATCGCCACATCGTCCTGCTGCCACTGCCAGCGCACGGTGTTTTCCAGCCGGGTGATGCGATTTTGCAGCAGTTCGAAAATCTTCGCCGATTCTTTACTGCTGAAGCCCACCAGCCGCTTAAAGAAATGCCCCAGCAGTAGCGCCCGTTCGCCCGAGACCGGATGGACATGCACCAGCGGATGCTCTGCTTCCCAGACCGAGGAGACAAACACCTTTTGGTGATGCTCCAGCCGGTGGGCTTCAGTCACCGTGCGCTCCGCGCCGTAATCGTAGTCGTTGCTGTGCACCGCGCGCAGCGACTCGGCAAAGCGCTTGAGCGCTTCCGGCAACTGTTCATAGGCCGCTGCGGTATTGGCCCATACCGTATCGCCGCCGTACGCCGGTATGGTCACCCCGCGCAGGATTGAGATTTTCGGGAAGGCGTCAACAAACGTCACATCGGTATGCCACGAGTCGGCGCGCCCGCCGCCTTTTGAGGCATCCAGTTCAAACAGTTTGCTGTTACCCGGCGCAGGTACGGTGGGATGAGGCACGATTTTGCCGAATCGCGCGCCGAATGCCTGATGGGTTTCATCCGTCAAATGCTGCTGCTGGCGAAAGAACAGCACCTTATATTTGATTAACGCCGCTTCAATTTGGGCGAACAGCGCATCATCCAGATCCGGGGATAAACGCACGCCCCTGACTTCAGCGCCAATATTTCCCGCTACCGGGTGAATGTCTAATAATGAAAGCTCGTGACCGAAAGCGTTTACCGACGTACTCATGGGATGTTCCTCAATAGTGAGCGGAAACATCACCTTAAAGAGCGGGGCTGACGGACCAAACTAATTTATCCGCATGTCCATTGCCAGATTGCGCAAATGCCTTTACCCCACCCGTCGTGTCCAGGCCACAAATTCACGCACCAAATCCGGCGAATGTTCCAGAATTTCTTATCATTAAAGACTCAGGGTGCAGGAGCGCATTATGTTTTCAGGACTTAATCAAGACGAAACCAAAAAGCTCGCGGCGCTGGATCTGCTGCGCCGGGATGATACGCCACGCGATCGGATTTTAGGCGAATTCGCGCGTCTGGCGAGTACGGTGATGGGCGTTTCTGGCTGCTTTGTGACGATTTTTGATCCTAAGTTTCAGTACATCAAATACGCCCAAAACATCACTCTGCCCGAGAAAATTCCGGTGGAGCAGTCGATGTGCCAACACTCGGTTTACGCCTGCGAATCGATTATTTGCCCCGATGCCCGTCAGGATAACCGCTTTCATCACCATCCGCTGGTGCAGAGCGGCGCGGCAATATTCTACGCTGCCTCGCCGCTCAAAACCCGTGATGACTTTGTACTGGGTACGCTCTGCGTCACCGAACAGTACCCGGTAAAACCTTCCCAGGAAAAGATCGACCAGTTCCTGCATATCGCCTCCCTGGCCAGCGCATATCTGGAGGCCTGGTATTCGGTCGGGCAGATCGATACGTTAACCGGCCTGCCCAACCGGCAGAATTTACTCAATGAGCTGGAAAGAATTGTGCAGTCGAAAACTACCGAGCTGCATACGTTGCTGATATTCGACTGCATTGAGATCCCCAGGCTGTATGAGCTGTCGCGCTATTTGGGGGTTGCCGCCGTAGAAACCATGCTGCGCAACTTTGGCGCGCTGTTGCGGCTGCGGCTCGATCTGAGCAGGACCATCCCGCTCTATTCCTTCGCTACCGGGCGCTTCGCGGTGCTGGTCAAGGCCAATCAGGCCAGCGCGATTGTGGAGAAAGCCGAGCGCATGCCGCCTACGCTGGCGAGCATTACCGGCGATATTGAGCTGCAACTGCAAACCCACACTGGCTACGCGCTGTTTTGCCCCTCCCAGACCAATGGGCAGGAGGTGTTCCGCCACGTTATCAGCGCGCTGCATGAGGCCATTCGTCAGGGTGTGCCGGTGAAAGCCTTCGACCCGGTGCTGGATCGCAAACGCAACGACGACTTTAAGCTGCTGTACGACATCGGCGAAGCGATCAAAGCGCCTAATCAGCTCTATCTGGTGTATCAGCCGAAAATTTCGTTGCACACTGGAGAAACCATCGGTGCGGAAGCGCTACTGCGCTGGGACCACCCGACGCGCGGCAACATTCCCCCTTCCACCATCGTCGCGCTGGTGGAAAGAACCACGCTGATGAGGGATATCACCCAGTGGGTGATTCGGGAAACCATCCGCCAGACTTTACTCTGGCGTAAAAGCGGCGTTTATCTGCCGATCTCGATTAACGTCACGGTGAGCGATTTCTCCGTTCCCGGCTTCGCCAGCGATCTGGAGCGACAGGTGCACAAAGCCGGGCTGGCCTGCGAGGATTTCCGCATCGAATGTCTGGAAACCGATAAAGTGCTGGAAAGCGACGTGGCGCTGATGGAGCTGGATCTACTCAAGGCGAAGGGATTTTTAATTTTGCTCGACGACTTCGGCGCGGGGTACAGCAATATTAATTATCTGCGGCGGATCCCCATCGATATTATCAAGCTGGACCGCTCATTAATCAGCCAGATCACCACGGACGAGGCCAGCCTGGTGATTGTGCGCAACGTTATCGTGATGCTGAAAGAGCTGGATTATCAGGTGCTGGCGGAGGGGGTGGAAGATATCGCGACGGCGCGGATACTGAAGGCGTTTGGCTGCGATGAGGTACAGGGATTTTATTTTTCCCGGCCGCTGTTGCCGGAGAGGATCCCGGAGTGGATGGGGACAACGGGGTTGTTGGAGGGGTTGGAGTCTTAGTTTGGGGGGGTGTTCCGGTCGGGGGGATGGTTCCGTTCGGGTGAGTTGTTCCGTTCGGTGGCGTTGTTCCGTTCGCCAGGCGTTCGTGGCTCAACGTGACTCCGTAGCACGCGAACGGGCAAAGGGGGATTCCGCATCCCCCTTTGCAATCCCCGCTCCCGGCCAGCAAAATCGCCGCTACGCGGTTCCCTCGGCTCCATCTCCTCGCTTCAGGTCGGTCGTGATGCTACATCCTGTAGCTCACGACCTCAGCCAGCATCCATGCTGGCTGACCTGGCTCGTCAATTCCGCCTCGGCGATTTTGATGCCGGACTCAACTACCCCAACTTTGAGATTTTTATTTTTTACTGAGATGCTTTTGTCGCTGTGAGTTTTATTTAAAAACTGTCAGCGACATATTGGTTTCATTAAAAACCTGAACGTATCGCGGGGGTTTTCACTCCCCATCGAAATCGCCGAGGCGTTCGCGGGAGGCCGGGGCTGGCGGCATGGATGCCGCCAGAGGGTGCGAGCTACAGGATGTAGCATCGCGCCCGACCCGGAGCCGGACGCGATAAGCCGAGGGGACCGCGCAGCGGCGATTTCGCGTGGGGGAGCCGGGGGTGTCGGGGGCGCGGCGGCTGAGCGCCCCCGACCCGTTCGCGTACACTGGCGCCAAAGACTGACTCGAAAGCCAATGCGAACGGAACAACACCACTGAACGGAACAACACCCCCGAACGGAACATTTCCACCGACCGGAACAACTCCACAGAACGGAACAATCCCCCCTATAACGAAGCCCCCCCACACATCACCATCTCCTGCCCGGTTATCGCCCCCGCCTCCGGCTGCAACAAAAACCCCACCAGCGCCGCCACTTCTTGCGGTTTAATCAGCCTGCCAATCGGCGGCATCACAGGCGTTGACGCTTCACGCCCCGGTTGTGTCAGCATCGGCGTTTCCGTCGCGCCGGGCGCAACCACGTTGGCGGTAATGCCGCGCGGCGCGAGCTCCATCGCCCAGGAGCGCACCATCCCCACCAGCGCCGCTTTGGTCGCCACGTACTGCGATCGGTTGGCCGCGCCGCGCGAGGTGCGGCTGCCGATGACGATAATCCGCCCGCCCGCGTCCATGCGCGGCGCAAAGTGGTTAATCAGTATTTCCGCCGCATGAACGTGCAATGTCCACAGCCGCTGGCTCGTTTCGCTGTCCAGCGCCCCGAGTGGCGCGGCGGCCATCATTCCCGACGCGTGGATAATCGCCTGCGGCGCGTCCAGTCGCTTCAGCGTTTCCCGCAGTGCCTCAGCATTCATCAAATCCACGCTGACGCTCTTAAAACGCGGGTTGCCCCGCGTCACGATCCGGCGGCTCAGCCCGGTGACGGTCCAGCCCTGCTCCAGTAAAAGCCCGGTAATGGCTTCGCCAATCCCCGAGCTGGCTCCTGTTACGATGGCGTGCGGCATATCAACCCTCCAGTAAGGCTTTCGGGATCTTGAATACCGCTTTTCTCACCACCGACGGCGCATTCACCGCACACAGCGCCTGATGCGGTTCCCCCGGCATAAATACCGCGAAATCACCGGGATTTAGCGTCATCGCTACGCTGCCGGGAGCCTGAGACGTGATAAACAGATCCGGTTTACGCTGCTCGTCGTCCGGCTGGGCTGTGCTGACCATTCCGGCGTACATCTTCTCTTCCCCCTCAAGGATCACCTGAATATCCGCCCACTGATGGTGATATTCGGTGTGGCGCAGCTCGCGCGGCTGGGTCGCTGCCGGGCCGATATTGCAGAACCACGCTGCGCCCTCCGGCTGCCAGCGCCCGTCCTCACGCGCCTGCAGTGCCGCGAGGCTACAGGCCGGGTCGGTAAGGATTGCCCGCAGCGCGGCGGGCAGCCCTGCCAGCGGCAGGGCGTTAAGATTGCCGATAATCATACGCGGCGTCCTTTCACCCACTCAGGCGAAACGCGAACGTATTTGATCGCCTGGCGGAAGTAGGTATAAGCGATATGCAGATCCCCCTCCGCGCCCTGCTTGATGCTCGGGTAGGAAAACTCGCGGTTGAGTTTTTCCTGGGAGTTGTTGGTCATGCAATAGCCGTCGCCCTCATCCAGATGACGCTGCCACGGCCAGGTTTTACCGCCATCGGCAGAGATCGCCACCGTCATCGGCGCACGCGGCGCGCCCCAGAACGCCGAGCGCCCTTCTTTCACTTCCGGCTCCTTGCGTCCGTCGCCGTCGTCAATTTCATCGTACAGCGAGGCGCGGCGCTCGGAGGCTCCGGCGGCGCTCATGTGGTTGAACACCAGCGCCAGCTCGCCGCTTTCCAGAGTCGTCACCTGTATGGACGAGTTGTTGTTCGGCAGTGGCGTGGGTTCCGGCACCGACCAGCTTTCGCCGTTATCTACCGACTGGCTGTAGTAGATATTATCTGCCCACCGGCTGCGGAACAGCGCCACCAGCGTACCGTCCTTCAGCGGCGTGATGTTCATATGCACGCAGCCCAGGCTATTGGGCACCGCCACATCACGCCAGGTTTTGCCCTGGTCGGACGAAATCTTCACCGCGCTGATGTCATCATTGCCGACCCACTTCTCCCCCGGCTGGGTGCGGCAGTAGAACACCGGCAGCAGCCAGTTGCCGTTTTCCAGCACCGTGACCGGCTGGCGGATAAAGGTGCCGGGTTTATCCAGCAGCGTGGCGATATCGCCCCAGGTTTTGCCCAGGTCACTCGACTGGCGATAGCGCACAATAGCGGTATCCTGATTACCGGAAACCTGCGCGGTCCACATCAGCCACAGCACGTTGTCCGGGGCCAGGAACAGCACCGGGTTCTGCTCGGAACGGGTCGGATCGTCAGAAAGCTTTACCGCCTCGCTCCATGTCTGGCTGCCCGGCGCTAAACGCGAGCTCCAGACCGAAATATCGGCAATCCCTTCCTGTGTACCGCCGAACCACACGCACATCAGGCTACCATCCGGCAACGGCAGTACGTTGGCGGCATGGTTTTGTGGGCATTCGGACGGCAACATCGCAGTGACAACACCACTATCCTGTTCCAGGGGGCGTACTACGCCATCACGGGTTACGGTTACGGTCATGTCAGGCTCCATTATTTTCTACAGAAGTGGTCATTTTTGCGTTATCGGCTTTGTTCGGGATCAGGCGGTCCAGCAGCATAATCACCGCAGGGGTCACCAGCGCGATATACATATTGTTGATACCAAACGGGTCGCCCATCAGATACCAGACGGAGGTCATCACGCAGGCACCAATCAGACCCGCATTCGCGCCCCGGGCGCTCTTAAAGAACGGCGCGTAGAAGGCAATTACGGCAACAACCGAAATCGACAGGCGGATAGCACGGGTGAAGAACGACAGTTTCAGGACTTCCGGCACCAGCAGCACGAAAATCAGCGGCAGGAAGCCAATCAGCAGCGACAACCAGCGGGTGGCTTTAAACTCCTGCTCCGGGGTCGGCTTGCGGTACGGCACGTAGAAGTCTTTAACAATTAGCGAGGCAATCGCCAGGGCAACGGTACTGACGCTGACAAAAATAGAGGCAACAAGTGACGTTGTCACCAATCCGGCCAGCCACGGACTCATATCCTGGAGGAATACCGGCAGCGCATACAGGCTATTGATTTCCGGGTGCAGGTACTTCGCGGCTACGCCGATGGCGGCAATCGCCAGCGCGATAGGCATACAGAAGAAAAAGGCAACCCAGGTGGCGCGTTTAGCGGATTTCACGTCTTTGGTGGATGAGATTGCCTGAATCACAAACTGGGTACAGAAGATGGAACCAATAGTGCCGATCAGCCACGCGAGAATCGTTGTCGCGCCAATATTACCGTCCCACGTCCAGTAATAAGCGGGCATCTGCTCAATCATCGGGGTAAAACCGCCGGTCTGTGACAGCGCGAAGCCTAAAATCACCAGTACGCCGAAGTATTTCAGGGCGCTGTGCAGCATGGTCACCAGCGCCATGCCCTTCAGCCCGCCAAACGCGAAATAGAAGGTACTGACAACGGCGGTAATAAAGGCCGCCACCGGCAGGTTCACTTTCAGCACCGTGGAAATTGCTGCCGCGCCGCTCACGTAGTTACCCACGTTCACCAGCAACAGCGCGTAAATCATGATGATGGAAATAATGTTTTTGGTGCTGGTGCCGTACTTCTCGGCAATCGCGCCGGAGATGGTGATTTTGCCGGTGTTATAAATGCGCTTCACCAGGATCCAGCCAAACAGCGGGAAACCGATGGCCGCACCAATTACTGACCAGGAGGCAGCGAAACCGTCTTCAAACGCCGCCTGGGCGGTGCCGATGGTCGATTTCGCGCCGATAAATTCAGACATCAACAGGATACCGACGACAAAGGCAGGCATCGCACGGGAGCCTTCCATAAAATCGCCGCTATTTTTACTGCGTAAACGGAACGTAAGCCAGGAGGTAAAAAGAATATAGGCAATGACTATTCCGACAATTATCAGGGTATCTTCAGCGGAAAAATGGTTCATACAGGCCTCTCTTTAGGGCGTACAAATCCCGGGCACATAACGTACCCAGTTTTCTTATTGATGACCAGGATGCGCGTTACTGGAGGTATTGCGTCACAATCTGGCGGATCTGCTGCTGTTGTTGTTCAGTAAAGTGCACCGCGTAGCGGCTTTCGCCGACGTCATGCCCGAGTATTTGCAGCGCTTTTTTCACTGCCGCCGGGGAGAACGCGACTTTATACAAATCGGTGCGCAAACCGGTGACGCTCTCCTGTGCCAGGAAGGAGCCTGCGATATCGCCAGCATTGAAGCGCGACCAGATAGCGTTGATCTGTTTCGGCGCAACGTTCGCCAGCCCGGAGATGCAGGCGGAGCAGCCGTCAACAAAGCCCTGGTGGATTAACGAATCCGGGCCGTTGAGCACGTCGAAGTTGTCGAACTCTTTCACCGCATTCAGGAAACCGCTCAGGCTTTCGTAACTGCCCGCGCTGTCTTTGATGCCGATGATGTTCGGATGCGCCGCCAGCTGGCGCACGGTTTGCGGCTCCAGGGTGTTGCCGGTGCGCGCCGGAATGTTGTAGAGAAAAATCGGCACGCTGAGCGCATCGGCAATCGCCGTGTAGTGCGCAATTAGCTCGTCCTGCTTCAGCGGGACGAAATACGGGGTGATCACCGATACGGCATCCACGCCCAGTTTTTCAATCTGCTTGCCGAGGCGAATGGTTTCGCGGGTGGAGATCTCGCCGATATGCGCCACTACGTTAGCCCGCCCCGCCACTTCCGCCACGCAGGTTTCGGTCACGGCGATTTTTTCCTGCTCGTTAAGCACAAAAAATTCACCGTTGGTACCGCCGCAGAAGATGCCGTTACCGGCGTCGAGCTGGCGGTTGATCTGACGCTTCAACGCGTTGAGGTTAAGCGCCCCATCCGCGTCGAACGGCGTGACGATCGCCGTCAGTACCCCTTTGATATCGTTACTCATGACTCGCTCCATGAAGATTAATTTTGTGGAAAAAGGGTTTGATAGATTTTTTGCACGTCGTCGTGGCTGACCACGCAGGGCGCGTTATTCATCAGGCGTTTGACGTTCAACGCCGCATCGCTTAAGGACGGGATGTCATCACGCGGTACGCCCAGGGATTCGAGGTTGTCCGGCAGGTTAAGACGCTGCACCAGTGCCGCCAGGTACGCCACCAGCGCGTGGGATTTTTCCTCGTCGCTCAGGCTCTGATCGGCATCCGGGATCAAATCCCACACCCGGGCGAATTTTTCTACCGCATGGGGGCGCACCACGCGCATGCAGGGTGCCAGCAGGATGGCATTCGCCACGCCGTGCGGCAGATGGTATTTACCGCCCAGCGGATAAGAGAGCGCGTGTACCAGATGCGTGCCCGCGTGGGTAATCGCCGCGCCGCCGTAATAAGAGGCCCAGAGCATTTCGAGACGCGCGTTAAGGTTGGTCGGCTCGTTCACCGCCACGTCGATATTGCGCAGCAGTTTATACAGGCCGGTAAGCGCCACGTTATCGCTGACCGGGTTGGCAATGGTCGAGGTAAAGCACTCAATCAAATGGCACAGCGCGTCGATACCCGTGGAGGACGCGATATGCGCGGGCATGCTGGTAGTCAGTTCGGGCAGCAGCGCCACATAGTCCGGCAGCAGCACCGGCGAGATAATGCCGACTTTGGTATTTTGCTCAGGAATAGCCAGAATCGCGTTCGGCGTAGCTTCTGAACCGGTGCCTGCGGTAGCGGGGATCAATAAAGAAGCAACGCGATGGGTCGGTTTCTCACCGGCCAGCAGCGCGTCGAGGCCAGGAGAGCGGCTGTCGCACAGTACGGAAAGCAGTTTCGCCACGTCCAGCACGCTGCCACCGCCGATACCCACCACCAGATCGATATCCCGATCGGGCAGCTCGCCCAACAGTTTATTGACGTCATGCTGGCTGGGTTCCGGCGGTACGCTGTCAATTACATGGATACGGCGGCCTTCGGCGTCGATCAGCGCAACGATCTGGCGCGTCGCATCAAGTTTAATGATGTTGCTGTCTGACACCAGCAACACGCTCTGCTTGCCTGCTAAAACTGGCGCAATCGCGGGGATCGCCCCGGCACCGCTAATCAACGTACTATTAATAGTAACCACAACCCTCTCCTGTCTTGTTGGTCTGGTGATTAATTTCAATCACCACTTCATAACTCATTGGTGATTGCATGCCTAATTTTATAATTTAAACCCATGGTGAATAAATTGATCTTGCTCACATATAATCAACTGTGATTGAATATAATCATAAACCAACGACGACAGATCCCGGAGCAGTTATGAACGGACAAGGTTTACCAGGCCGCATTCTCGTCATGGCAGATGACTTTACCGGTGCGAATGACGCGGGCGTCAGCCTGGCGCAGGGTGGGATTACCGTCGATGTGATGCTGCAATCAAGCTATCAACGCGATGGACGCGCCACGGCGCTGGTGCTTAACAGCGACAGTCGGGCGCTGCCGCAAAACGCCGCGCGTGAGCGAATTTCATCATTAATACATTCTGCGCTTAAACAGCAAACGCCTGCGTGGA
Source organism: Atlantibacter subterraneus (assembly GCF_007570865.1). Classification (GTDB taxonomy): domain Bacteria; phylum Pseudomonadota; class Gammaproteobacteria; order Enterobacterales; family Enterobacteriaceae; genus Atlantibacter; species Atlantibacter subterraneus. Next base: position 885,555 of record NZ_VLPS01000001.1, on the reverse strand, counting down.
TGATTAAAAAGATTGATTCCACGCTCAGGGGCAATCCCGGTGCGGAAACCGAGGCCATGATGATGGCAACGGGCGCAACGGTGGCGCTTGTCGCCCCGGCCTTCCCTGCGGCGGGCAGGCTCACGCGTAACGGAGAGTGTCTGGTGCACGGCCAGCGGTTAACGGATACCGAATTTGCCAGCGACCCGAAAACGCCGGTGCTGAGCGCTGATGTGCGGGAAGTGTTCCAGTCACAGAGCGGGATGGCGGCTTTATATGTCGACCTTACCACGCTGCGCGCCGGGGATTTACCGGCGCTTATCGCCGGGTACCCGACGCCGCTGATGGTAATGATCGACAGCGAAACCGATGACGATCTGGACGCCGTTATCGACGCCGCGCGCCAACTCTCGACGCCGCCGCTGTTGGTGGGTTCCGCCGGGTTGTGCGATGCCCTGGCGCGCCATCTCGCGCCGGTTCGCCGCAAACGCGTGCTGGCGGTGGTGGGGTCGATGAGTGAAATGGCGCAAAAGCAAATTCACCATCTGCATCAGCACCCCGAGGTCAGCCAGGTGTTTATCAACATTGACGATGTGTTCACCGGCGACGCGCAAAACTATCGCATGGCCATCAGCGAGGCGCTGAACGGCGGCCGGCATTGCCTGGTGCACACCTGCCCGGATCACGCCGCTCGCCATCAAATCACCGCGCTGTGCGAGAAATGGCAGATTTCCCGCAGCGAACTGGGGGAAAAGATCAGCGCCTTTTTAGGCGAACTGACCCGCGAGGTGATTAACCAGAGCGAACCCGATGCGCTGTATCTGTCGGGAGGCGACGTGGCTATCGCGGTGTCGCGCGCGCTGGGCGCCAGCGGGTTTCGAATCACAGGCCGTGTGGCGCAGTGCGTGCCCTACGGCAACTTTCTGGGTTGCGGCTGGCATAAGCCGGTAATGACCAAAGCGGGCGGTTTCGGCGATGAAACCACCCTGCTTAGGGTTTTGCATTTTATCGAGGAGAACGCGAGTGTCTAATATCATTGCTGTAACCATGGGTGACCCGGCAGGGATTGGCCCGGAAATTATCATCAAATCCCTGGCTGAAGGTGAGCTGGCAGGCGCGCCGGTAGTCGTGGTCGGCTGCGCCAAAACCTTTGAGCGTATCCTGGCGTTGGGCATCGTCCCGGCGATCCAGCTACGGGTTATCGACAGCGTGGCAGACGCGCAGTTTGCGCCTGGCGTGCTCAACGTGATCGACGAACCCCTCGATAACCCGCAGGCGTTACAGCCGGGCGTGGTTCAGGCCCAGGCGGGCGACCTGGCGTATCGCTGCATTAAGCGCGCGACCGATCTGGCGATGTCCGGCGACGTAAAAGCCATCGCCACCGCGCCGCTGAATAAAGAAGCGCTGCATCTGGGCGGGCATCATTATCCGGGGCATACCGAACTGCTGGCGAAACTGACGAATACGCAGGATTACGCCATGGTGCTGTACACCGATAAGCTCAAGGTGATCCACATCACTACCCATATTGCGCTGCGCAAGTTCCTCGATACGCTAAACCAGGACCGGATTAAAACGGTGATTAGCGTGGCGGATGATTTCCTCAAGCGCGTCGGCTATGAGAATCCGCGTATTGCAGTGGCGGGGGTAAACCCACACGCCGGAGAAAACGGCCTGTTTGGTGATGAAGAGATCAAAATCGTCGGCCCGGCGGTTGAAGCTATGAAAGCGGAAGGATTTAACGTCACCGGCCCTTGCCCGCCGGACACGGTATTTATGCAGTGCCATGAAGGCATGTATGACATGGTGGTGGCGATGTATCACGATCAGGGCCACATTCCGCTTAAATTACTGGGCTTCTATGACGGGGTAAATATTACGGCGGGGCTGCCGTTTATCCGGACTTCCGCCGATCACGGCACAGCATTTGATATTGCCTGGACAGGTAAAGCCAAGTCTGAGAGCATGGCGGTTTCTATCCAACTCGCCATGCAAATAACCCGGGAATAAGATGAAGGGATATAACCGTCTGGAAAAGATTATGGACTATCTTAAGGGCCATAATCTTGTCACGGTTGATCAACTGGTAGCGGCGACCGAGGCGTCGCCCGCTACGATCCGCCGCGATCTGATAAAGCTCGATCAGGAAGGGGTAATCAGCCGGACCCACGGCGGTGTGACCCTGAATCGTTTTATTCCCACCCAGCCCACCACGCTGGAAAAATCCCAACAGCATCTGGCCGAAAAACAGGCGATTGCCGAGCAGGCCGCCAGCTTCGTTAAAGCCGGTGATTCGGTGGTGCTGGACGCCGGGACCACCATGATTGAACTGGCACGCTACCTGACTCATCTGCCGCTGCGGGTGATCACCAGCGATTTGCATATCGCGTTGTTTCTATCCGAATTTAAGCAGATTGAAGTGACCATTATCGGCGGGCGCATCGACGACAGCAGCCAGTCCTGCATCGGCGAGCATGGCCGCCATTTCCTGCATAAAGTCTGGCCGGATATCGCCTTTGTCAGCTGTAACGGCTGGGATATCGAAAAAGGCATCACCTCGCCCACCGAAGAGAAAGCCGCGCTGAAACGCGATTTAATTGCCAATGCCACCCGCCGGGTATTATTAGCCGACAGCTCTAAATATGGCGCGTGGTCTTTATTTAACGTCGCCAACCTAAACTCGCTAACGGATATTGTCACCGATGCGGGGATCTCACCGGAAGCGCGAGAGAAAATTATCCAGCTAAATGTCAATTTTACGGTGGCTGAATAGCGGTACGCTAACTTTTTAGCCCATAAAAAAGCCTCGCAATTGCGAGGCTTTGGCATTTAATCAGCTCTGACGACATCAGCTATTTATTTATGCAGGTTGCCAGAAATTTGTGCAGGCTGCACCCGAAATGCCACGTTATCTAACGTCACCATGGCAGATTTGCAAAAAATACATTTTGCGCCAAATGGGTTTTGCTCCGAGACGTCAAAATGCGAAGTGCGATACTGAGAACCATGACAGCAAGGGCAGCGGAAATGAATATGTAACATAATAAGAAATTCCTCACAGCGCCGCAGCGCTGACAGTGACCAGCCACTGCGCTCCCTGTTCTTCGTCTACTTGTTTTTTTGAGTATGACGGCAGGAGAAGCAATGCCAGGTAAAAATTAACAGTTACCGTAACGGCTGTTTTTCAGTTTTAAGCCTGATAAATCAGGATAGTCCATCCGGTAACGCTTTGTTCGATCGGTGCCAGAATATTTTATTTATTTTGACCGTCAGATTTTTTTGGCTGACGTGCTCTACACAAGCTTTATGAGGTAAGAAAAGAAAAAACTCAAAAGGAAATATCTGAAAGATATGAGTGATGAGAATGACTTAAAAACCGCGAAAATAATGAAATCTATTGACCGACCATTCATTAACGCATGTTCCACCCCTTTAAGCAAGAGCTAATCACTTAATTCACTTTTCACTAAAAATTGTCGCAGCAGTAAAAAGCGTGTAAGGTTGCCTGCCATTTCTACAGGAAAGAACCTATGACCGAACGGAAAAACGTTAAAAAAGCCCGCAATTATCTTGTTACCTGCCAGTGCCCTAAGTGCGAAAAAAACTCTGAACACAGCTTCACGCGCGTACAAAAAGGCTCAACCCTCATCTGCCCGCATTGTAATCAACTTTTCCAACCCGCTAAAAACGTCGCCGCATAACGCCTGCGCAATGAATAAACCCGCAGGGATAAACGGTGTTATCCCGGCGGGTTTGAGCAAACTAGTGCTTAATCATCACGTGGCGAACTATGGTGTAATCCTCTAAGCCATACACCGACATATCCTTCCCGTAGCCAGAAAGTTTCTGCCCGCCGTGCGGCATTTCGCTGACCAGCATAAAGTGGGTGTTTACCCAGGTGCAGCCATACTGCAAACGGGCGCTTAAGCGATGGGCGCGGCCTACGTCCTGGGTCCAGACCGATGACGCCAGCCCGTACTGGGAATCGTTGGCCCACGCCAGCGCTTGCGCTTCATCGCTAAATTCGGTCACGCTGATGACCGGGCCGAACACTTCGCGCTGCACAATGGCGTCATCCTGCTTCGCCCCGGCCAGTACCGTAGGCTTGAAGAAATAGCCGGGGCCATCGACTTTCTCGCCGCCGGTCACCACGTTGATATGGCCCAGCGCTTTGGCGTCATTCACCGCCTGGGTGACGCGCTCCAGATGGGCCTGCGAGCTGAGCGGGCCGAGCTCGGTGGTTTCATCATCCGGCGCGCCGTACTTCAGGCTGCCCACCGCGTCGCCAAGTTTTTCCACCAGTCTGGCGTAAATGCCCGACTGGGCGTAAATGCGACAGGCGGCGGTACAGTCCTGCCCCGCGTTGTAAAAGCCGAAAGTGCGAATGCCTTCAACCACCGCATCGAGATCCGCGTCGTCAAACACCAGTACCGGTGCTTTACCGCCCAGTTCCATATGGGTGCGCTTCAGGGTGCTGGCGGTGCGGCCCACAATGTGCGCGCCGGTGGCGATAGAGCCGGTCAACGACACCATGCGCACTTTTTCATGCCCGGTTAACGGGTCTCCGACGTTTTTGCCGGTGCCGAACAGCACGTTTAACACGCCCGCCGGGAAGATATCTTTCGCCAGCTCCGCCAGTTTAAAGGCGGTGAGCGGCGTGATTTCCGACGGTTTGATCACCACGCAGTTGCCCGCCGCCAGCGCCGGGCCGAGTTTCCAGGCCGCCATCATCAGCGGATAGTTCCACGGCGCGATAGAAGCCACCACCCCCACCGGGTCCCGGCGGATCATCGAGGTGTGACCCGGCAGATATTCGCCCGCCGCCAGGCCGTTCAGGCAGCGTGCCGCCCCGGCGAAAAAGCGGAACACGTCCACCACCGCCGGGATCTCGTCATTCAGCACGCAGTGATATGGCTTGCCGCAGTTAAGGGATTCGAGTTTCGCGAAGGTTTCAGCGTTTTGCTCAATCACGTCCGCCAGTTTCAGCAGCGCTTCGGCGCGTTCTTTCGGCGAGGTTTGCCCCCACTGGTCGAACGCGGCGTCGGCGGCTTCTACGGCGTCGTTCACCTGCTGCGCCGTGGCTTCGGGGATTTCCAGCAGCACTTCACCCGTCGCCGGGTTGTAAACCGGCAGGCGCTCGCCGTTGCCGTCTACCAGTTGTCCATTGATCAATAATTGACTCTGCATAGCCTGCCTCATCGATATCGAATTTTATTTACCGCTACCGGCGACCATTTCGCCATCGCGCGTTAGCCACCAGGCCCCGAGGATCGGGATGGTGGTGACCAGCATCACGCAAAGCGCCACCACGTTGGTGACGGGCACATCGCGCGGTCTTCCGAGCTGGTTGAGCAACCACAGCGGCAGCGTGCGTTCATGCCCCGCCGTGAAAGTGGTGACGATAATTTCGTCAAACGACAGCGCAAACGCCAGCATCCCGCCCGCCAGCAGCGCCGAACCGAGATTCGGCATGATCACATAGCGGAAGGTCTGCCAGCCGTCCGCGCCCAAATCCATGGATGCTTCAATCAGGCTGTACGAGGTGCGCCGGAACCGGGCGATCACGTTGTTGAACACCACCACCACGCAAAACGTGGCGTGGCCCACCACGATGGTCAGGAAACCGGGTTCCAGATCCACCGTTTTAAAGGCGGTCAACAGCGCGATACCGGTGATGATCCCCGGCAGCGCAATCGGCAGCAGCAACAGCAGCGAGATGGCGTTCTTACCAAAGAAATCACGTCGCCAGAGCGCTGCTGCAGCAAGCGTGCCAAGTACCAGCGCCAGCGCGGTGGCGAGGGAGGCAATCTTCACCGATAGCATCACCGCGTCCAGGATATCGCCGCGCTGCGCCGCCACGCTAAACCACTTCAGGGTGAAACCCTGCGGTGGAAAACTAAAGGCCGCATCCTCGGTATTAAAAGCATAGGTGCCAATGACGAAAAGCGGCCAGTGGAGGAACACAATCGCGCCCCAGGCGGCGATTTTGAGCCAAATTGGTGCGCGTTCAGAGTGCATCGAAGGCTCCCAGGCGTTTCACGATCGCCAGATAAATTGCAATTAACACGATCGGCACCAGCGTAAACGCTGCCGCCATCGGCATATTGCCGATCGCCCCCTGCTGGGAATAGACCATATTGCCGATGAAATACCCCGGCGGGCCAACCAGCTGCGGCACGATAAAATCGCCCAGCGTCAGAGAGAAGGTGAAGATTGAGCCCGCCGCCACGCCCGGGATGGCGAGGGGTAAGATCACGAAACGAAACGTTTGGGTCGGCGTGGCCCCTAAATCCGCCGAGGCCTGCAGCAGCGACGGTGGCAAACGTTCCAGCGCCGCCTGAATCGGCAGGATCATAAAAGGCAGCCAGATATAGACGAACACCAGGAAACGCCCAAATCCGGAGGTAGACAGCGTGTTGCCGCCCACCAGCGGCAGGGTTAAAAACGCCGCCAGCGCGCCGTCTAATCCCATATGTTGCAGGAACCACTGCGCCACGCCGTCCTTCGCCAGCAACAGCGTCCAGGCATAGGCCTTGACGATATAGCTGGCCCACATCGGCAGCATCACGGCGATATAAAAGAAAGCTTTCATTTTGCCGTGCACATAGCGCGCCATGTAATAGGCAATCGGGAACGCCACCACCGCGCTGGCGAGGGTCACAACAATCGCCATCGTCACGGTACGCACGATGATGTCGTAGTTCGCCGGCTGGAACAGGGCTTGCAGGTTAGCCAGGGTCAAATCCGACGTCACCGACATGGTGAAGTCGTCAAAGGTGTAGAAGCCTTGCCACAGCAGGGTCAGCAGCGATCCTAAATAGACCACGCCGAACCACATCAGCGGCGGCAGCAGCAATAACAGCAGCCACAGCGTCGGGCGCGCCCAGAAGAAGGCGGTAACGCGACGCAGCAGGCCGGGCTGTTGGGTGGGTTGCGGGAGCGTCATATCCATGTCATCCCTCCGCGTGCAATGGGATCATCGCGTCACGGGACCAGGAGGCCAACACTGGCTGACCGATACGAAACGCGCCGTCAGGCTGGGCATCATAAAGGTTTGCCTGGCTGACCAGCAGTCGACCGCCGTCGTCGAGCCGCAGTTCAAGACGCGTCGCCGCCCCCTGATACTGGATCTCCTGCACGGTGCCCTGTACCTGAACATCGCCCGGCTGATTCAGCACGATATGTTCCGGACGCAGGGAAAACGCCCCGCTACCGCCCCATAGCCGCTGCGCCTGGTCAGCGGTCAGCACGTTAGAGGTGCCGACAAAACCGGCGACAAACGGGGTGCGCGGGCGCATATACAGTTCGCGCGGCGAATCCACCTGCTCGATACGGCCATTATTAAACACCGCCACCCGGTCAGACATCGACAGCGCTTCGCCCTGATCGTGGGTGACGAAAATAAAGGTGATGCCCAACTCGCGCTGGAGTTTTTTCAGTTCGCCCTGCATCTGCTCGCGCAGCTTCAGATCCAGCGCACCGAGCGGTTCATCCAGCAGCAGCACGCGCGGCTGATTGACCAGCGCGCGGGCGATGGCGACACGCTGGCGCTGGCCGCCGGAGAGCTGTGACGGCTTACGGGCGTGCGTAAACCCAAGCGCCACCTGGTCAAGCGCCTGGGCCGCTTTCGCCAGCCGCGTCTTTTTATCGACGCCCTTGACCATCAGCCCATAGGCCACGTTTTCCAGCACCGACATATGCGGGAACAGCGCGTAGTCCTGGAACACGGTATTCACATCGCGCTGCCAGGGCGGCAGGTCGCGCGCTTCCTGGCCGAAGATGCGGATCGAGCCTGACGACAGCTGTTCAAAACCAGCAATGAGCCGCAGACAGGTGGTTTTGCCGGAGCCGGACGGCCCCAGCATGGAGAAAAACTCGCCATCGTTGATCTTGATGGTGACGTCATCCACCGCCCGCACGTCTCCGTACAGGCGGCTGACATTAATGAACTCTACTGCGTACGACATGATAACCCCGCTTAGCGTCCGCCCATGATGGCGATATAGTCCTGCGTCCAGCGGCTGTACGGAACGAACTTCCCACCGTTGGCAACCGGGGTTTTCCAGAACACGATCTTATCGAAATAGTCGAAACCGTTGGTTGCACAGCCTTTATCACCCAGCAGCTGGCTGGCTTTACACCCTTCCACCACCGCAGGCAGCGAGCCAAACCAGGCGGCCACGTCGCCCTGCACTTTCGGAGTCAGCGACCAGTTCATCCACTTGTAGGCGCAGACCGGGTGTTTTGCCTGAGCGTGCAGCATGGTGGTATCGGCCCAGCCGGTAACGCCCTCTTTCGGGAACACGGTGGCGATAGGCTGGCCTTCGGCTTTCAGGGCGTTGGCCTGATACGGCCAGGCGCTGGAGGCAACCACGCCTTCGTTTTTGAAATCGCTCATCTGAACGGTGGTGTCGTGCCAGTAGCGATGCACCAGCTGATGCTGATCGCGCAGCACTTTCAGTACCGCCTGGTACTGCTCTTCGGTGAGCTGGTACGGATCGTTGATTTTTAACTCCGGCTGCGCGGTTTTCAGATACAGCGCGGCGTCGGCGATATAAATCGGCCCATCATAGGCCTGTACGCGGCCCTGGTTGGATTTACCGTCAGCCAAATCCTGCTTCACAAACAGCACGGCCCAGCTATCCGGCGGGGTGGTAAAGGTTTTGGTGTTGTACATCAGCAGGTTTGGGCCCCATTGATACGGCGTGCCGTACACTTTGCCGTCGACGTTAAACCATTCGCCCTTCACCAGCCGCGGGTCGACGTTTTTCCAGTTGGCAATTTTGCTGGTATCGACAGGCTGAACGCGTTTGCCCATGATCAGGCGCAGCGAAGCATCGCCGGAGGCGGTCACCAGGTCGTAGCCGCCTTTCGCCATCAGGCTGACCATCTCATCAGAGGTGGCGGCGGTTTTCACGTTCACTTCGCAGCCGGTCTCTTTCTCGAACTGGGTTACCCAGTCGTACTGTTTATCGGTTTGACCGCGTTCGATGTATCCCGGCCAGGCGATAATATCCAGTCGCCCTTCCCCTTTAGCATCGCTGTCGGCAGCCTGAGCGGTAAGCACGGTCAGGCACAGCGCACTCAATGTGCTCAGCGCAAATTTTTTATTCATAAACCAGTACTCCTGTCTGAAGTCGTATCAGGCAGCCTTGCCGTAAAATTATGTCCCAATAAAAAAATAGCCTTCGCCTTAAAACCATTCCTGTTAATTGCCAGGAATTTATTAAGGATGTGACAAACCGCGCACTATTTCATGCAAATTCCGTGAAAGCATTTTTAGAGTGTAGACAGGGAGTTAGCTTTTTTTGTAGATATCAACATTTCCTATGACGGTTATTTTTTAGATTCCTGAAAATAACCATCATTAAACCAGAACGATATTGTTAATCGCTGAAAATAAGTTATTCAGCAAAAGAGAAAATAATCACTCAATATGCATAAATCATTATTCAGCGCTTTGTTTTGATAATTCACCGATTAACGCGCCGAGCGTTTTTACCGCCTGCTCTTCTCTGTCGCCCCACGCCCAGGAGGCGTTAAAGCGAAAATAGCTGTCGTAAATGCGCTCGGTGGTAAACATTTTGCCCGGCGCGATGCTGATTTTATGGGCCAGCGCCCGTTCGCTAAGCTGCCCGGCATTCAGCCCTTCAGGTAATTCTATCCATAAGAAATAGCCGCTTTCGCTGCGGTGGATTTTGACTTCCGGCGGTAAATGGCGGCACAGCGCCTGCCATGCCTGCTGCTTGCGCTGCGCCAGTTCACGCCTGAGACGACGCAGATAGTTGTCATAACGCCGGGAGGCCAGATAGTCCACCAGCGCCAGCTGCATTGGCGAACTGGTGGAGAGTGTGCTCATTAACTGTAGCTGCTGGATCCGCCGGGCGTGGCGGCCTGCGGCCACCCAGCCGATGCGAAAGCCCGCCACCAGGCATTTGGAAAAAGACGAGCAGTGCAGCACCTGGCTTTGGGTATCCCATGCCAGCGCAGGCAGCGGTTTTTCCCGCCCGTAGTACAGCTCGCTGTAGACATCGTCTTCGATCAGCGCCACGTTATGACGCGTCAGCAGCGCTACCAGCTGCGCTTTCTTTTCCGGGCTGAGGGTGAAGCCCAGCGGATTCTGGCTGTTGGTCATCAGCCAGCAGGCTTTCACCGGGTACTCATTCAGCGCCTGTTCGAGGGCGGCCAGATCGATACCGCTTTCCGGGGTGGTTGCCACCGACAGCGCTTTTAAACGCAGCCGCTCCAGCGCCTGTAGCGCGCCGTAAAAACAGGGATTCTCAACAATCACCCAGTCGCCCGGTTCCGTCACAGCCTGGAGGCTGAGGTTGAGCGCCTCCAGCGCCCCGGCGGTGATCACGATTTCATCCGGCGAGACGTTAATCCCCTGCTGGGCATAGCGCCGGGCGATGGCGTGGCGCAGCGCTTCATTGCCCGGCGGCAGATTGTCGATCACGCTCATGGCGGTGGCGGTTTTACTGACGTTCGCCAGCGAGCGGTTGAGCTGAGCCAGCGGGAACAAACGCGGATCGGGAAACGCTGAGCCAAACGGCACCACGCTGGCGTCGCAGCTGGCCTGTAAGACGTCGAAAATATAAGTATTGATATCAACCGCTTCATTGCGCATCACCTGGGCGGCGGGCGCGCGGGACGGCGTGGTCGGGCGCGGTGCAACGTAATAGCCGGACTGCGGGCGCGCCACAATCACGCCCTGGCTTTCCAGGGTCTGGTAGGCGTGGCTGACGGTCATAAAACTGATGTCGCCGCTGGCGCACTGTTCGCGCAGGGAGGGAAGCCGGTCGCCCGGTTGCCAGACGCCTAATTCAATTTGATCGATAATCTGCTGCGCCAGCCGCTGGTATTTCTTCATGGTCCCTCCCGTTTGTGGCAGGAGTATAACAATATCGCAACCCTCTGCGAGCGGCAGCAAAAGCGATTAACAACTTATTCGGCTGCCACTAACAGAAAAGGCGTTTTTTACTGAGAACAATCCTGAACATTTTTACGGTCAATGATTCGCATTGATATATCATGTTCCAGGGATACACTGCGCTTCAGGTAAGTAAAACACTCCAACGGAACGCGATTCATGAAAAAATTGATTGCCAGCTCACTGTTATGTTGTTTCCTCGCCGCGCCGGCTCTGGCTGCGGATAAAGTCACCACGGTACCGGTACAGTTCGCCAAAGGCACGTCCAGCGCCCAGATGAAAGGCACTTTTGCCGGGTACGACAGCATCAACTACACCGTTACGGCAAAACAGGGCCAGCAGATGACGGTGAAAATTGCTGGCAGCAATAATGCCAACTTCAACGTGTTTGGCCCAGGCGCAACGCCGGGCGCTGCGGAGGCGTTAGGTTCCGGCTACGTCGGCGGTGACTGGACTGCAAAACTGCCAGCCAGCGGTAAGTATACCGTTCAGGTCTTCCAGACCCGCGCCACTGCCCGTAAAGGCAGCAAAGTGCCGCATACGCTGACCGTAAGCGTTAAATAAGTTTATTGCGGCTGGGAAACCAGCCGCATGCTTCAGGATTGCCACTCCGCCGGGAGGGTAATCATCTTTTCGTTGAGTTCCGACAGATTGCTGACGCCCAGCAGGATCATGGTCTGGCGAATCTCTTCCTGATAGATATCAATCACCCGATCGACCCCCTTCTCGCCACCCGCCGCGACACCCCAAACCCAGCTGCGCCCGAGCGTAACCGCATCTGCGCCCATGCACAGCGCTTTGATGACGTCCACGCCGGAGCGGATCCCGCCGTCGAGGAAAATTTCGCACCTGTCCCCGACCGCCGCCTTTAACGCCGGTAAACAGCTCACCGCGCTTTTCGTTGAATCGAGCTGCCTGCCGCCGTGATTGCTGACGATAATCCCATCCACACCGCAGTTGACCGCGTTCAGCGCATCCTCCACCGTCAGGATCCCTTTGATATAGAGCTTTTTCGGCCAGCGTTCGCGCAGCTTTTTTAAATCCTCCCAGGTCGCGGAGAGATTCGACAGCTCCTTATTAATAAATTCGCTGTGCGATAATGCGCTATTCCCTTCAGCAATCCCGACGAAATTACGAAAGCCAATGGGATCGCCGGAGGTAATGTCCATTAGCCAGCGCGGTTTGGTCATCGCCTCAAAGGCATTGCGAAAGGTAATCTTTGGGGGAATCGACATCCCGTTACGCAAATCGCGTAACCGGTTAGCGTTTAGCGGGACATCAATTGTTAATACGATGGCGTCGCACTCGGCCTTTGCCGCCCGCTCAATTAACCCGTCAACGATTTCTTTATTGCGCCATAAATAGAGTTGAAACCATAACGGCCCCTGGGCCACCTGCTTAATATCCTCAATGGAATAAGACGACGAGGTGCTGATGGTATAAACCAGGCCGCGTTTCCCGGCGGATTTTACCGCTGAGACTTCACCTTTATTTCCCACCACGCGCACCAGCCCTGCCGGACCGAGAATAATCGGCAGTGGAAAATCCCGCCCACAAAAGTGAGCGGAGGGATCCTGTTTTGAAACATCCACCAGCGAGCGCGGATTAAAAAATACGCGCTGAAAATCGCTTTCGTTATGGCGCAGCGTAATTTCATGCCCCGCGCCGCCGTCGACAAAATCAAAGATCATTTTTGGCACATTGCGTTTTGCCATCAGGCGCATATCGGCAATGCTCGGCACCTGTTCTATTTTGCTTTTGCCGTCTCGTTTAAAAAGCGATGACGCCAGTAGCTTATACGTCTCCAGTGACATAACTTATTCCTCGCTGAGCACTAACTTTTTCTCATAATTAATTAACAGGCTACACACCAGGTAGCACAGCCCGCAGGCGGCAAACAGGATCAGCGCTGCGAAATAAGAACCGGTCATGCTGACCACCACGCCAGTGACCAGGGGAATAATGATCCCGCCAACGTTAGAGAACATATTCATCATCCCGCCCAGGATACCCGCCTGGCTGCGCACGGTCAGGGTGCCCGGCAGCGACCAGTACAGCCCCAGGAAGCGACCAAAGAACAGCGTCACCGCCAGCAGCACAATGGCGGCGTTGGCGCTTTCCACAAAGGCCACCGCGAAAATCGCCATGGTAGCGATGGCCGCCGAGATGCCGAGCAGCGTGCGCATTACCACGTTCTGGCGATAGCCGCGACGCAAACCTTTTTGCGCCAGCCAGCCGGCAAAGTTCTCGCCGAAGAAACCGGAAATATAGATAAAGAACGACGCGCTGGCTAAGCCATGAATATCGAGGCCGCGTGCCTGGAATAAATAGAGCGGGCCGAAGGTTAATAATCCGTAGAACAGCATATTAGCGGTCATAAAACCAACGGCCATAAACCAGAACGTGCGGTGTTTAAGGAAATTAGCCGGTTTGCCAATCAAGGTTTTTTGTTCTTCCTGGCTGTCTTCTTTGCGGTGCTCTTCGGCAATATATTGCGCTTCCAGTTCATTGACTTTCGGGTGCTGTTCCGGCTTATCGCGAATATAGCGATGGATCACGAAGCCTGCCCCGGCAGTAATAATCGCCACCGCAATAAAGGATTCGCGCCAGCCGCCTAATAAGCTAATCAGCCCGGCAACAATTAAACTGCCAAATGCCGCGCCCAGCGTGGAGGAGGAATCCATTAATACCGCGCCCCGCGCGCGATCTTTTAACGGTAGCCACAGCGCCGCCAGTTTTGCCCCGGTAGGATATTGCGGTGCCTCCGTTGCCCCTAATCCCAGCCGGGCGATCAGCATCATGGTGAAATTCAGCGCCAGCCCTGTCGCTAACTGGCACACCGACCACAGCGTCACCGCCCAGGTTAATATCCGCCGCGGCCCGATTTTATCCGCCAGCCAACCGCCGGGAATTTGAAATAACGCGTAGGTCCAGAAAAACGAGCTTAATAATAGCCCCTGCATTTGCGGGCTTAAATCGAACTCTTTCGCGATAAGCGGCATCCCGATAGAGAGAGAAATACGATCGATATAACTTAGCGCCCCGACAAAAAGTAACAGAACAAATGTTTGCCAACGCACTTTGGTCATTTTGGTGGTATTCGCAATGCTGATTGGGTTTTCCATACACGCACCGTTCATATGTTCATTAAGTGAGCATTTAGTTAAGCAGAGCGCGTAGAAATTAACCAGTGATCACAATCACGTAAACGATCATTAACCGTTATTTTCCAAATTACACAATTTATCGTGATCATAATCACTAAATATCAGTCGAAATTTAAGTTCTTATGATTTCATTTTGAACTTATGAACAACATTATTTTAACCTTTGCACGTTTGCGTCAGTGATTTTGATTAAGTTATGTAGAAATACCCGTGCGGTAACCATAACAAATTGTAAAAATAGCCATACCCTAACAACTGTTATACCTAAATACTCCGCCACTGTTTCTAATAATCCGCCTCGTCTGGGCCTATTCTCCCGCCAGAGCTATTGTCAGGAGCCAGACATGTTTGATTTGGATGCGTTTCACCTGGCGCGAATACAGTTCGCGTTTACCGTTTCTTTTCACATCATCTTCCCGGCCATCACCATCGGGCTCGCCAGCTATCTGGCGGTGCTGGAAGGTATGTGGCTGAAAACTAAAAACCCGGTATGGCGTTCGCTGTACCACTTCTGGTCAAAAATTTTCGCCGTTAACTTCGGAATGGGCGTGGTGTCGGGGCTGGTGATGGCCTATCAGTTCGGCACTAACTGGAGCGGATTTTCCCAGTTCGCGGGCAGTATTACCGGCCCGTTGCTCACGTATGAAGTGCTGACCGCGTTCTTCCTCGAAGCCGGTTTTCTCGGCGTGATGCTGTTCGGATGGAACAAGGTCGGGCCGGGGCTGCACTTTTTCTCGACCTGTATGGTGGCGCTGGGCACGCTGATGTCCACCTTCTGGATCCTGGCCTCGAATAGCTGGATGCAGACGCCGCAGGGGCACGAAATCATTAACGGCCAGGTGGTGCCGGTGGACTGGTTTGCGGTGATCTTCAACCCGTCCTTCCCCTACCGTCTGTTCCATATGACCATCGCCGCGTTTTTGAGCAGCGCCCTGTTTGTCGGCGCATCGGCGGCCTGGCATCTGCTGCGCGGCAACAACACCCCCGCCATTCGCACCATGTTTTCAATGGCGCTGTGGATGACGCTTATCGTCGCGCCGATTCAGGCGCTGGTGGGCGATATGCATGGGCTGAATACGCTTAAGCATCAGCCGGCGAAAATCGCCGCCATTGAAGGCCACTGGGAAAACCCACCCGGCGAGCCAACGCCGCTGCTGCTGTTCGGCTGGCCGGATATGGAGCAGGAGCGCACCCGCTATGGGCTGGCGATCCCGGCGCTCGGCAGCCTGATTCTGACCCACAGTCTGGATAAGCAGGTTCCGGCCCTTAAAGAGTTCCCCAAAGCCGACCGCCCTAACTCGCCGATTGTGTTCTGGTCGTTCCGCATTATGGCCGGGCTGGGCATGTTGATGCTGCTGCTCGGGGCGCTGGCAGTCTGGCTGCGCTACAAACAGCGGCTGTACACCTCACGCCCGTTCCTGCGTTTTGCGCTGTGGATGGGACCCTCGGGATTAATCGCCATTCTCGCGGGTTGGGTGACCACCGAAGTGGGCCGCCAGCCCTGGGTGGTGTATGGCCTGCAACGTACCGAGGATGCGGTTTCGGCTCACGGCACGCTGCATATGAGCATCAGCCTGCTGGCGTTTTTCGTGGTGTATATGTCGGTATTCGGCGTTGGGTACAGCTACATGGTGCGGCTAATTAAGAAAGGCCCACAGCCCGAGGACGCGCTGCCGCCGGTCAACGGCACGCCTGCACGACCGCTCTCCGCCGCCAGTCAAACCACCTCCGGGGAGGCCGTATGATGTTTGATTTCGCGATTATCTGGTTTGTGATTATCGTTTTCGCCACCCTGATGTACATCGTTATGGACGGGTTCGATCTGGGGATTGGCATTCTGTTTCCGTTTATCCGCGATAACGACGATCGCGACGTGATGGTCAACAGTGTCGCCCCGGTGTGGGACGGCAACGAAACCTGGCTGGTGCTGGGCGGAGCCGGGCTGTTCGGCGCATTTCCGCTGGCCTACGCGGTGATTGTTGATGCGCTGACCATTCCGCTGTCATTGATGCTGATTGGGCTGATTTTTCGCGGCGTGGCGTTCGAATTCCGTTTCAAAGCCACGCCGGGCCACCGCCCGTTCTGGGATAAAGCCTTTATGGCCGGTTCGATTCTGGCGACCTTCTGCCAGGGCGTGGTAGTCGGGGCGGTGGTCAGCGGGTTTGAGGTCACCGGGCGCGCCTTCAGCGGTTCAACGCTGGGCTGGCTGACGGCGTTCAATCTGTTCTGCGGTATAGGTTTAGTGGTGGCCTACGCTCTGCTCGGCGCGACCTGGCTGGTGATGAAAAGCGAAAACCCGCTCGAACAGCGGATGCGCGCCCTGACCCGCCCGCTGCTGCTGGCGCTACTGGCGATTATTGCCGGGATCAGTCTCTGGACGCCGCTGGCCCATGCGGATATCGCCGCGCGCTGGTTTAGCCTGCCCAATCTGTT
Organism: Atlantibacter subterraneus; assembly: GCF_007570865.1. GTDB lineage: Bacteria > Pseudomonadota > Gammaproteobacteria > Enterobacterales > Enterobacteriaceae > Atlantibacter > Atlantibacter subterraneus. Next base: position 869,046 of record NZ_VLPS01000001.1, on the reverse strand, counting down.
CTGGCTGCTGCCGGTGCCGCTGCTGGTCGCCGCCTTCAGTTTCTGGCTGTGGCGCAGCGTGATGGACAACCGCCGCCATACGCTGCCGTTTGTCCTGACGCTGGGGCTGATTTTCCTCGGCTTTAGCGGGCTTGGGATCAGCATCTGGCCGCAGATCATTCCGCCGCATATCAGCATCTGGCAGGCCGCCGCGCCCGCCTCCAGCCTCAGCTTTATGCTGATTGGCGCGCTGCTGATTATTCCGGTTATTTTGATTTACACCTTCTGGAGCTACTACGTATTTCGCGGCAAGGTGCAGCACGGTGAGGGGTATCACTGATGAAAACCATACTCTGGTCGAAACGCCTGTTCTGGCTGGCAGTGATTTGGGGCGGCAGCGTGTTGACGCTGGCGGCGGTGGGGCTGTTTTTCCGGGTGATTATGGCGGCGGCCGGGTTTAAATCCCACTAGATCGCGCTGTCAATCAGGGACAACCTCAACCCAATGGCAACCAACACGCTTCTTCGTGAGACTTTGCAAAACTGACGCAGGATTTGCAGGCTTTTAATATTCGCAATAATAACCCTACGTTATTATTGCGAAATTAGCGCCACCCGTGAACCGGAGCAACCTGATGATAAAGAAGCTGATAAGCGCCCTGCTGTTATGCGCGGCGCTTTTTTCTGGCCAGAGCGCGGCACAGCGCAACGGACATGTTTTCTATAAAGTACAAAACGCAGATACCACGCTGCGCCATTGTGCAGACAGCGATGAAATAAGAAGCGCCGCCGAAGAGGCAGCGCTGGATGTGCGGGAACATCATTACTGGGCTAAATCCCGCAAACCGGGGACGCACCAGAATTAACGGCTCACACTGAGAACAGCCCGCGCAGGTGATGCGGCTCGCTACGCTGATACTGCGGGGCAACGGCGATTTTACTGCCGAGCTTCGCCGCCGCATGCCACGGCCAGCGCGGGTTAAACAGGATCCCACGCGCCAGGGCGATAAACTCCGCCTGTCCGGTGGCGATAATCGCTTCCGCCTGCTCCGGTTCGGTGATCAGCCCCACGGCGATAACCGGCGTCTTGACCTGCTGCTGGATCTGCTGGGCGAACGGCACCTGATAGTTCGGGCTAATGGCGATCTGCTGCGCGGGGGACAGCCCGCCAGAGGAGACGTGAATATAGGCGCTACCGCGTTCTTCCAGCGCTTTCGCCAGCTGAATCGAGCTGTCGATATCCCAGCCGCCTTCTGCCCAGTCGGTGGCGGAGATGCGCACGCCCACCGGCAGCGACACGGCGGCTTTTACTTCATCAAAGATCTCCAGCACCAGCCGGATGCGGTTCTCCAGGCTGCCGCCGTAATTGTCCGTGCGCTGGTTCGACAGCGGCGACAGGAACTGGTGCAGCAGGTAGCCGTGGGCGGCATGCAGTTCGATCAGGTCAAAACCCGCCTTTTGCGAACGGCGCGCCCCGTCAACGAACGCCTGTTTAATTCGGGCGATATCTTCTGCGCTCATGGCCTTTGGCGCGCGGTATTCACCAAACGCCAGCGCCGACGGCGCGAGAGTTTCCCAGCCGCCTTCGCTATCCGACAACGTTTTACCGCCCTTCCACGGCGCGTCCACCGAGGCTTTGCGGCCCGCGTGGCCTAACTGAATGCCGAGCTTAATCGGCGACCAGCGGCGGATTTTCTCGACTTCCTGCTGCAATGCATCACCCAGCTCATCGCTCCAGATGCCTAAATCCCACGGCGAAATGCGCCCTTCCGGCGTCACCGACGTGGCTTCAATAATCAGCAGCCCGGCCCCTGACTGCGCCAGCGTGCCCAGATGCACGCTGTGCCAGCTGGTCGGCGCGCCGTTGTCGGCGGAATACTGGCACATTGGCGCGATAATAATGCGGTTGCTCAGGGCAAGCTCGCCAAGATGACCCGCAGAAAACAGATGACTCATCACAAACCTCCAGGGATGGTAATTCCAGTAAATTTAACGCTGCCGTCCAGTATAGAAAGGAACTGTCTGACTCTGTTGGCGATTTTTGCGGGTAAAGCCAGCCGCGTTTAATATCCGGTTACCGGGTGTTTCCGGAAAACGCATAATATTTACGAATATAGAGACGTTTGTAGAAAAAGTTGCTTGATTTTCCACCAGGCAAACGCGTTACAATTATGCCTTCGCGCTGATGGCCAGACAGGCCGGGGCGAGTCAGGGTGAATTATCAGATTATTTCCCCATGCAGTGAAAATGCAGCGAAATTAATGAATTTATTACCCATTTGCATCCATGATGCGTCAGTTGTACCGGCCTTTGCGCCCTGAGTTCTTGCCGCTTACCGGCCCGACAAATCCATTTGCTAAACTTAAGAGTAATGCTTTCAAAAAAAGCGACTCTGGAGGTTGTTATTAGTATGCTTAATCAGACATCTCGACTCACATATTCGGAATCAGAAGCTTACGACGAAAACGTTCGGTATGAGTTCGATCCCTGTGAGCTCAAGCTGGATGAGATGGTCGAAGCGGAACCGCTGCCCGAACTGATCGAAGGCATGCCCGCTCCGGATGCGCTGACCCCGGCGGATCGTTATCTGGAGCTGTATGAAAACGTGCAGTCTTCGCGTATTTTCCCGGACAGCAAAACTTTTGCCGACTGCGCGCCCAAAATGACGCCGCTGGCGATTTTACTTAACTATCGTCGTGCCAAACGCTATCCGGGTTTTAACCTCGAAAAATTCGTGCACGATCACTTTCATCTGCCGAAAGACTACAGCAAAGAGTATATTTCCGACCCGGATCGCAGCCTGAAAGACCATATTGACAGCCTGTGGCCGGTACTGACACGCGAGCCGCAGGAGCATATTGAGTTCTCCTCGCTGCTGCCGTTGCCCCAGTCGTACATTGTTCCGGGGGGGCGATTTCGCGAGACCTACTACTGGGACTCCTATTACACCATGCTGGGGCTGGCCGAAAGCGGCCGTAACGATCTGCTGCGCTGCATGGCGGATAACTTCGCGTGGATGATCGAAAATTACGGTCATATCCCGAACGGCAACCGCACGTATTATCTCAGCCGCTCGCAGCCGCCGGTGTTTGCGCTGATGGTCGAGCTGTTTGAAGAGGATGGCGTGCGCGGCGCGCGGCGCTATCTGGACCATCTGCTGATGGAATACGCTTTCTGGATGGACGGCGCGGATAATCTGGATTTCAACCAGGCCTATCGCCGCGCGGTAAAAATGCCGGACGGCGCGCTGCTCAACCGCTACTGGGACGACCGTGATACGCCGCGCGATGAATCCTGGTATGAGGACGTGGAAACCGCCAAACTGTCGGGCCGACCGGCCAGCGAAGTGTACCGCGACCTGCGCGCGGGCGCGGAATCGGGCTGGGACTACTCCACCCGCTGGCTGCGCGATGCGGACCGCCTGGCGAGCATTCGCACCACCCAGTTTATTCCGGTGGATTTAAACGCGTTTCTCTACAAGCTGGAAACCGCGATTTCCAATATCGCCGGTCTCAAGCAGGACGCCCTGATGGCGGCCCGCTTCCGGGAAAAAGCGCTGGCGCGCCGCAGCGCCATGAACCGCTACCTGTGGGATGAGGCCACCGGCACCTTCCGCGATTACGACTGGCGGCGCGAATGCCTGGCGTCGTTCTCTGCCGCCTGCGTGGTACCGCTGTATGTCGGGCTGGCAACGCACGAGCAGGCGCAGAAAATCGCCGTCAACGTGCGCGAGCGCCTGTTGACGCCGGGCGGCATTCTGGCGACCGATGTGGAAAGCGACCAGCAGTGGGACAAACCCAACGGCTGGGCACCGCTCCAGTGGATGGCGATCCAGGGTCTCAAAAACTACAGCGAAGATTCACTGGCAGACATTATTGCCCATAACTGGCTGCGCACCGTTAAGCGCGTGTATATGGAGCAAAATAAGCTGGTGGAGAAATACCACATCGCCGATTACGCACCGCAGTTGGGTGGCGGGGGTGAGTATCCGTTGCAGGACGGGTTTGGCTGGACCAACGGGGTTACTCGCCGGTTAATCAGCCTGTACGGGGAATCGTAATACGCCAGCGCCGCCTTTCAGGCGGCGCTGCTGTTTCAGGCTTTGCGGCCCGGAACGGTTTTTAACAGCTCTTCCGGGCTGATGGACGCCACCACGCCGCTGCCCGGCAGCGGCATCTTCAGAATGTGATTTTTGATTTTGCCGATAACGTGCATTTCGCACGGGCGGCAGTCAAATTTCAGCGTCAGCACTTCATCGCCGTGGATCAGCTGCATCGGCGTGGCCTTCCAGCTCTTTATCGACCCCTTCGCCTGTTTGGGGCACAGATTAAAGGCAAACCGCAGGCAGTGTTTCGTGATCATCACCGGCACATCGCCCTTTTCCTGATGCGCTTCAAACGCCGCGTCGATCAGCTGCACGCCGTAGCGGTGGTAAAACTCGCGCGCTTTATGGTTATAAACGTTGGCCAGGAAGCTTAAATGGCTGTCCGGGTAGACCGGCGCAGGCTCGCTCACCGCTTTGCGGGTTGCGCGCTGATACGCCGCCAGACGGGCTTCATCCAGCGCTTCGCTGGTTTCACGGCGCAGCTGGTTAAGCAGGCTATTCGGCACAAACAGCGCGCCCGGCAAATTGATGGTTACCGCCCGGGCGTAATACATCGTCTGACCGAGTTTTGTGACACCGTCACGCAGGCTGTTGTAGGCTTTTTCCGGGTTATTGGCTTCGCTGAATTCGCCGTCGAGGGTGCGCGTAACGCTGACGCCCTCTTCGGAGGTCATGGTCAGGATAAGCTGCTCCTGCCAGCCGCCCAGCTCGATATCCACCGCCACCCGGCGCTCGCTGGAGGTTTTCAGCAGCGCCTGCTGCCAGTTGTGATCCAGATTGCGGTTCAACGGATGGTGCGGACGCAGGGTTTTCAGGGCCTCCGGCATGTCGTTCGGCCAGACGCGATAGCGGCGCTCGGCGAGTTTTTCCACGGTATTGGCGCGGAAACCGACCACTTCACGCTTCACCAGCACGTTCAGCCCGTCGCCGTTTGACAGCGGCTCGCTGACGTCGACATCAAGGTGGTCTTTCGCCACTTTCATCACTTCGCCTACCGGCAGGCCGATAAATTTTGGTGAATCAAACGCGCCGATATCAATCTTTCGCGCGTTAACAAAATAGTCGGTACTGCCGCGATGGAAGGTTTTATCCGGGGATGGCACAAAGAAGTGCTGGGTCACGCCCGCCGACGCGCGCGCCAGATCGCCGCGCTGCTCCATCACTTCATCCAGCAGTTGACGATAATAAGCCGTGATGTTTTTCACGTAGCTCATATCTTTGTAGCGCCCTTCGATTTTGAAGGAGCGTACGCCCGCGTCGACCAGCGCTGCCAGGTTGGCGCTCTGATCGTTGTCTTTCATTGACAGCAGGTGTTTTTCATACGCTACCACGCGGCCCTGATCGTCTTTCAGGGTGTACGGCAAACGGCAGGCCTGGGAGCAGTCGCCGCGGTTGGCGCTACGGCCCGTCTGGGCATGGGAGATGTTGCACTGCCCGGAATAGGCCACGCACAGCGCGCCGTGAATAAAGAACTCAATGGTGGCGTCGACGCTGTCGTGAATAGCTTTAATCTGGTTGAGGTTCAGCTCGCGCGCCAGCACGATTTGCGAGAACCCAACGTCGGAGAGAAACTTCGCCTTTTCCACGCTGCGGATATCGCACTGGGTGCTGGCATGCAGCTCAATCGGCGGGATATCCAGTTCCAGCACGCCCATGTCCTGAACAATCAGCGCATCGACGCCCGCCTGCCACAGTTGGTGAATCAGCGCTTGCGCCGGTTCCAGTTCATCATCATGAAGAATGGTGTTGAGCGTCACGAAGATCTTCGCGCCGTAGCGATGGGCAAACGGCACCAGCTCGGCGATATCGCGCAGGCTGTTGCTGGCGTTGTGGCGCGCGCCAAAGCCCGGACCACCGATATACACCGCGTCGGCGCCATGAAGGATCGCTTCACGGGCGATGGCGGTGTCGCGTGCCGGGCTCAGAAGTTCAAGATGATGGGAGTGCAGGCGCATGTTTTGTCGTTATCCAGTATTTGAAATGGCGGCTATTGTAGTCACAAGGCAGGCAGATCAGAAGTACTACCTGTCTTTTGCCATTCTGCGGCAATGCTTCGCGTTTTTTGTTGGTTTGGCGAGGGGGCTAATCGCGTTAAGGTGAAGCCGTATTCCTTCTTGTATCAGATACCCATATCGTCGTGTGGTTATATTGTTCGTTATTACTACCGCAAGCTCGCTTGCGGTATTTTTTTATATCCGCGCGTAATGGATTAACGAATGGAAGCGCACCGGTTCAGCGGTCTGGTTGCGGTAGGCATGCGTCTGGTCGGCGTGGAAGCGCTGTCCCTCTCCCGCCGTCAGCGTTTGCCATTCTCCCTGTAGCCGCAACTGCAACTCGCCGCTAATTACTACGACGTGTTCAATAGCGCCGAGTTCGTGGGCCGTGGATTCGCTCATTGCGCCAGGGGCCAGGGTGACCACCAGCAGATCAAAACCGAGGTGTTCATCAAACGGGAACAGCGGTTCGGCGGTCATGCCCTGATGGGCGTCGTAAATGGGCCGTTCGCTGGCCTCGGATGGGCCGATAAACGCCGAAAACGGCACGTTAAACCCGGTGGCGATTTTCCACAGCGTCGCCACCGTCGGGCTGGATTCCTGGCGTTCGATCTGCCCCAGCATCGCTTTTGATACCCCGGTCTGGTCGGCGGCCTGGGTTAAGCTCCAGCCACGCGCCTGGCGCAGCGCTTTCAGCGTATCGCTAAGATGGGCGGCAATATCCATGACGTATCCCAATGGTTAAAAACCTCAGTTTAACTGCTTGTGCGTTATAGCGCACAGTGTTATTTTCCGTGGACGCTATAACGCACAACGGAACCACACCATGCGTCAACTCTCTTTCCCCACGTTACTGGCCGGGCTGGTCGCGGTGCTGGTGGGCTACGCCAGCTCTGCGGCAATCATCTGGCAGGCTGCGGCTGCGGCAGGTGCCAGCGCGCAACAGATCGCCGGCTGGATGACCGCGCTGGGTATCGCCATGGGCGTCAGTACCCTGGGGCTGTCGCTGTGGTATCGCGCTCCGGTACTGACCGCCTGGTCGACGCCGGGCGCGGCGCTGCTCGCCACCAGCCTGCATGGCGTGACGATGAATGAAGCGATCGGCGTGTTTATCTTTGCCTCCGCGCTGATTGTGCTGTGCGGCGTTACCGGCCTGTTTGCCCGGCTAATGAAACTGATCCCCCACAGCCTGGCGGCCGCGATGCTGGCCGGAATTCTGCTGCGTTTTGGTCTCGACGCTTTCGCCACCCTGCCCGCTAACGCTTTGCTGTGCGGCGTGATGCTGATTGCCTGGCTTATTGCTAAAGCGATTGCGCCGCGCTACGCCATTGTCGCAACGCTGGTTGCCGGGCTGGCAATTTGCCTGGTCACCGGGCAGTTTCACCCCAGCCAGGCGGATATCACCCCGGCGCTACCCGGCTTCACCCTACCGCACTTCACGCTGCAAAGTTTACTCGGCATCGGGCTGCCGTTTTTCCTGGTGACCATGGCGTCGCAAAATGCGCCAGGCGTAGCAACGTTAAAGGCGTCGGGTTATCAGGTGCCGGTGTCCCCGCTGATGACGGTGACCGGGTTAATTGCGCTGGTGATGGCACCTTTTGGCGTGTTCTCGGTATGTATCGCCGCGATCACGGCGGCGATTTGCCAGAGCCCGGACGCGCATCCAGACAAGCATAAACGCTGGCTGGCCGCTGCGGCGGCGGGCGGCTTTTATCTGCTGGCTGGAGTTTTCGGCGGCGCAATCACCGCGCTGATGACGGCGCTGCCGCTGGCGTGGATCCAGATGCTGGCGGGCCTGGCGCTGCTGAGCACCATCGGCGGCAGTCTGCAGCAGGCGCTCACTCATGAAACCGAGCGCGACGCCGCGATTGTGACATTTTTAATTACCGCGTCGGGTATTACGCTGGGCGGAATTGGCTCGGCATTCTGGGGGTTAATTGGCGGTGGGATATGTTATGCGGTGCTGGGAATGGCGCGAGGCTGGCGAAAATAGCGCTTAAGGCATTCAATGACGTTAAAACGGGGGGAGCGAACTCCCCCAATTTAATTACTGCTTTTTGGTGACATCAAACATTTTGGCATCGGCCGCCATATCGTCGATAACCTGTTTAAGGTTCTCGAAAGCCATTGGGGTGCTTTCATTGTTCAGGTCTTTGCCTTCACCTTTACGCACCACTTTAAATACTGGCTTTTTGGTCGCGGCATCAATCAACTCGCCTTCGAAATAAAGGTTGGTATCCATGGTGCGATGCCCGGTGGCCATCTGCGTCCCGGCTACTAACAGCGCAACCGGCACCACTTCATAGAACTGCAAACCTTCGCTGCTGCTGTCAACACCGGTGATCGCGCCGCGGAAAATCAGGCTGCGCGGTCCTGGGGTGGCGACCAGCGGCTTACGCTCTGCGGCAGCCGCTTTCATCTGCTGATTCGTGTAATTAAGCAGTTGCGTTAGAACCTTCTCACCAATCTGGGTGGTGGGTTTAGGAATCGGGTAATACACAATCGGGTTATATACGATGCTGTCGTAATTGTTCGGATTAAAATCAGGTGCAACCCAACGCATCACGGTTTTGCCGGTGGAAGAAGTTGTTTCCTGTAAGCCGGAGTAGTCTTTCAAAAATCCGGAGTATTTTTCCGGTGAGGTTACTTTTGACGCGCAGCCCGCAAGCGCGAGCGCTGCACAAAGCACCGAAGCCTTAACAAATAAAGAGGTTCTCATTTTTTGCACCTGTAATTGCACATAAGCAGACAAGTTATAGCAAAGCCAGCAAACCGAAGTGAGGCATAAATAGCTATCTGAGAAAAAAAAGATTTTATCTGTGCAAATTTAAAGCAGCGGTATTTTTAACGCAAATGAAATGGAATTTAATATGTTAAAAATTAATTAGCACAATAAGCAATTAGCAGAAAATAAATAGCTGGCGCGTGGCGTCCGCGCCAGCGGCTTATTAAGGCTTACGCGCCAGTAAGGTGGCAAAACGTAATTTAATGCGGTTGCCTGCTTCATCGGTACGGTGCAGTTCGCCAGGCTCTTCGTTGTATTTTACGATGTCCCAACCGGCGTAATGGCCGCTCAACTCGCCCTCGCGGAATGCAAACGGGAAGCCGACGGTGCACGGGAAGTCTTCGGTATCCATCGCCGCGACAATCAGGTTGTAACCCCCGCTTTTGGTGCAACGCTGCATATTGTCAATCAGCCCTGCGATGGTGGTCGGCTCAAGGAACATCATCACCACGGTGGAAAGAATGAAATCATATTCACCGTCAAATTTCAGGCTATTCAGATCGCGCACGTCGCTTTGCAGATTATTCAGCCCTTCCGCTTCTGCAACGCGTTGCAGATTGGCGATGCTCATCGGGTTTTTGTCCCAGGCGGTGACGTCAAACCCGTTGGCCGCCAGATACAGGCTGTTACGGCCATTGCCGCAGCCCAGATCCAGCACCCGGCCAGGGGTCAGGTAAGGCATGGCAGCGATGACTTCAGAATGGGTGCGGGTTAAGCCATATTTGTCGGTGAAATAATTTTCATCACGAATGGTCATAGTGATTCCTTAGAAGTATGAGAAACAGAAGTACGAATCAATAATTTGCCCTGGCACAACAAAATCAGCGTGCGGATAAGCAGCAGGCCGATAAGCACGTTACTGCAGACGAACAGCGGTAACGCCAAAAAATCAAAAATGCCGCCCGGGACGGCGTGCCCGAGATGCAGCGCGGTGGTGGCGAGCGCCGACAGGCCGAACGAAAAGCTCCAGAAGGTGGGATTAAACGGCTGGGCCATATACCACGGTGCCAGGCGGATCATAAACAGCGCCTGCAACAGGCCGTAGCCGAACAGCATTTTGGCAAACATATCCGCCTCGCCGCCGTTAACGCTTAACAGCGCGCTACAGGCCACCAGCGCCGGGGCCATCTGAATCCCCAGCGAGGTGCGCACCGGCGTGGGCATCTCACCCGCGCTGCGCAGGCGGTGCAAAATCGCCGGTTCCAGGCTCAGCCATGACAATACCCCGGCACCTAAAAAAAGTATCCCCAGATCGTGAAAACCCAGCGCGCCGCAGGCCATGGTGCTGATGAAGTTATTGGCGACCGTGGGCAAATAGAGCCCCGGCGTGGTGGCTTCATGGGGATGCTTCCCGCGCCACAGCCCGGCGTTTTGCCAGGCGGCGTACAGCAGTTGGCTCACCGCGCCGATGCTGAACAGCCCCACCGCCAGCGGGCGCACCCACGGAGCCAGACCGATCGACACCAGCATGGTGGTGGCGGGAAACAGGCTGACGTAACTGCTCATCAGCGGATGCAGAATCTCCGCTTTCACCGTCTGCGGATGAGCAATAAGACGCCAGATAAACGCCACCGCCAGCAAAAACCATATCAGCGTCGCCAGCGCGATCAGCCCCTCGCCGGGCCACGGCGATACCGGCCAGATAGTTGCCGCGTAACGCCAGGAAAAACCGATCCCGATGGTGCCAAGCACCATGCCGAAATATCCGGCAGGCAGATTGAGAATGGAGGATGATTCGCTGGCCGATTGCCAGGCAATGGTTTTGCTCATTTTGTTTAAAGTTTAAAAATATATTTAAGATGCATTTTATGGGAGTCGTGGCCGAATTACCATAACCCGCAGGGTCCAAAAAAATTTGCTACGGTTAGTCCATGCGCACAACGGAGCCAGCAGCATGGAAAAATACCGGTTAACGGACGCCGCCAGAACGGTTGAATATCAGGAAAATGGCGTCACTCACAAATTTACCCTGCGCCAGATAGAAGCGCTGCGCGACTTCAGCGATATCAAAGCGGGAACCCTGGGCGGCTGGATAGAAGAAGAAAGCAATCTCAGCCAGCATGGCGACTGCTGGATTTACGATCATAACAGCGCGGTTTTCGCCGGGGCGGTCATCAGCGGCGACGCGCGCGTTACCCAGCCCTGCACCATTAGCCATGGCGCATCGCTTACCGATTGCTGCTGGGCAGATCGCGCGGACATCAGCCACGGCGCGGCGATTTATGACCGCGCCATGATCCAGGCGTCTCAGGTGCGCGGCGAGTGCCGGGTTTTTGGCGATGCGCGGGTCATGCATCAAAGCCAGGTGATTGCTGCCGTGGGGTTAACCGAAGATCGCGACCAGCGGCTGCAAATCTACGATAACGCCACGATTAACGCGTCGCGCATCGTTCATCAGGCGCAAATTTATGGCCAGGCGCTGGTAAACCATGCGTTTATTGAGCACCGCGCCGCGGTTTATGAAGGCGCGATTCTGGAAGGCAATGACGAAAACAACGTCTGGGTCTGCGACTGCGCGCAAATCTACGGTAAAGCGCGCATCGTTGCCGGTGACGAAATCGACCAGTGCCCGACCATCCGCTACAGCTCGCAGGTATTCGGCAATGCGGTGATTGAAGGCGACTGTGTGCTGAAGCATCACGTCCACGTGTTCGACGACGCGGTGATTACCGGCGGTCCGGTACAGCTCGACGATCGGATAAAAATAAGCGGTCAGGCGCGGGTCACCGGCAACGTATTGATCGAAAACCAGGTGACGGTAACGGATAACGCCGTGATTGAAGCCTTTAACGGCGATCCGCTGCATATCCGCGGCGCGAAAATGATTAACGGTGATGAATACATTACCCGCACGCCGGTGATTGGGGCGATTTAACGTCCCTTTTGCTCACGGCTTATCGATAATCCGCGCGTAGATATTCTGATCGTGAAACGCGCCGTTGAGATACTCCGCCTGCTTCAGGCAGCCTTCGAGAGTGAAGCCGTTGCGTAGCGCGACCTGGTTGCTGGCATGATTGGTGACGATGCATTTAATCACGAAGCGGCGCACGCTGCCTTCGCTGGCGTAATACTGCATCATCGCCTGTAACGCCTGAGAAATAATGCCCTGCCCCTGTAAATCTTCATCCAGCCAGTAGCCGATATAAGCGGCTTTGTTGGTCGGCTCGATCTGATTAAAAGAGATCACGCCGCACACTGCGTCATGACGCAAAATCATAAACATTTTGGCGTAGCCGCGATGGTGCAACTGGTAATTACCCTGCACGGTGCGGCGGATATCGTTGCTGCTGTTTACCGACTTTGGCCAGTCCATCGCCTGCTGGAGATAATCTTTATTACGCTCGACCAGTTGATACAGCGGCTCAATAAACGGATCGTTCACCGAGTGCAGTTTCAGGGTGTCGTTGATGATAATGATGTCGTCATGCCAGTCAGCGGGATTTTGCACGCGGGGTCTCCGGTTAAGTTTTTTATTAGCATAACGTAAAAAGGGGAGCCATCGCTCCCCTCAACATTTGCCAGCCCCGTTAGCGCATCTGGCGATCGTCAATGTAGTTACGTTTATCCGGCGCGGGCGGGAAGTACTGATACAGCCAGGTTTCGCTGATGGTTTCGCCCTGGCAGCGCAGGAACATGCGCATTTCTACCGGTTCCGTCGAATCGGACGTCGGGTGCCAGTCGAACAGAATGCGGTAGCCGTCAAACGGTTCGACATACAGAATTTCAATCTGCTTCGCTTCGCCGCTGGATAGCGTAATCACCGGCTCGATGCCCTTCGGCGCGGCTTCTTTGAGATTGCCGCCAATAAAATCAATGGCGAAACGGCGCGACCAGGTGGTCGGGAAATGCTCGCCTGGTGCCCAGCCTTCCGGGAAGCTGCCCATCCCGGTGCGGGTGGCAAGAATATTCGCCAGCGGCGAGCGGACCGGCGGCTCGCCGCTCCAGTACAGCTTGTATTTGAAATTGAGCTGATCGCCCGCTTTCACCGGCTTTTCCGGCTGCCAGAAGCAGACGATGTTATCCAGCGTTTCCCCGGTGGTGGGGATCTCCATCAGGCCAACGGTGCCTTTGCCCCATTTGCTGGTCGGTTCGACCCACAGGCTCGGGCGTTTGTTGTACCAGCCCATGATGTCCTGATAGCTCTCGAAGTTGCGGTCGGTTTGCACCAGCCCAAAGCCTTTCGGGTTGTTGTCGGTAAAGGCATTAAACTGCAGGCGCTGCGGGTTATTCAGCGGACGGCATACCCATTCGCCGTTGCCGCGCCACATCGCGAGGCGGTCGGAGTCGTGAATTTGCGGATGGATGGTATCGCACATCCGGCGTTCGTTGGTGCCGCAGGCGAACATACTGGTCATCGGGGCGATCCCGACCTGTTTGATGTCCTTACGGGCGAACAGGCGGTTTTCAACGTCCATCACTACCCGCTTCTCTTCACAGTGGATAATGAATTTGTAGGCACCGGTAACGCTCGGGCTGTCGAGCAGCGCATACACCACAAAGGTGGTGTCGTCGGCTTTCGGGGTTTCAAACCAGAAGGCCGTGAAATCCGGGAACTCTTCCGGCGTGTCGGTGAAGGTGTCTACCGCCAGACCGCGCGCGGAAAGGCCGTACTGGTAGGTGCTGTCTACGGCGCGGAAATAGCTCGCGCCCAGGAACGACACGATATCGCGGCGCGCCAGTTCCGGGGCCTTAAAGGCGCGGAAACCGGCGAAGCCAAGATCAGACTGGCCCACCAGCTGTTTGGTGTCGACGCCCGCATCGTGATATTTGAACAGCTCAGGGCGGAAGTGGATTTCACGCGCCTGATGCGAGGAAGGATCCAGGGAGAACATACGCACGCGGCGGCGGAAGCCCATACCGACGTGGAAGAACTGCACGTCCAGCTCGCGGCCAGGAATGTTATTCCACAGGGAATGTTCCGCGTCGTACTGAATGCTGTTATAGGCCTGCGGGGTCAGGGTCGCCAGGGTATCCGGCAGCGGACGCGGCGCACCGCCCCAGGGCTTTTTCGCTAAATCGCCCGCCATGGATTGCAGAACGTCAAAATCAAATGCGCGCGACAGACCGTCGGCGATATCCGACTCTTGCGCCCATGCGGTGTTGGAAAACAGAGTCATCAGACCCGGAGTACCGCAAGCGGCGGCAAGTGCCATTGAGGCTTTAATAAAACGTCTGCGATTCATGCCTGATAACGCGTCCTTTTGGAGTCAAAGTGTACTGTGACGCACGGCGTCAACAGCGGCAATTTATTGTATTTGTTACGACCGCTCACTCTAGTCAAAATTCATTTTGAAGCCAATAGCTTTCCACGCGCGCCATCACGCTTGCCGAAAGGAAAAACGCGTTATCTTGCGCCATGTAAAGAAAGGTCAATTTTCAGAAAAAATAAGCTGTTGTTATTTGGTCATTTCGCAGCATCTCATCATAGCGGTTTGCACGTTTTGACAAATCGCTTTCTGTTTCGCTGGCGGGGATAAACAGAATCATCTGAAGCGTGATTTTGCACGTCCGCACATAACGCAAATATATCCTTTGGCGGGCTTGCCAGGCGGCAAAAGACGGGGTAGTTTCTGCGTCGCGCCTGGGGTGGGATTACCCTCTCCCTGGTGTATATGCCTTTATTCCTCTCGTTGAGAGGGCCCGGTACCACAATAAAAAATACCGGGCGGACACCAAATTATATTAATGATGATAGCTTGTGGTGGCCCGGCGTTGCCGGGTTCTCTTCAAACGTCCAGCGGCATAAAAAAACCCCGTTTCGCGAGAAATCGGGGTTTTTACTTTTCAGGGGAAGCGGTTATTTGACGCTAACGTCGATCCCCGGGAAGTATTGCGCAGCCAGTTTGGTGATAGTGCCATCGGCGCGCACTTTATCAATCGCCGCGTCCAGCTGTTTTTTGGTTTCCGCATCGCCTTTGCGCAGGCCGAACCCGATGCCGCTGCCGAGGATCTTATCGTCAACCACTGGTTTGCCGATAAAGCCAAAGCCTTTACCCTGCGGTTTGCTCAGGAAGCCGCCCTGGCCGGCCGCCGACATCACCAGCGTGGCGTCGATACGGCCATTCACCAGATCGCCCCACGCCAGGTTCTGATCTTTATAGGAAACCACTTCCACGCCCTGCTTTTCCCAGTGCTCTTTGGCATAGGTTTCCTGGATAGAGCCTTGCAGTACGCCGATGGTTTTGCCCTTCAGCGCGTCTGCGGTGGCGTCCAGCGCGCTGCCTTCTTTACCCACCAGCTGAGAAGGAATGCGGTAGATCGGCTGGGTAAAGTCGATGCTCTGACGGCGCTGTTCAGTGATGTTCATTGCCGAGTTGATGGCATCGAATTTCTTCGCCACCAGGCCCGGGATCAGAGTATCAAACGAGGTTTCAACCCAGCTGCATTTCAGGCTGGCGGCCTGGCAGATGGCTTTACCCAGTTCGATATCAAATCCTTCCAGTTCGCCCTGTGAGTTACGGCTTTCAAACGGCGGATATTCCGCTTCCAGGCCATAGCGCAGCTCGGTCGCCGCCAGAGAAGAGAACGATGAAACCATCCCCAGAGCCAGACACAGCATTTTCATTTTATTCATTGTGTTCCCCTTCTTAGCGTGGCTTAACCTGGCAGAGCGCCTGCGCCCCTGCCCGTAACGTCGCTTCATCTTTGGCAAAAGAGAGGCGAATCAATTTATTATCGGTTCCGTCGGTGTAGAACGCCGACAGCGGAATCGTTGCTACACCATAATCCACGATCAGCCGTTTCACCATCTCGCCGTCGCTTTCATCGCTGAAATGTTCATAGCTCGCCAGCAGGAAGAACGATCCGGCGCTCGGCAGCAGTGTAAACGGCGATTCCGCCAGCAGCGTTTGCATTAAATCGCGTTTGCGCTGGTAAAATTCGCCCAGCGACAGGTAGCGCGCCGGGTCGCTCATATAGTCGGCGAAGGCGTACTGCATCGGCGTATCGGCGGAAAACATCAGGAACTGATGCACTTTAATCACTTCATCCATCAGTGCCGCCGGTGCCAGGCAATAGCCCACGCGCCAGCCGGTGACGTGAAAAGTTTTGCCGAACGAGGAGATAATCACGCTGCGCTCCGCCAGCGCCGGATGGGTCGCCATACCGTGGTGCTTCAGCCCGTCAAACACGATGTGTTCGTACACTTCATCAGACAAAATGACGATATCGGTATTGCGGGTGATCGCGGCGAGCTTCTCCAGATCGTCGCGGCTGAACACCTGGCCGCTCGGGTTATGCGGCGTGTTGACGATAATCATCCGGGTGCGCGGCGTAATCGCGGCCTGCACTTCATCCCAGTCCACGGCGAAATCCGGCACCGTGAGCTTGATGGCAACCGGCGTCGCGCCCTGCAACCGGACAATCGGCGCATAGCTGTCGAACGACGGTTCGAAATAAATGACTTCATCCCCCGGATGCACCAGCCCGCTGATGGCGCAGTAAATCCCTTCGCTGGCGCTGGCGGTGATCAGCACTTCGCTGTCGGCGTCGTAGTTGGCGCCGTACAGCGCCGCGACTTTTTCAGCGATTAGCGTTTTGAGAGTGACCAGCCCGGTCATCGGCGCGTACTGGTTGCGGTTGGCTTCCATCGCCCGGGTGACCCCGGCAATCAACTGCGGATCGCACGGAAAATTAGGCGCACCCTGAGAAAGATTAATCGCCTGGTGTTGGGCGGAAAGCTGGCCAATCACGGTAAAAATGGTGGTGCCGACATCGGGCAGTTTGGAGCGTAATTGTACCGGCGTGTGATGGGACATAATGGTTCCTTTCTCGTTTTGAGTGCATAACTATTCAAACCGCAGCGCGATAGCTCTACAACCGATTTGTTGTCATAATAGCCATGCAAAAATTGCATAGCTCAGGATTTCAGGGAGTCGTTATGACGCGCCGCACTCTTCCATTAAATGCGCTTGAGGCGTTTCTGGTCACCGCCCGCCACCTTAATCTCACCCACGCGGCGCGTACGCTGTATCTGACCCAGGGCGCGGTAAGCCGTAAAATCGCCGCGCTGGAAAGCTGGTTCGGCTTTGCGCTGTTTGAGCGCCACGCGCGCGGTCTGCGGCTGACGCCACAGGGCAGCGCCCTGCTGCCGGAACTGCAAAGCGCGTGGGAACAGCTAATGACCACCGCCGAGCAGGCGCGCCAGCAGCACAACGTCATCCGCCTGAAAGCCCCGACCTGCGCCATCCGCTGGCTGGTGCCAAAGCTGATGCAGCTGGAAAAAACGCTCAGCGACGTGCAGGTAACGCTCACCACCACCACCGATCATGACGTCAATTTCAAAACCGAGCCCTACGACGCGGCGATTATTTTCGGCGCGCACAAAACCCAGGGTTTTTTGCTGTTTGACGAGGCGTTAACGCCGGTGCTCAGCCCTGCGCTCACCACTGAACCTCCCGCTGCGCTGGACGCGCTGGCACCGTTGACGTTTTTGCATCCCACCCGGGATAAAACCGACTGGTCGCTGTGGCTGGCCCAGCAGGCGTCACCGCGCCCGGCTATGCGTAAAAATCAACACTTCGATACCATGGATTTAGCCATTAGCGCGGCGATCCAGGGTTTTGGCGTGGCGATTGCCGATGAGCGGCTGGTGGCGGAGGATTTACGCGCTGGCCGGCTGATCCGGCCATTCCCGCAGAGCGTGAAAACCGGGGCCAGCTACCGTCTGGTACTGCGCGATGCGCCGCTGGAGAGCGAACCGATGGCAGCGTTTGTCGCGCAGTTGCTTACTCCAGACTGACGTGATAGCGCCTGATCCTTCCGGGGATGTAAAGCGCGTTTACAGCAAACCGCAACGGCGTTTGCTGCGATCGGACGCTTCCTGATACAGCGCAAATTCATCCTGCACCGGGCAGCCCAGCGCCTCTTCGAACGCATCGCGGCTGGCGTTGCCGTGGCTGCGCCCGCGCGCTTCATCGCCCAGGTTAGACTGGAAAATCCCTGCCGCGCTGACTGGCAGAAAATCTTCATAAATAATTGGCTGGGCGGTGATCCAACCGCGCTCAATCAGCGCCTGCGGGTCGTCGCCGGGATTGATCTGCTTACGGTGGGTTTCCCCAACCGGCGTCAGGCGATAGCGGAAATAGGCCAGCCCCTGATGGCGCAGCAGCATGTCGCTGTCGGGAAACGCCCGGAACACCTCCTGCAAATGGAGCTGATGGGTCAGGTTATCACTGCCACTGCCCGCCTCGCCCAGCAGTTTGTCATACAGCGCCCGGCCCTTCGGGGTCAGCGCAATGCCGCGCTGTTCGATTTCGCCGAAACGGGCAGTATGGGTACCGTGATGCTCGCCGTTAAACATAATCGGCTCTTCCAGCGCTTTAAAGCTGGTCTGGCGCAGCAGGATGGGGATCTCCCGGCGCGGCGGGCCTTCGATAATCATCTTCGGTTCGATGCCGTATTCCGGCATCAGCGACTGGACGCGGTCGATATCCAGCGTGCGCGGCGTCAGGTGGTTGATGTGACAGCCGCGAAACGACACCACATCGGCAATCAGCCGATGGGCCTTGTTCAGCGCCTGATAGGTTTCGCTATCGACGGTGGCATGGCTGTGCCAGCGGAAGGTTTCCAGCGCTTCCCGGACAAACTCTTTCGCCTGTTTGTCATCCAGCCCGCCCTGCGCATCACAGATATCCAGCAGCTCGCGGCAGCGCGGCGTGAAAATATCCCGGGCGGCGAGAATGCGGGCGGCTTTCTGGCGCAGTTTCTGATCCTCGATCAGTTCGAGGCGCAGCAGCGAGGTAAACACGCGAAACGGGTTGCGTTGCAGCGCGGTATCGTCGATGGGGCGAAATGCCGTGGAGTGTACCGGTACGCCCGCCTGAGAAAGATCGTAATAACCCACCGGATACATGCCCAGCACCGCGAACACCCGGCGCAGCGTGGATAACTCCTCCGCCGTTCCGACCCGGATTGCCCCGTGGCGCTCCACATTCAGGCGCGCCAGTTCGTCGGCATTGACCAGTTGTTCATGCAGTTGCGGATTATTTTCCAGCACCGCCAGGTTCACATCCGCCACCAGCTCAAGCAGCGTGCCGTACTGGGGTACCTCTTTCTGGTACATCGCTGACATAGCCTGCGAAAATTGTTCCCGAATCTCATCTGCCGTGATGCTGTTCGCCATGATGTCATTTCTCCAGTGAATATTGCTGAGATTGTAGGAAACGACGGAATACGTTGACGGGAAGAATGTGGAATCTGTGATCTCAGGCCAGGGTGATGATTTTATAAGCCGAACGCCGGATTTGATCTTCAGACAACTCCTGGGCAAATACCCAATAATTAGCATATATCCGCGTTGTTTTGTTAATTTAAATGCCGTAATGTTAATTATTATTTGCTATCAAGTTATCAAAATCACACAACTTTTCTTGTCACGGATCACGTTTCGTTTTTAACATCGCTTATGGAAAAAAACGGTTTGTTCAGTCAGCGCATTCGTTTGCGCCATTTACATACATTCGTCGCCGTCGCTCAACAGGGAACGCTGGGGCGTGCGGCAGAAACCCTTAACTTAAGCCAGCCTGCCT
Organism: Atlantibacter subterraneus; assembly: GCF_007570865.1. GTDB lineage: Bacteria > Pseudomonadota > Gammaproteobacteria > Enterobacterales > Enterobacteriaceae > Atlantibacter > Atlantibacter subterraneus. The sequence goes on along the minus strand of NZ_VLPS01000001.1, from coordinate 849,655 downwards.
TATCAAAAACGCTCAATGAACTTGAGCAACTCACGGGAGAGCGCCTGTTCGATCGCGGCCGCCTGGGCGCGCAGCTGACGCTGGTGGGCGAGCAGTTCCTCACCCACGCCATTAAAGTGCTGGATGCGCTAAACCACGCCGGGCAGTCCCTGTCGCGCAAAGAAGAACAATCCAAAGACGTAGTGCGCATCGGCGCGCTGCCTACCGCCGCGCTGGGCATTCTGCCTGCGGTGATCGGCCCGTTTCACAAGCAGCAAACCAACCTGACCCTCCAGGTCGCTACCATGAATAACCCGATGCTGCTGTCGGGCCTGAAATCCGGCGAGCTGGATTTAGGCATTGGGCGCATGTCCGACCCGGAAATGATGACCGGGCTTAATTATGAGCTGCTGTTTCTGGAGTCGATGAAGCTGGTGGTGCGCCCTAATCACCCGCTGTTAGCCGATACCATTACCCTGAGCCGGGTGCTGGAGTGGCCGGTGGTGATCTCCCCGAAAGGCACCGCGCCGCGTCAGCACGCCGACGCACTGCTGGCGAGCCAGAACTGCAAGCTGCCGAACTCCTGCATTGAGACGCTCTCCGCATCGCTGTCGCGCCAGCTAACCGTGGATTACGACTACGTGTGGTTTGTGCCGTCCGGCGCGGTGAAAGAGGATTTGCGCCAGAACACCCTGATCGCCCTGCCCATCGCCAACCCCGGCGTGGGTGAACCCATCGGCATTCTGACCCGCGTCGATAAACCGCTCTCGGCGGGCGCGCAGTTGCTGTTAGCCTCGATCAGAAAATCCATGCCGCTGTAAGCACCGGCGGGAATAATTAAGCGCATAAAGTGATAACCGCCGTTTCTCCGGGCGTCCATAATGAGGGCACGATTCAGACCCGGAGAAACCTATGCCAACCCTGTATGACCCCGTAAAAATCGGCGCGCTTGCGCTGAAAAACCGCATCGTAATGGCCCCGTTGACCCGCATGCGTGCGGTAGACGATCGCGCGCCCGGCCCGCTGACCAAAGAATATTACGTCCAGCGCGCCAGCGCCGGGCTGATCTTCACCGAAGCCACTTCGGTTACGCCACAGGGCGTCGGCTACCCCAATACGCCGGGCATCTGGTCGGAAAAACAGGTGCAGGCGTGGAAAGAGATCGTCGATGCGGTGCATGCGGCGGACGGTAAAATCGTCAGTCAGCTCTGGCACGTGGGCCGCGTTTCCGACCCGATATTCCTCGACGGCGAACTGCCGGTCGCCCCCAGCGCCATCGCGCCGGAAGGTCATGTCACCACCGTGCGCCCCCAGCGCCCGTATGAAACCCCGCGCGCGCTGGAAACCGAAGAGATCCCGGCCATCGTGGCGGATTTTGTGCGTGCGGCACAAAACGCCAAACGCGCCGGGTTCGACGGCGTGGAAATCCATGCCGCCAACGGTTATCTGTTCGATCAGTTCCTGCATGACGGCTCCAACAAGCGTACCGATCGCTACGGCGGCAGCATTGAAAATCGCGCCCGCTTTTTGCTGGAAGCCGTGGACGCGGTGCTTGACGTCTGGCCCGCCGACCGGCTGGGCGTGCATCTGAATTTGATGTCCAACTCCTATTCCATGGAAGACAGTAACCCGCTGGCGCTGTTCAGCTACGTGGCGGAACAGCTCAGCCTGCGCAATGTGGCCTATATCTTCGCCCGCGAATCGCAGGACTTCCCCGGTCGCGTGGGGCCACAGGTGAAACAGAAGTTCACCGGCGCGTGGATTGCCAATGAAGGGCTGACCCGGCAGTCGGCGGAAGCGCTGATTGAACGTGGCGACGCGGATGCCGCCGCGTTCGGCAAACTGTATATCGCTAACCCCGACCTGGTGGCGCGTTTTAGCCAGCAAGGGCCGTTTAACGAGCTGAATAACGCCACTATCTATGCACCTGGCGCAACGGGATATACCGATTATCCGCCGTTAGGTTAATCACATATAAAGAGAGCGGCTTTTTTGCCGCTCTCTTTTTACCGTCTTACCGTCAGGGGATGAGTAAGATTTTCGCGGATGACACCCGCTGAAACTCCAGGTCATCAAACGCCAGCTGTCCGTCCAGCAGCTCTCGCTGTTCTATCCAGCCCAGCGTGCCAAATGCGCCCTGCTCCAGCATCGACAGCGTTAAGTGAAAATCTTCCATGGTGTAGGTGTAGGTGCCCAGCAGCGTGATCTCCCCAAGGGTGATTTTGCGCATATCAATTTCGCTGTCCCAGTCCTGCAAACCGATATGCATCACCACGCCGCCCGGCTTGACGGTTTTGATCGCCAGCTTGCGGGTGATGGCGGACCCCACCGCGTCAATCACCACCTGACGGCTGGATTCATCAATCGCCTGCTCGATGGGGCTCACGCACTCGCAGCCGGTATACTGCTGCGCGGTGTTGGCGCGCAGCGGGTTGGTTTCTGCCAGGGTGATTTGTCGGCATCCCCAGGCCCGCAGCACCAGCACCGTCAGCAGACCGATAGCCCCGCCGCCGATCACCAGCACTCTGGCATCGGCCAGCGGCATCTGCATCGCCTGCTGCGTCAGGCGCAGGGCGTGCACCACGGTAGCGGCGGGTTCGGTGATTGCCGCGTCCTGCAAGGATAATCCATCAGGCAGCGCCACCACCGAGGCCGCAGGGATCGCTATGTATTCGGCGAACGCGCCCGGCCAGTCCATGCCGATCATATGGCGGTCGCTGCACAGGTTGTCGCGCCCTTCCCGGCAGTAATCGCATTGCCCGCAGGTGATCAGCGGATTGGCGGTGACCCGCTGGCCCGGCGTAAAGCGCGGCGACTGGCTTTCGACGATTTCGCCAGACAGCTCATGCCCCAGCACCAGCCCTGGCTGGCGGCGCGGATCTTTGCCGTGAAAGGCGTGCATATCCGAGCCGCAAATCCCGGCGGCGGCAATGCGGATCACCACCTGGTCACCGCCTTCCGGCAGTTGCGGATAAGGCCGCTCCTGAATCTCAACGCCCAGCGGGCGGGTATAGACAAGTGCTTTCATGCATCCTCACTTAATCATTACGGATTGGGCGATCGCCACACGGCCCGCGCCGTGGGTGCGTCGCCACAGATACACCGCGCAGGCGGCGCTGATCAGGCCGATAACCAGCACGTAGGCGCAGATGAGCCACGGCTCGCCGCCCAGCGATTCAGAGAACAGGGTCGCCAGCACCGGCGTTAAGCCCCCGGCGAAGACGCCGGAAATCTGGTAGGCAAACGAAATGCCGGTATAGCGCACCGACGCGTCGAAACACTCCGAATAGACCGACGACATGGTGCCAAACACCGCCGCATGGAAAATCCCGAACGGCACGATGATCGCTGCCCACACCAGCCAGATTTGATCCGCGTTGTAATGCATAATCGCAAAAGCCGGGAAGGCCGACAGCCCGGACAGCGCCGCTCCCATGGCGTAGACCCGCGCCCGTCCCCAGCGGTCCGCCATGTAGCCCCAGAACGGAATAAAGAAGCTCATCACAAAGGCGCTGCCGAGTATCGCCACAATCGCCTGGTCGCGCGGAATGTCCAGGGTCTGCGTCAGGTAAGTCAGTGAAAACACCCCAAAGATGTTAAAGAACACCCCGTCGATCAGGCGCATCCCCATGCAGGTGAATACCAGCCGGGTATGGGTGCGGAACAATTCCACCAGCGGGATACGCTTCGGCGCATCTTTTTGCTTTTCTTTGGCTTTCAGGAAGTCCTCGGTTTCCGCCACGTTTTTACGGATGTAGGTGCCGATAATCACAAACACCCCGCTGAGCAGGAACGGCACGCGCCAGCCCCAGGACATAAAGTCCTCATCGGAGAGCGTGAACGACGCCAGGCCAATCGCGCCGGAGGCCAGCAGCAGCCCGAGAGACATGCCGACCTGGGGAATACTGGCGAAGAACGCGCGGTTCTTTTCCGGGGCCGATTCATAGGTCATCAGCACCGCACCGCCCCATTCGCCGCCGAGGCCGATGCCCTGAATCATGCGACAGGCAATCAGTAAACACGGTGCCCACAGGCCAATCTGCTGATAGCTGGGTATCAGCCCTATCACCACCGTCGCGCCGCCCATGATCACCAGCGTCAGGATCAGCATATTTTTGCGGCCCAGGGTGTCGCCGAAGTGGCCGAAAATAATCGCCCCGAGGGGCCGGGTCAAAAAGCCGATGGCGAACACGCCGTAGGAAAGCAGCGTGGTGATAAACGGATCGCCTTCCGGGAAATAGAGTTTGTTAAACACCATCCCGGCGACGGTGCCGTAGAGAAAGAAGTCATACCATTCAATGGTCGAACCGAACAGGCTGGACACCGTAACGCGTCGCAGGTTACCGGCAGCGGGTTTTTGCATGATGTGTTCCTCTGCGCTGAATAGAAGAGATCAAATGGCGCTATATCCGCCGTCGACCATCAGGGTTTGCCCGGTGATATAGGCGCTGGCGTTGCTGGCGAGAAACAGCGTCACGCCAAACAGATCTTCCATCTCGCCGTTGCGCCCCAGACAGGTGTGCTGCGCGTGACGTTCACGCAGCGCGTCGTCAGCAAATACCGGCCCGGTTAACGCGGTGGGGAAAAAGCCCGGCCCAATGGCGTTGCACGTGACGCCGTCACGCCCCCAGCGTTGCGCGATGGCCCGCGTTAGCTGCACCACGCCGCCCTTGCCTGCGCCGTAGGGCGCGCTGTTGGCAAACGCTCGCGTCGACTGAAGCGAGGCAATATTAATAATCCGCCCCCAGCGCCGCCGGGCCATGCCCGGGGCCAGCGCCTGGGTCAGGAAAAACGGCGCTTTGAGATGCAGCGCCAGCTGTTGGTCCCACGCCGACTCGCTGACCTCTTCAAACGGCTGGCGCAAATTGACGCCCGCCGCGTTGACCAGGATATCCACCGCGCCGCAGGCCGCCGCCAGTTTGTCGATATCCGCTTTTTGGGTGATATCCGCGCACAGGTAACTGGCGCGCCCACCCGCGGCTGACAGGCGCTGGACGGTTTCGGCCAGTTGGCCTTCGCGCCGGGCGGCGATAATCACCGTCGCCCCGGACTGCGCCAGCGCTTCGGCCATCGCTGCGCCGATCCCGCTACCGCCGCCGGTGACCAGCGCGGTTTTGCCGGTCAAATCAAACAGAGCTGAAGGTTGCATAGTAATTCCTCAACGGGTGACCGGGACGCCGGTCAGGAAAGACTCGCCGGCGAAATATTTCTCCAGCCGAACTTCTGCGGTACGGGCATGCGCTTCCATGCCTTCCAGCCGCGAGATGCGCGCCGTGGTCTCGGCGATTTGCGGCACCGCTTCCCGTGACATCTGCTGCCAGGTGAGGGTTTTCAGGAATTTGTGCACCGACAGGCCGCCGGAATAGCGCGCCGCGCCTTTGGTCGGCAGGACGTGGTTAGGGCCGCTGCACTTGTCGCCGAACGCCACGGTGGTCTCTTCGCCGAGGAACAGCGAGCCGTAGCAGCTCAGGTTATCGCGCCACCAGTTGAGATCGCTGGCGTGGACTTCAAGGTGCTCGGAGGCGTAGCGGTCGGAAATCTCCACCACTTCTTCACGGGTGTCGCAGACAATCACTTCGCCGTAATCGCGCCAGGCGCAGCTGGCGGCATCGCGGGCCACCGGCGGGAGCTGGTCGATAAGCTGCGGGACGCGTTCCAGCACCTCTTGCGCCAGGGCGTGGGAGGTGGTGAACAGCCAGGCGGGGGATTCATGCCCGTGCTCGGCCTGGCCGACCAGATCGCTGGCGACGATATGGGCGTCGGCAGTGTCGTCGGCGATCACCGCCACTTCCGACGGCCCGGCAAACACGTCAATCCCCACCTGACCAAACAGCGTGCGCTTGGCTTCCGCGACGAATTTGTTGCCCGGCCCGACGACTACATCAGCAGGCTTACCGGTAAACAGCCCCCACGCCATCGAAGCAATGGCCTGCACGCCACCCAGCGTCATAATGGTGTGCGCTCCTGCGCGGTGAAACGCATACAGCACGCAAGGATGAATCGACTGCCCTAAATAGGGGCTGGAGCAGGCAATAATGTTTTTCACGCCTGCTGCTTTGGCGGTCGCTACGCCCATATAGGCGGAGGCAATGTGGGCGTAGCGGCCTGCGGGCGCGTAGCAGCCGACAGTGGTGACCGGCAGCACTTTTTGACCCGCCACCAGCCCGGAAGGTAACGTGACTTCAAAATCCTTCACCGATTCACGCTGGGCGCAGGCAAAGGTATAAACCTGCTCGATGGCGTAATCGATATCGCGACGCACATCGCCGGGCACTTCGCGGATTTGGGTGGCGATCTGTTCCGGGGTCAACATGATGTCACCCGACCAGTTATCGAGTTTACTGGCGTAGCGACGCACCGCCTCTTCACCCTGCTCTTTAATGGTGGCGAGCATCTCATCCACCACGCGACGCGCTTCAAACGTGTTGGACTCCGGTGTTTTACTCGCTTTCTTTAACCAGTTACTGGACATATGTCTCTCCACGGATTGTTTAAGGGGCCGGATCGAACGGCTAAGCGTTATTCCTGTGTCATATACATGACTAACGTTATCTATAGTGACCCGCGCCGCGAACTGCAAAAAGCAATCGAACAAAAAGTGATCGCGATCGCCTCTGTTCCCCAGAACTCTTGTAGCGATCACATTTTTTTCACATCTTAAAGCCCTTATTAAATAAAGTATTATTAATCATCGATTTAAACGATTAACCCTTTTCCCTGTCAGCAGCCTGCGGGCGATACCCCGCTATTCGTGAGCCGGATCTCAAAAAACCGCCATCAGAGGAAAATAAATTTGCCCCTTTAAAGTCATTTAATATATGTCATATACATGAGTTGATTTAATGTGCACTAAACGGAGGCGAACATGAGTATCGATTTTGTTGTACACGATGACGGTGATTCAGTAGGCGTGGTGGTCATAGAGGGCGTCGAAGCCGGACAGAAGCTGACCGGCTGGATTATGGACCAGAACAAGACCATTGAATTTGAAGTGAAAAATGACATCCCTATCGGCCATAAGCTGGCGATCCGCGATCTCGCCGTCAATGATTCAGTCATTAAATATGGCGAAGACATTGGCCGCGTGGTCTCGGCAATCAAGCAAGGCGAACATCTGCATGTACACAACGTGAAAACCAAAAGGTGGTAATGATGGAAATCAAAGGACGTCAGTTTGCAGGTTATCGCCGTGAAAATGGCCGGGTCGGTATCCGCAACCATGTGATTGTGCTGCCGGTGGACGATATCTCCAACGCGGCGGCAGAAGCGGTCGCGAACAACATTAAAGGCACCATCGCCCTGCCGCATCCTTACGGGCGTTTGCAGTTTGGCGAAGATCTGGAGCTGCACTTTCGCACCCTGATTGGCACCGGCTGCAACCCTAACGTGGCGGCGGTGATCGTCATCGGCATCGAGCCGGGCTGGACCCAACGCGTGGTGGATGGCATTAAAGCCACCGGCAAACCGGTCGCCGGTTTCTGGATTGAGCAGAACGGCGATCACAACACCATCTGCAATGCATCGCGTAAAGCGCGCGAGTTTTCGCAATATGCCTCTGAACTCCAGCGCGAAATGTGCGATATCAGCGAGCTGTGGGTTTCCACCAAGTGCGGCGAATCGGATACCACCTCCGGCTGCGGTGCCAACCCTGCCGTGGGCAACCTGTTCGACCGGTTGTATGAGAATGGCAACACCCTGCTGTTCGGTGAAACCTCAGAGCTGACCGGCGGCGAGCATCTGGTGGCGGCGCGCTGCGCTAATAACGATGTGCGCCAGAAATTCCAGTTTATGTTCGACCGCTACAGCGCGATGATCGACCGCTGGAAAACCAGCGATCTGTCCGAGTCGCAGCCGACGAAAGGGAATATCGAAGGCGGGCTGACCACCATCGAAGAGAAAGCGCTCGGCAACATCCAGAAAATCGGCAAGAAATGCCGGGTGGACGGCGTGCTGGATAAAGCCGAAATGCCCACCGGGCCGGGGCTGTGGTTTATGGACTCCTCCTCCGCCGCCGCCGAAATGGTGACGCTGTGCGCCGCCGGGGGTTATGTAGCGCACTTCTTCCCCACCGGCCAGGGCAACGTGATCGGCAACCCGATCCTCCCGGTGATCAAGGTGTGCGCCAATCCGCGCACCGTGCGCACCATGTCGGAACACATTGATGTGGATGTCTCGGCGATTTTACGCCGCGAAATGAATCTCGACGGCGCGGGGGATGCGCTGCTGGAGAGCCTGTTGCGCACCGCCAATGGCCGCCTGACCGCCGCTGAAGCGCTGGGGCACCGGGAGTTTGTTCTGACCCGTATTTTCGAAAGCGCCTGACCCTCTGCCCGCCGTCCCGGCGGGTCTCTCTTTACGCTTGCCTGCGGCGCCGTTCGGGCGCCGATTCTCACGCGAGGATATCCAGATGCGATTGCTCAAGCACCTCTACGTCCAGGTTTTAATCGGCCTGGTCGCCGGGGTCGCTGTGGGGTACGCCTTTCCTGATTTTGCTGTTCAGATGAAACCCCTCGGCGACACCTTTATTCGTCTTATTAAAATGATCGTGACCTTAGTGATTTTTTGTACCGTGGCGATTGGCATCGCCCGTATGGAAAGCCTGAAACAGGTGGGCAAAGTCGGCGGCAAAACGCTGATTTACTTTGAAGTGGTCACCACCCTGGCGCTGGTAATTGGCATGGTGGTGGCCGATGTGATGAAGCCCGGCGCAGGCATGAACGTTGACGCCAGCAAGCTGGACGGCAGCGCCGTGAATCATTACGTCAATGCCAGCGAGCACAGCAAAGGCTTTATGGAGCAGATCATTCCCGATTCGGTGATCGGCGCGTTCGCCCAGGGCAATCTGCTCCAGGTGCTGCTGTTCTCGGTGCTGTTCGGCGTGGCGCTGTCGCTGGCATCCCAGCGCAGCGCGTTTATCACCAAAACCATCGAGCAGTGCGGCGAGGTGCTGATGCGCATCGTCGAACTGATTATGCGCCTTGCGCCGCTCGGCGCGTTCGGGGCGATTGCCTTCACCGTGGGGAAATATGGCCTGACCTCGCTGCAGCATCTCGGGATGCTGATCGTCTGCCTGTATATCACCAGTTTTTTGTTTATCGGTGGCGTGCTGGGGCTGATCTGCAAGCTGGTTGGGGTGAGTTTGTGGCGGCTGATCCTCTATTTCCGTGAAGAACTGCTGATCGTACTGGGCACCTCGACCACCGAATCGGTGCTGCCCCGGCTGATGGTCAAAATGGAAAAACTGGGCTGCGACCGCGCCATCGTGGGGCTGGTGCTGCCGACCGGCTACTCCTTTAATCTGGACGGCGCGGCGATTTATTTGACCATGACGGCGCTGTTTATCGCCCAGGCGACCAATACCGATCTCACCCTGTGGCAGCAAATCAGCCTGCTGCTGATATTACTGTTGACCTCAAAAGGCGGCGCGGGGGTGGCGGGCGCGGCGCTGATTGCGCTTACCGCGACGCTGGCGACCCACAATATTATCCCGCTGGCGGGGATTACTCTGGTGCTGGGTATCGACCGCATTTTGAACGAGATGCGCGCCGTGACCAATATGATCGGTAACGTGGTGGCGACGCTGGTGATCGCCCGCTGGGAGCAAAAACTCGATCTGGCGACGGCCCGGGAGCAGCTGCGCATCGGCCCCGGAAAAATCACCCTGCCGCAGGATGCGCTGATCCCCGAGCCTGACGAAAGGAGCCTGCCGTGAGCGATCTTGTCTCCGTTAGCGTGGCGCAGCTGGATGCCCTTGCCCGCCAGGCGTTAGTGAAAACCGGCGTCACGGCGCAGGCCGCCGACGCTACCTGTCAGGCGCTGATGGCGGCGGAACGTGCGGGCATTGCCTCGCACGGTTTTGCGCGGCTGCCGTTTTATCTCGATCAATTGACCAGCGGCAAACTCAACCCGGCAGCGCGCCCGGCCATCACCCAGCGCGGCGCGGTGCTGAACGTGGATGCCGACGCCGGGCTGGCGTTCCCTGCCGTGCAGGCCGGGCTGGAGCGCGGCCTGGCGCTGGCGGAGGAATCGGGCGTGGTGGTGGTGGCGATTGGCCGATCGCACCATTTCGGCATGGCGGGATACTATGTCGAGCAGGCGGCGCGGCGCGGGATGCTGTGCCTGGCCTTTAGCAACGGCCCGGCGGCGATGGCCCCGTGGGGCGGCCAGACGCCGCTGTTCGGCACCAATCCCATCGCCTTCGCTTCGCCGCGCATGGATGACGAGCCGCTGGTGATCGACCTGTCACTCTCTGAGGTAGCGCGCGGGAAAATCATGATAGCCAGCCAGCAGCAGCAGGCGATCCCACTGGGCTGGGCGCTCGATCGCCACGGCGAGCCCACCGCCGATCCCGATGCCGCGCTGGCGGGCAGTATGGCCCCGACCGGCGGCGCGAAGGGAGCCGCGCTGGCGCTGATGGTGGAGCTGTTAACGGCGGGCTTAACCGGCAGCAACTACGGCTTCCAGGCCAGTTCGTTTTTCACCGCTGAAGGCGAACCGCCGCTGATTGCGCAGCTGGTGCTGCTGTTTAACCCGGCGTTTTTCCCGCCGGGTTATCTGCAACACAGCGAGCAGTTATTCAGCGCGATGCTGGCGCAGCCTGGGGTGCGCTTGCCGGGCGAGCGGCGGCGGGAAGTCGCCAGGCAAAACAGCAATACGCTGCTGATGCCCGGCGCGCTGGTGGAACAGTTGCGGATCAGAGCTGGTTAAAGTACGCGTGATGCCGGGTGAGTACCGTGGAAACGCGGTACTCCACCGGCTTATCCTGGAAATCCCGCGCAATGCGGTAAACCCGCAGCAGCGCCTCGCCTTCTTCCGCTTCCAGATGCAGCACCTCATCCGGCCCCGCATTCACCGCTTTGATCTGCTCGTGCGCATTTGCCACGGTACAGGCGAATTTCTGCTGGTAAAGCTGGTAAAGCGTATTGGGCAGAATTTCCGGGTCGCGATCGAGGCCGGGAAACAGTGCAGCGTCCACGTAAACGTGCTCAAGGATCGCCGGTGCGCCATCCAGGTCGCGCACCCGCCAGATATGGATCACTTTGCTACCCGGCGCGATATCCAGCGCGGCGGCCTCTTCCTGGGACGCAGCGCGCAGATGGCGCGCCAGCACCCGCGACAGCGGCAGCGAACGCTCGCCGTTCTCCCGCAGGATATTAAAGAAGCGAAACAGCGCGCTGTCTGAGTCGTGGGCCGCCACCACGGTGCCTTTACCCTGATAGCGGATCACCACGTTATTGCTGACCAGTTCGTTGAGTGCCTTGCGTAAGGTGCCAATACTGACGTTATACGCCTCGGCAAGGCTGGCCTCGCTGGGGATATAGGTGCCCGCTGGCCACTCGCCGGAGGCGATCCTTTCCAGCAACAGCTGGCTGATTTGCAGATAGAGCGGCTGAAAAACGGCTGACTTCATTTCAGCAGAGGGTGAAATGTCCTGATTCATGCGTACCTTCCTCCCGGAACGAGTCCTTCAACATCAAGTTAGAATTACTATGACATATAGAGGAGTGGCTGACATCTTTTGCGGTGAAATTTCGTGAAGATGTGGCGGTTTTTAAGCAGTTTTTTGGTAATCATTCATTTTAATTTAGTTGATGACGGGAATTAAGTTTCGTTTAAGCGCAGCTCGTTGCAACCGCGTGGTCATGCTTATCATTTGATATACATCAATTTTTATAAAAATTCATTTTTCAGAAAACTACTGCACAGCGCCTTCATGCTGCGGTTCAGCGCGCTCTGCACTGGCATACCGGTTATTTCGATTAATTATAACGATATAATAAATTTTTCTTTTCCCCGGTTATGCTCCATGCTCAGTCCTATACATGAGAAGGGAGTGAGACATGGCCGAGATTACCAGCACGCACCATCGCTACGACGTTAAACGCTTTATACCCGGCCTGGCGCTGACGGCGGTCATTGCGTTTGCCACCGCCTGGATCGGCAATATTCCCGCCGTCTCGGGGCTGGGGCTCGGCGCATTAACCCTGGCGATTATTGTCGGCATTGTGCTGGGGAATACCCTTTATCCCGCGGCGCATCCGCTTTGCGATGAAGGGGTGCAGTTTGCCAAACAGAAGCTGCTGCGCCTCGGCATTATCCTCTACGGCTTCCGCCTGACGTTTCAGCAGGTGATGGACGTCGGATTAAGCGGCGTGGCGATTGATATCGTGATGCTTAGCAGCACTTTTCTGCTGGCGACCTTTATCGGCGCACGGTTGATGAACCTCGATTTGAAAACCGCCTGGCTTATCGGCGCGGGCAGCAGCATCTGCGGCGCGGCGGCGGTGCTGGCAACCGCCCCGGTGGTAAAAGCCGAATCTTCAAAAGTCGCGGTAGCCGTCGCCACCGTGGTGATCTTCGGCACCATTGGCATCTTTCTCTATCCGCTAATCTGGCATGAGGTCGCCAGCCACTATCCGGCTGTCACGGCGACACAGTTTGGCGTCTATACCGGCTCAACCATGCACGAAGTCGCTCAGGTGGTCGCGGCAGGCCACGCGGTCAGCCCGGAAACCGAAAGCGCGGCGGTGATTGCCAAAATGCTGCGGGTGATGATGCTGGCCCCGTTTCTGCTGCTGTTAAGTATTGCGGTCAGCCGTCATGTAGGACACGACGGTACGCGTAAGCAACCCATCGTGTTCCCGTGGTTCGCCCTGATGTTTATCCTGGTCGCGCTGTTTAACTCCTTCCATCTACTGCCCGCGCAATGGGTGGCGACGATCAACGCGCTGGATAACGTACTGCTGGCGATGGCGATGGCGGCACTGGGCCTGACCACCCGCATCAGCCAGTTGATGAAAGCGGGACTGAAGCCGTTCCTGCTGGGCCTGATCCTGTTTGGCTGGCTGATTATTGGCGGCGGCGCGATCAACCTGGCGATCCACAGCTGGATCGGCTGACGCCGGAATACAGACATAAAAAAACCCGCGAGCTGCGGGTTTTTTATTCTATCGCGCTTAAAACGTTTCCCAGTTATCGCCGTGGGCCACCGCCGGGCGGTTAAAGGTATGCGCTGGCGGAGCGCTATCCGCTTTGGCGCTTTCCCGCGTCCTTTCAGCATGGGATGAGAGACGGAAAATGCCCACCGCATCGGTAAGCCGCGCCGCCTGCTCTTCCAGCGCCAGCGCCGCCGCGGACGCCTCTTCCACCAGCGAGGCGTTTTGCTGGGTCACGTTATCCATCTCTGAGACCGCCTGGGCGACCTGCTGAATACCACGGCTCTGCTCGTCCGACGCGGCAGCAATTTCCTGCATCAGGTCAGTTACGCGCTGCACCGCCTCAACGATGCCCTGCATCGTTTGCCCTGCCGCCACCACTTCGCTGGAGCCTTTATCCACCAGGCTTACCGAGTTCTGGATCAGCCCTTCAATCTCTTTCGCCGCCTGAGCGCTGCGGCTGGCAAGCGTACGAACTTCGCTCGCCACCACCGCAAAACCTCGGCCCTGCTCGCCGGCACGAGCCGCTTCCACGGCGGCGTTAAGCGCCAGGATGTTAGTCTGGAACGCGATGCTGTTAATCACGGCGGTGATTTCCGAGATTTTCTTCGAGCTGGTGGAGATATTGCCCATGGTGGTTACCACGCCGGAGACCATACGCCCGCCCGCGCTGGCTTTGTCAGAGGCGTCGTTAGCCAGTTTGCTGGCGTGGTGGGCGTTTTCGGCGTTCTGTTTCACCGTGGCGGTGAGCTGCTCCATGCTGGCGGCGGTTTGCTCCAGCGCCGACGCCTGCTCTTCGGTACGGGAAGAGAGATCGGTGTTGCCTGCCGAGATCTCGCTGGTGCCCTGATAAATAGCCTCTGCGCCGGTGCGCACCGTACCCACGGTTTGCGCCAGCGAATGCTGCATTTTTTGCAGGTTGTGGCTGAGTACGCCGATTTCGCTGCGGCCCGCGGCTTCCGGGGCCACGGTTAAATCGCCGCTGGCGATGTGCTCAATCCGGTTGGCCGCGCGGCGCAGCGGTAAAATCACGATGCCGCGCAGCGCCACAAAGGTGATGATGGTCATTAACACCGCGATGCTCAGCGCCGCGATCATCGCCATCACGCCCCAGGTGGTGCGGGTTTCCGCCGCCACGCCCAGCGCTTTGGCGCGCTCCATACGAATGGCGATGGCCTTCAGCAACATCTCGTTATACGCGCTGTCCAGCCCGCGCGCCTGCTCATTTTCATGTTTGATGATGGCTTCGAACATGCCGTTTTTGGCAAATTTCACCATCGGCTGCATACCCTGCATATAGGCGTCGAAGCGGGCTTTGAGTTCGCCGTCCAGCGCTTCGTCTTCCGGGGTTTTTACCCGGCGTGCCATATAGCTGTCGAACCCTTCCTGGGCCTGCTTAAGGCGTTTTTCCGCGTCGGCGACGTTGCGTTTCAGATCGTCCATTTCCGCTACGCGGCTGGCGGCTCCGGCGTTAATCAGGTTGATTCGCGCGGTGCGCAGATGGTTAGAACTGTTGGAGAGCCCCATACGCACCTGGATCTCTTCGGTGACGTCATGAAGCGCGGTGTTGCTCTGTACCATGAAATAACTTGCTAAGCCGACGCTCGTCGCGAAGAGCACCAGAATACCACCGAGAATAAAGCTAAAGAGCGGGACTAAACGGATGTGATGCCAGAAACTCACAGTTGCAGGTTTATCGTTTTTTGTGTTGTGTGTCGTCATAACAGTCTTCCTGGGACAAGGATATGCTCGTCAGATAGTCATCGGCATAAACCCGGGTTTCGATTACCCCAGAAAACGTCAGATCGGTCACAAATCAGAATAAAGATAAATTACGGCCAGCGACAGGACGCCACTGGCCGGAGGAATTACCGATCGCCGAAGTGAATAACGGTACGGATCGATTTGCCTTCGTGCATTAAATCAAAGGCTTCGTTGATCTGCTCCAGCGGCAGACGGTGGGTGATAAACGGGTCGAGGCGGATTTTGCCGACCATCGCGTCTTCCACCATTCCCGGCAGCTGGCTGCGCCCTTTGACGCCACCAAACGCCGAACCGCGCCATACGCGGCCTGTGACCAGCTGGAACGGACGGGTGCGGATTTCCTGGCCCGCGCCCGCCACGCCGATAATCACGCTTTCGCCCCAGCCTTTGTGGCAGCATTCCAGCGCGGCGCGCATCACGTTGACGTTGCCGATACACTCGAAGCTGAAATCCACGCCGCCGTCGGTGAGTTCAACAATCACGTCCTGGACAGGTTTGTCGTAATCATTCGGGTTAACGAAATCGGTGGCACCCATTTCGCCCGCCAGCTTGAATTTCTCCGGGTTGGTATCCACGGCGATGATGCGGCCCGCTTTGGCCTGTACCGCGCCCTGGATCACCGCCAGGCCAATACCGCCCAGCCCGAATACCGCGACGCTGTCGCCCTCTTTCACTTTGGCGGTGTTGTGTACCGCGCCGATGCCGGTGGTGACGCCGCAGCCCAGCAGGCACACTTTATCCAGCGGCGCTTGCGGGTTGACTTTCGCCAGCGAGATTTCCGCGCAAACGGTGTATTCGCTGAAGGTGCTGGTGCCCATATAGTGATAAATCGGCTCGCCTTTGTAGGAGAAACGGGTGGTGCCGTCCGGCATCAGGCCTTTGCCCTGGGTGGCGCGTACCGCCTGGCAGAGGTTGGTTTTGCCGGATTTACAGAACTTACACTCACCGCATTCAGCGGTATAAAGCGGAATAACGTGATCGCCCGGTTTCAGGCTGGTCACGCCCTCACCCACTTCCACCACAATTCCGCCGCCCTCATGGCCCAGTACCGCCGGGAAAACGCCTTCCGGATCGTCGCCCGACAGGGTAAACGCATCGGTATGACACACCCCGGTGTGGGTAATTTTGACCAGCACTTCGCCTTTCTGAGGCGGCGCGACATCAATTTCCACAATCTCCAGCGGCTTGCCAGGGCCAAATGCGACGGCTGCACGTGATTTCATATCGTCTCTTCCGTTGTTGTGAGTCGTGACTCTTATTTTAGATAAGCGCGCAATAAATGACCGATTTCATCCATCCGCTGCGCGCGTTGTTCGCGAGTGGTTTCGCCGTTGACCAACTCGTCGTTGAGATGGATTTCCACCATCTCGCCCATTAAACCGTTGGCCGCTCCGCGCACGGCGGCGATTTGCTGGAGGATAGCAATGCAAGGCTCACCCGCTTCCAGCGCGCGCTCCAGCGCCTCAACCTGACCCCGGATCCGCCGGACCCGTGTCAGTACGCGTTTTTTATCTTCAGGGGAATGGGGCATGGTCGCCTCCTGTATACTATAGGGGGGTATAGTAACAGGATCGGCAAGTGGTTGTAAAATTTATGTTTATATTTATATTCAGGGGGTTAGGCGATATACGTTAAGGACATAAAGAGACATAAGCGGCCATATTAATGCCCCCAAACATGCCCCAAGGAACGATTTTGCCCCCAAATTTGCCCCCCAAATCTTTATCATTCTGATCCGCAGAATTTTCAGGCGGCGGTCAAAAAAGAGACATTTGTCATTACTTAAACCATTCGTTCAAAGGTGATATGATTTTGCGCCGCGCATCATTTCCATATCCCGTCCTATGTTAATTTTTATATGCCTGGTTTCTATAGTTTCCAGGTCATCTCTGTGCCAAATGCGGATATTGCTAATAATAGTTTGGCCCTCAACTGTTGAGCAGCACCCTGACATTCACTTTGTGTGTTAATGTGTGGCGATTTAGTGATGCTTTTGGCTGGTACCGTAATGTCTCAAATGAATCTCCACATTCTGAACGCGCAGAAGAAACTCACCGCTCACTGTGAATGGCTTCAAATAAACCTGACTGATACCTACGAACAAGCCAAAAGGTTAATGCCGATTCATTCACTGGATGTGGTGGTTAAAGCCGGGAAGTTTGTCATCCCGGAAAAAGGGCATCTTGGTTTTTGCCCTGAAGCTGGCGTTATCTATATAACTGTTGATCCTGAAAATTCTGCATTTTGCAAAAATGATGCGCACTCTATTGAACGAATGTTTGCGCATGAACTGCACCATGCAGTTAGGTGGACAGGGCCGGGATATGGCTCAACGTTGGGAGAAGTTATCGTCTCCGAAGGTCTTGCAGGGCATTTTTCGCTTGAGCTTTTTGGTGGTGAACCTGAGCCTTGGGAAAGCCTCCAGTCCGATACTATTCAGCCCTACTATCCACAAATGCTTGAAAACTGGCATCGCACTGATTACGACCATAATGCCTGGTTTTTCGGAACAGGAGATTTGCCCAGGTGGCTGGGATATACCGCAGGGTTCAAACTGATTTCCAGATATCTCGCAGCATCCCCACATTTAAAGGCTTCAATGCTGGCGAATATAAATGCTGATGAATTAAAGGCGTTTATTTGAAAAACAGGTTCCTTATTTCTTACAAACTATGATTGCGCTCATGAGCGGAAGCCGGATGGTCCACTCCTCGCTCAAAGCGGACATTTTAAGCAATTTAGCTTCATTAAATTGCTGATGATTATTTTATTCTGAGCAAATCTTAAAACCGCGTCATATTGCGCGGCGACAGCATGTCCCGTTTCATCTACCGCTGCTGCTGAATTCCCTGCCCCGCAAAAAAAGCGTCCCTTTCCCCCCTTTCGCATCAATTACTTTTGGCGGGCTTCGCCAGGGCCTTCGTTACGAAGGAAAGTTAAATACCGCTAAAGTAATGCTCCATGTTGCCGTTATGTTATACACCTGCGTCCTGAACGCAGGATATCTAATAAAAAGACTAAGGGATTGACGCCCGCGCCCGTGCGGGCTTTTTTTTTAAGCTATTCCTTGCCTTCAAGTGCTCGCTTAATAAACTCAAGCTTGGCTGTCTGCCGACGCATCTCAAGCAGGTGCAGCGCTTCGTACGCTTCAATGCCGACGAGATTTTGTTCCCCTAACGCATCAAGGTCACGCTTCAACATTTCGATTTCATCATGAGTAATCAGTGGTCGCATAGTAGTCCCTCCGGTTAACAGCTTCAGGTAAAGAGGCATGTTAATACGGATATTCAGCCTGATCACTTCACCTTTTCTGATATAAACAGCAAATACTGAGGCAGGCGTAACGCTTTGTTTCAACTAATTATCAAAGGACATTTCATACAGTCGTTGTTGCTCCGCTTCCCGTTGCTGCTGCTCATATTCCGCGCGCATATCCTCCGCCCGCCGCGCCTGCTCAACATTCCACAGACTGTTTACCGGCATTTCGACACGCAGATCGACACAGCGGCCAACTGGAATATCAATCGCGTCGCCGTCGCTGACTCCATCGATTTCATTGCGTGCGAACGGCGGCGCAGTCGGGTGTGTACGGTGATACGTTTTCAGCAGAATGCTGCCGTCTGATTCGATTTCATAATCAACCCAGACCAGGGGGAGTTTGTTTTTGTCGGTTGGCAGTTCAATGCCGCCATCGATGCCACCCCACGCCGGGTCCGAGTTAAAGCCCATTACACCTGAAACACGGTAAACACCAGTGCTGATACGCTCAACCGTAACGCCAGCAGATTCCGCGTTCAGTTCTGCGCTGCCGTCGCCGAAAACTTTCACAACCGGAGATGCTTTTTTCAGGTAGCCATTGCCATCCACTACTACATTGCCCTGGTGATAGAACTCATAGGCAACATTACCCATTGACCAGCCGCCAATTTTGAATTTGCTGTCGGTATCGAGGCCAACAAAACATCCGAAAACTCCGCCCCGTTCAAACTCCATCACCGACGACGCGGCGCTGTTCGCGTTATTACCGATGTTAAATGCCGCCGCTGATGCTGATGTGCGGCTTCCCGCGTAAGCGATCCCCGGCGTGTTACTTGACGACAGGCGAAGCAACATCGAGCCGGCGATGTTGGCATTACCCAGAACAGGGATATTGCCGCCTGCCACGCCCGTGTCGCGCGTTGCCACACTGCCGAGCTGAAGCCCTGTGCGCGCAGCTGCTGGCGTTGTGCCGCCCGTTCCGCCCTGCTCAACCGGTACCGCGCCGCCGGTACCGCGTTGTGCCAGTTTGCCGAGAGCCGGAATAGCGACGGAAACGCCGTTAATGGTCACTGTCACGGTCTGATTTGCTGATGTGCCGGCAAAAGTCTCCCACGCATCGCTGCTCGCGTCGTAGTCCCGAACAAGCTGCGCGATACTTTGCGCAAGACCATCTACAGACAGCGCGTCAGTGGTAAGGATTGCGTACTTCGTGCCAGCCGCGAGCCAGGGATTTGCTGCTGCGGTGAGGGTCAGTGCGGTCGGGCTGTTCACAGCTGCAATCTGGAAAATCTGGGGCGGACTGGTCAGCGCTATCAACGTCTGACCAGGCCGGATTTGGTTAGCAGCTGCTGTGAAATTTGTACCGGTGCCTGTTACACCTGCACCTGCAATCGCAATAGTACCTGCGCTATAGATCATATTTACTCCATAAAAAACCCGCCGGATGGCGGGTTAGTGATGAGACAAAAAATCAGTCGTACGCGGCTGTGTTAATCGCGGTCAATACAATCCCGGCATTGCTGCCTCCTGCCGGGCTTCCCTGGCCAATCTGATTGCTGACAGCATTAATGCGGGTGTTAACGCCATCGAACCGGCAGCCCGTATATGCCATAACGCTGATAATGACCGGCTGGCCCTGGACCATTGTTTGCCACAACGACATCCCCAGCGTGGCAGGTGCAACCGCCCAGGAGCCGGCAAGCGTCTGGTCAATATTGGTTCCTCCGCCTGCTCCCGGCGTGCCTACTGTGACCAGGTCAGACAGTACGCGGCTTTCATTGGTCAGCACCAGTTTCCCGGCGGCGTCCCAGATGGCAAAGCCCCAGGCGGGCAATGACTGAGGAAATATTGCAAAAATATACGCGGTCAGTGTGTGCGGAGTATTTGCAGCCCCTACCGGGGTGGTAGATGATACCCGAATGACGCCGCCAACCCGTCCGGCGTGCGTATAGGTTGGTGCACTGGTGTTTGATATCCGGCAAAATGCGATTGCCGGATAGCCGGGGTCGATCGGTATTTCTGCAACCGCCACGCCATTACTTCCGGAGTTCACCACCACTTTACGGTATAAGCAGAACGGCGTTGACTGCGGTGTAACAAACGGATTGCCGTTGTCCAGCAGTATCATTGCCCCGTAATCAGCCATCTATGCTTTCTCCATAAAAACGACCAATTCACAGGCAGAAGCCGGGTAATTGCCGGGCCCGATTTCGCTGGCTGGCGAAAGCGAAATGGTATTTCCCGATGCCACAATTTGTCTTCCAACTTTTGTGCCGCCGTTATCAAGCGAAACCACATAGCCGAGCTTAAACCCGGCGGGCACCGGGAATGACCAGGATCCGCTGGCCTGTCCCTCAGCCAGCGACACCATGCCGACGACCGAAACCGGCTTAATGCCATAGTTATTGGGAATACCGTTAACGTCCCACGTCTGAATGCCCCAGACCATCAGAATACCCCCGTCAGCCTGCCGATCTGCACACGCAGCCTGTTTTGATCGCGAATGCTGATCGTTGTGTTTGTCTGTCTCATTGCCCCTTCTCCGTCGCTACCGTTATTCTCGACGCTACCGTTCTTATCCCATCGCCAGCCCACCAGGCCAGCCTGATAATTATTCGACTGAATGAAATTACCGATTTTGGCGTTACTGATGGTGCCATCCTGAATGAACGTATCGCGGATAAAGGTCTGCCCGTTCTGAATAACAAACGGCAGCGTAACGGCGGCGCCAGCCTGGCTCATCACCGCAAACCGATCGGCAAGGAAAATCACCTGGCTCTGCATCCCCGCGGGCGTGTTTTGAACGCCCAGCCCCATACCCGCCGCGTACTGCACGCCATTCGAATCGACAGCGACTTTAATGCTGTACATCGCGGTGAGGTTGCCAGCCACATCAGCTACCGCCTGGGCATTAGTAGTGATGGCAGCAGACTGCCCGTTTACAGTTACCGAGAGGGAATTAATCTTCGTTGCTGACGCCTGCGTGAAGTTAGCCAGGGTCTCGGTCAGATCGGTCGCGTTGGAGATGTTGCCGCCAGCCGAAGCATCCAGCGTCACAAGTGCGCGGGCGACAGACTGGCTGGCATCAGCGATGGTGGTATCGATACGGTCAATGCTGGCGCTGTTCCCGGCGTTCGTTGCTGTCTGCCGCCGCCGACTGCTCACTTGAGCCAGACTGTTCTGAATTACAGCGATAGCTGAGTTTTTAACACCACCCGTCATGCCATCCATCGCTGCTGACGTCTCGTCGATCTTCACCGCTGCCGCCGCCAGACCGTCGGTATTCTGCTGTATCGCCAGCGCCTGTTGTTCGAGGTCGTCAGCGTTCTGTTGAATTTCCTGTGCCATTACCTGAACCCTGGCGCTGGTTTCAACAGCGTTTTCGACAATATCTTTGAACAGTTCTGTTTCCTGAATCTCCTCTAATACAGCATCAGTAATATCGCTGAAGTCATCTGTCGGCTTACCCGAGGCCTCTACGAAAGCAGACACACCAAACGCATTACGTGTTCGCACATAAACGTAGTAGGTATGGTCAAATTTAAGCCGCTGGATAGTCCACTGATGCCCACGACCTAAAAATTGCGTCAGGTTTTCGATATCGCCGGTAACAGGCGTTACGCCCGCATACCAGAACTCAAACGACGTATCCGTGGTGGCTGTAACCGACATAACCGGTACCAGCGTTGCCTGCAACGGTCCGGGTATCCACTGAACGGAGTTAGGCGGTCGCGGCGCACCTATAATCATACTGATCTGGGTTTCCGCCCCTTTCATCCCGTTCTCGTTGCGACCACGTACCCCAAGTATGTAATTCCCTGCAATGAGCCCGTATAAGTCATAGCGAAACTGGTCGGTTTCATACTGCGCAACTACAGCGCCGCTTTCGTTATAAACATACAGTTCGAACACCAGCTTTTTGGTGGTGGTGGCGGTTTCCCAGGTCGCCGTCACCTGCACGGTTTCGCTGTTGGTATTCAGGATGCGAAGGTTTTCGATGTTCGGCACCCGGTAGCCATTCAGGGTATCGGTCGGCATTTCAAAAACCGCACCCTCGTCCACGATGGCCTGTTTGTTCGGGTCATGCTGCCCCGCCGTGATGCTGTAAACCGAGTTATTTTCCGTTTCGGCAATGCTCAGAATGCGGAAAAGGCGGATCGATATTTCACTGATGGAGATTGCAAACACAGTGCCGTCACGCACCCAGGCAGGAACGCTGCGCAGGGTAATGACGCGCCCGGACACGCTCAGGATGGGGTATTTCAAAAACTTTCCGTTGCTGCCCATAAGTGACATGTTGTCGCCTGGCGAAACCAGACTGGAAACATCGGCATCAACGGTTATGTTCGCGCCGGAGTGCGAGACAATACGCCCGCCCAGCCGCGTACCGGCATAGTCGTTATCCATGATTTCCACGACATCGCCGGGCGTGAAGGCGATTGCATCCCGGGCCATCTGGAAAGTTAGCCGACTGCTCTCACGCTTTGCAGTTTCCAGCAGCCATTTCCCGGCTCGCCAGGCCTGCCCGCGTGAAGTGCAGCCGAATGCCTCCAGTGTTGTCTCGTTATAGTTCCCGAGCGCGATCATGGCATCGTCGGAAACATACTCCTTCACCTGCTCCCAGCCGTTATCCGGATCGGTCCAGGACACCACCACCGCGTTGTATTTCTCGGCCCGTTTAACCGAGCTGCGGCTGAATTTCCCGTCGACAACATTCGCATTGGTAATGGTGGCAACCGGGTCCTGAGGTGTATCCAGCATGACCGTGAGGCGCAGGCCATCCCAGAGGGCGATACCCCGGAACATCCCGGCTATTTTATCCAGGATGTCGCGGGCGCTGACCTGCTCGGTGATGTAGGCGTTCAGCGTCATACGCGACTCTTTACCGCCGTAGCCGTCATTCACCGGCTGATCGCAATACTGTGAAAGGATATAAAGCGCGCCGTCGTCGACATCGATATAGCCCGCACGCCGGGCCAGGCCGAAGCGCGTGTTTTTCACCAGTTCGCGAAAGAGCCAGGCCGGGTTGTTCGTCCACGCTTTTTTGAATCCGCCAGTCCACAACCCCGAATAGGTTCTGGCAATCGGGTCGTAGTTGTCAGGAACGTCCACAATCAGGCCGCGCAGGTGATAGGTGCGGCTTGGGGTGTCCCTGTACTGGTCACGATCAATCACTGCACCGGCAATAGCCGAAAACGGGTAGTTCAGGTTGTCGTCAGTAATCTGGCTGTAGCTGTTCCAGATAGTACCGTTGGACAGCAGGTCGCTGTTGCTGTCAGGCGTGATGCGGCGAACGCGGATATCGAAGGGTTTCGTTGCCGGTGCCTCGATTACGTGCGCCTCCAGATATTCGCCAGAGATTTTATTTGGTCCAATCGTGACGGTTTTTTGCAGTGTGAACGCGCCACCGGCAACACGGGTTTCGATCACCATCGTCACGGAGGTGTTCTTCTGGTTCCCTTTCGTATCCTGCTCGACCAGGCCCGTCACACCGATATTCAGCCGCACGCGCGTGACGTCCTGATCGGTGATGGTGCGGACCAGTGGCGTATTGAAAGTGACCTCGGTATTAACGATGCTGGTCGCCTCAATGGCGGAAAAGCCGTTAATGGGGTCCTGAAATTCCGAGCCGGGGCGCCAGGCCACGCTCACGCCGTTCACGCTGACGTTGCCGGCAGAATCGGTGATGGGCGTTTTATTCAGCATGAAAGAAGAAAGGTGCGACTGGTCAACCGGTCCGTAAATCGGACCTTCACTGATGAGATCCAGCACGCGGTAAAACTGTTTTGATTTGAGGTTATCGTCGAGAAGTTTGGGAGTCGATGCCTTGCCGCCGCCTGATGACATATTTCCGCCTTAGCTTATTGATTCTGTCCAGTCCTGGTTGTTTGTGGTGTCGATACCGAGGGAAATGACGTTAGAGCCACACATCATCTCGCCCAGCAGGATCGGCACTGGCCGCCCCTGTCCGGCGCGGTTCTCCGCACTGGTGAACGAGTTGTTTGTGATGGTGTTGTTTTCCGCCGCCTCGGCTGAGGTTTTGGTTTTCATGTTGCGGGACATGTAAACGCTGTAGGCAATGGAGGCAACGCTTACCGCCACTGCGATCCACGCGGCGGCGGCCGCGGTAATTGCCCCTTCAACCACCGGGACAAACAGCACGCTTGAACCCTCATCCAGCCGCCTGTCCAGGTGCCAGCGCATCGAATCTGCGGCAACGTCTTCCCCGGCAATCCGGACGCGCACCCGCGACCTGAGGAAGTCTTTTTTGAATTCCGGACACTGGGCCAGCAGTAACCTCAGCCCCTGCGCGGGGGTATCGACGTTTAATGTGACCTGGCGGAAATGTCTGCGGAAATGCCCCGCAAATCTAAAGATGAGCACCGGTGATGTCTCCAGATGGAATGGGTTTGTTTCATGTAAGCCATGCGGAAGGGTTCACGCCTGCTGAGGTGCCCGGCGTGGTCGTGGTGAAGCACCATGTTATCTTCCAGCAGGATCATCGCATGGCACGGGTCGGCACCCGGGAACGGCTGGCGGATAATCACATCGCCGGGTACGGCCTCGCTGGCGGAAATCTGGTGGAAACCGTTGGCCGCCAGGTTTTTCAGGTAGAGATTCTCGCCCCGCAACCACCAGCCGTCAGTCCGCGTAAAATCCGGCAGGTCGATGCCGCACAGGTGATACGCATCGCGAAACAGCGTGTAGCAGTCTGTCACGCCATGCTCAAACCGGCGGCCCAGCAGGTGCGGTACCGGTCGAAATTTTCGCAGCTCGCCGTCACACGCCAGCCACCAGGGCAGGCCTGTCATAACCTGAATGGTGCGGTCAGCACCTGACAGCACCGGTACCGGCTGAGGATGTGAGTGAAATACCGCCGTGACCTCCCCCGTCTCCTCTGCTGCCAGCCAGTCAGCGTCGCTGATGCGGAAATGGTGAGCCGGATCGGGATGAACGTTACGGCACGGGTACAGGCGGGTATTGTTGATAATCAGCGCGCACACTTCATCCTGCGACGAGGCCGCATACTCGAGTAATTCCTGCATCAGGAAACCTTCTGTGAGCCGGGGAAGCTGCTAATTGGCATGGGGTACGGGCGCGGGTACCGGAATCGGCAACCTGTGCGGCGGTGAGAGCACTTATCCAGCGCCGGGTTGCTGGTCGGGTTGTCCCGTTCATCGGCGACCGGCGGTCCGTCGTAATTGCAGCCGGTACCGCGATAAACCCACTGGCAGACATCCGCCAGAATAGTCCGCGCCGGGATAATGGCGTTGTCGCAGTCCACCGGCGTTGCGAGAGAATAAGTCACCTGTTCAGATGTCTCTTCAGTCATCTCTTCGACAACGTAACGGGATACCGCCTCCATGGTGGGATCGGCATCCGGGTTACCGTTGGGAAAGTTAACCGCGTCCAGATACTTCACCGGCACCTGGCGACGGGTGATCACCACGCCCAGCAGGTCGTCGAAATCATGGTTCATCCCAAAAATCATACCCGTGACGTTCGCGACGGCCATGGCCGGGCGCGCATACGTGCCCTCGTTCCGGCTCTCGAAGCCTTCGACGGCGATCGGATACGCGGGATAGGCATTACCGCGCCAGATAACGTTGTTGTAAAAGCCGTTGGTGCCGGAGTGAAAACGTTCCAGGTTCCCGCCGTAAGGCCGGAGGTCGAGTTCAAACAGATCGATAAAAGCGCCAACTCCGGCATCAACGCTTTCGATAATTAGCTCTGGTGGAATGTCGCGCACGAAAATCTCCCATAAAAAAACCACCCGGAGGTAGCTACTGTTCGAATATCAGGATGTTAAAAAGTGCTAACTGTAGTTAGGCTGGAATTTCCATATTAAAAAGGAGGTTTTATGTCCGGACTGGTAAATCCTAAAGACTCACCTGAAGAATCGGCATATGCATTGTTGATTGAACTGGTCAGGGCGCAGAGAGTACCCGTTTATTCAGGCGGGAATATTACTGCTTTGCTATCCATATATGACCAGGCGGTACAACATTTCAAAAAAGAAGATGAAGAGAGAAATTAATTTTCATTACACAGTTTAATGAAACTCTCACGAACGGATTCGGCAATTTCCCTGGCTTTATCCGTTCGTTTTCCTTCATCCCATGTCACCATTCCTTCAAGCTCCCGGGAAAGAGTTTTCGCCGCCTCTTCGATCAAACATTCCGGCAATTCTGCAAATTTCATAACTATTTCCTTATCGAGGTACCTGTTCAAATGTGGCCGTCAGTTCATAGAGCGGCCCGGTCTTTGTCATATTCCAGGAGCGGCAGACAAACAGCTCCTGCACTCCTGTATCCGATGGTGTCCAGTAGAACGACTCCACCGCCATGCGTGCTGTCAGAAACGCCTCGGCCTGCTTCGCCGGGTTCACGCGGCAAGATCCATTAACGCCGCGAAACGTCAGCGAGTATTTAGCCATCAGCGGGTTAATGCCTTTCTTCTGGCGTTGCTCGTAACCGTCACCGAGTTTGACGACAGCAACGTTAGGGGTGCGTTCGGCGCTGTAGCCGCGTTGAGGTTTCCAGATGAAGATTTCAGGCATATCTGCTCCTTGTTAACTTAACCAGCCCCGACCACTCATGTATCCTACAATCAGTGTTAATAGAGGAAAGAGGAGCCACAGGAGCCATGAATAATGCTCAATAAAATCAGCCATATTTCACCTCTGTTTGGTTTGTTATCTCCGGCAATAGGGATTGTGACTTTCTTTATTGGCAGAAAACTTGGCAAGCGCGATGCTTACCGAAATGAACGCAATAAAGCCGCCGAGCCGGTATATATCGGCGTACTGTCGCATATAGAGAAAATATCGCAGCGGATGAACGTCAGGATTCCTGTCACCCAAAAACAAGTAGATACTCTCTGCTGGCACTCCCGCAGCACTGAAGCGGAAAAAATTCAGACAGCCTGGAAAGAATACAAAACCGTTGAATTAATGGCTGGTGATGAGTATTCGTCAGACCCTGGATTCACCGACTACGACTATTTCGTTGAGGTTGCGAAGAAATTTGCAAAACTTGTCGAAAAGAAATGACTTACCGCTTGTTTCGCGGCTGAATTAATCCGCCAGGACGTGAAGCCTGGTCGCTTATTTGGAATAATGCGACCCGCTTCATCATCCCTTCCATCTGCTTTATAGTGGCATCGTCGATACCGCCGGTAGTGTTGATTTCAAATGTGATGTGCTGAACAACGCCACCCCCGCCTGCTTTATCTGCTGGAATGATCTTCCCTGACTTGTTCGGCATGAATATCTGCTGACCTCCGGTAGTCTGGAATACCTCAGACCGCCCATCCTCGTTAATGCGGTAGGCGTTGCCAGCAGACACTGTGCCTCCATAACGGCGACCGCCAGCAAGCGCCAGCCCCTTGGCTGCAAGCATTGAACCAGCATACGCTGATTGCCCCACCGCAGCAGCACTGCCGTACGTCGCTATTGAAGCGCTCATAGCAGCTGGTGCCCATGCAGCTGCGGCAGCTGAAGCCTGTGCTGTAGTTGCCGCCAAAGATGCCGCTGCCGCAGCCTGGCCCATGAGTTGACTTTTAGCCCATTCGATCCCCATCTGGACAAAGCTGCCCACCACGCTGTTTAAAATCGTGGTGCCGATGTTGGCGAAGGATTCCCGCAGGCTTTGAGTGCCGTTTATCAGGCCGGTGATGGCGCTGGTTGCCCCACCCTGTAAGGAGTCTACGGCAGCGCCAATCATGCTGTTAATCTGGCTTTGCTGCTGCCACTCTTCCCACATGGCCGCCATGCGCCGCTGGTGATACTGTTCTTCGATGCTGGCCCGTAACGCTTCGGCTTCCGCGATCTTTTGCGGATAAAGGGTTACGTACTCATTGAGCTGCGCCATCTGATCCTGATAGGTGTTATCCACTGCGGCAACCGGCGACACCTGCCCCTGCAGACTGGTTAAATTCTGGCTGGCCTGAATGCGCTTTTTTTCTTCCTCCGCAGCGGCCTTTATCGCCTGCTGACTTCTCCAGATTGCGTCGGCCTGCTGCTCCGCCTTAACGATTTGCGCGTCAGTCGCTTTATTTCCCAGCGCCATAACCGCATCGTACTTCGCCAGTTCGAGCGAGCCGTCAGCGTAGCCGGTATTCAGGCGATCAAGTACCGATTGCTGTCGTGCCAGCGCCTGAATCGCATCGTCAACAGAGGTTGATTTCGCTTCTTTGTTTGCTGCCTTCCGGGCGCTAGTTACTCGCTCGGTTTCTGCATACATGTCTTGCAGCGTCCCGACGAGTTTGTCGCTCTTAGCGATCCCGGCATCTTCGGCATCATACTGCGCCTGCAATTTAGCCCGGGCCTCTCCCTCCAGTTTTGAAAGTGCGAGGCGGCGTTCGGCGTTCTGAATGAGTTTCTTCGCTTCGGGGGAGTCTTCCGGTTCCGCAGGTTGTATATTCCCAACGTTAGCCGCTTTTTTGTCGAGTTTATCCAGTACTTCGATTGTTGAAGCCATCGCAATAATAGCGCTTTGGCTTGCTCCAGGGATTACATTCTTGAGGTTATTTTCAAGGATCGCGAAGGCTGCATCGGACTCCCTCGCTTTCTGGTTAAGCTGCTCTTGAATAAGAGCCTGCTTTTCCAGAGTGGAGCGCAGTGTATTTGATGTGTCATTAACATCAGCAGTTTTCGCATTCAGCTCGCGAAGTGATTGTGTAACCCTTCTTTGGGCATCTTCAATCACCTGCAGCGGCGCGCCGGATTCGCGCAATCCTTCGAGTTGTCGTTGGTATTCTTCTAAATTTTTGCGTGCACTATCCTGCTCTTTTACTTGGTCTTTAAACTGTTCGTTAAGAGCTTCAATAGACGTGGCAGTGTTGTCCAGAGTTTTTCTGAGCTGGATTTGGTCCATCTCCTTCATTCTGGATATTACATCGTCCAGAGAACTTGCAAAGTTGATTGCTTCTTCTTTTGCCTGTTTTGTTGTTTGCCACCAGTACAGCAGAGCTCCGGCGGCTATCATCACAACACCCGCAGTGCCGCCAATTAACGAGAAAGCATTACGCAGCAACCCCATACTTACCGAGGCAGCACTCGTTGCAGCTGCGGCTCGGGTCGATGCCGCCGCCTGGGCTAACTCTGCCTCTGCATATGCGAGAGAGGTAGTTGTCGCTTTGGTTTTCGCAGCAATCAACCCCTCCAGCGCAAAGGTTTCAGCCGCAGTACCTTTCGCTACGTTATATTCTGCCTGGGCCAGATTAAGTGCCGAAATAGCCGCCTCTTTATCAGCAAATGTCCGACGCTGCGTGGCATTTGCTGAGAAGAGAGCAGCCTGAGCCGCCTGATTTTCGGCGGTTATCATCTGGCGGTTTGCAGCGATGTGCTGAACTTTACTGGCTATGCCGCTTTTTAAAGCGCCAGCATATCGTCCAGCCAGTACAAGCGCGAAAGCCTTTGCGGCAATGGTTGCTGTATCAATAAAGCCCGCCATTTCTTCGGAATCTCGCCCGAACTCCAGAATGGTGTCTGCGGCAGCGATAAGGCCGTTGGTAAAAGTTTGTAGCGCTCCCGTCTGACCTTCGATTGCCACCAAAACTTCGGTAAAAGCCGTTTTCATCCTCACGCCAGCATCGGTAAGGTTGTTGGACATTCCAGCCGCCGCTGCGGCGTTGTCGTCAAGAGATTGCCGCAGTCCTTCACTAAGGTCTGAAGCTGTGAGTTTGCCTGCTGCGCCCAGCGCACGTACTTCGGCGGAGGTTTTTGTACTGGCGGTGGCAATATCATTGATTACCGTTGGTATGGCGGTAGTGATGGACTCCCATTGATCAGCGGAGACTTTACCTGTGTTTATCGCTTTGGTGAATGCGCTGATGGCTGACTCTGCGCGATCTGCGCTGGCCGCATTCTTTACGAACGCATAAGACATTGAGTCCTGAACATCGATAGCCTGTTCAGTGGAATAACCCATACTGCGCAGACCGTCGGCACTTCGAATATACAACTCCTGTGCTTCTGCTAAAGATCTGTAAGTCCCGTTAGCCGTATTAAGCAAGCGCTTCTGAACGCTTTCAAATTCAGCCTGACTTGATGTCGCCATCTGAACGCGCTCGGCCATCTCCTGATAGCTCTGCACCATTTTTGCCATTTCTCGCAGTGCGCCAGCAGCAAAAATTAACTTTAAGGTTGCAGCGAGTTTGGAAAGTGTCGTGTTCAGATTATCTGCTGATTCATCCGTATCATCAAAATTACCTTGGAGATCATTTGTCATATCGACAACATTGCGTCCAGCGGTAAGAAGCTGAGCGGTATCGGCGCGGATGATATAAACAATCTCACCTACATTTTCGGACATATGTATTTTCTCCGGGCAATAAAAAACCCCGCCGAGGCGGGGCTGATAGTATTAGAAGTGTTATATTTTATCTGTAATAAAATACTGCAAATACCTTAACTTATTTATTAAGTTGCTTTCTCCAGCCTCAGATTCTTTTGCATTTGAAAGAAGGGTGATATCAAAGTCGCTAATTTGTTTATTATCTATGTTTACAGATTTAATTCTGTAACTAGCGTTACCAGCATCACCCAATATTGCGTATAAACAATATGTCGTACCGCTTAAGCTGACCCCGTAAGAGTTTTGAGCTTCTTGCTGTATAGTTACGTTAGCCTGCCTGTAAGGTATTTCGCCTGACAAAATATCATTTCTGAGACTTTCCTCTTTAAAGTCTTTGACGCCAAGTTCTGGAAGGCCTATCACCATTTTTATTTGTGAAGAATTCATTTTATAACTACCAGGAGACTTCATTGCACCTCTGGTAATATCACTACAGAGCTTTATCAAACCAGCCTGCTCAGATTTTACATCTGGAACGAGAAGTATAGTTGCAAGTGTTATAACAAACACCGCACAAATCGCACCTATAATAATTTTGATTTTCTTCACATCCCTATTCCCATTGGTAAAAGTTACCCTAATGCTAACAGGGGAGCGCGGCAGCGCAACGGGCAGGACTGATTTTTTGATCTCACACAGAGAACCCCCTTCCCGTCAATGGTTCAGGGGCTGAAAAGGGTTTTAATACAGGCTGGCCACGTAATTATTTACTGGTTCAGGAAGCAAATCCTGAGGATGATCCCCTCCGAAAGTGGCCCATTTACTACTACCATTCAGGATGGTTGAGGCAATTACTTTCGATGTTGCAGCATTGAACACTGTTACCTTGATCTCAATTTTATCCGGGATGCCGGACCATTCAGTTGCTCTGTCTTCCCAGTGTAAAATTTGAGGGACCACATAATACCCCTCAGACAGAGGGTTATGCTTTTGCAGGCACGCCAGCTCGTTGCACTGAGAAACAATGACAGCATTATCGGTATAGCGGGAAAAAGCTGATCTGACCGCTTGCGCCGTTGCTTCGCCTGAACCAGCATAAGATTTCCCTTCGTAACTCCCATCAGCAGAACCAGAAATCACGACTGGCTTACTTTTCATCAGGAGTTCCGTGCTCTTCGTGACTTCAACAGCTTTGTATTTTGAAGAACAGCCAGCAAGAAGAATGATACCCGCCATTACCATCAGAACTTTATTCATAATTATCCTTAACTTAAATTTAAGACTGCCACATATCCCTCTGATTCTGAGTTAGGGGTTTCTTGTTCTCAATGATTTTTATCATCGATTAGTGCAGCCCGTTGCGCTGAGCGTCAAGCGCAAACATCTTTTCTGCCCAGTCCATAGCCTCATCGTAATGTTGTTCGGTCGGGATTTTTGCGGCTTCCTTCGGTGGGTATTTTGCATTCATCGCGGCGCGAAAGCTGGTCATGGTCATGTTCCAGGCATCCGACTCGCTCATGCCCAGGTGTGCCACCGCCAGATAAACGAAAGACCGGGCATCGAATTTCCCTGAGTATTCCCCCTCACCTTTGCTGGCGGCTTCCTGCGGCTGGTCGCCCACCACCCCATGGCGAATAAGGTGGCGCGCCAGCTGGATAATGTGTGATACCGGCAGCAGGCCGGGGCGATACGAAAGCTTGCCTTTCGGTGTCACTGAACAGACACCAATAACCTGGCGGAGATCATCATCGCAGGCCGCCTGTACCACCTTTGCCGCAGTAACAACCATGTCGGCGAAACAGCGCGCCTGGATACTGCGGATCACTTCAACATCGCTGATCCGGTGTTCA
This sequence comes from Atlantibacter subterraneus, assembly GCF_007570865.1. Lineage (GTDB taxonomy): Bacteria > Pseudomonadota > Gammaproteobacteria > Enterobacterales > Enterobacteriaceae > Atlantibacter > Atlantibacter subterraneus. Next base: position 817,570 of record NZ_VLPS01000001.1, on the reverse strand, counting down.
GGATAATGTCCGCCGTGCACCGTCACGAACGCCCCGACAATCTCTTCCGGCGTGCCGATGCGCGACATCGCAAGAAACGAAGGGTTGAGGAATATTCTGCGGCCACCGGCGCGGATCTCCGCCTGGCCGATATCGGTAATTGCCTGCATAAAACCTCAAAGGGGCTTTCGCCCCTGTCAGTTAAGACACGTTGACCACAACCGTTGCCGGGCTCGTGGTGACGGTACCGGCGGTGGGCGATGAAACCTGGCAGGTATAAGAGCCGGCATCCCCTGCCACCGCGCTGGCTTTGGTGTAGGTGGCCGCCGTGGCGCCGCTGATATCCGTGCCGTTCTTCTTCCACTGATACGTCAGCGCTGAACCATCAGTCACGGTCGCCGCTGTGGTAAGTGTCAGCGTGCTGCCGGTGGTAATGGTGCGGTTCTGCGGCTGGGAGGTGATGTTAATGACCGCGCCGACGTCGCGCACATCCACCAGCCCGGCACTGGAGGCTTCAATCGACCACGTGGCCACGTCATCATGTGGTGATTCATCCTGCCAGCTCGTTACCAGGAACGGGCCTTCAGTGATATCGAACGGCGAGATGATTTTCAGCCACACATAGGGCTGGTTGCTGGTTTCTCCGGGCGGGTTATAAACATGGCGCTTCATTTCCTTCTGGCCGTAGATGGCTTCCTTGCGGCTTACGCCGTCACCGGAGAAGGATACGTTTTTATACGTCACCAGATTTTCCTGGGTATACGCCGCGCTCTGGTCAGCCGTGGCGTCTGCGGTTTCCCATTCAACGCCGGTTGTTTTGCCACGCATCATGCCGAGGCGCTTATACTGGCTCAGCGTGGGCTGAACCTCCGGGCAACCAATCGCAAAATAAACAACGACGTCGCGCCCCGTGAATGCACCTGATTCACAAGTCATATGTGTTACTCCGTATTATCGGGAAATAATGGTCTGGAAGTTAATTTCGAAGGCGCAGCGGCCCTCTTCGGTGCGGAAGGCAGGAACGCCCCCGACTGGCTGCATTGAGATGATGCATTCGGTGTGGTAGTCATCAAGCATGGCCTGGCGGATGGCATCGGCGGTGTTCTCCACCGCGTCGACGTCGGCGTCGTTCTGCCCGGACAGCAGGATGAAGCGGAAATAGTCACGGGTGATGGCCTCTTCTGCCGCGCCACCGCCCTGCTGCTGGATAACGAGATAGCGGTCGTTCTGTGAATCTTCCACTTCGACCCAGAACCGCTTTTGTACACGGTAGCCGGTATCAAAGCCGTGGCTCTGCAGCCAGGCACGTAACGCGTCAAAAACCTCGCTTCGCATCATAATTTGTAGCCTCGTTTAATAGTGGCTTTGATGTCGGCTATGCCGTCGCGCTCAAACCCTTTACGCAGGAAATCTGGCTCAGCGTCCGGGTCCCAGTAATTACCGCTGCCATCCGGGCGCGGCTTGCCTTTTAACGTGCCACCGGCTGCATTCACCCGCGCAGCATAGTTCGCGGTATAGCCGACCCGTCCGGTCATTCCGCCCGGCTCTGGCTTCAGTTCGCGATACATGCTGTTCACCAGCGTGGAGGTATGAATGGGGGTGATCTGCGCTGCATAACCGGAGCCGACGATCATGACTTCGGTGATCACCTTTTCTGTCACTGCCCCGGCGATATTTCCAATCACGTTACCCATGTTTAACTGAACACGTTTGATACCTTTAACGGGCATAGCGTTGTCTCCTGGGGTTATCAGGCACCGAGCGAGTTACGATTAGATGTCAGGATTTTGTAGTCGGGTTCCTCGTCGAAAAACGACATATCCCACATCTTGACTGCCCGGATCACATCACCTTTCGCTTTTACCGGGTCTGGCTCAGCGGTTGTGTCACCCACAGCGACATAGTCGTTACGCAGCGGTTTACGGACATCTGCGCCGTTGTGCTTCAGCTCGGTGGAGATAATCAGGTTGGTGGTGAATTCGGTACCGGCATCATCGATCGCCTGTTCCTGGTTTACCTCCCACGTGCAGTCGATAAGATACGGCGTGCCGGTTAGCCAGGTGCCTTTCCAGTCATCGTATGTACGCGGGTAAATGGTCGCGAGGTTGGTATATACCCAGTTCGCTGTCGCGCTCATGGCTCCTCCCAGCGGATCACTTCTGGTTTCCCGGCGGCAACCTCACGGCAAAAGATGAACCATTCACCGTTACCTTTGATGTAGCCGGTGGCCTTCCTGCCGCTGTCTGTCATCACCCAGACCTTAACGAACGGCTCCGGCAGTCGCTGCTTCACCGATACCCAGGCCATTACCGGCCCCCGTTGCACATGCAGCCGCCCTTACCAACCCAAATCCCCGCGAATGCTGGCGCAGTCGTCGGATCAGGGGGAATAAGCGCTGTGGCGCAACCGTGTTTGTCCAGCCCGCGCAGCAGGCTCAGCGCGCCTTTCCAGCGGTCAGAAAACGACTGGTACCGGAATGAACGCGAAGCGCCGTTTGGCGCGGTCTGGCTGGAAAGGTATTTATCACCCTGCCCGAGCCCCATCAGCGCCAGCAGGTAAAGCTGGATAAGCAGCGCTGTCGATGCCGGATAATGAAGTGCCAGGCATTCCTCAATGCCGTTGGCCTGGTCAATCAGCGCCGCCAGTACAAAGTCGGGTAAAGCGATGCCCTGCCCGGTCAGGTACTGCTGTGCCTGTTCCTGTGAGACCATGACAGACTCCTGAAAAAAGACGCCCCGCCGGAACGGGGCATAAAAAAACCGCTTTCGCGGCGGTTATTCAGCAGGGAACAGGTTTTCAAGCTCGCCAGGCGGCAGCAGCTCCGAAAGCTTTTCCGCACCCAGGTTGCCTTTGAACTCGATCCCCAGTTCTTTCAGACGTTCAGCAATGATTTCTTTTCGGGATTTCACATCAGTGCCCGCCCCCGGTGTTGCCGGGGTAAGTTCACCGCCCGCTTCCCCCTGCATCAGGCGAAGATGAGATTCCAGCGCAGGATGAATTTTATCCAGAACCAGCACATCACCCACTTTAACGCCATGCCAGCCACGTACGACTTCAAACTTCGGCATAGATTCTCCTTAGTCCAGGTCAGCGCCGTAGACAACGCCGGACAGGCCATCGTCATCCCGCTTAATCTGCAAACCTTCTGCAGACATAATCTGGAAGTTGTAGTTGCTCTGCGGCATCGGACGAGGCAACGGAACCACACCAACCGCCATCCCCACTAACGGCGTGATCACATCCTGACGACGTTCATACGCCAGGAATTCATTACCGGTTAGTGCATAGGTCTGGCGGATATCTTTCACCGGCATAAATTTGCGGATGGCGTCCAGGACATTGCCGCTGATAACGGCGTTCGCGCCGCTGCCGACTTCAATGGTGTACGGCTTTGACAGATTCGCCATGATTTCAGCACTCAGCCACAACACATCGTACGCAGTGACTTTGTTAGCGCGGGCGGTAATGCCAAACGCCCCGGTTGGCCCGAAGAACTCCAGAAGCTGCGCCGGCGTTGCCGTCGTCAGGTCGATGTTTACACCGCCAGCACCGGAACCGAGGTTAATCTTGGCGGTGTTACGATGGTTGCGCATGCCCTGTGCCGGATAGTTCTGAACCTGAATGGTCGGGTTACCGTCGAGATAGCCTTTAACGCGACGTTTATGGAACTTGCGCATCTTCGCCAGCTGCGAATCAAGCACCAGGTCAATACCGACGGTATTGAGGCCCGCAGCAAGACGCCAGTTCACACCATAACCTGCGGTGTAAACCGGGATTGGGTCACCGTCGCTGCCGTATTCGGTGTGGTCAAAAGAAAACGGAGGCTGGCCGTCCAGACTAACCTGCACATCATCGGCGATGTCACCAACGACGTTATACAGCTTGGCTGTTTTGCCAATAGGCAATACCGTCTGTACACCCATCAGGTCGTTGACGATTTCCATCCCGATTTCCTGATCGCGCAGCTGGATGACCTGTCGGTCGATTTCGGCCCAGAATTCACGACCGAGACCGTCACCAGCCAGGGCATTCGCCGCCAGCATTTCAGGTGTCATAAGATTACGGTTTACCGCCATCATGGCGCGGTGCTGGGCATCCCACATGTTACGGTTAGCCCACAGCTCATTCCAGTGCGTGCGCAGGCGGCTGTTCGTCGCCAGTGTTTCAGCAGAAAAATACATTGATGCTCTCCTTAGGCAACGGTCACGCTGGAAGCGCGCGCGCGTATGCGGATGAAGTCAACTGCCGTGGTGGTGACGTCATCCTGGCAGTAGCCGATGACCTGATAGGTACCCGCAGCGGTAGGCACGGCAACAGCCTGACCTGCAACAACCGTAATTGGCTGGTCTTTTTTATAGGCACCTGCAGGGACACGAACAGCGAATTCGCGTCCCTCTTCCAGGTAATTACCCACACCCGAATGACCGGATGGGATCGGATCGGTAATGCCCAGACCTTCGTGATAAGCGCAATCCAGCACATACATGCGTCCAACGGGCGCAGAAGCCTGCGCAAAAAGATCGCTGGCATTGATAACAACAAACGTCCCCGGATTCAGGGACGCGGCAAGTTTTCGGGTTTCCGTCTTGTAGAGCGATTCCCCGTCGATATTAACGCGACGATAACGTGGCATTGGCGTTTCCCTTATTTGAAGTAAGTGGCCGGATCAGGTGCGCCGGTTTCGGTTTGCGCCTGCGCGGAGTTAGTGCCCAGTGGTGCGGCTTCGCCCAGGTTTTTGAACATCGCATCCAGTGCGTCACCTGACAGCGCGTTCGCAACAATCTCGCCGTGAACTTTCGCAACCGCCGCGCGCTTCGTTGCTTCTTCGGCACGGGAGTTAGCGGTCAGGGTCTCAGCGAGCTGCTGCTGGTTAGTCTGAATTGCTGCAATGCTTTCGCTCAGTGGCTTAATGGTCGCGTCGTTATTAGCGGCGATGGCCTCACCAACGATTTTGCGAAGCAGTTCAGTATCTTCAGTGGTTAAAGGCATGTCGCCCTCCGTTTGATGGTTGGTTGCAGGCTTATCCTGCGGTGTGAAAAGGGATTTAACTTTGTTGGCCACGACGGTGACCCACGACTCCTGGCGGGCAACCGGCGTTCCGGTGTCGTCGAAGGTGATTTTTCCGCCCTCTGACGTGTAGCCGAACACCTGGGCGCTGCCGCCGTTGCGGATAATCACCACCTGCGACCCGGTGAAGTCAGCCACCCAGGCATATTCGTTCTCGCCGGGGGCGAATCGGGCCTTGGCTGCACGGTCGAGGCGCTGTTCACGCTCCCGGAAGGATTCGCCCACCAGCGCACCAGAGTTGGCTTTTAGTGGTGTGGCCAGGTCAGCATTCACCATCAGGCCAACGCCCTGCTCGGGTGTGGCAGCGCCGACTTCATGTAACAGAATGGCGTCGTGATCCATGCCGTGGATTTTTGCCACCCACTCAGCACCCAGCGCCGTCTGTTCTTCATTGGGTTCGAGCTGGTCAAGAAACACCGCCACACTGGTGTGAATTGGCGGTACGTCCTCGCCGCGCTCAATGGCTGCCACGCGCTCGAGGAGTTCCCGTCCACCTTCAGATTCGCTGGCCTTGTTCACATCCACCCATTTCTCCAGGTAGATACGATTCCCGGCTTTTTTAACGTTGCGGTTCCACGCGCCGATAAACCCGACATTTAGCCCTTCAGGTGAGAAAGCCGATACAAACTGGCCGTTTACCTGCGGATGACCGAGCGGTGCCAGCGTCCCCTCGAGGCCCGCATAGTGCGCGTCGATTTCAGTGGCAGAATAGAGACCGCCGTTCATGACGACATTGGCCGGCAGCGTGTAACTGGGCAGGATCAGATGATCGCGCCCGTTGTGCACCTCCCGGCGAATAGACTTGCTGTTCACCCGCGTGGTGACGTTGATTTGCATTGGCATAATGATTTCTCGCGGTTAAGTGGCTTTATGGTGACCGCAGTCGCAATGTGAATGATTGGCGATGAGTCCGGCTTTCTGCGCTTTCTCCAGGCGCTTTTTAGCCATATCAATAACGTTCGGATTAAGCGGTATGCCGCTGGCATCCACCAGCACCGCGACCTGCGTGCATTTGCAGTTGCTCGCTATTATTCCATTAGCTATCATAAGGCCTGATATCTCTTCGAGATCGTAAACATGACCTTTAAAGAAATACCTCTCGACACTGACAACATCGTCAATCTCTATAAGTCCGGGTTCTCTGAGCAGGCCATCTCTAAAGTAATTGGAGTTTCCCGCGGTGCCGTTAAACGACGACTTCAGGCTGCCGGGATTGAGCGTAGAGGAAAAAGCACCGCCGCCATCAACAGGTATGCAATTGCCACTCCTGAAGAAAGACGGTTGGTGACTGCCGCCGCCCTCAACGTCAGGAGAGGACAAGTCGATTCCGACGAGGTCAGAGAACGACGCTCCCTGAACCAACGCGCTGATAGAGTCGGCATGTTTGAGAGCGAAATAATCGAGCATCTTGCTCACATGGGTGTCACATGCAACGGGCAGTTGCCAATTGGACCTTACAATGTGGACCTCTCCATCGCAGGAACTACCGTCGCCGTAGAAATCTACAGCACTCACCCCTCTAAAGATCGAATGACCAGACTCCACCAAAGAGCTAAAGACATCCTGAATTGCGGATACTCCATGCTGGTCGTGCAAATCACCTACCCCAATCGTATTTTCGACATTGCTGCCGTATGCGAAAAGATTGTCTCTTTCCGTGACTTCGTTGGCAGCAATCAGTCCCCTGTCGGTCATTACGGGGTGATTAGGGGTAACGGTAAGGTTGCGACCGCTACGAGTCACAAGCTTAACAACCATCCCCTCGTAATAGCTTTTTGAGCCAGCCACAAACCTGCCTTGCACTTCCGTGTCGGGCAGATAGCAGTTGATCGCGTTACCGTCGATGCTGTACCAGTCACGCACCTCTTCTGTGGTGTACAGGTGCCCGTGGCGAAGCGCATGCTTGCGGCGCGTTGTCGGGCTGAACGCTGACAGATGCATAAGCCGGGTTGTAATGCCGTACTCCGCCTCTGCATCATCCGTTTCATCCCACCGGGCGCGGCGTAGCGCTGTTGGAATTTCCGTGCGGGCAATACGCTTAGCCCGGCTGAGTTCAATCCCGGTCTGGCTGGTGAGGCGCTTCGCGATTTCCCTTGGGTTCTGTCCCCGCCCCATACCGTCGGTAAGAATGCGCGCCATGTCCGATTTCATCCGCGCGCTGAGGTTTTTCATCTCCTCAAACACCCGGGTTCTCACCAGCAGCAGGCGGCGCTGGTAGGTGTCGCTCAGCAATAACTGCTGAAGACTTTCACGCCCGGCGGCATAGACCGGCGACTGCTGCGTCAGGCTGGCAAATTCCTGGGCCGTGCCGCGCTGATATCCCTGCCTGACATAATCCCGCCAGAACCAGAAATCGGTCTCGCTGCCACCAAAGAGGATTTCATCAACAATCACCGAGGCGTTGCTGAGAAGCATTGATAACAGTGAGGTGTCCAGGTCGAATGTGTAGCGAAGGTTTACAGCGGGCGATGCGGGAATACGGTCGAGAATGTCCTGGTAAGCTTTGGCAATACGCTTTATCCGTTTGCCGAACTCGTTAATCGCACCGCGCTCGAGGCGGTCTGCACCGGTGGGATCGTTAAGGTTTCCCGGCAGAATCGGAGGTTTCGTTTTCCTCTTCTTCATCGTCTTCCCCCAGAGGTGCAGGCGAGCCCTCATACCCGGCAGCGACGCGGATTTCTTCTCCCGTGAAGGGCTGTTCACCGGTGGCGATCGAGGCGCTGTTAATTTCCGCCATCGTTTTGGCTGCGGCCAGCTTCTCGGCGTCAGTGCTGGCATTCAGGTCATCCCAGATAACCGTCTTCTGCGGCACCGGATCGAGAATGCCCAGCATCACCAGCTTGTCACACAGGTCTTCAATGTCGAAAGACAGGTCGCCGCGCCGGGACTGACAGCGCGCGTTGAAGTATCGCTGGTCTTCGGTACTGGCACGTTCGCCCGTCTGCATGCCAACGAGGATTTTGGTGGGGATGTCCAGGGCTGCGGCAGCCGTCTGCAGGTTTACGTCATAAGTCGGGCCGGGGTCGGCTACCGTGGTTACCAGCGGTGTGACAGCTGCGCTCTGTGTCGTCAGTAGCGCATCATTACCCCGGTTAACCTCAACCGCGACTTCATTAAATTTTTCCTGGAGCTCCGCAACATTTACGCCATATAGCGATGCCAGATTGTTGAAGTCGATTTCTTTATCGAAGTTGATGCTCAGCTGACGCGCGGCGTTCTTCAGGAATGATTCACCTGAACCGCCTTCCACCTTCTCCAGGCTGACGAAAGCGTTATAGGCAGGCTCCAGGAAACCAATAGCGTCGGGAGAATAATCACCCAGGATAAAAACGCGATCCGGATGAACGTCCACGCGCCGGATGGCGCCGTTCGCCAGTTGCTCGATGTACTGCCACATTTTCGGCTGGCCGTAAGTGCGGGAGTTAAGACCTGTATCCCAGTCCTTAACCTTAATTGTTCCCGCCCAGGCAACGGTAATTTTCTCCAGTCCCCGCCCTCTGGTTACAGGCAGGTTCCAGTCTTTGCCGTCCCGTACATGCAGCAGAATGCCGGAGTAACGCCCCACCAGCCGCCGTAAATCGGCATCGGCAAACGAACGCCAGAAGCGATGCGTTAACACAGTCTTTGCCTTCCGTTCCCAGGCTGTTTCCTTGCGGGTCTCGTCCTGCTCATCGCCTTCGATAATTTCCGGGTTGCTTTGCCAGCACGCGCCGATCAGCTTTTTGACCGCGCCATGGGCAATACCGCCACGCCGGTACAGGCTGTAGAGGTCATCGAAGGTAATGTCGTCTTTGAATCCGTACTCGCACCACGCTGTACTGCGCTTTGAATCCAGTCCCATGGTTGGATTGGCGGCCATCATACGGGCGCGCGCAAGCCTGGCATCGTTCAACGCATGGTTGACAGCCAGCTGAAGATTTTTATTCATGCAGGGTCCGTAAATTATCTGAGGCGTTTCGGGATCATCATGCCAATTGCCTGCGCCCCGCCGAGTTCGGTCAGCGCATACACAGCGGCATCCAGCCGGTCGGGTGACTTTTTGGCGGTGGCGGGCACGTATTCCATTAGCTGGTTTTCCAGTAGATAGAGATTGCCGTGATGAGCTACGCGCCCCTGTTCGTAGAGCGCGGATATCGGTTCGGCGCGGGCGAATTTACCTTTATTGGCATGAACACGAATAATGCGGCCTTTGAACCCGGCGTTACGCAGTGTTTCCTCCGCCATATCGCCGCCCTGGTTCGTTTCGATGACAATCGCATCAGCACCATGCTCTTCGTAGGCCCACATAGCCTTTTTAGCCCAGCCAGCCGGTGAGTATTTGGCGCTGTAATCGCCATCCACAGAGAACTGTTTTTTATCACCAGCACCGTATGCGCTGGCGGCCACAATCCCGGTTTCGTCGCTTTCATCGCTGTTCGTGGCCTGCGGGTCAATCGCGATAACCGTACGAACCTTATCAAAGCGGATCTGCAGATCGCGCGCGGCGCTAATCATCGCCTCAGTCCACAGTGCGCCCTCTGCGTTAAATTTGCGGGGCTTCTGCATGTACTGCGCCTCAGCAGTTCGCCGGTGCGAGAACAACGACACGCGATGCGATTCGTTGTGCTTGAACGGCCAGAGCCAGCCATCAGGCAGGCCGTGCTCAATCGGGATAGCGTGAGTGTTTTCCGGGTATTGCGCCGAATACGCCTGGCTGTTATCGATAATCACAGGCAGATTAAGGTGGTGCCACTTTTCACCGGAGCCACCGCGCAGCAGGTATCCACTGAGGTCGTGGTAGTGGATGCGCTGCATAATCACAATCATCGGCGTCGTTTCTACAGCCAGACGTGATTTGATGGTTTCGTTAAAGCGGTTATTCACACCATCGCGTACTGTCTCACTGTAGGCATCATCAGGCTTTACCGGGTCATCAATAATCAGCGCACCCTGCCAGCCAGGCTCCATGTGTCCGGCACGAAAACCGGTAACCTGCCCGGCAGCTGACGACGCGTAAACCCCACCACCGTATTCGTTCCACCACATCGCCTTACTGTCGGCGTCGTCACGCAGCGCCATCGGCCACATTGACTGGTAGGCCTGGGATTTGACCATGCCGCGTGCAGTCGATGAGTTCAGTAGCGCCAGCTGGTGGGAGTATGACAGGTGCATAAACCGGGCGCGCCGGTTCAGCGCCAGCCCCCGTCCCATCATGTTAATGGTAGCCAGCTCGGTTTTGGTGTAACCAGGTGGAACGTTAATGACAAGCCGTTTTATCTCGCCATCTATAACTCGGTTCAGCGTCTGCTGAATAACTTTGTGATGTGGTGCGACAATCATCTTGCCGCCGGTGCGCTGCTTGAAGAAGTAGCGGGCGTAATACAGTCCATCCTCTTCACATTCGACCTTACGGGCAAATGCCTTTTGCTCAGCAGTCGTCATCCTCCATCATCTCCTGCCTTGCGGATTTGTATTCCTCTTTGCTCATGGTGATCGTCTGGATAGCGCCACCGTTCGGCCCGGAATGCTCGAATTTATGTTTGTTGGTGTAAGCATCACCACACTCTTTTGCAGCCTGCTCAATCAGTGACGCTGCCAGCGCCATATTCCGCATTGTCTCGGCCTTCGTCATCATTCGGTCGAGCGCACGCAGCCGGTACGCCTTGTTGGCGATCGGGATGTCGGCGATCTCGTTCTGGAAACGGGTGCGGGTGGCGTTGAACATTTCCACCCATCGGGCGGCTAACGCCTTGCCGCTGGCCTTCGTGGGGTCGTAGGCTTCGACCTGCTGGCGGGTAATTTTTACCTGAAATTCTGCCTGGACAGACTCAACAACCTGAGAGGGGCTACCGAAGCACGCAAGCGACTGAACTATATAGGCTTTTACATCATTTTTTAGAGCCGCCATAATTCACCATTCGTCCAGGTCAGTCCAGGTAATCAAGCCAGTTTCAGCAAGCAGGTTCCACATGCTCTGGCGATATTGAGATGGGCCACTTCCGCAGGCCTGTTTGCTGCGTTAACCAACTGTTGCACATCGTGACTGGCACCGTAGCGGCGAACGACGCCAATGAACTCTTCCACATCGTGGCCGCGCAGTTTCAGTTTGGGTAATCCACTGTCCCGGTAGAACTTCGGCGCGCCGAATTCATCGGTTTCCTGTGCAATGTGGTACAGCTCATGCTCTACCAGCGCGCAGAACTCCAGATCGGAACATTGGGCGCAGTAATCGGCAGCCAGGGTGATAATGAAATCCGGGATGCGTCCGAACCATTCGTACATCTGCTGTTCCATTCGGGCCTTTTGCCAGCCACCAGCGCGCATCATTACCTCTTCGCACTGGCCCAGTACTGCGCGCCCCTTCTTCGCGAATGCATTCGAAGCCCACATGAATACGATGTCAGCTTCCAGTAAATGAAAATGGTCAGGGTTATGCAGGGTACCTTCTTCGCTCAGTATCGCGGCATGTATCCACTCGTGGACACCCTCTGCCGGCACAAGGCGGATGTAAGGTTTGAAGTCCGGATTATCGATAAACATGGGCGGTGGGTATGGCCGCTGCTGGATCTCATCCGAGGCCGGTTTTGCCATAATTCCTCTGTTTTTTGTTGGTGGGCATTAGTAAGTTAAAATGCTGATGCACTCGCGATAGCAAATCTCCAGCTTGCCGGTGAATGACACTTATTTAATGAAAGGAAATAATTATGAGCATGCCACACCCGATAGCTAACACCCTTTTGTTTCAGATGATGACCCAGTCAAAAGATATCAAGCTTGCAGCTATTTATGCTTTAGGCGAAGGCAAATGCCAAGCGGAGAACATTGCCCAGGAATTACATAAACTGAGCCAAAGCGATGATATAGACATTAGAATCGCAGCCATTAAGGCGCTTGGTCGGTTCTATCGATAAATACTATGATTCCGTCATTACGATGGATCTGCTCATGGTAATGACAATTAAAAAACCCCGCTATTGCGAGGCTAACTTGAGTCAAAACTTGAAACTACGAAACGGGATTAGGCTGATATTTCATAATGGCCCACTCGATATCTGAGAGCGACGGCTCGACAATCGGAAATCCAATCCAGTAATTTTTACCACTGAATGATCGATATTCTAAAATTGAGAAAACGGCTTCGCGATGGCGCGGATCGTTTTCTTCAGGGGTGTAGTAATAACGATGCACCCCATCTGCCACTTTTCTTACTTCACCGTTCCACCCCTCACCGAACAGCATAACGTCACGCATAAAGCTTCTCGTTTGTAGGTATCCTTTAACGTCATTATAACAGGGACTCAGTGAATGCCTGCTGTAATGTCCAGCGTGATGGCAATAAAAACCGCCCGTAGGCGGTTAGTTTTTGTTATGGCTGTTTATCACCAGATTCAGGTGCTGAGCCAGTATCGTCTTTCTTGTCTCTACCGGTTTGCCCTGGCTGGTCGTTTTTGACGTTATCAGGAACAGGACTGTAATCAGGATGGTCCCCTTCGACTGGGCGATCGGTCATACAAACCTCCTTTCTGGTTAGGAAGTCTTAAGTGTAGACAATCGGTGAGCCTTATCTGCGGAAAGGGAGATAATCATCTTTATGCATATATAAAATAAGTTATAAATTTATTACGGCTTCGCTTATGGGAGATATCTCATATCAGTGCAGCGGCGCGTTGCTAAGTTTAAAAGGTAACGAAATGCATTTGCATACCCTCTGAAGAATCTGGATTTCCTTCCGTCTGAGGGTTTTTTTTCGAAATCATTTCAATAAACCAGGATTTCTCCTAATCAGCCCACTTACTCTTGTTAACGAAAAGTTAACGGTCATGCTCAGGTTTCCTGCAACAACAGGAGCTGAAAAACGAACGCAAGCTCTTTGCCATTGAGAAAAGAATAAGAGTACGAAGTACTGTCAGCTCTACTCCGACTCGCCCTCCAACCCGAGGGCTTTTTTTATTCCCACAGCATCGCACATAATCCTGCAAAACATCCGCTTGATCAGGCGCAACGTTTTTTTGCATCCATGGGTAAAATCACTCCCGCTGACTCTTTTCTGAGCCATACTTTCATTAACACATCTTCCCTTTTTGGATCGTCCAACAGAGGAGGAATGTATGCAGGTAGTGAGTAAAAAGTGTGTTGTATCTTCCCGGGATTTAGATTTCCTTGCCTACAGCTTTGCCCGGATGCGTTTCCATGGTCGACATCTGTGTACTGATGCGATAACCGGTAACATGGATGAAGACTGCAGGATGTGGTTTCTGAAGCGTTATGACTTTTACTTTGAACAGCTAAATGAAAAGGAGCTGACTGAGTAACCATAAACCGGGTAGCAAAAGCTGCCCGGTATGCAGCCTTAAAGCAACGCGTTATACCAAGCCTGCCAGCGATATGTGTTGATCCGCAACTGGCGCAAACACTCCGCCGTCTCGATGTCTGCCTGCAAATCCTCATCGCTGTTTGCCCCGGCATTACTTGCCCTGCACGGTTCCTGCATCAAATCCGCTGATGGAGTTGGCAGCGTCGATGGCACGCTGGCGCAGCCGCACAGACTCATCATCAAAATCACACCTGGTACGATCCGGAGACTGAACATATTTCACCACGTCGCGGGTTATGGTTCGGTAGATGACCTTGCCTTCATCGATGGCCTGAGCCGCTTTCCGCTCAACAGGCTGAATAGCCTTTTCTGCTTTGGCGCGCTTATCGGCGGCGAGCGTGTTAATGTGATCTGCGTGAGCGCTCCAGCCGAAGCGCCAACTGAGCAGGCCTGTGATACAACAGAGCACGGCACATAGACCAATCACGTAGCGGATCTTCATTTATCGAGTCCCCAGCACGCCAGGGCGCTTTCCTGATCCCGTCGCTCCACTTGCCCGTAACAGCCGTTCTTCTGACCTTTAGTTAAGCGGCAGTCTTTCCCGCCGTCGCGGATCCACCAGCGAATGGCTTCGCACGCTCCTTTACGGTCACCAGCATTAATGCGCTTGTAGAACGTCGACGGGAAGCATTTGCCCGGACCAACGTTATACGGACAGAAGGAAGCGATACCGGCTTTCTGTGGCTCGGTCAGTGGAACGCTAATATTTCTTTCCACCCACGCCAGCGCTTTGTCGCGCTCAACAGCATTTACCTGGTCACATTTAGCCTGCGTTAACTTCATTCCCTGTCGCACTGACTTCCCATCCACCTGCGTAGCGCCACGGCAAATTGTCCAGATTCCTGAACCATCGCGGTAGGCAATAAGGCTGCTGCCTTCTTTCTCGTCGAGGAACTGATCGAGGATCACAGGGGCAGACGCACCGGCCAGAATAAGTCCAAGCACAGCGGCGCTAAGCTTATTTCTCGATGCCATTTTATTTATCCTGCGGTTGCATTACCGCGTCGATGTCCTGAACGATTTTTGCCGCTTCAGGAATGCTGTTAACGTCACCACGGGCATATGCGGTTTTGAGGATATCGGTACGCTTACGCTCCTCTTCAATAACTGCCATGTTGCGCCTGTTATTGGAGCGATAAGTCAACCAAGTAAATAACGCGGTCACCACCGCGCCCAGTGCAAACAGTGTGTCCTGTAATGTCAGCATGGACAGAAACCCTGTTATGGCGCTCCAGAAATATGACCAGAATCCATTGCTTGTATTCATACGGTACATGCTCGTCACCTCGCTATTTGTGCGGGTGCTGTGAGTAGTCGAAGGTTCAGGCCACGGACACTCGGTTTAGGGCGTGATGGGGGTTGATTGTCCGGGCCTGAAAATAAAAAAGGCCGCCCGAAGGCAGCCTGTTTGAAGTTTGAATATTCGATATCTTACGCTGGTGGATGTAATGGGCCTTCAAGTACTTTAGCTTCGCCATCAATCGCAACAGCTTCATCCGCATTAGCAAAATGCCAGACTCCACGAATCTTTTTACCGGTCACGTAATCCCGGGCCTCTTCATGGGAGTAATAAGCGATCAGCTTTTTCCCGGCATAAAGAACCCAGTAGAACCCCTCTTCCATCCTGCCTCCTGAAGTAACGTTCACAACAGCCAGACGCTGGAATTATAGGTAAGCATTGCTAATCAGAAGCGTGAGAGTGATCGATTAAATACTAAATACAAACCTGCTAATTAACTTCTGTTTAGCAAAGCGGTCAGTGCAGCATATCGCGCTTAATAACCTCTTCCGGAAGAGGTGTTGCCGCAAGGTTGGGAAGATCCGCCTGGGCAAACTCTAGCTGTATAAAGCGTAACTCTGACATACGTACTTCGGCTCCATTCATGTACCTTGCATAACGGGTACCCTCAGAGTCTGTTACATCAGAGACCAGAACTGGATAAAGTTTTTCCAGTCCGGATGGCTGGATGTGCTTGATAAGCATCGGAATTGGATAGAAGGTACGGGGAGTTCGCATTGGAATGCCTGATAAAGGATAGGTACCTGAGCCTAGCACTTATCCCATGAATAGATAGTTTTTATCTATAAAAACTTATCAATTAATAAGAAATACCTAAATAAAAAATCTTTATCAAATTTTACGAAATTATGCTGCTCGAAAAGCAACCGAGCTGATAGTCATAAACGCTCGCGTGGATCAAAGCCCTGGATGCACTGCAGAAAAACCCCTCTCTGATATTTCTGCGCCATCAGCACATAAAAAAAGACCTGCTCGGACGAACAGGTCATATCAGGTAGAACATCTCTCGACGGCGCCAGGTGCCTCCCGGTGAAACGCTGACTGGATGCATCGTTTCGCATGCTTAATCAATTACAGATTATCCAGTAATGCCCCTCCGCTCAGGGGGATTCGCCATCATTTTTTATTTTAATGACTGTCAAAGAATGCTCTTTAATCGTAGTGCCCGCTTCGATGATTTCAACTCTGATAGTTCATATTTAGCCACTCTGCAGACATGATCACAAACCGGCAAAATGGGTTCCGCGTCACTCCCCGCACTTTGTCTTATTAGCGTAGGGAGTCCATAAAGTAAAAAACCCCGCCGCAGCGAGGTTCTTAATCTGGTTAACGTCACGGGCGTAATATCCCATCGTTGAGACGAGATTAGCCAAATTCCGCCACGTTTGCAACATGCTAATTTAATGCGTCACCCTGCTTAAAACACTTTGTGCGAGCGATTCCTCAATGTGACACTGCTCAACGAGTCGATCGAACAACAATTTATAGTTTCGCCGCCAGGTGGTTTCTGTTACTCCGAGCGCCTTAAATACCTCCGTATCTTTAAGCCGGGGGAAGCCGCGCCCTTTGCATCTGGGGCACTGTTTGTAAACCGGCACCCCCTGTAGCTGTGATTTCTTTTTATCGAGCACTTCGCCACGTCCACGGCAACGGCATTCGTTCTTCACCTTTCCTTTCCCGTTACAGGGCTGGCAAATCACCCGCACCTGTTCGCGTACCGGTTTCCATTCTTCCCAGTCGGAAGGTGAGATCCCTTTTGTGGTCCTCACCCACTTCGGCGGTTTGCCGTCAGGCCAGGTAACCTTGTTGGTAAAGACCTCTGCATCAATAAACCCCTCCCCAGCACAGCTCTGGCATGTCACCAGACTTGCCGCGCTCAGTGAATAGTCGCGGAATACAAAACCAGCCAGAATTCGCAGGAAGTTTTCTCGCTCTGCTGCCGTCATTTTCTGAAGCGACTGGTTACGGCTGGCGCGCCGTTCTGCCAGTCGGGTTAAAAACGCAATGATGTTATCCGGTGCCAGCACCCCTGCTTTGGCGAGATACAGTTCGATACCGACAGATGCTTTTGAATTCGCCAGGCCCAGCGCGGCCATCACATCGGTTATTGAAAGTGCGTCGCCGCTCGTCCCACATGAAACGGTGCCGGGAACCATTGATTTCGGCGCAAAGTACTTCGGTAATGACTCCAGGTTCATCCGGCAATCCTCATTGTTTTGATATAGTTTTTTAGAATTCGGTAATCCGTTAACACCGAACCGCGAAAGCGGCAGATGCGAAGACGTTTCCAGCGCAGCCGTAGATGATCGGCAAAGTAGTTTTCAAATCTCACCGTTTTCCCTCTCTCGTTGCGAACCAGTCCCGTGCGTAGCCGAACGCCAGCAGGGCGGCCCAGCCGATCTGGTAATAATTTTCGATAGTCATGCGGACTCCTGCTGTTTCAGTTCTTTGAGCTTTGCGCGGTACTCATCGCGGATACGGTTGTAGTCGTCACGACCCCACTTCGGCAATTCGTGCTGCCCCATCAGTGCATCAAAGCGCGCCTGCCCTATCTTCAGGATGAGCGCCGGGCGATAGTTGATAAGATTTCCTGACAGGTGGTTATTGCAGGGGGCACACTGCCGATGGCAGTTGTCTTCGTTGAAGCGCAATTCCGGATTCGCCCCGGTCGTGCGGAAGTGGCCGGCATGATACTGACCGTCGTGATACCGCCCGCAGCTGATGCACGGGAGGTGTCGATCGCGGCACCGGATGAATTCGTTAAAAGCCTGCTGGGCCTGTCTGATGAAATAGCTGAGCGGCTTAACTGCCTTTCGCCGTTCCGCCTGGCGTGCACGCTGCTCTTTCTCCTCTTCGCGCTGGCGCTTCTTCTCAGCACGCATAGCATCGGCCTGGTTCTTTGCGGTCTGCTCTTTGCCTACAGCGCTGGCGCATTCGAATGAGCAAACGACCTGCTCGTTCCGTACCGGGTGAAACCACTCCCTGCAGTGGATGCATTTTCGACGAGGTTTTTTAGCCATATTCACCCCGCAAAATTCATCAGTTGCGCGGCGGCGTTCTCGGCCTCACGCTGGTCGCGAAACACGCGGGACAGGATCCAGCGCCACAGCACATCCAGCGCGGCCCGGTAGAGCTGCTGGAACTCGGTCTCGTCCATGCTGGCAAATGAAATGCTTCGGGGGTGTTTACGGAGGGTGCCGTCAGGCAACTGGATAGTGTCGAAATGCCCGGCCTCAATGGTTACCCAGGCACGATAGGCATCGAAAGATTTGCAGAGGCTGATGCCGTTGGTAATGCGGCGGCTGGCTACCTGTTCCAGGTACTGCTCAGCGGCATCCATTAGCGCGCTTTCGTTCCCGCCAAAGGCGGCAAGGTATCTGGCGTAACCGTTAACAAGTTTGCGTTCGTTGGACGAGATGGCGCCGCCGGCAGGCTCCCAGTAATCAAAGCCCAGATTAAGTAGCGCGAAGAACTTACGGTGAAAGGCGGGGTTTCGAACCTGTTTAAAGTCAGCGGCCAGTATGGCCCCGAGCTTACATTTTGAATGCAGAAAATCGCTGGTCTCAGGCGTAGCCGGGATCAGGATTCCAGATGATTGCTTGATTAATTGCAAGTGCGCCATGGTGTTCACTCCGTGGCGCTTTGCTGCTCCGATTCCGCTGTTCAGGCGGAAAGTAGATTATGGCAGTCTCGGCTTGCGAAGGTCAATAAAACCAGCCTCGACAGCCATTTCCAAAAATTCACTCATAGTGAGCAGGTGCTGCTTTTCACGTACCCTTTCCAGGCTCGTGATCCGTCCCTCTTCACAATTGACAACGAACCGGCCTCCCTGTCTGATTATGTCTACCGCTTCGGCGATGTCTAAATCCACAAAATCCCCCTGAGCGACATACAGACGCAATTGACGAAAAATCAGCAGCCGCGCATGGATGATTTGTGATTTGTCAAAGGACTGCAGGCTGCAATAAAAAACACTCAGTAGAACCACTCGTCAGCACTTTCCCAGGTTTCCTGCAGAATATTAGCAACCTCGTCTTTATCGCCTCCGATAACACTGAGCCCGTCATTAGGTGCCCGGCGAACGGTGAGCTTGCACCCTTCGAAGCGTTTGTTTAATCGTTTTAAAAGCTCGTTTTCCAGCGCCGGGATCGCGCCATCAGGCAGTTTTTTTGTACGTTCGATAGTGACTTCAACCTTCATGATCATCCCTCTCATAAAAACACTGTATAAATAAACAGTACACCCATACGGGAGATTGATCAACTTGATAAGCGCGCAAATTGCGACGCAGGTTTGAAAAGTTAAGTTGGTGTAACCCATTGAATAAAAAAGCCACTGTTTTAGTGGCTTCGGGTTTAACTCTCAGGCCGCCTCTTCACTGATGCGGCACAATTCAGGGAGATTTGCTCTTACCAGCGCCTCAGCAAACGGCGGCGGTAACGCGTTGCCGCAGCAAGTGCCATACTTGACTTTTGAAGTGGCATAAAACAACCCACTTTTTTGTAGTTGATATGGGTATGAATTACATGCAAAAATATAAGGTTAACCTTACATAGCAGAGGTAATGCATGCTTGAAACAGTCGTTAAAAATTGCGCAAAAATCGAAAAACTACTGCGCGCAAGAGGCGCGGAAGGCAATGGCCTCAAAGAACTAAGTACTTCTATTAACTGGAGGCTCACTGATTCAATTGTCAAAAAACTTGCATTTATTACACATCTTCGCAACAAAATGATTCATGAAGCTTATATATGTAGCCCAAAAGAGTTTAGCAAATTTGAGATATTTTCCCTCGATGCGATTTCATACCTAGAAGGGTCCAAATTTGAGTACGCCAGTCGTCCCAATTGCGATGCTGAAGAATGCTCAATAGACGACTTAGATACAATGATGAAACAACTTGAGCGTTCGATGAGTGAACTAAAAAAAATTCTTCCAAATGGACCAACTGTTGAAGAAATTGTTGAAAACGTCAAACAGGCCGAAATGAAAAGAGAGAAAGAAAATTCAGAATACACACAACCAAAACCAAATACAGATAATGCGGATTGTAAAAGCACCATTAAACTTGAAACACTTACTATATCCCCTGCTGAAGGTGCTCTCGTTGCCGCCATTGGTGCATTAGCTGCTGGATACTATTTTCTCAAAAAGTAATACTTTTTATAACAAGCCCTCATAGAACGAGGGCTAAATTTTTAAAAGAAAAGTATGAATTATCGAGATATCATTTTCTTAAGCCACATACGATTGATGTGATGTTTCAGGCGACGCTGGTGATGCGCCGGCAGATCACCGGCGCTTTCTACCTGTGAATAGACCATACCGACTTCAGCGGGCCAGACGGTTTCCGGCACATCCACCAGCAGCATGCTTTCCAGTTCAACAATGCGGTGTGTTGCGTACTGCAATAAATTATCAGGCTCAGTCATGCCGCACCCGCATTAACCGGCTCACCCGGCAGCTTCTGGTTGGCGCTGACCAGCAAATCCTCCAGCCTGCTGAATAATCCACGCAGACGCTGAATCTCCGAATCCTGCGCCAGCCTGTAACTGGCCTCGTTGATTGCTCGCGTCAGCTGATAAACCGTTGCGTCAGCGGGTAAACCCAGCACTTCAGCCAGGTCTGCCTGAGCCGAATTAAGGCTTTCAGCCTGTCGCTCCATTTGCTCGCGCTGCCAGCGAGCTTCCTGCTCTGTCTGCTGGAAAACTTCAGCACGGCGCTTTTCCTGATTTTGAATAGCCGATTCGAGGCGAGCTTTAGCGTTGTAAGCCTGCGATACCAAGCTTGCAATCTCATTGCCATGTCGCTGCGCCAGCCGTCTTTCATCAACATACACAGGAGCACTGCGCATCATAAGCCGGGTACGCTCGGTTTCGCGGCGGATACCGTCGATGACCAGCTTTATCCAGGCATCGCGCGGGAGATTGTCGAGTGATCGCATGGTCGGGCCTTTCAGGGTATGCCATCCGCTCTCTTTACGAACCATCAATCCACAGCCCTCCGGGATATCAGACTTTTTCAGCATTCCCTCGGGAACCGCAAAGACTACCGCGCTGGCGTACGCAAAATATTTCGTGTATTTACCGGCAGTGACGTCGGCGCGGAAGTCGGAAACGCTGACTTTGATTTCGTAAACAACCGGGCAAAATTTGCTGAATGAGCATGGGATCGCGTAAACATCCGGGCGCGCTGTACCGCTCGGACCGAGCTGCATATCTTCCCATACAATCCGCGCAGTGTTCTGCCGCAGGTTCTCAGCCAGATCGTGAGCTAATGCATTATGTTTCCAGTTCACGCTACGCCTCCTTCGGTTTTCTCTTCATGGCGCTGCTTAAGATAAGACTCAGCCAGTTCCTGAGCTTTGGCGTAAACCTTTACCTGCCGGTCAAAATATCCGCCCTTCTGACATTCAGCGTGTATAGCCGCCATCGCTGCTGCAAATTCGATAACGCCCTGTTTGCGGACTTCTGCCAGGAAGGAGTCAGTGACTGGGGTTTCTGGAACGGACATTGCATCCAGCACAGCACGGATGACATCTGTATCATTTTCAACCCATGACCATTCGCTAGTATCATTCCAGTCGTGGTCCAGGATGGCGGTTTCCGTGAATGCCTCAACTGCCTCTTCTGGAATTACGTCTGGCTTAAATGATGATTTCAGCGCCAATTTCTCCGCCGCCAGCGCACCCCGCCCGGCTTTCAGCTTTTCGATTGCCAGAACCACATCATCAACGTTGTCTTCCCCGGTAGCCTTTTGCATAGCCGTTTCCCACTCGATTTCTGCGTTCATGGCGGTTGCCCGTTCTGCACAGGCAGTACGCGCCGCAGCAAGCGCATAGTCCAGCCGCCCCGCCAGTTCGGTCAGCAGTTGCGCTGTCTCCGAGTCTTTAAACTTAGCGACCACGTAGGTAGCGCGAATTAACTGCTTATGAGTCATTTCTTTCATGCGCGGGCACTCCCGAAGATTTTATGTAAGTGATAGCCCTGCCAGTTCTGGCGGCATACTGACGCTACGGACGGCGCTGCAGGTTTAGATTTATATGCCCTGGGTGAGCTAACTTTTGCCTGCCAGCGCTGAACAAGTCGGTATTCAGGGTGTGCTGGTTTACCAATGTTCTTCACGATGCCAAGACGAACCAGCCGCCCCAGAATTGCGTGGGTGTGTTTGTTGGTCCAACCGAGCTGTCGTTCCAGCCGACGTGGCGTGGCGGTTTTCTCCTGTTTGAGAAAGGTGATTATTGCAATCTGATCTTTGCTGCGCATGGTTAAGCCCTCCCGCCTTTAAGCCCAAACTTCGCCCGGATTTCCTGAATTTTCGCCATCCCCTGCTCACGCGTAACAGGTTTGCTGCCCAGTACAGGCAGACGAGCAACCGGCTCAGGAATGACTTCACCAGCGCGAATGCGTTTCACCATTTTCGCCAGCTCTTCACCGGCTTTGCGGTTAAGTTCCATGTCAGTGAGCCCGTATGAGCGCATCTGTTGGTACAGGGTTGTGACCAGCCAGTAGCTGGCGCGGTATTTCACGGTGCGTGGGGTGATGTCGTTGTCAGGCCACGGATACGACTCGGCATCGTTGTAACGGCTGCGGTTGCGGCAGTACTCGTAAACCAGCTTTACCAGCTCGTTCTGGTCAGGCAGACCCACGGCGGCGCTTTCCTCGGCGCGGCACCATGCCACGAACTGACCGGGCGACGGCAAAAACGGTTTTTCCTGTTGGCGAGCAATACGCATACCTGCGTCAACCTGGGCGAAGCTGGTGATCCCGTTTTCCGCAAAAGCCAGCAGCCACTGGCGCCGCAGTTCGTCGAAATCACTCTGTTCACGGAATCCTGCCATTGCAGCCGGGAACGCGGCGCGCAGCTGTCTAAACAACTCGTTGAATACCTGGGCGACATGCTCCTGGCGAGATTGGGATTGCTGCTCCGGCATACCCATCGCAACGCGGCGCATTTGCTCACGGTCGAAATTCCGCATCTCGGTACCAATGTTTTTCATGGCAGCAGGCCCTCCGCCCAGTCTGTGTTATCGAAATCCAGCGGCGTTGCGCTGGCGCGGGAGTTTTTCGGTTTACGTGCGCGTTGCGTGGTCAGCGTGTCCCAGTGCTTGCGAAGGCCGGACGGGCTCAGGATGTTGCTGTCCCAGAAATCGTCCTCGCTGGCCCACACGAGCAGCTCACAAATCTCGCGGTGGGTCCGACGGTCAATCATGCGCATCAGGCGAACAGTGTTTGCCCATTCAACCCATTTCGGTTCTGAAAGGCTGGCATTGACCACCAGGAGTTTCTGGTAAATCCAGCGCGCGGCTTTGAGGTCGTCAGCCGTTCCCCAAGATTTGCCTGACGGGGTGTAAATTCCGTCAGTGGCTTCGGGGTGACGAGAGAGAAATTTTTCAGTGGCGTCGTTACGGGATTCGTCAGAATTCCGAAACGAAGATCTTTTAATGTTTTTATTATTGTTATTACCTTGTTGTTCATGATTCGCGGGTTTATGCGCGGCTATTTGCGCGGGCTTATTCGCGGCATCACCATCCAAACCCGCGCCGTTACTGAGTTTGTTATGCTCGGGGTAATGCTCGCCGTTATGCTCGGCTTTATGCGCGGGCAAATTGTCTATTTTTTGAGCGTACAGTGCATAATTTGTGATAGTGATCACCGTGCCTTTCCGACGTTCACCGGCGGTGGAAATCATGCCTTCTTTCTCAAAAAATGAGAGCATCCGATCCACCGCATGGCGGCTCGCTGGCTCTCCGTTACGGTCGCACAGATTCAGCCCCAGATCGGCTGAGGTGGTCACCAGTTGTCCGGTTTGCAGTGGCCATTGACGCCCCTTAAAACTCGCTGTGTACGGCTGTCGGGCGGCGTTCAGCAGAAGGTTGTCCCACAGCGTTCGCAGGAAAACATCTTTAGACCAGGGTTGTTTAAGCACACTCCGGTACAACGGGATGAATCCGGTCTTCTGGTTTTCCATCCGGTTGCTCCTGGCGGCGGAATGCGCCGCAAAATTGGCGTAGGCGACATTCGACATAGCTATGCCTCCCGCGCCTGGTAATTTAAAATGGTGTTTGTCATAATGACCTCGCAATCGCTTCCAGTTATTGCACCCGAAGGCCGTTGCTGTTCCACCAGCACGGTCTTCACCCTTTCAGAACAGCCCCCGCTGTTCGGTGCGCTTAACGCGCTTTTCTTCGAACCTGTCGGCTGAGGTTGTTTGTTTCTCTGCCCACAACTTCGCATGTCGTAAAACATCATCGAAAATTTTCCCTTTGCGGCTTGCCTGAGACATGCGCCGGTATAAGTCCACGGCCTGGAATGCCCCCCCTGAGCCACCGGCACCGGAAAACCCAGGCGGATAAGCTCTTCGCGTACGTGCTTCTCGATAAACTGCTCATGGTTCATAAGCGGCCCCGGTTACATGACGCCCAGCATCGACGTGACCATTGTCATCAACGGACCGACCTGCTCGGGCATCAGACGAAACAACGACGCGATCCCCTCGCTAACCTCTTTCATCTTCTGATGTTCAGGCGCTTTCATCAGCACGGCCTGCTTGGCTTCCGCGCACTCTTTTATCGCCGTCGCTACGCGCGAAAGGATGTCTTCCTGAGGAATAAGCCGCGTACGAAACTCGAGCGGAAGAACATTCAGAATTGCAGGGGTTAACTCGCAAATGTTGTCGCGAGCGTAAGCGGTATCGCCGTCCAGCCAGCGGAATAGCTTTTGGCGCTGACGGTTGATTTCGGCCGGGAACTCCAGGCCGCCGCCGCTGAGTTGATATTCCTCAACAATCAGCCCGGCCACCACGTCCTGGTTATCGATCGCAGCCGCCCATGCACGAACAGCCGCACGAAGCTGCTGGTGGGTAAACTCCGGCTTCGCCTGAGAACGATTTATCATCGTTACCGGAATTGTTCCGGTACTCTGTTGAAATTGAAGTGATTGCATTTACTGCTCCTTAGGTGCTGCTTCGTTAACCGCCGCCTTACAAGACCGCGGAGTAAATTCCGGCCAAATGTGAACCCATTCACTTGGCAAGCAATCAGCCCGAGTAACCATGCCGTCCGTATAACGTTCAATCTCTATGGCGCGGCGAGGAGAAATTGGTGCCGAGCTGGAGGCCATCTGGGACAGAAAGGACATTGAGATCCCCAGCTTTTTGGCAAGCCATTTAGCGTTACCACGTTGCTGAGAAAGGTAATCTTTGAGTTGCATATACTCTCCTTCTAAGGTGTGAAAATGAGTTTACTAATTACTAAACCTTATAGTCAAGTATTTGCTTGTTTAGAATTTACTAATCAAAATGCGCTAATGACCAAAGCAGAAGTAAGAAGAATGCAGCTCAAGGCGTGGTTCGCCGATAAATCGCTGCCAGAAAAAGAGAAGAGCTATTTATCCCAGTTGATAAATGGTAAGAGCTCCTTTGGGGAAAGAGCGGCCAGAAGAATCGAAAACGACTACGGCATGCCATCGGGATATTTAGATGAGGATGGTGGGCAAGGCGATAAACGGCCTAATGAAGTGGTACTGACTTCTGATGAACTTCAACTAATCAAATATTACCGTAGCTTTCCTGACTCCACTAAAAAAGAGATGCTAATAGAGTTTGAAAGTATGTACGAGAAGTTCAATAAACTCTTCAAAGAGCTTCTAGCCTCACGTAAGTAAGTAAAACCTCTCAATATAACCGCCTTATGGGCGGTTTTTTTATACCTATCAGTCTCATTCAAAACTAAAAAACCTTAAATCTTAATTGTTTAGCGTCAACTAAACGAAAAATGTTTATCAAACACTTTACACAAACGTTTAGTAATGAGTAAACTTCCAGCATCAACAACGCGCTGCGTTGCTCCGATAAACGTTCCGCCAGCCGGGCGATAACGGCAGAGGATGAGATGGTTAATCAACACTACGGAACGATGCACATCATTCGCCAGTGCGTGGTTCCGGGAATGCTGGCAAAGCACGACGGGCACACCTGGAATGTGTCAGCGGTTCGCGGCAAATACGTGTACCTGCGCACCATGCGCGGCGCCACACGTATCAACGATTGTCTTGTGGAAGTTTTACTGAATGGCTGGGGTGATCCGATGATCCACGGACAGGAAACTACCGGCGCGAAATGCGCCTACTGCAAAAGCCCTCTTCAGCCAGGCGACGAAGTGAAAAGCACCCTGCTTTTACTGCGCGGTAACATGCTTACCCGCGAAGAACGGCAGTACTGCTCCAGGCAGTGCGCCGAGCACGACCAGATGGCTCACGAGCCATAAACGCAAAAACCCGCCGAAGCGGGCCTTACGTCCGGTAACACCGACCAAAGCATACCGGAATTTTTCACCTAAACCGAAGGCGGCTCTTGCAAGCGCCGGGGATCTTACAACCCAAAGGAGCTCAGACGCAATGAACACCTATGCGTTTCTCATTAAGGCAAAAGCGAAGTCAGGAGCAAAAAACCTGTTTTGCTGGCTCTCTGCCAAATCCGACTCACGCGCCCAGCGTGAAATCGAGAACATCCTGGAAGACGCCGAAATTGAAACTGGACGCGGCGCGGATTACCAGCTTCCGGTCCGTACGAACTGGCTTGTTGTTGACGACCTGCCCGCCGAAGGCGTTTTGGATGATACCTGGTGCGATCGTTATGAACTCGGCGACGACGGTATTTCCTGGAGCAAAATCACCAAAGAAGCTAAATCCGTGAATATCCAGGACGAGCGCGCGCAGCTGGAGGAAACAGCCGGAGGTAATGAATCAGGGCTTCAGGAACGCGCCGCTTCACACCAGTCATACACATTCGAACAGCGTGTACTGGGTACATGGCTTTTCGGCCTGTTTGATGAGCTGAGCGCTGAGCAAAAAGGTGAAATTACTCGCCTAAGCATGGATATGGACGCTACCTATCCCCAAAACGTATTGCTGGCCTGTCGCAGTCATGACCTTCGCCAGC
This sequence comes from Atlantibacter subterraneus, assembly GCF_007570865.1. Classification (GTDB taxonomy): domain Bacteria; phylum Pseudomonadota; class Gammaproteobacteria; order Enterobacterales; family Enterobacteriaceae; genus Atlantibacter; species Atlantibacter subterraneus. The sequence goes on along the minus strand of NZ_VLPS01000001.1, from coordinate 790,932 downwards.
TTCAGCATGTTTTCCCGGAAACCCTGGCTGACCTGCTCGCTGAGACAAAATCTGTCTGGCCTCTGGACGGTAAAGCTCCTCAGTTAGCGCATCTTGTCGGCTTTTTTGGCGAGTGGATTAACGCTCACAATAATGCATGTGATACCGGTGGACATGGCAATCACCAGGTTCGTAGCGATGTAACAGCCAAATGGCAAAAGAAAAGCGGAACCGTAGTTACCCAACGCACTGATGTGGGAACAAACGCTGGCGGCGGCATCGTGACCGATCGCAGCCAGGACTACACGCATACCCTGGATACGCTTGATTACGAGATCGCAGCCGCGACCCTGCCAATGGATTTCGATATTTACAACATCCCCGTATCCATTCACCGCCGCGCCAGAGAAATCATTGAGAAAAAAGAAAGCCCGTTCAGGGAATGGTCAGCCGCGCTGCGCAAAACAGCGGGTATCCTGGACTATTCACGCGCTGCTATTTTTGCCTTGATCCGTGGCGCCGCCGAGAACGTCCATCATTTCCCGGTCAGCCTGCAAACCTACATCAGCGCAAACCTGAAAGAACACCAGCATGACAAGCCAGATGCTGCAACTGTAGAGGCTGCGCAATTCAGCCGTGAAACCCTGGATAAACAACTGGCTGCTGGCCGCGGCGAATATGTCGAGGGTATCAGCGACCCGGCGGATCCGAAATGGGATAAAACGCCGCGTAAAAATTTCTGTACTCACGAAGAGAATCTGCAGCGCGTCCGGGAAGAAGGGACGCGCCGCCGGGCTGAAGAAGCAGCCGCACAGCCAAAGGTCGAAAGCCTCGGCGCTGGTGTGTTCTCTATCGAGGGGCTGACCGGTAACACTCCGATTAATCCGGACAACGGCCCGGTAATGGGTGACGCCACTTATCAGGAAATGGCCGAAGGCCTGCGAGAAGAACTGGAGATTACCGAAGATGTGCAGATGGAAACGGCTGTCAGTAACGAAATCCCGGTTGGTACTCCGGTTTCAACAGGCGAAAGCGCTAATGAAGATCATCCGCAGGCAGATGCCGTGAACGCTGCCGAAGTTTTTGCCGCTGGCTGCCCGGCCCTCGCAGCCGCCGCTGAACAGCAATCTGAACAACAAAATATTCCTGAAAATATTTCGGACACTGAAGAAGAGCCAGTAATCGAGTATCCCGCGTTCTTCGAACCAGGCCGTTATGAAGGGTTGCCGAACAACGTTTACCACACCGCGAACGGCATCAGTTCCACCATGGTGAAAGATGCCCGCGTATCACTGATGTATTACAACGCGCGCCACGTCGCCAAAACTATCCCGCGCGAAGGCTCCAAAGTGCTGGATATGGGTAACCTGGTGCATGCGCTGGCGCTGCAGCCGGAAAACCTCGACGAAGAGTTCAGCGTGGAGCCGGTGATCCCCGAGGGGGCATTCACCACCGCTGCGACCCTACGAGCCTTTATCGACGAACATAACGCCAGCTTACCGTCGCTGCTAAGCACTGAAGATATCAAAGCGCTGCTGGAAGAGCGCAACGCCACCCTACCCGCGCAGGTACCGATGGGCGGTAGCCTGGAAGAAACAGCGCAGAGCTATATGACGCTGCCAGCTGAGTTCCAGCGTATCGCGGCGGACCAGAAGCAGACCGCTGTCGCGATGAAGGCCTGCATCAAGGAGTACAACGCCACCCTGCCCGCGCCGGTGAAAACCAGCGGCAGTCGTGATGCGATGCTCGAGCAACTGGCGATCATTAATCCTGACCTGGTGGCGCAGGAAGCGCAGAAACCGGCACCGCTGAAAGTGTCCGGAACCAAAGCGGAGATGATCCAGGCTGTGAAGTCCATTAAGCCTGATGCGGTATTTGCTGACGAACTGCTGGATGCGTGGCGCGATAACCCGGGCGACAAGATTCTGGTGACTCACCAGCAGATGGAAACAGCGCTGGCCATTCAGAAAGCCCTGCATGAGCATCCGACCGCCGGGAAACTGCTGCTGCACCCTGACCGCGCTGTTGAGACGAGCTATTTCGGTATCGACGAAGAGACCGGCCTGGAAATCCGCGTGCGCCCGGACCTGGAAATCGACATCGACGGCGTGCGGGTCGGCGCTGACCTGAAAACCATCAGCATGTGGAACGTAAAGCAGTCCGGCCTGCGCGCCCGCCTGCACCGTGAAATCATCGACCGCGATTATCACCTGAGCGCGGCCATGTATATGCAGACCGCTGCCCTGGACCAATTCTTCTGGATTTTCGTCAACAAAGACGAGGGCTACCACTGGATCGCTATCGTCGAAGCCAGCGAAGAGCTGATTGAGCTGGGGATGCTGGAGTATCGCCAGACCATGAACCGCATCGCAAACGCGTTCGACACTGGCGAGTGGCCTGCGCCGATCACCGAAGACTACACCGACGAACTGAACGACTTCGACCTGCGCCGCCTTGAAGCGCTGCGCACTCAGGCATAAGGGGAATGACGATGGAAAACATGAATATCGTGAACGCTGAGCAACAGACACCAAACACCATTTCAGCGAGCAATGCCATTTTCAATGTGCAGGCGTTAACCCAGCTGCAGGCCGTTGCCGGTTTGATGGCGCAGGCCGCCGTTACGGTTCCTGAACATCTTCGCGGTAACCCAGCCGACTGCATGGCCATCATCATGCAGGCCATGCAGTGGGGCATGAACCCTTACGCTGTGGCGCAGAAAACGCACCTGGTCAACGGCGTACTGGGTTACGAAGCGCAGCTGGTCAACGCGGTGATCTCCAGCTCAAACGCAATCGTGGGCCGCTTCCACTATGAGTACGAAGGCGACTGGTCGAAATGCGCCAGCAGCCGTGAAGAGATCGTAAAGAAGCCAGCGAAAGGCGGCGGGACGTACGACAAGAAAGAAATGGTACGCGGCTGGTCCAGCGCCGACGAACAGGGCCTGTCGGTTCGCGTGGGTGCGGTCATCCGCGGCGAGAGTGAAATCACCTGGGGAGAACCGGTCTTCCTTTCCAGCGTGATTACCCGCAATTCGCCGCTGTGGATATCAAACCCGAAACAGCAGATCGCTTACCTGGCACTGAAGTACTGGGCGCGTCTCTACTGCCCAGCGGTTGTTCTCGGCGTGTATACGCCTGATGAGGTGGAGCAGCGCACCGAGAAAGAGATAAACCCGGCGCCAGCGCGGGTAAGTCTGGCTGAAATCTCAGGTGACAACGTAACAACCACCACCAGCGCGCGGGAATCCACGGTTAACGTCGACGCCATTGCAGACGAATTCCGGGACCGCATTGAAGCTGCCGAAGACGTCGATGGTGCGAAAGCGGTACGTGTAGATATCGAATCCGCAAAAGCCACCCTGGGTTCCACACTGTTCACTGAGCTGAAAAACAAAGCCGTGAAGCGCTATTACCTGATGGACGCGCGCAACAAAGTCGAAGCAGCGATCAACTCCCTGCCGCAGCCGGATGAACCGGATGCAGATCAGCGATTCCTGGCCGTTGAGAAAACACTGACGGCGGCGAAACGTCATCTGGGCGATGAACTGTACGAGAAGTTCAGCATCACGCTGCTGGATATGAAACCTGAGTATGTCGGCTAAGGGAGGCGGGAGGGTTCGCCCTCCCGGTTAATGATGAGACTAATCAATCGCAGCAAATCATCACCAATTGCACGGCAGGCATGTAATGCAGCGCTGGCAGAACACGTAACCAGATTCGGCGATTACGGTCCTCAGAAAACAAAATCCACCTATACGGTGGCTGTACAGGGAACAAAAGTGATTGTGGAAGTGGTTAACCGCAAATCCAGCTATGTAGCCACGGCAATGACAGGCATGCGGCGGTTGCGGGCCGTCGTCTGTTGATATCGATTTATCAACTCACTGCGGCGGGCGTGGATATACTCATGTCTGCCGCCATGGAGCAACTATGGCACAGGTTATTTTTAACGAAGAATGGGTTGTCGAGTTAAAACTGGCCGAAAAAACCGGCCTGAGTAACCGGCAGATCAAAGAGCATCGACATGGAACATGGGTGGAAGGTGTTCACTTCAAAAAAGTCACAATGACAGGAAAAGAAACCAAACGAGGGATCATCTGGTACAACTATCCGCGCATCAATCAGCTGGTACAGGAATCGTAATGAATTACCCAACGGGTGTTGAAATACATAACGGAAAAATTCGTATCACCTTCACCTTCCGTGGCAAGCGTTGTCGTGAGGTACTGAAGGGTTGGGTAGTCAATAATGCCAATATCAGAAAAGCCGGCAGCCTGCGGGCGCTGATCATGAGCGAGATCCAGCTGGGCGAGTTCGATTACGCGCTTCGTTTTCCAGAATCAAATGCGGTTAAAAAATTTACTTCCACACGTGTAGCAAAAACATGGGGAGAGTTAGTCGCACTCTGGTTGGGTGCAAAAGAAGAAGATATCTCAAAGAATACTATGGCACGCGTTCTCGCCCAGCTAAAGACAATGAACAGGATTATCGGCGAGATGACACCTATAGCCGATATCACACACAGCGACATGATGAACTACCGCAAAGAACTACTGCGGGGAGAAACTTTTTACGCAGATGGCCACAAAAGAAAGAAAATCGGTCGCAGTGTTAACACGGTCAATGACTACATATCCCTGACCTGTCAAATTCTTCGTTATGCCCACAGGAGCAAATTCATACAAGATAAGCCGTTCGAGTACATTCCCAAGCTACATAAAGATCGCACCAAACCAGACCCTCTTCTCAGAGATGAATATGCCGCACTCATACTGGCGATAACCGGACAGGATCGAAATATGTGGCAGTTCGCCATTAATTCAGGCCTGCGTCACGGGGAAATTGCGGCGCTTGCATGGGACGATGTTGATTTAAATGCAGGCACGGTTCATATCAGGAGAAACCTGACAGGCCGGGGCGATTTTGTTCCGCCTAAAACACTCGCAGGTGATCGCATCATCACCCTACTCGCCCCTGCTCTTGAAGCTCTGAAAGCCCAGTATTCAGTTACCGGCAGCTTAGCGATTACAGAGATAGTTCAGCATTTCAGGGAGTATGGAAAAACCGAGATCCAAAATCACCGTTTCGTTTTCGTACCGGGTTTGCGTTACGGTCAGCCAGGCAAGTATTTCTCCACTCAGTCCATAAGCGACCGGTGGGATGTATCAGTGAATAAAAGCGGCATCCGCAGAAGAACGCCTTACCAGACCCGGCATACTTTTGCGTGCTGGGCGTTGTCTGCGGGTGCAAACCCTACGTTTATCGCCAGCCAGCTCGGGCATGAAGATGCGCAAATGGTCTATCGCGTCTATTCATCCTGGATTAAAGAATTCGACGGGGATCAGGTCGAGATGCTGAATGGAAAATTGGCAACCGCCCCCATTACGCCCCTGAAAAGCATTAAATGATTAAATAACCTTTAATAATCAATTATTTATGAAAATATTTTGATACTATAGGGGGGTATAGTAACAGGATCGGCAAATGATTGTAAGGTTTATGTTTTTGTTGGGATTCAGGGGGTTAGAATGCGTTTAGTTACGACATCAGTGGTTATTTAAGGCCGCCAGGTGAAATTTCACTCCATGCTTAAAATGATAATTGCTTAACTTTAGAGACTACTGACACGATACTCAGTCATCTGAACTTACCAGGGAAAACACATGTTCTCGTTTTTAAATACGCTTAACCGGCTGATTAACAGCCAGCAGTCGGAACAGGAACCGCAAAAATACACAGACCAGCAATTGATTGGGTGGGCGACGGGTTGCATGCTCGAAGGGCTACCGGATAACTTCTATCAGGCCAGGCTGTTATGCACCCGAAAGCCCGATCCCGAAAACCCTGATGGCTGGATAGTCAACGTTAATCACGATGTGATGTTAAACGCTGACTCTGAGTACCAGCGCTTTCAGCCTGCCGACGATCTTTACCCTGTTCAGTGCGTTGAAACCCTGCTTGAGGGCAAAGAATGGCACGAGGCAACCCTGACATTTAATACGGTAACTGCTTCGTTTAAATGGAAATAGAAACCAGAGAGTCGATTTCGTGCCAGGCGCGATCCTTCGCAATGTTTGCGCCACACAGCCTGTCGAACGGCTGCATGGGTCAATTCCCGTTATTAACACGTAGAGTGAGTGTCAGAACCGTATACCTGCCGATAACCGGTTTACTTACCTGATTGCGTCGACATCTGCTGGGCGGACTTTAAGTGCTGCTCAACGACGGGTATGTGCGCATCGGCCAGAGCTTTCACATCGGGATCCTTGATATTTTGAGCATCACTCTTCAGTTTCGAGAGCACCATTTCGTGATCTTTAGTACCTGCATTTTCCATATACATCTTGTCAAAGGCGTCGCCAGTCTGCTGTTCAAGCTTCGCAGCCATATCTTTGTGCATGGCGTCCGGCTCAGTCGGCAGAGACACCCCTTTTTGCTGAGCAACCGCCTGAACTTTGCTTAAAGCGCCACCGTGGTCTTCGATCATCTTCTGGGCGAAGGTTTTGACTTCGCTGCTTTGAGCCTTTTGCAGCGCGATTCTGGCGGCGGCAACTTCATTGATATTGGCCTGCGCCATGTCCTTTAACGCTTTTTCGTCGCCAGCGCTGAGTCTGGCGTTCGAGGCGGTCTGGCCTGCGGTGCTATTCTGCGCGGCGTTAGTCTGCTTCTGGGCCTGCACGCTGACGGTACTGAACATCGCTGCTATTGCCGATATGGCTAGCAGACTTTTCAAGGTCTTACGCTTTTGCATTTTGCTCTCCTGGTCGTCATGGATGAGGTTAGTGCCAGATAATCAACCGTGTGCGGTTTCGTATGAAAATGTCAACGGTTATGGTCAGTATAGTGGTCGACAGCAGATTAAGTGATGGACCTCACGAAAAACGGCAGGAAATGACGAAAACGCAGGGCGTTAAATCGCTGAAAATGTTGGTCAGGACAGATCGTGCAGCGCTTTACCGCAAGGTTTTCCGAGGGAAAAATCACTGAATACGACCTCAAGCCCCTGCCTTTCTGGCGTACACGCCATGACGCCAACAAAACGCTTTTGGCGATGAGGCCAGTGACACAATCGCAGCAGCGGCCACGTTATACCGTCAGTGGAATACTGGATCCGTAACGCCTCGTTTTCCAGGTTCGCGCGCATCCAGAATGTGCCCGGATCCCCCGGGAACAGGCCGGTTGCCCAGTCTGATGTGCCACGCGTCACCACGCTGCCGATGGCGGGTTGCTCGTCATTAAACTCGATGCCTGCCTTTACCCAGTGTTCTTCATCATCCAGAATGAAGATGCCAGCCTGGTCATAAAGATGGGTGAACTCAGCCATGACTTTTACCTGAAGGAAAAATTCCTCTTCGACATAAAATCCATATGCGTGACCGCTATGCCTCTGAAAACCGTAATAAGTCCGCATCCAGAAATCCGTGTTAGCGTGTGTTGTCACGCGCAGGTTTCCATTTTCAAAACCATACTCGTCGGGTGGATTAAGCCAGCTACCGCCCTCTGCCTGTAGTGAATCAATGACATTCATCCGTTTTCTCCTCGTATCACGTTATTTATTGTAGCCGTCAAAGGCGTCTTACCGGGATCCCGACTCCGTACCGCGTTTCCTACAAAAAAAGGCAGTTGTACGTCATATAGCAGACTCCCTATCCTGCCATGAGTTGTTTATCAAACCGCACAGGAAGAGTTATGAATACTTTCAGCATTATCGCCATCCCGTTTTTTGTCACGGCCGTTGTAATGCTGACCCTGGGCTTGACCAGGAAGAATCGTGCTTTCTTTATCGTCGGCGGTGTTTTTATGGTCTCAACGGTGGTGAATGCGGTGATCGGTATGGCGCTGTGAAAAAACGGCTCGTCATTCCATTTTAACACCCAGAGAAGTGATCTCGACCTGTTTTGTAAAGGTAGCTTTTCGCCATAGACTTTAAATAGACTTTTCATTGACAGGAACAATTCCATTATTCCTGTCAATAGCATAAAGAATTATTCCTGACTCGAAAATCTGTTACAGTAATTAACCAGTTTCCTGAGAAAATAGTAGCCAAAAAATAGTCCCCCAACGAATCAATCCGCGAGTTTTTATTGGAATATCTTTATATATCAACACGTAATACAAGTAAAAATATCGTCATAAATTTTAAAATTTAGTTTAAGGTGATTTTTTTAAGATTTTTATTAGACAAGGTTATTTCGTTTGCTAATATTGAATTGCAGTTGCAAGAGGCAGTTGTATAAATGCAAACACACACAGGAGTAGTATATTCGCATGGAATGGGTTGTAGAAAAGCAGTTAGTTTGCCCCTCGACTGGTACATTTTTTGCACGAGTATCAAGTACCAGAAACTTGAAACTCATTTTGTGGTATAAAGGCAGTTATTTTATACGCACCGGAAACACCCTCAATACAGGTTATTTCGGCATTAATATTAACGGTCGCGCCAGAAACATCGAAATTATTCACGCCTTTCCGTTTAATCCCGTACTCTGGAATACGTTTAAATCAACAATGCGTTGTCCGGGCAATGATGCCCTTCTTTCTTGCGAATGTAGCCGCGCTGAGAGTTGTTTATTTAAAATATGTCCTTACGGTATCAGACCTGTTAAAAGTTAACTCTCACTGTCACCGAATATAAAAATTACAGTCAGTGCGCACGAATTAATAATGAAGCGAATAAAAACGCTTCATTATTAACTATTAACATTTATTCAAAAAATATTGGCGTAGTATTCTGCCCGTTACGTCTGAGCGTCCGTTATTTCGAAACACGGGTTCTGGAAATGGGCTTGTGCTGTTTTTCCTGCCCTAAACCATAATTTTTAACCGGGCGTACGATATTCTGCGGGCCCGGTTTGTCTGATGTTAGCTACGCGGCGCGAGTGCTTCCTGAATCGCATCCGCCAATGGGCCGATCTCTCTAGCTACCGACTGTAAATCGTATTCCGTACGCGCCCCAGAAATCCCGTTGCCCGCGCCCACAGCGGATTTCGCAATTTCGAGTGCGGCCGCAACGGCGAGCAGACGCTGTTTGTTTTGTACTGCATCAGTATCGTCAAAATACCCTTCTAACACCATGATCTCCTTTTATATCAATCAAAATGTCAGCATACTCCACGGTATCAGCGGAACGAAGTCATATTCAGAAAATCTATGGATAAGCCCGCAGGAGATCATCAATCACGATCTCCTCGCACGCGAGCCGTGTTTTACCAGCCGCAGACCTCATGTTCATCTTCGGTATCGTAAGCCCGCACGGTGTTAACCAACTCTTTAACCACCTCGGCGGCCACATCCGGCACCAGCAGGGCCATCGGCGTTTCGGTTTCATAATCCACCGACACGCCATTGCTGTTATTGGTTACCGTTACGGTATAGGTTGCTTTGCCCATCATTGACTCCTTATTTTTTCACGTTGCGCAGTTTTGCGCCCTCTAACAGCACCTCAGGGGCGACGAAAAAGTCGACGTTAAACCAGGTGTCGTCAGTCAGTAGTTCGATGTAATGCCATTTTTCCGGCGGGAAAACGCCAAACTCACCGGCGTTGATTACGCGTTCGCTATCCGGATCCGGGCATTCGCCATCGGCGAATCCGTAGTATTTCACTGCGCCCTGCATTACCGATAAGCGAGGATAGACGCCCGGACGCGTGCCGGTATCGAGATGGCGTTTGAAGATGCCCGCGGGCGCGGAGTCTTTGTTCCAGAAAGGCGTGGAGCGGGTGTGAATACAATTGGCTGGAATGCGCAGCATAATGTCCCCTTAGAGAATCGCGGAAAGCGTTAACGCTATTTAACCACGTTGCGTCAGGGGGCATTTTTCAAAATGTGCAGTTAAAATGCAACTTTATTTTAAGGCCGTTTGCCGGGCATCATGCGCAGCAGCGTATTGTCCTTCCAGACGTAGTGATGAAACAGCGCCGCCGCGGCATGCAGGGCTAGCACGAGGTAGCCCAGCCGGGCGATAAGTTCGTGATAATCCGCCAGCGTATCAGCGAAATCCTCATCCGGCTCTGCCGCCACGGGCATCGCAATGCCAAAAGCCACCCACTCACTGCCGCCATAGTATTTCATGGTGACGCCCAGCAGCGGCAGCGCGAGGTAAATAACATAAATCAGCAAATGCACCAGATGGGAAAGCCCGATAAACAGCGGATGCGGCCTGGGCGTAATGGGCGGCGCGGCGTAATTAATGCGCAGCGCCAGCCGTATCGCCATTAATACAAAGATTGTGATGCCGCAGCTGAAGTGAACAGACGCCACAATCGGGCGGATGCTGCGTGGAAATTCGCTGCGCAACTCCATTGCCGTATAGGCAACGATCACCAACAGAAAAACCAGCCAGTGCAGTGTAATTTGCAGTGAGGTGTATTTTGAGCGCATCGCGAAAACCCCAACAGTGATCCCTGTTTAAGCGTAGCCGCAAGGCTCTGGCGTGGCGAAAAAAAACGGCCCGCGAGGGGCCGTTGTGAATTATTCGTTGATGTCGGGATGCTGCTGCACCAGGCGCTGGCGCTTCTCCTGAAGATCTGCGATTTCCTGATCGATATCTTCGATTTTTTGCTCGATGTTATCGTGGTGCTCCTGAAGGATTTCACGCGCTTCCTGGATGTCCGAGGCCGCTGGCGTCGCGCCTTTCAGCGGACGGTTGGCAGTTTCTTTCATCGTCAGGCCGGTAATCAGACCAATCACCGCAATCACCATCAGGTAATAGGCGGGCATCATTAAATCGTTAGAGGTTTCCACCAGCCATGCCGCCAGGGTCGGCGTCAGGCCCGCGACCAGTACCGAAATATTAAACGCGCTCGCCAGGGCGCTGTAGCGGATGTGGGTCGGGAACATCGCCGGCAGCGTGGAGGCCATCACGCCAGTAAAGGCGTTAAGGATCACCGCCAGCATCAGCAGTCCCGCAAAAATCAGCCCGATAACGTTGCTGTTAATCAGAATAAATGCCGGAATAGCCAGCAGCAGTAGCGCCACGCTACCGAAAATCACGAACGGGCGACGGCCAAAACGGTCGCTCAACAGGCCCATAATCGGCTGCACAAACAGCATCCCGATCATGATGGCGATAATAATCAGCACGCCGTGATCTTCAGAATAATGCAGGTTGTGGGACAAGTAGCTCGGCATATAGGTGAGCAACATGTAGTAGGTCACGTTGGTGGTGATCACCACGCCGATACAGGTCAACAGGCTGCGCCAGTGTTTGGTGGCGATCTCTTTAAACGAGACTTTTGGCCCATCGCGCAGACCGTCGCGATCGCCCTGCTCCAGCTTATCGACATGCTGCTGGAACGCCGGGGTTTCTTCCAGCGCGTGGCGTAAATACAGCCCGATGATACCCAGCGGCAGCGCCAGGAAGAACGGGATACGCCAGCCCCACTCAAGGAATTTCTCTTCGCCAATCATCGCGGAGAGCATCACCACCACGCCCGCGCCCAGCACGAACCCGGCGATAGAGCCAAAGTCCAGCCAACTGCCCATAAAACCGCGCTTGCGGTCCGGGGAGTATTCAGCCACGAAGATCGACGCGCCGGTGTATTCACCGCCTACCGAGAAGCCCTGTGCCATTTTACACAGCAGCAGCAATACCGGTGCCCAGATGCCTATCGAGGCATACGAGGGTATCAGCCCGATACAGAAGGTACTGACCGACATAATAACGATGGTGATAGCGAGGATTTTCTGGCGACCATATTTATCGCCCAGCATCCCGAAGAACAGACCGCCAAGCGGGCGGATCAGAAACGGTACCGAGAAGGTGGCAAGCGCGGCGATCATCTGAACGCTGGGATCGGCACCTGGAAAGAAGACTTTACCGAGAGCATAGGCAACGAAGCCGTAAACCCCAAAATCGAACCATTCCATGGCATTACCCAGGGAGGCCGCCGTTATCGCTTTACGAAGCCGCGAGTCATCAATGATCGTGACATCGGAGAGCGATATCGGCTCAATTTTTTTCCTTTTAAGTTTCATAGTCATCCTCTAAAAAACACCGTAGCGACAGCAGATCGCACGCAAGTAGCCCAGTCTGAGCAGAGCGTGGTTTCACTAAGCGGCGAAATAAAAGTTAGAAACAGGGTTGCCCCTTTGAAAGCGTAGCAGGTTTGTTATTTCAGCATGATGAAGTAATAAGCAATCGCGCTGTGTGTGTGTCAGGTATTGCTGTAACAACTTATTTACCTTATCAGGGATGTAAATAGTGATCAACTTCACATAATCTGAAGTTATCGATCGGCTGAAAGGTATTTACAGTTTTTGTAAACGAATGATTACAAAGCCAAAGCCGGAAAAGCGACTGCGCCGGGACAGACCCGGCGTCAGGGAAAGAGAGACTCAGCGGGTCAGTACCGCATTAAGCGAAGGGTCGTTACGCAGCGTTTGCCAGGCGGCTAAAACGCGCTCGGGAATATCCACCGCCGCTATAAATCCACGGCCATTAGGCCCATAACCGTCTTTATCGTTTCGCAGCCGGGGGATCTCGCCAACAATCAGCGAAAGATAGCGATCTACCGACCACAACCCTTCCCCGGCAACAAAACGCGTTTCGCGCGGCGTGTTGGTGAGCGTCGGCACTATCCCCGGCACGTTAAACCATTCGACCTGACGTTCAGCGTCGCGCCAGACGCGGGCGAACGTCGCCGCAGTGCGGCGCTGCATGGTCGGATCCTGCACCAGGATCGCCTGACGCGGCAGTAAGTGAAGCGCGTGCATCATGTCGCGGCTAAAGGCCGCGTTTTCACCGCAGTTAGTGGATTTATCCTCCACCAGCAGTTTATCGGCGGGGATGTTCCAGAACCGGCCAGCGATATCCGCCAGAATTGCCGCTTCGCTGCGCCCGGTGGTAGGCAGCAGGTTGTAGCGCGGATGGCGGGCCACGGCGGCATACAAAAACGGCGTGGAATGGCCGATGCCACCGCTGATCAGCAGCGGGACCTGGCGCGCAGCGGCTTCCCGGCACGCCGCGTCGATAGCCGGGATCGCCGCATTGCCTGCCAGCACCACCAGGCCGATATCTTTCGCATCCGCCAGCGCAGCGCTGTCATCCTGCGCCAGCCACTCTCCCAGCGTATTCGCAGCGTCAATCAGTTCGGGAGATAAAGGAGGAAATGGCGTCATCGTTAGGCACTCCATGTTAAAAACCAGCGACCAGTGTATCGTCGGCCTGTGAGAGTTGCAGGGAGAAGGATCCGAAAGGCTGCTTGTTAGCAGCCTTGTCAGTTATCCGATGGCAGATGAATGGTTAACGTCACCTGATCCAGCACGCCTTCAACCAGCGCCTGAGCGTTTTCGAACGGGCTGACGCGGGCAATGCCGTTGAGGCGTTTATCGATCAGCAGCGTCGCCAGACCGTGCAGATAGGCCCAGGCGACGGTGACGCGCATTGCCGCCGCGTCATTCATGGCAATTTGCCCATCGCCCGCCTGCGGCGCAACGCTGCACGCCATCATAAACATGGCGCGGCGCATGGCGGAAAGCAGGTTTTGATTAGACAGGCTGATAATCTCGTTACGAAACATCAGCCCAAACAGCTGGGGATGTTCTGCGGCGAAGTGAACATAGGTTTTCGCCATTGCGCGCCGCCGCGCCTCATTATCTGTACAACTTTCTGAAGCATCATACAGCGCTGCCGCCAGGCGTTGATACCCCCGGGCCGCCAGTTCGCTGAGCAGATTTGCCAGATCCCCGAAGTGATGCTTCGGCGCAGTGTGCGACACCTGCGCTTCCCGCGCAATGGCGCGCAGCCCTACGCCCGCCAACCCGTCGCGTACCAGCACGCGCTCGGCGGCTTCCAGTACCGCCTCCGGTAAACTGCCGTGGTGATAGGGGCGTTTCTCTTCCGACATACAGGCTCCTTAGCTGCGCCAAATCTTACCATTGTAAAAATAACCTTTCCCGGCTAAACCGCCCATCAATGCCACCGCATTACGTCGCTTTGTAAAACGGAGGATGGACAATGGAAAAGTGCGCCAATTTACGGCATTATTCTGCGCCTTTAAGGCTCCGGCACGTTTAACGATAAAATCAGGTATTCACGCGTTATGAAAACCCGTTACACCTTAATCGCCCTTGCAGCGCTGCTCACGCTTAGCGGGTGCAGCACCCCTTCCCAGCTCCGCGCCCAGTATGACGTGGATTGCAACCAAAAATCTGACGGCGATCAGAAAGCCTTTGATACCTGTTACAACCAGTCAAAAAACGCGATTCGCCAGCGGATGAATTTCGTTAACCCGCTTGGCGCAGCGGAGCTGGCGCAGATCCTCGAGAAACTCGATGCCCAGAAAGCGGCCTTCAAACCGAAGCCTAAACCTAAACCGCTGACCGGCGAAGAGTATCAAAAGCTGGTGGTGGCTGAATTAAATAAACGCCTTAACGCCGGGCAGGCTCTCTATTCTGGCCAGGCCTGTGACGTGTTGATGAGCATCAACGCCGACGGCACCATTGATGAGATTGAAGGCACTCCGGCACTGCCGCGCGCGCAGGCCGCCGCCGCCAGCGTCGCTATGGCTGATGCCAGTATCGACGCCGCCCTCGCTAACGGGCCGTCCAGCGACGAAAACGCCGCCACGCCTATCGCGCCGCCGGAAATCCAGCAGCAAAACGGCGGTTCGCTGTGCACTGCGTTTATCAACACCGCCAAAGCCAGCCCGCTGCCGAAACCGCCGCTGGCCAAAGGCGAAAGCAGTTTCCCGGTCTCCTTCACCTATGAAGATGACGCAAAGCCGCAGAGTTAACCGACAAAAAAGGCTGCACATCCTGTGCAGCCTTTTTGTTTATGATGCGCCGACCTGCTCCATCGCCTGCAGCACGCGCTTATCGGATATCGGATACGGCGTCCCGAGCTGCTGGGCGAAGTAGCTGACCCGCAACTCCTCAATCATCCAGCGGATCGCGGTGACTTCGTCGTCATCACGACGCGCGGCAGGCAGTTTGTTCAGCCACTGCTGCCACGCCTGTTGCACCGCTTCCACTTTCAGCATCTGGGCGCGATCGCGATGCGGATCGATAGCCAGCTTCTCAAGGCGTTTTTCGATGGCCTGCAAATAGCGCAGGGTATCGCCGAGGCGCTGATAACCGTTGCCGGTTACGAAGCCGCGATACACCAGCCCGCTCATCTGGGCTTTGATATCCGACAGCCCCAGCGCCATGGTCATATCCACCCGCCCCTTGAGCCGCTTGTTGATGTTAAACACCGCCGTCAGGATCTGTTCCACCTGTTTAGCGATATCCACCACCGTATCGTTAAGCTCAGCACGCACTTTTTCGTGCAACTGGGCAAAGCCCTCTTCGGTCCACACCGGCCCGCCGTGTTCGGCAATCAGTTTATCGACGCCGCAGGAGATGCAGTCGTCGATCAGATCCAGCACTTTACCGTAGGGGTTGAAGTAAAGCCCCAGCTTGGCTTTGTTGGGCAATTTCTCGTGCAAATACTTGATCGGCGATGGGATATTCAACAACAGCAAACGCCGCAGCCCGCGCCACATGGCGTTCTGCTGATCCTGCGGGTTATCAAACAGTTTGATGCCCACGCTCTCTTTTTCATCTACCAGCGCAGGCCAGGCCTTGACCTGGTAGCCGCCGCGCTTCTGCTGGTAATGGTCCGGTAGCGTGCCGAAACTCCAGATATGCAGCCCGCTTTGCTCGATACCGTCATCCGCCACGGCGGAGAGCGTTTCCTGCACTTTATCCTTCAGACTACCCTTCAGCGCGGTGAGATCTTTGCCTTCGTTGAGCTTGCGGTTCTTTTCGTCCACCACCCGGAAGGTCATTTTCAGGTGATCGGGCACCTGTTCCCACTGCCACGCCTCGCGGTCAACGGTGACGCCGGTCATGCGGCGCAGCTCGCGCTCCAGCGATTCCAGCAGCGGCAGCTCCAGCGGCGTGGCGCGGCCTAAGAAGGCTTCAGCATAGTTTGGCGCAGGCACAAAGTTACGGCGTAACGGCTTGGGCAGCGATTTAATCAGCGCGATAATCAGCTCGCGGCGCATCCCCGGCACCTGCCATTCAAAACCGGCGTCTTCTACCTGATTGAGCAGCGGCAGCGGAATATGCACCGTCACCCCGTCGGCGTCGCCGCCCGGCTCAAACTGATAGCTGAGTCGCAGCTTAAGATTGCCCTGATGCCAGAAGTTTGGATAGTCCAGCTTGCTGACCTTCTCCGCGCCCTCTTTAATCAGCATGCTCTTTTCGAAATTGAGCAGATCCGGGTTCTCTTTACTGGCTTTTTTCCACCAGCTGTCGAAATGCCGGGCCGAAATCACCTCATGGCCGATGCGCTGGTCGTAAAACTCGAACAGCGATTCATCATCCACCAGGATGTCGCGACGGCGCGATTTGTGCTCCAGCTCTTCCACTTCGGCCCGCAGCTTCTGGTTATCCCGGAAAAAAGCGTGACGGGTTTGCCAGTCGCCTTCCACCAGCGCGTGGCGGATAAACAGTTCGCGGCACAGCGCCGGGTCGATCTGGCTGTAATTCACCTTACGCGCCGCAACAATCGGCAGCCCGTAAACCGTGACTTTTTCCGTGGCCATCACCGCGCCCTGCGCCCGCTCCCAGTGCGGTTCACTGTAGCTGCGCTTCAGCAGGTGCTGGGCGACCGGCTCAATCCACTCGGGATCGATGCGCGCGGCAATTCGCCCCCACAGGCGGCTGGTTTCCACCAGTTCGGCGACAATCGTCCATTTCGGCGGCTTCTTAAACAGCCCGGAACCGGGGAAGATCGAGAACCGGGCGTTGCGCGCGCCGGTAAACTCCTGCTTGTCAGTATCCTTCATGCCGATATGCGACAGCAGGCCGGTGAGCAGCGCGGTGTGGATTTCGCGGTACTCCGCCGGTTCGCTGTTCACCGGAATACCCAGCTCTTTCACCACCTGGCGCAGCTGGGTATAGATATCCTGCCACTCGCGCACCCGCAGATAGTTCAGGTAATCGGCCCGGCACAGGCGGCGGAACTGGTTCGACGACAGCGCTTTTTGCTGCTCGCCGAGGTAGTTCCACAGGTTCACAAACGCCAGGAAATCCGATTCTTTGTCGTGGAAGCGGCGGTGTTTCTCATCGGACGCCTGCTGCTTATCCATGGGTCGCTCGCGCGGATCCTGAATCGACAGCGCCGAGGTGATAATCATCGCCTCGCGCACGCAGCCCAGCTTCTGGGCTTCCAGCACCATGCGCGCCAGACGCGGGTCCACCGGCAGCTGCGACAGCTGGCGGCCCTGCGGGGTGAGTTTATAAACCGATGCCTGTTCGTCGGTGGTAATCGCCCCCAGCTCTTCCAGCAGGCGCACGCCGTCCTGGATGTTGCGCTTGTCCGGCGCTTCAACAAACGGAAACGCGGCGATGTCGCCAAGCCCCAGCGCGGTCATCTGCAAAATAACCGACGCCAGGTTGGTGCGCAGGATTTCCGGATCGGTAAATTCCGGGCGCGACAGGAAATCGTCTTCCGAATAGAGACGGATACAGATCCCTTCCGACACGCGGCCGCAGCGGCCTTTACGCTGATTGGCGGAGGCCTGCGACACCGGCTCAATCGGCAGACGCTGCACTTTCGTGCGGTAGCTGTAGCGGCTGATGCGCGCCTGGCCCGGATCGATGACGTATTTAATGCCCGGCACGGTCAGCGAGGTTTCCGCCACGTTGGTCGCCAGCACGATGCGCCGCCCGGTATGGGACTGGAAAATCCGGTTTTGCTCGCTGTTGGACAAGCGAGCGTAAAGCGGCAGCACTTCAGTGTGCGGCAGATTCAGCTTGTTCAGGCCATCGGCGGTATCGCGGATTTCCCGCTCGCCGCTCATAAAGATCAGAATATCGCCGGGCGCTTCGTGGCTTAGCTCATCAACGGCATCAAAAATCGCCTGCAGCTGATCGCGCTCGGTATCGTCGGCGTCTTCGACAATGGGGCGATAGCGCACTTCCACCGGATAGGTGCGCCCGGAGACTTCAATAATCGGCGCATGATTAAAGTGGCGCGAAAAGCGTTCCGGATCGATGGTCGCCGAGGTGATAATCACCTTGAGATCCGGACGACGCGGCAGCAGCTCTTTCAGATAGCCGAGCAGGAAATCGATGTTCAGGCTGCGTTCGTGCGCCTCATCAATAATCAGCGTGTCGTACTGCATCAGCAGCCGGTCCTGCTGGATTTCCGCCAGCAGGATCCCGTCGGTCATCAGTTTGACCTGGGTGGATTCGCTGACGTGATCGCTGAACCGCACCTTATAGCCCACCGCGCCGCCCGGCTCGGTTTTCAGCTCATCGGCAATACGGTTCGCCACGGTACGCGCCGCCAGACGGCGCGGCTGGGTATGGCCGATGAGCCCGGTAATACCGCGCCCCAGCTCCATACAAATTTTCGGCAGCTGGGTGGTTTTCCCCGAGCCGGTTTCCCCGGCGACAATCACTACCTGGTTATCGCGAATAGCGGCCAGGATGTCGTCTTTTTTCTGGCTGACCGGCAGATTATCCGGGTAGGTAATCTCAGGGCGTGCGGCAAGGCGCAGCTGAACTTTCCCTGCCGCTTCGTTAATTTGCTGATCCAGCTCGGCAAAAATGGCCTGCTGGGCATCAGGATTTTTCACTTTTTTCGCGCCATGCAGACGGCGCGCGAAACGCTGGCGATCTTTCAGCATCAGCGTATCAAGGCGCGCCATCAGCGCGTTCAGATTCAGTTTTTTGGTTTCCATGGTGCTTTTAAACGTTAGGTGCACAAGGTGTTAAGGCGTCGAGCGCGATGCGGCGTAGAGTACCACATCGCTCAATCCCACGCCTTGTTCAATAAATTCGAACATAGGAATCGATATATTGCGCTATCACTGCAATCGGATTGTGAATAAAGTGTTTTCAAGCAAGGGGCACACCCCCGATCACTAAATAAAAGGAACCACCCATGAGCAAAGTATTAGTTCTCAAATCAAGCATTTTGGCAGGGTATTCACAGTCTAACCAGTTGTCTGATTATTTTGTCGACCAGTGGCGCGAGCAGCACAGCGCGGATGAAATCACCGTGCGCGACCTGGCGGCAAACCCGATCCCGGTACTGGATGGTGAACTGGTTGGCGCGCTGCGTCCGAGCGATGCCCCGCTGACCCCGCGTCAACAGGACGCGCTGGCGCTGTCTGATGAACTGATTGCCGAGCTGAAAGCCCATGATGTGATTGTTATTGCGGCACCGATGTACAATTTCAACATCCCGACCCAGCTGAAAAACTATTTTGACCTGGTGGCCCGCGCGGGTGTGACCTTCCGTTATACCGAAAAAGGGCCGGAAGGGCTGATTACCGGTAAACGTGCGATTGTGCTGTCCAGCCGTGGCGGTATCCATAAAGACACCCCGACCGACCTGATTGCGCCGTACCTGAGCCTGTTCCTTGGTTTTATCGGCATCACTGATGTGAACTTCGTGTTCGCGGAAGGCATTGCCTACGGTCCGGAAGTGGCGACCAAAGCGCAGACTGACGCCAAAGCGGCGATTGATAGCCTGGTTGCAGCCTAAGTTTCAACCCTGAATAGCTGAAGAGTGGGCCACGCGCCCACTTTTTTTATGGCTACACCACTTCCCAGGGCGTCTCGTCCAGAGTAATCACCAGCGCATCCCCGTCCCGCTGATACGCCACCGTATATTGATGCTCATCATGCATATTGCGATCGCAGCACGGTTCAAAATAGTGCGTCAGGCAGCGGAAGGTGAACTGGCTGTCGTCGAGGCTGACGATTTCAAACGATTCCGGCTGATAGGCGTAGCGACGATCGCCGGGAAATTCCGACATCACGAAGCGCTCGAAAATCCCCGCATGGCGCGTAATAAGCTGGATAAGCTGCTGTTTGTCCAGCGCATCGATACCTTCCAGCGGCAGGCGAAAAGTGTGTTGTTCCATGACGGCTCTCCATCAAATTGAGAATACCAGCGTAGCATTTCAGGCCAGCGCCGGAGACTACCCGTCCGGGGTAGCCAGCTAACGCTGTGTGCGATCAGGCTTCAATATATCGCTGCGATCGTTAAGCAGCGTCTCTACCTCTTTATCCGCTTTAATATTGATGTCGTGCTCGATTTTTACGTTCATATTGATGGTGATCGGCTCTTTCGGGGCCGCCACCTCGATGCGCGGCGTGCAGCCGCTGAGCACCGGAAACAGCAGCGCCAGCCCGGTTGCTAACATCACTCTCATTGGGGTTCCTCACAGGTTTCGCCGGTTTTGCACTCGCCAGCCGGCAAACTTGCATGTTGTTCAAGCCAGGCCTGAAGATTGTCGCCAAACCGCAAGCTGCGCCACAGAGTAAAGAGATTCTCTTCATGCTGATAGTTCAACTTCACGGTGTTACTTTTGCCATCGACGCGGCTGGTGCCCTGGAGTTCAGCATGCAGCGTCAGTACCCCGAGGTTGGTCAGATTCAGTCGCGTCCAGGAGCGGGAAATTTCCATATAGCGCAGCCAGTTGATGCCGACGCCCGCCGCCATATTATCTTTGACGATGGCATCCGCCATATCCTTGTCCAGCCGCAGCGTCATCGGGCCGGGGTTGGTCAGCCAGCCGTCTTTGATGATCCATTCTGGATTATCCAGCCACAGCGGCAGCGCGCCGTTCACGCGTCCGGACAGGGTAAACTGTTTCGGGTTCACCGCCGTAATCAGCTCGCTGGAGGAGATGTTGTTTACCCGCAGCAGCGCCGCATCGCGCTGAGGCATCCGCAGCTGCTGCATACTGATATTGCCGCCCAGCACGTCAACGCTGACATTGCTGAGGATCAGCGGCTGCTGTTCGCTCCACGGATACCAGCCTTGCAGATCCGCCGTGAGATGCTGCGCGACAACCTGATTTTCTACGCTGCCGATCCGCAGCCTCACCGGACCGCGGGTGCCGAGTTGCCAGGTCGAGTCGCTGAAGCGGAACGGCAGCACAAAATCGACGCCGTCAAATTTGTTATCCGGCATCCAGGCGCTTCCGCCCTTGAGAACGCCGTGCCCGCCCGCTTCGAAACCCTGCTCCGCCGCCGCTGAGAACGCGATTTGGGCGTAGAAACTGCCGTCGCGCAGCGCCATTTTCCAGTCAGGCGGGATCAGCGGCTGGAACACCGCCAGCGGCTGCGCGGGCCACCACGCCTGGCCGCGCAGGCGAAGGCCATCCCAGCGGCCATTGACCTGCACCGGGCCAATCTTATCGGCATGCAGATCGCCTTTGAACTGAAATGAGGTCGGGTCGCTGCCCTGAACGCTGAAGTTAAGCCGCGACGGCGGCAGGACGCTGCCGCCGGTAAAGGTGGTTTCACCGGCGTCGAGGGTCAATGCGCCTTCAAACAGCGGATGCGCCGCGTCGCGCACCCAGCGCACCGGCTTATTCATCGCCAGGCGCGGCGCGTTGATGCGCATCGAGCCGTATTGCAGCTTATCAAACCCGGTAGAGAGCGTATTTAGCGTGATGGTGCTGTCGCGCCATTCGCCGGTGCCCTTCACGTCCCAGCGCGCCTGCATCGGCGTAAAGCCGCCCTCGCCCCAGTAGCGCCACTGCCACAGGCCGCTGTCGGGTAAAAAGTCGCTCGCCTGGCCGTCGAGGTGCAGTTCAAAGTCGCCCATTTGATGTTCATGGGCGCGTAAAATAGCCTGTAGTCTGCCGTCCACGCCGGTCGAGGCGACTTTAACCCCCGCCAGCGGCCAGCGAATTTCATCAATATTCAGCGAGTCGATCACCCGCCCGCGCGAACGCAGCAGCGCGCCCGGCGCGAAGCGCAGCTGCGGGTCGAGCAGCGGGCCGCTCAGCACCCCCGGCAGCACCGCATAGAAAATCATCTGATCCTGTTTGGCTTCTCCGGTGAGCTGCACCGGCATGGCGCTCTCCGTGAGGCTCAGTTTACCAGGGCCAAAATTAAGCACCGCGTTGCCTTTCCCGGCGGCCCCCTGGGTCACCACGTTTAGCCGCCCGCTGATGAGCGCCGCGTCCAGCCCCTGCTGCCAGTTATCGGCATTAATAGCCAGCCGGCCGCTCAGCGGTATCCCCTCCAGCGCCCAGTGCCAGCGCCCGTCGCTGATAGCGAGCCGATCGGCAGTGACGGTCCAGGGCAGATCGAGCAGCGGATCGGGATCGTCCGGGGCGCTAATCAGCAGTTGGCCGCGGTTTTGCTCCCACTCCAGCTCGGCATCCGCCAACGGCAGCGGCCCCGGCAGATGCACTCGGGTGCTGAGGTGCCCCTGGGTCGGCAAGCCGTCCGGCAGCAGGCCCAGCGTCACTTCGCCCGCCAGCGACAGCGGCGCCTGCCCTTCAATGGCCTGCAGGGAGAATGATTTGATGGTGGCGGTTTGCCCGTCGATTTGCGCGGCCAGAGCAACGGCATCCCCCCGATAACGGATGGTCTGGCGCGTCGGGGTCAGACCAACCTGTAATTCCCCGGCAAACTGCTGCCAGGGCGATAAGGTGAATTTTTTGATCGTCAGCCAGCTGTAAGGCAGCATCGCCTGCCATTCAGCCAGGGTGCGCGGCGCGGCAGGGTTCTCTTCCCCGGCGGGAAGCTGGTTAAAACAGGCGCTGTTGAGGTCGAGCGCGTCGACGTCAAGCTTCCAGCGGCTGGGATGGCTGAGCGTGGCGTGAGTGACTTTCGCCAGCTCGCAATCCCCCGCCAGATAGCTGAGATGGGGGATCACCACGCTGTTGCGCGTAATGCGCGGGCTTTCCTCCAGCGCAATGCGGGTGCCCGGCGGCAGCCAAATCCCTACCAGCCCCGGCAGCCAGTGCGCCACCGTTAACAGCAGCGCCAGCGGCAGCAGAACCAGCAGCAGCGCAAGGGCGATAAGAGCTCGGTATTTACCCCTCATGGGTGATTAATATCCTGATATTGATAGAGATTTAAACGGGCTATCCCGCGCATTGTGCCATTTTTGCCCGCCAGGGTGAACCTGGCCGTTGATTTAAGCGTAGTTGGCCTAAAATTATTGATAACCCTGACTTTCATATCAGATTTTTTAGACTTTGTAAGAAAATTTGAATCATGCTAACGTGATCACAGAAAATCACTGGAGAATGTCTTATGAAACTGGCCGTGTATAGCACAAAACAGTATGACAAGAAGTATCTACAGCATGTTAACCAGGAATATGGTTACGATCTCGAATTTTATGACTTCCTGCTCACTGAGAAGACCGCTAAAACCGCGCACGGCTGCGACGGTGTATGCGTTTTCGTCAACGACGACGGCAGCCGCCCGGTGCTTGAAGAGCTGAAAAAACAGGGCGTTAAGTTTATCGCCCTGCGCTGCGCCGGGTTTAACAACGTCGATTTAGATGCCGCCAAAGAGCTGGGGCTGCGCGTGGTACGGGTCCCGGCCTACTCCCCGGAAGCCGTTGCCGAACACGCCATCGGCATGATGATGTGCCTCAACCGCCGCATTCACCGCGCCTATCAGCGCACGCGCGATGCCAACTTCTCTCTGGAAGGGTTAACCGGTTTTACCATGCACGGTAAAACCGCCGGGATTATCGGCACCGGGAAAATCGGCGTCGCCACGCTGCGGATTTTAAAAGGCTTCGGGATGCGCCTGCTGGCGTTCGATCCGTATCCGAGCGCAGCGGCGCTGGATATCGGCGTGGAATACGTCGATTTACCGACGCTGTTCTCCCATTCGGATGTGATCTCTCTGCACTGCCCGCTCACGCCGGAAAACTACCACCTGTTAAACCAGGCGGCGTTCGATCAGATGAAAAATGGCGTGATGATCATCAACACCAGCCGCGGCGGGTTGATTGACTCGCAGGCCGCCATTGACGCCCTGAAGAATCAGAAAATCGGTTCGCTGGGCATGGACGTGTATGAGAACGAGCGCGATCTGTTCTTCGAAGATAAATCCAACGACGTGATTCAGGATGACGTCTTCCGCCGCCTGTCCGCCTGCCATAACGTGCTGTTTACCGGCCATCAGGCGTTCCTGACCGAAGAAGCGCTGATCAGCATTTCTGAAACCACGCTGGATAATTTGCGCCAGCTGGAAAACGGCGGCGAATGCCCGAACGCGTTGGTGTAACCTTTTAAGATAATCCTCAATGATTACGCGCACATGACGTGGCACACTCAGCGCGTAATCATTGATGGCGTAAATACTTATGGAGGAGTTATGAAGAAATTAACTTGTTTAGCACTCGGCATCGCCCTGCTTGCCGGCTGTGCGCAATCCGCCAGCGACGCACTGTCCGCGAAAGACCTTGAGCATCGCCGCTACGTGCTGGAAAGCGTGGACGGTAAACCGCTTACCGCAAGCCAGCGCCAGCTGGACATCAGCTTCGGCGAGAAGCTGCACGTTGCGGGCAGCATGTGCAACCGCTTTATGGGCCAGGGCAAACTGGACGGCAACGTGCTGAAAGTGGACGGTATGGCTTCCACCCGGATGCTTTGCGCCGAGCCTGAACTTAACCAGCTGGATAACCTGATCGGCGAACTGCTGACCACTGGCGCGACGGTAGACGTCAAGCCGCAGTCGCTGACGTTAAAAAATCAGCAACATACTCTGATTTATAAGCAGGCCGACTGGGTCTATTAATAGCTGGCGCAGCTGCCGGAGGCTAAAGCGGCTTCGCTACAGCGTTTGCCGTTGGGTAGCGCGCACATGCCGATTAACGAACCGTCCAGCTGTCGTGCTGAGAGCGCTGCGCCGCCCACCATCGCGCAGTTCGCCTCGCCGGAGCTGGACATCGCGGCTTTCATTCCTGGCGCTACGTGCGCCGCCGTTGCCTGTTGAACCGGTTCATTACTGCACGCGGACAAAAAAAGTGCCGCACACCCCACTAAAAACGCTGCACGCATGACGCTCCCCTCATTAATAAACAGCAAAACCCCTGCAATATAGGCGAGCCAACGCCGCCACGTCGAGAGCCCCCTCGCCACTTTCGGCGTCTGGACACATTTTTTAGCACTTTTGTGGCTAATCGCGTCTGAAACGACCAGAAGATATATCGAGGACACAAAAGCGAAAATGGCCCGGGCGGCGCTTTGCTAGACTTAATAGATTATTTCAGGACTCCACGTTGAGGGAGTTTATTTAATTTTGCGCAATGTAAGGGTGTCGAATGATCACAATTGACGGTAACGGCGCGGTCGCCTCGGTGGCGTTTCGCGCCAGCGAGGTGATTGCTATCTACCCTATTACCCCCAGTTCCACCATGGCGGAGCAGGCCGACGACTGGGCGGGCAACGGGGTGACAAACGTCTGGGGCGATGTCCCGCGCGTGGTGGAAATGCAGTCCGAGGCCGGGGCGATCGCCACGGTACACGGCGCGCTGCAAACCGGCGCGCTGTCAACGTCGTTCACCTCCTCGCAGGGATTATTACTGATGATCCCGACCCTGTATAAACTTGCCGGACAGCTCACCCCGTTTGTGCTGCACGTGGCGGCACGCACCGTTGCGACCCACGCGCTGTCGATTTTTGGCGATCATTCCGACGTGATGGCAGTACGCCAGACCGGCTGCGCGATGCTGTGCGCCAGCAGCGTTCAGGAAGCGCAGGATTTCGCCCTGATTACCCATATCGCCACCCTGAAAAGCCGGGTGCCGTTTATTCATTTCTTTGATGGTTTCCGCACCTCCCACGAAATCAACAAAATCGTCCCGCTCTCTAACGAGACGCTGCTCAGCCTGCTGCCTCAGGAGGAAATTGACGCCCACCGCGCAAGAGCGCTGAACCCGGAACATCCGGTGATCCGCGGCACCTCCGCCAACCCGGATACCTGGTTCCAGTCCCGGGAAGCCACCAACCCGTGGTATGACGCGGTGTACGACCACGTTCAGCAGGCGATGGACGACTTCGCGGCGGCAACCGGTCGCCAGTACCGGCCTTTTGACTATTACGGCCACCCTGAAGCGGAGCGCGTTATCGTGCTGATGGGCTCCGCGATTGGCACTTGTGAAGAAGTGGTGGACGAGCTGCTGACGCGCGGCGAGAAAGTCGGCGTGCTGAAAGTCCGGCTGTTCCGCCCGTTCAACGCCAGCCAGATGCTGGATGCGCTGCCGCAAAGCGTGCGTCATATCGCCGTGCTGGATCGCACCAAAGAGCCCGGCGCGCTGGCGGAGCCGCTGTATCTTGACGTGATGACCAGCCTGGCGGAAGCCTTCAGCCGCGGCGAGCGCGAAACGCTGCCGCGCGTGATTGGTGGCCGTTATGGGCTGTCATCGAAAGAGTTCGGCCCGGACTGCGCGCTGGCGGTATTTGAAGAGCTGCGCCAGGCGAAGCCAAAATCGCGCTTTACGGTGGGAATTTATGACGACGTCACCAATCTCTCGCTGCCGCTGCCGGAAAACACCCTGCCGTCTCACGCCAAACTGGAAGCGCTGTTCTACGGTTTAGGCAGCGACGGCAGCGTGTCGGCCACCAAAAACAATATCAAAATTATCGGTAACGCCACGCCGTGGTACGCCCAGGGCTATTTTGTCTATGACTCCAAAAAGGCCGGTGGCCTGACGGTTTCCCATTTGCGCGTCAGTGAAAAGCCGATTAATTCCGCCTATCTGGTGGATAAAGCCGATTTCGTCGGCTGCCACCAGTTGCAGTTTATCGATAAATACCAGATGGCCGAGCGGCTGAAACCCGGCGGCATTTTCCTGCTCAACACGCCGTACAGCGCCGAAGAGGTGTGGGATCGTCTGCCGCGGGATGTGCAGGCGGTGCTGAACCAGAAACAGGCGCGGTTCTTTATCATCAACGCCCAGAAAATCGCCCGCGAATGCCAGTTGGGCGCGCGTATCAACACGGTGATGCAGATGGCGTTTTTCCATCTGACCCACATTCTGCCGGGCGACAGCGCCCTGCAACAGCTTCAGGGCGCGATCGCTAAAAGCTACAGCAGTAAAGGCCAGGAGCTGGTGGAGCGTAACTGGCAGGCGCTGGCGCTGGCGCGGGAATCGATTTCCGCGGTGCCATTACAGCCGGTGAACAGCCAGAGCGCCAACCGCCCGCCGGTGGTCTCCGACGCCGCGCCGGATTTCGTCAAAACCGTGACTGCCGCAATGCTGGCGGGCCTTGGCGACGCGCTACCGGTGTCTGCCCTGCCGCCGGACGGCACCTGGCCGGTGGGCACTACCCGCTGGGAAAAACGCAATATCGCCGAAGAGATCCCGATCTGGAAACCGGAGCTGTGTACCCAGTGTAACCACTGCGTCGCCGCCTGCCCGCACTCGGCGATCCGCGCCAAAGTGGTCTCGCCCGAAGACATGGAGAACGCGCCCGACGCCCTGCAATCGCTGGACGTGAAATCCCGTGACATGCGTGGTCAGAAATATGTTTTACAAGTTGCGCCAGAAGACTGCACCGGCTGTAACCTGTGCGTGGAAGTTTGCCCGGCGAAAGACCGTCAGAACCCGGAAATCAAGGCCATCAATATGATGTCGCGCCTTGAGCATGTGGAAGAAGAGAAAGCGAATTACGACTTCTTCCTCGATCTGCCGGAAATTGACCGCAGCAAGCTGGAACGCATCGATATTCGTACCTCGCAGCTGATTACCCCGCTGTTTGAATACTCGGGTGCCTGTTCCGGCTGCGGTGAAACGCCGTATATCAAGCTGCTGACCCAGCTGTACGGCGACCGGTTGCTGATTGCCAACGCCACCGGCTGCTCGTCGATTTACGGCGGTAACCTGCCCTCCACGCCGTATACCACCGACGCCAACGGGCGCGGCCCGGCCTGGGCCAACTCGCTGTTTGAAGATAATGCCGAATTTGGTCTCGGTTTCCGTTTAACCGTGGATCAACACCGGGCACGCGTGATGCGCCTGCTGGAGCAGTTTGCCGATAAGATCCCGGCGGAACTCAACGCGCAGTTGCGCGCCGAAGCCACGCCGGAGGTGCGCCGTGAACAGGTCGCCCAGCTGCGCCAGCATCTTGCCGGTGAAGCCAGCGCCGATGCGCGTCAGCTACTGACCGATGCCGACGCACTGGTGGAAAAATCCATCTGGCTGATTGGCGGCGACGGTTGGGCCTACGATATCGGCTTCGGCGGCCTCGACCACGTGCTGAGCCTGACCGAGAACGTCAATATTCTGGTGCTGGATACCCAGTGTTATTCCAATACCGGCGGCCAGGCGTCGAAAGCCACTCCGCTCGGCGCGGTGACTAAATTTGGCGAGCACGGCAAGCGTAAAGCGCGTAAAGATCTCGGCGTCAGCATGATGATGTACGGGCACGTTTATGTGGCGCAGATTTCGCTGGGCGCTCAGCTTAACCAGACGGTGAAAGCGATTCAGGAGGCGGAGTCCTATCCCGGTCCGTCGCTGATTATCGCCTACAGCCCCTGCGAGGAGCACGGCTACGATCTGGCGCTCAGCCACGATCAGATGCGTCAGCTTACGGCGACCGGCTTCTGGCCGCTGTACCGCTTCGACCCACGCCGCGCCGATGAAGGCAAACTGCCGCTGGCGCTGGACTCCCGTCCGCCATCAGACGCGCTAGCCGAAACGCTGCTCAACGAGCAACGCTTCCGCAGGCTCAATTCGCAGCAGCCGGAGGTGGCGGAACAGCTGTGGAAAGACGCTACGGCGGATCTGCAAAAACGCTATGATTTCCTGGCGCAAATGGCCGGTAAAGCCGAGAAAGCCAGCAGCGAGTAAGCTGGCGTTATCAACAAAAATCCCCGCTTTTTGAGCGGGGATTTTTTTATCTGGCGAAAGTTACTTCAGCAGTCGCACTTTGCAGGACTTGCCTTTGATTTTCCCCTGCTGGAGCTGCTTCCAGGCGTGACGGGCTACTGACTGGCGCACCGCCACGTAGGCGTGCATCGGATGCATATCGATTTTGCCGATGTCCGCGCCATCCAGCCCCATATCGCCGGTGAGCGCGCCGAGAATATCCCCCGGACGCATTTTGGCTTTTTTCCCGCCGTCGATGCACAGCGTCGCCATTTCCGCTTCCAGCGGTTTGACATTATTGCCGATGGCCGGCTCGCGCCAGTCCAGCGACAGGCCCAGCATTTCAGAGAGAATGGTCGCGCGCTGCGCCTCTTCCGGCGCGCACAGGCTCACCGCCAGCCCGCTCTGCCCGGCACGTGCGGTACGACCAATGCGGTGGACGTGAACTTCCGGGTCCCAGGAGAGTTCATAGTTGATCACCATCTCCAGCGATTTGATATCCAGCCCGCGCGCCGCAACGTCGGTCGCCACCAGCACCCGGCTGCTGCCGTTGGCAAAGCGCACCAGCGTCTGGTCGCGGTCGCGCTGTTCCATATCGCCATGCAGCGCCAGCGCGCTCTGGCTGTGCTCATTCAGCGCGTCGCACACCTCCTGACAGTCCTTTTTGGTGTTGCAGAACACCACGCAGGAGGCAGGCTGATGCTTGCTCAGCAGGCTCAACAGCAGCGGGATTTTTTGTCGGCGCGAGGCTTCATAAAACTGCTGCTCGACGGCGGGCAGTTCGTCCACGCTGTCGATTTCAATGTGCTCGGCGTTGCGCTGAACGCGGCTGCTGATGGCGGCGATAGATTCCGGCCAGGTGGCGGAAAACAGCAGCGTCTGGCGCTGCGCCGGCGCATGGCGGATCACATCGTCAATGGCATCGCTAAAGCCCATATCAAGCATGCGATCGGCTTCATCCAGCACCAGGGTTTTGAGTGCTTCCAGCGACACGGTGCCCTTTTCCAGATGATCGAGCAGACGCCCCGGCGTGGCGACGATGATATGCGGAGCATGTTGTAATGAATCGCGCTGCGCCCCGAACGGCTGGCCGCCGCACAGCGTCAGCACTTTGATATTCGGCAGATAACGCGCCAGGCGGCGCAGCTCTTTCGCCACCTGATCCGCCAGCTCACGCGTTGGGCACAGCACCAGCGACTGGGTAATAAACTGGCTGGCGTCAATATGCTGGAGCAGGCCCAGCCCAAACGCCGCCGTCTTGCCGCTGCCGGTTTTGGCCTGGGCGCGCACGTCTTTTCCCGCGAGAATGGCCGGTAACGCCGCCGCCTGGACCGGGGTCATGGTGTGGTAGCCCAGCTCGTTAAGATTGGCGAGCAGTTCGGCAGGCAAAGCGTTTAAGGTTGAAAAAGCAGTCACGGTCATCTCTCTGAATACAAGCGGGCCGCTATGCTAGCAGATTCGCGAGGCGCGGTCATTTCGCCGTCAAAAACAATCAGGCCCGATAATCGGGCCTGATTGTTATTGCGCTTTAAACGGGTCTTTTTCATCGTCTTCGCTGTCGTCGCGCTTGCGGGGAATTTCCCCCTGCTTATTGGGCGCGTCTTTCACCTGACGCTCATCCTCTTCATAAGCGTTACCCGCATTCGGCGCGACCTCAGGTAGCCCTTTGCTTACTTCACCTTCTTTATTACGCTCTTCATTGGTTTTGTCAGACATCGTTTTCTCCCGGGTTGTGTCATCTGTTAAGTGTAGACGATGAGAGAATGTGAGGTTATTCAGGTCATTTGCACGTGCGGCAATTTCCGGACAGTAATCTAACGAAACGAAGCGTCATATAACAAGAAATAGCCGAATGGCGCGCAATGACGCGCGCCCTGGTTTAGCGCGTTATGCCGCCATGCTTCTGCATGCCTCGGCGCACTCGCGGCAGGCCTGCGCGCAGTGCTGGCAGTGGTCGTGTTGATGCTGACCACATTCCCCGGCGCAGGCCTGGCATACGTCGGCGCACACCTGGCAAAGCTGGCGCGCATGCTCGCTTTCGAGGGTCATAAACTGCGCGGCCAGGCGGCAAATCGCCGCGCACTGCATATCCAGACCAATACAGCCGCGCATCATGTCGATATCCGGCTCCTGCAGGCAGGACGCCGCGCAGTGGTCGCACGCTTCAGCGCATTGGTAACAGGCGGTGATACAGGCTTTCAGATTGTGTTGCATGCTTCTCTCCTGTTGTTGGTTAGGGACTGTTAAGTCTGCACACAATCTGCGGTTATGCCAGGCATGATGCGAAATCCTGCTGGCAATCGCCGTCGTAATCCGTACCATACACGCCACGCAACGCTATGCGACTGAAGCAACGGATACGGAGGCACTCCGTATCGTCCCTGAATCAACCGGTCACGCCAACTATGCAAGATAACCAGCAGATTGATAAAAAAACGCAATACAATTTGAACAAACTCCAGAAGCGCCTGCGCCGTAACGTCGGCGAAGCCATTGCCGATTTCAATATGATCGAAGACGGCGACCGGATTATGGTTTGCCTGTCGGGCGGCAAAGACAGCTACACCATGCTGGAGATTTTGCGCAATCTGCAACAAAGCGCACCGATTAGCTTCAGCCTGGTGGCGGTTAACCTCGACCAGAAACAGCCAGGTTTCCCGGAGCACGTGCTGCCGCAATATCTGGAAAGCATCGGCGTTGAGTACAAAATCGTCGAAGAAAACACCTATGGGATCGTTAAAGATAAAATCCCGGAAGGCAAAACCACCTGTTCGCTCTGCTCCCGTCTGCGGCGCGGTATTTTGTATCGTACCGCCACGGAACTGGGTGCCACTAAAATCGCCCTCGGCCATCACCGTGACGACATCCTGCAAACCCTGTTCCTGAATATGTTCTACGGCGGGAAGATGAAAGGCATGCCGCCGAAGCTGATGAGCGATGACGGCAAACATATCGTCATCCGTCCGCTGGCCTACTGCCGCGAAAAAGACATCGAGCGCTTTGCCGAAGCGAAAGCGTATCCGATTATTCCGTGCAATCTGTGCGGCTCGCAGCCTAACCTTCAGCGCCAGGTGATCGCCGATATGCTGCGCGACTGGGATAAACGCTACCCGGGGCGCATTGAGACCATGTTCAGCGCCATGCAAAACGTGGTGCCGTCGCACCTCAGCGATATCAACCTGTTTGACTTTAAAGCCATCACTCACGGTAGCGACGTGGTGGACGGCGGCGATCTGGCATTTGACCGCGATGAGATTCCGATGCAACCGGTGGGCTGGCAGCCGGAAGAGGATGAACAACTGGATATCAGTAATCGACTGGATATCGTCGAAGTGAAATAAGCAAATCGCCCTCTGTTACGAGGGCGTTTTTTTAGCGCTGCGGCGGCGCGGCCAGGATTGGACCCGGATCGGGCGTGGGTTCAGGGATGGGCTGAGGCCGCGGAATCGGGTCCGGGACCGGAACGGGATCGGTAGGAACCGGGTCGCTCATGGTGTTGATCATCATTACCTCCGGAAGTGGCTGTACTCCTTAAGCGTAGATGCCCCTTTCCGGCTGGCAAAAAAAAAGCCGACTGATTAGAGTCGGCGTCGTACGAATTAAATTGTGCTATGCAGTAATTCAAAAAAGGAAGTAAGACAATATGGAGCGCAACGCCCATCGCTTGACGTTGCATTCACCTGCAAGAGAGAGTTTGCCCGCAGTAGGCGCTTTTTTTATTGACTTCGCTCAATAAGAAACGCTTTAAAAGGTTCCAATATTGTTAAAAATGTGAATTTTTACAGCCATTTACTGCGATGCAACCACCAGGTAACACCGCCAATCAGCACCACTAACATCAGGCAAAACAGGCTAAAACCTAACCGCCAGTCGCCGCCTGGAATACCGCCCAGGTTAACGCCGAACAAACCGGTCAAAAAGGTGCTGGGTAAAAACACCATTGCCATCAGCGACATGGTATAGGTCCGGCGCGCCAGCGACTCCTGCATCACCTGGGCGATTTCATCGGCCATGATGGCGGTACGTGAAATACAGGCGTCGATTTCATCCAGCCCTCGCCCCAGCCGGTCGGCGATATCCTGCATTCTGCGGCGATGATCGTCGGTCATCCACGGCAAACGCTCGCTGGCCAGCCGCGCATACACGTCGCGCTGCGGTGCCATATAGCGGCGCATTACAATCAGCTGTTTGCGTAATAGCGCCAGAAAACCGCGCGGCGGGATCTGCTGATCCAGCAGATTGTCTTCCAGATCGATGATCTTATCGTGCAACTCTTCAATAAATTCGCTGGCGTGATCGGTTAGCGCGTCGCAGATGTCCACCAGCCAGCTGCCGCCGTCCGTCGGCCCGGTGCCGTCGTTGAGATCCTGAACGACGTCGTCCAGCGCCAGCACTTTACGCTGGCGGGTGGAAACAATCAGCCGCTCGTCCATATACAGGCGCATCGCCACCAGCTGGTCCGGGCGTTCGTCGGTACTGCCGTTAATGCAGCGCAGCGTGATCAGCGTACCGTCTCCCATGCGGGTCACGCGCGGGCGGGTGCTTTCTCCTGCCAGAGCATCGCGCACGGTATTTGGCAGCAGCGGCGTGGTCGCCAGCCATTGCGCGCTTTCGGAGTGGGTATAGTTGAGATGCAGCCAGCAAGGATGCTCTTTATCAATGGTGTCGTCGTTTTCCAGCGGCTTAACCCCGCCTTTTCCATCCAGTATCCATGCAAATACCGCATCCGGTACATTCAGTTCCGATCCCTTTATCGCCTGCACGTGAGCCTCCTGAGTTGACCGGGCAATGGTGTCAGTCTAGCCTTCTGCCTCCGGCTGGCAAGAGGCTGCCCGGTGATGCCATACCGTTTGCTCATAACGAAAGCAAACGGTTAACATATGTAATAAAAATCGCCTAATCCAATGAAATAAATTCTTTTATTTTCTTTTACCAGGAGCTTTGAGTGACTGATAAACAGCCACGCTGCCTCAATTTTGAACTTCACGCCGCAGAAATGCGCCGCCAGGCGATTACCGTCAGCGCAAGCTGGTTTCTGTGGGTAAACATCCTGTTTTCGCTATTTATACTGGGGCGTAACTACTTTTCGCCGGAGCATCTGGTCGCCGTGCTGCATCATCCTCACCATGTGCTGGAAAGCGCAATGGTGCTGGTACTCGCCGCCTCGTCCAGCGTGCTGTTTATTTTACGCATGGCACCCGATCGCGAAGCGGTCTGGCTGAGCCAGTTAGCTAAAGGCACGGTGTTATTTTTAAGCCTGGCCTGGGCTATTTCTTTCTATGTGTTTATCGCCAGCGGCGATATGCGGGTTATTTTTCCGCTGGCAGGGTTGCTGCTGTTCACTGCACTGATTTCGCTCTATTTCGATGCGCGCGTGCTGCTCACGTTTATTGTGCCCATCTGGCTATCGATTCTGGTCAGCGCCTTTGTTTACGACCAAAGCCCCACCGCGCTTAATGCGGTACTGTGGCTGCTGCTGGCGGCGCTGCTGGAATCGGGCCGCCGGATGCTCAACAGCTGGTTTCTGCTGGCGCTGCGGCGCGGTCAGGAAAAACGTGATTTGATTAAGCAACTGGAAACCCTGGCGAGCTACGATCCGCTAACCGGCATCGCTAACCGGCGCAATTTTCAGCAACAACTGGATAACGCCATCCATGAAGCCAGCCAGACCGGCGGAGAACTGGCGATGATCATGGTGGACGTCGATCACTTTAAACGCTTCAACGACCATTATGGCCACCAGGCAGGAGATATCTGCCTGAAAGAAGTGGCGAATCAGCTGAAAAGCGCGGTACGCAAACGGGGCGACAGCGTGGCGCGTCTGGGCGGTGAAGAGTTTGCGATCCTGTTGCCCGGCGGCGGCAGCGAGGCCGCACACCGGGTGGCGCGTCGGCTGGCATGGCGGCTGGAAAACCTGGCGATTAAACATGCCGCCTCGCCGGTGAGTCAGCACGTTACGGTAAGCCAGGGGATTTCCGTCTGGAAACCCGATATGTCAGGTACAGTATTTATCGCTCAGGCCGACGCGGCGCTCTATCAGGCCAAAGAGAGCGGACGTAATCGCTGGAATGAATATGATGTTGCGCGCGATAAAGACTAACGCAACTGGCTGTCTTTAGAGCCACGGCGGTTGTAGCCTGAGAAGCGTTGCTTTTCCGCATCCGCCTTTTGTTGGCAATTGATGCACAGCCGAACGCCAGGCACCGCTTTTTGGCGGGCTTCAGGAATCGGCTCGCCGCACTCTTCGCAGTGCGTCAGGCTTTCTCCCGAAGTTAAATCCTGGCGCGCGCGTGAAATCGCGTCTTCAATGGTACTGTCTATCTGTTGTTGAACTGCATCATCATTAGCCCAACCCGATGCCATCACCGCCTCCTCAAGCGTTACGCTTAATAGTCGTGTTTACAGTCGTCAGCTGCCGATCGATTTTCCATACCGCCTCACAGACCAGTAAGTATATCGGGTTTCCGGGATTTGCCTTTAAGCATGGGCTGAAAGTATCAGCGCACACCATCCGCCACGCTAATTAGCTGGCGATGATGTTTCATTCCCGGCATCAGTTGTTCAGGCAGCGCGATGAGCCTGTCGCCCGCCTCTTCCAGCGCGGAATCCATTGACGGAATAACGGAAAGCATTGGATAATTATATATCGACTATTTTGTATCATGGTAATGACCGATGGCTGAGAAAGTCAATATAACGACCGAACAAGGTGCCGATGTTTCGCAGGTGAATCAGGCCGTGGCAAGCCGCATTAAGGCGTATCGCAAAGAGAAAAAACTGTCTCTCGATGAGCTTTCACGTCGCGCCACGGTGAGCAAAGGCATGTTGGTGGAAATCGAAAAAGGCAGCGCTAATCCCAGCATCGCCATTCTGTGCAAATTGTCCGCCGCGCTGGGCGTATCGGTGGCGGATATCGTCAACGTCTCCAGCGAACCGGCGATCCATGTCATCGACGCGGAGAAAATCCCGGTTCTCTGGGAAGGCACTAACGGCGGCAACGCGCGTCTGCTGGCAGGAACTGCGGGTCCGACGATGATTGAACTGTGGCGCTGGGTGCTGGAGCCGGGCGAGGCCTTTACTTCCCCGGGGCACCCTGTGGGCACCTTTGAACTGTTTCACGTTGAAGAAGGCGTATTGACCTTAACCGTGGGGGAAAACGTTAGCGTGTTGCAGAGCGGCAGCTCCGCGGTGGCAAAAACCGAAGCCGCGCATCGCTACGCTAACGAACACAGTACCCGTCTGGTATTCACCATGACGGTGGCAGAATTTCACCACTAACCGAGGCCAAACAAATGAGCCTGTTTCTCAGCAGTTTTATTTTTGAAAAGAAAGAGTATGACGATGAGTTTTACCAGCTTGATGCGCTGATTGAATCCTACACCCTTTCGTTACCAGGATTTATTGGCATGGAAAGCGTGACGGACACGGCCAGCGGGAAAACCATCAATAACTACTACTGGCACAATCGCGAAGACATGGACAAGCTAATGACCGAAATCAGCCATAAAAAAGCCAAAGGCCAGAGCCAGAAATGGATTAAAGGTTATCAGGTCATCGTGGCCGAAATTCAGGGCGCGCATAACGCCAGGCTTGATCATCCCCTCGCGGCATTCCCTTTACCTTACCTCCCCTCGCGCTGAATAAAAAAGGCCGCTCTACGCGAGCGGCCCATACCTGGTGTTGACAACAATCAGTGGTGCAACATCTCATCCACCACCTGCTCTTTGGTGAGCTGGTACGGGTAATAGGTCGGCCAGTTGTCCATCTCTTCCAGCAGCGCTTCCTGGGACGTGTTGCCCATAAAGATGTGGTAATGCGTGGACTTACGCGGCGCGATGATGTGATCGCTGAACTGAACGAATTTCGGTGCCTGGCTGCTGGCGTCTTTACACTCAAACAGATAGCGCACGCCTTTTTTGCCGGATTTATAGGTCAGGATCTTATGTCCGGCGTAATCGTATTTACAGGCGTTGACTTTGTCGCCGACATGGAATTCCATCACGCCGTTTTCGATGCCGATCATTTCCACATCAGTGACATACCCTTTACGGTAGTACTCCTTAATTTCCCCGGCGGTTTTGGTCTTGTCCTTTTCGGCTTTCTTCCTGAAGACCGGGTCCAGATCGCCACTCTGCAAATACGGGTAAACCGACTGCCAGACACCGTCCCAGTCGGACAGATTACGGTCTTTTACGTCTTTATTATCAAACACGCCCCCGGCGGCTTTCTGCTCCATCTCAGACAGCGGCTTGCCGTGTGAATGCCCATGTGCCAGCGCGTGCCCGCTCAAAACAAGCGCGCCCAGCGCCACAGCGATTTTAGAAAATTGACCTGCCAAAATACGTCCCTCTTACATTCCCAGAAAAAGTTATAATATAACATAACATGTTTTTGGGTGATGAAAAGAGCCTGGCGCGAGTTTTTCGCGCCGGCAGTGTATGAGAGAAAGGAAAAGAGAGAGGAAACTAGTGTTTAATCAGGTACATCGTGCGGGTATAAGCCACGTCTTCCGGGTTATTGATCGGATAGCCTTTAACCCAGGGCTTGATTAAACGTCCGTTGGTGTATTGATAAATCGGCGCAATCGGCGCTTTTTCAGCGATGATTTTTTCCGCCTGGTTGTAATCGCTGTTACGCGCTTGCAAAGTATTTTCACGGCTGGCCTGCTCCAGCACTTTGTCATATGCCGGATCGTTGAAACGCGAGATATTGCCGCTGTGGGTCGAGGTCAACAGGGAAAGGAAGGTCGACGGCTCGTTATAATCCCCTACCCAGGAGGCGCGGATCACATCGAAATTGCCGGTATTGCGGCTATCGATGTACGTTTTCCATTCCTGGTTTTGCAGCTTCACGTCTACTCCGAGATTCTTTTTCCACATCGAGGCCACCGCAATAGCGATTTTCTGGTGGTTTTCAGAGGTGTTATACAGCAGCGTCAGTTTAAGCGGCTTGTTCGGGCCGTAGCCAGCGGCCTGAAGCAGGGTTTTAGCCTGCGCGTTCAGCTCCTGCTGGCTCATCTCCTCAAACATCGACGGCGTTGGTTTGAAGTCCGCCGTGACGTCCGGCGTGAATCGCCAGGCCGGTTTCTCCCCGGTGCCGAGCACTTTTTCCGCCATAATGCGCCGATCGATGGTCATACTCAGCGCCAGCCTGACGCGCTGATCCGCCGTCGGGCCTTTCTGGGTATTAAACGCATAGTAATAGGTGCCAAGCTGCGGCGGCGTATACACCTGGCCGGGAATATCCTTCAGCAGCTTCTGATACATGTTTTTCGGGAAGGATTCAGTGATGTCGATATCACCCGCCAGATAGCGTTTAGTCGCGGCGGACTCCTGGTTAATCGGGATAAACGTGACTTTGCTAATCACCGTTTTGCCGTTGTCCCAGTAGTTTTTATTCGGCGTCGCCACCAGCTTTTCGTTCACTACCCGCTCGGTCAGAGTGTACGCGCCGTTACCCACCAGATTGCCAGGCTTAGTCCATTCGCCGCCCCACTTTTCAATGGCGGCTTTCGGGGTGGGATAGAGTGAGAAGTTGGCCGTCAGGTTCGGGAAATACGGCACCGGCTTGTCCAGCTCCACCCGCAACGTAGCGGCGTCGGGCGCAGACACGCCCAGTTTGTCGGCAGGCATTTTGCCATCGATAATCGCCTGGGCGTTAGTGATGCCCGCCAGCGCGGCGAACCAGGCAAAAGGCGAGGTGTTTTTAGGGTCGACCAGCCGTTGCCAGCTGTACACGAAATCCTGCGCGGTAACTGGCGTACCGTCGGACCAGCGGGCATCGCTGCGCAGGCTGAAGGTCCAGACGCGATTGTCGCTACTCTGCCATTTGGTGGCTACGCCCGGCGTCAGTTCGCCCTTCTCGTTCTGGTTAACCAGCCCTTCAAACAGATCGCGGATCACCTGAATTTCCGGCAGCCCCACCGCCTTAACCGGATCCAGCGAGGCCGGTTCATCTTTGATATGGCGCACCAGTTCCTGTTTCTCCGCCAGCACCGTGCCCTGCGGAACGTCCGCCGCAACGGCAGGTGTTAAGGCACTCCCCGCCAGTAACACGCCAGTTGCGATACGCACCGGAAATTTCATTCCAACCCCCTAAACTCAACGATACCGACGCGTCTTTACAGGCGGCCAGCTGATTATTAATTGGCGTTAATTATTTGTTTTGACGTAATGAAATGCAAACGCCGACGGTGATTTATCTTCAGAAATGTGGACAGGCGCAGGCAGTTGATTTCCCGGCGCTTTTGCTCAACACTCATCTCATCACCCCTTCAAGGAAAGATAGCTATGACGACGTTACGCCCTCGCTCGCAGCGCGGCCATTTCCCTCCTGGCGCGGAACGCTACGGAAAAAGCGTATTAGGCGCGCCGCTGCTGTGGTTCCCGGCCCCGGAGGCCAGTGAAAATGCCGGACTGATCCTGGCGGGTACCCACGGCGATGAAAACGCCGCCGTGGTGACGCTCTCCTGCGCCCTGCGCGCCCTGGAGCCGAAACATCGTCAGCATCATGTGGTGCTGGCGGTTAATCCCGACGGTTGCCAGCTTGGCTTACGCGCCAATGCGCACGGTGTGGATTTAAACCGCAACTTTCCGGCGGCTAACTGGAAGGCGGGCGACACGGTGTATCGCTGGAACAGCGCGGCGGATAAGCGCGATGTGGTGTTATCTACCGGCGATAAACCCGGTTCAGAGCCGGAAACCGTGGCGCTGTGCCAGCTGATCCATCAGATTGCGCCACGCTGGGTAGTGTCGTTTCACGATCCGCTGGCCTGCATTGAAGATCCGGGCAGCAGCGCCCTCGGGCAGTGGCTGGCGCAGGCGTTCGATTTACCGCTGGTCACCAGCGTCGGCTACGCCACTCCCGGCTCCTTCGGCAGCTGGTGCGCAGACATCAATCTGCCCTGCATCACCGCCGAATTCCCGCCCATTTCCGCCGACGACGCCAGCGAGCGCTATCTTGACGCCATGACGGCGCTGCTGCACTGGCAGCCTTACAGGTGAATTGCCCCGGTTGAGAAATTAAGCGCCGGCTCCACGTCCACCGCCAGCCACGTGGGGCCGTCGAGATCGGCGAAACGCGCCTGCACGCTTAGCGGCAGGGCGGCGCTGATGGCCCGGGAGGTGCACAGCATGCAGCCGAGCATCACTTCAAAACCCTGTTCCCGCGCCGCCTCGCTTAACAGCAGCGCCTCGGTCAGGCCGCCGGTTTTATCCAGCTTGATATTGACCATCTCATAACGCCGCGCCAGCCCCGCCAGCGATGCCCGGGTGTGGCAACTTTCATCGGCGCAGATCGGCAGCGAATGGATAAAATTCTCCAGCTGGCTGTCTTCCGCCGCTGGCAGCGGCTGCTCCAGCATCGCCACGCCCAGATCCGCCAGCAGCTGGCAGCGCGCCGCCAGGCCATCGGCGGACCAGGATTCGTTAGCATCAACAATCAGCGTCGCGTTGGGTACAGCAGCGCGGATCGCCACCATCCGTTCGGTAATCAACCGATCGTCGAGCTTGATTTTCAGCAGCCGCGCGCCTTTGTCCCACAGTACCGCCGCCGAACTCGCCATCTGCTCCGGCGTGCCGATACTGACGGTTTGCGCGGTCAGGACAAATTCCGGCAGCGTGACGCCCAGCAGCCCGCTCAGCGGTTTCCCTGCCCGGCGCGCCTCAAGATCCCACAGCGCGCAGTCCAGCGCGTTGCGCGCTGCACCGGCGGGGAGCAGCGTCTGGAGCGACTCGCGGCTGGCACCGGCTTCCAGCGGTTCCACCACGGTCATGATTTGCGCCATTACTGATTCAACACTCTCGCCATAGCGCGGATAAGGGGTACATTCCCCCACGCCCTTCACGCCGTCCTGCTCGATTTCCACCACCACAACCACCGCTTCATTGCGCGTCCCGCGTGAAATAACGAACGGCGAATGCAGGGGCCAGGATTCCTGATAGACCTTTACGCTGCGCATTTATTTAGCCTCTCCAATGGTTTGCTCCATTATAGCGAGCGAATTTACCGGCCGCCGAATCAGTTTTTTATATTCAACGCTTGCATGATGGCATACACTGTCGGCGACGTTAACTATATGTAAACAGGAAGATAACTATGTCACAAATCGTTCATTTTCAGGGCAATCCGGTATCCGTAGTCGGTCAGATCCCGGCGCAAGGTAGCAAAGCACAGCCCTTCAGCCTGGTGGCAAAAGATCTGTCTGACGTTACGCTTGGCCAATTCGCCGGCAAACGTAAGGTCCTGAATATTTTCCCGAGCATTGATACCGGCGTGTGCGCTGCGTCAGTGCGTAAATTCAACCAGCTGGCGACCAGCGTAGATAACACCGTGGTGCTGTGCATCTCCGCTGACCTGCCGTTCGCCCAGTCGCGCTTCTGCGGTGCGGAAGGCCTGAGCAACGTCGTCACCCTGTCCACCCTGCGCAACCCGCAATTCCAGCAGGATTACGGCGTGGGCATTGAAGAAGGCGCGCTGAAAGGCCTGACCGCTCGCGCAGTGGTAGTGATCAACGAGCAGGACGAAGTGGTATTCAGCGAACTGGTGAATGAAATCACCCACGAGCCGAACTACGACGCCGCTCTGGAAGCACTGAAATAAACAAAAGGGGGCGTTAAGCCCCCTTCTCTGTTATTTAACCGGGTATCACAACCTCGACACCGGCGGTTTAAAAACGCGGTCCGGTCGCAGCAGGCTTCCGGCCATAAATGCAATAAGATTTACTCCCAGCCCATAATAAATGGGGCTATTTGAGAGTAACCCATCGTTAATAATGAAGCTAATCACGGTAATCCCACCTAAAAGAATGGCGATGATTGCCCCGGTCGACGACGCTCTTTTCCAGAATACGGCACCGATAAGCGGGATTAACAATGCGCCAACCAGCAGGTTATACGCCACCGTCAACGCCGCCACCACATTGCCGATCAGGCTGGCGATCAGCAACATGATTATGCCAACGATCAGCGTCGATAGCCGATCGATAATAATGGAACATTTCTCCTTACCCGCGATGGCGGTATACACATCATAAATGGCGATAGTCGACGTCGCCATCATGCATGCGCTGGCGGTAGACATCAGCGCTGCCAGCGCGGCGGCAATGACCACGCCTTTAATGCCTACAGGCAACACGGTTTCGATTGCCACCACAAAGGCCGATTCCGGGTTCGCCAGCGCGGGCAGATAAACCCGAGCCGACATGCCGATTACGCCCCCCATCACCCCCCAGAGGATGCAGTATATCCCGGCGGTTAATCCACCCCATTTTGCGACGCTCCCACTGCGCGCCGTAAAAGCTCGCTGCCAAATGTCCTGGCCAATCAAAATGCCTAAAGAATAGATAAGAAAATAGGTGGTGATGGTCGGCAGGCCGATTGCTGTGAGACTAAAATAGTGCGCCGGCAACACCGCTGCCATGTGCCTCCATCCGCCAGCATGAATAACGCTGAGCGGCATCAAAACAAACAGTAGCCCCAGAGTTTTTAGCGTGAATTGCAAAATGTCGGTTCGGGCGAGTGACCACATCCCGCCTAATACGGCATAGGCCACCACAACAGCGCCCCCGCCCCAAATCGCTTCCACCATGGAAATTTTTAAGAGCGTGCTCAGGACATTACCGATGGCAATGGTTGAGGTTACCGCTACCATCAGGTCATAAATCATCATCACTATACTGCCCACAAGCTTGACCGAGGGGCGATAGCGCAAAGCCAGAATTTGCGTCACCGTATGCAATTTAAGGCGGATAAGCGGAGAAACCATAAACAGGCTAAGTCCGATAATGCCGAATCCCAGGCTGGCAGGTAGCCATAATCCGGAAATACCATACCGATACCCCAGCCCGATAGTGCCTATGGTAGACGCGCCGCCCAGTATTGTTGCCGCCATCGTACTGGTAAACAGCACCGGGCCTAACTGTCGGCCCGCCACGGAATAATCCTCCCTTGTTTTCGCCTTAAACCAGCCAAGCCAGCCTACGCCCAGAATGACTGACAGATAGATTGCAATAACAATGTAATCAATCGTCATAGCCCTTCCCTTATACGTTCAGGAATGCTTCCATACCTGAGTGTCTTTTTCGAAAGCATTCCTCACATTTTCATTAATACTGAAGCGTTCAGCATGCATATTAAGAGATACCAATATGACGCGCAGTTAATAATAAATAATGCCTTTAATCTCATTACTAATGGTCGTTCCCGCTGTCCCCTCGACCATGTGTTCAATATCATCCAGCGCGCCAATTATTGCTTTTTTACCGGTAATCAGCGAAAATTCACACGTTGCCTGAATTTTAGGTGCCATCGATCCCGCAGCAAATTTTAATTCGTAAAGCGCTTTAGGGTTGGCGGCTTTAATGGCTTTAGCATCCGGCATCCCGAAATTAACAAATACACATTTTACATCGGTAGCCAGAATCAATATATCGGCATTCAGTTCACGGGCCAGCAGACTGCAACAGAGATCTTTATCAATAACCGCTTCAAATCCCTGTTCCCGGTCGCCGTTAATAATTACCGGAACACCGCCGCCACCGCCAGCGACCACAACAGCGCCGTTATTAACTAATGTGCGGATTGAAGCAATTTCTACGATCGATTCCGGGCGGGGACTGGGTACTACCCGCCGATAATAATGGCCATCAGGTTTAATTATCCATCCTTTTTGCCGTGAAATCTGTTCTGCTTCGTCTTTGGTATAAACCGGCCCGATAAATTTTGAGGGGTCATTAATGGCCGGATCGTTTTTATTCACAGCGACCTGGGTTATCACCGCCACGATTTCTCTGTTCGGCATCTCATTGCGCAATGCCTGAACAAACATATAGCCAATCATTCCCTGACTTTCGGCACCAAGAATATCAAAGGGATAGGGCGTCACTTTCTCAGAATAGGCTTCAGCCTGTAATGCCAGCAATCCTACCTGAGGCCCATTGCCATGGCTTAAAATGACATCGTGTTTTTTCCCTACGCGGGCAATGGCTTTACAGGCAAGCGCTATGTTGGCGCGTTGATTTTCCGCCGTCATAGGTTCGCTGCGGCGCAATAATGCATTGCCCCCTAATGCGATAGCAAGTCTCATCTATTTCTTCCCGATCGATATAACGTTGTTAAGGAAATTATTCCTGTTGAACAGACTGTTATTGTCAGGCGCAGGCAGACGCGCCGGCGTCCGCCCCGCCTTTATTCAGATTGCTGATTAGCGTTATTCCCTTTCAAGCGGGAACGTCATACAGTGTGGCCCGCCCCCGCCTTTCAGGATCTGTTCAAGTCCAGGTTCGATAGTCGAAAGCCCTAAACAACGCATCTGCTGATTCACTGCTTTATTATTTTCGAATGTCAACACACGACCGTCGCCCAATGCCTGTAAATTACAATGATGACGGAACACGCCTTCCTGCGGAATATCAATCAAAGTAAACCCGCGCCGCTCAAGCAAATTAATAAATTGCCACGGCAACGCCGCCCTGCAAATTACAGCGACTTTTTCCGCCACGATATTAAAACACATATCCAGATGCAGGTTTTCGCGCTGGCAAAAAATTGGCACCATGGTGTAGCCTAATTCCCACATCTGGCGCTCAACGTTTTTAAAACCATCCAGATCGGTTCTGGCGACGACGCCATGGGCAATAGTGTGCTCGTCGATCATCCAAAAATCCCCACCCTCAAATGCGCCAGCCGTGCAACGCGCAACACAGGGTATACCCAGCGCTTTCATTTTAGCTTCGTATTGTTGCGTCTCCCCTTTACGGCAAGGTTCACGAAATGCGCCCATGATAAAGCCTTCTTTAACGCACGCCCCAAAGTCGCGGGCATACACTTCATAAGGCAACTCAGGATCGGGATCCATGAATACCACTTCGACGCCATTTTCCCGGTACGCCTGAACCAGCTCAGCATGTTCGCGCTTAAACGCGCTAATATCTGCGCTTTCGCCTTTTTCGATCCAGTCCTCCGTAATGACATTGATCGGCTGAAATGAAAAATAATCCGGTGGACATAACAGCACTTTTTTTAAACGGCTGGTGGCATCTTTAACATAATGTTTATTCATTTCTGACTCCTTAAATGACAATGGGCGAAATACCCTTTCATTGCCGAATGGATTAGATTTCAGAGATATTTTCTAAAATGCGCCGGGCCTGTTCGTTATCTGACAGGGATCTATCCC
The DNA here is from genome assembly GCF_007570865.1 of Atlantibacter subterraneus. Classification (GTDB taxonomy): domain Bacteria; phylum Pseudomonadota; class Gammaproteobacteria; order Enterobacterales; family Enterobacteriaceae; genus Atlantibacter; species Atlantibacter subterraneus. Next base: position 746,191 of record NZ_VLPS01000001.1, on the reverse strand, counting down.
GGCACAAATAAAGTGCAATGCCGATAATCAGAAAGAAACCCAACAGTAAATATTCGTACGGCCATTTCAACGCCGCCGGGCTTCCGGGAACCAACATGGCGCAGGCCATCAGGAGTGTCATGATTACGCCCAGGCACATCACTACTTTGCCGCCAGGCACAGGCAACGGGCGCGGCAAATTCGGACGGATTTTGCGTAAGCGAATGACTGAAAAGAGCGTCGATCCCCAGAGCACGATGTAGGAAAATGCCGCGACGGTAACCAGCGGAATAAATACCGCTTTGCCCAGAAAACAGGCGGCAGCCGCAATACTCGAAACAAAAAGAATCGCGGTAGTCGGCGTTTTATAGACAGGATGCAGTCGCGAGAACGCAGCAGGGATCAGCCCCACCTGGCTCAGGTACATTAATAAGCGCGTAGCGCCATAAAAACAGGCGTTATAGACGCCGACGACACCGCAACATGCCGCTGCCGTCAGGCAATATCCCCAGGCGACCGTGCCTGTCACTTCCCTTGACGCATTAGCAAACGGAATATCCGTATTCAACAGCGATTGCCATGGCACGATTGCCGCTGGCACCAATACAGTAATCAAGTACATGAATGTGGCAAAGACCACGGAAACGATCAGCGCGAGCGCCGTACGCTGGCGACTCAACGTCGCTGAAGCTTCTTCCGCACCTTTGGCGATGGTTTCCCACCCCGCGATGGAAAATGGCAACAGCGCAAGCAATGCGACGACGCCCTCGACTGTGGGTCGGGTTTGTAGCGGCTTGAGGTTATTTACATCACTATGCGCAACGCATACCGCCAATGAAATAATCACCAACGTCAGAACGGTAACCGTGATACCCGTTTGTAATGCAGAGGACATTTTCACGCCGCGATGCTGCATTAACCCGATGCCAAACACTAAAATCAGCCCCAACAGCAAGAATGGCCCGGTCACTGTACTGCCGCCAACGGCATAAAGCGGCATCATGGTTTTCAACGTGGGAATGAGATAGCCCACCATCGTTGTGATGGCGATAGCCTCCCATGCGCATAAGATAATATTGACCAGGACACCGAACCAGCCGGCAATCATGGCGGCGAAACTACCGAATGCGAGATAAGCGTAAGCGGCTTCTCCGCCCGCAAGCGGTACGGTAGAGATAGCCTCCAGATAAGCCAGCGCCAGAGGAAGCTCAATCACCAGGCACAAAATAATCGCGATGACCACATTAAGCGGACCGCCGGCCGTGTCCAGCCATACGCCGGTAAGCACCAGCCATGACGCGCCAAAAACGCAGCCGATGCCCATGCCGAGAAAGCCTTTGAAGGTAATGACTTTTTTTAGCTGGCCGTGTTCAGACGAAGTGGGTTGGTTCATATCTGACTCCTGTCGAGCCTCTCCTCCTTCCTGTTTAAGGCGAAGATGACAGGAAGGAGATGAGCGGATTAGAAACGCTTTATTACCGTTACAAGGAGGTGGCGACCAGTACGGCTTTAACGGTATGCATTCGGTTTTTACCTTGATCCCAGACCACGGATTGCGCGCCTTCAATGACCTCATCCGTCATATCTTCTCCGCGATAACCGGGTAGGCAATGCATGAAAATGGCGTTCTTACGCGCTTTCGCCATCGCCTGCGCATTGATCTGATAGGGCATAAAATCGTGTATGCGTTTTTCTTTCTGTTCCTCGTTTTCACCCATGCTGTGCCAGGTATTGCCATAAACCACATCCGCATTGCGCAGCGCTTCATCAAAATCTTCGGTGACAATGACCCTGGAGCCGTTAGCTGCCGCATGTTTTTGCGCACATTCAAGGATTTCCGGCGCAGGTTTATAGGCTTTCGGCGCGGCGACATAAATATCCATCCCAACCATCGCAGATCCAATCATCAGCGAGTGACACACGTTATAAACATCCCCGGCGTAACACACTTTGACTCCTTTCCAGTCACCCATTTTTTCTTTAATCGTCAGCAAATCCGCCAGCCCCTGGCAGGGGTGCTCAAGCGCCGTCAGGGCGTTAATAACCGGGTTCTTCATGTATTTTGCAAACTCTTCGACAATTTCCTGGCCAAAGGTACGGATATATAAACCGTCAAAGTAGCGATCGATAATTCGGGCGGTATCTTTAATGGGTTCGCCACGGCTTAATTGCATTTCATCAGGACGCAGATAAATTGACTGGGCGCCCAGCGCCGTCGCCGCAGCATGGAAAGAGTTACGAGTACGGGTCGATTTCTTTTCAAAAATCATGCCGTACGTTTTCCCTTTCAGGTATTCATGAGGTTCGCGCATCGTCCATTTACGTTTTAAATCGGCCGCAAGTTCTACCAAATAACGTATCTCTTCCGCTGTGAAGTCTTTCATTGCCAGATAATGGGTGCCACGGAATTTGTTTCTCATTTAAAGCTCCTTACGTGAACGTAATGATGGGTTTGCTATCCAGCGTTACAGGTATAGATTTCATGGCCCTGTTATGATCGAAGCGTAAAGAGTCAATGAGTGAAGTTAAATAACAATAATGGCAACTACACTTTCAATTTTCCCAATGTATCGCGCCTGAAATAACCGTAGCCAGCCCGGTCAATGCCCCCATTACTGAGGTGCAACGTGACAGGCATCGTGTGTTAAATAACGACCTTACAGAAATGCGTTTATTTAATAATCGGAAATGATGAATAACATTGCTTAATACTCAGGTCATATTATTTATGCGCTGTGTGACGCGTTGGATGCGTAACTTTATGTTCTGTTAGCACATCGTCGATAAACGCATCAAGGGCTTCATTGCGCGGCCGCGTCTGGTGAAAAATGAGACAATGCTGCGCCTCATAGCTTAATGTTTGCGGGTTAAGAACCCGCATCTCGCCCGTTTCTTCCCACGTTTTTGCATAATGCTCAGGGAGGTAGCCAAGATGCGTACCGGCCAGGATCATTAACGCTACGCCTTCCATCTGATGCGCGCTTGCCGTCATGTTGTCGTCCGGCAGCGCCAGGGGAACCAGATTAGAAGGCATTAAATACCCTCGCTTTACCCATTTTGCCTGAAGGATATCCTGAGTGGAGACTCTGGCCCGATTGAATAACGGGTGATCCTTACCGCAATAAATAGAAACTTTTTCGGTAAACAAATTTATATATTTCAACCCAACAAGACGATGGCTGGTATAGGCAATGGCGGCATGCAATTGTCCGTTGAGAATGTCCTGCTCCAGTTCTGTCGGTGATTTAATTGACAATTGAAGGCAAACATCCTGATTGCGCTTATAAAAACGCGCCACGGTTTTATAAATATGCGAGTCCTGAAGAGTTAACGTGCTGTCCAGTAAACCAATCGACAACTGTCCAAACAATTTCCCGGAAAGGCCCCTTACCTGGGCGACAAAATTATCCATTGATGAAAATAATTCCAGTGCTGATTTAAGTATTCGTTTTCCTTCCTCCGTCAGACGAAATCCGCTCCGGCCTCTATCGCATAATCGATAACCCAGACGCGTTTCGAGCATAGCCATACTGGAACTGATAATAGACTGGTTCATATTCAGACTCGCCTGCGCCGCAGAAAAACCTTTGCACTGTGCGATAGTCACAAATATATGAAGTAAACGAAGATCGATACCCTGCACGCTGCTGTACATAATTACGCTCCTGTCAGCTATTACATGACCTCATACCTCTGATTGTTACGTTTTTTGCCAATAAATTTAACGCCCCGATAATGACGTGCGGCCAAACGGCAATTTACGGGCAATAAAAAAGGCTCATGAAAAGACATGAACCTTTTTACACTTCTCGCCGCCAGGGTCAACCGTTGCTTGACTCCCTGATATCCCATGGCGTGTTGCCTGGACGCCGCTGACGCTACTCTTCGCCCTTCTTCTGGCTTAATCCATATTCACGCAGTTTATTGGCAATCGCGGTATGCGATACGCCCAGGCGCTTCGCCAGCTTGCGGGTGCTGGGATAGCTGCGATAAAGCTGGGTCAATACCGAACGCTCGAAACGCCGGGTGATCTCATCCAGCGAACCGTCCATCGCCTCTTCGCCAACCGGCAGCGATCCGGCGTCAAAGTCCGGCAGCAGGATATCCTGCGCACGCAGCTCATAGCCTTCCAGCTGGGTCAACGCCCGATAAACGGCGTTTTTCAGCTGGCGCACGTTGCCCGGCCAGCCGTAGCGGGTCAGCATATTGCTCAGATCGCTGGACAGCTTGGGACGCGCCACGCCCTGTTCGTCGGCAAAACGCGCCACAAACAGTTCGGTCAGCGGCATGATGTCCTGCGGACGATCGCGCAACGGCGGCAGGTTAAGGGTCAGCACGTTAAGCCGATAGTAGAGATCCTCCCGGAATGTGCCCTTCTGCACCATCTCCACCAGGTTTTTCTGGGTGGCGCAAATTACCCGCACATCGACATGCACTTCGTGCTCCTCGCCGACGCGCCGGAAGGTGCCGTCATTCAGAAAGCGCAGCAGTTTGGTTTGCATACGCGGCGACATTTCGCCGATCTCATCCAGCAGCACCGAACCGCCGTTAGCCTGTTCGAAGAAGCCTTTTTTACCTTCCGTCGCGTTAGCGTAAGCGCCCGGCGCGTGGCCGAACAGCTCGCTTTCCACCACGTCTTCCGGGATAGAGCCGCAGTTAAGCGCCAGATAGGGCTTTTCAGCACGCGGGCTGGCCTGATGGCAGGCGCGGGCCAGTTGATCTTTACCGGTGCCGGTATCGCCGACAATCAGCAGCGGCGCGTTAAGCATGGCGAACTTACGCGCCTGCTCCACCACCTGACGCATCCGCGGGCTGACCGCGACGATCTGGCTGAACGCGCTGGCATCCAGTCCCGACAGGTTTTGCAGCTGGCGGCCCATGCGCACCGTGGAGCGCAGCATCACCACCGCGCCAATCAGCGTATTAACGCCTTTATCCTCTTCCAGATGCACCGGCGTGATTTCCATCAGGAAGTTCTGGCCGCTGATGATCGTATGTTCGGAATGGGAGTCTACCGGGTCGCTATCCAGCCAGCGCTGGAAGTTGAAGCTGTTAATCAGCGCACCGGCATTATGGTTACGCAGCTTCGCTTCGCTCATGGCGAACAGCGCACAGCTGGCAGGGTTAGCCCGTTCCACTTTGCTTTTTAAGTCCAGTGATAGCACCGCTTCCGGCAACGCTTCCAGCAGGGCCGCCAGGGCGCGGTTTTCGCGCTCCGACGGCATCCACGGCACGGTGCGCACGTCGGTCACGCCTGAGATGCGGCGAATTTCCGCCATCAGGCTGCTGAACGAATCAAAATCAAGGTTGGAAAAGTTGAGGTAGATACGCCCGATAGGGTCAATTTCGATTCCACGCAGGTCAATGCTGCGCAGCACCAGTAAATCCAGTAATTCTCGGGTAAGACCGATTCGGTCTTCGCAAAATACTTCCAGACGCATGGGGGTAACCTTCATGCTTAAGGGCCAATGACGGGGCGATGATACTCAAGATAACCTTCACCAGGAAGATGTCTGTCAACAATCATTGACAGTATGGCGGAAAATTGGGCGCTGCGCCGTAAAGTTAAACGTTCACAGCGCCGAAGGGTTAGTTATCGCGCGGTTTCTTTTGCAGGGTTTCTTTAACCTGGGTCAGCAACTGACGGCGGAAATCACCGAGGCGCGGCTTATCGTCAAGCCACGGCAGCGGACGGCACAGCTCCATCGCCTTGATGCCGAGACGCGCCGTCAGCAAGCCTGCGCCAATGCCCTGCGCCGCCCGCGCGGAGAGCCGCGCTGCCAGATCCTGCGACATCCAGTCCAGACCGATTTCACGCACCATTTCACTGGCCCCGGCAAAGGCGATATTCAGTAGCACCAGCCGGAACAGGCGGATGCGGCTGAAGTAGCCAAGTTCAATGCCATATAACGCGGCGATGCGGTTGATCAGGCGTAAATTGCGCCAGGCGATAAACGCCATATCCACCAGCGCCAGCGGGCTGACGGCGATCATCAGAGTGGATTCCGCCGCCGAGCGGCTGATTTCGCGCCGCGCCTGGCTATCCAGCACCGGCTGCACCAGATGGGCGTACAGCTCGACAATCTCCCGGTCATTGTGAGTTTCATGGATAGCGGCATACCAGCGCTGAAGCGCCGGATGGCCCTGATCCAGCCCGGCCTGACGCGCCAGTTTTTCGCAGAACGCCCGCCCCTTGCCCATGCCGTGGCTGGTCAACAGTTCTCGGGCCTCATCGCGTTCGGTGGCGCGCTCACGCAAACGGTGCAAACGCCGCCATTCAGTGCCCACCGCCCCAACGCCTGCGGCAACAATCAGCCCGCCCGCCGCCAGCCCGCCAAGCGCGACCCAGTCCTGAGTTTGCCAGGCGGTCAGGGTCCACTGCACGCCCTGCGCCACCACGCTGACGCCAAACAGCGCCAGCCCGGCGGTGACCATACGCCGCCACAGGCTGCGCTTAGGCCGCAGCGCGGCTTCCACCACGGCTTCGGCCTGGCCGTCGTCGGGTTCCAGCTCGGCAGCAAGCGCCGGGGTGAACAACTCCGCTTCCGGCTCACTAAACGCCTGGGCGCTTTTGATCTGCGGTTCCCGGTCCGCTTGCAGCGGCTCGGCGAAATCGATTCGCGGTTTTAACGGCTCGCTCATCGCAATTTATCTCCTATTAAAAACTCCAGCGCCGCGTCCAGCCGGATATGGGGCAGCGGCGTATCCACCGTCATCCGCTGGGGGCGAAACTGTTCAAACTGGAATCCCTGGTTTTGCCAGAAGGCGTTGCCCGGCAGGCGCGCCGGCACTTCGCCAGGGTAAACCGTTAGCGGCGCGCCGTCGCTTAATCGGTGACCGCGTAACGCCGGGATTTTTTCGCCCTTGACGTCCACCAGCCCGCTTTGCGTAGCCTGCACCGACGCCAGCCCCAGACAATCCATGCTGATGCCTTCGAACGCCGCGTTTTGCCAGGCGTCCTGCACCAGTTGCTGTAGTAGCGATACCATATTGGCGTGCTGATCGGCGGTAATGTGGTCGGCTTTGGTGGCGGCAAACAGCAGCTTGTCGATCACCGGGGAGAACAGGCGGCGGAACAGCGTGCGTTGGCCGTAGTGGAAGCTTTGCATCAGTTGCGTTAATGCCAGACGCATATCGTTAAACGCCTGAGGCCCGCTGTTGAGCGGTTGCAGGCAATCCACCAGCACAATCTGGCGGTCAAAGCGCAGGAAGTGATCTTTATAAAAGCCTTTAACCACTTTTTCGCAGTAGTAGCGATAGCGTTCGCGCAGCATCCCGGCATTGGTGGATTTGTCCGCCTGGGCAAGGCGCGATTCGCCCACGCCGTCCACATCCGGCCAGGGGAAGAATTGCAGCGCGGGCGCGCCCGCCATATCGCCGGGCAGTACAAAGCGCCCCGGCTGGATAAAGTGCAGCCCTTCGCGTTTACAGGTGTGCAGATAATCGGTCCAGGCTTCGGCAATCGCCGCCAGGCGGTTTTCATCGGCGGGCGCGAGCGGATCGAGCCCGTCGCACAGCTTGCGCCACGGTTGCGACCAGTTTTCGCGATCGCCCTTGAGCAGCCCGGTCATCTGCCGTGACCAGCTCAGGTAATCCTGGGCCAGCATCGGCAAATCCAGCAGCCATTCGCCCGGATAATCGACGATTTCCAGGTACAGCGTTGAGGTGTCTTTAAAGTGGCGCAGCAGGGATTCATTAGAGCGGTAGCGCAGCGCGAGGCGCATTTCGCTAACGCCACGGGTTGGCGTCGGCCAGGTGGGCGGTTCGCCGTACAGCTGCGCCAGCCCTTCATCGTAGGTAAAACGCGCCACGCCCAAATCGCGCTGCGGCACGCGCTTGACGCCCAACAGCCGCTCTTCGCGCACCGCGTTGAGCAGCGGGAGGCGCGCCCCAGCGTGGAGGTTCAACAGTTGGTTCACCATGGCGGTGATAAACGCCGTTTTGCCGCTGCGGCTCAGGCCAGTGACGGCCAACCGCAGATGGCGATCGACGCCACGGTTGACCAGCGCATTGAGTTCAGTCTTGATTCGCTTCATCGTCATCCTGTTTTCGAACAAGCGTATTGATAGAAGTATTATGGGGATGATTTAGCGGTCAGGCACGTCCCCGTTGTGCCCTTGCGATGGGTTTTTTGTCAATCAGGGTTTGAAATTGCGCGACAGTCGGGTCGCCAGGCGTTTTAACAGCGGTTCGAGGGCGAAGGCCAACAGCATTTTAACCGGTCGGCGCGCGACCGACTTCACCGCCCAGCCTGCTACGCCCGCAGGCCCGTAACGCAATGCGCCGAGAATGATCAGTTTGCCGGCCAGTTTCAGGCCGGGACGCGCTTTCACAGAAGCCTGCTGCCAACGGGTTGGTTTCATTCGCTCTCCAGAAAAAGGTTAAAGCTGACGGAATCGGCTGCGCAACGTGAACGTGTCAGAGGTCACGTAACGCTCCATGGCGCGTAAGCGCTGCTCGGATTCGGCCAGTTGGGCATCGGCGTCGTTCAGCAAATCACCGCTGCGCGGCGCGCCTTCGCCCTGCTCTGCGCCTTCCGGCATCGGGTCGAGAATAAACGTCAGGGCGATGTACGCCACCAGGGTAAAAAAGAACAGACCAAAAAACATCGACAGCACCACGATCAGGCGCACCAGCTTCACCGGCACGTCGAGATACTGAGCGATGCCCGCGCATACCCCTTTAACCATGCCCTGCTGGGGAATGCGCCACAATTTGCGATTTCCAAAAGAGGTGGTCATTAATCATTTCTCCAGTTGGGGTGTTCGGCATCCAGAATCTGCTCCAGCGACTGAATGCGTTCGCGCATCCGGCGAGCCTCTTCAGTCAATTGCGCCAGGCGCTGCTGTTCACTTTGCGTTAACTCGCTGCGCGAACTGCGATTGCTGTAGTGCAACCACAGCCAAATCGGCGCGACGAACAGCACGAAAATGGTTAGCGGTATGGCGAGAAAAAGTGCGCTCATGTGTACTCCTTGACAGTAAAAGCGCTGCGGCGCGTCATACCGCCGCAGCAAAGTTTTTATTCAACGTCGCGCTGTACTTTGGCTTTAAGCGCAGCCAGTTGAGCGCTGATTTCATCGTCCGCTTTGAGATCGGCAAACTGCTGATCGAGATTTTTTTGTTTGCCAAAACGCTGGCTTTCGGCTTCTGCTTCCATGTGATCGATACGGCGCTCGAACGATTCGAAACGCGCCATGGCTTCATCAATTTTGCCACTGTCGAGCTGGCGGCGCACGTCGCGGGAGGACGATGCGGCCTGGTGGCGCAGCGTCAACACCTGCTGGCGAGCGCGGGTTTCCTGAAGTTTATTCTCCAGTTCGCCGATTTCGGTTTTCATCCGCGCCAGGGTTTCGTCAACCTGAGTGGCTTCGTCGGTCAGTACCGTAATCAGGTCGGTCAGCTTTTGTTTTTCAATCAGCGCCGCACGGGCTAAATCGTCTTTATCTTTGCGCAGCGCCAGTTCGGCTTTTTCCTGCCATTCGGCCTGCTGAGCGGTTGCCTGCTCAATGCGACGGCTCAGCTGTTTCTTTTCAGCCAGCGCGCGAGCGGAGGTGGAACGCACTTCAACTAAGGTGTCTTCCATTTCCTGAATCATCAGACGCACCAGCTTTTGCGGGTCCTCTGCTTTTTCCAGCAGGGAGTTGATGTTGGCGTTCACGATGTCGGCAAAACGAGAAAAAATACCCATAACTCAATCCTCTTTGATTATCCGGGCGTCACGCGCCCTGCTCGATTTCGCTATAACTAATACAAACATCGTGCCAGTTTTATAATCTGTTGTTTTTACTGAGATTGAACATATTGCCGTCAGGTATGATATCTTCAATAGTAGTCATATCCACCAACAAGTGGTCAATTTCATCATGGCAGAATATAAAGATAATTTGATTGGCGAGGCCAATAGCTTCCTTGAAGTGCTGGAACAGGTCTCCCGGCTGGCACCGCTGGATAAACCGGTGCTGGTGATTGGCGAGCGCGGGACCGGTAAGGAGCTGATTGCCAGCCGCATTCACTTTTTGTCGCGCCGCTGGCAGGGGCCGTTTATCTCCCTGAACTGCGCGGCGCTGAATGAGAACCTGCTGGATTCCGAGCTGTTCGGCCATGAAGCGGGCGCGTTTACCGGCGCGCAGAAGCGCCACCCCGGTCGCTTTGAGCGTGCCGATGGCGGAACGCTGTTTCTCGATGAACTGGCGACCGCGCCGATGATGGTGCAGGAAAAGCTGCTCAGGGTGATCGAATATGGCGAGCTGGAGCGCGTGGGGGGCAGCCAGCCGTTGCAGGTCAACGTGCGTCTGGTATGCGCGACCAACGCCAGCCTGCCGGATCTGGTCGAGCAAGGGACCTTCCGCGCCGATCTGCTCGACCGGCTGGCGTTTGACGTGGTACAGCTCCCGCCGCTGCGCGAGCGGCGCAGCGATATCATGCTGCTGGCGGAACAGTTCGCTATCCAGATGTGCCGGGAACTCGGCTGGCTGCTGTTCCCCGGTTTTACGCCGGAAGCTGAACAAACCCTGCTGGATTACAGCTGGCCGGGCAATATCCGCGAGCTGAAAAACGTGGTGGAACGTTCGATTTATCGCCACGGCACCAGCGAAACAGCGGTAGATACCATTATTGTCGACCCGTTTTCCCGTCCCGCGCCGCAAAAAACTGAAACGGCTGATAACGGCTTGCCCGCCCTGCCGCTTGATTTACGCCAGTGGCAGCAGCAGAGCGAAAAAGCGCTGGTGGAAACCAGCCTGGCTCAGGCGAAATACAATCAAAAACGCGCCGCACAGTTATTGGGTGTGACCTATCACCAGCTGCGCGCCCTGTTGAAAAAGCACGAGATCGCCGCCCAGTGATGGCTTTTGCGCCAACTGGCGCAGAGATTTTTCCCTGGCCCCACTAAGTGCGATACACTTTGACTATTGGTCAAAATAACTCAAAAACTTATGCGCGTATTTTTGTCTTCCCTGATAATGGCGCTCGGCATTTCTGGCGGGTACGCCCATGCGGCCCCTGCCCCAAAACCCCTTGCCGATATTCGCCAGAGCGGGTTTGTCTATTGCGTCAGCGGACAGGTTAATACCTTTAATCCGCAAAAAGCGGGTAGCGGCCTTACCGTTGATACCCTGGCCGCGCAGCTGTATGACCGGCTGCTGGACGTCGACCCCTATACCTACCGGCTGGTTTCCGAACTGGCGGACAGCTGGGAGGTGCTGGATGACGGCGCGACCTATCGCTTTCACCTGCGCCGTAACGTGCAGTTCCAGACCACCGCCTGGTTTACGCCGACCCGTCCGCTCAACGCGGATGACGTGGTGTTCAGCTTCCAGCGTATTTTCGATCGCAATAATCCCTGGCACAGCGTCAACGGTGCCAGCTATCCCTATTTCGACAGCCTGCAATTTGCCGATACGGTGAAAAGCGTGCGTAAAATTGGCGAATATAGCGTTGAGTTTCGCCTCGCACAGCCGGATGCCTCATTTTTATGGCATCTGGCGACCCATTACGCGTCGGTGATGTCGGCAGAATACGCCGGGAATCTCACAAAAGCTGACCGCCAGGAGATGCTGGACCGCGAACCCGTGGGCACTGGCCCGTTCAAGCTGAGCGAATACCGCGCCGGGCAGTTTATTCGCCTGGCGCGCCACGACAGCTTCTGGCGCGGTAGGCCGCTGATGCCGCAGGTGGTTATCGATCTGGGTTCCGGCGGCACCGGGCGCTTATCAAAATTGCTGACCGGCGAGTGCGATGTGCTGGCCTGGCCTGCCGCCAGCCAGTTGTCGATTTTACGCGACGACCCGCGCCTGCGTCTGACGCTGCGCCCCGGCATGAACATCGCCTATCTGGGATTCAACACCAATAAAGCGCCGCTGAATAACCCGGCGGTCCGCCACGCGCTGGCGCTGGCAATCAACAATCAACGCCTGATGCAGTCGATTTATTACGGCACCGCTGAAACCGCCGCGTCGATTTTGCCGCGCGCGTCGTGGGCCTATGATAACGATGCGAAAATTACCGAATACGATCCCGCTAAGGCCAAAGCGCAGCTTGAGGCGCTGGGCGTTCAGAATTTAACCCTACAGCTGTGGGTGCCGACCAGCTCTCAGGCCTGGAACCCCAGCCCGCTGAAAACCGCCGAGCTGATTCAGGCCGACCTGGCCCAGGTGGGCGTGACGGTGGTGATCGTGCCGGTAGAAGGCCGTTTCCAGGAAGCGCGGCTGATGGATATGAATCATGACCTGACGCTGGCCGGCTGGGCCACCGACAGTAACGACCCGGACAGCTTCTTCCGGCCCTTGCTGAGCTGTGCGGCGATCCGCTCCCAGAGTAACGTCGCCCACTGGTGCAACCGTGAATTCGACGAGGTGCTGCAAAAAGCGCTTTCCTCTCAGCAACTGGCGGCACGCATCGAAGCCTACGATGAGGCCCAGCGGATGCTGGCGAAGGAGCTGCCGGTTCTGCCGCTGGCGTCCTCCCTGCGGCTACAGGCGTCGCGCTATGATATTAAAGGGCTGGTATTGAGCCCGTTCGGCAACGCGTCATTCGCCGGGGTATCCCGGGACGAGGCGGAGGTGAAAGCGCCATGATTATTTTTACCCTGCGTCGCTTATTGCTGCTGCTGGTAACGCTGCTGTTTTTAAGCATTGTCGGCTTCAGCCTGAGCTACTTTACGCCGCACGCCCCGCTTCAGGGCGCATCGCTGTGGAACGCCTGGTGGTTCTGGTTTGACGGCGTGCTGCACTGGGACTTCGGCGTGTCCAGCATCAACGGCCAGCCCATCACCGCCCAACTGCGGGAAGTGTTCCCGGCCACCATGGAGCTGTGCATTCTGGCGTTTGGCTTTGCGCTACTGGTGGGCATCCCGGTGGGGATGCTGGCCGGGATCCTGCGCAACAAATGGCAGGACACCTTTATCAGCGGGCTGGCGCTGGTGGGCCTGTCGATTCCGGTATTCTGGCTGGCGCTGCTGCTGACGCTGTTTTTCTCGCTCACCCTGGGCTGGCTGCCGGTTTCAGGCCGTTTCGACCTGCTGTATGAGGTTAAGCAGGTCACCGGGTTCGCGCTGATTGACGCCTGGCTGTCGGATTCGCCGTGGCGCGATGAGATGATCATCAGCGCCGCGCGCCATATGGTGCTGCCGGTGCTGACCCTGGCGCTGGCTCCCACCACGGAAGTGATCCGCCTGATGCGCATCAGCACCATCGAGGTGTTCGATCAAAACTATGTGAAAGCGGCAGCCACGCGCGGCCTGTCGCGGATCACCATTTTGCGCCGCCACGTGCTGCATAACGCTCTGCCGCCGGTGATCCCGCGTCTGGGCCTGCAGTTCTCCACCATGCTGACGCTGGCGATGATCACCGAAATGGTGTTTAGCTGGCCAGGGCTGGGGCGCTGGTTGATTAACGCCATCCGCCAGCAGGATTATGCGGCGATTTCCGCCGGGGTGATGGTCATTGGCGCACTGGTGATCGCGGTTAACGTGCTGTCGGATATTCTCGGGGCCATGGCGAACCCGCTGAAGCATAAGGAATGGTATGCCCTACGATAATGTTTACAGCGAAAAACGCCCGCCGGGGGCATTACGCACGGTATGGCGCAAATTCTATGGCGATACCATGGCGATGGTCGGCCTGTACGGCTGCGCCGGTCTGGTGCTCTTGTGCCTGTTTGGCTCGCTGTTTTCCCCTTATGACATCAACCAGCAGTTTCTAGGCTATCAGCTGCTGCCGCCGTCGTGGTCGCGCTATGGCGAAGTGTCGTTCTTTTTAGGCACCGATGATTTAGGCCGCGATGTATTAAGCCGTCTGCTGAGCGGCGCGGCCCCGACCGTCGGCGGCGCGTTCGTGGTGACGCTGGCCGCGGCGGTCGTCGGGCTGGTGCTGGGCGTGATCGCCGGGTCCACCCACGGCCTGCGCTCGGCGCTGCTGAACCATATTCTCGATACCCTGCTGTCGATCCCTTCCCTGCTGCTGGCGATTATCGTGGTGGCGTTTGCCGGGCCGGGGCTGACCCATGCGATGTTCGCGGTGTGGCTGGCGCTGCTGCCGCGCATCGTGCGCTCGGTTTACAGCATGGTGCATGACGAGCTGGAAAAAGAGTACGTAGTAGCGGCCCGTCTTGACGGCGCATCAACCCTGAATATCCTCTGGTTCGCGGTACTGCCGAATACCGCGTCGGTGTTTGTCAGTGAAGTGACGCGCGCCCTGTCGATGGCGGTGCTGGACATTGCCGCGCTTGGCTTTCTCGATCTCGGCGCGCAGCTGCCCTCGCCCGAATGGGGAGCGATGCTGGGGGATGCGCTAGAATTGATTTATGTCGCGCCGTGGACGGTGATGCTGCCCGGTGCCGCCATTATGGTCAGCGTGCTGCTGATCAACCTGCTTGGCGAAGGTATCCGACGCGCCATTAATGCGGGAGTGGAATAATGCCGTTACTTGATATCCGTAATCTCACCATTGAATTCAAAGCCGGTGACGAGTGGGTAAAAGCCGTCGATCGCGTCAGCATGACGCTGGCCGAGGGGGAAATCCGCGGGCTGGTCGGCGAATCGGGTTCCGGTAAAAGCCTAATCGCCAAAGCGATTTGCGGCGTGACCAAGGACAACTGGCGCGTGACCGCTGACCGTATGCGTTTTGACGATATCGACCTGCTGCGCCTGTCGGCGCGCGAGCGGCGGCGGCTGGTAGGCCATAACGTGTCGATGATTTTCCAGGAGCCGCAGTCCTGTCTGGACCCTTCAGAGAAAGTGGGCCGCCAGCTGATGCAAAACATTCCCGCCTGGACATATAAAGGCCGCTGGTGGCAGCGCTTCGGCTGGCGCAAACTGCGCGCCATCGAGCTGCTGCACCGGGTGGGGATTAAAGATCATAAAGACGCGATGAACAGCTTCCCGTATGAGCTGACCGACGGCGAGTGCCAGAAAGTAATGATCGCCATCGCGCTGGCCAATCAGCCGCGCTTGCTGATTGCCGATGAGCCGACCAACGCCATGGAGCCCACCACTCAGGCGCAGATTTTCCGCCTGTTGACCCGGCTGAACCAGAATAACAACACCACGATTTTGCTAATCAGCCACGATTTGCAGATGCTCAGCCAGTGGGCTGACCGCATCAACGTGATGTACTGCGGCCAGACGGTGGAAACCGCGGCGAGCGAAGAGCTGATCACCATGCCCCATCATCCGTATACCCAGGCGCTGATCCGCGCAATCCCTGACTTCGGCAGCGCGATGCCGCACAAAAGCCGCCTGAACACGCTACAGGGCGCGATCCCGCTGCTGGAGCAACTACCGATTGGCTGCCGCCTGGGGCCGCGCTGCCCGTACGCTCAGCGAAAATGCGTTGAAACGCCGCGCCTGGCCGGGCCGCGAGGGCATCTTTTCGCCTGCCATTTCCCGCTGAATATGGAGAAAGAGTGAAATGGTCGAGACGCTGCTTGAAGTCCGCAACCTCAGCAAAACCTTTCGCTATCGCACCGGCTGGTTTCACCGCCAGACCGTGGAAGCCGTTAAGCCGTTAAGCTTTACCCTGCGGGAAAAGCAAACCCTGGCGATTATCGGTGAAAACGGCTCGGGGAAATCGACGCTGGCAAAAATGCTCGCCGGGATGGTGGAACCCACCAGCGGGGATGTGGTGATCGACGATCATAAACTGCACTACGGTGATTACTCATTCCGCAGCCAGCGCATCCGGATGATTTTTCAGGACCCATCGACATCGCTGAATCCGCGCCAGCGCGTTTCGCAGATCCTCGATTTCCCCCTGCGGCTGAATACCGATCTGGAGCCGGAGCTGCGTCAAAAGCAGATTCTGGAAACGCTGCGGATGGTGGGCCTGCTGCCGGATCACGCCAGCTATTATCCGCATATGCTGGCACCAGGACAGAAGCAGCGTCTTGGTCTGGCGCGCGCGCTGATCCTGCGCCCGAAAGTGATTATCGCCGACGAGGCGCTGGCCTCGCTGGATATGTCTATGCGCTCACAGTTAATCAACCTGATGCTGGAGTTGCAGGAAAAACAGGGTATCTCCTACATCTACGTGACCCAGCATATCGGCATGATGAAGCACATCAGCGATTTGGTGATGGTGATGCACCAGGGCGAAGTGGTGGAGCGCGGCAGCACTGCCGACGTGCTGGCCTCTCCGTTGCATGACTTAACTAAGCGGTTAATCGCCAGCCATTTCGGTGAGGCGTTAACGGCGGATGCCTGGCGTAAAGACCACGGCATGGTACGTTGAGTGGTCGGATTAACGGATTCGGCGAGACATGTTAGAATCGCCGCGTTTAACGACGCCCGGTCGCTGAATCGGGCGCCACAACAATGAAGATAAGGATTAAAAGCTATGGGTTTTCTTACCGGTAAGCGCATTCTGGTGACTGGCGTCGCCAGCAAACTTTCCATCGCCTTTGGTATCGCGCAGGCGATGCACCGCGAAGGGGCTGAACTGGCGTTCACCTATCAAAACGACAAGCTGAAAGGCCGTGTGGAAGAGTTTGCCGCCCAACTGGGCTCAAGCATTGTGCTGCCGTGCGACGTAGCTGAAGATGCCAGCATTGACGGGCTGTTCGCGGAACTGGCGAAAGTCTGGCCGAAATTTGACGGCTTCGTACACTCTATCGGCTTTGCGCCGGGCGATCAGCTGGATGGCGATTACGTTAACGCCGTAACCCGCGAAGGCTTTAAAATCGCTCACGACATCAGCTCTTATAGCTTTGTTGCTCTGGCCAAAGCCAGCCGCGAAATGCTGAATCCGGGTTCCGCCCTGCTGACGTTGTCCTACCTCGGTGCAGAACGCGCTATTCCGAACTACAACGTGATGGGCCTGGCAAAAGCCTCGCTGGAAGCGAACGTGCGTTATATGGCGAATGCGATGGGTCCGGAAGGCGTGCGCGTCAACGGCATCTCCGCAGGCCCAATTCGCACCCTGGCGGCATCCGGCATTAAAGATTTCCGTAAAATGCTGGCGCATTGCGAAGCGGTTACCCCGATTCGCCGCACCGTGACCATTGAAGATGTGGGCAACAGCGCCGCATTCCTGTGCTCCGATCTGTCTGCAGGCATTACCGGTGAAGTGGTTCACGTAGACGGCGGTTTCAGCATCGCTGCGATGAACGAGCTGGAACTGAAATAATTCCTTTTGCTGTATTACCAAGGCGGGCTGAAGCCCGCCTTTTTTATTACCCTCGCTGCATTGCTCTCCTCGTGTTTATAGCTTTCCGATCTTAAATATCACTGAACAATCTTTTGTGGGCCGTTGCCCTTACGGCAGGATAAGGCTGCGAACCAGGCCCGGTAAGCCGACCGGGCTTCGGGTCTTTCATTTTTTTCAAGGAAAGCTCATGGAACAACGCCGCCGCGAAACCGGTCGTAACCACTGGTATCATGAAACCCAGTCAAGCCGTCTTCCTGATGATGTGGTGTCGCTGGTACCGGAAGCTGCCCATGTGCAGGATCGGTTTTTGCTGGATTTAACGGTAGATGACGCCCTGCTGGCTCCTCACCGGTTATGGTTATCCACTGCCCGTAAACTTAGCGCGCTGTTTTTCCCCGAACACCTCGTACCCAACCGGCTCAATACGCTGAGCAGTTACGATCGTCTAAGCACCGCGCTCACGGTGGCGCAGGTGTATGGCGTCCAGCGGTTGTGTAATCACTACGCCGCTCGCCTTACGCCGCTGCCCGGCCCGGACTCCTCCCGGGAAAGCAATCGCCGCTTAACGCTGATCACCCAGTACGCGCGCCAGCTTGCCAGCCAGCCTACGCTGATTGATGGCAATTTGCGCCGCCAGCTCGAAGAGGCCGGGCTGTCCGTCGCAGATATCGTCGCGTTTAACCAAATCATCGGCTTCGTGGGTTTTCAGGCGCGAGTGGTCGCGGTTTTTCAAGCCGCGATGGGGATCCCGGTACGCTGGCTGCCCGGTTTTGATATTCAGCAGGATGCGCCTGCTGAACGTTTTCATCAAACGCCGGCGAATTGGCGCGCCGATTTTCCTCAATACGACGCACCGCTGGCTAACGAGCGGCTTACTGAGCGTTTCTTACAGTGCACTCAGCAGCCGCTGCTGCGTGAAATGGCGGGTTTATTGATTCAGGAGCCGCTGGCGCTGGAGCCTTTTGTGCAGCTCAGTACGCAGTTGCAGCCCTCGCCGGATCTCCACCCTGTCGCCAGTGTCGCCGCGCTGGTCAGCGCCCGGATTAACGGTAGCGTAGCCTGCTTCAACGATACGGCTCAGGCATGGCGCGGCGACGCGGGCCTGGTCGACGCGGTGCGTAACGGCGAACGGGCTCTGAATGCCTGGAGCCATCACCATCCCTTAGAGCGAGCCGTTATCCACGCCACACAATGGCTGGCTCGCGCTCCGGATCGCTTTAGCCCGGCGCATCTCGAACCATTAATAACCCAGGGATTATCACCTGACCAGGCGCTGCGTTTGCTGATATGGACAGGCTTCTGCGGCTGGCTTAACCGTCTGAAACTGGGATTTGGCGATATCGCCTGAAACCGCGCGATCTCGCGATTCCAGGGCAAAGAGCGCTTGCTGCCACCCCCGGAATCGCGTAAAACTGTCAGCCGCTCAATTGGCCACGAAAATGCGAAAATATGTTTCAGGATAACCCGCTGCTAGCGCAGCTTAAACAGCAACTGCATTCCCAAACGCCACGCGCTGAAGGCGTGGTAAAAGCCACCGAAAAAGGATTTGGTTTTCTCGAAGTTGACGCGCAAAAAAGCTACTTCATCCCGCCGCCGCAGATGAAGAAAGTGATGCACGGCGACCGGATCAGCGCGGTGATCCACACTGAAAAAGAGAAAGAGAGCGCTGAACCAGAAACGCTGATTGAACCTTTCCTGACCCGCTTCGTTGGCCGGGTACAAAAGAAAGACGACCGTCTTTCCATTGTGCCGGATCATCCCCTGATTAAAGACGTCATCTCCTGCCGCGCCGCCCGGAATGTTGAGCACGATTTCCAGAACGGCGACTGGGCAGTGGCCGAAATGCGCCGCCACCCGTTGAAAGGCGATCGCGGTTTCTACGCGGAGCTTACTCAGTTCATCACCTTTGGCGACGATCATTTTGCCCCGTGGTGGGTAACCCTGGCGCGCCATAATCTGGAACGCGAAGCGCCAAACGGCGTGGCGACGGAGATGCTGGATGAAGGCCTGGTGCGCGAAGATCTCACCGCACTGGATTTTGTCACCATCGACAGCGCCAGTACCGAAGATATGGACGATGCGCTGTTTGTCGAACAGCGTGAAGACGGCAGCCTGGCGCTGACCGTGGCGATTGCCGACCCTACCGCCTGGATTGCGCCGAACAGCAAGCTCGACGGCATGGCGAAAGTCCGCGCGTTTACCAACTATCTGCCGGGCTTTAATATCCCGATGCTGCCGCGCGAGCTGTCAGACGATCTGTGCTCGCTGCGCGCCCACGAAGCGCGTCCGGCGCTGGCCTGCCGCATGGTGATCCAGCAAGACGGCGCTATCGCTGACGATATCCGTTTCTTTGCCGCGACCGTAGAGTCTAAAGCCAAACTGGCCTATGACAATGTCTCCGACTGGCTGGAAAACAGCGGCGAGTGGCAGCCGGAAAGCGAAGCGATTGCCCAACAAATCCGCCTGCTGCAACAGGTCTGCGAGCGCCGTAATAGCTGGCGTCACCAGCATGCGCTGGTATTTAAAGACCGTCCGGACTACCGTTTTGTGCTGGGCGAGAAAGGCGAAGTGCTGGATATCGTGGCAGAGCCGCGCCGCATCGCCAACCGCATCGTGGAAGAATCGATGATCGCTGCCAACGTCTGCGCCGCACGCGTGCTGCGCGATAAGCTGGGCTTCGGCATTTACAACGTTCACGCTGGGTTCGATCCGGCCAATACCGAACATCTGGCTACCCTGCTGCAATCCCACGGTATGCATGTTGATGCCCAGGAAGTGCTGACGCTGGAAGGCTTCTGCAAACTGCGCCGTGAACTGGACGCTCAGCCAACCGGCTTCCTGGACAGCCGCATCCGCCGCTTCCAGTCCTTTGCGGAAATCAGCACCGAGCCGGGCGCGCACTTTGGTCTGGGGCTTGAGGCCTACGCCACCTGGACGTCGCCGATCCGCAAGTATGGCGATATGATCAACCATCGCCTGCTGAAAGCCATTATCAAAGGTGAAACCGCAGAGCGTCCGCAGGAAGACGTGCTGACGCCAATGGCGGAGCGCCGCCGCGCCAACCGTATGGCGGAGCGCGACGTCGGCGACTGGTTGTATGCGCGATTCCTTAAAGATAAAGCCGGTACCGATAGCCGTTTCGCGGCGGAAATTATCGATATCAGCCGCGGCGGCATGCGCGTGCGCCTGGTGGATAATGGCGCAGTGGCGTTTATCCCTGCCCCGTTCCTTCATGCTGTGCGCGATGAGCTGGTATGCAGCCAGGAAAACGGCACCGTGCAGATCAAGGGCGAAGTGGCCTATAAAGTCACTGACGTGATCGATGTGACCATCGCTGAAGTGCGCATGGAAACCCGTAGCGTGATTGCACGTCCGGCAGCGTAATGTATTCCTCCCCGGTTAACGCCGGGGAGTATTTTCAGATTTTTACGGTAAAAGCAGACCAGTATTGTTGTTTCTGCTCGCAACGTGCGTCGGCTTTTCCCGGTAAAATAGCGTTTAGCGTTGTTATTCATTAATAACGATGAACTAAGCAGTTAGTGCTACACTTCACATTGCCACGATAAATCAATTAACTTCTGCAAAAACAAAATAATTACGTTCTAATCCTGCTTGCCAGTAACGCTTGATTTTCGTTATAAAATTCAGCGGTTGCGATTTTAAAACGGTGTTCAGGAGAACCCATGAAAGATGACCTGGAACAAAACTTGCTGTATCGCTATTTGGGAACGGCCAGCCCTTACTGGCGGCTGCCGCTGGATAGTAACGCATTGCAATTATCCGCAACGGAAAATGGCGACAGCAATCAGGTTATTAGCCTGACGCCGGAAGAAGCATTACAAATACGTGAAATGACGGTAATCACGTCCAGCGTCACTCTGAATGTTTCTTTTTTTGGCGTGACGATGCCATTACATTTAGTGGGCCGAAAAATTTCCCGCCGTGAATGGGCGGGTACCGCTTCCGCATGGAATGATACCCCTTCCGTCGCCCGGGATTTAGTCCAGGGGCTATCCTTCGCCGAACAGGTGGTCTCTGAAGCAAATTCAGTGATTGTTATTCTCGACAAGATGGGGAATATCCAGCGCTTTAATCGGCTGTGCGAAGAATATACCGGGCTCAAAGAGCACGAAGTTATCGGCCAGAACGTTTATAAATTATTTATGAGCCCGTCTGAAGCCGCGGCGTCCCGCCAGAATATATCCACATTCTTCCGCGACGGCAGTTCTTATGAAGTCGAGCGCTGGATAAAAACCCGCAAAGGACAACGGCTATTTTTATTCCGCAATAAATTTGTCCACAGCGGCAGCGGGAAAAATGAAATTTTCCTTATCTGTTCCGGCACCGATATTACCGAAGAGCGCCGCGCCCAGGAGCGCCTACGGGTATTAGCTAACACCGATACCGTCACCGGTTTACCCAACCGCAACGCCATTTATGAATTAATCACTGAAGCCATTACCCAGCGTGCCGAGACCCAGGTTGGCGTGGTGTATCTGGATTTGGATAATTTTAAAAAAGTGAATGATGCCTATGGGCATCTGTTCGGCGATCAGCTACTCCAGTCGGTTTCGCTGGCGATATTAAGCTGCCTCGAAGAGGGTCAGGTGCTGGCGCGGCTCGGCGGCGACGAGTTCATCGTGCTGGCCAACGACACGTCCCAGAGCGCGCTGGAGGCGATGGCGTCGCGCATTCTCACCCGTCTGAAGCAGCCGTTCCGCATCGGGCTTATCGAAGTCTATACCAGCTGTTCACTGGGCATCGCCCTGGCACCACAGCACGGTCTGGATCATGAGAGCGTGATCCGCAACGCTGATACCGCCATGTATACCGCCAAAGAAGGCGGGCGCGGCAAGTTTTGCGTATTTTCCCCTGAGATGAATCAACGGGTATTCGAGTATTTATGGCTCGATACCAACCTGCGCAAAGCCCTGGATAACGATCAGCTGGTTATCCACTATCAGCCGAAAATTACCTGGCGCGGCGAGGTGCGTAGCGTGGAAGCACTGGTGCGCTGGCAGTCGCCGGAGCGCGGTATGATCCAGCCGCAGGATTTTATCGCCTACGCGGAAGAATCAGGGCTGATTGTGCCACTTGGGCGCTGGGTTATGCTCGATGTGGTACGCCAGGTGGCAAAGTGGCGCGATAAAGGGATCAATCTGCGGGTGGCGGTTAACGTCTCGGCACGCCAGCTTGCCGATCAAACTATTTTTACCGATTTAAAACAGGCGCTGGGGGATCTGAATTTCGAATACTGCCCCATTGACGTGGAGCTAACCGAAAGCTGTTTAATCGAAAACGAAGAGCTGGCGCTGTCGGTGATCCAGCAATTCAGCAGCCTCGGGGCGCAAATTCACCTTGATGATTTCGGGACCGGGTATTCGTCGCTGTCGCAGCTGGCGCGTTTCCCTATTGACGCGATAAAACTCGACCAGACTTTTGTCAGCAATGTGCACAAGCAGTCGGTGTCGCAGTCACTGGTGCGCGCGATTGTAGCAGTGGCCCAGGCGTTGAATTTACAGGTAATTGCAGAGGGTGTGGAAAACGCAAAAGAAGACGCCTTTCTGACTAAGAACGGCGTCAATGAACGGCAAGGATTTTTATTTGCTAAACCAATGCCCGCTGCCGCACTCGAGCGCTGGCTTAAACGTTATCAAACCCGAATGATGCGTTAACTGGCTTTACGCAACGCGCTGGTGTTGTGGCGATTCTGCAACAGCACCAGCCGTTCCATATAGGCGATGTCCTTCGGCTCCAGACAAAAAGCCGCTTCCACCCAGTCCTCGGTAATATCCATCAATTCAGCACGCGGCAGCGTCATTACCCGCTGGCGGGCGCGCAGCATCGCGCGCACGCCGTTAAGCCGGGGTTGCAGCGTGTCGATAAAGGTCCGGGTAGCGATATAGCCGTGGCCCGGTTCGAATAACTCATCCACCAGGCCATTCTGCTGATGCCATTCGGCGGTGTGTGACTCGCCAGTAAAAATGAGATTCTCGGCAAGCCGCATCCCTGCCCGACGGGTCACCAGTGAATAACCGCCCATCCCGGGAAACAGATTAAACGCCACTTCCGGAAAACCGAGCCGGGCATCGCGCTGCGCCAGCACAAAATGATGCGCTAACGCCGCCTCAAACCCGCCGCCTAACGCGCTGCCTTCAACCATCGCAAGGCTAATCGCGCCGGTATCAAACCCTCTCGAGGCCGCATGTACGCAATCCACGCAGGCGCGTGCATAGGCGCGCAGCGCTTCACGCCTTCCGTTGCGAATGCAATCGACAAAAAAATGCAAATCGCCGCCTGCATTGTAGATGCCGGGAACCAGAGAACCGGTCACCCAGAAATCGACTTGATATTCACTTTTCTGCACCAGATACCCCAGGTTCATGATTTCTTCTATCAGGGCATGATTAAAGCAGGGACGCGGCTGCGCCCGCAGCATCATCCAGACGGTACGGCGTTCCTCCTCATAGTAAGCGCAGAGTTGCGTAAAACGTCCAGGATCGGTGAATAGTTTGCAGGTGGGGTGATTAAGAACTGTCATAGTCATTCCTCTTTTATGTGAATGCGGTAACCGCAGAGAAAGACTAATTCAACGCAATTACGTCGGTGAGTGATTGCGGTTATTTATAATTATTCTTTATGTTTTAGGATCAAATAATTGGTTAAGACCGGCGTAAAGCCCGCCTGAAGGCTTCTCTTTTGCAGCGCTTTTTAGCATCATGGTGGCTGCTTAATGAATAAGGACGCATCATGTCAACGCTCGACGCCAAAGCCCTCGCCCATCGAATCGACACCGTGCTGGATATTCTGGTGGCCGGTGATTACCACTCGGCCATTAATAATCTCGAAATTCTAAAAGCCGAATTACTGGCTCAGGACCAGGGACGCGACGATGAATTACCTTCTCAGCCCAAAGCGCCGTGGGAAATATAGTTGCTGCGATACTGTACCGCCTCAGGCGGTTTTGTAAGCAGCATATATTTTTAAAGTTGAATCGCTGCGCTTAAACGGTCACACTCACCTTTTCGCACTGCCGTTCAGCGTGTTATTGCATCACGCTGAACGGCAGGCTTCACTGATAGATGGCTTAGCCACGCTAAACTTGCTGATATGAATTCTCGACAACAAATTATTTTGCAAATGGTCATCGACCAGGGCCGTATGAGCGTCGCTGATTTAGCGAAAACCACCGGGGTTTCCGAAGTGACCATTCGCCAGGATCTGAACCTGCTGGAGAAGCACAGCTATTTACGCCGCATACACGGCTACGCCGTTCCGCTGGACAGCGACGATGTGGAAACGCGGATGCTGAATAACTATGCCCTGAAGCGTCGTCTGGCGGAATTCGCGGCTTCCCTGGTGAGCGATGGCGAAACGGTGTTCATTGAAAACGGCAGCAGCAACGCGTTACTGGCCCGCACGCTCGCCGAGCAGAAAAACGTCACCCTGATTACCGTTAGCGGATACATTGCCCATCTTCTTAAAGAAACGGACTGCGAAGTCATTTTGCTGGGCGGGATCTATCAGAAGAAAAGCGAAAGCATGGTCGGTCCTCTCACTCGCCAGTACGTGCGCCAGGTGCATTTCAGCAAGGCGTTTATTGGCATTGATGGTTGGCAGCCGGAAACCGGCTTTACCGGTCGCGATATGATGCGCACTGATGTGGTTAACGCCGTCCTTGAAAAAGGTGGCGAAGCAATTGTGCTAACCGACAGTTCTAAATTCGGCGCAGTGCATCCCTATACGCTCTGTCCGGCTAACAGTTTTAGCCGCGTCATCACCGATGACGGGATTAAAGCCGACGCCTTGCGCCACCTGCAAAAGACCGGGCTCGAGGTAAACCTGATCCCGCAATTCCCCGCCGCGTAATATTCAGGGCCAGCTGTTGTGCTGGCCCACGCTCTGAGACTATTCCCATCGTCCAATTAGGACTATTTACCTGTATCAATGTTACAAAGAATTTAAAATTACTGTAGCGATATCACAGGAAGTAACTATCACCTGCGTGATGTGAATGACCTGACGCAACCCCGTTTCACGGATCGACGTTTTATTTGGCAGAGAGCTTCTATACTTAAAGCGTGACTTCCTTCCGTGAATCAATTATTCAGGAGAAAGTATTATGACATTAAATTACAAAAAAGCCGCTGCTGCGATGCTCGCTGTTACCCTGGTTATGTCTCTTAGCGCATGTTCCAACTGGTCGAAACGCGACCGTAACACCGCTATCGGCGCGGGCGCTGGCGCTATTGGTGGTTCCGTACTGACTGATGGCAGCACCCTGGGTACATTAGGTGGCGCAGCTGTAGGTGGTATTATTGGTCACCAGGTTGACTGACAATAATGTCAGGAATAATGCTTTAACGTAAAGAACGAACGGTATTTGACGTTAGGCTATACAGCAGTCGAAATTAATGGCCACGGTTTTACCCGTGGCCATATTATTTTATCCGCCCGCCAGTTTGACTTTCATCCCTTTGGCTTCCAGCAGCGTTTTGATTAAATCGCGCTTATCGCCCTGAATTTCTATAATCCCGTCTTTTACCGCACCGCCGCAGCCGCATTTCTTTTTCAGCTCAGCCGCAATTTTATTCAGCGTCGCATCATCTTCGTCGATGCCGGTGATTAAACAGACGCCTTTCCCCTTGCGTCCGCTGGTCTGGCGCTGAATGCGCACAATGCCGTCACCTTTCAGGCGTTCAGGCTGCGCTTTTGGCTCATCAATGCGCCCGGTTTCGGTGGAGTAAACTAACCGGCTATTATCGTCTTTCATTACGCCTCCCGCAGGCTGGCCAGAATATCGCGCAGGGTTTGCGATGGGTTTTCCGACTGGGTTACCGGGCGGCCAATGACCATATAATCCACACCCGCCTGTTGCGCCAGCTGCGGCGTCATGATCCGGCGCTGATCGCCCGCCGCACTGCCCTCAGGACGGATGCCCGGCGTCACTAACTTGAATTCTTGACCCAGCGCCGATTTGAAGCGCACCGCTTCCTGCGCCGAACAAACCACGCCATCGAGGCCGCACTGCTGCGTCAGACGCGCCAGACGCTCGGCATGTTCCGCCGGAGAAAGCGTGATGCCGATATCCGCCAGATCGCTGGCCTCCATGCTGGTCAGCACGGTGACGGCAATCAGCAACGGCGCGTCCTGACCAAACGGCACCAGCGCCTCGCGCGCAGCCTGCATCATCCGCGCCCCGCCGCTGGCGTGAACGTTGACCATCCAGACGCCCAGGTCTGCCGCTGCCGCCACGGCTTTCGCCGCCGTATTGGGAATATCATGAAATTTAAGATCGAGGAACACGTCGAAGCCGCGGCTCTGGAGGTCATGCACCAGCTGCGGCCCAAAGCGGGTGAACATCTCTTTGCCGACTTTGAGCCGACAATCCTGCGGATTGATCTGATCGACAAAGGCCAGCGCTTTGTCGCGGTTATCGTAATCCAGGGCAACCACAATCGGTGAATCAGTCGCAGAACGGGAAGTGGAGGCAAGTAGCGTCATGACCAGACCTTCTGATAGGGGCACCGATAAGGCGCGAAACAATAAACGGCAAGCATTCTACCTGCGGAGCCTGAAAAATTACAGGCGCTTAGCGCCCTGCCGGACGAATAGAGGCAAGGTGTCACGTTGAGCCGCACCTGAATTTAATAGTATGTTGTAACTAAAGTGATAAATTAAAAAAATTATTGTCCATCCAGACCGCGAATCGGCTTAATGGTGGACCATGCCCGGCATGACGGGCAGTGCCAGTACAGCGTAAAGGCGGTAAAACCGCATTTCTGGCAGCGGTAGCGCGGTTTGGTGCGCATCTGCTCGCCGACCATATCGCGCAGCGCCAGCAGGCTCTCTTTGGCGCGCCCCTCTTCCGCTTCGTTGAGGTGATAATCCATCAGGCGATGGAATACGCGCATCGTAGGGTGGCGCTGTAACTGACGGGTGATATAGACCTGTGCCGCATCCGAGCCTTCACGCTGCTCCATCAGTTCAGCAAGCATTAATTCCGCCACCGCGCCGGTGTTTTCTTCTACGCAGCGTTTTAAAAACTCTGCCCATTCTTCGTGCTTGCCTAACTGCTGGTAGCAGGTTTGCAGCATCTCCAGGGTTTCCCCCACCAGCTCGCGGTCCTGCTCAATCACCTTAAGCAGCGACTCCATCGCTTTGGCATACTCCTGCTTAGTGATATAAATGCGGCCCATCATGATAGACACGCGCGCGCTGCTGCTGTCTGCGGCTGCGCCCTTTCTCAGCAGGCCGAGCGCTTTGTCCATGTCGTCACTGGCCATCAGCTGCAGCGCCAGCTCGCAATAGAAATGGGCAATCTCTACGCGATGGTTTTCTTTGCCCAGCTTCACCAGCCGTTCGGCCACGTCGATAGCTTTTTGCCAGTCGCTGGTCGCCTGATAGATTTGCAGAAGCTGCGAGAGCGCGCTGATGCGAAAGTCAGTTTCATCCACCAGCTGGCCAAACATCTCTTCCGCCCGGTCATACAGCCCGGCGGCCATGTAGTCGCGGCCCAGCTGCTGTACCGCAAGCAGGCGCTGTTCATAGGTCAGCGAGGCGCTTTCCATCAGGGTCTGGTGAATACGGATAGCCCGGTCTACCTCGCCGCGCGAGCGGAAAAGGTTACCGAGCGTCAGGTGCGCCTCAACGGTGCCGGTATCTTCTTTCAGCATCTCGAGGAACAGATCAACCGCCTTGTCCTGCTGATTGCTCAACAGAAAGTTAACCCCAGCGACGTAGTCCCGGGAAAGGCGGTTGGTTTCCTGATCCTTCGCCTGTTGTGCACTTCTGCGCCCCATATACCAGCCATAGGCGGCGGCAACAGGCAGCAACAGAAATAACAGTTCCAGCATCGAATCAGCCTTTTACCGCAGGTGCGGTAGACGGCGTGGTTTCAGGCAGCGGAGAGAGCTGATTTTCCAGGCGCTTAACTTTGCGTTCAGCCCGCGCCAGTTGCACGCGCACGCGCAGCCAGAACAGCCCGCAGATTAACCAGCCAATAATAAACCCCGTCGCGAAAAGCACGGCCAGCAGTGTAGAGATACGATATTCACCCTGAGCCAGCAGATAATTGAAGGTTACCTGTTGGTCGTTTTGCGCACCGAGTGTGACGGAAATGACAAATATCGCTAATACCAGTAAGAAAATGAGTAAATATTTCACATTACTTCCCGTTATGTGGTTTGAGCGAATAAATCGTGTTCAACTCTTTCTTGTAACGCTATAAATTAACATTTTATGGCTAATCGGGAAATGAGAATGCACTATCGCAAAAGGAATAAATGCGGGTGTAGCGCATTCTTTTCAAGCCAACGCTATTCATTTTCACGTTCAGCGATCTCTTTTTTCTCTTCCACCGGCGGCGTGAACGGCCCACATAATCGTTGAGCAACCCACACGGCCAGCGTAACCAGCAGCCAGGAGATCAGCGTGGCGACCACCAAATCGCGCGGCCAGTGCATACCCAACAGCATGCGGCTGGCCATCACGCCGCTGGCCCAGACTAACAGCACTGCCAGCGTAATGGTGCGCCGACGCGGCCATAATAACCCTACGCCGAGCAACGCCCAGCTGGCGGCAAACATGGTGTGGCCGGAAGGGAACGCAAAGCCCGTCTCTTTCTGCCAGTGTTTGCGTAACCAGCCTGGAATGTCCGCCTCGTTCTGCAACTGTTCTTTGACCAGATGCCCGCGCTCTTTACGCTTTAAATTGTAGAAGTCGTCTACCGGAACGTGGCGCGTTTTTTCAAGCCAGATCACAAAGGGCCGCGGTTCCTGAACGGAATCTTTGATCCAGGATTTTAGCCCCTGCCCCACCAGTATGGCCGCGCCTAAGATCAGAAACAGCATAACGGCTGCGCGCAGGCGGAAGCGCAAACACCATAAAAACCAGCCGCAGAGTAGCACATGCGTGATGATCCCCCAGGGTTGGGTAACGGTTTCGGTGATCCAGAACATGCCCTTCAGCCAGCTTGAGCCCGCAGTGGGTTCCCATTGCCAGCCGGAGATCCAAACCAGCAGCGGCATCACCAATAACAATCCCGCGCCAAAGGTAGTGCGCGTAGCAATCGACAGCATGACGTCTCCTTCATCTTAGTGTCACACAAGGATAACTGAAAATTTAACATTCACCCATTTACTGTCGGTTTTGTGCCTTTAACAATTGCGTGACCGGGCTCACAGTAGGCGAACGGCAGTGCATTGTGGCAAAATAGCGCCAATAACAGAAAGCCAAAATAGTGGCTGGCGTGAAAGCGCCGTATAACGATCCGGAGAATCACATGCAGCTTAAACGTGTGGCGGAAGCCAAACTGCCAACCCCGTGGGGCGATTTCCTGATGGTAGGCTTTGAGGAACTTGCTACCGGTCACGATCATGTCGCACTGGTGTTCGGCGATATCACTGGCGATGAGCCGGTACTGGCACGCGTACATTCCGAATGCTTAACCGGCGATGCGCTGTTCAGCCTGCGCTGCGATTGCGGGTTCCAGCTTGAAGCCGCCCTGTCCCACATTGCTGAAGAGGGCCGCGGCATCCTGATGTATCACCGTCAGGAAGGCCGAAATATTGGGTTGCTGAACAAAATCCGCGCTTACGCCTTGCAGGATCAGGGCTACGATACCGTTGAGGCCAACCACCAGCTCGGCTTTGCCGCTGACGAACGTGATTTCACCCTGTGCGCCGATATGTTCAAGCTGCTGGGCGTCAATGAGGTACGGTTGCTGACCAATAATCCACGTAAGGTGGAAATTCTCAGCGAGGCGGGGATCAATATCGTGGAACGCGTGCCGCTGATCGTGGGCCGCAACCCGAACAACGAACACTATCTGGATACTAAAGCCGCGAAAATGGGCCATCTGCTGTCCCGCGACTGAGTTATCCTGACGATCAAAAAGGCCTGCATTTGCAGGCCTTTTGCTTTTAGGTCAGCATATTGCGTATCACAAAGTGCAGGATGCCGTCGTTCTGGTAATAGGTCAGTTCATTGCCGGTATCGATACGGCAGCGGCAATCCACCACCTCTTTACTGCCATCGGCACGGGTAAGCGTCACCGGCACCGTCGCGCCCGGCGTCAGCGATTGCAGCCCGCTGATGTCGATCTGCTCTTCCCCGGTCAGGTTCAGCGTTTTACGCGTCACGCCCTGCGGGAACTCCAGCGGCAGGATGCCCATACCGATCAGGTTTGAACGGTGAATACGTTCAAAAGATTCGGCAATAACAACCCGAACGCCCAACAGGCGCGGGCCTTTGGCGGCCCAGTCGCGGCTGGAGCCGGACCCGTACTCTTTCCCGGCAATCACCGCCAACGGAGTGGATTTGGCCTGATAGGCCATCGCCGCGTCGTAAATCGACATGACTTCATCCCCCGGCAGTAAGCGGGTCATCCCGCCTTCCACGCCCGGCACCATTTCGTTACGGATGCGGATATTGGCAAAAGTGCCGCGCATCATCACTTCGTGGTTACCACGACGGGAGCCGTAGGAGTTGAAATCGCCCCGCTCTACCCCGTGGCTTTGCAGATAACGGCCTGCGGGGCTATCGGGCTTAATGCTGCCCGCCGGAGAGATATGGTCGGTGGTGACCGAATCACCCAGCATCGCCAGAATGCGCGCCTGGTGGATATCCTCAACCGGTTTCGGCTCTGCCAGCATCTCGTCGAAGAACGGCGACAGGCGGATATAGGTCGAGTCATCCTGCCAGCCGTAGGTATCGGAGCGTTCCACCTCAATGGATTTCCACTCGTCGGTGCCTTCGAACACTTCGGCATACTCTTTGCGGAACATGTCGGTGGAAACCTGCTCTACCGCCCGGGCAATCTCCTGAGATGACGGCCAGATATCCTTCAGATAGACCGGGTCGCCTTTTTTGTCATGGCCCAGCGGATCGGTCGCCAGGTTAACGTTCATATTGCCCGCCAGCGCATAGGCCACCACCAGCGGCGGTGAGGCCAGCCAGTTGGTTTTAACCAGCGGATGGATGCGGCCTTCAAAGTTACGGTTGCCGGAGAGCACCGCTCCCACGGTTAAATCGCCTTTTTTGATCGCCTGTTCGATAGGGTCCGGCAGCGGCCCGGAGTTACCGATACAGGTGGTACACCCGTAGCCCACCAGATTAAAGCCAAGTTCATCGAGGTAAGGCGTCAGCTTCGCCTGGGCCAGATAATCGGACACCACTTTCGAACCCGGAGCCAGCGAGGCTTTCACCCACGGCTGGCGTTTCAGTCCCAGCATGACCGCTTTTTTCGCCAGCAGACCGGCGGCCATCAGCACGCTGGGGTTGGAGGTGTTGGTACAGGAGGTGATCGCAGAAATCACCACCGCGCCGTCGGGCAGCTGATACTGCTGCCCGTTCATCACATAATCCACCGGTTCGCGGTCTTTCTGGCTGTGGTTCACTTCCAGCTCGTTGCTGGCGGCAAAGGCGGCGGGCACGTCTTTCAGCGCTACGCGATCCTGCGGGCGTTTCGGCCCGGCCAGGCTCGCCTGCACCTCTGCCATATCCAGCGCCAGCGTACTGGTAAACACCGGCTCATCGCCGGTATTGCGCCACATGCCCTGCGCTTTGGCATAGGCTTCCACCAGCGCCACCTGCTCTTCGCTGCGCCCGCTGAGGCGCATATAGTCCAGAGTTACGCCGTCAATCGGGAAAAACCCGCAGGTTGCGCCATATTCCGGTGCCATGTTGGCGATGGTCGCGCGGTCCGCCAGCGGCAAATCGTCCAGGCCGTCGCCGTAGAATTCAACAAATTTCCCTACAACGCCGTGTTTACGCAGCATCTGGGTCACCGTCAGCACCAGGTCAGTGGCGGTGATGCCTTCCTGTAATTTACCGGTGAGTTTGAAGCCCACCACGTCCGGGATCAGCATCGAGACCGGCTGGCCGAGCATGGCTGCCTCTGCCTCAATGCCGCCCACGCCCCAGCCCAGTACGCCGAGGCCGTTAATCATCGTGGTGTGGGAGTCGGTACCGACCAGGGTATCCGGATAGGCCACCATTTCGCCGTCCTGCAATTCGCTCCACACCGCTTTACCGAGATACTCCAGGTTCACCTGGTGGCAAATACCGGTGCCCGGCGGCACCACGCTGAAGCGGCTGAAAGCCTGCTGACCCCAGCGCAGAAACACATAGCGCTCGTGGTTGCGCTCCATCTCCAGACGCACGTTCTCTTCAAACGCATCGTCATCGCCGAAATGGTCCACCGTCACAGAGTGGTCGATAACCAGGTCCACCGGCGAGAGCGGGTTCACCTTCGAGACATCTCCCCCCAGGCGTTTCACCGCTTCACGCATTGCGGCGAGATCCACCACGGCGGGCACGCCGGTAAAGTCCTGCATCAGCACGCGCGCCGGGCGGTAGGCGATTTCCCGGTCGGCATGAGCGTTTTCCAGCCAGCCGGCCAGCGCCGCAATATCTTCATGGGTAACGGAATCTTCGTCCTGCCAGCGCAGCAGGTTCTCCAGCAGCACTTTTAACGACTTGGGCAAGCGCGAAATATCCCCAAGTTCCCTGGAAGCCAGCGGCAGACTGTAATAGTGGTAAGTTTTATCGAGTGCCTGCAGCGTATCCTTACTGGCTTCGCGTAGTGTCGACGACATATGCTCCTCCTTAATAGCTGAGATGCGATACCCTGACGATAATCAGGGTTTGTATTAAAGATAACACATACATGTCGTAACGTTTTGATAACAACCCAAATTGATAAATGGGTGTGCGTGCGGGAGGCAATCTGTTACAGGAAAACGCCCGAACTTTCGGGCGCTTGAGGGATTATTTGATCAAAAATAGCAGGCATTGTGCCCAGAACAGCAGAGAAACACCAAAAGCCGCAATCCAGGACCAGTATTTATAGTGAGAACGTTCACTCATGGGTTTTCACCAGAAGGATAATAAAATATTCACCGTCGAGATGCTCGACACCCATGCTGTGGGAAAGGGAAATAACGCGTTCTGGCATAAAGATTTGCCAAAAAATTTACTCGTTGTTATCAGGCTTTTCGTCTTGCGAAAATGACTCTATAAATGCCCGTTGTTGTTTGGTGAGATCCCAGGAGGCTGGAATAACAGGTGGCTTTTCCTTCCCCTGTTCACTGTCAGACTGATTAGCCTCGCCCGCTGCCCCTTTCGCTCCCGATACCATCTCAGCCCCAGACAGACCAGGCGATCACGCCCACTACGATCCAAAACAGGGCAGAAAGCGCGAATACCGCCAGCCAGGCTTTACGTTTAACGCCCGCATCCCGCTGCGGTTGATGACTCTCTGAAGGCATCGGAATCCTCATACCATCGACATTGCTTATCATTACTCACCAAACAATCGTCAAAATTAATCAATTGATGAGACAAATCCTAATTAAAAAGTGCTAAAAAATCCAGTGGATTTATGCATTGAGACAACGTGAATAATCAATCTTTTGACATCAAATAAATTATCGAAAGGCATTATTTGCGGACACGATAATTATTTTCTATTTTTGTCGCTCGCCAGAGACACAAAGCCCACGAATATTACGTGGGCTTTGTGCGTTTATTTTACTGTAGCCGCGTTGCCAGCAATTATTTAGCGGGCAGCTTAATGTCCTTAAACATCTCTTCAATGTCTTCATTAGAACGCAGCGAAACGGCGGTATCCACGACATCGCGGGTTAAATGCGGCGCGAAGCGCTGGATAAAGTCGTACATATAGCTTCTTAAGAATGTACTGCGGCGAAAACCGATTTTCGTGGTGCTGTGGCTGAAAATCTCATGGGCGTCCAGCCTCACCAGATCCGGGTCAGCGATGGGGTCTACCGCCATACTGGCAATCACGCCTACCCCTAACCCCAGGCGCACGTAGGTTTTGATCACGTCAGCGTCGGTCGCGGTAAACACGATGCGCGGCGTCAAGCCGGCGCGGTTAAAGGCGGTGTCCAGCTCCGAGCGCCCGGTAAAGCCGAAGGTGTACGTCACCAGCGGATATTGCGCCAGTTCTTCAATCGTCACCGACTCTTTCGACGCCAGCGGATGGTCCGGCGTGACGACAATCGAACGGTTCCAGTGATAGCAAGGCAACATGACTAAATCGTCATACAGGTGCAACGCTTCGGTGGCGATGGCAAAATCCGCGTTGCCTTTCGACACCGCTTCGGCGATTTGGTTGGGTGACCCCTGATGCATATGCAGGGAGACGCGCGGATAGCGCTCGATAAAGCCTTTAATCACGCCGGGTAAAGCATAACGCGCCTGGGTATGGGTAGTGGCGACATACAACGACCCTTTGTCTGGCCAGGTGTGCTCCCCGGCCACAGACTTGATGGCATCGACTTTCGACAGTACTTCCCGGGCGATGCGGATAATCTCCTGCCCGGCGGGCGTGACCTGGGTTAAATGCTTACCGCTACGGGCAAAAATTTGGATGCCTAATTCGTCCTCCAGCATGCGCACCTGCTTACTGATGCCGGGCTGGGACGTATACAGCCCTTCTGCTGTCGACGAGACATTAAGGTTGTGGTTGACCACCTCAACGATATAACGAAGCTGTTGTAATTTCATGGCAGGACCATCCGCGCTGCTCGCGCCTTCTGACGATGATTAAGACCGAATCAGTCTAAAAAAGAGGTTAACTATAACCACTATAACATTTATAGCTTCTGTGTATAGATGGTGAAAATAAATAATAACGCCGTAATAAACAAAAAGGGCCGGATTGCTCCGGCCCTTTTTTAGTTTCATTTACAGCAGGTTACTTACTGCCTTCGGCCCACTTGCCGTCAACGTAAAACGCGGACCAGCCGGTGGCTTTACCCGCTTTCTCTGAAGAGACGTACTGCTGTTTGGTCTTACGGCTGAACTTCACCACCGCCGGGTTGCCTTCAGGATCTTTCTGTGGGGCATCCGCCAGATAACGCAGTTTTTCCGGCAGGCGATCGCGGAAGCGGTACAGCTCTTCCACCAGCGGCGCACGGGTTTCACGCGATTTCGGGAAAGTATTGGCCGCCAGGAACACCCCAGCCGCACCGTCACGCAGCACGAAGTACGCATCGGATTTCTCGCACGGCAGCTCCGGCAGCGGAACCGGATCTTCCTTCGGCGGCGCAACGTCGCCGTTACGCAAAATCTTACGGGTGTTTTTACAGTCGTCGTTGGTACAGGCCATGTACTTACCGAAGCGGCCCATGCGTAGATGCATTTCCGAACCGCACTTCTCACACTCCACAATCGGGCCGTCATAGCCTTTGATGCGGAATTCACCCTCTTCGATTTCGTAACCATCGCAGGTCGGGTTGTTGCCGCAGACGTGGATTTTACGCTTCGGATCGATCAGGTAGCTGTCCATCGCAGTGCCGCATTTCTGGCAGCGGCGTTTGGCACGCAGCGCGTTGGTTTCGGCGTCATCGCCTTCCAGCACGTTGAGCACTTCGTTTTCCGGCACCAGATTGATGGTGGTTTTGCAGCGCTCTTTCGGCGACAGCGCATAGCCAGAACAGCCGAGGAAAACCCCGGTGCTGGCGGTGCGAATACCCATTTTGCGACCGCAGGTCGGGCAGTCGATGCTGGTCAATACCATCTGGTTCGGACGCATCCCGCCCTCTTCCGGATCTTTCTCCGCCGTATCTAACTGGCGGGTAAAATCACCGAAGAAGTCGTCGAGTACCGCTTTCCACTCCGCCTGATGATTGGCCACCTGGTCAAGGCTGCTTTCCATCTGAGCGGTAAAGTCGTAGTTCATCAGCTCGCGGAAGTTCTCTTCCAGACGATCGGTAACGATCTCGCCCATTTTCTCGGCGTAGAAACGGCGGTTTTCCACCCGCACGTAACCGCGATCCTGAATGGTGGAGATGATCGACGCGTAGGTAGACGGACGGCCGATACCGCGTTTTTCCAGCTCTTTCACCAGAGATGCTTCGCTAAAGCGCGCAGGCGGCTTGGTGAAGTGCTGCGCCGGGGTCAGTTCAACCAGGGACAACACATCGCCCGGCTCAACGGCTGGCAGCGTACGGTCTTCATCACCTTTGCGCAGCGCAGGCATCACTTTAGTCCAGCCGTCGAAGCGCAGGGTGCGGCCACGCGCCTTGAGGCGGAAATCGCCCGCTTCCACGGTCAGCGTGGTGGAATCGTATTGCGCCGGCGTCATCTGACAGGCCACAAACTGACGCCAGATCAGCTGATACAGTTTCTGCGCATCGCTTTCCATATCTTTCAGCACGTCAGCCACCACATTCACATCGGACGGACGAATGGCTTCGTGCGCTTCCTGCGAGTTGTCTTTGCTGGCGTACTGATTGGCCGACTCCGGCAGATATTTTTTGCCGAACTGGTCTTTAATATAGTCGCGCACCATGCTCACCGCGTCCTGGCTCAGGTTGGTGGAGTCGGTACGCATATAGGTGATGTAACCCGCTTCATACAGGCGCTGGGCCATCATCATGGTTTTCTTAACGCCAAAACCGAGGCGCGTGCTGGCGGCCTGTTGCAGCGTGGACGTGATAAACGGCGCGCCCGGTTTGCTGCTGGTCGGCTTATCTTCACGCTCCAACAGGGTGTAGCGCGCTTTTTCCAGCAGGCTTACCGCCGCCATGGTTTGATCGCGGTTTACCGGGCGGAACGGTTTATCGTTCTGGTGAGTGACTTCAACCTGTAGCGCATCGCCTTTCGGCGTGGTCAGCGCGGCATCCACTTCCCAGTATTCTTCCGGCACAAAGGCTTTGATTTCACGTTCGCGCTCGACAACCAGACGGACCGCAACGGACTGCACGCGTCCGGCAGACAGGCCGCGGGCGATTTTCTTCCACAGCAGCGGAGAGACCATATAGCCCACCACGCGGTCCATAAAACGGCGCGCCTGCTGAGCATTTACCCGGTCGATATTCAGTTCGCCCGGCTTTTCAAACGCCTGGCGAATCGCATTCTTAGTAATTTCGTTAAACACCACGCGGCTGTAGCGGGTGTCGTCGCCGCCGATCACTTCCCGCAGGTGCCATGCAATGGCTTCCCCTTCGCGGTCAAGGTCGGTTGCGAGATAGATGTGGTCGGCTTTTTCAGCCAACGATTTCAGTTCAGAGACAACTTTCTCTTTGCCCGGCAGCACTTCGTACTGTGCTTCCCAGTCATGCCACGGATCGACGCCCATGCGGTTAACTAACGCGCCGCGCTCGTCCTTTTTGACTTTTTTGCCGGTTTTGGCCGTTTTGGTGGAGGCAGAGTCAGCGCTCTTTTTCTGGGTTGATCCGCTGGTCGGCAAATCACGGATATGACCGACGCTGGATTTCACCACGTAGTCATTGCCGAGATACTTGTTAATCGTTTTGGCTTTTGCCGGGGACTCAACGATAACGAGAGCTTTACCCATATTCACCTTTACCTGGTTGATTCTTCCAAATGACGTCGCACGATAACTCACTTTATCGGGCCATACGCCAGGATATATTGCGATAGCCGTAAAGGAATTCAACCCTGCTTCATTTACCGGTGCGATGGAACGCACTTTTCAGGTGCCTGAGAAAGCAGGTTTTTCGCGCCATGACGACACAACACGACGAAAGTCTGGTCGAATGTCAAGCAATTCTGTTGCCAGATTTGCGAAAGCGTCACACTCTACCTGATAAAATTCGTTACGCAACTTTATTAGCATGCCTTGCTGCTGAGCGCCAACTTGTCAGTGCAGATAAATCCACACTCTCATTCCGGGAAAATTTGCACCCGACGTCAGGCGCGGCGTACACTACGCGCAGTTTTGAAGGAGTAAACTATGCAACAGACGATTCAACCGATAGACAAAAAAACACTGCTTGAAAAAGCCAATGCATTAATTGTCGAACATGAAGATTACATCGCGGGCATCATTGCCACCGACGTCGAGCAGAAAAACGGCGTGCTGGTCTTCAGGGGCGAATACTTCCTGGACGAGCAAGGCCTGCCGACGCCGAAAAGCACGGCGGTATTCAACATGTTTAAATACCTCGCCCACGAACTGTCTGAAAAGTACCGTTTGCAGGATTAAAAAAGAGGCCAGTTGGCCTCTTTCTCGTTTTCAGGATTACAGCAGCGGCTTTTCGCCGCGCTGCCACCAGCGCATCATCAGACGATCGGCGCTTTCTGCCGCACTGCCTGTGAAACGGTCCATCATCTTTTTACGCCGCAGATAGCGCACGCCTACCACTTCACGCTGCTTCATTTTATCCAGAATCAGATCGTCGCTGGTGCTGATGGCGTCAACCAGGCCTTTCTCTTTCGCCTGAACGCCGTACCAGTGTTCACCCGTCGCCACTTCATCAATATTCAGGCTGGGACGCATCTCTTTAACAAAGCTCTTGAACAGCAGATGCGTGTCGTTGAGATCTTCGCGGAATTTCTCGCGCCCTTCCTCGGTGTTTTCACCAAACAGCGTCAGAGTGCGCTTATATTGCCCGGCGGTATGTAGCTCCACGTCGATGTCATTACGCTTGAGCAGGCGGTTAAAGTTGGGGATCTGCGCCACCACGCCGATCGAGCCGACAATGGCAAACGGTGCCGCCACGATATGGCTGGCGACGCAGGCCATCATATAACCGCCACTGGCCGCGACTTTATCTACCGCCACCGTTAACGGAATGCCGCGTTCGCGCAGGCGCTGGAGCTGCGATGCCGCCAGACCGTAACCGTGCACCACGCCGCCAGGGCTTTCGAGGCGCACCAGCACCTCATCCTGCGGCGTCGCGACCGCCAGCACCGCCGTCACTTCTTCACGCAACGAGGCCACTTCATGGGCGTCCATACTGCCTTTGAAATCGATCACGTAGAGTCTGGCGCGGCCATCCGCTGCCGGTTTACCCTGTTTCGCCAGTGCTTTCGCCGCTTTGGCTTCCTGCTTGTGCTTTTTCTTCTGGGCCTTATGCCACAGTTTTTGCTGATGGGGATCGAGCAGCGACACCGCCATCTCTTCCTGCATTTCTTTATATTGCTCGCTCAAACGGGTAACGCGCAGTTCCCCGCGCTGCTGTTTCCTGCGCTGGGCAACATTAACGATAATGGCTGCAATAATCGCAATCGCGATCACAACCGTGGCGATTTTGGCTAAAAACAACCCATATTCAGAAAGTAGATCCACAACATCCGCCTTGATATTACGTCCAAAAGTTAGCTTCAGTGTACCGACTCAAGCCCAATCAGTCTCGTATGACATGTTTATCGTGGAATCTATCCCGTAATTTTCTGCCATGATGAATTATTTCAAAATGTTAACTTGCGGCTAACGGGGCGGATGGCCGATTGAAATAGCGGGCGGAATCAGGCATAACACGTTAAATCTCTGTGAAAAGACTGTTTCGCACGCTAACTGCCCGCTCAGGAGTGATTTGTGCACTATCAACCACAACGCGATTTGCTGCAAAACCGCATAATTCTTGTCACCGGCGCCAGCGACGGCATTGGCCGCGAAGCGGCGATGACCTATGCCCGATACGGTGCCGACGTGGTCCTGCTGGGCCGCAACGAGCAAAAACTGCGCGATGTCGCGCACGCGATCCATCAGCAAGGCTATTCGCAGCCGCGCTGGTTCATTTTGGATTTTTCCAGCGCCACGCCTCAGCAATGCCAGGAGCTGGCGGACCACATCGCCGCCGAGGTTCCCCGGCTCGACGGCGTGTTGCATAACGCGGGCGCGCTCGGCGAAGTGTGCCCGATGATCGAACAAACGCCGGAGAGCTGGCTGGACGTAATGCAGGTGAACGTGAATGCCACCTTCTTTCTGACCCAGGCGCTGATCCCGCTGCTGTTGAAATCCGATTCGGGCTCGCTGGTGTTTACCTCCTCAAGCGTGGGCCGTCAGGGACGCGCCGGCTGGGGCGCTTACGCGGTGTCGAAATTCGCTACCGAAGGCATGATGCAGGTGCTGGCGGAAGAGTATGTTCATCGCAATCTGCGGGTAAACTGCATCAACCCCGGCGGCACCCGCACCGCGATGCGCGCCAACGCGTTTCCTTCGGAAGATCCCAATAAACTCAAGACACCGCGCGATTTAATGCCGCTCTATTTGTGGCTGATGGGCGACGACAGCCGTCGCAAAACCGGCATGACCTTTGATGCCCAACCCAACCGAAAACCAGGAATTTCTGAATGAGCGACGATCGTTACCAGCAGCGCCAGCAGCGTGTTAAAGAGAAAGTGGATGCCCGCATCGCCAGCGCCCAGCAAGAGCGCGGCATACTGATGGTGTTTACCGGCAACGGCAAAGGCAAGACCACCGCCGCCTTCGGCACCGTTACCCGCGCCGTGGGACACGGTAAAAAAGCCGGTGTGGTGCAGTTTATTAAAGGCACCTGGCCCAACGGCGAGCGTAACCTGCTGGAGCCGCACGGCGTGGAGTTCCAGACCATGGCGACCGGCTTTACCTGGGAGACGCAAAACCGCGAATCCGATACTGCTGCCTGCCTCTCTGCCTGGCAGCACGCCGAGCGGATGCTGCGCGATGCATCGCTGGATTTGGTGGTGCTGGATGAGCTGACCTACATGGTGGCCTACGACTATCTGCCGCTGGAGGTCGTGCTGGAGGCGTTAAACCATCGCCCGGAACAGCAAACGGTGATTATTACCGGACGCGGCTGCCATCGCGATATTCTGGAGATTGCCGATACGGTAAGCGAGTTACGTCCGGTGAAGCACGCCTTTGACGCGGGCGTAAAGGCTCAGATGGGGATTGATTACTGATCTTCAGACACAAAAAAGGTCGCATTTCGCGACCTTTTCTGGAGTCAAAGCGATTATCTTTCGCGGGTTTTCTTCACCGCCGGGCCGCTGCTGCGACGCGCGGTAGTCTGGCCATGACGCTTCACTGCACGACGGATCTGGTTCGCCTTCATGCGACGACGATCTTTTTCCACCGCCACTTTGCTGCTGGTTTCAGCAGGCAGGCCCACCAGCTCAC
This sequence comes from Atlantibacter subterraneus, assembly GCF_007570865.1. GTDB lineage: Bacteria > Pseudomonadota > Gammaproteobacteria > Enterobacterales > Enterobacteriaceae > Atlantibacter > Atlantibacter subterraneus. The sequence goes on along the minus strand of NZ_VLPS01000001.1, from coordinate 705,188 downwards.
GCAGGTAGTTGGTTTGTGCTAAATCCAGCTCGGTATAGCCGCCGCGCGGCAGGCCTTTCGGCAGCGGGATGTCGCCGTAACGGACGCGGATCAGACGGCTCACCTGCACGCCTACCGCTTCCCATAAACGACGCACTTCGCGGTTGCGCCCTTCGGTCAGGGTGACGTTGTACCACTGGTTAATACCTTCGCCGCCGGTGAATTTAATGGTTTTAAACGCCGCCGGACCATCTTCGAGCTGGACGCCGCGCGCCAGGTCGTTAACTTTGCTGTCTTCAACCTGACCAAACACGCGCACCGCGTATTCACGTTCCACTTCACGGCTTGGGTGCATCAGGCGGTTAGCCAGTTCACCGTCGGTAGTGAACAGCAACAGGCCGCAGGTATTGACATCCAGACGACCAACCGCAATCCAGCGCGCGCCGCGCAGTTTCGGCAAACGGTCAAACACCGTTGGGCGGCCTTCCGGATCGTTACGGGTGCACAGCTCGCCTTCCGGCTTGTAATACGCCAGCACGCGGCAAATCTGCTCGGCGGATTCTTTAATCGAAATCAGGTGGCCATCGATACGAATTTTCAGCGCACTGTTTACTTCAACGCGATCGCCCAGGGTGGCAATTTTGCCATCAACGCTGACGCGACCGGCGGAGATCATGGTTTCGAGTTCGCGGCGCGAACCGTGACCGGCGCGGGCCAATACTTTTTGTAGCTTCTCGCTCATAGAGCTTCCTTAAGATGTCGCCTTCCCAGGCGTCGAATGGGGAAGGCGGCAGTGACCCGCCGCCTTTAAGGCCGCGTAGTATAGCGGCTCAGGGCATTACAGGAAAGGCTTAACGTCGCCAACCCCTTCACGCACCACCACTGGCGAATCGTCGGTTAAATCAATCACCGTGGTGGGCTGCTGGCCCAGATAGCCGCCATGAATAATCAAATCGACCACTTTCTCCAGCCGGTTTTTGATCTCTTCCGGATCGGATTCGGTAAATTCGCTGCCCGGCAGCATCAGCGAGGTGGACAGCATCGGCTCGTTCAGCGTTTCCAGCAGGGCCAGCGCAATCGGGTTCGACGGCACGCGCAGGCCAATGGTTTTACGCTTTTCCTGTAGCAAACGGCGCGGTACGTCTTTGGTGCCTTTGAGAATGAAGGTGTAGTTGCCTGGGGTGTTGTTTTTGATCAGGCGAAACGCCACGTTATCGACAAACGCATAGGTCGACAGTTCCGACAGATCGCGGCACATCAGGGTAAAGTTGTGGCCGTTCGGCAGTTGACGAATACGGCAAATGCGCTCCATCGCGCCCTTATCTTCCAGCTTACAGCCCAACGCATAGCCGGAATCGGTCGGGTAAACAATCACCCCGCCTTTACGCACAATGTCCACGGCCTGGTTGATCAGTCGCGGCTGTGGGTTATCCGGATGAATATAAAAAAACTGACTCATACTGCCCTCTCTTTACTCGATTCTGGCGCGTCCCAGCGCTGCCAGACAGGCTGAAGGCCGTCGGGAAGCCAGAGTTTGCGGCCCAGCTCGATCCACGGGCAAGGCTGATGAAAATCCGATCCCTGTGACGCCAACAGTCCGAATTGGGTTGCGTAAGCGGCAAGTTTTGCCCGCTCGTCGGGCGCTTGCTGGCACTGCGCCACTTCCATGGCATCGCCGCCCTGTTCGGCAAAATGCCCCAGCAAACGCTTAAGCCACTTCGCCGACAGCCGGTAACGCCCCGGATGGGCCACCACCGCCAGACCGCCAGAATGGTGAATCACATCAATAGCTTGTTTTATTGTACACCACTGCGGCGGCACATAACCGGTTTTCCCACGCGCTAAATAGTGTTTAAACACGTCAGCCATCGAATTAGCGCGCCCGTCTTCGATCAAAAATTTAGCAAAATGGCCGCGGGTAACCGTCCCGCCGTCAGCCAGACGCAGCGCCCCTTCCCACGCGCCGGGAATGCGCGCCTTCTCCAGCCGCTCGGCGATTGTTTCAGCCCGGCGATTGCGGCGAGCGTGCTGTTCACCCAGAAATTCAATTAATGCCGGATGCGCAATATCAATGCCCAGCCCAACGATATGGATCTCATGATTTTCCCACAGCGTGGAAATTTCCGTACCGTTGATCAGTTGCAGCGGCAGCTGCTGTCGGGCGATTTCCCGATGCGCGGCGGGCAAACCTGCGGTAGAGTCATGATCGGTAATGGCGAGAGTCGTCACGCCCATCTCAACGGCGCGATGCACCAGTTGTTCCGGCGTGAGTGCGCCATCAGAGGCGACCGTATGGCTGTGTAAATCATAAATCACAGCATTCGAAGATGGATTCAAAAACAGCTCCAGCACATGTGGCATAGCATTCGGGCGTCTATCATAACGATTATCAATGATTTTCTAAAATCGGGGTTGACTTTACGCGCCTGAACCAGTTAACTAGTACGCAAGTTCACACAAGACAGGTATCTGAAGATGAAAGCAAACATGATTGTTAACCGCTGGTGGCGCACTTCCTGACTCAGGGCAGTGAATCCACTGTGCGTCACGCACACCAGATACCCGGCCCGCCATCAAGCGGGCTTTTTTTTGAACAGAATAATGAGAACCGATATGCAAACCCAGAAACCCGCGTTGCAACTCCAGGCTTACGAAGCCGCCTATCGCGATAACCCAACCGCGCTGTTTCATCAATTGTGCGCCTCGCGCCCTGCCACGCTGTTGCTGGAGTCGGCGGATATTGACAGCAAAGACTCGTTAAAGAGCCTGCTGCTGGTAGACTGCGCGCTGCGCATTACCGCGCTGGGTGACACTGTCACTATTGACGCACTGACCGCTAACGGCGCGGCGCTGCTGGATTTACTGGATACGGCGCTGCCTGCCGGGATCGACAATCAAATCTTGCCTCAGGGGCGCGTGCTGCGCTTCCCGCCGGTCAGCGCGCTGCTGGATGAAGACGCGCGCCTGTGTTCGCTGTCGGTGTTTGATACCTTCCGCCTGTTGCAGGATCTGGTCAGCGTCCCGGCGGATGAACGTGAAGCCATGTTCTTCGGCGGGCTGTTTGCTTATGACCTGGTGGCCGGTTTCGAAGAGCTGCCTGCGGTTGAGCAGCATAACCGCTGCCCGGACTACTGCTTCTATCTGGCGGAAACCCTGCTGGTTATCGACCACCAGAAAAAGCACATTCGCATTCAAACCAGTCAGTTCACGCCGTCGGACAGCGAAGCGCGGCGTCTGGACCAGCGTATTGACGAGATCGCACTTCAGCTTACCCAGCCTGCTCAGCCGCTGCCGGTGGAAACCGTGCCGGCCATGCGCTGCGAGTGCAATCAGAGCGATGAAGAGTACAGCGCCGTGGTGCGCGAGATGCAAAAAGCCATTCGCGCCGGGGAAATTTTCCAGGTTGTGCCGTCGCGCCGCTTTACGCTGCCCTGCCCATCGCCGCTGGCGGCCTATGAAACGTTAAAGAACAGCAACCCCAGCCCGTATATGTTTTTTATGCAGGATAACGACTTCACGCTGTTTGGCGCATCGCCGGAAAGCTCGCTGAAATATGACGCCGATTCACGCCAGATTGAAATCTACCCGATTGCCGGGACCCGCCCGCGCGGCCGTCGCGCCGACGGTTCGCTGGACCGCGACCTGGACAGCCGCATCGAGCTGGAAATGCGCACCGACCATAAAGAGCTGTCCGAGCATCTGATGCTGGTGGACCTGGCGCGTAACGATCTGGCGCGCATCTGCACGCCGGGCAGCCGCTACGTGGCGGATTTAACCAAGGTCGACCGCTACTCCTTCGTGATGCATCTGGTGTCACGAGTGGTGGGCGAACTGCGCCAGGATCTGGATGTGCTGCACGCCTATCGCGCCTGCATGAATATGGGCACCCTGAGCGGTGCGCCGAAAGTCCGCGCCATGCAACTTATCGCCGCAGCAGAAGGCTCGCGGCGCGGCAGCTACGGCGGCGCGGTGGGTTACTTCACCGCCCACGGCGATCTGGATACCTGCATTGTGATTCGTTCGGCCTATGTCGAGGACGGCATCGCCACCGTCCAGGCGGGCGCGGGCGTGGTGCTCGACTCGGTGCCGCAATCTGAAGCGGATGAAACACGCAATAAAGCTCGCGCGGTGTTGCGCGCAATCGCCACGGCACACCACGCACAGGAGACGTTCTGATGGCCGACATTCTGCTGCTCGATAATATCGACTCATTTACCTATAACCTGGCCGATCAGCTGCGTGCCAGCGGGCACAACGTGGTGATTTACCGTAATCATGTCCCGGCGCAGACCTTAATCGACCGTCTGGCGACCATGAAGAACCCGGTGCTGATGCTATCGCCCGGTCCGGGCACGCCGTCTGAAGCGGGCTGTATGCCGGAGTTGCTGACCCGGATGCGCGGCAAGCTGCCGATTATCGGCATCTGCCTGGGGCATCAGGCGATTGTCGAAGCCTACGGCGGCTACGTGGGCCAGGCCGGGGAAATCCTGCACGGCAAAGCCTCTAACATCACCCACGATGGCGAAGCCATGTTCGCCGGGCTGCAAAATCCGCTGCCGGTGGCGCGCTACCATTCACTGGTGGGCAGCAACGTTCCGGCGGGTTTGACCATCAACGCCCACTTCAACGGGATGGTGATGGGCGTGCGCCACGATGCGGATCGCGTAGTGGGCTTCCAGTTCCATCCGGAATCGATTCTTACCAGCCAGGGCGCGCGCCTGCTGGAGCAAACCCTCGCCTGGGCACTGAAATCGCTGGAAGAGAAAAATACCATCCAGCCGATCCTCGACAAGCTGTATCAGGCGCAGACCCTGAGCCGCGAAGAGAGCCACCAGCTGTTCTCCGCGATTGTGCGCGGTGAGCTGAAGCCGGAACAGCTGGCGGCGGCGTTGGTCAGCATTAAAGTGCGCGGCGAGCACCCCAATGAGATCGCCGGGGCCGCCACGGCGCTGTTAGAGAACGCCGCGCCCTTCCCGCGTCCGGAATACCTGTTTGCCGATATCGTGGGTACCGGCGGCGACGGCAGCAACAGCATTAACATCTCAACCGCCAGCGCGTTTGTGGCGGCGGCGGTCGGGCTGAAAGTGGCGAAGCACGGTAACCGCAGCGTCTCAAGCCGTTCCGGTTCGTCGGATCTACTGGCGGCGTTTGGCATCAATCTGGATATGAATGCCGACGCGTCCCGCCAGGCGCTGGATGAACTGGGCGTTTGCTTCCTGTTCGCGCCGAAATATCACACCGGCTTTCGTCACGCCATGCCGGTCCGCCAGCAGCTGAAAACCCGCACCCTGTTTAACGTGCTGGGGCCGCTGATTAACCCGGCGCATCCGCCGCTGGCGCTGATTGGCGTGTACAGCCCGGAGCTGGTGCTGCCGATTGCCGAAACCCTGCGTGTGCTGGGCTATCAGCGCGCCGCCGTGGTGCACAGCGGCGGGATGGATGAAGTGTCGCTGCATGCCCCGACCTTAGTGGCAGAGCTGCATAACGGCGAAATCAAAAGCTATCAGCTCACCGCCGATGACTTTGGCCTGACGCCCTATCATCAGGACGCGCTGCTGGGCGGCACGCCGGAAGAAAACCGTGACATTCTGACCCGCCTGTTACAAGGTAAAGGCGAGAGCGCTCATGAGGCCGCCGTCGCCGCTAACGTCGCTATGCTGCTGCGTTTGCACGGCGAAGAGGATCTCAGAGTGAACGCTCAACGGGTTATCGAGGTGCTGCGCAGTGGTGCCGCTTACGATCGTGTTACCGCATTGGCAGCGAGAGGATAAATCATGCAAACCGTGTTAGCGAAAATCGTCGCCGACAAGGCCATTTGGGTGGAAGCGCGTAAAGCACAGCAGCCGCTGGCCAGCTTCCAGAATGAAATTGTGCCGAGCCAGCGCCATTTTTACGAGGCGCTGCGGGGCGCACGTACCGTCTTTATTCTCGAATGCAAAAAGGCGTCGCCGTCCAAAGGCGTGATCCGCGATGACTTCGACCCGGCGCGTATCGCGGGGGTTTATAAGCACCACGCTTCGGCGATTTCGGTCCTGACCGATGAGAAATATTTTCAGGGCAGCTTCGATTTCCTGCCCATCGTCAGCCAGATCGCCCCGCAGCCGGTGCTGTGCAAAGATTTCATTATCGACGCGTACCAGATTTACCTGGCGCGCTACTATCAGGCCGACGCCTGCCTGCTGATGCTCTCGGTGCTGGATGACGAGCAGTATCGCCAGCTGGCGGCGGTGGCCCACAGCCTGAATATGGGCGTGCTGACCGAAGTCAGTAATGAAGAAGAGCTGGAGCGCGCGATTGCGCTGGAGGCAAAAGTCGTCGGCATCAATAACCGCGACCTGCGCGACCTGTCAATCGACCTGAACCGCACCCGCCAACTGGCACCGCGCCTCGGCGCAGGCGTGACAGTGATCAGCGAATCGGGCATCAACAGCTATGCCCAGGTGCGCGAGCTCAGTCATTTTGCCAACGGTTTCCTGATTGGCTCTGCGCTGATGGGCCAGGACGACCTCAACGCGGCGGTGCGCAGCGTGCTGCTGGGTGAGAACAAAGTGTGCGGTCTGACCCGCCCGGAAGACGCCAAAGCGGCGTATGAAGCGGGCGCAATCTTCGGCGGACTGATTTTTGCGCCCTCCTCCCCGCGCTACGTTACGCCGGAGCAGGCCCGGACGGTGAGCGCTGCCGCGCCGCTACGCTATGTCGGCGTGTTCCGCGACAGCGCTGTTCAGGACGTGGTGAATATCGCCGAAGCGCTGAAATTATCCGCCGTGCAGCTGCATGGCAGCGAAGATCGGGCTTACATCAGCGCCCTGCGCGATGCGCTGCCTGACGAGGTGGCGATTTGGAAAGCGCTCAGCGTGGCGAATAGCCTCCCGGCGCGCGATCTGCAATTTGTTGACCGCTATGTGTTCGACAACGGCCAGGGCGGCAGCGGGCAGCGTTTCGACTGGTCATTGCTGGCGGGCCAACAGCTCGACAACGTCTTACTGGCCGGTGGGCTGGGCGCGGATAACTGCGTCGATGCGGCCAAACTCGGCTGTAGCGGTTTAGATTTCAATTCCGGTGTGGAAAGCGCGCCGGGTATTAAAGACAGCAACAAGCTGGCGGCGGTATTCAAAACGCTGCGGGCCTATTAAGGAAGAGATCATGACAACATTACTGAACCCTTATTTTGGTGAATTTGGCGGTATGTATGTTCCGCAGATCCTGATGCCCGCGCTGCGCCAGCTTGAAGAAGCTTTTGTCAGCGCGCAGAAGGACCCGGAGTTTCAGGCGCAGTTTACCGACCTGTTGAAAAACTACGCTGGTCGTCCAACCGCATTGACCAAATGCCAGAACATTACCGAAGGCACCCGCACCACGCTGTATCTGAAGCGTGAGGATTTGCTGCACGGCGGCGCGCATAAAACCAACCAGGTGCTGGGACAGGCATTGCTGGCGAAGCGGATGGGTAAAACCGAAATCATCGCCGAAACCGGCGCGGGCCAGCACGGCGTGGCTTCTGCCCTGGCAAGCGCCCTGCTCGGCCTGAAATGCCGCATCTACATGGGCGCTAAAGACGTGGAGCGCCAGTCGCCGAACGTGTTCCGTATGCGCCTGATGGGCGCGGAAGTGATCCCGGTGCACAGCGGCTCGGCCACGCTGAAAGACGCCTGTAACGAGGCGCTGCGCGACTGGTCCGGCAGCTACGATCGCGCTCACTATATGCTGGGCACCGCAGCGGGCCCGCACCCGTTCCCGACTATCGTGCGTGAATTCCAGCGTATGATTGGCGAAGAGACCAAAGCGCAAATCCTCGAAAAAGAGGGCCGCCTGCCGGATGCGGTGCTGGCTTGCGTGGGCGGCGGCTCTAACGCCATCGGCATGTTCGCCGACTTTATTGAAGAAGAGGGCGTGGGGCTGATTGGCATTGAACCGGCCGGGCACGGTATTGAAACCGGCGAACACGGCGCGCCGCTCAAGCATGGCCGCGTGGGCATTTACTTCGGCATGAAATCGCCGATGATGCAGACCGAAGACGGACAAATCGAAGAGTCGTACTCTATTTCCGCCGGGCTCGATTTCCCGTCGGTCGGCCCGCAGCATGCGTATCTCAACAGCACAGGCCGCGCGGAGTATGTGTCGATTACCGATGATGAAGCGCTGGAAGCCTTTAAAACCCTGTGCCTGAAAGAAGGGATTATCCCGGCGCTGGAGTCTTCCCACGCGCTGGCTCACGCCCTGAAGATGGCGCGCGAGAACCCGGAAAAAGAGCAACTGCTGGTGGTTAACCTCTCTGGCCGTGGCGACAAAGACATCTTCACCGTTCACGATATTTTGAAAGCAAGAGGGGAAATCTGATGGAACGTTATGAGCAGTTGTTTAAGCAGCTTGAAGCCCGTAAGGAAGGGGCGTTTGTACCTTTCGTCACCCTCGGCGACCCCTCGCCGGAACAGTCGCTGCGCATTATCGACACGCTGATCGAAGCAGGAGCGGATGCGCTGGAGCTGGGCATTCCGTTCTCCGATCCGCTGGCGGACGGCCCGACCATCCAGAACGCCACCCTGCGCGCCTTTGCCTCCGGCGTGACTCCGGCGCAGTGTTTTGAAATGCTGGCGACCATCCGCCAGAAACATCCACAGATCCCGATTGGCCTGCTGATGTACGCCAACCTGGTGTTCAGCAACGGTGTCGACGCGTTTTACCAGAAGTGCGCCCAGGTGGGTGTGGATTCGGTGCTGGTGGCGGATGTGCCGGTTGAAGAGTCTGCACCGTTCAGCGAAGCGGCGCTGCGCCATAATGTCGCGCCGATTTTCATCTGTCCGCCCAATGCCGATGATAATCTTCTGCGCCAGATTGCCTCGCGTGGCCGCGGCTATACCTATTTGCTGTCTCGTGCGGGCGTTACCGGTGCGGAAAACCGCGCCAGCGTGCCGCTGAATCATCTGATCGACAAGCTGACGGAATACCATGCCGCGCCGCCGTTGCAGGGCTTTGGCATTTCCGAGCCGTCGCAGGTTGAAGCCGCGATTGGAGCGGGCGCTGCCGGGGCGATTTCCGGCTCCGCCATCGTGAAAATTATCGAGAAAAACCTCAACGATCACAGCGCAATGCTGAGCGAGTTGAAAGCGTTTGTGCAAAGCCTGAAGGCCGCCACCCGCCAGGGCTAATAACCCGCCTTGTTAAGCCCCTGTCAACAGGGGCTTAAAGGCAGCTAATGGCTAAACAAACTCAGAACCGATAGCCCGCCGAGAACATAAACACCCACGGATCGATACGGGTTTTGATATTCTGCTGCTCGCCCGCCGCTTTGAATTTCACTTCGGTGTCGATGTCCATATACCAGACCGACATGTTGATCAGCCAGTCCGGATTGATCATGTAATCCAGGCCCACCTGCCCCGCCGCGCCCCAGGAATCTTTAACGCTCAGGTCGGTTAGCTGAGCATCTTTGCCGGTATCGTTGAATTTGGTATCAAAGAAAGTGGTGTAGTTAACGCCGACGCCGACATAAGGACGCGCCTTGCTGGTGGCATCGCCAAAATACCACTGCGCCATTAACGTTGGCGGAAGCTGGTGAACGGTAGCCAGATCCCCCGTCGCCCCCAGGCCAACTTTATGACGAAACGGCGTCGCCGCCAGCAGTTCCACGCCGATATTGTCGGTTGCCATCCAGGTGAACGTCAGCCCCAGCTGGGTATTGTTACTGACGTTAAAGCCGCCCATGCCTAATACATCCTGCGATCCTTCCGTCGGGCGCACCGTCGCGGTACCCGCACGCATAAAAAATTCACCTGCTTCGTGAGCCGGCGCAACACCCGAAAAACAACCCAGAAGCGCCAGAGCCACCGTCAGCTTTTTCATATCCATTCCCTCTTTGTGGTTTTATTTGCGCGCTGAATATACCTACAAAGAAGTAATAAGTGATCTCGTTTCGATCACACTTATTTTGAAAATTTAACATTTATTGATTTAGATTAATTTTTACATGCCATTTACCACGCACCATTTTGCATCTACATCAATTACCCGTTTGCGTATCAAATAAATTTTGTTTTTAACATCTTGCGCCGTCACTGAAGGCTGGCTAACGTAGTGGACAATAAGTAAGCGAATCTGATGAATGCGGGTGTACGATGAGTAATGAATGCTTGTCCTGCGGTGCCTGTTGTGCGTTTTTTCGTGTCTCTTTTTACTGGGCTGAAGCTGATGATGCAGGCGGAGCGGTGCCTGTTGAACTGACGGAACCCGTTACCCCTTTCCTGCGCTGTATGGGCGGCACCAACCAGCGCCAGAGCCGCTGTGTGGCGTTGCAAGGCGAGCCTGGCAAAAACGTCAGCTGCGCGATTTATCATCAGCGGCCTTCCCCCTGCCGGGAATTTACCCGCTCGGGAGAAAACGGCGTTACCGAAGAAGCCTGTAACCGCGCCCGCGCCCATTACGGTTTACCGCCGCTGTACGGCACAGATTTACTGAGCTTGACCATTCACAGTGCTGCAACTGACAGGCCATCCAGGGTACAATTGCCGCCAGATTAATACGGCAATCAACTCAAGGAGAGTGCATGTCTATCACGGCAAAATCCGTTTACCGTGACACGGGGAATTTTTTTCGCAATCAGCTGGTTACTATTCTGCTGATCGCGCTGCTATGTGCCTTTATTACCGTTCTTTTTGGGCATGCCTTTTCACCGAGCGAAGAACAGCTGTCGATTCTGAGCGAGGGCGATAATTTAACCGGGAGCGTTGGGCTGTTTGAACTGGTGCAGAATATGACGCCGGAACAGCAGCAGGTGTTATTGCGCGCCTCCGCCGTGTCGACCTTTTCCGGTCTGTTCGGCAACGCCATTCTGGCGGGCGGCATTTTATTACTGATCCAGATGGTTTCCGCCGGGCAGCCGGTGAGTGCCCTGCGCGCCATTGGTGCCAGCGCGCCAGTTCTGCCGCGGATGTTCCTGCTAATTTTACTGACCACGCTGCTGGTGCAGGTCGGCATTATGCTGATTGTACTGCCGGGCGTTATTCTGGCGATTGTGCTGTCGCTGGCACCAGTGATGCTGGTACAGGATAAAGTGGGCATTTTTCAGGCGATGCGCAACAGTATGCGCCTGGCCTGGAGCAATATGCGTCTTGTCGCTCCGGCGGTGATGAGCTGGCTGTTGGCGAAAACCGCCCTGCTGCTGATGGCTTCCGGTTTTGCGGCGCTGACTCCTCAGGTAGGTGCGATTGTCGCAAACACGCTGAGCAATTTAATTTCAGCGCTGCTGCTAATCTATCTTTATCGCCTGTACATGCTGTTACGCCAATAACCTGTCCCGGCTCCTGGCGGTTGCGATAGAGTCAGGAGCCTTTCGTTACGGAATCGATTATGAAGCAGTTTCTCGACTTTTTACCGCTAATTGTCTTTTTTGCATTTTATAAGCTGTACGATATTTATGCCGGAACCGCGGCGCTGATTGTCGCTACCGCCGTGGTGCTGGTATATAGCTGGTTCAAATACCGCAAGATTGAAAAAATGGCGCTCATTACTTTTGTACTGGTGGCGGTATTTGGCGGTCTGACGCTGTTTTTCCACAACGATGAATTTATTAAGTGGAAAGTCACGGTGATTTACGCCCTGTTCGCCAGCGCATTGCTGATTAGCCAGTGGATCATGAAAAAACCGCTGATTCAGAGCATGCTCGGCAAAGAACTGACGCTGCCGCAACCAGTGTGGTCACGCCTGAATATCGCCTGGGCGCTGTTCTTTATTGCCTGCGGCCTGGCCAATATTTATATCGCGTTCTGGCTGCCGCAAAGCGTATGGGTCAATTTTAAAGTCTTTGGGCTGACGGCGTTAACCCTGGTATTTACCCTGTTAAGCGGAATTTATATTTATCGCCATATGCCGCAGGAAGAGAAGAAATGAGTCACGAACAAACCGCACCGCAGGGAGAATTAGTATTACGCACGCTGGCGATGCCCGCAGACACCAATGCTAACGGCGATATTTTCGGCGGCTGGCTGATGTCGCAAATGGATATCGGCGGCGCGATCATGGCGAAAGAGCAGGCCCATGGCCGCGTCGTCACTGTGCGCGTCGACGGAATGACCTTTCTGCGCCCGGTGGCAGTGGGCGATGTGGTGTGCTGCTATGCAAATTGCATCAAGCGCGGTAATACATCGGTGACCATAAACGTGGAAGTGTGGGTGAAGAAAGTCTCTTCCGAACCTATCGGCCAGCGTTATAAAGCCACCGAAGCGTTATTTATCTACGTCGCGGTGGACGAACAGGGAAAACCCCGGCCGCTGCCCGCGTTGAACTAAAAAAAAGCACGCCACCTGGCGTGCTTTGTTATTTAGGGCGTAGTTTATTCAACCGTCGCCCCGCCGTTAATGCGGAATACCACGTTAACGATCAATCCGTTACCCGGTTTGCCCGGCTCATAGCGCCATTTACGCATCGCGTTTTTCACTTCACGCTCGAACATATTGGTCGGTTTGGCTGACAGTACCTGGATATTGTCCACCCGACCATCGGCACCCACGTCGAATTTCACCCGCACGTTGCCTTCCATACGCAGCGCAAAGGCACGCGCCGGATAGGTCGGCTGGTTACGGCTCACCGCTCGCGGGCCTGACGGCGCGGCCACAGCAGGGGTTGGCGCAGACGGACGTGGAGAAACGGTTTTAGCCGGGGTTTTATTCTCAAACGGCGATGCGGCGCGCGGCTCTGCCGGTTTCACTTCACGCTTCGGCTGCTCTTCCACTTTCTTCACCGGCTTGGGCTTCGGTTTTGGCTTCGGCTTCGGTTCCGGTTTATGGATCATCACTGGCGCTTCTTTCGGCGGTTCCGGCAGCGGTTCGGGTTCCGGCTCCGGTTCAACAACCGGTTCCGGCGGCGGCGGCTCGACCACCGGCTGCGGCGGTTCCAGCACTTCAGGCGCGACCATGGTCACGGAGATAGGCTGGGAAGGCGCAGGCAGTTCAATAACCTGATGTACCGAGGTATAAAGCAGCCCCGCCACTACGGCACCATGCACCGCCACAGACAGCAGGGTCGGCCATGGAAAACGACGAGGTAAATCGAGGGTCATTGAGGTCATAGCAATTTCGTTAAATGAGCAATGGGTCGATTTTAAATGCAAATAGCAATCATATTCAACAACGCATCACCCATTCATGCAAATCTCATCCGCTAACCCTCAAAAACACCCGGATTATGTTAAGGAATTAACAGGTAATTTATGTTTACGTTGCAGGATCGGGCGCTTTCCAATACCGTAAATGCTCTTTGCGATTTTTAAAGGAACTCTGCCTGTGCTTTACGTTATTTACGCTGAAGATAATGCCGATTCTCTGGAAAAACGACTGTCGGTACGCCCGGCTCACCTGGCTCGCCTGCAGCTGCTGCGTGATGAAGGAAAATTACTCACTGCCGGGCCGATGCCTGCCGTTGACAGCAATGAGCCTGGTGCCGCGGGTTTTACCGGCTCTACGGTTATCGCTGAATTTGAATCGCTCGAAGACGCCGAAGCCTGGGCGCAGGCAGATCCCTATATCGCGGCGGGAGTGTATAAAACCGTGTCAGTGAAGCCGTTCAAGAAAGTTTTCTGAGCAACCGAACGCTAAAAATCATCGGGCACCGCATGCGGTGCCCTCTTTTTTGCGCTTACAACGCGTGGATTGCAAACAGTAAAGTGCCGCGTTGACGATTAACAATGCACTTTCTGATGGCGTGGATCCGCATATTGCGTCGCGACTGCGCTTCCAGCCAGCGCGATTTGCGCCGCTGAGTCTGGCGTAACATCCGCCAGCGCCCAACCTCAGTTCTACTACGCCTCATGACTACTACTCTTAATAAGAACAGACGCGTCATTATAGACCCTTCCCGGTGGCTTCAAAGGAGTTTTCTGGCGCATTTTCTGTTTGATGGAATGAGACTTGTGCGTACACTCATAAGACGGCGAATCAAAAGGATTTTCAGGATATGACGACTTTCTACACCGTAATAAGTTGGCTGGTGTTTTTGGGTTATTGGCTGCTTATTGCCGGTGTAACGCTGCGTATTTTAATGAAGCGCCGCGCCGTTCCTTCCGCCATGGCCTGGCTGCTGATTATTTATATTCTTCCCCTGGTCGGGATCATTGCTTATTTATCGTTTGGCGAACTGCACTTGGGCAAGCGCCGGGCCGAGCGTGCCCGGGCTATGTGGCCTTCCACGGCGAAATGGCTGCATGAACTTAAAGCCTGCAAGCACATCTTTGCTGAAGAAAACAGCGAGGTGGCAAGTTCGCTGTTCCAGCTGTGTGAACGGCGTCAGGGCATCAGCGGCGTCAAAGGCAACCAGTTGCAACTGCTGACGGATTCCGACGATGTGATGCAGGCGTTAATCCGCGACATCCAGCTTGCTCGCCACAATATCGAGATGGTGTTTTATATCTGGGCACCGGGCGGCATGGCGGATCAGGTCGCCGAGTCGTTAATGGCGGCGGCGCGTCGCGGGGTGCATTGCCGCCTGATGCTGGATTCCGCAGGCAGCGTGACGTTTTTCCGCAGCCCCTGGGCGGCAATGATGCGCAACGCGGGTGTGGAAGTGGTGGAAGCATTAAAAGTTAATCTGATGCGTGTGTTTCTGCGCCGCATGGATTTACGCCAGCACCGCAAAATGGTGATGATCGACAACTACATCGCCTATACCGGCAGTATGAACCTGGTGGACCCGCGCTTCTTTAAACAAGATGCAGGCGTGGGCCAGTGGGTGGATTTAATGGCGCGCATGGAAGGCCCGGTGGCGACCGCGATGGGCATTGTCTACTCCTGCGACTGGGAAATTGAAACCGGTAAACGCCTGCTTCCGCCGCCGCCGGATTTGAATATTATGCCGTTCGAACAGGCCAGCGGGCATACCATCCAAACTATCGCTTCCGGGCCGGGCTTCCCGGAAGATTTGATCCATCAGGCATTGTTAACCTCGGTGTATGCCGCGCGCGAATACCTGATTATGACTACGCCCTACTTTGTGCCGTCTGACGATCTGCTGCACGCGATTTGCACTGCCGCCCAGCGCGGCGTCGACGTGAGCATTATTCTGCCGCGCAAAAACGACTCGATGCTGGTGGGCTGGGCCAGCCGGGCGTTCTTTACCGAACTGCTGGCCGCCGGGGTCAAGATTTACCAGTTTGAAGGCGGCCTGCTGCATACCAAAAGCGTGCTGGTCGATGGGCAGTTAAGCCTGGTCGGTACGGTGAACCTGGATATGCGCAGCCTGTGGCTCAACTTTGAAATCACGCTGGTGATCGACGACGCCGGCTTTGCCGCCGATCTCGCTGCCGTGCAGGACGATTATATTTCACGCTCCCGGCTGCTGGAGGTGCGTTTATGGGTAAAACGCCCGTTATGGCAGCGGATCACCGAGCGTTTGTTTTACTTCTTTAGCCCGTTGCTGTAAAACGGGCCTCAATGAATCAATCAAGGTAGTGATGATGGAAATGGATCTGAATAATCGCCTGACGGAAGACGAAACCCTGGATCAGGCATACGATATTTTTCTTGAACTGGCGGCGGATAATCTCGATCCGGCAGATATTATTCTGTTTAATTTGCAGTTCGAAGAGCGTGGCGGTGCAGAGCTTTTCGACCCGTCCCAGGAGTGGGAACAGCATGTGGATTTCGATTTAAATCCCGACTTTTTCTCTGAAGTGGTGATTGGCCTGGCGGAAAGCGAAGACGGTGAAATCACCGACGTATTTGCCCGCGTTCTGCTGTGCCGCGAAAAAGATCATAAATTCTGCCATATCCTGTGGCGTGAATAATCGGGCGCGGCGTCCGCCGCGTCTTATTCCTCGCTTTTCGGTAATGCCCCGCCGCAATGATGGCAATATTTGGCCGTGACCTGATGCCCCTGAGTTTTGCATTTTGGGCACACCCGCGCTTTATGTCGGTTCTGCAATTCATTGGTCATTTGCGCGGTCAAAATACCGGTCGGAATGGCAATCACCGAATAACCAATTAAGATCAACAGCGATGCCACCAGCCTTCCGGCAGCGGTTTGCGGAGTAATGTCGCCATAGCCCACGGTGGTGACGGTAACGACTGCCCAGTAGACTGCGGTGCCCAGCGTTTTGAAGCCGCTTTCTGGCCCTTCAATGCCGTACATCAGCGCCCCGGCAATCACCATCACAATGCCAATAAAACTATAAAACAGAATCAGCTGATGCCGGGCATTCACCACCGATCGCCAGAAACTGTTCACTGACGGCATAATTCTCAGCAGCTTGAGGATACGGAATACCCGAATTGCCCGTATCGCCCGCCACAGATACACATACCCCATGGCAAATTCCGGCCACAGCAGTAATACGTACAGCGGCAATAGCGTAACGAGATCGACGATCCCCCAGAAACTCCACGCATAGTGGGCCGGATTGGGCCATACCCACAGTCGCAGCAAATATTCAGCGGTAAACAGCAGCGTAAAGCCGATTTCCAGCCCGACGAAGATCAGGCGCTGGGAACTGGTAGGATGATACTGGGTGCCAAAACCGGATTCGATAAACACTACTGCTACGCTGAGCAGCGCGATAAACCCGCACAGCGCTTCAAAACGCCGACCGCTACGGGTACGTTGATCGAATAATCGGTAATAGAGACGCGAGCGCAGCATAGCCATTTGCAGACTCTTTTCACAAAAAAGGCCAGCGATTGCTGGCCCTGAGATTCTGGCATAACGCCGGATTGCGGTCTTGATCTTTATGGCTTCAGATAAATGCCCGTCTCCCGCTACAGCGGGTCAACCTTCAAACACGAAACCGCATGACGGAAGCTGCCTTCCAGCATCGGACGGGTTTTGGCGCATTCTGGCCCGGCAATCGGGCAGCGGGTGCGGAACACGCAGCCCGACGGCGGATTGATTGGCGATGGCAATTCCCCTTCCAGCAGCTGGATTTGCTTATTCTTTTCCAGGTCCGGGTCGGGGATCGGCACCGCCGACATCAGCGCTTTGGTGTAGGGGTGCAGCGGGTTATGGTACACCTCGTCGTAGGTGCCAAGCTCCACCGCATGGCCCAGATACATCACCAGTACGCGATCGGAAATATGCTTCACCACCGCCAGGTCGTGGGCGATAAAAATCAGCGACAGCCCCATTTCGCGTTGCAGTTTCTGAAGCAGGTTGACCACCTGCGCCTGAATCGACACGTCCAGCGCGGAAACCGGCTCGTCACAGATAATCAGCTTTGGTTCGAGGATCAGCGCGCGGGCGATACCGATACGCTGACACTGGCCGCCGGAAAACTCGTGCGGATAGCGGTTTATCAGGTTTGGCAGCAGGCCCACTTTCATCATCATCGCCTTGACGCGATCCTGCACTTCCTGGCGCGGCATTTTCGGATGATAGGTGCGCAGCGGCTCGGCGATTATGTCGCCGATATTCATACGCGGGTTCAGCGAAGCCAGCGGATCCTGGAAAATCATCTGGATATCGCTGCGCACGTCGCGCCACTCCTGCGGGTTCAGGCCCATCAAATCTTTGCCAAGCCACGCCACGCGCCCGCTGGTGGCTTTCACCAGTCCGATTATCGCCCGCGCGAAGGTGGATTTGCCGCAGCCGGATTCCCCCACCACGCCCAGCGTTTCGCCTTCGTACAGCCGCAGGGTGACGCCGTCCACCGCCTTGAGGGTTTTCGGCGGCTGCCAGAACCACTGTTTACCGTCTTTAATCTCGAAATGGACTTTAAGATCGGCGATTTCCAGCAGAACTTTTCTTTCCTGGGTTACAGCGCTCATACCAGTTCCTCCACCGGTTTAAAGCAGGCGCGCAGACGCCCGTCGGCAAATCTCTCCAGCGGTGGCATGGTGTTGCAGATCTCCATGGCATGCGGACAGCGCGGCTGGAACGGGCACCCTTGAGGCAGACGCAGCAGGTTAGGCGGGTTACCGGGAATGGTCGTTAACGATTCCCCTTCCGCATCAAGCCGCGGTACCGCATTAATCAGACCGATGGAGTACGGGTGCGCGGGCTGATAAAACACATCCCGCGCGCGGCCATATTCCATGGTGCGCCCGGCGTACATTACCAGCACTTTGTCGCAAATCCCCGCCACCACGCCGAGATCATGGGTGATCATAATGATGGCAGTATTAAACTCGCGCTTCAGCTCGTTTAGCAGGGTCATGATTTGCGCCTGCACGGTCACATCCAGCGCGGTTGTCGGCTCATCGGCAATCAGCAGCTTCGGCCGGCACAGCAAGGCCATGGCGATCATCACGCGCTGGCGCATCCCGCCGGAGAATTCATGCGGGAACATGCGCATCCGCTTACAGGATTCCGGCATTTTTACCGCGTCCAGCATGCGTACCGATTCCTCAAACGCTTCCGCTTTGCTCATCCCTTTGTGCAGCATCAGCACTTCCATCAGCTGCTCGCCAACGCGCATATAGGGGTTGAGCGAGGTCATCGGGTCCTGGAAAATCATCGAGATCTGCTCGGCGCGCAGGCGGTTCAGCTCACGCTCCGGCAGGTTGAGAATTTCTCTGCCGTTAAAGGTAGCGGACCCGCCGATACGGCCATTGGCCGCCAACAGCCCCATTAACGCGAAAGCGGTTTGCGATTTGCCGGAGCCGGATTCGCCAACGATGCCCAGGGTTTCGCCCGCTTTCAGGCTGAAGTTAAGATCGTTAACGGCGGTCACGTCACCGTCCGGGGTGCTGAACGTCACGCGTAAGTCTTTAACGTTTAACAGCGCCTGGCTCATCGCCTGTTCATTAATACTCATTCAGGGCGCTCCTTAGCGATCTTTCGGGTCGAGGGCATCACGCAGGCCATCGCCGATAAAGTTAAAACAGAACAGCGTGATCACCAGAAAACCCGCCGGGAACAGCAGCAGCCACGGGGAAACTTCCATCGAGTTCGCCCCATCGCTCAGCAGTGCGCCCCAACTGCTTAATGGCTCCTGGGTTCCTAAGCCGAGAAAGCTCAGGAAGGATTCAAACAGGATCATGCTCGGCACCAGCAGCGACGCATACACCACCACCACACCCAGTACGTTCGGCACGATATGGCGAACCACGATATTGGCGGTAGATACCCCGCCGACCTGGGCGGCCTCAATAAACTCTTTGCGCTTCAGGCTTAAGGTCTGGCCGCGCACGATACGTGCCATATCCAGCCAGGACACCATACCGATAGCGACAAAAATCAGCAGGATGTTTTGACCAAAGAAGGTTACCAGCAGGATCACGAAGAACATAAACGGGAATGAGTTCAGGATTTCCAGCACACGCATCATTACCGAGTCGACTTTCCCGCCGAGATAGCCCGATAGCGAACCGTAAAGCGTACCCAACAGCACCGCCACCAGCGCGGCGGCAATCCCTACCATCAGCGAAATTCGCCCGCCGATAGCCACGCGCACCAGCAAATCACGCCCGGACGAATCGGTGCCGAAGTAGTGACCAGACTCCATGTCCGGCGCGCTCGACATCATGCCCCAGTCGGTATCAAAGTAGGTGAACTGCGACAGCATTGGCGCAAAGGTGACGAACAGCGCAATCAACAACAGCACCACCAGGCTGGCCAACGCTGCCCGGTTATGCATAAAACGACGGCGTGCGTCCTGCCACAGGCTGCGGCCTTCCACGTCCAGCTTTTCACTGAAGTTTTCCAGCGCCTCGCTGTTTTTCTTACTCAACATCATGGCGTACCTCAGCGTTAATAACGGATTTTCGGGTCAATGACGGCATACAGCACATCGACCACGGCATTGAACAGGATCGTCAGCGCGCCCACCAGAATGGTCAGGCTCAGCACCAGCGAGTAGTCGCGGTTCAGTGCGCCGTTAACGAACAGCTGGCCGATACCCGGCAGGCCATAAATGGTTTCGATCACCATTGAACCGGTGATGATGCCGACAAACGCCGGTCCCATATAAGAAAGCACCGGCAGCAAAGCGGGCTTCAGGGCATGGCGCAGCACGATGCGGCGCATCGGCAGGCCTTTGGCGCGGGCGGTGCGAATAAAGTTCGAGTGCAGGACTTCAATCATCGAACCGCGGGTGATACGCGCGATGCTGGCAATATAGGCCAGCGACAGCGCCACCATCGGCAGGATCATAAATTTGAGCGCCCCGCCGTTCCAGCCGCCGCCCGGTAGCCACTTCAGGGTAATGGCGAAGATCAAGACCAGCAGAGGTGCCACCACAAAGCTGGGTATCACCACTCCGGTCATGGCGAAACCCATCACCGTGTAATCCCATTTGGTGTTTTGCTTCAACGCCGCGATCACCCCCGCGCTGACGCCCAGAAAGACCGCCAGGAAAAACGCCGCGGCACCCAGTTTGGCGGACACCGGAAACGACGTCGCCACCAGGTCGTTAACCGAATAGTCTTTGTATTTAAAAGACGGGCCGAAGTCCCCGTGCGCCAGCTGCTTCAGGTAGCTGAAATACTGGGTCATGATGGGATCGTTCAGATGGTATTTCGCTTCGATATTCGCCATAACTTCTGGCGGAAGGGTGCGCTCGCCGGTAAAAGGGCTTCCCGGCGCAAGACGCATCATAAAAAAGGAGATCGTTATAAGAATAAACAGCGTCGGAATCGCTTCCAGACAACGACGTAGAATAAATTTTAACATTGCCCGTACCTTCTGGCGTGTGCCTTTGTAGTGCGCTTAAAACAGACACAGTGGGGCAAGGAAAACCGTTTATTCAAAACAAACGTTCGTCCCTGCCCCACGCATTGCCATTAATGTTTGATAATGTACAGATCTTTCACGTAGATATTATCAAGCGGGTCTTTACCGGTATAACCACCAACCCAGGGTTTCACCAGGCGGGCGTTAACGTAGTAGAACACCGGCGCAATGACGGAATCTTTATCCAGCTGTTGCTCAGCCTTGTTGTAAAGCTCGGTACGCTGCGCCTCATCGGTCACTTTCAGCGCGTCATCCATGATCTTGTCATAGGCTTCGCTCTTATAGTGCGACGTGTTGTTAGAGCTGTTTGACAGCATGGTGTTCAGGAATGATGTCGGTTCGTTGTAATCCGCACACCAGGCGGCGCGAGATACGTCATAGTTACCCTGATGGCGGGTATCCAGGAAGGTTTTCCACTCCTGGTTTTCCAGCTTAACGTTGACGCCAAGGTTTTTCTGCCAGATTGACGACACGGCGATAGCCAGTTTCTTATGCAGATCGGAGGTGTTGTACAGCAGGTTGAAGGTCAGCGGCTTATCTTTGGTGTAACCCGCTTCGGCTAACAGCTTACGCGCTTCTTCGTTACGCTTCTCTTGCGTCCAGCCGAACCACTCCGGTTTGGTGAAGTTCGCGCCATCAGTATAAGGCGGGGTATAGCCAAAGGCCGGGAGGTCGCCCTGGTTCTTCACTTTATTGACGATAATGTCGCGGTCGAGGCCCAGCTTCAGCGCGGCACGCACGCGCGGATCGTTAAACGGCGCTTTCTGGTTGTTGATTTCGTAGTAATAGGTGCACAGATACGGGTCGACGTGAACTTCGTTCGGGATCTCTTTTTTCAGTTTCTGGAACAGTTCAATTGGCATGTTGTTATAGGTCATGTCAATTTCGCCGCTGCGGTAGCGGTTAACGTCGGTGACTTCAGAAGAAATCGGCAGGTAGGTGACCTGATTAATCACGGTTTTGGCGTTATCCCAATAGTTGGTATTACGCTCCAGCACCATTTTTTCGTTTACCACCCAGCTGGTTAACTTATACGCGCCGTTGGAGACGATATTGGCCGGTTGAGTCCACTTCTCTCCGAATTTTTCCACCACGGCTTTTGGCACTGGTGCCATCGAGGAGTGTACCAGCAGCTTGTAAAAATACGGCACCGGCTCGCTTAAGGTCACTTCCAGGGTGTGGTCATCCACTGCCTTCACGCCCAGTTCGGTCGGGGCTTTTTTACCGGCGATGATGTCATCGATATTCGCGATGTGGCCGTATTGCAGATAGCTTTCGTACGGTGAAGCCGTTTTAGGGTCGGCCAGGCGCTGCCAGCTGTATACAAAATCCTGCGCTGTTACCGGGTCGCCGTTAGACCATTTCGCATCTTTACGCAGATGGAAGGTCCAGACTTTAAAATCTTTATTATCCCAGGACTCCGCCACACCCGCTTTTGGATGTCCGTCCGGGCCGGTTATCAATAAGTTTTCAAACAAATCGCGGTTAACGTTAGATTCCGGCACGCCCTCGATTTTATGAGGATCGAGCGACTGTACTTCCGAGCCGTTATTACGCACCAGCGTTTGTTGCTCTGCCAGTTGGACACCTGCCGGTACATCGGCAGCCATGGCCGAACCTGCGATTAGCGCCGATAAAATACCTGCTGCTACCAGACTTCTTTTTGTGATGATGGACATTGTGTTGTGACTCCACTCGTTATAATGAAGACCCTTACGGCCTGTTTTTCCCTTAGGGAGTTCTGTACAGCGCAGGAGTGAATAGCCGCTGCCAGATGTTCTTTTACTTCTTCGCTATACCGGATCATCTATCCCGACAGATACTAAGCCAGCGAATGTTTTGGCCGGAAAGTATCAAATGCGTTCCAGCCGCGCCAATATAATTTGCAAATTTGTTAAGCGTTTCTCTTTTGGAATGCGCGATCTGGATAACAAATGATCACCAAAAGCACGCGCATCGCATTAAAGTTATTTAAAATCAATTCGATGAAGCATTCATGCCGCTCGCATTAGCACAGCAAGCACGCTAACCGCAAATTTTGCATAAAATTAACAATTGACTATTTTTTAGCAGATAACTCTACGATAGCCACAAAATTACTAATATCATTTCAATAATGTTGCAGCAAGCACCAGAGTTGATTGTGAGAGAAATAACAGCTCAGGAGAGGAATTAATAATCACTATAGAGGAAGAGTTTTTATACTCTATTGAAAGTTAAGGCTTTTATCAGGTATTACTTTTTATTATGAAATCCTCACTGAAATGTGGTTTTTGCAATAATGCGAGTAAAATATCAAAAAAAGACGAAGCCAGGCTTCGTCTTTTTTCGAATGAAAGCGCGTCAGGAAACCAGCCCGGGGAATAATGCTTTAATACCCGTTACGATAAATTCAATCCCCAGCGCCATCAGCAGCAAGCCCATAATACGGGTTATGACGTTAATCCCCGTTTGACCAAGTAACCTTACCAGCCACGGTGCCAGCCTGAATACGCCCCAACAGCACAAGGCAAACAGGGCAATCGCCACTGAAAACCCGATAAGATGAGAAATTGAATGGAAGCGCGTACCCCAAACTATCGTCGAACTGATCGCCCCTGGGCCAGCCATTAACGGCAGCGCAAGCGGCACAACGCCAATACTCTCGCGAATAGCGGTTTCTGATTTTTCCTGCTTATTTTGTTTGTCTTCACCAAGCTTGCCGCTAATCATCGACATAGCAATAGTGACGACCAGGATGCCACCGGCGATGCGAAACGAATCAATAGAGATGCCGAAGATTTGCAGGATCCCGTCGCCGAGAAAGAGCGAAGTCCATAAAATGATGGCTACCGACAGGTTGGCCGTGAGGTTAGTTTTATTGCGCGCTGCCGCCGTTTGATAGCTGGTCATGCTGATAAACACCGGGATGATGCCTACCGGGTTGACCAACGCAAATAATCCTATAAAAAATTTAAAGTAGGTTGGCAAATCAAAAAACGACTGCATCACGGGAAGCTCCGCATTCCAGAGGGGGTAGTTGTGGCTTGCGTAATGTAATGGAAAACCTCAACTGCCGTCACGTTCTTTCACAGCACATTTATCTGAATAATATAAAAATGATGGAATTATTTATCTGTGTTATACATGTGTTATATTCATTGAACTTTAATATTTGCATGATGTAATCAGTATTATTTTGTTAACAATTGACTGCGAAAACCCCCTGCTGAAAGGTGTCAGCATGGAAGATATTTGATCCAGATCACACATTTTCTACTCAGAAGTGAGTACTCTTGATTACGCCCCAATTGATAACAACATCATATATTAGTGGTGTTTCAGGTAAGGCTCTTTTAGTAAATAGGTAAATAATAGGTAGTAGCGCCAGGTCACACACTGCCTTTACCAAAGCTGTTTCTCGCTGACTATACTGACGTGTCGAACAGCTGATTTACTAAAAGAGTTTAACATTATCAGGAGAGCATTTATGGCTGTTACCAATGTCGCTGAACTTAACGCACTCGTCGAGCGCGTAAAAAAAGCCCAGCGTGAATATGCCAATTTTACTCAAGAGCAAGTAGACAAGATCTTCCGCGCCGCCGCCCTGGCCGCCGCTGATGCTCGAATCCCCCTCGCGAAACTGGCCGTTGCCGAATCCGGTATGGGTATCGTAGAAGATAAAGTGATTAAAAACCACTTTGCTTCTGAGTATATCTACAACGCCTATAAAGATGAAAAAACCTGCGGTGTGCTGTCTGAAGACGACACCTTCGGGACCATCACCATCGCCGAGCCGATTGGTATTATTTGCGGTATTGTTCCAACCACTAACCCAACCTCTACCGCGATTTTTAAATCCTTAATCAGTCTGAAAACCCGCAACGGTATCATCTTCTCTCCGCACCCGCGTGCTAAAGATGCCACCAACAAAGCGGCAGACATCGTACTGCAGGCTGCAATCGCAGCCGGTGCCCCGAAAGACCTGATTGGCTGGATCGATCAGCCGTCTGTCGAACTGTCCAACGCCCTGATGCATCACCCGGATATCAATATGATCCTGGCGACTGGCGGCCCGGGTATGGTTAAAGCAGCTTACAGCTCCGGTAAACCAGCCATCGGCGTAGGCGCGGGTAACACCCCGGTAGTTATCGACGAAACTGCCGATATCAAACGCGCTGTCGCATCTGTGCTGATGTCTAAAACCTTCGACAACGGCGTTATCTGTGCTTCCGAGCAGTCCGTTGTGGTTGTGGATTCCGTGTATGACGCAGTGCGCGAGCGTTTCGCCACCCACGGCGGCTATATGCTGCAGGGTAGCGAGCTGAAGGCCGTTCAGGACATCATCCTGAAAAATGGCGCGCTGAATGCCGCTATCGTAGGTCAGCCAGCGACTAAAATCGCTGAACTGGCAGGCTTCACCGTACCGGCAGATACCAAAATTCTGATCGGTGAAGTGACGGTTGTTGATGAATCTGAACCGTTTGCCCACGAAAAACTGTCTCCGACGCTGGCAATGTACCGTGCCAAAGATTTTGACGACGCGGTCACCAAAGCGGAAAAACTGGTAGAAATGGGCGGTATCGGCCATACCTCTTGCCTGTATACCGACCAGGACAACCAGCCGGAACGCGTTCGTCTGTTCGGCAACAAAATGAAAACCGCGCGTATTCTGATCAACACCCCGGCATCTCAGGGTGGTATCGGCGACCTGTACAACTTCAAACTGGCCCCTTCCCTGACGCTGGGTTGTGGTTCCTGGGGTGGTAACTCCATCTCTGAAAACGTGGGTCCGAAACACCTGATCAACAAGAAAACCGTGGCCAAGCGAGCAGAAAACATGTTGTGGCACAAACTTCCGAAATCTATCTACTTCCGTCGCGGCTCTCTGCCTATCGCGCTGGATGAAGTGATTACCGACGGCCACAAACGTGCGCTTATCGTGACCGACCGTTTCCTGTTCAACAATGGTTATGCTGACCAGATCACCTCCGTTCTGAAAGCTGCTGGCGTTGAAGTGGAAGTGTTCTTTGAAGTAGAAGCTGACCCGACGCTGTCCGTAGTACGTAAAGGCGCTGAGCTGGCGAACTCCTTCAAACCTGATGTGATCATCGCACTGGGCGGCGGTTCCCCGATGGATGCCGCGAAAATCATGTGGGTCATGTACGAACATCCGGAAACCCACTTCGAAGAACTGGCGCTGCGCTTTATGGACATCCGTAAGCGTATCTACAAGTTCCCGAAAATGGGCGTGAAAGCGAAGATGATTGCTGTCACTACCACTTCCGGTACCGGTTCTGAAGTGACTCCGTTCGCGGTAGTAACCGATGATGCGACCGGTCAGAAATATCCGCTGGCAGACTACGCGCTGACTCCGGATATGGCGATTGTCGATGCGAACCTGGTAATGGAGATGCCTAAATCCCTGTGCGCCTTTGGCGGTCTGGATGCGGTAACCCACGCTCTGGAAGCTTACGTGTCGGTACTGGCGAGCGAATTCTCTGACGGCCAGGCGCTGCAAGCCCTGAAACTGCTCAAAGAAAACCTGCCGGCGTCCTACCATGAAGGGTCTAAAAACCCGGTAGCGCGTGAACGCGTCCACAGTGCTGCAACCATCGCGGGTATCGCGTTTGCTAACGCCTTCCTGGGTGTTTGTCACTCCATGGCGCACAAGCTGGGTTCTCAGTTCCATATTCCGCACGGTCTGGCGAACGCCCTGCTGATTTGTAACGTTATCCGCTATAACGCCAACGACAACCCGACCAAGCAGACGGCATTCAGCCAGTACGACCGTCCGCAGGCGCGTCGTCGTTATGCAGAAATCGCTGACCACTTAGGTCTGAGCGCACCGGGCGACCGTACCGCTGCGAAAATCGAGAAACTGCTGGCATGGCTGGAAAGCATTAAAGCTGAACTGGGTATTCCGAAATCTATCCGTGAAGCTGGCGTGCAGGAAGCTGACTTCCTGGCCCACGTAGATAAACTGTCTGAAGATGCCTTCGATGACCAGTGCACCGGCGCGAACCCGCGTTATCCGCTGATCTCCGAACTGAAACAGATTCTGATGGATACCTTCTACGGCCGTGAATTCACTGAAGGTGGCGTAGCGAAGCAAGAAGCCGTCATCGCACCGGTGAAAGCTGAGAAAAAAGCGAAAAAATCTGCCTGATACTTCAGGCACTAATAAAAACCCGCCTTAAAGGCGGGTTTTTTTATCCCTTATCATCAACCGTAACGCCGAATGTCGTTATTTATTCTGGATCTCTTTCAGAGAGCCTGTCGCCAGCGCGATTTTATAATGCTTACGGCACACGGAGACGTAGCGCTCATTTCCCCCTATTACCACCTGTTCGCCTTCGTTATAAGGCTTACCATGCTGGTCTAAACGCAAAACCATACTGGCTTTCCGTCCGCAATAGCAGATCGTTTTCAGCTCTACCAGCTTATCGGACCAGGCCAACAAATATTGGCTTCCGCTAAATAATTCCCCGCGGAAATCCGTGCGCAGCCCATAACACAGTACAGGAATATCCAAATCATCAACCACTTGAGAAAGCGCATAAACCTGTTCACGCGTCAGAAACTGGCTTTCATCCACCAGAACGCAGTGAATCGCGTCACGCTGGTGCTCAGAATGAATATCCGCATATAAGTCTGTTTTGGGATTAAACAGCCGTGAAGGCGATGAGAGGCCGATACGTGAGGTGACCTTACCCGTGCCGAAGCGGTCATCAATCTCTGCGGTGTAAACCAGCGTCCTCATCCCTCTTTCCTGGTAATTCCACGAAGATTGAAGTAGCGCGGTAGACTTACCTGCATTCATTGCCGAGTAGTAAAAATATAGTTGCGCCATTCGCCGCATCACTCCGTCGTCATGTAATTTTAGCAGGCGGGATTGTACCATATTCTTCTGCGCAGGCAGCGCTGCGGGACATAAGCATGGTGATTTCTGCTACGCCGGTTTCGTCAATATATATAAGAAATGACGTTTATTTTTTGTTCACCCCAGGTAAAACAATTATCCGAAAATTAACGTAACCCCCAGATATGGCAGTACTTTTCAAATTAACCCGTCTCGTTATACGCCTCGCTAAATGTATTTATAAATGTTAGATTTTTTCATCTACAGCCACTCCATAATACATAAGGATGATATTAATGTGAGGCCGCAATAATGGCCTGCCGAAACCGGTAGTTTAGTTATCCGATGCGCAATATTTTGTCCGAAATTTACCTTACTCCCGCTTTTTTTGTGCGGTTGTTCAAGAAAAACGGCCGGGAAATTATTTAGGACTGCTAACATATATTCTGTAATTTTGAATTCCTTACATTTCACCCTATTGCGAAAATTAAATTAAGGCTCTATTATTAGCTCAACAAACCCCCCCAATATAAGTTTGAGATTACTACAATGAGCGAAGCACTTAAAATTCTGAACAACATCCGTACTCTTCGTGCGCAGGCAAGAGAATGCACCCTCGAAACGCTTGAGGAAATGCTGGAAAAATTAGAAGTTGTTGTATCTGAGCGTCGCGAAGAAGAAAGCGCAGCTGCTGCTGAAATCGAAGAACGTACTCGTAAATTACAACAATATCGCGAAATGCTGATTGCTGACGGTATTGATCCGAATGAATTACTGAACAGCATGGCAGCGGTTAAAACCGGCGCTAAAGCAAAACGCGCTGCTCGCCCGGCTAAATATAGCTATATTGATGAGAACGGCGAAAGCAAAACCTGGACTGGCCAGGGCCGTACCCCGGCAGTAATCAAGAAAGCTATCGAAGAGCAAGGCAAACAACTCGACGATTTCCTGATTAACGAGTAAGTTTCCTGAACTCAATAAAAAATCCCGCTTCGGCGGGATTTTTGTTTTCATTCACTCATAACAATTATTAAGCGACGTGGTAGAAATTTTTATACCAGTCAACAAATTGCTGAACGCCTTCTTCAACTGAGGTATGCGGTTTAAAACCAATAACCTCATATAACGCCTGTGTATCCGCGCTGGTGGCCAGCACATCACCAGGCTGCATCGGCAGCATATTCTTAATCGCTTCTTTGCCAAGGGCTTTTTCCAGCGCTGAGATGTAATCCATGAGCGCAACCGGAGAGCTGTTACCGATATTGTAGACGCGATATGGCGCAGAGCTGGTCGCCGGAGTGCCCTCTTCAACCGTCCAGTTAGCATCAGGTTCAGGTATAACATCCTGCAAACGAACAATAGCCTCGGCAATATCATCAATATAGGTAAAGTCCCGGCGCATCTGCCCGTGGTTATAAACATCGATGCTTTTGCCTTCAATGATGGCCTTAGTAAATTTAAATAGCGCCATATCAGGACGCCCCCACGGCCCATAAACGGTAAAAAAGCGCAGCCCCGTTGTGGGTAATCCGTAGAGGTGAGAATAGGTGTGCGCCATTAATTCATTGGCTTTTTTTGTCGCTGCATAGAGAGAAACCGGATGATCGACTGAATCTTCAGTCGAGAAAGGCATTTTACGGTTTAAACCATAAACCGAGCTGGACGAGGCGTATAATAAGTGTTCAATTTTATTGTGGCGGCATCCTTCCAGAACATTTAAGTGACCAATCAGATTTGCCTGCGCATACGCATGCGGGTTTTCCAGCGAATATCTCACCCCGGCCTGAGCCGCAAGATGAATCACGCGCTGGAACTGCCCTGTGGAAAATAACGTCGCCATGGCTTCTCCATCGGCGAGGTCTATTTTGTCAAAGCGAAAGGCGGAATGCTTTTTGAGAAGATCGAGGCGGGCAAGTTTGAGATTAACATCGTAATAGTCATTCAGGTTATCGATTCCGATAACCTGGTGACCGGCAGCAAGCAGATGCTCGCTTACATGAAAACCGATAAAGCCTGCTGCGCCGGTAACCAGAAATTTCATATGACCCTCATTTATTTTGCAATATTAATGGATGCTCCACGGCCAATTGCATAATAAACAAAGCCGCGCTTGTCGAGCCTGACGGGATCATACAGATTACGACCATCAAAGATAACCGGTTGTTTCAGTGATTTTTTGATGGCATCGAAATCCGGCGCACGGAAAGCCTGCCATTCAGTACAAATCACTAACGCATCTGCGCCCTGCAGCGCCGATTCTTTAGTTCCCATCAGGCGTAAATCCGCGCGATGCCCATAAATGCGCTGCGTCTCATCCATGGCCTCAGGATCGAACGCCTGAACCACAGCACCGCGTTTCCAGAGTTCTTCCATCAACACACGGCTGGAGGCTTCACGCATGTCATCAGTATTCGGTTTGAATGACAGACCCCACAGCGCGAACGTTTTACCCTGAAGATCCTCGCCGAAATGGCGGATGATGAACTCAGGGAGCTTCATCTTTTGATCTTCGTTCACCTCTTCCACTGCTTTCAGGATGCGTGGCACATAGCCGATTTGCTCCGCCGTACGGATCAGCGCCTGGACGTCTTTCGGGAAGCAAGAGCCGCCGTAGCCGCAGCCAGGGTAAATAAAGTGGTAGCCGATACGTGAATCGGAACCGATGCCCTGACGCACCTTTTCGATATCGGCACCCAGACGTTCCGCCAGGTTAGAAATCTCATTCATAAAGCTGATTTTGGTCGCCAGCATGCAGTTAGCTGCATACTTGGTCAGCTCTGCGCTGCGGATATCCATTAAAATCAGGCGGTCATGATTGCGGTTAAACGGCTCATAGAGCTCGCGCAGTAGATCGACGACATCATTATTATCGGTGCCGATGACGATGCGCTCAGGACGCATACAGTCGGAGACTGCCGCCCCTTCTTTGAGAAACTCCGGATTCGACACCACATCAAAAGCCAGATCGCTACCGCGCTGCTTAAGCGTGTCAACCATCACCTTGCGAACTTTATCCGCTGTGCCCACCGGCACCGTGGATTTATCCAGCACAACTTTATGGTCCGTCATATGCTCAGCAATGGTTCGCGCCACGGCAGTCACATATTTCAGATCGGCGGAGCCGTCTTCATCTGGCGGGGTGCCCACGGCGATAAACTGCATAACGCCATGATCGACACCCTCTTTCGCATCAGTGCTGAAATGAAGACGACCTTCTTCGTAATTTTTCTTAACCAGCGGCGTTAAGCCTGGCTCATAAATAGGGATGATACCCTGCTTAAGGTTCTCGACTTTTTTTTCATCAACATCGATGCACATCACATCGTGTCCGACTTCCGCCAGCACCGCGGCCTGTACCAGGCCGACATAGCCAATACCAAATACGGTTACTTTCATTGTTTTATCCTGCGGTGAGAAGCTTATTTCTTAACGCCAACCGCGCTTTCAAGCCAGGTTTTAAATTCTTCGCCCAGCGTGTTGTGACGAATACCGTATTCAACGAACGCCTGCATATATCCGAGTTTATTACCACAGTCGTGGCTCTTGCCTTTCATGTGGTAGGCTTCAACGGTTTCTTTATCCATCAGCATCGCGATAGAGTCAGTCAACTGGATTTCGTCACCGGCTCCCGGAGGGGTTTTCGCCAGCAGCGGCCAAATATCCGCGCTGAGCACATAACGGCCCACGACCGCCAGATTTGACGGCGCTACGTTCGCTTTGGGTTTCTCAACGATGCCAACCATCGGCACGCTGTCGCCCGGGCTCAGCTCTACGCCTTTGCAATCCACTACCCCATAAGCTGTGACGTCTTCAACGGGCTCAACCATAATCTGGCTATTACCGGTTTCATCAAAGCGCTGGATCATTTCTGCCAGGTTATCCTGGGACAGGTCGGATTCAAATTCATCAAGGATTACGTCCGGCAGGATCACGGCGACCGGCTCGTCACCAACGACAGGATGAGCGCACATGACCGCGTGGCCCAGGCCCTTCGCCAGGCCCTGACGCACCTGCATAATGGTGACGTGCGGCGGGCAAATGGATTGCACTTCAGCCAACAGCTGGCGCTTAACGCGTTTTTCCAGCATGGCTTCCAGTTCAAAACTGGTATCGAAATGGTTTTCGATGGAATTTTTTGATGAATGGGTCACCAGAACAATTTCGGTGATACCGGCTGCGATACATTCGTTAACTACATATTGAATCAGGGGCTTATCAACCAAAGGCAGCATTTCTTTAGGGATTGCCTTAGTTGCAGGCAACATACGCGTCCCCAGACCCGCAACTGGAATTACCGCTTTTCTCACTTTGGAATTAATGGCAGCCATGTAAATTTCTCCTGAACCGTTCAAGTTTTATACTTGTTCGTCAATTAAATATCGCGTTCGAGTATATCAGCATAAAAACATCGTGGGTGCTGATGACGCCGAAGCGCGGCAATTTCGGACTAATATGAAGAAGTTGCCGCGATATTAACACCTTGAGTATCGCGGCAGGAAAAGCATTCTGGCATTTTTAAATCAAATGGTTATTCTGCAGACAGCATCAAGCGAAGACGGCCGCCCGCACCCCAAATCTGGCATTGCCATGCTTCGCACGGCTGGCTAATTTGATTTAAATAAGTATTGCCTAATGTGCCTAAAGGGACACCGTTGTTGAGCTGAATTTGTTGCTCACCGGTATTAAGCGTTGCGTTAAGACCCGCTGAAACTAATATCAGATTTTTTAATCCGCTGTGGTAGTAGCCAACTAATAAGGGGAACTGGCCCGTTAAGTTCGCTTGACGCAACAATTGATTAACCTGCTTGAGCAAATGGCCCAGTTCAGGCAGCCGCTGTTTCTGGCGCGAGAGTTGTTCTTGCAATAACCCGTTAAACAGTGCGCGCAATAATAACGCCGCCAGCACGCCGTTATTTCCCGCGCGGGTCACATCGAGACAATAAAACGCCAGGTCGCGATCGGAAAGCGGCGCGATATCCAACACCATGCCTGGCTCATTGGCAGAAACCAGCTGACGATAATTAACCCGGCAATGGGAGATCACCTGCTGAACCGGAGGCTGGAGCTCCTGAAGCAGTGTCGCCGCCGCCTGAGGATTACTGACCAGCGCGTCCCAGTCCTGAAACAGCCGTTCTTCTTCCTCAACGCGGGAATTAAACATCGCGGGATATAAACAGGAAAAGATCGTTTCGCGTAACCGGTTTAAATCTTTCACCGGTTTCAGAATGACGTCCTGAACCCCGAGGCGCAGCGCTTTAGCGATATCGGACATATTCTCCGTCGCGGATATGACCAGAATCGGCAGTTGATGGCCTTCATTGCGCACATGTTCCACCAGCTTCAGACCGTTCATGCGCGGCATCGCCAGGTCGCAAATCAGCAGATCAGGTACCGCGTCGGTCATTTTTTCCAGGGCTTCGACACCGTCGACGGCGACCAGGGTTAACGCGCCCAGAGAGGCCAACCAGGAGTCCAGCAACGAGCGGAATACTGGCTCGTCCTCAACGATGAGAATTTTTTTTCCGGACAAGGGTTGGGTCATGCGATCACCTCTGACTGACGATATTTAAATAGTGGCATGCCCGAGCCGCTATCGCCTGTCAGAATATCCCGAAGAAAGGAGCGAAATGCCTGATAAAATCGCGCAACAGAAGCCGACTGCACGAGATTTGGACAATAACGCACGTAAAGATCGATGGAATGCGGGCCGCCAGCGTAGCGCGCCGCCTGTGTGAGCGTTGTCTCTGTATCTGATAACAATGTGTTTCGTAAAACAGTTAATGCATCAATCGAGTCCACTCTTATGGTGTTACTGCTGAATATCACTCTCATTTCGTCTCGATTGCTCCCCCGGTTCTTCACAGCATGGCATCAATGCTGCCAGTCAGTTAACATAGGGCCGCCTGGCGATAAACGCCGTTTATTTTTATTCAAGGAGCCTCGCTTTGTCGCAGCTTTGTCCTTGTGGCAGCGCTCTGGAGTATAGCCTATGTTGCGCGCCTTATATTAGTGCAAACGTAGCGGCACCCAATCCAGCGCGGCTTATGCGGTCTCGTTATTGTGCTTTTGTGACGAAGAACGCGGATTATTTGATTAAAACCTGGCATCCCAGTGTGCATGCAGCCGAGTTCCGCGCCGAAATTGAGGCCGGATTTGCCGGCACAGAGTGGCTGGGGCTGACAATTTTTGAGGAAGCGGCGGGCCGTAGCGAAGACGAAGGCTATGTCAGCTTTGTGGCGCGCTATCGCGAGAACCAGCGAAATGGCGCAATCATCGAGCGCTCACGTTTCTTGTTCGAAAACGGACACTGGTATTATATAGACGGACAGCGCCCGGAATTTGGACGTAACGATCCCTGCCCTTGCGGGTCAGGTAAAAAATTTAAAAAGTGTTGCGGGCAATAGGGCCTTAACAGCACTCAATAAGCAGACACTCAACAGGATTTCCCCGGTAATGCAATCTATTCAACGTAAAGTACTGCGCACTATCTGCCCGGACCAGAAAGGGTTAATCGCGCGCATCACCAATATTTGCTACAAGCACGAACTGAACATTGTGCAGAACAATGAGTTTGTCGATCATCGCACCGGGCGTTTCTTTATGCGCACCGAGCTGGAAGGCATTTTCAACGACGCCACGCTGCTGGCCGATCTGGATGGCGCGCTGCCGTCGGGTTCGCTGCGCGAGTTAAATCCCGCCGGTCGTCGCCGGGTGGTGATTCTGGTTACTAAAGAAGCGCACTGTCTGGGCGATTTGTTGATGAAGGCCAATTACGGCGGCCTGGATGTGGAAATTGCCGCAGTGATTGGCAACCATGACACGCTGCGCACGCTGGTGGAGCGCTTCGACATTCCCTTCCAGCTGGTGAGCCATGAAGGGCTAACCCGCGAAGAGCACGACAATAAGATGGCGGAGGCGATTGAGTCTTACCAGCCGGATTACGTGGTGCTGGCGAAATATATGCGCGTTTTGACGCCGGAGTTCGTGGCGCGTTTCCCGAACCAGATTATCAACATCCACCATTCGTTCCTGCCGGCGTTTATCGGCGCGCGCCCTTATCATCAGGCTTACGAGCGCGGGGTAAAAATCATCGGCGCGACGGCGCACTACGTGAATGACAACCTCGACGAAGGCCCGATCATTATGCAGGACGTTATTCACGTGGATCACAGCTACACGGCGGAAGATATGATGCGCGCCGGTCGTGATGTAGAGAAAAACGTCCTCAGCCGCGCGCTGTACCACGTCCTGGCGCAGCGGGTATTTGTTTACGGCAACCGCACAATCCTGCTCTAAACGCGTAACGTATTGATTAGCTTTCCGACGTTAAGGGTAAAAAGTACGCAAACGGTACATTTTCCAGAAAGGAAAGCTTTACAGGGGCGTTTCATTTGATATGATGCGCCCCGCTTCCCGGTCAGGAAGTGATTAACAACGCATTACCCCGTGGTGGGGTTCCCGAGCGGCCAAAGGGAGCAGACTGTAAATCTGCCGTCATCGACTTCGAAGGTTCGAATCCTTCCCCCACCACCATCTCAAGCAGTATTTCTACAATATGAATTACCCCTGGTGGGGTTCCCGAGCGGCCAAAGGGAGCAGACTGTAAATCTGCCGTCATCGACTTCGAAGGTTCGAATCCTTCCCCCACCACCATCTTAAAGACGCCACTGAAATCACGTAAACCAGCCAAAATCACAGACTTCACCGAACGGGGAAGGATGAGAAGCTTCGACTAAGGTTCGATTCGAGCGCCAGCGAGAAAGCGTTGCCGCAGGCAACGACCCGAAGGGCGAAGCGCGCAGCGCTGAGTTATCCTTCCCCCACCACCATCTTAAAGACGCCACTGAAATCACGTAAACCAGCCAAAATCACAGACTTCACCCACCACCTTCTCAACCCGGCCCTTCACTCCCTGCCGCCAGTAGCGGAACCACCACATCGCTAATGGGCGTCGCAATCCCCAACTCAGCGCCATATCGTTGGATCACGCCGTTACGGATATCCCATTCCAGCGGGCGATTCGCCTGTCGGTCGGCGAGAATAGACGTCCCCAGGTCCGCCGGGGCACGCTGAAAGCCGTCGACGATCTCCTGCGCCACGCTATCGTTCAACAC
Source organism: Atlantibacter subterraneus (assembly GCF_007570865.1). Lineage (GTDB taxonomy): Bacteria > Pseudomonadota > Gammaproteobacteria > Enterobacterales > Enterobacteriaceae > Atlantibacter > Atlantibacter subterraneus. Next base: position 669,608 of record NZ_VLPS01000001.1, on the reverse strand, counting down.
CGCACCTTTAGCGCGGGCGACGGTCAGGCACTCGCGCAGGTATGCCAGCGCCAGCTCAGTGATATCAGCGCGTGAAAACATCCCGGCACGGCGATTTGCCAGAACCATCAGCCCCGCCGCTGCGTTAAGCAGCAGTTTACGCCAGGCGATGGAGATAAAATCCCCGGACAGTTCAATCATGCAGCGTGTGCCGTGGAGCGCATCGACCACCCGTTGCGCAGGCGGGACGTCCGGCAGCGTCAGGCGCGGTTTCGCCCGCAGCCAGACCGAGGCGTCCGGTTCGCGCTGTGCCGGGAACCACACCACCGAAGGCAGCACCGTTGCGCCATTCACATAAGGTTCCAGCCGGGCCTGTTGCTCAACGCCGTTTTGCAGCGCGCAGACCACCGTATTTTCATCGCACAGCGCCGCAAGCCAGTCGGCGCTGTCGACAATCTGGGTGGTTTTCACCGCCACGAACACCAGGTCGAACGGCTCATCGAGGCTGGAGGGATCGTTCAATACCGGGCCTGGCACCACAATCTCCCCGTCATCGTGACGCAAAAGCAGCCGCGGATGCGCCGTGCGGCCACAAAGCACTGGCGTGCGCTCAACCTCGTGGAGCACTGCGGCAATGGTGGTGCCGATAGCCCCCGGCCCGACAAGAGCAATCGCTGGACGGTCTGACATGGTGTGTTCTCCTGCCTGGGTTAGCCAAACATCAGTGTAGCGGCGGTAACCGTCGCGTTACCGGCGAACTCTTCACAATCGAGGTGTTGCTCTGGGCATAATCCGCCAGGCCATCCAGCACCACATCCAGCTGGTCGATAGAGCGCACCACCAGCCGCATTACGAAGCAGTCCTCTCCGGTGACTTTGTCGCACTCGATGCATTCTGGCAACGCCTGAATCATTTTCTCGACCTTATGGAGCATCCCCGGCAGCGGTTTTACCCGCACCAGCGCCTGCAGCGAATAACCCAGCGCGGCGAGATTAATCCGCGCGCCGTAGCCCTGGATCACGCCCTTCTCTTCCAGCCGCTTCAAACGTTCAGCGGTGCTGGGCGAGGAAAGCCCCACTTTGCCGCTTAGCACTTTTAACGACAGCCGCGCGTCCTCTGCCAGGCAGGCCAGAATCTGGCGATCGATATCATCGATAAGGTAATCCATCATCACACCCTAATTATAAAAGGATAATTACTCTATTAACCTTATCTCTGCTCTGTAACGCGCGCCACGATTTTTACACAATAGCGCTATCACAGAGGAGATAGCCCATGCGTAATATTCAATCCGGCGTCTGGCAGATGAGCCTGGCGATGCTGATATCCGGCTCTATCGGCGCGTTTGTTTTGCTTTCAGGATTGCCGGTGATGGAGGTGGTCTTTGCCCGCTGCCTGATTGGCGGCGTCACCCTGCTGCTGTTTATTCGCCTCAGCCGCGAACCGCTGACGCGGTTAAGCCGCCTCACGCTGCTGCTGATGGCGGCGGGCGGCGTGGCGGTGGTGATTAACTGGCTGCTGCTGTTTGCCTCTTACCGCCATCTTTCCATTGGCCTTTCCACCGTTATCTATAACACCCAGCCCTTTATGCTGGTGTTGATGAGTATGCTGCTGGGGGAACGGGTCAGCAGCGTGAAATGGGCGTGGCTAACCCTGGCGTTTGGCGGCGTGGTGCTGGTGTTATCCAGCGAGCTGAGCGCAGTGCACCAGGGCAACGGCCTGTTGGGAGTGGCGATGGCGCTGGGGGCGGCGTTTTTCTACGCGCTGACGGCGCTGATTACCCGCCAGCTGCGCCAGGTTTCACCGCAGCAGATTGCGCTGGTGCAAATGGTCGTCGGCACGCTGATGCTGCTGCCGCTGGTGCAGATCTCGTTCGAGCTCAGGCCGATGCAGTGGGGAATACTGCTCACCGTGGGGATTGTGCATACCGGCATCATGTATCAGCTGCTGTACGCGGCGATCCAGAAACTGCCGACGCCCGTCACCGGTTCGTTGTCATTTATTTATCCGCTGGTGGCGGTGGTGGTGGATAAGCTGGTGTTTAATCACACGCTGAGCCTGACGCAGTTGGCTGGCGGCGCGCTGATCCTGCTGGCGGCGGCGGGTAACAATCTGGGATGGGGAGAAAAGCGGGCGAAAGTGATTAACGAGGCAAAATAACACCGCTTACCCGGGGTAAGCGGTGTTTGATGGCAAAACGCTTAGCGACGCGCTCTGACCACCTGGTATTTACGCGTCAGGTATTCCACCGGCGCGCTCCAGATATGCACCAGACGGGTGAACGGGAACAGGACAAACAGCGTCATCCCCAGCACCAGGTGCAGGCGGAACACAAAGCCCACCCCGTTCAGGTGTTCAGACGCACCGCCGTGGAAAGTAACCACCGACTGCGCCCAGCCCACCAGCTTCAGCATCTCGCTGCCGTCCATATGCTGCGCCGAGAACGGAATGGTTAGCAGGCCCAGCGCGCATTGCAGCATCAGCAGCGACAGGATCAGGATATCCGCCGTGGTGGACGTGGCGCGGATACGCGGGTTAAACAGGCGGCGCTTGAGCAGCAGCAGCCCGCCCACCAGCGTCATCACGCCGCTTGCGCCACCCATGATCATCGCCATCTTCTGCTTAACATCCATCGGCAGGAACGACTCGTACATCCAGTGCGGCGTCAGCATCCCGAAGAAGTGGCCGACGAAAATCCCCAGAATGCCAAAGTGAAACAGGTTAGACGCCAGGTTCATCCCTTTGCGATCCAGCATCTGGCTGGAGCCTGCCCGCCAGGTGTACTGGCCGTAGTCGTAGCGCAGCCAACTGCCCACTAAAAACACGGTGCCGGCAATATAAGGATAGATATCGAAGAGAAGCATATTCAGGAACTGCATTATTGCTGTCCTCCTGTAGTGATATTCAAATACTGCGGAGCGACCGCGCCCGCAAACCGGCGTTGATGGGTGGCGATGGCGGACTCGCCGCAGCCCTGATCGGCGAAGAATTTCACCTGCTCTTCTTCCCATACCGCGTCCAGCGCCGCCGGCGTATCGTCACGCACTTCATCGGCGAGCTGGCGCTGCACTTTTTCGGCGTCAACCTGGCTGTTGGCGATGCTGAGCAGCAGATCGAACAGCACTGCATAACGGCTTTCGCGCTGTTTCAGACGGGCGCTAAGCAGCGCCAGAATCGGCGCCACATCCTGCAATCCGCCTACCGCTTCGCTGTGCGGCAGCTGCGCCAGATATTCCAGATACAGCGGCAGATGATCCGGCAGCTCGCGGCTGTCGATAAACAGCCCGGCGCGCTCGTACTGGCCCATCAAGTCCACCATCGCCTGGCCGCGATCCCGCGATTCGCCATGTACGTGTTCGAACAGCAGCAGCGAAGTGGCGCGGCCCCGGTCGAACAGTTCGCTGTAGCGCGACTGCACGTCCAGACGATCCCCGGAGAGCAGATCGCGCAGGAACAGGCCCAGCTCATGGGCCTCTTCTTTGCTGATATGTTCAAGATCGGTCATGGCATCAAACATCTCGCGCTGATGCTCCCACAGCGCGTGATCCGGGTACTCCAGCAGCCGGGAAATAAGTTTGAGTTCCATCATGGGCGCGACTCCGATTTCACCGTCACATCCACCGCGTCGATACGACGGCTGTTGAACAGGTTGGCTTTGCTGTCTGAACCGTGGCAGCCGTCGCCGAAGCTAAAACCGCAGCCTTTGCTTTCAGGGAAGGCGTTGCTCGCCAGCTCGCGGTGGCTGGTGGGGATCACAAAGCGGTCTTCGTAGTTAGCGATCGCAAGATAGCGGTACATCTCCTGCGCCTGGGCTTCGCTTAAACCCACTTCTTCCAGTGCGCGGGTATCGTTAACGCCGTCAACGGTTTCCGCACGTTTGTAATGGCGCATCGCCATCATGCGTTTCAGGGCGCGCAGCACCGGCGCGGTGTCGCCCGCGGTCAGGATATTCGCCAGGTACTGAACCGGGATACGCAGGCTTTCTACGTCCGGCAGAATACCGGTGTGCGGCAGTTCGCCCGCATCGGCGGCGGACTGAATTGGTGATAACGGCGGCACGTACCAGACCATCGGCAGGGTGCGGTATTCCGGATGCAGCGGCAGCGCCAGCTTCCAGTCCATCGCCATTTTCCATACCGGGGACTGCTGCGCCGCGTCGATGACGCTCTGCGGTACGCCGTCCTTCAACGCCTGCTCGATCACTTTTGGATCGTTCGGGTCAAGGAACACGTCCAGCTGACGCTGATACAGATCGGTTTCGTGCTCGGTGCTGGCCGCGTTCTCGATGGCGTCTGCGTCATACAGCAGCACGCCGAGGTAGCGGATACGGCCCACGCAGGTTTCGGAACAGACCGTCGGCATCCCCGCTTCGATACGCGGATAGCAGAAAATGCACTTCTCGGATTTACCGCTCTTCCAGTTGAAGTAGATTTTTTTGTACGGGCAGCCGGTGATGCACATACGCCAGCCGCGGCACTTGTCCTGGTCGATCAGCACGATGCCGTCTTCTTCACGCTTGTAAATCGCGCCGCTCGGGCAGGTCGCCACACACGCCGGGTTCAGGCAGTGCTCGCACAGGCGCGGCAAATACATCATGAAGGTGTTTTCGAACTGGCCGTACATCGCCTTCTGCATATTTTCGAAGTTCTTATCTTTGGCGCGTTTTTCAAACTCGCCGCCGAGGATCTCTTCCCAGTTTGGCCCGGTTTCAATTTTGCTCATCCGCTGGCCGGTGATCAGCGAGCGCGGACGGGCGATCGGCTGATGCTTGCCTTCTTTCGCGGTATGCAGATGCTGATAGTCGAAATCAAACGGCTCGTAGTAATCGTCGATGCCCGGCAGATGCGGGTTAGCGAAGATTTTGCCCAGCAGCATGGCACGGTTACCCATGCGCGGTTGCAGTTTGCCGTTGATTTTACGGATCCAGCCGCCCTTCCATTTTTCCTGGTTTTCCCAGTCGTTGGGGAAGCCGACGCCCGGTTTGGTTTCCACGTTGTTGAACCAGGCGTACTCCATGCCTTCACGGCTGGTCCACACGTTTTTACAGGTCACGGAGCAGGTGTGGCAACCGATGCATTTGTCGAGATTCAGCACCATGCCGACTTGTGAACGGATTTTCATTTTACGCTCTCCTGTACCTGGTCACACCCTTCGCCATCTAACCAGTCGATATTTTTCATCTTACGCACCACCACAAACTCATCGCGGTTAGAGCCCACGGTGCCGTAATAGTTAAAGCCGTAAGCCAGTTGCGCATAGCCGCCGATCATATGGGTCGGTTTCGGGCTGATGCGGGTTACGGAGTTGTGGATACCGCCGCGCTGCCCGGTCACTTCAGAGCCCGGCAGGTTCACGATGCGCTCCTGAGCGTGATACATCATGGTCATCCCTTCCGGGACGCGCTGGCTCACCACCGCACGGGCAGTTAACGCGCCGTTGGCGTTAAACACTTCTATCCAGTCGTTATCCACGATGCCCAGATCTTTGGCGTCGATTTCGCTCATCCAGACAATCGGGCCACCGCGCGACAGGGTCAGCATCAGCAGGTTGTCGCTGTAAGTGGAGTGAATCCCCCACTTCTGGTGCGGCGTCAGGAAGTTAAGCGCTTTCTCCGGGTTGCCGTTGGATTTACTCCCCATTACCGCTTTCACCGAACGGGTGTCGATCGGCGGGCGGTACACCAGCAGGCTTTCACCGAAATCACGCATCCACGGGTGATCCTGATACAGCTGCTGGCGGCCCGACAGGGTACGCCACGGGATCAGCTCGTGAACGTTGGTGTAACCGGCGTTATAGGAGACATGCTCGTCTTCCAGGCCAGACCAGGTCGGGCTGGAGATGATTTTGCGCGGCTGGGCCTGAATATCGCGGAAGCGGATTTTCTCTTCCTCTTTATTGGTCGCCAGATGGGTATGATCGCGCCCGGTGAATTCGCTGAGCGCCGCCCAGGCTTTCACCGCCACATGGCCGTTAGTTTCCGGGGCCAGGGTAAGGATCATCTCCGCCGCGTCAATCGCGGTATTCAGCATCGGCTGGCCTTTGGCCGGGCCGTCCGCTTTGGTGTAATTCAGCTTGCGCAGCAGGTCCATTTCGCTCTGGGTATTCCAGCTAATGCCCTTGCCGCCGTTGCCGATTTTCTCCATCAGCGGGCCGATAGAGGTAAAGCGCTCATACGTCGCCGGGTAGTCGCGCTCCACCACGATAATGTGCGGCGCGGTTTTGCCCGGGATCAGATCGCACTCGCCTTTTTTCCAGTCCTTGACGTCCAGCGGCTGCGCCAGTTCGGCGGCGCTGTCATGCTGGATCGGCAGCGTGACCACATCGGTTTCTTGCCCCAGATGGCCGACGCACAGCTCGGAGAATTTCTTCGCGATGGCTTTATAGATTTCCCAGTCGCTTTTCGATTCCCAGGCCGGGTCCACGGCGGCGGAAAGCGGATGAATAAACGGATGCATATCCGAGGTATTCATATCGTCTTTCTCGTACCAGGTGGCGGTCGGCAGCACGATATCGGAGTACAGGCAGGTGCTCGACAGACGGAAGTCCAGCGTCACCACCAGGTCCAGTTTGCCGTCGAGGCCGTTGTCATGCCATTCCACTTCTTCCGGCTTGACGCCGCCCTGCTGGCCGAGATCCGCGCCCTGGATGCCGTGGTCGGTGCCCAGCAGATACTTGAGCATGTACTCATGGCCCTTACCGGAGGAGCCCAGCAGGTTAGAGCGCCAGACGAACAGGTTGCGCGGGTGGTTTTTGCCGTTTTCCGGCTGCTCCGCCGCAAAATGGATCTCGCCGGATTTCAGCGCCTGCACGGTGTAATCCACCGGGCTCATGCCTGCGGCGTCGGCGGCGGCTTTAATGCGCAGCGGGTTGGTGCCCAGCTGCGGCGCGGACGGCAGCCAGCCCATACGCTCGGCACGCACGTTAAAGTCCAGCAGATGGCCGGTATAGCGGGATTTATCCGCCAGCGGCGACAGCAGATCTTCCGCGCCGAGGGTTTCATAGCGCCACTGGCTGGAGTGGTTGTAGAAGAACGAGGTGCTGTTCATGTGACGCGCCGGGCGCTGCCAGTCGAGGCCAAACGCCAGCGGCTGCCAGCCGGTTTGCGGACGCAGTTTTTCCTGGCCGACATAGTGCGCCCAGCCGCCGCCGCTCTGGCCGACGCAACCGCAGAAGATCAGCATATTGATCAGGCCGCGGTAGTTCATGTCCATGTGATACCAGTGGTTGAGACCGGCACCGACGATGATCATGGAGCGACCGTGGGTCTTATCGGCGTTATCGGCGAACTCACGGGCGATACGGATAATGTGGCTGCGGGACACGCCGGTGATCGCTTCTGCCCAGGCCGGGCTGTAGGCTTTCACGTCGTCATAGCTGCTGGCGCAGTTCACATCGCCCAGACCGCGATCCAGGCCGTAGTTGGCGAGGGTTAAATCATAAACGGTGGTCACCAGCGCGCTGCTGCCGTCTGCCAGTTGCAGGCGTTTTACCGGCAGTTTGTGCATCAGCACATTGTCCAGCGCCACGCTGTTAAAGTGTTCACTCTCTGCGCCGCCAAAGTACGGGAAGCCGACGTCAGCGATCTCGTCATGGCTGCCGAGCAGCGACAGGCGCAGTTCGGACTCTTCGCCGGTGGTGCCGTCGCGCTGTTCGAGGTTCCATTTGCCCTTCTCGCCCCAGCGGTAGCCAATCGAACCGTTCGGCGCAATCATCTCGCCGTTCTGATTATCAAAGGCGACGGTTTTCCATTCCGGGTTGTTTTCCTGGCCCAGACCGCCTACCAGATCGGAGGCGCGCAGCATACGGCCCGCCGCGTAGAAACCGTCGCGCTGCTCCAGCATCACCAGCATCGGCATATCGGTGTAGCGCCGCACATAGTCGGTGAAGTACTGGCTCGGGCGCTCCAGATGGAATTCGCGCAGCATCACGTGGCCCATCGCCAGCGCCATCGCACTGTCGGTGCCCTGTTTCGGCGCTAACCACTGGTCGCACAGCTTGGCGATTTCCGCGTAGTCCGGGGTGACGGCCACGGTTTTGGTGCCTTTGTAGCGCACTTCGGTAAAGAAGTGGGCATCCGGGGTACGGGTCTGCGGGACGTTAGAGCCCCAGGCGATAATGTAGCTGGAGTTGTACCAGTCGGCGGATTCCGGCACGTCGGTCTGTTCGCCCCAGGTCATCGGAGACGCAGGCGGCAGGTCGCAGTACCAGTCATAGAAGCTCAGGCAGGTGCCGCCAATCAGCGACAGATAACGCGCGCCGGAAGCATAAGAAACCATCGACATCGCCGGGATCGGCGAGAAGCCCGCGATACGGTCCGGGCCGTAGATTTTGGCGGTCCAGACGTTGGAGGCGGCAATCAGCTCGTTCACTTCCTGCCAGGAAGAGCGCACAAACCCGCCGCGACCGCGCGCCTGCTTGTAGCTTTTGGCTTTGTCGCTGTCGGACATGATTGATGCCCAGGCTTCCACCGGATCGCTGTGCTGCGCTTTGGCTTCGCGCCACAGTTTCATCAGGCGCTTACGCATCATCGGGTATTTCAGGCGGTTCGCGCTGTACAGATACCAGGAGTAACTCGCCCCGCGAGGGCAACCGCGCGGTTCATGATTCGGCATATCGGGACGGGTGCGCGGGTAGTCGGTTTGCTGGGTTTCCCAGGTGACCAGACCGTTTTTGACGTAAATCTTCCAGCTGCATGAGCCGGTGCAGTTTACGCCGTGAGTGGAGCGCACGATTTTGTCGTGCTGCCAGCGCTGACGGTAACCGTCTTCCCAGTCCCGGTTGGTATCCAGAATCTGTCCGTGCCCATCGGCAAAGGTGTCGCCCTTCTGCTTGAAGTAGCGAAACCGATCCAGAAATTTGCTCATCGGGGGTTCTCCTGTAAGGAGCCTGTAGGCTCTTCTGCTAAATCGACATTGCAAGAATTTACGGCAAGGTTACTCCCCGCTTTTCGCGCGAAATTGATACCGATCAACCCCGTAACCCTTTGAAAAATGTCAAAACTATGGAAATACCACCAAAGGGGCAGAGAAATTTATTTTTTAGGTTGTTGTATTTATTGATTATTTTTAGTTAAGGACGGATTTTGACCGCTAATTTTTCACTTGATGGGGTATTTGGGGGTAGAAGAGTGGCTATGCGGCTACGCCGTGCGGAAAAGTGTGATGCCGCGCAAATCGCGGCCCGTGGAGCAGATAGTCACGCAAAGTTATTACTCACAATGAGGGAGCGCTATCCGGTTGACCGCCCTGCCTGAGACAGGACGGTCATCGCGATCGGATTACCAGTAGGATGTCCACACCTGGCGCACGCGCGCCAGCGCTTCGAGATAGAAGTAATCTCCCCAGCTACAGCATTCATCAACGCCTTTGCCCGACGGCATGTGGTAAACCGAATGCTTGAGCAACCCTTCACAGGGGTCCTCGTCGCGGGCCAGATAATGGTCAGTCAGCGACTGGATAATCCGCAGCGAAATTTCTTCGTAATGGGCGCGATGCGCATCCAGTGCGGGCAGCGCCTTGACCATCTCAAGCAGGCCGCACACCGCGATGGCCGCAGCGGAGCTGTCGCGTACGGCGTCCGTGCCATAAAGCGCCAGATCCCAATGGCAAATATCATCTTCCGGCAGGCGGTTTAAGAAGTAGTGGCTGAGTTTACGGCTCAACTCCACCATCGATTTATCACCGGTATACAGGTAGCAGAGAACAAAACCATAAATAGCCCACGCCTGGCCTCTGGACCAGCATGAGGTATCGCTATACCCCTGGTGGGTGTTGCCAAAGCGCGGCTCCCCGGTATTTACGTCCATATAGAAGGTATGAAAGGTCGACGCATCCGGGCGCACGATATAAGTCGCCGCCTGCTGCGCGTGGGCGGTGGCGGCCTGCGCATAGCGGGGATCGCCGGTTTGCTGGCTGGCCCAGTACAGCAGCGGCAGGTTCATATTGCAGTCGATAATCATCCGCCCCTGCTGTTCCGGATCGCTTAAATCCCCCCACGCCTGAATAATTCTGGCGGTGGCGTGGTAGCGTTCCATTAGCATGTCTGCCGCCTGAAGCGCGATTGCTCTGGCCTGCGCATTACCGGTTAAACGCCAGGCATTCACGCAGGATAACGAATACAGGAATCCCAGATCGTGGGTCGCGGTTTCAATGCGATTATTCAGTCGATCCGCGAAAGAATTAATATAGCGTTCGGCGGCATCACGGTATTTTTCATCCCCGGTCATTTCCCACATCAGCCATAATTGACCGGTCCAGAAGCTGGTAGTCCACTGATCGTTATCCGCAGGCTGCCATTTTCCGCCTTCACAGGCTTCATTCGGGAATTTATCGCCCATCGCGATAATATTTTTATCCATTTTACGGCTAACAATAGTTAACGCGCGATCGATCTTATCTTTAAGCGCATGGCGATCGACTTGATGGAGTTCAATTGGGCGCAGCGCTTCGCTGACCACGTGGCGGTGGCCTGAATTGGTCGTCATAAAATATCCTTTATTTAAAGCTTTACAGGGGATTGCAATGTTTCAGGTTGAGAATACTGTTCGCTCTTTTTTGATTTACTGCGTGAGAGCGTAAAGGCGGAAATAAGCGTAAAGAATAATGCGCAACAACCCATCATAAGAAATGTTTTCTCAAAGCCTATTTCCTGATAAAAATAGCCTGCCGTTGGCGCAACCACCACGGACCCCACATAGACCATCGCCTGATAACCTAACAGATACATGGTGGCGTTGACTTTCTTATCAAAATGTTCGGCAATATATTTAAATACGGAAATTAACAGCAGTGCGATTTCAACACCGTAAAACGGTTTGATGGCTGCAATAATGATCGGGTCGTTCGCCAGGCCGGAGGCAATTAATCTGACGCCCACCACAATGCCGCAAAGCAACAATCCTTTTTTAGCCCCGTAATAGTTCACCACGGCGGGTATGAACATCATCATTAAAAATTCAATGCCCGCCTGTAACGTACCCAGATAGCCATACCAGGCGTTGCCCTGCTCTTTGGTATCAAAAAAGCTGACAAAATAGCGAGGGAACTGCTGTTCAGCGACAAACATCATCCAGGCGACCCCGGCGACATAGAGGCTAAACATCCAGAATTTTTTGTTACGCATCAACAACATCACGTCCGCAAAAACGATTTTATTATCAGCAATAACATTATTGTGGCGAAGCTGTTGATCGTTAATCTTCACGCCAATCAGTACCAGCAGCATAATCAGCGAGGAGATGCTGCTGACCGTGAAATTCGCCAGCGGGGAGTAGTTAAACAGGATGCCTGAGACCGACGCCGCCAGCGCCCAACCTAACGATCCCCACATGCGGATACGGCCAAACTCCAGGCCATATAACCGGCTAAAGCGGTCGGCATAAGATTCCGCGGCAGCCACGCCTGCATACCATCCCAGGCTCAAATAGAGCGCCCCGACGGTAATCCCCACCAGCGTATGGGTTAATAACAGCGGCTGATAAACAAAGGCAAAGAACGGTGCCATTAACGCAGAGGTCGCGCAAACAAAATAGAGTAGCCATTTGCTCATCCCTATTTTATCCATGATATAACCATATACCGGTTTTAATATCACCGCGAAGACGCCGTTAATAGCAAACACGGTGCCGATGGTCATACTGTCTAATCCGACATTTTGGCTCAACCACAGCGCATACAAACCAAAACTCGATGACCAGGTGAAAAAATAAAGAAATATAAACACGCTCATCTTAATTTGCGGGGTGCGCGTAACCGGGGAACTTCTCATCATTAACCTCCTGCGCCGTCAGCGCAGTGTATTAAATAAGAAACAAAATGGATAATTATTTTTAATGTACGCGTCAGGTCATACACCGTACGTCAGGGAGAGTAGCGGTTTTTTTAATACTCTCTGAGTGACAGGCATCACACAAATATCACTATTTTTGAGTTTTTGACTTCCAGGCCGGGTAAAGACCCAATAATCTATAAATGATTTCATAAAAACTTAAATCTGTTGTCCTGGAGACAGAATGGAAGACTCACAACAACTGGAGCGCATCACGCTCGACGGCGACGCGATCTCAATGCACCGGCTGCGCGGTTCCGGTGTGATGTATTACCACTGGCACCAGTGCGTTGAGTTTCTGTATATCTCAGAAGGCTATGGCATTGTGGTAGTGGACAATCAGCACTATACCGCGCGTCCGGGGCGGCTGTTTGTTTTTCCGCCGTTTCGCCTGCATAAAGTACAGGTGGAGAGCAGCGAAAAAAATCCTTATCACCGCACGGCGATGCACATCGACCATAACGCCGTGGCCCAGGCGCTGGCGTCGTTTCCGCGTCATCAGCTACAGTTTACCGCCCTTTCCGCCAGCAACGGACCGGCGCGGGTTTTCGATCTCAGCGAGCAAAAGGATTTTATGAACCTGATCCTCGATCAGTTTTGCGCAAGGGAGAAGACCGCCCAGCAGTCGGTGAGTGAAGTGGCGTTTGTGGTGATGCAAATCATGGCCTTTCTCCCTGCCGAAGCAGAAACCTTGATTCATCAGCAGGAAACGCTGGCGGCGCGCATCATGCAGTGGCTCGAAGAACACTACAGCGAGAAGTTTCAGCTTGACGATCTGGCAAATGCGATGGGGTTATCCCGCAGCTATACCTCACGGATTTTCCGCCAGCAAACCGGGGGTAGCCTGCATGAGTATCTGCTTACCCGACGGATCAAAAAGAGCTGCGATCTGCTGCGCGGCACCGCGTTAAGCGTGTCGGCGATAGCCCAGAAGGTCGGTTTCGTGGAGATGACCTACTACATCACATGTTTTAAAAAAATGCTCGGTCAGACGCCGTTACAGTACCGTAAGCAGTACCAGCAGAACGCCCTGAATGACGATGCGAATTAAGGCTGGCCACAGGCAAAAAAAAGCGCGGACTGAGCCGCGCAAAGGATAACACAAATCGTAAATCGCTATTTTCAGGCGGCTTTACGGCCATATACCAGCCACGTCACCACCACACAAACAATGTAAAACACCAGAAAGACTTTCATCGCGTCCGCCGGGGAGCCGGTCAGCTCCAGCGAGGTGCCGAACGCTTTCGGGATAAAGAACCCGCCAATCGCGCCAATCGCCGAGATAAAGCCCAGCGCCGCCGCCGTGTCGGTGGCCGACTCGCGCATTGCCTGCTCTTCGCTGCCGCCCGCCGCTTTTACGCGGTCCATGGTCAGCTTGCGGAAAATCACCGAAATCATCTGGAAAGTCGATCCACTGCCCAGACCGGCGGTTAAGAACAGCATCAGGAAGACGGCGAAGAAAGCGATAAAGCTGCCGCCCTGGCCCGCCGTCGGCAAGGTGGTGAACAGCAGGGCGCTGAAGATCGCCATCAGCACGAAGTTCACCAGCGTCACCCGGATGCCGCCGAGCTTATCGGACAGCGCCCCGCCCGCCGAACGCGCCAGCGCGCCAATCAGCGGCCCAAAGAAGGCAAAATGCAGAATGTTCACGTCCGGGAACTGGGTTTTAGTCAGCATCGCGAATCCGGCAGAGAAACCGATAAACGAGCCGAACGTCGCCAGATACAGAAAGCTCATGATCCACAGATGCGCGCGCTTTAATACCGGCAGTTGAGAACGCAGTGACGCTTTCGACGCGGCCAGATCGTTCATGCCAAACCAGGCGGCAAGGGTGAAAATCGCCAGCAGCGGCACCCAAATCCAGGCGGCGTTTTCCAGGTACAGCGTCGAGCCGTCCGGCTGTACCACACCGCCACCGCCGAAGAAGGCGAAAATCGACATTGAAATCGCCAGCGGAGCCAGCAGCTGCATCACGCTGACGCCGAGGTTGCCGAAACCGCCGTTAATGCCCAGCGCGCCGCCCTGTTTCTGCTTCGGAAAGAAGAAGCTGATATTCGCCATACTGGAGGCGAAGTTAGCGCCCGCGAAACCGCACAGCAGAGAAATAATGATGAAGGTGCTGAACGGCGTACTGCTGTCCTGCACCGCGAACCCTAACCACAGGCACGGGATAATCAGAATGCCGGTGCTGAGCGCGGTCCAGCGGCGTCCGCCAAACAGCGGCACCATAAACGCATAAGGCACGCGCAGCAGCGCCCCGGAGACCGACGGCAGCGCGGTCAGCATAAACAGCTGATCGGTCGAGAAGTTAAAACCTACTTTGTTCAGATTGACCGCCACGGCGCTGAAAATCATCCAGACGCAAAACGCCAGCAGCAGGCAGGGAACGGAAATCCACAGATTACGACGCGCAATGTGTTGCCCCTGCTGTTGCCAGAAGGCGGCATCTTCAGGACGCCAGTCGGTGATTAGCGGACCTGATGTCGAAGTCGGAACGGAGGATTGGCTCATAGATACCTCAGAAACGTGGAATAACTGCCGCCACCTTAGGCGTTCGCGGTGCGTGTAAGTTGATGTAAATCAATGGATAAGCGGACGGTTTGGCGCGTCAAAACCCCCTGTTATCCTTAGGGAGTAGCAAGGATGATTAAAAAAAGTGTGGTTTTTCACCCCAGTGCGCCGGCTAAATCGCCCCGGCTTTCGAATGCCCTACCCACCGGCAATAAAGGAGTACCCCCTTATTGGTATGGGTATACTCCATACTATGTTTGAGAATAACGGCTTACTTACCATGCCCCACTGTGTGCGACCCGTCAGGAAACTGAACGCCATGATAAAACGCCTCTGCGCCCCGCTTACCCTCGCCAACCAGCTTGCGCTGGTGGTACTGATGCTTGCCCTGTTGGGATTAGCGGGCATGGCGGTATCGGCGTGGTTGATTCAGGGCATCCAGGGCAGCGCGCACGCCATCAACAAGGCAGGGTCGCTGCGTATGCAGAGCTATCGCCTGCTGGCGGCGGTGCCGCTGAAAAGCAATGACAACGCCCTCATACGGGAAATTGAACAGACTGCCTGGGACCCGGAGCTGCGCCATATCGCCCAGCGCGACGGTGAAGTTCAGCGGCTTGACGCCCTGCACGACTACTGGCGCAACCAGCTGGAACCGGCACTGCTGGAGGCTAACACCACTGACGAGGTAAAACCCGCCGTGGCGCAGTTCGTCAGCCAGATAGACGCACTGGTCAGCGGCTTTGACCACACCACTGAACAGCGCATCAGCCGGGTGATTGTGGTGCACTGGACCATGGCGATCCTCACCACCCTGCTACTGCTGCTGGCGGTGATCTGGCTGCGCAAGCGGCTGCTGCGCCCGTGGCGGCAGCTGATGGTAATGGCGACCGCCATTGGCCAGCGCAACTTTTCCCATCGCGTGGCGGCCAGCGGGCGCGATGAAATGGCGACCCTGGGACGCGCGCTGAACAGCATGAGTGACGAACTGGCGGAAAGCTACGCCGGGCTGGAAGCGCGGGTCAAAGAGAAAACCGCCGGGCTGGAGTACAAAAACCAGATCCTCACCTTCTTATGGGACGCGGGCCGTCGGATGCACAGCCCGCTGCCGCTGTGCGAGCGCTTAGCCCCGGTGCTGGCGCGCCTGCAACAGCTTACCCCGCTGCGCGACATCGAATTGCGCATCTACGAAACCGGCGATGACGACAACTATCAGGAGTTCGCCTGGCAGCCGGACCCGCGCTGCGATGAAAAGGGCTGCACCCTGTGCCCGCGCGAACGTCTGAAAGGGGAAGTCAGCGACGCCACCCTGCAATGGCGGCTGGCGGACGGCCTGACCCGCTACGGCCTGCTGCTGGCGCGGCTGCCGGAAAAATCGGCGCTGAATCAGGATCAGCAGCACCTGATCGATACCCTGGTGGAACAGATCACCTCGTCGCTGGCGCTGGAGCGTCAGCAGGATCGCCAGCAGCAGCTGATCGTGATGGAAGAGCGCGCCGCTATCGCCCGGGAACTGCATGACTCCATCGCCCAGTCCCTGTCGTGTATGAAAATGCAGGTTAGCTGCCTGCAAATGCAGGGCGACAGCCTGCCGGAGCAGAGCCAGTCGCTACTGGCGCAAATCCGCAACGAGCTGAACAGCTCCTGGCGGCAGCTGCGCGAACTGCTCACCACCTTCCGCCTGCAACTGACCGAGCCGGGCCTGCGCCCGGCGCTGGAAGGCAGCTGCCAGGAATTCAGCGCCCGGCTGGGCTTCCCGGTGGCGCTGAACTATCATCTACCGCCGCGCCTGGTCCCGGCGCATCAGGCCATTCACCTGGTGCAAATCGCCCGTGAAGCGTTGAGCAACGCGCTAAAGCACGCGGGCGCGAGCGAAATTAGCGTTACCGCCACCCTGAACGATAATCAGGTCAGGCTGGTGATTGCCGATAACGGCTGCGGCGTGCCGGAACACGCCGAACGTACCAACCACTATGGTTTAATTATTATGCGTGACCGTGCGCAAAGCCTGCGCGGTGACTGTCAGGTTCGGCGGCGGGAAACCGGAGGCACCGAAGTGGTGGTGACCTTTATCCCCGACACGCCCCAATTATCTGCCCGAGGAGAAGTCCATGAGTAATCAGGAACCGGCAACGATTCTGTTAATTGACGATCATCCGATGCTGCGTACCGGCGTAAAACAGCTGATCAGCATGGCGACGGACATCACCGTCGTCGGCGAGGCCGGGAGCGGCGAACAGGGTATCGAAATGGCGGAATCTCTCGACCCCGATCTGATTCTGCTGGATCTCAATATGCCCGGTATGAACGGCCTGGAAACCCTCGACCGCCTGCGTGAAAAAGCGCTTTCTGGCCGGGTAGTGGTGTTTAGCGTTTCCAACCATGAAGAAGACGTGGTCACCGCGCTCAAGCGCGGCGCGGACGGCTATCTGCTCAAAGATATGGAGCCGGAAGAGCTGCTGAAAGCGCTGCATCAGGCGGCGGCTGGTGAGATGGTATTAAGCGAGGCCTTAACGCCGGTGCTGGCCGCCAGCCTGCGCGCCAACCGCGCTACCTCGGATCGCGACGTCACTCAACTGACCCCGCGCGAGCGCGATATCCTCAAGCATATCGCCCAGGGCCTGCCGAATAAAATGATCGCCCGCCGTCTCGACATCACCGAAAGCACCGTGAAAGTGCATGTGAAGCACCTGCTGAAGAAAATGAAGCTGAAATCCCGCGTCGAAGCGGCGGTGTGGGTGCATCAGGAACGTATTTTCTGATTACTCGTCTGGCAGCAGCGGATACGTGCGGCTGTCGTCGTTGAGCTCTACCGGCGGCGAGAGTTGCAGAGTAATCAGATTTGAAGTGACGCGCTGCCCCTTGTTGTCCTCCACGATGACCGACAGCTGCCAGCGGTTCGCGGCGTCGGGCTGGCTGTTCCAGCCAGGCAGAATAATGGTCCAGCCGTCGGTGCTGTTTTCACTGGGCGGTGCGGTCAGGCTCAGTGCCTGAGTGTCGCCCTGCCAGGTTAGCTGTTTGATGCCATGCACGCTGCGCACCTGAAGTTTTAACGCCACGGTTTCGCCAGGGCTGACGGTCCAGGGTGGCGTCGCCAGATACACCGACAGGGTTTTACGCTGGCGGTATTCCACCACCGGCAGATTATTGCGCACCGCGCCGTCGTAGCGGCTGCCGCGCAGCGAGGTGGCGTTGGCGACTTCGCTGGCGGAAAGCTGTTTGCTGAGCGGCACGCCGAAGCGGTAATTGAGCTTCAGGCCAAGGTTATTCTGGCTCACCCCGCTCTCTCCCTGCTTGTGCTGGGCGTCGATGGTCACCAGCGGCACTGGCGTGTAGCTCACCCCGACATTCACCGCCAGCGGATCGTGATAGCCGGTGCCGTTATCAAACAGATCCACCCGTTCGCCAAAGTAGCGTTCAAAACTGACGCGGGTATTGATGTGCCGGTAAAACGGCAATCGCGCCTGAGCGGTGAGATCGTAACCCTGGGCGAAGCGCTGGGCCTGTACCGCACTGCTGTCGCGCCAGCTGCCGAGCGGCTGATAGTAATTGGCGGAAAAGCGCAGATTCTCGCCCCAGGCTTCCGCGCCCAGGCTGGCGCGCTGCAAATGGTCATCGAAGCGGGTGTCGTAGAAAGTGTTATAGCCCAGCAGCCAGTCGCCGGTGCGCCAGCGCTGGCCCAGGCCCGCGTTGCCGGTCAGCCCTTCGCTCTGTTGAGTTAATCCCAGCTGGCTCCAGGTCAGACCGGCGTCGCGGTCGATAAGCGGCGTGAACAGCGAACCGCGCGTGCCGGTAAACTCCCCTTCATCATTGACCTGCAAATCCACTTCAGCCTGGCCCCAGGGCGAGAGCAGCGACTGCGCCTCGCGCGCTACCCGTTCGTTAACCGCTTCCCGGAACTGATCGAAAGCATAGGCGCGCGCCTGCTCGCTGATCCCCAGCCCGTTATCGGTCTGGCTGGCCTCGCCAAAGGATTTCGCCAGCTCGGCGAGATGTTTCTCGCTGCTGTTGCCGGTGGGCGTCATGCCGAGATCCGGCAGATGATCCTGATGGTTATCGAAGGGATTGACAGCTTGCCGGGTATCGCGGCCCTGAACGGCCTGCGCGCCTCCGGTAACCAGGAGGCTGAAAAGCAGAGGGGTGAAGAGTGATTTATACAACGCCATCGGGTAATGATAGCCGGGCTTTACGCCTGGCTGAACCACGAATCGGCTAACCCTGGCGTTTTTTGCCGCAGCGGGCTGCATTTCCAGATTATCCTCAAACGCTTTCCCCTGGCCTGCGCTACGCTTAATGCATCTTCCCGTGTGAGATCCCCCGATGAAAAAGTCACTGTTTTCAGCGCTCTGTTTGCTGTCAGGGCTGGCGATGCCCGTCGCTTATGCCGACAGTCTGTTTATCCTTCAGTCGCCGGATTTCGCCGATAACGCGATGCTGCAAAAGAAATTCGCCGGTAATGCCAAAGACAACCCTAACTGCACCGGTGAAAACGCCTCTCCGGCGCTGGTCTGGAGCCACGCGCCCACCGGCACCAAAAGCTACGCGCTGATCATGCATGACCCCGAAGGCGCCAAAGGCCTCGGCGTCACCCATCTGGTGGCCTACAACATTCCCTCTTCCACCACCGGCTTTGCCGCCAACGCGCTGGTGAAAGAAGAAGGCTTTACCGGCGGGAAAAACAGCCCTGGCACCACCACCTGGTACGGCCCCTGCCCGCCGCCCGGCACCGGAGCGCACCATTACACCTTTACCCTGATCGCCACCGATCTGGACCCCAATCTGAAAGCGGGCATGAGCAAAGAGGAATTGCTGGCCGCGCTGAAAGGCCATGCGCTGGCGGCCACCGGCTTAGTGGGCCGCTTTGGTCAGTGACGACGCGATCAGCGCCCGCAGTTCCGGCACGCATGAACCGCACTGGGTACCGCAGCCTAACTGCTTGCCGAGCGCGGCGGGCGTATCGCACCCTGCCGCGATAGCCGCGCAAATCGCGGTTTCGCTCACCCCCATACAGCTGCATACCGTGCGCCCGCGCGGCGGTTGCTGCGCCCCGCCGCCCGCCAGCAGCTGATGCCGCTGATCCGGGTCGGTGACCGGTGCGTCAAAGCTGGCGACAATGGTTTGCTCGTCCAGCATCGTTTCATGACGGCTAAGATACAGCGCCAGCTGTAGCGTCGCGCCCTGCCAGGCCAGCAGATGAACGAAGCTGTCGCTCCGGGCATATTGCAACTGCCAGCCTTCGCGCCCGGCGAGGATTTCAATCCAGCCAGTGTCCAGGGTGCTCGCCGCCAGTTTCCAGCTCGCGGCCTGCCGCCACCACATTATCGATCGAGGGAGTTCCAGCGCGCGTCGGCTAAACAGCGATCCCCGCCACGGCGCGTTGACCCGCTGAAGGCGCACCGCCGTCTGCTTGCTTTCCGGCTGCCCGGAGTGCGGATCGACCACCGACGCCACCAGCGCGTTGACCCGGCTCTGGCTGGCGAAGTGATTATTCCAGTGCATCGGCATAAACAGCTCGCCGGAGCGCTGTTCGACGCTGATACGGGCATAGCCCAGCGCCCAGCCGCGCGGCGAAGTGAGCCGCACCAGCGACTGTTCGCCAATGCCCAGGTGCGACGCATCGTCGGGGTGGATCAGCACCCAGGGCAGCGGCTGGTGCTGCATCAGGCGCGGCACCATACCGGTGCGGGTCATGGTGTGCCACTGGTCGCGTATCCGCCCGGTGTTGAGCAATAGCGGATAGTGCGCGGTGGTTTGCGCCTGGGCGTTTTGCGGTTCCACCGCAATCAGCTGTAATCGCCCCGAGGGATGCCAGCCCTGCCCCGTTTCCAGTAATCGTGCGGTGCCGCGCGGTGCATCGGCGGTCACCGGCCACTGGATCGGCGCTAAGTTGTCCCACTGTTCGATACTCAGCGACGCCAGCCCGCTGATATCAAACGCCCGGCCGCCGTGGTTTTCAAAGCCCGACAGCCGGGCGTGTTCGCTGAATACCTCTGCGGGATGCTGCCAGCTAAATGCCTCGCCGAACCCGAGGCGCTGCGCCAGCTGGGCGACGATCCACCAGTCCGGACGCGTCTCGCCCGGCGCGGGCATAAACGCCCGCTGGCGTGAAATCCGCCGCTCCGAGTTAGTAACGGTACCGTTTTTCTCGCCCCACGCCTGGGCGGGAAAACGGATATCGGCAAACGCCAGGGTATCGCTGTGCGTGGAGACCTCAGAGACGATCACCAGCGGGCAGTGGCGCAGCGCCTCGCGCACCCGGTCGCTGTCGGGTAGCGATACCGCCGGGTTGGTGCCCATGATCCACACCGCTTTGACTTCGCCGCGATAAATCGCCTCAAACAGCTCCACCGCCATCAGCCCCGGCGTTTCAGCGATGCGCTCGCTGCCCCAGAAGCGCCCCAGCCGGGCGATATCCTGCGGATTAAACCCCATATGGCAGGCCAGCTGGTTTGCCAGCCCGCCCACTTCGCGCCCGCCCATGGCATTTGGCTGCCCGGTCAGCGAAAAGGGGCCACAGCCTTCACGGCCAAACTTCCCGCTCGCCAGGTGGACGTTAATGATCGCGTTGCATTTGTCGCTGCCGCTGGACGACTGGTTAATGCCCATGGTGTAAAGCGTCACGGCGCGATCGGCGCTAATGAACCAGTGGTAAAAGCGCGCCAGATCATCACGCGGCAGATCGCAAAACGCCGCGCAGCGATCCAGCGGCCATGCCGCCGCCGCGTCCAGCGCCCGCTGTTGTCCGTCGAAGGTATCCGGCGGGATCTGCTGCGCCAGCAGGTTCAGTAGCCCGTTAAACAGCCCGGCGTCGGTGCCGGGCTTCAGCGCCAGATGCAGGTCGGCGATATCACAGGTGGCGGTGTGGCGCGGGTCGATCACCACCACTTTCATAGCTGGACGCTGCGCTTTGGCCGCCGCCAGCCGCTGATACAGCACCGGATGCGCCCAGGCGGCGTTTGATCCCACCAGCACCACCAGATCGCTGGTTTCGATGTCCTGATAGTTGCCCGGCACCGCGTCCGCGCCGAGCGCGCGCTTGTAGCCCACCACCGCCGACGACATGCACAGCCGGGAGTTGGTATCGATATTGGCGCTGCCGATAAAGCCTTTCATCAGCTTATTGGCGGCGTAATAGTCCTCGGTCAGCAGCTGGCCCGAGGCGTAAAACGCCACCGCCTGCGGGCCATGTTGGTGGATGATTTCCGCCAGCTGTTCGGCGGCGGCATCCAGCGCGCGATCCCACGAGGCGATTTGCCCGTCGACTTCCGGAGCCAGCAGCCGCTCGGCTAAACCCAGCGTTTCGCCGAGCGCCGCGCCCTTTACGCACAGTCGCCCCAAATTGGCGGGATGATCCGCATCCCCCGCCACGCTGACGCTGCCGTTCGGGTTTTGGGTCACCACCACGCCGCAGCCGACCCCGCAGTATGGGCAGGTGGTTTTAACGGTCATGACGCCTCCGCACGCAGGATCAGCGCCTGGCTACTGACCCACACTTTATCGGCTTCGATTTTCACCGGCCAGGCGCGCACCGCCTGCTGGCTGCTACCCTGAAAACAGCCGTCGCGCAGGCGAATTTTCTGTTTGTAGAGCGGGGAAATCACCACCGGCTCCCCGGCCACATCGCCCAGCAGGCCGCGCGACAGCACGTTGGCGTCGCTGTCCGGCTCGCGGTTATCCAGCGCGTAGACCGTCTCGTTAAAGCGGAATAGCGCAATCTGTAGCGTACCCAGCCGCGCGCCAATGCCCGCATCCGCCGGGATCTCGTCGAGGCGGCACACCTCCTGCCACAGGCGCGACGTCGGCGCGGCCTCCTGCTGCTGCGGCACGCTCACCCGCTGCGGCTGATCGCGCAGCATCTGGCGCTGCACCGCTTCGTCCGGCATCTCGCTGTTGACGTAGCTTTTGAACAGCGCCAGCCGGTCCGGGCTGTTGAGGGTGGTTTGCCATTCGCACTGGTAGCTTTCAATTACCTGGGCCATTTCGCGCTCCAGCTCGTCGCAGATGCCGAGGCTGTCGTGCAAAATCACCTCCTGAAGATAGGCCAGCCCGCCCTCCAGGTTATCCATCCAGGTGCTGGTGCGCTGGAGCCGGTCGGCGGTGCGGATATAGAACATCAGGAAGCGATCTACGGTGCGCAGCAGTGTGGCGCTATCCAGATCGCTGGCAAACAGATCGGCATGGCGCGGTTTCATACCGCCGTTGCCGCACACGTACAGGTTCCAGCCCTTTTCGGTGGCGATCACGCCGACGTCTTTACCCTGGGCTTCGGCGCATTCCCGGGTGCAGCCGGACACCGCCATCTTGATTTTGTGCGGCGCGCGCAGCCCCTTGTAGCGGTGCTCCAGCTCGACCGCCAGCCCGGTGGAATCCTGCACGCCGTAGCGGCACCAGGTGGAGCCGACGCAGGATTTCACGGTGCGCAGGGATTTACCGTAGGCGTGGCCGGTTTCAAACCCGGCGTCCACCAGCTCGCGCCAGATCGGCGGCAACTGCTCCAGCCGCGCGCCAAACAGGTCGATACGCTGGCCACCGGTGACTTTGCTGTAAAGGTTATAGCGTTTGGCGATCTCGCCGATGGCGATCAGCCCGTCCGGCGTCACTTCCCCGGCGGGCATCCGCGGCACAATCGAATAGGTGCCGTCTTTCTGGATATTGGCGAAGTAGCGGTCGTTGGTGTCCTGCAACGGTAAATGACCGGGCTTGAGCAAATATTCATTCCAGCACGACGCCAGCACCGATCCCACCAGCGGCTTGCAGATTTCACAGCCGTGGCCGCGCCCGTAGCGGCTAATCAACTGGTTGAAGCTGCGGATATGGTTGACGCGCACCAGGTGATAGATCTCCTGGCGCGAGTACGCGAAGTGCTCGCAGATGTCTTTTTTGACCTCCACGCCCTGCTGTTCCAGCTGATAATCCAGTACCTGTTTCACCAGCGCGCTACAGCCGCCGCAGCCGGTAGCGGCTTTGGTGCAGGTTTTCAGGGCGTCGAGGCTGGTTGCGCCCTCGCTGACCGCCTGGCAGATTTGAGCTTTGCTGACGTTATGACAGGAACAGATTTGCGCGCTGTCGGGCAGCGCCGCCACGCCGAGCCCCTTCACGGCGTTGGGCGAACTGGCGGGCAGGATCAGGGTTTCCGGCTGGGCGGGCAGCGCCATGTCGTTGAGCATTATCTGCAACAGCGTGGCGTAATCGCTGCTGTCGCCCACCAGCACGCCGCCGAGCAGGCGTTTGTTATCCGCGCTGACCACGATTTTCTTGTAGGTTTGCGCCGGGCCGTTGGTCCACTGATAGCTCTGCGCGCCGGGCGTCGCGCCGTGGGCATCGCCGAACGACGCCACGTCCACGCCCAGCAGCTTGAGTTTAGTGCTCATATCCGCGCCGCTGAACAGCGCGTTTTCGCCGTTAAGATTTGCCGCCACCACTCGCGCCATCTGATAGCCAGGGGCAACCAGCCCGAAGATTTTGCCCTGCCACAGGGCGCATTCGCCGATGGCGCTGATGCGCGGATCGCTGGTCAGGCAGCGGTCGTCAATCACGATACCGCCGCGCTCGCCCAGCTCAAGGCCGGCCTGACGCGCCAGCGCATCCTGTGGGCGAATACCGGCGGAAAACACCACCAGATCGGTTTCCAGGCTCTGCTCATCGGCAAAATGCAGCGCCAGGCCAGTTTCCGTGGCGCGGATCTCCCTGGTGGATTTGCTGGTATGAACGCTGACGCCGAGGGCGCTGATTTTCTCGCGCAGCATCGCCGCGCCGGAAGAATCGAGCTGCACCGCCATCAGATTGGGCGCGAACTCCACCACATGGGTTTCCAGCCCGAGCTGTTTCAGCGCGTTAGCGGCTTCGAGGCCCAGCAGCCCGCCGCCGATCACCATGCCGCGCGTGGCGGTTTTCGCCCGCTCGCGGATGGCGTCCAGGTCATCCAGGGTGCGGTAGACAAAGCAGCCCGGCTGCTGATGCCCCGGCACCGGCGGCACAAACGGCCAGGAGCCGGTGGCCAACACCAGCCGGTCCCAGCAGGTTTCCCGGCCTTCGGCATCGCGCACCAGCTGACGTTCACGGTCGATATCGACAATTTTACAGCCGGTACGCAATTCGATACCGCTGGCGGCAAAGAAATCGTCCTGCACCATAGAAAGCGATTCGGCGCTGCGTCCGGCGAAATACTCCGACAGATGCACCCGGTCGTAAGCGGCGTGGCGCTCTTCGCCAAACACGATGATGTGGTACTGCTGATGCAGCCCGGCGTTGACGCACTGCTCAAGGAAATGGTGGCCCACCATGCCGTGGCCGATAACCACTAACGTTGCTTTGCTCATTTCATCGCTTCCTGCAGCCAGCGGCTGCGGTTGGTCAATATCGAAAAGCAGCCCGGCGTGGGGATCAACCGGCTGCTGGAACTGGTTCATCAGGCGCGGTGCCGCGTCGGTATCGCCCATCAGCAGCAGCGCCGAGAGTTTGCCGTCGCGCAGCAGCAAGCGGCGGTAATGGCCGCTAAGCGGGTCAAAACTGGTGAGGGTCTGGCAGGTGGCCGTGGGGTTGATGTCGCCCGCGCTGAACAGATCGATGCCGGTGACTTTTAAGCGCGTGCCGCGCGGCTGATAGTGAAAATCACCCTGCGGCTGGCCCGCCAGCCGGGCCGCCAGCACGTCCGCCTGGGCCAGGCAAGGGGCCACTAATCCCCACAGCGCGCCGTTAAATTCGCAGCATTCGCCGATGGCGCTGATGCCCGGCAGCGCGGTTCGCAGTTGACCATCCACCAGAATGCCCCGGTTGCAGGGCACGCCCGCTGCGCTGGCAAGCTGGCTATTGGGCTTGACGCCGGTGGCGATAATCACGCGCGAGGCCGGGAGCGCATCGCCGTTACTGAGCGTAACGTGATGTTCGCCGATCTCGGTCAGCGTCTGGCCGAGCACGCAGCGGATACCGCGCGCCTCCAGCCGTTCCGCCAGCAGACGCGCCGCCTGTTCATCCAGCTGCTGTTCCATCAGCCGCGCGGCCAGATGTACCAGCGTCACCGGAATACCGCGCTGAGCCAGCGCCGCAGCGGCTTCCACGCCCAGCAGCCCACCGCCGAGCACCACCGCCGGGCCGTGATGGTGCAAAATCGCCTCCACATCCTTTTGGGTGCGAAACGCGTGGACGTGCGGCTGCTGATGGCCGTTAATCGGCGGGATAAACGGCACCGAGCCGGTGGCGAATACCAGCTCATCCCAGCGCAGCTGCTGGCGTTGGGTGGTGACGGTGCGTTGCTCAACGTTCACCGCCACCACCGGTTCATTGCTCAGCACGGTGACGCCGTGAGCCTGATACCACGCCAGCGGGTGCAGGGTGGTATCGGCTGCGCTTTTCTCGCCGCCGAGCACCGGCGACAGCAGGATGCGGTTATAGGCCACCCCCGGCTCGTCGCCGATCAGCGTAATGGTGTAGCGCGTCGGGGCCAGTTGCAGCAGTTGCTCCACCAGCCGGACCGCCGCCATGCCGTTACCGACAATCACCAGTTGCGTCGTCATCGGGCACTCCTCACGCCGCTTTGGGCTGCTTTTCATACAGAAAATGGAGGATTTGCTGGCGCAGATGGTGATAGTGCGGATCGTCCGCCAACTGCACCCGGTTGCGCGTTCGTGACAACGTCACATCAAGGATTTCCCCTACCGTAGCCGCCGGACCGTTGGTCATCATCAGTACCCGATCGCACAGCAGCACCGCTTCGTCGACGTCATGAGTGATCAGCACGATGGTGGTATTCAACGCCTGCTGGATGCGCATCACCGCATCCTGAAGGTGCGCGCGGGTTAAGGCATCGAGCGCGCCGAACGGCTCATCCATCAGCAGCACTTTCGGCTTCATCGCCAGCGCCCGGGCAATTCCGATGCGCTGCTTCATGCCGCCGGAAATCTCGCCGGGGCGCTTGTCGCGGGCGTGGCCCATCTGCACCTGTTCGAGGTTGTGCATGATCCACTCGCTGCGCTCGGCGCGGCTCAGGGTGCGGGCAAAAATGTGGTCCACCGCCAGCGCCACGTTCTGGTAGCAGGTCAGCCACGGCAGCAGGGAATGGTTCTGGAACACCACCGCGCGTTCTGGGCCGGGCCCGGCGATTTCACGGTTATCGCACAGCAGGCCGCCTTCGCTCGGCAGCGTGATGCCCGCGATCAGATTCAGCAGCGTGGATTTGCCGCAGCCGGAGTGGCCGATCAGCCCGACGGTTTCCCCGGCGGCGATATCAAAAGTGACGTTTTGCAGCGCCAGGAAATCGCCGCCCTGGGTGGCGAAACGCTGGCTGACGTTCTGGACCTGAATAATCGGTTTCATGGTGCGCTCCTTATTTTTCCTGCCAGCTAAAACGACGCGCCAGCAACAGCAGCGCCTGCTCAAGCATCAGCCCCACCACGCCGATAATGACGATGGCGATAATGATGTTTTCAACGTTGAGGTTGTTCCACTCATTCCAGATCCAGAAGCCGATGCCCAGGCCGCCGGTGAGCATTTCGGCGGCGACGATCACCAGCCAGGCGATGCCGATGGACAGCCGCACCCCGGTCAAAATTGCCGGCAATACCGCCGGGAACAGGATCCGGCGCATCACCGTCCATTCGGAGAGTTGCAGCACCCGCGCCACGTTGAGGTAGTCGTCCGGGATGCGGCGCACCCCGTCAGCGGTGTTAATGACCATCGGCCAGATCGAGCAGATAAAAATGGTCCAGCTTGAGGCCGGTTCGGCGCGCTGAAACAGCAGTAAGCCGATGGGCAGCCAGGCCAGCGGGCTGACCGGGCGCAGCAGCGCAATCAGCGGGCCAAACATCCGGGCGAAGAACACAAAGCGGCCCGTCAAAAAGCCGAGCGGAATGCCCACCAGCGCCGCCAGCCCGAAGCCGATGCCGACGCGCTGTAACGACGCCAGCACGTTCCAGCCGATCCCCTGGTCGTTTGGTCCTTCGCGGTAGAACGGGTCGGCGAACAGGGTCAGGGCAGAATCCAGGGTGCTGAGCGGGCCGGGAAAGCCTTTACTGTTAACCGACACCAGCTGCCAGGCCACCAGTGCCAGCCCTAAACCTAATAGCCCCGGCAGCAGGTGCTGCACCACACTGTTAGCGGTAGCGCGCAGGGCCGGATGGCGCTTGCGCACCTGTACCGGCGGCAGCGCGATAACCTCCGCGCTAATCACTTCTGATGTGACAACGTCACGCTGCGTGACAGTTTGCTGTTTCATGCTTTTCTCCCCTGATGCGAGATATCGAAGCTGGCGGCGTAGGACGCCGGGTCCGCGCCGTTCCAGATTTTGCCGTCGAGCAGACGGCTGCTGCGCATGGCGTCTTTCGGCAGGCTGACGCCGGTTGCGCTGGCGGCCTGCTGGTAGATATCGGTGCGGTTGATGCGTTGGGCGATGGCCTGATAATCCGGCTGCTGTTTCAGCAAGCCCCAACGGCGGAACTGGGTGAGGAACCAGATGCCGTCAGACAGCCACGGATAGCTCACTTCGCCGTCGCGGAAGAACTGCATGCCGTGGCGGTCCTGCCAGCGGCGGCCTGCGCCGTTGTCGTAGTCGCCGAGCATCCGCCCCGTGAGGTACTGCTCTTTGGTATTCAGGTAAGCGCGTTTCGCCAGTACCCGGGCGGTCTCCCGGCGGTTGTCATCGCTGGCGTCGATCCAGCGGGCCGCGTCCAGCGTGGCGGAGACCAGCGCCCGCGCGGTGTTCGGGTTCTGCTCTACCCAGTCGTGACGGCAGCCGAGCACTTTTTCCGGATGATCCGGCCAGATATCCTGGGTGGTCGCGGCGGTAAAGCCGATGCGGTCGTTGATCGCCCTGGCGTTCCAGGGTTCGCCGACGCAAAAGCCCACCATGTTGCCGATGCGCATGTTCATGACCATCTGCGGCGGCGGCACCACGACGGTGCGCACATCGGTAAACGGGTTGATGCCTTCGGAGGCCAGCCAGTAGTAGAGCCACATGGCGTGGGTGCCGGTCGGAAAGGTGTGGGCGAAGGTATAGCTGCCCGGCGCGGACTGGCGCAGGTAGCCAGGCAGATCGCCCAGCGAGCGAACGCCTTTGTCCAGCAGATCGGTGGAGAGCGTGATCGCCTGGCCGTTGTTGTTGAGGGTCATCAGGCTCGCCATCGCCTGTTTTTTCCCGGCAATACCCAGCTCCAGCCCGTACACCATGCCGTACAGGATGTGCGCGGCATCCAGCTCGCCGTACACCAGTTTGTCGCGCACCGCCGCCCAGCTGGCCTCTTTACTGAGGTTGAGTTTGATGCCATAGCGGGCGTCGAAGCCTTTTACCGATGCCATCACCAGCGGCGCGCAGTCGGTTAATGGGATAAACCCAACGTTAACCTGCTGGCGCTCCGGCTGATCAGAGCCTGCCGCCCAGACGCTGCTCGCCAGCCCCGGCATCATCAACATACCGCCCAGTGCGGCTCCCGTCTGAATAAAGCGGCGGCGGGAAAGCCCTCGTTGTGTTTCGCTCATGGCTGCTCCAATAAAAAAAGGCGTCCAACAATGCGTGAACATTGCAGGACGCCTTTATCCTTCATCGCCGGGAAGCCGCCGTTGGCTTCTCTGCGATTTGTGTTGTGGTCAGTAACGGATTTGCAATTGCTGTGCCAGAAATTGAGGCCGTGTTTTCCGGGGCTTTAGCGGTTTTTTGTGAGCCAGCGCACCATAAGCTGTCACGCTCTGCCCCGCTGGTGTGCAGCTACTCCTTTGGGGTTACCGACCACAGCGAGGCGCTGAGCAGCAGCGAACGGGCGATATCCACCATCCGCTGGTTCTGGTTCATGGCCAGTTTACGCAGCTGCTGCCAGGCCAGTTCTTCGCTGATGCCCTGATGGTTCATCAGCAGGCTTTTGGCTTTATCGATGGTTTTACGCTCTTCGAGCGTTTCCTGAAGCGAGGTCAATTCACGGCTGAGTTTTTCCAGCTCGCGTGCCTGCTGGCGCACCAGCGGCAGCAGATGACGCTCTACCGGCGCGGCTTTCACGCTGCTCTGCTGCACCACCCATGCGGCCAGCGCCGTTTCACCGGGATGCGCGTCATCAACTGTATGTTGTAATGAACGTTGCGCCACGGCGGAAAGCGTGTCGATCAGCCGGGTTTCAATCAGCCGCAGCGCGTCAAGGCGCTGGGTCTGGATATCAAACCAGCGCGCCGCCGACTGCGGGTTTGCCGGAATGCGGGTGCAGGCTTCGCGGCGCATCTGTTCGATGTCCCGGGTGGCCTCTGCGCTGTCGCGAAACATCGCGGCCTGCTCCGGTTCCGTCAGCGAAAGAAACGTGGCAAAGCTGTGCTGCTGGGCGTCGATGCGGTCCACCAGCATCTGGCGCAGCGCGGCATCAAATTCGCCACGGGTAAAGCCAATCGCGCCGACCGCCCGCTCCTGGCCGACCCACTCTTTGCCCTGCATCAGGCTATACAGCGCGGTCAGCGCCTGGGCGACCTGCGGATCGCTTAGCGTATCGTTGGCTTCCGGGATGATTTCCATCAGCGGCTGCACGGTGCGGTTAAAGCGCTCCATAGCCTGTTCAGGCGTGATGCGCAGGATGCGGATTTCCTCACGCAAGGCGCTTAATCCTTCCAGAAACCACAGCGCGCAGGCCAGCTTCGCCGCCGCATTGCCGTTCATCAGGGCGTGGTGTTCGGTTAGCCACTGTTGGAAAGCAGCCAGCGACTCATCCACCTGCCGGGCGCTGTGCTGTAACTGCGGGCCAAACAATTCGCCCCGGGAACAGAGCCACACGTTAGATGCGCCGCGCTCGCGCTGGAGCGTATGCACCAGTTGGCTAATCAGCGTGGCGAATTCGCCCAGCCGGGCAAGGTGCTGTAACTGCTGCTGTTGCTGGCGACGGGTATAGTGAAACCATTCCAGCGCGGATTGCGGGCGTGGCGCCTGTTGATTCATGTCATACTCCCGAAGTCATTACCGCTTTACTCTGGTCAGCAATTAACAAAGCAATAACCATGCCCAAACGGCAAAGGAGTTAACGTGCAAAATATCGTGATTATCGCTAACGGCGCGGCCTATGGCAGCGAGTCGCTGTTTAACAGCCTGCGTCTGGCTATCGCCCTGCGCGAACAGCAGGACGACATCAGTCTGAAACTGTTTTTAATGTCGGATGCGGTGACGGCAGGCATTCGCGGCCAGAAACCCGCAGAAGGCTATAACATTCAGCAGATGCTGGAGATCCTCACCGCCCAGAATGTGCCGGTGAAACTGTGTAAGACCTGCAGCGACGGGCGCGGCGTTTCCGGGCTGCCGCTGATTGATGGCGTGGAGATCGGCACGCTGGTCGAACTGGCGCAGTGGACGCTGGCGGCGGATAAAGTTCTGACTTTCTGATGGCTATTCTGCCGCATGCGCCCCGCTGCGGCAGTTTCCAGACTATTAACGCGATTCGGCGCTGTGCTGCGAAATAGCTTGCTGAACGCGCCGCAGGTTTCCAGAATTTCCCGCTCCGGTTGTTCACTTTTCAGGCGCAAACCTTTCAGAATGCAATGTATAGAGGGCATTTATAACTAAAGTTTAATGATTATGAAATTCGTTGATCAAGGTCAGCATCCGCGCCCTCCCTCTTTGGTGTTATGCATAAGCGTGATTTGTGAACAGAGTCACGTACAGGGGTAGTCTTTTTTTGGCAGAGGGTAAAAAGATGGCGATGGTAAAAACGAGTCTGAAGTTGTTTGGCGGGGATACGGTGGTGGTACGCTGTTCCGATTCTTGTCACATTCATTTGATGAGCGCCAAAGGCGCTGCCAGCAGTACGGCGGATATTCTCAGCGTGCAAAACCGCAAGCACGCGTATCTCACGGTGCCCTATAGCGGCACCTGGAACGTGCTGATCGACAGTCACAGCCAGTCGCTGGAGCACTCCATCAGCTACGTCCCCGCCTGAGTTTACGCAAACCCCGGTTGCCAGTTTGCATCGGACTGGGGTGCCTGCAACGCGCGAACCGCACTAATCAGTTCATCTAACGTTGGGTCGCGCATCCCCAGTTTGTTGAGTTCCTGCTCCAGCGAAAACAGATACTGGGCATTGGTGCCGAGCGGGCCGCTGGCGGCGGCAATCAGCGGCGCAATAATCGCGGCGCGGGTATCGGATTCGTACAGCGAGTGGCGCGGATCCATAATAAACACCAGCGCGTTGACGGTGCGGCCATCGTCCAGCTCAAGTTTGCACCAGGTAGGCAAATAGCAGCCGGTGATCATCTCACGCTTCCACAGCAGTTCCAGTTCCTGATCGAGCGTCGCTTCCGGCAGACGGTACGCCACGCCGGTGGTGCGGCCGCCCTCTTTCAGCGCCAGCATCCGTCCCGGCTGGCAGGCGGTGCCGCGGCCTGCGGTTAAGCGCAGGCAAAATGCCCGGTGCCAGCCCGGCAGCGTACCGGTGGCAGACTCTTCATACTCCAGCGCCGGGTTCCACATCAGCGAACCGTAACCAAAAATCCATACCGGGCCATCGTCAGGCCGACAGGCCAGCGTCGCCGCAAGGGATGCCGCGCGCTGCTCAGATGACCACAATAACGATTCCTCAATGGCTCCAAAAGCCGTCTTACAATCCGCTTTCATTAAGAAATCACGTGTTAACACTTCATACCTCCACCACTGCCATTCTTCCCTGACGCCCTCTTACCCTGTCTGCTGTTCATTTCGAAAGCAATTATCAGCAGACGATAGGCAATTAACCCAACGCTGGCAAGAGTTGAAAAATTGATTTGGCACAATTTCGGAGATTTGAAGAGAATTTTGCAGGGCGCTGGCGCTGCAACGCCCTGGATTATCGAAAGATTAGCGGTGGATTTATTTTTTCTTATGCCACTTTTCATCGTCGCCTTTTTGGTAATCATGTTTTACCGCCGCCCAGGCCACGCGGTGCGCGGTCTCTTCACGGCTGGCGTCGCCGCGCCGATCGTCGGCATCTTTATACTGATCCCAGGCGCTGTTGAACGCTTCTTTATAGATATCCTGCGCGTGGGCGGGCAGAACGTTGGTGACGTTTTCGGGTAAGTCGCTACGTGATTTATACGGCATACGAACCTCTCTTTTCAGGGACAACTTCAAAGTGTGGAACAGGATGCCAGGGTTTGCCAGTTCACAGGATAAATGTCAGAACCCTCTTATTAATTGATTGTTAGTTAAATGAATTCTAAACAAGATAGCGGTTTATTGCCTTCTGAGGATAAAAATCGGCACAGGCCGTAAAACTTCGTAAATATTACCGGTGACCCTGCGGTTTTTTGCTATTTTAGTGACCTTTCTCACAATGACTATAATGATAACACCTGCTTCTCTGGAGTAAAAAAATGACAAAAACAGTACATGAGGCGGTGAAAACCCGCCATAAGGAGTCCTCTCTCATTTTCCCGGTGATAGCACTGGCGGTGCTGGCATTTTGGGGGGCCAGCCAGTCGCTGCCAGTGGTTATCGGCATCAATGCGCTGGCGCTGGTTGCGATCCTGAGCAGCGCATTTAGCGTGGTGCGCCACGCGGATGTGCTGGCGCATCGCCTGGGCGAACCTTACGGCTCGCTGATCCTCAGCCTTTCGGTAGTTATTCTTGAAGTCAGTTTGATCTCCGCGCTAATGGCCACCGGCGATGCCGCGCCGACGCTGATGCGCGACACGCTTTACTCCATCATTATGATCGTCACCGGCGGCCTGGTGGGTTTTGCGCTGCTGCTGGGAGGCCGTAAATTTGCTACGCAGCATGTGAATCTGTTCGGTATTAAACAGTATTTGATCGCCCTATTCCCGCTGGCGGTAATTGTGCTGGTGTTCCCGATGGCGCTGCCAGAGGCTAATTTCACGACGGGCCAGTCGATTCTGGTGGCGCTGATTTCCGCCGCCATGTACGGGGTGTTTTTGATTATCCAGACCAGAACCCATCAGAGCCTGTTTGTCTACGAGCATGAAGACGAAGGCGACGATGACGACCCGCATCACGGCAAGCCGTCGGCGCACAGCAACCTGTGGCACGCGGCCTGGTTGGTGGTGCATCTTATCGCGGTGATTGCGGTAACCAAAATGAACGCCAGCCCGCTGGAGTCGCTGCTGACCACGCTGAATGCGCCCGTTGCCTTTACCGGCTTCCTGGTGGCGCTGCTGATCCTCTCACCGGAAGGATTAGGGGCGATTAAAGCGGTGATGAACAATCAGGTACAGCGCGCCATGAACCTGTTTTTCGGTTCGGTGCTGGCGACCATCTCCCTGACCGTGCCGACGGTCACGCTGATTGCCATTCTTACCGGCAATGAGCTGATTTTCGGCCTCGGCGCGCCGGAGATGATTGTGATGCTGGCCTCGCTGGTGCTGTGCCAGATTTCGTTCTCCACCGGGCGCACCAATGTGCTTAACGGCACCGCCCATCTGGCGCTGTTCGCTGCCTATCTGATGACGATATTCGCCTGACCGCTCAAACAAAAATGCCCTGCAAATTTGCAGGGCATTTTTTTATCTCAGCGGAAATTAGTTTTCGGTGTCCAGCTCTTCGAAGCTCTTCACCAGATCGTCAATCGCTTTGATCTGCTTGAGGAACGGCTCCAGTTTCGCCAGCGGCAGCGCGGACGGGCCGTCGCATTTAGCATTGGCGGGATCCGGATGCGCTTCGATAAACAGACCGGCAATGCCGACTGCCATACCGGCGCGCGCCAGTTCAGTAACCTGGCCGCGACGGCCACCGGACGCCGCGCCGAACGGGTCGCGGCACTGTAGCGCGTGGGTGACGTCGAAGATCACCGGCGAGTTGCCAGAGACTTTCTTCATTACGTTAAAGCCGAGCATATCCACAACCAGGTTGTCGTAACCGAAGTTGCTGCCGCGATCGCACAGGATCACTTTGTCGTTGCCGCCTTCAATGAACTTGTCGACGATGTTGCCGACCTGGCCCGGGCTGACGAACTGCGGTTTCTTGACGTTGATCACCGCGCCGGTTTTCGCCATCGCTTCCACCAGATCGGTCTGGCGAGCCAGGAACGCCGGCAGCTGGATCACGTCAACCACATCGGCTACCGGCTGCGCCTGAGAAGCTTCGTGAACGTCGGTAATCACTTTCACGCCGAAGGTCTGTTTCAGTTCCTGGAAGATTTTCATCCCTTCTTCCAGGCCCGGTCCGCGATAGGAGTGAATCGACGAGCGGTTCGCTTTATCAAAGGAGGCTTTGAATACGTAAGGGATACCGAGTTTGTCGGTCACGGTGACGTAATGTTCGCAGATGCGCATCGCCAGATCGCGTGATTCCAGAACGTTCATACCGCCAAACAGCACGAACGGCAGGTCGTTCGCTACCTTGATATCGCCAATACTCACCACTTTTTGTTTCATACGTTCGCCTTATCAGGTGTAAATCAGAAACGTGCTGCCATTAATGCAGGGTAATCTGTTTGTGAGAAATCGAATTGATTTGCGCCCGGATCATTTCGCTGATCGGGTCTTCAGGGCACTGTTCAACGAAATAGCTCAGGTCGGTCAGGGCTACATGGTCGCAATCCAGCTGGGCGTAGATCAGCCCGCGATCGCGAATTTCATACGGATCTTCCGGGTTGAACTGCAACAGCGCCTCGCTGGTACGCAGCGCCAGCAGCATCTGCCGCTCTTCCATCAGCGCCGATTTCAGGGTGTCGAGCAGTTTGCGGATCACTTCAGCGTTCTCGGACTCCTCAAGATCGTCCACAAACAGCTCCGCCACCGGGCTGATATTGCCTTTGAGCCACACTTCCAGCGTGTGTTCGTCGAGCGTTTCGCCGTTGAACGGGTTGATCAGCCACATTTCGCCGTCCATCCAGTCGGCGCGCAGGATCAGCTGGGTCGGGAAAATCACCGGCATCAGCGGAATATCCAGCTGTTCAGCCACCCACAGCAAAATCGCCCCCAGCGCCACGGCGCTGCCCTGGCGGTTCTCCAGCACTTTATCCAGCCACAGCGCGTCGGAGAGCTTGTAGATGCCCCGGGAATCCTGGAAGCCCCACTCGCCGTAAAACAGCTCCAGCAGTTTTTCCAGCTGGATATCCTGGTGCAGCCCGCCGCTAATCTCTTCGCGGGCGAGCGCCACCAGCGATTGCAGCCGATCGTAGACGTCCTGCGTCGGGAAGTCGTCGCGGATCAGCTGGGAAATCAAAATCATGCCGTCGCATAACGGCGCTTTATTAAACTCGAAATCGGCTAACGACTTCATACAAACCCCAATAACGGTATCTTGGTGGTGGCCAGCTTAATGACGATATAAATGACCACCAGGCCCAGCAGAAAAGCTATCCAGCGCACCTGCTGGCTACGCGGGCGTCGGCCCAGCGCGATAAAACCTAAAACGATGTAGATGATAACGCCAAAAAGCTTCTCAGTCAGCCATGCGCCTTGTGGGGTGAATGGGTAGAAATGGGTGATCATCACCAGCGCCACCCCGGTCACCAGCAGCAGCGTGTCGTTCACGTGCGGGACAATCCGCACCCAGCGTTTGGTCGACATGGCTGAACCGCGATATTGCCACCAGTAGCGCAGAATAAACAGACTCACGGAAAGGAACGCGGTGAGAATATGCACGTGCTTAAGCGCAAAATAGGTCGCCATGACTTACTCCTGTGATGTTATTTGTCCCATGGTCAGGCGTTCATTGCCGCCATAATCCAGACCGGTTTCTACTGCCAAAAATCCTGCTTGATGAAACAACGCGCGCACCGCCTCGCCCTGCTGCCAGCCGTGCTCCAGCACCAGCCAGCCGCCAGGTTCAAGGAAGGCGCGCGCTTCACGAATTAAATAATCGATATCGGCAAGCCCCGCATCAGGCGCAACCAGCGCAGACAACGGTTCAAAGCGCACATCGCCCTGCCGGAGGTGCTCATCTTCGCTGTCGATATACGGGGGGTTGCTGACAATAAGCTGAAAACGGTCGCCCTGAACGGCGCTAAACCAGTCGCTTTGCCGGATGTCGATATTGGCGATGTTGAGGCGCGCGGCGTTACGCTGCGCCAGATCCACCGCATCCGGCACTTTATCCACCGCGACGACCTGGCAGTCCGGGCGCTCGGAGGCCAGCGCCAGCGCAATCGCGCCGGTGCCGGTACCTAAATCGAGAATGCGGCAGGGTTCGGCGGGCAAGCGGGCCAGCGCCTGTTCCACCACGCACTCGGTATCCGGGCGCGGGATCAGCGTCGCCGGAGAAACCATCAGCGGCAGCGACCAGAACTCCCGAACGCCGGTGAGGTACGCCACGGGTTCTCCCGCTGCGCGCCGGGCTAACAGCGCGTCAAGCTCCGCGAGCTGCGCCTCTGATAGCTGGGTTTCACCGAAGGCCAGAATAAAGGTGCGCGCTTTGCCGGTTACCAGGCCCAGCAGGATCTCCGCGTCGCGACGCGGAGACTCGCTATCCACTAAACGTGCGGCGGCCTGCCGTAACCAGTGCTGAAACTCCATTAGTCCTGCTCGGAGAGTGCGGCGAGCTGATCGGCCTGGTATTCCTGAACAATAGGTTCGATCAGCATATCCAGTTTGCCTTCCATCACTTCATCCAGACGGTATACCGTCAGGTTGATGCGGTGGTCGGTGACGCGGCCCTGCGGGAAGTTATAGGTGCGGTTGCGATCGCTGCGATCGCCGCTGCCCAGCAGGTTGCGGCGCGTTGACGCTTCCGCCTGCTGGCGTTTGGCCATTTCCGCCGCATGGATACGAGCGCCCAGCACCGACAGCGCTTTGGCTTTGTTTTTATGCTGGGAACGTTCATCCTGGCACTCCACCACAATGCCGGTCGGCAGGTGGGTAATGCGGATAGCGGAATCGGTGGTGTTTACGTGCTGACCGCCCGCGCCCGAGGAGCGGAACGTATCGATACGCAAATCCCCCGGGTTGATGTCCGGCAGCTCGGCTTCCGGCAGTTCCGGCATCACCGCCACGGTACAGGCGGAAGTGTGAATACGGCCCTGGGATTCGGTGGCCGGTACGCGCTGCACGCGGTGGCCGCCGGATTCGAATTTCAGACGGCCATAAACGCCATCGCCGCTGATTTTAGCGATCACTTCTTTGTAACCGCCGTGCTCGCCGTCGCTGGCGCTCATGATCTCGACCCGCCAGCGGCGCGATTCCGCGTAGCGGCTGTACATGCGGAACAGATCCCCGGCAAACAGCGCGGCTTCGTCGCCGCCGGTTCCGGCACGCACTTCGACAAACGCGTTGCGCTCGTCATCCGGATCTTTCGGCAGCAGCAGAACCTGTAACTCCTGCTCCAGCTGTTCGCTTTTTTGTTTCGCTTCGTTTAACTCTTCCTGCGCCATGTCGCGCATTTCCGGGTCATCCAACAGCATCTGTGCCGTTTC
This sequence comes from Atlantibacter subterraneus, assembly GCF_007570865.1. Lineage (GTDB taxonomy): Bacteria > Pseudomonadota > Gammaproteobacteria > Enterobacterales > Enterobacteriaceae > Atlantibacter > Atlantibacter subterraneus. Next base: position 632,001 of record NZ_VLPS01000001.1, on the reverse strand, counting down.
GATATCTTCCTGAACCTGTTGCCAGAGCAAAAAACAGCGCGATACATCGCTCAACTGTGCGTATTCACGGGAGAGCGCGCGAAAGCGATCCTGATCCGCGATTGTCGCAGCATCGCCGAGCAGGGCCTGAACTTCTTCATGGCGCTCCTGCAAGGCTTCTAGTTTGGCAACGATAGAAGGCTTCATAGGCGGTGTTTCACCTTATAATATGTATTGTTGTGCTACTCCAGCCCAAGGCTGTTGCGCAGAATATGCAGGCGTTCGTCATCCCCGTCACGGGCGGCCTGCTGGAGAGATTTGGTTGGCGCATGGATCAGCCGGTTGGTTAACTTCCAGGCTAAATCCTGCATGATGGCTTCGGCGTCGCCGCCTTGTTGCAGCGCAGCAATGGCGCGGGCGGTGAGATCGTCACGCACCTGTTCGGCCTGGCTGCGGTATTCGCGAATGGTCTCGGTGGCGCCCTGGGCGCGCAGCCAGGCCATAAATTCGCTGGCTTCCTGGGCTACGATGGTTTCAGCCTGCACGGCGGCGGCTTTGCGCTGCGCCAGGTTGTGCTGAATGATCGATTGCAGGTCGTCCACGCTGTAGAGATAGGCGTTGGCAAGTTTGCCCACTTCCGGCTCCACGTCGCGCGGCACCGCGATATCCACCAGCAGCATCGGTTGATTGCGGCGGGCTTTTAACGCGCGCTCCACCATGCCTTTGCCGATGATCGGCAGCGGGCTGGCGGTGGAGCTGATAATAATATCGGCCTCTTTCAGGCGTTCGTCGATCTCGCTAAGTTCAATCACGTCTGCGCCCACCTCATCCGCCAGACGCTGGGCGCGCTCGCGGGTACGGTTGGCGATGATCATTTTCGAGACGTTGTGTTCGCGCAGATGACGCGCCGCCAGCTCGATGGTCTCCCCCGCGCCGACCAGCAGCACGGTGACTTTCGAGAGCGATTCAAAAATTTGCCGCGCCAGAGTACAGGCGGCGAAGGCCACCGACACCGCGCTGGCACCGATTTCGGTTTCGGTACGCACCCGTTTGGCCACGGAGAACGATTTCTGGAACATGCGTTCCAGTTCGCTGGACTGGGTATGTCCGCGCTGGGAATCCGAGAAGGCTTTTTTAACCTGGCCGAGAATTTGCGGCTCGCCGAGTACCAGCGAATCCAGCCCGCTGGCCACGCGCATCAGATGGCTGACGGCGTCGTTATCGTGATGCCAGTACAGGCTGTTGCGCACTTCGGCTTCATCAAGCTGGTGATAATCGCACAGCCAGCGCACCAGGCGCTCGTGGAGATCGTCCTGCTGCTCGACGCTTAAATAGAGTTCGGTACGGTTGCACGTCGATAACACCACCCCGCCCTGCACCATCGGCTGCGCCAGCAAGCTTTCCAGCGCCTGGTCGAGCGTTTCCGGCGAAAACGTAACGCGTTCTCGCAGTGAAATCGGGGCCGTTTTGTGGTTGATGCCGAGTGCTAAAAGGGTCATGTGTGCGGGAATAGTACCAGCGTTGATAAGGTTGAACTCGGCGCATCATACAGGATGCGCAGGGTCAATAAAAGAGAAGTACCTCTTTTGAATCAATCGGCGAACCGATCATTTAAGATAACTTGACCGTAGACGCATTTCTCGCTGACAGCTAGCATGAAAGGTTATCAAGCTAACCTACTTTCAAGGATTTGCCGCTACCATGATTCGCTCCCCGTTCCCGCTCATTCGTCTTTTACCGCTGGCAAGCCTGATCTTAACGGCCTGTGCCGTAACTACGCCAAAAGGGCCGGGAAAAAGCCCCGATTCGCCACAGTGGCAGCAGCATCAGCAGCAGGTCGCGAAAATTTCCCAGTATCAGACCCGCGGCGCGTTCGCCTATCTTTCTGACCGCCAAAAAGTGTATGCGCGCTTTTTCTGGCAGCAAACCGGCCAGGACCGCTATCGCCTGCTGCTGACCAACCCGCTGGGCAGCACCGAGCTGGAGCTAAACGCGCAGCCGGGCGTGGTGCAGCTGGTGGATAGCAAAGGCCAGCGTTACACCGATACCGACGCCGAAGAGATGATCGGTAAACTGACCGGGATGCCGATCCCGCTTAATAGCCTGCGCCAGTGGATCCTGGGCATTCCCGGGGACGCCACCGATTACAAACTGGATGAAAACTATCGCCTGCGCGAAGTGAACTACAGCCAGAACGGTAAAAACTGGACTGTGACCTACGGCGGTTACGACACCAAAACCCAGCCGGCGCTGCCTTCTAACATGGAGCTGCGCGAAGGCGATCAGCGCATCAAGCTGAAGATGGATAGCTGGACGGTGAAATAATGCGTCGCTGGCCCTCTCCTGCAAAACTGAACCTGTTTTTGTATATCACTGGCCGTCGTCCTGACGGCTATCACGATCTCCAGACGCTGTTTCAGTTTCTGGATTACGGCGACACGCTGGATATCAACCCGCGCGCTGACGACCAGATCCGGCTGCTGACCCCGGTGGACGGCGTGGCGGATGAAGATAACCTGATCGTGCGCGCCGCGCGGATGCTGGCCGCTAAAGCGCGCGACAACGGCTTTACCGGCCCGCTGGGCGCGGATATCGCTATCGATAAACAACTGCCGATGGGTGGCGGGCTGGGCGGCGGATCGTCCAATGCCGCGACGACGCTGGTGGCGCTGAACCATCTGTGGAAAATCGGCTTTAGCGATGATCAGCTGGCGCAGCTCGGCGTGACGCTGGGGGCGGATGTGCCGGTATTCGTGCGCGGGCGCGCCGCGTTCGCCGAGGGCGTGGGCGAGCTACTGACCTTCGTCGAGCCTGCTGAAAAATGGTATCTGGTGGCGCACCCCGGCGAGAGCATTTCCACGCCGGTAATTTTTGGCGACCCGGATTTGCCGCGCAACACCCCGAAACGACCTCTAAAAGCGTTACTAAAATGTGAATTCAGCAATGATTGCGAGGTTATCGCAAGAAAACGTTTTCGTAAGGTTGATGCCGCGCTTTCCTGGCTGTTAGAATACGCGCCGTCGCGCCTGACTGGCACAGGGGCCTGTGTATTTGCTGAATTTGACACAGAATCCGCTGCTCGCCAGGTGCTTAAGCAAGCCCCGGAATGGCTGCATGGCTTTGTCGCAAAAGGTGTTAACCGCTCTCCGCTGCACCAGGCACTCGCCGAGTAATGCAGGAATTCCGGGCATACTGAGTAATGGTGACAACGTCACCCTGTTCCAGATGTTGCGCCATGCTCTTTAAATACACCGCCTGGATGGCGAGCTTCACCCGCATTGATGCCGTCATCCACCACTGGACGCATGCCTGAGGTTCTTCTCGTGCCTGATATGAAGCTTTTTGCTGGTAACGCCACCCCGGAACTAGCACAACGTATTGCCAACCGCCTGTACACTTCCCTCGGCGACGCTGCTGTCGGTCGCTTTAGCGACGGCGAAGTCAGCGTACAAATCAATGAAAATGTACGCGGTGGTGATATTTTCATCATCCAGTCCACCTGTGCCCCCACCAACGACAACCTGATGGAACTGGTTGTCATGGTAGATGCCCTGCGTCGCGCTTCCGCAGGCCGTATTACCGCGGTGATCCCCTACTTTGGCTATGCCCGTCAGGACCGCCGCGTGCGTTCCGCGCGTGTGCCGATCACCGCAAAAGTGGTTGCTGATTTCCTGTCGAGCGTCGGCGTTGACCGCGTTCTGACGGTGGACCTGCACGCAGAACAGATCCAGGGCTTCTTTGATGTGCCGGTAGACAACGTTTTCGGTAGCCCGATTCTGCTCGAAGATATGATCCAGAAAAACCTCGACAACCCGATCGTGGTTTCCCCGGATATCGGCGGCGTCGTACGCGCACGCGCTATCGCTAAACTGCTCAACGATACCGACATGGCGATCATCGACAAACGCCGTCCGCGCGCTAACGTTTCCCAGGTGATGCACATCATCGGCGACGTAGCTGACCGCGACTGCGTGATGGTTGACGACATGATCGATACCGGCGGCACCCTGTGCAAAGCGGCGGAAGCGCTGAAAGAGCGCGGCGCGAAACGCGTCTTCGCTTACGCGACCCACCCGATTTTCTCCGGCAACGCAGTGGAAAACATCAAGAACTCGGTAATCGACGAGTTCATCGTATGTGACACCATTCCGTTGGCACCAGAAATCAAAGCGCTGGAAAAAGTTCGCACCCTGACCCTTTCCGGCATGCTGGCAGAAGCGATTCGTCGTATCAGCAACGAAGAATCCATTTCTGCAATGTTCGAACATTGATAGACATGCGTTCAGAAACCCGCTGCGGCGGGTTTTTTTTATTGCATGATGTATTTGTATGACTAATGCCTCCTTCATCTGACATACACTAAACAGATGATGCGCTCATGGATGAAACACAGTGAAAACATCTTCAATCGCCCATTTCCTGCCATTTCGCGCCCTCATCGACGCCTGCTGGCGGGAGAAATACACCGCGTCGCGCTTTAGCCGCGATTTAATTGCCGGGATCACCGTCGGGATTATTGCTATCCCGCTGGCCATGGCGCTGGCTATCGGCAGCGGCGTCGCGCCCCAGTACGGGCTGTACACCTCCGCCGTAGCCGGGATCGTCATCGCCTTGAGCGGCGGTTCGCGCTTTAGCGTCTCCGGCCCCACCGCCGCCTTTGTGGTGATCCTCTACCCGGTGGCCCAGCAGTTCGGGCTGGCGGGCCTGTTGATGGCGACGCTGATTTCCGGGTTATTTCTGGTGCTGTTCGGCCTGGCGCGTTTTGGCCGATTGATTGAATACATCCCGCTGTCCGTGACGCTGGGCTTTACCTCCGGGATCGGTATCACCATCGCCACCATGCAGATCAAAGACTTCTTTGGCCTGGAAATGGCGCACGTGCCGGAACACTATTTGCAGAAAGTCGGCGCGCTGGTGATGGCAATGCCGACCCTCAACATGGGCGATGCGGCTATCGGCATTGTAACCCTGGGCGTACTGGTGTTCTGGCCGCGCTTCGGCATTCGCCTGCCGCCGCATCTGCCTGCGCTGCTGGCGGGCTGCGCCGTGATGGCCGCCGTGAATATGCTCGGCGGCGACGTGGCTACTATCGGCTCACGCTTCCATTATGTGCTGGCGGACGGCACCCAGGGCAGCGGCATCCCGCAACTGCTGCCGCAGCTGATGCTACCGTGGAATATTCCCGATTCCGGCTTTACGCTGAGCTGGTCTTCGATTCAGGCGCTGCTGCCCGCCGCGTTTTCCATGGCGATGCTGGGCGCGATTGAGTCACTGCTGTGCGCCGTGGTGCTCGACGGCATGACCGGCACCAAACATAACGCCAACAGCGAGCTGATCGGCCAGGGGCTGGGCAACCTGATTGCGCCGTTCTTCGGCGGCATTACCGCCACCGCGGCGATTGCCCGCTCCGCCGCCAACGTGCGCGCCGGGGCCACGTCGCCCATCGCGGCGGTTATCCATTCCCTGCTGGTGATTATGGCGCTGCTGGCGCTGGCTCCCCTGCTCTCATGGCTGCCGCTGTCGGCCATGGCGGCGCTGCTGCTGATGGTGGCGTGGAACATGAGCGAAGCCCATAAGGTGGTCAGCCTGCTGCGCCATGCGCCGAAAGACGACATCCTGGTGATGCTGCTGTGCATGTCGCTCACCGTACTGTTCGATATGGTGATTGCCATCAGCGTCGGCATCGTGCTGGCCTCGCTGCTGTTTATGCGCCGGGTTGCGCGCATGACGCGCCTTGCGCCGCTCAACGTGACGGTGCCGGATGATGTGCTGGCGGTGCGCGTTACCGGCCCGCTGTTTTTCGCCGCCGCCGAAGGGGTATTTGGCCCGCTGATGCAACAGGCCGAAGGGAAACGAATCATCGTGATGCAGTGGGATGCGGTACCGGTGCTGGATGCAGGCGGTCTGGACGCCCTGCAACGCTTTATCGCCCGCTTGCCGGAAGGCTGCGAGCTGCGCATCTGCCATCTGGAATTCCAGCCGCTGCGCACCCTGGCCCGCGCTCACGTCAAGCCCATCCCCGGGCGTCTGGCGTTCTTCCCTGACCGCGAGGCGGCGCTCGCCGAATTGTGATCCGCTACGCTGATGCGGGCCGCTGCGCCTGCATCAGCGCGTTACAGCCAAAAAAAACGGCTCCGCATGCGGAGCCGTCCTTTAAAATTAATTGATTAGCTATAGTGATTAGCTATGACGATGTTCGTCGCGGCGGCAGCGCTTATCAAAGTGGCGCACCCACCAGTACCGGTCGCAAACCTGTTCATGCCCGCCAACGCGCGCGCCGGCAAGCCAGAGCACGGCACCGACAAAGATGCTTAATACCGCTCCATGGGCGAAAAATTGAGGCAGGTTGAGTTGAGGCAGCTGATTGAGGATGGAATACGCGACGCCAACGACCATAACAACTAAGCCCAACCCCATAAGAAAGTTACCGAGTAACGAAGCGTTTTTGCGTTTCATATGTCACCTCCGGAACGAAAGGGTGTGTGGGAATATCCCCATTCCTTGTGTGTAAAGTATAGACAACAGTTATGGTTCTCTGTTGCGCCTGGGATCACATTTACGCGCCTGACTTCACAAAACTTGACATATAACTTGCTGAACTGAATGAAATTCTAATGGTTCAGTATAGTTATTATTCAATAACTGCGTGCCACAAGCGGAGCGCTTTGTCATCATGACCTGAGCGAAGTAAACTACCCGGCGATTTACGGGCAACCTGGAATAACAACGTGACGATAAAATTGATTGTCGGCCTGGCGAACCCTGGCGCTGAATATGCGGCGACCCGCCATAACGCCGGGGCATGGTATGTGGATTTACTGGCGGAGCGCCTGCGCGCGCCGCTGAAAGAAGAAGCCAAATTTTTTGGCTATACCTCGCGGGTCTCCCTCGCGGGTGAAGATGTGCGATTGCTGGTTCCGACCACCTTTATGAACCTGAGCGGCAAAGCGGTGGCGGCGATGGCGGGCTTTTACCGCATCGCGCCGGATGAAATCCTGGTGGCGCATGACGAGTTAGACCTGCCGCCCGGCGTTGCCAAATTTAAACTTGGCGGTGGTCACGGCGGGCATAACGGCCTGAAAGACATTATCAGCAAGCTGGGCAATAACCCGAATTTTCACCGTTTACGGGTGGGAATTGGTCATCCCGGCGATAAAAACAAAGTTGTTGGATTTGTGCTGGGCAAACCGCCTGTCTCCGAGCAGAAATTAATTGATGACGCCGTAGACGAAGCGGCGCGCTGCACCGAGATTTGGCTGAAAGAAGGCCTGACCAAAGCCACCAACCGTTTGCACGCCTTTAAGGCCCAATAGCCGGCTTTTTATCGGGCGACGGGGTGAAATACGCCCCGAATAACGCCCGTTCGATGTATAATAGGCAAAGTTATTTATTTTCAGTCGTTGAGCCTGTTTTAACTCAATGATAATCAAGCAATTAAGGTGATCTAAACCATGGGATTCAAATGCGGTATCGTCGGCTTGCCGAACGTCGGTAAATCCACTCTGTTCAATGCGCTGACCAAAGCCGGTATTGAAGCGGCTAACTTCCCGTTCTGTACCATTGAGCCGAACACCGGCGTGGTTCCAATGCCCGATCCGCGTCTCGACAAGCTGGCGGAAATCGTTAAGCCCCAGCGCATTCTGCCGACCACCATGGAATTCGTGGATATCGCGGGCCTGGTAAAAGGCGCATCCAAAGGCGAAGGCCTGGGTAACCAGTTCCTGACCAACATCCGCGAAACCGAAGCTATCGGCCACGTGGTGCGTTGCTTTGAAAACGACAATATTATCCACGTGGCGGGTAAAGTCGATCCGGCGGAAGATATCGACGTTATCAATACCGAGCTAGCGCTGTCTGACCTGGAAACCTGCGAGCGCGCCATTCACCGCGTGCAGAAGAAAGCCAAAGGCGGCGATAAAGACGCCAAAGCGGAACTGGCGGCACTGGAAAAATGCCTGCCGCACCTGGAAAACGCCGGGATGCTGCGCGCGCTGGACCTGACGGCGGAAGACAAAGCGGCCATCCGCTACCTGAGCTTCCTGACCCTGAAGCCGACCATGTATATCGCCAACGTTAACGAAGACGGTTTTGAAAACAACCCGTACCTCGACAAAGTGCGTGAAATCGCCGCAGCGGAAGGCTCCGTCGTCGTGCCTGTTTGCGCGGCTGTAGAATCGGATATCGCCGAACTGGACGACGCCGACCGCGAAGAATTTATGGCCGAGCTGGGCATCGAAGAGCCGGGCCTGAACCGTGTGATCCGCGCCGGTTATGCTCTGCTGAACCTGCAAACCTACTTCACTGCGGGCGTGAAAGAAGTGCGCGCATGGACCATCCCGGTTGGCGCAACTGCGCCGCAGGCGGCGGGTAAAATCCATACCGACTTCGAGAAAGGCTTTATCCGTGCTCAGACCATCGCTTATGAAGATTTCATCACTTATAAGGGTGAGCAAGGGGCCAAAGAAGCGGGCAAGATGCGCGCTGAAGGGAAGGATTACATCGTGAAGGATGGCGATGTGATGAACTTCCTGTTCAACGTCTAAGATTGTCGGCCTGACAATAAAAATCCACGCTGCGGCGTGGATTTTTTTTTACCGTTATTTTTTATTGAGCATCGACTTTAAATCGGCGAACGGATTATAGGTGGCTGCCCCGACGTCTTTTTGCGCGTCCTCCCCCGCCACCACGGTGGTGCCGTACTGGTCAGCTTCGGTGTACTTCGAGTGTTCGTGATCATGGCAAAACAGGCACAACAACTCCCAGTTACTGCCGTCTTCCGGATTATTAGTGTGGTCGTGATCGATATGATGGACCGTTAATTCGCGAAGATTCGAGTAAACAAATTCCCGCGAACAGCGTCCACATACCCAGGGATAGATTTTTAACGCTTTCTCACGGTAGCCGCTTTCCAGCCGTGCGTAGTTTTTAGGGATCAGAGCCATTGTTGTTGTAACCTGTAATAAAGAGAATATAGCGTTGATTTTAGCAGGCTCGCGTGGCTAACAGGGAGCACTAAGTTGAACAATCGGCTCAGCGCAGATCCTCATAAAAATGCTATGCTCCAGCCCATGCCTCTTTCTCAAAGGAATTCACAATGACGTCATCTATCCCACTGAAGTTTTATGACATCGCCGACGAGTACGCGACGGAAACAGAAATCCCGGTCACCGAAACCGAACGCGACGCCCTCGCGCACTATTTCCAGCTGCTGATCACCCGCCTGATGAATAACGAAGAAATCAGCGAAGAGGCCCAGCAGGAGATGGCTGTTGAGGCCGGGATTCATCAAGGTCGTATTGATGAGATCGCAGATTTCCTCAATCAGTGGGGCAACGAGTAACGCCGGTTAGCGGCGTTGTTCAAAATCTCTTTTCCTTCAAACGCGCCGTAGAGTTTTGCGGATTTTACGGCGCTCAGGCGGCGCAGGATTTACTCCTCGCCCCCTTCCCGCTGCTTCTGCAAATTATCCCGTCCCACTCCGCCAATAAACGGCAATCTCAGCTTCAACGGCGACACGTCCAGGCCGACATTCAGCCCCAACACGTTCACCTCAAATCCCTCTTCTACCCCCAGCGTCACCCCTGCCACGCCGAGCACGGAAACCTGCAGCCCGCGCCCTGACGGCGGTAAGCCCACCACATGGCGCAGCGAGCGGAAATCTTTGCCGACCGCGTTGGCGGGCATATCCAGCTTCAGCGCCGGCACTTCGCGCCCGATATGGGCAATAAAGGTATTGCTGTTCGGTCCGGGCCAGACGCGATAGCTGTCCGGCCAGGGATAAGAGGCTATCGCCGCTTCGATCTGCGGGATCATGGCTTCGGCTGCCGCCCCGCGATGCTCCACCAGCAGGCGGGGCTTAGAGCCGTACCAGTAGCCGTCCGGCGAATTGCGGTTGCGGCGCACTTTCTCACCCGAGCCCCAGCTAATCACCTCGTAGCGGTTGTACTGGGTTTCTCCGGCGCGCTTAAAGATGATCCACGGATGTACCGCCACCACGCCCTTCCAGCCCCAGGTTGGGGCGGCGTAAACCTGCACCACCGCCAGCCCGGCGTTTTTACGCGGATCGGGGGCCATTCCGGCAGAATCGCTGCGGGCGGCCCACCAGCCTCGCTGCGCCTGAGGATCGTGGTGATACATCGCCTGCCCGACGCTGGCGACAAGAGACAGCAGAATAATGCACAGCAGGCTGAGCGACAGTGTTTTAATCAGGATCATTGGTGTCCGTAATGAGAGGGTTTTGCCTATTGTACTGGTGAATTTTTGCGCAGCAATACGTGTTGCGCCGCGAATTGTCCTGGAACGCCGCCAGCCCGCGAATCTATGCCAGGCTTTAGAGGCAGTTTCTGTTAAGGAGCCTCGCCTTCTTGCTTATCTGACATACAAGACAATATGGGGAAAGCATGACTGAAACCAACCCACTCTCCGATCGTGAAATTCAGTTAATCGATCGCTACTGGCGAGCCGCCAATTATCTCTCCGTCGGGCAAATCTATTTAATGGATAACCCTCTGCTGCGCGAGCCGCTCAAACCCGAACACATCAAGCCGCGGCTGCTGGGCCACTGGGGCACCACGCCGGGCCTGAACTTTATCTACGCGCACCTTAACCGCGTCATCCGCCAGCGCGATCTTGATATGATCTATATCTGCGGGCCGGGGCACGGCGGGCCGGGCATGGTCGCCAACACCTGGCTTGAAGGCAGCTACAGCGAAATCTATCCCGATATTAGCCTCGACGCCGACGGCATGAAAAAGCTGTTTAAGCAGTTCTCTTTCCCCGGCGGTATCCCCAGCCACGCGGCACCGGAAACGCCGGGTTCGATCAACGAAGGCGGGGAGCTGGGCTATTCGCTGTCTCATGCCTTCGGCGCGGTGTTTGATAACCCGTCGCTGATCGCCGCCTGTGTGATTGGCGATGGCGAAGCGGAAACCGGTCCGCTGGCCTCCAGCTGGTACGGCATCAAATTCCTTAATGCGGCGCGCGACGGCGCGGTACTGCCGATTTTGCATCTCAACGGTTATAAAATCGCTAACCCGACTATCCTCGGGCGCACCAGCGACGAGGATCTCCAGCAGCTGTTCCGGGGCTACGGCTACCAACCGCTGATCGTCAGCGGTCATGAGCCGGAGAAAATGCACCGCCAGATGGCGGAAACCCTGGAGCAGGCGCTGGAGAGTATTCGCCAGTACCAGCAGCAGGCGCGCAGCGGCAATCCGCCAGATCAACTGCCGCGCTGGCCGATGATCGTTTTACGCAGCCCAAAAGGCTGGACTGGCCCGCAAACGGTGGACGGTAAAAAAGTTGAGGATTTCTGGCGCGCCCATCAGGTGCCGATTTCGTCTTGCCGCGAGAATGACGAGCATCGCCAGCTCCTCGAACGCTGGATGCGCGGCTATCAGCCGGAAGATCTGTTTGACGAGCACGGCACGCTGAAGCCTGAACTGCGCGCGCTGGCACCGGAGGGCGACAAGCGCATGGGGGCGTCGCCCTGGGCCAACGGTGGCCGCCTGCGTCGGGAGCTGGTGACCCCGGAATTACGTGAATACGCCGTGGATGTCGTCAATCCAGGGGAAACCCAGGCCGAATCGACGTCGGCGCTGGGCGCTTATCTGGCGGGAATTTTCCAGCGTAACCCGGATAACTTCCGTCTGTTTGGCCCGGATGAAACCGCATCCAACCGCCTGAGCAAAGTGTTCGATGTCACCAACCGTACCTGGCAGGAGCCGGTGAAACCCTATGATGAACAGCTGGCAGCGGATGGCCGGGTGATGGAAATTCTCAGCGAGCATCAGTGCCAGGGCTGGCTGGAGGGCTATCTGTTGACCGGGCGGCACGGCCTGTTTAACTGCTATGAGGCCTTTATCCACATCATCGATTCGATGTTCAACCAGCACGCCAAATGGCTGAAGATCACCCGCAAGCTGCCGTGGCGCGAGCCGGTTTCGTCGCTTAACTATCTGCTCTCCTCGCACGTCTGGCGTCAGGATCACAACGGCTATAGCCATCAGGATCCCGGTTTTATGGATCATGTGGCCAACAAAAAGGCCGATATCGTGCGCATCTATCTGCCGCCAGACGCCAACACGCTGCTGTGCGTGGCTGACCACTGCCTGAAAACCTGGGACCGGATTAACGTTATCGTGGCCGGTAAACAGCCCGCGCCCCAGTGGCTGACGCTGGACGACGCGGCGGAACACTGCGCCGCCGGGATGGGCATCTGGCAATGGGCAGGCACCGTGCCACAAGGGGAATCCCCGGATGTGGTGATGGCCTGCGCGGGTGACGTGCCAACCATGGAAACCCTGGCGGCGGTGGATTTACTGCGCGAATACCTGCCCGAGCTGCGCATTCAGGTGGTCAACGTGGTGGATTTAATGGCGCTGCAAACGCAGGATGAGCATCCGCACGGTAAAAGCGAGCAGGATTTCGACGCGATTTTCACCCCCGACAGGCCGGTGATTTTTGCTTTCCACGGCTACCCGAGCCTGATCCACCGCCTGACTTACCAGCGCAACAATCATCGCAACTTCCACGTACGCGGGTTTATGGAAGAAGGCACCACCACCACGCCGTTTGATATGACGGTGCTGAATGAGCTGGATCGCTTTCACCTGGCGCAGGCGGCAATCCTGCGGGTTCCGTCGCTACAGGGTAAAGCCGACGCCATTCTTGACGCGTTGCAGGAGAAAATCGCCGCTCACCATCAATACGTGCGCGAGCATGGCGAGGACTTACCCGAAGTACAAAACTGGAAATGGCCTTCCCAACAGGGGGAAGGTCAGGCTCCGGAGTAAGCCGATCGCTGAAGCTTAAACGGTCTCGCTTTCCAGGCGCTGGCGGTGGCGAAGCCCGGGAAACCACTTCATCCACAGCGCCACCACTACCAGGGTGCCGATGCCGCCGATCGCGGCGGCTGGCACCGCACCCAGCCAGGCGGCCAGCATCCCGGACTCAAATTCGCCCAACTGATTGGAGGTATTGATAAAGATCGAGTTAACCGCGTTAACGCGCCCGCGCATCTCATCCGGGGTATCCAGCTGTACCAGCGAGCCGCGGATCACCATGCTCACCATATCGAAGCCGCCCAGGGCAAACAGCGCCAGCAGCGACAGCCACATCCAGCTCGAAAACGCGAAAATCAGCGTCGCCACGCCAAACCCGGCCACGCTGATAAACATAATCATGCCGACGTTACGCTTCAGCGCCCGGTGGCTGAGCCAGAAACCCACCAGCAACGCGCCTACCGCGGGGGCGCTGCGCAGCAGGCCTAAACCCAGCGGCCCGGTGTGCAAAATGTCATGGGCAAAAATCGGCAACAGCGCGGTCGCGCCGCCGAGCAGCACGGCAAACAGGTCGAGTGAAATGACGCCCAGCACATCCGGTCGATGGCGGATAAAGCTCACCCCGGCAAACAGCGACGACAGCGTGGCGGGCTGACGCGGGGGCGGTGCCTGTTCATAGCGCAGTGTTATCACCAGTAGCAGGGAAACGAAATAGAGCGCCGCAGTGACCCAATAAACCACGTCCGCGCCCGCCGCATATAAAAAACCACCCAGCGCCGGGCCGACAATCTGCGCCGCCTGGCCAGACACCGCGTTGGCGGCGGTGGCGCGCGGCAGCAGCGTGATCGGCACCAGCGCGGGCAGCATCGAAATCATCGAAGGGGATTCCATGGTTTTGGCGCAGGAGATGATAAAGATCAGCGCCAGCATCACGTCCACGCTGGCGTCGCCGTGCCAGGTCAGCCAGGCGAGGGCTACAATCGCCGCCCACTCGCACACCTGCCCCAGCATCACCACGCGGCGGCGATCAAACCGATCGGCGATATGCCCAGCGAATAGCGCCAGAGAAACCGACGGCACAAACTGTACCAGGCCAATCATTCCCAGCCAGAACGCGCTTTGGGTCTGGGAGTAAATCTGCCAGCCGACGATAATCGACAGCATCTGGTAGCCAAAGCCGGAGCTGGTGCGCGCCAGCCAGAACGCCACAAACGAGCGGTGCTTTAACAGTCGCCCATCGCCGGGAGTTAACATGGGTGCCATAAACGAGTCCTGAATATTTCTTCTTGTTACGCCAGGCGGCCAAAAATTCACAGGTTAGAATGTTTGAGGCCAATGCTTTTTCAAGATAGCTTGCAAATTAATGGGTTATTTCAATCGTTCTGATTATATTGCGTAACAAGCCGCGCCAGTGGACCAAAGTTAGCAACGACAAAAATTGCCACGCTGATCAGAACGATCACCCAGCATAATAAAATTTTTACGCCATTAATTTCGCACAACATCATCACCACTGACATTGCGATCCCCGGAAACCAGCCAAGAGCGAAAACACCGGCAAATGCGGCCGACAGACTTTTGAGTAAGGGGACTCTCAGGGTTGTTCCGAAGAATAAAAGCGCTACCAGTGGGCCTACTGCGGCGAGTAAAACTGCATAACCGGATTCCTGTGACATAAACGTCAAATCCATGGACTGGATAGCACAACGGAAGCCTTCCGTCGGGATGTACGGCAGCATCCACAGTGCATTAAGCCGTTCAGGCAGCTGTCCAAAATCCAGGATGAGCTGGTGATGCGTTACCTCCAGAGGCACAAGCAGCATCAGCGAGACAGCTAATGCCATCCCGACAAGGTAATAACCGGCACGTCCCAGCATGACTTCCAGGTGCTCACGTCTAATCAGGTTACTCACGGGAGCAATACCAAAGATACGCCGCTTACTATCGCGTGTGATATAAACCCTCTCGTTTTGCCGTACTGCCAGGCCGATTAGGACGCATCTCTCGCCGGGTTCGAGCCGATATTCACACTTAATCTCATCGCCCGCTCTTTTCTTTTTACTGGCCCTGAGCCACTGTAAATCCAACCCTTCACCCTCAACCGTTACTTTCCCCGTCGCATCCTGCAATGTGAATTCATTACATCGCTGTTCCTTATGGATCTGACAGAAGTGACTTTCGTTATCATAATTACGCCTTTCTTCATAAGCGGTGTATTCATAGCCAATACAAGGTTTATTACTGAGGGGAGCACGTAGCAATGTTTGGCCTGTAACGATCCCTTCCAGCTTTACGATGCCACTCTTCAGAGAACCAACGCTACTGGTTGGCAGTTTGTTATTATATTTAAGAAATCGATTCTGCCCGGAAGGGCGTAATAAACTAATGGCGATTACGCTAAGAATAAGTACCGCCCCGAACTTGAATAGAATAAAGAAGGGGATGATAAACAGGCTACTAATTGCTATTCGTTTCCACCTGAGAGTTCGCAATCTTCCTGTTTCTTTTACTTGAGGCGTGTTCATTAATTTGCTCTTCAATAAAACATGAACCCTATAGTGTCGATCCTCAGGTCAACAAAAAAGCGCAGCGCGAAGAATTAGGAGTATGGCAAATTGTTACCCGGTAAGTTTACCCCCTGAGAAGAAAGTGTTGAGCAAGTGCATCAATAATCCAGTTTGACTTATTTTGTAAAAAGCCTACATTTCAAGCCATGAAAACTATCCTGATTATCGTTCCTGATGGTGGCATGCTGTTTGAAGCCGCCGGTATCGCCGACATCCTGATGCAGGCCAACCGGCTGCATCCCACGCCTTCCGGCGCGTCGCGCTACCGCATCACCATCGCCACCACCCAACCGCACCAGGTGATCCACGGTCAGTCGGGGCTAAACCTGCTGGCGGATCACCGCCTCACCGAGCTGGACCCGTTTGAATCCCGCGATACCATTATGATCACCGGGCGCGGCACCAATCTGGACGAGCGCGACGCGGTGGCAAGCTGGGTGCGTATGGCTGCGCCCCATGCCCGGCGCGTGGCGTCGATTTGCGGCGGGGCGATGCTGCTGGCGCAGGCCGGTCTGCTGGATGGCCGCCGCGCCACCACCCACTGGCGTCTGCTGGAAACCATGCAGGCGACTTATCCGCAGGTGAAGGTGGAAGGCGGCCCGCTGTACGTGCAGGATGGCCCGATGTGGACCTCCGGTGGCGTCAGCTCGGGATTTGATTTAACCCTGGCGCTGGTGGAAGAAGATTACGGGTTTACCCTCGCCAGGGACGTGGCTCAGGATATGGTGATGTACCTGCGCCGTCCCGGCGGGCAGTTACAGTTCAGCCGCTATAAGCTGGATCGGGCCGAGCATGACGGCCCGGTGGGCGAGCTGCAAAACTGGATCCTGGCGAACCTCGCAGACGACTTGTCGGTAGAAAATCTGGCCCAGCACGTGGCCATGAGCCCGCGCAACTTTACCCGCGTATTCACCCGGGAAGCGGGCGTCTCCCCTGCCCGCTACGTGGCGGAAGCGCGTCTGGCTGCGGCCCGCGACCGGCTGGAGCAAACCACCGAAACCCTGGAACGCATCGCGCACATCACCGGTTTCGGCAGCAGCATCAATCTACGCCGCATCTTTGAAAAACAGCTGCACCTTACCCCCGGCGAATATCGCCAGCGCTTCCACTGCCGTAAATTGGCGTAAAGTGATCCTTTTTTGTCATTTACGCCAAACCGACCGCTGACTATCCTGATTGCAGAAACGGCACATCAGGAGGTAACTATGTTAAAGATCGGCATCAACGGCTTTGGCCGCATTGGCCGCAACGTATTCCGTGCGGCCCTCAACGATCCGCAAGTCGAAATCGTGGCGATTAACGACCTGACCGACAGCAAAACCCTGGCGCATCTGCTGAAATATGACTCCCTGCTCGGCACCCTGCCGCTGGCGGTTGAGGCGGGCGAAGGGGAACTGCGCATCGACGGCAACGCGGTGAAGGTATTCTCCCAACGTGATCCGGCAGAAATTCCGTGGAGCAGCGTCGGCGTGGATATTGTCATTGAGGCCACCGGCTTCTTTACCGAGCGCGACAAGGCGGCAGTGCATATCACCCACGGAGGCGCAAAGCGCGTCATCATCTCGGCCCCGGCGAAAAACGACGACATTACCGTGGTGATGGGCGTCAACCACCAGCAATACGATCCTGAGAAGCATTTTGTGGTCAGCAACGGCAGTTGCACCACCAACGGGCTGGCTCCGGCGGCGCAGGTGCTGCACCAGCAGTTTGGCATTGAGCACGGCCTGATGAACACCACCCACGCCTACACCAATAGCCAGGCGCTGCACGATCAGCCGGAAAAAGACCTGCGCGGCGCGCGTGCCGCCGCCCTGTCGATTGTTCCCTACTCCAGCGGCGCGGCCAAAGCGCTCGGCAAAGTGATCCCGGAACTCGACGGACGGCTGACCGGCTATTCGCTGCGCGTCCCGGTTCCGGTGGTATCGATCGTCGATTTAACCGTGACGCTGAAGCGCGATGTCACTGCGCAAGAGGTGAATGCCGCCTTCCGCGCCGCCGCTACTGACGGCCCATTGCAGGGAATTTTGGGTTACAGCGAGGAGCCGCTGGTTTCCAGCGACTATCAGGGCGATGCCCGCTCATCGATTATCGACGGGCTTTCCACCCTGGTGATTGGCGGTAATCTGGTGAAAATTCTCGCCTGGTATGACAACGAATGGGCGTTCTCAAATCGCCTGATCGACCTGGCCCGCCTGATGGAACATCGCGGCCTGTAATCACCGCTCCATCGCCATCTGACAGGATGGCGATGGAGGGCATTATTCAATCTCTTTATCGACGTGCTGAATGATGAGATCAGCCACCCGTCCGGCGTTTTTCGCCGCCAGAGCATCCAGGATAGCGAGATGCTCTTCATGAAGAATATCGGTTTTCTCCGGCGTATAGCCAAACTGCCGCCAGGCCAATACCCACAGATCGTGGATCTGCTCCTGCATAGCGATCAGAATGGCGTTACCGCCCAGCTCCGCCACTTTCTTCTCGAAACTTAAATCCAGACCAGCATCGTCGTTATCCACCAGTTGGCGGGCGAAAATCTCCCTATTGGTTTCGATAAGGTCGCGCAGCTGATTGATGCCAGATTTGTTGGCCCGCCAGGCGTAATCTTCAAAAATCGCCCGTTCAATCGCAGTACGCGCCACAATCAGCTGGCGCAATAAATCTTTCGTTACCCCCCCTTCAATCAGGCGAATCAGGCTGGTTTGATCGCTCATCGACACGGCGGTGGGTTCACACAGAAATGTTCCGCTGCCAACGCGGGTCTCAATCCGGCCGGTTGATTCCAGCACTTTTAACGCCTGGCGTACCGACGTACGGCTGACATTCAACATTTCCGCCAGTTCGCGTTCCGACGGCAAGCGCTCACCCGGCTGGATCTGCTGGCTATCCAGCAGATCGCTCAGATGCTGAATAATGGTCTGGAACACATCTGTGCGTTTAATTGGGATCATCGTGAATTTATTTTTTTCTGGCATTTCATCCCCCTTATGCCGGGTATCCGCTACCCGCACATCTGGTGAACCACAGAGTGGTCCTGTTGCTGGTGTATGGGCAGTATTATGCCACAAATTGGATGGACCACTAAACCTCCTCTCCTTTCACGCCGCGTTTTATGACGGCGCTCTCCTTTTAATAGCTTGAAAAACGCTGATTTTGTGAACTTCACTTCAAAAACACAAATAATTGGTTGGACAGCCATCCAAAAGTCGCGATAGTTACGCCATAAACCCTACCCCGATAAAGGAATTGATGATGTTCAGAAGTAATTTTAAGCCGGGCTCCACCCGCTGGGCTGTTCGCCGCGCACAATGGCGCAGCATGGGCATTCGCGAAGAAGACATGCATAAACCGAAAATTGCGATTATCAATACTTCAAACAAACTTTCCTGTTGCTACGTGCACCTTGACGAGCTCTGCCGCATCGTTGAGCAGGCTATTCGCGATGCTGGCGGTCTGCCGTTTGAAGTACGTACCGTCGCGCCCAGCGATTTCGTGACCAGCGCCGGTAAAAAAGCGCGCTACCTGATGCCGACCCGCGACCTGATGGTCAACGAAGTGGAATGTATGATGGAGGGCGCGGTGCTCGACGGCATGATCTGCCTCTCGTCTTGCGACAAAACCACTCCGGCGCATTTAATGTCCGCTGCGCGCCTCAACGTGCCGAGTCTGCTGCTGACCTGTGGGTATCAGGTAGGCGGTAAATGCTCGAATGAAAAGTTCGACGATCAGTTCTTTGATATCGACGACGTCTACGAGCAGGTCGGTGCGCTGGCGACCGGGGCAATCAGCGAAAAAGATCTCACTGATATGACCGATGTCGCTATCCAGTCGCCGGGCGTGTGCGCCGGTCTGGGCACTGCCAATTCAATGCATATCGTGGCCGAAGCGTTAGGCATGACCCTGCCGGGCAACTCGCCGATTTGGGCGAATGGCCGCAAGGTGAAAGAGTATGCTCAGGCCGCCGGTAAACGCATCGTTGAACTGACCCAGGCGCAGCTTCTGCCACGCAGCATCATTACTGAAAAAGCTATCCAGAACGCGGTGATGACCGTGCTGGCGGTGGGTGGTTCGGTCAATACCGTGCGCCATCTCTCCGCTATCGCCACCGAAGCCGAGTTGCCGGTAGACGTGATCGGGTTGTACGAAAAATACGGCAAAGATATCAAGCTGCTGACCTCGGTGCGTCCGAACGGCCCGTACCGCACGGAAGATCTGGAAGCGGCGGGTGGCACCACCGCTGTGATGAACCAGCTGCGCGATTTCCTGAACCTGGATGCCCTGACCGTCACCGGTAACGCCGTGGGCGACAACATTGCCCATGCCAGCGTAAAAAACAACGAGGTGATCCGCACCCTGAATAACCCGGTGAGCCAGCGCCCCGGTGTCGCTATCCTGCGCGGCAATCTGGCGCCGGACGGCGCGATTGTGAAGCTCTCTGCGGTTCCTGGCGAGCTGGAGCAATTTACCGGTCCGGCGAATATCTACGAAGGAGAAGATGAAGCTATTGAGGCATTAAGTCAGGGAAACATCCACAAAGGCGATGTGATAGTACTGCGCAATATGGGGCCTGCCGGCGGTCCGGGCACCGTATTCGCCTGCAGCTTCGTGGCAGCGCTCAATGGCGCGGGAATTGCCGAGCATGTGGCGGTGATCACTGACGGAGAACTCTCCGGCCTCAACCGCGGGATCATCATCGGGCAGTTGATGCCGGAAGCCGCAGCAGGCGGTCCGCTGGCAGTGGTCAAGCCGGGCGAAATGGTGCAAATAAACTTTGTCGACCTGAGTATTAATATGGACGTGCCGCAGGAAATCATCGAGCAGCGCCTGCAAGCCTGGCAACCCAAGCCCATCGAACTGGGCGGCGGCAGCGGCAGCTATCTCTCTCAGTATGCCCAACTGGTACAGCCTATCGCCCAGGGCGCGGTACTGGGCAAACGCCGCATTCATACGAAGCAAGTTGAATAATCTTCGCTGAACGCACGGGCTGAGAAGCCCGCCAAACAGGGAGTCTGTTATGGAAGTTTGTCACGAAACGGCGCGCGACCTGCCGGTCACCTATGATGTCGATGTGCTGGTGGTGGGTGGTGGTCCAACCGGTGTGGCGGCAGCGACCGCCGCAGCGCGCGCCGGGGAAAACACACTACTCATTGAAAAATACGGCTTCTGCGGAGGAATGGCCACTGCAGGCATGTCGGGGGCAATCTGCGGTTTGTTCACCTCGGGCAAAGGCCCGCATCATCAACTGGTACACGGCTTCGCCGGTGAGTTTTACCACCACCTCAAACAGCGCCATGCCGTCAGCGACCCGTTCCCGTTCGGTGAAACCAGACTGGTGGTACATGAACCTCACACCTGGAAAGAGATCGCCGACGATCTGTTGAGCGAGAGCGGCGTCAATGTGTTGTTCCATACCCTGGCCACTGATGTGGTGATGGACGGCGAACAACTGCGCGGGGTGATTATTGAAAATAAAGGCGGTCGCCAGTTTATTACCGCCAGGCGTTTTATCGATGCTACCGGCGACGGCGACCTGTGTGCCAAAGCTGGCGTGCCCTGGACTTTTGGGCGCAACGGCAAAGTGCAGTACCCGACCATGGTGTTCCGCATGACCAATGTCGATATCCGGCGCGGCATCGGTCACCCGGTTCCTCAACTGGAAGCCTGGGTGGAACAGGCCCAGGCAACGGGAATGGCGCTACCGCGCAAGCATATCTATCTGCTGCCCTCGCCCCGCCCTGGCGAAGTGATGTGCAACGTCACCAGTGTGCTGCGCGACGATGGCAGGCCGATTGACGCCACCTGCGCCGAAGACCTGAGCTTCGCTGAGTTGAAGGGCCGCAAAATCGTCAGGGAATACGAGCGCTTTCTTCAGCAGTATGTGCCCGGTTTTGAGCAGGCGTACCTTAATGACGTGGCGGCACAAATCGGCATTCGCCAGAGCCGGACCATTCAGGGCCAGCGTTGCCTGACCAACGATGACGTCTTTCAGGCAAGAAAGAGCCGGCGCACCGTCGCCAGCAGCGCATGGTGCATCGAAGCCCACGGTGATGACGGCATTTTTATGTTCTATCTGGATAACGACTATTACGACATCCCGTACGACACATTACTGCCGGAGAACGTCCCCAACCTGATCACCGCAGGACGCAGCCTGTGCGCGGAACATGAAGCCCTCGCCTCTGCCCGCGTCACCGCGCAGTGTTTTTTAACCGGCTATGCGGCGGGAACGGCGGCGTACTTAAGCCACCGTGATAACTGCCCGTTCGACGAAATTGACGTCGATGAATTACGCCAGCGTATTGAATATCAAACCTATTAAGGATTGCACAATGAAGTCAGTATTAGGATTTATCGGCCTCGGCATTATGGGCAAACCCATGGTGCGCAATCTGCTTAAGGCAGGCTATCCGGTGCATGTTTACAGCATCGAAGAACGGGATATCCGCGAAGTGGAGCAGGACGGCGCGCGGGGCGAAATCAGCTCTGCCGGGGTGGCCCGCCACGCCGATATCATTATCACCATGGTGCCGAATACTCCGCAGGTTGAAGAAGTGCTGTTCGGTGCCAACGGTATCGGCGACGCGCTGGGCGAAGGCAAGGTGGTGATTGATATGAGCACCATCTCATCGCTGGCGACCCGGGAGATTGCCGCGCGGGTTCACGCCACTGGCGCGCGGATGCTGGACGCGCCGGTGAGCGGCGGCGATAAAGGCGCGAAAAGCGGCACCCTGTCGATCATGGTCGGTGGCGATGTGCAGACCTTTGAACGCTGCCTGCCGGTACTGGAAGTGCTGGGGTCCCGCATCACGCATGTAGGAGGCAATGGCGCAGGTCAGGTGGTGAAATCCTGCAACCAGGTGCTGGCGGCCTCAACCATGGCGGCGCTGGGCGAAGCGCTGGTAATGGGTACCAAAGCGGGCGTCGACCCGACCAAAATTATCGAAGTGCTGAGCGCAGGGTACGCGCGCTGTGGCTGTATTGATATTCGCGGCAGCCTGCTGCTGGAGCGTAATTTCGATCCTGGCTTTATGACCCGTCTCCAGTACAAAGACCTTAATCTGGCGATGGAACTCAGCCGTGGCATCAACGTCCCAATGCCCATCGGCAGCATGGTGCATGAATTTTATAAAAGCATAATGGCCCAGGGGCTGGGTAATGAGGACCACTCGAACGTGATCAAAATATTCGAACGGATGGCGGGCGTGGAAGTGAAAGGTGGAGCAAAAAACCATGATTGAGCCGCACTGGAAACAGCGGCTTTACCATGAGCCGCTGCACGGGTGTTTCGTTACCTTCAGCTCACCGGCGCTGTGCGAATTCACCGCCCGAATGGGATTTGATTTTATTCTGATCGACAACGAGCACGGCGCGATGAACCAGGAGACGCTGGAAGATATGGTCCGCGCCTCGCAGGGCGTGGAGGTGCCCGCCATCGTGCGGGTGCCGATAAACCGCCACGAGTATATTCGCCGGGCGCTGGATTTTGGCGCGAACGGAGTGCAGGTGCCGCTGGTCAACACCGCCCGGCAGGCCAGAGAGGCGGTATCTGCCAGCCACTTTCCGCCACGCGGTGAGCGCGGTGTGGCGTTTCTGACCCGGGCGGCGAATTACGGGATGTGCCCGGACAAGGCCCGCTATATCGAAGACGCCGACGCCAGCAAGCTGGTTTCGGTGCATATCGAAACGCCGGAAGCCGTCGCGAATCTGGATGCGATTCTGGACGTAGAAGGGATTGACGTTTTGTTTATCGGCCCCGGCGATCTGGCGGTTTCCATGGGCTATGCCAACAGTCCGAATCACCCGGATGTGATGGAGACCATGGAAAATTGCATCCGCCGGATAAGTCAGGCAGGTAAAATCGCCGGCACCTATGTAGGGGATGCGGACCGGGCGGCTATGGCGATGGACTGGGGCGCAACTTATCTGGTTACCGCGATCACACCGTATATGGTGCAGGCCGGTACCCAGTATTTAATTAACGCCCGAAAACGATAACAACAGAAAAAGACGAAAGCGGAACCACGCTTTTTTAGCTCTACCCTACACATTGATAAAAAGGGGATCGTATGCATTCTCAACCTAAAAAGACCCATTCCAGATTTATTATTCTGGCAATGATTACTTTTGTATTAACCCTGGCGACAGGCGATCGCGCGACTATTTCCGTTGCCGGCCCGGAAATGCAAAATCAGTTGGGTATAACCTCAATCGAAATCGGGTATTTATTTTCCGTGTTCAGTTGGGCCTACGTATTATGTATGACGCCGGCAGGCTGGATCGCCGATAAATTCGGTTCTAAACGTGCCATGTTCTGGGGCATTTTACTGTGGTCGGCCATTACCGTCGTGATGGGCTGCGTCAGCTGGATCACCGCCGCCGTGGTACCAATGCTGCTGGTGTTACGCTTTCTGCTCGGAATGACCGAATCCCCGGTCGGCCCTTCGTCAGGCCGCATTATTGCCGCCTGGTTTCCTTCCTCAGAGCGCGGTGTCGCCGGAGCGATTTTTAACAGCGCGCAGTATGCCTCGATTGCGATCTTTACGCCGCTGATGGCCTGGCTGTGCCACGAATTTGGCTGGGAACATGTATTTATTGTCATGGGCTTTATCGGTATCGGCGTGGCGCTGGTATGGCTGAAATATTTCCACGTGCCGATGAAACACCCAACGATTAATCAGCAGGAGCTGGATTATATAAAAGAAGGCGGTGGCTTAATCGATCTGGATATTAAAGCCGTTAACCCTGCAGCCGGGAAAAAAAGCAAAGCGTCTTTAAAGGATATTGCACAGCTATTTA
This sequence comes from Atlantibacter subterraneus, assembly GCF_007570865.1. Taxonomy (GTDB): domain Bacteria; phylum Pseudomonadota; class Gammaproteobacteria; order Enterobacterales; family Enterobacteriaceae; genus Atlantibacter; species Atlantibacter subterraneus. The sequence continues at coordinate 607,880 of NZ_VLPS01000001.1, read as the reverse complement.
AAAGCAGAATGCTGGTAGGGATATTTATTGGCCAGTACTGCATCACTGCTATTACCTGGTTCTTTATGACCTGGTTCCCGATTTACCTGGTAAAGGAGCGCGGGTTTTCGATTCTCCAGGCCGGTTTCATGGCCTCTATCCCGGCGATTTGCGGTCTGGTGGGCGGTATCGCCAGCGGCTTTTTCTCTGACTGGATGCTGAAAAAGACCGGCAACTTAAGCCTCGCCAGGAAAGTCCCGATCACCATCGGCCTGACCCTGAGCGCCAGCATGATTTTCTGCAACTACGTCCAGAGCGAAGCGCTGGTGATTTTCCTGATGAGCGCCGCGTTCTTTGGGAAAGGCTTCGGTTCGCTGGGCTGGGCTGTGGTGGCTGACACCGCGCCGAAACAGATTATCGGCACCACCGGCGGCCTGTTTAACTCGCTGGGCAATATCGCAGGCATCGTCACTCCGCTGGTGATTGGCTACATCATTTCCAGCACCGGTTCGTTCCAGATGGCACTGGTGTACGTTGGCGCGCACGGCATTATCGCGGTATTAAGCTACTGGATTATCGTCGGCAAAATTCAGCGTCTGGAACTCACCACCGAAACTGAAGAGAAGAAAATCGAGAACTACTCGCACTGATTTATTTTCTGCGGCGTTCAACGCGCCGCCCCTGACCGATTAACGTGACACCCTTGAACCAAACTGGAGTGGATAATGAGCAATAACAGCACTAACACTGGACGCGTGATTCGACTCGACCCGCAGGACAACGTTGTCGTTGCGCCAAACGAAATCCCTGTTGGCACTTTTATTGCCAGCGAACACGTCACCACCCTTCATAAGGTGCCTGCCGGACATAAAATCGCCACCCGTCTGATAAGAAAAGGCGAACCGGTGCTGAAATACAACACCGTAATCGGCTTTGCCGGTGAAGACACCCCGCCAGGCAGCTGGATGCACAGCCATAATATCCTGTTTGACGACTTCGAACGCGATTACGCCTTCAGTAAAAACTACCAGCCGGTGGATTTATTGCCGCCGGAGCAGCGCGCAACCTTCCAGGGGTTTGTCCGTGAAGATGGTCGCGTAGGCACCCGTAACTATGTGGGTATCTTTGTGGTGGGTAACTGCGGTGCTACCGTGGCGCGCAAAATCTCGGACCACTTCACTCAGGAGAGGCTGGCGGAATATACCAATATCAATGGCGTGGTGCCGTTTATTCATGAGCTGGGCTGCGGGATGGAGATGACAGGTGAGCCGATGGATCTGCTGCGCCGCACCATTTCCGGCTATATCCGTAACCCTAATACCGCCGCCGCGCTGGTAATCGCCCTTGGCTGTGAGCGCAATAATATCCACGGCTTCTTTGAGCAGATGGGGCTTGAAGAGAGCGATAAACTGAAAAAACTGGTGATTCAGGACACCGGCGGTACCCGCAAAACCATCGAAAAGGGTATTGAAGCGGTGGAGGCGATGCTGCCGCTGGCTAACCGCTACCAGCGCGAAACGGTATCGGCGGAACATATCTGTATCGGCATGCAGTGCGGTGGTTCCGACGGCTTTTCCGGTTTGTCTGCCAATCCGGCGCTGGGTGCAGCGGTGGATATTCTGGTGCGCCACGGTGGTACCGCGATCCTGTCGGAGACCACCGAGATTTTCGGCGTTGAGCATACCCTGACCGCCCGCGCCATGACGCCCGCTGTTGGCCAAAAACTGGTGGACTGCATTCACTGGTGGCTGAAATACAACGAAGGCCGTGACTGCCAGATTAATGGTCGCGTCAGCCCCGGCAATAACGCGGGCGGGCTGGCGAACGTACTGGAAAAATCTCTCGGCGGAGCCAAGAAAGGCGGTAATGCGCCGTTAATGGAGGTCTACAAATACGCCGAGCCGGTTAAAGAACATGGACTGGTGTTTATGGACACCCCCGGTTATGACCCGGTTTCCGCTACCGGACAAATCGCGGGCGGCGCTAACCTGGTAACCTTCACCACCGGACGCGGCTCCTGCTTCGGCTCGTTCCCTGCTCCGTGCATCAAGCTTGCCAGCAATACCCCAATGTACACCCGGATGGAAGAGGATATGGATATCAACTGCGGTGTGGTGATTGACGGCGAAAAAACTATCCAGCAGATGGGACAGGTGATCTTCGAAAAAATCCTGCGCGTGGCCTCAGGCGAAGAGAGTAAAAGCGAGGCGCTGGGCGTAGGGGAAAATGAATTTGCCCCGTGGCCAATAGGCGTTCTGGCGTAAAACCGTATGAGCCTGCAGAGGCAGGCTCTTTTTATCGCTCCGCTTTACCCCTGCAATCTCATGTTATAAACCTGTACAAAAAATTATTGCAAACTTGTACAACCATCACTGGCGAACCCCCGCCGCGCAGTCTACGGTTAAACAAACACTACAGTCTGTTTCCATGGCGGTTCCTCATCAATGAGCGAGAATCAAAACACCCTGTCCGGTGGCGTGTCGGTCCACGAAATCAAAAGCACTATCGAGCATCACCTCAGCGGATTACTGAAAAACTGCGACAGTAAAACCGCAGTGGGCATGGCGATGCAGGAGAGCGTCTTAGGACAAGGCAAACGGATCCGCCCCCTGATGATGATGCTGATCGCGCACGATCTGGGGTATCCGGGCGAAAAGAAGACCCTGCTTGACCTCGCCTGCGCCGTGGAGATGATCCATAGCGCCTCGCTGATCCTCGACGATATTCCCTGTATGGATAACGCCGACATGCGGCGCGGCAAGCCGACTATTCACAAGAAATATGGTGAAAGCGTGGCGATCCTTGCGGCGATTGGGCTGCTGACCAAAGCTTTTGCGCAAGTCTCCGCCGTCAGCGGGCTGAACGGCGAGCAAAAAGCGCGGGTCGTGGGCGAACTGGCTAACGCCGTTGGTGAACAGGGGCTGGTGCTGGGCCAGTTTCGCGATCTGGCGGGCGTCGGGCACACCCAGAATATCAACGATATTACCGCCACTAACGATTTGAAAACCGGCGTGCTGTTTATCGCCATGCTTCAGGTGATTGCCCTGGCCGCCAGCGCCAGTGACGCCACCCACCAGCGGTTATCGGCGTTCGCCACCGACTTTGGCCAGCTGTTTCAGCTGCTGGACGATCTGTCGGATAGCCACTTCACTACCGGCAAGGATCGCAACAAGGATGCCGGTAAGCCTACACTGGTGAACGTGCTGGGCCGGGAGCGGGTCTGCGATCTGGTTTATCACCATTTTCACTCCGCCAATGAGCACCTGGCCGCGGTGTGTGTGGCCGGGCAGGAAACCCGTCAGTTTATTCACGCCTGGTTAACCCTGACGCTGGCGGGTGAAAAACCCGCCATGAAAAGCGCCTGATTTTGTCCGTTTGTGTATCGTTACCAGCCAGGTTGGAGGAATACCATGGCGTTGAAACAGCAGGGAATTGTACAGAGAAAAAACGATCATCTGGACATTATCCTTAACTCCCCGCAGGACGTGACGGGGACATCCACCGGCTTTGAATACTGGCGCTTTGTGCATTGCGCCCTGCCGGAAATCGATTATCAGGCTATTGATCTCTCCAGCCGGTTTCTCGGCAAAACCCTCAACGCCCCGCTGCTGATAAGCTCGATGACCGGCGGCGCGCAGCGTTCGAAATTTATCAATCACCATCTGGCGGAAGCGGCCCAGGAGCTGCGCGTCGCGATGGGCGTCGGCTCCCAGCGCATCGCCCTGGAAGGCAAGTCCGACAGCGGCATCGACAAATCGCTGCGCAGGCTGGCACCGGACATCCCGCTGATGGCGAATCTGGGCGCAGCGCAGCTGGCAGGCGATAAAGGCCTCGACGACGCGCGGCGAGTGGTCGAGATGATTGAAGCCGATGCGCTGATCGTCCATCTCAACCCGCTGCAGGAAATGCTGCAAGCCGATGGCGACCGCGACTGGTCAGGCAAGCTCGATGCCATCGCCCGCGTGGTGCGTTACCTGGAAGTGCCAGTGGTGGTCAAAGAAGTGGGCGCAGGCATTTCAGCGGCGGTCGCGGGACGGCTGATTGACGCGGGCGTCAGTGCCATTGATGTGGCGGGTGCGGGCGGCACCAGTTGGGCAGCGGTTGAAGGTAAACGCGCCCAGGATGCACATCTGCGCGCGCTGGCGATGGCGTTCGCCGACTGGGGGATCCCCACCGCCGACGCGGTGAAGGCGATTGCCGGGTCTTATCCGCAAATCCCGCTTATCGCCTCCGGCGGCATCCGTACCGGCATCGACGCGGCGAAAGCGCTGCGGCTCGGAGCCAGCCTCGCCGGGCAGGCGGCGGCGATCCTCGATAGCGCCACCGAATCCAGCCGGGCGGTGGTGGAGCGTTTTGCCGTCACCATCGATCAGCTCAAACTGGCCTGTTTCTGTACCGGCAGCCCCAATCTGGAAGCCCTGAAGCACGCCGACATCGTCTGGTGCGGCCGCTGACGATGAGCCATTTTGCGATTATCGTACCGCCGCTCTACAGCCATATCCGGTCGATGGAAGCGCTGGCGCTGCACCTGAGCGGCAAAGGGCACCGCCTGACGTTTATTGCCAGCCCGGAACTGATTACCCGCGATAACCCGCGCATCAGCGGCTGCCCGTCGCTGCCGGAAGCGATCGCTGCGGCGCAGCAGCGCTTTCGCGACCCCGCCGCCCGCACTTTTTTCCGCATTGCCGGCACGCTGGCCGGGCATACCGAGGCGCTGTGCCGCGAACTGCCGGGCCTGTTAAAACGCCTGCAGGTTGACGGCGCGATCGTCGACCAAATGGAACCTGCGGGCGGGCTGGTCTGCGAGTATCTGGGGCTGCCGTTTGTGTCGGCCGCCTGCGCCCTGCCGGTTAACCGCGAGCCGGATTTGCCGCTGCCGGTGATGCCGTTTAACTATGCCGACGATGACACGTCGCGCCGGCTTTACGCGGGCAGCGAGCGGGTCTATGACCGGCTGATGCAGGCGCACTATCGGGTGATCAACCGTTACAGCCGCCGCTTTGGTCTGGCAGATCGTTATCGGCTGGATCACTGCCTGTCGCCGCTGGCCCAGGTGGCGCAAGGCTCTGTGGCATTTGATTTCCCGCGCCGCGCCCTGCCCGACCATTTTCACTATATCGGCGCGTTTCAGTCCGTGGACGCCACGCCAATCCCGCCGCGTCATCCCAAACCGGTGGTCTACGCCACGCTGGGCACGCTGCATGGCCACCACTATTCGCTGATGCGAACCCTGGCGCGCGCCTGTCATCTGGCGGGCGTTGAGGTGACGATATCCCACTGCGGCGGGCTTGACGCCGCCCAGGTCGACGGGCTGTACCGTAACGGCGCGCATCGGGTGGAGAGTTTTGTTCCCCAGCGCGAGTTTATCCTTAATGCTGACCTGATCCTGTGCCACGCCGGGTATAACACCGTGCTGGAGGGCATTGCCGCCCGGCGACCGCTGCTGGTGATGCCGGTGGCGTTCGATCAGCCCGCCGTGGCGGCGCGGGTGACATACCACAATCTCGGTCGGCGGGTTTCCCGACTGGCGACCGCCTCGACCCTCGCCCGGGAAATAACCGCGCTGCTGGATGATAGCCACGGCGTCAGCAACAATCTGGCGCAGGCCAGCCAGGCGCTGCGTGAGGCGGGCGGCGCGGCGCGGGCGGCAGCGATCGCCGAACGGGCGCTGCTCAGCGGACGCCCGGTTTACCGTGGGACGGCGCAACCATGAGCTGGGATCTGATCCTCGTGGGCGCAGGCCTGGCGAACGGCCTGATTGCCTGGCGGTTAAAACAGCGCCATCCGCAGATGAAGATCCTGATGCTCGAACAGGGCGCATCGCCCGGCGGCAACCATACATGGTCGTTTCATCATCACGATCTCAGCGCCGCGCAGCATCAGTGGATCGCCCCGCTGGTGGCCCACCGCTGGCCCGGTTATCAGGTGATTTTCCCGGAGCTGATGCGCGATATCGATCAGCCCTATTACACCGTCAGCGCTGAACGCTTTGCCAGCCAGCTGCGCGAGGCGCTGGGAGACGCGCTGTGGCTGAATTGCCCGGTGGCCGACGTCGCACCAGACAGCGTGCAACTGGCAGACGACACTACGCTGCGCGCCAGGGCGGTAATTGACGGGCGTGGGCAGCAAGCCATGCCCGGCTGGCGCTGCGCCTGGCAACTGTTCGTCGGGCAGGAGTGGCGGCTTGCCGAACCCCATGGCCTGACGCGCCCGCTGCTGATGGACGCCACCGTGGCCCAGCACAACGCCTACCGGTTTTTCTATCTGCTGCCGCTGACGCCCGACACGCTGCTGATTGAGGACACCCGTTTTAGCAACGCACCGGACTTACCGGCGGAACAGTATCGCGACGCCATCCGCCAGTATGCCGCGCAGCACGGCCTGGCGCTGGATCAACTGCTGCGTGAAGAGACCGGCTGCCTGCCGCTGACGCTGGCGGGCGACGCGCCGCTGCACGCCAGCCAGCCCTGTTCCGGGATGCGCGCCGGGCTGTTCCACGCGGTCACCGGCTACTCTCTGCCGTTGGCGGCGCAGTTGGCCGACGCCATCGCCGGGCAGGAACGTATCGACGCGCCTGGCCTGCACCGGCTGGTTCAGGCGATGGCGACCCGACAGTGGCGCAGCCAGGGGTTTCTGCGTTTGCTCAACCGGATGCTGTTTCTGGCCGGCCAGGCGGATCGCCGCTGGCAGGTGATGCAAAAATTCTATCGCCTGCCCGATGCCACCATCGCCCGCTTCTACGCCGGGCACCTGACGCTGACCGATAAAGCGCGAATATTGACAGGCAAGCCGCCCGTTCCCGTTTTCGGGGCGCTACGGGCGGCGATAAACACAGGGAATAAATAATGAAAAATACCGTGGTGATTGGCGCAGGATTCGGCGGGCTGGCGCTCGCCATCCGCTTACAGGCGGCGGGCATCCAGACTACGCTGCTGGAACAGCGCGATAAGCCCGGCGGGCGCGCCTATGTTTATCACGACCAGGGGTTTACCTTTGACGCCGGGCCGACGGTGATCACCGATCCCAGCGCGCTGGAGGAGCTGTTCGTCAGCGCGGGAAAGCGGCTGGAGGATTACGTGGAACTGCTGCCGGTCGATCCGTTTTACCGGCTGTGCTGGGAGGACGGTAAGCGCTTCGACTACAACAATAACCAGGCTCTGCTCCAGCAGCAGATCGCCGACTTTAACCCGGCGGACGTGCAGGGCTACGCCCGCTTTCTCGACTATTCCCGCGCGGTGTTTAAAGAGGGCTACCTGCGGCTCGGAGCGACGCCGTTTTTGCAGTTCAGCGATATGGTGAAAGTCAGCCCGCAGCTGATGCAGCTGCGCGCCTGGGAAAACGTCTGGCAGGCGGTGTCGCGCTTTATTCAGGACGATCACCTGCGCCAGGCGTTTTCGTTTCACTCCCTGCTGGTGGGCGGCAATCCGTTTGCCACCTCGGCGATCTACACCCTGATCCACGCGCTGGAGCGGGAATGGGGCGTCTGGTTCCCGCGCGGCGGCACCGGGGCGCTGGTCAACGGCATGGTGAAGCTGTTTACCGATTTGGGCGGCAAGCTGGAGCTGAACACGGCGGTTGAGCGCATCGAGGTGAATCAGCAGAAAGTCACTCAGGTGATGGCCCGGGACGGACGCATATTCGCCGCCGACGCGGTAGCCTCCAATGCCGATGTGGTGAACACCTATAAAAAGCTGCTCGGCCACGATCCGCACGGCAAAACCAAAGGCGAGAAACTGGCCGGGAAGCGCATGAGCAACTCGCTGTTTGTGCTGTACTTCGGTCTGAACGCCCCGCATCCGCAGCTGGCGCACCACACTATTTGCTTCGGGCCGCGCTACAAGGAACTGGTGCAGGAGATCTTTAACGGCTCGACGCTGCCGGACGATTTTTCGCTGTATCTCCACTCGCCGTGCGCCACGGACCCATCGCTGGCCCCGCCGGGCTGCGGCGCGTTTTACGTACTGACGCCGGTGCCGCATCTGGGCAATGCGCCGCTCGACTGGCGCGTGGAAGGCCCGGCGCTGCGCGAGCGGATTTTCGACTATCTGGAACGGCGCTATATGCCGAACCTGCGCCAGCAGCTGGTGACGCACCGCATCTTCACGCCGGATGATTTCCAGCACACCCTGGGTGCGCATCTCGGGTCGGCGTTTTCGCTGGAGCCGCTGCTCACCCAGAGCGCCTGGTTCCGTCCCCATAACCGGGATGAGCATCTGCAAAACCTGTATCTGGTGGGGGCAGGTACCCATCCCGGCGCGGGCATTCCGGGGGTGATCGGCTCGGCGAAAGCCACGGCGCGGCTGATGCTGGAGGATCTGGCATGAATCAACCGCTGTTCCGCCACGCGGCCAACACCATGCGCAGCGGCTCAAAAAGCTTCGACGCCGCGGCCCGGCTGTTTGATGCCGACACCCGCCGCAGCGTGCTGATGCTGTATACCTGGTGCCGCCATTGCGATGATGTCATTGATAACCAAATCGCCGGTTTCGCTGCTGATGCCCCTGCCAGCAACTCCCCCGTACAGCGGCTGGTGCAGTTGCGTACCGCCACCCAGCAGGTGTATCAGGGGCACGCGATGAGTGAACCGGCATTTGCCGCGTTGCAGGAGGTGACGGTGCGTCACCATATTCCCGCCCGATGGCCGCTGGAGCATCTGGAAGGCTTTGCCATGGACGTGCGCGGCGAGCGTTATCACACCCTTGATGACACCCTGCGCTACTGCTACCACGTGGCGGGCGTCGTCGGCCTGATGATGGCGCATATTATGGGGGTGCGCGACGAGCAGGTGCTGGATCGCGCCTGCGATTTGGGGCTGGCGTTTCAGTTGACCAACATCGCGCGGGATGTGATTGAAGACGCCGGGGCCGGGCGCTGTTATCTGCCCCAGCAGTGGCTGGCTGAGCAAGGGTTAAGCATCGAGAACTTTCACGCGGTGGAGAACCGGGCGGCGCTGTACCGGGTGGCGGCGCAGCTGTTGGATGAGGCGGAGCCGTATTACGTCTCGGCGCTGGCGGGGTTGCCTGCCCTGCCCCTGCGCTCCCGCTGGGCGATTGCCACCGCCAGGGATGTGTATCGCGCCATCGGTATTAAAGTGGCTGACGCCGGGGAAAACGCCTGGAACAGCCGCCAGCACACCGGGAAAGCGGAAAAGCTGGCCCTGCTGCTCAAGGGCGCGGGGCGCGCGGCGATTGCGCCGCTGGCGGCTCGCTCGCCGCGTCCGGATTCACTGTGGCAGCGCCCTGTTTAGCCGGACGGCGACGCTTGCGCAGCTGCGCCTGCAGCTCTTCCGGCGAACGCACCACCAAAAAACCAAACGACACGCAGCCCTCTTTGCCGTTCACCGCGTGATGGAAACGGTGCGCCAGCCACAGCCGCTTGAGATAGCCTTTACGCGGCACCCAGTGAAACGGCCAACGTTGATGCACCAGCCCATCATGAACCAGGAAATAGAGCACGCCGTACAGCGTCATGCCCGCGCCGATCCACTGTAACGGCCACACCCCGGCGGTACCCACGGCGATCAGCACGATGGCGACCAGCGCGAACACCACGGCAAACATATCGTTAAGCTCAAACCAGCCGGTGCGTGGGGAGTGATGAGAGCGGTGCCAGCGCCAGCCGAAGCCGTGCATGATATAACGGTGGGACAACGCGGCCACGGCTTCCATCGCCGCCGCGCTAGCCAGAACAATCACTATGTTAAGCCAGATACTCACATCCCTTTCCTCGTCAGCGGGCGTAAACCTGTAGCAGTATAGTGCACCCGCTGGATTTGGCGGGCTGTAGCCTGGTCTGGACTCAGGATGGAGCGGTTTTTTATCGCAGAGGTAACGGGATGATGAAATACCGGTGCGGGCTATTGTATTATTTACCGCTTAATATCCCGCAAGGATCCACGCAAATGAAAAAGAAATGGCCGCAGGTAGAAGACCTGGAAGTATTTATGGCGGTCGTGCGTCATAACAGTTTTTCCGGCGCGGCGGTGGAGCTCGGTTTTTCCAATGCCTGGGTGACGAAGCGGATTAATACGCTGGAAGAAACCCTGAACGCGAAATTGCTGCACCGTAATACTCGTGAAATGCGCCTGACGGCGGCGGGAGAAGTCGCCCTTATCCAGGCCGAAGAGATTATCAGCAAAAATAACGCGGCGATGGATCTGATTGTTAATATCAAAAATGATATTCAGGGCAACTTCCATATTTGCAGTTCATTTGGCTTTGGTAAAAATCACCTGACCAATCCGCTGTCGGCTTTTTCCAGATTAAATCCCGGTTTAAAAATTAAGTTCACCTTAACCGATACCAAGCTGGATCTGATTAAAGAGAATATCGATCTGGAAATTATGGTTGGCGAAAGTTTTCACGAACGCTATTACGCCAAAAAAATTGCCGACAATAAACGTATCCTCTGCGCCTCGCCGGGTTACCTGAACCAGCACGACACCCCCGCCTCGCCTGTGGATCTCTCCCGCCATCAGTGCCTGTTTTTACAGGAAAAGGGGCTGACCTTCGGTCTGTGGCATCTCAGCGACGGGAAAAAGCAGGAAACGGTGCGGGTTGATGGCAACCTGTCATCAAATAATGGCGAAGTGATTTTGCAATGGGCGCTCGACGATCGCGGTATCGCGCTGCGCAGCGAGTGGGATGCAAAACGCTATATTGAGTCGGGCGATCTGATTCAACTATTGCCCGATTATTATGAACAGGCGTCGGTATGGGCGGTCTATCCGACCAAACTTGAAGAGTCCATCAAGACGCAAAAGTGCATTACTTTTCTTGAAAGCTATTTCAAATGCATTCACTTCTGATTGCCGCCCCCTGCGCCGGGGGCGGCGAACGCATCAGGAAAACGCGGCCAGCAGCATGGTCGCCAGAATCACGGTAGAGGCACCACCGATACGCGTTGAGATCTGCGCGAACGGCATCAGCCCCATGCGGTCACAGGCCGAGAGGATCGCCACGTCCCCGGTGCCGCCAAGCCCGCTATGACAAACGGTGACGATGGAGGCTTCCACAGAGTACATATTCAGGAAGCGGGCCAACAGGAAGCTGACAATGGCCATTGATAACACCACCGAGGCGCAAACCGCTACGTAGGCCACGGAAAATACCGACACCACGCTTTCCAGCGGCACGTACAGCATCCCCAGACCAATCATGGTCGGCCATATCAGCGAGGTGGAAATCAGTTTGTAACAGGATTTCGCGCCGGTTTCCATTCTGCCGGGGATCACTTTGGCGTACTTACACAGCACTGCCATCACAATCATTAATACCGGGCCCGGAATATGGACCAGGCGTTCCAGCAGGCCGCCAAAGATAAAGAAGCAGCAGATCATTAATAATCCGGCCCCCATCAGGGAATAGTCGGTTTTGCCGTTCCCTTCGTCACCGATGTTATTAAAAATGGCGTTATCTTCCGCGGTGCGGATCAGCATACCGTTGCCGCTGAGCTCGGGTTTCATTTTACCGAGCTTCGACAGAAACCCCGCGCAGACGATAGCAAAAATATTGCCGATCACGGCGGCAGGCACCAGCTGCGCGACATAGATATCCGGCGTGGTGCCGAGAATAGAAGAATAGGCCAGCGACAGCGGTAAAATCCCCTCCCCGATGCCGCCGCCAATAATCGGCACAATAATATAGAAGAAGGTGTGATAGAAGCTGTAGCCTACCGTTTTACCGACGACCAGCCCCACGCCAACGGCGGTTAGCGTGCCCACCACCAGCGGCACGAACATTCGAATCATCCCCTGAACCAGAATAATGCGGTTCATGCCCAGGATGCTGCCTACCACCAGCGTCGCGATCACGAAATACAGGAAGTTGGCATCCTTCATCAGCACATGCACCGAGTCCAGCACGTTTTTAGGGATGATATGGTAAAAGACCAGAATCGAAGGGATCATCAGGCAAAATATTGCCGGCCCACCGATATCTTTTATTACCGGAATATTTTTTCCAACGGTGGATAAAATAAACCCTAAAGACATAATGATCGCCAGGCCGCCAATCATATTTTTGGGGAGTGTGCCAAACCACGCCGCTGAACCCACTATCACGCACATTATTGCAAAAAACCAAACCGGTACTGAACAAATTTCTTTTACTGACAGCCCGCCCAGAGAATGCGTCGATGTCAGTTTTTTACCATCATGTAGGGTATTACTTTCAATGTGATTCATTGTTTCCGCCTTTATAGTAATAAGAGGGCTTACTTCCTGAAGAGGTAAAAGATGTTCAAAATTATTTTTAATTATGCTGCGACAGATTCTTTAATATGATTACTTAAGCGTCCCAGCCCTTCGATTTCCACTTCAATGCAATCACCTTCTTTTAAGAACAGTGGTGGAGTTCTTTTTTTACCGACGCCGCCGGGCGAGCCGGTAATAATCACGTCGCCCGCGCTCAATGGCGTAAAGGTACTGATATAGGAAATAAGGTACGGGATTTTATGGATCATATTTTTGGTATTATCGCACTGTACTTCCCGGGAATTTAAAAAGGTGCGGATCTGTAAATTATGCGGATCGGGGATTTCATCCCGGCAGGTTAAATACGGGCCGAATGCGCCGGTGCGCGGCCAGTTTTTCCCGGCGGTGTACCAGGTATGCTGCCAGTCGCGGGCAGAGCCATCCATATAGCAGCTGTAGCCCGCCACGTGGGACAGCGCATCCTGCTCGCTGACGTGGCTGCACTTCTTGCCGATGATCACCGCCAGTTCCCCTTCGTAGTCAAATTCCCGGGATTCGGCGGGCTTATTAACGTAACTCAGGTGGCCGGTTTGCGAGTCGGCGAAGCGAACAAACAGCGTCGGCTCGGGATTCTGCTCATTAAATTCGACGCGTTTTTCGCTATAGTTCATGCCGACGCAGATAATTTTGGTCGGGTTATCGATAACCGGCAGAAATTCGACCTCGTTAATAGCGTAATCAGCGGCGGCACTGGCAATTTCTCTCAGGCTGGAAACATCTTCATGCTCGAGAAACGCTTTTAATGACGGATAGCGATTACCATAAATTGCGCTGACATCAATAATGCCGGCTTCCTTTACGATACCGAATTTATTTTTACCGCTAATGCTAAAGTTGACAATTTTCATTGCGTTTATTCCTGTTAATACTGAACGGTTCTGTGCCACGGATTGCGGGCAAAGTATTGCTCTTCGAACTGCTTAATTTCCCGGGTAAAAGACAGGGTGAAGCCGATAGCATCCAGTCCCTGTAACAACATATCCTTTTTAATTTGGTCAACAGTAAAAGCGTATTGATTATCTGCACTGGTAATAGTCTGCTGCGCTAAATCGACCTGTAGAGTATTGGTCTCGCGCTGCGTAATAGCGTTGGCGATTTGCTGTATTTCCGTCTCGCTGAGGCAAATGGTTAATACGCCGTTGCGCAGGCAGTTATCATTAAATATTCCGGCAAATGATGTGCCGATTAACGCTTTGATTCCCAGCTGCTTTAATCCCCATACCGCATGTTCCCGGCTGGAGCCGCAACCAAAATTAGGGCCGACAACCAGAAAACTCGCCCCCAGCCATCCCGGCTGATTTAAAATAAAATCCTCATTCAGGCTGCCGTCCTGATTAAAGCGTAAATCGAAAAATAAGCCCTTATCCAGGCCGCTGCGGTCAATGCCTTTAAGAAACTGCTTCGGCATAATCACATCGGTATCAATATTTGCCGCCATCATCGGGGCGGCAATACCCGTTACGCAGTTAAACGCTTCCATTATTAAACCTCGGTGAAATATCTGACATCGGTTAAGTGACCGGCGACCGCAGCGGCGGCCACCATCGCCGGGCTCATTAAATGGGTGCGCGAGCCCGCGCCCTGACGGCCTGCGAAATTGCGGTTGGTGCTGGAGGCGCAGCGATCGCCCGGCGATAGCACGTCTTCGTTCATGGCCAGGCACATCGAACACCCTGACTGACGCCACTCGAAACCGGCATCGATAAAAATCTGCGCCAGCCCTTCCCGTTCGGCGCGTTCCCGCACCTGGGTGGACCCCGGCACAATCATGCCGCGCACGTGCGGGGCGATTTTTTTGCCTGCCAGCACCTTCGCCACTTCGCGTAAGTCCTCGATGCGGCTATTGGTGCAGGAACCAATAAAGGCATGGGAGATGCGAATCTCGGTGAACGGTGTACCAGGCTTAAGTTCCATATAGTTAAGCGCCGTCTGGTAATCGTGCCTTTTCTGCCGATCTTCAATGGATTGCGGATCGGGTATCGCGTCGGTAATCGGGCCAGCCTGATCGGGGCTGATCCCCCAGGTGATAAAGGGTTCGAGGCGGGAACAGTCGATATAGACTTCTTTATCAAACTTCGCACCCGGATCGCTTTTCAGCGTCCGCCAGCTCTCTACCGCGCGGTCCCACAGTTCGCCTTTCGGCGCGCGCGGGGTATCCTTCAGGTAAGCAAAAACCCTGTCATCCGGGGCCATAAAGGCACCGCGCGCCCCCGCTTCCACCGCCATATTGCAGATAGTCATGCGCGCTTCCACGCTCAGGTTATCGATAACGCTGCCGCAGAATTCGATGGCGTACCCGGTCGCGCCATCCGCGCCGATACGGGCTATCAGCGCCATGATGACGTCTTTGGAGGTGACGCCTGCGCCGAGCTGGCCTTCCAGGGTGACGCGCATATTGCGCAGCTTTTTGTACACCAGGGTTTGGGTGGCGAGGAAATGTTCGATCTCCGACGTGCCGATGCCAAAGCCGAAAGCGCCAAGCGCGCCGTAGGTGGTGGTATGGCTGTCCCCTGCCGCAATCACCATGCCAGGCATTGCCAGCCCCTGCTCATGCGCTACCACGTGCTCGATGCCCTGACGCTTATCCATCACGTCAAACAATTCGATATCGAAGAATCGGCTGTTTTCGGTGAAATATTTCACCTGCAGCGCACCGCCGGAATCGGTCATTTCCGGGTTACGCGCGGGCCGGGTCGGATTAACGTGATCCACATTGAGCAAAACAGATTTTGGGTTCCAGACGCTGCGGTTCTGTTCGCGTAAACCGCTGAACGCCTGCGGGCTGGTATATTCGTTGAGAATCGAACGATCGATATACAACAGCACATTACCGTCGTCATCGAATTTTTTAATGGTATGGGAATCGATATGTTTATCGTAAAGCGTTTTAGCCATATTCATAGTCATCTCGAATTACTCACGGGTTTGTTTTTTTCCAGTATAAATTTCAGGGGTAATGTGTATAGCCTGTTACGGGTTTAAATAAGTAAAATCATTTTTTGCAAATCGTGAAAAGTAGACAAATATTCACTATTACAGTCAGTTAGGCGCATTCTCAGCCTGTTAAGCACCATTATTATTCCGTAAACGTTAATGCTATAGTGCGCGACGGATAAGCGATGCGATGATAGCTAATGAGTACAACATTACTTTTATTTTTCGAATGTTTTTGTATTGGTGGAGGCCTGGGGTTTTTAGGTGGCCTGTTAGGCATTGGTGGGGGGATTATTGCGATTCCGGTGCTGGCATGGTTATTTCAGATGGATCAGCAACTCGCTCAGGGCACCGTATTAATTATGATCATCCCGAACGTAATAATGAGCGTGATTCACTACCGACGGCGCAATGATATTAAATTTAAAAATATTATACCGCTGTGTATTCTCTCGAGCGTATTTTCTGTTTTCTCTTCGATGTTGGCGATCCATCTTGATGCCGCATCCCTGAATCTGTTTTTTTGTGGCTTTATTTTTTTGCTGGCTTTTTATTATCTCTACACCATTGTCATCAACCGCAAAACACCCCGTTATGCCTTGCCTGAATCCTGGTTGCCCGTCACCGGCATCGTATGCGGATTGACCTCTGGCCTGTTTACCGTCGGCGGTGGTATGGTGATTGTTCCCCTGCTGGTGGCGCTGTTTTCCTACTCGCAGACCAAAGCGCAGGGCACCGCGCTGGCGCTGGTGTTGCCTGGTGCCGTTACCGCGCTGGTGACCTATGCGGTTGCCGGGCAGGTCGCCTGGTCTGTCGGATTGCCGATGGCGCTGGGCGGCGTGTTCACCGTCGCCTGGGGCGTCGCGCTGGCGCACCGGCTTCCGACGCAAGCGCTGAAAATGTGCTTCTGCGCGATGCTGTTTTTTGTTGCGTTCAGCGCGTAGTGATTAGCGCTGCCAGTATTTCGTCAACCCAGGCGTATCTCCATTAACCGGGTCCTGCTCCGGAAACGGCAGCGCAGCGATGCGCGCCAGCATTTCCGGCGTCGCCGCCTGCCTGCACAGATCGAAATCCGCGCCCGGCGGATAGGCCCCGACCACCAGAAAATCGTCGCTTGCCGAGAGCCGCCGGTGCCCGGTGCCTGCCGGGAGCAGCAGCACGTCGCCGGTTTCGACATCGATCGCTTCGCCGCCGGGGCCGCCAAGCATCAGGTGAGCCGAACCCTGCGCCACGCCTAACACTTCATGGGCGTTAGAGTGGTAATGGTGATAGTCGAAAATCCCGTCGCGCCACTGGGGCGGCCAGCCATTATCGGCAAATAGCTGTTCGAACCGGCTGGCGATATCACCGTCGTTAATCACGTTTTTATAAATTAACACCGGTAAATGCGGGTTATTAGGCACCCAGTCGTGGGCGGCGAGCATCAGGGTTTGAGGAACTATGGTTTGATGAACAGGGGCCTGAGTCATCCGCGATCTCCTTCCGTTAACGTGTCTGTTAACTGTAGACGGCTTATCAATCGGCCAGTAACTGTTCCAGAAGACTCTGCATGGCAGGCGAAAGCGTCGCCGCGTCGCGACAGCAAAAACAGAGCTGGCGCTGCGCCCAGCCGTCTGCCAGCGGCACAATCGCGTAGCCATAGCGCGGCTGGTAGCGCGCGGCTATGCTCAGCGGCAGCACCCCTATACCGATGCCCTGCGCCACCATTTCGCCGACGCCCTCAAAGGTATTCATGCGGATACGCAGCGTTAGCGGGCGGCTGGCGTGGGCGTGAATATGCTCCTGTAACGCGCTGCCCGGATATAACCCGACAAACGGCAATTCCTGAACATCCGCGAAGTGAACCGTTTTCTGAGACGCCAGCGGATGCCCCGAAGCGACGATCAGCGCCAGATTGTCGGTGGTCAGCGGGTGGAGCAGCAGTCCCAGCGGATCGACGGCATCAGAAACAATCCCCGCCTCGCCCACGCCGTTCACCAGGCAAGTGACGATATCGCTGCTGGTGCGCTCCTCCAGTTCGACATGCAAATCAGGGTGCGCCGCCAGCCAGCGCGCCAGCCGGGCAGGTAAAAACTCGCTTAGCGCCGAGGTATTGGCGTACAGACGCAACGTCTGCTGCGCGCCGCTGGCAAAGCTGTTGAGCTCGCTTTTTAGCTGGCTTTGCTGTTCGAGGATCAGCCGGGCATGGCGTTCAAAGGCTTTGCCTGCCGCCGTGGTACGTATGCCGCGCGCGTGGCGCTCCAGCAGCTGTACGCCCGCGTCCTGTTCAATATTGCGCAGGCGCTCGCTGGCCGAGGCCAGCGCCAGGTTCGCCCGCAGCGCGCCTTGGGTGATGCTGCCCGCGTCAACGATGCATAAGAACAGTTTTAAATCCGCCAAATCGAGCCGCATACGCTGCCTTTTCTCCCTTCGGTTGCACCGAAGGCCGTGTGGGAAAAACCAGATTGTGCCCTGTCCAGCGCATTGATTCAATTAAGCATTACGTTGCATAAAGGCCAGCCGCACGATGAATGAATTAATTTTACTGATGGGGATTTTTATCGCCGCCGGCGTAGTTAAAGGCGTAACCGGAATGGGATTACCGACGGTAGCAATGGGATTATTAAGCCTGATGATGCCGCTACCGGTGGCCGCCGCGCTGCTGGTGCTGCCGTCATTTATCACCAATATCTGGCAGCTGTTTAGCGGCCCGTCGCTGAGGCAGATCGTGCGTCGGCTGTGGCCGATGATGATATGTATTATTCCCGCCACGGTCGCCGGTTCGGCATTGCTGATCGGCGCGGGGCAATGGGCAACAGCGGGGTTAGGCGTGGCGCTGATTGTTTACGCCAGCTATGCGCTGCTGGCCCCGGCATTGACCGTTCCGGCGCGCGCCGAGGCGTGGCTTTCGCCGCTCACCGGGGCGATCACCGGCGTGGTGACCGGCGCGACGGGGGTGTTTGTGATGCCTTCGGTGCCCTATCTTCAGGCGCTGTCGATGAGTAAAGATGAACTGGTGCAGGCGCTGGGTCTGTCATTCACGCTCTCTACCGTGGCGCTGGCGGGCGGGTTGGCGGCACATAACGCCTTTGCGATGGCACAGCTAAATCAGTCACTGCTGGCGATTGTTCCGGCGCTGCTGGGGATGTGGTTGGGGCAGAAAATCCGTTCGCGCCTGAGCGCTACGCGTTTCCGGATGTGCTTCTTGCTGTTTTTACTGGGGCTGGGCGCA
Organism: Atlantibacter subterraneus; assembly: GCF_007570865.1. Lineage (GTDB taxonomy): Bacteria > Pseudomonadota > Gammaproteobacteria > Enterobacterales > Enterobacteriaceae > Atlantibacter > Atlantibacter subterraneus. The sequence goes on along the minus strand of NZ_VLPS01000001.1, from coordinate 589,503 downwards.
GAGCTGGCGTCGAGGCCGTTTATTTGACGGGGCGGCATCGCAGAAAACCGCGATGCCGCATACGTTTATATTTTGATGCCGTATTTCGCGGCGTTGTCATCGTAAAACTTAATTTCTTTTTTAACTTCATCGATGAGCGGTGAATATTTCTGTTTGGCAAACTCCACCTGGCGATCGCAGTAATATTTTAACGATTCACGGAACATTTTAGTGGGTAGAGAACCGTTGATGTAGTCTTTATATTTTTCGCCGGTCGCCGATGCGGCCAGCTCCTCAACGGTTGGGATCCGCCCTGGCGTCCAGAGCGCATAATAATCTTTTTTGCGTGCCTCATAAATTTCGTACCCCACCTTCTCGCCGTTGTCCTTCATTACCGCTTTTAAGCACGCCGCCTGCGGTACGGTGTATGAGGCATATTTATCATTCAGTTCTTTAAGTCGGGTAACCTGTTCCTGGCGGTTCCTCGCATACTCTGCCTGCTGTTTTGCATCGGCGCACAGTAAATGAATAATTTTGCTGTGTAACCCATCGTCGTCTTTACCCTCACGTTCGTATTCACGCTTAGCCTGAATGGCAGACGTGCATTCAAAATCGCTATTAGAAATACGGTTTTCAGGATGCGCGATAACGTATTCAATGGTCTCGGCGATATTCTTGCTGTGGCCTTCGTTATACCAGTCTCTCATCGCCGCCGTGAGATACTGGGTTTGCCAGGTCATACCGCCTTCGTTAAACAGTTTTACGGTGCGTAAATCGCCGCGTTTGATGGCCTGTTGCATCACTTCGCGATCCCACTGCACCCCAAGATTCGCCAGCTCTTTACGCGGGTCAACGCTGGTTTCCTGCTTCACTTTGCCAAGTTTTTCCTGCACGTCGCTGACTTTATCTTTGATGATTTCGGTATTCACAAAACTGCCGCCGCTAAAATGCAGCGTCACACCGGTAATGGCGATAATGCCCACAATACCCACCAGAGCCCAGGTGAGTTTGTGATTTATTTTCTTCACGACGACTTCATTACGTTCAGCGGCGGCATTCAGTTTCGCCAACTGTGCCTGATAGGCTTTGATAGCCTCGGCGGGCGCGTTGTACAGCGCATCCGGGTCCGTCTGCAAACGCCCCTGCTGATGGGCGTTGCGCAGCGGCTCTACCACCTGATCGAAATACTCGTTCAGTAACAGCATTTCCGATTCAGTTAACTTTTTATGGTGGGCGATTTTATTGCGGATATGGTTCAGGCTCTGCAAAAACTGCGACAACGTTTCCCGGGTGGTGGAGGCGTAATTCAGCCCCGAGGCGCCGTCAAAATAGGCGTCGTAATAATTCGGGTAATCCTCTTGATTGGAGAAAATAATCCGCAGTTGTTCCAGCAACGTACCGCTGAGAATATTGTCCTTCTCGGCGCTTTTCATAATCCGCGCCACCTGCTCTTTACCAAACAGCGTTTGCAGCCGCTCGGCTAATTTCTGCTGGTCTGCCCAGGCTTCGTCAATCACCTGGCGGATTAACAACTCGATGGCGCGCATCTGGCGCACCGCGTTATCCTCGCTGGTTTCGTCGGGCAATGAATAGCGGCTGTCCCAGTTCAGCTGCGGATATTTGTGTTTTGCCAGTTCAAGCAGGTTGACGATTTGCAGGCTGTCTATCAGGCATTTATTCAGGGTAATCGGATCAAGATTTTGTACATCGTCGCAGCCGCGCAGCCCTCTCATCAGATCCACATAATCCAGCATTTGCTGCCGATTAAATCCCAGCAACTCGCCCACTTTGATCCAGTTGCCGTTCTCATTGCGGGCGTCGTCCAGCATCCGGTAGCTGGCATCGAAGCTGTTATTTTCCGGTTGCGGTACGCTCAACTCCCTGGCGAGCTGTGCATGGGCCAGGGCGATAATATCCCGTGAGCGGGTAACAATAGCGATAGCGGTTTTATTATTCATTCGGTTATTTCTCCGTGCGCATTACTCTTCCTGGCTGCGAATATCAAAGAACCAGAAGAGGATGAATCCCAATAGACCAAAGGCTAAAAAGACGATCAGCGATATTAATTCGAAGTGGGCGCTCTGCCCGGCGATCTCCGCCAGTTGCTGCGGCGTGGTGTCGGGGTATTTAAACAGCAACAGCTGCCACTCATATTCATTGGTAGTGAGGATATCGCGCACCGGCTCCCAGACGTGGCTGGCGGCGATGCCCATCCCGAGCGCCGAAAACAGCGAGCCGTAAATGCGATGACGGCGCGAATTCTGCCGGGCGATGGCGTCGCGCATCAGCGCATCCAGCCGGTCGACCTGGGCGAACAGGCTGCCGCGCTGCTCGTGTAATCCCCACTGGCGCTGCAGCATTTCACTGAGGCGGTTTTGCTGGGCGCTGGCGAACAGGGTATCGGTGCTGTTCAGCACGTTCAGGGCGTTGACGCGCAGGGCGAAGATCTCCTCTTCCCACTGCTTATCCTCAATAGTGCCGGTATGCTGCCTGAGCTGCTGCGGCCATTTTTTGAAGATCTCCCGGGTCTGGCGTAGAAATTGGGCGTACTCGTCGCTGAGCGTGGCGATGCGCCGGGCAACCTTCAGTAAACCTTCAAGCGCCGGGTTATCCGGCGAGCGGCTGAACAGCGTGACGCCCTGCTGATGGCTGACAATCAGTACATCGCCCTGCCACTGCGCCTCGTAATGATCTGCCGCAGGCAGCGCGCTGGGCGTGGTGGGCATTAACGGCTGGCTACAGCCCGCCAGCCAGGCTTCAAACGAGGGCGTGCTGGTCAGGTAACTGGTGGTATCGGTTTGCTGCAAACGCGCATCCGGCTGGTTCCAGCGCCACGCGCACACCTGCTTTTGCCCCCCGGCTGGCATATCGGCCTCGTCGACGCGCGTCAGGCAGGGTTGCAGATAATCGACAAATCCCTGCTGCCAGATCAGCGGCAAAACATCATTCCACCAGCTGAGTTTGCTGCCCGGTTCACCGGTGTTAGCAAGTGTTTTCGGCGCACCCAGCAGCGTGTAGCGCCCGGCGTCATCCCACCACGGCTGATCCGGCGCATTGGGCACACCAGCGTAGCTGTGCAGCGGGCGCGGGTTATTGCACGGGCGCTGCCCTGCCCAGCGACGGTTCTCTTCCGCTTCCAGCGCCTGCCACAGGCTTTGCAGCGACAGGCCGCTTTTCGGATCCACCGAAATCACCATATCGTTACCCGTGCCCTGCTGTTGCTGGCGGTAAATGCCCAACAGCGTAAAGCCGTTTTTGCTCCAGCTGTGGATACGATCGTTACGGGCGAAGATTTTGAACAGGCCACTGGGATTTTGCTCATTAAGAAACAGCGCATCCACCAGCATTTTGCGGCGGCTATCGGCCTGTTCCACTAACAGTTGGCAGGTGACAGCGCGCTCGATAGCCAGTTGATAAAGCTGATATTCGTAGGCCAGCGCGGCCTGTGCCGCGAGGTAATCCGCTGACGGCAGGGATTGAATGCCCTGCAACGGCTCCAGTGTGTGATTAATAAACGCCGTGAGCAATTTCAGGCAGCGGATAAAGCCGTCACGCAATAAATCCGCATCATAATGATGCGCTGCGGTTTGCGCGGCATGCAGCCGCGCGTGGGCGAATACCGTATGCAGACAAGCGGCGGAATCGCTGACATTATCACCGTCGAGATAAAACCCCTGTTCCCACTGGTCGATATACCGCACCCATTGGTCCAGCCCCTGGGTTTCCCCGCTGCTGAACAGTAACCAGGCAAAACAGCTATCCAGCGAAAAATCTTCTATCGCGATATGGGTAATGGCCTGTGAGCGGGCTTTTCCCTGCAACGCACGTCGTTCATCCGCATCCATCGCCCACAGCCAGGCAGAGAGCGAGCGGTATTTGCCGCTGTTTTTGCAGTTCAGGGCAATTCCCTGTGACGCGGCGTCGCCAATACCCAGAGCCAGCATACCGGCGGGCAATTCTTGCAGCGACGGGCGCATGGAAAAGGTAACAGTTTCAAGCGCGGCGGCAAGGCGTTCGCCGTTGAGTCTTTCGGCCATTGATCATCCTTTATAATGCCCGAAGTAATACAGGCGGCATTGGGACAGCGTTATTTTATTGGGAAGGGCGTGTAGCGGAAAAGAATATTATATAGCGCGTAATGCGGCAATAATATTAACGCGAATTGCGCTTAAGTCATCAATCGACACGGCCCTGAATAAGTACCCGGGCCGTGACTATTAAATTTAATAGCTTGTAATTTGCTCGTTATTATTTTGCCACCAGCGGCTGAAAGTCTGTTGGCTATTATCCATCTGCACCGTTTCACCAATTTTCGGCGTCAGTAATCGCCAGGGCTGATTCGCACTGGCGGCGGCGAGACGTTCCAGGGGCTCATTCCAGCGGTGGTGCGCCAGTTTGAATTTGCTGTTATGAGACGGCAAAACCGCTTTAGCCTGTAGGTCACTGGCGGCTTTGGCGGCGTCTTCTGGCGTCATATGGATAAATGGCCACTGTGCGTCGTACTGCCCGCACTCCAGAACCGCAAGGTCAAACCCGCCGAATCTGGCAGCGATATCTTTGAAATGTCGGCCATAGCCGCTGTCGCCGCCGAAGTAGATCCGCTGATTTGGCGTAATAATCCCGTATGAAGCCCACAGCGTCTGGTTGCGCTTAAAGAAGCGGCCCGAGAAATGCTGGGCAGGCAGAATATGGATCTCCAGCCCGTCGGTTTTCATTGCGCTGTTCCAGCCGCCCTCGAATATTTTCGTTTTCGGGAAACCCCATTTTTCAAAATAGGAGCCGACGCCGGTAGGCGTAATAATCTGGCCGATTTTATCGCGCAGGGCGTTAATGGTCGGATAATCCAGATGGTCCCAGTGATCGTGGGTTATTAACAGATAGTCGACGGGCGGAATATCCTCGGCGCGATAAATATTGCTGCCGCTAAATGCCACGTTAGTGCGCGGGATCGGCGAAGCGTAATCGCTGAAAACCGGATCGATAAGATAATTTTTGCCGTCGAGGCGCAGGAAATAGCTGGAGTGCCCCATCCACACCACGGCATTTTCTTTTAGCTGGTGCAGGTTGGTTTTTTGCGACGGCAGCACGCCGTCCGGCTGAGCGCCTTCGTCTTTACCGAATAAAAAGCGATACCACAGGATTAACCGGCTCTGGGTGCGGGTCACCGGCGGCGGATCTTCGGCATTGAAGAATTGCCCGTCGCGGTATAGCGGGTTATCCGCCTGCGGCGCAACCACGGGCGAGGCGTACTGCGGCTGCTGAAGCCAGGCGAAAATGAACAGCGTTAAAAGAGCGATGATGATAATCAAATAGCGGATCCCACGTTTAAGTTTTGAAGCTGTTGTTATTGAGGTCATTGAGGCCATTGAGGCATGTGCTCCGGGGTAAATAGGCGATACGCTGGCACGTTGGATAAGGGTACTACAATCGGGCTGGCGCGGGGGGAGGATGGCACGAAGTGGCAAGATGTCTTTTGTTGTGGTCGGTGGCGTTGTTCCGGTTGGTGGAAGGGTTCCGTTCGGTGGAAGGGTTCCGTTCGGTGGCGTTGTTCCGTTCGCCAGGCGTTCGTGGCTCAACGTGACTCCGTAGTACGCGAACGGGCAAAGGGGGATTCCGCATCCCCCTTTGCAATCCCCGCTCCCGGCCAGCAAAATCGCCGCTACGCGGTTCCCTCGGCTCCATCTCCTCGCTTCAGGTCGGTCGTGATGCTACATCCTGTAGCTCACGACCTCAGCCCCGCATCCCTGCGGGTCTGACCTGGCTCGTCAATTACGCCTCGGCGATTTTGATGCCGGACCAACACCCCCAACTTTGAGATTTTTATTTTTTACTGAGCAGACTTTGTCGCTGTCAGTCCTTTTCATACTATTAGCGACACACTGGTTACATTAAAAACCTGAACGTATCGCGGGGGTTTTCACTCCCCATCGAAATCGCCGAGGCGTTCGCGGGAGGCCGGGGCAAGCCGCAGGGATGCGGCTTGAGGGCGAGAAAGGCAGGATGCCGTATCTCGCCCGACCCGGAGCCGGACGCGATAAGCCGAGGGTACCGCGAAGCGGCGATTTCGCTCGGGGGAGCCGGGGGTGTCGGGGGCGCGGCGGCGAGCGCCCCTGACACGTTCGCGTGCTACGGTGCCAGAGACTGACTCGAAAGCCCAGGCGAACGGAACAATTCCACCGAACGGAACAATTCCACCGAACGGAACAATTCCACTAAACAAACTACACCTACTTTTGCGTTTGAATAAACGCCGCCAGCCCCCTAATCTCCTCATCGGTGAGCTTCGCCTTCGCCCGCGCCGCCGCGCTATTCCCCCCGCCGTCGCGGATCGCCGTCATCCCCTCCACCGCCTGCTGCTCGCTGAGCGTAATCAGCGGCGGCGCTTTGTTAAACGCCGTTTTATCCGCCTTGCGCCCGTGGCAGCTCGAACAGTCGCGCTGAAACTGCCGGGCATAATCCTCCGCCCCGGCAACGCTGGCTGACACGGCCAGCAGACCACACACTATCAGCATCCGAAGCGTCATCACCCTTCCCCCGCCAGTTTACGGAAGGTTGCCGTCAGCGCCTGCTCATTGCGCGCGCCCTGATGCATATCAATCACCCGGCCTTTCGCGTCAATCAAAAACGAGGTCGGCGTGCCGATCACCTGATAACGCTCCTGGGTGATTTTCATCTGGTCGCGCACCACCGGGTAGCTAATGTGGTGCTGCGCCAGCAGCGGCGCGATATCCACCGCGTCGTTATCGGTATTCACCGCCACTACCACCAGCTTATCGCCCCACTGCTGGCTGAGTTTTTCCAGCGTATGCATCTCCGCCAGGCAGCCGCCGCAGCTGGCGGACCAGAAATTCAGATACACGCCCTTGCCCTGCCACTGTTCCAGTTTCGCCTCATGGCCCTGGCTGTCGAAGGCTGCCAGCTGCGGAGCCGGTTCGCCCAACGCCAGTTTTTCCTCTTTGCAGCCCGCCAGCGCCACCAGCAGGATGAATAACAGATTACGCCAGCGCATGGTTTCGCTCCTCGCTCAGGTATTTGCCGTGTTGCAGACGGATCACCCGGTCAGCGAACTGGCCGAGCGCCGGGTTGTGGGTCACCATCACAATGGTGCGGCCCTGGCGGTGCAGATCCTTTAACAACGCCAGCACCCGGCTTTCGTTTTCTTCGTCGAGGTTGCCGGTAGGCTCATCGGCAAAAATCACCGGCGGTTCGTTGACCAGCGCCCTGGCGATGCACACCCGCTGCTGCTCCCCGCCGGAAAGCTGGCTCGGCAGGTGCGTCATACGGTGCTCCATACCGACCTGCGCCAGCACCGCTTTAGCGGCATTTTCATCCACCACGCTGTGGTAGTGCTGCGCCAGCATTACGTTTTCCAGCGCGGTGAGAAAGGGGATCAGGTGGAACTGCTGGAACACCAGGCCGATTTTCTCGGCGCGAAAGCGGCGGCGGCCCTCTTCGTCCAGCCCGGCGGCGTCGGTGCCGTCGAGAAACACCTGCCCGTCGCTCACCGTATCCAGACAGGTAAGAATGTTCATCAGCGTGGTTTTCCCCGAGCCGGACGCGCCCATAATCGCCACAAACTCGCCACGCGCGATGCGCAGGTTGATGTCGTCCAGCGCGGTTACCTCGCCGAAGCGTTTATACAGATGGCGGGTTTCAATCACCGCCTGCGGAATGCGCGATACTGACATAGCGCTACTCTCCTTTGAGAACTTTTGCCGGTTCGACGCTCACCGCGCGGCGCACCGGGACAATGGCCGCCGCAGCGGCGACCAGAAGCGATAAAATTAAGGTGATCGGCAGCACCGGCAGGCGCAGCGCGATGGTGGCGTTGAACACCGTCATGCCCAGCAGTTGGGCCAGCAAATAGCCCAGCACCCAGCCGCAGGCCACCGCCGCCAGGGCAATCAGCCCGGTTTCTGCCAGCATCTGGCGGATGATGTCCCGGTGAGTTGCGCCGAGCGCTTTTTGCAGGGCGAACTCTTTGGCCCGTTCGCCGACTATCGCCATCAGCGTGGTATTCACGCACAGCGACGACAGCGCGAGGATCACAATCGAGACCAGCCCCATCAGCCCTTTGATTTTGTCCAGCACCTGGCCTTCCGACGCCGAGACTTTGCGGATCGGGCGGATATCAAGCTGCGGATACTGTTTTTGCAGCGTGTCGGCGTACTGGTCTACCTGGCCGAGATCGTTATTCACGCTGAGCAGCGCATGGTTGAGTTCGCCGGTTTTGTGCAGCAGGGTTTGCGCCAGGTCGATGTTGACGATCAGCATGTTGTCGGTGGCGTCGCCCGCCTCCACCAGCCCTTTGATACGCAGCTTTTTCTTGCCGTCGTCGGTAATCACGGTGACGCTGTCACCCACTTTCAGATTGAGCCGCCCGGCCAGTTTAACGCCCGCCATGGCGTTGCGATCGTCAAAGTTGACGCCCACCCAGTCGCCGGTCACCTGCCAGTACGGAGACAGCTTCGGCATCGATTCGAACCACACGCCCATCACCACCACTTTTTCCAGCTCGGTGCGGGCCATGCCGTAGAGCATCGGGCTGGCGGCGTTAATCAGGCCCGGCGGCGCGTCGTCGATAATCGGCTGTAGCTCGCGCTGATCCATGCTTTTGCCGTGGCCGGGGCCGATATAAAAGTTGGCCCCAAAGGTGCGCAGCTCTTCACTCATTTTGGCGTTGATATCGAACCAGACCGCCGACAGCGCCGTGACAATCGCCGCGCCGACGGTGAGCGCCGCGAACACTACGCTGACGCGCTGCATCCGCAGGCGCAGCGCGCGCCACACCAGCAGCCACAGCATGGAATGCTTACCGCCCATACAGCACCTCCACCGGGTAGAGCCGCGCAATGCGCCGCGCCGGGAACCAGGTGCCGATCAGCGCAATCAGCACCGCCACCACCAGCACGCACGGCACCACTACCCAGGCAAAATTCAACGGCGCGTCAAACAGCATCAGGCCGATGGACTTCGCCAGCCCCCAGCCCGCCACGCAACCCGCCGCGCCGCCCAGTAGTCCGCTACTCGCCGCTTCGAGATAAAACAGCAGCATGATTTGCCACTGGCGTGCGCCGAGGGCTTTCATCAGGCCGATCTCTTTGGCGCGCTCCATAATGGTGCTGGTCATCAGCGAGGCGATGCCCATCGCTGCCGCCACCAGCGCCGCCAGGGTGACCACCGCCAGCAGCAACTGGATCTTATCGATCACCACCCCTTCCGAGGCCGCCACCTGCCAGATCGGACGCACCACCGAGCCGGAAATCGCCTCTTCAAGCTGATGGGCAATCGACGAGACAAACGCGGTGCAGTACCACAGGTCGTACTCTTCGGCATTCAGGGCGTCGAGGTTTTCCCTGGCGCGGCGCGACAGTTCGTTTTCCGGCACGGTCAGCGCCGAGACGCGGATTGCCTGCACTTTGCCCGGCAACCCCAGCAGCGTTTGCGCGATGCTCAGCGGCATCACCAACTGGTTGTCTTCATCGCCGCCGCTGGCCAGAATCCCGCTAACGGTGACGGTTTGCGCAGTTTTCTCGCCCTGTAATGTCAGCACATCCCCCGCTTTCAGTGCGAGGCGCTTCGCCAAAGACTGCCCGACCAGCGTTTGCGGCTGCCCGGCCACTGGCTCCTGCGGCCACGCGCCGGTCACTTGCCAGTACGGGCTCACCGCCTGCTGGCCGATGCGGTAATCCTCTTCGTCCGGCACGTCCACCGGCTGGTTGAAGAAGGTGCCGAGAATATTCACCGGCTTACCGTTGAGCATCACCTCGCCGCCCAACAGCGGGGCGAAGCCGACGATGTTATTGCGCCAGAAGATGTCTTTGATGTTCGGCAGCTCTTTCTCATCGAGAAAATCCTGGCCGGAAAGCGGATTGCTCTGCTCGCTAAACAGCGCAGGCAGCGCCGCCTGCCCCGCCGGTTCGATCAGGATATTCGCGCCGTAGGATTTCAGCTCCCGCGACATTTTGTCGCCGATATCAATCGACACCGCCAGCAGCGCGGAAATCAGCCCGGAGGCCAGGAACACCGTCAACACCGCCAGCAGTTTCCGGCGCAGATTTCGTCCCCAGGTCTGACGCAGCATTCGCCACAGCATGGTTACTCCTCCTTCTCGCCCGGCACGAACTGCTCCGGCGCGTCGCGAAAGCGGTTGTAGTTGGCTTCGGAGGCAAAGAACCAGGTTTTGCCGCCGTAGCTGAATTTGTATTCGGCTTTGTCGTTGGTCAGGGTCGCGCCGTTCACCGGATCGGTGACTTTCATGCTGATCACGGTGGAGAAATAGTTCACGCCCGCTTCCAGCGACGCTTTGGTCAACGTCAGCTCTTTGTCGTCGCTCTGCCAGTCCTCAATCGGCACCGGGTTGCAGCCGCCCGCTTTGCCGATAGACGGGATAAAAATATGCACCCCGCAGGCCACGCAGATCACCTGGTTGCCCTCCATCACATAACCCTGGTCGCCGCACAGCAGGCAGGCGTCGAACACCACGCCGAGGCGCAATTTGTCCGGATAGCGGTTGATCACGAAGAAGCGCACCGCTTTGCCGTCGTCGGCCACCCAGACAAAGCGATGCAGTTTGCCATCGCGCACCTGCTCGATGGGAATATGCACTTTGCCGTCTTTTTCCAGCAGCACCGGTTTGGCCTCGGAGAGGCGCGGCGGCTGCGAGGCGACCTGATCCCAGTACAGTTGCCCGGCGGCGATCAGCACTGCGGCGCATCCGGCGGTGAGCAACAAGCGGCGCGCGCCCAGATAGCGGGCGCTGGCGAGGCGATGCGGGATCGGTTCGCGGGTTTGCGCCATGGTTTTACGGCGGCGCTGTAGCTCCGGCAGCCAGCAGGCCGCCAGCACCAGCAGCAGCGCGGCACCCGCCCAGTTAAACCACGGGGCGTTATTGGTAACGCGGGAAACAAAGCTCAGCAGCGCTTTGGTCAGCGGTAGTACCTGCAGTTTCATCAACAGCAGCAGCAAATCGCCCACCAGCGGCACCAGCAGCAGTACGGTGACGGCGATAACGGTCGGCCACTGGGCGCGCGGCATCCGGCGCAGCAGCATGGCGCACAGCACCGCCGCCAGCGCCAGCAGCGCGAATGCACCAACCAGCGCGGTGATATTGAGCAGCAAATCAGTATTGAGTACATGGGTGGTGGTAACCGCGCCGAGATTCGGGTCCTGCACCCAGTGGCGGGCCGCGCCGAAAATCAGCACGCCCTGCCAGAGGTAACCGAGACGCGAGGAAGGATGACGCCAGGTTAACAAAAATAGCAGCAGCACCGCGATTTCCACGCCGGTGAGCGTCAGCTGGAGCGTTTGATTCGCCGGCAGCTGCCGTCCCAGCCAGCCGCCCAGCGCCAGGGCAAGCAGGCTTACCCACACCAGCGGACGCAGCGTCGCCGCCCGCCGCACCCAATTCACCCCGCACAGCAGCGCAATACACAAAAACGCCTGCAGGGTCGTGACAAAAAAGTAACTCATAACGTCAACTCAATGCGCTCAAAACCGCCGTAGCGTAAAACCAGAAAAGGGCGGCGGCATAGCCGACACCCTGGTCACATCCTTTTGCCTCTTGTGCGATGGCGGCGATCAGTTCAGCCCGACGTATTTAAATTCGTAGCTGACGTCAAACGGCTTCCACCAGCGGCCTACGCCGGTTTCACCATCGGTATGGCGATGCATGCCCGCTTTTGACGGCGGATCGATGTGGTAGGTGACTTTGTAGTTGCCGACGCCCATCATTTTAATGTTCGCGCCGTAGTGCGGGCCGTCGCTCGCCACCATCGGCATGAAGGTGCCTTCCTGTTTCGCGCCGGTATCGGTGTTCACCAGGGTGTAATTGATGGTCAGGAACGGGATCCACTCGCCCGCGCCGAAGCCGTTTTTGTTGCCTTCCACCGCGTGGATATCCGCTTCAAGATGAATATCCGCTTTGGCGGCCGGCAGGCCCATGCCGCGCGGCTCCATGTCGATCGGCTGGAGGTAAACCGCCGCCAGCTCCATTTCGTTCATGGTGACAGGCTCGCCCGCCGGGTACTCTTTAAAGGCAAACGCCGCAGGTGCGGTAAAAATCCCGGCGATCACGGCACTGGCAATCAGGCTCTTCTTGATGGTCATCAGACTTATCCTCTCGTCTCAAAGAAAAATTCAGTTAAGGTTTGCTTTTAATAATGTCTGGCCCGGATACCGTCGCCCCGCGCCGTTGCATCACCCACAGGGCGATCAGCGCGGCGACCAGTAAAGCGGCCTGCGGCAGTAAGGTTTCAACATAGGGATAGATGCCGAGCCAGCCGATTTCCGGCATGCCTGGCAATAACGTGGGCTGGAACAGCTTGCCCTCGATCAGCTCCAGTACCCCTTTCCCGGCGAAGACAAACGCCATCAGGTACATAAAGCTGCCGGTAAACATAAAGAACGGCTTGAGCGGCAGTTTGACCACCGAGTAGCGCATCACCAGCCAGGCCACCAGCAGCACCACGCAGCCGATGGCGAAACCGGCAACAATCGCCAGGTGGCCGGAAACGTTGCTGGCGTCGCCCACCAGCGCGTAGTAGAACAGCACGGTTTCCGCGCCTTCCCGGTAAACCGCCAGGAAGCTGGTCATCCACAGGCCAATCAGCGAGCCGCGGCTCAGGGAGTGTGAGAGTTTGCCCTCCAGCCAGGCTTTCCAGTGGCGGGCTTCCACTTTGGAAAGCAGCCAGTAGCTCATGGAGAACAGCATAAACACCGCGATCAGCATGGTGATGCCTTCGAGCAGTTCGCGGCTGGCTCCGGAGTTGGTAAACACCGCCTGGAAGATCGCTGCGGTGATCACGCTGCACACCAGCGCCACTACTACCGACTGGCGGATCAGCGGCAGTTTGTCCTGATGGTTGTTTTTCACCATATAGGCCACGATGGCGGCCACGATCAGCAGCGCTTCCAGACCTTCACGCACGATGATCATCAGGCTGTACAGCAGCAGGCTCCACTGGGTTTGCTCACCTTCGCCAAGCAGAGAAACCGCTTTCGCCAGATCCTGCTCCAGCGCCTGCGCTTCGGCATTCAGCGCCGCTTCCGGCTGGCCGGCTTTCATCAGGCTGACCAGGCGGGTGAAATGGCCTTCGAGCTGGGTTTTAAAGGCGGCGTCACGGGAGCCGACTTTGTTCTCCATGCCGCTGGCTTCGAACAGGTCGAAATAGGTGTCCTGAACCGCCATCATGCCGTCCTGGACGTTGCCGTCCTGATAAACCGCAATGGCTTTTTTCAGGCTGCTGTTGATGCTGGCGGAAACGTTACCCCAGTCGGCCTGGGCGGCGGTATCGGCTTTGGCGGGCGCATCGCCGCTTTGCGGCGCGCTCACGGCCTGGGTATCGCGGGTAGTGGGCAGGCCCGGCAGCACGTCCTCGATATCCTGTAACAGCGTGGTGACGCCATAAGCGACATCGTTAAGATTGTCCGGTTTGGCGGTCAGGGCGATAAGCGTGGTGAACTGCTGATTAATCGCCGCGGCCTGCTGGGCGGAGCGGTTCTTGCGCACCGACATTTCCATTTCTGAGTTTTTGAAACCCTGATAATGGGCCTGCTGCACGCTCTGGCTGGCTGCCGTGAATTGCCCTTCCTGATACTGGGTCACCGCCTGGGCCAGCAGATCGTCGATGGTCTGGAAACTTTGCTGCCAGTAGTGGGCGATTTCCCCGTTGCTGTACGCGCCGTGCTGCTCTTCCGCCACCAGCTTGTGGCCGCCGTCCAGCACCGGCTCAACCTGGTCCAGCTCGTTCTTCAGCCAGTCAATTTTGCCCTGCACCTCGGTCACGGATTTGCCTTCGCCGATCATTTTGCGAATTTCGCCGAAGGTGCTCTCCATCTGGTAGCTTTTCTGGGCAGAAATATTAATGCGGATCGGGCCTTCGAGATTTTCGAACACTTCGAAGTAAGCCATCTGCACTTCGCGGCGGGCTTCATTGACCTGTTGCTGCTGGTACAGCGTGGCGGTTTTATCGAGGCGAGTTTTAATGTCGTTGATATAAGGGGAATAATCGGTGGCTGCCCACGCCAGTGAACTCACCAACAAGCAGCAAACGGCAAGGAAGAATGAACGCATGTTGAACACGGTACGCCCTGATAATCTAAATAATATTCATTATCATTACCTGTTTTGTCAGGTTTTGTACATGATAAAGATCATATAAGTGACAATTATTGACGTTACCTTTCAAAAACTGCGATGAATGACTCCATTTCGCCTGAATTTTGTGCTACCCGGCGAATTTTGCTCCGTCCCGCCCTTTACGTGACACCAATCCCACATTCCAGCTATTGAATTCAGGAATTGATATTTCATTTTCAAATCTTCGCAACGTTATGCTCTCAAAACGTTAACAAAAACGTCTGCGAATATGATGGAGATGAATAATGACAAGACAAATTAAACTCGGCGCATTTCTTCCTGGCGGCGGCCAGCATGTGGCAGCCTGGCGTCATCCCGATCAGCCCGCTGACGGTGCAACCAGTTTCGAATTTCACAAACAGCTGGCGTTGACTGCCGAACGCGGCCTGTTTGACGCTTACTTCCTCGCCGACGGACTGGCGGTCCCGGCTAAAGGCGGCACCGAAGGCGGCCGCGCCAAAATCGCCGGGTTCGAACCGGTGACGCTGTTTTCCGCACTGGCACCGTTAACCAAAAACATCGGTTTTATCGCCACCGCCTCCACCACTTACGAAGAGCCGTACAACACGGCGCGTAAATTCGCCTCGCTGGATTTGATTTCCCAGGGCCGCGCGGGCTGGAATGTGGTGACGACCGCCACCGAAGCGGCGGCGGTGAACTTTAACCTCTACCAACAGCATCCGCATGATTACCGCTACGAGCGCGCCCAGGAGCACGTTGAAGTGGTGAAGAAACTGTGGGACAGCTTTGAAGACGACACCTTTATTCGCGATAAAGCCTCCGGGCAGTTTATCGACCCGGACAAAGTGCACACCGCCGATCACGTCGGGAAGCACTTCAAGGTGAAAGGGCCGCTCAACGTACCGCGTTCGCAGCAGGGGCATCCGGTGATTGTCCAGGCCGGGCAATCGGATAACGGGCGGGAACTGGCTGCCGCCACCGCCGAGGTGATTTTCACCTCCCACCAGCATATTTCCACCGCCCAGGAGTTCTACCGCGATATTAAAAACCGCGCCAGAGCGCTGGGCCGCCGCCCGGAACATATTCTGGTGATGCCCGGCGTCGCGCCGTTTGTGGGCCGCACCGAAGAAGAAGCCCAGGAAAAATATCGCGCATTGACCTCATTAATCGTCGAGGAAGACGGGCTGGCGCTGCTTAACGGCCTGACCGGCGGCACCCTGAACTTCGCCGATTACGATCTTGACGGCCCATTGCCGCCGCTGCCGGCCACCGAAGGGATGAAATCGCGCCAGGCGCTGATCCGCCAGATCGCCGACGAGCACCAGTTCACCATCCGCGAACTGTATCAGTGGATCGCCACCGCGCGCGGCCACTTCACCATCGTTGGCACCGCTGAACAGGTAGCCGATACCCTGCAGGAGTGGTTCGAAAACGAAGCCGCCGATGGGTTCAACATTCTGCCGCCATACCTGCCGGGCGCGCTGAACGACTTTATCGACCTGGTGATCCCGGAGCTGCAACAGCGCGGCCTGTTCCGCACCGCCTATGAAGGCACCACCCTGCGCGAAAACTTAGGCTTACCGTACCCGGAAAACCGTTATTCCATTCTCCGCAACAGCAAAGTGGCATGAGGGGTTCACGATGACTGATTTCAGCAAAGTATGGGTGCGCCCACGGGCGCGCGGCCCCGGCGTCAGGCTGGCGATCTCCGGGAAATGGCGCAAGCGCGCGCTGGCATTCAGCGCTGATTACGGCCTGCTGGTATTTTTCTTCGCGGGCTGGCAAATCGCCAGTACCCAGGGGTGGCTGAACCCGGCGGTGATCCCGCCGCTGGATAAGGTGTTTTATGCCCTGTGGAACGGTATCAGCTCCGGCGCGCTGCTGGACGATATCACCATCAGCCTGCAACGCGCCGGTCTGGCGTTCTTCTCGGCAGTGATTATAGGTATTCCGCTCGGGTTGTTTATGGGGCAAATCCGCCCGCTGGAGCGCGCGCTGGATCCGCTGTTGCAGCTGTTCCGCCAGACCTCGGCGCTGGCGCTGTATCCGGTGTTTATCCTGCTGTTCGGGCTGGGCGAAAGCTCCAAAGTGTTCGTGATTTTCTGGGCCGCCCTGTTCCCGGTACTGCTGGCCACCATCAGCGGCGTGAAAGAGGTGGATCCGAAGCTGCTGGAAATGGCGAAAACCTTCGGCGCGCGCCGCTTAACGGTGTTCCGCCGGGTGATTGTGCCCGCGTCGGTGCCGTCGATTTTCGTCGGTCTGCGTCTCTCTGCCACCACCGCCCTGCTGCTGCTGATTGCCGCCGAGATGATTGGCGCGAATAAAGGCATCGGTTTCCAGGTGATGAATGCGCAATACAACTTCCAGATCCCGGTGATGTTCGCCGCCATTTTCCTGCTCGCATTGCTGGGGCTGATGGCGAACCGCATCCTGGTTACCCTGCAACGCCGTCTGTGTCGCTGGAATACGCATAACCATTAAATAGCCGTTCACTTTTCGTACTTTGATTGACTTATTTGGGAAGTTAAAAATGAAAAAACGCATCGCCTTATTTGCCGCATTCGCCTTTGCCAGCCTGAGTTTTACGTCGCTTGCCCAGGCGCAGGACAACGTCACGTTACGTTATCTGGCCAGCTACGGTGGCATCTCCGCCCATGAACTGGCCGACGCGCTGGGTTATTTCAAAGGCACCGGTGTGTCGATTGAAAACAAAGGCTATGCCAGCGGCGGCCCGGAATCGTTATTCGCGCTGGCCTCCGGCAGCGTGGATATCGGCTCCGCCGCCACCCCGGCGGTGCTGAACTCCATCGCCAGCGGCAATAAGTTCGTGGCCGCCTACCCCACCAACGGCATCGATAACACCACAAAGTCAATCTTCTATGTGCGGGAAGACAGCCCGATCAAGACCGTGAAAGATCTGGCCGGTAAATCCGTCGCCATCAATACCCTGGGCGCGCATCTGGATTACACCCTGCGCGAAGCGTTACGCCAGGCGGGTTTACCGCAAAACGCCGCTAAGCCGGTGGCGGTCCCCGGCCCGCAGCTTGAGCAGGTGCTGCGTTCCGGGCAGGTGGATGTGGCCGCGTTCGGCTACTGGCAAACCACCTTTGAAGGCGTGGCCCGCAGCCACGGCGGCCTGCGACCGGTGTTTAACGATACCGCAGTGTTAGGCGAGATCGCGGGCGGCTTTACCGTGCTGCGCGAAGATTTCGTGCAGGAGCACCCGGAAGCGGCGAAAACCTTTGTGCAGCAGTCGGCCCGCGCGCTGGACTATGCCCGCGAGCATCCTGAAGAAGTGCGCGTCATCCTGGCGAAAGCCCTGAAAGAGCGCGGTGAAAACCCGGAAGTGGCTCAGTACTTTACCGGCTACGGGGTGCGTCCTGGCGGCAAAGCGGAAGACCGCGATGTGCAGTACTGGATCGATATCCTGGAGCGCGACGGCGCGCTGGGTAAAGGCCAGCTCCAGGTGACTAACGTTCTGTTTAAAGCGCAATGAGGTGAATGATGACCACAGCAACCGATATCCGCCGCGGTGAAGTCTCCGTACAGCGCGTGCATAAATCGTTTTCCCTGAACGGCGAGCAGTTTGATGTGTTCCGCGATTTGAATCTGCATATCAGCGCCGGGCAAAGCATCGCCATCGTCGGGCCGAGCGGCTGTGGTAAAACCACCCTGCTGCGCATCCTGGCCGGGCTGGAGGAGCCGAATGCCGGGGATGTGTTGATTGACGGCAACGCGGTCCACGGCCTGAGCCGCGAACGGGCGGTGATTTTTCAGGAGCCGCGCCTGTTGCCCTGGCTGTCGGTGCTGGATAACGTCAGCTTTGGCCTCGATGTCCAGGGCGTCTCTAAGCGTGAAGCCCAGCAGCGCGCCCGCAAGGCGCTGGCGCTGGTGGGACTGAGCGAATTTGAAAAAGCCTGGCCGCGCCAGTTGTCTGGCGGGATGGCCCAGCGCGTGGGCATCGCCAGGGCATTGACCGTGCAGCCGGAAATTCTGCTGCTGGATGAGCCGCTGGGCGCGCTGGATGCGATGACCAAAATCACCATGCAGGAGGAGCTGGCGCGCATCTGGGCGGAGGAGAGCGTCACCATGATTCTGGTGACCCACGATCTGGAAGAAGCCATCTATCTGGCGGACCGGGTGCTGGTACTGCCGAAGCATAAAGGCGGGGAAATCCGCTTTATCGACGTCACCCTGCCCCGCCCGCGCCTGCGCAGCCAGAGCGAGTTTGTGGCCCTGCGCCAGCAACTGATGGCCGAGTTTGGTTTACACTAAGCCGCTGTATTTCCATGACTTACCGCGCCCAGGCTCACGCCGGGGCGTTTTTTTTGCCGGATTGCCAGCGAATTCGGCTGTAAACCTCAGATTTATCACATCAGATATCTCGCTTCGCCAATATTCGTCTAAGGTTTTTCTATGGTTGTTTTCAGCCCCTGCGCTGAACGCCCGACGATGGAGAATCATTGATGACAAAATCAGCTATGCGCCAACCCCGTACCCTGTTGTTCGCTATTCAGATTGCGCTGGGCAGCGCTTTTTTACTCTTCGGCCCGCAGACCGCGCTGGCGGAAGATCAACCCAAAGCCGCCGTGCAGCCGCCCGATGTGCTGTTAGGCCCGCTGTTTACCGATGTGCAAAGCGCCAAACTGTTCCCCGATCAGAAAACCTTTGCCGATGCGGTGCCAAAAAGCGACCCGTATATGATCCTCGCGGATTACCGGATGCAGCGTAACCAGTCGGGTTTCGATTTGCGCCACTTTGTGAACCTCAATTTCGACCTGCCAAAAGCGGGCGAGAAATACGTGCCGCCTGCCGGGCAAAGCCTGCGCGAGCATATCGACGGGCTGTGGCCGGTGCTGACGCGCACTACCGATAAGGCCGCGAAATGGGATTCACTGCTGCCGCTGCCGGAGTCCTATGTGGTGCCGGGCGGGCGCTTCCGCGAGGTCTATTACTGGGACAGCTATTTCACCATGCTGGGCCTGGCGGAGAGCGGCCACTGGGACAAAATTGAGGATATGGTGAAGAACTTCGCGTATGAGATCGACACCTGGGGCCATATCCCCAACGGCAACCGCAGCTACTATCTGAGCCGTTCTCAGCCGCCGTTTTTCTCGCTGATGGTCGAGCTGCTGGCGACCCACGATAAATCCGCACTGCAAACCTTCCAGCCGCAGTTGACCAAAGAGTATCAGTACTGGATGGAAGGCGGCGACAGCCTTGCGCCGGGCAACGCCAGCAAGCGGGTAGTCAAACTGGAAAACGGCGCGCTGCTTAACCGCTACTGGGACGACCGCGACACGCCGCGCACCGAATCCTGGCTCGACGATGTGACCACCGCGAAGAACAATCCGGATCGCCCGGCAACCGAGATTTACCGCGATTTGCGCGCGGGCGCGGCCTCCGGCTGGGACTTTAGCTCGCGCTGGATGGATAACCCACAACAGTTAGGCTCGATCCATACCACTTCAATTATCCCGGTGGATCTGAACGCCCTGATGTATCAGCTGGAAAAAACGCTCTCGCACGCCAGCAAAGCGGCGGGCGATGAGGCGGGCGCGGCGCGCTATGACAAACTCGCCAGCCAGCGTCAGCAGGCGATGGAATCGACCCTGTGGAACGACAAACAGGGCTGGTACGCCGATTACGATCTGCGTCGTAAAGCGGTACGCGATCAGCTTACCGCCGCCGCGCTGTTCCCGCTGTTTGTTAACGCAGCCGCCCAGGATCGCGCTGATAAAGTGGCGACCGCCACCCAGTCGCAATTGTTGAAGCCGGGCGGCGTGGTGACCACCACCGTAAACACCGGCCAGCAATGGGATGCGCCGAACGGCTGGGCACCGTTGCAGTGGGTCGCCGCCGTGGGGCTGGAGAATTACGGTCACAAGGATCTGTCGATGGAAGTGACCTGGCGGTTCCTGACTAACGTCCAGCACACCTATGACCGGGAGAAGAAGCTGGTGGAGAAATATGATGTGTCCAGCACCGGGACCGGTGGCGGCGGCGGGGAATACCCGTTGCAGGATGGGTTCGGGTGGACTAATGGGGTGACGCTGATGATGCTGGATAAGCTGTGTGCGGCGCAGAAGCCATGTGATAGTGTGCCGCAGACGCGGCCGGGGGCGGGTTCGTCGGCTCCGGGGGGTTCGAATTCGGGATCGGAACCGGTGAAGGTGGCGGAGCCTGAGGCGGCGAACGTACAGTGAGATTGTTCTTTTTGGGGTCGCTCGGTGGCGTTGTTCCGTTCGCCAGGCGTTCGTGGCTCAACGTGACTCCGTAGTACGCGAACGGGCAAAGGGGGATTCCGCATCCCCCTTTGCAATCCCCGCTCCCGGCCAGCAAAATCGCCGCTGCGCGGTTCCCTCGGCTCCATCTCCTCGCTTCAGGTCGGTCGGGATACGGCATCCTGCCTTTCCCGACCTCAGGCCCGCATCCCTGCGGGCCTGACCTGGCTCGTCAATTACGCCTCGGCGATTTTGATGCCGGACTCAACTGCCCCAACTTTGAGATTTTTATTTTTTACTGGGCTGTCATTGTCGCTGTGAGTTTTATTTTAAAACTGTCAGCGACATATTGGTTTCATGGAAAACCTGAACGTATTACGGGGGTTTTCACTCCCCATCGAAATCGCCGAGGCGTTCGCGGGAGGCCGGGGCTGGCGGCAGGGATGCCGCCAGAGGGTGCGAGCTACAGGATGTAGCATCGCACCCGACCCGAAGCCGGACGCGATAAGCCGAGGGGACCGCGCAGCGGCGATTTCGCTCGGGGGAGCCGGGGGTGCCGGGGGCGCGGCGGCGAGCGCCCCTGACACGTTCGCGTACACTGGCGCCAGAGACTAACTCGAAAGCCCAGGCGAACGGAACAATTCCACCGAACGGAACAATTCCACCAAGCCCCCATAAAAAACGGCCCAATGGGCCGTTTTCTTATAACTCCAAATTCTTAACCCTGAAGTTAATCCCTCCGCAACATGCGGAAAATCAACAGCACCACGATGGCACCCACCACCGCGACCAGGAAACTCTGTAAGTTAAAGCCCGTAACATCTCCGCCAATGCCGAAGAATGTCGCCAGCCAACCACCCACAACCGCACCCACAATCCCGAGAACACAGGTGAGGATAAATCCGCCCCCGTCCCTACCCGGCATAATGAACTTGGCAATCACACCTGCTATCAATCCAAAAATAATCCAGGACAAAATACCCATCGTGAGGCTCCTTATTCTTCGCTGAAAAACATGACCCGCCGCAGGCGGGGTACTCTTAGTGAAAGACAGTTCAAGTATAGGCAACTTTTGAAAAAAGGTGAGGAAGGTCACACGCTTAATCGCTCTGTTGCCCATTCCCCCCTGGAATTTGTATTAAGTTTTTTGCCGCGTTGCCGATATTCTTGCCATCACTTTGTACAGAGCAGGGATCGGGGACGTGAGTACCTATAATGAGCAGTTTCTGAAACATCATCCGCTGGCCGTGTTGGGCGTTTTACGGGATTTGCACAAGAATCGCGTGCCGATCCGTATCTCCTGGGGCAGCCAGCAGTTGATCAGCCGCATTCTCGACGTTGACGCCAGCCAGTTGGTGATGGACTTCGGCAGCCAGAATCATGAAAACAAATCGGTGCAGGAAGCCAGTGATATCCAGATTTCCGCCGAAACCCAGGGCGCGAAGATTGAGTTCAATTTGCCGCAGCTGAAAGCGGGCGATTACCAGAGCCTTCCAGCCTTCATCACCCAGCTTCCCCCTTCCCTGTGGTTTGTGCAGCGTCGCGAGTATTTTCGTATTCCCGCCCCGCTTTCCCCTGTTTTTTATTGCGAAGCAACGCTGACCAGCGGCAGCGCCTTTCGTTTTCGGCTGGCGGATTTATCCCTCGGTGGGATGGGCGCGCTGGTTGACGGCCCGGTGCCCGAAGGGCTTCAGGAAGGGCAGCTGTTTTCCCAGGTTAAAATTGAGCTGGGCGAATGGGGAACGTTTCACTTCGATATGCAGCTGATCACCATTTCCGAACGCCTGACGGTGAGCAGTAAAAATGAGACGGTTGTGACGCCCCGCCTGAGCTTCCGTTTTCTTAACATCAACCCGGCGGCGGAGCGGGAGCTCCAGCGAATTATCTTCGCGCTGGAGCGTATCGCACGCGAAAAAGCCAATAAAGTCCGCTGATTACATCACGTCCATGGCCTGCTGCATTTTCCAGATATAGCGGGGGGCCTGCGGAGACGGATGATTTTTTTGCACGTGCTCGACAAATTCATCCGGGCTGAGATCGTTGATCTTATCAATCGCCTTGCGGCGATCCGACGAGAAGGTGCGCAGCAGCGCGCCTGCACCGTTGGCATACGACACCATCAGCGCGTATTGCATGGTTGTGGGGTCCTGGATGCCCTGTAGCGCGCCGTGTTCGAGAATGCTCAGGTACGCCGTTCCCATAGAAATATTGCGCTCGGGGTTTTTCAGCTCGCTGGTGGACGGCTGCCCGCTCCAGCCCATATGGCGATAGACATCGCGCCCGGAAGTGGAGGCTTTGAGCTGCATCAGGCCGACGGCGTTGGATTTACTGACCGCATTGGGATTGCCACCGGATTCAATAGCAATAATGGCGGTGATCAGCCGCGGACTGACGCCCCAGGCCGCACCGGCTTTCTCGCTGATGGGATACCACTGCATGGCGCGTTTAACCGGAACTTCAGGGTTCCAGGGTGGATTTTTATAGTCGGGAGTAGAGGAACATCCTGCCAGAAACAGGACCAGTACAATCAGCCATTTAAAATTCACGCAAACTATCCTTTTTGTTTTGCCAAATCGGCATCAAAACCCCGCCGGGAGTGTGCTTCACCAACCACTCGACGGATGACAACAATCAATGTTAGCGGCATGATAACCATTCTATGTAATAAATCAGCAAGGAAATGCCATGTCCCGCATCCATCTCATCGCTCCATCCGGTTATTGCATTGCGCAGGAGGCCGCGCAGCGCGGTGTACAGCGGCTCACCGAGGCGGGACATCAGGTGAGCAATCAGGCAGTTATTTCCCGGCGTTTTCAAAGGTTTGCCGGGGATGATGCGGCGCGCCTTTACGATATCAATCAACTGGCGACCTTAACCAATTCCGATATCGTGCTGGCGGTGCGCGGCGGTTACGGTGTCACGCGCCTGCTGGAAAATATAGACTATTCCGCAATCGCCGCGCGCCAGCGCCGCAACCCGCTGGTCATTTGCGGGCACAGCGATTTTTCCGCCGTGCAGCTACAGCTGCTGGCGACCGAAAATGTCATCACGTTCTGCGGGCCGATGCTGGCGGGCAATTTTGGCGCGCCGGAAATGAACGCGTTTACGTGGCACCACTTCTGGCAGGCTGTGACATCGCCGGAATTCACCCTGGAGTGGCAAACTCGTGCGCCAGACTGCCAGGCGCACGGCACTATCTGGGGCGGTAATCTGGCAATGCTGTGTTCGCTGCTGGGCACCCCGTGGATGCCGGACATTGAAGGCGGCATTCTGGTGGTGGAGGACATCAACGAACACCCGTACCGCATCGAGCGGATGCTGTTGCAACTGCATCAGGCGGGCATTCTCAACCGGCAGCGCGCGCTGGTGCTCGGCAGCTTTAGCGCCAGCAAACCCAACGATTACGATAACGGCTACGATCTGGGTGCAATGATCGAGACCCTGCGCCAGCGTCTGGCGATCCCGGTAATTCCCGGTCTGGATTTTGGTCACGAGCAGCGTACCGTGACGCTGCCGCTGGGCGCGATGGGTAGCCTTATCTGTGACGCTAATCAGGTGTCGCTCACCGTCAAAGGTCATCCCGTGGTGAATAATTCCGGAAATAATCATTCACATCGTTAATTAGTCCCTCATTCACGGCCTAATTGTGGTATACCAAAATAGACCCGGCGGCGTTGCGCCGCCTTGATAACAGCATGATGAAGGAGAACGATAACGTTGGACGGCGGGGCGATTTTTAGTCTGTTTATTCTGGGTTCGGTGCTGGTTACCTGTAGCATTTTATTAAGTTCGTTTTCTTCCCGTCTCGGTATCCCTATTCTGGTTATCTTTCTCGCCATCGGCATGCTGGCGGGAATCGATGGCGTCGGCGGCATTCCTTTCGATAACTACCCTCTCGCCTATTTGATCAGTAACCTGGCGCTGGCGGTGATCCTGCTGGACGGCGGGATGCGCACCCAGGCGAGTTCGTTTCGCGTGGCGCTGGGCCCGGCACTGTCGCTGGCGACCGTTGGGGTGTTGATCACCTCGGGGCTGACCGGCATGGCGGCGGCGTGGCTGTTCGGCCTGCCGATTATGGAAGGCTTGCTGATTGGCGCGATTGTCGGCTCAACGGATGCGGCGGCGGTGTTTTCCCTGCTCGGCGGCAAGGGGCTGAACGAGCGTGTGGGCGCGACGCTGGAAATTGAATCCGGCAGCAACGACCCGATGGCGGTGTTCCTGACCATCACCCTGATTGAGATGATCCAGCACCACACCAGTACACTTAGCTGGATGTTCGCCTGGGAAATCATCCAGCAGTTCGGGCTCGGCATTATCGTCGGTCTGGGCGGCGGCTTCCTGCTGTTGCAGATGATCAACCGCATTTCTATGCCCCAGGGGCTGTATCCGCTGCTGGCGCTCAGCGGCGGCATCATGATCTTCGCCATTACCACGGCGATAGACGGCAGCGGCATCCTGGCGGTGTACCTGTGCGGATTCCTGTTGGGCAACCGCCCGATCCGCAACCGCTATGCTATTCTGCAAAACTTTGACGGTCTGGCCTGGCTGGCGCAGATCGGCATGTTCCTGGTGCTGGGCCTGCTGGTCAATCCATCAGATTTACTCGCCATCGCGATTCCGGCGCTGCTGCTGTCGCTGTGGATGATCCTGTTTGCCCGTCCGCTGTCGGTGTTCCTGGGCCTGCTGCCGTTCCGCGGCTTTAATCTGCGCGAGCGGATCTTTATTAGCTGGGTGGGGCTGCGCGGCGCGGTGCCAATTATTCTCGCCGTGTTCCCGATGATGGCCGGCCTTGAGAACTCGCGGCTGTTCTTTAACGTGGCGTTCTTTGTGGTGCTGGTGTCGCTGCTGTTACAGGGTACATCGCTGAGCTGGGCGGCCAAAAAAGCCAAAGTCGTGGTGCCGCCGGTGGGGGTGCCGATTTCCCGCGTCGGGCTGGATATCCATCCGGAAAACCCGTGGGAGCAGTTTGTTTACCAGCTCAGCGAAGAGAAATGGTGCGTGGGCGCGGCGCTGCGTGATTTGCATATGCCGAAAGAGACCCGCATCGCGGCGCTGTTCCGCAATAATCAGCTGCTGCACCCTAACGGCAGTACCCGCCTTCAGGAAGGGGATATTCTGTGCGTGATTGGCCGCGAGCGCGACTTACCGGCGCTTGGTAAGCTGTTCAGCCAGTCGCCGCCGGTGGAGCTGGATCAGCGCTTCTTCGGCGACTTTATCCTCGAAGCCAGCGCCAAATTCGCCGATGTGGCGTTTATTTACGGTCTGGAAGCCAAAGACGCGGATGATGCCCAGCAAACCATTGGCGAAATGATGCTGGCGCAGCTCGGCGCGGCACCGGTTGTTGGCGATCAGATTGAGTTTGCCGGGATGACCTGGACCGTGGCGGAGAAAGAGGATAACCAGATCCGCAAAGTGGGCCTGCGGGTGCCGGAACCCGAGGCGGAGTGATCCGCCCCGGTGCGTGATTACTGAGTGACCACCGGCACGCGCGGCGCGAGCGCGCACATCAGTTCATAACCTACGGTGCCCGAGGGCGCGGCCACATCGTCGATTTTGATGTTGTCGCCCCACAGCTCCACCGAACTGCCGATGCCCGCCTGCGGGCACGGCGTTAAGTCCACCGTTAGCATATCCATCGACACCCGTCCCACCAGTTGGGTGCGCACGCCATCGACCATCACCGGCGTACCGGTGGGTGCCTGGCGCGGGTAGCCGTCGGCATAGCCGCAGGCCACCACGCCGATACGCTGCTCGCCAGTCGCCTTGTAAAGACTGCCGTAGCCCACCGTATCCCCGGCCTTCAGATTCTGAATGCCGATGATTTCGCTATTCAGGGTCATTACCGGTTTAAGTCCGGAGGTAGCGACATCGCGCCACTGCCCGCTCGGCGATGCGCCATACAGCACAATCCCCGGGCGCACCCAGTCGAAATGGCTTTCCGGGTGCCACAGCGTGGCGGCGGAGTTGGCCAGCGAGCGCGGGCTGTCGAGCCCTTCCGCCGCCTGCTCGATGCGCGCCAGCGGTTCGGCAATGCCGTCCGGGTGTTCGGCGTCGGCGAAATGCGCCATTAACGTCAGTTGGCCGACGTTTTTCAGCTCGCGCAGCTGCCGCCACACCGTCTGAACCCGATCCGGCGTAAAGCCCAGCCGGTTCATCCCGCTGTTGATTTTAAGATATACGTCGATGGGCGCGTTCAGCCGGGCATTGGCCAGCACTTTCACCTGCCAGTTACTGTGCAGGCTGGTGGTTAAACGGTAGCGGTCAAACAGCGCCAGCTCATCGGCATGGAAAAACCCCTCCAGCATCAGAATCGGGCCTTTCCAGCCGCGTTCACGCAGTAAAATCGCCTCTTCAATATTGAGCATCGCGAAGCCGTCGGTGCCGGAAAGGCCTGACCAGACGCGGTCAAGACCGTGTCCATAGGCATTCGCTTTGACCACCGACCACACCCGGGAATGGGGTGCGGCTGAGCGCACCACCTGAAGATTTTGCCGCAATGCTTGCAAGTCGAGACGCGCGACAATTGGACGAGCCATGTCTACTCCTGTGTTATTGGTGCGCCCCGTGTAAACGATGGGATGACGTTGGGCGGAACCCGGAGGAGTAACGCGCCACGCCAAGATCGTCAAAAGGAATCGCCGGGGTGCGCCCGGAAATCAGATCGCTGATCAACTGGCCGGAGCCGCAGGCCATGGTCCAGCCCAGGGTGCCATGCCCGGTGTTCAGCCATAAATTCTTATACGGGGTGCGCCCGACAATCGGCGTGCCGTCCGGGGTCATGGGCCGCAGCCCGGTCCAGAACGTAGCCTGCTCAACGTGCCCGCCGCGCGGATAGAGATCGCGCACCACCATTTCGAGGGTTTCGCGGCGCGGTTGCAGCAGCGCGGTATTAAAGCCGACAATCTCCGCCATGCCGCCGACCCGGATGCGGGAATCAAAACGGGTAATGGCGATTTTGTACGTTTCGTCGAGAACCGTCGACATCGGCGCCCCGCTCTCTTCGGCGATGGGGATCGTCAGAGAGTAGCCCTTCAAAGGATAGACCGGAATATCGACAATGCCCCTGAGCATCGCGGTGGAATACGAGCCAAAAGCCATTACGTAAGCGTCGGCTTTGACCACTTCCTGGCCGCACTGGACGCCGTAGATCTGGTTGCCCTCATACAGCAGGCTGTCTACCGGGGTGTTGTAGCGGAACACCACGCCCGCGTCGGCGGCCATACGCGCCAGACGTTGGGTGAATAACTGGCAGTCGCCGGTTTCATCATTCGGCAGTTGTAAACCGCCGGTCAGCTTGTGGGCTACATCCGC
This sequence comes from Atlantibacter subterraneus, assembly GCF_007570865.1. GTDB lineage: Bacteria > Pseudomonadota > Gammaproteobacteria > Enterobacterales > Enterobacteriaceae > Atlantibacter > Atlantibacter subterraneus. The sequence goes on along the minus strand of NZ_VLPS01000001.1, from coordinate 561,888 downwards.
CAGAGCCGGCTCCACTTCCGCCAGCCGATGGGATTCCAGCAGTTGATACGGTACGCCCGCGTCTTCCAGCACCGCAATATCCTTCGCCGCGCTTTGATACTGCTGTTCAGTGCGAAACAGTTGCAGCGTGCCGCCCTGTCTTCCTTCGTAGGCGATGCCGGTACTGGTGCGCAGTTGTTTCAGGCAGTCGCGGCTGTATTCCGCCAGACGCACCATGCGGCCTTTGTTTTCCATGTAGTGGCGGGTATCGCAGTTACGCAACATCTGCCACATCCATTTAAGCTGAAAACTGGAGCCGTCAAGGCTGATCGCCAGCGGCGCATGGCGCTGGAACATCCATTTGATCGCTTTCAACGGTACGCCCGGCGCGGCCCAGGGGGCGGCGTAACCCGGCGAGATCTGCCCGGCGTTGGCGGCGCTGGTTTCCAGCGCCGCATCCGGCTCCCGGTCGATGACGGTGACGTCATGACCCTGCTGACGTAAATACCAGGCGCTGGTCACTCCCACCACGCCACTTCCCAGCACAACGACTCGCATATCCACTCCGATTTAACCGAAAGAATAATCTTCTGATTACAAATTGATAACTCAGAAGAAAATATTATTCAACATAGGCTTTTTTTATGGTGACTAACCTCACATCTTGCCCAGCCAGCACAGGATGCTGGAAAATAGCATCTCCTGCTTCGGCGTAAAATTCTGCAAGATAAAATGCTAATGCCCGGCGGCAAATCCCCTGTTCTGGATCACTAAATCGCGGAGAAAAAAATTTCGTTAAGCCACGGATTTTTCCGCTGTGTTCTATGCTTTGTAGGTAAGGTTCCCCGTGCAGAGGGTTCCGCAACAATGAGGGCGCGCTGATGGCTATTATTGATTCCGAAACAAGGGATTCCCGTCGCCTGAGCGATGGGCCAGACTGGACGTTCGATCTGCTGGATATCTATCTTGCTGAAATTGATAGAGTGGCGAAGCTGTACCGCCTCGAGACGTACCCGCATCAAATTGAAGTCATCACCTCCGAACAGATGATGGATGCCTATTCCAGTATCGGGATGCCGATTAACTATCCCCACTGGTCGTTTGGTAAAAAGTTCATCGAGACCGAAAGGCTCTACAAGCACGGTCAGCAGGGGCTGGCCTATGAAATCGTTATCAACTCTAACCCCTGCATTGCCTATTTGATGGAAGAGAACACCATTACCATGCAGGCGCTGGTAATGGCCCACGCCTGCTACGGGCATAACTCATTCTTCAAAAATAACTATTTGTTCCGCAGCTGGACCGACGCCAGCTCGATTGTCGATTACCTGATCTTTGCCCGCGGCTATATTACCGAGTGCGAAGAGCGCTACGGCGTGGATGAAGTGGAGCGGCTGCTGGACTCCTGTCACGCCCTGATGAATTACGGGGTAGACCGCTACAAGCGCCCGCAGAAAATCTCGTTGCAGGAGGAGAAAGCGCGCCAGAAAAGCCGTGAAGAGTACCTGCAAAGCCAGGTGAATATGCTGTGGCGCACCCTGCCGCGCCGGGAAGAGGAAAAAACGGTGGAAGCCGAGCGCCGCTATCCGTCCGAGCCGCAGGAAAACCTGCTCTATTTTATGGAGAAAAACGCGCCGCTGCTGGAGCCGTGGCAGCGTGAGATCCTGCGCATTGTGCGTAAGGTCAGCCAGTATTTTTACCCGCAGAAACAGACCCAGGTGATGAACGAAGGTTGGGCGACGTTCTGGCACTACACCATCCTGAATCATCTCTACGATGAAGGGAAAGTGACCGAGCGCTTTATGCTGGAATTTTTGCACAGCCATACCAATGTGGTGTTTCAGCCGCCCTATAACAGCCCGTGGTATAACGGCATTAACCCGTATGCGCTGGGCTTTGCCATGTTCCAGGACATCAAGCGGATCTGCCAGTCGCCGACTGAAGAAGACCGCTACTGGTTCCCGGATATCGCCGGTGCGGACTGGCTGGATACGCTGCACTTCGCGATGCGTGATTTTAAAGATGAGAGCTTTATCAGCCAGTTCCTGTCGCCGAAGGTGATGCGCGATTTCCGCCTGTTTACCGTGCTGGATGACGATCGCAATAACTATCTGGAAATTTCCGCCATCCACAACGAAGAAGGCTACCGTGAAATTCGCAACAAGCTTTCTTCACAGTACAACCTGAGCAATCTGGAACCGAATATTCAGGTGTGGAATGTCGATTTGCGCGGCGACCGTTCGTTAACCCTGCGTTATATTCCGCATAACCGCGCGCCGCTCGATAAGGGCCGCCGGGAAGTGCTGAAGCACGTACACCGCCTGTGGGGATTTGACGTGATGCTGGAGCAACAGAATGAAGACGGAAGCGTAGAACTGTTGGATCGCTGCCCGCCGCGTATGAATACGCTGTAAATTTATTCTTCCACTCAACCTGGTGCCGAGCCTGTATCGCGCCAGGTTTTTTTGTGGGTTGCGACGCTGGCCTATAACCTTCCGTAATGTATCAACTTTTCTCGCCCCACCTTCCTGATAGGTATTCCCTATATTAACGATAGGTAAAAGTTTATAAATATATTACCGGGTGTGACTAGAATTTTTAGCATCAACACGGATTATTCGTTAGCTAATGATTAGCGTTGACACAGCTTTACAGTGGAGAACATCCCGTCAGGACGACGCATTCACACGGATTTTTCGATTTGAGCACTGCAGCACGATACAACAGGAGTGTATTCCACCATCTGGCTACACCTGCAGAAGGAAAATAATATGATCATGCTATTACCTTTACTGAAAGTGTTAATAGTCATTACGGTGTTGTGCGGTCTCTGGGTGTTATTAGGCGGTACGGTACTTTTCGCCTTTGTGTCGGTGCTTATCACCGGCTTATTGTTAATTAGACAACATAACATCATCTAGACCCGCCTGGCTCCTCTCGGGCACAAAAAAAGCCCCTCCGCCTGAGCGCTTGAGGGGCTAATCATTTGATAAATCTTTTTTTACGCGTTGTTATTCAAAATCAGCTGGCCGTTGCTATCCAGCGGAATGGTCTCGCCGGGCTGTTTATCCATGCGGATTTTGCCCTGCTGATCGCCGATTTTATAGGTGACGTCATAGCCGATCATCTTCTCGGACTTGTCATAGACTGTCTGGCAACGCTGTTGGGTGGTGGTGTAGGTATCGCGCTCCTGCATGGCTCCCTGAATCTGGTTACCCGCATAGCCGCCGCCCAGTGCGCCCGCGACCGTGGCGATATCTTTGCCGCGTCCACCGCCGAACTGGTGACCAATCACGCCGCCTGCTACCGCGCCCAGCACCGAACCGGCAAGACGGTTTTCATCCTGCACCGGACGACGGTGCGTCACGGTGACGTTGCGACACTCTTTACGCGGCGTTTTGACCGTTTCCTTTATCGGCGTGGCGGAAACCACCTGCGCGTACTTAGGCGCGGGATTGAATACATTTAAGCTGGCTACTGCAGCCACACCCAGCGCGGCTGCGACGCCAATCCCTATACCCGCTAACATTGATTTGTTCACAGGACATCCTCCTGGCTGTGTTATTCATAACAATTGTGCAACCGGATGTAAGAGTAAAACATCAGACGAAGGCGTAAAAACGAGGAATATGTGGTGTAAGACGGGGGTTTCAGAGGAGTCCGATGTGACTTAAGCGAAATCCCGCTGATTTGTGCTAAAACCCTCCCGCGACAGGCGGGAGGGTGAGTGGGATTAATGCAGCTTCAGGCGTGGGCGAATAACCCGGTTGATGCTGCCTACCAGCATCATCAAACCAGTTTTGATGTAGCCGTGCAGGGCAATCTGATGCATACGGTACAAAGAAATGTACACGAAGCGCGCGATACGCCCTTCCACCATCATCGAACCGCGCATCAGGTTACCCATCAGGCTGCCCACGGTGGAGTAATTAGAAAGCGACACCAGCGAACCGTGGTCTTTATAGACGTAGTTCTTGAGCGGCTTGTTCTTGTACTGCGCCAGAATGTTGTCCAGCGCCAGGGAGGCCATCTGATGCGCTGCCTGGGCGCGCGGCGGGACGAAGCCGCCTTCCGGACGGGCGCAGGAGGCGCAGTCGCCAATGGCGAAAATATCCGGGTCACGCGTGGTTTGCAGCGTCGGCTCAACCACCAGCTGATTGATGCGGTTGGTTTCCAGCCCGCCGATATCTTTCATAAAGTCCGGCGCTTTGATGCCTGCGGCCCAGACCATCAGATCCGCTTTAATAAACTCGCCGTCTTTGGTATTCAGGCCGTTGGCTTCCGCGCTGGTCACCATGGTGTTGGTCAACACCCGCACGCCCAGTTTAGTGAGTTCGCTGTGGGCGGCGCTGGAAATGCGTGGCGGCAGCGCCGGAAGAATGCGTTCGCCTGCTTCTACCAGCGTGACGTTGAGCGCCTCGTTGGTTAAGCCCTTGTATCCGTAGCTGTGCAACTGCTTCACCGCGTTATGCAGCTCTGCCGACAGCTCAACGCCCGTCGCTCCGCCGCCGACAATAGCGATGTTCACTTTGCCGCTGGCACCGAGGTTGGAAGAGTATTTCAGGAACAGGTTAAGCATTTCCTGATGGAAGCGCCGCGCCTGGTGCGGGTTATCCAGGAAAATGCAGTTCTCTTTCACGCCCGGGGTGTTGAAGTCGTTAGAGGTACTGCCCAGCGCCATCACCAGCGTGTCATAGGCCAGTTTGCGTTCCGGCACCAGCAGTTCGCCCTTCTCGTCGCGCAGCTCCGCCAGGGTGATGGTTTTGCTTTCGCGATTGATGTCTACCACCGAACCCAACTGGAACTGGAAATGATGGTTACGCGCGTGGGCCAGATAGCTCAGCGCATCCACGCCTTCGTCGAGGGAGCCGGTAGCCACTTCGTGCAGCAGCGGTTTCCACAGATGGCTGTGATTGCGATCGACCAGGGTGATTTTGGCTTTTTTACCGCGACCCAGCTTTTTACCCAGCTGCGTCGCCAGCTCCAGCCCGCCAGCACCGCCGCCGACAATCACAATCTTTTTCAATGGCGTAGTCAACGTGACCCCCTTAAATTATTAACCAATTGTTAACTAAAAGTTATATAAATAGCTTTTAATTAACAAAGGGTTACCCGCGTTTCCTCATCCTGTTGACCAAAGAATAACATGAACGGGTCAATGGTCATACCAAATTTGATGTGAATCAATTTTTCTGCCGAAAACTTCAACAAAAAGGGCCAGCACATGGCTGACCCGTTAACATTTTTGACCGCTGCATCGCTTATCCGAGGGTTTTAAACGCCTTGATGCGCTGCAAATGGGGCGAAATGTTTTTAAATTTGTGGGTCTGCTGCTCGTCCCAGACGATTTCGTAATACGGAAGCAGCACCTGGGCCGAACGCTGGCTGTCGAGCGCCTCGTCATTACGGGATAACAGCACCAGGCAGCGGTCGCGGTTTTTCTCGCGAAAATTCTCCACGCACTTGGTGGCGATGTCCTGGTACTCTTCCGGGCGGTCGATCTTCCCTTCCATATTTTCATAGGGGAACAGATTTGGGTTGAAGATGGCCTGACGGATATCGCACAGGAACCCCACCCGCTCGGCCCAGTAGCCGCCAAGCCCGACGCCGCAAATCAGCGGTCGGTCATCCGCATTTAACTGTAGCATCTTGTCCACTTCACGCAGCAGATGTTGCATGTCGTGTTTGGGGTGCAGCGTGCTGTAGCTGATCAGCCGCACGTCCGGATCGATAAATTGCAGTTGCAACACTTTTTCATGGTTACCCGGACTGCTTGAGTCGAAACCGTGTAAATAAATTATCATCGTTACCTCACCCTGCCGCTTACCGATAAACGATTACAGCCCTGCTTTATGGGCCTGCCAGCGCTCATGCTGCGCTTCCAGCGCGCGATTCACCTGCTTCCAGCGCGATGAGGCAAGCAGTTCGCTGCGCGAAAATGAACCTTTATGATACAAATGCGTAACACGTTCAGCATTGATCGGCGACAGGTTATCTAACACGCTAACCGCGCCTTCACGATTATTACAAACCAGGATCATGTCACAGCCAGCATCCAGCGAGGCCTGACCGCGCTCGGCATAGCTGCCCATAATTGCCGCGCCCTCCATGGAGAGGTCGTCGGAGAAAATCACCCCATCAAAGCCTAATTCGCCGCGCAGCACCGTTTTCAGCCAGTGCGGCGAGCCGCTGGCCGGGCGGTCATCTACCTCCGGATAAATCACATGCGCAGGCATGATGGCGTCGAGCTTGTTATCGAGGATCAGGTTTTTAAAGATCGACATATCGTGGCTGCGGATCTCTTCTTCCGGACGGGGATCGCGCGGCGTCTCTTTATGGGAATCCGCCAGCACCGCACCGTGGCCGGGGAAATGCTTGCCGGTGGTTTTCATTCCGGCGCTGTGCATCCCGTCGATAAACTGCTCCGCGACGCGCAGGGCAATCGCCGGGTCGGCATGGAATGAACGCTCGCCAATGGCGGCGCTGATGTGACCGAGATCGAGCACCGGCGCAAAGCTGATGTCGATATCCATGGCGATCATTTCGCTGGCCATTAGCCATCCGGCGTCAAACGCCAGTTTCGCGCCCTCTTCTTCGCCGTACAGTTCGGCGAAGGATTGCGCCGCCGGCAAGCGGGTAAACCCTTCGCGGAAGCGCTGAACGCGCCCGCCCTCCTGGTCCACCGCCACCACCAGGCGATGTCGGGACGCCGCGCGGATTTGCCGCACCAGTTCGCGCAACTGTGCCGGATCGTGGTAATTGCGGGTAAACAGGATCAGCCCGCCCACCAGCGGATGGTTTAAAATCTCGCGCTCTTCGGCATCCAGCTCGAAGCCCGCCACATCCAGCATTACTGGTCCCACATCAACCTCCGGTTAATTATTCTTAAGCCTGTTCCAGGCATCATTGGCAAGTGTAATAAACTGGCTATCGCGCGTTTGCCAGAAATGGCGCTCGTACCAGCCCGCCATCAGGGCGACGGTCCAGGGCCGCCAGCGCGCAACCTGCAAACCCAGCTGTTGCGGGTCAAGTGCAGCACGCTGCGCATAGTCGCCGATTAATGTTTGTCGGTCGCTTTCATCCAGACTGGCGGCGGCGATTTCCAGCGCCACATCGCCGTCTCCGGCGTATTCCCAGTCGATCAGCCGTAGCTGGCCCGCACTGCGTACCATATTACCCGCATGGAGATCCATATGCAGCGGCGCGAGGCGTAGCGGGCGCGGTTCGCCCTGCGCGCGTAGCCGTTGTAAGGTGCGCAACCATAGCGGCGTGCGCCGGGCCGGATCGCTCTGCTGCCAGTAGCTCAACAGCAGCGGTAACAGCTGAATTCGCCAGCCGAATCGTCGCTGCTGATGCAGAGTATACAGCAGCGCGGCCAGCTCACCCGCATCGGGTAAGGTTTCGACCACGTCGCCGCTGATAAATTCGCTGACCAGCCAGCCGTCGCCCAGCGCATAAGGTTTTGGCCCGAGGCCAGGGGCAAGATGCCTGAGTGCGCGATAGTGGCGGCGCAGGCTGACGCCGGATTGCAGGTTGCCGACGTCGCGCCGGGCGACCAGCGGAACGCCAGCCCATTCGAGGCGCAGGCTCTGACCGCTGGAGCCGGGCAGTGGAGAAACAGAACCGGCGGCCTGAGCCGCCGGAAACCGGGATTGAAGCAGTGCGTTTAATGCCGCATCACTGGATTTGGGAAACCGCACCTTTACCTGACCAGATAATTTCGCCGGTTTGCACCAGCATCAGTTGCATTTGCAGAGTCGGCGCGCCGACGTTGCCGCTGGCGCTGGTATACAGCACATAGTGTGCGCCAACGTTACGGGCAATGCCGATCGCCTTACTGCGCGTTCCTAAGCTGTCCTGTGGAGAGAGGCCAAGCTGCTGCTTCGCCATCGACAGCTGCTGCGCGGAAACCAGGGTGAAAGTGTTGTTGTTGGCCAGCGCATTGCGCAGCGCTTCAGTGGCCGGACCGGTTTGCAGCGAACCGTTAGTACGGTTGTTGACCGAATCCACCAGCAGCACGCTGCCCGCATTCACGCCGCCCGCCTGCAACATTTTGCCAACCATCGGTTGCACCGCGCCGCTCCAGTCGTACTGGCGCACTTTCGGCTCTGCCGGTGTTGGTTCCTGATGTTCAATCGGGCCCGGCTGCGACGGCACTGAAGGCACCGACGGCACGGTTGGCACCGGCTGAGGCGTCGGTACCGGTTGCTGTGGCGCAGGTGTGGCTTGATCCACCGGCGCAGGCTCCTGTTGCCCACGCATTACACACCCAGAAAGTATTAACGCTACTGTCGCCAGTAGCCAAAAACGAGGCATCGCCCTCATTAATATCACCCCTTATAACCAGAGATAGAGTCGAACCTGGCTGGCGCCCAAAAATGGCGACGCCGCATTCAGCACGGTACGGCTGTGCGCAGGTATGATTACCGTGGCGGACTTATCCAGTGGATGCAATTCCAGTCCGCTCTCTTCGTACCAGTAAAATTGATAGTTCAGCGTTACGGGCACATCCTTTTCATTGTAAAGCGTACTGGTGGCGACAAGCTTGCCGGATTGACTGGATAATTCTGGTTTTTCAGCAATAACGCCAGCCGCCATCACCGAGGTCTCCATCACCAGCGTTTGCCGGTCGCTTACCGGGATTTCCGGGCGCGAGCTGCACCCTGCCAGCACCATCAGCGAACACAATGCCAGAAGGCACGCACGTTTCATATTACAGCCCTTTATGGGAGAGCATTGGCCCCAACGCGCGTCCACCCAGCAGGTGCATGTGGATATGGTAAACCTCCTGCCCGCCGTGGCGATTGCAGTTCATAATCAGGCGGTAGCCGTCTTCGGCGATGCCTTCCTGCTCGGCGATTTTCGCCGCCACGGTCAGCATCCGGCCCAGCGCCTGCTCGTGTTCCGCCGTGACGTCATTGACGGTGGGGATCAGAATATTTGGGACGATTAAGATATGGGTCGGCGCTTGCGGAGAGATATCGCGGAACGCGGTAACCAGTTCATCCTGAAACACGACGTCGGCTGGGATCTCGCGACGAATGATTTTGCTAAAAATAGTTTCTTCAGCCATGACCGTATCCTTATTTAACGCTGCGGCGCTATAAAGCGCAGTAAACGAGTGAGCCTCTGTGGATTCAGTATATCACTCACACTGATTGCCACAAATGAAACACTGGTTTTAATCAATAGGTTGCGTGGTATTCAGTGGGCAAAATCGGTTTGTCTCGCCGGTTCGCCAGCAAAACAAACCGTCTGATTACGCCGTGAGAGATGCCATATCGATGACGAAGCGGTATTTTACGTCGCTTTTCAGCATCCGCTCGTAAGCCTCGTTGATCTCCTGAATTTTAATCACTTCTACGTCGGAAACGATGCCTTTCTGCGCGCAGAAATCGAGCATCTCCTGAGTTTCCGCAATCCCGCCAATGCACGAACCCGCCACGGAACGGCGGCCCAGGATCAGCGGCACGGTGTTGACGTAGGGCTGCAGCTCGCCAAGCAGGCCGACAAACACCAGCGTGCCGTCAAGGGTCAGCGTCGGCAGATAGGGATTAATGTCATGGGTATAGGGCACGGTGTCGATAATCAGGTCGAACTGGTTTTTTACCTGTTCCATATGCGACGGATCGGTGGAAATAATCACGTGATGAGCCCCGAGCCGACGCGCATCCTCTTCTTTGCCCGGCGAGCGGGTAAACAGTGTGACCTCCGCGCCCAGCCCGTTCGCCAGCTTAAGCGCCATATGCCCTAATCCGCCAAGACCGACTACCGCCACTTTGCTGCCCTCGCCAATATTCCAGCGTTTGAGCGGCGACCAGGTGGTGATACCCGCGCATAACAGCGGTGCGGCACCTTCTAAATCCAGGCCGTCCGGGATACGCAGCACAAAATCTTCGCTGGCGAGAATAGCCTGTGAGTACCCGCCAAACGTGGGGCGATGATCGAAGCGATCCTGACCGTTATAGGTCTGGATGTTGCCTTCTTCGCAGTACTGCTCCAGCCCCTGCTTGCAGGGGTTACATTCGCGACACGAATCCACCATACAGCCGATGCCCGCCAGATCGCCGGGTTTAAATTTGGTCACCTTGTCGCCCACCGCCGTGACCCGGCCAATGATTTCATGGCCTGGCACCAGCGGATACTGACTGAAGCCCCAGTCGTTACGAGCCTGATGGAGATCGGAGTGGCACACGCCGCAATAAAGAATCTCCAGCGTCACGTCATCGGGGCGCGGGGTACGGCGTTCAACCTGGAAAGGCGTTAACGGTTCTGTGGGGGAAAGCGCTGCATAACCTGAAACTTTCATCTTTGTTCTCTCTCGCTGTAAACAGACCTATTCACTGTAGACCCGCCCCCTGCTGATAACCACTGCGCGAAAAATTACGCCCCGCATCCAGCCATGGATCACATCGGTTTCCGGCGCGTATCCGGCTGTTTATGTTGTGAAATCGTGATGCGGCGGGATCAATGACGTTAACTAACGCACCCTTCAGCGCGATCGTTATCACTGTTTCCGGAATCCTGTTTCAGTTTCCCTCTTACATTTGTTTACACCAATCAATCAAATGCATATAGTTCTCATTTTTATTCGTATCTCTGATATTTCTTGCACCCACAACAGCTATGCGCCCTCAGGAAAACCGGGCCGCGCAGCAAAATTTGCGTCTTTTATTAAGGGTTAATCATGTCTTTTGTTGTTAATACCAGGAAAAATGTTTTGCCGCACCGCTCGCTGCTGGCGATGTGCGTTTGCGCCGCCCTGCCGGTGAGCAGCGCGTTCGCTGCGCCGCAGTCTGAAGATACCGTGCTGGTAGAAGCCTCTGCCGATAACGCGCAGGCTGAAGAGAGCCAGGATTACAGCGTTAAAACCACGACGACTGGCACCAAACTGCTGCTGGTTCCGCGCGATATTCCGCAGTCTGTTAGTGTGATCAGCCAGCAGCGCATGCAGGATCAGGAACTCAACACCATCGGTGAAGTGTTGGATAACACCACCGGTGTAAGCGCTTCGCGTATTGACAGCCACCGAACCAACTTCTTCGCACGTGGCTTCTTCATCAGCAACTTTGCTTATGAAGATATGCCGACCTTTCTGGATAACCGCTGGAACTTTGGCGATACCGCAGGCGACACGGCTATTTTTGAAAAAATTGAAGTGGTGCGCGGCGCAGCTGGCCTGATGAGCGGTACCGGCAACCCTTCTGCTTACGTCAACATGGTCCGTAAGCATGCCGACAGCAAAGAATTCAAAGGTTCGGTTTCCGCTACTTACGGCAGTTGGGATAAACAGCGCTATGTGATGGACCTTCAGGCGCCCCTGACCGAGTCGGGCGATGTCCGTGGACGCGTGATCGCCGGTTATCAGGATAATGACTCCTGGCTGGAGCGTAACCACTACCGTAAGAAGTTTGTTTACGGGGTGGTAGATGCGGATATTACCGACTCTACCACCCTCTCTCTGGGTTATGACTATCAGGAAAATGAAGAAGATAGCCCGACCTGGGGTGGATTCCCGTCATTATTCAGCGACGGTAGCCGCACTGATTTCCGCCGTGGTTTCAATACCGCTGCCGACTGGGCCTATTCCAATGGTGATTCTTCCAAAGTCTTTGCAAACCTGACGCAACGTTTTGGCGACGGCTGGGAAATGAAGGTTAACGCCATGCACGCCGAAACCAATTTTGACGGCAAGCTGATGTATATCGACGGTTACCCGGACAAAACCACGGGACTGTATGACGCATCGCAATTCCAGGGCGCATGGGGCGGCTGGAACCGCGGCGAGCGTAAGCAGGATTCTGTTGACGCGTTTGTGCGCGGTGGTTACGACCTGTTAGGACGCCAGCATGAAGTGATGTTCGGCGGCAGCTACAGCCGCCAGCGTAATAATTACGATAACTCTTATCCGGTTAACGACAATTACGGTCTGATGGACGTGGGCAGCATTTATGACTACAACGGCAACCTGGCTGATCCGCAATGGTCTGAGTGGGCGCTTTACCAGCGCGACGTGATCCGTCAAAAAGCCGTGTACGCTGCCACTCGCCTGTCGCTTGCCGACCCGCTGCACCTGATTCTGGGCGCGCGTTATACCGAGTGGAGCGCAAAGTACAACCTGGAGCGTAAACCAGACGAAATTCGTAACACCAAATTCGACGATGTTACGCCGTATGCGGGCCTGATTTACGACATCAACGATACCTGGTCGGCCTATACCAGCTATACCTCAATCTTCCAGCCGAGCGGCCAACGTGACGCCAATAGCGAATTCCTCGATCCTACCACCGGTAAAAGCTATGAAGCGGGCATCAAAGGCGACTGGGACAACACGCGCCTGACGGCTTCGCTGTCGGTATTCCGCACCGAGCAGGATAAGGTCGCGGTTTCTACCGGTCAGGCCATTCCGGGTTCCGGCGGGCAAACTGCATATAAATCCGTGGACGGTACGGTCAGTAAAGGCGTGGAGTTTGAGCTGAACGGCGCGCTGACGGATAACTGGCAGCTGACCTTCGGTGCCAGCCGCTATATCGCTGATGACGAAAATGGGGATGCGGTGAATCCGGCCCAGCCGCGTACTACCGCCAAACTGTTTACCCGCTATCAGCTGCCGATGCTGCCTGAGTTAGCGGTAGGCGGTGGCGTTCGCTGGCAGAATAAAACCTGGAACCTTATCGACAACGGTCCGAATGGCGTATCGCGCGTATCCCAGAACGGGTATGCGGTGGTGGATCTATTTACCCGTTATCAGGTGACAAAAGACTTCGCCGTTCAGGCCAACCTGAACAACGTATTTGATAAAGAGTATTACGACTATCTGGACACTTACGGGGTTTACGGCGCGCCGCGCAACTTCTCTGTGACCGCGAACTACAGCTTCTGATGCCTGTCTGGCGGGGACGTTAACGCGTCACCGCCTTTTTTACGTCCCTTCCCCGCCTGGATTGCAGGCAATAAAAAAGGGAGCCTTGCGGCTCCCTCAGTCTCCCCGAACAACGCTTAGCTGTTACGGATGTACTCATCCATTTCAGTTTTCAGGTTATCGGATTTAGTACCGAAAATCGCCTGAACGCCGGAACCTGCAACAACCACGCCCGCAGCACCGAGTTTTTTCAGGCCAGGCTGGTCAACTTTCGCCACGTCGGCCACGCTAACGCGCAGGCGAGTGATGCAGGCATCCAGGTTAGTGATGTTTTCTTTGCCGCCGAAAGCCGCAACCAGAGCCGGTGCCATTTCGCTGGTACCAGTGGCTTTGCTGTCTTCGGTTGCATCTTCACGACCCGGGGTTTTCAGGTCCAGCGCTTTGATCAGCACGCGGAAGATGGTGTAGTAAACCACCGCGTAGCCTGCACCCACAATCGGGAACAGCCACAGTTTGCTGCTGTTGCCGGACAGAACGATGAAGTCAATCAGGCCGTGAGAGAACGAGGTACCGTCACGCATACCCAGCAGGATACAGATCGGGAATGCCAGGCCTGCCAGAATCGCGTGGATGATGTACAGGATCGGCGCAACGAACATAAAGGAGAACTCGATCGGCTCGGTGATACCGGTCAGGAACGAGGTCAGCGCAGCGGAGATCATGATACCGCCGACTTTAGCGCGGTTTTCCGGCTTAGCAGAGTGCCAGATGGCAATCGCGGCAGCAGGCAGACCGTACATTTTGAACAGGAAGCCACCAGACAGCATGCCCGCAGTCGGGTCGCCTGCCATGTAACGCGGGATATCGCCGTGGAACACCTGGCCTGCGGCGTTGGTGTATTCGCCAATCTGCATCTGGAAAGGAACGTTCCAGATATGGTGCAGACCAAACGGCACCAGGCAGCGCTCGATAAAGCCATAGATACCAAACGCCACTACCGGGTTCTGATAGGCAGCCCACTGGGAGAAGGTCTGGATAGCAGAGCCAATCGGCGGCCAAATAAAGGACAGGATAACGCCCGTGAAGATCGCAGCCAGACCAGAGATGATCGGCACGAAACGCTTACCGGCGAAGAAGCCCAGATACTCAGGAAGCTTGATGCGGTAGAAACGGTTGAACATGTAGGCGGCAATCGCACCCGAGATGATCCCGCCAAGCACACCGGTATCGGCCAGGTGTTTAGCAGCGATCTCTTCCGGCGGAAGATGCAGAACCAGCGGCGCAACCACAGCCATGGTTTTCACCATGATGCCGTAAGCCACCACAGCGGCGAGAGCGGAAACGCCATCGTTATTGGTAAAGCCAAGCGCGACACCAATGGCGAAAATCAGCGGCATGTTGGCGAAAACTGAACCGCCCGCTTCTGCCATCACATGGGAAACCACCGCTGGCAGCCAGCTGAAGTTTGCGGAACCGACGCCCAGCAGAATACCTGCGATCGGGAGTACGGATACCGGCAGCATCAGCGATTTACCCACCTTTTGCAGGTTAGCAAATGCATTCTTAAACATAATTGAGAGTGCTCCTGAGTATTAGTGCTTTTTACGCGTTTAACGCATCAGCCTGTGGGGAGAGACAGGCCATAAACAGGGCATCTAAGTGCCCTTTATTTATTACGCAGAGTAAAATAAATAGGCTCAACATTGTTTGACAGCTATCACGTTTCAGCAAAACGCAGGCCAAAAACTTTCATTTCTTTACATTAGAGATGTCTGGATGTGTCTAAACGCAGCGTCACCGCCCTTTTTCAGGCGGTGAACTTTACTCGCTTTAAATATTAATTACGAGCTTTAAAATAACTGTGAGAGCCTGCGGATCAGGCGAGGTGGGAGAGGTCGAGATGGAAGAGTTCGGAGAAATTACGCGTGGTGATACGCGCCAGTTCCTCGACGGAAACCCCTTTAAGCACAGCCATGTACTCAGCGACATCTCTCACTAACGCTGGCTGGTTCTCTTTGCCGCGATGAGGCACTGGCGTCAGCCAGGGGGAATCCGTTTCAATCAACAAACGATCGAGCGGTACGTATCGCGCGGCCTCGCGCAATTGCTCTGCATTGCGAAACGTCACGATACCGGAAAACGAGATATACATTCCCATATCGAGAAGCTTCGCTGCCGTTTCCTTGTCCTCAGTAAAACAGTGTAGTACGCCACCGCATTCCGTCACGTTTTCCTCGCGCAGGATCGCCAGGGTGTCTTCACGGGCGTCGCGGGTGTGGACGATCACCGGTTTATTCAGCTCGCAGCCAATACGCAGGTGGTTGCGGAACGATTCCTGCTGCTGAGGTTTGGTTTCCGGGGTGTAGTAATAGTCGAGGCCAGTTTCGCCCATGGCGACCACGCGCGGGTCCGCCGCCAGCTGGCGCAGTTGTTCGACGTCCCAGGCCTCATCCTGATTCAGCGGATGAACGCCGCAGGAGTACGCCACGTTATTGCGTTCGCCAATCATTTCACGCATCGCCCGGTAGCCCGGCAACGTGGTGGCTACCGCCAGGCAAAACTTCACGTCGCGCGCAGCGGCTTTTTCCAGTACATCGTCAACGCTGGCGTGCAGCGTCTTGTAGTCCAGCCCGTCAAGGTGGCAGTGTGAATCAACTAAAAACATAGTGTCTCTCAGAGAGGGGAATGCGGGAGCGGTGCGCCAGTGCGCCATACCTGTTCCCAGTTTAAGAGTAGTTCAGTGAGCATCAGTTCGCGGTTAAGCCCGGCGACCGAGATAAGCTGTTCGCGGCATGGCAGCAGCAGATTCAGCATCGACTGCAACCGGTCAGTGGGCAGCAACGTCGCCAGCCGTTGGCTGTTCGCGGATAAATCCACATGGGTGCTATACCCCCCTGCCCCCTGCTGGCACTTGATGGCGTCCAGCAGCAGCGCCGCCAGCCAGTGCAGGCGCATCGCCGCGTCATCGTGATGCAGGTCGGGCAGCAGCGTCAGCGCATCGCGTGCAGCAATGGCCTGTTCCAGACGTTCCGCCAGCAACGGACGCTGCGCCCAGCCGCTGGTTTGCAGCAGTTCCAGCGCCGCCGCGGGCGCGCCACCGCTTAACCGCAAGGCGGCAATACGCTGATCCTGGGGCACATCGGTTTCACGCGCCAGCCAGGCTTGCGCCCAGCGATCTTCCGGCGGCGACAGGTGCCAGTATAAACAGCGGCTGTGCAACGTGGCGGGCAAACGCTCCGGCGCGCGGCAGCCCAGCATAAACCAGGTTTTTTCCGGCGGTTCTTCAAGGGTTTTCAGCAGCGCGTTGGCGGCAGCTTCCGTCAGCTGCGCGGCATCTTTGATCCACACCACTTTCGCACCGCCCAACCGGGCGCGATCGTACAGCTTTTCGGTCACTTCGCGGATCGCGTCAATGCCCAGCGTCGCTTTGCCTTTTTCAGGTTCAATAAGATAGTAATCGGGATGCGTCTGGGCCTGCATCAGCTGGCAGGCGCGGCATTGCCCGCAGCTTTTCTGCCCGTCCGGCTGCTGGCACATTAACCAGCGGCCAAGGGCATAAATCAGCGAGTCGTCCCCCATGCCCGGCAGGGCATGAACCAGTAATGCATGGTGACCACGGCCAGCCTGATGGTTCGCCACCAGCTGCTCATAGGCAGGACGCAGCCATGGATACCATTTCATTACGCCTGCTCCTTAACCCAGCGCGTCACCGTTTCACGAATCGCCTGGGTTACTGCTTCCAGCGATTGCGTCGCGTCGATGGTATGGATACGGCTGTCCGACGCCGCCAGTTCCAGATAGCGGGCGCGGGTACGATGAAAGAAATCAAACGACTCTTGTTCGATGCGATCCAGATCGCCGCGCGCGCGGGCGCGCTTAAGACCAATTACCGGATCGACGTCCAGATACAGCGTCAGATCCGGGGCGAAGTCGCCTAATACGGCCTGGCGTAAAGTGCTGAGAAGATGGGCATCAATGCCGCGACCACCGCCCTGATAGGCCTGGGTCGACAGATCGTGACGATCGCCGATCACCCATGCGCCGCGCGCCAGCGCCGGTTTGATTACGGTTTCCACCAGCTGCACCCGCGCCGCGTAAAACATCAGCACTTCTGCTTTGTCGGTAATCACTTCGTCGCCGACGGATTTAATATCCAACACCAGGCTGCGCAGTTTTTCCGCCAGAATGGTGCCGCCGGGTTCGCGGGTAAAGGCCATATCCTCAATACCCAGCGATTTCAGCGTCTCCACTACCACATTGCGCGCCGTGGTTTTCCCTGCTCCCTCTAATCCCTCAATGACAATGTACTTGCCCATCTTTTTCCTTCATGACTTTCAAATAATCCTGCACCGACTTGTTATGGTCCGCGAGGTTGGTATTAAACGTGTGTCCGCCATCGCCGTCAGCGACAAAATAAAGATAAGGCGTTTTCGCTGGCTTCGCCGCAGCCATTAATGAGGCTTCGCCCGGAATGGCGATCGGCCCCGGCGGCAGGCCGTTAATAATATAGGTGTTGTAAGGCGTCGGGGTATCCAGCGCTTTACGGGTCAGATTGCCTTCATAATCTTTACCCATTCCGTAAATCACGGTGGGATCGGTTTGCAGCCGCATGCCGATCCGCAGGCGGTTTACGAACACCGAAGCGACTTCTGGACGTTCGCTGGCGACCGCAGTTTCTTTCTCGATAATCGAGGCCATGGTCAGCAGTTGCTCTTTATCCTGATACGGCAGCCCTGCCGCTTTCTCATCCCAGGCTTTATCAACGGCCTTTACCATACGCAGATGCGCGCGCTTTAGCAAAGCCACGTCGGTGGTATTGGCGGTATACAGCCAGGTATCCGGGTAGAACCAGCCTTCAATAGATTTAGCGCTGTCGAACCCGAGGGCTTCGGCCACCGTTGCATACTCATCGTCTTTCAGAGTGTGCTTGATGTAAGGCGCTTCGCGCAGTCGACTGAGCCAGTCGCTCAGACGGGTGCCTTCAACAAACCGCAGCGGGAACTGGGCTTCTTTACCGCTTTCCAGCAGTTTGAGCATGTCGCGCACGGTCATCTCTGGCGTAAAACGGTAGGTACCCGCTTTAAAATGCGACAGCTCAGGCTCGACTTTCAATAGCCACTGGAAAACCCGTGGTCGGTTAATGATTTCTTCGTCGGAGAGTTGATTACCCAGCGCCAGCCGGCCGGTACCCGCTTTCAGGGTAAAAATGGTTTCTTGCTTGACGAGCAGACGGCTGTCCGCCAGTTGGCGTACTTTCCAGTAGCCAACGCCTGCGGCAATCGCCAGGGCAATAATAATCAGCAAAACAAAACGCAGCATTTTCTTCATTGGTTCAATTCGGCTCACAAAGAGGGGCTAAATAGTGGTAAAGATCGCGGGAAGCGTAGCGAGTGTGCATGGCCTGGTTCACCGGGACAATCGGCATTAGCGCATTGCAGATAAACACCTCATCCGCCGTTTCCAGATCGCTCAGTAAGGCGCGCACCTCCTCCACTTGCCAGGCATTGTGGTTCAGCTGGCTCAGGATATGCTGGCGCATTAACCCATTGACGCCCGCCTGGTCGAGTTTCGGCGTATACACGCGCTGACCTTTGCGCCAGAACAGGTTAGCGGCGCAGCATTCCGTCAGCCAGCCTTCGCTATCCAGCACCAGCGCTTCCTGGGCATTCGTTTGCTCCAGATGACGCCGAATCAATACCTGTTCCAGCCGGTTAAGATGCTTGATACCCGCCAGCAGCGGATTGCGGCCAAGCTGCACCGGGCTTTGAGTTAAGGTAACGCCCTGCTCCCGCCACTGGGTATAAAACGCCGGGTAAGGCGCAACGGACAGCATACGCGTCGGCGAATCGCAGCCCGTGGTGCTGTAGCCTCGCCCGCCCGCGCCACGGCTAATGATGACCTTCAGGACCGCCAGTTGCTGCGTCTTAGCAATGCTGCGCATCTCTTCACCCAGCACGGTGGCATCAGGAAAAGCGATGCCCAGCCTGTCGCATGCCTGCGCCAGCCGTTGCAAATGCGCATCAAAAAGTTGAATTTGACCGCCGATCACCCGCGCCGTGGTAAAACACCCGTCGCCAAACTGGATCGCCCGATCGTTAGCCGCCAGCGTATGTTGCCATGTGCCATTGATTAAGAACATGAGGGCTCCTTACCGATAGCGCGCTAGTGTCGCAGGATGTAAAGCGAGGGGCAAGAGGAGAAGTCTGATGAAAAGGCCCACAGAGGGGCCTTTAAAAAGAATCGGTTAGATCTTTTTGAAGATCAATGAACCGTTGGTACCACCGAAGCCGAAGGAGTTACACAGGGCGTAATCCATACCGGAAACCTGACGTGCTTCGTGCGGAACGAAATCCAGGTCGCAACCTTCATCCGGGTTATCCAGGTTGATGGTCGGCGGGATAGCCTGATCGCGCAGCGCCAGGATAGAGAAAATGGACTCTACCGCGCCCGCTGCACCCAACAGGTGACCGGTCATCGATTTGGTGGAGCTGACCATCACGCGATGGGCTGAGTCACCAAATACTGATTTCACCGCCTGCGCTTCTGCCACGTCGCCCGCAGGGGTCGAGGTGCCGTGAGCATTGACGTAGCCAACCTGGCCCGCTTCAATACCTGCGTCACGCAGGGCATTGGTCATTGCCAGCGCCGCGCCCGCACCGTTATCTGGCGGTGAGGTCATGTGATAAGCGTCGCTGCTCATGCCGAAACCGACCACTTCGCAGTAAATTTTCGCGCCGCGTTTCTTCGCGTGCTCGTACTCTTCCAGCACGATAATGCCCGCGCCGTCGCCGAGCACGAAACCGTCACGCTCTTTATCCCACGGACGACTTGCCGCTTGCGGATTGTCGTTACGAGTGGAGAGTGCACGAGCGGCACCAAAACCACCCACGCCCAGCGGGGTGCTGGCTTTCTCAGCGCCGCCCGCAAGCATTGCGTCCGCATCACCATAGGCAATCATGCGCGCCGCATGGCCGATATTGTGAACGCCAGAAGTACAGGCCGTGGCGATAGAGATGCTCGGTCCACGCAGGCCGAACATAATAGTCAAATGACCTGCCACCATGTTTACGATAGTAGACGGGACGAAGAACGGGCTAATCTTACGTGGGCCACCGGCCACCAGCGAGGTGTGGTTTTCTTCGATAAGACCTAAGCCACCAATGCCGGAACCGATAGCGGCACCGAACCGGGTTGCGTTTTCTTCCGTCACTTCCAGACCAGAATCCTGCATGGCCTGAATACCGGCAACAACTCCATATTGAATGAAGGCATCCATCTTGCGTTGATCTTTACGCGAGATAATGTCGTCACAGTTAAAATCCTTTACTAAGCCAGCAAATTTCGTTGCATAGGCGCTAGTATCGAAATGGTCGATCAGGCTGATGCCACTCTGACCGGCAAGGAGAGCTTTCCAGGTAGACTCTACGGTATTGCCGACAGGAGACAACATGCCCAGTCCGGTCACAACTACACGACGCTTAGACACGTTTGTCCTCCAGGGAGGGATAAAAAAGGGATTCGTGGGATAAAAAAACTCAGGCGGTCGAGTGACCGCCTGGAGATGTTCACTTACGCCTGGTGGCCGTTGATGTAATCAATGGCAGCCTGAACAGTAGTGATTTTCTCAGCTTCTTCGTCCGGAATCTCAGTATCAAACTCTTCTTCCAGAGCCATTACCAGCTCAACGGTGTCAAGAGAATCAGCGCCCAAGTCTTCAACGAAAGAAGCATTGTTGGTAACTTCTTCCTGCTTAACGCCCAGCTGTTCGCCGATAATTTTCTTAACGCGTTCTTCGATAGTGCTCATACTCTTAAATTTCCTATCAAAACTCGCTTTCGCGATGGTTTTCGTAGTGTATAAAATGTTGAAAAAGTTGCAACTAAATCCCGGCAGGTCGTACCACGATTTTACGCTATTTTGCGGGCAATCGCCCTAATAACGCAAATAATTTTATACCCTTCCCCATTCAGACGGCAGGTTTTAAGCCATCTCTGACCATTCTTGCTCACAGAGTAGACTGTGAAGACGAGAATCTGTTCAGCGGCTTGTCCTGCCTCTGGCGGCGAGAGGTATAAACATGGTTAAACCATATACATCCCGCCGTTGACGTGCAGAGTTTCACCAGAGATGTAACCCGCTTCATCAGAAGCTAAGAATGCAACCGCACTGGCGATTTCCTTCGCATCGCCTAAGCGACCCGCAGGAACCTGCGCCAGGATACCCGCACGCTGATCGTCAGATAGCGCGCGCGTCATGTCCGTTTCAATAAAGCCCGGAGCAACAACGTTCACTGTAATACCGCGAGACGCTACTTCGCGCGCCAGCGATTTACTAAAGCCGATAAGACCCGCTTTCGCCGCAGCGTAGTTGGCCTGACCCGCATTTCCCATGGTACCAACCACAGAACCGATAGTAATAATACGCCCATGACGTTTTTTCATCATAGCTCGCATTACTGCTTTTGACAGACGAAATACGGATGAAAGATTGGTTTCGAGGATGTCGCTCCACTCTTCTTCTTTCATGCGCATCAGCAAATTATCGCGAGTGATACCGGCATTATTAACCAGAATATCCACTTCACCAAATTCGCTACGAATATTTTCCAGCACGGATTCGATAGAGGCCGGGTCGGTGACGTTAAGCATCAGACCTTTACCGTTAGCACCCAGATAGTCGCTGATCGCCTGCGCGCCGCTTTCGCTGGTGGCAGTACCGATAACTTTCGCGCCGCGCGCCGCAAGGGTTTCAGCAATTGCGCGGCCGATGCCGCGGCTTGCGCCGGTAACCAGCGCGACTTTTCCTTCAAAACTCATGGTATTCCTCGTTTTATTGCTCGAGTGCTGCGGCCAGGCTTGCCGGCTCGTTGATCGCGGAGGCGGTTAAGCTGTCCACGATGCGTTTAGTCAGGCCGGTCAATACTTTGCCTGGACCAACTTCGTAAAGATGGGTGATATCACGGGAAGCCATGAGCTCAACGCTTTTGGTCCACTGCACCGGGCTGTACAGCTGGCGCACCAGCGCATTGCGGATCTCATCCGGATCGGTGGCGCAGGCGACATCAACGTTATTCACCACCGGGATCGCCGGCGCGTTAAAGGTGATGTTCTGTAGCTCTACCGCCAGTTTTTCGGCGGCGGGTTTCATCAGCGCGCAGTGCGACGGCACGCTCACCGGCAGCGGCAGCGCGCGTTTAGCGCCCGCGGCTTTACAGGCTGCGCCTGCACGTTCAACCGCCTCTTTATGACCGGCGATCACCACCTGGCCCGGCGAGTTGTAGTTGACCGGCGATACCACCTGGCCCTGGGCCGACTCTTCGCAGGCTTTGGCGATAGCGTCATCATCCAGACCGATAATGGCCGACATGGCACCGGTGCCTTCCGGAACCGCGTCCTGCATCAGTTTACCGCGCAGCTCCACCAGACGGACCGCATCGCTAAACGCGATAACGCCCGCGCACACCAGCGCGGAGTATTCGCCAAGGCTGTGACCCGCCATCATCGCAGGGGCCTTTCCGCCTTTTTGCTGCCATACGCGGTATAACGCGACGGAAGCAGTCAGTAGCGCAGGCTGAGTCTGCCAGGTTTTGTTTAACTCTTCGGCAGGGCCCTGCTGAATCAGCGCCCAGAGATCGTAACCTAAAACCGCAGAAGCCTCGGCGAAGGTCTCTTCGACGATGGGATATTGCGCGGCAACATCTGCCAGCATGCCCACAGCCTGGGAGCCCTGTCCCGGAAACACAAATGCAAATTGCGTCATGTTTTTAATCCTTGTTTATCAGAAACGAACCAGCGCCGAGCCCCAGGTAAAGCCGCCGCCAAAGGCCTCAAGCAGCACTAAATGGCCAGGCTTGATGCGGCCATCGCGCACCGCTTCATCCAGCGCGCTGGGCACGGACGCGGCAGAAGTATTGCCGTGACGATCCAGGGTTACCACCACATTATCCATCGACATGCCGAGTTTTTTGGCGGTTGCGCTGATAATGCGCAGGTTCGCCTGGTGCGGCACCAGCCAGTCCAGCGAGGAGCGGTCGAGCTGATTCGCGGCCAGCGTTTCATCAACGATATGCGCAAGCTCTGTCACAGCAACTTTAAATACTTCATTACCGGACATGGTTAAATAGATAGGGTTTTCCGGCACCACGCGATCGTGGTTTGGCAGCGTCAGCAACTCACCGTAGCTGCCGTCAGCGTGCAGGTGGGTCGAAATAATGCCCGGCTCTTCAGACGAGCTCAGTACCACGGCACCCGCGCCGTCACCGAACAGAATAATTGTGCCGCGATCCTGCGGATCGAGGGTGCGCGCCAGCACGTCGGAGCCGATCACCAGCGCATACTGCACCGCGCCGGATTTCACGTACTGATCGGCAATGCTCAGCGCATAGGTAAAGCCCGCGCAGGCCGCGGCGACATCAAACGCCGGGCAGCCTTTAATGCCCAGCATGCCCTGGATCTGGCATGCTGCGCTTGGGAAGGCGTGGGTCGCGGAGGTTGTGGCCACCACAACCATACCGATTTGTTCTTTATCGATACCGGCCATCTCAATGGCGCGCAGCGCGGCCTGGTAGCCCATGGAATCAACAGTCTCATCAGGACCGGCGATACGACGCTCACGAATGCCTGTGCGGGTGACAATCCACTCGTCAGTCGTTTCCACAATTTTTTCAAGATCGGCGTTAGTCCGCACGTGCTCAGGCAGGTAGCTGCCTGTGCCAATAATCTTCGTATACATGTACGCTCAGTCACTCTTGGGTAATATATCCGCTGGTGGCGCTGCAGGGGCGTTATCGCCGTCCTGCAATGCGAAACCTGCGGGATATAAACATTCCAGGCGAGCGGCTATCCGCTGAGGAACCTGCCGCTGCACCGCCTGCACTGCCTGTTCAATCGCCACGCTAAACGCGCGCTGATTGGCCGCGCCGTGACTCTTAATCACGGTGCCGCGCAATCCTAACAGACAGGCGCCATTATACTGGTCGGGGTTGAGGTGACTGAATCGCCTTGAGAGGCTTTTTTGTAACCAGTGCTTTAATAAACGCCACCACCACGACCGTTTTTTCCCCTCTCCCTGCGATTTGAGCAGAGAAAGGAACATTCGTACAACGCCCTCCATGGTTTTGAGTGTGACATTGCCTACAAAACCATCACACACCAGCACGTCCGTTTTGCCGGTTAGCAATTCATTGGCTTCAAGATAGCCAATATAATTCAGCGACGGCATGGTTTTTAACAGTGCCGCCGCGTCACGAATACTGTCGAGACCTTTGGTTTCTTCTTCGCCGATATTCAGTAACGCCACGCGTGGCGTCTGGATGCCAAGGACTTCCTCAGCCATCACTGAACCCATAATGGCGAACTGTACCAGCATCGTGCTATCGCAGGCCACGTTGGCACCTAAATCCAGCACCACGGTTTTGCCTTTTTGCTGATGCGGCAACACCGTCATCAGCGCCGGGCGCTCAATACCGTCAATCGGTTTGAGCAGCAGCTTAGCCAGCCCCATCAGCGCGCCGGTATTGCCCGCGCTGACGCAGGCCTGCGCCCGTCCCTCTTTAACCAGCTCCAGCGCCATGCGCATAGAGGAACCACGGCTATTGCGTACCGCCTGAGACGGCCTGACATCACTGGCAATAACCGACTGGGACGCAACGATCTGCAAACGCGAGCGTTGTTCAAAATCAGCTTTGGCGAGTAATGGAGTAATGACGTCGGGATCGCCGACTAAAAGGAGATTCAGTTGCGAATTAGAATTCAGTGCCTGCAAGGCTGCAGGCACTGTCACGGAGGGACCAAAGTCCCCACCCATGGCATCTAACGCAAGGGTTAGACGTGTCAAGGTATCGACGGGCGACGTTATATCCCCGCGTAAACGGGGAAACGACGCTAAGTTTAATCACGCTTGCGCGTGATTACTTAGCGATAACCTTGCGGCCGCGGTAGTAACCGTCGGCAGTGATGTGGTGACGCAGGTGGGTTTCACCAGAAGTCTTGTCAACAGACAGGCTGGTTACAGCGGTCAGTGCATCGTGAGAGCGACGCATGCCACGTTTGGAACGGGTTGGTTTATTCTGTTGTACGGCCATGGACCTTACTCCTCAATTACGGTTTACCCCGTTTGCGCGGGGAAGACCAATTACTTACGCTTTAAGCTGGCTAATACGGCAAACGGATTTGGCTTTTGCGCTTCTTCAGGCAGTTCACCAAATACCATGTCCGCTTCGGACACTTCACAGTGTTCATGATCATGCACCGGAACCACCGGCAGCGCGATGATGATTTCATCTTCGACAACCGCCAGCAGATCGATTTCACCGAATTCGTTAACCTCAATCGGCTCATACGCTTCCGGGAGTGCTTCAGCCTGTTCGTCTGAACGAACCGGACTAAAACAATACGTTGTGTGGACCTGATGGGAGAACGGATTCCCGCAACGCTGACATGACAACGTCACCGTCACCTTCGCATCGCCGGTTAATACCGCGAGACGTTGGTTATCGATGGCGAAGCGCATGGAGCATTCCACATCGCTGTCCACACTGACAACTGATTCGGCGACGCGCTCCACCTGTTCAGGGGTGTACACGCCATGGTAATCAAGGCGCTTTTGAGCGGTACGAACCGGATCGAGAGTCAGGGGTAATTTTACCTTTTGCATAGGGCGCGCATATTAACGTCGTAATGTCATAGAGTCAAAGGAAAAGGCGGTATCAACATGCCATTTGCTAATAAATCACACACAGCATTGTCCACAGTTTAAGATGTCATAATTAGATTCGCGAATTATGGCAGAAAAAAATGACTCAACTGGTACTCGCTTCGACCTCCCCCTTCCGTCAAAGCCTGCTCGAAAAATTGGGCCTTGCGTTTATAACCGCCGCGCCGGACTGCGATGAAACGCCGTTACCTAACGAAGATGCCCGCCATCTGGTGGTGCGTCTGGCGCAGCAAAAAGCGCAGTCGCTGGCAGGCCGTTTTCCGAATCATTTGATCATCGGCTCCGATCAGGTTTGCGTGCTGGACGGCAACATCACCGGTAAGCCGTTGAGCGAAGAAAACGCGCGTTGGCAATTGACCAGAGCCAGCGGCCATGTCGTCACCTTCTATACCGGTTTGGCGCTGTATAATTCCGCCAACGGCCAGCTGCAAACCGAATGCGAGCCGTTTGACGTGCACTTTCGCGCTCTCAGTGCCGAAGAAATTACGGGCTATGTAAAGAAGGAACAGCCGCTGTATTGCGCGGGCAGTTTTAAAAGCGAAGGTCTCGGTATTACGCTTTTTGAACGCTTAAGTGGACGCGATCCGAACACGCTGGTTGGCCTGCCGTTGATCGCGCTATGCCAGATGCTGCGTAATGAAGGGATAAATCCGCTGGCATAACCTAAAAAAAGCCCGGTATCAAACCGGGCCATTGCTGTTACTTGCCGTTGCGCAGCACGTTCAGACAGTGTTTAAGCGCATTGTCGAGCGGCGCTTCGACGCGCATCGTCTCGCCAGTATTAGGGTGCTGGAATTTCAGCGCCGCCGCATGCAGGAACAGGCGGCTTAATCCAGTATTCGCCAACTGCTTATCAAATTCACGGTCGCCGTAACGATCGTCAAAGGCGATAGGATGACCGGCATGCAGAGTATGCACGCGGATCTGGTGGGTGCGGCCCGTCACCGGGCTACAGCGCACCAGCGTGGCGAACGCATAACGCTCCTCCACTTTAAAACGCGTTTCCGATGGTTTGCCTTCACTACTCACCCGCACGATGCGCTCGCCGCTTTGCAGGATGTTTTTCAACAGCGGTGCCTGTACCACTTTCACATGCGACTGCCACTGCCCGCGCACCAGCGCCAGGTAATCTTTTTGCATCTCTTTGCCGCGCAACTGTTCATGCAGCGAACGCAGCGCCGAACGTTTTTTCGCCACCAGCAGGACGCCGGACGTGTCGCGGTCGAGACGGTGGACCAGCTCCAGGAAGCGGGCTTCCGGGCGCAATGCGCGCAGACCTTCAATCACCCCAAAGCTCAATCCGCTGCCGCCGTGCACGGCGGTGCCGGAGGGCTTATTCAGCACCAGGATATGATCATCCTCATACAAAATCGCCTCGGTGAGCGCAGAGACTTTTTGCAGATGTGGAGATACCGCCTGTTCTTCACGTTCGGCGACGCGCACCGGCGGAATACGCACTTCATCGCCGTCTTCGAGTTTGTATTCAGGTTTGATACGTTTTTTGTTTACCCGCACCTCGCCTTTGCGAAGGATGCGATAAATCATGCTCTTAGGCACACCCTTTAATTGGGTGCGCAAAAAGTTATCGATACGCTGCCCCGCTTCATCAGCGGTAATGGCAACGATTTTTACGGCTGGGGTCTCAGTTTTCATGGTGGCGATTCTAATTATCGACATTCATTAGCGCCACTCATTTTTATATGCTTATACTTACTGTCACCCGGATTCTGGCGGCTTATGAATCACCGGATTGGTGGATATAACAACAATCGGTAATTTGTGGTTAAGAAACTGTGAGTAACCGGGTGATAAATGGCAAAAGTCATCTTGCTATAACAAGCTTAGCAATGGAATAATGCTGCAGTTTTCCGTGTTAAAACTTGTTGAGACAAGGAACTTTGCGGAATTACCAGTTTTGCCTGACCGTTCATCCACGCAGCAATGGCGTAAGACGTATTGAACCTTCAGGCAGTTAGCGGGCTGCGGGTTGCAGTCCTTACCGGTAAATGGAAGCTTCTCTGGCGAAACATCCCAGGCAGTTCCCCTGATAATTGCGCTGTATTTCCAGATGAAATACAGGCTACCGACACTCTGCGCCTCTTAAGCGAGCGACAACCGTGAGGTTGGCGACGTGAATAGTCACGAGGCCATCGGTTCATACCCGGAAAGGCGATATCTTGCCCGCAGCTTAGTCGTCAATGTAAGAATAATGAGTAAGTTACGATGAAAAGAATGTTAATCAACGCGACTCAGCAAGAAGAGTTGCGTGTCGCCCTTGTGGACGGGCAGCGCCTGTACGACCTGGATATTGAAAGCCCAGGGCACGAACAGAAAAAAGCTAACATCTACAAAGGAAAAATCACCCGCATTGAACCCAGCCTTGAAGCCGCCTTTGTTGATTACGGCGCTGAGAGACACGGTTTTCTCCCTCTTAAAGAAATCGCCCGCGAATACTTCCCTGCTAACTATGCTTCCCATGGTCGTCCAAACATCAAAGATGTGCTGCGCGAAGGCCAGGAAGTTATCGTTCAGATCGACAAAGAAGAGCGCGGTAACAAAGGCGCGGCCCTGACCACCTTTATTAGTCTGGCGGGCAGCTACCTGGTTCTGATGCCGAACAACCCGCGCGCGGGCGGCATCTCTCGCCGTATCGAAGGCGACGACCGTACCGAACTGAAAGAAGCGCTGGCCAGTCTCGAACTGCCGGACGGCATGGGTCTGATCGTGCGTACCGCTGGCGTGGGTAAATCCGCCGAAGCGCTACAGTGGGACTTAAGCTTCCGCCTGAAACACTGGGAAGCCATCAAGAAAGCCGCTGAAAGCCGCCCTGCACCGTTCCTGATCCACCAGGAAAGTAACGTGATTGTGCGTGCCTTCCGTGACTATCTGCGCCAGGACATCGGCGAAATCCTGATCGATAACCCGAAAGTGCTTGAGCTGGCTCGCCAGCACATCTCTGCGCTGGGCCGCCCGGATTTCAGCAGCAAAATTAAGCTGTACACCGGTGAAATCCCGCTGTTCAGCCACTACCAGATCGAATCGCAAATTGAATCTGCGTTCCAGCGCGAAGTGCGCCTGCCGTCCGGCGGCTCTATCGTTATCGACAGTACCGAAGCACTGACCGCAATCGACATCAACTCCGCCCGCGCAACCCGGGGCGGCGATATCGAAGAAACCGCCTTCAACACCAACCTGGAAGCGGCGGATGAAATCGCCCGCCAGCTGCGCCTGCGCGACCTCGGCGGCCTGATCGTTATCGACTTTATTGATATGACCCCGGTGCGCCACCAGCGCGCGGTGGAAAACCGTCTACGTGAAGCTGTTCGTCAGGACCGCGCGCGCATTCAGATCTCCCATATTTCACGCTTCGGCCTGCTGGAAATGTCCCGTCAGCGCCTGAGCCCGTCACTGGGCGAATCCAGCCATCACGTCTGCCCGCGCTGTAGCGGTACCGGCACCATTCGCGACAACGAATCCCTGTCCCTGTCGAT
Organism: Atlantibacter subterraneus; assembly: GCF_007570865.1. Lineage (GTDB taxonomy): Bacteria > Pseudomonadota > Gammaproteobacteria > Enterobacterales > Enterobacteriaceae > Atlantibacter > Atlantibacter subterraneus. The sequence goes on along the minus strand of NZ_VLPS01000001.1, from coordinate 532,842 downwards.
TCTGCGTCTGATTGAAGAAGAAGCGCTGAAAGAGAACACCAAAGAAGTTCACGCCATTGTTCCGGTGCCGATTGCTTCTTATCTGCTGAACGAAAAGCGCGACGCCATTACCGCAATCGAAACCCGCCAGGGTGGAGTACGCGCGGTGATCGTGCCGAACGACCAGATGGAAACCCCGCATTATTCCGTGCTGCGCGTGCGTAAAGGCGAAGAGACCAAAACCCTGAGCTACATGCTGCCGAAGCTGCATGAAGAAGCGATGGCAATGCCGTCTGACGACGAACCAGCCGAACGCAAGCGTCCGGAAGAGCCGGCGTTAGCCACCTTCGCAATGCCGGATATCCCGCCTGCGCCGCCAGAGACCAAAGCCGTTCAGGAAGCCCCGGCAAAAGTACAAGCCGCGCCGCAGCCTGCCGCGCCGCAGCCGTCCCAGCCGGGCCTGTTTAGCCGCTTTATCAACGCGCTGAAATCGCTGTTCGCCGGTGAGCCAGCCGCGCCTGCCCCGGTTGCAGAAGAGCCGAAGAAAGAAGCGGGTGAAGAGAAACAGCGTGGCGATCGCCGTAATAATCGTCGCCAGAACAACCGCCGCGATCGCAACGATCGTCAGGGACGCGACAGCCGTGATAATCGTGAAGGACGTGAGCCGCGTGAACCTCGCGAACCGCGTGAGCCACGTGAGCCGCGCGATGAAAACCGCCGCAACCGTCGTCAGGCTCAGCAGCAGACCGCTGAGGTGCGTGAAGTCCGCGATGTCGCCGTTGATGAGACCGAACAGACCAAAGGCCGTGACGAGCAGCAGCCGCGCCGCGAGCGCAGCCGCCGCCGTTCTGAAGACAAGCGCCAGGCACAGCAGGATGTTAAAGCGCTGAATCGCGAAGAGCGTCCGGAGCAGGATGCCGAGCAGGAAGAACGCGTTCAGGTGATGCCGCGCCGTAAACAGCGCCAGCTGGCCCAGAAAGTTCGCTTCACAGATGAAGTGGTCGAGTCGGAAGCCATTGTTGACGTTGAGCCGCAGGAAACCGTGCCGGCCCAGCGTACCGAACTGGCCACTATTCCGCTGCCTGCTGTGGTTGAAACCGAGACCAGCGAGCCGGAAGAAAACGCTGAAAATCGCGCAGACGCCAACGGCATGCCGCGTCGCTCTCGTCGTTCGCCGCGTCATCTGCGCGTGAGCGGCCAGCGTCGTCGTCGCTACCGTGACGAGCGTTACCCAACCACATCCCCAATGCCGTTAACCGTTGCCTGCGCTTCACCGGAAATGGCGTCCGGCAAAGTCTGGATCCGCTACCCGGTCGCGCAAGCGCCGGTGGTTGAACAGCAGGAACAGCCGGTTGACGCAACTGTGGAACAGCAGACGATTCAGATTGCGCCAGTAGCAACCGAAATCGCTGAAGTGGCACCGGTTGAAACGACCCATCCGGAAGTGATTGCTGCGCCGGTCGATGCCCAGCCGGAAATCATTGCGCCGCAGGATGACGCTGTTGCTGAGCAGGTTGCTGAAGAAGCCAAACCGGTAGACTCTGCGCCAGCTGCTGAAGCCGTGCAGGAAACGGCTCAGGAAGCCGTGGTGGTTGAGCCTGTTGCAGAAGAAAGCATCGCCGATGCACCGCAGGAGCAACCTGCCGCGCGTGAAGCTGAACAGCAGCAGCCAGCGGTTGTTGAGACGCCGGAAGCCGACGTTGCCGAACCGGTTGTTGAACCGGTAAAAGTGGAAGAACCGGTGAAAGCCGCTGCGCCTGTACAAGCGGAGCCGCAACCTGAAGCGCAGCCCGCGGCCGCAAAACCGGTCGCCAGCGCGCCGATGACGCGTGCCCCGGCCCCGGAATACGTGCCGGAAGCGCCGCGTCACAGCGACTGGGTGCGTGAACCGTTTGATTTTAGCGGTAAAGGCTCCGCGGGCGGCCACAGCGCCAGCCACCAGGCTACCGCGCCAGCCACCCGCCCGGGTCAGGCTGAGTAACCTCCCCCTAAGCCGGTCTTGATGACCGGCTTTTTTTTCGCCTATCCGGCGGCTGCATCCCCATTAATCCAGGCAGAATTTCCCGCATCAGCTCGAGAAATTTACGCAAGCGTGCGGGATAGTAGCGGCTATACGGATAGGCCAGCCAGACCGGGAGCGGCGCGGCCTGCCACTCCGGCAGGACATGCACCAGTTTGCCCTGCTCAAGATCCTGCGCCACTATCCACGCCGAGACGATACCCACGCCTAACCCTGCCAACACCGTCTCTCTCACGGCATACAGACTGTCAGTGCTCAGACGCGGCGCGATGGCAAGCGTTCGCGTTTCGCCCCCTGCAACCTGCCTGAGCGTCACTTCCTGTTGATAAAACAGGTTTAAGGCCACCCAGGGCAACGCGGTCAGCGCCTCAGGCTGGTCAATTTGCGGATAACCCGCCAGCAATTCCGGCGCGGCAACCACGATGCGCGGCACTTCCGCCAGCAGCACTGAAATGGTTGACGGATCGGGCTGCGCGCCGAGGTGGATAGCGCAATCGATATTCTCGGTGACAAACAGCGGGGCTTTATCGTTCAGCATCCACTCCACATTCATCTGCGGATACTGGCGAAGAAACTGCGTCAGCGGCGCAATCAGCTGCTGCTGACCAAACGCGTGCGGTGCCCGGACCCGCAACGTGCCCACTGGTTCATCTCCGGCGTTGCGCAGATCGTCTTCCAGCATCATCCAGTGGCCCGTCACGGTTTTAGCATGCTGATAGCAGCGTTCGCCATCGTCGGTCAGCTTCATGGCGTGGGTGGTGCGCAGCAGCAGCTTGCAGCCCAGCATCTCTTCCAGCGATTTAAGCCGGCGGCTGACGGTCGCCTGAGTGGTATTCAGCTGCACCGCCGCCGCGCTGAGCGATCCGCTTTCGATGATGCGGATAAAGGTGTTCATCAACTCAATTCGGTCTATACGTTCATTTGCCATTTAATTTTCCCGGACATACGCCTGGCGTATAACCGTTTTATCAGTTGTCCCGCTACCGCGCCAGCCTCCTGTCACCGACAATCCTCACATCTTCCAGAGCATGAGGCTTTACCCATGACCACTTCCCTTTCTTCTTCGGCGCTGATGCGTACTTTGCTGGTGCTTGCTACCGCTGCTGGCTTCAGTGTGGCATCAATTTATTACGCGCAGCCGATACTGCCGCTGATTGGCGATAATTTACATCTCGGCATCAGTAGCCTGGGGTTAATCCCCACGCTGACCCAGGCTGGATATGCGCTGGGGATCTTATTTCTGCTGCCGCTCGGCGACCGTTTCGATCGGCGTATCATTATCATGGTGAAATCTTTCACCCTGGCCCTGATGCTGGTTCTGTATAGTTTTTCTACCGGCGAACACAGCCTGCTGGCGTTGAGCCTGCTGCTGGGCGCTTCCGCCACCGTGGCGCAAGATATCGTGCCGGCTGCCGCCATTCTTTCTGCCTCCGGTAAGCAGGGTAAAGCCGTGGGTATGGTGATGACCGGTTTACTGTTGGGGATCCTGTTATCCCGCACCGTGAGCGGGTTGGTGAGTGCGGCCTTTGGCTGGCGCGCCATGTACCAGTTGGCAGCATTGAGCATCGCCCTGATCGGCCTGGCCCTGTGGCGCGTACTGCCGCGCTTTGCCGCGCAAGCGGAACTGGGTTACCCATCGCTGATGAAGTCAATGGTGGGTCTGTGGAGCCGCCATCCTGCGTTACGTCGCGCCGCGCTGGCGCAGGGGTTACTTTCGATTGGCTTTAGTGCCTTCTGGTCAATGCTCGCCGTGATGTTAAGCCAGCAATTCCATATGGGCAGCGCCGTCGCTGGCGCATTCGGTATCGCCGGGGCTGCGGGCGCGCTGGCTGCCCCGTTGTCAGGTTCGCTGGCCGACAAGCTGGGTGCTAACCGGGTTACCCAATATGCCGCCGCGTTGGCCACTGTTTCATTTGGTTTAATGATATTTCTACCGCTGCTGTCGCCTTTCTGGCAGCTCGTAATGATTGCGCTGTGCGCGGTGGGTTTCGACCTGGGCCTACAATCCTCGCTGGTGGCGCACCAGACGCTGGTATACCGGCTCGATCCACAGGCGCGTGGCCGTCTGAATGCCCTGCTGTTTACCGGCGTATTTATTGGTATGGCAGTAGGTTCGATTCTGGGCAGTGCTATGTGGGAAGAATATGGCTGGATGGGCGTGGTCATGCTTGCCGTAGTAGCCAGCGCTGGCGGCCTGCTGGTGCGGTTGGCGGAACAGCGCCAGCGTGATGCGCGGACAAACGCCTCGTATTAGCAAATTCCTAAAACCGGGGCAGAGTACTCATCCAACTATCAATTTGCGCTACCATTCGGCTGTTACAGGAAGTACTAAGTCACTGATAATTAATAGCTACAGAGTAAGTAACTCGATCTTAAGTCAGGCCCGGCAATACGGATTACGCCGGGCGTCATTATCCAGGAACGGACAAAAGGGAATGTTATGAGCACTATCCAGGCAACATCACGGGATCGAAAAATCCCGCTCAATATGGATGTCTACGATGCGGCTGTTAAGCGGATTTCATGGGTTTTCGATACCTTTTCCCGCGTTTGCGTTTCCTTTTCCGGCGGGAAAGACTCCACTTTATTATTTCATCTCACGGCGCGGGAGGCGCGTAAGCGTAACAGAAAGTTTAGCGTCATGTTTATCGACTGGGAGGTGCAGTTTCAGTACACCATCAATCATATTCAGGCGATGAAGAGCCTATATGCCGACTGTACGGAAACCTTTTATTGGATCGCGCTGCCTGTCACCACCGTCAATGGCACATCAGCCTGCCAACCGGAATGGACAGCCTGGGAACCCGGTATTGAATGGGTTCGCACTCCGCCGGACGACGCCATTACCGATCCCGTTTTTTTCCCGTTTTATACCCCCGGTATAACCTTTGAAGATTTTGTCCCCGCCTTTAACGACTGGCTGGCCCGCGTCGAGCCCATCACCCCCACCGCCATCCTGACGGGCATGCGCGCCGATGAGTCTTTAATGCGTTTTCAGAGCATTTGTGACCGCCGCAAAAATCGCTACAGCGTGGATAAGCCCTGGACCACATCCAGTATGACCTCTGGTGCCTGCACCGTTTCGCCTGTCTATGACTGGCGAACAGCGGATGTCTGGTCCTGGTTCGCCCGGACGCGCGCGCTGTGCAATCCGCTGTATGAACTGATGCACCAGGCGGGAGTAAAGCCACGCTATATGCGAATTTGCGAGCCATTCGGCCCGGAACAGCGCGCCGGGCTATGGTTATTTCATGTTCTTGAACCGGAACTGTGGGACCGGATCTGCCGACGGGTAAGCGGCGCGCATACCGGAGAGTTATACGCCGCCGAGCGCAACGGATTTTATGGTCAGGGGCAGCTCGTCAAGCCACAGAATAAAACCTGGAAAGAGTACGCGCTGTTTTTACTCGACAGCCTGCCGCCGTCTACGGCAGAGCATTACCGTAACAAGATCGCCATTTACCTACAGTGGTACCGCAATCGGGACTATCCGGATGATATTCCCGATTGCCAGGACAAAGACACCGGCAGCCGCGATGTTCCATCATGGCGGCGCATCTGCCGCACCCTGCTACGCAACGACTACTGGTGCCGGTCGCTGTCGTTCAGCCCGACCCGTACTCATCATTACGACCGCTGGAAAAAGCGCGTTCAGGAGAAACGTAAACTATGGCAAGTACTATGACCCCCGCCCTCGCGGATTTACTGGCGCCGCTCACCGAGTGGTTGAAGGGATTATCTGAGGAAAAACGTATTGATGCGCTCAATCAGATTAAACGCCATCTTCATACCCTGAGCCCCTTTAAGCAGGAGCCGGTAGATTGTGTTGTGTGGATCAAAGCCACGCAGCTAAAAGAAAACAACTACAACCCAAACGTGATGGCGGCGGCTGAACGCAAACTGCTGGCGCATTCGCTGATCAAAGACGGCTATACCCAGCCGGTGGTGGTGACGCCGTCGCCGGAGGAGACGCTGAACCTGGTTGATGGAGCGCATCGTTTCCGCGCCGGGTTAAAAGACCGCACGCTGGTGGCGCGGCTGCGCGGTTATATGCCGGTGGTTTTTCTTCCGGCGGATCGGGGTGGACGCGAGGCGAACATTGCCTCTACCGTTCGCCATAACCGCGCCCGGGGCAAGCATCAGGTTCCCGCCATGTCTGAGCTGGTTCTGGAGCTCTGCCACTACGGCTGGACTGATGAACAGATAGCGAAAGAACTGGGGATGGAACCCGATGAGGTGCTGCGTCTGAAACAAACCGCAGGCCTGAAAGAGATGTTCGCCGACCGTAAATACTCAGAAGCCTGGACGGTGGACTAGCCGTCATTATGAGATAAAAAAAAGCCCGCTCCGGGGTGCGGAAGCGGGCATAAAGCATATCCAGTTTCAAAATATGCTCAAATCTTTCGCCTTAGCGGTTCAACTGAAACAGCGACATGCCCTGCATATCGGTGAAGGTTTTATAAGAGGCCTGAAGCGCGGCTTGCTGCATCACATAGGATGAAATCACCGAGTTCCAGTCCGCATCAATCAGATTACTCATCTGTTGCGTTTGCCCGAGTGCGCGATCGCTGCCCAGGGTATCCAGGCTGCTCAGCTCGGCCAGCTGAGTACCCAGTTCGGCCTGCACGGTCAATACATTGTTGAGCGAGTTTTTCAGGCCGCGGTTGGTTTTATCAATAACCGCATCCAGAGCGGCCTGCTCATCTTCCGTGGCCCCGGTTTTTGGCGTTTTCAGCGCGGCAATAGCGGTGTCGAGCATATTAAACAGGCTTTTCTCCTGAGTGCTGCCTGCTGGCTCAGGTACGGCATTGCTGGTGATGTTCATAAAAACCGAATCACCGGTATGGCCAATCACCATGCTGCGCGCGGAATCCACCTTTTGGGTGATTTGCTCACTCCCGCCTTTATATTCGATATTGCCCGCGTCGCCGCTGAAGGGAGGGGTAGCGGTTTTAAAACCGGCGAAAATATAGCGTCCGTTGCCGTCGGTGCTGTTCGCCAGGTTCAACAGCTGGTCGCGGATCCCCTGCAAATCGGTAGCCAGCGATGCGCGGTCATCATCGCTCAGCGTGCCGTTGCCTGCCTGAACGATTTTTTCCTGCGCGGTCTGGATCGCGGTGGTGACCTGAGTAAGCACACTGGTTTCCAGCGAGACTTTCTGGGTCGCGAACGAACGCGCCTGGGTGTACTGGCTGTTTTCGGCCTGCGCCTGGGACAGCACCACCGCCTGCGCAGCGGCAATCGGATCGTCCGACGCTTTGTTCACCCGTTTGCCGGTGGACATTTGCTCCCCGTAACCCAGCCATTCGGTCTGCGCGTTGGTAATGCCGCGCATATTCTGCTGGTACATCATTTGAGTACTGATACGCATCGATCAATTCTCCCGTTAGCGGATGGACAGCAGCGCATCAAACAGCGTGGATGCCGTCTGAAGCACCTGGGCATTCGCCAGGTAATATTGCTGGAAACGTTGCAGATTGCCGTACTCTTCGTCGAGGTTGACCCCGGAGATGGACTGCTGCTGGTTGGTCAACTGCACCACCACGTTGCTCTGGGTGGTGCTGGTGACTTTGAGCGTGCTGGTCTTGTTGCCGACGTCACTCACCAGGCTGGCATAGGCATCGTTAAAGGTTTTATTGCCGCCGACCATTTTATTGTTCTGCAAGTCGAGCAGCTTCTGGCCGTTGGTGTTGTCGCTCTCGCCGCTGTCTAACCCACCTGCCATGGCGATTTTCGACTCGTCCTTAATCTTCACTTCCATATTGATAATGGCGTTGGTAACTGGCTTCACCATAAACGAATCGTTATTGGCTGCCGTACCGGTAATGTCGATTTTCAGACCGTCGAACTCGATGGAGTCGCCGTTATCGGTCGGCTTCACGCTGGCATTGTCAGACAAACGCGTCACCTGCCATTCGCCGTTGACGCGGGTGACCTTATAATCCGACGCCTGGACTTCAGATGTCTTCGCGAAGCTCACCTCAAAGGTTGCGCCCGGCTTGCTGTTTTTGGCATTGCTCAACGCTTCAGGTTTACCGAAGCCGAAGAAATCGGTGCCTTCCTTGTTATTCGCATCCACACCCGCTTTATGCTGGGTGTTGAACGCATCGGCAAACGCCAGCGCCATCTGGTTCAGAGAGTTACGCGTCTGGTCCAAATCCTGGGCGCGGAAGGTCATCAGGCCGCCGAGACTGCCGGTGCCGAGTAATTTTTCCGGGATTTCCACGTTGCCCGCGGTCTTATCGACAAACGCCACCGTCGTGCGCGACGGATCGGCGCTGGACGCCACTGCCGCCAGCTGGTTCGCGGTGCTGCCCTGCACCAGGGTGTAGCCGTTGCCGACGGTCACGTTGTAAGTGCCGCCATCCTGAACCGTCACTTCCACGCCAACGATCTTGTTAAGTTCAGATACCAGCTGGTCGCGCTGATCGAGCAAATCGTTCGGCGAGGCTCCAGCGCCCACGCCGGTCAGGCGTGAAATCTGGTCGTTCAGGTTAGCGATTTGCTTCGCGTAAGTGTTGATCTGGCTAACGCTGGTGGTAATAGAGCCATTCACTTCTTTATTCTGATCGCGCAGATACTGGTCGGTGACGCGGAACTGGTTAACCAACCCTTCCGCCTTGCCCAACAGTGCCTGGCGCGCCGCCGGATCTTCCGCATTACTCACCAGCGTCTGCATGGTTTTGAAGAAATCTTGCATGGTGGACGACAGCGTGTTGGTGCTGCTGGAGAGCATATTGTCGATTTTCGACATCTGCTCATAGCGCGTCGTCAGGCCGCTGCTCTGGTTCTGCGCGGCGCGTAACTGATTGGAGATAAACGCGTCATATTCACGGTGTACACCGGTGACGTTAACGCCATTGCCCACCCATCCACCGGCACCCAGCGTACTGTTGGCCTGAGAAAGCACCGTCGTCTGACGGGTATAGCCCGCAACATTGTAATTGTTGATGTTGTTACTGACAGTATTCAGTGCCGCCTGAGCCGCAGAAAGGCCGCTCATTGCGCTGTTAATTAAGCTACTGGACATGGAGGTTCCTTATGAACTTTCAGACTCGGTTCCTGCTTACCGTTATCGGCAGCGTGCTACCAGACTTGAGGCATTTTCAGAACAAAGTCGAAATATCGTTGCTATAAGCTTTGGAGACTTTTTCGCTCATCGCTTTCAGCTGGCCAATCATGGTGGTCAGCTTGCGGGCGTAGTGAGGATCGGTGGCGTAACCGGCGTTTTGCAGGGCCGTCGCGCCCTGCTCCGCCGTCGCCGCGCTGGTCACGGCGGCATAGCGCGGATTGCGGGTCAGTAAGTTGACGTAATCCGACAGCGCTTCCAGATACGAGCCGTAAGCGCGGAATTTGGCCTTCACCTTTTTGGCTTCGCCGTTTTCATATTCGGTAGTGGTGATTTCCGCCACTTCGCCTTTCCAGCCGGGGCTGGCTTTAATGCCGAACAGGTTGAAGCTCGGCTCGCCGTTGGCTTTTAAAATCTGGCGTTGTCCCCAGCCGGATTCCAGCGCCGCCTGGGCCAGAATCAGATGATGCGGCACGCCGCTCTGCTCGCTGGCCAGTTTGGCAGGCAACGACAGCGCCGCCAGGAAGTCTTTGCTGTCGCCGCTGAGCGGTTCCTCCTGGGACGGCGCGCGTGGCACCGCCTGGCGCACGGTCTGTGCCAGGGTCTGGGTCTGGTAGCGGTTGATGGTTTCCAGATCGAACTTCAGCGGCACCTGGTCCGGCGTTTCGGCAGGCTGCTGGGATTCGCTGGTCATCTGCTTAACCATGGCGTCCGCAAGGCCCAGCCCCTTACCGCCAGACAAATGCTGGGCGATTTGCTGGTCATACATGCTGGTGTAAAGCCGCGTCTGGTCGCTGCTGAACAGGCCGTCTTTCGGCAGCGCCTCACGCATGCTTTTCAGCATCATCTGGACAAACATGCCTTCGACCTGCTGGGCCACCGCTTTGACGTTCGCCTTCGGGTCCTGCCCCGCTTTGGCTTTCAGATCGTTCAGCGAGTTCGCGTCCCACGCGGCGCTGGAGAGCAGTTTGGTGTCGTTCAGCATAACAATGACCTAGATGATTTCCAGTTTGGCGCGCAGGCAGCCCGCCGTTTGCATCGATTGTAGAATCGACATCAAATCCATCGGCGTCGCGCCCAGCGCGTTAAGCGCCCGCACCACGCTGTTCAGGCTGGCGCTGGACTGTACGCTTTGCAGCGAGCCGCCGCTCTGACGCATATCGATCTGGGTGTTCGGCGTCACCACCGTCTGCCCACCGCCGAACGGCGTATCCGGCTGGCTGACGTCCAGCTGGCGGTTGACGGTCACCGACAGATTGCCCTGCGCCACTGCGCAGCTGTCCAGCGTGACTTCACGGTTCATCACTACCGAGCCGGTGCGCGAGTTGATAATCACCCGGGCATCCTGCGGAGCGACCCTGACTTCCAGATTCTGGATATCCGCCAGGAAGCGCACCTGGGAGCTGCCGCCGGTCGGCACGCGCACCTGAATGGTGCGGGAGTCCAGCGCCGTGGCGCTGCCGTAGCCGCGCGCGCGGTTAATGGTGTCGGTGATTTGCTGGGCCAGGGTGAAATCTTCCTGATTCAGTTGCAGATTCAGGGTGTTGCTGGTGCCGAACTGGCTGGGCAACTCGCGCTCCACCACCGCGCCGTTGGTGATGCGCCCGCCGTTCAGTTGGTTAACCTGAACGCTACTGCCGCCTGCCGACGCGCCCGCGCCGCCGACCAGAATGTTACCCTGGGCCAGCGCGTAAACCTGGTTGTCCACGCCTTTCAGCGGGGTCATCAACAACGTGCCGCCGCGCAGGCTTTTGGCGTTACCCATTGAGGACACCACCACATCGATGGTCTGCCCCTGGCGGGCGAAGGCCGGGAACGACGCGGTCACCATCACCGCCGCGACGTTTTTCAGCTGCATGTTGGTGCCCGGCGGCACGGTAATGCCTAACTGGGAGAGCATGTTATTCAGGCTCTGGGTGGTAAACGGCGTCTGGGTGGTCTGGTCGCCCGTTCCGTCCAGGCCAACCACCAGGCCGTAGCCAATCAAGGAGTTTTCCCGTACGCCCTGTACGCTTGTGAGGTCACGAATACGGTCGGCCTGGGCGAACGACGCCACCAGCAACAACCCGATTGTGAGGAGTGATTTCAACATAGTCACCTCGCTTACATCGGCGATAAGTTAAGGAAGAAACGCTGCAGCCAGCCCATGTTCTGCGCTTCGTTGATATAGCCGTTGCCGACATATTCGATACGCGCATCCGCCACGTTGGTGGACGGAACGGTGTTGCTGCCGCTGATGGTGCGTGGGTTCACGACACCGGAGAAACGAATGAATTCTGTGCCCTGGTTGATGGCGATCTGTTTTTCGCCCACCACGTGCAGGTTGCCGTTCGCCAGTACCTGGTCGACGGTCACGGTAAGCGTGCCGCTGAAGGTGTTGCTGGCGTTAGCGCCGCCTTTGCCGTTAAAGCTGTTGCCGCCGGAAGCGTCCACGGTGGCGCGGTCGTTGCCGAATAATCCTTGTAGATAGCGCGGCACGGCGTCAAAGCCGAAGTTGGTTTTGCCGTCGCGGCTGGCGTTAGCCGAGGAACTCTTGCTGGCGCTGACGTTTTCCTGCAGGACAATCGTCAGGGTATCGCCGATATTGCGCGGTCGGCGGTCTTCAAACAGCGGCTGGTAGCCGTAGTTAATCGGCTGGGCGGACTGGAAAATAGAACCGTTGACCACCGGCGCGGCGCCTGGCGCGGGCTGCGCGGTTGTCGCGCCCTGCACCAGCGGCTTCGAGGGGACCCAGGCACACCCGGATAACGTCACCATCAGGGCGATGAATAGAGGGCGATATTGCGCACCGGTATTTTGCATTGCTTTCATCTTCAGTATTCGTGCCCGGCGCGGCGTGAACCGCGCCGGGATCACGTTAGAGTTGCGTCAGTTTTTGCAGCATCTGGTCGGTAGTGGAGACCGCTTTACTGTTAATTTCGTAAGCGCGTTGCACCTGGATCATATTCACCAGTTCTTCCGCCACGTTAACGTTCGAGGTTTCCACATAGCCCTGATACAGCAGGCCGGCACCGTTCAGCCCCGGCGTGCTTTCGTTCGGCGCGCCGGAGGACTGGGTTTCGATGTACAGGTTTTCACCAATGCTTTCCAGACCGGTGTCGTTCATAAAGGTGGTCAGGTTTAACTGCCCGACCTGAACCGGCGCGGCCTGGCCCTGCTGGGTCACGCTCACCAGGCCATCGCGACCGATAGTGATGCTGAGCGCATTTGCCGGGACGGTGATCGCAGGCTGGACCTGGAAACCGCCCGCCGTCACCAGCTGGCCATTCTGATCCACCTGGAACGAACCGTCGCGGGTATAGGCAGAGGTGCCGTCCGGCAACATCACCTGGAAAAAGCCCTGGCCTTTGATCGCCACGTCTTTACTGTTGCTGGTTTGCGACAGGTTGCCCTGGCTGTGCAGACGCTCGGTGGCCACCGGACGGACGCCGGTACCGATCTGCAAGCCGGACGGCAGCGTGGTTTGTTCGGAAGACTGCGCACCCGGCTGGCGGATGGTTTGATACAGCAGATCTTCAAATACCGCGCGCTGGCGCTTAAAGCCGTTGGTGCTGACGTTCGCCAGGTTGTTGGCGATCACGTCCATATTGGTTTGCTGGGCGTCGAGGCCGGTTTTCGCAATCCATAATGAGCTAATCATAAAGTGCCCTTATTAAGTCATCGACAGCAGCTGGTTAGCCCGCTGAGAATTTTCATCGACGCTGGAGATAATTTTCATCTGCATCTCGAAGCGTCGGGCGTTGGCGATCATATCGGTCATCGCTTCGACGGGTTTGACGTTGCTGCCTTCCAGCACGCCGGACATCACGCGGATGCTCGGGTCGGCCTGCAACATCGGGCCGCGCTGCGCCTGCGCGGCGGCGCTTAAGCGGAATAATCCGTCATCGCCGCGCACGATCTCATTCCCATCGGCCTTTACCAGTTTCAGACGGCCTACCGGTGCGACGGTGTTTGGCGGGTCGCCGGGGTTGAGCGCCGAAATGGTGCCGTCCGCCGCGATGGTGATTTCCGCGCCTTCCGGTACCACAATCGGGCCGCCGTCGCCCATCACCGGATTACCCTGAATGGTCAACTGCCCCCCGGCAGTGACCTGGATATTCCCGTTACGGGTATAGGCTTCGGTTCCCGCCGCGCTCTGTACGGCGATCCAGCCGTCCTGCTGCAGCGCCACGTCCAGCGGACGCGAGGTATAATCCAGCGCCCCCTGGGACATATTGGCCCCTGGCGTGGATGCCGCCACCAGGGTGCGGGTCGGCAGCGATAAGCCTTCCACCGGCACCGCGCGCAGCGCGGTAAGCTGGGCGCGGAAACCCGGCGTAGAAGCATTCGCCAGGTTGCTGGCATTGACCGCCTGTTGGTTCAGGGTCTGGCTGGCAGCCCCCATAGCGGTATAAATAGCGTGATCCATTAGGCCGTCCCGTCAGGCATTAACGCAGGTTAACCAGCGTGTTCAGGATCTGGTCCTGGGTTTTGATGGTCTGGGCGTTGGACTGGTAGTTACGCTGGGCCACGATCATGTTGACCAGCTCTTTACTCAGATCGACGTTAGAGGCTTCCAGCGCGCCGTTGGTCAACTGGCCGAAGTTGCCGCTGCCCGCGGTGCCCAGCAGCGCCACGCCGGACGCGTTGCTCGCTTCCCACAGGTTATCGCCCTGGGATGAGAGCCCTTCCGGGTTGGCAAAGTTTGCCAGCACGATCTGGCCCAGCAGCTGCTGCTTCTCGTTGGAGTAGTTGCCGACTACGGTGCCGTCATCGTTAATCTGATAGCTCACCAGGTCGCCCGGCTTATAGCCGTTCTGCTCGGTAGAGACGATATTGTTGGAGCCAGTGTTCTGCTGCATTGAACCGGTGAAATCCAGGGTAAACGGCGTTGGCGCTACGCCGTTCAGCGAGCCAGGCGTCATCGCAATCGTCGCCGGGTTGGTCGGTGCCGTCAGGTTACCGTTGCCGTCAAAAGTCATGGTGGTCGGCGCGGAAACCGGGCTGTTCGCCACGCTGCTGTCCTGGTAGTACACCGCCCAGCTGCTGTCGGCGTTTTTACGGAAGTAGACGTTCATGTCATGGGCGTTACCCTGGGTATCGAATACCGTGACGCTGCCCTTTTTGTTGTAGCTATCGGCGTTGGTCGGGTTAAACGCTACGCCCGCCTCGATGGTTTTATCCGAGGAGTTGAGATTGACCACCATTGACGCAGTGGTGGTCACTTTTGCCGGCATCAGGGTGTTCGGGATGGTCAGGCCAACCGGGTTGGCACCCTGCTGAATGGTCGGCGGGGTACCGGTTGCCGGGTAGCCGGTTACCTGCATGCCCTGCATGTTGGTCAGGTTGCGGCTTTCATCCAGTTTGAACTGGCCGTTACGGCTGTAAAACACCGAACCGTTGCTGTCCACCAGGCGGAAAAAGCCGTTCTGGCTAATGGCGACATCGAGGCCACGACCGGTATTGGTGGTGATGCCGTCGCTGAAGTCCTGGGTCACCGCCGCGACTTTAACGCCGAGGCCCACTTTAGAGCCGGCGAACATATCCGCAAAAGAAACGGAAGCGGATTTAAAACCGTAGGTCGCGGAGTTGGCAATGTTGTTGCCAATCACGTCCAGGTTGGAGGCCGCAGCATTCAGGCCGCTGACCGCTTGAGAAAAGCCCATGTCTTACTCCTGTAAGTGCAAGCGTTAGATAATTTGTCGCACTTCGCTGATTGCGAGAGTGCCGTAGGTGCCCAGGTCCAACAGGGTGTTGCCATTACTGCGCGTCACGCCGTTGACTAAAGCGAAATTAAGCGGCTGCGCCACCAGTTGCGTACCGGCAGAGCTTGCCGAAATCGTCACGTTGTACGCGCCGTCCGGCACGGCGGTGCCGTCGGTCATCTTGCCGTCCCAACTAAAGGTGTGAACGCCCGCGCTGAGCTTGCCGATGTCCAGGGTCTGCATCACCACGCCCTCTTTATTGGTGATGGTGGCGGTGACTTTATCCGCCGCCTGCTGGAGCTCAACGCCGAATGGGGTGGTGGTTTCTTTACCCGCCAGGATCGTGCTGCCCGGGATCATCACCCCGCGGTCGATCAGCGCGCTGGCCTGCAACGACTGATTGTTATCAAGCTGGCCGGAGACCGCGCCCAGCGTGGTATTCAGCTTCTCGATCCCGCTTACGGTGCTGATTTGCGCCAGCTGGGTGGTCAATTCGTTGTTCTGCAACGGGTTGGTGGGGTCCTGGTTTTTCAACTGCGCCACCAGCAGCGTCAGAAAGCTGCTCTGGAGATCGGACGCGCTGCTGCCGGTCAGGCTATTGGAACCGGTGGAATAGCTGGCTCCGCTGACGCCAGTATTGGTTGGGTCGTTAACGTTAACGGCAATGGACATGGTTTTCTCCTTATTGTCCGATGGTCAGCGTTTTCAGCATCATGCTTTTCACGGTGTTCAGCACTTCGACGTTGGCCTGATAGCTGCGCGACGCCGACATGGTGTTGACCATTTCGCCGACCACGTCGACGTTCGGCATTTTGACGTAGCCGTTGGCGTCCGCCAGCGGATTGCCTGGCTCGTAGACCAGCTTGTCCGGTGCCTGGCTCTCCACCACCTGGCTGACCTTCACGCCGCCGGTGGCCGCACCGGGCTGGGCATCCACCTGGAATACCACCTGTTTAGCGCGATAGGGCTGGCCGTCCGGCCCGGTCACGCTATCGGCGTTGGCGAGGTTACTCGCCGCCACGTTGAGGCGTTTCGATTGCGCGGTCATGGCTGAACCGGCGATATCAAAAATATTGAGCAGCGCCATGATTAGTTTCCTTGTTGCAGCACGTTCATCATGCCTTTGATTTGCCCGCTCATCAGCGTCAGATCCGTCTGGTATTTCAGCGCGTTATCTGCAAACTGGGTACGTTCGCGGTCCATATCCACGGTGTTGCCGTCCATCGACGGTTGATCGGGGATGCGGTACAGCAAGTTGGTGGATGGGGCCGTGGAAGCCTGGGCGGGAATGTGGTGAGCGGAGGTCATGGTCAGTGCAACCGTGTTGCCTTGAGCCCGTCCGCGCTCCATTACCTGTTTGAGTTGGCTGGCGAAATCGATGTCCCTGGCCTGATAGCCCGGGGTATCGGCATTAGCAATGTTCGCCGCCAGGATCTCCTGACGCTGCGCGCGCAAATTGAGCGCTTCCTGCTGAAAACGCAACGCGGCATCGAGTTTGTCGAGCATGGTTCCTCCGCGAATAGCATGGTGATGGCGACAGCTTAATGCGCGACCACCTCGCCTTATCGTTGGAATAAGCGCAAAATGCGTCGCTATTTGTTGCCTTGAGTCATCACGAGTCGCGGTAAAATCTTCACCATCGCGCTACCGGAGTCTCGGATGAAACGTCTACCCGCCACGCTTGCTACCGTTTTGATGCTGCTTAGCGCATCGGCTCAGGCCGATGTGACCGCAGGATTGACGGCTTTTTTCGCCCAACGACTGGCGGGTATCAGCGACGAGGTTCAGGTCACGGTCAAGTCGCCGCAAAGCAACTGGCCCGCCTGTGACAATCCGGCTTACAGCCTGCCCGGCAACGCCAGGCTGTGGGGCAACCTGAGTGTGCTGGCGCGCTGCGCTAACGATAAGCGTTATTTACAGGTGACGGTTCAGGCTTACGGCGAGTATGTGGTGGCGAGCGCCCCGGTTGCACGCGGCAGCGAGCTGAATGACGGGAATCTGCGCCTGCAACGCGGTCGGCTGGACCAGCTGCCGCCGCGGGCGATGCTGTCGCTCGATCAGGCGCGCCAGTCCCAGACGCTGCGCGATTTAGCGCCGGGGCAAACCCTGACGATGTCGATGGTGCGCCAGCCCTGGCGGGTAAAAGCCGGTCAGCGCGTTATGGTGATTGCCACCGGCCAGGGGTTCAGCGTCAACAGTGAAGGCCAGGCGTTAAATAATGCTGCCGTAACGCAAAATGCCCGGGTGCGCATGGCCAACGGTCAGGTGGTCAGCGGAACGGTAGATAATGATGGGAATATTCTGATAACGCTATAATCTCTTGCCTCTACACTCATCCAGGCGCGGGTAATCGCTGGCGCCGGTAGCCGGGACCGTAGAGTAACGCATTCTTTCTGGTCATTAATTCGCGGGTAAGCGTAATGATGGGTGTAAAGATTTTGCTGCGGCTGCCGATAAAATATCAACAAATGATAAGACAGGCTCACAGCCACGAGCCCCCTCGATGAGGATTGAACATGAGCATAGAACGCACATCGCCTTTAAAACCAATCGGCACTGTCCAACCGCGCGAGGCGGCCGAGCCTGCACAAGTCCCCGTTAATCGCCTGGATAAAACCGCATCCGCCACCAGCACCAGCGTCACCTTCAGCGGCGCGCAGGCGCGTCTGATGCAGGCTGGAAGCAGTGATATCAATATGGAGCGTGTTGAAGCGCTCAAAACCGCTATTCGAAACGGCGAGCTCAAAATGGACACAGGCAAAATTGCCGATGCGCTAATTAACGAAGCTCAGAGTTTCCTGCAGAGTAAATAATGGTATGAGTCGTCTGTCAGAAGTGCTGGATCAAATGACGGCTGTCCTCAACTCGCTGAAAGAGGTGATGGACGCCGAGCAACTTCAATTATCAGCAGGCCACGTGAATGGCAGTGCGTTGCAACGTATTACCGAGCAGAAAAGCTCGCTGCTGGCCACGCTGGATTATCTGGAGCAGCAGCGCCGCGCGGAGCAGAACGCCGGACGCAGCGCCAATGACGATGCGCCAGGACGCTGGCAGGCAATCACCGAGACGACGCAACAGCTGCGCACGCTGAACCAGCACAACGGCTGGCTGCTGGAGGGGCAAATCGCCCGCAATCAGCAGGCGCTGGAAGTACTGAAACCGCACCAGGAACCCACTCTGTACGGCGCGGATGGCCAGACAGCGAACTCCGTGCGCGGCGGGAAGAAGATTTCTATTTAATTTTTTTGCCGGGCCTGACTCTCTGTCAGGCCCGTTTTTGAATCTACCTAAGCCGTCCGGCGCGCAAAATCCCGCACTCTGAAGCCCAGCACTGCCAGCGTGGCGAAGTACGCAACCACCCCAACGATCACCACCGCCAACAGGCGCAGAATACGGTATGGCATGGTGCCCATATCCCATGCAGGCATCACCATCATCATGCCGATCAGCGCGCCCGCCATCACCAGCACCGCAATAATCAGCCGGGTCAAAAAGCGCGCCCAGCCCGGCTCCGGCTGGAAGATTTTCTGTTTACGCAGTTGCCAGTACAGCAGGCTGGCGTTTAAGCAGGCGGCAAGTCCGATAGACAGCGACAGCCCGGCGTGCTTCAGCGGGCCGATAAACGCCAGGTTCATCAGTTGAGTCATAATCAGCGTCACGATGGCGATCTTCACCGGGGTTTTGATGTTCTGGCGAGAGTAAAAGCCCGGTGCCAGCACTTTTACCACGATCAGCCCCATCAGCCCCACCGAGTAGGCGATCAGCGCGCGCTGGGTCATATCGGCGTCGAAGGCGGTGAATTTACCGTACTGGAACAGCGCGGCAATCAGCGGTTCGGCCAGAATGCCCAGCGCCACGGCGCTCGGCAGCGCCAGTAAAAAGCACAGCCGTAAACCCCAGTCCATCAGGCGGTTATATTCGTCGTGATTACCGCTGGCGAAGCTGCGCGACAGCGACGGCAGCAGGATCGTGCCCAGCGCCACGCCCAGCACGCCGGACGGGAATTCCATCAGGCGGTCCGCGTAGTACATCCAGGAAACCGAACCCGACACCAGGAATGAGGCGAAAATGGTGTTAATGATCAGGGAAATCTGGCTCACCGACACGCCGAGGATCGCCGGGCCCATCTGCTTCACCACCCGCATCGCGCCGGCATCGCGCAGATTAATGCGCGGCAGCACCAGCATGCCGATTTTTTTCAGATGCGGTAGCTGATACAGCAGTTGCAGCACGCCGCCTACCGTCACTGCCCAGGCCAGCGCCAGCACCGGCGGATGGAAATACGGCGCGGCAAACAGCGCAAAACCGATCATGCTGATGTTGAGCAGCGTCGGCGCGAATGCCGGGACCGAGAAGCGGTTCCAGGTATTGAGGATCGCCCCGGCCAGCGAGGCCAGCGATATCAGCAGGATGTACGGGAAAGTGATACGCAGCAGCTGTTCGGTCAGCGCGAACTTGTCAGCGGTGTCCACAAAGCCCGGCGCGGTGACCAGGATCACCCAGTGTGCGCCAATAATCCCCAGCACCGTGACAATCGCCAGCGCCAGGGTCAGCAGGCCCGAGACATAGGAGATAAACAGCCGCGTGGCCTCTTCCCCCTGCTTGCTTTTATATTCCGCCAGGATCGGCACAAACGCCTGGGAAAATGCCCCTTCAGCGAAAATACGGCGCAGCAGATTGGGGAGTTTAAACGCCACAAAAAAGGCGTCGGTCGCCATCCCTGCGCCAAACACGCGTGCCACAATGGCGTCGCGCGCAAAACCCAGCACGCGGGAAAACATGGTCATCGAGCTGACCGCAGCCAGCGATTTTAATAAGTTCATTATTCCATTCCACAAACACTAACGCCTGCAAAGCAGGCGTCAGGTATTCAGCGAGCGCCTAGTCTACCCGAGCGCTGGTGAAATTCTAGCGGCAGATGTTACAGGCGGTTATTCTTCCATCGCCTCGCGCCACAGCTTTTCAACCACCCGCTGGGCCAGCAGCGCCTGTTCGCCTGCGGTTTCGGGAATGGTCTGATTTGCCACGCAGTCGATAAAATGCTGCGCACAACCAACAAATCCGCGCTGTTCAAGCGTGCTCTGCCAGCCGGGAATGGGCTGGGTAACGATCCCTGCTCCGCGCTCTTCCTGCCAGTCGCGCATATCGGTGACCTGATACAGCCCGCCGTCGGTGACCGCCTGCACCCACTCGCGCTGGCTGCCCGCCCGGCGATGCATGCTGGTGGTGATTTGTAATTGTTGATGGGCGAAGTGGTGCTCGGCATACAGCATTTCACCCCGATCGTTGGTTTGCAGGACGCCGCTTTGCAGTTCTGCCGCGCCGCCTGCCAGCCATAGCGCGGTGTCCACCACGTGAAGGTAGTCATCCAGCAGGGTAAAGCGTAAATCGTGCGGGCCAACGCTGTCTGCGCGGTGTTTATCCATCCGCAGCGAGGCGCAATGTTCCAGTCGCGCTTTCAGCTCGCGATAGCGCGGCGCAAAGCGGCGGTTGAAGCCTACCATCAGAGTCAGTTTTTTACGCACCGCCAGATCCACCAGCCGCTCGGCATCCGACAGGTTTTCCGCCAGCGGCTTATCCACGCAGACGTGAACCCCGGCGTTGAGCAGCTCGCTCACCACCGCGTAGTGGCTGGCGGTGCTGCTATGCACGAACACCGCATCGCAGCGCGTCGCCAGTTCGGCAATCGACCCGATATAAGGAATGCGGTACGCGTCGCATATCGGCTGCGCCTTCGCTTGCGTCGGGGAAAACGCCCCCGCCAGCTGCCAGCGTGCGGCCGCAGAAAGCACCGGCAGCCAGGCTTTTTGCGCGATGCCGCCGAGCCCCACCATACCTACCCGTAATAAGGCCATGATTATTCTCCGAGATGCGCTAACAGGGAATCGAGCCGGGTTTGCAACTCCTGAACCTGCGCTTCCAGCACCTCAACGCGCAGCGCCAGATCGTCAGAGCTTGCGCTGACGCTCTCTTCATCCTGAGTGGGAATGACCGTATCGCCGCTGAACAAGTGCATATAGCGGCTTTCGCGCTTGCCCGGCTCGCGCGGCAAGCGAGCAACAAAGGGGCCGTCTTCACGGGCTGCCAGCCGCTCCAGGGTGTTTTCGACTTCCGCCATATCGGCAAATTCGTGCATCCGCGAGGTACGCCCGCGCAGTTCCCCCGGCGTTTGCGCGCCGCGCAGCAGCAGCGTGGCGATTAGCGCCACTTCCGCGCTGTTGAGTTTGAGATCGCCAAATTCAGAATTACAAAAGCGCTGTTCGTATTTCATCACCCGATTGCCGAACCCGCTGACGGTGCGCAGATAGTGGCGCTTCACCAGCAAATCCAGGGTGTTTTGCACCTCGGATTCGCTGAGATTCAGCACCGGCTCGCGGTTGGTTTTCTGATTGCAGGCCGTGACAATGCCGTTAACCGACAGTGGATACTGCTCTGGCGTAGTGACCTGTTTTTCCAGCATGCAGCCAATCACGCGGGCTTCGGTGGCGCTGAGTTGGTATTTCATTGAGGCTCCTTAACGACCTGCGGTCCATTCTTTGGTAGTCAATGCGGTTAATACGTGATCGCGCCAGACGCCGTCGATCAGCAAATAATCTTTGGCATAGCCCTCTTTTTCAAAACCCAGCCGGGCCAGCAGATCCCCGCTGCGCTGGTTATGGGGCATATAGTTCGCCATGATGCGGTGAATATGCTGGGTGCGCTGCATATAGCGGATGGCGGAGGTCAGCGCTTCAAACATCAGCCCCTGCCCCTGCCATTTTTCCCCCAGCGAATAGCCCAGATAGCAGGCGTGAAACGAGCCGCGCACCACGTTGGAGAAGTTGGCGACGCCGTAGATCTCTTTTTCATCGGGATCGAACAGCGCGAAATAGAACGCGCTGCCCTGCTTGTGCAGTTCATTGATCATGCCGAGCCGCGCCTGCCAGCCGGACGGATAGCAATGGCTCTCGTCACGAATCGGCTCCCAGGGCTTGAGAAACTGCCGGTTTTCGGCATAGTAGTCCGCCAGCCGCCAGGCATCCCGTTCGTAAATCAGGCGCACCACCAGGCGGTCGGTCACTAAGCGTATTTTCGGCACATTATTGCGATAGCCAAACATCTGTCGTTACTCCTTGCAGGCATTCTGTCGTCGCCCGTTAGCCACGCCATGTTTTTACTATACCTGTTGCCAGGAGAACAGTGAAAACAGCAACATGCCTTTTTTCAGGTCGTTATCGCGTTTCGATTAACGTCATCAATCAATCTCACAGATTGATAAAAAAATATTGTCGCCTCGACGATGGGAAAATGTGACCGGGCACCGCAAAATGGTTTTCTGTGGTTTCGTTTCCCGGGAGGGGGAAATGGCTGGGGTCTCGCAGGCAAGGAGCCTGGGTAAATATTTCCTGCTGCTCGACAATATGCTGGTGGTGTTGGGCTTCTTCGTTGTTTTTCCGCTGATTTCGATTCGTTTTGTTGACCAAATGGGCTGGGCCGCGCTGATGGTTGGGATCGCGCTCGGCCTGCGTCAGCTTACGCAACAGGGTTTAGGGATTTTTGGCGGCGCGATTGCCGACCGGTTCGGTGCCAAACCGATGATCGTTACCGGGATGCTGTTACGCGCGGCAGGTTTCGCCACCATGGGGATCGCCCATGAGCCATGGCTGCTGTGGTTTTCCTGCTTCCTGTCCGGTATCGGCGGCACGCTGTTCGATCCGCCGCGTTCGGCGCTGGTGGTGAAGCTGGTGCGCCCGGACCAGCGTGGGCGTTTCTTCTCGCTGCTGATGATGCAGGATAGCGCCGGGGCGGTGATCGGCGCGCTGCTCGGCAGCTGGCTGCTGCAATACGACTTTCGCCTGGTGTGCGCCGTGGGTGCGGTGCTGTTTGTGGTGTGCGCGGGAGTGAACGCCTGGCTGCTGCCCGCCTATAAGCTCTCCACCATTCGTACGCCGATGCGCGAAGGCATGGGTCGGGTTCTGAAAGATAAGCGCTTTATCACCTATGTATTAACCCTGGCGGGCTATTACATGCTGGCGGTGCAGGTGATGTTGATGCTGCCGATTATGGTGAACAACATTGCCGGAACGCCGGCGGCGGTGAAGTGGATGTACGCCATTGAAGCGGCGCTGTCGCTGACGCTGCTGTACCCTATCGCCCGCTGGAGCGAAAAGCGCTTCCGCCTTGAGCAGCGTCTGATGGCGGGTCTGCTGCTGATGACTTTCAGCCTGGTGCCGATGGGCTTAACCGCCTCCCTGCAACAGCTGTTTACGCTGATCTGCGTATTTTATATCGGTTCGATCATTGCCGAACCGGCGCGGGAAACGCTTAGCGCCTCGCTGGCGGACGCCCGGGCGCGCGGCAGCTATATGGGCTTCAGCCGTCTTGGTCTGGCGATTGGCGGCGCGTTTGGCTATGCGGGCGGCGGCTGGCTGTTCGATATGGGTCATACGCTCGGCCAGCCGGAACTGCCCTGGGCGATGCTGGGCGCGGTGGGGCTAATTACCTTCTTTGCGCTGTGGTGGCAGTTCAGCCTGCGCCGCGTCGATCCGTCTATGCTGGAGCCGGGTAGCTGATTTGCCCCCTGCTTTGTTCTCCTCCATACTGAAAGTTACGGTCATCATATGGAGGAGAAACGTGAAGCTATATATTTACGATCACTGCCCATTCTGCGTGAAAGCGCGCATGATTTTCGGGCTGAAAAATATCCCCGTCGAGCTCAACGTCCTGATGAATGACGATGTTGATACCCCCACCCGAATGATTGGCCAGAAGATGGCACCAATCCTGCAAAAAGACGACAGCCGCTATATGGCTGAGAGTATGGATATCGTGCATTACGTCGATAAGCTGGACGGCACGCCGCTGCTGACGGGCGCGCGTAACCCGGCTATCGCCACCTGGCTGCGTAAAGTCAACGAGTATGCCAATCGTCTGCTGCTGCCGCGTATGGCGAAAGCGTCGTTTGACGAGTTCTCCACGCCGGAAGCCCGGGCTTACTTTACCGAGAAAAAGCAGGCGTCCATTGGCGCGTTTGACGAGCATCTGGCCCACTCGCCTGGGCTGATAAAAAATATCAGCGACGATCTGCGCGCGCTGGATAAACACATCAAAGCGCCGAATGCGGTCAACGGCGAACTCTCTGAGGATGATATCGATCTGTTCCCGCTGTTGCGTAACCTGACGCTGGTCCAGGGGATCACCTGGCCGACCCGCGTGGCGGATTATCGCGACAATATGGCGAAGCAGACCCAGGTTAACCTGCTCACCTCCATGGCGATTTAAGCCTGAGCCGGCGCGACGCGCCGGCGTTTCAGTTTTTTCCCCTGTTATTTTCCACCTCAGTGCGCGATGCTGCCGGGATTAAGGATGGCGTAACGCTGAGGAACTCTATGAAAAAAATCGTTATCGCACTCGTCGGGCTACTGACGATGCTGGTGGTAGGTTGCAATCAATTAACCCAATACACCGTGACCGAGCAGGAAATCAACCAGGCGCTGGCGAAGCGCAATAACTTTGCTAAAGACATAGGCCTGCCGGGCATTGCCGACGCGCATATCGTGCTGTCGAATCTCTCCAGCCAGATTGGCCGCCAGGAGCCGAATAAAGTTACCCTGACCGGTGACGCCAATCTGGATTTAACCTCGCTGTTCGGCGACCAGAAAGCCACCATGAAGCTAACCCTGAAGGCGCTGCCGACGTTTAATAAAGAGCAGGGGGCGATCTATTTACAGGATATGGAAGTGGTCAGCGCAGAGGTGCTACCGCAGAAAATGGAAGGCGTATTAAAGACCCTGACGCCGTATCTTAACCAGTCATTAAAAAGCTATTTTAACCAGCAGCCTGCATACGTGTTGAGTGAAGACCGCACCAAAGGCGAGGCGCTGGCGAAGCAGTATGCCAAAGGCATTGAAGTGAAACCGGGCGAGATTGTTATCCCGTTTATCGATTGATCTAAGCGGGGGCAGCCACCGCCCCCGTAATAAAAAGGATGCAAACGAAAACGTTTCCGCATATCCTTTGTGCCCGGCATAAATCCAGCCATTGTTGACTGATTTCCCACCAGCCGGAGCACGCTCATGACCGTATCATCCCAGGAATTAACCATCCGCCGCCCAGACGACTGGCACGTCCATTTACGCGATGGCGAAATGCTGAACATCGTGGTGCCTTATACCAGCGAAACCTATGGCCGCGCGATTGTGATGCCCAACCTGGCACCGCCGGTGACCACGGTTGACGCCGCCCGCGCTTACCGTCAGCGTATTCTGGATGCCGTACCGGCCGGTCATTCGTTCGAACCATTAATGACCTGCTATCTCACCGACACCCTTGACGCCGACGAGCTGGAACGCGGATTTAACGAAGGCGTGTTTACTGCCGCCAAGCTCTATCCGGCCAATGCCACCACCAACTCCAGCCATGGCGTGACCAGCATTGATGCAATTATGCCGGTGCTGGAGCGAATGGAAAAAATCGGCATGCCGCTGCTGGTTCACGGCGAAGTGACCCACGCTGATATCGATATTTTCGACCGGGAAGCGCGCTTTATCGAAACCGTGATGGAGCCACTGCGCCAGCGCCTGACCCACCTGAAAGTGGTGTTTGAACATATCACCACCAAAGACGCCGCCCAGTATGTCGCCGACGGCAACGATCTGCTGGCCGCCACCATTACTCCGCAGCATTTGATGTTTAACCGCAACCATATGCTGGTTGGCGGCGTGCGCCCTCACCTCTATTGCCTGCCTATTTTAAAACGCAGCGTTCACCAGCAGGCGCTGCGCGAGCTGGTCGCCAGCGGCTGCGACCGGGTATTCCTCGGCACCGACTCCGCACCTCATGCGCGTCATAAAAAAGAGACCAGCTGCGGCTGTGCCGGCTGCTTCAATGCGCCGTCCGCCCTGGGCGCCTACGCCACGGTGTTTGAAGAGATGAACGCACTGCAACATTTCGAAGGGTTCTGCTCGCTGAACGGCCCGCGTTTCTATGGCCTGCCGGTGAATGAAGCGCAAATCACGCTGGTCAAACAGGAGCAAACTATCGCCCAGAGCATAGCCCTGAGCGACGACACCCTGATTCCGTTCCTGGCGGGTGAAACGGTGCGCTGGTCGGTAAAACGCTGACAGAGAAATATTTTCTGCCCCCTGTTGCAACCTGGATAAGATAACTGTATAAATATCCAGTATAAATAACAGGGGGCGATCATGCGTATTGAAGTCACCATAGCCAAAACCACCGTATTACCACCCGGCGCGATTGACGCGCTGACCACAGAACTGACGCGCCGTATCGAACATTCTTTTCCGGATACCGGAAATCATGTCAGCGTGCGCTATGCCGCTGCCAATAATCTCTCGGTGCTGGGCGGCGCGAAAGAGGACAAAGACCGCATCAGCGAGATCCTTCAGGAGACCTGGGAAAGCGCTGACGACTGGTTCTCTTCACCCTGAATTCGTGTTGTATCAACATACTGCTTTATGCACACTTCTGCTGCGGTATGTTGATGCATTTCGAATAGCGAAAATAAAAAAGTATTCTCTCATTGTGCATTTCCGGGCTCGCCGCCCGGCTTTTTATTATCCTCTTAACCGCAATTCTCTTTTCAGTTTTATCTGTATTGCCGTGTTGCAAACGCTTATTTATCCGAATAAGTTGCCGTTTTATTGTTCAAACAATTCCACCGTTTAAAAAAATGTGTTGCAGAAAATATATTTTTTAGACGTCGGCGCTAATCCACTGATATACTGAAATTGCTTCAATAAAAGACGCATTGAACCTCGAACGACGTTGTCTATAAACACGATAAAGGGGGTTATAATGGTAAAGAATAATGAAGTTATTCAGACGCATCCCCTTGTAGGATGGGATATCAGCACCGTAGATAGCTACGATGCGCTGATGCTACGTTTGCACTATCAATCGCCAAATCGCCCTAATCAAGATGACACCGAAGTTGGGCAAACCCTGTGGCTTACCACCGACGTAGCCCGCCAGTTTATTTCGATTCTCGAAGCTGGCATTGCGAAAATAGAATCCAGTGATTACCAGGAAAACGATTATCGCAAACATTAGTTTGCTTATCTTTTAATCGACAGGCACCTTCGGGTGCCTTAATTTTATGAATATTCTGATTGCTGCCGCTTATATTAATTTTGCTTAAGCGTTGTTGCGCAAACATATCCGCACTGCCTTTTGGTTATATTTCCCGCGATTCTGGTTGTTAACTATTCGGGTAAATCTTGTTTCTTTTCCTCAGGTTCTTTACTCTGCACTCCCTTCACTCAAATGGAGAAAATGTCCATGGAGTACGATCTCATTATTGTTGGCAGCGGGTCCGTGGGTGCCGCTGCCGGGTATTACGCCACCCGTGCGGGGCTGAAGGTATTAATGACCGATTCGGCTCATCCACCGCATAAAGAAGGCAGCCATCACGGTGAATCACGCCTTATCCGTCATGCCTATGGCGAAGGTGAAAAGTACGTCCCGCTGGTGCTGCGGGCGCAAGCGCTGTGGGATGAACTCCAGCAGCTAAGCGGCGAGAAAATCTTTACCCGCAGCGGCGTGTTGAATCTTGGGCCAGCGCATTCCGAATTTCTGTCGAACGTAGCGCAAAGCGCGCAGCAGTTCAGCCTGACGCTGGAAAAACTCGACGCTGCCGCGCTGATGGCCCGCTGGCCTGAAATCACCGTCCCGGCGGATTTTATCGGCCTGTTCGAACCCAATTCCGGCGTGCTGCACAGCGAAACCGCTATCGCCGCCTGGATACGTCTGGCAGAACAAGCGGGCTGCGCCCAGCTGTTTAATTGCCCGGTACAGGCCATTCACGCCGATGCGGACGGCGTCAGTATCGATACGTCTGAAGGTACCTTTCGCGGCCGCAAACTGCTGTTGAGCGCCGGAACCTGGGTGAAGCGGCTGGTCCCTGAGCTTCCCATTACCGCGGTGCGCAAGATATTCGCCTGGTATCAGGCCGATGGTCGTTACAGCACCAATAACCGTTTTCCGGCGTTTACCGGCGAATTGCCCAATGGCGATCAGTTTTATGGTTTCCCCGCAGACAATAACGAGCTGAAAATCGGCAAGCACAACGGCGGACAAATCATTAGCGAGCCTGAACAACGTAAACCTTTCGGCGCGGTGCATACCGATGGCGCAGAGGCTTTCCCGTTCTTACGGCATATCCTCCCGGGTATTGGCGGCTGTCTGTATGGCGCAGCCTGTACTTATGATAATTCCCCGGATGAGGATTTTATTATCGATACGCTACCCGGCGCGCCTAATGCCCTGGTGATTACCGGCCTGAGCGGACATGGCTTTAAGTTCGCGTCGGTGCTGGGTGAAATCGCCTGCCAGTTTGCGCAAGACGTTGCCTCTCCGTTCGATCTTTCGCCTTTCGCCCTGAGCCGCTTTAAAAATGCCTGATATCAAGGGTGGGCTCCCACCCTTGTAATTCCCCTCACGGCGCGGTAACCGGGTATAATGCCGCTGACTTTTCTCAAATGGGCTTAACCATGCGTCGGCTGTTTCATTTTCTGGTCAATAACGTGCGCGAGCATCTGGTACTTTACCTGGTGCTGTGGTCGTTACTGGCAATTATCGATCTGATCTGGATCTGGTTTTTCTGACGCGTCTGTCATCAATAAAATTGACATACATTGACAAACCACTGACGCAAATTTAACGATTCCCGCCTCTTTTCCGCCGTTATTCCACGCCAAAACAACGCTAAATTACGCCTTAGCTAAGCATTATTTTGTCGTTCAATTTCTTTGATGAACTGCTTCCATTTTTTTGGATTGCTTTTGGTTGGCGCTCACGCCATTGTTGCAGCAACTTTAAAATTTAACAGGCGCACAACAATGCAGTGGCGTAACTCACCCACCCGATACGGACATCTTTCAGTGATTTTACACTGGGCCATCGCCCTTACCGTTTACGGTATGTTCGGGCTTGGCTTATGGATGGTGACCCTCAGCTACTACGATGGCTGGTACCACGACGCCCCTGAGCTCCATAAAAGCATCGGCATCCTGCTGATGATGGCGATGGTGGTTCGCTTAGTCTGGCGCATGATTTCGAAGCCGCCACGCGCCCTGGCGACTTACTCCGCGTTTACCCGCGTCGCCGCGGCGGCTGGCCATGCCCTGCTCTATCTGCTGCTTTTCGCCATTCTGATTAGCGGTTACCTGATTTCCACAGCCGACGGCAAGCCCATCAGCGTATTTGGCTGGTTCGAGGTGCCTGCCACCCTCAGCGATGCGGGCGTACAGGCCGATCTCGCCGGTCAGGTCCACCTGTGGCTGGCGTGGGGCGTAGTTATCTTTTCCGTCTTACACGCGCTTGCCGCGTTAAAACACCACTTTATCGATAAAGATGCCACCCTGAAGCGGATGCTCGGGAAAGCGTCATAACTAAGGACTAAGGAGCGACAATGAAAAAAAGCCTGCTGGGGTTAACTATGGGTGCCCTGTTATTTACCACCGGTTCCGCCGTGGCTGCGGATTACGTTATCGACAAACAGGGCCAGCATGCCTTTGTTAATTTCCGCATTCAGCATCTGGGTTACAGCTGGCTGTACGGCACGTTCCGCGATTTCGACGGCTCATTTACCTTTGATGAGAAAAACCCGGCAGCGGATAAAGTGAATGTCACCATCAACACGAATAGCCTGGATACCAATCATGCTGAGCGTGACAAGCACCTGCGCAGCGCGGATTTCCTGAATGTGGCCAAATTCCCGCAGGCGACCTTCACTTCGACGGAAGTGAAAAAAGACGGTGAAGGGCTGGATATTACCGGCAATCTGACCCTCAACGGCGTGACTAAGCCGGTAACGCTGGATGCTAAATTAATCGGCCAGGGCAGCGACCCGTGGGGCGGCCAGCGCGCAGGCTTTGAGGCCAGCGGTAAAATTCATCTCAAAGATTTTAATATCACCACCGACCTGGGCCCGGCGTCTCAGGATGTTGAGCTGATTATCTCTGTAGAAGGCGTACAGAAGAAATAACCGGTTCCCTCGCGGCGGGTGCCGCGAGGGGAAAGGTCACTCGGGGTCAGGAATGCCCAGTTTAGTATTCAACCGTCCCCGGGATTTATTAAAAATTTTCGCGCCGTTTTCCCGCCCTGCACGCAGTTGACGCTGCTGCTCTTCCGGTAACGCCAGTTCGTGCTGGCATTTCTCGCTACAGCAACCGTTGAATTTCTCGGTGCACGTCGGGCACTGAATAAACAGCAGATGGCAGCCGTCGTTCTTGCAGTTGGTATGGGTATCGCACGGCGCGCCGCACTGGTGGCAATGTGCAATCACGTCGTTGCTAATCCGCTCGCCCATTCGCTCATCAAACACAAAGTTTTTGCCGACGAAACGCACCGGCAGCCCCTGCTCGCGGGCGCGACGGGCATATTCAATGATCCCGCCCTCAATATGCCAGACCTGCTTAAAGCCGTTATGGCGCATCCAGGCGCTGGCTTTTTCACAGCGAATGCCGCCGGTGCAGTACATGACGATTTTTTTATCTTTATGCGCTTCCATCATCTCGACGGCTTTCGGCAACTGCTCGCGGAAGGTGTCTGCGGGGATTTCCAGCGCATTCTCGAAATGGCCCACTTCGTACTCATAGTGGTTACGCATATCGATAAACACCGCGTCTGGATCGTCGAGCATGGCGTTCACTTCAGCGGCTTTCAGGTACTCGCCGACGTCGCTGGCATCAAACTGCGGATCGTCAATGCCGTCAGCCACGATACGGTCGCGCACTTTCATCCGCAGCACCCAAAACGATTTCCCGTCATCATCCACCGCGATATTCAACCGTAGGCCGTTGAGCGCCGGATCAAAACCGTACAGTAGTTCGCGCAACGCCTCAAGGTTGCTGGCCGGCACGCTAATCTGGGCGTTAATCCCCTCGTTGGCGAGATAAACGCGGCCAAATACCTTCAGCTCAACAAACGCCTGGTACAGCGCGTCGCGGGTGGCCTGAGGATTAACGATGGTGAAATATTTATAGAATGAGACTGTGGTGCGCGGCTCGGTTTCCGCCAGCATACGCGCCCTGAGTTCCTCATTCGAAATGCGGTTATGCAACACTGGCATGGTGTTCGTTCCTGCAATCGGTAAGGGAAATTTATCGCGCGGCATGATATAGCATTTAACACTAATTTACATCCACACAATCTGCGCTACATTTGCACCCTTATTTCAACAAACCCAACGGCATCCCCGGCTAACTCTCTGAGATTTTTGGCCCCGGGAAAAATTAATGCCACAATAGGCGCTATAGTTTCTCGATTTGTCATTCAGGAAATTCATGACTCAATTACCCACATTCTCGCGTCGTCTGCTTCATCCCCGTTTCTGGCTGAACTGGCTGGGCATTGGTGTGCTCTGGCTGGTGGTTCTGCTGCCCTACCCGGTGATTTATCGCCTCGGCTGCGGTATAGGCCGCCTGGCGATGCGCTTTATGAAGCGCCGTGCGCGCATTGCGTACCGTAACCTTGAGCTGTGCTTCCCGGAAAAATCGGACGCGGAACGCCATCAGATGGTGGTGAAAAACTTTGAATCGGTCGGCATGGGCCTGATGGAAACCGGTATGGCCTGGTTCTGGCCCACCTGGCGCGTTGAACGCTGGTTCGATGTGTCCGGCACCGAGCATATCAAAGCGGTGCAGGATCAGGGTAAAGGCGTGCTGCTGATTGGCGTTCACTTTCTGACGCTGGAACTGGGCGCGCGGATTTTCGGGATCCATAACCCGGGTATCGGTGTGTATCGCCCCAACGACAATCCCCTGCTCGACTGGCTGCAAACCTGGGGGCGGATGCGTTCCAATAAGGCGATGATCGATCGCAAAGATCTCAAAGGCATGGTGCGGGCGCTGAAAAACGGCGACATCATCTGGTATGCGCCGGACCACGATTACGGCCCGCGCAGCAGCGTGTTTGTGCCGTTTTTCGCCGTCGAACAGGCCGCGACCACTACCGGCACCTGGATGCTGGCGAAAATGTCCCGGGCCTGCGTAGTGCCGTTTGTGCCGCGCCGCAAGCCGGATGGCTCAGGGTATGAAATGGTGATCCTTGAGCCGGAGTGCAATCCGCCGCTGGAAACCGCCGAAGAGACCGCTCGCTGGATGAACGGCGTGGTGGAGCGCTGCATTATGATGGCTCCGGAGCAGTACATGTGGTTGCACCGCCGGTTTAAAACGCGCCCTGAAGGCGTGCCCTCGCGTTACTGATCCTCCCGGCGGCAGGGAACTGCCGCCGCGTTGTGGCGACTCTCTGATATTTCAGCAATAAAATTTCACATTCATACTGGCAAATTGTCAGATTCGTCTATTCTTTCCTGAAAAGCCCATGCACACAGGGAGATTGCCATGTCTATGTACGCCACACTTGAAGAAGCCATTGACGCCGCTCGCGAAGAGTTCCTTGCGGATAATCCCGGGATCGCTGAAGACGAGGCAAACATACAGCAGCTTAATATCCAGAAATACATCCTGCAGGATGGCGATATTATGTGGCAGGCTGAGTTTTTTGCCGACGATAGCGAGGATGGCGAGTGTCTACCGGTGTTAACCGGTGAAGCCGCTCAGAGCGTGTTTGACGGTGATTTTGACGAAATCGAGCTGCGCCAGGAGTGGCTGGAGGAAAATACCCTCCACGAATGGGATGAGGGTGAATTCCAGCTGGAACCGCCGCTGGATACCGAGGAAGGCCGGGCAGCAGCGGACGAGTGGGACGAACGCTAGGTTATTCGTACGGGCCGTGACTCGCATCAATCGGCAGTAGCAGGGTATCGAATACCAGCGAAAACGGCAGATCGAGCACGGTAACGTACCGCCACGCAGAGTCTCTGACATCCCACTGTACGCCGGGATAATACTGGTTGCCGTGCCCCTGTCCGGGTATGGTTCGGCTAATAATGCTGCCGCAGCCGCTTAACAGCAGCGCGGCCAGAATGATAACAACAGCGCGCATTCAATAATTCCTGTCAGTCTTAGGGATAAAAAAGCCGGCCCTGGTGGCCGGCTTTTTACATTGCAGAACAGTTTAGCGCGTTTTCAGGGCGCTGGGGTTAAGCGTTATCCCCTGATAATGCGAAACCCAGGAAGAATACTTCTCTGGCGCGGCCCACACGCGGTAGTGCAGACGCGCCAGGGTGACCGGGTCGCTTAACAGTACCAGACGGCGGTCGCGGTTAAGTTTATCCGGCGTTTCGTTCAGTGCCTGCTCGACGTGGCGATCGCGGGCGATCTCCAGTACCTGGCTGGCGCGGTGGCGCGCCGTTGCCATGGCCGTTGCCAGCGCGTTAAACGACGGATGGAATACCGCATGCATAAAGCCGTCATCCAGGGTACGTTCGCGATTGAGATGCAAATAGCGTTCGGTATCCAGCAACACCTGCGGCGTATTGTACTCTTCCGGGATCAGGAACAGTTTCCAGCGTTTGGTACGCAGACCCACGGTAGCGCGGCTGGAAATCACCGATACAAACGGCGACAGGATCAGCGAGAACACAATCGGTGCCAGCCAGAACAGGAAGCGCAGGTCGAGCCACGCCATACCTACCGCCCAGACCAGGCCCAGCAACAGCTGCGAACCGTGACGCATAAAGGCTTCGCCCCATGGGGTGGAGTCATCGTCACGCTGCGGTGAGTTCCAGACAACTTCCCAGCCGAGGAATGCGCTTACCACAAACACGGTGTGGAACAGCATACGCACCGGTGCCAGCAGTACTGAGAACAGCACCTCCAGCAGCAGTGACACCGTCACACGCATGAATCCGCCGTACTCTTTCGAGCCTTTGCACCAGATGAGCAGCACGCTCAGCAGCTTAGGCAGGAACAGTAGCACCATGGTCGAGGCAAACAACGCAATCGCCAGTTCCGGACGCCACTGCGGCCACACCGGGAACAGCTGGCGCGGTTGCAGGAAGTACTGCGGTTCGGTCAACGCGTGCACCACCTGCAATGCCGTAGACAGCGCGAGGAACATAAACCACAGCGGCGCGGAGAGATAAGACATCACGCCGGTCAGGAACACCGCGCGGTGTACCGGGTGCATGCCTTTTACCAGGAACAGGCGGAAGTTCATCAGGTTGCCGTGGCACCAGCGACGGTCGCGCTTCAGCTCATCCAGCAGGTTCGGCGGCAGCTCTTCATAGGAACCCGGCAGGTCGTAGGCGATCCATACGCCCCACCCCGCACGACGCATCAGCGCAGCTTCGACAAAGTCATGGGACAAAATCGACCCGGCGAACGAACCGTCACCTGGCAGCGGCGCAAGGGCGCAGTGCTCAATGAACGGCTTGACGCGGATAATGGCGTTATGGCCCCAGTAGTGCGATTCACCTAACTGCCAGAAGTGCAGACCTGCGGTAAACAGCGGGCCGTAAACGCGGGTCGCGAACTGCTGGCAACGGGCGTACAGCGTGTCCATGCCGGAGGCTTTAGGGGAAGACTGAATGATCCCGGCGTTCGGGTTCGCTTCCATCAGGCGCACCAGGCCGGTAAGACAGTCGCCGGTCATTACCGAGTCGGCATCCAGCACCACCATATAGCTGTACTGGCTGCCCCAGCGGCGGCAGAAATCGTCGATGTTACCGCTTTTACGCTTCACACGGCGGCGGCGGCGGCGATAGAAAATCTGCCCTTCGCCCTGTACTTCGGCGATCAATTCCATCCAGGCTTTTTGCTCGGCCACGCAGATATCCGGGTTATAGCTGTCGCTCAGGATGTAAACGTCGAAATGCTGTTGCTGCCCGGTGGCTTTGACTGACTCCCAGGTCGCCCGCAGGCCAGCGAAAACGCGATCCACGTCTTCGTTGCAGATCGGCATGATCAGCGCGGTACGATGCGCCGGATCGATAGGTTCATCGCCCACCGTTGAAGCGGAAATACTGTATTTATCCCGGCCAATCAACAGTTGCAGGAAGCCCATCAGCGCCGTCCAGAACCCTGCCGATACCCAGCAGAACAGGATAGCGAACAGGATCAGAATGCCGCTTTGCAGGATATACGGCAGCAGCTGCATGAATGACACCCACAGATCCTGGCCAAACATATCGGCAGGATTAATCAGCGCCCAGCCCTGGTACGGCAGAATGGTTTTCATATACCAGGTAGCGACCACCGTCTGTGACAGGGTCAGCAGCAGCAGGATGTAACGGCGGATGGTGCCCACGGTACGCCACTTTTGCTCGGACGCCTGCTGTTCTTTGGTCAGGCGAGAGAGATAGCGCGGCGCGACTTCACGACCGCGCAGGCGATCCCAGAAGCGCCCAACCGGGTTGGTACGCCAGGGGTCCGGGAACATTGAAGAGCGTTTAGCCTTCGGCATCGCCTGCAGTTGGGTGCGCCCTTCATCATCTTTGATTAACTGTCCTTCAGACAGAGAATCGGGCCAGCTCATCTCCAGACGTTTTTGAACAGACTCCAGCGGTGAATCGTCATCGCGGGAAACGGTAAAGCCTGGCTCGCCGAGCGCATGATGCACATCACGCAGCTCGGCAGTATTTTCCGCCAGCGCCGCTTTCGCCTGGGCGGAAAGCGGCAGCGCCTCAATATAGGGGGTAGACTTATTCATTGGCAGGTAGCTGATAGCTCCAGGTTTCACTCAGCGTCTGATCGCCATTGACCAGCGCGGCACGCATTTCAGTGGTTTTCTTGGCGTCTTTCAGCTTGACGCGCACGATCATCCGCCACCCTTTGGTGACAGGATTATAGCGCACGGCGCTTTCAACGATTTCACCGTTGTCGCCAATGCTGGTTTGCGCGGTCACCGGCGTTTCCGGCGGCAGTTTTTTCATTTCCGGGCCAGCGAAATCCACCACGAACGCAATGGTGCCGTCCGGCTGACGGATCAGGTTCGACTGCTTCACATCGCCAGTGGAACGACGGGTCTGGGTAACGTATGCGCTTTCCGGCGCATGGAGCTTGTCTTCATCACGACTAAAGGTAATCGTGTATTTGAAGTTCATCTCTTTACCTGGCTCCGGCAGTTGGTCCGGCGTCCAGTAGGCAACGATGTTATCGTTGGTTTCGTCGTTAGTCGGGATTTCTACCAGCTCGACTTTACCTTTGCCCCATTCACCCACTGGGGTGACCCACGCGCTTGGGCGCTGGTCGTAACGATCGTCGATATCTTCAAAACGCGAGAACTCGCGGCCACGCTGCAACAGACCAAAGCCCTGCGGGTTTTCGGTGCTGAAAGAGCTAACAGCCAGGTGTTTCGGGTTGTTCAACGGACGCCAGATCCATTCGCCGTTGCCGGCTTTAATAGATAAACCGTTTGAGTCATGCAGTTCCGGGCGGTAGTTAGTCGCAGGGGATGGCTGGTTCGGCCCGAACAGGAACATGCTGGTTAATGGCGCAACGCCCAGTTTGCCCACTTTATCGCGCAGGTAAACTTTTGACTGAACATCTACCACGGTATCGCGGCCAGGCATAATCACAAACCGGTACGCGCCGGTCGCACGGGCCGAATCCAGCAGCGCATAGATGGTCAAACGTTTGTCGGTGGGTTTTGGCCGTTCGATCCAAAACTCACGAAAGCGCGGGAACTCTTCACCGGAAGGCAATGCTGTATCAATAGCCAGACCACGTGCCGAAAGGCCATAAACCTGGCCCTGACCAATTACGCGGAAGTAGCTGGCACCCAGCATGCTGACGATTTCGTCGTTCTTATCTTTACTGTTGATCGGATAAAGCACTTTGAAACCAGCGAAACCGAGATCTTTTACAGTGTCTTTGTCGTGCTGGACGTTGCCGAAATTGAAGTAATCCGGGCTGTATTTGATTTTACGCACCGCGGTTGCGGTCACTTCGTTGATGGTGACCGGCGTGTCGAAGTACATGCCCTGATGATAAAATTCGAGCTTGAATGGGGTCTTAACGTTGTTCCAGTAGGCTTTGTCATGATTGAACTGGATCTGCTGATAGTCCGCGTATTTCATGTCGCGGAAAACGGACGGCAGATTGCTTTTTGGCGCTTCATAGCCTTTATCAGCTAATGATTTGGCCTGTTTTGCGACATCGTCAATGGAGAATGCCCAAACCGAGGTGGTATAAAAGGACAACATCACTGCCGCGCCTAACCAGTGCAATTTCAACATCTGTGGTTTAATTTTCATATTAATTAGCACATCCCCCTTTGTGTGCTTAAATCAATCCGATCCATTTTAATGGAAACTCAGGCTTTCCGACAACATAATCCCCTCTTTGTTCATCCCGCTGGCTCAGGGTTTATACAGTTGCGGGCGCAGGGATTCGTTTTGCGAGTTAAACCTGGAGACACTTACCAGGAGTTGGTGTAGGGTTGCCGACGAATTTACCCACATACGCACATAGCGATAAGACGAAAAGTCCGAGAGTTTGCGGAGTTATATGAAGACGACGACAGTACAGCGAGAATATTTTCTGGATTCTATCCGCGCCTGGTTAATGCTGTTGGGGATCCCGTTCCACATTTCATTAATCTATTCGAGCCATCACTGGCACGTAAACAGCGTCGCACCCTCATGGTGGCTGACCCTGTTCAACGACTTCATTCACGCCTTTCGGATGCAGGTTTTCTTTGTAATTTCCGGTTATTTTTCATACATGTTATTCCTGCGTTACCCCCGGCCAAAATGGTGGAAGGTGCGCGTCGAACGCGTGGGCATTCCCATGTTGACCGCCATCCCCCTGCTCACCCTGCCACAATTTATTATGCTGCAATACGTTAAGGGCCAGGCGGATAAATGGCATACCCTGAGCGGCTACGAAAAATATAATACACTGGCCTGGGAACTCATCTCGCATTTGTGGTTTTTACTGGTTCTGGTGGTATTAACCAGCATTGGGCTAATTTTGTTTAAGAATATATCCAGCGGGATCGCTTCAGGGCGTGTTCGTTGGTTGCAAAATATCACCTTAGGAAAACTCTCAATTATTTTCTTTTTCCTCGGGCTGGTTTATGCGCTAATTCGCCGTACCCTTTTTATTGTTTATTCGCCTATTTTAAGTGACGGGCTGTTTAATTTTATTGTTATGCAAACGCTGTTTTATGCGCCATTTTTTATCCTCGGTGCGCTGGCGTTTAAGCACCAAAACCTTAAGCAGTTATTCATCCTGCCGTCGCGCGGCTGCACGCTGGGCGCGGCTGTAGCGTTTGCCGCCTATCTGGCTAACCAGCGTTACGGCAGCGGCGATGCCTGGATGTACGAAACGGAATATGTCATCACTATGGTGCTGGGATTATGGATGGTGAACGTGGTGTTTTCGTTGGGCTACCGTGTCCTTAATTTCCAGTCGGCACGCGTCACCTATTTCGTCAATGCTTCGCTGTTTATCTATCTGGTGCATCATCCGCTGACGCTATTCTATGGCGCTTATATCACGCCACATATCACGTCTAATACCCTTGGTTTTATCAGTGGATTGGTGTTTGTTATCGGCATCGCGCTGGTGTTATATGAAATTCACCTGCGCATTCCCTTACTGCGCTTTTTGTTTTCCGGCAAGCCGCAAAATAAGCGGCCCGACGCCGTCGCGCAAAGCAAATAATTACAGCAGCCACTCCACCGGGAGCCAGTAAGCCAGCGTCACCAGTACCCGCTGCCAGAAGCGGGTTTGCGGCTCCCGGGTTAACACCACTTCCTTGCCGTCACGCTGTTCAATCCAGTTTAACCGTCCGGTGCGATCGAGACGTAGCGTCCACGCGGCTTCCTGCTGGCTTTGAGTGAAGCGAGTATGGATCTGCTGTGCCAGTTTTTGGCTTTCAATGACCAGCCCCATTTCGGTGTTCAGCATGGCAGAGCGTGGATCAAAATTAAACGAGCCAATAAACACGTGGTTGCCATCAACGCTGAAGGTTTTGGCATGCAGGCTGGATCCCGAGTTCCCGGTCAAGCCCCGGTCATGCTGGACACGTTCCTTTTGCGGGCCGGGTTTGAGCTCATAAAGTGCAATTCCATGGCGCAGCAGTTTTTTACGCCAGCGCGCATAGCCCGCATGCACCACCGCTACGTCGTTGGCGGCCAGCGAGTTGGTCAGAATAGCGATATTAACGCCTTTGCGTTTGAGCATCAGCAGCTGCGCCACGCCCGCGCGGGTCGGGACAAAGTACGAAGAGATAATATCGAGCTGCTTTGTTGGTTCGCCGATAACGTTTAACAACCGTAACGGTAATAGCGAATGCCGGCGTGCTTTGCCCTCCCCTTTACGCGGATCGTCGCTCAGTAGACGCGTCTTCGCCCAAATCATAGAGAGCGTCCCGGCGTCCAGGTGGGTAGCGAACTGGGTAGTGGCGAGTTTATCGAGATAGGATTGCGCCACCGGATCCTGCTGCCACTCCTGTGGCAGCTGAACGCGCTGCTCGATTTCGTGCTCATTAACATCGAGCACTTTTTCCAGAGTCGAAACCGACGCGCATTCCCAGTAGCGTTCAAAATCATCACTGACATGCTTTACTACTGGCCCGACAGCCAGCACATCCAGATCGGAGAACAGCGGCTGGTCCCCTGCGCCAAAATAGGCGTCGCCCACGTTGCGGCCGCCAATAATGGTGGCCTCTCCATCGACGGTATAACTTTTATTGTGCATCCGGCGGTTCAGTCGCGCGAAATCAGTGAGATAACCTAACGCTCGCAGGGTGCGAAATGAAAAAGGATTAAATAAGCGAACTTCAATATTCGGATGTGAATTTAGCAGCCGTAGCGCGCTGTCCATGCCGAGGGTATTGTTGTCATCCAGCAACAGCCGTACCCACACGCCGCGTTTGGCAGCGTCAAGCAGCGCGCTAAATAATAACCGCCCGGACATATCGTCTTCCCAGATGTAATACTGCACATCCAGCGTCTGTTCCGCCATTTCTGCCAGCAGATAGCGGGCGGCGAAGGCATCCAGGCTATCAGCCAATGGATGCACGCCGCTATAGTCGGGATGCGCCTGAGTTTTTGGGGCGATAGCTCGCCCAAGACGCGTATTATGCGTCTTGTTCGGGTGAGAGTTGCGCAAGTAAGCGCTGGTAAAGTCGGGTGTTTTCTTCGTCATAGCAGACAAAGTATACCTGCTCCGGTAAAGCGTGCCGGGTAAGATAGTCTGAAACCGTGTTAA
The DNA here is from genome assembly GCF_007570865.1 of Atlantibacter subterraneus. GTDB lineage: Bacteria > Pseudomonadota > Gammaproteobacteria > Enterobacterales > Enterobacteriaceae > Atlantibacter > Atlantibacter subterraneus. Next base: position 493,023 of record NZ_VLPS01000001.1, on the reverse strand, counting down.
CCGCGATTTCTGCTGCCGCCGGTTTTGGATATCCGTAGATCCCGGTGCTGATTGCCGGAAACGCTACGCTTTTATACCCGTTGTCGCACACCAGCTGCAGGCTGTTTCGGTAAGCGTCAGACAAGAGTTGCGCTTCATGTGCATCGCCATCGCGCCAGACCGGACCAACGGTGTGGACCACCGCTTTCGCCGGCAAATTCCCCGCGACAGTGATTACCGCATGGCCCGTAGGACATGTACCCTGCTGCTGGCGTACCTGCATACAGGCCTCCATCAGTGCCGGGCCTGCCGCACGGTGAATAGCGCCGTCGACACCGCCACCCCCCATCAGGGACGAGTTTGCCGCATTGACGATGACGTCAGTGGTCATTCGGGTGATATCACCCTGCACAACCTCTATTCTGGATTTCATTGCCGCCTCCTTCATACCCAGTAATGATTGTAGAACATCCGTTAGGCCGGGTCTGAGTTAGTGATAGACGACGTTAATAACCGCTAATTTTTTACGCTCATCCAGATAGTGAAGCTGGACGCTTGCCGGTACATTACTTTTGATTTTGGCGGAATTGATATCAGCCACCGCGAAGGTCTGGGTGACGCGTTTGGTACCGACAGGGCATACCACCCTGAATTGACGCTGGCTGTGTGAAAAATCGCAGCCTTCCTCAACAATTGAACCTCTGAAATGAATCACTCCATCGGCGGCTGAAGCGCTAAACACCGCTAAAGAGCACGAGAAAAAGGACAAACAACACAGTGACAGCACTGAACGCATCAGCATTTTTGCAGTTCCTCATAAGCGCTTCATCCTGAAGACGTGAAAGGTCCTCGCTTAACTATAATTCAACATATTTAACATATTGTTAATATTATGAACAGAATTACACAGTTATCAGCAAGATTGGCCTTAGGAGATCTAACGGCAAAAAACAGTGCAACTTTAATTATCGACTGGATAACTTATAAAATTCCCGGCGGGGACCACTGTTGTCTGAGGTTGATGGCTTTACCGTCGCTGACGGTCACGAGGATGGTGAGGTCATCGCCCGGATCGACATTGATGGCCAGACGCGATACCGAATAAGGTTCGTTGCCTTTTATATGCGCGCGAGAGTGTTGACGAGTGTTGCTATTACCGGAGGTGCCTTTGCGTATGGCCTCAAGCTGGATTTGGCATTCGCAGTCCTGGGTCAGCATCACCTGCGGTACGATGGTCCAGATAGAGCCCTGCTGTTGGGCGTCAAATACGATTTGGTTGGTGAGCGCGACGAGTAACACCATGGTGTACATAACTGACCTCCAAAAAAAACAGGGCCGAAGCCCTGTTCTTAATGCGTTGTACGATTAGTACTGAGCAGCATTCACGAAGTTATTGTAACCGCGCTGAGTGACGTCGGCTGATGCGTAGTTGTCGGTCTGAACAACGTTAGCGTAGTGAGAGTTACCGCGCTGGCTGATAGTGATATCAGAACGGATAGCATTCTGGTTCACGTTCACAGCGTTGTAGTTACCTTTCTGGGTAACATCGGTATCAGAGCCAAAACCGCCAGGCTGTTTAATATCGGCGGTGTTTTTCACACCATCCTGATCCAGCCAAATGTTGCTGTCTTTAGCAGACTGCTGAACATTCGCGAAGTTGTTATAATGCGTTTGGTTAATATCCACCAGGGAGCCATCAGCACCAGTCTGAACTGAATTCACAACGTGATGAGCGCCGTCCTGATAAATTTTCAACTCAGCACCAGACTGAGAAGGACGCCAGTCATTACGATCTGCCATTGCGCTGCCAGAGATAACCACTAATGCTGCAACTGCTGCCACTTTGAATAATTTCATGGTAAAACCCCCATCGGATTGATATTAAGTCGCTCAGAATTAGCGTTGTGTAACGCGTATATTCATAAACGAGTTCTTTTGAACAACAACTGCGGTTTTTTGCGTACCATATTGGGTAACGTTCGCTCTGTTATTCGAGCCTTTTTGAATAACAATCGCGCTATTACCGAACCCATTCTGCTGTATATCCGCATCATTACGGAAACCGTCCTGAGAGACATACGCCAGATTGTAATTTCCTGATTGGTCTACATTTGCTCTGTTACCCGTGCCATTTTGCATAACAACGGTTTGCAGTTTATGGCCATCCTGGCGAGTATCGGCTCTATTATGAGAACCGTCTTGACCAATAATCGCTGCCTGATTGTATGAAGACTTGCTTAATTCATTCACAGCAAAGTTATATTCTGCTGCCGCAAGATCATTACTATATGAATAAGCCACAGCGGGCATACCCAATATAGTCAACATCATCAACAACAATTTGTTTTTCATGTTGTCACCTTGGGCTGGCAGGATAATTAATACAATTATCCTTTCAATCATTTCTAATTTGTAAACACAACTAACAAAATGTTATTGCTGCGTTACGGAGAAGAGTATGTCCGGGGAAACATATTTAATATCTCACCCGCGAGTCGTATTTTTTCTTATTCCGTCACGAAAAAGTATGAGAATGAGAGCAGGTAATAAAGAAGCAAAATATTTTTTTAGTAACAGCTGACAGCAGGGAAAGCAAAGATTCAACCCTGATTAGCAAGCGAAGCGGTAAAAAACAGCGACGAGAAGCCTGTCAAAAAAAACTGCTGAAGATTCTGTCACGACAAACTCATTATCTATACAAACGCTAAAGCCTCCTTGCTGCCAGGGTGACTCCGCGGATTAGAGGTAATACATTTTGAATGATAAATAGAAAAACGCATTACAATCATAAACTTAAAATTATTTGTATGATTTTTAAAATGATGCAAATCATTAAAAATGTACAACTTCTCTATTAATTTTGTCATTTCTAAAATCATCAAATTAACATTTGTATATTCCATTTTACATTCTGTAACATCTTTAACACTTGATTTAAGATTAGTAATGGCTAGATTGAATTCAGCAGTACAAATAAATGTCTCTCTTTTTCATCACCCTCTCCGGGGATGATTGATTATTTTTCTATACACAGCAGTGCAGCATTTGGCAGTACTTCTGGTGGGCTGAATATCTATTCAGCCCAGCTGCCAGGTGTCAATATAAAAAACAGTGGGGTTTCATCATGTACAGTGAAGTCCAGAGCATGCATGGCCAAACGTTGTTCTTGATTACTAAACCGTCTTTACAGGCGACAGCGTTATTACAGCATTTAAAATCATCTCTTGGAATAAACGGCAAACTGCATAACATTCAGCGCTCCGTTGATGATATTGCAGCTAACAGTTTGATTCTGCTTGATATGATGGAAGCTGATAAGAAGCTGATTCAATACTGGCAGGATAATTTAGGCCGCAAGAACATCAATCTCAAGATTGTGTTACTGAATACACCCGATGAATATCCGTTTCGAGAAATCGAGGGTTGGCCGCATATTCATGGGGTGTTTTACGCCCATGAAGACCAGTCCTGCGTTATCGAAGGGATGCGAGGCGTGCTGCGCGGCGAATGCTATTTTTCGCAAAAGCTTGCCAGTTATTTGATTACTCACTCGGGTAATTATCGTTACAACGGCGGTGAATCTACGCTGCTTACGCATCGTGAGAAAGAGATCCTTAATAAATTACGCGTCGGCGCTTCAAATATTGAAATCGCTCAGGCCTTATTTATTAGCGAAAACACGGTTAAAACCCATCTTTATAATTTGTTTAAGAAGATTGCGGTAAAAAACCGTACTCAAGCTGTTTCGTGGGCGAACGATAACCTCAGGCGATAAGCCATGAAAAACCTTAAACTTTTACTGGTGGCCTGTGGAATTTTCTGGGCCACTACGACTGCACACGCCGTAGAAGTGGAAGTCCCGGGATTGTTAACCGACCGTACCGTTTCGTCTATTGGTCATGATTTTTATCGTGAATTTAGCCATAAATGGGAAAGTTCATATCCTGGAAACTTATCAATAAATGAAAGGCCCAGCGCCCGTTGGGGAAGCTGGATAACCATTACTCTGGATCAGGAAGTGCTATTCCAACTCTTTCTGTTCCCTACAAAACGAGACTTTGACCAAAACGTCGATATTGCACTTGCGCAGACACAGGAAGCATTGCAGCGTCGTCAAATAGATAAAGTGTTATTGAGTACCGGTGATTTAACCAGCGATGAATTTTAATTCTCAATAAAACCTATTCAGGAGGCTGACATGCGTCTCGCATACGGCATGATTTCGTTGATGTTAATTGCGCCACTGTCGTGGGGCGGAAATATGACGTTTCAATTCCGCAACCCGAATTTTGGCGGTAACCCGAATAACGGCGCTTTTTTATTAAACAGCGCGCAGGCGCAAAACTCGTATAAAGATCCCAGTTATGACGACGATTTAGGCTATGAAGCGCCGACGGCGTTGGACAGCTTCAGTCAGGCGTTGCAGTCGCAAGTGCTGGGTAATCTGATGTCCAATATTAGTACTGGCAAACCGGGCCGTATGGTGACCAGCGACTACATTGTCGATATCGGGAACCGCGACGGGCAGTTGCAGCTGAACGTCACCGACCGTAAGACCGGTAGAACCTCTGTCATCGAGGTATCGGGATTACAGTACAGCTCCGGCACAGAATAACCCGGTTAAAAAGGATTCTTATCATGCAGCGCTTACTTTTACTTCTGGCAGTGACGTTATTAAGTGGCTGTTTAACCGCTCCCCCAAAAGAAGCGGCAAAACCCACTCTGATGCCCCGCGCGCAAAGCTATCGCGATTTGGTGAAGCTCCCCGATCCAAAAGGCAAGCTTTATGTGTCGGTGTATAACATTCAGGATGAAACCGGGCAGTTTAAGCCGTACCCGGCAAGTAACTTCTCAACCGCCGTACCGCAGAGCGCCACCTCGATGCTGGTGACCGCATTAAAAGACTCGAAGTGGTTTGTGCCACTTGAACGCCAGGGTCTGCAAAACCTGCTTAACGAGCGCAAAATTATCCGCGCCGCGCAGGAAAATGGCACCGTCGCACCGAATAACCGTCAGCCGCTCGATTCGCTGCGCGCGGCGAATATCATGATCGAAGGCTCGATTATCGGTTATGAAAGCAACGTTAAATCTGGCGGCGTCGGGGCACGTTACTTTGGGATCGGTGCGGATACGCAGTATCAGCTCGACCAGATTGCCGTGAACTTACGCGTGGTCAACGTGAGCACGGGTGAAGTGCTGTCATCGGTGAATACCAGCAAAACGATACTTTCCTATGAAGTCCAGGCTGGGGTGTTCCGCTTCATTGATTATCAACGCCTGCTGGAAGGTGAGATGGGTTACACCTCGAATGAGCCTGTCATGATGTGCCTGATGTCCGCCATTGAAACCGGCGTGATCTATCTGGTGAATGACGGGATTAACCGCGGGTTGTGGGATCTGCAAAACCCGGCTGACATGAACAACAAAGTGCTGGCGAAGTACCGGGATATGGCGACACCGCCAGAATCCTGATAGCTACCGCGCCAATAAAAAAAACCAGCTCAGGCTGGTTTTTTTTCGTTTTGCGCCAGGGCTTTTTTCTCACTACGGCTGCCAAGCCAGAGACCGCTGGTTTTCATAGCGAAACCAAACAGCAAGCCTAACAGTAATGATGGGACTATCACTTTCCAGTCCCCCTGCCCTGCAAAGGTGGCGCAGGCACCAATAAAGGTGCCCGGTACAAACGACAGCAACAGATGCCTGGCCTGAACGCACATCAGGAACGCCACCACGCCGGTAATGACATAGCCGAGCACAGAAAACTGCGGTGCCATCGCGCTGGTATGAATGATCACCTGTGCCCACAGCACGCCGCTGCACAACGTGCAGGCCGTCATCAACAGGCCCTTAAAGCCGGTTTTCGGGCAGGCAAAATAGGCGGTGCATCCCAGGAAGCCCGCCCAGCTAATCAGACCCAGTGAAATCGCCACCCAACCCCAAAGGCCGGAGAGGATGCCTGTCGTCAGTGCTAAAGAAATGAGTATGTTCATGGCAGCGTATCTTATCAGAAGCCCTGGCTACTGGTGAGATATGCCGCACATAATTTGTAATTTGAATTGTGTTGTTACATTAATAATGTGATTCAAATCACTCTTATTCACCCTCTTCGGTCAACTCATCCCACATTGCCAGTACGGCTTCGCGGGATAGCTGCGCAAGGGTGCGCCAGAAAGCGGTAGTGGCGTTCGCCTCCACTTTGCCAAAGAAAGTGTCACACCACGGCAGCAGATAGTCGGCGAACAGGGTTTCCAGCGCTTCGCTCTCGTCGTCTGCGGCATTATCTTCCAGCCACGAGGCAGCCAGCAGCAGCGTGCCGATATGATCGGCAGGCGTTTCACCCAGCGGCATGCCGCGAGTTTGCAGAAAGGCCCGGACATCCGTTTCCTGCTTCTCCTGCTGCCATTGCGAACCGTAGGGCGGCACGCGGCACGCTTCACCGACAAACAGCGCATCGTAGTCTGCCGTCAATGCCGGCAGGTCCACGCTTTTCTGCAACCGCGCCAGCAGATCGTCCTGCTCCAGCGGCCAGTTTTGCGCCAGTTTTCCCTCTTTAATCAGGGTAAAAATCGGTGCCATGACCGGATCGCTGGGGTGACGGTAATAGAGAGAGCCCAACAGACGGCAAATAATAGAAAATTCGTTCATAAACATTCCATGGATGGGATTAGAAATCAGCAAATTCAGGGATTGGCGCCCTGCCGCGTGATTCAAGGAAATTCAGGAAACGGCGCGGCGTGACATTAAGAATGCGCTCTTCCGGGAAATCAACGGCGCGGATAATTTTCAGGCTTTCCTCAAAATTACCCAGGGTGAACGCCGTATGGGAATCAGAGCCGAGTGCCAGCCAGCCGCCTGCGTCACGCACGGCAGCGGCGATCCTGGTACAGTTGGCCTCGCTTCCCTTGCGGGAGTGTAAAAAGGACGAGTTGTTAATTTCCAGCGCCACCTGATGCTTCGCGGCCGCTTCAGCGATGGCGTCAATGTCCACCGGGAATTTCGGGTTGCCGGGGTGGCTAATCATATGCACGTCCCCGTTCGCCATGGCGGCGATCATCGCTTCGGTATGGGTGTCGCGATCCTGCGGCGGGAACACCGGCTCGTGGAAACCGGCGATAATAAAATCCAGCGCATCCAGCATCGGGCCAGTGCAGTCGATCTCGCCAGCGGTATTTTTGATATTGGCTTCAATGCCGCGCAAAATCCCTACGCCATCCACCACGCGTGGCCAAATACGCATATTAATAAAGTGCCAGTGGTGCGGCGCATCCGCCATGTCAGGGCCGTGATCGGTAATAGCAAACAGCTTGATGCCGTTTTTCTTTGCCGCAGCGATATAGTCATGAAGGTTGCTGTAAGCGTGAGTACTGGCGACGGTATGCATATGCAGGTCAACGGGATACATGGTTTTCTCCTCTTGCGTTTTCACTAAGGATACCAGTTTCAGCGTTGAAGCTCACGAAATGCCCGGCGAGAGCCGCCGGGCGGGCTGTTAATAGCCGCGTTTCAGATCCACCTGACCGGCGGGGATCTCACCGCGATCGAGGCTGCTTATGGTGTGGCTGATATAGGCGATCGCCTCCACCGGACGGGTCACGGCGGCGACATGCGGGGTAATCGTCACACGCGGATGCGTCCAGAGCGGGCTTGAGGCGGGCAGCGGCTCGCGGCTGAACACATCCAGCATTGCCGCTTTAAGTTTGCCGCTATCCAGCGCAGCCAGTAAATCCTCTTCCAGCAGGTGAACGCCGCGCGCCAGGTTGATGACACAGGCGTTATCCGCCAGTTTATCGAGCAGTTGACGATTAATAATGCCGACAGTTTCTGGCGTATTCGGCAGCAGGTTAATCAGCACGCGGGTGCCGGAGAGAAACGCGTCCAGCTCGTGCTGGCCTGCGAAGCTTTCGACATTGGGATAATTTTTGCGGCTGCGGCTCCAGCAACGCACCGGGAAATCCCAGGCGACCAGGCTTTCCGCGACTTTGCCGCCTAAAACGCCTGCGCCAAGGATACCGATGGTAAATTCTTCACGGGTATAGTCATCCAGCGGGTTCCAGACGCCCTGCTGCTTCTGCGCCTGGTAATCATCGAAGCGTCGGAACCAGTGCAGCACCTGGCTTACGGCATACTCCTGCATTTGCAGAGCCATACCGGTATCTTCGAGGCGGTAAAGCGGCACGCCCGGCGGCAGCATATCGGGATGCTTTTGCAGTTGGCTGAGGATGGAATCCACGCCCGCGCCCAGCGCAAATACGGCTTTCAGGGTTTTGCGCCCGCTGAGCATTTCAACGGGCGGGTGCCAAACCAGCGCATAATCTGCGTGGTCACTATCGCCGGGTTTCCACTCACGCACCCGAGCCTGCGGCAGCGCCTGATGTAATTTATCGAGCCAGAACCCCGTATCAAAGGTGGGGTGATAAAAAATGATGTCCATAGCGTCTCCTCTTTTATACCAGGATCGCGGCAAACCATAGCAGATGCAAGGCGCATTGCCCTGAATTTCATCAATTTGCTGTTTTAAGAAGCAGGTTGTTTGAAGTTTGATTAAACGCGCGCAATAACGCGAAAAGTTGATTGACGGCGCAGCAGGATTTCCCTACATTAGCGCCCGTCCCGGACAGAACGGGACGACAATATGGTGAGGTGTCCGAGTGGCTGAAGGAGCACGCCTGGAAAGTGTGTATACGGCAACGTATCGGGGGTTCGAATCCCCCCCTCACCGCCATATTTTGAAAAAAGCTCATACGAAAGTATGAGCTTTTTTCTTTTCAACTCCGTGCCGGGGGGGATGAGAACCCCCGACCGGGGTTTGACCACCTTTTCCCTACCTCAACCCACTAATGTCTCAAAAACCGTAAACAACACCAATGCCGCGCTAAATCATCATTAATATAAAGTATGTTGTAACTAACGCACCCTCCCTACCCCGTCACCACCCCGACTCCCCGCTCCGCAAATGGCCGCAGCACTTGCTCCTCCGTTTCCTTTGCCACCACCAGCGTATTCACCAGCGAAATATCGCCTATCGCCCAGGGAGAAGCGGTATTCAGCTTTTCCGGGGACGCCATGACAATCGTTTCGGCAGCCCGGCCCGCAAGGGCGCGTTTAATACACGACTCCTCAAAATCGCCGGTCGTCAGCCCCGCCTCGGCATGGACGCCGGTCACGCCTAAAAAGCATACATCAGCATGAATTTTTGCCAGCCCTTCCAGCGTGGCGGCCCCGACAGTCACAATCGAGTGCTTATAAAGCCGCCCGCCTATTAACACCACATCAATATGTGGATGGTCGATCAGCCCCAGCGCAATCCCCGGGCTATGGGTGACCACGGTAATATGTAAATCCAGCGGCAGGCACTTCACCAGTTCGCCGGTGGTGGTGCCGCCGTCAATCAGCACCACCTGTCCCGGCAATATCAGTTCCGCCGCCTTGCGGGCAAGCCGCTGTTTGATGTCCAGCGACAGATTTTTGCGTTCCGCAAAAGTGGCGATAGCGGCTGAAGCCGGCAGCGCGCCGCCGTGTACCCGCTGCAACAGCCCTTCCGCAGCCAGCTCCCGTAAATCCCGGCGAACAGTATCTTCGGATACGGCAAAAGTTTCGCTTAACTGCTTCGAAAGCACCTGCCCCTGTGCGGCAAGCAATTCGAGGATCTTCTTTTTACGTTGTGGAGTGAGCATAAATCCCCTTGCACGATATTGCACGAATACGTTTGACTATACACGAATGTGCGCGTTATCGTGCAAACTTACTGATGGAGGGGGCAAAATGCAATCTGAACATGCGCGAATTCGTATTATCGACAGCCAGACGCTATCCGATGACTGGTATGTCCTGAAAAAATACACCTTCGATTTCTTACGCCGCGACGGCAGCTGGCAACAACAAAGCCGCGAAGCCTACGATCGGGGCAACGGGGCGACGGTCCTGTTATATAACCGGGAAAAACGCAGCGTGATACTGGTGCGCCAGTTCCGCCTCCCGGCCTTTCTTAATAATCACGATGGCTTTTTACTGGAAGCCGCTGCAGGGCTGCTGGACAATCTGGACCCGGAGACGCGCATCAAAGCCGAAGCGGAAGAAGAAACCGGCTATCGTCTCGACAATGTGCAGAAAGTGTTTGAGGCGTTTATGAGCCCCGGCTCCGTGACCGAAAAGCTGCACTTTTTTATTGCCGAATATGATGCCAGCCAGTTCACCGGCACGGGCGGCGGTATTGAAGAGGAAGGTGAAGACGTCGAAACCGTCGAGCTGGGTTTTGATGACGCCTTAACTGCGATTAAGCAGGGAAGAATCGTCGATGCCAAAACCATTATGCTGCTACAGTACCTGGCGCTCGAAGGGGTGATGTAACCAATAACGCCCATCCTGCGATGGGCGTTAACATTCCGGTCATTAATAATAAGTACGTAAAAATTCCGTCAGGCAGAGTATCGCCATCGCCTGCCCGTACGGCATTGAGGTCTGCGGAATGTTGCGGTAAAACGCCAGGTCATGCCCCATTCCGGTGCCAAACGACACCTGCTGAAGCTCACCGTCGCGGGAGATATGTTCCACGATCCCAGCAATCGCCTTTTCCGCCACCTCCGCATAGCGCTTCGGCAGATAGCGTTGCCGCACCCCTTTCAGGATCCCGTAGGCAAAACCCGCCGTGGCGGAAGCTTCAGGATACGAGTACTGATCGTCCAGCAGAGTATGCCACAGGCCGCTTTCGTCCTGACACTTCGCCAGCGCCGCCACCTGATTCTCCAGTACCTGGATTAAATAACGGCGTACCGCGCTGTGCTCCGGAAAATCCACCAGTTCAAGAAAATCGGGAATGACGATGGTCAGCCAGCTATTACCCCGCGCCCAGCGCGCACGCGCAAAGTTATGCCGCCCCTGATAATTCCAGCCGTGGAACCACAGCCCGGTTTCCCGGTCCATTAGATTCTGTACGTGTAGCAGGAACTGATAGGTCGCCTCTTCAACATATTCTGGCCGGTTAAGCAATTTGCCAATTTTAGTCAACGGCAGAACGGTCATCATCAGCGTGTCGTCCCACATCTGCTGATGATTTTCTTCGGCAAGGGTAATGTGCTGCATACCGCCATAGTCGGTACGCGGCATCTGGTACATCGCCCATTCGGCCCAGCTTTCCAGCCAGGGGAGATATTCTGGATTACGCGTTTCTTCATAGCGATACGCCAGGGTCAAAAACGGTGCCATGGTATTGACGTTTTTGGTGGTTGTCCCCTCGGCAAAGCGGTCGGCAAACCAGGCGTCGATAATCTGGCACATCCCCTCATCGCCGGTCTGGCGGTAATACTGCCAGATACCGTACAGCCCGACGCCGTGTGTCCACTCCCACCCTGCCCAACCTTTGGTATCAATCACCCGCCCGTCATCCAGCCGCAGCAGAAACTGGCCAGTGTCATCGCGAATATGAATCAGGTTATCGGTCACTTTATGAATGAGATCTTTCAGTTCGTCCCGGGAGATGATGCGCTCAGGCTGGCGCAACAGCGGGCTATGTTTTACGGGGTAAATAATCATTCGTTTTGCCTTAATAAGGAGTGACGGGGCGCGCCATGGCGGGTTTATGGCGGTTCAGATAGCCAATATTGTTATTGCCCCATAGCGCTGAATACGGCATACCCGTCAGCATTTCGACGGTGGCACGCGCCTGCGGGGTAATGGCTTCCGGCACCGGGCGATTGGCGAGGCGCATTTTTGCCGTCTCCTCGCGCAGAATACTGTGGGTGTGCAGGTTAAGCCTGAAACGCAGGGAGATCAGGAAACCGCAGGCCAGAACCATCACCGTACCGCCGCTTAAAATTAACAGGATGGTCTGGCTCACGGCAGGAGGTTGCGTGGTTTGTCCGGAAACGAACCCGGACATCTGCATCACGATTCCTACCAGCATCACCGCCCCCGCCTGGGATGCCTTGCGGGTCAGAGTCATAATGCCCGCGAAAATCCCTTCGCGACGCTGGCCGGTGATCGCCTCATCCACGTCGGCAATATAGGTGTACGTATTCCACGGTACATAGTTGATGCCGCCGCGTCCCAGTCCGGCGATCCCCGATACCAGCAACAGCAGCGCAAACACATCGTTTAATCCGGCATACCACAGCACGCCGTAGGAAATAGCGCTCAGGCCGAACAGCACCACCACTACGCGATAAGAGGGTGCCGGACCAAATTTGATGCACAGCGGGATCATGGCGATCACCGCGATAAACTGCATGATTGCCATAGCGCCCATCAGGCTGGAGGCAAGCGAGGCGCTCTGCATCAGCACAAACACCACATACCAGGTAAACACGGCGTTAAACACGTCCTGGGCAATGTATCCCCCCAGATACATCCCCAGATGCTGACGAAATATTTTAATCCGCAGCGTCGAGGTCAATTCAATATTCAACCGCTTCATGCTTTGCAGGAAGGTCAGGCTTTTCTTTTCCTGCTCCGCACGCAGCGCCGCTTCGGTCCACTCCGCGCGCGGCCTTTCCCAGGTAAAGCACCACACCAGGGTGAGCACGATGGCGCACAGGGTGGCGAACACCACGCTGGCGTAGAAAAAGGAAAGGGCGTTGTCCTTACCGAAGGTATTGAGCAGGATGCCCGGCAGGAAGGCGGCCAGGATTGCCGAGAGCTGCGCCATCGAAATCCGCGCGCCGGAAAACTTAGTTTTCTGTTTAAAGTCATCGGTCATTTCCGGTACCAGGGTTTCATATGGCACCAGGATCATGGTGTAAACCACATCGAAAATCAGGTAGGTCGCCAGGTAATACCCGTAGCTCATCCCTCCTACCCACATAAAGGTGTAGCTAAAGACCAGCGGAATACCGAGCAGGATAAAGAATTTGCGCCGACCAAAGCGTTTACCGAGCCAGGTCGAGCCGAAGTTATCGGTGAGGAAACCCATCAATGGACTCACCACCGCGTCCAGCACCCTCGCCATCGCAAAGATAAAGGTCGCCTCAACCGGCGTGAGCCCACAAAAGGTGGTGTAGAAGTACAGCAGCCATGCGGCGGTCAGGGCGGTGGTTCCCGCGCCCAGGAAATCCCCTGAGCCGTAAGCCAGATAGTTTGCCAGTCCAATTTTACGTTTTGTCATTGCCGTCAACCCGTTACAAAGAATAAGGGAGATTGCAAGTCACGGCCCTGTGAGGGGTCTGCATGAAATCTTTCATGCCTAAAGTAAAATCAGAGAGGGACAGAAACCTTTGTAATTCCGCCATAGCTTTACAAAAGGTGGCAAAAATACCCGGAATGCCCGCTTAACACTCCATTTTGTGAAACAACGGTTCGTTTTTATCGGACAAATGTATTGAAATGGACAGAGAAAAAAATAGACCCCGCCATGGCGGGGAGTCAGGCGTTCAAAACCAGGCTTAGCGGTAGTTAACAATGACCTGGTTGGATCGCACCCGCAGCACCGGGAACAGTTTGCCGCCGCCGGGAACCTCCCAGATAAAACGCAGCGGTTCACTGGCCGCGATGTTATTGAACCCCCAGGTTGTTCCGCCCTGCCCCTCAATCGGCACGCAGTGGTTAGTACTGCACAGCCGCACCTGCAATCCGGTGGGCGTTGGGCCAGCCAGCTCGTAGCGCCAGGCGACCAGCGTCATTAAGCCGTCCACCGGCTGCGAAGGTGCCAACGGCGGTGATGAGACCGCCTGGCCGCGCCAGGAGAGCGTCGCTCCCACGGCGCTGCTCTGCCATGCGCCTTCCGCCGCGTGAGACAGCAGCGGCGCGAGCAGTATTAATCCTGCCAACAGGCGCATTATTTACCTCCGATAATCGCGGTCATACGGATATTGCGGTTTTCCGACAATTCCATGTTAGAGAGCACCACCAGCTGCGACAACGTGCGGCGTAAAAAGCGCGACAGCAGCGGGCGCAGCGCGTGGTTCACCAACAGCACCGGCGGCGCACCTAACATCTCCTGGCGCTGCAACGCTTCCTGCGCCTGTTCCAGCAGGCGATCTGCCAGGCCTGGCTCCAGCCCGCCACCGCCCTGCAGGGCTTGCAGCAGCAGACGCTCCAGCGCCGTATCCAGACCGATTACCTGCACTTCGCCAGTGCCCGGGAACCACTGCTGGGTGATGGCGCGGCCCAGCGCGACGCGCACCACGGTGGTCAGTTCATGGGGATCGTTCTGCAGCGGCGCGTGCTCCGCCAGGGTTTCAATAATGGTGCGCATATCGCGGATCGGCACTTTTTCGGCCAGCAAACTTTGCAGCACTTTATGCAGCGTGGTGAGGGTGATCACACCCGGCACTAAATCCTCGGTCAGCTTCGGCATATCCTGGGTGACGCGATCCAGTAGCTGCTGCGCCTCCTGGCGGCCAAACAGTTCCGGCGCGTACTGTCCGATAAGATGGTTGAGATGCGTCGCCACCACGGTACTGGCTTCCACCACGGTAAAGCCCTGAATCTGCGCCTGCTCTTTCAGGGCGCTTTCAATCCAGATCGCCGCCAGGCCGAAAGCCGGGTCAATGGTTTGCTCGCCCGGCAGCGTGCCTGCGGCGGTGCCGGGGTTGATTGCCAGCCAGCGGCCCGGATAGGCGTCGCCGCTGCCGATTTCTACGCCCTTCATCAGAATGCGATAGCGCGCCGGAGGCAAATCCATATTGTCGCGGATGTGCACTACCGGCGGCAGGAAGCCCATGTCCTGGGCGAACTTTTTACGAATACTGCGGATACGGCCCAGCAGTTCGCCGTCCTGCTGAAAATCCACCATCGGGATGAGCCGGTAACCCACTTCCATGCCCAGCGGATCTTCCAGTTGAACGTCGCTCCAGGTGGCTTCCACCGCCTGGGTGTTCTCAGGTTGTTTCACCTGCAGCGGCGCGGGAGCCTCTGCGGTTTCGCGTCCGCGCATCCACCAGGCCAGGCCCAACAGCGCCACGGTAAACAGCAGGAACACCAGGTTCGGCATGCCCGGCACCAGGCCCAGCAGCCCGAGCACGGCGGCGCTGAGCAACATCACGCGCGGGTTGCTGAACAGCTGGCCGACCATCTGTTCGCCGACGTCCTGATCGGTGCTGACGCGGGTCACGATCACACCTGCGGCGGTAGAAATCACCAGCGCCGGGATCTGCGCCACCAGGCCATCGCCGATGGTCAGCAGAGTGTAGCTTTCCGCCGCCTGTGCCATCGGCATCCCGTGCTGAATCACACCCACCAGCAGGCCGCCGACGATGTTGATAACCATGATCAACAGCCCCGCGACGGCGTCGCCGCGCACGAACTTACTGGCACCGTCCATTGAGCCATAGAAATCGGCCTCCTGGGTCACTTCGGAACGGCGCTTTTTGGCTTCGTCTTCGCCAATAATCCCGGCGTTGAGGTCGGCATCGATCGCCATCTGTTTGCCCGGCATGCCGTCGAGCACAAAACGTGCGCCCACTTCCGCGATACGCCCTGCACCTTTGGTGATAACCATAAAGTTAATGATCACCAGGATGATAAACACCACGATCCCCACCGCGAAGTTACCGCCCACCAGGAAGTGACCAAAGGCTTCAACCACTTTACCCGCCGCCGCGCCGCCGGTATGGCCTTCCATCAGGATGATACGCGTGGAGGCGATGTTGAGCGCGAGGCGCAGCAAGGTGGTGAACAGCAGGATTGTCGGGAACGCCGCAAACTCCAGGGTGCGCTGGGTGAACATCGCCACCAGCAGCACCATAATCGACAGGGCGATGTTGAAAGTGAACAGCAGATCGAGGACGAAAGCCGGCAGCGGCAATACCATCATCGACAGGATCAGCATGATCAGAACCGGCCCGGCCAGAATCTGCCATTGCGTTGTTTTCATATTGCTGGGCAGGCGCAGCATCGCCACCAGATTAGCCATCGGTGTCCTTCTCGTTCATAAAGTCCAGTGCCTCGGGCACCGGTAAGTTTTGCGGTTTCTTGGGGATCAGTCCGCCAGCCATGCGCCAGCGTTTCAGTTGCCATACCCAGGCCAGCACTTCCGCCACGGCGGCATACAGTTGGCCGGGGATCTGCTGGCCGATTTCAGCATGACGCCACAGCGCACGCGCCAGCGGCGGGGCTTCCAGCATCGGAATGCGGTGTTCATTGCCAATTTCGCGGATGCGTAACGCTACCAGGCCCGCGCCCTTCGCCAGTACCTTCGGCGCGCTCATTTTGTTTTCGTCGTATTTCAGAGCCACGGCGTAATGGGTCGGGTTAGTCACGATCACGTCGGCTTTTGGCACGTCGGCCATCATGCGGCGACGCGCGGCGGCACGCTGCTGCTGGCGGATGCGCCCTTTGACGTGCGGGTCGCCTTCCTGGTCTTTAAATTCGTCGCGGATATCCTGACGGGTCATGCGCAGTTTTTTGATGTGGCTGTAGATTTGCCAGAACACGTCAAACCCGACCATCGGGATCAGGCCGAGTACGATCAGCAAGCCGCACAGCGCCACCAGATTAAGGGAGTTGCTCAGCGCAGCGATAGGCGCTTCACTCATCAGCCGCAGCATCTCGGGCCAGTTGTGCATCAGATACCAGGCCGTGACGCTGCCCACCAGCGTGGCTTTCAGCACCGCCTTGACCAGTTCCGCCAGCGCCTGGGACGAGAACAGTCGTTTGATCCCGGCGATGGGGTTGAGCTTGCCAGGGTTAAACGCCAGGGATTTCGCACTGAACAGCACGCCGCCCAGCAGCATCGGTGCGGCCATCGCCACCAGCACCAGACCCACCAGCAGCGGCAACAGAGCCAGCATCGCCTGTTTTATCAGGCTGCTGATTTGACTGACAATCAGGCCAGGGTCATTGATAATGCTGTGATCGAAATGCAGGCCAGCGGTGAGCATCGCCGCCAGTCTGCGGGCGACAGGCTCCCCGCCGATCCACAGAATACTGATCCCCACCAGCAGCATCAGCAGTGAGGTCAGTTCACGGGAACGGGGTATCTGCCCCTCTTCACGCGCCTTATCAAGTCGGTGGGGTGTGGGGGCCTCTGTTTTTTCCTGGTCGCTATCTTCAGCCACAATGGAGATTCCGTAATGTCATAGCGCCATTATGCGTAACAACGCCCGGATTCAATCGCCAGAAAAGCGGATGGAAACGCGAGGAATTCAGGATTTAAATTAAGTCACGCGTGCCGGTACCCCCGCCGATCTCACATAACAGTCTTGTCCATATCGTTTTCGCAGAAAAATTGTACACGCGTCACGTTTATTTAACTTTTCCCTGGTTAATGTTTATGAAAGCGATTCCACAACTCCCAGATTTAACAGCTTTACAGCCGATCGAAAGCACATTAATGGCAACCTGTTGCACAATTTACCCCTCTAAATGTGATCACCTTCTCAAAACAATTTTGCAACAGATTCATCCATAACAACGACCGGAAAACACATAACCTTTTCATCCTGCAACTCCTACAGTCGTTGATGTCGCCTAAGAAGTGTCTTAAGGGAATGCATGAGCAACAGGGAAATTCTCATCCGGCAGTTAATTTCCACTACACGCCTTGATTTTGTGAAGGGCTCACTTCGGCTTTGCAATCACATAACAGCGACTCACCCCTGTAACACAACGCGTTTGCACCATTAACCCTATAACTTATGTCACCAGTCAGAGGTGTTCGATGAGTAAGATGAATTTAAAACAATTATTATCCGCCAGCGTGCTCGGCTTAATGGTTTGCGCCACTTCCGCTATGGCGAAAGAGGTGGAAGTCGTCAATATTTCCAAAATTGCCGGGATGCCCTGGTTTAACCGCATGGGCGAAGGCGTCACCAACGCCGGGAAAGATTTAGGCATCAACGCCTATCAGGTCGGCCCTTCCAGTACCGACGCCCCGCAGCAGGTGAAAATTATTGAAGACCTGATTGCCAAAAAAGTTTCCGCCATCACTATCGTCCCGAATGACGCGAACGTGCTGGAGCCGGTATTCAAGAAAGCGCGCGATCAGGGCATCGTGGTGCTGACCAACGAGTCCCCGGGGCAGCCGTCTGCTAACTGGGACGTAGAAATCATCGATAACGAAAAATTCGCGGCCGATAACGTCGAAGAGATGGCGAAAGCCATGGGTGGTAAAGGCGGTTATGTGATTTACGTTGGTGGCCTGACCGTGCCTCAGCATAACCTGTGGGCGGACCTGTTCGTGAAATACCAGAAAGAGCATTACCCGGAGATGCATGAAGTCACCACCCGTATGCCGGTGGCGGAAAACATCGACGACGCGCGTCGCACCACGCTCGACCTGATGAAAGCCCACTCTGACCTGAAAGGCGTGATCTCCTTCGGTTCCCAGGGCCCAATCGGTGCCGGTCGTGCGGTGAAAGAGAAACGCGCGCGCGGCAAAGTGTTTGTGTTCGGCATGATGATCCCGTCTCAGGCGGCTTCGCTTATCAAAAGCGGCGATATCACCATGGGCGTGACCTATGATCCGGCCACCGCAGGCTATGCGCTGACGGCGGTCGCGGATAAGGTCATCAAGGGCGAAGAGATCAAACAAGGCCTGGACATCCCGAAACTGGGCAAAGCCGACGTAGATACCGATAAGCGCATCATTAAATTCCACAACGTACTGCGCGTTACCAAAGACAATATCGATAGCCTTTATTAATCAGGGCGTTGCTCCGGCGCGCGGATAACTCACGCGCCGGAGCCAATTGTTTACTTGTTCGCCGGTCGCCCCCACGCCCGGCGATAATTGTCTCTATGAGGTGGTCATGAAGCCTTTTATTTCGCTGGCCAACATCAGCAAAACCTTTTACGGCGTCAAGGCGTTGGATAACGTCGCGCTGACCTTGTTGCCCGGAGAAGTGCATTGCCTGGCCGGACAAAACGGCTGCGGCAAATCGACCCTGATTAAAATCATTTCCGGCGTGTATCAGCCCGATCCCGGCGCGCAGATCGAGATTGACGGCGCGCCGGTTTCCCGTCTCTCCCCGGTCGATTCGGTCAAAGCGGGCATCCAGGTGATTTATCAGGATCTGTCGCTGTTCCCTAATCTGACGGTGGCCGAAAACATCGCCATTCACCAGTACCATAAAAAGTCCTGGGTGAATCAGCGCGAAATCCGCGAGATTGCCGAAAGGACGCTACACAGCATCGGCGCAACCCTCGATCTCGATGCCACCGTCGAATCCCTGCCCATCGCGCAACGCCAGATTGTCGCCATTTGTCGGGCGCTGGCGCAGGACGCCAGACTGATCATTATGGATGAGCCCACCGCATCGCTGACCATGCAGGAGGTTAAAGGCCTGCTTAAGGTGGTTAACGATCTGAAACAACGCCAGATCTGCGTGGTATTCGTCAGCCACCGTCTGGTCGAGGTGATGGCGATTTCCGATCGCATCACGGTGCTGAAAGACGGCAAGCTGATCGGTACGTATCCGGCGGCGGAAGTCGATAATAAAAAGCTCGCGTTTTTGATGACCGGGCTGGCGTTCTCTTATCAGTGCCTGACGCCCCGGGAGCAGCTCGGCGACGTGGCGCTGGAAGTCAAACATCTCAGCCGCGAGGACGAGTATTACGACGTGTCGCTGCGGGTGCACAAAGGCGAAATCCTGGCCATTACCGGGCTGTTGGGCGCAGGACGTACCGAGCTGTGCATGAGTCTGTTCGGCCTGACGCGCCCGGATCGCGGTGAAATCCTGATTGACGGCCAGCCGGTAAACTTCAAAAGCAACCGCGACGCCATCAACGCGGGGATTGGTTACGTATCTGAAGACCGCATGGGCACCGGGCTGGTGATGGCGCAATCGATCAATGACAACATTATCTCTACCGTACTGTCGCGGCTGAAAACCGCGTGGCGGCTGCTTGACCGTCGCAAATCCGATGCGGTGGTAGAGGATTTGGTCAAACAACTGACCATAAAAATCGGCAGCGTTCACCTTCCGGTAAATACCCTTTCCGGCGGCAACGCCCAGCGCGTCGCTATTGCGAAATGGCTGGCGATCAAACCAAAAGTGTTAATTCTCGATTCACCCACCGTCGGCGTGGATATCGCCAACAAAGCGGGGATTTATCAGATTATTAATGCGTTAGCGCAGCACGGCATTGCGGTGCTGATGGTTACCGATGAGATCGACGAGGCGTTTTTTAACAGTCATCGCATCCTGGTGATGCGCAAAGGGGAAATGACGGCGGAGTTTTGGCCTTCAAAAACCACGGAAGCCGAGTTAGCAGAGGTCGTCAATGGTTAATAAATTCGGCATAAAAAAGCATGAACTCTTTTTGGGGATCACCATCCTCATCATCGGCGGCTATCTGACGTTTGCCAGCCCCGATTTTATGACACTGGGTAACATTTACGATTTGATCAACAACTACGCGATGCTGACGATTCTGGCATGCGGTTTGTTTATCGTGTTGATTTCAGGCGGGATCGATATCTCCTTCCCCGCCATGACCATCATCTCGCAGTACGTGATGGTGACGCTGATCCAGAACACCACCGGCAACTTCGCCCTCGCCTTCGCACTCAGCGGCGGCATTGGGCTACTGCTGGGGGTGGTGAACGCCATTCTGGTGAACCGGCTGAGCGTCCCGTCGATCATCATTACCATTTCCACCCTGAATATTTTCTATGGCCTGCTGCTGTATCTCACCAAAGGGGTCTGGCTGTACAGCTACCCTGAGTGGTTTGAACAGGGCGTGATGCTGTTTAAATTTACCGCCGCCGATGGTTATGACTACGGCCTGAGCCTGCAAATCCTGACGCTGATCGTGGTGGTAGCGCTTACCGGCATCATCATGAATAAAACCAGTATTGGGCGCATGATTTACGCCATGGGCGGCAACCGGGAAGCGGCGTCACGTATGGGATTCGGCATCTTTAAACTGCAGCTGTTCGTGTACGGCTATATGGGGCTGATGTCCGGCGTCGCGGGCGTGGTGCAATCCGCCACGGTACTGACCGTCGCGCCCGATTCGCTGCTGGGCTACGAGCTGACGGTGCTGGCCGCCGTGGTGCTGGGCGGCACCAGCATCATCGGCGGGCGCGGCACGCTGCTCGGCACGCTGCTCGGGGTGATCCTGCTGGCGGTGTTGCAGAACGGCCTCAATTTGCTCGGTATTTCGTCTTACTGGCACACGGTTGTCACCGGTCTGGTGATTGTAATCAGTATCAGCACCACCGCGTGGGGCCAGCGTAAAACCCAGGGAGTCGCGCTATGAGCAATCGTAAAATTAAAGATAACGTCGAAATTTATCTGAGCGTGCTGATTGGCGTAACCGTTGTGGCGTTCAGCTTCCTGATCTCCAATGTGTTCTGGTCGGCCGCCAACTTCCAGTCCATCGCCTCGCAGATGCCGATCCTCGGCGTGCTGGCACTGGCGATGGCGGTCACCATGCTGACCGGCGGGATTAACCTGTCGATTATCGCCACCATGAACGCCTGCGCGCTGATCATGGCATGGGTAGCGACCCACTACCCGCCGGGTGCCTTTGCCGTGGTGCTGGTTTTACTCTCCGGCTTTGCCACTGCGCTGATAATCGGCTTTATCAACGGCATGCTGATTGCCGTGGTGCGGGTATCGCCGATCCTGGCGACGCTGGGGATTATGACGTTATTGAACGGTATCAACATCGTGATTTCCCGCGGATCGTCGATCACTAATTTCCCCGAGTATATTCTGTCGATCAATAGCTCCAGCGTACTCGGCATCCCCACGCCACTACTGGTGTTTATTGCCGTGGTGATTGTGATGTGGATTATTCTTGAGAAATCCGCATTCGGACGCACCATCTACCTGATTGGCTCGAACGAGCAGGCCAGCCACTATTCGGGGATTAACACCCGCAAGACGCTGATCTGGGTGTATATCCTGTCATCAGTACTTTGCGTGATCGCCGGGCTGCTGATGATGTCAAAACTCAACTCGGCGAAAGCGTCATACGGAGAGTCTTACCTGCTGGTGTCAATTCTTGCAGCGGTGCTGGGCGGCATTAACCCGGACGGCGGATTCGGCAAGGTGTTTGGCATGGTAATGGCGCTGATCCTGCTGCAAATGCTGGAGAGCGGCCTGAATATCCTTGGAGTGAGCAGTTACATCACCATGGCCCTGTGGGGCGGGCTGCTGCTGGCATTTATCTTTTTGAAGGGGATAAATGTGTCAAGGGTGTTTGGGCGGGTGTGAACGGTGTAAGCAATCAGGCCGTTGTTTAGCGGCGGCCTGATCTCCTCATGATGCGCCAGGACAAAAAAGTGCGCTAAATAATAAGATTTTTAATCACTCCTTTTTCAGATAGATAGAATAATTATATACATCCTATCCAACTATTAACCGGTATTAATTGGCATTGTTATCAATTCTAATTAATTACCTGGCCCAATATTAACCATTCATATAACGCATTAAGCTAATCAATAAATTTATTAATTCCGAAAATAGAGTTATGGATACTTGATAAAGGGCATAGCTATAGCTTTTCATTGAAACATAGTTCAAGCTTGCCCCTGAAAAAATGTGATATTAATCCTCTGATTAATAAGCCGTACAAATATAAAAAATATAACTAATGTTTACACAGTCAAATCTATGATTAAGGTCAAGTTTATATGTTGCAAGTTTAAAATTATGGTGTAGTCTGCTCGTCGCTTGTGGCGTTATGCGATCGTTTAATTTATTGCAAAAATAACTTATATAGTCTTTTTAGATTATATTCCGTTCCCATTTTTACACATGGAGATATTTGTTATGGAGATGACGAAGTTGACAGGTAAAGCTCTTTTTGCCGTTGTGTTTGCTTGTTTCGTCAGCTTTGCGCAGGCGGATGAGATGAATGCCGGAAAAATACATTTTACGGGTTCCATTATTGAGCCTACCTGTGAAATCGCCGGTAATGATGGTAAAGACAATAAGGTTCCCCTGGGTACCTATCCTACATCCTTATTTACCGCTAAAGATATTGAATCAACTTTAATGCCCTTTACTATTACCCTGACCAAATGCCCTGTCGCGACAACCGGCCTGCCCGCTGTCCAGTTAACCTTCAACGGTACGACAGTCACTAACGATCCCACCCTACTCGTAGTCAGTAAAATTACTAGTGACGGTACTACTGCGGCAACCAATGTGGGTATAGCGGTCAGTCCTTCAGGTGACAGTTCTACCCTGATAAAATTTGATGGCAGTGAAGATCAGGCCAGTATTACGCTCCCTCTCGCGGCAGGTACCGATGTCAGCGCGGATTTCGATGCCCGCTATAAAGCCATTGCGACGCCAGTAACAGCCGGCCCGGCGGACGCGGATTTAACCGTCAATATTCTTTATCGCTAATCAATAAAGTTTAATTATTCATTTGAAAAATAACTGTTCGATAATGTTGCGTTATATCGAAACCGACAACAATAAACCAGCTGTTGCTGGTTTATTGTTGCTAATAATTATAGTGAGTAATATTGATGCGCGGAATAATCTCTTTTTTTATTCTCTTCTGCTTTAACTTAACGTTGTGTCAGGCAGCGGGTGTCCAGATAGGCAGGACGCGAGTTGTTTATAATGCCGCGAACAAAGAAGTCGCGCTGACTCTGAAAAACGATGATCAGGAGCTCCCCTGGCTAATTCAGGCCTGGACCGATACCGGCGATGGAAAAACGCGCGGACCTTTTATTGTGACTCCGCCGCTGTTTCGGCTCGATCCGCAAAAAGAGCAAAGCTTACGTATTACCTGGACGGGCGCTCCTCTTCCGGAAGATCGTGAATCGCTGTTTTACATGAACGTGCGCACAATCCCGGCCACAGACAAAGAGGAACAGCAAAAAAATGTGCTGAGGTTGATTTATAAAACCCGCCTGAAGCTTTTTTGGCGCCCGCAGGATTTGTCAGGTACACCAAATGAAACCTGTGAACATTTAACGTTTAAATTAACTGGCGACCGGTTGCAGGTTGTCAATGCCGGTAATTTTTTCAGCGTCTTTGATTCATTATCCATAGGCTCCACAACCATCAGGAATGCCGATATGGTTGCGCCTAAATCAACCGCCGCCTTTCCTGTCTCCGGCCCTGTAACAAGTTTAAATGCAACCTGGCGTTGTATTACCGACTATGGCAACGCTTCGAAGAAATTTACAGCCGCTGCTTCCCGAGAGTAATACCAGGAATGGTCAAGCCAATATTCCAATGTCGCCCGCAAAACTGGCGTTTTAACGCCTTTTTATATTGCCTGGGCGGAACGCTGTTGGTTCTTCCCCCCTGCCTTTACGCAAGGGAATACTATTTTAATCCTTCATCGCTTGAAGGGGATGAACTTGCACGCCAGGATATCGACTTGTCGCTGTTTTCTAAACGAGATGCGCAACTCCCCGGGACTTATCTTTCGAAGATTGTTTTGAATAAACAAAAAATGCCGGATGAATCGATTGAATACATCAGCGGCCCGCAGGGCGTTTTACAGCCTGTACTGACGCCCTTACTGCTTAAAAAATGGGGAGTAAAAATAGAGGATTATCCTGAACTGGCTCAACTACCGCCTGACAAAAAGCTTGATGCTCCTTTAAGCCATTACATTCCCTTTTCGTCTGCGATATTTGATTTCAATAAGATGTCGCTTTCCATCAGCATGCCTCAAGCGGCTATCACCCGATATAGCCCTGATTATGTTGATCCGTCGCGATGGGATAACGGCACGCTCGCCGCGTTTACGGATTACTCTTTTTCCGGCAACGAACGCGATGATTCTCATCAACATTCCTCCAGTCAATATCTGAATCTGCGTAACGGGATTAACGTGGGTGGATGGCGGTTAAGAAGTTACTCCACCTGGAGCAACGCCGATAGTGAGCAATCATGGAACACCATTAATTCCTGGATTCAGCATGATATTAAAGCCCTTAAGGCGCAGTTTGTTGGCGGTGAAAACAGCACGCGCGGCGAAGTTTTCGATAGTCTTCAGTACCGTGGCGTCAATATCGCGTCTGATGAAGAGATGCTGCCTAACAGTCAGCGCGGTTATGCGCCCATTATTCGCGGTACTGCTAACTCTAACGCCGAAGTATCGGTACGACAAAATGGTTATCTTATCTATCAGACTACGGTCGCGCCTGGGCCGTTTGAAATTAGCGATCTTTATTCAACGACAACTAACGGCGACCTGGATATCACTGTTAAAGAAGCCGATGGTTCAGAACATCACTTTACCCAGCCCTACTCGGGAGTGGCCATCATGCAACGGCCAGGGCATCTGAAATTCGAAGCCACTGCCGGACGTTATCGGGCAGATAACAATTATCACGCCAGCGAGCCGCTTTTTTTGCAGGGCAGCGCTATTTACGGCCTGAATAACAATTTGACGCTGTTTGGCGGTGGGACTGGCTCCGGTAAATATACAGCGGCCAATCTGGGTGTAGGCGTCACCTTAGGGGAGTTAGGTTCTTTATCAGCGGATGTGACTCATGCTCGTACCACGCTTAATAACGATGAACAAAAAGCGGGGCAATCGTACCGGTTGCTTTATTCCGGGCAAATCGACTCAACCAATACCAACTTCACTCTG
This sequence comes from Atlantibacter subterraneus, assembly GCF_007570865.1. Classification (GTDB taxonomy): domain Bacteria; phylum Pseudomonadota; class Gammaproteobacteria; order Enterobacterales; family Enterobacteriaceae; genus Atlantibacter; species Atlantibacter subterraneus. The sequence goes on along the minus strand of NZ_VLPS01000001.1, from coordinate 467,589 downwards.
GCTAGCTATCGTTATTCAACCAGTGGCTATTACAGCTTCGCTGACGCCAATGAAAAATATGATGGCGACGAGAACGACTGGTCATTTCATTACAACAAGCGCAACCGTATCCAGGTAAGCATCAGCCAGTCAGTAGTGGATAGCAGTATTTATCTTAACGGGTACCAACAAAACTTCTGGGGAACTTCGAAGACGGAGAAAAGCCTCTCCGCAGGCATTAACAGCAACGTTTACGGCATAAACGTCAATCTGGCCTATACCTATAGCAAAACTTCTGACGATGCCAGCGACCAGTCCCTGTCGCTCGGGTTCAGTATACCTCTTAGCCAGTGGATGCCTGATAGTTGGGCAAGTTACGCAATCAATAGCGTTAAAGGCGGAGACGTTAGTCAACGCGTTAGCCTTTCCGGAACGCTCCTTGAAGACCAGCGCCTGAGCTATACCTTGCAACAGAGTCAAACCAACCACGGCGGTGAAGCGACCAGCAGCCTTTATAGCGGTTATCGTTCACGCTACGGCAATATGAACCTGGGTTACTCTTCATCATCAAATGATACGCAACAGTTAAATTATGGATTGAACGGCGGCATTGTTGCTCACTCCGGGGGGCTCACCCTTGCTCAACCGCTGGGTAATCAATTTGCCATAGTCAGCGCAAATGGCGCATCCGGTATCAAATTTATCAACCAACATGGTATCCAGACTGACTGGCTCGGCAACGCTATCATTCCTTCTTTGACGCCCTATCAGGAAAACGTCATTCGCCTGGATACCACAACTCTGCCTGACGATATCGACAGCGGCGATACCGCTGTGACTGTGGTTCCCAATCGCAATGCAGCGGTTTTAGCGCATTTTGACGCGCGCATTGGCTATCGCGCGCTGATATCCCTGAAGCGTCCTGATGGTCGCGCAGTACCCTTTGGCGCGCTGGCGACAGTCGACTCGACATCGCCTGGCGGCATCGTCGACGATGCCGGTGTGCTTTATCTGTCTGGTATGGAACAGCAAACAGCCTTAACGATTAAATGGGGCAACGCGCCTGGTCAGCAATGCCATGCCGTTGTGACTCTGCCTGTTAGTGAAACAAAACGGATCCTTATTGCGAGCGCACTATGCAAGTAACACATTTATCCTCTCTCTCTAACCAAAGGTCAGCGCTGCAAAATGGGCTATTAAACCTGGCGATTATTTTATCATTGCTTTGGTATCCCCTCGCCGGGCATGCAAAAACATTAGCCGCTTGCCAATGGAGGGCCCCAGTCAGATATGACATGAGCGTTGATCGTGTATTAACCCCGGATGAAAATGTTATTGATAACGCGCTGACTTTATCTAAAAACCTTGCCGATGGCGCGGTCGATCAGGAAGTCAGCTGTAAATGCTCGGGCATTGCAGCAGGCACTTCTATCACCGAACTCACCGCAGTCGGTAGCCCGCTCAGCGCAGGCAGTTCTGGTTACGGTATCCTGACCAGCCATCTTGATTTACATGTTTCAGGCTACGGTGACAATATTAATGGTTCCGCTAACACTCAAATATCCATACCAACTTATCCCACGCCTGCAGACATGCTGATAGCCCGCTATGATCTGACGAAGACAGAAGCCAACGCAGACGTCTGTAACGATGCGACACGGCCTGTCGGAGCAGCGACAGTAAAAAGACAATTCAGGTGGAATACCGTAGGAATTATTATTAAAGTCACCAAACCGATTTTCGGCATTGAGGTAATCCCACCCACTATTGTGGCCCAGTATTACGCCTGCCTTTATTACAGCAGCGCTTGCCTGGTAGGCGAAACGCAACACGTATCCGATGTCTGGCTCAGGGGATCCATCACCGCCCCACTCAGTTGCACCATTAATGCAGGCAGTATTATCGATGTCGACCTGGGCGAAGTTAATCGACCCCAGTTCATTAGCAAGGGCCAGATTCCTCGGGGCTATCGGTTGCGGGATGTCGATATCACCTACCACTGCGACGATCCCGAAGCGCGCACGACCACTGATAAAATTCAGCTTACCTTGAGTTCCGATCAGGGCGTGGTCGCCGACAGCAATCAGCTCATCGCCAAAATGATTGGTCGTGACGATCTCGGCATAAGAATGTATGACGAAAATAACAACAGCATAGTATTGGATGGATCCGTCAGCTTCCCGTTAAGCCTGGATCAGGACGGCAATGGCCATATCAAAATGACCGCCGCTCCGGTAAGCACGACCGATACGCCTCCCACCGCTGGCGCGTTCGAAGGCAATGTCACCGTAAAAATGGATATCAAATAATTCACTTTCCCCACTCTGGCGGAATGAAAATGAATTGCAATGCTCTATAAATGTGTTTCACATAATTTGTGAACTGCTTTCAAAAGCTAAAAAATAAACTAACAACAGTCTTATTAAGACTATCAAGTCTGTTACGTTACTTACGTTTAATAAGCAGGAGCTAAAGCAAATGGAATGGGAAAAATTGCTGAATAGCAGTCGCCGTAAAAATAAAAATAAAATCGCCACAGGTAATGAATCACAAGAAATCATAAATAAAACATATAATAAAACGGAGTGGCGCCAGGAAATTGAACGCGATTTTGACAGAATATTATTTGCTACGCCTACTCGCCGCCTCGCTGATAAGACACAGGTCTATCCTCTCGATCGCAATGACAGCGTGCGGACTCGCTTGACGCACTCACATGAAGTCGCCAATTTCGCTCGCGGAATAGGAATGAGGTTAGCCTTTGATCATAAACAAGAAATATTTGGCGCGCTTGATGAACTGGTGGCAAAACGCGATGTTCCCGCCCTGTTAGCCGCTATCGGCCTGGCGCATGATTTAGGAAATCCGCCCTTTGGGCATCAGGGTGAAGCGGCAATGAGAGACTGGTTTAGGCTCCATCTTGAACCGTTAATCGCACAAAGCGCGGAGGCACCTGCGCAACCGATCTATAATGACTTTTATGAATTCGACGGAAACTCTCAAACAATACGTCTGGTGACAAAATTACAAATATTAAATGACCGCTTTGGGTTAAACCTGACGTATGCGACACTTGCCGCGTTAATTAAATACCCCAGAAATTCTTATTCATCGCCAAAAAACAAATGGAAAAAGCACGGTTATTTTTATTCAGAATATAAAATCATTCAGGATGTATGGAATGAAACAGGACTCAGAGAAGGGGTTCGCCATCCATTCACTTATATTATGGAAGCCTGTGACGACATTGCCTATTCCATACTTGACGCAGAGGATACCGTAAAGAAAACCCTCGCTTCCTATCAGGATCTTATTAACCATTTACGCTGTTGGGAAGAGGGTAATGATGAAGTCATCAATCAGGTTATTAAAGAGACTGAAGAAAAAAATAGTGAGTATGAAGCGTTGCGTCAGGCGCTTTCCCCTGCTGAGCTTAATGACATGAGTATGCAGATGTTCCGCGTGAAATGCTCAGCTGCAATGATCAACTGCGTTGTCGAGGCTTTCTGTCACCATTCTCAAAACATGCTTACAGGAGAATGTGATATTAAGGATTTACTGAGTAAAAGCCGAGCCAGGACGTTGGGTAACGCCTTAAAGAATTTCGATAAAACACGCGGTTACCGTCATAAATCGGTACTGGAGCTTGAATTAAAAGGCGCTAATTACATTCAGGGTTTAATGGATATGCTGTGGATTGGCATCCATGGACATAAAACACAGCGAGAGCGCGAGAAAGAACAGCAGACATGCCAGGAAAAACGAGATGAGTATCGCTCTAATTCTCCTTTTGGCCGGTATGTTTATAGTCAAATTTCTGAAAATTATCGGCGTATATTTGAAGATGAAGATGACGAGTTACCTGTACTGTATAAGGAAGCCCAATTACTTTCAGATGCCATTTCGGGCATGACAGATGGCTATTTAATAACTCTGCATGATGAACTTAAATCGCTCTATGAATATGAAAGTCGCCAACAGAAATGACCTGCTAAAACGTCGGCTCGAAGATTTTTTTTCTTCCCGCGACGACCGCAAAGCCGCCAGAGATATGATGTTGGCATTGGCTGAGGATACACGCGTCTGGATTTTTGGCGGGATGATCCGTGACATTGGGCTGTTCGGGCGCAAAGGCTTCTGTTCGGATATTGATGTGGTGATAGAAAGCGATCGGGGCGATTTAACCAACCGTATCAAAAAGCTCCCAATAGAGTATTTCACAGTCAACAAATTCGGTGGCATTCGTTTTCGATATCAAGAGATTGATTTTGATATCTGGTGTCTTGCTGATACCTGGGCTTTTAAGCAACAGATTATTCCGCTCGAAGATGTACATAGTTTACTGGAGACGACGTTGATGACATGGGATGCCGTCCTCTACGATTTACAGCGGCGTAAAGTCATTAGCCCTGAAAACTATCTCACTGATTTAGTTGAGAAGCGGCTCGAACTCGTGCTGAACCGGACGCCAAACGAAATTGGTTCGCTGGTTAAAATTCTGCGAACGATCTATGGAAAAGAGGTGGATAAACTTGGACCAAAACTTTGCCAATTTCTGAGAGAAATGTTGCGCACATACAGTGGTGAAATCCTCATGCGTTATGAGCTTTCGCATTATCAAACCAGCATCATTAACGGCTTAAAACTGGCAAATTTACGGATGGCGTTGTGCCATAATCAGCCAGACGCGGATTTGGTGTTGTGTTCAGAACAGCCTCCACGCCAGTTAACGCTGCATTTCACCTCCAGCTAAAAGCCACTCTGGTTTACAGAGTGGCTTCGTAAGTCAAAAACCTAAACTATCCAGCAAATCATCAACCTGATCCTGGCTTGCCACCACGCCCGCTTTGGTGGTGTCCACCTGCGGCCCGTTGAGCAGGCTGTCATTCTCGCGTTTGGCGCGCGTGCCCGGTTCCGGCATATTTTCCAGCAGCACCATCAGCAGCTGCCGTTCAATTTCCTGAATCACGTCCATCATGCGCTTGATCACCTGGCCGGTAAGATCCTGGAAATCCTGCGCCATCATGATTTCCAGAAGTTGGGCGTTGGTGTAGCTGGTGTGGCCCGGAACACCAGAAAGATACTGACGGGTGTCGGTCACCAGTTCACGGGCGTCGCTCAGTTCGATAGGATTTTCGAACCAGTCGTCCCAGCGTTTGCTCAACGCTTTCGCGCCTTTTTCCAGCTCTTCCTGATGCGGCTGGGAAGCCTCAACGCTGTTTAACGCGCGCTCTGCCGCCTGGGCGGTCATTTGCACGACATAGTCAAGACGATCGCGGGCGTCCGGAATCGCTTCTGCCGCTTCGGCTATCGCCTGATCTAACCCCAGCTCACGCAGGCTGTCGCGCAGCATACGCGTCAGGCTGCCGATACGGGCGATAATATCGGCGGCGGAATGTTCTTCGCTGGGTTTTATTGCAGGTTGCATCATCACGAGCTCCTTACATTCCGAGTTTCTCGAAGATTTTGTTCAGTTTCTCTTCCAGAGTCGCTGCCGTGAAGGGTTTCACCACATAGCCGCTGGCCCCCGCCTGTGCTGCGGCGATGATGTTTTCTTTCTTGGCTTCCGCCGTCACCATCAGCACCGGCATCGCCGCCATCGCGCCGTCGGCGCGGATGGTTTTCAGCAATTCCAGGCCATCCATGTTCGGCATGTTCCAGTCAGAAATCACAAAACCAAACCCGCCCGCCTGCAGTTTGTTCAGCGCATCAACGCCGTCTTCTGCTTCTTCAACGTTATTGAAGCCCAGCTCTTTCAGCAGGTTACGCACAATGCGTCGCATGGTGGAAAAGTCATCCACAACCAGAAACTTCAGCTCTTTATCCGCCATCAAAAACACTCCTTAATTAAATACGTATTGCCTGTCCGGCACTGATTTTCGCCAGCATCTGCTGGCTGACCTGGCTTAGATCGACGACTTCGCTGACGCCACCCATATTGATGGCCTCACGCGGCATGCCGAACACCACACAACTCGCTTCGTTCTGGGCGATGTTCCAGGCGCCCGCCTGGTGCATCGCCAGCATGCCCGCCGCGCCATCGTTGCCCATCCCGGTGAGGATCACCCCCACCGCGTTGCGCCCCGCGTGTTTAGCGACGGAATGAAACAGCACATCCACGGCGGGACGATGGCGATTCACCGCCGGGCCGTCGTGAATTTTGATTTGATAGTTCGCCCCGCTGCGCGACAGCTCCATATGCCGGTCGCCCGGCGCGATATAGGCGTGGCCCGGCAGTACGCGCTCGCCGTCCTCGGCTTCCTTAACGCTGATCTGGCACAGCTTATTCAGGCGTTCAGCGAAGGAGCGGGTAAACCCTGGCGGCATATGCTGGGTAATCAGCACCGCCGGGCAGGAGAGCGGCAGCGGTTGCAGCACGTGGCGGATCGCCTCAGTGCCGCCGGTAGACGCACCAATGGCAATCAGCTTCTCCGAGCTGAGCATCGGGCCAGCCTTCAGGGTTGCGGGAACCGCCTGCTGGGCGCGGGTAGCGACTTTTGCGCGCGCTGCGGTGCGCACTTTTTCGGCGATCATTTCGCTGTACGCCAGCATTCCTTCACGGATGCCGAGCTGCGGTTTGGTGACGAAGTCTACCGCGCCCAGTTCCAGTGCGCGCAGCGTCACTTCCGAGCCTTTGCCGGTCAGGGAAGAGACCATCACCACCGGCATGGGCCGCAGGCGCATCAGCTTTTCCAGAAAATCCAGCCCATCCATGCGCGGCATTTCCACATCCAGCGTCAGCACATCCGGGTTGAATTTTTTGATTAAATCCCGGGCCACTAACGGATCGGGCGCCGTCGCCACCATTTCCATATCGCTATGACTGTTGATGATTTCCGTCATGATTTGACGCATCAACGCCGAGTCATCTACAGACAGCACCTTGATTTTACTCATTGTCTTTCCTTACTCAGCGCGTAAACCGTCTGACCGCGAAGCCAGAAATCGCGGCTGAGATTACTGAAATTCTCTGAATGCCCGGCGAACAATAACCCCCCCGGCTTGAGTAACGGCACAAAACGCTTGAGGATCTCCTGCTGTGTTTCTTTATCAAAATAAATCATCACGTTGCGGCAAAAGATGGCGTCAAACGGGCCGGGTACGTTGTACTGCTTATCCAACAAATTCAGCGCAGCGAACTGAACGGCGTTGCCGAGTTCGCTGCGCACGCGCACCAGCCCTGCATGGGGGCCGGTGCCGCGCATAAAATAGCGTTGCAACTGCTGCGGAGAGAGGGTCTTAAGCTCTTCCTGGCGGTAGATCGCGCTCTGCGCCTTTTGCAGCACTTCGGTGTCGATGTCGCTGCCGAACACGTTGAAACGGCCCGGGGCGATGCCCAGCGCGTCGGCAAGCGTGATGGCGATGGAGTACGGCTCCTCCCCCGTCGAGGCGGCGGCGCTCCATACCCGGTACTCCCCGCTGCGTTTACGCGCATGGTCGGCCAGCACCGGAAAGTGGTGGGCCTCGCGGAAAAACGCCGTCAGGTTGGTGGTTAATGAGTTAACAAAAGCCTGCCATTCTGCGCTGTTCGGGTTCGCTTCCAGCATACTCAGATAGCGACCAAAATCGTCGAGACCCAGGGTGCGTAACCGGCGAACCAGCCGGTTATAAACCATGTCCCTTTTATGCTCAGCCAATACAATCCCGGCGCGCTGATAAATCAGTTGGCATATCCGACGAAAATGCGCGTCGGATAGCGCGAGGCGCTGGGTCATCTGAAACAGTAATGACGTTTGCCCATTGGGCAGAGATGATGTCATAGCGCCTTCTTTACATAGATTCAGGTTAAAACCGGCACCCGTTGCGGGGTGACTGCCACTTCACTGTCCTCCCGGACAATACTTTCAAGATTAAATGCCGATACCAGCGTGGTGAGACGCTCGGCCTGTCCGGACAGCGAATCGGTCGCGGCGGCGGCTTCTTCGACTAACGCGGCGTTTTGCTGCGTCACCTGATCCATTTGGCTTACCGCCTGGGCAACCTGCTCAATCCCGCGGCGCTGCTCATCGGAAGCCGAGGCGATCTCCCCCATAATGTCGTTGACCTGGGTAACGGAACGAACAATTTCCGACATGGTATTGGCAGCGGTATCCACCAGCTGCGAGCCCTGCTGCACCCGGGAAACCGACTCGTCGATCAACACCTTGATCTCTTTGGCCGCCTGAGCGCTGCGGCTGGCCAGATTGCGCACTTCACCGGCAACCACCGCGAATCCGCGTCCCTGTTCCCCGGCGCGCGCCGCTTCTACCGCCGCGTTCAGCGCCAGGATATTGGTCTGGAACGCTATCCCGTCAATCACGTTGGTGATGTCGCTGATTTTCTGCGAGCTGACCTCAATGCCGCGCATGGTGCTGGCGACGTTGGCCGCCTGATCGCCGCCCCGCTGCGCGGTTTGCGCCGCGTCGCGCGCCAGCTGCGAGGCCTGGCGAGCGTTATCGGCGTTCTGGCCGACGGTAGCCGTCAGTTGCTCCATACTGGCGGCGGTTTCCGCCAGCGACGCCGCCTGCTGCTCGGTACGCGCCGACAGATCGTTATTCCCGGCGGCAATTTCACCGATGCCGGTATGCATTTGATGGCTGCCCTGGCGTACCTGCCCCAGGGTGTCGCGCAAGCGGGTTTGCATCGATTTCAGGGTGGCGAAAATCAGCGAGATCTCGTTACGGCCATACACCTCAATGGTGCGTGCCAGATTGCCATCGGCGATGCTGTCGAAATGGCTGCGCACGATGGCCAGCGGCGTGACGACCATGTTGCGTACCCACCACAGCGAGCCCAGCAGCAGCACCAGCGCCGAAATGGTCCCCACGGCGAAAATCAGCCCGGAGATCCGCAGGTTTAGCTGACTGTCTTCGCTCGCCTGGCGAACAAACAGGCTGATATGCTGCTGCCAGGCGTCGTAACTAACGTCAAACGCCTTTTGCGACTGCTGCGCCGGGGCGGTCAGGAAATCAGAAAGCTGATTGTTTTCCAGCCAGGTCGCCTGATGCTCGATATCATCCCGCCAGGTTTTAAAGCTTTGCGCCGTCGAGGCTTTCATCGCCTCGCCGTCTGCCGTCAGCGCCTCAATCGCCATAAACTGCTCAAACAGCGCGTCCCCCTGCTTGAGGCTACTGCGCGCGGCGGTCATCAGCGCTTTGATCTCCTCCGGCGGATAGCTCAGCGCCGTCAGGGTGCCCGCGCGGTTCAGGGCGGTGCCCGCTTCCAGCAACGCCGCGCGAGTCTGGGTCAGGGTGTCGCGCTGGTGATTGCTGGCCTCCACCATTTTCAGGTTCTGGTTGTCATCGCGAAACGCCCAGAATGACAGGCCGTTACTGCTGATCTGCAATATTCCGCAGAGGATCATCAGTAACATCAAACTGGTCGAGATACGGATACGGTTAAACATTCACTCTCCCACATGGCAACATTGCCGATTCAATCCCGTCATACTTCAAGTTGCCGCATTGTTGGGTATGCTCCCCCGTTCCTGGTCCCTTCTCCCTGTCGCCCATACAACCGCTCAAACTACTCAGGGTGGTTATTAAAATGTTTCCCAGTTGTCGTCCTGGCCGCTGGCAAGAGCCTTACGAGGGGTAAGCGCGGGGGCGCCACCTCTGGGGTTCTCATCGCGGACAGGGTGCGAGTCCTGGTGTGTTGTTGGTTGTGTGTGTAAACGAAAAGCGGAAACGGCCTGGGTCAACAGACTGGCCTGTTCTTCCAGCGCCACGGCGGCGGCGGCGGATTGCTCCACCAGCGAGGCGTTCTGTTGGGTCACGCGGTCCATCTCGGAAACCGCCAGCGCCACCTGGTCGATGCCGCGGCTCTGTTCATCCGACGCCGAGGCGATTTCTCCCATGATGTCGGTGACACGGGTGACGGCGTTGACGATGTCCTGCATGGTATCGCCCGCGCTTTCCACCAGCACCGAGCCGGTATCCACGCGCGCCACAGAATCTTCGATCAGCGCTTTAATTTCTTTTGCGGCCTGGGCACTGCGGCTGGCAAGGTTACGGACTTCCCCGGCCACCACCGCGAAACCCCGTCCCTGCTCCCCGGCGCGGGCCGCTTCTACGGCGGCGTTCAGCGCCAGAATATTGGTCTGGAAGGCGATGCCGTCGATCACGCTGGTGATATCGGCGATTTTCTTCGAGCTGGCGGCGATGTCGTGCATGGTATTGACCACGCCGTCCACCACTTTACCGCCGCGCCCGGCGGTTTCTGAGGCGCTCTGCGCCAGCAGTGACGCCTGGCGGGCGTTCTCGGCGTTCTGTTTCACCGTCGCGGTCAGTTGCTCCATACTGGCGGCGGTTTCTTCCAGCGAGGCCGCCTGCTGTTCGGTGCGTGAAGAGAGGTCATTATTCCCGGCGGCGATTTCGCTGGTGCCGGTATAAATGGCGTCAGAGCCTTCGCGCACGCTGGTGACAGTGTCGATCAGCTCCTGCTGCATATGCTGAACGCTGGCGGCCAGCGCGGTGATTTCGTTGCGCCCGGCAATAGCGAGTCTCGGGGTCAGATCGCCGCTGGCGATTTTATGAATATGGCTGATGACCTGGCTCAGCGGGTTCAGCAAGGCGTTACGGATGCCAAACCACACCAGCACCATCACCACCAACAGGGCGATGCCCAGCGCGCCTAACTGCCACAGCGCCAGACGATAATCCGCTTTGCTGCTGTCGTACGCGGCCTGGTAGAGTTCGATATTCAGCGCTTCGTACGCTTTGATCGCTTTATCGAGTGCGTTTTGTTTTCCCTGGGTGGCCTGGGCGAAATAGGCGTCCATATTGCCGGTTTCAAGGAACTGCACCAGTTCGGTCAGCGCCGCGTTGTAGTCGTTGTACGCTTTTTCCACATCACTGATGGCGCTGGTCATGGCCGGTAAATTGATATGGCTTTGCTGGAAGGCGGCGAAATGTTCCTGGGCGCTTTTTAACGTGGCTTTGGCGCTGTTGAGTAAATCTGTTTTAGCGCTGCTTTGCTGGATTGTCGGCGTCATCAACATGCGTGCCGAGGAGCGGCTGAGGTTGATGCGGGTCTGCAGCATCATTTCCCAGGTTGCATTCAGTTCACCCTGCTGGATGCGCAGCTCGTGTGAAATGCCGAAAGTCTCCTGATTTTCTTTTACTGAGGTAAAAAACAGCCCGCCGGAAATCAGTTGCAGCAGGGCAAACACCACCAAAACAACCATTAACAGAGTGACGACGCGAATACGGTTCAGCATACAGATAACGCCTTCTAAGCAGGTCTACTGTGGCTGTTATCGGCACGTGACGAAGGAACTTTATTGCCTGGATGCAATTTGCCATAGCCCGGAGGAGCTTAAAAAGCAATATCCACCACCAGCGTATCGCTGTAGTTTCCGGCGGGCGGTGTGTTCTGGGTAGCGAGGATCCGGGCGGTGTAGTTATAGGTGCGCAATAGCCCATCGGTGCTAAGCTGCGACGAATCCGCGCTGGCCCAGCGCTCCGTTCCCGACACGCCCCAGCGGTTAATGCTGCTGCCCTTGAATATTTCATAGCTCAGCCGGTTCGCACCGCTGGCCATATTGCGCACGTTACCGCTGGGGTAAAGGCCGTTATTGATCCCTACGCTATAGACGCTGCCTTTGGTGCAGGTAATCGAAATGCTTTGCGAAACCGGCGCAAAGTCCTTGACCAGCGGCGCGCTGTTAAAATTGATCGTGGGCGCGGCGATGGCGATGCAGTCGTTAGTGACCGAGAGCGTAATTTGGGTGGTGATGTCCACCGTGCCGGTTTGCAACGTCAGGCAGACCGCCACGCCCACCGCGCAAATATTAAAGTTCACCCGCAGCGTCAGGTTGACCTGCCACAGCCCGGCGCTGACGTTTTGCCCGTTAACAGTGCGAATAAACAGCGGAAAATTGTAGGTCTGGCTGTTCAGCAGGCCCAGCAACACGCCAGCGTTGAAGCGATAGTTGCCGCTCACCGGGATTTCACTGCCCGCCGGGCAGCCGGACTGGACGCACAGCTGAATGGGGATCAGATCGGTGGAGGCGGGATTGGTGGTATTGCGTAACGCCGCGCGGGTGCCGGCGCTGGAAGTGGCGTTCAATAGCGTAATGGTCACGTTATCGTTATTCAGCAGGTTCAGCACTTTGTCACAGTTCAGCGTCACCACCGAGGTAGTGTTAAGCACGGTGCTGTTAACGGTAAACGAGGTTTGGGTACCGAACGCGGCGTTGTTATTGGTGACGCGGCAATCCGCCTGCGCCGCGGCGCTGCTCGCCAGCAGAATAATTAACAGCAGCAGGCGCATCATGGCGCGAGCCCTTTACAGATAATCGGCCCCTCGGTTTCCAGCCGATGACTGCGCGGTTTATCCAGCACCAGCGTGGCGCGACACTGCCTGCCGTCAGGCAGCGTCACGTCAAGCACGTTATATTCACCGACGCTCTCCAGAAACGCCAGCCCGTCATAGCCGACCGGCGTCGGCGGCTGGCCTCGGCGCAGGATCTGGCTGGAAACCGGGATCGCCGCGTTGTTCTCATCATGCAGGATCACGTTAACTACCCGCTCCTGCTCCATCGGAAATTCCACCAGATAACCGCTGTTGCGCCGCAGCGCCAGCCGCCGGTCGGTCTCTTTTATTCGGGTATCGGCAGGCAGATCCAGCGTATCGATGCTGTAATTGGCCGGGTAATAGGCGGTGACGCCGCTGATCAACAGATAGCCGTCGTTATCGGTTTTCCCGACTGGCTGATTTTCAAAGTTGACGGTGATATCCGGCTGACCGTCGGTGCTGATCACCGCGAAGGCGTCATTGATTTGGTTGGCGGCGAACAGTTTGTTATCCATCATTACCAGCGCGCCGCGCAGTTCGCCCCAGCTGGTGTAGCTCTCGCGATCGCCATAGACGCCGCCCTGGGCTTCCAGTTTATTATTGCGCCAGCCGAGCGTCGCCTGCTGGTAGTCCGGGTCCCGCGACTGGCGGGCATAGGCCAGGTTATAGCTGAAGCCGCCGTCGCTGGGCATCGCGCGATTGTAGTTCACCCACTGGGTGCTGCCGCCGTCCGGCGTCGATTCCACACTGACCGCGGCGCTGTGCAGCCTGCCGAGTGGGATCTGTAACGACATCGCCATAGACCAGCCGTCCCGGGCGGGATCGTGGCTGGCGGAGAGATACAGGCTGCTGTTGGCCCAGATATTTTTGCTCCAGAACAGGTTTACCAGCCTGGTGTGCTTATCATCAAAGCTTTCGATATCCAGCCACGCCGCGCCCAGGTTACCAAATTCCCCCATGTTGTAGGACAGGGAATACTGCGCGCTGCTACGGCTTAGGCTGGCGACTGGCTGATTATCTTCCGCCACGGGCGCGGGGCGATCGTACAGCGCCAGATTGCTGAAGCCCTGGCTGCGGCGGGTATGCTGGGTGGCGAGATTGAAGCGGCTGGCGCTGTACTGATAGCCCCAGTTGATCTGTTCCCCCGCGCGTCCGCGCACCCGGCTGTGGGTCCACGCGCCGTTCGCCACCCCGAACTGTCCGAGCTTGACCAGCGAACCGACGCCGCCCAGCGCCAGCGACTCGGCACCTTCGAGATGAGTTTCTGCCGTCCAGTAATCGGTGACGCCGTGCCGCCAGCTGGCGCTGCCTACCGCCGGGCCGTAGTCAAAATTCTTGATCCCGTAATTGCGCCGTAGCGCGCCGAGAGTCAGCGCCCCGTCGTTCAATCCGGCCTGAAGAAGCTCACTTGCCACGTAAAACGGCAGGGTCGTGGAAACCTGTCTGCCCAGGGCATCGGTTGTCACCACCACCGCATCCCCCGCGCCGTTGACATAGGGCAAATTGGTGAGGGTAAACGGCCCTGGCTCCAGCTGACTGGAGCCAGTACGGTAACCATTGATAAATAAATCAACGCTGGTAGGGACGGCGGCCTCGCCGGAAAAAACCGGCACGGGCCAGGTCACCAGATCCGGGCGCAGCGAAAAATCGCGCCCCACGGTGATCCCCCCGACCCGCACGCTGTTACTCCAGCTCAGCCCATCGCTGATTACATCCCCCAGCGACCAGGTGATGGCGCTGGATTCCTGGTTGATGCTGTAGGTGGTGTCGTAGCGCGTATACCCTTGCGGCTGCCCGTCTGCGCCGCCCAGATTCTGGCGCACGGTGCCGGTGGAAGAGAGTGAACCGGTATCGTTGAAAAAGCGCAGCTCGTGCCATACCGACGCCTGGCGCGTGCCGCCTTCGGTGCTGTTGGCGTAAAAATCATAATTGAGCAGCGCGCCCTGCCCGCTGCGCGCCACCACGCGCGGATTGCCGTTGCCGAAGGTTACTTCCCGCTCCGGTACCCACTCTTTCGGCACCGTCAGCAGCAGCTTTTGGTTAACGCTGTCGTAGCGATATTCACTCTCCGGCAGGCTGGCGAGGGCGATATCGCCCTGGGGCAGTTTATCCACCGGAATACCGCCGCGTTGCAGATCGGCGCTCGACGCCCACAGGCCGCCGTCCCGCCGTTGCACCGGGATCACCAACCCGGTTTCGTAATGGTTAACTACCAGCGCCAGGTGGTAAACGCCCTGCTGGTTGATGGCCTGAGCATCGGGTGGCGGCGGCAGCAGATCGTCATCCTGCTGCGCGCGCCCGGTGGCGGAACAGAAACAGAGCATCATCATCAGGCTGGTCCGGCCTAACGCTGCGCCGGCGCACGCCATACGCTCTCCCTGGCGTTGACGGAGGCGGAAAGCTGGGTCGGATTCGCCATGCCGGACGGCAGCGGCCAGCTGCGCGAACTGCCCGGCAGCACGTAGCCCAGCAGCCCCTGCGCCAGCGTGCGGCGGGAGCCGCCTTGCTGTACCGTTACCTCGCTCAGGCGGACGTGGATTTTGTCATTATTGCTCACCTGAATCGCCGGTTTCCCGTTGTGATTCACCACCTGCCAGCGCAGCTGTTGGGTCGAGACCAGCGCGTGGTGGGTTCCCTCGCGCTGCACCTTAATCCCCTGCCCGTAAACGAACAGCGGGATGGAATAGCGCATTTGCAATTTCAAACCCATCTGCGGTTTTTGCAGGCTGTTCGGCTGGGGAATTTCATCGACCACGATGCGGTATGCCTGTTCGACGTTGGCGGGCACCGCACCCTGTTTAATCAGGCGGATCAGCTGTTTTTTATTGCCGTCGATGCGCACAATCGGCGGGCTGGCGACCACCTCCTGCTGGGCGCTGTAGCGCTCGCTGCCGCCCTCCTGTTTCCAGCGGATGATCCGCACCTGCATGGTAGTCGGCTGGCTGCCCTGATTCTGGATCCACAGCTCTGCCGCGCCGTCATCGGGCTTCAGCACCGGATCGATAGGCCAAATCAGGATATTGCTCGCCGCCCACGCGGCATCAAAAAAGGGGCTAAAAAACAACGCGATTGCGACAGCTCCTGGCAACAAACGCCTGTGTCTCATTCTGTTTTCCTTATTACCATGACAGGGTCACGGTTAATTGATCGCTGTAGGTTCCCGCCGGGCTCATGCCGGTAAGCTGCGCGGCGGCAAAGATGGGCAGCGTGATGTTATTGCTGTTGGTGTAGCTCACCGTCACCGCCTGGTTAACGCCGATTTCGCTGTTGGCGGCAAGAGAGGCGGCGCTGTACAGCCGGTACGGCACGCGCTCCGCGCCGTTTGCGCGCTGCAGATTGCGCACCGAGCCGTAATGCTGTCCGCCATCGATAGCCATGCTTAGCGTCACCCCTGGGGTACAAGCCAGATTCAGCGCGGTATTTGGCACAAAGCCGGTGGTGACGCGGCGATTATCCACCCCGCTGTGCGAACCAAAATCCAGCGTGCCGAATACCCCGCCCACGCCGCTGGCGACCGAGCAGCCAGCGGCAATCGTGGCGTTAACCTGAAAGGACTGGGTGGTGACGGCGCTGGCAGGCAGCGCGATAAGCAAACCGATAACCGGCGCAACGCGGCGTAACACCCGCAGCCGCCTCGTTAATACACCACGCTGACGTTAATGGTGTCGGTATAGGTGCCGGGGATCACGGTGACGCTGTTACCGCCGCCCTGGATCCGGCCATACAGGGTGTAGTTATCGACGCCGCCGGTGGTGGAAGCGATGGGGATCGGCGCGTTGTCATCGATTTCATTATTGAAGGCGCTGTCGCTGAACAGGCTGTAGGCGACGCCCTGAGTGGCGTCGGCGGCGTTAACCAGATAGCGCCCCGGCGTGCCTGGGGTGCCGACGACGCGGGTGGGCGCGCCGTTATTGCTGCTGGTGACCTGAACGGTGTAGTCGGCGGTAGTGCACTGGATGCCGAAGCTGTTGCCGCCGCCCGCGCCCGCTAATTGGGTAGTCAGGGTATCGAAGGTGGCGGGAGAGGTACCGAAATCCAGTACGCCAAAATTGATCCCATCCTGGCTGGGCGATCCGTTAATCAAACAACCATTAGTGAGCGTTAAGGTTGCGCCAATGGTACCACTACTGGTTACCGCATAACTGGGGAGTGTTACCACGCTGAGTCCTACGCCCAGCATCATGGTCAGCAGATTTATTTTCATTAAAATTTCTCCGTCACCTTATGCCTTAAAGCCCTGCTACAGCGGTAATTTCAGGCTTTTTTCAGGCGGTTATTCAGAAATTTAGTTTAAGGTTTCGGATACATCCAGAAATATTCTGATATCTCAATCGGATGGCTTATTGACAAGTTTAAACATTAGCAATCATTAAGTTACAAACTATTAACAAGCTGATGAATGTAAATTTTGCATAATATATTGTTTGTTCTGTGATGTTATTCACAATGAAACGCTGACGTAGTTGTAACACCAGGCGAGGCAGGCAAGCTGCTGGCTAATCACCCGCGCATTGAGCTGCCCGCTAATACGCCGCCACGGATGCCTTTCCAGCCACTGAATAAACGCCGCGCAACTTTGCAGCGTGATCCGCTGCGGCGGGTAATCCTGAGAATTGCCGGTGAGTCGCGCCACCATTTTGCGCGCCGTGGCATTTTCCCACAGCTGCCAGTGATTGTTCCACCAGCCGAGACGCCAGCTACCGCCCGGATGCCATAGTGCGCCAGCATCGCTTTCCCCCTCCTCGACCACAAACCACAGATGGGTGCTGCCCGCTTTCACTTCTGGTGCCCAGGCGGTGATCGCCGCACCGCGCAGAACGCATTCGTGCGCCAGGTAGTGGTCCGTTACCGCAGCAAAGCGCCGCTTCAGGCGCTGAAAGTGACCATGCAGGGCAATGACCGGGCGAACCATCGCTCCGCTGTCGTTGCGTTTTAACGCCGCGCTGCCGTAGCGGATCGCATCAAACTGGCTGCGCGCGAGGAAGTATTGTTCTGCGGCGCGCACCCGCTCCACCAGCGGTACGTCACGCGGCTCAGCCAGGGCCTGGCTGTCGCTCGGGTAGCGCAGCGAGTCGCCCACCGACCAGGGGCTGTAGTTGGTGGATATTTGCACGACCCGCCCTGAATCCGTATCGGCGCTGACGATGACGTAAAGCCGCTGCTGGCGGCGTAAGCCCTGAAAAGGCAGTGTAAACACTTGAGTGGCGATTCGTGATACCGGATGTTCAGCGTCTGAAAACTGGCTTTCGCACCATACCGCCGCCTGGTTAAGCACCCGATAGGCCGTGATATCAGCATGGTGTCGCCCGGCGGCAAGCGCGGCGAACAGTTGCTCGCGCCGCGCTTGTGCAGCCAGGTTGACGCGCAGGGGCGTGAAGGCCAGACCGCAGGCGGTGCATTGCAGGCGCGGGCTGCCGGAACGGTTAGCGCCATAGCGGATCAGGCGGGCCATGCAGCCGCGCGGGCAGCCCTGCCCGGTCAGGCCGAGATGGCGCGCGAATAGCTGTGCAAACCAGTCATTGCATTCTGCTTCGTTGAACAGCGGCGGCAGGCTGCCGCATTTTCCGCAGCCGAGCGCCGGATAGCCCAGCCGAAAAACCGGCCAGACGTAGTCCGGGGCATCCGCCACGCCCAGATTGGCGCACTTCCCGCTTTTACAGACGTTCAGCCGCACCTGAAAACGGTTATCCATCACCGGGTTACCCATGCATTGTGTTAGTCGACAGAGAATGACCCGCTTTTGCATTACTGGTTGTGAGGGCTTTCACAAAAGCAAGGCTTTCAGCCGGTAAAGATAGCCGCGCCTCTTTTTCAATTAAGGAATGATGATGAAAGTTAAATACCTCTCCCTGGCGATCCTCGCGGGCTGGTGCACACAAAGCCTGGCGCAGGACGTTACGGTGATTTACACCAACGATCTCCACGCCCACGTTGAGCCATACAGCGTACCGTGGATTGCCGACGGCAAGCGTCCGGTTGGCGGGTTTGCCACCATTTCCACGCTGGTGAAGCAGGAAAAATCCCGTAACCCTGCCACCTTCTATTTTGACGCCGGAGACTATTTTACCGGCCCGTATATCAGCAGCCTGACCAAAGGCAAAGCGATTATCGATATCCTCAATACCATGTCACTGGATGCAGCGTCGGTAGGTAACCATGAATTCGACCATGGCTGGGACAATACCCTGCTACAACTGAGCCAGGCGAAGTTCCCGATTCTGCTGGGTAACGTGTTTTACCAGAACAGCTCGGTGCCGTTCTGGAATAAGCCCTACACCATTCTGGAAAAAGACGGCGTCAAAATTGGCGTGATCGGTCTTCACGGGGTGTTCGCCTTTGACGATACCGTTTCGGCGGCGATGCGCCAGGGCATTGAAGCGCGCGACGAGGTGAAATGGCTCCAGCACTATCTGGATGAACTGCACGGCAAGGTAGATATCACCGTGGCGCTGGTACACGAAGGCATACCGGCGCGCCAGTCCAGTAAGGGCAGCACCGACGTGAAGCGGGCGCTGGATAAAGATATTCAAACCGCCAGCCAGGTGAAAGGCCTGGATCTGCTGATCACCGGCCACGCCCACGTCGGCACGCCAGAACCGATTAAAGTGGGCAATACGCTGATCCTGTCCACCGACAGCGGCGGCATTGATATCGGCAAACTGGTGCTCGACGTTAACCCGAAAACGCGCTCCCACACGGTAAAAAGCTTCGAGTTAAAAACCCTTTTTGCCGACGAATGGAAGCCTGATCCGGTGACCCAGCAGACCATCGATAAGTGGAACAAACAGCTGCAACAGACGGTCAACCAGCAGATTGGCGAAACGCCCATCGCTCTGACCCGCGCTTACGGTGAATCCTCTTCACTCGGCAATCTGTTCACCGATGCGATGATGGCGGCAGCGCCGGATGCCCAGATGGCGGTGACCAACTCCGGCGGGCTGCGCGCAGATATTAATGCCGGGGAAATTACCCTCGGTGATGTGATCAGCGCCTTCCCATTCCCCAACGAGCTGACGGTGATGGATCTCAACGGCAAACAGGTGCGTAACCTGATGGAGCACAGCGCATCACTTTCCAACGGCGTGTTGCAGGCGTCAAAAGGGGTCATGATGCGCTATGACACCCATAAAGCGCTGGGGGCGCGGGTGACACTGTTAACCCTCAACGGCAAGCCCATCGTGGATAATCAGGTGTATCGCGTGGCGACCAACAGTTTCCTTGCGCCGGGAGGCGACGGATTTATGGCCTTTACCGAGGGGACCAACAAGCAGGTGCGCGGCGGATACAACTTATCAGATGCGCTCATCGATTATCTGAAAGCGGGCAATAAAATCGACCCGGCGGTGGTGAACGAAAAGCGGGTAGAAGAAAGTAAGTGATAAAAAAGCCCGGCAGGTTGCGCCTGCCGGGCTTTATGATGATTACGCCACGCGCGCCGCGGCGCTGTCCAGCAGCGCCATTTCTTCGCTGTTGAGCAATTTCTCGATGTTCACCAGAATCAGCATCCGGTCGCCCACCGCGCCGAGGCCGGTCAGGTATTCGGTAGACAGGGTCACGGCGAATTCCGGTGCCGGGCGGATCTGATCGTTAGTCAGCGACAGCACGTCGGACACGCCGTCCACCACAATCCCCACCACGCGCTGGCCCAGGTTCAGCACGATTACCACGGTGTTGTCGTTGTAATCCACATCTTCTTGATTGAATTTAATGCGCAAGTCGACAATCGGCACGATCACGCCGCGCAGGTTGGTCACGCCCTTGATGAACGACGGGGTGTTGGCAATGCGGGTGACCTGATCGTAGCCGCGGATCTCCTGCACTTTCAGAATGTCGATGCCGTATTCTTCATCGCCGAGGGTGAATACCAGAAACTCCTGGCCAGACGGCTCTCCGGCCAGCTTGGTTACATTACTCATACCGGTCATTTGCATATTTTCCTAAGCTTATCAGGCGGCTGTCTGCGCCACACGTTGTTCACGATTAAGACCTTGCAGCGCGGATACATCAACGATCAGCGCCACGCTTCCATCACCCAGAATAGTGGCGGCAGAAATACCCGGCACCTTGCGATAGTTGCTTTCGAGATTTTTCACTACCACCTGGTGCTGGCCAATTAACTGATCGACCAACAGCGCGTAACGGCGGTTAGCGCTTTGCAGGATCACCACGATGCCCTGGGTGGCCTGGGTTTTCGCACCTTCGACGTCAAACACTTTCCACAATTCCACCAGCGGCAGGTATTCACCGCGCACTTCCAGCACGCGCTCGCCACCCGCCAGCGGGTGTAAATCTTCTTCACGCGGCTGCAGAGATTCCATCACCGCGTTGAGCGGCAGAATGAACACTTCTTCGTTCACTTTCACCGACATGCCGTCAAGAATGGCGAGGGTCAGCGGCAACAGGATGCGAATGGTGGTACCCACGCCCTGTCTGGACTGGATTTCCACATGGCCGCCCATCTCCTGGATGTTCCGTTTCACCACGTCCATCCCCACGCCGCGTCCGGAGACATCGGTCACCACTTCGGCGGTGGAGAAGCCCGGCGCAAAAATCAGCATACCGACTTCATCATCGGTCATGTTTTCGCTCACCGGCAGCCCCTGGGACATTGCTTTTGCCAGAATGCGCGCGCGGTTCAGCCCTGCGCCGTCGTCGGTGACTTCAATGCAGATGTTGCCGCCCTGGTGTTCGGCGGAGAGGATCAGGTTACCCACCGGGGATTTGCCTGCCGCTACGCGGTCTTCCGGCATTTCGATACCGTGATCGAGGCTGTTGCGCACCAGGTGAGTCAGCGGATCGATAATGCGTTCAATCAGGCTCTTATCCAGCTCGGTTGAGCTGCCCTGGAGCGTGAGTTCAATCTGCTTGCCGAGCTTGCCCGCCAGGTCCCGCACCAGACGCGGGAAGCGGCTGAAGACGTACTCCATCGGCATCATGCGGATCGACATCACCGACTCTTGCAGATCGCGGGCGTTGCGTTCCAGCTGGCTCATGCTGGTGATCAGATCGCCGTGAGTGACCGGGTCCAGCTCGTTAGAGCGCTGGGCCAGCATCGACTGGGTGATCACCAGTTCACCCACCAGGTTAATCAACTGGTCGACTTTCTCAACCGCCACGCGGATGCTGGTGTTTTCACGCTCGCGGGTCGCCGGTTTCTGCTCGCGTTCGGCGCGGGCGGGCGCGGCGGCCACCGGCGCAGCAGCAGGGACAGGCGCAGGTTTGGTTTCTTCAACCACCGGTACGGCTACGGCTTCTACCGGCTGCGGCGCGGCATTACCCGGTGTGGAAAAGGCGATCTGCTCCGGCTCGACCACAAAGCACAGCACCGCGCTGATGTCATCGGCGCTGACGCTGGTATCCAGCGTCGCGCTCAGGGTGTTTTCGCCCTGCACTACGTCGCTCAGGTCGCCCAGGTTGGCGAGCTCTTCCTGCAACAGCGCCACTTCGCTGGCTTTTAAGCCGCTTAAGGTGATGCGCAGTTTGCCATCGGCGGCGGCGGGCGCAGCCGCCTGCGGTTCCGGCGTCACCAGCGTCAGCGGTGCCGCTTGCGCGCTGGCTTCGCCCTTCGCTTCCAGCGCAAGCTGGCGCAGCGCCTGGCAGATGTATTCGAAGCTGGCAGCGTCCGGCTCTTCTGAACTTTTATACGCGTCGAGCTGTTCCTGCATAATATCTTTGGTTTCCAAAAACAGGTTGATAATGTCGGTGTTGAGTTGCATCTCACCGCGCCGGGCTTCATCAAGCAGGTTTTCCATCAGATGCGTGGTTTCCTGCAACACGCTAAATCCAAATGTGCCGGCACCGCCTTTTATGGAGTGGGCAGCACGGAAAATGGCATTCAGTTGCTCTGAATCCGGCGCTTCGGGCGCCAAAGAGAGCAGATGCTGCTCCATATCCGCTAACAGTTCGTCAGCCTCATCAAAAAACGTTTGATAAAAATCGCTGATATCCATACTCACGCTATCACCTCTGACCCGGTTGTGGCGGTGTTGAGTTCGTCGCCGGGGGCACTGCTCCCGGTTGGGCTAAATCGCTGAGAGAGCCGTTCTGGCTGTCGGCATTCTCATGCAATATCGATTGCTCGGTCTGCTTGTTGAGCACCAGAATGCTGATGCGCCGGTTGATGGCTTCATCCGGCCCTTTGTCGGCCAGCTTCATGGTGGCCGACATGCCGACAACGCGCAGCACTTTGCCGTCGTCAAGGCCGCCGATCACCAGCTCGCGCCGCGAGGCGTTCGCGCGGTCCGCCGACAGTTCCCAGTTGCTGTAGTAGCGTTCGCCGGAAGCATAAGGAATATCGTCGGTGTGGCCTGACAAGCTGATTCGGTTGGGAATGCTGTTCAGCACAGGCGCGATGGCGCGCAGGATATCGCGCATGTACGGCTCCACTTCGGCACTCCCGGTTTTAAACATCGGGCGGTTCTGGCTGTCGATAATCTGAATACGTAACCCTTCCGGCGTCAGGTCGATGCGCAAATGCGGGCGCAGCGCGCGCAGTTTCGGGTCAGATTCAATCAGCTGGTCCAGATCGCCACGCAATTTTTTCAGCCGGCTGGTTTCCATGCGCTTTTTCAGCTCATCGATATCCGGCTCTTTTTTTACTTCACCCTGCGCCTGGGTGTAATCATCGCCACCGCCCGGGATCGGGCTTTCGCTGTCGGCGATGCGCTGCCCGCCGGTGATCGCGGCAGAAAGCGGGGTACGGAAATAGTCGGCAATTTGTACCAACTCTTTAGGGCTGGCGATGGAAATCAGCCACATCACCAGAAAGAACGCCATCATCGCAGTCATAAAGTCGGCATAGGCAATCTTCCACGATCCGTGAGCCCCCCCGCCGTGGCCTTTATGTTTGCGTTTCTTAACGATAACGATCGGGCGATGTTGATTCTTCATGCGTCTTCCGTCGTGGTTTGCTGGTTCGGTGATTTCACGGCGCGCACATGCTCATCCAGCTCGATAAACGACGGACGCTCGGTGGAATAGAGCGTTTTACGGCCAAACTCGACGGCGATCGGCGGCGCGTAACCGTTGAGGCTGGAGAGCAGGGTCACTTTGACGCACTGCATCATTTTGGTGGTTTCCGCGCTCTTCTGGCGCAGTACCGTCGCCAGCGGCGAGATAAAACCGTAAGCCAGCAGAATGCCGAGGAAGGTCCCCACCATGGCGTGGGCGATCAGCGCGCCCAGCTCTGCCGCCGGACGATCTGCAGACGCCAGCGCATGGACCACGCCCATCACCGCCGCCACGATGCCGAACGCCGGGAGCGAGTCGCCCATGATCGCCAGGCTGTTGGCCGGGATCTCGCACTCGTTCTCATGGGTTTCGATCTCTTCATCCATCAGCGCTTCGATTTCGAAGGTGTTCATGTTGCCGCTGATGATCAGGCGCAGATAGTCGGTGATGAATTCGAGCATCACTTTATCGGCCAGAATGCGCGGGTAGCTGGCGAAAATTTCGCTCTCTTTGGGGTTTTCGATATCCCGCTCAAGGGAGAACATCCCCTGCTGGCGTGATTTGGCCATCAGGCGATACAGCAGCGCCATCAAATCCATGTAGGTGCTTTTGTTGTATTTGGAGCCGCGAAACAACAGCGGTAACGCTTTGACCGTGGCTTTGATCGCTTTGCCGTTATTCCCGACGATAAACGCCCCTACCCCTGCCCCCCCAATGATGACAAATTCAGCAGGTTGATAGAGTGCGCCAAGGTGACCGCCGGTCATCATATAACCGCCGAACACTGTACCGAGAACAACCAGGTAACCTATAAGAATCAGCACGACATCTTCCTTCCGCTGTTGACTGTGACAAGGATTCACAAGCGAAAAGACGTTTTGTGTCTGACGGGGAATAAAAAAGCAGCGATAAGAGACTTATCGCTGCTGGAGTGATTCACCACACCTGACGCTTAAACAGCCTGTACGACCTGTTCATCCAGCAGTTGTGGAATAATATCGGCAGTATCTCGGGAAAGTTTACGCCTTTTTACTGCGCGGGAAGGCGGTTGGCATAAGCTACAGGCGAAACTGCCAACCGGCTGATGCGCATGGGTAATAAAGTTGCCACCGCAGCAGTTGCAGGTCGACAGTTCCAGCATGCCGCTTTCGACAAAACGCACCAGCGTCCACGCGCGAGTCAGCGCCAGCAGCGGGCCTTCATCCTGAGACGGGCACTGTTCCAGGTAAAGGCGATAGGCCTTAATCACCGCGTCCACGCCGGAACAGAGCCCGGTGCGCAGCAGGTATTGCCAGGCGTTACAGAACATCGAAGCGTGGATGTTCTGCTCCCAGGTCATAAACCAGTCGGTGGAAAACGGCAGCATGCCTTTTGGCGGCGGGCTTCCCCGTAATTCTTTATACAGCTTGATTAATCGCCCGCGGCTGAGCTGGGTTTCGCTTTCCAGCATCTGAAGACGCGCGCCCAGCGTGATCAATTCCATTGCCAGCTGAATGTCGCGCGCTTCCTGAACAATGCTCTTTTCGACCATGATCAGGCCCTTTTCTTTTTGCTGACGTCGTCAGCCGTGGTCGCATCGTTAAGCAGGCGGGTGGAAAGCAGGATCCCGGTGTGAACCTGTTGCAGATCGTCAACGCGCGACTCCTGCGTCAGACGGGTAATGGTTTGGTGATCGTCAAAGCGAAACTGACAGATAAGCTGATTGGTCTCGGCCAATTTTACCATCTGCGGTAGCGTAAGCTCGCCGAGGGTGTTTGCCATCTCTTCCGTCACGCCCAGGCGGAACATGGCGGATGCTTTGTCCTGGCTAATTAAACGTTGAGCCAAAAGCAGATACGACAGGTTGATGTCGTAAATGTGTTTCAGTAACTCGGATGTGTGCATTTTTCCCATCCAGAATAACCAACTGCGTACTATGCGGTATGCCCGCACCCCGTGATGTCGCCAGATAAAATCTGGAAAAGTAAAAATAAGGGTTTAATGTTGCAATAAAACAAGTGGTTATTGTAAAGGCCGCTCCATGAAGACAGGTCGTCACAAAAAGTTACTTATTTAAAGACAATTCTTATTTCCCTTACAAAAAACTAAGATTTTTCCTAAAGCGAGCAAACTGTACTCGTCAGAAATTTTACATACAATCGGAGCATGACAATAATTTCGATAATATGTGACAAGCATCACACATTTGAATTAAAAATCTTAATAAACCAATCAGAAAATCTATAGAAATGGACGTTTTTTAACCAAAACTGGTACTGACGTCGTATTGCTTTTACGAATAATCATTCATGGCAAGGGGTATTTACAAAGCTAGCAAGAAAAGTTTCCGCTAATTTTTTACCACTTTTAATTAACATTTAAGAAACAAAATTCCTCACTTAAGCGACGCCCTCTTATATTTATTTAATCATTAACAATCAATGAGTTAAAAATAAACCGTGCGCCAAATAAAAAAATTGTAAATATTTTATTGAAGCGAAGCGCAAACCCTGCTTCTTAAACTGGGACGGGTTGCCCAGACGCTACACAAACATTTCACAAACGTTGCATATTCCTTATATAAGAATAATTAAACTATTTTGTGTTAAGTCTCTCCTGAAGTTCATGTTGTTACCTTGCGCAAACGATAAAAAGCGCGTATCGCTGAGTACACAGCGCCAATTCTCATGTGAGTAAGGAGCGTTACATGAGCTATAAACATCTCCTGGTCGCGGTTGCGCCGACCCCGGAAAGCTATCAGCTGGTGGCAAGAGCCGTCTCCATCGTTAAGCCCGTTGACGGTTCAATCACCCTCATCACCCTTGCATCTGACCCGGAACTGTACAACCAGCTCGCCGCGCCAATGATGGAAAACTTGCGCGAACTGATGCTGGAAGAAACCCACCTGTTTTTACAATCCCTGAAGGAGCAGGCCGGATACCCGATTCATGACACGGTGATCGCCACAGGAGAATTGAGCGAACATATCCTCAATATCTGTGGGAAAACCCCGATCGACCTGGTGGTGTGCGGTAACCACAATCAAAGCTTCTTCAGTAAAGTGACCTGTAGCGCTAAGCGGGTAGTCCAGTCCTGCTCGGTGGATGTGTTGCTGGTGTCGCTATAACGCGTGCGGCCCGCTAAGGGCCGCGTTGCGTGACAGGGAAAACGGGGACTATCAGGCGAGTTTCTGGAAGGTGGCGATTTTTTGCTGTAGTTGGCTTTGCGCGCTACGCGGCGCAATCTGCTTTAGGGTCGCGAGGAAACGCTCCTGCCAGTGATGAATATCGTTTTCCTGCACGACAGCCATCATTTCGCTATGGCGTGAGATACGTTCCGCCAGCGGCATGGTTAACGCGCGGTTCAGTGCCTGGGCGACTTCATCGCGGTCATAGGGATTGACCAGCAGCGCGGAGGTTAATTCATTCGCCGCACCGGCGAATTTTGACAGCACCAGCACCCCTGGATTGGCCGGATCCTGCGCCGCCACGTACTCTTTCGCCACCAGGTTCATCCCATCGCGCAGTGGCGTTACCAGCCCGACATCCGCATGACGGAACACTTTCATCAGCAACTTACGATCGAAGTGCTGGTTCAGATAATAGAGCGGTGTCCAGCCCAGCTGACCATATTTGCCGTTAATCCGCCCGGCTTCGGTTTCCAGTTGATGCCGAATATCCTGATAGGCCTGCACTTCGCCACGTGAGGTCGGGGCAATCTGGGTATAGCGAATTTTACCGTGATGCTGCGGGAAATTTTCCAGCAGGGCTTCAAACGCCTGGAAACGTTCAGGCAAACCTTTGGAATAATCAAGACGCTCAACTGAGAAGATATTCTTAATGGTTCCCAGCTCTTTTTTCAGCTGCGCCAGTTTGGGCGGCAGCGGGCCCGCGGCCTGAGTGGCGATCTCTACCGGCTCGATACCGATTGGGTAAACCGAGGTGGTGAACTGTTTGCCAAACGCACGGTGGGTATGTTTATCCCGCGTGGTCAACGCGGTTTGCTGCGCCACACTTTCTAAAAACGCATTTTCATCGTTAGCGGTCTGGAAGCCCAGCAGATCGTAATCACACAGTTTTTCCAGCAGATCGGCATGGGGAGGCAAGGCGTTAAAGATTTCCGGCGTCGGGAACGGGATATGCAAGAAGAAGCCAATACGGTTATTGATGCCCAGCGAGCGCAACGCGCTGGCGAACGGCAGCAGATGGTAGTCGTGGATCCACAGGATATCGTCCTCTTCCAGCAGCGGCTTCAGTTTTTCCGCCAGCAGCTGGTTAACCCGCAGATAGCCTTCCCAGGCATCGCGCTGAAAGTTCACCAGATCGAGACGGTAGTGGAAGGCAGGCCATAATACGGCATTGGAAAACTGGTTATAGTACTGCTCGTAATCCTGCTCGCTAAGATTAAAGGAGGCCCAGGTAATATTGCCCCGACTGACGGTTTTCAGCGGCTGGTCTTCATTGCCAATCTCTCCGCTCCAGCCAAACCACAATCCTCCCGCCGCTTTTAAGGCACCCAGCACGCCAACCGCCAGGCCTCCTGCGCTTGCTTTTTTATCATCGGGCGGCGCGATACGATTAGATACTACGACTAAGCGACTCATAACCTACACTCCTGTCATTCAATTTTTGTTCTTTTTCTTGTTGTGTTACCAACTTTTCTAGCCATACGTGGACGGCCTGTACATTCATCAGACGATACTTCGCTTCGGTTTCTCCCTTACCGACCTTGATAGAAATGCCGTTCATGGCATTCACCACGGTAAAACCCGCCTCGTCTGTTAAGTCATCACCGATAAACACCGGCGTACGGCCAGCGAACGGTTCCTGCTGCATAAACGCCGCAATCGCCTCGCCTTTATTGATGCCGCGCGGTTTGATCTCGACCACGCATTTGCCCGGCTGGAGCGAAAGCTCCTCATACAGGCTCGCCAGCGTCGACGCCAGGCTAAGAATATGCGTTTCAAATTCCGGTGCCTGGCGATAGTGCAGCGCAAAGGCCATGCCTTTACATTCCAGCTCGGTGCCGGGCATCGCCGCCAGCTCCGCTTCAAGGCGCAACTGCAGCGCGCGCACCAGATCCGCAGGCAGCGTAACAACATGGGTATTTCCGTTGATGTCGCGACGCTCGGCGCCGTGCACCCCGGCAACGGGGAAACGATGCGGTGCGGCCAGCTTGTCCAGCTCGGCCATAGAACGTCCCGAAATCAACGCCAGCGCCCCATTCTGAAGACCGGAAAGCTTTTCCAGGAGGGCACGCACGTCGGTCGGTATGTGAACCAGATCGGGATGAGGTTGGATTTCTGCCAGCGTACCATCGAGGTCAAAGAAAAAAGCCAGGTTTCCGTTATTCAGGGGTGGTAGAGAGAGTTCAGTAGCCACCAGTGGTTTCCTCCTTACACAGTCAAAAGGCAACCAAACAGTTACCTGCCATTATCAATAGCCATGTAAGTATAGACAGTGTGACGAGGCTCGCCATGTTGCTAACGCCCCCGTAAGGCTTGCCAGCGCTGGATTAGTCTGAAAAACGGCAAAAAAAAGCCGACCCGGACGGGTCGGCAATCAATAATTATTACGAATGGATCTTAAGGAAAAGCGGCGCGTTTTTTTGTCAAAAGACGTTACACCGTGCGTTTCGCTTTCTGTTTGTAACGGTCGAAAATCACCGCCGCCAGCAGGATCAAACCACGCACCACATACTGAGCAAACGGGGAGATATTCAGCAGGTTCATGGCGTTTTCCACCGTGCCCAGAATCAAAATACCGGCCACGACGTAAGAGATTTTACCGATGCCGCCTTTCAGCGAAACCCCGCCCAATACGCAGGCCGAGATGACAATTAGCTCATAACCGATAGAGGTCATCGGCTGGCCGCTGGTCATACGCGAGGCAAGAATGATCCCAGCTGCGGCGGAAACCAGGCCAGACAGCACGAAAATAATGATTTTGGTGCGTACTACCGGTACACCGGCCAGACGCGCCGCCTCTTCGTTACCACCAATCGCCAGGGTGTTGCGACCAAAGGTGGTTTTGTTGAGCAGAAAGCCGAAAATAATCAGGCAAGCCACGGTCAGCCAGATTGGTGCCGGCAGGCCCAGCCAGTTGGCATAGCCCAGCGTAAAGAAGCTTTCGTCTTCAATGCCCACCGCTTTACCGTCAGAAATAATGTAGGCCAGGCCGCGCACAATCTGCATGGTGGCAAGCGTGGTGATCAGGGCGTTGATTTTCAGTTTGGCGATAACAAAGCCGTTCACAAAGCCGCTGAGCATGCCGAGCGCCAGACCGGCAAACACCCCGATCCACAGGCTTTCGGTCATATTAATCACCACGGCGGTGGTGACCCCGGCGCAGGCGATCACCGACGCCACCGACAGGTCAAAGTCCCCGGACGCCAGGCAGAACAGCATCCCGCAGGCCACCATTCCGGACATGGAGATAGCCAGCCCCAGCCCCTTCATATTGATAAAGGTGGCGAAGTTAGGCACAAAAATCGCACAGGCGATAAACAACACGGCAAACACGACCAGCATACCGTACTGGTCCCAGATACGACCGAGGGTCAGCGATGACTTTGGCGCACCGGATGTGGTTAAAGCAGACATAAACTCTCCTGTATCAGGCGACAGCCTGGCTGATTTTTGGCATCGCAAGGCTTAGGGCGTCTTGTTCGCAAGCCTCGTTATGCAGTAACTCCCCGGCGACTTCCCCTTCACGCATCACGATGATGCGGTCAGCCACCCCGAGCACTTCTGGCAGGTCGCTGGAGGCGAACAGCACCGCCACGCCCTGCGCCGCCAGCGCATAGATAACGTTATAAATTTCGTGCTTCGCCCCCACGTCGATACCGCGCGTTGGCTCATCCAGCAAAATGACCTTCATCTCTTCCGACAGCCAGCGGCCTAAAATCGCCTTCTGCTGGTTACCCCCCGACAGGTTCATGATCAGCTGCCCGGCGGTCGGCGTTTTAATATTGAGCGACTTAATATGGTGCTGGGCGTTTTGCGCCTCCCAGCCGTTGTTAATCAGGCATCCGGCGCTGATATGCTTGCGGCGGGCGCTGATGTTGATGTTGTCCTGCACTGAGTGCACCGGAATAATGCCGTCCGCTTTGCGATCTTCCGGGCACAGCATCATGCCGGAGCGGATCGCGTCGCCGGGTGCCCGAATATTGACCGGCTGGCCATCGATATAAATCTGGCCGTCAGTAATGCGGGTGCCGCCGAACATGCCTTTCATCAGTTCACTGCGCCCTGCCCCGACCAGGCCGAACAGCCCAACGATTTCGCCGCTGCGTACCGACAGGGAGATGGGCGTGCGCACGCCTGGTGCCTTCACGTTTTCCAGACGCAGCCGTTCCGGCCCGTACTCGCGCGGTTTCCAGCCGTAGATGTCGCCGATTTCGCGTCCAACCATCGCCTGCACCAGTTTGTCGTGGTTGACCTGTTGCATATCATCGAAGGTGCAGACGTAGCGGCCATCTTTAAACACCGTGATGGCATCGCTGAGCGCGAAGATCTCTTCCATACGGTGGGAGACATACAGGATCACGCGCCCTTCGTTGCGCAGTTCGCGGATCACCCGAAATAAGTTTTCAATTTCCCGCGCCGATAGCGAACTGGTAGGTTCGTCAAAGGCGATAACTTTGGCGTTGCGCGCCAGCGCTTTGGCGATTTCCACCATCTGCCACTGCCCGATAGACAGGTACTTGAGCGGCGTTTGCGGATCGATATCCAGCCCTAAATGTTCCAGCTGCAGTTTGGCCTCGTAGTTGAGCAATGACCGGTTCACAAAGCCCATTTTGTGGGGGATCTGGCCCAGATAGATGTTCTCGGCCACGGTCATCTCCGGTACCAGGTGCAGTTCCTGGTAGATGATCGCCACACCCGCGTTCAGCGCCTGAGTGGTATCGGCAAACGCTACCTCCTGGCCTTTCAGGGCGATGGTGCCCGTGGTTGGGGTGTAGTTGCCGCTGAGAATTTTTAACAGGGTCGATTTCCCCGCGCCGTTTTCGCCCATCAGCGCATGAACCTGCCCGGCATGGCAGTCAAAACTGATATCTGATAGCGCTTTCACGCCCGGGAAGGTTTTCCCGATACCGCGGAAAGAGAGCCAGGGTGTTGATTGCTGCATAACGCCTCCACAAACCACCAAAAAGGCGAGCGCACCTGCGGCGCTCGCCCTACGACATTACTTACCGCCTAAACCTTTTTTAGCGAGCTCTTCTTTGAAGTTGTCGCGGGTAATCAGCACCACGTCGGTCACTTCAGTGAATTTCTCTGGCTCAACGCCTTTGGTCACCCAGTTGTAAAGCATTTCGCTGGATTTGTAGCCGTGTACGTCCGGGCTTGGCAGCAGCGAGCCGTAGAAGCCGGTCGCCTGCGCTTTGGACAGTTCGCTCACCGCATCAACGCCGTTGATGCCAATGCCGATCACGTCCGGCGCTTTAAAGCCCTGGCCTTCGGTGGCACGTACGCCGCCCAGCACGGTGTTATCGTTCATACCGACGATCAGCCAGTGTTTTACTTCCGGATGCTGAACCAGCATAGAGTTAGCGGCGTCGAAGGCGCCTGGGATATCGTTAGACTTGGTGGGAACCTGGTAGATCTGTTTTTCCGGGAATCCGGCGGCTTTCAGAGCGTCCATGGAACCGCCGGTACGACGGCGCGCGGTATCCAGTTCGTTGGCGGTAATCGCCATCACGGCGGTTTCTTTCACATCCCAGCCGCGTTTCTGCATCTCTTTATACAGTTCCTGGCCCTGGCGTTCGCCGATTTTGGTCGCCGCCATCATTACCAGCGGAACGGTATCCATTGGCTTGCCTTTGGCGTTAACAAACTGGTCATCCACGGCGATGACTTTCATGTCGTAGCCACGGGCTTTAGCGACAATCGCCGAGCCCAGTTTCGGATCTGGCGTACAAATCACGAAGCCTTTCGCGCCGCTGGCCGCCAGGCTGTCGATGGCGTTAAGGGTTTTCTCACCGTCAGGCACGGCGATTTTGATCACTTCAAAACCTAAATCCTTGCCGGCTTTATCAGCAAATTTCCACTCCGTCTGGAACCATGGCTCCTCAGGCTGTTTCACCAGAAAACCCAGCTTCATGGTTTCTGCGATAGCGGATTGTGACATAACGGCAGCCAGACCGATGGCTGCCAGAGCTTTAGTAAATTTGTGCATGAGCAACTCCAGCTTTAGTTTTCTTTTTGCAGGGTAATGAATCATTAAAATCTTTACTAAAAGGCTTTAAAACAACGCATTAGCTTTTCTGAGGTTCAACGTGCTATTGCTGCGGATAGTATTAGCGGGAAATTGATTATCCATAGGAGAGCGAAATCACATCGCAGAATTTCAGTAAAACAGTGCATAGATTCAGCGATAAAGAACATAAAATTTGGCTGATTTGTATGATGATTAATTTAACAATAACTGAATTATCCATATTCATAGCTCGACAATCCTTGCCATGAAGTAGAGCCGTGACGGCAACTCAAAAAGCGAGCCGCAAGATCTTCACCAGGGTTGCTTATTGTCGAGTGTAAATAAGAAAACCCTGAAGAATTTGCAAGAATTCATTTCAGGGCTAAATGATTTTGAATGTTGTATACGATCTGAATATAACACCCTAACCCAGGGAATTTCAGGCAATTACCGATTTCATTCATCTCCATTAATTGCGAGACAGGTTCCAATATCGAAACAACATCACAGAATAGCCGCGTGTATTAATGAGATAGTGAGCGTATCCTGTAAAAAATGAGGAACAAATCAGTCAGTAAATAGGGCATTCGCTCATTGCGTAATGCGCTCACAATAGCCAGATATCGATCGCGACCTCTTTTACGAGATATAAGCTTTCAGTCACAAGAAGAAATAAGGACATCATATGATCACTAGCGGAATGGTACAAAAACTCAACGCCCAAATGAATCATGAGTTTTACACGTCAAATATGTATCTCCAGCTTAGCGAATGGTGTAGCCAGCAAGAACTCAACGGTACCGCCGTATTTTTGCGACACCAGGCACAAAATACCGTCACGCAAATGATGCGCATGTTTGAATATATTAAAAACAGCGGCGCAACCCCCCTCCTGAAAGAACAGCCCAGGTGCAGCCATTGCGTCACGCTGGAAGATATGTTTGAACAAATGGTTAAGGACTACCATCATCGCATCCAGGCGCTGGCGACCCTGACCGACGAGGCGCGCGCAGCCAACGACACTGCGGCAATCAGCTTTTTAGCGACGTTTAAAAAAGAAGAACTGGTCGACGGCACGCTGCTGCAGGTTATCCTCGATGAAGTCCGCAGCGCCAAAAAAGCGGGTGTTAACATGCAGCAAACCGACAAGCAGTTGCTCGGCGTAATCGATCTTTATCATTGATCAATTTTTGCCACAGAGGAGGTTTCGCACCTCCTCTCGTTATCCGGCTTTCCCTCATCGTCAGCGATTTATGCTATTAATGCGCTGTAAGGCAAAATCATTATTTGATAGTTGTCTTTATTATCTCAGATCAATAAATACCGCCACCCTGCCCGGGTCAATTATTTATGTCGGCTATATCTCAAATTTCACTGATATATTCCCTGCCGATAACGCCGTCATACAGGTTATTTAATTTCATTTTTAATGTTAAAAAAAGGTAATTAAACGAACTATTAATCTTATCTTTCCACAAATCAGATCTACCTCTCAATGAGTACACTTACAATTTGTAATGCTTAAGCGATTCACGCGTTTAAACATTCAAGGATTGTTATGATCACCATCGAGTTTATCGTCATTATTCTCTGCCTGCTGGTAGGTACTCGCTTCGGCGGTATGGGGTTGGGTCTTATTAGCGGCATTGGATTATTTCTATTAACGTTTATTTTCGGTCTGGAACCTGGAAAACCGCCTGTCGATGTCATGCTGACCATCCTTGCGGTAATCGGCTGCGCCGCCACGCTGCAAACGGCGGGCGGGCTGAACGTGATGATGCAGTTTGCGGAAAAGCTGCTGCGCCGTCACCCACAGCACATCACCCTGCTGGCCCCGTTCACTACCTGGACCCTGACTTTCCTGTGCGGCACCGGGCATGTGGTTTACACCATGTTCCCGATTATCGCCGATATCGCGCTGAAAAAAGGCATCCGCCCGGAACGCCCGATGGCAGTTGCCTCTATTGCCTCGCAGATGGCCATCACCGCCTCCCCGGTCTCTGTTGCAGTGGTATCGCTGGTGTCGATCATCGCGGCAAACCACGGTGTGGGCCAGGCATTCGGCATTCTGGAAATTTTAGCAGTGTCGGTGCCAGCATCGCTGTTTGGCGTGCTGATTGCCGCGCTGTGGAGCCTGCGTCGCGGTAAAGATCTTGAGAATGACCCGGAATTCCAGGAAAAAATCAAAGATCCGAAGCAGCGGGAATTTATCTTCGGCTCCACCGAAACCCTGATGAACCAGGTGTTCCCGAAACAGGCCTGGTGGTCTACCTGGATTTTCTTTGCCGGGATCCTCGTGGTGGTGCTGCTTGGCGCAATGCAGGATTTACGTCCGGCGTTTGAAGTCAAAGGCGTGATGAAGCCGCTCTCCATGAACCTGGTGATCCAGATGATGATGCTGATCGCCGGTGCGGTGATGCTGATCGTCTGTAAAGTCAATCCGGCGTCGATTTCTAACGGCGCGGTATTCAAAGCCGGGATGGTGGCGATTTTCTCGGTATTCGGCGTGGCGTGGATGAGTGACACCTTTTTCCAGGCGCATCTTGATGAACTGAAAATGGCGCTGGAAGGCGTGGTGAAAAGCCATCCGTGGACCTATGCGCTGGTGCTGTTCCTGGTTTCCAAACTGGTGAACAGCCAGGCGGCGGCGCTAACGGCGGTAGCCCCGATGGGCCTGATGCTGGGCGTCGAGCCAAAAATGCTGATTGCCTTTTTCCCGGCCTCTTATGGCTACTTTATTCTGCCGACCTACCCGAGCGACCTGGCCTGTATCGGCTTTGACCGTTCCGGCACTACCCGCATCGGCAAATACATTCTTAACCACAGCTTTATTATCCCGGGCCTTATCGGCGTGAGCTGCGCCTGCGTAGCCAGCTACCTGCTGGTCTCCGCCCTGTTCTGACCGCTAAAAACAGCAAACCCGCGCGTGCGCGGGTTTGTTGATCAAGGAGAAACGTTAGCCGTACGCGCGTAGCGTCCGCTGGCACAGGGCCGAACGCACGCAGTCATCTTTGCCGAAGCGCACCACGCTAATCATTTCATCATCTTCAAAACGTTCGAGCGCATCGCTCAATCCCGAGCGAACACCGGATGGCAAATCACACTGGGTAATATCGCCATTAACGATCACCGTGACGTTTTCCCCGAGGCGGGTCAAAAACATTTTCATTTGGGCCGCCGTGACGTTCTGAGCCTCGTCCAGAATCACCACCGCATTCTCAAAGGTCCGTCCGCGCATATAGGCAAAGGGCGCGATCTCGACCTTACCAATCTCCGGACGCAGGCAGTACTGCATAAAGGATGCACCCAGCCGTTTCACCAGCACGTCGTAGACGGGGCGGAAATACGGGGCAAACTTCTCGGAGATGTCGCCGGGCAAAAAGCCGAGGTCTTCGTCGGCCTGTAATACCGGGCGGGTCACGATAATCCTGTCGACATCCTTATGTATCAGGGCCTCCGCGGCTTTCGCCGCACTGATAAACGTCTTGCCGCATCCGGCTTCGCCGGTGGCGAATATCAGTTTTTTGCTTTCAATGGCGTTGAGATAACTTTCCTGGGCGTCAGTACGCGCCACTATCGGCGAAGCGTCGCGACTATCGCGCGCCATGCCAATGGCTTCAACACCACTCATCTGCACAAGCGAGGTGACCGATTCTTCTTCACGTTGTTTATGACTCCGTGAGTCGCGTCTCAGCACACGTTTTGCTTCGCGACGAGCTTTGATCACTGCTTTTTGTCTTCCCATGGATGGCACCTTGAATAGTTGGTTTACATATTACGCAATGCCTGACGGCACGCGTTGATGCGCACGAACATATGAGGTTTGGCTTCCTTTTAAGCCATAGACTGCCGGTTAGAGTGACACGTCGGGGAACCGCCGTATCAAACACATCGGTAAAAAACGCGAAAGAGAGAAAATTGATGGTGAAGAATGCGTTACCGGGAGAGGGCTCACCCGGTGAGAGTGTGGAACGTTGAAAAAGGGTTTGTCCATTACAGGACGCTGTCATCCGCGATCTCCATAGTGAATCCGGGTTCACAACCGGGAACTACCGCATAACTTATCTCTACACTAAAATTTAGCATAACTACAACAAATATTTTACTTATCTACAATGATTCTTCACGCCTGCTGATGTGACAGTTATGACAGGAAAATTTTACAGATTTATTTCAACCGGATAGTCATACAAAAAATTTATGGATTAATCGTTAGCAAATGAAAAATTTAGCGCCGCTTCCTCCATAACAGTCAGCCGGAAATTCCCGGCTGACTGTTTGATTATGGTGTTAAATCGATTACTGCGCCTGAAGTTTTGACGGAGCCGGAGAATGATACACATCATCCGCCTTTTCAAAGCGTTCGATCATAGTTTTTGACGGCGCTTTGCCCATCAGGCTGACCACCACGATACCGAGTGTGGCGAAGATAAAGCCCGGAATGATTTCGTACAGGTTAAACCAGGCGAACTGTTTCCAGACGATCACCGTTACCGCACCGATAATCATGCCTACCAGCGCGCCGTTACGGGTCATGCGCGACCACATCACCGAGAGCAGCACTACCGGGCCAAACGCCGCGCCGAAGCCTGCCCACGCGTAGCTGACCAGGCCGAGTACGCGGTTGTCCGGGTTCGCTGCCAGGGCAATCGCCACCAGCGCTACCACCAGTACCATTAATCGCCCTACCCACACCAGTTCACGCTGGCTGGCATGCTTGCGGAAAAACGCTTTATACAGATCTTCGGTGATGGCGCTGGAGCACACCAGCAGCTGACAGCTCAGAGTGGACATCACTGCCGCGAGGATAGCGGACAGCAGGATACCGGCGATCCACGGGTTAAACAGGATCTGCGCCAGTTCAATAAACACGCGCTCGCTGTTCTGGTTGACCGAGGTGGCCAGCGCCGGGTTATTGGTAAAGTAGGCGATGCCGAAGAAGCCCACCGCTACCGCACCCGCCAGGCACAGGATCATCCAGGTCATGCTGATACGGCGCGCGTTAACGATGGTGTGATGGGAATCCGCCGCCATAAAGCGCGCCAGGATATGCGGCTGACCGAAGTAGCCCAGCCCCCAGCCCATCAGCGAAATGATCGCCACCAGGTTAAGGCCCTTGAGCATATCGACGTTTTCGATGCTTTTCTGTTTGATCACTTCCATCGAATCATCCAGGCCGCCCACCGCGAAAATCACGATAACCGGCGTCAGGATCAGCGCGAAAATCATCAGGCTGGCCTGCACGGTATCGGTCCAGCTCACCGCCAGGAAACCGCCGATAAAGGTGTACAGAATGGTCGCGGCCGCACCGGCCCACAGCGCCGTTTCGTAGCTCATGCCAAAAGTGCTTTCGAACAGGCGTGCGCCGGCCACAATGCCCGATGCGCAATAGATGGTGAAGAACACCAGAATCACTACCGCAGAGATGATGCGCAGAACGCGGCTGTTATCTTCAAAACGCCCGGTGAAATAATCCGGTAACGTTAGGGCGTTATTGTTGTATTCGGTGTGAACGCGCAAACGCCCGGCCACCAGCTTCCAGTTGATCCAGGCGCCTACGGTCAGGCCGATGGCAATCCAGCTTTCCGAGATCCCGGCGATAAAAATCGCGCCAGGCAGGCCCATCAGCAGCCAGCCGGACATATCCGACGCCCCTGCGGACAGCGCGGTGACCAAGCTGCCGAGACGGCGTCCGCCGAGGATATAGTCATCAAAGTTTTTGGTCGAACGCCAGGCGATAAACCCTATCAATATCATGCCAAAGATATAAACCAGGAAAGTCACCACCATAGGTGTGCTTGTCGTCATGCAAATCTCTCCAAATGGGATCCCGCACGGTGTTACCCGTACGTTTATTGGCCGCCGGAACGCAGCAGCTTCGTTATAGTTACTCTTTAAGGAGCAGTATCCTGCCGTAAGCGGTTTTCATTCACAATCGATTTAACACCTCATTCACAACAAATTCACCCCAGAAACTGCGCGTCTTTTTTAGAGGTTGCACTTGCTCACGCTTTTAGTCGGTTGCACCGGGTAAAAGTGTTAAGTCGCCCGTATTTCTTAGGCTACCGCCACGAATGTGTTTTCGATCATCGCGTTTTCTTATTTAACAATTCATTCATTTTTTGGCTTGCTACTCAGGTCACATTTAACATGGTTGCACAAAGTTGCAACATGTTGGATATTGCCGGTACTTGATTACAAAACAGCAATAATTAAAACGGGAGTTAACAACATGGGCACCACCACCATGGGCGTTAAACTGGATGACGCGACGCGGGAGCGCATTAAATCTGCCGCATCGAAAATTGACCGCACGCCCCACTGGCTGATTAAGCAGGCCATCTTTAATTACCTCGAGCGGCTGGAAAATAACGATACCCTACCTGAGCTGCCTGCCCTGCTGGCAGGCGCGGCCAATGAAAGCGAAGAAGCGCTCAGCGCGGCGGGCGAAGAAAATCATCAGCCGTTCCTGGAATTTGCCGAGCAGATCCTGCCGCAGTCGGTGAACCGCGCGGCGATCACCGCCGCATGGCGTCGTCCGGAAACCGACGCGGTGCCCATGCTGCTGGAACAGGCGCGCTTAACGCCGGAGATGTCCAGCCAGACGCATCAGCTGGCCTGGAAACTGGCGGATAAATTGCGTAACCAGAAGACCGCCAGCGGTCGTGCTGGCATGGTGCAAAGCCTGTTGCAGGAGTTCTCCCTCTCCTCTCAGGAAGGCGTGGCGCTGATGTGCCTCGCGGAAGCCCTGCTGCGTATTCCCGATAAAGCCACCCGCGACGCGTTAATCCGCGACAAAATCAGCAACGGCAACTGGCAATCCCATATTGGCCGCAGCCCGTCACTGTTTGTTAATGCCGCCACCTGGGGGCTGCTGTTTACTGGCCGCCTGGTCTCCACCCATAACGAAGCCAGCCTGTCGCGCTCACTGAACCGCATTATCGGCAAGAGCGGCGAACCGCTGATCCGCAAAGGCGTGGATATGGCGATGCGCCTGATGGGCGAGCAGTTTGTTACCGGGGAAACTATCGCCGAAGCGCTGGCCAACGCCCGCAAGCTGGAAGAGAAAGGTTTCCGCTACTCCTACGACATGCTCGGCGAAGCCGCGCTCACCGCCGCCGATGCGCAAGCCTACATGGTTTCCTACCAGCAGGCGATCCACGCCATCGGTAAAGCCTCCAACGGTCGCGGCATTTATGAAGGCCCGGGCATCTCCATCAAACTGTCGGCGCTGCACCCGCGTTACAGCCGCGCCCAGTACGATCGGGTAATGGAAGAACTCTATCCGCGCCTGAAATCCCTGACCCTGCTGGCGCGTCAGTATGATATCGGCATCAACATCGACGCCGAAGAAGCCGATCGGCTGGAAATCTCCCTCGATCTGCTGGAAAAACTGTGCTTTGAACCGGAACTGGCGGGCTGGAACGGCATCGGCTTCGTGATCCAGGCCTATATGAAGCGCTGCCCATTTGTAATCGACTACCTGATCGACCTGGCGACCCGCAGCCGCCGCCGTCTGATGATCCGCCTGGTGAAAGGCGCGTACTGGGACAGCGAGATCAAACGCGCCCAGGTGGAAGGTCTGGAAGGCTATCCGGTTTATACCCGCAAGGTGTATACCGACGTCTCCTACCTTGCCTGCGCCAAGAAACTGCTGGCGGTGCCAAACCTGATTTATCCGCAGTTCGCCACCCATAACGCCCATACCCTGGCGGCAATCTATCATCTGGCCGGGCAGAACTACTATCCGGGCCAGTACGAGTTCCAGTGCCTGCACGGCATGGGCGAACCGCTGTACGAACAGGTGGTGGGCAAAGTGGCTGACGGCAAACTCAACCGTCCGTGCCGCATTTACGCCCCGGTGGGCACCCACGAAACGCTGCTGGCGTATCTGGTGCGCCGCCTGCTGGAAAATGGCGCTAACACCTCCTTCGTTAACCGCATCGCCGATACCACGCTGCCGCTGGATGAACTGGTGGCCTGCCCTGTCGCCGCTGTCGAGAAGCTGGCAGCCCAGGAAGGCATTCCCGGCCTGCCGCATCCAAAAATTCCGCGTCCGGTAGATCTGTACGGCAATGGCCGCGCCAACTCTGCCGGTCTGGATCTGGCAAACGAACATCGTCTGGCGTCGCTCTCTTCGGCACTGCTGAATAGCGCCACCCAAAAATGGCTGGCGCAGCCGATCCTCGAAGAGGCCGCGCGCGACGGCGAGATGACCCCGGTGGTTAACCCGGCGGAGCCGCTGGATATTGTCGGCTATACCCGCGAGGCTACAGAGCAAGAAATCAGCCAGGCGCTGCAAAGCGCGGTAAATAACGCGCCGATCTGGTTCGCTACCCCGCCGCAGGAGCGCGCCGCGATCCTCGAACGCGCTGCCGTATTGATGGAAGATCAGATGCAGACGCTGATCGGCGTGCTGGTACGTGAAGCAGGTAAAACCTTCAGCAACGCCATCGCCGAAGTGCGCGAAGCGGTGGACTTCCTGCGCTATTACGCGGGCCAGGTTAACCACGATTTCGATAATGAAACCCATCGTCCGCTCGGCCCGGTGGTGTGCATCAGCCCGTGGAACTTTCCGCTGGCCATTTTCACCGGCCAGGTGGCCGCC
This sequence comes from Atlantibacter subterraneus, assembly GCF_007570865.1. GTDB lineage: Bacteria > Pseudomonadota > Gammaproteobacteria > Enterobacterales > Enterobacteriaceae > Atlantibacter > Atlantibacter subterraneus. Next base: position 426,600 of record NZ_VLPS01000001.1, on the reverse strand, counting down.
GCGCTGGCGGCAGGTAACAGCGTGCTGGCCAAACCCGCTGAGCAGACCCCGCTGATCGCCGCCATGGGCGTGCGCATTCTGCTGGATGCTGGCGTACCGGCAGGCGTGGTGCAGCTGCTGCCAGGCCGCGGCGAGACCGTCGGCGCGCAGTTGACCGGCGACGAGCGGGTGCGCGGCGTAATGTTTACCGGCTCCACCGAAGTGGCAACGCTGTTACAGCGCAATATCGCTACCCGCCTCGATCCGCAGGGCCGCCCGACGCCGCTGATTGCCGAAACCGGCGGGATGAACGCCATGATCGTCGACTCGTCCGCCCTGACCGAACAGGTGGTGGTGGACGTGGTTTCATCAGCGTTCGACAGCGCCGGCCAGCGCTGTTCGGCACTGCGCGTGCTGTGCCTGCAGGATGACATTGCCGATCACACCCTGACCATGCTGCGCGGCGCGATGGCGGAATGCCGGATGGGCAACCCGGAGCGCCTGACCACCGATATCGGCCCGGTGATTGACGCCGAAGCCAAGGAAAACATCGAGAATCACATTCAGGCGATGCGCGCCAAAGGCCGCCCGGTGTTCCAGGCGGTGCGCGAGCATCAGGACGACGCCCGTGAATGGCAAAGCGGCACTTTCGTTAAGCCCACCTTAATTGAGCTTGAGCGTTTCGATGAGCTGAAAAAAGAGGTGTTCGGCCCGGTACTGCACGTGGTGCGCTACAACCGCAGCAACCTTGACGCGCTGATTGAGCAGATTAACGCGGCGGGTTATGGCCTGACGCTGGGCGTGCATACCCGCATTGATGAAACCATCGCCCAGGTTACCGGCAGCGCCAGCGTCGGCAACATGTACGTCAACCGCAATATGGTGGGCGCAGTGGTCGGCGTGCAGCCGTTCGGCGGCGAAGGACTGTCCGGCACCGGTCCGAAAGCGGGCGGCCCGCTGTATCTGTACCGTCTGCTGGCGAATCGCCCGGAAAACGCCGTGACCACCACCTTTAACCGCGATAACGGCTTACCGGTGGACAGCCAGCTGCGCACCGCACTACTGCAACCGCACGAGGCGCTAACCCAGTGGGCGGCCAACCGTCCGGCGCTGAAAGCGGTGTGCGAAGCCTTTGGCGCACAGGCGCAAACCGGCGTGCAGCGCGTATTGCCGGGGCCGACCGGCGAGCGCAACACCTATACCCTGCTGCCGCGCGAACGGGTTCTGTGCCTGGCGGATAACGAAGACGACGCGCTGGTACAGCTTGCCGCCGTCACCAGCAGCGCCAGCCGCGCGCTGTGGCCGGAAGATAAGCTGCATCGCGAACTGGCCGGTAAACTGCCGTCTGCCGTTGCCCAGCGCATCGACTTCGCTGGCGCGGATTCGCTGATGAGCCAGCATTTCGACGCGGTGATCTATCACGGCGATTCCGATCAGTTGCGCACCCTGTGTGAGAACGTGGCGGCGCGCGACGGCGCGATTGTGTCGGTGCAGGGCTTTGCCCGTGGCGAAACGAATCTGCTGCTGGAGCGGCTGTGGATTGAACGCTCGCTCAGCGTCAACACCGCGGCGGCAGGCGGCAACGCCAGCCTGATGACAATCGGCTAACGCTTCGCTACCCTAAAAGCTCCGTTCAGGAGCTTTTTTTTTGGGGATCGATCATGACAAGAACAGGAATAATGGTTATCGCGCTGCTGATGTCGTCGGCGGCGCTGGCGCAGGATTGCGAGAAAGCCGAAACGCAGCTGGAGCTTAACGACTGCGCGGCAGCCGAATATCAAAAGGCGGATAGCGAGCTGAATGCCGCTTATAAAAAGGTGTACGCCCTGGCCAGTAAAGAGCAGCACGGCTTGCTGAAAAACGCGCAGAATGCCTGGATTAAACTGCGCGACGCCGACTGCGACTTTATCGCCTCCGGCGTCGAGGGGGGCAGTATTCAGCCGATGATTTACAGCCAGTGCCTGACGGACAAAACCCGCGAGCGCAGCGCTTACCTTGAATCAATGCTGCAGTGCGGCGAAGGCGATTTAAGCTGCCCGTTACCGGCGGCGGCCAGCCACTAACGGGGACGAATACCCGCGATAATCATGCGCTGGACGTTCTCCACCGTCTGCTGAAAAAAGGCGTCATCCTGCAAGGTGGCGCCGGTTACCGCTTCAACCTGAACCGAAAAATCCGCATAGTGCTGGGTAGTGGCCCAAATCATAAAAATCAGATGATTGGGGTCGATTTTCGCCAGTTTGCCCTGCGCCACCCAGCCAGCGACAATCGCCGATTTCTCTTCCACCAGCGGTTTTACATCCCCGGACAGTTCTCCCATCAGCAGCGGCGCGCCCTGCAACATCTCCATGCAAAACAGCCGGGAGGCTTCAGGGTAGTCACGCGACACCGCCATTTTTAACCGAATGTACTCGCCGATGGCGGTCAGCGGTTCGAGATCGCTGCGAAACGCCCGCAGCGGCGCCAGCCAGATCGCCAGGATCTGTTTCAGCACCGCGATATACAGCGCGTCTTTAGAGGGAAAATAGTAGAGCAGATTGGTTTTCGACACCCCCGCGCTTTCGGCGATATTTTCCAGCGTCGTGCCGTGCACGCCATATTTTGAAAACTGGCTGAGGCCCGCCTGCAAAATGGCGTCCCGCTTCGCCGCCACCGCCTGCGAACGTTTACCGGCGGGTTTCTTTCCCTGGATCATGCGTTGATTATCCTTCCGACTGTTCCACGGCCTGCTCGCTGGCCGGTTTCTTTTTAAGCTTCAGTTCACTGACCAGCACCCCGAGCACAATGCACGCACCGCCCAGCAGCGCGATGGCGGGAAGGCGTTCTCCGGCCATGCGCCCAAAAATCCCGGCCCATACCGGCTCGCCGGTATAAATTACCGTGGCGCGGGTTGGCGACACGCTGCGCTGGGCCCAGTTCATGGTGACCTGAATAATGGCGCTGAAAATGCCTAACCCCAGCGCCACTACCAGCAAACCGGTGGAAAACGGCGGAACGCGCTCTCCCGCCGGGGCCATCATCATAAAAGACACCAGCGAAGCCGTGGCGAGCTGCACCACCGTGACGCGCTTGATGTCCACTTTGCCCGCCCAGGCGCTAATTAAAATGATCTCCGCCGCAATCGCCACTGCGCCAATCAGGGTGATGATTTCCCCCTGGCCCATCTGCAGCAAATTGCCATCCGGCCCGGCAAGAAACACCAGGCCGATGAACGCCAGTGCCACGCCAATCCACGACATCAACCCCGGCATTCTGCCGAGGCACAGCCACTGGAGCAGTGGCACCAGCGGCACATACATAGCGGTAATGAATGCGGATTTGCTGCTGGGAATGGTTTGCAGCCCCCAGGTTTGCAGGCTGTAGCCAAGGGCGATGGCAATACCGATCGACACCCCCGCTTTCAGTTCAAGGCGCGTCAGCCCACGCAGGGATTTTACCGAAAGTAGCCCAACCGCCAGCGCCGCCGTAGCAAACCGCAGCCCGACAAAAAAGAACGGATCGCTGAGAGTTACCGCGTACTGCACGGCCAGAAAGGTGCCGCCCCAGAACATAGTAATCAGGATCAGCAGGGCTTCCTGCGGCTTAACGGAAAATTGGTAGCGTTGACGTAGCGATGACATGAGAGCACCGAAAAATGTGACAGCTCTCAAGTTTGCGATGGATTAAGACCTGGCGCAATGCCTAAAAACGAAACCGCCGGTCAGGGCCGGCGGCGATGATGATTAACCCGGTTGAAGCGGAGTCAGGTTAATCCACAGTACTCAATGTAATCGGGCTATTCGTTGTTACCGCGATTCCCACCATGACTGTTTTTACCCCCTTTTTTCCCCGCTTCTGAGGCACGTTGCGGGTCATTTTTAAAGTTCCCGCCGCTCGCCTGGCCGCCTTTACGGCCAGCTTCGGATGCCCTTTCACGATTTTCTGCAAAATTACCAGCACCACCACGATGATTTGCCATATCTAACCTCCGGAAAGCGAAACATTAGTCATCATTCAGTTTTGATATCACTACGGCCTTTTACCCCGCGGGTAACCAGAGACATATTTCGTTTGCCGCGTGAGTTAAAGCCTAGACTACAAGCGGACAGAGATCATTTTTCTGTAACATCCCGCAACATGTAATCCATCAATCGGGTGATTATTAACCCCCATTATCTATAAACAGCTCTAATAAGTACCAAAATTGGTAGTTTTTAAATGTGAAAGGATGCAACAGAGCGGCAACACTGGCTAAGTTGCTATACATCAAGCAAAACCCAGTGAAATTTGCACTCCTGGCGCAACGTCATATCTTTAAAAGAGGGCAACCTGGCGTTGCGAACAAGATGTTGAACTCAGGAGTGACTGAAGATGGCGAAGATTTTAGTGCTTTATTACTCAATGTACGGACACATCGAGACCATGGCTCAGGCCGTCGCGGAAGGCGCGCGGGGCGTTGAAGGCGTCGATGTGGAAGTGAAACGCGTTCCTGAAACCATGCCGCCCGAACTCTTCGCGAAAGCCGGCGGTAAAGCGCAAACCACGCCAGAAGCCACGGTGCAGGAACTGGTGAACTACGACGCAATTATTGTCGGCACCCCAACCCGCTTCGGCAATATGTCAGGCCAGATGCGCACCTTCTGGGACCAGACCGGCGGTCTGTGGGCCTCCGGCGCGCTGTACGGCAAAATCGCCAGCGTGTTCAGTTCGACCGGCACCGGTGGCGGCCAGGAACAAACCATCACCTCCACCTGGACCACTCTGGCGCATCACGGCATGGTGATCGTGCCGATCGGCTATGGCACCAAAGAGCTGTTTGATATTTCACAGGTGCGCGGCGGCACGCCGTACGGTGCCACCACCATTGCGGGCGGCGACGGCTCGCGTCAACCCAGCGAAGAAGAACTCTCTATTGCCCGTTATCAGGGCCAACACGTCGCCAGCCTGGCGGTCAAACTTAAAGGCTAAAGGTACAGGAGAATATTGATGCCAAATCAACAATCTAAAGCTCATCACGTGGGTGAATGGGCCAGTCTGAGAAATACCTCGCCGGAAATTGCTGAAGCCATCTTTGAAGTGGCGGACTATGACGAAAAACTGGCGGAGAAAATTTGGGAAGAAGGCAATGATGAAGTGCTGATCCGCGCCTTTAAAAAAACCGATAAAGACTCCCTGTTCTGGGGCGAGCAAACCATCGAACGCAAAAACGTCTGAGTCAACGCCCCCGCCGCCCGGCGGGGGCAACGCGTTATTTCACCGCGCTGTCTAACACTGCGGTGAATTTATCCCACGGGCAAAAACCGTCGCTGTCGGTCGGGCAGCCGGTAAGCTGTAACGCGACGCGCTGCGGCGGGCTTTCCAGATTCAGCGGCGTCGCGTCGCGCAGCTGCTCGCTGCTTTGATACACGTATTCGACCTTCATCAAATCGCGATTGGTTTTGCTGTCGTGCCAGCGCTGGAACATGATTTTCCCGCCAATCGGCGTGCGCTCGTACTGGTGAGCCAGCTGATAGGGTTTGAAATCCAGCGCCGTCAGCAGCGAGGCGATATTAGAATCATGCCCCACCAGTACCGTTACTGCCGGCCCCTGCTTCTCGGTCACCAGCGCTTTCTGGATGTATTTCACCAGCGGCGCGGCCACGTTACGCGCCACATCCGGCGAAGTGAACAGCGTATCCTGATAGCCATTTTTCAGCTTCGACAGCACGCTCCACTGCTTGTCGGTTTTGATCTGGCCCCAGGCGACGTCTTCCATCGGAAAGCCTTCGTAATACTGCAACGTAAAGGCATCCACCAGCGAGTTACCCACTTTCAGCGGCCCGCTGACGCCCGGTTCCTCGGTGGGTTTGGCGCTGAAAGTGTCTTTCGCCGCCGTTAAGTCGCACACCTGTTTCTGTTTGCAGGACGGCGAGTCGTCATAGCCGGTCACCTCTTCCAGCAGTTTATAGCTTTCATCCAGCTGATATTCGCCGCGCTGGGTTTCCATGGCTTTCAGCGCCGCCTGCTGGAATTCCGGCGAGGTATTGGTGATCACCGGGTTAAAGGTCGGGTCCATGGTGCCCATTTTTTCCTGATGATGGACCGGAATATCGCAGCCCGGAAACGCGCCGGTAATAAAGAACTGCGCGGTGGCGACCGTACGCTGGAGGCTATTGGCGTAGGCGTAAACCCGGTTATTCGCCGGGCATTCGCCGCTGGTGACCAGCCCCTGCTGGGCGAACCACTCGCGGAAATAGTGGCCCATATACACTTCCAGCACGCCGCCTTTGGTGGTGAGCTGCCCGCCGGGGACATCCCATTGCGGCCATTTCTGGGCGGTGGATTGCTCAAGCACGCTGCCATTGTTGGCGAGCGGCGCGCGTAAGTTATGGCGGCTCATCAGCAACACCTGCTGAAGCTGGTAGCCTTCCGGCGCGGTTTCTGCCTGCGCCAGCGCGGGGATAAGCAATACAGAGGCGAGCGTCATTGCGAGCGTTGTTTTTTTCATGCCAGGTTCCTCAGGACGTTTATTCCAGCAACGAGTGTGGCAGAAAAAATCTCAACGCCCCGGCGAGCGGATCGCAAAATGACGGTTTTATGACGGGTTAGGCATTCCGGCAAATAAGTTTTATAATGAAACTATATGCCGTTTTTTTTAAGGAGAGATGATGAAACGGACCCGTATGGCAAACACCAACTGCCCGGTTGCCCGGTCGCTGGATATTATCGGCGACTGGTGGTCGCTGCTGATTGTACGCGATGCGCTACGCGGTATCACGCGTTTTGGTGAATTCCAGAAAAGCCTTGGCATCGCCAAAAATATGCTTACCGTGCGCCTTAAGCAACTGGTCGATGAAGAGATCCTGCGTCTACAACCGGCATCCGACGGCAGCGCCTGGCAGGAGTATGTATTAACTGACAAAGGCCGCGCGCTGCAAACGGTGCTGGTGGCGCTATCCCAGTGGGGCAATGATTTTCTGTTTGATGCCGGCGACACCGCCACCGTGCTGGTGGACAGCACCCATCGCAAACCGCTGCGCCGCCTGGAGCTGATCGCGGAAGATGGCCGCAAACTGGAACCTACCGAGGTTCAGTCGAAACTCCCGGTGCGCTAAATCGTTAACCGCCCTTTTGGCTAAAAAAATAGCGCGCAATTTGGTTGCATAATAAAACCAAAGTATCTACAGTTAATTTAGTTTCAATATGCAACCTAATACTGAGGAGTCCATTATGAGCACCGCATCTTCTACGGCGTTAATTACCGGCGCATCTTCCGGTATCGGCGCGGTTTACGCCGACCGGCTGGCCGCCCAGGGCTATAACCTGATTCTGGTGGCGCGCCGCGCCGATCGGTTACAGGCTCTGGCGCAGCAGTTGACCGAACGCTTTGCCGTCACCGTAACCCTCCTGGTGGCGGATCTCAGCGCCGAAGCGGGTATCAACGCGGTAGAAAACGAACTGCGTAACAATGAGGCTATCACGTTGCTGGTGAACAACGCCGGTGCCGCGCATATGGCCTCGTTTCTCGACAGCAGCGCCCAGGCGCATCAGGACATTATTACCCTGAACATTACCGCCCTCACTCGCCTGTCGCTGGCGGCGCTGCCGCGTTTTAAAGCACGTAATGCCGGGACGATAATTAATATCGCCTCGACGCTGTCCATTCACGCCCGTGGCGAAACCGCGCTGTACAGCGGCACCAAAGCCTTCGTATTAAACTTCTCGCGCGGGTTACAGGCTGAATTCGCCCAAAGCGGTGTGCGTATTCAGGTGGTAATGCCGTCGATTACGGCAACGGAAATCTGGGGGCACTCCGGGATTGCCCATGCGCAACTCCCTGAAGGCACGGTGATGACCAGCGAAGATATGGTCGATGCCGCCCTCGCCGGGCTGGCGCAAGGGGAAAACATCACCATCCCACCGCTGCACGATATGGCGCTGTGGGAGCGGTATGAAGAGGCGCGGCTGGCCGTGTTTGGCGCGTCGCGCACCGGTGTTCCGGCACCGCGCTATGGTAAATAACCGGTCAACGCACTGAAGGCCAGCAATGGCCTTCCGGCACTAGATCTGCATATTCATCACGTCCTGATAGGCCGACACCAGTTTGTTGCGCACCTGGATACCCATCTGCAGCGAGACCGACGACTTCTGCAAGTCGACCATCACATCGTTAAGCGACACGCCCGGCGCGCCGAGTGAAAACTGGTTCGCCTGAGCGCGTGCGGCGTTCTGGGTATCGCTGATGCGGCCCAGCGCGGCCTGAAGTTCACCGGCAAAACTCACGGCGGGCTGCGGTTGTACTGGCGTATTGCGCGCAGACAGCATGGTGGCCTGCAACTGCTGGACGACGCCTTCAATCCCCTGAATGGACATGACACTCCCCTGGATCATTTCGAGTAGACGGAGGTTACCACCTTGTCAATGAGATAAAGGCGTTAAATAGCCACTAAAATCTCATCTATTTGGTTCATCGAAATTCCCGGAAAGCCAAATAATGGCAGCGCCATCATTGTGGAAGTTATTGTGCACGTTGCACCCGGGAGTCCGTTTTGCTTCATAACACCAAAATTGTTGTCCACGCTGAGCATCGAGGTGCGCGATGAATACCGCTGCTCCGGCTCAAGCGCCAGCAAATAAAGCCAACGAATGGTTAACCCGCCTGCGAGCAAATCCTCGTATTCCGTTGATGGTCGCCAGCGCGGCTGCGGTCGCGATTATCGTGGCCCTCGTCCTGTGGGCGAAAACCCCGGATTACCGGGTTCTGTACAGTAACCTGAGCGAAAAAGATGGCGGTGCCATCGTCACTCAGCTCACCCAAATGAACGTGCCGTACCGGTTCTCCGATAACGGCGGCGCTATCATGGTTCCGGCGGATAACGTACACGAACTGCGCCTGAAGATGGCCGGGCTGGGCCTGCCGAAAGGCGGCGCGGTCGGATTCGAGCTGCTGGATCAGGAAAAATTCGGCATCAGCCAGTTCAGCGAGCAGGTCAACTATCAGCGCGCGCTGGAAGGCGAACTGTCGCGCACCATCGAAACCTTAGGCCCGGTAAAAAGCGCCCGCGTTCACCTGGCCATGCCAAAGCCGTCGCTGTTTGTCCGCGAGCAAAAGGCGCCTTCTGCTTCCGTTACGGTAAATCTGGAGCCGGGCCGCGCGCTGGATGAAGGACAGATCACCGCCGTTGTGCATATGGTCTCCAGCGCGGTAGCCGGTCTGCCGCCAGGTAACGTGACGCTGGTGGATCAGGGGGGGCACCTGTTAACCCCGTCCAGCACTGCCGGTCGCGATCTGAACGATGCACAGTTGAAGTACGCCGCCGACGTCGAAGGCCGCGTGCAGCGCCGTATTGAAGCGATCCTCGGTCCTATCGTCGGTAACGGCAACGTTCACGCCCAGGTCACCGCGCAGATCGACTTCGCCAGCAAAGAGCAAACCGAAGAGCAGTATCGCCCGAATAACGACCCGAACCAGGCCGCCATCCGTTCACGCCAGTTAAACACTAACGAACAAATCGGCAGCGGCTTGCCGGGCGGTGTGCCTGGTGCGCTGTCAAACCAGCCTGCTCCGGCCAATAACGCGCCTATCGACGCGCCACCGGCGCAAAACCAGCAAAACGCCCAGAACAACGGCCAGCGCACGCAAACGGCTAATACCAACAGCGCCGTGCCGCGCAATACGCAGCGCGATGAAACCACCAACTACGAAGTCGATCGCACCATCCGCCATACCAAAATGAATACCGGCGATGTGCAGCGCCTGTCCGTGGCGGTAGTGGTTAATTACCGCACGCTGCCGGACGGCAAGCCGCTGCCGCTGACCAGCGATCAGATGAAGCAGATCGAAGATCTGACCCGCGAAGCCATGGGCTTTAGCGAGCCGCGCGGCGACACGCTTAACGTGGTGAACTCGCCGTTCACCGAAACGCTGGAAACCGGTGGCGAACTGCCGTTCTGGCAGCAGCAGAGCTTTATCGATCAGCTGATGTCCGCAGGCCGCTGGCTGATAGTGCTGATTGTCGCCTGGCTGCTGTGGCGTAAAGCGGTACGTCCGCAGCTCCAGCGCCGCGCCGAAGAGACCAAAGCCGTCCAGGAAGTGGCTCGCCAGCAGAAAGAGATGGAAGACGCAGTGGAAGTGCGCCTGACTCGCGACGAGCAAACCCAGCAGCGCCGCACCACCCAGCGCCTGAGCGCCGAGGTGATGAGCCAGCGTATCCGTGAAATGTCTGATAACGATCCGCGCGTAGTGGCGCTGGTCATTCGCCAGTGGATGAGTAACGAACTATGAGTGGACTGACCGGTACCGACAAAAGCGCCATTTTGCTGATGACCATCGGCGAAGACCGGGCGGCGGAGGTGTTCAAACACCTCTCTCCGCGCGAAGTGCAGCACCTGAGCGCCGCGATGGCCAACGTGCGCCAGATCTCCAACAAGCAGTTGACCGAGGTGCTGGCGGAGTTTGAACAGGAAGCCGAACAGTTCGCGGCGCTGAGCGTTAACGCCAACGACTATCTGCGTTCGGTGCTGATCAAAGCGCTGGGCGAAGAGCGCGCCGCCAGCCTGCTTGAGGATATTCTCGATACCAAAGAGACCACCTCGGGTATGGAGACGCTCAACTTTATGGAGCCGCAGAGCGCCGCCGATCTTATTCGCGACGAGCATCCGCAGATTATCGCCACCATCCTGGTCCACCTCAAACGCGGCCAGGCGGCGGATATTCTTGCCCTGTTTGACGAGCGCCTGCGTCACGACGTGATGCTGCGTATCGCCACCTTCGGCGGCGTCCAGCCAGCCGCGCTGGCGGAACTGACCGAAGTGCTCAACAACCTGCTCGACGGCCAGAACCTCAAGCGCAGCAAAATGGGCGGCGTAAGAACCGCAGCCGAGATTATCAACCTGATGAAAACTCAGCAGGAAGAAGCGGTTATCACGGCGGTGCGCGAGTTCGACGGCGACCTGGCGCAGAAAATTATCGACGAGATGTTCCTGTTCGAAAACCTGGTGGAAGTGGACGACCGCAGTATCCAGCGCCTGTTGCAGGAAGTGGATTCCGAATCGCTGCTGGTGGCGCTCAAAGGTGCCGAACAGCCGCTGCGCGAGAAGTTCCTGCGCAATATGTCCCAGCGTGCAGCAGATATCCTGCGCGACGACCTGGCCAACCGTGGCCCGGTGCGTCTCTCCCAGGTGGAGAACGAGCAGAAGGCGATTCTGCTGATCGTCCGTCGTCTGGCGGAAACCGGCGAGATGGTAATTGGCAGCGGCGAGGATACCTATGTCTAACCAACCGGCCTGGCAGCGCTGGCTGCCTGACGATCTCGCCCCACCCGCCACGGATTTTGTCATGCCGGAAGCGGCGGAGCCGAATACTGAGCTCACCGCCGCCCAGCAGGAGCAACACCTGCAACAGCAGCTGGCGCTGCTACAAACCCAAGCCCACGAGCAGGGCTATAACGCGGGCGTCGCCGAAGGCCGCGCCCAGGGGTTTGAACAGGGCCGCCAGGAAGGTTTTCAGAAAGGCGTTGAACAGGGTATGGCGGAAGCCCGTAACCAGCAGGCCCCGGTGCATGCCCGGATGCAGCTGCTGGTGAGCGAATTCCAGAACACCCTCGACGCCCTCGACAGCGTGATTGCCTCCCGTCTGATGCAGATGGCGCTGGAGGCCGCGCGCCAGGTCATCGGCCAGTCTGCTGGCGTCGACAACAACGCCCTGATTAAACAGATCCAGCTGCTGTTGCAGCAGGAGCCGCTGTTCAGCGGCAAGCCGCAGCTGCGCGTGCACCCGGATGATTTACAGCGCGTGGAAGAGATGCTGGGCGCGACCCTTAGCCTGCACGGCTGGCGGCTGCGCGGCGACCCGACGCTGCACCCCGGCGGCTGTAAAGTGTCGGCGGACGAAGGCGATCTTGACGCCAGCGTCGCCACCCGCTGGCAGGAGCTCTGCCGCCTCGCCGCGCCGGGAGTGGTGTAATGACCGCCCGGCTTACCCGCTGGCTGGCGTCGCTCGACGCCTTTGAAGCCAAAATCGCCCAGCTGCCGCCGGTACGCCGCTACGGGCGGCTGACCCGCGCTACCGGTCTGGTGCTGGAAGCCACCGGCCTGCAACTGCCGCTGGGGGCGACCTGCATTATCGAACGCCAGAACGGTAGCCAGACTCAGGAAGTGGAAAGCGAAGTGGTGGGCTTTAACGGCCAGAAACTGTTTCTGATGCCGCTGGAAGAAGTGGAAGGCATTTTGCCCGGCGCGCGGGTCTACGCCCGCCACGCGGTGGGCGATAACCTGCAAAGCGGCAAACAGCTGCCGCTGGGCCCGGAACTGCTGGGCCGCGTGCTGGATGGCGGCGGTAAACCGCTCGACGGCCTGCCCGCGCCGGAAACCGAATCCACCGGCGCGCTGATCACCCCGCCGTTCAACCCGCTACAGCGAACCCCGATTGAAGACGTGCTGGACGTGGGCGTGCGCCCGATCAACGCGCTACTCACCGTCGGACGCGGCCAGCGTATGGGCCTGTTCGCCGGTTCCGGCGTCGGCAAAAGCGTACTGTTAGGCATGATGGCCCGTTACACCCAGGCGGACGTGATTGTCGTCGGCCTGATTGGCGAACGTGGCCGCGAAGTCAAAGATTTTATCGAAAACATCCTCGGCCCTGAGGGGCGCGCCCGCTCGGTGGTGATCGCCGCCCCGGCGGACGTCTCTCCCCTGCTGCGTATGCAGGGCGCGGCCTACGCCACGCGCATCGCCGAAGATTTCCGCGATCGCGGCCAGCACGTGCTGCTGATTATGGACTCCCTGACCCGCTACGCCATGGCCCAGCGTGAAATCGCGCTGGCGATCGGCGAACCGCCTGCCACCAAAGGCTATCCGCCTTCGGTATTCGCCAAACTTCCGGCGCTGGTGGAGCGCGCGGGCAACGGCATCACCGGCGGCGGCTCAATTACCGCGTTTTATACCGTACTGACTGAAGGCGATGACCAGCAGGACCCCATTGCCGATTCGGCACGCGCGATCCTCGACGGCCATATCGTTCTGTCGCGCCGCCTGGCGGAAGCGGGCCACTATCCGGCCATTGATATTGAAGCCTCCATCAGCCGCGCCATGACGGCGTTGATCACCGATCAACACTATGCCCGGGTGCGGATGTTCAAGCAGTTACTGTCGAGTTTTCAACGCAACCGCGATTTGGTGAGCGTGGGGGCGTACGCCAAAGGCAGCGATCCGTTACTGGATAAGGCCATCGCGCTCTGGCCGCAGCTGGAGGCGTTTTTACAACAGGGCATTTTCGAGCGTGCCGACGTCGAGAATTCGCTACAGGCACTGGAGCTGATCTTCCCGACGGTGTAACGAGGCGTAAGTGAGGTAACCATGAGTCAGAGCAATGCGCTTAACACCTTAAAAGATCTTGCGGAAAAAGAAGTCGATGACGCGGCTTTGCGGTTAGGTGAAATGCGGCGGGGGTGCCAGCAGGCTCAGGATCAGCTCAATATGCTGATCGACTATCAGCACGAGTACCGCAGCAACCTGAATCAGGATATGAGCCAGGGCATCGCCAGTAACCGCTGGCAAAACTACCAGCAGTTTATTCAGACGCTGGAAAAAGCCATCGAGCAGCACCGGCAGCAGTTAATGCAGTGGAACTCAAAAGTCGATCAGGCATTGGGTTTCTGGAAAGAGAAAAAGCAGCGTTTGCAGGCATGGCAGACGCTTTCCGATCGTCAGGCCAGCGCCGCACTGTTAGCGGAGAACCGGCTCGATCAAAAACGTATGGATGAGTTTGCGCAGCGCGCGACATTTCGGAAAAGCGAATGATTACATTACCTAAAATTTCAGTGGTCCCTGAAGGCGATATTGCCGGGCTGGCGGTTTCTGACAAAAGCGCCCCACTCGGCGAATCTTTTCTGGCGTTACTGAGCCAGGCGATGCCCGGCCTCGGTGACGGTAAAAGCCTGGATCTCGACGCGCTGGCAAACGGCACCCAAAAACTGACGTTAAAGCCTGGTGAAATCGCCGGGGAGGCTGACACCGATGCGAAAACCCTGCTCGAAGCGATGCTGGCGGGGCTGCATACTCCCACTGATAGCCAGCCCGACGCCACCGCCACTGCTGTAGCCAGCGTGGCCGATAAAATTCACGGCGTTAAAGATGATAAGTCACTCAACGAACAGGATATGGCTGCATTAACTGCCCTGTTCGCGATGCTGCCTCACCAGCAAACCGCTGCGCTGGCGAAAGAAAGCGTAAGCGGCCAGGCCAACACGGCGGCGGTTGCCACCGCGACAGGCTCGCTGGCGAAATCGCTGACTGGCGATGTACGCGCCGAGATCAAAAGTGATGGTAAACCCCGTGCTGATACGCAGGCCTTAACTGCCCAGGCCCAGCCGACGGCCTCCGTTGCCACCCAGCAGCCTGATGCGGTGCAGGCCGCCAGCAATGCTGAAAAGCTGTTTAACGACGCCAACGCCAGTAGCCCGACCACGCCATCGGCATTACAGCCGCTGGTGAGTAGCGCAACTACGTCAACCGCGCCGAGCAGCGCCGCCATGGCTACGCCGCATACCGCAGTGCTGAATGCCCAACTGGGCACCGCCGAATGGCAGCAGGCGTTTAGTCAGCACGTTACCCTGATGACCCGTAACGGCCAGCAGAGCGCCGAACTGCGTCTTAACCCGGAAGATCTGGGCCAGGTGCATATCTCGCTGAAAATCGACGATAACCTGGCGCAGATGCAGTTCGTCTCACCGCACAGCCACGTGCGCGCCGCGCTGGAAGCCGCGCTGCCGACGCTGCGCACTCAGCTGGCGGAAAGCGGCATTCAGTTGGGCCAGAGCGATATCAGCAGCGAGAGTTTCGCCGGGCAACAGCAGCAGCAAGGTCAGCCCCAGCAGGGCGGCTCACGCGGCAGCCAGTTTAGTATTGCCGGTAGTGGCGAAGAGAGCGTGGCGGCTCCTGCCAGCCTGCAGCGTATCGCCCGTGGCGATAACGCGGTGGATATCTTCGCCTAACGCCTGAGGTAGCGTGAATATTCACGTCTTTTCCAGGCTTTAACCGCCCGCAGACACGGGATAATCAGCCACTATGCAGTACTGATAGAGGAAACACGGTCAGATGACTGACAGCGCAATCACTAAAAGCCGTAAACGCTCCATCTGGATCCCGTTACTGGTGCTCATTACTCTTGCTGCCTGCGCCACCGCAGGGTACAGCTACTGGCGGATGCAACAAACGCCGGAAACGCCAGTAAAAGCCGAACCCGAGCCACCGCCAGCGCCGGTGTTTTATGCTCTGGATACTTTTACGGTTAACCTCGGCGATGCCGATCGTGTGCTGTATATCGGCATCACGCTGCGTCTGAAAGATGACACCACGCGTCAGCGCCTGAGTGAGTACCTGCCGGAAATCCGCAGCCGTTTACTGCTGCTGTTCTCCCGTCAGAACGCGGAGCAACTCGCGACTGACGAAGGTAAACAGAAGCTGGTTGAAGCCATTAAAGATACGCTTGCCCAGCCGCTGGTGGCAGGCCAACCGAAGCAGGTCGTGACCGACGTGCTGTACACAGCTTTTATTCTGCGGTAGACCCATGGGCGACAGTATTCTTTCACAGGCCGAAATCGACGCGTTGTTGAATGGCGATAGCGACGACAACGTTGAACAAAAAAAGGCTGGCGTTAGCGACAGCGATATTCGCCCTTACGATCCTAATACCCAACGCCGGGTGGTGCGCGAGCGCCTCCAGGCGCTGGAGATCATCAACGAGCGTTTCGCCCGTCAGTTTCGTATGGGGCTGTTTAACCTGCTGCGTCGTAGCCCGGATATCACCGTGGGCGCGATCCGCATTCAGCCCTATCATGAGTTTGCCCGCAACCTGCCGGTGCCGACCAACCTGAACCTGATCCACCTGAAACCGCTGCGCGGCACCGGGCTGTTTGTGTTTTCGCCAAGCCTGGTTTTTATCGCCGTGGATAACCTGTTCGGCGGCGACGGGCGCTTCCCCACCAAGGTGGAGGGCCGCGAGTTCACCCATACCGAACAGCGCGTGATTATGCGCATGCTGAAGCTGGCGCTGGAATCCTACAGCGACGCGTGGAAAGCGATTAACCCGCTGGACGTGGAGTATGTGCGTTCCGAGATGCAGGTGAAATTCACCAATATCACCACTTCGCCGAACGATATCGTGGTAAACACGCCGTTCCATGTGGAAATCGGCAACCTGACTGGTGAATTTAATATCTGCCTGCCGTTCAGCATGATCGAGCCGCTGCGCGAGCTGCTGGTTAACCCACCGCTGGAAAACTCCCGCCATGAAGACCAGAACTGGCGTGAGAACCTGGTGCGCCAGGTGCAGCATTCGGAGCTGGAGCTGGTGGCGAACTTCGCGGATATCTCGATGCGCCTGTCGAATATTCTCAAATTAAAACCGGGCGATGTGCTGCCCATCGAAAAACCGGATCGCATTATCGCCCATGTGGATGGCGTACCGGTACTGACCAGCCAGTACGGAACGGTAAACGGCCAGTACGCACTGCGCGTTGAACACCTGATCAACCCGATTTTACATTCGCTGAATGAGGAACAGCCCAAATGAGTGATATTAACAATCCGTCCGACGATAACGGCTCCGTGGACGATCTGTGGGCTGAAGCCATGAGTGAGCAGAAAACCGCGACCAAAAGCAGCGCCGACAGCGTGTTCCGCGCGCTGGAGGGCGGCGACGTCAGCGGTACGTTGCAGGATATCGATTTGATTATGGATATCCCGGTGAAGCTGACCGTGGAACTGGGCCGCACGCGGATGACCATCAAAGAGCTGCTGCGTCTGACGCAGGGTTCGGTGGTGGCGCTGGACGGCCTTGCCGGTGAGCCGCTGGATATTCTGATCAATGGCTATTTGATCGCCCAGGGTGAAGTGGTGGTGGTGGCCGATAAATATGGCGTGCGCATCACCGATATCATCACCCCGTCCGAACGCATGCGTCGTCTGAGCCGCTAAATGAGTGCCCAGACCGCCACCGTCGCCGCGCCGCAGGCTATGCCGCAGGCCGGCTCGTCATTGATGCAGGTCAGCGGTGCGCTGGCGGTAATTATTCTGCTGATTTTACTGGCGGGTTGGTTAGCGAAACGCTTTGGCTTCAGCGCCAAAAGCGGGCTAAGCAAAGAGGTAAAACTGCGCAGCAGCGTCAGCCTCGGCACCCGCGAGCGCATTGTGGTGGTGGAAGTGGAAGACGCCCGTCTGGTGCTGGGCGTCACGGCGTCGCAGATCACTCATCTGCACACCCTGCCTCCGGCCCCGGCAGAAACGGCGGCTACACCCACGCCCCCTGCCGCCGAGTTTCAAAATCTGATGAAAAATTTGCTTTCACGTAACGGTAAACGTTGATGCGTCGCCTCTCTTTATTGCTTGTTATGCTCGGCCTGATGGCGACGCCTGCCATGGCGCAGCTGCCCGGCATCGTCAGCCAGCCGCTGGCCAACGGCGGCCAGAGCTGGTCGCTGCCGGTTCAGACCCTGGTGTTTATCACTTCGCTGACCTTTTTGCCCGCCGTCCTGCTGATGATGACCAGCTTTACCCGCATCATCATCGTATTCGGGCTACTGCGCAACGCGCTGGGTACGCCGTCCGCGCCGCCCAACCAGGTGCTGCTCGGGCTGGCGCTGTTTCTGACCTTTTTTATTATGTCGCCGGTGCTGGACAAGATTTATACCGACGCTTACCAGCCGTTCAGCGAAAACAAGATCACCATGGACGTGGCGCTGGAGAAAGGCGCTCAGCCGCTGCGTGAATTCATGCTGCGTCAGACCCGTCAGGCGGATCTGGCGCTGTTCGCCCGGCTGGCGAATATCCCTTCGCTGGAAGGGCCGGAAGCGGTGCCGATGCGTATCCTGCTGCCCGCCTACGTGACCAGCGAGCTGAAAACCGCGTTCCAGATTGGCTTTACGGTATTTATCCCGTTCCTGATTATCGACCTGGTGATCGCCAGCGTGCTGATGGCGCTGGGGATGATGATGGTGCCGCCTGCGACCATCGCCCTGCCCTTTAAGCTGATGCTGTTTGTGCTGGTGGACGGCTGGCAGCTGCTGGTGGGCTCTCTTGCGCAAAGTTTTTACAGTTAACGGAGAACGCCGATGACGCCGGAATCGGTCATGATGATGGGCACCGAAGCCATGAAAGTGGCGCTTGCGCTGGCTGCCCCGCTGCTGCTGGTGGCGCTGGTCACCGGTCTTATCATCAGTATTTTGCAAGCCGCCACCCAGATTAACGAAATGACCCTGTCGTTCATCCCGAAAATCCTCGCGGTATTCGTGGCGATCGTGGTGGCAGGCCCGTGGATGCTCAACCTGCTGCTGGATTACGTCCGTACCCTGTTCAGCAACCTGCCGTATATCATCGGCTGATCTGATGCTGCAGATCACCAGCGACCAATGGCTTCACTGGCTTAGCCTGTACTTCTGGCCGCTGCTGCGCGTGCTGGCGCTGGTCTCCACCGCACCTATCCTTGGCGAACGGGTGATTAGCAAACGGGTGAAAATAGGCCTGGCGTTTATGATCACCTGGATTGTTGCCCCCACTATCCCCGCCAGCGACGTCACCATCTTCTCCGTTGAAGGCTTCTGGCTGGCGATACAGCAAATCCTGATTGGCATTGCGCTCGGCTTTACCATGCAGTTTGCCTTCGCTGCGGTGCGTACCGCCGGTGAAATTATTGGCCTGCAGATGGGGCTGTCGTTCGCTACGTTCTTTGACCCCGGCAGCAAACTGAACATGCCGGTGCTGGCGCGTTTTCTCGATATGCTGGCGATGCTGCTGTTTTTGAGCCTTAACGGCCATTTGTGGCTGATATCAATGCTGGTGGATACGTTTCACACCCTGCCGATTAACGGCAATCCGCTTAACACCAACGCTTTTTACGCGCTGGCCAAATCCGGCGGGCTGATTTTCCTCAATGGCCTGATGCTGGCGCTCCCGATGGTGACGCTATTACTGACGTTAAACCTCGCACTCGGTTTATTGAATCGCATGTCGCCACAGCTGTCGGTGTTTGTCATCGGCTTCCCGCTGACGCTTTCCGTCGGTATGGTGGTGATTATTGCCCTGATGCCATTAATCGCGCCATTCTGCGAACATTTATTCAGTGAGATCTTTTCCTTATTAAGCGATATTTTGAGTGAAATTCCCGCCACGCCTTCTCCCTGATCATTGTGCAGGAATGGTAAGGTAAATCCTAAAACCAGAATCAAATAACATCCACCAGCATAACGCTGACGCGGCTTATATGATTTTAGTATTCTCACATTCCTTTACATTCGATTTACTTTAAGACCTTTCCTGGCAAATTAACAACGGCTTTACGGGATAGTGTTGACGCCTGAATATTAACGGCAATCTGCCTGTCGTCACCCGGCAAATATTTCACCGATGTAAATTATTTCCACGGGCGCACGACGCAGAAGGGGCAAAGGATTCGTTGTGTTTTAACGGATAACGCGATGAGTGAGGGTACGCTATGTCAACGATCATCATGGATTTATGTAGCTATACCAGGCTGGGACTAATCGGATATTTAGTCAGCCGGGGTGTACGAAAACGAAAAATAATACAAGTGAATGATGTTGAAAGCCTTGGTCAACAGTGCCGGTCAACGCAGCCGCACGTGGTGTTTATTAATGAGGATTGCTTTATCCATG
Organism: Atlantibacter subterraneus; assembly: GCF_007570865.1. Taxonomy (GTDB): domain Bacteria; phylum Pseudomonadota; class Gammaproteobacteria; order Enterobacterales; family Enterobacteriaceae; genus Atlantibacter; species Atlantibacter subterraneus. Next base: position 406,993 of record NZ_VLPS01000001.1, on the reverse strand, counting down.
ACGCCGAAAGCAGCCAGCGCATCAGGCAGATCATTAATCAACATCCCGGAACGTTATTTATCGTTTTTATGTCTATTGCCAATCTTCATTTCGATGAGTATTTGCGGGTAAGAAAAAACTTATTAATTAGTTCAAAATCGATTAAACCGGAATCACTGGACGAATTATTAGGGAATTCTCTGACTAATGCCGCGCAGGGTTTAGGAAATATCGCATTACCTACCCTCTCTTTAAGCCGAACGGAATCGAGTATGTTGCGAATGTGGATGTCGGGGCAGGGAACGATCCAAATATCCGATCAGATGAATATTAAAGCTAAAACCGTATCATCCCATAAGGGTAATATTAAGCGAAAAATTAAAACCCATAATAAGCAGGTGATTTATCACGTTGTGCGGCTGGCTGACAACGTGACCAGCGGAATATTCGTCAATATGCGTTAAACAGTAACCCATCTCTGGCAGCGCTGGAGATGGATTAATATCATCCTGCCGGGAAATTAATCGATTTTTTCGACGAAAACGCCGTCGGGATGATCTTTCTCATTAAAGAACCAAATCCCCATCGGGTAATCCTCCAGCGACACCAGGTACATGGTGCCTTCGTTAAACGGCTCTACCGCCAGTACAACCCCTGGTCGACGCGGACCCCCATCCGTTTTCACCGTGACCCGATCGTTAATGTTCATAACTTCTCCTCCCGTATTGATAGTGGCAGTTTAGAACAATTCTCATTTTCTGGCACGGGGTTACCCAGTCGATAAGCCGTTTTTTCTATCGACTACACTTAGTAGCAGGCTTACTGAGCGAGGTACTGCCGATGAAGACGGTAAAAGAGTTTAGCGATGCCCAACACCGGGAAGTGGAGATTGACGTTGATGCGCTGCTTGCCGCGATTAACGAGATCAGCGAAAGCGAAGTCCGCCCGGTGGAAGATGGCGAAGAGCCGCCGCGGGTGAGCGTCAATGGACATGACTACCACACCTATTCCGAGCTTGCCGACGCATTTGAACTGGACATTCATGACTTTTCGGTTAGCGAACTGAACCGCTAGATAAAAATATCCCGGCGGGGGCGCCGGGATAAACTTGCTGAGCAAGAAGAATTTAAAATTCGTTACACCAGGAAATCTGATGCGACACCAACCATATAGGCAATTATTTTGCATGACAAGGATATATTCACTCCATAAATGTGTACTAATGTGGAATTTATTAGATAAATATCTTGCTTCCCTGTGCTGTCGCGGCCTGGGAGAGAATGATATGACGCATTGTGAACAAAAACCGGACGCTGATTGGGATTATTCCTGGCTAGCCGGAAAGCCCTGTTCTTTGTGCCGCTATTATTAAGGATCCTTTATGCCTTCATTGACTGACTCGCTGATTGTGGTTTCCGATCTTGATGGTTGCCTGATTGATAGCCATACCCAGCAGTGGAGCGCTGCGCTTCCTGTGCTGGATAGCCTGCGTGAACATAATATCCCCGTCATTCTGTGCAGCAGCAAAACCGCTGCGGAAACTATCGCGATTCAAAATGAACTCGGTCTACAGGGCGAAGCCTTTATTGCGGAAAACGGCGCGGTGATCCAGCTCAATGACGAGTGGGACGATCACGCAGATTATCCGCGCGTAATCAATGGCGACACGCATGAGTCAATTCGAAAAGTGCTGGAAGAATTGCGCCAGTCGGAAGGTTATAAATTCACGACCTACGATGATGTTGACGACGCCATGATTGGCGAACTCACGGGGCTGACGCCAAAAATGATCGCGCTGGCTAAACTTCAGGAAGCGTCGCAAACCCTGATCTGGCGCGACAGCGATGAACGTTTATCAGCGTTCAGCGAGCAACTTAATAATCTGGGCCTGTGCATGATGGAAGGCGGCCATTTTTGGCACGTGCTGGATCAGCGCGGTGGTAAAGGATCTGCGCTGACCTGGCTTATCGACCAGTACCGCCAGCGAGAAGGCCGCCGCCCAACCACTATCGGCGTGGGTGATAGCCCTAACGATGTGACGATGCTGGATGTGGCCGACTATGCCGTGATTGTCCAGGGATACAGCAAACAGCCTGTGGTGGTGAAAAATGATAATCCGCAGCGGGTGTATCGCACCCAGGCATACGGACCGGAAGGCTGGTGCGAGGGTCTGAATTATTTCCTGGGCTCATCCGTCTGAGGAACTGACGCGATTGCGTCCCGCCTGCTTGGCCTGATACAAGCGCCGGTCAGCGATAGATTGCAGATGTTCAAAATCGTAATCGCCTTCCTGCACTGCGCAGCTCACGCCAAAAGAGGCGCTGATGCGAATAGTGGTGTTCTGGCGCACCAGAATCTCTTTGCTGTTAAGCCGTACGCGAATACGTTCAGCAATCGCGGCGGCCTCCGGCAGTAATGTCCCCGGCAGGACAATGCAAAACTCCTCTCCCCCTACGCGTCCGGCAATGTCATCGCCGCGCAGCGACTGGCGCAAAATGCTGGCCGCATGGGATAGCGCCTTATCGCCGGTCTGATGGCCCCAGGTATCGTTTATGCGCTTAAAATGATCCAGATCGAGCTGGATAACGCACAGCGGCATCTGCTGTTGCTGGCAGCGTCGGGCAATCTGCCTGGCACGTTCAAGAAACGTGCCGCGATTGAACAGATGGGTTTGCGCGTCGTACCAGGCGCGCCATTGCAGCGTTTCTTGCATGGCGAACATATTGCGCACCATCCTGCGGATCACGTACCACGAGCCTAACAGCATCAGCGAGAACAGAGCCCAAAGCAGCCCCAGCACCAGCAAGATGCTGCCGAACTCGCCGCTCAGGCTTTGCTTAAGGGAATAGACCCGGATGAGTACCCCATCGAAAAAGTTGAGTTTCGCCCAACTGATGTAACGGGTATCAATAAGCGCCCCACCCTCGTTATGCTCCGCCATTTCGCGGGTGAGCCGTTCGCGTTCGCTGTCGCTGAACACGCTACCGGCGGGCACCGGTTCCGCCGATGAAGCAATAACCTGAAACTGATTATCCAGCAGTAATATTTCGCCGTTCTCGCGGCGGAACATCGCCTGGTTTAGAAAATCATTCATGGTGCCCAGCGAGAAATCCATCGCCAGCACGCCATACCACTGATTCTGATAATCCAGCGGCAGGCTGGCGGTGACCACCTGATCCTCCTGGCGATTCGCTTCCCGGGCATGCGTCCAGCGCACCCCGCGATCGGGATTATTACGCTGGGTATGGCTATGGAAATAGGGCCGCGTCACCAGCCGGTGATAGCGGGTAGCAATGTCATCAGATGCGGCATGGGGCGTGCTGGAGAGATAAAAACCGGCGCGCGAAGTGTAAAACGTGCGGCGCTGCCGGTCCTGTTGGGGATCGGCCAGTTGCAGGATCGCGCCAAACTCCAGCGCGGCGATCAGTTCGTTCTCCAGCCGCTGTTCGTCACGGGCGAGCAGCGGGTTTTGCCGGACCCGATCGTCGGAAACGCCGTTAACCGGCAGCCCGCGCTGCGTATCGAGGCGGATTTGCCAGGCCCCGGACTGGCGCTGTTGGTCAAACTGCGCCAGCGCCGCATCGGTGCGGTTGGTGGAAATGGGCGAGCTGAGGGCGTGCTGCATGGCGGCGCGATAAAATTGCAGCTTATCCACGCTGTACTGAAGATGGCGATCGAGCGCCGCAGCAACGCTTTGGATGCGGTTTTTCTGGCTGGCGGTCCAGCCATTTTGCAGTACCACGATTTCTCGCCAGGTGAGTAAAGTGGAACAGAGAAACACCACCAGAAAGCAAAAGTTAACGATTTTTATCGGGTGCCTGGCTCGCCATGCGTGTTGTTGGATTTTTGCCGACACAGACAACGCTCCCTGAAAACTGCCCGGAATTTAACAAGTAGTTTGGCATAAGGTTGCAGATGCGCCGTCAGAATCGCGCCATAAATTAGCGCCAGACGGGTATCAACATGGCAGAAACAAAGAGGGAAACCTTGCGGTTTCCCTCTTCACAATCAATGCGCGAGCATTGCTGACGTGCGGTCAATGGTCTTCTTCACGTGAAGCGGGTTTCCCCACGGTTAACTCGTCTTCACGAAAAGCTTCACGCTGCACGCCGAACCCGTCATACCAGCGGCACTCCACCATGCCGCTCGAATAACCGGTCACCACCATGCGCGGACCACCATTTTTGCGTTTAACTTCATCGCTGACCACAAAGACCATACCTGCCTCCTTAATCAGTGCGAAACGTTTACAACATAGACAATTATGGTGATTTTTGCCTGGTGCCCGCGCGTATTTTGAGGAAAAATCCTAATGAGCGGGTTTGCCGCGCAGCCGGGAAATCATATTCACCACCGTCAGCACCACCGCGCCGATGATAAAACCCAATACCAGATTCATGGCTAACGGCAGCAGCGCCTGCCCTATTCCGCCGCCCTGCTCCGCCCAGTGTTCAATGGCGTGATGAACCGGGCCAATGCCGTGCACCACAATGCCGCCGCCCACCAGGAACATCGCCAGAGTACCTAAGATCGACAGCGCTTTCATCAGCCAGGGCGCGGTAACCAGCAACCCTTTACCTACGGCCCTGGCGAGAGCGGAAGACTTTTTCTCCAGCCAGAAGCCCAGATCGTCGAGCTTAACGATAATCCCAACAATGCCGTACACCCCGATAGTGACCACAACGGCGATACCGGATAACACCAACACCTGGTTTAACAGCGGCGACTCCGCCACGATACCAAGAGTGATCGCCACGATTTCGGCGGAGAGGATAAAGTCGGTACGAATCGCGCCTTTCACTTTATCGCCTTCGTACACCAGCGGGTCCTGTTCGGCAATGGCATCCAGCCGCGCCTGGCGCTCTTCAGGGGTCTCTTTATGCTTGCGCGCCTGCCAGGAGTGGACCACTTTCTCAACCCCTTCATAGCAGAGAAACGCGCCGCCGATCATCAACAGCGGCGTGATGGCCCAGGGCGCGAAGGCGCTGATAATCAGGGCCAGCGGCACCAGAATCAGTTTGTTGATAAAAGAGCCTTTCGCCACTTTCCAGACTACAGGCAGTTCGCGGTTGGCGCGTACGCCGGAAACTTGCTGGGCGTTCAGGGATAAGTCATCGCCCAATACCCCGGCGGTTTTCTTTGCCGCCAGCTTGCCCATCATCGACACGTCGTCCAGCAGCGTGGCGATATCATCTAACAACGTTAGTAAACTACTCCCGGCCAAAATTAACTTCCTTCTGTATGGTTTTAATGCCCCAAAGTATGGAACAAAAGCGCTGTGAACGGTAATAAACTGCGCGCTAATCGGAATATTGGCGCTGGCCCGCGCGATAAATTCAGCGCTTTTCGCCGCCTTTTTGCGCTTTCTGTTTGCATGGTCTTTGTGTCAACATTTATTTAACCGTTTGCGAACATTAAAGTGCTCGCGCCTGGAGTAGTTTTGTCGTTCACTATTAGCCCGTTATGCTTCTTCTCTGCCTGACTGAAGCGTCTCGTTTTTGTCAAATTTTGGCGTCGCTGTGGCTACGCCGCATTCGTGTTTTCTTAATCAAGTCGTGAGGGAGTATGCGTTTCGGAAAACTGTTGCCCCTGATAGGGTCGCTCTTTGCGTTATATATCATCTGGGGTTCAACCTATTTTGCTATCGCCGTTGGGGTAAAAAGCTGGCCGCCGTTTATGATGGCCGGCGTGCGCTTTTTGGCGGCGGGTTCGCTGCTGCTGGCGGTACTGCTGGCAACCGGCCATAAGCTGCCTGCCCTGCGTCCGCTGCTCAATGCCGCGCTGATCGGCGTCCTGCTGCTGGCGGTAGGCAACGGGTTCGTGACCGTCGCGGAGCATCAAAACGTGCCGTCCGGAATTGCCGCGGTAATGGTCGCCACCGTTCCGCTGTTTACCCTGATTTTTAGCCGCTTTTTCGGTATTCAAACCCGCAAGATTGAATGGCTGGGGATCGCCATCGGCCTTGTCGGCATCGTGCTGCTGAACAGCGGCGGCAATCTCAACGGCAACCCGTGGGGTGCGCTGCTGATCCTGATTGGCTCCCTGAGCTGGGCCTTCGGGTCGGTGTATGGATCGCGGATTGAGCTGCCGACCGGCATGATGGCGGGCGCGATTGAAATGCTGGCTGCCGGGATAGTGCTGATGGTGGCATCGCTGGTGACCGGTGAAAAACTCACCGCGATGCCCGATCTTTCCGGCTTCCTCGCCGTGGGCTATCTCGCCGTGTTTGGCTCGTTAATCGCCATCAATGCCTATATGTATTTGATCCGCAATGTGACCCCCGCCGTGGCGACCAGTTATGCCTACGTCAACCCGGTGGTGGCGGTGCTGCTGGGCACCAGTTTTGGTGGCGAAAACCTGTCGCCAACCGAGTGGCTGGCGCTGGGGATTATTATTTTCGCAGTAGTGCTGGTGACGCTGGGGAAATATTTTTCCCCGGGAAAGCCGGTGGTTGAGCCCTGCCCGGTAGAAAAATAACGCTACAGGGCATGGATGCCCTTTAGATCGATTTCGGCGCAGTCGCCTCCGCCACATACCCATTCTTCTACCCGCTCGCACAACGCCTCGTCGGACAGTTTGCTCCGGCCACGCAGCGCGCATTCCCAGATAATCAGTACCCGCCAGCCTTCCGCCCGCAGCCGCCCGACGTCACGCTTGTCCCGCTCAACGTTGCTGTTAATTTTGGTCATCCAGAAGTCGGTACGCGTGGCAGGCACTTTAAACAGATAACAGTCGTGATGATGCCAGAAACAGCCGTGAGTGAAGATAACGCAGCGGTACGCCTCAATCACGAAGTCGGGCTTGCCGGCAAGGGCCGCATCCTGCGCCCGCCAGTCAAAGCCCATGGCGGTGAGTAGCGGCGCGAGGCGTTTCTCAATGGCGGTGTCGCGTGTTGCAATCGCCCGCATGTTTTTGCTGCGTATCGCCTTGCTGTGGACATCCGCCATGCTTTACTCCTTACGCTTCGCCACCGCCTGAAGAATGCGTGATTCCAGCAGTTTAGCAACCGCCGCGAACACCGGCACCACCACCGAGTTGCCGAACTGCCGGTAGGCCTGGGTATCCGACACCGGTATGCGGAATTCACTTTGCTTCGGCGCTTCAAAACCCATCAACCGCGCGCATTCGCGCGGCGTCAGGCGGCGCGGGCGTTGCAGTTGGTTAGTGGGATGATCGAAATCGGCTTCGCCGAGTGCTTTATCCCAGCCGCGATCCACCAGGATTTCTGCGCCGTCTTTGTAATAACGGGCAGAAAGCGTACGCGCGACGCTGGATGGATCGCGCGGGTCAACCATGCCGAATCCAAAACCGTTGCCCTTTGCCTGATGCTTTTTGGCATAGCGATAAAGATATTTCCACAATATCGGGCTCAGGATATAACGCGCGTCAACGGCGGTATCCAGTAATTCCCCGAGCGCGGGACGCCTGTCAGGAAAAAATTGGTTTACATCACGCAGCGTAAAACCCTGGTGGAGATTGAGATCGCGCCGGAAGCCCACCAGCACGATACGCTCGCGGTGCTGGGGTAAAAAGTTTTTGCCGTCGATGATTTTGGGATCGTCCGGGCCGACATCCGCAGCGTTCGCCACTTCATAACCCAGCTCGTCCAGGGTTTGCATGATGATGCGAAAGGTGTTGCCCTTATCATGGCTCTTCAGGTTTTTGACGTTTTCCAGCACAAAAATCGCCGGTTTTTTTGCCGCGATAATGCGCGCCACATCGAAAAACAGCGTGCCCTGAGTGTCGCAGGCAAATCCGTGGGCGCGGCCTAAGGCATTTTTCTTGGATACGCCCGCCAGGGAAAACGGCTGGCAGGGGAAACCCGCCAGCAGCACATCGTGATCCGGCATGGTTTTATCAATGTGGTTAAACGCTGCGTCATCGCTGATATCCGCCTGGTGGCTGAGCGTAACGTCGCGGATATCTTCATTGAAGGTGTGCTGATGCGGATCGCAGTACCAGTTGGCTTTATAAGTGCGCACCGCGTGTTTATTCCACTCGCTGGTAAAAACGCACTGCCCGCCGATGGATTCGAACCCCCGGCGGATACCGCCGATACCGGCGAACAGATCGACAAAGCGGAACGCATAGTGCGGGTGATGCGCGGGCGGCGGCGGCAACAGCGCGGCCAATCGGGCCGCCTCATCAGGATGAAGCCGATAAGCCGCATCCTCCTCCAGCTCTCGCTTCAGATGCGTGCGGTTCCATTTCTGAACGCCTGCGTCATTCAACACCTGCAACACCGTTTTGGTATCGTAGATCTCGCTTAGTTTGCGCAATATGGCGACAAACGAATCAGGCGCGCCGTTCCCGGATGGCGCGCACTGCGCCATAGCAGATTGATTTTCCAGCATTAGATAAGCCATTCAGAACGAATTGCCTTAAGAGTATCACAAAACCCAACGCCGCCGGGTTACAACGCAAACTGGCGCAACACGTCCTCGTCATACTGATGATGTTTGCCGCGCAGTTCGGCAGCGAGTTTAGCCATAAATTTCACCAGATAATTGGCATTTTGACGGGCCAGCTCGCGCCCTTTTTCAGTCTGCATGGTGGCAGGTAGTTTAAGCAGCTTGGTTTGAAAATGATCCAGCGCCCAGCGTTTATCATCCGGCTCGCGCTGTTGCGCAAAGGGGTCCTCTGCATCAAATAACGGCCGCCCCAGCTGGCCGGAAACGTAGAACACCCGCGCCAGACCAATGGCACCAAGCGCCTCCAGCCGATCCGCATCCTGAACGATTTTAGCCTCAATGCTTTTTGGCGAAATACCGGCGCTGAAGCTATGCGCCTCAATGGCATGAGCGACATCAGGATACAGCGCCTGAGGAAACGCGGGGAAATGGCTGGCCAGGATGGTTAGCGTTTTCTCAGCGGCATAACGGGAAGCGAGATGGCGTTCCGGATGGTTCTTCGGCAGGTTCACGATGTCATGGAAATAACAGGCTGTGAGAACCGTCAGCGGCGTTGCGCGGTCGTCCATTATGCGCTGCGCGCCAGACCATACGCGACGAAAATGGGCAATATCGTGGGCACCGTCCTGGTGTTTAAAATGCTGTTGGAGGTAGTTTTCGAAGCAGGTTTGCCAGTCATTAAGCATCATCGCAGGTTCTCCTGAAAGCGTGTCCCGCGATGCTAGCATTAATACCCAGGCAATTTAATCCTCACGGGGCCGGGTATACCAGGCTATTGCGCCAGGCAGCATACCAACCGCGCTTAACACTCCGGCACCGAGCAGTGCGCTTAACCATTGGCCGGATGTGGTCGCCATCGACCAGTCAGCGGCCACGCCCGGTGGAGCCTGGATATCGCTTACTACCCAAAAAAAACGCACCATCATCCAGATAAAGTAAAAACAAAATGCATAAAATGCCCATAGCGCCAGCTTACCGCCCAGGCTTCTTTGACCTTTTTCGTCCATCTTAATACCTAATAATCCGCTATCCGTAATGTGTAATCCCACACCCGCAAATGTGATTTTTATCACATAATACCCTTATGTGAAATTTCTTCTGGCTCCCGTTTGTGATTGATCAAGTTTTTTAGTACTCCACCGTCCTGGAAGTTCATTTAAAGATGAAACTTTTTAATGTCCATTAAAAGACTTAAATGTAAAAATATGAAACACGAATTATGTCGAAAATAAACACGCCAAAAACGAGTAAAATTTCGATTTTCATTTATTTGGTGAATATTTTACAAATCATATGATATAAATAATATTTTTTACAGGTCAAAAAACAAACCACAGCCGAAACAAATTAAGATATCAACCCAGTCATTCTGGAAATATGCAAATCCATTAATTATTAACAAGAATAATTATCACGCATCAATAAAAAAATCAAAATTTCTTATATTTCATTGTATTAGATATATATTCAGATTTTATAATTGATTGTTTTATATATTTATTATTTATGACCAAACCCGACGTTATCATTTTGAAATATCGCTACAGATTCACTTACATATAATCCTGAAGAAAAACCCTCTCCTCCCATTATTATTTGCGCGGATATAAACGCGTCTCTTAATGAACGTAATAAGGAAAGCACTGATGAATAGGAAAGTACTGGCAATCGTTATTCCTGCTCTGTTAGTAGCAGGCGCAGCACACGCTGCGGAAATTTATAACAAAAACGGCAATAAAGTAGATATCTATGGCAAAGTTGATGCTCGTCATCAGTTTTCTGATGACGCTGGCAACGATGGCGATCAAACCTATGTGCGTTTAGGTTTTAAAGGCGAAACCCAAATCACTAATGATCTGACAGGTTTCGGTCAGTGGGAATACAACATTCAGGCTAACGATACTGAAGGCAACAGCCAGTCATGGACTCGTCTTGGTTTTGCTGGTTTGAAATTCGCTGATTACGGTTCATTCGACTATGGCCGTAATTATGGCGTCGTATATGACGTCGAAGCATGGACAGATATGCTGCCTGTATTTGGCGGTGATACCTATACCTACACCGATAACTTTATGGTTGGTCGTGCCAACGGCGTTGCGACTTACCGTAATACTGACTTTTTCGGCATGGTTAATGGCTGGAACTTCGCGCTGCAATATCAGGGCAATAATGAAGGCGTGAGCGGCGAGCAGGAAGGTACTGGCAACCGCGGTAGCAGCAATATTCGTAAAGACAACGGCGACGGCTGGGGCCTGTCTACTTCTTATGATTTTGGTATGGGCATCAGCGTTGGGGCGGCTTACGCGTCTTCTGATCGTACCAATGCGCAGGAGCACAACAGTACGGCTGGCGGTGATAACGCTGACGTATGGACATTTGGCCTTAAATACGATGCCAACGATGTATATTTAGCGGCTATGTATGCCGAAACGCGTAATATGACGCCGTTCGGTAACAATAACGCTAACGTTGCCAATAAAACGCAGAACTTTGAAGTCACCGCGCAATATCAGTTCGACTTTGGTTTACGTCCAGAAGTGTCTTACCTGCAATCTAAAGGCAAAGATCTGGCTAAAGACGGCGCCTTTGCTAACAAAGATAACGATCAGGATCTGGTCAAATATGTTTCTGTTGGCGCGAACTACTATTTCAACAAAAACTTCTCTACCTATGTTGATTACAAAATCAACCTGCTGGATGAAGATGACAGCTTCTACAGCGACAACGGTATCTCTACGGATGACGTAGTCGGTATTGGTATGGTGTATCAGTTCTAAGACATCTTAAGTGCAGTGATGTCCTTTGCGGACATTGTTCGCACTTAATGAGGCAAAACCTGAGTTTGGGAAACCGGACTCAGGTTTTTTTATTCAGACAAGGCTTAAAAACCACCGATTTGCGTGCAGCAAATAACCGCAAAACGTTAGACTGGCTCTGCCGTAAGCAAGTGTGACCGGGGTCGTTGAAAGGAAAACGCGTAACTGCTTGAATAGTGGCGGAGAGAGGGGGATTTGAACCCCCGGTAGAGTTGCCCCTACTCCGGTTTTCGAGACCGGTCCGTTCAGCCGCTCCGGCATCTCTCCGTTTTGAACGGTTGCCATGATGCTAGGTTATTTGGCATTTTAATAGTCCTTGCCCTTTCAATTTTGTTCAAATGACGACTTTGCGAGCAGATAGATGATTAAGTGGCCGTGGAAAGCGAGTGAATCCACCTCAACAACGCCTCTTCCCTGGGATGATGCGTTTACCATTCCCGTTTTAGCGGGCTTTACTCCAGCGGAGCAGCAAAAGCTGATTCGCCTGGCTGAACGTTTTCTGCAACAAAAGCGGCTGGTCGCCCTGCAGGGTTTTGAACTGGATGAACTTAAAACAGCCCGGATCGCCCTGCTCTTTTGCCTACCAGTTATGGAATTAGGCGTTGAATGGCTGGATGGCTTCCACGAAGTGCTGATCTATCCCGCTCCCTTTGTGGTGGATGATGAGTGGGAAGACGATATTGGCCTGGTCCACAATCAGCGTTCGGTTCAATCGGGGCAAAGCTGGCAGCAGGGACCGATTATTCTCAACTGGCTGGATATTCACGACTCCTTTGATGCGTCCGGTTTCAATCTTATTGTTCACGAAGTCGCTCACAAACTGGATATGCGCAATGGTGACCGTGCAAGCGGCGTGCCCTTTATCGCTCTGCGTGATGTGGCAGGTTGGGAACACGATCTCCACGCGGCCATGAGCAATATCCAGGATGAGATCGATCTGGTGGGTGAAAACGCCACAAGCATTGATGCCTACGCCGCAACCGACCCGGCGGAATGTTTTGCCGTTCTGTCTGAATACTTTTTTAGCGCGCCGCAACTCTTCGCCCCGCGCTTTCCGTCGCTGTGGCAGCGATTCTGTCAGTTTTACGGTCAGGACCCGTTAAAACGCCTCTATTCGGGCGAAACGGATTGCTGGACGGCACAGGTCCATTAAACTGGCAAAATGATGCGAAAACAGCCAATTGAATCAAAGCGTTAATTTTTGCATTGACACAAATTGGGGCCGCTATTACTATGCGACCCGTTCACACGATTCCTCTGTAGTTCAGTCGGTAGAACGGCGGACTGTTAATCCGTATGTCACTGGTTCGAGTCCAGTCAGAGGAGCCAAATTCTGAAAAGCCCGCTTAAGTAAACTTAAGTGGGCTTTTTGCTTTGTGACGCCATTTAAATCTGATAATCGATGACCACCTCATCGCTTTCCAGCGCCTGACGCTTAATCTCTTCCACCGACAGCGCCGAATTACACAGTTCAATAAAGCGCCAAACGTAATTGCGCTGAAGTTGACCGCGTTTCAGGCCTAACCAGACGGTATTGGCATCGAACAGGTGGCGCACATCCAATCTTACCAACTGCCCGCTGTCATGCTCACCACTCGCCTGCTCCGCGACAATTCCAATCCCCAGTCCCAGTTCAACATAGGTTTTGATCACGTCGGAATCCTGCGCGCTCAGCACGATATCGGGCACGATGCCTTTACGGGCAAACGCCTCATCGATACGTGAGCGGCCAGTAATCCCCTGTCTATAGGTAATAAGCGGCCAGCGGCCCAGCTCGTCAAGGGTAACCGGCGCAGCGTGTAACAGTGGATGACCAGCAGGGACCAGCAGACTGTGCGACCAGCGGAACCACGGATAAGCCACCAGCAGCGGATCGTTACTCAGACGCTCGCTGGCGATACCAATATCCGCCGTACCATTTTCCAGCAGGGTTTCGATTTCCTGCGGCGTGCCCTGGATCAATTCCAGCCGCACTTCCGGGAACAGCGCGCGAAAAGATTTAATTACCGCAGGCAGGCTGTAGCGCGCCTGGGTATGAGTGGTGGCGATGGTCAGAATGCCGCTGGTATCATTAGAGAACAGATCCGCCAGGCGGCGGACATTACTGGCTTCATTAAGAATCCGTTCGGCAATCACCAGCAGTGCTTTACCCGGCTCGGTCATACCCAGTAAGCGCTTACCGCGGCGAATAAAAATCTCGATGCCCAGCTCATCTTCCAGCTCGCGTATATGGCGGCTGACGCCGGATTGCGAAGTGTAGAGCATACTGGCGACTTCAGTCAGGTTGTAATCCCGCTTCGCCGCCTCGCGGATAATTTTGAGTTGCTGAAAATTCATAATGTCCCCAGAAGCATTCTGATATAACGCTATTGTTAAAGTCAGTGCTTCTGCATAACAAATAATAAAAACCAGCAACTTATTCTTTTCTGGAATATAAGCTAGCTGACCAGCAGCAGTTCACGGCTCTCCATCGCAGGGCGTGAAATCAGCGACATAAGAATTTCTTTTACCGCCTGCGCCTGCGGCGAAAGCGACATATGCGCTGAGACGTTCAGTGACAGAGGCAAATTCAGCGCCGGACTGGTAATACGCGCCGTCCAGCCGTTTGCCGATTGCGCCAGCGAGCGGGCAGCGGATTCTGGCAATACCGTAACTCCCATGCCGCTGGCGATGGCAGCGGTCAGTGTTGAAACCGAATCGATTTCGCCAATAATTTTGGCCGATAGCCGACGTAGCGAAAAGGCTTCGTCAACGCGTTTACGCACCGCGCATAAATCACGCGGCAGGAATAAATTCATCTCCGCTACGCTGGCTAAATCCACCTGCTGCCCCGGACAATCCCGGGTGCCGACCAAAAATAGTTCCTCTTTGAGCAACGGCTGACTGGCGATACCGGCAACCGGCGCGCGATCGTACAGCACTGCCATATCCAGCTGACCGCCAAGCAGCTTATCGTTCAACTGTGCGCCGCTGTTTTCCTGAAGATAGACCAGCACGTCCGGCAGCTCGTTGCGTACCGCCTGCAATAGCGGCATGACGATCGCCGCAGCGGCGGTTCCCGGCGCAAGGCCAATCGACACATGGCCGCTTAACGTATGTCCCACGTTATTCACCGCCAGCTGAGCCTGCTCACACTGGCGCAGAATGGTGCGCGCATGGGCATAGAGAATTTTCCCGGCCTCGGTTGGCGTCACGCCGCGCTTGGTGCGAATAAGCAGTTGCTGATCCATTTCTCCTTCCAGCGTTGCCACCTGCTGGCTCAGCGCTGGTTGGGCAATATGCAGCACTTCAGCCGCCTGGGTCAGGCTACCGATATCAACGATTTTTACGAAATACTTCAGGCGTCTAAGATTCATATGGCCCCCTGGAATGAATAACATGAACAAGCCGTTAACAAAGAATTTGCAAGATGCTTGCCAGTTTTTTCAGTGCCGAAAAGGTGCCTTTAACCCGCTGGATAATAAGAGAAACTAATCTCTTAACGCATTTTAAGAATGGAATAGTGTTTTGCTTCTGCCCCATAAGAGGTAGTGCTGCACCAATTGCGGGCGCGGCAATTGGCGCAAAAAAAGGCTTGTGGCTGAATTTGCGAACAAACTAGCAAGCTGGTTCGATCATCCCTGTTAAGGCCAAGGGATTGAGTGCTACCATCCTTCGCCATATCACACCACTTATTCCCCACGGAGCGGGCGTCGCTATGCGAGATGCGGGCACGGCAAAAAAAATCATCTTTGCACTGCTGGTGATTGTCGCAGCGTTATTGATTGTGATGTCCGGCAGCGACCTCACGCAGTTGCGGAGTTACCACCAGCAGTTGGCAAAGTGGGTAAAAGCATATCCGCTACTAAGCGGCGCAGCGTTATTCGTGGCATATACTTTATTGACGGCGTTTTCCGTGCCCGCCGCTACTCTGCTGGCGCTGTTGGCGGGGGCGTTTTTTGGCCTGTTGACCGGGACGATCATTATCTCTTTCGCCTCCACGCTTGGCGCAACGCTTGCCATGCTTAGCAGTCGCTACCTGTTGCGTGACATGCTCTCAACGCGCTATCGAAAACAAATGGACGCGATCAATCGCGGCATTGCCCGCGAGGGGGCTTATTATCTGTTTGCGCTGCGTCTGACGCCTTTATTCCCGTTTTTCCTTATCAATCTGTTGATGGGGCTGACCCGTATTCCGCTGGCAACCTACTGGTGGGTCAGCCAGCTCGGTATGCTGCCCGGAACGCTGCTTTACATCAACGCGGGCCGCACGTTAGCCCATCTTAATTCAGTGAAAGAGGTGTTCTCCCTGCCGGTTATCGGCGCTTTTTTCTTGTTGGGCATTTTCCCGCTACTGGCGAAAAAAATTCTAAACTACATCCGGCATTAACATTATCTGAGGTTCAGTATGTTAACGATTTGCAAATCCCTGGCGCGCGTTTTCAGCGTCGCTGTGGCGTTATTTATCAGCGTCTGCGCCCACGCCGACAGCTGGCAAGAAATTGAAAAACAGAGCGCCGGGCAAACCGTCTGGTTTAATGCCTGGGGAGGTGACGCCAGCGCCAACGGCTATATGCAATGGGTATCGGAGGAAGTAAAAAAACGCTATGGCATCACGTTGAATATCGTCAAAGTGGCGGATGCAGCGGATGTGGTGAAACGTATTCAAAGCGAAGCCGCCACCGGGCGCACCCGCAAAGGCTCTGTCGATCTGATGTGGGTGAATGGCGAGAATTTCCATACGCTCAAACAAGGCGGCCTGCTGGAAACCCAGTGGGCAGAAACCTTGCCCAACTGGCGATATGTGGACACCAACAAGCCGGTGCGCGAAGACTTTGCGGTGGCGACCGAGGGTGCAGAGTCTCCCTGGGGAAGCGCTCAACTTATGTTTATCGCCACCCATATCCGTCTGGCTGACGCCCCTGGCGATCTGGCGTCGCTCCTGGCGCTGGCGAAGCAGCACCCAGGCATGCTCTCCTACCCTCGCCCGCCGGATTTTATCGGCACTGCATTTCTCGAATCGTTGCTGCTGTTGAAGGCAAACGACCCGCAGGTACTGACGAAAGCGCCTGACGAAAACTTTGCCGCCGTTACCGCGCCGCTGTGGGACTATCTTGATAAGCTGCATCCTTTACTGTGGCGCAAAGGCCAGGATTTCCCGGTATCCGCCGCGCGTATGGACCGAATGCTGGCCGATGGCGAACTGCTGGCGACGCTGACCTTTAATCCGGCGCACGTCACCCATCTGGTAAAACGCCAGCAACTGCCCCCTGACGCCTACGCCTTTGGTTTTACTCAAGGCATGCCGGGGAACGTCCACTTTGTGGCGATCCCGGTGAACAGTAGTGCCAAACCGGCGGCAAAAATGGTGGCAAACTTCTTACTCTCTCCTGAAGCGCAGCTACGTAAAGCCGACCCGGCTGTCTGGGGTGATCCAACAGTGCTCGATCCGACGAAACTGACCGCCGCTCAGCAACAACAGCTAGATGCGTTTACCGCGGGTGCGCCGGATGCCATTCCGGTGTTGCCGGAACCGAATGCCGCCTGGATACCGGCGCTTGAAGCAGAATGGACGAAACGCTACGGCAGCCGTTAATGCACCAGGGCTGGACGCGCAGGTTTACGGTAGTAATAGCCTGCCTGGCTATGGGCAGCGTTTATCTACCGCTGCTGCCAGGCGTCGGTAGATTGCTGTGGAACGGCCTGCCCGCCGCGCCCTGGAACGCATTATTCACTGACAATCAGCTGCCCGCCGCACTGTTGGCGACGCTTATCTCAACGCTTATCAGCACGCTTCTTGCGCTGTTTATTTGCCTGCTGCTGGTGGTGACCTTATGGCCATTTGCGCCCTGGAAATGGCTTCAGCAGCGGTTGCCGGTACTGCTGGCTCTGCCACATGTCGCCTTTGCCAGCGGGTGTTTATTGCTGTTTGCTCCGTCAGGGTGGCTGAGCCGCCTTATCATCAATATCAGCATTTTCGACGGGCCCACAGTTTTTATCGATCGTTGGGGTATTGGGTTGGGTTTGGTACTGGCGGTGAAAGAAAGCTGGTTTTTACTCTGGGTGTGCCATGCACGATTAAGTGAAAGCGAACTCACTCCGCGGTTAAACATTGCCGCGACACTGGGCTATGGTCCACTGCAAAGCCGGATGTTTATCGTGATCCCCTGGCTGGTTCCCCGGCTAGGCAGCGCGCTGCTGGCAGCGTTGGCCTACAGCCTTTCCGTAGTGGATGTAGCGTTAATTATTGGCCCCGGCAATCCCCCGACATTCGCGGCGTTGGCCTGGTCGTGGCTAAATGACAGCGAC
Source organism: Atlantibacter subterraneus (assembly GCF_007570865.1). Lineage (GTDB taxonomy): Bacteria > Pseudomonadota > Gammaproteobacteria > Enterobacterales > Enterobacteriaceae > Atlantibacter > Atlantibacter subterraneus. Next base: position 389,499 of record NZ_VLPS01000001.1, on the reverse strand, counting down.
CCGGCGCTTCAGCAAAAAGGCGAAGCGGCGTCAGTGTTGCTGATGGTGCTGTTAGCGGGCCTTGCAGCGGCAGGTTTTGGCCTGTGGCGGATCGCCTGTAGACAATTCTACCCACGTAACGGCCAGCGCCGCGCCGTATCGGGACAAGGCATGGGTATCGCTATGGGCGGGCTGTTGCCATTACTCGGTTTTATGTCGGTGTTAATTCTGTTGGCGTGGTCGCTGGCGCAAGGCTGGTTTGCACCGGCACTCTTGCCCGCTGGATTATCGACTGAAGCCTGGCGCAGTGCGTCGTTGCTGCCGCTGTTAAATGCCGGCTGGCTGGCGCTGGCAAGCAGCCTGGTAGGACTGGTCGTCGTTTTGCTATGGCTGGAAACATTTGGCTGCCGCTGGCAATCTCTGTTCTGGTTACCGCTCTGTTTACCCGCCCTGCCACTGGTCATGGCGCAGTACCCAATACTGTTATGGCTCGGCTGGGACGGCAGTTTCTGGGGAGTAGTCTGGAGCCACTTACTGTGGGTGATCCCGTATATGATGCTTATTCTGATGCCCGCCTGGCAACACCTCGATCCACGGTTGATTATCACGGCGCGAACGTTCGGCTGGTCGCAGCTACAGGTATTCTGGCGAGTAAAATGGCCGCTGTTGATGCGCGCCATCCTGTCGGCAGTAGCAGTCGGGTTTTCGGTCAGCATTGCGCAGTACCTGCCCACGTTATTTAACGGCGCTGGCCGCTGGAGTACCGTGACCACCGAGGCGGTCGCATTAAGCAGCGGCGGCGATCCGCAGGCCCTGGCGATCCAGTCGCTGTTGCAACTGCTGCTGCCTGCAGGGGCATTTTTTATCGCCGCGCTGCTGGGGTGGCTGAGCGCGATTCGTCATCAGGGGCTTCGCTAATATGCTGCAGGTAAAACAGTGCACCATCGCAACGCCGAACTCCAAGTTATTTGCACATCTTGATTTTCAGGTGACGCCAGGCAAAATCTTGACGTTGATGGGCCCATCGGGTTGCGGTAAATCGTCACTTTTGCACTGGCTGGCAGGATGTTTGCCGCAAGGTTTAACCGCCACCGGTGAAATTTGGCTCAATCAGCGCCGCTGCGATACCTTGCCTACCGAAGCGCGGCGCATCGGCCTGATTTTTCAGGACGATCTGCTGTTCCCGCATTTTTCGGTTGGCCAAAATCTGGAGCTGGCAATTCCCGCTGGCGTGACGCGCGGGGAGCGCAAAGCGCAGGCGCTCGCCGCATTGGTCAGTGCACAATTAGCCGGATTTTACCACCGCGACCCGGTCACGCTTTCCGGGGGCCAACGCGCCAGGGTCAGTGTGTTACGGGCGCTGTTAGCTCAACCCGACGCGCTACTGTTGGACGAACCTTTCTCGCGGCTTGACCCCGACTTACGCGCGGCGTTTCGTACTTTTGTCTGGCAGCAGGTGGCGGCCCGCCCCGTGCCTGTGGTGTTAGTGACTCACGACCTGATGGATTGCCCGGATACGCGTCGCTTAATCCAGCTACCCACACTCTTTGACAGTGACTAATCCGGGCAATCCTGCGTTAACGCAACGATTCCTTTACTTCAACCCGGCAAAATAACGCCTCTTAAAATCTTCCCGGAGAAATCGAGTATGAAGTTTTCATCTCGTTTAATCGTCGCTGCTTTACTTTCTGGTTATGTCACTATGGGATATTCAGCTCCCGCCACGCCTCTCTCACTTGCCGATGCGCAGGCCCAACAGGGAGTTATTCTTGATACGCGTTTGAGTGCCTTCTATAACGGCTGGCCGCAGCAGGCCGATGGCGTGGGCGGACATGAAGCCAGCGCATTAAATCTGGCTGCTGGCTGGCTGAGCCAAATGGACAACCCGCAACTCGCCGCATGGACAGAACGGCATAAACTTTCGAAAGAGACATTGATTGCGCTATACGGCAGCGAGCAAGAAACTGACGCCGTACAGGCGCGTCTTGCCGGGTTAGGATATGAAAATATCCGCGTGCTGAGCGACGCCCTCGCCCAACAGGATCGTTTACAACGTCTGGCGCATTTCGAGCAGTTGGTTTACCCGGAATGGATCCATAACTTACAGCAGGGAAAACCGGTAGCCGCAAAGCCTGCGGGCGACTGGAAGGTTATTGAAGTGGCCTGGGGAATGCCGAAGCAGTATCTACTCGGACACATTCCCGGCGCGGGCTACATCAATACTGATGAAATCGAAAGCGAGCCGCTGTGGAATAAAGTTTCCGACGACAAACTCAAAGCATTGCTTCTAAAGCAGGGAATACGTCACGACACCACCGTGATCCTGTACGGTCGCGATGTCTATGCTGCAGCACGCGCCGCTAACATCATGCTGTATATTGGCGTGAAAGACGTGCGCCTGCTGGACGGCGGTTGGCAAACGTGGGAGAAAGCCGGGTTACCGGTTGAACGTGGTCTGGTGCCGAAAGTGAAGCCAGTGAAAGAATTTGGCGCAGCTATTCCTGGTCAGCCGCAACTGGTGCTGAATATGGAACAGGCGCGCGGCCTGTTGCATCGTAAAGACGCATCTTTGGTCAGCGTTCGTTCCTGGCCGGAATTTATTGGCGAGACCAGCGGCTACAGCTACATCAAGCCAAAAGGCGATATTGCCGGGGCGCGCTGGGGACATGCGGGAAGCGATGCGACCCATATGGATGATTATCATAATCCCGATGGGACCATGCGTAGCGAAGCCGATCTGACGGCGCTGTGGAAAGACTGGCATATCACGCCGGATCAGCAGGTATCATTCTACTGCGGTACCGGGTGGCGCGCTTCAGAGGCATTTATGTACGCCCGGGCGATGGGCTGGAAAAATGTCAGCGTATACGACGGCGGCTGGTATGAGTGGAGTAGCGATCCGAAAAACCCGGTCGTCACGGGCGATCGTCAACCCGGAAGCAGCTGGCTGTAATCCTCACTCACGCCGTGGTTACGACTGCGGCGTTTTTGCCTGTTGTTCCGCCTCTTTTAATGTCTGATATCCTCCCCAGACCCGGCTCAGCGTGGTGAACCAGCACAGCGTGCCAAACACTATCGCGATCCAGAAAAAGACTTGAGGAAACAGGCAACAGAGCACAAATGCGGCAATAGTTTCGCTCCCTTCGGTTAAGCCGCCTAAGTAATAAAACGACTTATGGGGATAACCGGGATTTGATAGCGCGTATTTATCCGCTACGGCGGCAAATGCAAGAAAGCTACTGCCGGTGCCGATAAATGCAAACAGCAGCCATGCCGCAGCCAGGCCATTCTCCAGCGGGCTGGCGAGAGCGAAGCCAAACGGCACCAGCGCGTAAAACAGAAAATCCAGCGCGATATCCAGAAACCCACCCGCATCCGATAATCCCCGCCGCCGTGCCAGCGCACCATCCAGACCGTCACATAGCCGGTTCATCAATATGGCGACCAGCGCCGCGCCATACCACTGTAACGCCAGAAACGGCAATGCCAGTACACCAACGGCAAAACCAAACAAGGTGATGCCGTCCGGCGAAATGCCCGGGCGGTCGATTTTCGCGGCAAGCTGCTGGAGCAGCGGCTTGACGCGTGGATGCAAATGGCGGTCAAACATGGTTTTTATCCTGACCGGTGGAGCAAAGCCCTTGGGAAGGAATATCCAGCGCCGTGTTAAAACGTGCCGAAAGATTTTGAAACGCGACCAGCGCCGTCAATTCAGTAATAGCCTGTTCGCTATAATGGCGCTTGAGTTGTTCTTTTACATCTTCACTTAACTGCGGCGGTGTGGCACTCATCCCTTCAGCATAGGCCAGCGCCGCGCGCTCAGCGTCATCAAAAAGGCTGGAATCCTGCCAGGCGGCAACCGCCATCACTTTTTCCATTGAGCCCGAGCGCTGCGCGAGTCGTAGACTGTTCGCATCCACACAAAACGCGCACTCGCATACCTGAGATACCCGGGTCATCACCAGCGCGCGCAACGAAGGCGGCAATGCAGATTTTTTTCGCTCCAGAAAGCCGACAAACAGCGCCACCAGCCAGAACAGAAACGGTAGTCGCCCCCACCAACGCACGGGATTGAGCACCTGCCCGAAATGTTTTTTCTGCAAGCTGGTTAAGGGGGATAACGTAATGGGCAGTTTGGCGAGTGGTTTAACCCACAGGTAATCGGTAAATCGCATGGTTGGTCGCTCGTTGGCTCTCGTTTGCTTAGGGTGCCGGGAATTTACGCTTAAAACACCTGCCATTTTATGATCGTAGTAGTCAGTTGTCTGATATTCATCATGATTGCGCAAAAACCCGGCATTAGAACTGCCGAGCTGACGGATAATTCAGCAATCAAAAAGTTTTATGCAAAACAGGCTTTGACAAGCGGATCGCCCCCCGTTAACATGCGCCCCGTTCACACGATTCCTCTGTAGTTCAGTCGGTAGAACGGCGGACTGTTAATCCGTATGTCACTGGTTCGAGTCCAGTCAGAGGAGCCAAATTCTTGTTTTTATGCGTCTCAGCATGTCTCAATAGTATTTTGATTCAGAGAGTTAGCATAGAAATCCTTCTCGATGCATATCTGTTTATCTCTCTGCATCGGAAAAATGCGGTGGTATGATTTGGAGTCATTCCATTTCGATAATGGAGTGATCACCACACGTCCCTTTCCATCGCGAAAATCCGCAGCATCAAGCCTTCTGATAATCCCTTTAAACTGACCGATTCTCATGATCAGAATCTGCTTGTCAATTCGGGCGGTTTACCTTTCTGGTGTCTCAACTGAAAACAATACCGTATCGCATTAGGTGGCTATCCGAAGGTCTCGCTTTCCGACGCTCCCCATGAGGTAATCGATAAAGTACGTTTTAAGGCGTAGGGCGAAGACGCATATTGTGTCGCTGCCCCGGCTGGCGTTTATCATCCTGCAATAAATAAAGGAAGTCTTCGAACATCTGAATCTTGTATTCCCTCGCGACCATAATCCGTAGAAACCGACGCGGAAAAACACTATCAATCGGGCGCTGCGTCTGATGGGTTTACCGATGCCTGCAGGCATGGATTCTGGTCAATGCCTCTAGCGCACTGGTTGCATCTTAACTCTGGTCGTGGGATGCCGCGGAGCTACAATTAAGCCATTATGAACGGAACATCACGCGGGTGGCATATATAAACGTAAAGTGGAACATCTGGCTCCTTGCAAGGCTGTGGCGCTGAGATGACTCGGCAATATTATATTAATAATAGAGCCAACTAAAAATAGATGGAAAGGGTAATTTGTCTATAAAGATCACTGCGCCAGATATCGCCTGTTATTATGCTGAAAACAGCATTCATATCTCATTCTCCTTTATAACATTCTAGCTTCCATTGGTGATTCGTGCCGCTACAACGGACCAGAGAACATTACCAGCGAAGGATGCAAGGTATGCGTGTACAGTTATGAAACTGTATATATATTTATTCTGCATGTGAAATTGCAATGAATTTCCAATATGAATAATTTAATGAGCGTGAATTCCCTTTTTAGGCCTTTTATTCGGGTGTATAATTCAGACCTGGCTTTCAAATTAATAATTACAGGGAATACCTGGTGCAACTGAGGACGCAAGTATGAATTCCGGACCCGCTGTTTTTTTAAGTACGACAATATTTCTGTTGGCTGGCTGTGCGCCGCACTCCCCGATTGATGCAAAGAAAACAGGAGTGATCAGAAAAGAGAGCAGCGTTGCCAGTAAATATGATTCAACGCAATTGACGGATAAAGATATTTTTGGCAACGAAACCACCCTAGCGATTTCCGAAGAAGATATCCAGGCAGCACTCGAAGGGAATGAGCTTCGCGTACCGAAGAATTCGGCAGTCATTCTTGTCCAGTCAGGCAGTCGCGCACCGGAAGCCGTAATGCAACAGGAAATGAGCCGGTATTATACTGTCGCAACTTTCTCCGGTATTCCGGACAGACAAAAGTCAGTGACCTGTAATAAAGATAAAAACAAAGACGAAAGTCAGGACATTGCTGTTGCAGAAAACATGAACTGGATGCAGGCAATGCGCTATGTCGCCGCAAAAGGACATCAGAAAGCAATTATTGTATATCAAGATATATTGCAGTCCGGCAGATATGACACTACGACAAAAAATATGGTCTGGTCAGATTATAAAGATGAAAAACTGTCCGACAGCATATCGCTGCGTTATCTGGTGCGCTTTACACTGGTGGACGTGGCAACAGGGGAATGGGCCACATGGTCACCGGTTAATTATGAGTATCAAGTGCTTCCACCACTGCCAGGGAAAAAAGATGCCGTAGAGACAGCCATCGAACAGCAGATATCACAGTTTAAGCAAAAAACATATTCAGCAATGGTCAAAGACCTGGTAAACCGCTATCAGTAATCAGCCTTGCCTGCCGCCAATGATTTGCGGCGGCAACCAGCGGTACGAAAACTTCCATACATCGGCTCCTCTTTCCCTGACCGGAACCATGCCAGTGGCCACGCCGGCAGCACTGAACCAGAGCTGGTCTGTCGATTTTATGCATGATGCCCTGGCCTGTGGCCGCCGTTTTTGTATGCTCAATGTTGTTGATGACTTTAACCGCGAGGCTTTGTCGAGTGAAATCGATCTGAATCTGTTGTACAGCATCTGATGTCCGTCGTTTTCCCCCTGCTCAAACCAGGTCACGATATCGTTTACCCGGCGCTGAATCTCATCGCCCTGCCAGATTTTAAGATGGGCTGTTTTTTCCAGAACCTGAGAGAAATCAATGCTGAGAAACTGCTGGCTGACCAGCGAAATATCGAGGGTGAACAGCGAGGAAAGGGACTGCTTCAAGTGAAAGGACGCCACGACCAGTGCATCCGGTGGCAGGCCTTCCACCTCCAGTGTGAAACGTGATCCTGCTGGCATGAATAACCTACTGAATTAACAGAAAAAAACCACCAACCGGACTGCGGCGAATGACTGTACAGTGTTACGCTTATATTATTCAGGCACGCTACCGCCGAAGTTTCCGGGGTTTATCAAAATAAAATGGCGAAAAATAAAATTATAAAGAAATACATTTTTTTCAGTTAATTACCGACTAACCGCTATCCAATATTTACCGTTCCGCTACCGATTATCACGCCACCACAATCCACAGCATCGCCTGTTCTGGCTGCGGGTAACCCATCGATAAACACGGTTGATGAACCACTGGCGATTTTTCGGGGATGTACCGGATGCTCTGGCTTATCATGAGGCGTCAGGGGATCACCCAAACGGGCGGCGGGCAGACCATCAATAAAAACGGTTGGGGAGCCCGCAGTGATTACTGTTTCATGGTACCCGTCATGCTGGGTACCCTTATCGTTGAGTTTTGCGGCTACGGGCATATTTCCTCCAGGAGACAATGCAACAGTAAATTTATATTTATCAGGGATAATCTACAGAAACTACTCTCCCTGTTTCCGGCATATCAAAATAAGGCATCAAAAGGGTATCATCTATTTAAAGCAACTTAACGAACCAGAACCACCTTATTATCGATAATAGCAAAAAACGGGTTCCACGAAAATATACGTTTTCCATTAGTATTGAAGAATTCTAGTGGAGAATTTCTGTTAACGCTATCAATGCCAAGACAAAAAATCCTGCCATTCTGATAAGTCAATAAGGTATATTCATCCCAGTTTGGATTTGGATTTATCTTTCCTTTCTCAACAGCATTAACTATACCTATAGAATCAAAGAAAAGATCAGTATCATCAGTTAAATCTGCCAGTGCATATTCATCCAGAGCTGTTGCATACTTTTTCTTGATCGTAGCAAGATCACCGATCCTAAGATCATTTATTAAGTCTTTATAAGCATCAATTAATCTACCCCTTAAAGTTAAATCATTAATCTGAGACGGTGCTTTAGTCCATTGCCAAACGGGAATACCAGAAACTGTTATGTTTCTGGTGGCGGTTAACCAGTCTTCCGGTTTGGTGTCACCAGCAAATATTATTCTGTTAGATATGCCTTTGATAATAGGGTTGTGTGTGGTGTCGCTGAGATCACTAATTTTGTAGCCTTCGGGATCATTAAATGGCCGACTATTTTCACCATTAAAAGAAACTTTAAAATTTGTTACTACTACATCAGGCTCTTTTGGTGCAGATCTTATGATCTTGACTTCACATGTGTAGATATCAGTTTTTATTTTTGACTCCGAGGGAAAAAAAATCAAACCCACGGTGTTATTAACACTATTCTCCAGAGAATCTGTTATATCCATCCCTGTATTAATAGTCCTTGAGCCACGTAAAGTGCTAAGATAATCCAATCCATTGACTGATAAAATGCAACTACTGCTTAATGTTTTAAAATAAGCGGAATACCTTACACTATTCATATCATCCCCACCAAAAGAGTTTAGTGTAATAAATAAGAAACTAGCTACTAATAATTTTTTCATAAGAAACCTTAAAAATTAATTTTATAGGGCGATGCATCCTTACTTAATGCCTTACATAAACTCCATTCACCTTCGCCTTCCTCCCAATTATCACCAGATGATTCTCTTTTACTCGGTAGGTCATTTTTATTGTGATCATCATTACCAATACCTACTTTTATTTTATATTTTGCATACATTATAACTCCATTATGATAAAAGGTCAGTTCTAAATCTTTCTTTTCTTTTCTATCTAATGCAAAGCAACACTCAGCCGCTATTTTCGCTTCCGCACTAAAAAATGCTTCGACTACTACGACCCTGAGTCCCGCTTCAACTTTCGACTCTAAAGTTAAGCCAAGCTTCCCTTCATTTTTATCACCAAGTTCAGAGTGAAATTCGTTATCCTCGTCAGAGGCATAACGATAGGAGAGATTAATATTTCCGGTGACAATTAGATTCAGGACAGCTTTTGCATAAGCACCATTTTTACCACTTTTAACATCGTCCTCCTGAGACTGTGCTTTTTCTCTGATCCTGGCAATGTTTTTCTCCTGGTGAAAATAAGTAGCAAATGCCTGAATCAAGTCAAGTGTAATAGTAAACTGAATCAATGGAGCCAGATTAACATCCACACCACATTTAACATACGGCTTGTTATCTTGCCTCAGCAATAATTCACCACTACCCTTAATATTCAGACATGGATACTTTATATCAACGGTGAGTAATTGTATTTTCTTGTCATCCGCTCTGAAAAGATTAGTGACTGTATCAATTGTCTTTTCTGCATTTCTCAATAAAGATAATTTATCTTTATAACGCGTAAACTCTTTTTCTATTGTTTTTTTATAATCCTTGTCGGCACTTCCAACTGCAATTGAAGCACTTCCATTAATGGCAACACCTCGTGTGATCGCATATTTCCCAACACTCATGTGTTCATTTTGAGATCTGCCTTGAACAATGTCGTATCGTTCATTATCAGTCAGTTCTTTAGTGCCATCATTTTTAGAAGCAGAAATATTAACATCGACATCCCAAACGAGCTTTGGATAGACTACTATACGAGTATCTACAGTGGTATATATGGGATATTTCGCTTTATCACTGGCATTTGTTTTAAGAGGAAAAATCATTTCCTGGATGGGTTGCCCGAGGCATTCGCCAACCTGCAAGGCGTATTCTGTTTTATCTATCTTTTCAATACCTTCAAATACAACGTCAGTCAGAAATGTAACTATATCCAGATATTCTAATGTTTCATAAAAAAAGCTAGAGCCAGGCATTTTTATGTTTGTATTAGTGGTACTATCAATCGTTAGCTTAAGTTTTTCTTCGTAACTCAAATATTTTAAATTATCTTTATTCTGTCCTTTTTTAAGCTGGCTCAGGTAGTATTCATTGTATATTACTCCTGATGGACAATCGGGGCTACTACTAACACAAGTTTTTCCTGTAAGCGTTGTTGTGACATCAACGCCTTTAGCATCGCTGTCGTGGAGATAGATAACAGGTAAAGATTCGCCTTGTTTATATTCATACGTTTCTTCCGGAACCGTTGTTGTAATTTTAAGGGCATGCGTACAAGTATCAGGATTCTTACAATTACATTTTGGCGAACCCGCTGTAAGGCTAATTGGCATTAGATAGCACTCCTTTTCCATACAGGTATTACACCATTGACATTTAGTAGCAACTGCTCTGCACGGTAATGTCCCGGATGCATCGTCCCCTCCAGAATTATTGTATAATCATGAGGTATATTACCCAAGTTAAAAATACGCTCTCTGGTAAATAATTTTGCTATCTCATCTATACTTCTTCGGTCTGTGATCCCTAGATTACGAAGATAATTAAATAGCTCCCCTGCCCAGTTGATAGAAACATCATTCGCAGACGTGGATACGGCCCTCATTATTTCAGCCAGTTCTCTAACATATCGGCGCTCAAAGATAACTTCTAATAACGCATATTGTTCTTTACTAATAGACATTAGCTTCGATTTTTTGGTTTGCGTATCAGGAAACCTTTCATGAAGTTTTGTAAAAGACACATCTTGTTGTAGGCGATAAGTTGTTTCTATTCGTATGATATATTTAAGGAAAAGATGTTTTTCCCAATCAGAAAGTACACTCAGAAAATCCCAGATATTGCGAGGATCATAAAAACGAAATATCACCGGTTTGGTTTCATTCGGAAGAAGAACCTGCAAATACTTTCTGAGATGTTGTCGTAACACACGCATCGTCGCTTTCGTTGTGAGATATATACCCCATGGGCTGATATTCCATTGCAGCCACTTCTCGACTTCTGGTGTTACTTCGAGCAAATAAGGTACAAGCCCGACTAATTCAGGCTGAAGAGGTTCTGAATACAGACAAGCATGTGGTGGATTATACTCGGAAAGAAAATCCATAAGATCTTCCACGACAGCACCATCAATAATAGCGTAACGGACTGGAAACATTGTTATTCCTCATCCATGGGACAATGAGCCACAAACATGGTTCCTTCTCCTGCTGCAGCCTTCAAAATGGCCGGACGCATGGGCAGAATAACTTCTCCCGGGCTGCCACCTCCATTGAGGTTTATCTTCGCCCCCCTGACATCGACTCCGCCTGAATGTATCACAATAAAAGAACCGCCAACGCGCAGGCTAATTTTGCTGTCACTCTGTAGAACAATATCCCCCAGAACACTCAGTCCCAGAGTACCCGCCACTTTTTGGGCCAAATCACCTTTCACTTCTAAACCATAATTGCCTTCCACCAGGCTCACATGGTCTTTGGTTGTTTTGTGATTCTGTTTTCCTTCCACAGTGACTTTCCTGTCATTTGCCACCACTAAGGATTCATCATGGCCAATGCTTACCGTGCGATCATAATTAACCCGCACATCCTTACTGTTAAGTACTTTCACCTGCATGTTTTTCTGCGCATGCAGAAAAATCTCTTCATTATTGGTTGCATCCTCAAACCGTAACTCGTTATACCCGCTGCCCTTGTACGTCTTCGACCGTATCGTCATCTGCGTCTTCGTCCCCGGCAGGCTGCCCGGCGTGCGGTTTTCCTGGTGATAGGTCCGCCCCATGATAATGGGCTGGTCCGGGTCGCCGTTCAGGAAGTCCACTATCACCTCCTGGCCCACGCGCGGGATCGCCAGGTTGCCGAACCCCGGTCCCGCCCACGCCTGCGCCACCCGTATCCAGCACGAACTGTCCTGGTTTGCCGGGTTATACCGGTCCCAGTTAAACTTTACCCGCACCCGGCCATGTTCGTCGCAGAAGATTTCCTCCCCCGCCGGGCCGGTAACCACGGCTGACTGGGGGCCGTCCACTGACGGCTTTTCCACCGGACGGGGCCGCCACGTCCTGTCTGCCGGGATCACCGTAAAATCATTCTCAAGGGTCGTCCCTGAGCCGGAACGCCCCGCCACTGCCTGCGGCTGGCTTCCCCGTAAATCACTGCTCACCACCTGCCATTCCTGGTTCAGGCCCGTCTGCGGATGTTCCGTCAGTTGAATACGCCGTCCCGGCCATATCTCCGGCGAGCGGCTTTTTCCCTGCGCCTCTTCGGCATTATTACGCCTTCCCTCCACCTGCCAGCGGACGAAGTTCTGTCCGTGCCCGTCCTTGAACCGCCCCGGATAATCAAACACTTCATACTGTGTACGCTGGTAATCCAGGTTCTGCCCCTGCTGCTCAAAGCGACCCGACCAGCCGGGGCGTTTAAAGGTGTAGTCCTTGCCGATGACAGAAGACGGGCGTATCTGTGCGCTGTGGCGGAACTGGCTGATGCACGGCGTGCTCACTTCGGTCCGGGTATTCGGGTTCCATGGGATTTCAAACGCCTCCGGCAGAAAGCGCACCGTGTCGCACAGCACCAGGCTCTGGTCATCGCTGTCCGGTGAATGCTCGTCATAGAAGAACAGACCTTCCTCCGCCGCCATCCGCGCCAGAAAGTCGTAATCCGTTTCACTGTACTGCACGCAGAATTCCCGCGCCGGATGCGCCTCGCTGAACAGCGGACTCCAGTCCGTCACACCGTTTTCCTGCAGTATCGTCCCCAGGATGCTTTTAATATCCTCATTCTGGAAAATACGGGAGTTCTGGCGCAGCCGGGCGCGCCACAGCGGCGGGCGGACCATCATGCGGTACAGCATCTGGTGTCCGTCGTTTTCCCCCTGCTCAAACCAGGTCACAATACCGTTCACCCGGCGCTGTATCTCCGTGCCCTGCCAGATTTTCAGGTGCGCTGGTTTTTCCAGTACCTGAGAGAAATCAATGCTGAGAAGCTGCTGGCTGACCAGCGAAATATCGAGGGTGAACAGAGAGGAAAGGGACTGCTCCAGGTGAAAGGATGCCACGACCAGCGCATCCGGTGGCAGGCCGTCCACCTCCAGTGTGAAGCGTGATCCTGTTGACATGAATAACCTCCTGAATTAACAGGGAAAAGAAACCACCAGCCGGACTGCGGCGAATGATAGTACAGTGTTACGCTTGTATTATTCAGGCACGCTACCGCCGAAGTTTCCGGCGTCCGCCATCTCCCGTAAAAAAACGTAACTCCTTACTGACACTGCTTATTTGCTTACGATACCCAATAAAAACAGCACCCTGCTTGTAAGGACAGGGGGCTGTGGATTCAGCCTTACGCTTCCAGCGGCGCGCGCCAGTCATCAGCACCAGATGTGCCGGATTTGACGTGTTCCCACTCGATTTTACGGTAGGCCAGAGAGACTTCGAGCAACTGCGTGAATTCGCGCTTTGCCGGGTCCTGACAGTGCGGCATATGCAATTTCATATCCACAATCGTTGAGTCTGTCAGGCGGGTAGTGAAGTAATGCTCTTGTTTGCCTTCAACAGAGGTACGCCACCAGTGCAGTTCAGTTTTCGGCAACATTTCACCGGAAGCCAGTGCGTTGTACATCAGCGGCACGGCTTTATTCAGCGCCACAGTAAAAATGAACGGCTTGTGAGCGCGCTGGCCTGCTGGCTGACCAGACTGCGGATCGGTGGGCACAGTTACGTTATGCAGGAATTCCTGAACCAGCATTTCATCTTCGTGGCCCTGCACGTAGATGTTGCCGACAGAATCTGCGGTGAATGCACCCGCGGTAATATTTCCCTGGGTTTGTCCTGTAATCGAAATGTAACAGGGTGTAGGCATTTGTAAGCTCCTTATTGGTGATTAACGACATCTTACATACATCTTCCGAAGGACATCCGGTAGATGAAAACATGCGGGTTTTATAAAAAAACTTGTAGTTTAAGCTCTCTTTACATGGCTGAATGAAACATATAGCCAGAAGCCGAATATTCATTCACATGGTAGTTAAATTAGATTTTAACATATCCATGAATCATATATCTGCATTTATTCATATAAAACCAAGACAATAATTCTTTCATGAATAAATATTAGATCTATTATTCCTCTCAATTATTTTACCTGGCACATCTCATTCATCACACCAACCACATCATAATTAAAATCATGGCGTATGAATTCAGCAAATAACATTCACCTTATGTATGATAAAAAACAAAAAAACTTATAAATCAGATGCTTAATTAGTTGTTAGGATTTATAGAACTCCAACGTCGAATTATTTACCATGAGAAGAATATTACCTTAAAAATAATCACCCAAAAATAATACTCCTGTATTTCATTCGAAAAAAGTGCTTCTCAAAAAAATTTCTGCGCGTAAAATGATTGCCAGGACTTTTTTTACCGTACGGAATTCCAATATTCCATGGTCTGTACAAAGAAGCAGAACATATAACGTAACCTGATGGATTATTTCTATGAGCAAAGATTACAACGGTAGCGTGGCACCCAAAGAACGCATCAATATTTCTTATGTTCCAAAAACTGACGGCGAGCCTTCGGAGGTGGAATTACCTCTAAACATGTTGATAGTGGGTGATACAGGTAACTCACAGGAAACAGCGCCATTTGATGAACGGCAGATGGTTTCAATCGATAAACATTCATTCAATTCAGTGATGGCAGAAGCGTCTATTAGCCTGAATTTTGCAGTTCCGGCAGCATTGAAGGACGACTCAAAAGATGACGATGAGATGAATGTCTCGCTGGAAATCAAATCCCTGAACGATTTTTCTCCAGACAGTGTGGCAAAACAGGTGCCGGAAGTGAACAAACTGTTGGAGCTACGCGAAGCGCTGACAGCATTAAAAGGCCCGCTGGGTAATCTGCCTGCATTTCGCGCCCAGCTTCAGGCATTGCTGGAAAATAAAGAATCCCGCGAGCAGTTGCTGCAGGAAATCAGCCAGGCAGAAAACCAGTAACCACTGTTTTTCAGGGAGATTATCCCGGTATGAGCTTGCGGAAAGATACCGCCAGAACCGATGACGCAATAACACAGGCTGTGATCCTGTTATGTATCAGTCAGACAGGCGACATCAACACAGAAACACTGGATGTATTGATCGCGGCGCTTGACCAGAGGATCGGATACTTGATGGGTGAAATCACCTATATCAACGGGTACCAGCAGATGAAGCCACACTGGCGGAAGATGTTCCACTGACAGTGAAACCTGGCTCCAGAAATACAGATCAACACAAGGATTTTCAGTATGTCTTTACAGGAAGAGGAACTTATTTCCGCCCGCACTGAACAGGGAAGCCATGCCCCGTCGCTGCTTGATGAAATCATGGCGCAAACCCGCATTCAGCCTGGCGCTGATGGTTATAATATTGCCCGCCAGGGCGTAACAGCTTTTGTTGCCAGCCTTCTGCAATCAAATTCACCAGCAGAACCCGTAAACAAACTGGCCGTGGACAGTATGATTGCGGACATCGACGCCCGTATCAGCCGCCAAATGGATGCTATTATTCACGCCCCTCAGTTTCAACAACTGGAGTCGTTCTGGCGTTCAATGAAAGCCCTGATAGACCGTGTTGATTTTCGCGAGAATATTAAGGTCAATATCCTGCATGTCACCAAGGAAGAACTGCTGGACGATTTCGAGTTCGCGCCAGAGATTACCCAGTCAGGCTTCTATAAGCATGTTTATTCCAGCGGATTTGGTCAGTTTGGCGGTGAACCCATTGCGGCGGTATTAGGCGCATATGAGTTCAAAAATACCACGCCGGACATAAAGCTGCTGAACTATGTCAGTGCCGTCGGCGCTATGGCACATGCGCCGTTCCTGTCTTCCATATCTCCGGAATTTATGGGATTAAATTCATGGACCGAGCTGCCCAATATTAAAGATCTTTATGCCATCTTTGAAAGCCCGGCCTACACAAAATGGCGCGCCCTGCGTGATTCTGAAGACTCTCGCTATCTGGGTCTGACCGCACCGCGTTTTCTGCTCCGCCAGCCTTATTCCGCTACCGAAAACCCCATCAGGAGTTTCAACTATGTAGAAGATGTCAGCCACAGTCACGAGCATTATCTGTGGGGCAATACCGCCTGGATGCTGGCCAGTAATGTGGCCGACTCGTTCGCGAAATATAGATGGGCACCGAATATTATTGGGCCGCAGAGCGGCGGTGCGGTAAAAGATCTGCCGGTACATCTATATGAATCAATGGGGCAAATTCAGGCCAAGATCCCAACAGAAGTGCTGATCACCGACCGCCGTGAATTTGAACTGGCCGAAGAGGGATTCATCACCCTGACCATGCGTAAGGGTAGCGATAACGCCGCCTTTTTCTCCGCCAATTCAGTTCAGAAACCCAAGCATTTTCCAGGCAAAGATGCCGAAACCAACTACAAGCTGGGTACGCAATTACCCTACCTGTTCATTATCAACCGCCTCGCACACTACATTAAAGTTCTGCAGCGCGAGCAGCTTGGGTCGTGGAAAGAGAGAAGTGACCTTGAGCGGGAACTCAATATTTGGGTCCGCCAGTATGTCGCCGACCAGGAGAATCCACCTGCTGACGTCCGCAGCCGTAAACCTCTGCGTGGCGCTAAAGTTGAGGTACTGGACGTGGACGGCGAACCTGGCTGGTATCAGGTGGCTATTTCCGCAAGACCCCATTTTAAATATATGGGTGCGTCGTTTGAACTGTCTTTAGTCGGACGGTTAGACAAGTGATACCGGAGCGCGAGAGGCCTGCCGGATCGCTATTTGAGCGTCTGGAAAACCCTCCTGCCAGAAACTGGCGGGGGGGGTAATAATATTGAGGCGTTCAGACAGTCCATTCGCCTCAGCCTGCGAAATATCCTGAACACTCGCTCCGGAAGTTGTCGGGGCACCCCGGAGCTGGGCATAGAAGAGCCGGAAGGATCTGATAATTACCGCAGCGCCATGAGCCGGGCCATCGTGCAGTGTATTGAGCGCTATGAACCCCGAATCTCACATGCTGAGGTTCGGGCGGCTCTTTCCCAGGCAGCCAGCCCACAGGAAATAATTTTCCATATCACCGCCTGGGTGACATTTAACGGCATCGACGATGTGCTTGAGTTTGATATGGCACCGCACGGCAATCAGCATTATCGGGTGGATTAGCAAAATGGAATTTGAAGAGCGCTATTATAGGCAGGAGCTGAATTACCTTCGGCAGTTAAGTAAGCAACTGGCGACTGAAAAACCGAATCTGGCTCGGTTTCTGGCTGAAAAAGGGGCCGACCCGGATATCGAGCGTCTGCTGGAAGGCGTGGCCTTTCTGACTGGCAATCTGCGCCAGAAAATTGAGGATGAGTTTCCTGAGCTAACACACGGCCTGATCAAAATGCTGTGGCCCAATTATCTGCGCCCGGTGCCGTCGATGACGCTAATTGAATACAGTCCGGATATGGACAAAACTTCCGTACCGGTACGCATCCCTCGTAATGAACAGTTAACAACCGGCGCGAAGGGGACTCAGGGAAACCAAGTATTATCTGCGAATTCCGGCAATGAGCACGATGTAGCCCCGCCCTGTACTTTCACTCTCTGCCGGGATATCTGGCTGTTGCCCGTTCAACTGGACCAGGTTGAGGATCGCAGTACGCCCCGCCATGGCATCATTGATATAACATTTACCGTAGCACCGGGTACAGATTTCACCACTCTGGATCTGAACAGGCTGCGCTTCTGGCTGGGCAACGATGATAATTATACCCGTTTCCAGCTTTATCTGTGGTTTTGCGAATATTTACAGGGCGCAGAGTTGCTTACGGGCGAGCAGTCGATCCCGATGCCTGAATTTATGCTGAAAGCTGTGGGATTTGAGTCAGAGGATGCCATGCTGCCCTGGCCCGGTAATGTTCATAGCGGCTACCGTATTCTCCAGGAATTTTTCTGCTACGCTGACAGTTTTCTGTTTTTCGATGCCTGCGGCGTTCCGGCGCTACCTGGCAGATTAAAGGAGAACCGATTCACCCTGCGGCTGCGTTTTTCACGCCCCTTACCAGTGGATATCCAGTTAAACCGCAGCTCCCTGCGTTTATACTGTGCGCCCGCCATTAATCTTTTTTTCCATCATGCCGAAGCGATTACGCTGGATCACCAACGGGCAGATTATCCGCTGATACCCAGCCGCCACTATCCAGATCATTACGACATTTTTTCGGTTAACAGTGTGGTGAGCCAGACACAGAATATATTCAGAAAAAAAGAGTTTGGACACCCCGTTACCACACCTTCTGTACGTCATTGGCCGGCCTTTGAAAGCTTTAGCCACCAGATGGAATACAGCCGTAAACGGGAAGTGGTCTACTGGCAGCACCGGACAAAGACCTCACTTTTTCACCGGGGCTTTGATCATAATCTGGCTTTTATCCATGCCGATGGCAGCCACCCGGATGCCTCACTGCTTAATAATGAAGTGGTCTCGGTATCGCTGATCTGCACTAACCGTGAGTTGCCGGTGCAGATCCTACCTGGCGACATCACAAGTACAACAGGTAAAAACGCGGCAGTGGCGTCATTTCGCAATATTACCCGACCCACACCGCCACTCTGGCCGGTTATAGACGGCAGCCTGCACTGGTCCTTGCTGTCCGCCATGAACCTGAATTATCTGTCACTGCTGGATGCTGATGCGCTCAAACAGGTCATAGCTAATTTTGATCGCCACGCTATTCATCACCCGCAGATGGCTCGCCTGTCACAGCAGAAGCTGGATGCCATTGAACGGCTGGAAACCAGGCCGGTTGATCGCCTGTTTACCGGGATACCGGTACGCGGTCTGGCGTCTACCTTGTATATCCATCCAGGGCCGTTTGTCTGTGAAGGAGAGATGTACCTGCTGGGTGCAGTTTTGTCGCACTTTCTGTCGCTTTATGCCAGCGTCAATTCATTCCACATACTGACCGTTGTTAACACGGAAAGCCAGGAGTCATGGAAATGGGCGGAAAGAACCGGGCAACACCCGCTCATTTGAGTCCGGACAATGCTCCGGTAGAGGATGAAAAAAACACGTTGCGGGAGTGTTTTCTTCAGGACGCATGCGCCTGTAATTTTTTTGCCCTTGCCGAGTTGCTGCACAGGCTGGCATCAGAGGGTAGCGAAACACCGGCGTTGTCCCTCGATACCCCTCCGGCGCAGGAGACCATTCGTTTCCGGGCTGATGCCAGCCTGGGGTTTCCGGTAAGTGATGTCAGGGCGCTGGAGCAAGAGACCTCCGGGCAGTTCAGGGTGACCACCACCTTTATGGGGCTACAGGGCAGCCAGTCTCCCTTGCCCGGTTATTACCTTGATCACCTGGCTTGGAAATCCGCGCACGAGCAAAGTCCGGTCAGTGATTTTCTGGATATGTTCAGCCACCGCCTGACGCAGTTTGTCTGGCATATTTGGCGTAAGTACCGCTACCACATCAGTTTCCGTAACGGCGGCATGGATGCGTTCTCACAGCGGATGTATTCCCTGGTAGGGCTGGGCCACCGGCAGCTTCGCGAACGGCTGGCAATCAATCACAGCAAAATGCTGGCCTATGCCGGAATACTGGCGAATCCGGGACGCTCGCCGGAGATCGTCTGCTCGCTGGTCGCTCACTGTTTCGATTTAAATTTATCTGATGTGACTCTGCAAAACTGGCAGAGGCGGATGGTAGAAATAGAGCCAGATCAGCAGAACAGTCTCGGATGTTACACCATTAAAAATGGCGAAAAGCTGGCCTGTCGATCGGTGCTGGGCAATTTTGTCCTCGGGACGAGTGTTCCCGATCTCAGCGGTAAATTTCAGTTGAGCATTAACAACCTGAATCGTAAGCAGTTTCTCTCGTTCCTGCCGTCAGGAGAAAACTTTATGCCAATGGCGATGTTTGTCTCTTTCGTCCTACGCGATCAGCTTGCCTGGGATTTGCACCTGGCACTGGCACCAGAACAAGTGAGCACCATGCGGCTGGGCGATAGCAAGAGCGCACTGCTGGGCTGGACATCATTTCTCGGCGATCCGGGAGAACATCCCTCAGTCACCATCCGGGTCAGGGAGTAAAATATAACCACTATGGAGCATGATATGGCGGAAGGAAAAGCGCGGCAACAAACGCTTTCACTGCATGTCGTTAACGGCAGCGAACTGGAAAGCGGGCGCGCGGCACGGTGTCTGTTCACGCAGGGCGGAGATGTGGGCCACAGCAGTGAGTGCCACTGGTCAGTTCAGGATAGGCATTAGGATATTCCGGCGAAAGCGTTCACCATCAGTCTGCATGATGGCGCATTCTGCCTGCATCCGCTGGCCGCACCAATATGGCTGAACCAGGCCAAAGTTGCGGTAGCCTCGGATCTGGTGCAGTTACGCCAGGGCGATGAGATCCAGACGGGGCATCTGGTACTTCGGGTTTATCTGAACCACGGCGGGATGCGGCATTACGACGAAGAGATGGCCACCCCCGAAACTATCGTTTCTAACCACGACATTCTTTCAGACACGTTGCTGTCCACTGACGGCGCGCCGGAATATCCAGGTATGCCGTCCCGCCATCAGCTTGCAGATACCATTGTTAATGGCTTTTCCACCGACCCGTTACAGACGCTGCGGACCGAAAGTTTGACCACAAGGGACGATCCCCTTGCAGCGATCACGCCTGCCCGGCCATCCGCGCCGTTGTCCGATCCGGTCAAACACGGCGGGATCAACACGCCGTATATGGATTTGCCGTCAATGTATGCCGATCCGCAGGACGCCGATGATAACGCGATTACACCGGCAGACGCGGCGCAGCGCCATCTCGCCATCAGCCCGTTGCTGCGAGGGCTGGGCGGAACACTTGCCGTACATAATACAGAAGATGCTGATGATTTTCTGGAGGAAGCGGGAAGGACATTGCAGGCGGCAGTTAAAGGGCTGCTTGACCTACAGCAGCACCGCAACAGCCTGTCTGACAAACATCTGCGCCCACTAGAAGATAACCCGCTGCGCCTGAATATGGACTACGCCACTGCGCTGGACGTGCTGTTTGCTGAAGGAAAAAGCCCGGTTCATCTCGCCGCGCCTGCCGCCGTGAGCGAGAGCCTGCGCAATATCCGCCTTCACGAAGAAGCCAACCGCACCGCCATTGTGGATTCGCTGCGCGTACTGCTGGGCGCCTTCTCGCCGCAGAGCCTGATGCGACGTTTTGTACAGTACCGCCGCAGCCATGAACTGCGCAAGCCGCTGGATGATGCCGGAGCCTGGCAGATGTACTGCGATTATTACGATGAGCTGGCATCCAGCCGCCAGCAGGGTTTCGAGATGCTGTTTAACGAAGTGTATGCCCAGGTCTATGACCGAGTACTGCGTGAAAAACAGCGGGAGCCGGAAGCATGACCAGGCCTTTTTGCCGCGCCTGGATGGCATTGGCATTGCTCACCGTCGCTTTATCAGGCTGTGAAACAGCAAAAAAAATCGGCCAGGTCATCAAAAACCCGGATATTCAGGTCGGTAAACTGGCTGACCAGGCTTCGCAGGTGGCGATTACGTTGCTGACAGAGCCGGATGCCAACATCAATGCGGACGGTGAAGCGGCGGCGGTAGACGTACAGCTGGTTTACCTGAGTGATGATTCGAAATTGCAGGCTGCAGATTATGACCAGCTCGCCAGCACACCATTACCGGATGCGCTGGGGAAGAACTATATCGATCACCAGGATTTCAGCCTGCTGCCCGACACAATAAAAACCCTACCACCGGTGAAGATGGATGAGAAGACACAGTTTATTGGCGTGATTGCCTACTTCTCTGATGACCAGACTACGGAATGGAAGCAAATCGAACCGGTGGAAGGGACAGGACACAACTACCGCCTGCTGGTGCATATCCGGCAGAGCAGTATTGAAATGAAAAAAGAGGATGACTAACGATGGCAACCACGCGAAACAAGGTGATATGGCGCGAAGGGACACTGATGCGTCCACACCATCTCCAGCAGCAGCAACGTTATAACGATTATGTGAATAATCTTCGTTTCCGGGCTGTTAGTGATTTATCCTGGGGATTTACGGAGTTGTCCATCAACAACGAGTTGCTGGCACAGGGTAAAATCATGCTCGACAGCGCGTCCGGCACGCTGCCGGATGGCACGGTGTTCTCCCTTCCGGATCAGGATGCGTTACCCGATCCGCTGCAACCGGACAGCTTTCCTAATGAAGAAAGCCGTTATGTCTATCTGGCCTTACCCGTCGCTAGCGATGTGAGAGGCGAAGTCAGTTACGGGCAACAAATCGGACGTTACCGGCTGAACGATGCCAATGTACGGGATCTACATTCAGAGAATGGTGATGCGCGGGCACTGACGCTGGGTCAGTTAACACCCCGCATTATGAGCGGGGCAGACGATATGAGTGCGTATGTCACGCTGCCGCTGTGTCGTATCAAAGACAGGCGTGCAGACGGCTCTCTGATGCTGGATGACAGTTTTATCCCCTCCTGTCAGAACATCCATGTCAGCGCACGGCTGCGTGAATATCTCCGCGAAGTCCAGGAAGCGGTCGGTGGCCGGGCAAATGACCTGGCTAACCGCATTGGCTCTCCAGCGCAAAGCGGTATTGCCGATGTGGCGGAATTTATGATGCTGCAACTGCTCAACCGTAACCAGACCCGGTTTACCCACCGCACCCGCAGACCACAGCTTCATCCGGAAGAGCTTTATCTCGATCTTGCCGGGCTGCTGGGCGAACTCATGACATTTACTGAGCCGTCCCGCTTGCCATGTCCACTGGATGTCTATGATCATAGTAATCTGACGGACACATTCAAAACACTGTTGCCGGAAGTGAAGCGCGCGCTGCATACCGTCCTGTCGCCCAGGGCGGTTAACCTGCCGCTGCATCTGCGTGATGGCATCTGGCAAGCTGATGTACATGACTCAACACTGTTGCAGTCAGCCACTTTCGTGCTGGCGGTAGCAGCAAAAATGGAGACGCTTCAGCTCCAGCGCCAGTTTATTCAGCAGTCAAAAATTTCCTCACCGGAAAAAATTCGCAATATGGTCAGCGTACAGATCCCCGGCATACCGCTGCACACCCTGATGGTGGCTCCCCGCCAGCTCCCTTACCATGCCGGTTTCAGTTATTTCGAACTGGACAAAAGCGGTACCGTTTGGGCAGACATAGTTGCTGCCGGAGCCGTCGCTCTGCATGTTTCCGGCAGTTTCCCGGATCTGAATATGCAACTGTGGGCCATAAGAGGATAACGCGATGGATAATCTGTCACTGCCTCCTTTACCCGGATACGAAAGCGAAGGCTACCGCCAGTACCAGCTTACACTTCGCGGCAATAGCCTGAATCCAATGATTGACGCCGCCACGCCGCTGCTGGGGATGGTGATGCGTGTTGCGGGAATGAACAGCCATGCCATGCCTGAACACCTGTTCACACAGGTGGTGACAGACGTACAGGCGGTGGAGCAGCTACTTCAGGAGCAGGGCTATGAGCCAGGCGTGATTATCTCGTTTCGTTACATCCTGTGTACCTTTATTGATGAAGCGGCGCTGGGTAATGGCTGGTCCAACAAGAACGAATGGATCAAACAGTCGTTACTGGTTCATTTTCACAATGAAGCCTGGGGCGGTGAAAAGGTCTTTATTCTGCTGGAGCGCCTGATGCGCGAGCCAAAACGCTACCAGGATCTACTTGAGTTTTTGTATATCTGCTTTTCGCTGGGCTTTCGTGGGCGTTATAAAGTCGCGCCTCAGGATCAGGGGGAGTTTGAGCAGATATACCGCCGCCTGTATCACGTCCTTCATAAACTGCGAGGCGATGCGCCCTTTCCGCTGCTGCACCAGGATAAAAAAACCCAAGGCGAACGCTACCAGCTCATTAAACGACTGACCATCCGACATGTTCTGTCCGGCGGCATCGTCGTGCTGGCGCTGTTTTATCTGTTCTATCTGTTACGCCTGGACGGCCAGACCCAGGACATTCTTCACCAGTTAAACCGGCTGCTCGCCAGGTAAGGACACCTATGATTCAGATTGATTTGGCCACACTGGTAAAACGGCTTAACCCCTTTGCGAAACAGGCCCTGGAAGCCGCAGCCTCGGAGTGTATGAGCCAGCAGGCAGCGGAAATCACTGTCAGCCACGTACTGATCCAGATGCTGGCTATCCTGCGCAGCGATTTACGGGTAATTACTGAACGCGCCGGGATCAGCACCGATGATTTACGCCAGGCGCTGACAGTAGAAAATTACGCCACAACCCGTTCAGTGGATAGCTATCCGTCGTTTTCCCCCATGCTGGTTGAATGGCTGAAAGAGGCCTGGCTGCTGGCGTCTGCTGAAATGCAGCAGACAGAGTTGCGAGGTGGTGTCCTGCTGCTCGCCCTGCTCCATTCGCCGCTGCGCTACGTGCTGCCTGCCGCCGCCCGGCTGCTCACCGCCATTAACCGCGACCAACTACAGCAGGATTTTGCCGGATGGACGAAGGACTCCGCCGAGTCGGTTGTGCTGAATGCCGACGGACATGTCATCAGCGCCGCAGCCGATACTGGCGACAGCTTGCTTACCCGCTACGCCAGAAACATGACCGCTGATGCCCGCAACGGCAAACTCGATCCGGTATTGTGCCGCGATAATGAAATCGACCTGATGATAGACATTCTCTGCCGCCGCCGTAAAAACAACCCGGTGGTGGTCGGTGAGGCAGGCGTCGGCAAAAGCGCGCTGATCGAAGGGCTGGCGCTACGCATTGTCGCCGGTCAGATACCGGACAAGCTACACGATACCGATATTATGATCCTGGATCTTGGCGCGCTTCAGGCTGGAGCATCGGTTAAAGGCGAGTTTGAGAAGCGATTTAAGGGGTTGATGGCGGAGGTCATTCAGTCACCGAAACCCATTATTCTATTTATCGACGAGGCCCACACGCTGATAGGTGCCGGCAACCAGCAAGGCGGGCTGGATATCTCTAACCTATTAAAGCCTGCGCTGGCGCGCGGCGAGCTGAAAACCATCGCCGCCACCACCTGGAGCGAATATAAAAAATACTTCGAGAAAGACGCCGGCCTGTCGCGTCGTTTCCAACTGGTAAAAGTAAGCGAACCCAATGCTGCCGAAGCCACCATTATTCTACGCGGCCTGTCGGCGGTGTATGAGCAATCCCACGGCGTGCTGATTGACGATGAAGCGTTACAGGCGGCGGCAACGTTGAGCGAGCGTTACCTCTCTGGTCGTCAGTTGCCGGATAAAGCCATCGATGTGCTGGATACCGCCTGCGCGCGGGTAGCGATTAACCTTTCCTCTCCGCCGAAGCAGATTTCCGCGCTGACCACCCTGCGCCACCAGTGTGAAACGGAGATGCGCCAGCTTGAGCGCGAGATCCGCATCGGTCTGCGGTCTGACACCTCACGGCTGACCGAAGTAATTGTACGGTATGACGAAACGCTCACCGAACTGGATGAACTGGAAGCGGCATGGCATCAGCAGCAGGCGGTGGTACAGGAAATTATCGCGCTGCGTAGGGGATTGCTGGACGACTCGAAAGCGATTGGCGAAGAGGACATCGCCGCGCCGAAAGCAGTGGCTGCCGACGATATTGCTGTCCCGGTGAATGAGCCCTCAAGCGATGAATCCGTGGCTGTGGATGAGCCGCTAGCCAGACAGATGGAACATGAAATCCCCCCGGCAAAGCGTCTGGCGCAGTTAACCGCTGAACTGAAGACTCTGCATGATACGCAGCTACTGGTTTCCCCACATGTCGATAAAAAGCAAATCGCCGCCGTCATTGCCGAATGGACAGGCGTGCCGCTTAACCGCCTGTCGCAGAACGAAATGTCAGTCATCACTGATCTGCCGCAGTGGCTAGGCGACACCATTAAGGGGCAGGATCTGGCGATCAAACACTTGCATAAACATCTTCTTACCGCACGTGCCGATCTGCGCCGTCCGGGGAGGCCGCTCGGCGCGTTCCTGCTGGCCGGTCCCAGCGGTGTAGGAAAAACCGAAACTGTGCTGCAACTGGCGGAGCTGCTCTACGGTGGTCGCCAGTACCTTACCACCATCAATATGTCGGAGTTCCAGGAGAAGCATACCGTCTCGCGCCTGATTGGTTCCCCTCCAGGCTATGTCGGCTATGGCGAAGGCGGCGTGCTGACCGAAGCCATCCGTCAAAAACCGTATTCCGTTGTGCTGCTGGATGAAGTGGAAAAAGCTCACCCGGACGTGCTTAACCTGTTTTACCAGGCCTTTGATAAAGGCGAGATGGCCGACGGCGAAGGCCGTCTGATTGACTGTAAAAACATCGTCTTTTTCCTGACCTCCAACCTTGGTTATCAAGTGATTGTCGAACATGCCGACACCCCGGAAACCATGCACGACGAGCTGTATCCGGTACTGGCGGACTTCTTCAAACCCGCGCTGCTGGCACGCATGGAAGTGGTGCCCTATCTGCCGCTGTCACGTGAAACACTCTCAGTCATTATCGCCGGGAAGCTGGCGCGACTGGATAACGTGCTGCACACCCGCTTTAGCGCGGAGGTGGTGATTCAGCCGGAAGTGACTGACGAAATCATGCAGCGTGTCACCCGCGCTGAAAACGGCGCGCGGATGCTGGAATCGGTTATTGATGGCGAGATGCTACCGCCGCTATCCCTGCTGCTGTTGCAGAAAATGACGGCGAATACGGCGATAGCCCGCATCGTACTGGGCGTGACAGACAGTGCGTTTACCGCTGACGTTGTAGATGCATCGGATGAAAGTCTGGCAGATAACATGCAGCCTGAACCGGAAACAGAGGACGAAATCATTCTATGAATAGAATGCAGACGCTCCTGATCATAATGCTGCTGCCGGGATTATTCCCCGACGCAGTACAGGCAGACACACCTGCGAAACAAGCGGTTGCTGTACTGCCGGGAATTGTGGCGCCGGAAACCAACGCACAGACAACGCTCAGTACCATGATGGCCTGTCGCCGGGAGCCTGCTGCGCTGGAGCGTCTTGACTGCTATGACCATATCCTGACACCGGAGCAAACCGGCTTTGATGGCGCGCTGGTAAAGGCCCGTTATGAAGCAGGTGCCTGGAAGCGGGCCTTCACTCAGGAAAAACAGCGTCCGGACAACTCCACCACACTGATGATGACGCGGAGCAGTGGAGAGCGGCCAACGGTGACTATTACCACGCCCGCTATCGGCAACGTACCGCCGCGCCCGGTGCTGATGTTCAGTTGTGAAGATAACATCACCCGAATGCAGGTGGCACTGACCCATGCCATGACACCTGACGACATCGCCGTGACGCTGACCACCGACAACGGACGTTTTCAGACACACTGGTTTATCCGCGAGAACGGTTATCTGCTGGAAGCCAGTCGAGGTTTATCCGGCATTGACGAAATCAAACAGCTTTTCGGTGCAAAGACCCTGACCATCGAGACCAGTACGGACGGTGCTACCGGGAAACTGACATTTAACATTGACGGGCTGGCGGAAACCATCGCGCCGCTGCGCGACGCCTGCCACTGGGCGGGAGAGTAACACTATGGACTTACGTGACCCGGATATCTGGATTTCGCACCTGCTGGAGAATCTACCGCTAGATAAACTGGCCTCCGCGCTGAAAGACGATAATCCTGATTGGGAATATATCGATGGCGAAATGCTTAAGCTCGGTTCGCTGGCTCACAGTCAGTTGGATATCCCGGAAATTCAACGCCGGGGGCTGGTGCTTCTGGCCTCGGAGAGTAAAGATTTTCGCCTGCTGGCACATCTGCTGCGCACCCTGCAACACGCTGGTGATCCACTGCTGGCGCTGCGTTTACTGACTCTTTACCTGGAGCATTTCTGGACGCTGGCCGCACCGCAAAATCCCGTACATAAACAGCGCTTTGCCGCTCAGGTTATCAAACGCCTTGAAGCGGGAATAGATAGTTTCGCAGAAAATGCAGACATCACGCAGCGCGACAGCCTGTTGGCGGAACTGGCAAAGCTGGCACAACACTGGCAGGAGCATAATGTCCCGGTGCTGGCACAGGCTGTGGATGATCTCTCGTCGCAGTATCGACGGGCATTTCACAGGGCAGATCCTGTGCAGCCTGCGTCGCCATCCACCGGTTCACCTCCGCTCACTGCCTCTCCGACCTCTCCAGCATCGGCGATGGCGTCCGCCATCACCGCTGTCCCTACCATTGATATTGAAAGCCATGACGACAAGGCCTGGCGTGACACGCTGCTGAAAGTCGCCGCCATTCTCTGTGAGCGCCAGCCGGATTCGCCGCAGGGTTACCGCCTGCGCCGCCATGCATTATGGCAGGCCATTACATCCGTTCCGCAGGCAGAAAGCGACGGGCGGACACCGCTGGCAGCAGTGCCTGCTGATATGACCGCTGATTATCAGACCCGACTGAACAATGCCGATCTGGCGCTTTGGCAGCAGGTGGAAAAAAGCCTGCTTCTGGCCCCGTACTGGCTTGATGGCCATTACCTTTCGGCGCAAACCGCGCAACGCTTGGGTTACACCAGCGCAGCAGAAGCCATTCGGGAGGAGGTGGCTCGTTTTCTTGACCGCCTGCCGCAACTTGCCACCTTGCTGTTTAATGACCGCACGCCGTTTATGAGCGGGCAGACAAAACAGTGGCTGGCGACTTCTCCAGGCAGTCAGGCAGCCCCGATGGTGCGGACCGACGAACATACAGAGGCTGTCCGCCAGATTTTCATCGAGAAGGGACTAGAAGCCGCGCTGCGATACATGGAAAAACTGCCGGAAGGCGAGCCGCGCGATCGGTTTCACCGGCAATATCTTGGCGCGCAACTAATGGAAGAAGCCGGAATGGAGCAACTTGCGCAGCAGCAGTACTTGATGTTGTTTAAAGCAGGGCTGCGTATGACGCTGGCTGACTGGGAGCCATCCCTGCTGGACCAACTCAAAAAAAATTCACGGCAGAAAAAATTATAAAGTAACAAGGAGTTACAGTGTTCAGATTACCAACACCCCGCCCCTTCAGCAGTCTGCGATCCGCCCTCCGACCGGCGATGCCTCGCGTTAAAGTTTCCGCAGCCTGGCTGCTGGCACTAGTGTGGATTGTGCTGCTGGTATGGATCTGGTGGAAAGGTCCGTCCTGGTCGTTATATGACGAGCAGTGGCTTAAACCGCTGACGAACCGCTGGTTAGCGACGGCGGCCTGGGCGCTCGCGGGGCTGGTATGGCTTACCGTTAGGGTAATGAAGCGCCTGCAACTGCTGGAAAAACAGCAAAAACAACAGCGCGAAGAGGAAAAAGATCCGCTGACCGTAGAGGTGACAGCCCAGCAACGTTATCTAGACCACTGGCTGCTACGTCTACAGCGCCATCTAGACAACCGTCGTTACCTGTGGCAACTGCCGTGGTATATGGTCATTGGTCCAACCGGAAGCGGCAAAACGTCGCTGCTGCGCGAAGGTTTTCCGTCCGACATTATTTACGCTCCAGAGGCCGTGCGGGGAGTGGAGCTGCGCCGGTATGTTATCCCCCGCGTGGGAAAACAGGCGGTCATTTTTGATGTAGACGGTATCCTCTTTGAGCAGCCGGAGGCGGATGTGCTATACCGCCGCCTGTGGACAACTATGCTGGACTGGCTGGTCCAAAAACGCGCCAGACAGCCGCTGAACGGCCTGATACTGACTCTGGATCTGCCCGATCTGCTGACTGCAGACAAACGACGCCGGGAGCACCTGTTGCAAATCCTGCGCGGACGTTTGCAGGATATACGCCAGCACCTTTACTGCCAGTTACCTGTGTATGTCGTGCTGACCCGACTGGATTTACTGCACGGTTTCGCCGCACTGTTTGAGTCTCTGGACAGAAACGATCGCGATGCCATTCTTGGCGTCACTTTTACCCGTCAGGCCCATGAAAATGACGCCTGGCGCGCCGAGCTGAATGCGTTCTGGCAGACCTGGGGCGAACAGCTCAATAACGCCCTGCCGGAGCGGATGTTAACCCCCGGCTCCCGCAGTTCCCTGTTTAGCTTTGTACGCCAAATACAGGGGAGCCGCGAGCCGCTGTTAACCCTGTTGAACGGACTGCTGGACGGAGAAAATATGGACGTCATGCTGCGCGGCGTGTACTTCACATCTTCCCTGCAACGCGGCCAGATAGACGATATTTTTATGCAGTCTGCCGCCCATCAGTTCCGCCTGGGCAACAGCCCGATGACGGCCTGGCCTCTGGTGGACACGGCCCCTTATTTTACCCGCAACCTGTTTCCACAGACCTTACTGGCAGAGCCTAACCTCGCAGGCGAAAGCCGTGTCTGGCTGCTGCAGTCACGCCGTCGGTTATCAGTATTTTCCGTCACCGGGGGCATCGCCGCGCTGCTGCTGATTACGGGCTGGCATCACTATTACAATAACAACTGGCGATCCGGCATTACTGTACTGGAACAGGCAAAAGCCTTTATGTCTGTTCCACCACCACAGGGTATGGACGATTACGGCAACCTGCAACTACCGTTGCTCAACCCGGTGCGTGATGCCACGCTGGCCTACGGCGACTGGGATGATCGCAGCCGCCTGGCCGATATGGGACTCTATCAGGGCAGACGTATCGGTCCATATGTGGAGCAGACCTACCTGCAGCTATTGGAGCAGCGTTATCTCCCGGCTCTTTTTAATGGCCTGGTAAAAGAGATGAATGCCGCGCCACCGGAGAGCGAGGAAAAGCTCGCAGTGCTGCGCGTCATCAGAATGCTGGAGGATGAAAGCGGACGCAACAACGGGGTAGTGAAACAATACATGGCAAAACGCTGGAGCGATAAGTTCCACGGCCAGCGTGATATCCAGACGCAACTTATGTCTCATCTTGACTACGCCCTGCAACACACTGACTGGCACGCGGAACGTCAGGCAGGCGACGGCGATGCCATCAGCCGCTGGACGCCGTATGAAGGCCCGGTGGCGGCGGCCCAGAAAGAACTTAGCAAACTGCCCGTCTACCAGCGTGTTTACCAGAGTCTGAAAACGCGTGCGCTCGGCGTGCTGCCCGCCGATCTGAACCTGCGTGACCAGGTGGGTGCCACGTTTGATCAGGTGTTTACCTCGGGGGATGAGAATAAACTTATTGTTCCGCAGTTCCTCACCCATTACGGACTACAAAGTTATTTTGTGAAACAGCGCGATGCGCTGATCGAACTGACGGCGATGGATTCCTGGGTGCTGAACCTGACTCACAGCGTGAAATATAGCGAGGCCGACCGGGCAGAGATTCAGCGCCAGCTCACCGAACAGTATCTCAGCGACTACATCGCAACCTGGCGCGCCGGGATGGATAACCTCAACGTGCGTGATTATGAATCTATTTCGGAGCTGACCGGGGCGCTGGAGCAAATTATCAGCGGCGATCAGCCGCTCCAGCGGGCGCTGACGGCACTGCGCGACAACACGCAGCCCGCTGTACTTTCTGAAAAACTGGATGACAGCGCGCTTCAGGAAGCTATGGCAGAGCCGGATTATCAGTTACTGACCCGCCTGGGGCATGAGTTTGCCCCGGAGAACAGCACTCTGGCGGTACAGAAAGACAAAGAAAACACTATGCAGGCAGTCTATCAACAACTGACAGAACTGCACCGCTACCTGCTGGCGATCCAGAACGCGCCAGTACAGGGAAAATCAGCTCTGAAGGCAGTGCAGCTACGGCTGGATCAAAACAGCAGCGATCCCATCTTCGCCACCCGTCAGATGGCAAAAACATTGCCTACCCCGCTTAACCGCTGGGTGGGCAGGCTGGCCGATCAAGCCTGGCACGTGGTGATGGTAGAGGCGGTTCACTATATGGAAGTAGACTGGCGCGACAACGTGGTCAAACCTTTTAATGAACAACTCGCCGACAACTATCCGTTCAATCCGCGTTCATCACAGGATGCGTCGCTGGATGCTTTTGAACGCTTCTTTAAACCGGACGGCGTGCTGGACACCTTTTATCAGCATAACCTGCGGCTATTTATGGAGAACGACCTGAGCCTGGGAGACGGGGACAACAGCGTCATCATTCGCGAAGATGTCCGTAGGCAACTGGAGACTGCGCAGGAAATCCGCGAGGCGTTTTTTAGCCGCCAAAATGGGCTGGGTGCCCAGTTTGCCGTGGAAACCGTATCGCTTTCCGGCAATAAACGGCGCAGCGTACTCAACCTTGACGGTCAGTTAGTGGACTACAGCCAGGGACGCAATTATACGGCGCATCTGGTCTGGCCGAATAACATGCGTGAGGGTAATGAAAGCAAGCTGACGCTGATTAGCACCGGCGGCAACGCGCCGCGTAGCATCAGTTTCAGCGGACCGTGGGCGCAGTTCAGGTTGTTTGGCGCTGGGCAACTCACCGGCGTACAGGATGGCACATTCAGCGTGCGCTTTAACGTAGACGGCGGCGCGATGGTGTACCGGGTGCATACGGACACGGAAGACAATCCGTTTACTGGTGGGCTATTTAGCCAGTTCCGGCTGCCGGATACCCTGTACTGAGGAGGCGGAAATGAGTCAGGACATACTCACACAAATTATTGTTACTGGCAGCGATCCACGCGGCCTGCCGGAATTCAGCGCCCTGCGGGAAGAGATCAATAAATCCTCTCACCCGTCGCAGCCGGAGCTTAACTGGAAACTGGTGGAATCACTGGCGCTGGCGATTTTTAAAGCCAGCGGCGTGGATCTGCACACGGCCACCTATTACACCCTGGCACGCACCCGCACACACGGGCTGACCGGATTTTGCGAAGGGGTGGAGCTGCTGGCGGCAATGATAAGTCACGACTGGGATAAATTCTGGCCGCAGGATGAACCAGCCCGTACCGGGATGCTTGACTGGCTCAATACCCGGACCGGTAATATCCTACGCCAGCAACTGTCCTTTTCAGGCACTGACCTGCCGTTGCTGTACCGGACCGAGCGCGCGTTACAGCTTATCTGCGACAAACTCCAGCAAGTGGAACTGAAACGCCAGCCGCATGTAGAAAACCTGCTTTATTTTGTTCAGAACACGCGTAAACGACTTGAGCCACAGCCGAAAAGCAGTAAGGGCGCTCCGGCACCGGCCACCGTCAGAACGTTGATCTATGCCCCGGAGAGCACGCAGCCCGCCACGGAGGAGCCCCTCCCGCCCCTGCCCAACCTGTCGGAAATGAAGTTGAAAGTCCACCACCGCGTCGCGGAAGATACAGCATCAGTAACCGGTGCCGCACCAGGCCTAATCTGTAAAGGCTTTATGGCGGGTGTTGCCTTTACGACGGCTGTTGCTGCCGCACTTTGGTGGTGGCAAATGTACCCAATGCAACAACAACTGGCACAGGTCAGGGATACGGCGCAGGGTGCAGCAACGGTCTGGCTGGCTTCACCTGAACTGGACAGTTACGGACAACGGCTGCAACAGCTTCCTGACGCCTCGCCGCTGCAACTGCTGGAAACAGGTATGCAAATGGCGCGAACCGCAGACAGTCGCTGGCCGGAGAGTCTACAACAGCAGCAGGCAACCGCGCAGTGGAATGAAATCCTGAAAACCCGTGCACAAAGCAGCCCACAAATGCGTGGCTGGCAGCTGGCACGTCAGAATTTGCACGACTTTGCCGACCTGATGATGCAGCGGGAGACAGAGAAGCAGGGCTTTACCCTCTCCTATATCAAAACCGTCACCTGGCAGGCGGAACGACTGCTGAATCAGGAAACGCCGCTGGAATCTCTTCTGACACAATACCAGGACGCCAGGGCGCAGGGACGGTATACGGAAGCGCTGGAAAAACAAATTTATGAACAGCTGAATGGCGTATTAAGCCGCTGGTTGCTGCTGAAATACAATGTAGTGCCGGTGTCGGCAACTGATGCAAAATCAGGAAAATAATAGTTAAATCAAGGAGATTAACATGGCCAATTTAATTTATTTAACACTGAACGGTGAAAAGCAAGGATTGATTTCAGCAGGTTGCTGTTCACTTGACTCTATCGGTAATAAAGCACAGTTACAGCATCTTGATCATATTATGGTATATGAACTGACACATGGGTTAAGTCGGGATCAAAATGTCAATCATCATTCAGTTACGATAAAAAAACCAGTTGATAAATCATCTCCTTTGCTGGGGAAAGCAATTAACGATAATGAAATATTGACCTGCGTTTTTGATTTTTACCGGACAAATAGATTTGGTATTAATGAAAAATATTACAAGCTGGAATTAAAAAATGCCCGAATTAGTGATATTAATTTCTCGATTGCGCATGTAATCATTGACAGCGAAGCACAACCTCAGGAAAGTATTTCTTTTATATATGAATCAATCAACTGGGAGCACTGCATTGCCGGGACCAGTGCATACAGTTTATGGGATGAGAGGGTTTTTTAGTAAAACTTTTACAAATGCATGGAAGGATTCACATGGTAAAGCGCACAGCAGCGGCACACAAAGGTATCCCAACAACAGAAAATCCGAGGCAAAGACCCCAGGTAAATACCCGGACAACAGGGAAAGTCTCTGGACAACCGCCCAAAAAACTCAGCCCCCTTGAGGAGTGGAAGTCCGGGCGAGAAAAAGCAATTGGCAATCCTGACTGGTATATTTATGATAATACAATCAGGAAACTTGTATCTGAGATTAACCAGCATTTATCCATGTCGAAAAACATCGAACAGTACAAACCACTGGACTGGAAATTGATTAAGGCGATGATATGGACTGAAACAGGTGCGACTTCTGCTGCATGGAAAACAAAAACTATGCAGATAGGAAATAATAAGGATGATGGAATCCTCGAGGTGACAGTTCCTGCTCGACCTAGAAAATACAACATAATAGTCCCAAGAAACTGGGACAAATATTTAAAAAACAAAGGTGATATGATAAAAACAAACCCTGAATACAATATTCGCGCAGGCATTGCTCTTTTAATGATAAAGATGTCAGAAACAGAAAAAGATAAAACTGTATATGACAATGAAAAAGAATTCACCTATGAAGTCGTTAGGGGCGATCTTGGCTATAGTTCCATAGCAAAGAAAATAGGTACAACACAGGGAGTACTTACTACACTGAACGGTATTAAAGCTATTCATCCCGGAGATAAACTTAAATATAAGCAAGCGCATCTGGAACAGTATATACCCGGATGGAAATTGTTTACTCCTCAAAATATTCAAATACAATACAATGGAGACCCAAAGCGAGCAACAGCCAGTAAACCTGGTGATTTAAATTATGCGGATAAATTTGAATATGTTTATGGTCTCATTGTCGCTGATGAGAACAAAAAATAGATAACACACTTAAGGAGTGCAAATGAAAGCAAATAAATATTTATTTTCATTATTATTATTGTGTAATATTACTAATGCACATAACATAAAAGTATCGGATTGCTCATACGACCAGTTAATACAACAAGATAAAGTTTACTGGTGTCTTATGGACAAATATCAGCAGAGCGTTTTGGCGTTAAGACATGAGGAAATTAGCGCAGAAAAAAGACTGATTCAATATGATACTGAAGGAGAAAGAGGGCATAATGAAGATGGCACCATTGATTATGAACCTTATATTCACATTGCAAGAATAACATTCCCAGAACTGCATCGTTCCTTTATTCTTTATCGCGAAAAACAATGTAAGTACGCCTCACAAAGTAACGGAGCGCTTCCTGGCTATCGATCTTCAATTTCGTCACTATACTGTAAAACTGATATGAATCTATCACAAATACAATGGATTAAAAACACCATCTAGGATGACGTCATGAATAACAAGTATTTATTCAAAAATATTTTAATGATATTATTTACCTTACACTCCAGTTTATTATTTGCGGTGGATAAAGTTATTATAGAAAAAATGCCACAAGATCTTCAGGATTTTTTTGAATATGCAGATGCTTGTGAGGATTGGATAAGTGATTTTGATCCACGCCTGGAAAAAACAACTTACAATATTGTCGAAAATGAAATCAAAGAAAACTGTTCAGATATTGAAAGCAAATTATCCACAATGAAGATAAAATACAAAAACAACAAAGATTACTCAGCAAGACTGACTGTCTATGATGACACTATAATAATATATGACGAGTATAAAAAGACGCGAATGGAAAATAAAAGCAATGAGTAACTTTATGACTATAATTTAATGAGCTAATGGACGTAGTTATAATGGCAGTGGCGATTATAAGCATGCAGAAAAATTATCTTATGCACAAGCATTATTTACATCTTCAATAGGAAATAGAAATCAATGATTAGTATTTTACGGATTTCGCTAATATCGGTCCCACTAATGATTAGCATTTCCTCAATCCATAGCACATATGCAAATAATGTTTATTATCTGAGTAAGAACAACTGTGAATCAGAAGAAGAGGCGGAGCTTGTCGACTGCCAGAGAAATGAAGTAATTGAAAGCACTATAACGCTGAGAAAAGCCGAAGATAATATCAGATTGCGTATAGATAAATGGTCTGAAGTCAAAAGTGCAGCATTGGATGATGCTATCCCGCTTGCACTTTACAGGCTTGATAAATCTAATCAAGAGTTTATTCGTTATCGTCTTGCTCAGTGCTCGTTTGCAGAATCATGGGGAAATGATGTGGGTCGTTTTACTCACATATATTCATGTATGGCTGAACTAAACAGGCAAAGAGCTGAACAATTAATGCATATTGACATTCCAGATTATACAGAGGATAGAAAATAATCATGATCCGCTTACTGTTATGCGTTTTACTTTTTATATGCAACTTATCATATTCAAGCGATGAACCTGAATATCCCAAAGCATATACTCCAGGAGAATATTATTATTTGTCCTCTAAAATTCCAAAAGAGGTTCTTCAAATAAACTTATATACTGATTATTGCATTATTTATCTATCTTTTTCATTTACAAACAAACCAGATAAGGATGATGCCGTTAATAACATAAATAAATACTGTATAAACTTAGACACATGGAACAGTAAATTGAAGGTAAAGTATACTAATAACCATGAGGTCTTATATAGGTACCTCCAGGAAACAGAGAAACAGGGCTTATCCTCTCTTGTATCAAAACAGTTACATGACAGGCAGAACGACTGCTGAATCCCAAAATTAATAGTTGCTCAAGGAAATTAACATGGCAAATTTAATTTATTTAACACTGAAGCTTCTACAAAATTAAGCTGGCAGTAAGCATTCATTTTTACACCCCACCCAGATACGCTTTCCGCACTTCCGGGTTAACCAGCAGTTCCGCCCCGCTCCCGGTCAGGCGAATTTCTCCATTGGTCATCACATACCCCCGGTCGGAAAGTTTCAGCGCGTGGTTAGCGTTTTGCTCCACCAGAAACAGCGTTACGCCCTGCTGGGTCAGTTCGCGCAGGATCTGAAAAATCTGTTTCACCACCAATGGTGCCAGCCCCAGACTCGGCTCATCCAGCAACAGGAGTTTTGGGCGGCTCATCAGCGCCCGGGCGATAGACAACATCTGCTGTTCGCCGCCGGAGAGCGTCATCGCCCGCTGGCTGCGCCGCTCCTCAAGCCGGGGAAAAAGCTGGTACATGCGCGCCTTATCCTCTTTCTGATAGCGGTTGCCAATAGCAATCGCGCCCATTAGCAGGTTTTCTTCCACCGTCATATCCGGGAAAATGCGCCTTCCTTCCGGGGCCTGGGCGATGCCGTTGCTGGCAATAAAATGGGTGGAGCGGCGGCTGATATCTTCGCCCCGGTAGAGAATTTGCCCGCTGGCGATGCGCGGCTGGCCGAAAATCGACATCAGCAAGGTGGATTTACCCGCGCCGTTCGCGCCGATCAGCGAGACGGTTTCGCCCTCGTTCACCGTCAGTGAAATGCCTTTCAGCGCCTGGATTGGCCCATAAAACACGTCAACATCGCGAAACTCCAGCAGTGGTTTCATCCGGTGACCTCCTCTTCCTCTGCGCCCAGATAGGCGGCGATAACGCTGGGGTTGTGCTGGATTTCCTGCGGCGCGCCGCGCGCGATGACGTTGCCGTGGTCAAGCACGATAACGTGGTCGGAAATCTCCATCACCATGCCCATGTCGTGTTCAATCAGCAGCACCGTAACGCCGTGCTGCTGGCGCAGCAGCCGTAAGATGCGGCTCACGGCGTGGGTTTCCACCGGGTTAAGCCCGGCGGCGGGTTCGTCGAGGCAGATCATCTCCGGCCCGGTGCACATGGCGCGGGCGATTTCCAGGCGGCGCTGCTGCCCATAAGAAAGCGTGCCCGCCAGCCGGTTGGCGCAATCCACCATCTCCACCACTTCCAGCCAGTAAAACGCCCTATCCAGCGCCTGGTTTTCCGCCCTGCGGTACGCGGCAGTGTTAAAAATGCCGGCAATCAGATTACGGTTCGCCAGCATGTGCTGGGCAACCAGCAGGTTTTCTACCACTGACATTTCACGGAATAAGCGGATATTCTGGAAAGTACGCGCCAGCCCGGCCCGGTTCACCAGATGGGTGCCGCCAAACATTTTGTAGTAGAGCCGCGAACCAAGCCGTCGGGGATGCAGAAAATCACTCGCGCGCAGCTTTTGCCCCAGCACCTCGATGATGTCGGTAGGCGTGCGTGTGTTCAGCAAGATCGCACCGCCGGTGGCGTGATAAAACCCGGTCAGGCAGTTAAATACCGTAGTTTTACCCGCCCCGTTTGGGCCGATTAGCGCGGTGATCGAACCGCGTTCCACGTCCAGATTGACGTCGTTAAGCGCGTTGATGCCGCCAAAATGCATCATCAGATGTTCCACCCGCAGGATACTGTCGTTCACGGCGCGACTCCTTTGCGGGTGGCAAACCCGGCGCGACTGGTGCGCACCAGTCCCCGGGGCCGCCAGATCATCATCACCACCATTAACACGCCGAACAGCAGCACGCGGTATTCGGCAAAGCTTCTCAGCAATTCCGGCGCAACCGTCAGCACAAAAGCGGCCAGCACTACGCCGAGCGTCGAACCCATGCCGCCCAGCACTACAATGGCGAGGATCAATGCCGATTCGAAGAAGGTAAATGACGTTGGATTGACAAATCCCTGATACGTGGCGAAGAACACCCCGGCGATCCCGGCGGTTGAAGCGCCGAGCATAAACGCGGAAAGCTTCACCAGCACGTGGTTGAGCCCCAGCGAGCGGCAGGCGATTTCATCTTCACGCAGCGCTTCCCAGGCCCGGCCTATCGGCATCCGCGTCAGGCGATGCTTGATAAACAGCACCAGCAGCACCACCAGAACCAGCACCGCATAGATAAAAATAAATTTCAGGTTAGGGTTATAAGAAATAGCGAAAAACTCATGGAACGGAACGCCGCCGTCTTTGGCGCGCCGGGAAAACTCCAGCCCGAACAGCGTCGGCGCGGGGACGGAAATCCCGTTTGGCCCGCCGGTAAAGCTCAGCCAGTTGTTGAGCACCAGCCGGATGATCTCCCCAAACCCGAGGGTAACAATCGCCAGGTAATCCCCGTGCATCCGCAATACCGGAAAGCCGAGCAGCGCCCCGGCCAGCGCGGCGAGCAGCGCGCCTAACGGCAGCATCACCCAAAACCCCAGCCCCAGATACTGATAGCCCAACGCCAGCCCGTAAGCGCCGATGGCGTAAAACGCCACGTAGCCCAGATCGAGTAGCCCGGCCAGGCCCACCACGATATTCAGCCCTAACCCGAGCAGCACGTAAATCAGCCCGAGGATCGCCACGGTAAGCAGGTACTTGGTGGCGACAAACGGAAACAGCAGCGCCAGCACCATCAACAGCGGGATCGCCCAGCGCAGCGGCGATTTATAATCCACCGGGCGCACATAGACGCCGTCGTCCGCGCTTTCAAACTGGCGGGCAAACCGCCGCCCGCGCGACGTTTGCAGCGCCAGGCTCAGGACGAAGCGCCCCGCCATCACCGCTGCCACCAGTAACGCCACGCGGTCCGGCGACAGCGTATAGCTGTAGCCGCGCAGCACCACCCCGACGATCGGCCCAAACACCACTAGTGCGCATAGCCCTGCCAGTACGGTATCCAGCAGGCATTTTTTGATATCGATTCCTGGCTTCAGTGCCGCATCTGTCATCGTTTACCCCTTACACCTTCGCGACCACGGGACGGCCCAGCAAACCTTGCGGGCGAAAAATCAGGATCACCACCAGCAGTGAAAACGAAAACACGTCTTTATAATCGGAGTTCACCAGCCCGGCGAACTGCGCTTCGGCAACGCCTAACAGCAGGCCGCCAAGCATCGCGCCGGGCAGCGAGCCAATGCCGCCCAACACCGCCGCGGTAAAGGCTTTAATGCCGATGATGAAACCGGCATAAAAATCGAAGGTTCCGTAGTTCATGGTGACCAGCACTCCCGCCAGACCGGCCATCGACGCGCCGATGACAAATACCAGCGAGATCACCCGGTTGGTGTTGATACCGAGTATCGAGGCCATGCGCCGGTCCTGCTGAGTAGCGCGGCAAATGCGCCCCAGCCGGGTAAACTGGATAATCCACGTCAGAACCCCCATGCCCACCACGGCGGCCACCAGGATAAAGACTTTGGTCAGGGTAATTTGCACCACGCCGTCGTCCACGTGGAAGCGCAGCACCCCGGTCAGCAGCGTGGGAATACCCTGCTGATTCGGCCCCTGGCTTAGCTGAACGTAGTTTTGCAGGATCAACGACATGCCGATGGCGGAGATCAATGGTGCCAGCCGGGTGGAGTTACGCAGCGGCCGGTAGGCGATGCGCTCAATCGCCCAGCCGTACACGGCGGTCACGGCGACGGTGAAAATCAGCGTGCCGAAGATCAGCAGCGGGAAGGAGTGAATGCCGAAGCTGGCCAGCAGCGCCAACCCGATGGCGCAGAGATACGCCGAGATCATATAGACTTCGCCGTGAGCGAAATTGATCATCCCGATAATGCCGTAAACCATGGTGTAGCCGATGGCGATCAAACCGTAGACAGCGCCTAACGTCAGCCCGTTGATCAGCTGTTGGAGAAAAAAAGCATCCATATCAACACTCTCGCCAGTGAGAAAGCTGCCCGATAGCCGGGCAGCATTCAGTGTCGCGGCGTTTTACCTGGCGGCAAAACGGACGGGGCGGCAAATTACAGCTGTTTGTATTTGCCTTTGTCATCCCACTGATAAACCACGTAATCCGAGACTTTCAGGTCGCCCTTGCCGTCCCAGGATTTGGGGCCCATCACCGTGTCCACGGTATTGGACTTCAACCATTCACTGGCTTTTTCGTTGTCTTTCCCCGCGCCGTTATAGGCGGCGGCAATCGCCTGGATCGAGGCGTAGGCGTAAAGGGTGTAGCCTTCCGGCT
This sequence comes from Atlantibacter subterraneus, assembly GCF_007570865.1. Lineage (GTDB taxonomy): Bacteria > Pseudomonadota > Gammaproteobacteria > Enterobacterales > Enterobacteriaceae > Atlantibacter > Atlantibacter subterraneus. The sequence continues at coordinate 348,496 of NZ_VLPS01000001.1, read as the reverse complement.
CAAAACCGCTGGCACGGAATTTTTCGATTACCGTTTTACCCGCCGGGATGGTGCGCGGATCGTTGCCGAAGGTCATCAGCACGCCGTTGGTAAACTGCGGGCCGCCCGCTGCGGTCACCATCTCTTCGGTCACTACGCAGTCACCGGAGAAGAATTTCGCCTGTACGCCCTGCTCGCGCATCTGGCGCACCAGCGGGCCTGCTTCCGGATGGCAGCCGCCGAAGTAAACCACGTCGGGTTTCAGCGAACCGATTTTGGTTACCAGGGCGTTAAAGTCTTTTTCCCCACGCGACAGGCCTTCGTACAGCACCTCTTTGGTGCCGCGCTTTTCCAGCGCCGCTTTGGTGGCGTCGGCAAGGCCCTGTCCATAAGTATCTTTATCGTGAATGATGGCGATTTTCTTCGCTTTCAGCGTGTCAAGCATGTAGTTGGCCGCCACAACGCCCTGCTGGTCATCGCGCCCGCACATGCGGAACATGCCCTTCATGCCGCGCTCGGTTACCTGCGGATTGGTGGAGCCCGGCGTGATGGTCAACACGCCCGCCTCGTCATACACCTCAGACGCAGGCATGGTAGAAGAAGAACAGAAATGCCCGACCACCGCCGAAACTTTGGATTCATCCACCATGCGGTTGGCTACCGCCACCGCCTGCTTAGGCTCACAGGCGTCGTCTCCCTGCACCAGCACGATTTTCTCGCCTTTAATACCGCCCGCAGCGTTAATATCCTCCGCCGCCTGGGTTGCGCCCTTCCAGTATTGCGCGCCGTAGGTGGCGTTCGGGCCGGTGAAAGGCCCCGCCACGCCGATTTTGATATCCGCCTGGGCATAAAATGCCGTGGTTAAACAACCGACAATGGCGATATGCAGCGGTAATTGTTTTAGTTTCAAAGACATTCGGATATTCCTCGCACTGTTCAGACACGGCGCCAACGCTGGCGCGGGAAAAATCACGGGCTTCGTCAATACACTGGCTTTCGAGCGGGCCTGTTTATTAACAATCAAAGGGATGAGTTTGCCGTCACGTGGCTGGCTGGGATGCGCGGTTTCCGGACCGTCCAGAATCTTAAACATAGCCGCGCGCCCGTCAGGCTGCGCACCCCGCAAGTATAAATTTGCGGCGAAGATCACCTGTCCGGTGCGGATTGTTGAACATTAACAGTCGGTTCAGGGCGGCAATCATTCAGATGGATGAGTTTTACAGGAGTTGCTATTCAACACACGACTGTATTACTCCTGTGACATACTATCGGTAATGTTGCACCCGACAGCTTGCCGGGATAAGGAGAGAAGATGAACCAAGCCGTAGTAAGCCTGACGCCAGAACAGGCGCTGGATCAACTGGAAGCCCTTTACGACCAGGCGGTGAACGCCCTGCGCGACGCCATCAGCCTGTATATTTCAGAAGGAAAATTACCGGATACCACCCGCCGCGCCAGCGGGCTGTTTGTTTATCCGCAACTGCAGGTGAGCTGGGACGGCACTGCGGTTAATCCGAAAAAGACCCGCGCTTACGCCCGGTTTACCCATCCCGGCTGTTACACCACCACTATTACCCGCCCGGCGCTGTTCCGCGCCTATCTGGCGGAACAGCTGGAGCTGCTGTATCACGATTACGGTGCGATCATCGAAGTGGCACCGTCACCTCATGAGATCCCGTACCCGTATGTGATCGACGGCTCGGCGCTGACGCTGGACCGCTCCATGAGCGCCGGTCTGGCGCGCCACTTCCCCACCACCGAACTGGCGCAAATCGGCGACGAAACCGCCGATGGGATTTTCCACCCTACCGAGTTTTACCCACTATCGCATTTTGACGCGCGTCGGGTCGATTTCTCGCTGGCGCGGCTGCGCCACTACACCGGTACGCCGGTGGAGCATTTCCAGCCGTTTGTGCTGTTTACTAACTACACCCGCTACGTGGACGAGTTTGTGCGCTGGGGATGCAGCCAGATCCTTGACCCGGATAGCCCGTACATCGCGCTCTCCTGCGCGGGCGGCATCTGGATCACCGCCGATACCGAAGCGCCTGAAGAGGCGATTTCCGATCTGGCCTGGAAAAAACACCAGATGCCCGCCTGGCATTTGATCACTCAGGACGGCCAGGGGATCACCCTGGTGAATATCGGCGTCGGGCCATCGAACGCCAAAACCATCTGCGACCATCTGGCGGTACTGCGCCCGGATGTGTGGATGATGATTGGCCACTGCGGCGGGCTGCGCGAAAGCCAGGCGATTGGCGATTATGTGCTGGCGCACGCCTATCTGCGCGATGACCACGTACTGGACGCGGTGCTACCACCGGATATCCCGATCCCGAGCATTGCTGAAGTGCAGCGCGCGCTGTACGACGCCACCAAACAGGTGAGCGGTATGCCGGGGGAAGAAGTTAAACAGCGGCTGCGTACCGGCACGGTCGTCACCACCGACGACCGCAACTGGGAGCTGCGCTACAGCGCCTCGGCGCTGCGCTTTAACTTAAGCCGCGCCGTGGCGATTGATATGGAAAGCGCCACCATTGCCGCCCAGGGCTATCGCTTCCGGGTGCCCTACGGCACGCTGCTGTGCGTGTCGGATAAACCGCTGCATGGCGAAATCAAACTCCCCGGCCAGGCAAACCGGTTTTACGAAGGGGCGATTTCCGAGCATTTGCAGATTGGCATTCGGGCAATAGATTTGCTGCGCGCCGAAGGCGACCGCCTCCATTCCCGTAAACTGCGCACCTTTAACGAACCGCCGTTCCGCTAACCTTGCAGCGTTGTCCGGGTGGGCCTTTCCACCCGGATTTTCGACAAGTTGTGGAATTAATCAGCAAACAAACTCAAAATCAAAAACAGGCTTTGACAAGCCTTCGGTGGGTCGATACTATGCGCCCCGTTCACACGATTCCTCTGTAGTTCAGTCGGTAGAACGGCGGACTGTTAATCCGTATGTCACTGGTTCGAGTCCAGTCAGAGGAGCCAAATTTAGAAAAAGCAGATATCGAAAGGTATCTGCTTTTTTGCTTTTATCCCTTTCCCCGTTTCGCTACCTCCAGCAGCCTTAGTTCAGAATAGCTTCCAGCCTGGCCAGCACTTCATTCACTATCGCCTCGGGGATACGTTCCAGACGTTTGCCGCTCCTGGCTACCATATCAATGGTTCTGGGTTGGTCACAGCGAATGACGCCCGTTGTTTTTGTGCCGGCCCCGTCCAGTGAGACGGTAAAACCCGCAGCACGGGCAAAGTGTCCGCCACTGGTAACGGGAACAACAACGGGCAGACGGGTAAAGGTATTAAACGATGCCTTCGATACGATAAGCACCGGAAGCTTTCCGCTTTGCTCATGGCCCGCAGTGGGATCAAGTGAAACGAGCCAGATTTCGCCTCTGTCCATTTACAGGATCTCCTTACCCACCGGCGGTGCATCAATCCATTCTCGATCCTCTTTGCTCAGTTCAGCGTTGGGATCGCACTGCGCCAACAATTCCTCAAGTGAATAACGGGGCCGTTTCTGGGCCTCAATAATCAGGCAGCCCTTATCAATAGTCATACCGACTTCACTGTCCGTCGTTAGACCCAGCGTTTTAAGCACAGCGGGAGGTACCGTAAGCATCACAGATCCTCCGACCTTTTTCAGGCGAGTGGTATACATATTAAACCTCCGAAAGTTATATTTTAATATAACATCGAAAGCGGGGAGCGCACAATTTGTCATCAATTCCATTGAGATTTCCTTAACGCAACCAGGCATGAAGTCTCATAGTAAGGAACTGATTTGACTGTTGAAATAATTATGATGAATCAAATAAATAAAATGCGGCGCAGCTTCCGTAATCGCTTTGCGCCGCCAGGCATAAAAGGAAAATTACTGAACGGAAGGCATACTTATCGCAACGACTTTCTGAGCCCGCAGCCACACAATTTGCGCCTGAACCGCTACCATAATGGCGATCAGCACGAGAATTTCCCCAAAGCCGTTATGCGGTTGCGGATGGTTAAAGTACAGCCAGGTGCCGAGCAGGAATTTAAACGCCACCAGCCCAACGAACAAACCAATCGTCAACGCATTCCCCTGGCTGAAGACTTTACCGTCCTCAACGCTCAGGCGAGTCAGATTGCCGCGCATCACGCCTACCAACGCGCTGGCACCGACGCTTAGCACCACGGTTGCCCAGGCGATGGCGTCGGTCGGCAGGTAAAAGCCACCCACGACCAGGCCGACTATCCCGTAAATTTTCGCCATTTTGAAACGACCTTTACCGTTCACTTCCGTGCGGATGGTTTGTTTGTAAACTGACCAGCAGGTCAGAGCTATCAGCATCAGGATTTGAGTGGCGGTCATTTTTCACCTCAGCGGTTCAGGAATACTTGTCGATGGAAAAATCTTACCACTGGAAAGATAAACGCCAAATCAACAAAACGCGCGAAAAAAAACCAGGCGTTTAAGCCTGGTTCGGTTGGTAAGAATGAGAGTTAAAAAGTTGTCCCGACCGCATGGTTAATCTGCACCGGCATTCCCGAGCGGCGCTCAATGGCTTCAGACACTACCTGCGCATCCGCATCCGGGCTTTCCACCTCTTTACGCAGCGCCCCGGTTAAGGTGATCGGCACTCGTTTATCCGATTCAAACTCGGTACGGTTGCGCGACAGCGGCTCGTGGACTTCCAGCCAGCGGGTGCCGTCCGGTTCAAGGGTGGTCTTTACCGGTTGATCGATCAGCTGCACGCGCGTGCCCACCGGGACGTTATCGAACAGCAGTTTGATGTCATCATCGCGCAAACGGATACAGCCCTGGCTCACACGCAGGCCGATACCAAAATTGGCATTGGTGCCGTGGATGGCGTACAGGCGGCCAATATAAATCGCGTACAGCCCCATCGGGTTATCTGGCCCGGCAGGGACAAAAGCCGGCAGCGTAATGCCCTCTTTCGCGTATTCGCGACGGGTATTGGCAGTTGGCGTCCACGACGGCGCTTCCTGCTTACGCTCGACTTTAGTCACCCAGTTGCGCGGCGTCTCGCGGCCCGCCTGGCCAATACCGATCGGCAGAACCACCACAGTCCCGCTGTCTGGCGGGTAGTAATAGAGGCGCATTTCGGCGCTGTTCACCACAATCCCTTTACGCGGCGTATCCGGCAGGATCACCTGCTGAGGGATAATCAACTGGCTGCCCGGTTTAGGCAAATAGGGATCAACGCCCGGATTAGCTTCCAGCATATTACTCAGCCCAAGGCCGTACATTGCCGCGAAATGCTCCAGCGGCTCGGTGTTGCCTTCCGGTATCGTGATAGTGATATTGCTGCCCACCAGGCGGCTGCCTTCGGGCGGCAGGGGATAGGTTGTCGCCCAGGACGCTTGCAGCGCGGAAACCAGAAGTAAAAATGAAACCAGAATTAAACGAAGCATAGCGTTCCTTATTGAGTCAGAACTTTAAGCATAGATTGTCAAAACATGACCGAATGTTACAGAAGTATGATCTTATAGCCACCTTCATGTGAAACGCCCATTCTCTTAAGTCCTAAAAGTTATCCTGAATGCTTTTTCACATCAATTTAAGTGATAACAATTATCATTTGCCCTCCTGTATAGCTTAGGCTATGTTTTATAGCAGGTGCTATAAACGATGAAATATCAATCAGGAGACAGGCATGAGGGGTATGGGAAAATGGCGTACGGCAATGGCGATGTCGGCAATAGCTGCCGCGCTGATGACATTTCAGGCCAGCGCTCAGGAAAAATTTAAGGCTGTTACGACGTTCACTGTTATCGCCGACATGGCGAAAAACGTGGCCGGGGACGTTGCCGAAGTGGAGTCGATCACCAAACCCGGCGCAGAAATTCATGAATATCAGCCCACGCCAGGCGATATCAAACGCGCCCAGGGGGCGAAGCTGATCCTCGCCAACGGTATGAACCTGGAGTTGTGGTTTCAGAAGTTTTATCAGCACCTGAAAGGCGTACCGGAAGTGGTGGTGACCAAAGGCATTACGCCGATGGCGATTGGCAACGGACCCTATCAGGGCAAGCCTAACCCGCATGCGTGGATGTCTCCCGATAACGCGATGATATATGTCGATAACATTCGCGATGCGTTTGTTGAGCACGATCCGGCCAATGCCGACGTCTATCGCGCCAATGCGGAAAGCTATAAACAAAAAATTGCCGCCACCCTTGCGCCGCTGCATCAAAAACTCGATCAACTGCCGCCGCAGCAGCGCTGGCTGGTAACCAGCGAAGGGGCGTTTTCCTATCTGGCCCGGGATATGGGTTTGAAAGAGCTGTATCTGTGGCCGATCAACGCCGATCAGCAAGGCACGCCGCAGCAGGTACGTAACGTGGTGGACACCATTAAGCGCGAGCGCATCCCGACTATTTTCAGCGAAAGTACCGTATCCGATAAACCGGCTCGCCAGGTGGCCCGGGAGACCGGCGCGCATTACGGCGGCGTACTGTATGTCGATTCACTGAGCAAAGCCGACGACCCGGTTCCCACTTATATCGATTTGCTACGCGTCACCACCGACACCATCGTCACCGGCATCCGCGAGGGGGCAGCAAAATGATTTCTCCTTTCAGGCGAGTTCAAACCTCAGATATCTCACGACACGGGCCAGGCGTGGCGGTTAGCCAGGCGACCGTCACCTGGCGCAACGGTCACACCGCCCTGCGCGACGCGTCGTTCCAGCTGCCGCAGGGCAGCATTACCGCGCTGCTCGGCGTCAACGGCGCGGGAAAATCTACGCTGTTTAAAGCCATTATGGGGCTGGTGCCGCTGGCGCGCGGCACTATTAATTTGCTGGGAATGCCGGTGAAAACCGCGCTGGGCAATAACCTGGTGAGCTATGTGCCGCAGTCTGAAGAGGTGGACTGGAATTTCCCGGTGCTGGTGGAAGATGTGGTGATGATGGGGCGCTACGGCTATATGGGCATGCTTCGCCGTCCATCTGCCGCCGATCGTCATGCCGTCGATCAGGCGCTGGCGCGGGTGGATATGGGCCATTTACGCCAGCGGCAAATCGGCGAGCTCTCCGGCGGCCAGAAAAAACGCGTCTTTCTGGCGCGAGCGCTGGCGCAGAACGGTCAGTTGATTTTACTGGATGAACCCTTTACCGGCGTGGATGTGAAAACCGAGCAGCAGATTGTCACCCTGCTCGGCCAGCTGCGCGACGAAGGCCGCACGCTGCTGGTATCCACCCATAATCTTGCCAGCGTGCCGTCGTTTTGCGATCACACCCTGTTGATTAACGGCAGCGTAGTGGCCTGCGGCAAAACCGCCGACACCTTTACCCATGCCAATATCGAACGGGCGTTCGGCGGCGTGTCACATCATCTGTTCAGCACCTGCCAGGAGGCGGTATGACCTGGCTGCTCGAACCCTTCAGCTACGGCTGGATGGTAAACGCCATGTGGGTCTCGGCGCTGGTAGGCGGCGTCTGCGCGTTTCTCTCCTGCTATTTAATGCTCAAAGGCTGGTCGCTGATTGGCGATGCGCTTTCCCACGCGATTGTCCCCGGCGTGGCGGGCGCGTGGATGCTCGGCCTGCCCTTCTCGCTGGGTGCGTTTTTCTCTGGCGGGCTGGCTGCCGCCGCGATGCTGTTTTTAAATCAGCGCACCCGGCTGCGTGAAGACGTGATTATCGGCCTGATCTTCTCGTCGTTTTTCGCCCTCGGGCTGTTTATGGTGTCGCTCAACCCCACCGCCGTAAACATCCAGTCGATTGTGATGGGCAACGTGCTGACCATCGCCCCCTCAGACATTATCCAGCTGTCGCTGATTAGCGGTATTACCCTGTTGATTTTACTGGTGAAATGGAAAGATCTGCTGGTCACGTTTTTTGATGAAACCCACGCCCGGGCCGTTGGCCTGAACCCGGTGCTGCTGAAATGCCTGTTCTTTACCCTGCTGTCGGCCTGCACCGTGGCGGCGCTGCAAACCGTCGGCGCATTTCTGGTGATCTCTATGGTGGTCACCCCTGGCGCGACGGCGTGGCTGTTTACCGACCGTTTTCCCCGGCTGATTATTATCGCCGTGGCGCTCGGCAGCCTGACCAGTTTCTTCGGCGCGTGGCTGAGTTATTACCTTGACGGGGCGACGGGCGGCATCATCGTCACCCTGCAAACTCTGCTGTTTGTGCTGGCGTTTTTCTTTGCCCCGCAGCACGGTGTTATCGCAGCCCGCAAACGACGGATGACCCGCCAGGCGGTGCACCATGGTTGAATGGGTAATGGCCCCGCTGGCCTTTGACTTTATGGTCAACGCGCTGATTATTTCCGTGCTGATCGCCATTCCCTGCGCCCTGCTCTCCTGCTTTCTGGTGTTGAAAGGCTGGGCGCTGATGGGTGATGCCATGAGCCACGCGGTATTTCCCGGCGTGGTGATCGCGTGGATGCTCGGCCTGCCCTTCGCGCCCGGTGCGTTTGTGGCGGGGATGCTGTGCGCACTGGCAACCGGCTATCTGAAAGACAACAGCCGCATTCGCCACGACACGGCGATGGGCATCGTGTTTTCCGGCATGTTTGGTTTCGGGCTGGTGCTGTACGTCTGGCTCCAGCCGGAGGTGCATCTCGACCATATTCTGTTTGGCGATATGCTGGGGATCGGCAGCAGCGACATCCGCGATACCGCACTGGTCACGCTGCTCACCGTGTCGGTCATCGCCGTGAAATGGCGTGACCTGGTGCTGCACGCTTTCGACCCGGTACAGGCTCAGGCGGTAGGGCTGCGCATCAAGCTATTGCATTACGGGCTGTTAGTCCTGCTGGCGCTGGCGATTGTCGCCTCGCTAAAAGCGGTAGGGATTATTCTTGCCATTGCGATATTGATAGCGCCCGGCGCGATAGCCTTTTTGATTACCCGCACCTTTGGCGCGATGCTGCTGGCGGCGGTTGGCGTGGCGATTATCGCGTCGCTAAGCGGGATCTGGCTGTCGTTTTATCTCGACAGCGCCCCCGCGCCCACCATCGTGTTGGTATTCAGCCTGCTGTTTGTTATGGCGATGCTGGTTAACCGTCGCCAGTCTGCGCCGCAGCCTGACGCGTAACGGCAGTTTTTTTGCTGCGCGGGTACTTCTGCAACCAGCGTCCACTAATCATACGCCAGTAGAAGAAGAGCCCGCGCACCGCCCAGTCGAGGAACATGCCGAGCCAGACCCCGACGACGCCCATGCCGAGCATAATCCCCAGCACGTAACCGGCAACCACCCGGCAGCCCCACATGCCCAGCATGGTCACCCACATGGCGAAACGGGCGTCGCGCGCGCCTTTCAGCCCGGCGGGAAGCACCCACGCCGCCGCCCAAATAGGCATAAACAGCGCGTTCAACCATAGCAGGTGTTTAACCACTTCGATAACGTCCTGCTCGTGGGTATAGAACGAGGCGATAAGCCCGGCGAACGGCGCGCTCAGCCAGGCGATGGCAGTTAACCCAAGGGTCGAAATCCAGAAAATATGGCGCAGCTGCAACTCCGCCTGGCTAATCTGTCCTTTACCGAGGCGTTTGCCGACGATAATGGTTGATGCAGAGCCCAATGCGTTACCCGGCAGGTTAATCAGCGCCGCCACGGAAAAAGCGATAAAGTTACCGGCAATCACGTTGGTGCCCATACCGGCGACAAACATCTGGGTAAGCAATTTACCGCAGTTAAACAGCACCGACTCCACGCTGGCTGGCACACCAATCCCCAGCACTTCGCGCAAAATCGAAATATCAAGGCGAGTGAAATAGCTGCGTAAGGTGATCTTAAGCGCCGGATTAAAGCCGATCATCAGCACATAAATAATGCCCAGCGCGCCGATATAGCGCGACAGCGTGAGCCCAAGCCCTGCACCGGAGAACCCCAGCCCGTCCCAGGAAAACAGGCCGTAAATCAGCACGCTGCTGATCATAATGTTGAGAATGTTCATCCCGCCGTTAATCAGCAGCGGAATTTTGGTGTTCCCTGCCCCGCGCAGCGCCCCGCTGCCGATCAGCGTAATGGCCGCCGCCGGGTAGCTCCATACCGTGAGCTGGAGATAATTAAGCGCCAGCTGTTTCACCTGAACGGAAGCCTCGCCTGCCACAACATCGATAATTTGTTCGCCGAAATAGTGGATCACCGCCGCCAGCACCACGGCGACCAGGGTCATCAGGATCAGCGACTGGCGCGCCGCCGCGCGGGCGCGTTTCGGGTCGCGCTTGCCGAGGCTAAAGGCCACCACCACGGTGGTCCCTAAATCGATAGCCGCAAAAAACGCCAGGATCACCATGTTGAAGCTATCGGCAAGCCCCACGCCCGCCATCGCTTCTTTGCCCAGCCAGCTCACGAGGAAGGTGCTGAGCACCCCCATCAACAGTACGCAGGTATTTTCAATGAAGATTGGCACCGCCAGCGGCATAATTTCCCGCCAGTAAAGGGTGCGATAACTTTTTCTACGGCCGTGCCAGTGCGTGCGCGACAGAGTGCGCCGCAGCGAAGTGGATAAGCTCAAGGTGAATCCATCAGGAAAGTAAAACAACTTTTCAATGATGAGTGAGGAACGGCGTTACTGCAAAGTATTTCCACATTTTTTGTTGGCATTTTCAGCGAAGCGCCGCCAAAGTGGTCAGTCGAATGCTGAAGACCGAAATGGGGTTTGACAAAAAGTTTTCCCCCGCTAAGATAAGCCTCCACACGATTCCTCTGTAGTTCAGTCGGTAGAACGGCGGACTGTTAATCCGTATGTCACTGGTTCGAGTCCAGTCAGAGGAGCCAAATTTGAAAAAGCAGATGTCGCAAGACATCTGCTTTTTTGCTTTATAACGCCGACGCGCTTACAGCACAAACCCGTAGTGCGAACCGTCCGGCAGCTCCACATCCAGCCGCAGTTTCCCGCCCGCCGCTTCCACATAGCGCTTCAGCGAAGAGAGTTTTAAATCACGCCCCGGCTTTTCCATGCCCGCGACGGTCGGCTGTTTAATGCCCAGCGCCTGTGCCATCTCCACCTGCGTTTTTTTTACCTTTTCGCGCAGTTCCGCAAGGTGGATATTGAGCAGGATTTCCGTCGCCATCGCTCGCGCCTCGGCGGCCACCTCTGGTTTTTCGTCCGCAAGCAGCTGTTCCAGCGTTCTGCCCATGGCGTTACTCCTCTTAATAATGTCCGTTGTGGCAATTGACCACATATGACCTCCGTATCAATATAGATTTAAACCTATATAGGTGTAAAGCGATAATGGAGATATTGAACGGGTATGAGTCAGAAAACACTGACCAAATTTAGACAGTGCGAGAGGGATTCCAGGGTTTCGCCACAGGGCAACAAAGCCGCGGATATGAATGGAAGTTACACCGCAACTTTCTCACTCAACTTTCTGGCAGAGACCTTCCTGGATACTGATTTACTCAAATTAATCTTTTAATAAAGAACATTTAAAAAGCGACCGCAGGCGCGCGTGATACCATTTTCTACGCAATTAACTCCCTCTGAATTTCACCCTAATTGATGGTTATCTATGCCGGGCAATAAACTCTCTTTAGCCCTGCTGATGTGTATGTCTTTTACCTGTCAGCAGGCCTGTGCTGTCCATAAATCACCACATGGTCCAAAACCCCATACCGAACGAAGCTACGCGGCACGGCAACGCATGTATAACCGCGCCAAACTGTTCAAGCTATGGAAAGACAAAAAAGAAAAAGCGGACAGCAAGGTGGTGTACGGCAATAAAGCATCGAAAGCCGCATTACGCACCAAAAACCGCGTGCTACTGCGCGAGCATCCGGAATGGTTCCCCGGGCCATACCGACAAACTAACCCACATTGGGATCATCTGCGCGACAGCGATGGTAGCCTGTACAGCGATCGGCTGCGCGATACCACCGATATGATTGTTGACCGTCTGGAGGACCAGCTCGGTAAACCCTATGTATGGGGCGGCACATCACCTGTTAATGGCTTCGACTGTAGCGGACTGGTGTTCTACGCTTACAACAAACTGCTTTCTTCAAAATTGCCGCGTACCGCGAACGAGATGTACCACTATAAAAACGCGCGCCCGGTAGCCAAACGCGACCTGAAGCGCGGAGATTTGATCTTCTTCGGCATCCATTCCGAAGGCGACCATGCCGATCACGTCGGCGTGTATCTCGGGGATGGCGATTTTATTGAAGCGCCGCGAACCGGCCTGAATATCCGTATTAGCCACTTCGACGGCGATTTCTGGCAGGATCACTATCTGGGTGCCCGGCGCATCCTCACCGCCAACAATATTCTTTAACGGGTCACAGCAAACAAAAAGGCCATCAATATCACTATTGATGGCCTTTTTTATACGTTTCGCCAATCAGGACAGCGAACCTAACACCTTCAGTTCCAGCTCATCCGGCACTTCGTTATACGACAGCACCTGCAATCCAGGAGCGAACAGCCGCGCATAGCAGGATAAAAGGGGACGCAGCTGCGGCGCGACCAGCAGCACCGGCTCTTTGCCTGCCGCTTTCATCTGCTCTTTGGCCTGCGGCATGGTGCTCTGGAACTGACTGAGCATATTCGGGTCTACCGGCACGCTATCCAGCGACACTTTATTGGCCTGCTGGGTTTGATTGACCACGCCGAGCAGCAGATTTTCCAGCTCATTTTGCAAGGTATACACCGATAATGTCTGATTACGCACCAGCGGCGTGGCGATACTGCGGCGCAGCGCCAGTCGTACATCTGAAGTAAGCAGCACCGGATCTTTAGTCGCGGCGCTGCTGGCGACCAGCACGGTGGCGATTGTGACGATGTCTTTAAGCGACACGCCCTCGGTCAGCAACTGACGGTACACTTTTAACAACTGGCTGTAATTCAGAGCCGCGTTAAGATCCTCCGCCAGCTTCGGTGCCATGGCCGAGAGGCGGTTGTGCAAATGGGTCACATCGTCGTAATTAAACAGATCGGGAATGTACTGGCGCACCACTTTATTAACGTGAGTGGCGATAACGCTGGCGCAGTCAATTACCTGATACCCCAGATTCAGGGCTCTGGCTTTCTGATCCGCCTGAATCCAGGTCACCGGCATCCGGTACGCCGGGTCCATGCCCAAAATCCCGTCGACTTCGCCGTAGGTTTCGCTGGTGGGCAGCGCCATCAACCGGTCGGCAGGCACGTCGCCCTCTTCCGCCTGAATACCGTTAATATAAATTGCGTATTGCGTGGGCTTGAGGCGAAAGTTTTCCCGGATGCGGATTTCCGGCAGCAACACGCCGCTGGTATCTGAAATCACCTGCCGCACGCCGCGTACCCGCTGGGTCAGCGGCCCGCCTTTGGTTTTATCCACCAGTGACACCAGCTTATAGCCCAGGCTCAGGCTGACCGGTTCAATAAGCGGAATAGTTTCCCAGCTCACCTGCTGTTCCGGCGTGTCGACGATCGCTTTGGTCAGGTTTTCGAGATTCTGCTCGGTTTCCTGAGAAGCCTGCGGCTGTTTGCTTTGACGCCAGGCGGCATAACCCAGCAGCAGCGTAAACAGCAAAAATGGCAGGTGCGGCATCCCCGGCACAATTGCCAGCATAAACATGATGCCGGCGGCGGTGTAGAGAATAGTCGGGTTCGCCAACAGTTGGCCGCGCACGTCTTTAGCAATATCGCCATTGTCGCTGACGCGCGTCACGATCACCGCTGCGGCGGTAGAGAGCAGCAGCGACGGGATTTGCGCCACCAGGCCGTCACCGATGGTCATCAGCACGTACTGCTGAAACGCGGCGGAAGCGCTGAGATCGTATTTAAAAATCCCGATACAAATCCCGCCAATCATATTGATGGCCAGAATCATCATCCCGGCGATGGCGTCACCGCGCACGAATTTTGATGCGCCGTCCATTGCGCCGTAGAAATCCGCCTCGTTGGCGATGTCTTTACGGCGGGTCTGCGCCTGAGTCTGGTTAATCAGCCCGGCATTGAGGTCGGCGTCAATCGCCATCTGTTTACCCGGCATGGCGTCCAGGGTAAAGCGCGCCGAGACTTCAGAGATACGTTCAGCCCCTTTGGTCACCACGATGAAGTTAATCGTCAACAGCGTCAGTGAGAAAGACCGCAAAAACATTGTCGCGGCGCTCAACGATCAGTCGATTTTCAGCGGCAACGGCATGATGCCGTTAAACAATCTCGGCAAGGTGGCGGTACTGGAAAGCGGAGCGCTGCCTGCCGAAGTGAAAGCCCCACCGACTGCGCCAGCCGAAACGGTTAAACCCACGTCTACCGCCAGCGTCGATAAAGCGCAGGCGCTGAAGGCAAAGCTGGCCAATGACAAGCGCGTGGCGTTAAAAGATAAGTCGGTACGCGAACTGGGCGAGCTGGCAACCGTGATTAATGCCATCGCGGAAAAAAGCCATATGCAGAGCAATATGGAGATGGAAATCGTGCCGCAAGGGCTGCGGATCCTGATTAAAGATGACCAGAACCGTAATATGTTTGAGCGCGGTAGCGCAAAGATTATGCCGTTTTTTAAAAAGTTGCTGATCGAGCTGGCACCGGTGTTCGATTCACTGGACAACAAGCTGATTATTAGCGGCCACACGGATGCCATGCAGTATAAAGATGGCGACAACTACAATAACTGGAATCTCTCTGGTGACCGGGCGCTATCCGCGCGCCGCGTGCTGGAACAGGCCGGGATGCCGGTAGATAAAGTGATGCAGGTGAGCGCCATGTCCGACCGGATGCTGCTGAACGAAGGGGAGCCGAACAGCGCTGAAAACCGCCGTATCGAAATTATGATTTTGACCCAATCGGCGTCCGATACGCTGTATCAATTCTTCGGTGAAAAAGGCGAGAAAGTCGTGGAACCAGCGGTAAAACGCGTGGCGGAACAGAGTCACGTCACCGCTGGCATTCGCTAACTAATACGTCGCCCGCCCACCGGATAAATCAAACGCCGCGCCGCTGTTAAAAGTGCAGGCTCCGGAACTGAGCCACATCACCATTTCCGCCACTTCCTCCACGGTGCCTAACCGCCCCTGGGGCGATTTGGCGATCATGGTGGCCACATGCTCCGGCGTCATCTGCGCCAGCAGCGGGGTTTCAATCGCGGCGGGCGCAACGCAGTTAATACGTAACCCACTTTGCGCATGCTCTTTAGCCAGCGATTTGGTCAGGGCGATAACGCCCGCTTTCGCCGCGCTGTACGCCGACGCGTTGGGCGTGCCCTCCTTCCCGGCCAGCGACGCCAGATTCACCAGCCAGCTCTGCGGCTGGGCTAACAGCGCCGGAACGAAGGTGCGACAGACTTCGAAAGTGCCGTTCAGGTTGACGTCGATAATTTGCCGCCAGATAGCCGGATCGTAATCGATCAGCGGCAGAGTCGGGCCCGCGAACCCGGCGCAGTGGATCAGGGTATCCAGCCTGCCGTTGGTTTGCAGGATGGTCTCGCGTGCGGCAGTGAGCGATGCCGGCTGGGTAATATCCAGCGGCAACTGAAATCCGTCGCGCGCCGGATAATGCACATCCAGCATCCAGACCTGCGCGCCCGCCTGCTGAAACCGGGCGCAGATCGCCTCGCCAATGCCGCGCGCCGCGCCGGTCACCGCCACCACGCGGCCAGAAAAATCGTACTGCGGAAAACCTTTATTCACATGCATGTTCTTCTCCGGGAATTTGCCGTTAGCAAAACGCGGAAAAGCGGGCTACACCAGTTGCTTCTGAATCGCCGCGACACAGGCGCGGATCGCGCCGATGGCCTCATCGGCCTGCAGGGCGTCAAACCGGTAGGTCGGCATACTCACGCTGATACACCCCACCGCCTGCTGGCCGCTGTTGACTATCGCGCTCCCGTAGCAGCAGATATCCAGCTCGTTTTCCTGGATATCCTGCGAATAGCCACGCTCGCGGGTGCGATTGATCTCTTCAGTGATGCCCGCCCGGTCAGTGATCGTATGCTGCGTGAACGACGTTGGCGTAATTTTCGCCAGCATCTGCTCAACCTGGTCAGCGCTGTGCGCCGCCAGCCACGCTTTCCCGACTGAACTGGAAAACAGGCTCACGCGCGTCCCGATCCGCGAGGCCATCCGCACCGTGCGATTGGCTTCCAGCTTATCGATGTAGACCATCTCCAGGCCATCAGGGATGGCAAGGTGGACGGTCTCATCCAGCCGGTCGCGCAACTGCTCGATGTGCGGTCTGGCGATCTGCCGCAGATCGTGCGTCTCCAGGCTGCGCCAGGCCAGACTCACCAGGCGCGGCCCTAAGCTCAGGGTGTCGTTGTCGTATCTAAGCATCCCCTCCACCACCAGCGCCTCGACGATGCGGTGCACGGTGGGGCGCGGCATGCCAAGCTGCCGCGCCAGGCCGCTGATATTCAGCTGGCCAGGGGTTTCCGATACGGCCTGCAACACCCGCATAAACTTCTGAAATGCGGCGGTTCCGGGTACAGCGTGCGTGTTTTCCATCGTCTCTTTTCGGGTTATACGGTCAGGTATCCTCCATCCACGGCCAGAATGGTGCCGGTAATAAAGGATGCCGCCGGGCTGCACAGGAAGGTAACGGCCTGGGCTACATCCTCCGGCGTCCCCCAGCGTTTTAGCGGGGTGCGGGAGAGGATCGGCCCGGCGCGTTCAGCATCATCCTGCAACGCCTGGGTTAATGGAGTGGCAATCCAGCCAGGAGCAACCGCGTTAACGCGGATCTGCTCGTCGGCATAGGCAATCGCCAGGGATTTGGTCAGCTGCATCACGCCGCCTTTACTGGCGCTGTAGCCGGGCACCAGCCCGCCGCCAAAAAAGCTCAGCATTGAGGCGGTATTCACGATGCAGCCCGCGCTCTGCGCCAGTTTTGGGCGGGCGATGGCGCAGCAGCGCAGCGTACCGTTCAGGTTGATATCAATGACGTCCTCAAAGGTATCAATCTGGTGCTCGGCACCGCGCTTAATCACCCCGGCGCAGTTGATGAGGATATCAAGCCGCGGCAGATCATCAACAATATGCTGAATCTGTGTGGCGTTGCGCACATCCAGCTCGCGGATTGCGATGCCCTGCGGCAGATTATTGCATTCGCTGTTGACCCCGGCGGCGATCACCGTCGCCCCCAGCTGCGAGAGCTGCGTGGCGATACCCGCCCCGATCCCGGAAGTCCCGCCGGTGACCAGCGCGGTTTTCCCGGCGAAAAGCTCAGCGTGAAACGTCATAGTTATTGGCCTCATGGTGAATGTCGCTGGCGGCGCTGTCATCCGGCAGCGGTTTTCTGACTAATACGAAGTAAACGGCGGCAGCCAGCACGGCGATCCCGGCGCTGACCAGCAGCGCGTTGTCGTACACCCCGGTGCGCTCAACGATGGCGCCCGTGATAATGGGGGCGAGAGAGCCGCCGAAGTAGCCGCCGCAGTTCTGGATGCTGCCGAGAGACGCCACCTGGCGCTTAGGCACGATCACCGTTGCCATGGTCCAGCAGGCGGCGCTCGCCAGGTTAATAAAGAACATCGCCAGGCAGATGTAGCCCACCGCCAGGGTGGTGCTGGTGGTGAAAATCGCCGGTACGGTAAACGCCGCGCCGCCCAGCAGGCCCAGGCACACCGGCCACTTGCGGCTGTTGATCACGCTGATGCCGCGGTTGGCTAAAATGTCCACCACTCGCCCGGCGACGACCATGCCGACCATGCCGAAAATATACGGGATCGCCACCACCCAGCCGGTGCGCGCCAGTGACAATCCGCGCGCATGTTCCAGATAGCCCGGCAGCCAGGTCAGATACAGCCAGACCATGTAGATCACGCCCATAAACCCGAGCAGCATCCCCCAGGTGGTGGCGTGCGTGAACAGCCCGCGCCACTCGCGCCCGGTGATTTTCTTCTCGGTATCGGTGAAGCGCTCACCCGCGTCGAGGTACTGTTTATCTTCCTGGGTCAGCGTCACTTCATTACGGTTGCGATAAATCAGATACCAGCCGATAGCCAGCATCACGCCGAGAATACCGGTGATGATAAACATCCAGCGCCAGCCGACGGTGAGCATAATCACCGTCAGCAGCGGCGGCGCGATGCATGGGCCGATACAGCTGGAGGCGACGAAAATCCCGGTCGGCGTGCCGCGCTCCTTCAGGTTGTACCATTCGCTGATCACCTTCGCGCCCGCCGGGAACAGCGGCGCTTCCGCCACGCCCAGCACCGCACGGGAAACCAGGAACGTGCTCAGGGAGTTGACCATCCCACAGGCGGCCTGCGCCACCGACCAGAAAAACATGCCGAAACCCAGCATCATGCGCGCGCCGAAGCGATCGAGCAGCGCGCCCACCGGAAGCTGGGAAAAGGCATAGGCCAGGGAAAACGCCGACAGCAGCCAGCCCATCTCGGTGGGCGTAATGTGCATCTCTTCACGGATGGTGGTGTTGGCGATGGAGAGCGCGCTGCGGTCGATATAGTTGATGACGCCGGCAATCGTCAGAAACAGGATCGCAACCAACTGAATGCGCGCCACGCGTTGAGTTTTAGGTACAGAAGTCATAGCGATGTCTCTTTAATTATTATCTGCAGGTGAAAGGACAGACGGCTATCGGATGAATTGATCGACGTAATCCGCACCCAGGCCGCATTCGGCGTAGTGTTTGCGGCACATATCGATTTTGGTGAACACGTCTTCGAACCCGGCGTGATTACCCCACGGGTCGACGTAATACATGCAGCCGTGGACCTGGAACAGGGTGATCATCTCCTCCACGCCTTCATCCACCACCAGGGTATGGGTCTCTCCCGGCGGCTCAAACGCGTATGCGCCTTCGGTGGCTTCCCAGTCGTGCTCCAGATAACGCCAGCGCCCTTTGAGCACGAAGGCATGCACCGGCCCCGGATGGCGGTGGCGGCTAAGCACGCCGGATTTACGCACCCGCAGCAGATTCATCCAGTAGCCGCCGGAGCGGCTCAGGCACAGCGGACGAAACCAGACGTTGTCCGCCTGCGGCACCCAGATGCGCTCGTCGCTGGGGATCGCGCCAGGCACCACCAGATCCGGGATCATCTCTTTCGGTTGGTCAAACTGATACGGCATTCGGCGCAGGGTTTCTGCATCGTTGGTCAGTGTGTTATTGCTCATTGCACCCTCTTGTTCACATTGTGGACACATAATCCATGATATGGATGAAGAAGGTATACGCTTAAAAACGTAGCGATCCACAAAGCGGATCCAGAATTGTGCTTTAAATCACCAAATTGATACATCACCGCAACATTGTCGCAACTAAACCCGTGCTGACGTTTAAATTGAAACGAGGTTCTGAAAAAGAGAGACATGCATTCCAGAGATGGGAATTGACGCTTGCGCCGCATGATGCGCTACATACACTTTTAGCAAGAACCCATAAATACACGCTTTGCTTGCCCTTACCTTTGCCCTTTAACGCAGGAGTCCTGATGATGAGTACCCCACTTTTTCAAGGCGTTATCCCCCCTGTTGCTACCCTGTTCGACGACGAAGGCCGCTTTTCCCCCACCGAACAAGCGCGGCTGATTGAGCGCCTGGTGGCCAGCGATATTGACGGGCTGTTCTTTCTCGGTAGCGCGGGCGAATTCGCTCATATGTCTGATGCGCTGCGTCAGGAAATTGCCGAGTTTTGCGTTAAGCAGGTAGCGGGACGAAAACCGGTATTGATCGGGATTGGCCATTCCGGCACCCAACAGGCGATTGAACTGGGGTTGCATGCCCAGCGCTGCGGAGCCGACGGCGTGGTGGCGATTAACCCGTTTTACAATCCGCTGAGCGAAAGCAATCTGATTGCCCACTATCAGCGCATCAGCAAGGCGCTGGAATTGCCGGTATTGCTGTACAACTTCCCGGCGCTGACCGGGCAGTCGCTGCCGGTGTCGGTGATTGTCGAGCTGGCGAAAACCTGCCCGAACATCGTCGGCCTGAAGGATACCGTGGATACGCTGTCGCATATCCGCGAAACCCTGGCGGCGGTGAAACCGGTGCGGCCTGATTTCGCGGTATTTGCCGGTTACGATGAATATCTGTTTGGCACGCTGATTCTGGGCGGCGACGGCTGTATCCCGGCCAGCGCTAACTTCGCGCCGCAGCTGACCTGCGGGATCCTTAAAGCGTACCGCGAGCAGGATTACGCCACGGCGGTAGAACTCCAGCAGCGCCTGTCGCTAATCCCGCCGCTGTACGGCATCGATTTGCCGTTCTACAACGCCATCAAATACGCATTGCAGCTGACCGGGCTGGATATTTCCTGCAACAGCCTGCCGCCCGCCTCGCCGCTAACGGACGAGATGAAAACGCAGATTAAAGGGATTTTGCAAACAAGCGGTGTGATTTAACGCAACACCGCCGTCTTGCGACGGCGGTTTGTTTTTACGCTTTGGCGACATTCCCCCACACCAGGCTCCCCCGGTGGAAGGTGGCCGTGCGCGGTGAGATTCGCGCCACCGCTTCCGCCGAGCAGGACGCCTCCACCAGCACAAAGCTGGCGTCATCCTGCGCCTTCGGCCAGGCGCGCTGGCCTTTGTCATCCAGCGGCAGCACATCACCGGTGGCGATCGCCAGCGAGCGCGACAGGGTAAATTCGTTAGGGCGGATATAGAGCTGGGCGTAGAGATTGGCTTTCTCCAGCATGTCGCCGAGGCCAAACGGCGACCAGTGATCGATCACGCTATCGGTGCCGGTCATCACAAACACACCCTTCTGCTTCAGCTGGCTGAGCGGCATATGCAGCGTGCCGATCGGCACGGTTGAAGCAATGGTAATGCCCTGCGCCGCCATCCGGGTGGCGGTCTCGTCAACCTGCTGCGGGCTAAGCGTCGCCAGCGCAAACGCGTGGCTGATGGTGAGTTTATCTTTCAGTTCCGGGGTTTTCTCGACGGTTTCAATCATGTAATTCACCGCCGCCACGCCCGCCGGGCTGGTTTCGTGCAGATGAATATCCACGCCTTTTTTATAGTCGATGGCAATCTGGAACATCGTATCGAGGGATTTTTCCATCGCGCCGTCAACGTTGGTCGGGTCCAGCCCGCCGACGTAGTGCGCCCCCGCCTGCATCGCTTCGCGCATCAGCGGCTCGCTTTTCGACAGCAACAGCCCGTGCTGGGGGAACGCCACGATTTCGCACGCAAAACCGTCTTTGCGCTGTTCCAGCACCGCCATTAAATTTTCGAGGTTTTTCAGCCCGGACACCGGCTCGATATTGCAGTGGCTGCGCGCCACCGAGGTGCCTTTTGATTGCAGCAGATCGATCAGCTTTCCGGCGCGCTCGCGCGTGTACGGTTGCAGTTCCGGCAGCAGTTTGCGCTCCAGCTCGATCATATCCATGATGGTGGTGCCTTCCGGGCGCGACAGCGCGCGCCACGGGCCGCCATAGAAGGTTTTATCCAGATGGATATGCATATCGCGCATCGCCGGCAGCAGCAGATGCCCGCCCGCGTCATAGCGCGGCAGCGTGGCGTCGGGATGCTGATGGTTAGCCAGCAGCGCGGCGATTTTGCCGTCCCTGATTTCCAGCGTCATCAGCTCGGTTTGGGTGCTGACCGCCGTGTCGCCCTGCCAGTCAAAACCGCTTTCAAGACGCACATTATACAGATAGTACTGTTTTTCGCTGATGCTGCTCATGGCGCGTGATGCCTCACCGGTTCCGGAAGTGGGATCGGCAGCATACGCCAGTTGCCCGCCTGCGCCCAGCAGCGCGCAGGCGGCGACCGCTTTGCCACTGTGGGTTAAAAATGCGCGGCGGCCCGGGTTTTCGCTGTGATTCATCGGTGGCTCCTGTTCTCTGTCACGGGCAAATAATGTGGGTGCCGGTTTGTCCGCTCAGGGCGGCAGGCAGTTTTTCCGGCGTGGTGATAATCACCCGCTTGCCGCCGTGGCGCAGAAACGACAGGCTGGCTTCGATTTTCGGCAGCATACTGCCCGCCGGGAAATGACCTTCGGCAACGTACTGCTCCATCTCCGCCACGCTGACGGTGCCCAGCGCCCGCTGCTGCGGTTTGCCAAAGTGTACGCACACCTGCTCCACACCGGTGGTGATGGCCAGAATATCGGCGTTGATTTCCTTCGCCAGCAGCGTGGTGGAGAGATCTTTATCGATCACTGCGTCAACGCTGCGGTATTCGCCGCCCGTTTCGCGAACAACCGGGATGCCGCCACCCCCCACGCCGATCACCACAAAACCCTGGTCAATTAACGCGCGGATGGCTTCGGCTTCCACGATGCGCACCGGCTGCGGCGAGGCCACCACCCGGCGATAACCGCGCCCTGAATCCTCAACAAACCGCCAGTCGGGATGCGCCTGCAATAGCGCATCGCGCTGGGCTTCATCAAAAAACGCGCCGATGGGTTTGCTGGGATGGGCAAAATTAGCGTCGTTTTTATCCACTTCCACCTGGGTGATCACGGTGACCGCTTTTTTATCACCGTGGCGCGCCAGCTTGTTGTTCAGCGCCTGCTGGATGAGATAGCCGATGCCGCCCTGGGTATCCGCCACGCAATTCGCCAGCGGCGTCAGCGGCAACCCCTCTTTCTCATGGGCGATTTCGGCGCGGCGCAGATCCAGCCCCACCTGCGGGCCGTTGCCGTGGGTCAGCACGATGTTGTAGTCCGACGCCAGCATCCCGAGGATGGATTCCGCCATCTCGTTTACCGCAACCTGCTGATGCTCAACCGACTGGCTGGCATTGTCTTTAATAATGGCATTACCGCCAATGGCGACGACCACGAGTTGTTTCATGTCGATTTCCTGTCCAGAGTGCGGCAGGCGGGAGCCCGCCTGCCGTCAGGGGTTATGCGGTTTTGGTGGTTTCATCCGCGGAAGAGACCAGCGGATCAGCGGATTTTTCGCGGCTGTCGAGCCAGTGTTTCAGCACGAACATGCCAGCCATCATCAGATAGGCGGTGACGAAAATCAGCGACGATCCTTTGGCGAAGCCCACCACTGGCGCGTGGATCACACCGAACAGCGCCAGCAGCGCCCCGGTGGCCGCCGCTACTGCGCCGCGCAGCGGGCGGTTCATGATGGCGAAGATCGCCAGGCAGCCCCAAATCATACTGGCCAGCGGCGCGCCGTTGCCGAGGTGCATCAGCCCCTGGTAGTAAACGCCCTTGCTGTGCAGCAGTTCAGTACCGAGTTTCGCCGCCGAGGTGCCCGCCGCGTTCATCACGCTGTTAACCATGGTCAGCGCCCAGTTGGCTATCCACGGGAACAGGCAGATAAAGATCACCGGCACTTCGAGTTTGGGCGTTTCCCTCACCACCTGGTTGGCGGTGACCACGCCGATAAACACCAGAATCGGCACGATGGCGGTCATGGGGATCACCGCCAGCATAAAGGCACCGAGACCGAACAGCGGGACGATAAACATGGTAACGCCGGACGCGAGGGTATAACCGATGCTGGCACCCATGGCTTTCCAGCCCGCGTGGCCCACATACACGGTCACCGGGAACGGGTTGCCCATCAGGCAGCCGAGCATGGAAGAAAGCCCGTTCGCCAGCATCACTTTCCGGGTGTTGTACTCGTCCCCTGCCGCGTGAGCGCTCTCGATATTTTCCAGGTCAAAGATGTAGTTCGCCAGCCCCAGCGGCACCGCTGAAGCCAGGTACGGCAGCGCGTGCGGCAGCCCCTGCATAAAGCTATCAATATGCACTTCCGGAGGGTTAAAGCCGAAGGACGACATGGAGGCCTTGATGGCGTCCGGGCTTTGCAGGCCGGAAATCCACGCCAGCGCAGTACCGGCAATCAGCAGCAGTAAGCCGGTAGGAATACGCGCGAAGATTGGCTTTTTGCCGAACCAGTTAATGAAGATCAGCAGCAGGACGATAAACGACACCGTCGGCGCTTCGAAGGCCTGCAACATCGGGTTCATCGCCAGCAGCAGCAGACCCAGGCCGGACAAGCACGACAGCAGTACGGTACGCGGGATCATCTTGCGGATGGTTTCCCCAAGGAACGACCCGCCCGCCAGGATCAGCGCTTCCACAAAGCACCACACCAGGCCGATCTGAATCGCGAAATCCGCATCGCCGGTGGTCTGGTAAACCGGCATCAGCACCAGGAACGTCACGGTGAAAATCGACGGCGCGCTGGGGCCGGACGGCAAGGCGGTCACATCTTTGCGTCCGGTCTGGCGCGCCAGTTGCAGGCCAAACCAGGTATAGCTCAGGCTCGCCACCAGCACCGCTAAACCAAAGGCCGGGGCGATACGGCCATAGACAATTTCTTTCGGAATGCCGACCACAAAAATTAACAACCCCATCATGGTCAGCAGGTTGGTCAGGTTGTTGGTCATCAGGCCAAAATAGGCCGCCCAGTCACCCCGTTTCCATTCAAGTTTTATCTTACTCATGGAACTATCCTTCAAGGTCAGTAAATCGCGCTACACTCCCCCGCCAGGTCTGGGCCAGGCGCGAGGTCCGGTAATACGTGCAGGTGAAACCTCGTTTCGCGAACCGTCGGGCGACGCCGTAACGCCGCCCGTTTAGGGTTATTGGCTATACCGGTCGCTAAAGGCGAGCAGAGCTTTTTCAAAACAGTCGAACGGCGGATGAACGATGCCCGCGCCAATCATGCCGATGCCCGCGTCTTTGTGGGCGATGGCGGTGTTAATTACCGGCAGAATGCCGCTGTTGCCCACCCGGGTAATATCAATGGCGGTGGGAATGCCCATAAAGTTGAGCAGCGGAATAGTGACGTTGGGGTTCTCGCCGAGGGTGATCTCGCGCATCTGGCGCGAAAAATCCACCGCCTCGTCCACGGTGCCGCCCACCAGCGCGACAATCGCCGGAGCGGTGGCCATAGCGAATCCGCCAATGCCGTAGGTTTCGGTAATGGCGCTGTCGCCGATATCCAGCCCGGAATCCTCCGGCTTAAATCCGGCAAACATTGGGCCAATCACCTGCTGCGCCGGGCCGGTGAACCACTGCCCCGGCAGGCCGGAAACCCGCAGGCCGAACTCGTAGCCGTTACGCGCCATGGTCGTGACCACGGTGCTGTATTCGATGCCGTGCGCCGCGTCCATCGCCGCTTTACACATCGCCATCCAGGTCGGGCCGGAGAAGTAGTCGCTGCTGGCGACAAAATCGAACACCTCTTTCTGCTGCGCCACCGAAAAATCGGTCTGGATTAAATACGGCGTCAGCGCCTGGATCAGCAGCGTGGTGCCCGCGTTGTTGCGGTTGTGGCACTCGTCGCCCATATGCAGCGCCTGGGCCAGCATCAGCCGCAGGTCGATCTCCCCGGCCAGCTTCATGGCGTCGCGCAGCATCGGGCCGAGCACGTCAC
This sequence comes from Atlantibacter subterraneus, assembly GCF_007570865.1. Lineage (GTDB taxonomy): Bacteria > Pseudomonadota > Gammaproteobacteria > Enterobacterales > Enterobacteriaceae > Atlantibacter > Atlantibacter subterraneus. The sequence goes on along the minus strand of NZ_VLPS01000001.1, from coordinate 323,336 downwards.
GCATCCAGTTCAGCCGGTCGATCACGCTCTGGTCGTTGGCTCCCATGCGCAGGATCTTCGCCATCTGCTCGCTGAGGTTGGTATAGGCGCGGTTGCCGTACGTTTTGTTTTCGACGATATGCATAAACATTGACGCCGAGGTCACCCCCGCCATCGAGCCGACACAGTCATGCTCGTGGCACGGCGAGAAGACGATTTCCCCGGAGGCGGCAAGCTGTGCGGCGTCATCCAGATCCTGCGCCAGCCCTTCAAACACCAGCGCCCCGGTGACCGCCCCTTTCATTGCGCCGCACATGTTTTCCCAGCTCACCGGCGGCCCGGCGTGCAGGATGGTGTTGCGGGTCATGCCTGGCACCACGTTGATGGCCTGGTCATAACCCACCAGCACCGGATGAGACTGAACGATCCGCTCCAGCGCCTGGGCGTTGGCGGCGGCAATTTTCTCTGCCAGCTGCGGTGCGGCGAGTTGATCCAGGACGCGCACTACTTCAAGATTGCCAAGCCCCGGCGGCGTCCAGTCAAGCTGGGTTACCGCCACGTGCTGCTGCTTTAAATCTTCGCTAAAACGGGCAATCCCGATGTTGATAACATTCAGCGGTTGGCTAAACAGTGTTGGACGGCTCATCAGGCATTCTCCCCTTTCCAGACAAATTCACGCGCCAGTAGTCCTGTATTGGTGCTGCTGCTCGCCCAGGTGACCCCGGCGTCGGTCAGCATGTTGCATTGGGCGGCCAGCGACGGCGTATCGAGATCGGTGCCCAGCACATAGCCGAGGATCTCCAGATGGCGGCCCGCGTCGGCGGCAATCTGTTTAGCCTGTTTAATGGCGTCAATCATCACCCCCACCGGATCTTCATGCGCGCCGAAGCCGAGCACGAAGTCCATGGCGATCACCCCCACTTCCGGATCGCGCGCTTCCTGCAGCAGGCGGCTGATGCGGTTGGTCGGGTCGATCATTGGGTGCGGTTTGCCGTTGGTGAAGTCATCATCGCCAAAGTCCAGGAAGGTGTGGGCGATACTCTGATTGACGTCGCGCAGGCGGCGCTGCGGGTCCGGCTGGATGTTGCTGTAAACGTCGGGGTATTTTTCCAGCGCCGCGAACATCGCCTCATCGCACAGGGTGCCGCCGCAGAACAGCGCGCGGATGTATTTTTGCTGCGGGTTGAGTTTGGCGCGCACGTCGTGGATCAGCGGCCAGTTCAGCGGGTGCAAATCAATGGAGGACTCATCGACGCCGGTTTGCAGCACCGCCTTCAGGGCGGCCTCTTTGGTACCGCGTGCGAAAGTCAGCCCCGGTTTATCGGCCTGCGGCTCTGCGCCGAGGAAACACACCACCACCGGTTTGGCGCAGGCTTCAGCGCGGGCTAACACCTTTTGCGCCACCGACGGCGCGGGCGGCTTAGAAATCAGCGCGATGACGTCGGTTTCCGGGTCGTTCTCCAGCATCGCCAGCGCGTCGAGCATCATCAGGCCGCCGATTTTCTCGCTGAGATCGCGCCCACCGGTGCCGATCAGCTGCGATACGCCGCCGCCGAAATCGTGAATGCGCACGCTCAGCTCCTGGCTGCCGGTCCCCGACGCGCCGATAATGCCAATACGCCCGCGGCGCACCGCATTGGCAAAGCACAGTCCCGCGCCGTTGATGATAGCGGTGCCGCAGTCCGGCCCCATCATCAGCAGGCCTTTTTCATGGGCCAGGGTTTTTAACGCCAGCTCGTCGTCGAGGGAGACGTTGTCAGAAAACAGCATCACGTTAAGATCGTTTTCCAGCGCCTGGCGCGCTTCCCGCGCCGCAAATGCGCCATTGACGGAAATCACCGCCAGGTTGCTGTCCGGCAGATGCTGGCGGGCAGAATTGAGCGTAGCGTAGCGCGCTTCGTGGCTGCCGTTGGTCTCTTTACGGATAAACAGCGCTTCGATAGCCGCCAGCGAGGCGTCGTTCGCCGCCTCATCGCCCTTAATCACAATCATCAAGTCGCCGCTTTTCGCCGCTTCCAGTTCCGGCGTCAGCAGATCAAGGTTACGCAACACCCCTTTGTTCATTTCGGTTGCCATCGCCACAAACGCCTGCTCCACGCCATCCAGCTGGTTAGCTTTGGTTGAAATCGACATAAGCGACACGGAATCAAAATAGGTGTTCTTTTTAATCACGATCCTGGTTGACATATTCTCCTCCAAAATATTGCGTCAATAGCAGGGCGTCGGCCATGCCGTACAGCATGTCGCATCCTGAGCTTGACCCTATTTTCATGACACCCTGAATTTCACGTTGAATATCGCCGCGACTTTCCAGGGTTAATTTTTTAATTAATAAATAAATCACTTCGCGATAGCGCTGGTGAATAGCCTGATTCAGGGTCAGCGCGCTGAGCGGCGTGGTTTGCTGATGATATTTATTAAGCCAGCGGGAAAAATCGTCCTGAAAACGCCCGCACGGATTGCCGTTAATAAATAAAATCGCACTCAGCCCCACCAAATAATCATCGCCGCCCGGCGTCAATCCAATGCCTAAGCCTAATAACTGCTGAAATGCCGCTTCACTGTGTGATTTATCGCGACGTTTTAATCCGTCGGTTAATTTTCCGCGCGCGTCGGTTAATTGCTTTGCCAGCTGCCGGTAAAAAATATTATCAGCGCAATAATGAAATAATGACGCGTTTTGCGGAATGGCCTGGTAAATGGTTGTTGCCAGCGTTTCGCCCTGGTGCTGCTGACAAAACGCGCTTAATGCTTCACTTTTCCAGCAGAGTTTTTCCGGCTGCCACGTCTGGCACGTTCGAAAATCAATCCGCATTCGCAGGCCGATCCTCAGCCAGTTTCCCTGCCAGTAAACCGGGTCGCCGGGTTGCAACAGCCCTGCAAAGGTCGATAACGCTAACCGGCAGCTGTTCGGCGCGTTATCGCTGCCCGCCGACAGCAGAGTGAAACGCTGTAAACCCTGCGGGCAAACAAGATTGACGGCTTTATCGAAACATTGCTCCACGCGCCCGCTGAAGACCGGCGGCTGTAGAAACTGGCTGTCCGCCGAAAGTGCCGTGAACGTCTGCCAGCCAGCCGACGCAAAAGGGTTCACGCGGGCCTCCCGTCAGGCGCCCGCGTTAACCAGCAGTTGGGCGATGGCGTCATAGCCTTTTTCACGCGCCAGTTCGAGAGGCGTTTTGCCGTATTTATCGGTCATATGCGGGTTCGCGCCGTGATCCAGCAGCAGCTTAACGATTTCCTGCTGCTTTGCGCCGCCGTCGTTAAGTACGATGGCTTCCAGTAATGGCGTCCAGCCGACAAAGTTGGTGTGATTAAAATTGATTTCGGTTTTGGTTAATAATTCCCGGACAATTTCCACATGGCCTTTTTCGCTGGCCGGGGTAATTCCCACGCCGCCGAAACGGGTCAGACGATTTAAATCAGGGTTGGCAGGTAATACAATGCGCAGCAGGGTTAAATCATTATTCAGGCAGCTTAACAGGAACGGGTTAAAACAGGTTTCATCTTGCTTATCGATATCCGCGCCGGCAGAAATTAAAAACGATACCGCCTCATATTGTTTATTCAGGCTGGCAAGGGTAATTGCCGTTCTTCCCTGGCGGTTAGTGCAATTAATATCCACACCGTTTTCCAGGCAGGCTTTAAGGGCATTGACATCCCCCTGCTGGGCGGCAAGCAAAAATTCGCTAATCAGTTCATTCTGAGACATAGGGTTCTCCCCGTCAGGGCCAGCAGAAATAGTGTATTTCGCTCTGGCTAATCATTGGATGTTTACTGATTCTGAGAATAGCAATACTGCCCGGTGAATAACATCCGTTTGAAATGCATTCATCGGAAGGGGATAGATTGTTGAATAAATTTTGATAATCGAGCTATTGTGTGCGGCAGCGCACCGTTTGAGCGTGCCGCGCTCACATTTTGAACGCATAAATGGAAGGCTGAGAGGCAGTTTCAGCTCTCTCGATGAGAAGCGTTTTCATTAAATACTGAAAACGTGAAGCCGGGCAGGTTTATTGTAACAACAGTGTTAAATTGTATTCAAAACTGACGTCGCGTCGCTGATAAGGAAAATCGTCATGAATTCCATCTTTACCGAAGAGAATCTGCACACCTTCACTATGGCCGCCCGCTACGCCAGTTTCAGCAAGGCTGCGGATGAGCTGGGCGTGACGACCTCAGCGGTGAGTTACACCATCAAGCGCATTGAAACCTATCTTGACGTGGTGCTGTTTGAGCGTAATACCCGCAGCATTGAGCTGACCGAATCGGGGTTTTACTTTTATCGCAAAGCTATCGATTTGCTGAATGACTTTCACGCGATCAAGCGCGGCATTGACACCATTGCCCAGGGCATTGAAGCCCGGGTGCGGATTTGCATCAACCAGCTGCTTTATACGCCGCGCCACACCGCGAAGCTGCTGCAAATCCTCAAAAAGCAGTTCCCGACCTGCCAGATCACCGTTACGACCGAGGTGTACAACGGGGTATGGGATTCGATTATTAATAACCAGGCCAATATTGCTATCGGCGCGCCCGATACCCTGCTGGACGGCGGTGGGATTGATTATACGGAAATCGGCGCGGTGCGCTGGGAGTTCGCCATTGCGCCAACCCACCCGCTGGCGCTGATGCCGGAGCCGATCACTGAAAGCCAGCTGCGGCTGTACCCAAATATCATGGTGGAAGACACCGCCCACACCATCAATAAAAAAGTCGGCTGGCTGCTGCACGGACAGGAAGCGATTCTGGTGCCGGACTTCAATACCAAATGCCAGTGCCAGATACTGGGTGAGGGCATCGGCTTTTTACCGGCCTATATGGTGAAAGAGCCCAAAGAGCATGGGCTGCTGGTGACCAAAACTATTCACAACCCGCGCCAGGATTCGCGAATGCTGCTGGCGACGCAGCACGCCGCCACGGGGCAAGTGACCCAGTGGATCAAAAAGCAGTTTGCCCCGGACGGCGTGCTGACGGCGATTTATCAGGATTTGCTGTGGCGCGAGTAAATCACAATTCGATATTGCTCTCTGCCAGAGTGCCCATCCCGGTATAAATTGCGCAGGCGGCGTCCACCAGCTGCATCGCCAGCGCCGCGCCGCTGCCTTCGCCGAGGCGCATTCCCATATGCAGATACGGCTCAAGACCCAGCGCGTTTAACGCAATGGTCGCGCCCTTTTCTGCCGAGAAATGTGACGGGATCAGATAAGGTTTTACCCCGGGCGCGATTTTGCAGGCCGCCAGCGCCGCCGCGTAAGACAGGAAGCCGTCCAGCACCACCGGCAAACCGCAGCGCGCCGCGCCGAGGATAGTGCCGGTCATCCCCAGCAGGTCAAATCCGCCGACTTTTGCCAGCACGTCCACACCGTCGCTGGCATCCGGCTGGTTCAGCGCAATCGCCTGCTGCACTACCGCCACCTTATGGGCGATTTTGTCCGCCGGGAAGTTGGCACCAAGACCCACCACATCGGCAGGAGACGCATCGGCCAGCACGCTGACCATCGCCGCTGCCGGGGTGGTATTCGCCATGCCCAGTTCGCCCACGCCAAACACCTTCACGCCGCGCTCCGCCAGCTCGCAGGTATGGGTAATCACGCTGACCAGCAGCGCGTTCGCCACCTGGCGCGACATCGCAGGCTCACGGGCGATATTGCCGCTGCCGCGCGCTACTTTCAGGCTGAAGATCCCCGGCAGCGGATCGCTGTCGATGCCGATATCAATCACATGCACATCCGCCCCTGCCTGTTTCGCCAGTACGCACACGCCGGTGTTATTGCGCAGCATGTTCATCGCCTGGATGGCGGTCACCACCTTCGGCGAAATGGTCACCTGCTCGTCATAAACGCCGTGGTCGGCGCACATCACCAGAATGGCTTTTTTTGCCTGCTGCGGCTTGCCGTAAAACCCCGGCATCCCGGCCAGCTGCACCGCCAGACTTTCCAGTCGGCCCAGGCTACCCGGCGGCTTCAGCAGGCCATCAAGATGGGTTTGCGCCTGGCGCATGGCGTTATCGTCAAGAGGGGGGATTGCGTTAATCAGTGAGGCCAGTGTTTGCATGTGTGTGCTCGTTATAAAAGGGCAATGAGAAAAATGACTTCGCCCAGCTCAATGGCTGCGCCAAGGGTGTCGCCGGTCTGGCCGCGCAGGGTGCGTTTGATGGCAAAACCGATCAGCGCGATGGCAATGGTGGCAATAAGCCACGCCAGCAGGCCGCCGCCGGGAAGCAGAACCAGGCACAGCACTGCGCTGGTCGCCAGCGTTATCGCGGTTTGCGCCAGCGTGACTTTGCCGATAAAGATATTGCCGAGGCCGTTGTCGCGGGCGTAGCGCTGGCGATACATCAACAGCACCACCGCGCCGCGCCCTACCACGCTTGCCAGAATCAGCACCGGCAGCATCGAGTAGCCGCGCAGCGCCAGTTCGTTCACCACCAGCACTTTCGCCAGCAAGACAAAAATCAGCCCCAGCCCGCCGTGAGTGCCAAGGCGGCTGTCGCGCATGATCTCCAGCTTTTTCTCGCGGATACGGGCAGAGAACAATCCGTCGCAGGTATCCGCCAGGCCATCCAGATGAAAGCCGCCGGTCAGCAGCGCCAGCGCCAGCACGTAAAACAGCGCGGCCAGCGGCGTACCGCACCAGGGGGCGAGCAGCATAAACACCGCGGCGGCAATCGCGCCGAGCACCAGGCCCACCCACGGGAAAACCACAATGCCGCGCGAATACTGGTCCAGCTCCAGCCCCTGCGACCAGCGGTAAGGCACCGGCAGGCGGCTCATAAAAGCGAGGGTGGCAAAAAAGGTCCGTATCATTTTCTCTCCAGGATGCCTGAACAGTTAAAACAAGAGATAAAGCAGGCTGAATAACGCCAGCGCCAGCAGCGACGCAACGTTCATCAGGCGAATCGTCGCCGGGATGTCGTCAACGCTCACTTCGCGCGTCGCATCGCCGATCCAGGGTTTCTCGACCCGTTGGCCAAAATAATCGTTGGGTCCGCCAAGCCTGATCCCCAGCGCGCCTGCTACCGTGGCTTCCGGCCAGGCGCAGTTGGGGCTGCTGTGATTGCGGCGGTCGCGCCAGCCAGTGCGCAGCGCGGATTGATAATCATTGCCGCACAACGCTGCCGCCAGCGCCAGCAGCAGCCAGCTGATACGCGCCGGAATAAAATTGGCGATGTCATCCATACGCGCCGACACCATGCCTATCGCCCGGTATTTTTCATGCTTATAGCCGACCATCGAATCGAGGGTGTTTACCGCTTTGTAGGCCATTGCCAGCGGCGCACCGCCCAGCAGCAGGAAAAACAGCGGCGCAATTACCCCATCGACGCTGTTTTCAGCCACGGTTTCCACCACCGCGCGGGTGATTTGCGGCGGCTGAAGTTGAGAGGTATCGCGCCCGACGATCCATGACAGTTTTTCACGGCTCTGGGCCAGATCCCCTGCCCGCAGCGGTTTTTCCACTTCGCGCGCGGCATCGCCCAGGCAGCGCCCGGCCAGCATGGTGTAGATCATCCAGATTTCCAGCGCCACACCCAGCCATGGGTTTAGCCCGTACGCCAGCGCCAGTATGCCCCAGGACAGCGCCCAGGTTGCGCCCACCACAATCAGCCACAGCAATGCGCCGCCCAGCTTCAGGGACAGATCGCTACGGCAGACGCGGCGCACGGCGCGCTGCACCAGATTAATAACCTTGCCGATTACGCGGATGGGATGCGGCCAGTGTTGCGGATCGCCAAGCCAACAATCGAGCAGCCAGGCTGCCCACCAGATGAAAAGCGTCATCAGGATTTCCCGTCGCGCCAGTGATAAGTGAGTAGAGGAAGTTGGGTTTCAGTTACCCGGAGCCGTGGGATACGCGCCCCGGTTGACTAACGCAGAATGAAAAACGGCGGCATGGATAACCCTTGCCGCCGTCTTACTGAATCATTCTTTGATGTCAGGTACTTTCAGTTCGCCCATGACCTTGAGCTTTTTGGAGATCTCACGACGCTCTTTAGACAGCTCGGCGTTTTTGATGATGTAGTCATCCACGCGATCTTCATAGTCGGTTTTCATGCTGGCGATGATGCCCTGAATGGCTTCAATGCTCATACCTGGCTTGATGTAATCGCTCAGGTTGTCGAGCAGCAGCACGCGTTTCTGGTTGTCACGGATCTTCTTCTCTACGTCCTGAATTTCGCGTTGCAGTTTGTTTTTACGACGGAACAAACGCACGAACTCCAGTACGTCCTGGAATGAAGGTTTGCCATTTTCCATATTTACACCCCTGATAATTGAGACTCTGATTCGTTCACAAGCCGCAGCGTCAAACATAACCGGCAACGGCTGCGCATGACAACGGTTAATACCCTACCCTAATCATACGCTGAATTCCTGCTGAATCGAAACCAGCAATATATCCATGCTGTTTCGTATGGTTTTTATTTACGCAATGCCCGGCAGATCAGGTTAGATAACAGCTCCAGCTGACGCGCCAGTTCAAGGCTTAGCCACACGTAGCCGTGAATCGAGGTTTCATGCAGCGCGCTGCCCTCGTCCTGGTGCATCATCTGGCGCAATTCGCCGACAATTTCCGCCAGCCTGGCGTTATTGGCCGCCACCGGCGAAGGGTTACCTTCGTACAGCGCCTTCGACAGCGCCGCCAGGGTATGGTGGGTCATCTGCTGGGTTTCGCGCAGGGTATGCGCGTTAATCATCACAAAATGGCTTTCCCGCGTCGCCCAGTGCGCGTTGAGCTGGAGTTCCAGGGTACAAACCAGATTGCGGCTGACGGTCTGGATCGCCTCGAACACCGATTTCTGAATATGGGTTTCTTTGCTGGCAGGCACAATCAGGGCACGCATTTTCACCACGTCGCTCAGCATGGCGTGCAGCGATTTATCAAGCCGGGGCCGTTCTACCAGATTAGGCGAAAACCCTGCCTGCGACAGCCGGGTGAAGGTATGGGCGAATGTCGCCATCTGGATGCGCCAGTGAATGAACGCGCGCTGGGGATAGATGCTGGTAAACAGCATCGCCAGCAGCGACCCTAAAATAACGTCGCCGCTGCGCCACAACGCGATTTGCAAATCCCCCGCCGGCGCGCCCACCACCACGGAAAGCGTAATGCCTATCAGCAGCGCCTGGTAAGGCCGTTTGCCCAGAGTAAGGTAGCCGCAGATAAACATCGCCAGCGCGCACCACAGCAGCATAATCGGTAAAGAAATCAGCTCCAGCTTCAGGGCGATCAACCCCACCGACGCGCCAAAAATCGTCCCGCCGATGCGCTCAAAGGCGCGCGGCACCACGTTGCCCCAAAACGAGATCGGCCCCATCACTACCACCAGCGTAATCAGCGGCCAGGTGCCTTCCGGCACATTCAGCAGGCGGACCAGTAAAAACGTCAGCGTAAAGGCCAGCGCGATACGCACGCCGTGCACCAGGCGGTAATGACGATAAAGCCGAATTTCGAAAGGGCTTAATGATTTATCAGGACGCACACCGGCTCTCCGCATGAAAAAACCCGCATTGTACCGGGATTTTGCCGTCTGGCATCAACACATCGGGTTAAACGCGCCGTTATTGCGGCGAATAACGGCGACGTCAAGCCAGCCTGGGGCGAATTACTCGTGTTTAGGTTCAACCGGCACGAACATATTGATGTCCCAGTAACCATCCGTTGAGCCGTCGTTCAGGTAGATTTCGAAGCAGGGTTTAGGGGCGATTTGATACTTCACGTCTTCCAGCAGGCTATTGAAAAACAGACGCCAGGGCGTTTCAAAATCGTGATTTTCAACGCGCGCCTGCGCCACCGCATATTGCCCGCCCGCCACTTCGGTTGCCATCACGCCTTCACTGTTGGCGGGGATGGCAAAATTTTCCGGCACGGTGACGGCGGTATCGCAGCGCAGTTTCTCTGCGGGCACCACGTCCGGGTTATCGTAATAAACGGCAATCCACTCCAGCGGCTGGATTTGGTTGCCGTCCACCCACATCATCAGTTGCTCAAACCCCTGAGGAACGGTTTTATCCCAGGGGCCAACTAAATGAAACCCGGCAATGCGACGGGTTTCGGCTTGTTGAATCTGATAATCCATGATCGTTCCTTGCTGTGAAATAACTGTATATGCAAACAGTATTATACGTTTTGCACCGGCGCTCTAAAGCATAGTTTGCTTAATTTGTGAGCGCACTCGCGTAAAAGTCGTTTTCAGAGAACGATGGGGTTAAGTCACTGTTAAGGCTTTAAAGTTTATGGTGCAGGTAATCACTGAAGCGCGAGAACATGCCGCCTTTTTGCACCGCGTTAAGCGTCACCAGCGGCCAGTGGGCCACCAGCTTATCACGGTCATAAAGTTCGATTTCCCCTACCCGCTGCTGTGCCGCCAGCGGCGCTTCCAGTTCAGGCTTGTCCAGTACGTATTTGGCTTTGATATTCGCCACTTCGGACTTCGGCAGGCTGAGCCAGAAATCACGGTCGGTACCCACTTCAACGTTTTCAGCGTCCCCGTACCAGATCCGCTCGGTACCGACTTTTTTGCCTTTATGGAGGATCTGCACGGTATCAAACTGGCTTTGTCCCCAGTGCAGCAGTTTGCGGGCCTGCTCCTCACGGCCTTTCGGGCTCTCCGCGCCCATCACCACGGCGATTAACCGGCGTTGGCCATCCACGCTGGAGGCAATCAGGTTAAACCCGGCACCGGAGGTATGGCCGGTTTTCAGGCCGTCTACGTTGAGATTTTTATCCCACAGCAGGCCGTTGCGGTTCTGCTGGGTGATCCCGTTCCAGGTCAGGCTGCGCTCGCTGTACATATGATAAAACGACGGTTCGCCGTGGATAATCGCGCGCGACAGTACCGCAAGGTCATACGCGGAACTGTGCTGACCCGGCGCATCAAGGCCGTGCACGGTTTCGAAGTGGGTGTCGTGCAGATTCAGCCTGTGGGCATAGTCATTCATCATTTTGACAAACGGCGCTTCGCCGCCCGCAATGTGATCCGCCAGCGCCACGCAGGCGTCGTTCCCGGAGTCAACAATCAGCCCGCGGCTCAGATCGTGGACCGTGACGCGATCCCCGGCCTTTAAAAACATCAGCGACGAACCGGCGAATACCGGATTGCCATACGCCGATGCATCCGCGCCAACGGTCACCACGTCATCTGGCGTGATGCGGCGACTGTCGATGGCGCGGTCCACCACATAACCGGTCATCAGTTTGGTGAGGCTTGCCGGGTTGCGCTGCTGATGCTCATTGCCTGCTGTTAAAATTTGGCCGGTGGTGTAATCCATCAATACCCACGCGCCGGCTTGCACCTGCGGCGGGACGGGCATAACGGCGAAAGTGGGTTCTGCACTGGCGTGGGCAGAAAGAAAAGCGAGCAAAGAAGCGGCAATCAGGCGGGTTTTCAACAGCATATCCTCGTTTGTGTTTTTTTGTCCGCGCCTGTTTTACGGAACTTCGTATGTAAACGCATTCATTAATTGCAAAAAAGTATGACTGTGAACACATTTATCGGAGTAATACGTATCCGCCAGCATGAAAAACCATCGTGATTTTCTTCTGAATAGACAGCCAATCGTTTACCATTAACGCCAGTTTTTGACCCCTTCAGGATGGTGACCGGTGACTGATTCCGCAGCACAGCCGACTTTTCTTTTCCACGATTACGAAACCTTCGGCACCCGCCCGGCGCTGGACCGCCCCGCGCAGTTCGCCGCAATACGTACCGATATGGATTTCAATATCATCGGCGAGCCTGAGGTGTTTTATTGCAAACCGGCCGATGACTATCTGCCGCAGCCGGAAGCGGTGCTGATTACCGGCATCACGCCCCAAATTGCAGCGGCGCGCGGCACCCATGAAGCCGATTTCGCCAAACGCATCCATGATTTATTCACCGTGCCGAACACCTGCGTGGTGGGTTACAACAACGTGCGCTTCGATGATGAAGTCACGCGTAACGTGTTTTACCGCAACTTTTACGATCCCTATGCCTGGAGCTGGCAGAACCATAATTCGCGCTGGGATTTGCTCGACGTGATGCGCGCCTGCTATGCCCTGCGCCCGGAAGGCATCAACTGGCCGGAAAACGACGACGGGCTGCCGAGCTTTCGCCTGGAGCATCTTACCGTCGCCAACGGCATTGAGCATGCCAACGCTCACGACGCGATGGCAGATGTGTACGCCACTATCGCGATGGCGAAACTGGTGAAGATCCAGCAACCGCGGCTGTTTGAGTACCTGTTCAGCCACCGCAACAAGCAAAAGCTGGCGACGCTGATTGATATCCCGCAGATGAAGCCACTGGTGCATGTTTCCGGTATGTTCGGGGCATTTCGCGGCAATACCAGCTGGATCGCACCGCTGGCGTGGCATCCGGACAACCGCAATGCGGTGATTATGGTGGATTTGGCGGGCGATATGTCGCCACTGCTGGAGCTGGATGCCGATGCGCTGCGTGAACGGCTGTATACCGCTAAAAGCGAGTTAGGTGATGACGCGGCAGTGCCGATTAAGCTGGTTCATCTGAATAAATGCCCGGTGCTGGCGCAGGCCAATACGCTGCGCCCGGAAGATGCCGACAGGCTGGGCATTGACCGCCAGCGTTGCCTGGATAACCTGAAAATCCTGCGCGAGCGCCCGGACGTGCGCGAAAAAGTGGTAGCCCTGTACGCTGACGCCGAGCCGTTCGTACCGTCAGACGATGTGGATGCCCAGCTGTATAACGGCTTCTTCAGCGACGCCGATCGCGCCGGGATGCGTATTATCCTGCAAACCGATCCGCAGAACCTGCCGGCGCTGGATATCAGCTTTGTGGATAAGCGCATCGAGAAACTGCTGTTTAACTACCGGGCGCGTAATTTCCCCGGCACGCTGGATCACGAAGAGCAGCAGCGCTGGCTGCGCCATCGCCAGGCGCGCTTTACGCCGGAATATTTGCAAAGCTACGCCCAGGAACTGGAGATGCTGTACGGACAGTACGAAGGGGATAAAGAGAAAATCGCTCTGCTGAAGGCGCTGTATCAGTACGTTCAGGACGTACTGTAAGTTGGACCCAGACCACAAAAAAGGCTCCCGAGGGAGCCTTTTTGTTTTCGCCATTACTGCGCGATATCTTCGTACTGCGGAACCGGGTTGCGGAAGCTTTTGGTCACGCAAGCCAGATAGACCAGGCCAATGCCCGCCCAAATCAGGCCCAGCACCATGGAGCTCTCTTCGAGGTTAATCCACAACGCACCCACGGTCAGCGCGCCGCAGACCGGCAGCACCAGGTAGTTGAAGTGGTCTTTCAGCGTTTTGTTACGCTTCTCGCGGATCCAGAACTGGGAAATCACCGACAGGTTAACGAAGGTGAACGCCACCAGCGCACCGAAGTTAATCAGCGCGGTCGCAGTAACCAGGTCGAAGTTAATCGCCAGCAGGGCAATTGCGCCAACCAGCAGCACGTTCCACGCCGGAGTGCGCCATTTCGGGTGCACATAACCGAAGAAGCTGCGCGGGAACACGCCGTCGCGGCCCATGACGTACATCAGGCGAGAAACGCCTGCGTGCGCCGCCATACCGGAGGCCAGTACGGTGATGGTCGAGAACACCAGCACGCCGAACTGGAAGGTTTTACCCGCAACGTACAGCATGATTTCCGGCTGGGACGCGTCAGGATCTTTGAAGCGCGAAATATCCGGGAAATAGAGCTGCAGGAAGTAGGATGCGCAGATAAAGATCAGACCGCCGATCAGCGCCGTCAGGAAGATGGCTTTCGGGATCACGCGCTCCGCGTCTTTGGTCTCTTCCGACAGTGAGCTGATGCCGTCAAAGCCCAGGAATGAGAAGCACAGGATGGTCGCGCCGGTAATCATCGGCACCACGTGCGCGCCTTCGCTCCAGAACGGACGGGTGCTGGCCAGGGTACCCGCGCCTTCGCCGTGCGCTACGCCGTAGACAATCATGCCCACGATAACCGCCACAATACCCATCTGCAAAATAACGATCAGGGTATTAAAGTTGGCCACGCTCTTAATGCTGCGCAGGTTGGAGATGGTCATAAAGGCCACCAGCGCCACCACGAAAATCCATGATGGAACGGAAGGCACCAGCGCTTCGAAGTAAATTTTCGCCAACAGGATGTTGATCATTGGCATGAACAGGTAGTCCAGCAGCGATGACCAACCCACCATAAAGCCAACGGTCGGGCTGATGGATTTCTGGGCGTAAGTGTAGGCCGAGCCAGCGGACGGGAAGCGCTTAACCAGCTTACCGTAGCTCAGCGCGGTAAACAGGATAGCGACCAGCGCAAAGGCATAAGCCGTTGCGACGTGACCATCCGTGAGGCCCGATACGATACCGAACGTATCAAACAGCGTCATCGGCTGCATATAGGCAAGGCCCATCATGACAACCGGAATCAACGTAAGCGTTTTACGTAATTCCACGCGAGAGGTGTTTGGAGTAGCGTTATGCGACATGGTCATCCCCCATTACGGCGAATGCCGTCGCAAAAGCAAAAAATTGCCCCATTTTTTGGTTTCCTCAGCGACAACAACTGTCGATTTTTAGTAAGTATCTATCCGGTACGAAGCCCGGCCTCTTTGATTTGAATGACGTGTTTGTTGCAAAAAAATAACCGACGCTCTTAACGTCGGTTAGCTTTAATTTTTGCAGGCGGCGTATTTTGCCCATTTTGGATTGCAAAGACAAGACGTTGAGAGCCTCATCACGCATTTCTTTTTAACTGCGCACAATATGCTCAAACGGGGTCAGATGGGGAAGCATACAGCGCCATGATTTCCGGGCTGGCGAGAATGTTTTCCCGCCACCAGTCGCAGGCTAATCCTTCGGTCTGTTCGTTCCAGCCTAACCATACCGAAACCGCGCCCAGTTCAGGTATGACGCGTTTTTCGATTAACGCGCCGGAATCGATAAAACGCTGCGCCATAAAGCGCGGTAAATAGCCACAGGCGAGGCCGCTAATTTGCAATTCCAGCTTGGTTTTAAAATCAAATACCGTAATGACATCCTGTTCATCCAGCACCATGGTGGCAGATGACAACGCCGGACGGCCATCTCCGATCACCGCCGTTCGATGCCGTTTAATATCCCGACGGTTTAACGGTTCGGGAGATTGTGACAAGGCATGGTGGGCAGCAACCACAAACACGCTTTCCAGTTTTCCCAGCAGTTCGTAACCAAAACCGCTCAGCGTAGGTGGGGGATGTAGAGCGCCAATAATCAGGTCGGCATGCCCCTGAGTTAATGCGTCCCAGGAGCCGCCCTGGATGCCATTGACAAACTTCAGTCGCGTCACGTTGCAGTTGGCAAAGAACTTTTCGATCAGCGGAGCGAGAAGCGAAAAAGGGAACGCATCATCAACGCCGATGCGTAGCTCCTTTTCCCAACCCTGGTGCAGTTTAACCGCCTGCTTTTCCAGTTCACGCACCGTATACAGCACTTCCCGCCCGCGCTCCAGCAGCATCTGGCCGGTGCGGGTAAACTTCGCCCGATGGCCGCTGCGGTCGAGCAGCGTGATTTTCAGGTCGTTTTCCAGCTTGTGGACGGTATAACTCAGGGCGGAGGGTGTTTTGTAGAGTTTGGTCGCAGCGGCGGCGAAGCTGCCCTCTTTATCGAGGGCATCAAGAATAACAAGAACATCCAACAGTGGTTTCATATGCGCCCCCTGCGTTGCGCCTGATAACCCGTGCTGGATGTTACTCCATCGGCATCACTAACGGGTCAGGGTACTGGTATTCAAAGCCGAGTTCATTACAGATTCGGTTTCCGTCAATTAATTTGCCACTCCCCGGCTGGGGGCTGTCGCTGAAATGCGGCGGCTCCAGGCCGAGCTGGCGGGCCATCACCGGGTAAAATTCTGCGCGGGTCGGATGACGCGGCGCACATATATTATAGACGTGACCGCCTTTGGGAGCCTGGAGCAGCAGGGTAATCGCAGCGACAACGTCTTCCAGATGCACCAGATTCACGCCGTGGTTGCCGTTGGGGCCGCTTTTACCGGCAAAAAAACGCCCCGGATGACGGCCCGGCCCGACCAGGCCCGCGAGGCGCAGAATATCCACCGAGGTGCCGGGCAAGTTATGCAGCCAGTCTTCCAGCTCTTTCAGCGCTCTGCCGCTTTCAGTTTGCGGATTGCGCGGCGAGGTTTCTTTGAAGGTGCCGTCGCCATCGCCATACACCGAGGTGGAGCTGGTAAAAATGATGCGCGGGATGTTATGGGCCAGCGCGCTGTCGACGATCTCCTGTACCGCCTGGAGGTAGAATTCACCGTTGCCGCCGGTGCGCCGGGCCGGGAGCGTCAGCACTAACGCATCGACATCCAGCAACGCGTCCAGGTCGTCGGTATCGCACACCAGCTCCGGCTGTAGCTGGAGCTGGAACGCCTCTACGCCGCACATCCGCGCCGCCTCCACGCCGTCGAAAGTGGTTTTGCTTCCCGTCACCTGCCAACCGCGCGCGTTAAGCGCCAGTGCCAGCGGCATACCCAGCCAGCCTAATCCGACAATCGCAACTTTTTTCATCTCTCCTCCTGTCATCCCTTGTTACCCTGCGCATCCCCTACTGTGCAGTGTAGGCTACGCCAGCCATACGCTGCTGACAATTCACCTGTTGAATACGAAACGGCGATTGATGAAAAAAAGGGCTTGCCAGTTCGGGCGTATCTGGTTTAGGGTAAATGTCACAGTTTGAATAATCATTCATCAGAGAATTTTATGACGCGCGTTCAGTTTAAACACCACCATCATCACCATCACCCTGACTAGTCTTTCAGGCGATGTGTGCTGGAAGACAGTTAGATCTTCCAGTGGTGCAGAACGCAAGAGAAAGCCCCCGGAAGATCGTCTTCCGGGGGCTTTTTTTTACCCCAACGTTCAGGGTAATCCGGTGTAGTAAAACAGATAACGCACAACACAATTCAGGGTTTACGAGGAAAAGAGAAGATGACCGACACCAACCGTTTACGCATAGCTATTCAGAAATCTGGGCGTTTAAGTGATGATTCACGCGAATTGCTCGCGCGCTGCGGCATAAAAATTAATCTCCACACCCAGCGCCTGATCGCTCTTGCCGAAAACATGCCAATCGATATCCTGCGCGTGCGCGATGACGATATTCCCGGCCTGGTGATGGATGGCGTAGTGGATCTCGGCATCATCGGCGAAAACGTGCTGGAAGAAGAGCTGCTGGACCGCCGCGCCCAGGGCGAAGATCCGCGCTACTTCACTCTGCGCCGTCTCGATTTCGGCGGCTGCCGTCTTTCCATCGCCGCGCCGGTTGACGAGCCGTGGGACGGCCCGCAGGGCCTGAACGGCAAGCGTATCGCCACCTCCTACCCGCACCTGCTCAAGCGTTATCTCGATCAAAAAGGCGTTCAGTTCAAATCCTGCCTGTTGAACGGCTCGGTAGAAGTGGCCCCGCGCGTCGGCCTGGCGGACGCTATCTGCGATCTGGTTTCCACTGGCGCAACCCTGGAAGCCAACGGCCTGCGTGAAACCGAAGTGATTTACCGCTCTAAAGCCTGCCTGATCCAGCGCGACGGCGAGATGCCGGATGCTAAACAGCAGCTGATCGACAAGCTGCTGACCCGTATCCAGGGCGTGATTCAGGCCCGCGAATCCAAATACATCATGCTGCACGCGCCGACCGAGCGTCTCGACGAAGTGATTGCCCTGCTGCCGGGCGCGGAACGCCCGACTATTCTGCCGCTGGCGGGGGATCAGCAGCGCGTGGCGATGCACATGGTGAGCAGCGAAACCCTGTTCTGGGAAACCATGGAAAAACTGAAGTCGCTGGGTGCCAGTTCGATTCTGGTGTTACCGATTGAGAAGATGATGGAGTAACGCCATGGCCTTTTCTACCCCGATCAACTGGAACGACTGCGACGCTGCGACCCAACAGGCGCTGCTGACCCGCCCGGCGATTTCCGCCTCGGACAGCATCGCCCGCACCGTCAGCGAAATCCTCGCTAACGTCAGTGCCAACGGCGACAGCGCGCTGCGCGAGTACAGCGCCCGTTTTGATAAAGCCACCGTGGATGCGCTGGCGGTCAGCGAAGCGGAGATCGACGCCGCCGTGGCGCGTCTTGGCGATGAGATTAAGCAGGCCATGGCGGTAGCCGTCGCCAATATCGAAACCTTTCACCGCGCCCAGGTGTTGCCCGCCGTGGATATCGAAACCCAGCCTGGCGTACGCTGCCAGCAGGTGACGCGCCCTATCGCCTCGGTGGGCCTGTATATTCCTGGCGGCTCCGCGCCGCTGTTTTCAACCGTGCTGATGCTGGCGACCCCGGCGCGCATCGCGGGCTGTAAAAAAGTGGTGCTGTGCTCGCCGCCGCCGATTGCCGATGAAATCCTCTATGCAGCGCGTTTGTGCGGGGTACAGCAGGTTTATCAGGTGGGCGGCGCTCAGGCCATCGCGGCGCTGGCGTTTGGCACCGAGACCGTACCCAAAGTTGACAAAATCTTCGGGCCGGGCAATGCGTTTGTCACCGAAGCCAAACGCCAGGTCAGCCAGCGGCTGGATGGCGCGGCGATTGATATGCCTGCCGGGCCGTCTGAAGTGCTGGTGATCGCCGATAGCGGCGCGACTCCGGATTTCGTGGCCTCGGATTTGCTGTCCCAGGCGGAACACGGCCCGGATTCGCAGGTGATCCTGCTGACGCCGGATAGCGCCATGGCGCAGGCGGTGGCCGACGCGGTTGAGCGTCAACTCGCCGAACTGCCGCGCGCGGAAACAGCCCGCCAGGCGCTGGCGGAAAGCCGCCTGATTGTGGCGCGCGATTTAGCGCAGTGCGTGGCGATTTCCAACCAGTACGGCCCGGAGCACCTGATTATTCAGACCCGCAACGCCCGCGAGCTGGTTGACGACATCACCAGCGCCGGATCGGTGTTCCTGGGCGACTGGTCCCCGGAATCTGCCGGTGATTACGCCTCCGGCACCAACCACGTGTTGCCGACCTACGGTTATACCGCCACCTGCTCCAGCCTGGGGCTGGCAGATTTCCAGAAGCGCATGACGGTCCAGGAGTTAACCCCTGCCGGTTTCAGCGCGCTGGCGCAAACCATCGAAACCCTGGCTGCCGCTGAACAGCTTACCGCCCACAAAAACGCCGTTACCCTGCGCGTCGCCGCACTGAAGGAGAGAAAATGAGCATTGTCGAATTAGCCCGTGAAAACGTTCGCAATCTGACGCCCTATCAATCCGCGCGTCGCCTGGGGGGTAACGGTGATGTCTGGCTGAACGCCAACGAATACCCGACGCCAGTCGAGTTTCAACTCTCTGCGCAAACGTTAAATCGCTATCCTGAATGCCAGCCCAAATTGGTCATCGAACGTTACGCGGAGTACGCGGGCGTGAAGCCGGAGCAAGTGCTGGTCAGCCGCGGTGCCGACGAAGGCATAGAACTGCTGATCCGCGCGTTTTGCGAACCGGGCAAAGACGCGGTGCTGTACTGCCCGCCGACCTACGGCATGTACAGCGTCAGCGCCGAAACCATCGGCGTAGAGTGCCGCACCGTGCAGGCAATTGACGGCTGGCAGCTCGACCTCCCGGCGATTGCTGAAAAACTCGACGGCGTGAAGGTGGTGTTTGTCTGTAGCCCCAACAACCCTACCGGACAGTTGATTAATCCGCAGGATATTCGCGTTTTATTAGAAATGACGCGCGGAAAAGCCATCGTGGTGGCCGATGAGGCCTATATTGAATTCTGCCCCCAGGCAACGCTGGCCGCCTGGCTGGATGAATACCCGAATCTGGTGGTGCTGCGTACTCTGTCCAAAGCCTTCGCGCTGGCGGGTTTGCGCTGCGGCTTTACCCTGGCGAATGAAGAGATTATCGGCCTGCTGCTGAAAGTGATCGCTCCCTACCCGCTCTCTACGCCGGTAGCGGATATCGCGGCCCAGGCGCTGAGCCCGCAGGGCATCGTGGCGATGCGCGAGCGGGTGGCGGAAATCCTCGTCAATCGCCAGTTTTTGGTAAGCGAACTGAAAAAGGTCGCCTGCGTCGAAGCGGTATTCGACAGCGAAACCAACTATGTGCTGGCGCGTATCACCACGTCGAGCGCAGTATTTAAATCCCTGTGGGATCAGGGCATTATCTTACGCGATCAGAACAAACAACCGACATTAAGCAACTGCCTGCGCGTGACCGTCGGCACCCGTGAAGAGTGCCAGCGCGTAATCGACGCTCTGCAGGAACAACCCGGCCTCGCGGCCACGGAGTAAGTATGAGTCAGAAGATCCTCTTTATTGACCGTGATGGCACCCTGATTTCAGAACCGCCGGAAGATTTCCAGGTCGACCGTTTTAACAAGCTGGCGCTGGAGCCGGACGTGATCCCGCAGCTGCGTAAGCTCCAGGACGCGGGCTACAAGCTGGTGATGATCACTAACCAGGACGGCCTCGGCACCGCCAGCTTCCCACAGGATGATTTCGACGGCCCGCATAACCTGATGATGCAGATTTTCACTTCTCAGGGCGTGAATTTCGACGAAGTGCTGATTTGCCCGCATCTGCCGGCGGACAACTGCGACTGCCGCAAGCCGAAAACCCAACTGGTTACGGCATACCTGGCGGAAGAAGCGCTGGATCGCGCTAACAGCTATGTGATTGGCGACCGGGCTACCGACATCGAGCTGGCGGAAAACATGGGCATCACCGGTCTGCGCTATAACCGTGACGAACTGGGCTGGGCAACCATCGCCGAGCAGCTGACCCGCCGCGATCGCTATGCGCGGGTGGAGCGCAACACCAAAGAGACCCAGATTGAAGTCGAAGTGTGGCTGGATCGCGAAGGCGGCAGCAAAATCCACACTGGCGTCGGCTTCTTCGACCATATGCTGGATCAAATCGCTACCCACGGCGGTTTTCGCATGAACATCACGGTGAAAGGCGATCTGTATATTGACGATCATCACACCGTGGAAGATACCGGCCTGGCGCTGGGCGAAGCGCTGAAGCTGGCGCTGGGCGACAAGCGCGGCATCGCGCGCTTTGGTTTTGTACTGCCGATGGATGAGTGCCTGGCGCGCTGCGCGCTGGATATCTCTGGCCGTCCGCACCTCGAATATAAAGCGGATTTCACTTTCCAGCGCGTTGGCGATCTGAGCACCGAAATGGTCGAGCACTTTTTCCGTTCACTCTCTTACACCATGGGCGTGACGCTGCACCTGAAAACCAAAGGTAAAAACGATCACCACCGCGTGGAAAGCCTGTTTAAAGCCTTTGGCCGCACCCTGCGCCAGGCGATCCGCGTGGAAGGCGATACGCTTCCGTCGTCGAAAGGAGTGCTGTAATGGACGTGGTGATTCTGGATACCGGATGCGCCAACCTGTCGTCAGTGAAATGGGCGATCCAGCGCCTCGGCTACGAGCCGCAGGTTAGCCGCGACGCCGATGTGGTGCTGCGCGCCGATAAGCTTTTTCTGCCGGGCGTCGGGACCGCACAGGCCGCGATGGACCAGCTGCGCGAACGCGAATTGATCGACCTGATCAAAGCCTGCACCCAGCCGGTGCTGGGGATCTGCCTCGGGATGCAGCTGCTGGGTTCGCGCAGCGAGGAAAACCAGGGCGTGGAAACCCTGGGGATTATCGACCAGGCGGTGCCGAAGATGACCGATTTCGGCCTGCCGCTGCCGCATATGGGCTGGAACCGCGTCAATCCGAAGGCGGGTAATCGCCTGTTCAACGGCATTGAAGACGGCGCGTATTTCTATTTCGTCCACAGCTACGCCATGCCGGTGAACGCTTCTACCATCGCGCAATGCAACTACGGAGAGCCGTTTACCGCGGCGGTGCAGAAAGATAATTTCTACGGCGTGCAATTTCACCCGGAACGCTCCGGCGCGGCGGGCGCGCAGCTGCTGAAAAATTTCCTGGAGATGTAAATGATTATCCCGGCATTAGATTTAATTGACGGCACGGTGGTGCGCCTGCATCAGGGTGATTACGGCCAGCAACGCGATTACGGCAACGACCCACTGCCGCGTTTACAGGCCTATCAGGCGGAAGGCGCGCAAGTACTGCACCTGGTGGACCTGACCGGGGCGAAAGATCCGGCGAAGCGCCAGATCCCCTTGCTGAAAACCCTGCTGGCGGGCGTTAGCGTCCCGGTACAGGTTGGCGGCGGCGTACGCACCGAAAAGGATGTCGCGGCGCTGTTAGACGCCGGAGCCACGCGTGTGGTGGTGGGCTCCACCGCGGTGAAATCCCCTGAACTGGTAAAGGGCTGGTTTGAACGCTTCGGCGCAGAACACCTGGTGCTGGCGCTGGATGTGCGCATTGATGAAAACGGCGCGAAACAGGTGGCGGTCAGCGGCTGGCAGGAGAATTCCGGCGTGACGCTGGAAGAGCTGGTGGATGCGTTTCTACCGGTTGGCTTAAAGCATGTGCTGTGCACCGATATTTCTAAGGACGGCACGCTTAAAGGCTCCAACGTCGGGCTGTATCAGGAAGTGTGCGCCCGCTTTCCGTCCGTGGCGTTTCAGGCTTCTGGCGGGATTGGCGGCATTACGGATATCGAGGCATTAAAAGACAGCGGCGTAAAAGGCGTGATCGTTGGGCGTGCGCTGCTGGAAGGCAAATTCACCGTCGCGGAGGCTGTACAATGCTGGCAAAACGGATAATCCCCTGCCTGGACGTGCGTGACGGCCAGGTCGTGAAAGGCGTGCAGTTTCGCAACCATGAAATCATCGGCGACATCGTCCCGCTGGCCAAACGCTATGCCGAAGAAGGCGCGGATGAGCTGGTGTTTTACGATATCACCGCTTCCAGCGATGGCCGCGTGGTGGATAAGAGCTGGGTATCACGCGTCGCGGAGGTGATCGACATCCCCTTCTGCGTGGCGGGCGGCATCAAAACCCTCGACGATGCGGCGCAAATCCTGTCGTTCGGCGCAGATAAAATTTCCATTAACTCCCCTGCCCTGGCCGATCCGGAGCTGATTACCCGTCTGGCAGATCGTTTTGGCGTGCAGTGCATCGTGGTGGGTATTGATACCTGGTTTGACGAGCAAACCGGCAAGTATCACGTTAATCAATACACCGGCGACGAAAGCCGCACCCGCGTAACCCAGTGGGAAACTCTCGACTGGGTACAGGAAGTGCAAAAACGCGGCGCAGGTGAAATTGTGCTGAATATGATGAACCAGGACGGCGTGCGTAACGGCTATGACCTGGTACAGCTGAAAAAAGTGCGTGAAGTGTGCCGCGTGCCGATGATCGCCTCCGGCGGCGCGGGAACCATGGAACACTTTCTGGAAGCCTTCCGTGATGCCGATGTGGACGGCGCGCTGGCCGCGTCGGTATTTCACAAGCAGATTATTAATATTGGTGAACTTAAAGCGTTCCTGGCGCTACAGGGCGTGGAGATTCGGGTATGTTAACTGAGCAACTGGATTTTGAAAAAACCGGCGGTCTGCTGCCGGTAGTAGTGCAACATGCCGTGTCTGGCGAAGTACTGATGCTGGGTTATATGAACAGCGAAGCGCTGGCTCGTACTCAGGAAAGCGGGAAAGTCACCTTTTATTCGCGTACCAAACAGCGTTTGTGGACCAAGGGTGAAACCTCCGGGAATTTCCTTAACGTGGTGAGCATTACCCCGGATTGCGACAATGATACGCTGCTGGTGCTGGCAAATCCCATCGGCCCGACCTGCCACAAGGGAACATCGAGCTGCTTCGGCGATGTACATCACCAGTGGCATTTTTTATATCAGCTGGAGCAGTTGCTGGCGGAACGCAAGCACGCCGACCCGTCAAGCTCATATACGGCTAAGCTGTATGCCAGCGGCACTAAACGTATTGCGCAAAAAGTTGGGGAAGAAGGCGTGGAAACCGCGCTGGCGGCAACGGTAAATGACCGCGAGGAACTGACTAATGAAGCGTCGGATTTGATGTATCACTTGCTGGTGCTATTGCAGGATCAGGAGTTGGATTTAGGGAAGGTGATTGAGAATTTGCGGGGACGGCATAAGTAGGATTAAAGGGGCGTTTTCGCCCCTGTTTTATGCGCTATAGCACACGGGAATATGCCATTCAACGTGGGTTATAATGTCCCAGGCAGGCTTTGAATAATATTTTTAACACGGATAAGTTACCGCTAAAACTGCTAATTTTCGTTGGTACTTCACCCTCTGGATAAATACGCGAAGTGGGTAATTCTATACACTGAAAACCCAGTTTAGGCGCAATATAAGAGAGGTAAGCAAGCAGTTCGTAGGTGTTAAAAATATTTCTGAAAGGTGCGACACGTTCATCCAATAACATCTTACTGCTATAAGCACGAAAACCTTGAGTGGTATCAGTCCAACGGAATCCAGACGCCATACTAAGTACTGGTGCGTGAATATATTTAATGGCAAAATCGCGCGATTTTGGCGTGTTCACCGCGACGCCGCCTTTTACAAATCGTGATGCCTGAACAAAATCATAGCCCTTATCAAGCGCGGCGATAAATTCCGGAATGGGTGCGGGATCGTCTTTATCGTTACCGTCTATGGTAACAATATTTTTATAACCTTCTCTCAAAACAAACGCATAGCCGCAACGAAGCTGTGCACTCAGTTTTCCTGAGCCAGTTTTTAAAATCAATCCAGTCACGCCAAGCTCTAACAGGCGATCTTTTTGAAGAGAACCATCTGTACTTCCACCATCAACAATAATGATGTCAGCAATATCAGTAATTTTTAGATCGCTAATTTTAGTGAGTAAACTTGTGATTCGGCTACCCTCATTAATGACGGGAATAACAACACAATTATCATGTTTTTTGCCTGTCCAGATTAGGGGATCATAAGCCGGGACGTCCCAGATTTTATCATTGATCATAGTGAACCTATTTATTTAAGCAGCCCTGGCGGTGATTAACGCAACGCCGACGATCACAAATGCTACGCCAGCAATGGTCGTCCAGTGAAAAGTTTCATTAAAAACAAGTACGGATAAAACAGCCACCGCCGCGACAGCACCTGTAGTCAATACTGGATGAGCAATATTCAAAGGTAATACGGCCAAAGCAGCTGCATACAAAATAAACGCACCGCCATAAAGTGCCAACCCCAGCCAAAAAGGCCAGTTAGACAGGGAGGCAAGAGGATCAGTGAGCGAGGGAAATTTTCTTGGCGGCATCATGGCCATTTTAATCAATACGCTGGCAGAAGCATTACAAGCAATGCCCAGAATGAGAATTAACCATTTCAAGATATCTATACCTACTTAACGATAGAGGGAGGTAACGTAGTCAAGCGCGCGGCGTATTGAAACCGTATGGGATTCATCTTTAGTCGCGAGCATTTCAATGGTCGCCAACTGCGATGGGAACGTAGATTTCAGGATCTCTGCAAGCTTTTCATGATTGCCACAACGATCGCCAGGTGGAAGAAGTTGCGGCTCGCTAATATGAATGTGTCCGATGAAGGGCTTCGATTCCTGCATGACAAGATTATAATCTTCGTTATTAATCATCATAGCGCCCGTATCAAGCTGCATTTTTATAGACGGATGAGCAATCTGTTTCACCACTTCACATGTTTCATGACTCGTCGTCATGAAGTTAGCACCATAGACCTCAGGATTAGGTTCAAGACAAATGATAACACCATTATCGGAAGCAATATCACCTAATCGCCGGAAAAAACCGGTAGAGATAGATGCGATTTCGTCTGATGACAGGCCTGAGCAATCGCGATTCTTAGGCGAACCAAATACAAGCCTGGTAGCGCCAAGTTCAGCACCGATAAAACAGATTGCAGAGAGATGTTCAAGAAGCTGCTTTTGAACAGTCTCAGTTCCAAAAACATTTAATCCGGACGTACCAAATAATAGCGCCTGCATACCAACAAGCTCAATTCCACGCTCCGCCCACCAAGCTTTAACGGCTCTAATTTCAGAGGATTTAGCCTTTTTGACATTTGAGAAATATTTCCCCGGCGCGATATCAATAGCATCGATAGCAAACTCTTGTAAAAGAGTTGCCACTATATTGTCTTCTTCTACGTCCCAGGCCAGGTTGGAGATTGAAACTCTCATTAATTACCATCCTGATGATTGTTTATTTCTGACTGAGCATAATGTCGTACGGCCTGAATAGTTTCACTCACGGAGTACTGATAGTTGTCATTACCGCCAAACAAAGCGGCATAAATACTCCGCATATCGTAGGCAATAACAGGCGAAGATAGCTCATTAGAGAAATCAATTCCAAAACCTTGTTCTGCAATATGCGCGACAGAAACCGGTGCTGACGTCAAATGAATGAGTTGAATATTATTTTCAATTGCCTTAACGATATCAAACCACAGATTCACCATGGGATAGAACTGGAAAACGTTGCGGCTTTCAATCTTATCGATATTATTTTCATGAAGAAAATCATAAATGATATTCTTGCGCAGTCCAGGACCAACGAGGCCGGGTAAACGGACAATTAAATGACGAGGGAATTTTTGCGCAACAAATTTTTCAAGATGATAACGATTGAGGCCATAGGCATGCAAATCATCTTCATCTATGACTGTGTTTTCATCTACAGCATCGGGTTTTTTAAAAACGTCAACGGTGCTGATGAGAATAAAATGGTCACATTCGACATTGTCAAGGCAATCAATCAACGAATTTATTTTATTGCGATCGCCCTGGGGGTCGGCATTAGCAAGCCATTTTTGTGCCGGCGCTCCGGCACAAACAATAACATCGAATTTTTTACCTTTTATATCTTCTATATTTGTCGAACGATAAAATGCATCAAATTGCGTTTGCTTCATTAACGTCGTACCGACAAATCCTGTAAATCCGATCAAGGCTTTTTTCATACTTTTATCCCCTTAACGATCGCGCCCGGTCTGCACAAGATTAGGCTCTTCAGCGGTTGATTTACTCAGCACGTTTACACGATCTTTATTAACCATAACAGCACTTTTCTTCTCAAAGACAACGGAATAAGCGGCCTGTTCACTCCTGTCATCTAACAATCTACTTAAATATTCACCAAAAAAGGCCAACATGATAAATTGCATCATAAACAAGATAGACATAAATAGAATGGTCGTCGTCCAGCCCTGCACTACATGCCCATCGATCATATTTACCACGATGCTGTAGATCGCAAACAACAAGGCGCTAAAACTGCCAAGAGTGCCAATGATTGACATCCACCGTAACGGACGTGAGGAGTTGAAAACCATCAACCTAACTAAATTGCGAAAACCATAGACAATGGAATTTTTAACCTGATTTTCGCAAAGCGGTTCATAGACCAACTCAGCGATCGGATAACCTGTTTTCTGAATTCTCATATAGAATTGATGGTGAAAACGCCCAGTATCCGTTACCGCATTCACTGCTCTACGGCTAAGGCAACGTAAGCCAGTAGAGTTTTTGGGGATATGATAATCAATGGCGGTCAGTATTCGGGTCGCGGTTTCTCGTAAAAATTTATATACGGGAGGTATACTTTGGTTCGATACCCCGACGACTACATCAAAACCAGACTTACATTTGTCAACTGCAGTATGAATAACTTCGACAGGATCCGTTAAGTGATCGAATAGGACCACAAAATCGCCAATTGCATTTTCTAATCCGGCAGCCCAAACGATGTCATCATGGACGCAACCTGATAGTTGCAATAATCGTACGCAAGGTATTGCTTTTAAAGTTTGATCAATACTTGACACTCTGGGTACATCACGATATGGGCCTTTTGATACAATCAAAATCTCATAATCAGTATAATTAGCATCAAGCAATTCGTGAATTTGATTTAACTTGCTTGTTAACTCATTTGAAGTTAGCTGTGTATTTAAAACAACAGAAACGAAAGATTCGCTTTTCACTGGAAGTCTCTTATATTGCTTTTAAATAAGATTTACATTTTTGATTGCTTCAACGGCATCGTAAACGTTATCGATCTTGCCACCCATAATGCAATGAAAACCCTTAATACCATGATTTGGACGAAAAAGTATCGGGCGTGAATCATCAGTTTCACTGCGTGGAAGCAGTGTTTTCACTTCCCAGAGTGAACGTTCATAACGGCACTCATTAAGGACCGGCATATATCGTGCCGCATCTTTTAACATGTACTGCCAGGCGCTAACCTTTATATCTTCGTCAAATTTTGAATAGGAATTGTGATATTTCTCTAAAGGTTTATCGTGCCATTCATAATGGGGTGTATAACGAACATGACTGAAGGAGTGTAGTCCAACAGAAGGAAATGGCATAACAGAAAAAAACGGCCCGCACATAATAGTGAAACCCGTAGATTTGAGTTCATCTGGTACATCTACCAAACACATTTCTGTCATTTCATGCTTGAGAGGAATTAATTCTATTTCAGACTGGTCGAGCAGATAATTTAAATTCGCATAAGTGCAGTTAAATACGTGGTCGGCATAATAACTTTCTGTAATGCCGCTATCTAAGTTGCTTATATGCGTAATAATTCCTACACCAGTACTTTCAACTTTATCAACTGAATAACCACAATGGTATCGAACTCCCGCAGCATCCAGCCTCTGCAACATAATGTCTCTTAACTTAAAAGAATCAAAAGCAAATTCTTTAACAGTAAAGCAGGCGTTGATTAACTGCGGATTAACCAACTTCTCAATTCTTGCCGGGGCATAATCACAGTCAGCACCGATACGCTCGCAAAACAACCGAAATTGCGACGCCGTAACTTTGCCCAAAAGCTCACTAATAAGATAATATTTATCAAAATCAGCGCTTACACAATCTCTAAATTCCTCGACAAAACGAGGAAATGACATTCTCGAACGCAAGGCAGTTAAAATACTTCTTGGATAATGATAACCATTATGAACGCGCGCTTGATTATTATATGAAGCACGGGACATAAAGTTCTGCTCTTTTTCATAAAGGCTAACGTTATGCCCTAGTAGAGATAGCTGTTCAGCTAAATACATGCCGAAAAAGCCACCGCCAGCGATTATAATTTTTTTATTCATACCTGAAATAACACCCAATGAATTAAGAGTCTATGTTATCTCCATTTAGTTTATAAATAAAATAAATTTTTAGGAAAATTCTAACTCATCTAAAAAAGACCATCATTGCGATGGTCTTTGAATATAGAATCATGTCAAGCTAAATTACCTATTCAAGCCACTCGGTATGGAATACACCTTCTTTATCGGTGCGCTTGTAAGTATGCGCACCGAAGTAATCACGCTGGGCCTGGATCAGGTTCGCAGGCAATACCGCTGCGCGGTAGCTGTCGTAATAAGCAACTGCCGCAGAGAATGTTGGCGTTGGGATGCCATTTTGAACAGCATAAGCGACAACATCTCGAAGAGCTTGCTGATAATCATCTGCTGCTTTTTTGAAGTACGGTGCTAACAAAAGGTTCGCAATAGAGGGGTTTTCTGTATACGCATCAGTGATTTTTTGCAAAAACTGAGCACGAATAATGCAACCGGCTCTGAAAATTTTTGCAATTTCACCGTAGTTAAGCTCCCAGCTATTTTCTTCCGATGCGGCACGCAACTGGGAAAAGCCCTGCGCGTAAGAAACAATTTTACCAAGGTAGAGTGCGCGACGAACTTTCTCAACAAACTCAGCTTTATCCCCAGCAAATGGTTTGATCTGAGGACCGCTAAGTACCTTAGATGCAGCCACACGCTGCTCTTTAAGGGAAGAGATATACCGCGCAAACACAGATTCAGTGATCAGTGACAGGGGTTCGCCCAGGTCCAGGGAACTCTGACTGGTCCATTTGCCCGTACCTTTGTTAGCTGCTTCATCCAGTATGACATCGACCAGATAGATTCCATCTTCATCTTGCTTAGTGAAAATATCCTTTGTGATATCGATTAAGTAACTGTTCAGTTCACCTTTATTCCATTCGGTGAAGGTATCTGCCAATTCTTGATTTGACAGATTCAGACCGTGTTTTAGAAGGGAGTAAGCTTCTGCAATAAGTTGCATGTCGCCATACTCGATACCGTTATGCACCATCTTGACATAATGACCAGCACCATCAGCGCCAATGTAGGTCACACATGGCTCACCATCTTCAGCAACCGCTGCGATTTGCTTCAGGATTGGCGCAACCAGTTCATACGCTTCCTTCTGACCGCCAGGCATAATCGAAGGACCTTTCAATGCCCCTTCTTCACCCCCCGAAACCCCCGTGCCTATAAAATTGAACCCTTCAGCGGAAAGCTCACGGTTACGACGAATGGTGTCATGGAAAAAGGTGTTGCCGCCATCAATGATGATATCGCCTTTATCCAGATAAGGTTTGAGGGATTCAATCGCTTTATCAGTACCTTCGCCAGCTTTAACCATCAACAGGATACGGCGAGGCGTTTCCAGTGACTCAACAAATTCTTTAACGGTGTAATAAGGAACCAATTTTTTACCGGGATTTTCTGCAACGACTTCTTCAGTCTTTTCGCGCGAGCGGTTGAGGATGGACACGGTATAACCGCGGCTTTCGATGTTAAGCGCCAGGTTGCGCCCCATTACGGCCATACCAACAACGCCGATTTGTTGCTTGGACATTTTTTACTCCTGGTTAACGAAGGGAATACTCACTACATAGGGTTTCTATATATAAATTATATCGAAACAATAGTAAATAAAATATTTACATTATATTATCATGATTTTCTGATAAAGATTATCCGCCCAAAAGAGACAAACAACTTTCATTAATTCAGTTGAATGAATGGAGTAAATACTGTATTGGTTTTCAAATAAAACGGCAATATAACACTAACTGTCACTATATTGCCGAAGATATTATTGCGTGACGGTGCTAACATTTACATCTTTGATAAAAATCCCTAATGGACGCTGATCGTTCGCAATACCTAAATTAAAAGGAGAATTTACCACAGGAATATCTATCATTAATGTATCTGCGCAAGTTTGAGTAATATCGAAAATAATCTCTTTTTCACTCAACTCATTAGTCAATTCAAATGGAATAGACTCGCCGCCAACGGTAGCTATAAATGATTTACCCAACATTGACTGGAAAGCAGCAGCATTCAATTTCACTTTAACCTTACCTTCAGGCAGACAATTAGTAAATCTCCAGATAACCTTGTTGTTATCGCTCCATCGTCCCAAAGATTCTAAACCACCCAGTCCCTGAACATTCAAAAATCCTTTTTGAATATCTTTGTCAACGATATGAGATGCAATCTGATTATCGTCTGCATTAGATAGTGGTTTTTTTTGGAATTCACACATGGTGAACACGCCAATATAGGTACCAAAATTTTCGCACTGCAACCAAGTCTTATCGCTAAATGGATTAATTTTTCTTATCCAGTCAACATCTTTATTCATATAAGTATTAAAAACAACCCGCAGTGGCAGGTCTGGATGCTTTGCAATCTTTTCTTTAATAAGCTTATCAACTTCAGAAGAAACAGATAAACCATAAAAAATACTGTCGGGATGTAAATAAGGTAATAAAAACGACATCACTTTACCTGGATGCACATACTGCGCAGGGGTGCTGAACGCTTCAGGAATAGTAACGCCGAAAGGACCTGTATGATTTTCTGGTAACTGGATATGCCCCCACTCAGGAACTTTAATGGTCGAAATAGAATAGCCAGCGCAAGCAAGAATGATAATTTTGTAAAAATCGCCTCTGCTGGCGAAAAGTAAACAGATGGCAACCCATATGAATAAGCCCAGTAATAACTCTGTAGGGATTAGATAACGCTGATAGGCAAACATAACAGCCCATAAAGTCGTACTTACCACAACAAAAGCGATAAAAGCCAAGATATAAGAGTTAATGTTCTTAAATTTACGCGTGACCACTAAACATACTAAAAGGACACCTGAAATCAAATATCTAGTATCTGTGAAAAAAGTTTCCGAAGTTACTTTTGTCCCAACAGCAGACTGATAAAAAAATGAGAAAAATGCTTGAATATCTTTGAAACGCCACGGCCACTCTGTGCTTTTCCAGTTATCAGTTGAAAAGTATGGTGACTTAAATATATCATTGTAAACTGGAAAAAAAGGATTACTCCATTCGCGCCAAATATGATAATACCAGCTTGCAGTTAAACCAAATCCAATCATTCCACCTAAAGCAAAAAAGCCGAAAGCCTTAATAAAGGTCCATTGTCTACCATGTATTATAATTATCAACAGACTTATGATTGAAGCCACAATGAATAGTGCGTTTGTTAACTTTAGTCCAAATGCTAAGCCAAGCAGAATACCAGAGAAAAACCAATTTTTACCGGGTTTATTGTTATGTTTTAAAATCAAATAAAGAGCAAATAAAATCAACACCGCACTACTAGAAGAAAAAAATGAAGTGCCAAGCTCACTAATCCATTGAGGAGACAACAAACATAATAAAAGTGCGACATAGCGACTATAATTATTTAATTCAATTTTAAGATAAACAGCTAACTGCCTTGAAATAAGAATAAGCGCAAATATACTAATGAATTGCAGACAATATAAAAATAATGCATTTAATGGAAATGAAAGATATGTGTATGCTAAGTAAGAGATAACGTTAAAACCAGGATGCATAAAACTTTGTATCAGAGCAGGAGCAATATCGCCAGTCCTGCCATGCAAATATGCATAACCTGTAAAATAATGATAATTTAGCAAATCAAAATTAACGTCCTGCCCTCTTGAAACCACAAAAAAAGCAAAACCAATAAAAGCAAGCACAACAAACACGAAATCATATGATAATTTAATACGTTTCATATGTAATCCATTAATATAACTTCAAAAAATAATATAAATTTACTGACACATTTAATTTCTTGAATTAAATTAGTGCTATTCCTTTATAAGTTCATTATATATTTCCTTATAGCTTTCAGTCATACATGTTGATGTAAATACATCGTAAAAACGTTTTTCAGCATTCTTTCCGTAATCTCTTGCGAGAGCAGGATTTTCCCAAAGAAGTGTCATCGCATTTGATAGCGCAGAAACATTAGCTGGCTTGACAACAATACCGGTCTCATTATGGATATTAATAAAACTTGTTCCTGTGCCAATTTCGCATGAGATCAGTGGTTTACCATACATTGCACCTTCAAGAAGCGTAATTCCGAATGCTTCTGAACGTAGATGTGATGGAAAAACGACGCTATAGCACAACTCAAGTAAAGCAGCTTTATCTGCATCCGGTAAAGCACCAACAAAATGAACGTTTTCTAATTCATTAATCTTTGCCAGGTGTTTAAGTTCATTTTCTATCGGACCGCTACCAATGATAACCAGTGGATAATCAAGTCCCTTTAAGGACTGAATGAGAAACTGTAACCCTTTATAGTAACGGAATGCGCCAATAAATAGAAAAAAGCGATCGCCTATCCGATTCCGCCAATATTCCAAATGCTCTTTATCTGCCACCGGATAAGACGACTTATCTAAGCCGTAAGGTATTACTTTGACCTTTTGACTGTATTTTTGCAAAACTGGACTGGACTGAACATAATTTGGCGAGGCTGCAACAATACAATTAACCGCGTTGAGAAAGCGATGCATGAGCGGAGCGTAAATGCGTAGAGCAAGTTTCTGCTTAACAATATCCGAATGATAGGAAACTATGCAGGGCTTTTTTATACCTACCATAAAATGAAGTAAATCCATAAAAGGGTAAGGAAAATGATAATGAATAATATCTGCCTGCTTTGCCAGTTGCTTAAAACGTTTGATTGCGCTTAGCGAAAAGGGAGTTGAAGCCATTTCAAAACTCGTCGCAGCATAATTAGCGCAATGGTTTCCTATCTTTTCATTATCAATATTGCCACGCTTGCTTAAAGAAAGCGTGGTAGACGCAACACCATATTTTGAACCGGCCTCACTAAGCTGAAAAATAACCTGCTCAATGCCACCAAAAGAATCGGGATAATAGGTTTTATATAAATGAAGAACTTTCAGCATGAAATTAATATACCTGCTTATAGGCAATAATTGTCTCTTGTGCACAACGCTGCCAGGAGAACGTTGAGGCGCGCTGTAGTCCTTTTGCACGAGCTTGTTCACGCCATACTTCGTCTTCGATACTTTTAAGCATCAGTTGACTTAAAGTATCAACATCCATGGCTTCACATGTTAATGCACATTCACCTACTACCTCCGGCAAAGAAGAACTTGTTGAACATACGACAGGAACACCGGAGGCCATTGCCTCGAGTACCGGCAAGCCAAAACCTTCATATAGTGAAGGGAAAAGAAAACTTTTAGCACCAGCAAAAAGCGAGGGTAGATCGGAAGAAGGAGTATAGCCAAGATAACGCAACCACCCTTCTCTTTCACCACGCTCAAACCGATGGTGCAATTCTTCACTGCCCCATCCTTTAAAACCGCTGATTACAAGGGGAATGCGCTGCCTAATTTCCAGGGGCAGCATTTGATAGGCGTCGAGAAGCGTTGTTAAATTCTTCCGAGGTTCAATAGATCCGGTAAATAAACAGTATTGAGAGGCACTTAGCTCGTATTTATGAAGCACAGGTGCGATGTCTCTCGCCCCGGCAGGATAAAACTCACCACTACTTGCAAGACTCGCGGTATAGACTTTATTTTCCGGAAGATTAAAGTATTCAATCAGTTCGCGACGAGTAAATTCGGAGTCGGTGATAAAAATTTGTGCTCGTTTAAGCGTTTGCATTAACTCTTTTTGCATAAACTTAACGCGTTCTACAGGATGGCATTGTGGCCAGGTAAACACCGAAAGATCATGAAAGGTAACGACACATCGCTCAACATGAGGCGGTAAATAAAAATTTGGGCCATGATAGATTGCATCTTGATGATGGCGAAGAACCTGTGTCTTTAGCCAGGGAGCAGTCAGGCGATAAATTTCAGCAGCAAACTGGTTCTTTCGTAATCGCTGAGTCAACCCAAGAGATGCAGTTTTGTTTTCTACAACCTCAGGTAGTTGGTTGGATAATGTGCGCCCTTTAAGAAACAAAAGCTCAGAGATTTCTGAGCTTTTTGATAAACATTTTGCTAACTCATAAGCATACCGTCCAATACCCGTTAAAGGATATTTTATAGAGTCGGTACCAAATATGACTTTCATTCGTTTTCCAGCATCCAGCGCAACGTTTCTTCTAATGCAGGAACTTCCCAATCGGGAATTATCGCACGTAACTTCTCTGGATTACCGCAAAGCGTTTTTACTTCATTTGCGCGCACAAAAGCAGGATTAACTTTAATTTCAAGATGGTGGCCTGTGATTTTTTCACACAGTTCTACCACTTTTCTTAACGAATAGGTTCTACCAGAGCATATATTTACGATTTCACCACGCGGTTGCGCTTTAACCAGCTCTACATATGCCTTACTTAATGCTCGCACATCTGTAAAATCACGCCAGACGTCAATATTCCCCAGTTCAATCGTGGGTGATTTTTCTTTAAAGTGCTTAACGATTTTTGGCAATAAGAAATTATCTGCCTGACCCACGCCGGTATAATTGAATGGTCGGGTAATTAATATGGGCAATTTATCCAGCCAGATCTTTGCCATATATTCCATCGCCAGCTTACTGACTGCATAATCATTTGCTGGGTTGGCAGGCGCGGTTTCAGCTAGCTGGCCTTCAGTACTATTGCCATAAATATTAGCGCTGCTAGCCAGTAAGACTGCGTCCATGGGATGATTGCTATCATAGAGCGCCTGCAATAGATTGCGTGTTCCGACGATATTCACGTCGTAAAACGCTTTCGCGTCACCATGACCCACAAACGCAATGGCGGCTAAATGGATAGCGACATCGGGCTTTATAGTTTTGACTACATCCGATAGCTGAACGGTATCAAGCAAATCAACATGAAAATAGTCTGCTTCATCTGAAGGTGCTGAGCCCAGGCCGTAAACACGATATCCGGCAGCGGAAAGTTCCGCTGCCACATAGCGACCGGTAAACCCATTAATGCCTGTTATCAAGGCTCGTTTGCCGGTGCCTGTCATTAGAAAGAAAATCCTTGCTGATTACGACGCAGATCTTCTTCTACCATCATCTGGCATAATTGCTCCAGTGTGGTTTTAGGTTCCCAACCCAGAATCTCTTTTGCACGAGCTGGATTGCCGATAAGTAAATCAACCTCTGCCGGGCGGAAAAACTTCGGATTTACCCGCACCAGGGTTTTACCGGTATCAACATCAATACCTACTTCCTGCTCGTCTTTACCTTCGAAACGCAGAGTGTAGCCCGCAGCTTTGAAAGCCATTGATACGAAATCGCGTACGGTTTCAGTACGGTTAGTAGCCAGGACAAATGTATCCGGCTGATCGGCCTGAAGCATGCGCCACATACCTTCAACGTACTCTTTAGCAAAGCCCCAGTCACGCTTAGCGTCCATGTTCCCTAACTCAAGCACTTCAGCCTTGCCAAGTTTGATTTTAGCAACAGTATCAGTGATTTTACGGGTCACAAATTCCTGCCCACGCAGCGGAGATTCATGGTTGAAAAGGATACCGCTGGAGGCAAAAATACCATAGCTTTCACGATAGTTAACCGTCATCCAGTGAGCATAGAGTTTCGCTACGCCATACGGGCTACGCGGGTAAAACGGAGTGTCTTCTTTCTGCGGTACAGCCTGAACCAAACCGAACATTTCTGAAGTGGAGGCCTGATAAAAGCGAATTTTCGGGTTAACAATGCGAATCGCTTCTAACAGATTTACTGGGCCGATACCTGTAATTTCCGCAGTAGTGACAGGTTGCTCAAAAGAAACACCAACAAAACTCTGAGCTGCCAGGTTATAGACTTCGGTCGCACCCGTGTTTTGCAGCAAACGAATGCTTGCTGACAGGTCAGTCAAATCATATTCAACCAGATGAAGATTAGGGTTATTTTTAATGCCCAATTCTTCAATACGCCAAAAATTAACTGAACTCGTCCGGCGGTATGTTCCATACACCGTGTAACCTTTGTTCAACAGAAGTTCAGCTAAGTAGGCGCCATCTTGGCCTGTAATGCCCGTTACGACTGCAGTTTTCATTTCGTCTTTACCATTATGTTTACTGATGGAAGGGGTTAATTAAAATAATTATTCAGATAATTGTATACGGTTCTGGGTTTCTTATCGCTATAGTAACAAACCCTGTCGACATAATTAAGACCTAAAGCCGAAGAAACACGTGTACTAAGCGGTGATTTTTCTACATCCAAAACGCGATCGAGCTCTTTGTACATCGCATTAGGTAACTCCTGCCAACCTAAACATTTAAAAATTTGATTGACGTAAAAAAGAGCTAAATGGCCTCGAGGATGGTTGATGGTATAAAAAAGCGGGTGATGCCTGTAGTGATTACGTATATAGTCCGCAATACCTTTGACATCTGTTGTCGATTCTTTGCTCTCAAGGATGCTTAATGATTTTTCGGCATTTTCTCTAATGGCGTCTTCAGATACATCATCCCAAACATTGGCAATATCTTCTGGTGCCTCAGAATATTTATCCAGCCAAATATTGCAGTATGCACTTTTAGTAGGTTTTAAAATCTCACCGCCTACTGCCCAAGGGAAAAGACCTGTCCAGGTAATATATGGAACAGTAACGAGTTGCACATCTGGGCGAAGCCTTGTCTGAATAATATGCTCCGGCATTAAAAATTCTGGATAGTCACCGATTAACTGTTGATAAATGAAAATGTCGATATCATCGTATTCCTTTGACAAAGGCTCGTTACTGGCAATCTGCCGCCAGTTCTCCATAAAAACAACCTTATAGTCAGGATATGTTAATTCGATTGCTTTTTTTACCAGGAAACCTTGGCAAGTAAGATAGATACCTACTTTTTTCATTTTTCAATCCCGTGAGGGATGCAGCCATTGACAAAGTTAATAAAATCTTTTACGCCATGCGTATTAAGATAATTATCAATATCAGCAGTGCGCCCACCAATGT
This sequence comes from Atlantibacter subterraneus, assembly GCF_007570865.1. Taxonomy (GTDB): domain Bacteria; phylum Pseudomonadota; class Gammaproteobacteria; order Enterobacterales; family Enterobacteriaceae; genus Atlantibacter; species Atlantibacter subterraneus. The sequence continues at coordinate 285,484 of NZ_VLPS01000001.1, read as the reverse complement.
GAAGCAACTCATCGTTAATGACTGAAGCTAATTCATCTGCAGTAAGAGAGTCTTCTACCATACGAACTGCTTCACCGTAATCTACGAAAGATCCAATCTTGGTAACAATAACATTTTTCTTTAATGTTAAAAGTTGTGGTACTACGCCAGAGCTTTCCCCAAGACTTTTTTTACGAAGTTGGAGTGCTAAATCAATGCTTCCCATCAGACGAAAAAGTTCCTCCTCGTCTGGCGAATCATGAATCTCAATAAAGTCAGGTACCGTAGTATAAGTATTTTTAAAGAAATCCTCTGCAAGATATCCTGCAATGATTAACTTTATTTTTATGCCCTTATCGACTAATTTCTGCACTGCTTTAATGATTTTCGGCGTATCTTTACCTGCGTTAGGAAGGCCAAATGAACCAATGCGAATGTAATCTTCGTCAAGATTCTCACTACGTTCAAGTTTAATAGTTGGAACAGGCAAAAAAGTTTCTTTGATAACGATCGGGGTCACAGATCCTAGATCGGTTTCTGCTAACTGACGTGCCGCTGAAGAGTTAACCCACATTTCGTCAACCAACCCGCGATCAACAAAAGGTTTTAATGCGTAAATCCCATTATTCATTAAATGATGAATATCAAAGACATTTTTATCATTTAAAAGTTCTGGATCTTTGTGCGCATAAGCATCCCTAAGAACTTGCACATAGCTCAAGTTCAACTCTATACATACAAGGAACAAGAGGTTAAATAAACAAAGATCATGTAGATATAATGCACGTGGTGCTGAGGATTTTTTTGTAGTTAATAACGACACAGCCATTTTAAGGTTGTGATCAGAATTCCCTAATACAAAAACCTCTAAGGAATAATCAACCATTTTGGCTGCGTTGACATAAGTGTCAACAGCAAAAAATTGTGATGGATTATCCTGACTTAATGCTTTTTTGTGCTCAAGCATCGTATCAATATTAGGATAATCACCATAAAAATGTGTTTCTATATTATTATTCACAAACGAGATTAATGTATAATCTGCAATTCCTGTTTGTGCTGGAGGCATTGGTGAAATAACAGCAATCCGTTGCGTCTTTTTATCAACCGCATTAAAAATATTATGATAACTCACCAGTTCCATAATATTCATGGCATTGCTGTGGACCAGAGGCTCTTGAGTGTTATGAACAGCCGTAGTCTGATGTGCATAAATGGCACGTATCACACTTGCTGCTTTTGGAAAGAAATAACGCAGCACCTTAAAGCCGAACATCTCAATTCTTCTAAACAAAACCCGACTCCTTTATACGGTAATTTTTATTTTGGTAATAATTTGTCAATTATTCTTTGTAATAAAGATGGTCTTTTCGTATTAATAATTTCAATCTGTTTTGTTAACTGGTTGCACTGCTGTTCCAGCATCACTATTTTTTCCGTAAGCTCTTTTCGGTTATTTTCTGAACTAATATTATAAGCATCAGAAAAAGAACTAAACTTATCGTCGAAATTATTTAATTTATCATCGATAGTGGCAACCGAGAAACCATTCCCCTCATTTAGTTGATCAATCCTTTTATCAAGATAACCCACTGCATCATGATATTCTTTATACATTTCATTGATTTTATCTTCGATCGAAGATAAATTTTTTGAATTATCTGCTTCAAATTCTTTGACTTTAGCATCAAGTGAATAAATAAAATTAGTGGTTTTTTCAAGCTGCCCTGATAATTGGTAATGGTAATCAAAGAAATTTTTTTGAAACAGGGAATTTATAAATTTTTCTTCGCGAGGATTGAAAACTAAAAAGGTTTCAACCAACTTCATCCAGTATTTGATATTGACTGGATGTATATCAATATTGCTCGATTCACTCAACTGTTCGGCTTTATTCCATAAATCAAGAAATAATTTGAAGTTCCAGTCTGAATGCGGAGTACTCCAAATTAAAGAAATCCATACTTTAACTTGCGACTCATCATACCAGGTGTCTAGTAAGAATGGATAACGAACCGCAGTAATTTCATCGGAGTGAGCTTTAATGACATCCTGAACAAGAATTATAAAATCAACAAAAACGTTAAAAGGCCAACTCGTGGTACGAATGTCAGTTGTTATAGATCCAATATCAATGAAATTCAGTTGCGTATCTTTAGCAAGGAAAATATTCCAAATGCGAAGGTCAGTATGATAGAGGCCGTTTTTCTCTAATTCGGTCACATTAGTTAGTAAATTAGAAATTATATCCTTATGAGAAAAATCTCCGCCTGCTGCTATTCTGCTGGAAAGAAGTTCACCCTCGACTTTTTCTAGAACTACAACGCCTTGCCATGTGTTTTGAGTACAACTCACAATGGCTGGGATAAAACTAGGGAAAGTGTGCCCAGATTTAAAATAGCTATATTCTTTTTGAAACTCTTGTAAATTATTTTGTTTTTGGCCGTTATTAAAATAATAACATTTTATGACGTTGCTCTCTGAAAAGAAATAACGTCTGCTATTCAAATGGTATCCATGAGAATATTCATGCGGTTCATCTTTCCATGAACTAAACTCACCGATATTAACTCCATCGCACCAGAGGTAATTGCTTGAAAAAATTAAGGGACGCGCAACATCTGATAAATGTGTCGCAAACATCTGAAGCGTGTATTGATAGGCAACATTATCAAGATTTGAATAAACATTATCAGGTAATGATTCTGCCCAATATAACGGTTCTTCTTTTAAAGCAAGTTCAGTGAGCAATACCTTAGAATTTTGAGCTATTTTATTGATTATTCTTTTTGTTTCATCATAGCCTATTGCATGGCAGACATGATGAAAAACATTTAAACCCAATACTAAATCATAAGAATCTGGTTCAAGGGTACTAACAAATGAAGCGATATCATTTTCATAAAATTTGACATGCTCAAAATGATGAAACTCAGCTAACCCCGTACACAATTCAACGTTTTTATCTAAGTAATCGATCCCTACTATTGATTCACTTATCCCTGCCAGATTCAGACTAAAGAAACCCTGGGCACAGCCCAGGTCAAGCACCCGAATCGGGCGCTGTAAATGCTTTACCAGCAGATTAGCAATATTCATAACTATAGCTAATCTATCACTGGATTCTCTTTCGGCCTCAGAGGTAAAATCCTCGAACCCGAAAATAGGTTGGTATCGCTCGGGAAGAGCTTCAACCAGTCTGTTTATTTTATCACTCACGTTATTGTTCCCAATCGAATTCAGCATTTAAATTACTCAATCCTATGCTCGCCTGCTCATTAACGACTTGAATCATGATTGAATCATAGCGGCGATCTAAAGGTTTGTCTTCACCATCAATTGAAAACTCGGAAACACCAAGAGAAATAAGATAATTTCCTCTATTGAGATCAAGCGGACATCTGAATGAACACTTAATTACTTGACCACTTTTATACGTCGCAGTTGTTACGTCTTTATCAGAACTGATTTCAGAGTTGGTACCATACATGATAACCCCATCATGGGTTTTAATCATGATACCAAATACTGGATGTGTTATATCGCGTTCGAATAATACGTTAAAAACAAAATCGACTTTTGACCCGGTAGTAATAGAGGTTGGGTACATTTTTTCGTTAGCGACTATAGCAAAATCAATAATCTTCGCACCGCCAGCACCCCAGCGATACTCGATTTTTTGATACAGCGGACGCGTATGATAAAGATCTTCAGTTGAAAGTTGTACTTCCAGCTTATTGCTATCATCCGACTTTTTAACTTTCTTACTCTTGCCAAATATTTGATCGCGAAATCTATTAACAACGTCGCGCGGCTCACCGATCATATCGATGGTGCCATGACGTAATAAAATGGCTTTTTGGCAATGTTTAACAATGTCATCAAGCGCATGAGTCACAAATAACAGCGTCATGCCTTCACGACGATAGCGGTTAATACGTTGGAAACATTTTGCCTGGAACGCCATATCGCCCACGGATAATGCTTCATCAACAATAAGCACATCAGGTCGAACAGCTGTCGCCACACTAAAAGCGAGACGTACCTGCATCCCACTGGAATAGATACGCAACGGTTGATCAATAGCTTCGCCAATTTCTGCAAAGGCTTCTATCTCTGGCATCAAAACGTGGATCTGTTCAATGCTGAGCCCCTGTAACTGACATGCCATAAATACGTTCTGTCGCCCAGTAAAATCAGGATGGAATCCCATGCCTAATTCCAGCATAGCTGCAACTCGCCCGTTTATGGTTACTGAGCCGGTGGTCGGTTGTGAAGTACCCGTAATGAGTTTAAGCAGCGTACTTTTACCCGCGCCGTTGACGCCAATTATGCCAACGGTCTCGCCTTTACCTACAGTAAAGGAAATATCTTTTAACACCCACTTGAGATTATGATGCGCTCTTTTTACAGGTGATATCCACTCTAACAACCGTCCAAAACGGTTAAAATAAATCTTATATGCTTTTCCAACTTTATTTACAGATATGCTGTCCATTACAGTTCGTCCACCATATCAGCTGAAAATTTTCTAAACATATACATTCCTAATGTACAAAGAACAACGGCTGTAACCGCTACTGGAAGAACGAGTTCCCAATCAGGCCATTTTTGGTAAACCATTATATTCTGGTAAGAGACGACCAACTTTGATAATGGGTTCATCATGATAATATTTTTAGCCCATTCTGGCACTATATTCACAGTGTAAACAATTGGCGTAAACCAAAACCAGAACTGTATCAGGATGGCAATAAATTGACCGATATCCCTGAAGAATACGTTCATTACGCCTAACACCATGCCAAGACCAACGGTGAAAGCAATCTGGATAATGAGTAACGGTATAATAGCGACAATCACTTCATAAGGAAATTGCCCGGTAATAATCAGGAAAATCGAAAATATTGTAAAGATAATGAGGAAGTTTAAAATTGCTGAGACAACAACAATGACCGGCAAACATATTCTGGGGAAATTTAGCTTTTTTAGCATATTTGCATTTTCAAGGAAAACGCTAACGCTTCGTCCCAGAATCTCAGCAAATAATCCCCAGGTTAACACCCCTGAGCACAGGTAAATACTATAAGCAAAAGCACCGGTAACATTCGGCAACTTTGCCTGCATGATCTCAGAAAAGATCAGGGTATAAACAAGAATCAACGATAAAGGTTGTAATATTAACCATGCTGCTCCCAGCATACTGGTTTTATAACGTACCTGAAATTCACGTTTGACACTACCGAGGATAAAACCCCGGTAACGGTATATTGACAATAAAAGATCTTTCATTTATTACTTTCCAAGCATCAATGTCAAAATTTCAGATGTTTTATCGTTCATCAACTTGGTATTATTTCTTGATTCAACGTTGAGACGTACTACGGGTTCAGTATTTGAACTACGTAAGTTGAAGCGCCAGTTATCGAACTCAATGCTCACACCATCTGTTAAATCAACATGAGTTGATTCTGGCTCATAGACTGCGCGAATTTTTTCAATTGCTGCTTTTGCGTCATCCAGTTTGTTATTAATCTCCCCGGAAGCAGGAAATGCAGCCATTCGGTCTGCAACTAAAGCTTTCAGGCTGGTATTTTTTACACAGAGCAGTTCAGCGACCAATAACCATGGGATCATCCCACTATCGCAATAAGCAAAATCTCGGAAATAATGGTGAGCACTCATTTCACCACCATAAATCGCATCTTCTTTGCGCATGCGCTCTTTGATAAAAGCGTGACCAGTTTTGGACATTACCGGAACACCACCTGCTTTTGTAACAATATCCATAGTGTTCCAGGTCAGGCGAGGGTCGTGGATAATCTTGGCACCAGGCTCTTTTTGTAGGAACGCCTCCGCCAGTAAGCCAACAATATAATATCCTTCAATGAACTGAGCTTCGCCATCAAACAGGAAACAACGGTCAAAATCTCCATCAAACGCAATGCCCATGTCAGCGTGATGTTCACGCACAGCATCTGCGGTGTCCTGACGGCATTCTGGTAATAATGGGTTAGGAATACCATTAGGGAAATTACCGTCAGGCTGATGATGTACTTTGATAAACGTTACCGGCACATTTGCTTTCTGAAAGCGCTTTTCAATTGCATCAATTACATGACCTGCCGCCCCATTGCCGGAGTTAATAACCAACTTCATCGGTCGGTTAAAATTATCCAGATTGATATAGCCCATTAAATGATCAACATAGGCATCCAGAACGGTAATTTGCTTATAGCTGCCACGCTGGCTTTCGTCTACTTTTGCAAAATTATTTTCTTCAGCAAGGCGTTGAACATCGCGCAGGCCAGTATCACCACTGATAGGTTTTGCATTTTCCCGAACAAGTTTCATGCCATTATAATTCATAGGATTATGGCTGGCTGTAACCTCAATACCCCCATCGACACCCAGATGGAAAGTCGCGAAATAAATTTCTTCGGTTCCACTTAAACCGATATCAAGCACATCTGTCCCGGCATCTCTAAGGCCATTTGCCAGCGCTAATTTCAGCGCTTCGCTTGTCAGACGAACATCACCGCCGACGACAATAGTTTTAGGTTTTAAAAATTCGCCATATGCGCGACCAATACGATATGCAATATCTTCATTTAGCTCTGTGCCCAATTCGCCACGAATATCATATGCTTTAAAGCAAGTTAATGATGACATCTTAATTAATCCTTAAAATTAGCAACGACCGTATTGGTCAATAATACGAATAATGTCGTCATCGCCCAAATAGGAGCCTGACTGAATTTCTAATAATTCGAGTGGGATTTTTCCTGGATTTTCAAGGCGATGCTGCGACCCAATTGGAATAAACGTGGACTGATTTTCAGTCAACAGGAACGATTTATCCTGAATTGTGACTTTACCGGTGCCAGAAAGCATAACCCAATGTTCTGTACGATGATGATGCATTTGCATTGAAAAAGCGGCACCGGGTTTAACAGTAATTCGGTTAACATTAAAACGCTCAGACTGGACAACTACATCACAGCGGCCCCACGGTCGGTATATTTCCCGGTGGCGTTTATATTCACTACGATTTTGTGCTTTAAGATGTTCAACGACTTTTTTAACATCCTGAACCTGGTCTTTATTTACAACCAGAACTGCATCTTTGGTATTAATGATAACGAGATTATCTACGCCTATTGCAGCAACGAGTTTTTCGTCTGTGTTGATATAACAATTGTTAGTATTATGAGTAAAAGTATCTCCAGTAAGAACATTACCGCATTCGTTCTTATTACTCACTTCCCACAAAGCAGACCATGAACCTACGTCGCTCCAGTCAGCATCAAGGCTAACAACCACGGCATCTGACGTTTTTTCCATAACGGCATAGTCAATAGACTCATCCGGACATGCAACGAAGAGCTCTTTATCGACATTAATGAAATCATCACCATCTTTTGCGTTCAAGATAGCTGATTTACATGCATCCAAAATATCTGGGCGGAATTTTTCCAGTTCTGAAAGATATTTTTTCGCCCGGAACATAAACATCCCGCTATTCCAGTAATATTCTCCTGATGAGATATACTCTTCAGCAGTTTCACGATTGGGTTTCTCAACAAAACGGTTAACTTTAAAAGGCGAATCTGACTCTGGGGTCACCTGCTCACCTCTATGAATATACCCATACCCCGTTTCAGGGCCGGTCGGAACGATTCCAAAAGTGACCAGACTTCCTTTTTTAGCATATTCAAATGCAGCCTGTACCGCCTCATGGAATGCAGCTTTATTATTAATAATATGATCAGCAGCTAAAACTAACAAAATTGGATCATCGCCATTTTCGATAGCACTGAGTGCGGCAAGCGCGATTGCTGGCGCAGTATTGCGGCCTACAGGTTCAAGGATAATATTATGAGAAAGCTTATCAATTTGTCTCAGTTGTTCCGCGACCAGAAAACGATGCTCTTCATTGCAAATTACTACTGGCTCTCTTGCGTTAACACCGTCCAGTCGGACCACTGTTTCCTGAAGCATCGAACGTTGTCCATACAAACGCAGAAACTGTTTAGGATACAGTTCACGTGACATTGGCCATAAACGACTACCGGTTCCACCAGCCATAATCACAGGAAGTAGCATTTTGCAATCCTTAATATTAGTGAATTTGTCAATAACGAGGTATAAATGAATCAATTAGGTACGCTACCGCCCCTGGCTTTCGCAACCAGAGCGCGTACGGCTTCGTTGTTTGTTAGTACTCTTGGTAAAAGTTACTGGCGAATCCTCCTGGCCCGTACGCAACCCGGTCAGGAAAATGAGAGTCAGGAATTTTTTACGAAGTGCACTGCACCTGCTGAAAAGTGACAGCGATAGGATAGAACATTTTTTTGCGGAGACAGGACTGATTTCATTTAAGGACCATAAATACTTCTGATATCGGCGCTGATTCAAATTTTAACTTAGCGGTTGATTGCTCGATAATTAAGCCAAACGTATATGCAAAGCGTCTAAATTATGAACGGTCGCATTCTGTGTTGATTTGCAACCGTTCATTTTTAAACGAAAAGCACTGATTATGACAGCATCTTCTTAATGCTTTCCCTAAATTTTTGACCTTCTTTCAGGTTACGTAAACCATAGTTGACAAAGGCCTGCATGTATCCCATTTTTTTGCCGCAGTCGTAGCTTTCGCCAGTCATCAACATCGCTTCAACCGGTTGATTTTTATTCATAGCGGCAATGGCATCCGTTAACTGAACGCGTCCCCAGGCTCCCGGTTCGGTACGTTCCAGTTCAGACCAGATATCCGCAGAAAGCACATACCGCCCAACTGCCATAACATCAGAAGCCAGCGTCTGAGGCTGATCGGGTTTTTCGATAAAATCGACGATACGCGCCACTTTACCTTCGGTATCCAGCGGCTCCTGCGTCGTTATAACGGAATACTCAGAGAGATCCCCCTCCATACGCTTTGCAAGTACCTGACTGCGACCGGTTTCCTGGAAACGCGCCACCATTGCAGCAAGGTTGTAACGCAGCGGATCGGCGGATGCGTCATCCAGCACAATATCCGGCAACACGACGACAAATGGATTGTTGCCGACGACAGGCTGAGCGCAGAGGATAGAGTGGCCCAGGCCCAGCGGCTGCGCCTGGCGGACGTTCATGATGGTTACGCCCGGTGGACAGATTGACTTCACTTCTGCCAGCAGCTGGCGCTTAACGCGTTGCTCAAGCAGAGCTTCCAGCTCGTAGGAAGTATCGAAGTGGTTTTCAACCGCATTTTTCGAAGAGTGAGTGACAAGCACGATCTCTTTGATGCCAGCGGCTACGATTTCGTCGACGATGTACTGAATCATTGGCTTATCGACGATAGGAAGCATCTCTTTCGGAATCGCTTTAGTGGCAGGCAACATATGCATGCCCAGACCGGCAACCGGAATTACTGCTTTCAAATTAATCATTATCAATCCCACCTCAAAATGGTCGATGAATTATAGTCTTTTCGCGCCCCAACGCCAGCACGTTTTGTTAAGCGAAACGAATGCCCAATTCTACCTCTCCGCTTAGCGGCTTGAAATGTATAAAAAACGTAAAAAACGCAGCGGAGGCCAGGATTATTCGCAAAGTGGCGCATTAAAACATCACGTAGATTTTTTTGGTAACCGGAAATTGAGCGCCGAAGCACTGATATATTTTTGGTCGATTCGGTCGATATCGACTGATGGCTGTCCATTTTTGTTCACTGCGTTAATATTACGCAACGAAAGCAACGTCTCATCCCGCGCCATAAATCGCCCGCGAATGTCCTTTCGCAAGTCAAAGTGTAGTTTAAGCGCAGGCCCCTTACTGGCGTCTTGCATCACATTGATATTACGAAGGAAAAGATGCTGCGGCTTGTTATGGATTTCCAGCGAAGCGGCTTTCAGGTCAAGGTTGGTTAGCGAAACGAATGACGTTGCGTTACCGGATGAAATCTGTATGCCGCGCAGTTTTTTCTCGCTTCGCTGATTGTCCAACAATACATTATTTAGTCGGAAATTCTGCGGAATCGACAAATATTTCCCCTTCACCACCCCATAGCCTATTAACATACCCGCGCTGTTGACCATTTTAATATTTTCGATGGAAAAATTGTCGCACCCATATATGGCGACAGTCGCATTGTCAATTCCCGCTTTTTTACTGTAGTCCGGGGTAATATTTTGAGCAGTAATATTACGAATGACAAAATGTTTACCATTTTCAACATGAACTAATTGCCGGCAGTTTTTGCCGGTTATATTGGCAACCACAAAATGCTTCACCGCCTGGCTTTCCGGGTAGTCGTTGTCGTAAGTACTGCCCGCCAGTCCGATACCAATCCCCCAGTTAGTTTTACCATTGGTGCAATTGATGTCCTCAACGATGTGATCGGATATCAGTAAGTCGCGATCGTTGATAGCAACGTTCCACTCTATAGCGTCGCCCTGTAAACGGCTGAAATAACCGTTGGTAATGCGTACACCTTCGATCTTATTGTGAAAGCCCTGACGCAGGATCCCGTAGTTGGCATTCTGCACGGTCAGATGGTCAATCGTCAGATTACGCATGGTTTTCGGGGCGCGTCTACCAATAAAAACCAGCGCGACCGGCCCGAAGCCGCTCATCTTTAGCTGAGTTATTCGGCAATCAGAACCGCGGATATCGAGGATTACATCATGAATCTCTGCCCTCCCCTCGCCCGTGACCTGGCAGTTATCGGCTAAGACAAAGCGCCCGTTGCCATTGCCTTCAATACGTCCCTTTACCCGTAACGTCTTACCTGCAGGTATAAAAATCGCGCTGTTGACGTCGTTACAGACTACATTCTCAGGCACCTCGACAGTCTGCGCCGCATCAAAGGCGCGCCTGAACGCATCCGGCCAGTCAGTACGATAAAAGCGTTCGACATTGACGGTGCCAGAGCTTTCCAGCGCACGAGCGACAGGGCTATGGAGAAGGGGAAGAAGCGCCACTGAGCCAGTGGCTTTAAGCAGCGTACGTCGCGTCCAGGTCTTTTGGTTACCCATAAATCCTCAACGTAATGAAAGGGTTTGCAATAAATTCGCCAGATGATGATGAATAAGCTGCTGATTAAATACGGTTTCTACCTTTTGCCGTGCGCGCTGGCGCAGCGGTTCGAGCTGCGCTTCACTGAGACTGGCGACATGCTCAAGCCTGTCTGCCAGCGCCTGAGCATCGTTTTCCGGTACCAGCCAGCCGGATTGTTCGCTGTCTATCAGTTCCGGAATGCCGCTGTGCAGGGTCGAGATAACGGGTATCCCTACCGCCATCGCCTCCATTAACGCCACCGGGATCCCTTCCATATCGCCATCAGCGCCGGTTACCGAGGGCAACAGAAACAGATCGGCGTCATTCAGCATCGTCCTGACCTCATGGCTGGGTTTAAACCCCGGCATGACAATCTCGTTTTCTAACTGATACTGCTCAATGAGGGTCCGCAGCCTGCGCTCCCAGGGGCCCATCCCCAGGATGTGATAGCGAAACGGTACGCCGCGCGCTTTCAGCTGACGGCAGGCTTCAATCGCCACATGCAGCCCTTTCTTTTCCGTTAACCGCGCGACAGAAACAATCTGCAGCGGTGAGCCCGGCGTTTTAGCAGCACGCAGCGTGAAGTTATCCATATCCACGCCCATCCGCGACACGGCGAGCTTTTCCTGCGGGCAGCCCATCGCTGCCAGCCTTTGCGCCCAGAGTTCGCTTATGGGCAGCATCATATCGCCGCGTTTAAATAATTTTTGATACTCCGGGGTGTAATGCTCCAGCACCTGGCGATGCGAAACGTCGATCCCGTGGAAAACAGTAGCGATTTTGCCCTCCAGCAGCCCCAGTTCGCGCAGCTTAGCGGCGGTGACGCCTGCCGGGCCAAAATGGGCGATAAACACATCCGCCTGATGGCGTCGCGCGCCAGCGCAAATTGCCGACAGGATCAGATTGCGGGCCTCATCGCCATAACGCGCCATATTCATGGCCCGCCATACCGATGGACGATGCAATCCTTTGGCCGTCCGGAAAGCGCGATACTTCAGCTTATTGACCTTGCCTTCCGGTTCATCCAGTAGCCAGGTGGTTTTGTTGGCCAGTTGATACTGCTCAAACGCCGCGTGGGTGTGTTGCAAATCCCCTTTATGGATTGCGACGATTTCTACCTCATAGCCCATCCTGATAAAACCGACGATCTGGTTAAGGACAAAGGTTTCCGACGCCACCGGAAATTTCAGTAAAAAGAAGCCGACCTTCATGCTTTCTCCTCAATACGCGCCAGCACCGATTGCACCATGCTGATCCCCCTGGCGCGTTCAGCGGCCACCGCGTTGTTAAGCCGTTCATTGATGGTCGGTAACTGGCCTACCGTATCGGCCACCAGCCCTTCCAGCGAACCATCCAGCAGCTGTCGGATATCCACTGCCATTTCCGGCATGCCCAGCTGCTGCATAATGCCTGCCGATTTGTGCTCGTAGTTGACGGCGATGGCCGGCGTGCCGAAATTCATGGAAATAATCGCCGAGTGCAGGCGAGTACCGACGGTCAGCTCGCAGGCCGCAAGCAACTTGCCCATTTCAAGGTCGTTCAGTTCATCCATCACCACGTGATAGCGCGAAGCGTCTTTGATCAGCGCGCGCAATTTCAGCGCCACCATTCGGTCGTCTTTGTTGTAGCTATCGATACCGGTGCAGGTTGACAGCGCCAGCACCTGATACCCGGCGTCAATCAGCCGATTCACCACGCCGGCAAACGCCTGTTCATAAGCCTGTTGCGTGGTGCCAAGCCGCTTATCAAAGGGCGCTAAGTCGCGCAGGGTGATGGCAACGGTTTTTTGCTGCGCCACCACGCCAAGCCAGTGCTTAACCGCATAGCTGGCGACAAAATCCTCTTCATGTGGCGCGACCAGCCAGGCGGTATCCACACCCTGCTCGACCTTTTGGCTGTCGATCTGGCTTTGGGTCATCAGCTCCAGCGACACCTTTTCACGCAGGATCAGGGCGTCGCACTGCCCAAACACATAGTTAGCGAGCTGATTAAACTGCGGATCGTGAAACGGCCCCACGCTGTGGCCAACGATAAACAGCGGCTTATTGGCCATAAAGCTACACAGCGCGTGTTCAAACTGCGGCGTTCCGTACAAATCGACAAAGAACGATCCGCCAACCTGAATAATCGCGTCGTACTGCGCCAGCTGCTTCACAAAATTCAAAAACCCCTGCGGAATGGCGATATTGCGCAGTTGCCCATCCCCGGAGGCTTTGGACAGTAAGACCTGATGCTGATAACGACGACGCAGCACCTTTTTCACTTTCCCCATCAATCCGGTCGCTCTGTTATGGCGTTTCATCTGCTGATGCAGCGGATCGCTTAGCACCGGGCGATCCAGCAGCCAGGCGGAACTCACCGGATAGCGGCTCATGACGTCGACATCCGCGTCCGGCGCGAGCCGGGTAATGGCATCCACGAGGCCGCGCAGGATTGCGCTGTCGCCCCGGTTTCCACAAGTATGATTGCCAAGAATTAATAATTTCATAAAGACCTCTTAATGGGGTTGTATGCAGGCCAGACGTCAGCCTGCACGCAGCAGCACTTTGAGTGTTTTGTTGCGACAAAAAGGGCGTTTTACTTCAACAACCAGCGGATGGCGGGAGAGCGCGATGGTCAACGCCCAGGCCACAATGCCCGCCATGATTTGCGCGGCGAGCACCATCGCGGGCTGCCAGTGAGGCGCGAGCAAGATACCGGTGAAGTAGCTTGCCGCAACGGTGGGAATAACCAGGCGCAACGGCAGCCACAGGCTGTGTAGATACTCCCGGTAGCTCGGGCCCAGTACGGGTTTGAGCAGCACAAAATAGGTCAGGAAAACGTTGACGCTCTGGATAATCAAAAAGCCCAGCGTCACGCCGATCACGCCGTTCATCTTCCCTCCGACAATAATCGCCGGAATAAACAGAAAGGTTTTGAACAGGTTGAACTTAAAGCTTAAATCTACGCGCGACGTTGCCATCAGCAGCGAGCCGACCGGGTTACCCACGGCGCGCAATAATCCCACCACGCACAGCAGTTGCAGCACCGGCACGATGTCGATCCACTTTTCACCAAACAGCAGCGGCACTACGCGTTCAGAAACCACCAGCAGCCCCAGCAAGGCCGGGAAATTGATAATCCCCACCAGCGAGATCAGCTTATAAAAGTTGACCCGCAGCCGTACGGTGTCCTCCTGCATTTTGGCGAAGGCGGGAAACAGCACCCGGGTAATAATCGGGTTCAGCTTCGCCGGCGGGACCACCGCCAGATTCCAGGCCAGGTTAAAGCCCCCTGCCGCCGCCGCGCCTAAAATACGCGCCAGCACCAGGGTCGACAGATTGGTGTTGAGATAATTAATCAGGCTATCGGCGGTAAGCCACGCGCCGAATTTCAGGTTGGGTGCCACGGCGCGAAGAGAGAACTGGAGGCCGGGGCGGTAAATGTTGCGGCCAGCAAAACCAAACAGCGTGGTGCGGACCAGCGAGTTCACCAGATAACCGATAATCGCCATCATGGCGTTGGGCCAGAACCAGGCACCGAGGGTGGTGACGCTAAATCCGGCCAGCACCGAGCAGGTTTCGATCAGGCCGATTTTGTTGAACTCCAGCTCTTTTTGCATCAGCGCGCGGTACTGTAGGCCGTGGGGGATGACGATAAACGCCAGAGACAGCGTTTTAATCAGCGGTGCCAGATCGGGATTGCGCAGCACCGCCGCCAGGGTGTCGCTGAGCAGGAACACGCCCGCGCACACCGCCCATCCGAGGCCGACATTCAGCCAGTAGAGCGTCGACAGCTCCAGCCGGGTAATGTTTTTACGCTGGATAATGGAGTTGGCGATGCCAAAATCCGACAGCGTATCCGCCAGCGCGATGATCACCAGCGAAATGGTCAGCAAACCAAACTGATGCTCATTCATCAGCCGCGCCAGCAATGTCATCTGGATCAGGCCAAGGGCGATAATCGCCACGGTGGACATCGCAGACCACTTGGCCCCGCTAATGGTTTTTTCTCTCAGGCTCATGGACTTTCCTTAGTACGCGGCTTTATTCACAAAGCCTTTAAAAACTGTGAGAAAAACAATGCGGATATCGAACCACAGGCTCCATTCGCGGATGTATTCCAGGTCGAACTCGATGCGCTTTTCCATTTTCTCCAGCGTGTCGGTTTCACCGCGCCAGCCGTTGATTTGCGCCCAGCCGGTGATGCCCGGTTTCACTTTGTGGCGCAGCATGTAGCCTTCAATCAGTTCGCGATACTGCTCGTTATGCGCCACGGCGTGCGGGCGCGGCCCGACGATGGACATACTGCCGGTCAGCACATTGATGAACTGCGGAAGCTCGTCCAGCGACGTGCGGCGCAGGAAGTTACCCACCGGGGTCACACGGGGATCGTTTTGCGTGGCCTGGGTGACTACCGCGGCGTTCTCCATCACCTTCATCGAGCGGAATTTCCACACCATGATCGGCTTACCGTCCATGCCGTAGCGGGTCTGGCGGAAAATTACCGGGCCTTTGGAGGTCATTTTCACCGCCAGGGCGATACAGCAAAGCACCGGCGAGATCAGCAGCAGGATCAGCGAGGCAAGCACGATATCTTCCGCCCGCTTCAGCAGGCGGTTAATGCCGTTAAGCGGGGTATCAAACAGCGGCACCACCGGTACGCCGTTGACCTCATCGGTGCGCGAATGAAGGATATTGAAGGTGAACACGTCCGGGATCAGCATCACCGAGCAAGTGGTGTCGGAAAGCTGGCGCACCAGTTGCCTGATGCGGACCTCATCGCTCATCGCCATGGCGATATAGATATTGTGGATTTTGCCGGTCTTCGCGTCGTCCACCAGCTGTTGCAGATTTCCGGCCCAGTATTGCGATACGCCGCCCGGCTGCGGGTCGTGGTACACACCGGCCACGTCAAAACCGAGCCACGGCTCGTTCTGGAAGCTTTGCACCAGCTCCATACCGACCGGCAGCGTCCCGGCGATGGCAACCCGACGGGTGTTGTAGCCGCGATTGCGCAACCAGCCTGCACCGAAGCGGATGCAGGAACGGCAGACCAGCAGCCCAACGGTCGACAGTAAATACCAGGCGAACCACACGGCGAACCGGGTATTAAAATCATCGTTGAAGGCCAGCAGCCCGGCACTGAATATCAGGCTTAGCGTCCAGTTTTGCAGCAGCAGCGTCAGCTCGGTAGTGATTTTCACCCCACGCCAGGAGCGGTAAAAGTCCGTGATCCCGCCGATCATCTGGAACACCACCAGCGTCAACAGCGCAATCAATAAGTACATATATAAAAATGGCAAACCATTGATTTTGCAGATTATCCACAAGCCGCCAAACATAATGGCGATATCAGAAAACCGCTGCACCATTGAGATTAACGATGCATTTGTTTTGGCTCGCTCGCGCTTTTTTAGCGTTGTCATCGTTGGTCCTGTTAGTCGCGCTTACGCGCTGGAATGGGGATAAGCGGGGGCGTATGTCCGCAAATCACGCTTACGGACATGCGCTATCAGACTAACTTTGCTTAAACACCTCTCCCGTCGCGATCCTCAAAACGCACAATATCGTCCTCTTCGAGATAGGCTCCGGAACGAACTTCAATGAGATCAAGGGGGATCTTGCCCGGATTTTCCAGACGGTGTGGTGTACCAAAGGGGATGTAGATGGATTCGTTTTCACCAAGCAAACGGACTTCTCCGTTCATGGTGACCTGTGCTGTACCCGCTACGACAATCCAGTGCTCGGCACGATGATGGTGCATTCTCAGAGAGAATCCCTCGCCTGGTTTCACCCGAATGCGTTTCACCTGATAACGCTCGCCTTCGTCGATAGAGTCATATTTTCCCCACGGACGAAAAACTTCGCGGTGGATGTGATGTTCATGGCGACCATCAGCTTTGAGCTGTTCCACCACCTTTTTCACATCCTGAACCTGGTTGCGGTCGGCGATCAGTACCGCATCTTTGGTTTGCACCACGACCAGATCTTTAACCCCTACAGTGGTAACCAGCCCAGATTCAGCGTAGACATAGCTATTCTCGGTTTGATGGCTGATCACATCACCGTGATGCACATTACCTTCCGGGGTACGGTTGCTGATTTCCCACAGTGAGGACCAGGACCCTACGTCGCTCCATCCGGCATTCATCGGCACCACAACTGCGTCATCAGTATGTTCCATTACCGCGTAATCAATGGACTCGTCGGGGCAGGAACGAAAGGCTTCTTCATTAATGCGCACAAAATCAAGGTCGGGATCAACGGTATCCATCGCCTGCTGGCAAGCCGCCATAATGTCAGGACGATATTTTTCTAATTCCTCAAGATAGCGACCCGCACGGAACAGAAACATGCCGCTGTTCCAGTAATAATCTCCGCTTGAGAGATACGCTTGCGCAGTGGACAAATCTGGTTTTTCAACGAATTCCGCTACGTCAAAAGCCACTGCATCAACTTTGATTTCTGCCTGGCAGACGCTACCGCGACGGATATAGCCATAACCGGTTTCCGGGGCGTCAGGCACAATACCGAAGGTCACCAGTTTACCGCCCACCGCCAGTGGGATTGCCGCCTGAACGGCATCATGAAATGCCTGTTCTTCCTGAATGATATGATCGGCGGCTAACACCAACATCAAGGGATCTTCATTTGGGCTAGTGCGCAACGCCGCCAGAGCCGCTAATGCCACAGCAGGCGCAGTATTGCGGCCAACGGGTTCGAGGATAATGTTTTCAGCCAGTTTGCCCAGATCGCGTAACTGCTCCGCCACAATGAATCGATGTTGTTCATTGCAAATCACAACCGGGTTTTTACATGCCACGCGATCCAGTCGGGAAACCGTCGCCTGTAGCATCGTAAGTTCGCCTTTCAGGCAAAGAAATTGCTTGGGATAAAGGACGCGGGACAGCGGCCATAAGCGGCTACCTGAGCCTCCCGCCATAATAACCGGATAAAGAGTGGACTGATTCATGGCTTAACCCCGTATATTTTCAATAAATTGGCTTAGCACGCTCTCTTTTTCGAGCATGCGTTCGGCATATTCACGTGCCAGCGTGTTGTTGACTGGCATCTGTAACGCGCTTGCGATGCCCTGCTCCAGCGCATCCACCGATTCCGGCTCCACGCACACCGCGATGCCCGGCGTGGTCAGGCAAAGTTGACCGAGTTCAGTGTGCGTTTCGGCGGTGATCACCGCGTTGCCGCCCACCGCCAGAATATTGGTTAACTTAGAAGGTAATACCGCGTCTGCGGCACCCCGCCGCTGGATCACCAGATGGCAATCAGCCAGCGCCAGCAGCGCCGGTAAATCCTCATACGGCTGTAATGGCATAAACTGCACGTTAGCCAGCTCGCGCTGGGCGACCAGCGCTTCCAGCCGCGCCTTATCGCCACCCTGCCCGACAATTAAAAACAGCCACGACTGCGAGCGGGCGCGATCCGCCACCTCTATCAGGTTCTCAAGCCCCTGTTTTTCACCGATATTGCCGGAATAAAGCACAATCTGTTTATCCGCCGGGAGCGCCAGCCGTTGACGCAGCGCCGCCACGTCAGCGCCAGGCACATCGCGAAAGCGCGCGACTTCTGACCAGTTAGGGAAAAAGATAGTGCGCTCGGGCGGCACGCCTTTCTCGGTAGCTTTGTTGATCATTGAGCGGGAAATAGTCGAGACGTTATCCACGCCCAGCAGGCCGCTGCGCTCAAACGCCGCCGCCAGCTTCGCCACCGCGCCGCGTTTACCGCCCGCCATGCCGAGCCCCAGCATGGCGTCCACTTCATAATCCTGAATATGCAGCAGGGTTTTCGCGCCAGAGAGTTTTGCCAGCAGGCGCATACCCGGCGTGCAAAACAGCGTCGGCACCACGCCGATGATGCGGTCCGGCTTCCAGCGACGCTGGGACAGCAGCGGGAACAGCGAGCTGAGCGCAAAACTGCCGAGATGCATCAAACGCTTCACCGTGGAAGGCTGTTTCGGTACATACAGCGGGCAGCGCCAGACCGTAGCCGCGCCGGTTTCTTTACGCCAGCGCCAGGCCGAATAGTTTTCGCCCACCTGCCAGGCCGGGTAGTACGGCGGCGCGGTAATGACGCGCACGTCATGCCCCTGACGCGTCATCCACTCCACCATCTCGCCGGTGTATTTACCGATGCCGGTTAATTCCGGGGAGTAATTGATGCCGTACACCAGAATTTTCATAACCCCAGCACTCCGTCCTGAAGCGTCTCGTTAAAGTAGGCTCGGGTGTTGTAATGCACCTCTTCATCCTGAGCCAGCGCTGAGGATCTCCTCCAGCAATAGGCGTCATGCTGCTGCACCGGTAAATTGAGTTCTTCTTTACGAACCCGCAGCCGAAAGCCCAACACCACGTAATGGGTGGAAAAATCGCGGCCGGAAAAATTGTCTTCATAGAAGTGCTGCCAGATTCCAAAGAATTGTGCGTCACTGAGACAAAACCCCTGCCCTAGTTCTGCCAGGGTTAAGCGACTGAATGCCTGCTCCAGCGATTCGTCTTTTAGCACCCGCCCGCCAGGCACAAACCAGTAGCCCTGGGCGGGACGGTTAGTGCGTTTGCCCACCAGAAATTCGCCATGCTCGTTTTCTACGATCAGATCCAACGAAATCAGCGGCGTTAAACGCACTACGGTGGAAAACTGTTCATGATCGAGAAACATGTTTACCCCCGGAACTGCTGCTGATTTTCCTGAAACCACTGATAGGTACTGGCAAGCCCTTGCTCCAGTGATACCTCATGGAACCAGCCGAGATTGTGGAGCCGGGAGACATCAAGTAACTTGCGCGGCGTGCCATCAGGTTTGGTCGCATCAAACACGACACGGCCCCGATAACCGGTTACCTGAGCGACCGTTTGCGCCAGCTCGCGGATGGTGCAGTCCACCCCGGTGCCGACGTTAATGTGGGACAGCATCGGTTCGGTGTTTTCTTCCCACACTTCTTTGTCCAGCTCCATCACATGAATACTGGCGGCAGCCATATCATCCACATGTAAGAATTCACGCATCGGCGTGCCGCTGCCCCATACCACCACATCCGGCGCATTACTGATGGTTGCTTCGTGGAAACGGCGCAGCAAGGCTGGGATCACGTGAGAGTTGTTGGGATGAAAATTATCATTCGGACCATAAAGGTTGGTGGGCATCACCGAGCGGTAATCGCGACCATATTGCCGGTTATAGGATTCACATAGCTTGATGCCGGCAATTTTAGCGATAGCATAAGGTTCGTTTGTCGGTTCCAGCGTCCCTTGCAATAATTCGCTTTCCTTAATGGGCTGGTTAGCCAATTTTGGATAAATGCAGGAAGATCCCAGGAAAAGCAATTTAGCCACGTTATGTGTGTGCGCCGCGTGGATCACATTGCTTTCCATCATCATGTTTTCGTAAATAAAATCAGTCGGATAGCTGTTATTGGCAACGATCCCGCCAACCTTAGCGGCCGCCAGATAAACCTGATCAATCGCTTCGCTGGCAAAAAACGCGTTTACCGCCTGGGTATCCAGCAAGTTCAGCTCATCGCGGGTACGCAAAACCAGTTCGATATCGTCACGCTGTCCCAGTTGGCGAACAATAGCTGAACCCACCATGCCACGATGGCCCGCAACATAAACTCGTTGTTTTTTCATTATCAGGACTCCAGCGCGAGGGCGACTTCATAACCATGAGATTTAAGCAATACATGCTTTTTGGCCGCCTCAAGATCGGTTTGAATCATATCGGCCACCATCTCCTGCAACGTAATTTCCGGCTTCCAGCCCAATTTCTCATGAGCTTTGGTCGGGTCGCCCAGCAGGGTTTCTACTTCTGCAGGCCGGAAATAGCGCGGGTCGACGGCGATAATCACATCGCCCGGCTTCACGCCCGGCGCATCGTGGCCGGTCACCGACACCACAATGCCCTTCTCTTCCACGCCCTTGCCTTCAAAACGCAGTTTGATGCCGAGCTGCGCGGCAGCCATCTCCACAAATTCACGCACCGAATACTGCACGCCAGTGGCGATCACAAAGTCTTCCGGCTGCTCCTGTTGCAGCATCATCCACTGCATTTTCACGTAGTCTTTGGCGTGGCCCCAGTCGCGCAGGGAGTCCATGTTGCCGAGGTACAGGCAGGATTCGAGGCCCTGGGCGATGTTGGCGATGGCGCGGGTGATTTTGCGGGTCACGAAGGTTTCGCCACGGCGCGGGGATTCGTGGTTAAACAAAATGCCGTTGCAGGCGTACATGCCGTAGGATTCACGGTAGTTCACGGTGATCCAGTAGGCGTAAAGTTTGGCGACCGCATACGGCGAGCGCGGATAGAACGGCGTGGTCTCTTTCTGCGGGATCTCCTGCACCAGGCCATACAGCTCGGAGGTCGATGCCTGGTAGAAGCGCGTTTTCTTTTCCAGCCCCAGGAAACGGATCGCTTCTAACAGGCGCAGCGTGCCCATGGCATCCACATCGGCGGTGTATTCCGGGGATTCAAAAGAGACTGCCACGTGGCTCATCGCCCCGAGGTTGTAGACTTCATCCGGCTGCACTTCCTGGAGAATACGCGTCAGGTTGGAGGTATCCGTCAGATCGCCGTAATGCAGGTGGAATTTCGGGTTGCTGGCGTGCGGATCCTGATAAATATGGTCCACACGTTCGGTATTGAAAGACGAGGCGCGGCGCTTGATGCCGTGAACTTCGTAACCTTTTTCCAGCAACAGTTCGGCCAGATAGGAACCATCTTGTCCGGTTACACCCGTAATGAGAGCCACTTTACTCATGATTTACTTTTCCTCTGTTTAAATCGGGCCTGGTTTAACTAGCCAGACTGCTGTTTACACGCTCGCGAATAATTTCCGCTGGGTTACCTCGGCAAATCACATTGCCGGGTAACGATTTAAATACGCTGCTCCGCGCACCGACCACGGTGCCTTCGCCAATCGAAACGCCGGGCGCGACAAACACATCGGTCGCCAGCCAGCATTTCTCGCCAATCACAATCGGTTTGGCAAAAATATCGAAATGGGCACTCAAATAATCATGGCTGCCGGTGCATAAATAACTTCTCTGGGAAATAACCGCATTCGCGCCGATGGTAATATCACCCAGGGTATATAACACCGCGTCGTCGCCAATCCAGGCATAATCGCCCAGCGTTAATTTCCATGGGTAGGTAATTTTTACCGAAGGGCGAATCACCACCCCTTTACCAATTCGCGCACCAAACAGTCTTAATAAAAAAGCGCGCCAGCGATAGGCTATTTGCGGCGACCAGGCAAATAATGTTTTCTGTACCGCCCACCATAACTGAACTTTAACAGGATGCCCGCCGCGGAAATTTTTTGGAACCGAGAATCCTCTTAATTCTTGCATCGGTTTTCCTTATCTTTTAATTCACTATCGCGGGGGTAATTCAAAATTCAGGATGCAAATTCCCCCGCCCTGAAAAGAGCGTTAATTTAAGTGCCGCCGGTTATATAAAATTAATTTTTTTGGTACAGCGCTTTGGTTTTACCGGTGGTGCGTACGCGTAACCAATAAGAAAGCTCAGCCCAAAAGCCGGGCACACCTAAAATTGTGCGCTGAACGTTTTTCGCATCCCGGCATAATTCCAGATTATTGGAGGTGGAAACGCCGCCCATTGAAAACTCCGACACTAAACCATCGAGGCGTTTAAAGGGATAACCGGCTTTATACAGTTTTGCCGCCAGCGCATAATCAGACGAGACTTTATATTGCAGATCGTAAGGGTGAGATTTTAATCCCTGCATCGGGAAAAATATTGCCTGATGGCTGGCCGGTAAGCTGTGATAAATATACCAGCCCTGTTTAGCACTACGCCGGGTTTTATGACCGTTGCCGAAATCCAGCAGGGCATCACCAATGACCATCGCTGGCCGGTGCGCCGGGAGCGTCACCAGCTGGCGCACGAAATGCGCCACGTCAGGGTGAAACACATCCCCGGAGTTTAAAAAGAGGGCGTAATCGCCGTGAGCAAGCTGAATACCCTTATTCATGGCGTCATAAATGCCATTATCTTTTTCGCTGACAAAACGTAACTGGTACTGCCCGTTGAGGCTTTTCAGAAATTCCTCAGTACCGTCTGCGGAGCCGCCGTCCACCACAATCCATTCAAAATCGATTGATGGATCGGCTGCCAGATGCGCCAGCGATTGCCATGTTTTTTCTACCCCGGCAAGATTTTTCCAGGCCACCGTGATGACGCTTAATCGCATTGTTATTTCTCCTGCACGTGGGGCTGCCCGATGGCCTTGCGTAGAATAAACGGGCAGACAATTAAAAAGGCATATTCGGGGCTAAATATCGAACCGGTAAAGAACAGGGAAATCGGCGTGAATAACCACAGCTGCACCCGGTAATTAGGATTATCGCCAAAGGCGCGCGCTATCATTTTGCCGACTTTCCATAAATACCAGCCCGTTAAAATAACCGCCAGCCATGAAAAATAAATAATCAACAGATACAGACCATTGTCTATGGTTTTACCCACGTCCGCACCGTTAAATATTCCGAATGACGCCACATATTCGTAAAGCGAACCGAAACGCACTACTCCATCAATATGGGTTAAAGAATAACCGACCATCACCAGTGGACCGATAATACGATAATAGGATGACGAGCCTTCTGTCCCTAAATCGCCAATACGGGTAGCGATATAGGGAAACGCAAAAATCAACCCCACCATAAATACCGCCAGGGAAATAATCGCCAGCGGCAGTTTTTTACGCAGCGCATTTTTATTGAGATATTTAAACGCCCACTCCAGCAGATAAAACAGAATAAAAGTCATCACCCCAGAGAACGATCCCGAGAGAATAATACCTAACAGGATCATCGCATCGGCTTTCGGCGTTTTGAGGCCAAACTGTTTGATGCACAGCCAGATTGAGATTAGCGCCAGCGCGAAGAATGCCGGTTCAAAATAGAGCGCCGTGGTTCGCCTGCCGCCAAATTTAATAAAATTCATGACGTAGCTGTTGCTGTAGATCAGATATTTTGAGATGGCCTCCATTAGCGAACTGCCGCCGGTCAAAATAATCTGCGCCATTTCCGCACAGGCGATGGCGACGATAATGCCCGTTACCAGATAAAACAGCCGCAGCACCTTAGGGTAATTGCGCGGCGACAGGGTTTTAAAGCGAATGCTCCAGGTCATGCCGATAATAATCACGATATAGACGAACAGCATGGTCGAGGTGACGTATTTGGACGCATCCAGCGACTGACCAAACAGATAGTTGAATAGCGTCAGCCCGGCCCCCAGCCCCAGCGCGATCATCAGCTTCTTCAGATTGATGCGCTCGACGTACAGCAACAGCAGCACCGGCAAAAACGTCACCACCGTAATGGGAAAGCTCTCGCCCAGTTGCAGCAGCTTGACGTTAACCAGCAGATAAATCAGCGGCAGCAACAGATAGCTACAGACTCTGATAGAACGAGACATACTCCTCCAGCATCTGTTGGCCGCTGTAGGCCTCGCGACTGGCAGTTTTAAACGCCTCGAGAGACATCCCAAAGATAGATTCTGCGATCTGCGCGCGGTGTTGCTGCGCCAGCGCGATCGCGTCCTGCTCATCCACCGTGCGGCCACCGGATTTTTCCAGCACTTCCCGCGCCGCATCGCTGTGGGTGGCAATCACCGGCACGCCGATGGACAGGGCTTCGCACAGGATCAGCGGATAGTTATCCACCCGGGAGCTAAACAGCAGCGCATCCATCTGGTTCAGCTCGCCCATCAGCCGCCGCTTATCGGTGAGAAAACCGTGATTTACCACGTTGCTGCCTTCAAACGGCGAGAATTTACCGAAGGTGTGGACTTCCACCTTATCCCCCAGCGCGACGATATCGCGCACCAGCTGCTGGCGGGTTTTCCCGTCGTAGCGCAGGTCGTGAGCCACTACGGCGATTTTCGGCGCGCCGCTGGACGGCGACGGCGGCGGCAGCTCGGCGAGGATCGATTCGGTGGCGACGTCGATGCCGTTATTAATAATCTGGCAGCGGCCCGCGCCGTAGATCTGGTTGAACGCCTGGGCAACGTGCTGGCTGGGGGAGATGAACAGGCAACCCAGCGCCAGCATCTTGCGGAACAGAAAGCGCTTCGCCGCGATTTGCTGATGCGCGCGGTCAATTTTAACCGGTGGATAATTGGTGAGCGTCGGACATTTACCGCAGCCGCGGGTCCAGCCGTCGCAGCCGTCAAGAAAGGCGCAGCGCCCGGTGACGCTCCAGTGATCGTGCAGCGTCCAGACCAGCCGGACATCCGGCTTATGGGCCGTGACGCGCTCGGCAAACGCCACCACCTGTTCCAGATTCAGCCAGTAGCTGTGCAGCACGTGGAAATGTAGCACCACCGGCCCGGCGGTACGCGTTACCTTGCGGTACAACCCGTCCAGGTTGCCGAACAGGTCGCGATTAACAAACCGAAACAGCGCGATGTTAGCCACCGACGTCAGGCGCGGGGTGTGTTTTTCCACCTGGGCGTACTGCTGATGGCTAACGCTCTTCTTGCCGCCCTTGCCGTAGCCATAGATGAAGCGGGAGGCCAGCCCCTGCTGTAAAGCACGCTGATGCAGATCCAGCGCCACGCCCGCCGCGCCCCCTTCAGCGAGGCGCACGTTAAATTGCACAATGTTCATTTGATTACCTTCACGCGAGCTTTCTCGCCCGTCACCAGCGCGTTATCCGGCACGCTGTCCATCACCACGCTGCCCGCGCCGATGGTGGCGTGATGACCAATGGTGATATCGCCGATCAAAATGGCGTTCGCGCCCAGCTCCACGCCGTTGCCAATCACCGGGCAGGCCAGGCTGTCGCTGCCGCGATTGCCGATGGTGACGCCGTGGCGGATCACGAAGTCATCCCCCGCCACCACGTTTTTGTTGATCACCACCGCGTAGCCGTGATGAATGGTGAAGCGTCGGCCAATGGTCGCCGCCGCCTGGATTTCATAGCCGAACAGGCATTCGGTGACGATCCGGTACAGCACCAGCACTGGCGCGGCCCAAAGATTGTTGATGACGTTTTTCTTGCGCCATACCGAGCAAAAGTGTGCGATGCGGTAGGCCAGAACCATGCAGCACGGACGCAGGCTCCAGCTATTAGCGCGGCAGTCTTCCAGCAGCATTATTTCCCCCGCAGGCTGTAGGCCAGCCGTTTGGTATTGCGCAGCGACAGCAGCGTCAGGCAGGTGCGCCAGTTCATCCGTTTATTGCGGATCTGGTACAGGGTAAACAGCTGATACTTCTTGCTGGCCCGATCGAAAATCCCTTTGTGCTTGCGGTAAAACTGGAAGTAGCCGGAAAACTGTTTTGCCGATTTGGTGATCTGCATTTCACCGTGGTTGATATGCAGAATTTGGGTTGCGGCCTCGACTTTCCACGGCTCGCCGTAGCGCAGTACCATGCGCAGAAAGATGTCGTAATCCTGGGCCGCCGCCAGCGAGGTGTCGAACAGCGAAGCCTTAAAACGCCACGCCCAGCTGAATACCTGGTTGCCGATGATGTTGCGCTTGTAGAACAGCTTGCGCGACCATGGTGATTTCGGGTACAGCGGCAGGCTGGCCGGCTGGGTATAGACCTCACCTTCACAGACATAGTCGTTGGCGTAGAGGAAGGCGTGATCGTTAAGACGATGGGCCTCACGTAAAAACACCGACAGGCGCTCCGGCGTCCACTCATCGTCATCGTCGATGCCGGTAATAAATTCACCGCGCGCCTGCTGGATCGCCTGATTGCGCACCGCACAGGCGCCGCTGTTGATCTCATTGCGCACATAGGTTACGCGCGGATCGTTAAGCTGTTCGACAAACTCGCTGAGCTGCTGCCAGGAGGCGGAACAGTCGTCCACCACGATCATTTCCCAATGGTGGTAATCCTGACGCAGTACCGATTTGATGGCGCGGATCGCCAGCTGCTGGCGGTTCCATGTCGGCATATAGATTGAAATTAAAGGCCGTTGCGCGTGTGCCATGTTCCATTCCCCTGGCGTCAAAAAAGAGGTTGATGACGAATGCCCCCGGCGCGAACCGGGGCGCGGGTTATTTACTGTCCGACTGGTATTCGTACTCGTAGTAGCCGTAATCCTGATAGCCGGCGGCGCGGCGGAAGATGGAGTTGAGGATCACCCCTTTGACCGCAATGCCGTTCTGCTCGAAGCGGCCCAGGCTGGTTTCCACCTCTTTCAGGGTGTTAACGGCGTAACGCGCCACCATCAGGGTGGTGCCGGCATGGCGACCGGCAATCGCGGCATCGGTCACCGCGAGGATCGGCGGGGTATCGATGAGCACCAGGTCGTAATTTTTACTGGCCCAGGCGATCAGCGCGCCAAAGCGCTCGCTCATCAACAGTTCCGACGGGTTGGGCGGCACCTGGCCACGCGGCACCAGATCGAATCCGGCAATCGAAGTGGGACGCGCGCAGGAGGCGATATCGCCCTGCCCCGCCAGCACGTCCGACAGGCCGTTGACGTTGTTAGTACCCAGCAGCTCATGGGTGTAGCCCTTACGCATGTCACAGTCGATCAGCAATACCCGTTTATGGGTCTGGCTAATCACCGCCGCCAGGTTGGCACAGACGAAGGTTTTACCGATTGACGGGCTGACGCCGGTGAGCATCAGCACATTATTGTTGGCCTGCATCATGGCGAAATGCAGGCTGGTGCGCAGGCTGCGGATGGCCTCAATAGCCAGATCCGTCGGATTGCCCACCGCCAGCAGCTGGCTCTGCTTAAAACGCTTCACGCCCCTGATGGTTTTAACGCTATCCCGGGCTTTCTGCCATTCCGACAGCGGAATGCTGGCGTAAACGCTGATGCCCGACTCTTCCAGCACCTGCGGGCTTTCAATGCCGCGATTAAACAGCGAGCGCAGCAGTACGCCGACAATCGACAGCATCAGGCCCAGCAGAATGCTGCCGAGAATGATTAAGCCTTTTTTTGGTTTCAGCACGCCTGGCTGGGCGATGGCCGCATCGACGATGCGCACGTCGCCAACGGTGCTGGCCTCGGTGATTTTCAGCTCCTGCTGTTTATTCAGCAGTTGCATATACACCTGCTGACCGGATTCCACATCGCGGGTCAGGCGCACGATTTCCTGCTGGGTTTCCGGCATGGCGGTGACGCGGTTGTTCAGCCGCCCTTTTTCGTCCTCCAGCGCGCGGCGTTTTTCCAGCAGCGTGCGGTAGGCCGGGTGCGCTTTGGTGTACAGCTTGGAGATTTCCGCTTCTTTAAAGGTCAGTTCGTTGAGCTGGGCGTCGATATTGACCATGGAATCCAGCACCGCTTTGGCTTCCAGCGGCAGATCGACCGAATCTTTCTTCTGGCGATAGGCGTTGAGTTTATTTTCCGCCTCATCCAGCCGGGCGCGCACTTCCGGCAACTGCTTCGCCAGGAACGCCAGGCTTTTTGATGCCTCTTCGGATTTGCGCTCGACGTTCTGCTCCAGATAGTTGCGGGTGATGCTGTTTAAAATCGCGCGGATTTGATCCCGGTCTTCGCCGGTAAAGGTCAGGCTCAGCACCCCGGTGTCTTTGCCGTTTTCGGTGACCGTCAGGCTGTTCTTGAGCTGATTGATCATGCCGAGGGTGGAGTATTTGGTGACCGTAAACTCGCTGCCGGTTTGCGCCTTGATCGCCTTAACCAGCAGGGTCACGCCCTGTTTGTTCAGCGGCTCGCCCACTTTCCCCTGGGCGCTAAACCCGTCGTCGCTGGTCAACTGATACTGCTGCGGCCCCAGCACTTCCAGAGTAAAGGTGGCTTTCGCCATTCCGGCGGGTAGCGTAAAGGTCTCAACCGCGACCGTATCGTTCTGGCGGCCCATCAGGCGATCCCAGCCTGCGCCAAACAGCGGAAAACTGTTTTTCTCGACGGCGATGTCCAGGTTGAGATCGTCAACGGTTTTGCCCAGCACCAGCCGCGACTGGATCAGCTGGATTTCGGCGTCTGAGGCGGGCGGTTTGTCCGATAACGCGCTATTGATGTCCTGCACGATAGAGTTGCCGGTGTTTTGTTCGATTTGCACCAGCGCGTCGGCGCTGTAGATAGGCGTGGCGAACATCACGTACACCGTCGCCAGCAGTGCAAACGCGGCGGTGATGCCCAGCACCCACCAGCGGGCTTCAATCACGGTGCCGATCAGGCGCCCGATATCAATTTCATCGCTGCCTTCGGTCGCGGAGGCGGCATTCATTTTTGCTGTCATGGTTATCCCTGCTGAGGTTTCAGTGCCTGCGCCCAACGCCGGGCGGAATCGTCCAGCATCGTGTAAACCGCCTCGAATGCCTCGGCGCTTTTACGATACGGATCGGGGATTTCGCGCGCTTCATCCCAGTGACCAAACAGCATCACTTTGCCGCGCATCTCCGGTGCCATATCGCACAGCCGCGCGATATGGCGCTTTTCCATGGCGAGGATCAAATCGTAATCGCGGCACATCGCCCCGGTGACCTGGCGGGCGCTATGGCCCTCCAGGGAAAGCGCATGCGCAGCAGCAACCTGCCCGGCACGTTCATCAGCACCTTTACCCACCAGCGCGCCAAGCCCGGCAGAAGCGACCGTTAACTCGGGCAGATAGTGTTTCAGTAGCCGCTCTGCCGTGGGGGAACGGCAAATGTTGCCCACGCACACCACAAGAATTTTGTTGAACATAACGGTTACCAGTTGTGGAGATCGCTGGCTGTGTCCGTCATATAACGGACGCCACTGATGGTCGGCAGCAATTGGTTGATCAGGCGGTTCCAGCGCGCGACCGGCGCGGTGGTCACGTACACCACGTCATACGGCTGGAGGCGGAATTCCGTCGCCATCACCAGCGAGGTGGCATCGGACATATCAAGCTGGTAGATATTGGCGATCTTGCCGTTGGCGCTGCCCTTGCCTTTCAGCGGACGGATCACGAAGATGCCGCTGGCGTTGGAGGTGGTGAGGTCGATGCCTTCCGCCTGGCCGAGCGCTTCGGTTAGCGTCATGCCGCTGAAGTCCATTTTGAGCGTGGACTGTTTCTTCACTTCGCCCATCACGAACACTTTCAGATCGTCATTACGCGGCACGAACAAAATATCGCCGGGATACAGCAGATGGTTCTGGCTGAGGTCGCCGTTTTGCATCAGCGCCTGCAACGAGAGGCGCTGCTCTTTACCGTTATGGGTCAGCACCACGTTGCGCCAGTCGGCGTTTTCGGTCAGGCCGCCTGCGGCGTTGATGGCATCCAGCACCGTCAGCGGCACGTTGGTGATCGGCTGCTGGCCTGATTTATTGACCTGGCCGGAGATATACGCTTTTTGCGAGCGGAACGCGGCGATATTAACGTCCACCTGCGGGTCAGCGATGTACTGCGCTAAACGGCCGGTAATATCACTACGGATTTCGGACAGGGATTTACCCGCGACATGCACTTTGCCGATATAGGGATAGAACATGCTGCCATCCGGCTGAACCCAGTTACCGGCGTCGCTGGAGCTGCGGTACTGACCAGCGGGGGTGGTGAGCTCCGGATGGTCCCACACGGTGACGTTCAGCACATCCCCTGGCCCAACGCGGTATTGATACTGGGCGATTTCCTGGTCAAGGGACATATTCGGCTGCGCGACATTGGGGCGCGGGCGCAATTGCTCAACCAGTCTCGGCGTCAGCGGGTAAACGTTGACCATTTTATCCAGGTCAAAGTCGGCATCCTGCTGGCGAATAACATCTTTGCCCATTGTCGACATATTACTGCCGGGTAACACCGTACACCCGCTCATTAAGGCGACCGACACCAATAATGGCATCAATTTCAATCTTGATTTCGTCATTGATTATTTTCACTTTGGCAGAGTATTAATTCCGGTCGGATAAATAAGTCGCTTCCCAACACGCCGATAAACCATGCGCGGAAATCACAATAAAAATAATTGGAATCATTCCTAAAAACGGACTTAATTAAACGAAGGTTTTCGACAGCGTAATTAAAGCTTACCGATGGCCTTCAGGCACGCTACCGCCCCTGGCTTTCAGCTACCAACTCACTGTAAAAACAGAATGTTAATGAAGAACCCTGCGCTAACTGGAATTATCCGAATTGGCGAAAGTTATTTATTGCAGTTTGATGAAAAGGCGCAATGGTAATTAATAAACATGTCCCATCACCCCTGATAACCGCAAGGATTGTTACAGCTAAATTTTTGTCAGGCAAGCCTGTTAATTGGTCAAAAGGCTTTTTAAGATTAATATGAAGCACCACAAATATTAAGTTTTAGGATTAGCCTCACATTGACACGCTAATTATTTAATTGCCGTTTTATTTATTATTAGGAATATCCTCAGGCTTATTTCGTCGCAAACAAAGAAATAATAACGGCGCAATAATAATAACCCTTAGTAATAAAGAGACTAATGGCAGTAGTGTCACGTGGTTGACTATTCGCCATTTTTTCTTCGCCTCAGCCCGTGATTGGCCGCTGTGCGCCATTCATCAGGAGGCTGCGCATTGCATTTTTCGCCGTCATTAACCATGATCGGGTTATCTTTCATTGCTTCATTACAGGTAAACGTTTTTCTATGGAATGGATCGCCGATCCCTCGATCTGGGCGGGATTAACCACCCTGGTGGTGCTTGAACTGGTGCTGGGTATCGATAACCTGGTGTTTATTGCGATTCTCGCGGAGAAGCTGCCGCCAGGACAACGCGACCGCGCCCGCATTACCGGCCTGATCCTCGCGATGGTGATGCGGCTGGGCCTGCTGGCGTCAATCTCCTGGCTGGTGACACTCACCCGCCCGCTGGTGGTGCTGTACGGCCACGGCTTCAGCGCCCGAGACCTGATTATGCTGTTTGGCGGGCTGTTCCTGCTGTTCAAAGCCACGGTGGAACTCAACGAGCGGCTGGAAGGCAAAGACCATGAAAACCCCACCCAGCGGCGCGGCGCGAAGTTCTGGGCGGTAGTGGCGCAAATCGTCATTCTGGACGCGATTTTCTCACTGGATTCGGTGATCACTGCCGTGGGCATGGTCGATCACCTGGGCGTGATGATGGCCGCCGTGGTGATTGCCATTTCGCTGATGCTGTTAGCCAGCAAAGCGCTAACGCGTTTTGTGAATAATCATCCAACGATTGTGATCCTGTGTCTGAGCTTCCTGTTGATGATTGGTTTCAGCCTGATTGCCGACGGTTTCGGCTTCGCCATTCCGAAGGGTTATCTGTACGCGGCGATTGGTTTCTCCATCATGATCGAAGGACTTAACCAGCTGGCGATGTTTAACCGCCGCCGGTTCCTGTCGGCCAATATGTCGCTGCGCCAGCGCACCGCCGAAGCGGTGATGCATCTGATCAGCGGTAAGCATGAGAACGCCGAGCTGGACGCGCAAACCGCCTCGCTGGTGGCCGACGCTGCCAATGTGCCGGTGTTTAACCGCCAGGAGCGGCTGATGATTGGCCGGGTGCTGAACCTGAACCAGCGCAGCGTCAGCAGCATTATGACCTCGCGCCATGATATCGAGCATATCGACATTAACGCCCCCGAAGAGCAGATCCGCCTGCTGCTGGACCGCAATCAGCACACTCGCGTGGTGGTCACCGCAGACGATGAAATTCTCGGCGTGGTGCATATTCTCGACCTGCTCCAGCAGTCGCTGGCGGGGAAACCACTCGACCTGGGCGCGCTGGTGAAACAGCCGCTGGTGTTCCCGGAAACGCTACAGCTGCTGCACGCGCTGGAGCAGTTCCGCAATGCCCGCACCCACTTTGCCTTTGTGGTGGATGAGTTTGGCTCTATCGAAGGGCTGGTGACGCTTAGCGATGTGATGGAAACCATCGCCGGGAACCTGCCTAACGAGGTGGAAGAGATCGACGCCCGCCACGATATCCAGCGCAACCAGGACGGAACCTGGACCGCCAATGGCCATATGCCGCTGGAGGATCTGGTGCAGTTTGTGCCGCTGCCGCTGGATGAAAAACGGGAATACCACACCATCGCCGGGCTGCTGATGGAGTACCTGCAACGGGTGCCTGCCGAGGGCGAAGAAGTTGAAGTGGGAGATTATGTGATTAAGACGCTGGAAGTGGATAATCATCGCGTTCAGAAAGTGATGATTTACGCTCAACAGCCCGCCGGGGCGTGATAGCGGGGATGTGCTGGCCTGCGTGGGCAGGCCAGCAATCAGATTAGCTGTCAATCCCTTTACTGCGCAGATACTCTTCGTAACCGCCGGAGAAGTCGATCACTTTCTCAGGCGTGATCTCTACCACCCGCGTCGCCAGCGAGCTGACAAACTCACGGTCGTGAGAAACGAAAATCAGCGTGCCCTGGTACATTTCCAGCGCGGCGTTCAGCGATTCGATGGATTCCATATCCAGGTGGTTAGTTGGTTCGTCCATTACCAGGATATTCGGTTTTTCCATCATCAGCTTACCGAACAGCATACGGCCCTTCTCACCACCGGACAGCACCTTAGCAGGCTTCCTGATATCGTCCTGGCTGAACAGCAGACGGCCCAGAATACTGCGCACCGCCTGCTCGTCGTCGCCTTCCTGTTTCCACTGACTCATCCAGTCGAAAACCGTCAGGTCGTTGTCAAATTCCGCGGCGTGGTCCTGGGCGTAATAGCCAATGCGCGCGTTTTCTGACCACTTCACGGTACCGTTATCAGGCTCCAGCTCACCCACCAGCGTTTTCAGCAGGGTGGATTTACCCACGCCGTTGGTCCCCAGTACCGCCAGTTTTTCTCCGACTTCCATCAGCAGATTGACTTGTTTAAACAGCGGACCCTGGTCGAAACCTTTGGTCAGCGCTTCCACTTCCAGCGCGTTGCGGAACAGTTTCTTGTCCTGCTCAAAACGGATGAACGGGTTCTGGCGGCTGGAGGCCTTCACTTCTTCCAGCTTGATTTTGTCAATCTGACGGGCGCGCGAGGTCGCCTGGCGTGACTTAGAGGCGTTGGCGCTAAAGCGGCTGACGAAGGATTGCAGATCGGCGATCTGGGCCTTCTTCTTGGCGTTGTCCGCCAGCAGGCGTTCACGGGCCTGGGTCGCCGCCGTCATGTATTCGTCATAGTTGCCCGGATACACGCGCAGTTCGCCGTAATCCAGATCCGCCATGTGGGTGCACACCATATTCAGGAAGTGGCGGTCGTGCGAAATAATAATCATGGTGCTGTTACGCTCGTTCAGCACCTGCTCCAGCCAGCGAATGGTATCGATGTCCAGGTTGTTGGTCGGTTCGTCGAGCAGCAGAATGTCCGGGTCGGCGAACAGCGCCTGGGCCAGCAGCACACGCAGTTTCCAGCCTGGCGCGACTTCGCTCATCGGGCCGTAATGCTGTTCAACCGGGATACCGACGCCCAGCAGCAGTTCACCGGCGCGCGCTTCAGCAGAGTAGCCGTCCATCTCGCCATACAGCACTTCCAGATCGGCCACTTTATAGCCGTCTTCTTCGCTCATTTCCGGCAGAGAATAGATGCGGTCGCGCTCCTGCTTCACTTCCCACAGCTCACCGTGCCCCATGATCACCGTATCGAGAACCGTGAACTCTTCGAAGGCAAACTGATCCTGGCGCAGCTTACCGATACGCTCGTTGGGATCGAGGGACACGTTACCGAGGGACGGTTCCAGATCCCCACCGAGGATCTTCATAAACGTGGATTTTCCGCTACCGTTGGCGCCAATCAGGCCGTAACGGTTGCCGCCGCCAAATTTGACGGAAATATTTTCAAACAGCGGCTTACTGCCAAACTGCATAGTGACGTTGCTGGTAACTAACACGACGATATCCTGCAAGAAATTGTGATAAACGCCGCATTATGCCATAAGTCCGAATTTAAATCGCCCCGCAACGCCCCTGCTATGCTTAGCAGGGTAAGCAAAAAAATGTGATATCATCCACATCCGATTTCCCAGCGCGCAATAATCCACCTATAATGCGCCCCGAAATCGCTAATCTACCGCCGAGTAAGGCTCGACTACACTGCACAAGATGAACATGAAATTACGCACGCTTTTAGTAGCAGCTTTCGCTGTGATCGGTTTTTGCAAAACCGCCAATGCCGTGACCTACCCTCTGCCGACCGACGGCAGCCGTGTTGTCGGGCAAAACCAGGTCATCACGATTCCGGAAGGCAACACCGAGCCGCTGGAATATTTCGCCGCGCAGTACCAGATGGGTTTTTCCAATATGACGGAAGCCAACCCGGGCGTGGATCCTTACCTGCCTAAAGGCGGCACCATTTTAAATATCCCGCAGCAGCTGATCCTGCCGGATACCCCGCATGAAGGGATTGTTATCAACAGCGCCGAAATGCGTCTGTACTACTACCCGAAAGGCTCCAATACCGTGATCGTTCTGCCGATCGGTATCGGTCAGTTGGGTAAAGATACCCCGATCAACTGGGTCACCAAAGTTGAGCGTAAGAAAGCAGGCCCGACCTGGACGCCGACCGCCAAGATGCACGCTGAATACGCAGCCGCAGGCGAGCCGCTTCCGGCAGTGGTCCCGGCAGGCCCGGATAACCCGATGGGTCTGTACGCGCTGTACATCGGTCGCCTGTATGCTATCCACGGCACCAACGCTAACTTCGGCATCGGCCTGCGCGTGAGCCACGGCTGTGTACGTCTGCGTAACGACGATATCAAATTCCTGTTTGAGAACGTGCCGGTCGGCACTCGCGTCCAGTTTATCAACGAGCCGGTGAAAGCCACCGTTGAGCCGGACGGCAGCCGTTATATCGAGGTTCACAATCCGCTGTCTACCAGCGAATCTCAGATTGAAAACAACGAAGTGGTGCCGATCACCCTGACCCAGGCGGTCCAGACGGTAACCACCCAGCCGGATTCCGATCAGAGCATCGTTGAACAGGCGCTGCAAAACCGTTCCGGTATGCCGGTACGTTTGAACTGATTCATCTGAAACGAAAAAGAGCGGCTGATTAGCCGCTCTTTTTTTATGCCCTGCGCTAGCGCAGCAGCGTGAGTAACCCCCACCCCACCAGCATCCCCCACGCCAGCAGCGGCAGCGACCAGAGATGAAAGCGCCACCAGATGCGGCGATCGCCCGCCATGCGCAGGGCAATCAAATTCGCCAGCGATCCCGGCAGCAGGCCGAACCCACCAATGTTCACCGCCCAGGCCAGCAGCATGGAAGGCGGCACATAGTTCAGCAGCAGGATGGTGGAGGGCACGT
This sequence comes from Atlantibacter subterraneus, assembly GCF_007570865.1. Lineage (GTDB taxonomy): Bacteria > Pseudomonadota > Gammaproteobacteria > Enterobacterales > Enterobacteriaceae > Atlantibacter > Atlantibacter subterraneus. Next base: position 249,331 of record NZ_VLPS01000001.1, on the reverse strand, counting down.
TGCTGATAAACTGCGACAGCCCAACGCCCAGCAAAAATAACCCGCCGGAAGAGAACTGGGTCACGCCAGGCAGATTTTCGCGCAGCGCCGGTAGCTGGATCAGCAGATGCACATCGATAAACATCACGACAAACACCAGCAGCAGGCTCCAGTCGATGTTCACCAGCACGTTGCGCGCCACGATCAAAAAGCCCGCCGCGACCACCAGCAATCCCCAGCGCTCGACGTGAAGCTCCAGCGAAGCCAGAAACACCAGGTACAGTACCAGGCAGGTCCACACCAGGCGCGGCTTCCACTGATGCTGCTGTTCACGCGCCTGGTAATGCAGCGCCCTGGCCGGGAAAAAGAACCAACACAGGAGCAGCAGGCTGAGCACCAGTACCGCCGCGAGCGGCAGCATCTGCCAGATAAACGCCGCAAAAGAGATCCCCGAGCGCCCCCACAGCAAAATATTTTGCGGGTTGCCGATGGGGGTGAGCAGCGAACCGGCGTTTACCGCCAGCGCCTCGAAAATAATCAGCCGGGTAACCGGAATGCCGCACAGTTTTTTCAACGTAATGGTGAGTGGCACCACAATGAACAGCGCCACGTCATTGGTTAAAAAAGTAGACAGCAGCGCCGCACCGAACACCATAAACATCGCCAGCTGACGCTCGCTGGCAAAGCCTTTCACCATGCGCCGCCCCAGCACGTCAAAATAGCCGCTGAGTTCAACGCCTTTGGTCAGCATCATTAATCCGCTCAGGGTAATAATGGTGTGCCAGTCAATCGCGTCAGGCCAGTGCACGGGGGCAAAGGGAACAAAAAAGCTAACGATCAGGCCAATCAGTAATAAGAGGTGTAAGAAACGGTCGCGTAAAAAGGGACGGAGAAATTGCCGCAGCATTTAGTGTCCCTGGCCGTGTTGTTCGTTGAAACGCTGGAATACCCCGAGGGTCTCTTCACTAACGTGATGTTCCATGCCCTCGGCATCGCGCCGGGCGGTATCCGGGCTAACGCCAATATTCAGCAAAAACTGTTCGACGATGTGATGCCGTTCGCGGCTCGCCTGGGCGAGTTTTTCCCCTTCCGGCGTTAAAAATACTCCGCGCCAGGGAATTTGCTCAATCAACCCGACCGTTGCCAGCCGTTTGAGCATTTTCGCCACCGTCGGCTGCGATACGCCTAACCGCGCCGCCATATCCACCTGGCGGGCCTCCCCTACTTCACGGATAAGATCCGAGATCAATTCGACATAATCATCAATAAGTTCACGGCGGTGGGCTTCGCGAACCTGGCGAAACCCTTCAACATGCTCTTCGACATTGACCAATTGCGTCACTTTTTTACTGTTTTGCTTACCTGCGCGACGACTCATTGTGCTTCCTCATTACTGTGGCGCGATACGGTTATCTCGATCGTAACGCTCATTGTAAACCACAGCCTCGCCAGCACAAAAAATTAACGAATTAGCCATAGCTATAGAATATAGCCTATGCTATATCTGTATGTATTCGCATCAGTGATGGATTTACCGATGTCGGAACCGAGGAGGTAGCCCATGAACGAATTCAAGAGGTGCATATCCGTGTTTAGCCACTCTCCATTTCAGGTCCGCTTGTTGCTGATTGATTTACTCTGTGATTATTTCAAGCGCCCGGAACCGAAAACCCCTGCCAAATAACGGCGTCAGGCTGTTATCTGGCAGCGCCCCAGATGATGAAGTTGTCATCATTTTGTAATTTTTTTTGTCTGTTTTGTTTCTCCCTTTGTTGCCGCATCAGGCTTGCGCCCTGCCGTTTAGCTATTTTGTAATCCGTCTCGCAAAACAAACCGTTAGCGCCTGTTGATCTTCTTATGACAAGGCTCTATCTTCTTGCAGCCCTGCAATCAAAGCGGCTCGCAGATGCGGTCACGCCCTCTTCTATCCAGCTCCCAGGCAGGCTCTCAATACCCTTGACGCCAGGGTTCACGCATGGCGTTCTGTTGAAGTTGCGATATGAATGTAACGCTGAAAAAATCCTTAACCGCCCGTGGATTCATGCCCGATCCGTGGATGGCTTTCTATTTCCTGCAATCCTTGCTGATTAATTACGCGCTGGGTTATCCGTTCAGCCTGCTGTATGCGGTGGCGTTTACCTGCGTTTTACTCCTGCTGTGGCGCGCGATGCCGGTGGGGCAAAAAGTCCTGATCGGTGCCTGTTCGCTGGTGGCGGCGATGTATTACCCCTTCGGCCAGGCCTACGGCGCGCCGAACTTCAATACGCTGCTGGCGATGCACTCCACCAATATGGAAGAGTCCACCGAGATCCTGACCATCTTCCCGTGGTACAGCTATCTGGTGTCGGTGTTTATTTTCGCGCTGGGCGTGCTTGCGCTGCGCCGTAAAGCCATCGTCAAAAATCCGCCCTGGCGGCATTTTGACAGCCTGTGCCTAGCGGTGAGCGTGGCGGCGGTGTTTGTTGCGCCGTTGCAGAACCTCGCCTGGGGCGGCGTGTTTAAGTTAAAAGATACCGGCTACCCGGTGTTTCGCTTCGTTAAAGATGTGGTGGTCAACAATCAGGAAGTGATCGACGAGCAGCAGCGCATGGCGCAGCTGTCGCAGATTAAAGACTCCTGGAACGTGCTGGCCGTTAAGCCGAAGTACCACACCTATGTGGTGGTGATTGGCGAGAGCGAACGGCGCGATGCGGTGGGTGCCTTCGGCGGCCACTGGAACAACAGCCCTTTCGCCAGTTCGGTGAATGGCACCCTGTTCACCGATTATATTGCCGCCAGCGGCTCTACTCAGAAATCCCTCGGGTTGACGTTAAATCGCGTAGTAGACGGCAAACCGCAGTTTCAGGATAACTTTGTTACCCTGGCCAACCGCGCCGGCTTTCAGACCTGGTGGTTCTCCAACCAGGGGCAAATCGGCGAATACGATACCGCTATCGCCAGCATCGCTAAACGCGCCGATGAAGTGCAGTTCCTGAAAAGCGGTGATTTTGAAGCGGATAAAAACACCCGCGATGAAGCGCTGCTGAAGATGACCGCCCAGGTGCTGGCAACCGAGCGCACGCAGCCGCAGCTTATCGTGCTGCATTTGATGGGTTCGCATCCCCAGGCCTGCGACCGGACGCAGGGAAAATACGCCGATTTCGTGCAGTCGAAAGAGACGTCGTGCTACCTCTACACTGTGACCCAAACCGATGCGTTGTTGAAACAGCTTTACGGCCAGTTGCAGAACAGCGGTCAGAGTTTCTCGATGGTCTATTTCTCCGATCACGGGCTGGCGTTTAAGGAGCGCGGTAAAGAGGTGCAGTATCTGGCCCATGACGACCAGTTCCAGCAGAATTTCCAGGTGCCGTTTATGGTGCTGTCCAGCGATGATAAAGCGCATCGGATTATTAAAGCGCGCCGTAGCGCCAACGATTTCCTGGCGTTTTTCTCCCAGTGGACGGGGATAAAAACCAAAGAAATCTCCAGCCGCTACCGGTTCCTGTCAGAACAAAAAGCCGGGCCGGTCTACATCACTAACTTCAAGCTTAATAAGGTCGATTACGACCATCTGGGCAGCGATATATTTGAAACCCGCAGCCGCTAACGGTTTGCATCAGGCAAAAAAAATCCGCCCATCGGGCGGATTTTTTATTATCACCGAAGTGATTAGAAGCGGTAACCCACGCCAGCGATCCAGGTGCCAACGTCAACGTTACGAATGCGGCTCTGCTCGTAGGAAACGTCCAGTGCAACGTTTTCCATCGGGTTGAACTGCATACCTGCGCCGTAAGAGAAACCGTAGTCGCTGGTGTTGTTGTCAGCGGTGGTGTAGTTACGATCCTGGTATTTACCGTAGCCAACACCCACAACGCCGTAGATGCTCGCCCAGTCGTTCAGACGGTAAGCCGGACCTGCGGTGATGCCGTAGTACTGGCCTTTACGGTATGCATCGCTGTCGGAACGGTCTTTTTCGGTGTAGGTAAAGGAACCGATGTAGCCCAGCGGGGTGTCATTTTCATAACGATATTTCAGGTTGAAACCGTTAGCTTTGTTCATTACGCCCTGATAATCGCTCTGAGCATAACCACCGGTTACGGTGCTGGTTGCGGCGCTAGCTGTACCAACGGAAACGGCCAGAACACAAGCCAGTGCTGAAAGACATGCAATTTTTTTCATAACCACCTCAAATGTGCTTCAAGTAAAACTAAAGTATTAAATATACCAAAAAATGATGGGAAACTCTTTGCGATTCAGGCTGTCTAAGGGAACCTTCATGTAACGGAACGTTTCCGACATCCTTTATCTCACTAATAAAACAATTAGTTAACGTAACCGGTTCATTATGGGCTCCAACGAATCTTTCAGACATCCAGATAATTCTTAAAAGATTCTGTAGCTTTTCTCATCAATCTCCCTACATTCTAGGGCCTGGCGCGCCGTTTTTTTTCAACAAAGGCTCAACCATTACTCATTATTTACATTACACTGCCAGCTTTACTGATAGCTGACACAAATTGACAGGTGCAGGATGCCAACGTTGTCCCGTAAAACGCCCATCTGGGTTCCGGTTGTAACCCTACTCATCGCCATGATTTCCATTCAAAGCGGCGCGTCTCTGGCTAAAACGCTTTTTCCGCTGGTCGGCGCGCCGGGCGTGACCGCGCTGCGCCTCGCGTTGGGAACGCTGATTCTGGTGATTATTTTCAAGCCCTGGCGGCTGCGCTTTTCCCGTGAACAACGCATTCCGCTATTGATGTATGGCCTGGCGCTGGGCGGCATGAACTACCTGTTTTATCTGTCTATTCGCACCGTTCCGCTGGGTATTGCCGTTGCGCTGGAGTTCACCGGCCCGCTGGCGCTGGCGCTGTTTTCCTCCCGCCGCGCTGTGGATTTTATTTGGGTGATCCTGGCAGTACTGGGGATGTGGTTTTTGCTGCCGCTTGGCCAGGACGTGACGCATGTCGATCCGCTCGGCGCGGCCTGCGCGTTAGGCGCTGGGGCCTGCTGGGCGTTATATATCGTTACCGGCCAGCGCGCCGGGGCCGATCACGGCCCGGCGACGGTCGCGCTGGGTTCACTAATCGCCGCGATTGTGTTTGTGCCCATTGGTGCCTGGCAGGCGGGCGATGCACTCTGGCACTGGTCGCTGCTTCCATTAGGGATTGGGGTCGCTATTCTGTCTACCGCTCTTCCCTACTCGCTGGAAATGGTCGCGTTGACCCGTCTGCCCACCCGTACTTTTGGCACCTTAATGAGTATGGAGCCAGCGCTGGCCGCGTTTTCCGGGATGATTTTCCTCGGCGAAACCCTGACCGGGACACAGCTTCTGGCGCTGTGTTCGATCGTGATCGCTTCGATTGGCTCCACGCTCACCATCAAGCGTGAGCCGCAGATAAAAAGCGTCGATATAAAATAACGGCTATTATTCCGCATCGTTAAAATAGGGTGCGGAATAATCTTAGTTTTTTATCAGGATTATTGCTGCCACAGTTCTGGTTGCGATTGAGAATAATTACCCGCCGGCTACATATTTATTTACGTCTCATTTTAAAATCGTCAATCCAATCATAAACCATTGATTTTATTGCAATCAAACTTCGCAACGCGTCTCTCGCTATTTGACCGATAGGTATATTCAAAACAGCAGACTCAAAACCCGGTGCTATACTTATTTCCGGTAATTCAATTGGGACATAACATCAAGAGGATATGAGATTATGAGTACCGCTAAATTGGTTAAAACAAAAACTTCTAATCTGCTATATACCCGCAACGATGTGGCAGATAGCGATAAGAAAGCGACTATTGAGTTGCTGAACCGCCAGTTAGTCCAGTTCATCGACCTGTCTCTGATCACCAAACAGGCTCACTGGAACATGCGCGGCGCAAACTTTATCGGCGTTCATGAAATGCTTGATGGCTTCCGCACAGCGCTTACCGATCACCTCGATACCATTGCAGAACGTGCCGTACAGCTCGGCGGTGTTGCACTGGGCACTACCCAGGTTATCAACAGCAAAACGGCGCTGAAAAGCTATCCGCTGGACATCCACAGCGTTCAGGATCACCTCAAAGAGCTGGCCGATCGTTACGCCGTAGTAGCAAACGATGTGCGTAAAGCCATCGAAGAAGCGAAAGACGAAGATACCGCAGATATCTTCACTGCCGCCTCGCGCGACCTGGACAAATTCCTGTGGTTCATTGAATCAAACATCGAATAAGTCAGACGTTTTTCTTATTCCACCCCCTCCCTCACGAGGGGGTTTTGCACCGTTTTGGCGCACCCCCTTTCCTTCCGCTCCCGCGAAACGTTATTTTTTTGTAATAATCACCTCACACAATCGTTAATGAAAGATTGTTTTCTGGCCTGTTTGACCGCTTAATAGGGCTTCTCAACCTTTCATCCTGTGGATGCACCAAATTGGAGCACCAAAATGGTGCGTTGAGGGCGGTTTGCTCCGTAAGCCATGCAAGGCGTCTTTTTCAACTCCATTTAAATCAGCAGGTTGTAATGTTGGCACGAATTTTTCATACTAAGGCTGTCTCGCTGGGGATCGTCCCGTGGATTTAAAAAAGGAAAAGCTATGAAGTCGATTTTGAAAGTGTCACTTGCTGCACTTACCCTGGCTTTCGCCGTCTCTTCTCAGGCTGCTGATAAAAAATTGGTCGTGGCGACCGATACCGCATTCGTTCCCTTTGAATTCAAGCAAGGCGATAAGTATGTGGGCTTTGACGTAGATCTGTGGGCTGCCGTTGCGAAAGAACTGAAGCTGGATTACGAACTGAAGCCGATGGATTTCAGCGGCATCATCCCGGCACTGCAAACCAAAAACGTTGACCTGGCGCTGGCGGGCATCACCATCACTGACGAGCGTAAAAAAGCGATCGACTTCTCCGACGGCTACTACAAAAGCGGCCTGCTGGTGATGGTAAAAGCCAACAACAATGACGTGAAAAGCGTAAAAGATCTGGACGGTAAAGTGGTGGCCGTGAAGAGCGGTACCGGTTCTGTTGATTACGCGAAAGCGAACATCAAAACCAAAGACCTGCGCCAGTTCCCGAACATCGACAACGCGTACATGGAACTCGGCACCAACCGCGCTGACGCGGTGCTGCACGATACGCCGAACATTCTGTACTTCATCAAAACCGCGGGCAACGGCCAGTTCAAAGCGGTAGGTGAGTCCCTGGAAGCACAGCAGTACGGCATTGCATTCCCGAAAGGCAGCGACGAACTGCGTGATAAAGTGAACGGCGCGCTGAAAACACTGCGCGACAACGGCACCTATAACGAAATTTATAAAAAATGGTTCGGTACTGAACCAAAATAATAATACGCAGACTTAATAACAGCGCCGATGCGTCGGCGCGACTCTGAGGGGCGGCCATTCGCCCCTCTCATTTTGAACCACGGTACAACAGGATATCATCATGCAGTTTGACTGGAGCGCCATCTGGCCCGCCATTCCCCTCCTGATTGAAGGCGCCAAAATGACCTTGTGGATTTCGATCCTCGGTCTGGTCGGCGGCCTGATTATCGGCCTGGTTGCAGGCTTCGCCCGCACGTACGGCGGCTGGATCGCCAACCACATCGCCCTGGTGTTTATCGAAGTGATTCGTGGCACGCCGATTGTGGTGCAGGTGATGTTTATCTACTTTGCCCTGCCCATGGCGTTTACCGACCTGCGCATCGACCCGTTCAGCGCGGCGGTGGTCACCATCATGATCAACTCCGGCGCATATATCGCCGAAATCACCCGCGGCGCGGTGTTGTCTATCCATAAAGGATTCAAAGAAGCCGGCCTGGCGCTGGGACTGTCGCGTCGCGAAACCATTCGCCACGTGATTTTACCGCTGGCGCTGCGCCGTATGCTGCCGCCGCTGGGCAACCAGTGGATTATCAGCATCAAAGATACCTCGCTGTTTATTGTTATCGGCGTCGCCGAATTAACCCGCCAGGGCCAGGAAATCATTGCCGGTAACTTCCGCGCGCTGGAAATCTGGAGCGCCGTTGCGGTGTTCTATCTGATCATCACCCTGGTGTTGAGTTTCGTACTGCGTCGTCTTGAAAGAAGGATGAAAATCCTGTGATTGAATTTAAAAACGTTTCCAAGCACTTTGGCGCGACCCAGGTGCTGCACAATATCGATTTGAACATTACCCAGGGTGAAGTGGTGGTGATTATCGGGCCGTCCGGCTCCGGTAAATCCACCCTGCTGCGCTGCATTAACAAACTGGAAGAGATCACCAGCGGCGATTTGATTGTCGACGGTCTGAAAGTCAACGACCCGAAAGTTGATGAGCGCCTGATCCGTCAGGAAGCGGGCATGGTGTTCCAGCAGTTTTATCTGTTTCCTCACCTCACTGCCCTTGAGAACGTGATGTTCGGCCCGCTGCGGGTGCGCGGCGCGTCGAAAGCAGAAGCGGAAAAACTGGCCCAGTCGCTGCTGGCGAAAGTGGGGCTGGCGGAACGCGCCCACCACTATCCTTCCGAACTGTCCGGCGGCCAGCAGCAGCGCGTGGCAATTGCCCGCGCGCTGGCGGTCAAGCCGAAAATGATGCTGTTCGATGAGCCGACTTCGGCACTCGACCCGGAGCTGCGCCACGAAGTCTTGAAAGTGATGCAGGATCTGGCAGAAGAAGGCATGACGATGGTGATCGTGACCCACGAAATCGGCTTCGCCGAAAAAGTGGCATCCCGACTGATCTTTATCGACAAAGGCCGGATCGCCGAAGACGGCAATCCGCAAACGCTGATCGAGAACCCACCCAGTCAGCGCTTGCAGGAATTTTTGCAGCACGTCTCCTGATACTAACCCCCTCATACGAGGGGGTTTTTTATTACCCCCGGATTAATCCCCATTTCCCGCCAGGCCCGCTCCGGACACTATACTTAGGTTTTTTGTGTCACTTTCTCAACCCGGAGGAGCCTGTGTCGCGAATTCTTTTGCTGATGCTGATGTTGGTGTGCGCCCCATTACAGGCCGTTTCGCTGCCCGCCGATGCGGTGGGTGCGGCGGCAACCACGGAAAATAAAACCGACGCGCCACCTCCTGAACCCGACCTGGCCGAGAAAAAGGCCGCCTACGGCGCGTTGGCCGACGTGCTGGATAACGAGCAGTCGCGCGCCGAGCTTATCGACCAGCTGCGTCAGGTTGCCGCCACGCCACCGCCAGAGCCCGTGCCGACGCTGACCCCGCCGCCGATTGAGGAAGAAGAAAAAACCGTTCTGGAAAACGTCACCGACATCACCCGCCATTACGGCGGCGAACTGGTGTCGCGTTTCGCTCAGCTGCATCGCAATATCACCGGCGCGCCGCACAAGGCTTTCAATCAGCAAACGTTTATTAACGCCTTTACCCACTTTATCGGGCTGGCGATGGCGGTATTCGCGTTTTACTGGCTGGTACGGATGGCGGCAAGCCCGCTGTACCGCAAAATGGGCGAATGGGGGCGGCGCAGAAATCGCGACCGCAGCAGTTGGTTCCATCTCCCGCTGATGATTATCGGTGCCTTTATTATCGACCTGGCGCTGCTGTCGCTGACGCTGTTCGTCGGGCAAATTCTTAGCGATATGATGAACGCCGGTAATCGCACCATCGCACGCCAGCAGGGCTTGTTTCTCAACGCCTTCGCGCTGATTGAATTCTTTAAGGCCATCCTGCGGCTGATTTTCTGCCCGCGCTTTCCCCAGCTGCGCCCTTTCAATATCAGCGATGAAAGCGCCCGCTACTGGAATTTGCGCCTCAGCGCCCTGAGCAGCCTGATTGGCTACGGCTTACTGGTCGCGGTGCCGATTATCTCGAATCAGATCAACGTCCAGGCGGGGGCGCTGGCCAACGTGGCGATCATGCTGACCATCACCGTCTGGGCGCTGGCGCTAATTTTCAAAAATAAGCGTCGGATCCAGGAGGATTTAATTCATCTTGCCGACCGCTCGCTGGCGTTTTTTAGCCTGTTTATCCGCGCCTTCGCGCTGGTATGGCACTGGATTGCCAGCGCCTACTTTATTGTGCTGATGTTTTTCTCTCTGTTCGATCCGGGTAATAGCCTGAAGTTTATGATGGGCGCGACGCTAAAAAGCCTGGCGATCATCAGCGTGGCGGCGTTTATTTCCGGGATGCTGTCGCGCTGGATTGCCAAACGCATCACCCTGTCGCCTGAGGTGCAGCGCAATTATCCGGAGCTGCAAAAACGCATCAACGGCTGGCTTTCCGCTTCACTGAAGCTGGCGCGGATCCTGACGGTGGTAGTAGCGATGCTGTTGCTGCTCAACGCCTGGGGGCTGTTTGACATGTGGCAATGGCTCACCCAGGGGGCTGGCGAGAAAACCGTGGATATTCTGATCCGCATTTTGCTGATCCTGTTTTTCTCCGCCGTTGGCTGGACCATTCTGGCCAGCCTGATTGAAAACCGCCTGTCGTCGGATATTCATGGCCGCCCGATGCCCAGCGCCCGTACCCGCACGCTGCTGACGCTGTTCCGTAACGCCCTGGCGGTGGTGATCAGCACCATCACTATTATGATTGTGCTGTCGGAAATCGGCGTGAACATCGCCCCGCTGCTGGCGGGCGCAGGCGCGCTGGGGCTGGCAGTGTCATTCGGTTCGCAAACGCTGGTGAAAGATATTATCACCGGCATCTTCATCCAGTTTGAGAACGGGATGAATACCGGCGATTTGGTCACCATCGGGCCGATTACTGGCACCGTGGAGCGGATGTCGATTCGCTCGGTGGGCGTGCGCCAGGATACCGGCGCGTACCATATTATCCCATGGTCATCGATCACCACCTTCGCTAACTTTGTGCGGGGGATTGGCTCGTTTGTCGCAAACTATGATGTCGATCGTGGCGAGGATGCTGAAAAGGCTAACCGCGCTCTGCGTGATGCGGTGGATGAGGTGCTGCAAAACGACGATATCCGTCCACTGGTGATAGGTCAGCCGTCGTTTGCCGGGATTGTCGGCCTGACTAATACTGCATTTACTATCCGCGTCACCTTCACCACCCAGCCGCTGAAGCAGTGGACGGTGCGGTTTGCGCTCGACAGTATGGTGAAAAAGCACTTTGATAAAGCAGGTATCCGGCCGCCGGTGCAAACCGTCCAGGTGATGCAACCGGGGCCGGACGCGGCGGCGATTAACAGTGAGGCGGCGGCAGGCAGCGCATTGCCGCCTGCAAATCCTACGGTTTAATCAGCGAGCAGCGGACGATGCCCGGCGGGAACGTTGGGCATCGTTGTGGAAAGTCCAGGCGATAAAGCGGCTCTGCTTCTGGCCCTGCGCCATTTCTACCTTCACCACTTTTTCGACGCCCGTCTGTTGCAGAACGCGATACAGTCCCGGGAGATTGTCCCCTTTCGAGACCAGGGTGGTAAACCACATCACCTGACGGGCAAAGGCTTTGCTTTCCTCAATCAGCGTGGTGATAAACGCCACTTCCCCGCCTTCGCACCACAGCTCCTGCTGCTGCCCACCAAAGTTAAGCTGCGCGTTGTCATTCAGCCCCAGGTTGCGGCGTTTGCGCTCGCTGCTGGCTGCGGCGGTGGCCTGCGAATCATGGAACGGCGGATTGCAGATTGTGGCGTCGTAAAACTCATTTTTATGGATGATGCCGTTGAGGATCGCCCCGGGCGTTTTCTGGCGGCGTAGGCGAACCGCTTTATTGAGCCCCGGATTGGCAAGAATAATCGCATTGGCGCTTTTTAACGCCTCGTCATTCACTTCGCTGCCGGTAAAACGCCAGCCGTATTCATGGTGACCAATCAGCGGATAGATACAGTTTGCGCCGACGCCGATATCCAGCACCGTGGCGTTACGCGGGATTTCGCCATCATTACTTTGCGCCAGCAGATCCGCCAGGTGATGGATATAATCGGCACGTCCCGGCACCGGTGGGCACAGAAAGCCGTCGGGGATATCCCAATTTTTAACCTGGTAATGGTGGGCCAGCAGCGCCCGGTTAAGGGCTTTGACCGCCAGCGGATCGGCAAAATCGATTGTCGGCTCCCCGGCAGGCGAGCGGCGCACAAAGGCCGTCAGCTCAGGGTTGGCCTGTTGCAGAGCGGTAAAGTCATAGCGGTTTTGGTGGCGGTTGCGCGGATGCAGGCCGGGTTTGGTAGTCATCGATTTTCTCCCTGGTGGGCGCGTACAATACCCGCTCGCTGAGGCAGGGTAAATATCGCCACGCTATTTTCCTGCTCAGGCTGGTGAAAATTACAGAACCAAAGCATGACCGCCACGTCAATGTTCAGCAAATGCAAAGTTCGCCAGCAAAAATTGCACATTTACGGTGCGTTTCACCAGGCATGGCGAGATAACTGAAAATTAATCCATAAAATCAACTAATTATATTTCATCCTACTGTCATGCTTCGTCAAGATATGTTGTTCAAAAAATAAGCACAAGACCGTCAATTTTTTGCGTTGTGTCACATAATTAGCCTCCTACACTTAAAAAGCTGAATCATCAAATCAGCGCTGTGACACTCCAGAGGATGTAATTATGAAAAAATTGCTCGCGTTATCTACCGCCCTTGCCCTTTCTTCTTTCGCCTTTGTGACGCACGCTGCGCCTGTCATGCTGGACAGTAGCTCAAACCAACTCCGTCCCGCCGGTACCGTTTCGGCAAGCGGCGCGCGCGACCTCAGCGATCTGGAAGATAAACTGGCTGAAAAAGCGCGTGAAGAGGGAGCGAAAGGGTACATCGTTAATTCCGCCAGCGGTGATAACACCATGTTTGGCACCGCCACCATTTACAAATAACCGTCACTCAGCCCGCTACGTCGGCTGTTTTCTCCTCCCCATGACGTTCAGTCAGCCCTGAAATCTACACCCGCACTGTAGATTTCAGGGTAAACCCTCTTCAGAAGCCCGAGCGACGCAGCGGGCTTTTTTTATACAGCTGCGCAAGCGATTGCTATTCAGCGCATCAATATTTGAAATCATGTTGGCAATAAATGCGCTCTTGAGGCATCAGGGTGTTGCTGGCGGATAAAATGACAGATTACTGAATTATATATTATATAAATCAGCCAATTAGAGGATGTTCAAATTTTTAGAACGACGCCGTCAATATGTTTAGATTTTCTCTCTCGTAAAAAACCGTGATACTTATCACATCGACGGAACAACGTCACATTTACAGAATAACCTACGAGGAATACCTGATGAAAACCACTAAATATGCTGCCGCCGCTCTGATTCTTTCAACTTTATCTTTCGGCGCTTTTGCTGCGCAGTCCATCAACCCGGCTGATACCAGCGGTTTAGACAAAATCGGTGTAGTGTCCGCTGACGGCGCAACCACGCTGGATGGTCTGGAAGCGAAACTGGCCGCTAAAGCAGAAGCCGCTGGCGCAACCAGCTACGCAATCACCTCTGCGAACACCAACAACAAAATCAACGGTACTGCGACCCTCTACAAATAATTACGCTTTGCCAACGAGTTACCCTCAACTTTGACTCTGCTGTTACCCTTGTTTGCCCGTCCGGCCCTGGACGGGCTTTTTTTTAATCAATAAACGCGATCTTAAGCGCAAACAGCAGCGCCACCACCACCACGCATAAGTTCAACTCACGCCAGCGGCCGGTAAACACCTTCATCACGCAATAGCTCATAAAGCCCAACGCGATCCCTTCGGTAATCGAGAAGCTGAACGGCATCATCACCGTGGTGATAAAGGTGGGTACCGATTCAGTAAAGTCATTCCAGTCGACCCGCGCCAGGCTTGCGGTCATTAACACGCCAACAAAAATCAGCGCCCCGGCGGTGGCGTAACCCGGCACCATTTCCGCCAGCGGCGAAAAGAACATCACCAGTAAAAACAGCACGCCGACCACCACGGCGGTCAAACCGGTTCTGCCGCCTACCGCCACGCCCGAGGTGCTTTCGATATAGGCCGTCACCGACGAAGTACCGATGAACGCCCCAGCGACCGAGCTTAAGCTATCAACGTACAGGGCCTTATCCATATTGGGGAACTTTCCCTCGCTGTCGATTAATCCGGCTTTATCGGTGACGCCAATTAACGTACCGGACGAATCGAACAGGTTAATCAACATAAACGAGAAAATAATCCCCGCCAGATCGAGCGATAACGCGCCGGATAAATCCACCTGCCCCATTACGCTCATTACGCTGGGCGGCGTGGAATAAATGCCGGTGAAATGGACATCGCCAAAAAACAGCCCGCACAGCGAAGTAATAACGATAGACACTAATACCGCAGCGTGAAACTGGCGCGAAGAGAGCACGGCAATAATAAAAAACCCTAATACACCCAGTAACACGCCGTGGGAACTTAAATCGCCAATCGCAACCAGAGTATCTTTATTAGCAACAATTACCCCGGCATTTTTTAAACCCATCATCGCGATGAACAACCCAATCCCGCTGGTTATACCAATGCGTAAACTAATGGGAATATTGGCTATCATCCAGTAGCGGATGCGAAACAGGGTAAGTAAAAACAGCCCGACCGCGCCCCAAAAAATGGCCCCCATTCCCACCTGCCAGCTCACGCCAATGGCACCCACAACCACAAAGGCAAAAAAAGCGTTTAACCCCATTGCCGGAGCCAGCGCTACCGGAAGGTTAGCGACAAGCCCCATGGCAATACTGCCGACCCCGGCAATCAGGCAGGTGGTCACGAACACCACTTTGGTATCCATTTGCGCCGCACCCAAAATTTGCGGGTTAACAAACACGATATAAACCATGGTCAGAAAGGTGGTAAATCCGGCAATGATTTCAGTACGTGCCGTGGTACCGTGTTGGTTAAATTTAAAAAAACTCGCCAGCCCACCGGATTCGGCGGGCTTAATGTCATCCAGCGTATTATTCATTTTTTATATCCCAAAAAGAGGATGGATTAGCGTTTATATTTACAACGATGCGCTTATTTGTAATCCATTCGACACTGTTTATTCAGTGATAGTAATCACACCCTTATCGCTATTCTGCCGCTAAACTAAAATTAACCGAAAAATTAAAAATGATAATTAACCTATCATTTTAATAAAATCAAAATGAGAAAATAAATGAACGCAAATTTAATTTCTAACTATCATGGAATTACCCGAAATGCATTGCAGGAAGTATTAGCCGTCGCGCGCGGTGAACTCGTGGCGGATTATATTATTGATAATGTCGCCATTCTCGATTTGATCAACGGCGGCACATTTCCGGGGCCGATTGTCATCAAAGGCAAAACCATAGCCGGTATCGGGCCTGAATATTGTGATGCGCCCGCCCTGCGCCGCATTGATGCCCAAAACGCCGTAGCGGTCCCCGGTTTTATCGACGCCCATCTGCATATTGAGTCCAGCATGATGACGCCGGTCACCTTTGAATCCGCTACCCTGCCGCGCGGGCTTACTACGCTGGTGTGCGATCCCCATGAAATTGTCAACGTGATGGGCGAAGCGGGCTTCGAATGGTTTGTACGCTGCGCGGAGAAATCACAGCAGAACCAGTACATCCAGGTCAGCTCCTGCGTCCCGGCGCTGGCGGGCAGCGATATTAACGGCGCGGAATTCCCCCTTAGCGCGATGGAAAAATGGCGCGCGCATCCGTTGATTACCGGGCTGGGCGAAATGATGGACTATCCCGGCGTGATCAAGGGGGACGACGCCATCCTCGCGAAGCTGGATGCGTTCCGTCATCTCACCCTGGACGGTCATTGCCCCGGCGTATCGGGGAAAGCGCTTAATGCCTATATTGCCGCCGGTATCGAAAATTGCCATGAAAGCCATACGCTGGCGGAAGGACGCGAAAAGCTGGCCGCCGGGATGGCGCTGATGATCCGCGAAGGCTCCGCTGCCCGCAACCTTAATGCGCTCGCGCCATTGATATCTGAGTTCAGCAGCCCGCAGTGCATGTTGTGTACCGACGACCGCAACCCATGGGAAATCGCTCATGAAGGCCATATCGACGCGCTGATCCGTCGGCTGATAAATCAGCATAATGTCCCGCTGCACGTGGCCTACCGCGTGGCGTCCTGGTCGCCCGCGCGCCACTTTGGTTTTAAACACCTGGGGCTGATCGCGCCCGGCAAGCAGGCGGATATCGTGTTGCTCCGGGATGCCCACCGGGTCGACGTGCAGAGCGTGTTTGTCAAAGGCAAACCGGTTTGCGGGCAGCTGTTGCAGGCCAACGAAGCGGCGCGGCTCAATCAATCCCGGCCGCCGCTGGGCAATACGGTGCAACGCGCAACGGTCGCGCCTGAGGAACTTACGCTGCGCCTGGCCTCCGGCGCGCATTATCGGGCGATTGAGGTTATTCCCAACGAGTTAATTACCCGCGCCCGGGAGTACCAGTGGTCGGAAAACGCCTTTGAGCGGGAGGATATCTGCTATATCGCGGTACTGGAGCGCTACGGGCACCAGACGCCCGCCGCGCTGGGCCTGCTGATGGGCTTTGGCTTGCGCGACGGGGCGCTGGCTTCGACGGTCAGCCACGACAGCCATAACCTGGTGGTAATAGGCCGTAATCCGGTGGATATGGCCTGCGCGGTGAATCAGGTGATTGATGATGGCGGTGGGCTGTGCGTGGCACAGCGGGGCGAAGTGGTCAGCCATCTGCCGTTGCCCATCGCCGGGCTGATGAGTACCCAAACGGCGGATGCGCTGGCGCAGCAAATCGACAGCTTAAAAGCCGCCTGCCGGGCGTGCGGCGTGATGCTCGATGAACCATTCATCCAGATGGGATTTTTATCGCTGCCGGTGATCCCGGCGCTGAAGCTTACCAGCCAGGGGCTGTTTGACGGCGAGCGCTTCTGTTTTACCGGGCTGGCGGTAGATGAGTAGCCAGCCCGCCATCAGGCGGGCTCAGAAAGGATTAATAACTTTGCGCGACGCGCGCCAGCGCGTCTTCCAGGGTCTGCGCTTCACCGGTCGCCACCAGGCAGCAGGCGAGCTGGCGCTTAATCGCCGCCGGGACCGGCTCGCTCCCGGCGATGCAGCGCTCAATCCAGCGCGCGGTGGTTTCCGGATCTTTTGCTGACGGCAGTGAGAGCGGCTCTTCTCCCGGCGCGCTCTGGCGTTCGGTCAATATCCGCACGCCCTGGGCATCAATCAGATTGATTTGCGGGCAGCCCTGCGGGTTGGCATACACTTCCCCTTCGGTGCCGTGCATCAACAGGCCGCGACCGCCGATATCGCTAAAAAAGTTTGCTACCCGGGTGATGTACTCCGGGTGCGACACGCTCGACAGGCGCAGCGCCGCGTCCTCGGCAAACGGCGTCGCCAGCTTCGCCAGCGTGTGGGCGCTGTTGCGCACACCCATCCGCCAGCGCATAGCCAGCTGGTTTTCCAGCGGCGGACACAGAGCGCTCACCGGAATAAACACCGGTTGATGGCCTTCCAGTTTGGCCTGCGCCTGCCCGGCGTGCAGCGTCGGCTCAATGCCCATCAGCTCGAAAATTGTCTGGGTCAGCACCCGCGTCGGGTCTTCGCTGACGCCGTGCACCACCACCGGGAAACCCAGTTTATTCAGCAAAACAGCCAAAAGCGGCGTCAGGTTGGCCTGTTTGCGCGCGCCGTTATAGCTGGGGATGACAATGGGCATCGGTTTAGCAACCGGTGGCGTCAACTGAATGGTCTGCTGCTGCATCGCCTCATAGAAGCCGAGCATTTCCGCCTCGCCTTCGCCTTTAATGCGCAGCGCGATCAGGATGCCGCCCATTTCCAGGTCAGGCACCTCGCCGTTCAGCATCGCGGTATACAGCTCGCGGGCGGTCTCGCTATCCAGATCCCGGGCGTGATTTTTACCCCGTCCGACTTCTTTAATTATTTTGCGGTAGTCCACGACAGTTCTCCTCGCGATGTGTTAAGGACACGAATTCACTATTAGTGCCTGATTTATTATTGTTATACCAGAGAAAGCTATTTACCGGCGCGTCGTCGCCGACTGTACGCGCCGCCTTTGCTGCGCCGCGCTTTATCTGCGGCGGGTTTCAGCGGCTTCACCTCCGGCACGTCAGGCCGTTCAATCGGGAACACCGGCAGCGCGTCCAGCAGACGTTTACCGTAATTTTTAGTCAGCAACCGCTTATCGTAAATAATCACTTCGCCCCGGCACTCGTGGCTGCGGATTAAGCGCCCTACCTGCTGGATCAGGTTAAACGACGCGCTCGGCAGGCTCTGCACCTCAAACGGATAGCGGTTGAGGCTTTTCAGCCACTCCCCTTCGGTGATCACCACCGGGCTGTCGATAGGCGGGAAGGCAATTTTATGGATATGCACCTGGGTCAGCAGATCGCCTTTTAAATCCAGCCCTTCCGCGAAGGATTGCAGGCCAATCAGCACGCTGCGCTCGCCGTTTTCCACCCGCTGGCGATGCAGCTGAATCAGCCGGGAGCGGGGTTTATCGCCCTGTACCAGCAGCAACAGCCGCAGGTCGGCAACGTGGTCAAGAAAACGCAGCATGGCGCGCCCGCTGGCAAACAGCACCAGCATCCCGAGGTGCTTTTTACTCTCGACTTCCTGACGGAAAAACGCCGCCATCTCCGTCAGATGCTGCTCTTCGTTGTCGATAAGCGGTTCGTAGTGCATCTGGGGGATCACGATCTTGCCCTGCTTGACGTGATTAAACGGCGAATCCAGCGCCACAAAGCGATCCCCGGCTTTGTCTTTCAGGCCGCTCATCTCCTGTAGCCGTGAAAAGCTGTTCAGGGAACGCAGCGTGGCGGAGGTGACCACGATATGCGGCACGCTACGCCACAACAGTTTTTCCAGCTGATCGCTGACCCGGATCC
Organism: Atlantibacter subterraneus; assembly: GCF_007570865.1. Lineage (GTDB taxonomy): Bacteria > Pseudomonadota > Gammaproteobacteria > Enterobacterales > Enterobacteriaceae > Atlantibacter > Atlantibacter subterraneus. The sequence continues at coordinate 230,614 of NZ_VLPS01000001.1, read as the reverse complement.
CCACACAGTGGAAAAACAGATGCAGCTGGCCTTCACGCACCTCGCGGGTCGCCCATTTGGTCACCGGCGCGCCGGAGGCCTGCGCCATCGCCGACAGCCGCCACAGTTTGCTCTGGCTCTCGAACATGCCCAGCGCGCGGTTCATTTGCAGCAGCACGCGATGCAGGCGCACCACGTCGTGGCTGGCGGTTTTCTCGCTGAGATCGTTTAAAAACAGCTCCGCCAGGCCGCGCAGCTGCTCGGTGAGTTTCGCCAGCCGCTGGCAAATCTCCATAATCTCCTCAGGCAGCTCGCCCATGGCGAAGCGGTGTTCCGCTTCCTGGGACGGCGGCAGATAAAGATTGAGGATGTTATTCAGCGAGGCGATATGCTCGTACAGCTCTTCACAATGGGCGTTTAGCCGCTCCGGCGTCGCCAGCGGCGGCGTGGTTTTGGGGCGGAACTGCTCCAGACAGGTGGCGATCAGCTTGCAGAACAGGTCGAGCTGAAGACGATACCAGGGCGCGGTGATCTCGGCGCTCATTTCCAGCGCATCGCGCGCCACGTCTGGCAGATGATGGCCTTCATCGAGCACCAGCAGCAGATTCTTCGGCTCCGGCAGTACCGATTCGCTCTCCAGCGCCGCCATCACCAGCGCGTGGTTAGCCACCACCACTTCCGCCTCCTGAATTTCGCGCCGCGCGACAAAAAACGGGCATTCGCGATAATAGTGGCAGTTGCGGTTCAGACAGCTGGCTTTGTCGGTGCTTAACCGCCGCCACAGATCGTCGTCAATCGCCTTATGGCTGTGATCGCGCAGGCCATCCCATTTGTAGCTGTCGAGCTCGGTTTTCAGCGTGGCGCAGAACTTTTGCTCTTCCTGGCTGTTGGGCGTCAGCTCATCATCGAGAAACGCCAGTAAATCCTGCTGGGAAGGCTCGGTGCTGGCCAGCGCGCTGAGGTTGCGCGGGCAAACGTAGCGCCCACGGCCAAAGGCGGCGGTAAAGCGCAAATCTGGGATGATTTTTTTCAGCAGCGGTAAATCTTTGCTGAAGATCTGGTCCTGTAGCGCGACGTTGGCGGTGCTCACCACCAGCGTTTTTTGCTCATCGCGGGCAATGGCGATGCCGGGGATCAGGTACGACAGGGTCTTACCCACGCCGGTAGGGGCTTCAATCGCCAGATGCCGCCCTTCATCACCCGCCAGCGTCTTAGCGACTTCCGCAATCATCTGCCGCTGCGGGGCGCGGGGGATAAAGTCGGGGATTTGCAGCTGCAGCGCCTTGTACCACGCCGCGATTTGCGTTTTTTGTGCGCTGGATAACGCCATAACAGAACCATAAATACTGTATAAACAGCCACTATTGTGACATTTTCACCGCGCCGCCGCAAAGCAAAAGCCGGGCGTTACGCGAGACCTCGCGCAGAAATAACAAGGGAGCCGCGAGGGCTCCCTGTTGATGTTACTGCGCGCTGGCCGGTTTTCTCGGGCGCGGACGACGCGGGCGGTCGCCTGCGGGTTTTGCCGCATCGCCGAGACGGCGCGACGGTTTTTCGCCTTTTGCGGCATCACCGCCGGTACGGCGATCGCCTTTCGGCGCGCCGCCTTCGCTACGGCGCTGGCCCTGCGGCTGCCCGCGACCGGCGGACTGGCCACCGCGCGGGGACTGTCCACGTCCACGACCGCCGCCACGGCTGTCACGACCATTCTGAATCGGCTCTGCCGGGATAGTCGGGTCCGGCTCAAAGCCCGGGATCGCCATGCGCGGCACTTCGCGCTTCAGCAAACGCTCGATGTCGCGCAGCAGTTTATGCTCGTCAACGCACACCAGTGACAGCGCCTGGCCGGTCGCGGCGGCGCGGCCAGTACGGCCAATACGGTGCACATAATCTTCCGGCACGTTCGGCAACTCGTAGTTCACCACGTGCGGCAGTTCTTCGATATCCAGGCCGCGCGCGGCGATGTCGGTCGCCACCAGCACGCGCAGATCGCCGGATTTAAAATCGGCTAACGCACGGGTACGCGCGCCCTGGCTTTTGTTGCCGTGGATCGCCGCGCTGCGGATGCCGTCTTTGTTCAACTGTTCCGCCAGATGGTTAGCACCGTGCTTGGTGCGGGTAAACACCAGCACCTGCTGCCAGTTTTCTTTGCCGATCATCAGCGACAGCAGCTCACGCTTGCGCTTTTTGTCCACAAAGTGAACGTACTGGGTGATCTGTTCAGACGCGGTATTGCGGCGCGCCACTTCCACTTCTGCCGGGTTATGCAGCAGTTTTTCCGCCAGCGATTTAATGTCGTCGGAGAAGGTCGCGGAGAACAACAGGTTCTGGCGGCGCGGCGGCAGCTTCGCCAGCACGCGGCGGATATCGTGGATAAAGCCCATATCGAGCATCCGGTCCGCTTCGTCCAGCACCAGAATCTCGACTTTATCGAGCTTAACGGCGTTCTGATGTTCCAGATCGAGCAGACGGCCAGGTGTGGCGATCAATACGTCCACGCCGCCGCGCAGTTTCATCATCTGCGGGTTGATGCTTACGCCGCCAAACACCACCAGCGAACGGATATTCAGGTATTTACTGTATTCGCGAACGTTCTCGCCCACCTGTGCCGCCAGTTCGCGGGTCGGGGTGAGGATCAGCGCGCGCACCGGGCGATTGCCTTTCATCTGATGAGACTTATCGGTCAGCAGTTGCAGCAGCGGCAGGGTAAAGCCCGCCGTTTTGCCGGTGCCGGTTTGCGCGCTGGCCATCAGGTCGCGCCCCTGTAGTACCACAGGGATAGCCTGGCGTTGAATCGGGGTAGGTTCGTTGTAACCCTGTTCGGTCACGGCGCGTAAAATGTCAGGGTTCAAACCAAGCGAATCAAAAGACATAACAACTCCAGACTCGCCCCGACCCGATAAGGTGTAGTTTCAGGGGGAGTTATCACTAATCAGGGACAAAACCACAATGTCATAAGGGGGCGGAGTGTAGCAGTTTTTGTGACGTGGCGCATAAATTGTCGCCCTGTCACCCATTTCATTTTCACGCAGCGACTGGACAAGCTCAAAGTTTAACCATAAAGTTAATCAATCGATTGATTAACTTTATGGGTGACAGTGATGATTAACATCACCAGTCCGTTGACCAGCCGGGGCGAACACGCCAGAAGCCAGTTGATCCAGGCCGCCACGGCGCAGTTTGGCGAATACGGTTTGCACGCCACGACCCGCGACATCGCTGCCGCTGCCGGGCAAAACATCGCCGCCATCACCTACTATTTTGGCTCAAAAGAGGATTTGTACCTGGCCTGCGCCCAGGCGCTGGCGGATTTTATCGGCAGCCAGTTTCAGGCCCACGCCGAAGCCGCCCAGTTAATCTTAGCCCAACCGCAGCCGGATAAAGCCGAAATCCGCCGTCTGATCGACGACGCCAGCCGCCATATGGTCACGCTGATGACCGCCGATGACACGCTGAACCTGAGCAAATTTATTTCCCGCGAACAGCTCTCCCCCACCCCGGCCTATCAACTGATCCATGACAAGGTGATCGAACCGCTGCACACCCATCTCACCCATCTGGTTGCCAGCTACACCGGGCGCGATCCAGGGGATGTCACCACCATTTTGCACACCCATGCGCTGATCGGCGAAATCCTCGCCTTCCGCCTGGGACGGGAAACCATTCTGGTACGCACCGGCTGGACGGCCTTCGACCAGCAAAAAAGCGAGTGCATTCACCAGGTGGTTTCCAGTCATATTGATTTTATTTTGCAAGGCTTATCTGTAAGGAGTAGCGATTAATGAAGAATAAAAAACCGGTACTGCTGGTGGTTATCGTCGTGCTGGTACTGGCGGCCTGTTTCGGCGGCTGGAAGTGGTATCAAAGCCGTCAGGACCAGACGCTGACCCTGTATGGCAACGTCGATATCCGTACCGTGAATTTAAGTTTTCGGGTCGGCGGACGTCTTGCCAGCCTGAATGTTGATGAAGGTGATGCGGTTAAATCCGGCGCAACGCTGGGGCTGATTGATAAAGCGCCCTATGAAAACGCGCTGCGCCAGGCCGAAGCCAACGTGGCGGCGGCGCAGGCCAAATATGATTTGGTGATGGACGGCTACCGTTCCGAAGAGATCGCCCAGGCCGCGGCGGCAGTGAAACAGTCCCAGGCCGCCGCCGATTACGCGCAGAATTTCTATAGCCGCCAGCAGGGGCTGTGGAAAAGCCGCACCATCTCCGCTAACGACCTGGAAAACGCCCGTTCGTCCCGGGATCAGGCGGTGGCGAATCTGAAGGCCGCTCAGGATAAGCTCAGCCAGTTCAAAGCCGGGAATCGCCCGCAGGAGATAGCCCAGGCGAAGGCCGCGCTGGAACAGGCACAGGCGCAGCTGGCGCAATCAACGCTCGATTTGCAGGATACCACCCTGCTGGCCCCCTCTGACGGCACTATCCTGACCCGCGCCGTGGAGCCAGGCACCATGCTGAATGCAGGCGGCACCGTGTTCACTCTGTCCCTGACCCATCCGGTATGGGTGCGCGCCTATATTGATGAGAGCCACCTTGGCGAAGCGCAGCCGGGGCAGCAGGTGCTGCTGTATACCGATGGCCGCCCGGATCGGCCATATAAAGGGCAGATTGGCTTTGTGTCGCCCACGGCGGAATTTACCCCGAAAACCGTAGAAACCCCGGACCTGCGTACCGACCTGGTGTACCGCCTGCGGATCATCGTTACCGATGCCGACGCCTCGCTGCGCCAGGGGATGCCGGTGACCGTACAGTTTGATAACGAGGCGCGCAATGAGCGCTGAGGACGGCATCATCCGCCTGGATGGGCTGATGAAACGCTTTCCCGGCATGGATAAACCGGCGGTCGCCAGCCTGCACAGCGAAATCCGCGCGGGTGCGGTGACGGGTTTAGTCGGGCCGGACGGCGCGGGCAAAACCACCCTGATGCGCATGCTGGCCGGGTTACTGCGCCCGGATGACGGCGCGGCGCGGGTTAATGGTCTCGATCCGGTAAACGACGACCGGGCGCTGCACGCCATCTTAGGTTATATGCCGCAAAAATTCGGCCTGTATGAAGATCTCACCGTGATGGAGAACCTCAACCTGTACGCCGATTTGCGCAGCGTCACCGGGGAAACGCGCCGCAGCACCTTTGAGCGGCTGCTGGAGTTTACCGCGCTGGGGCCATTTACCGATCGGCTGGCGGGCAAACTCTCCGGGGGGATGAAGCAAAAGCTCGGTCTCGCCTGCACCCTGGTCGGCCAGCCGAAAGTTCTGCTGCTGGATGAACCCGGCGTCGGCGTTGACCCGATCTCGCGCCGCGAGCTGTGGCAAATGGTTCACGAGCTGGCGGGCGAAGGGATGCTGATCCTGTGGAGCACCTCCTATCTGGATGAAGCCGAGCAGTGCCGCGAAGTGTTGTTGATGAACGAAGGCGAGCTGCTGTATCAGGGCGAACCTAAAGCGCTGACCCAACAAATGGCCGGGCGCAGCGTGCTGGCGACCAGCCCGTCGCTGAACAACCGCCAGCTGTTGCAGAAAGCGCTGAAAACCCATGCCGTCAGCGACGGGATGATCCAGGGCCGTTCGGTGCGCCTGATCCTGCGCAAGGATGCCAGCCCCGAGACCCTGCGCCAGCAGCAGGAACTGGCGGATATTGAGGTTAACGAAACCGCGCCGCGCTTTGAGGATGCCTTTATCGACCTGCTGGGCGGCGCGTCCACCAACGAATCGCCCCTCGGCGCGATCCTGCATACCGTGGAAGGTACGCCCGGTGAAACGGTGATTGAAGCGCGGTCGCTCACCAAAAAATTTGGTGATTTCGCCGCCACCGACGACGTGAACTTTACCGTGCAGCGCGGGGAGATTTTCGGCCTGCTCGGCCCGAACGGCGCGGGTAAATCCACCACCTTTAAAATGATGTGCGGCCTGCTGGTGCCGACGTCCGGTAAAGCGCTGGTGCTGGATATGGATTTAAAAACCGGTTCCGGCAAGGCCCGCCAGCATCTGGGCTATATGGCCCAAAAATTTTCGCTGTACGGCAACCTGACGGTGGAGCAAAACCTGCGCTTTTTCTCCGGCGTTTACGGGCTGCGCGGCAGCGCCCAGAACGACAAAATCAGCCGTATGAGCGAGGCGTTCAGCCTTAAAGCCATTTTCAATCAGCCCACCGATTCCCTGCCGCTGGGCTATAAGCAACGGCTGGCGCTGGCCTGCGCGTTAATGCACGAGCCGGACATTCTGTTCCTCGATGAACCCACTTCCGGCGTCGATCCGCTGACCCGGCGCGAGTTCTGGCTGCATATCAACAGCATGGTGGAAAAAGGCGTCACGGTGATGGTCACCACCCACTTTATGGATGAGGCCGAATACTGTGACCGCATCGGGCTGGTTTATCGCGGTAAGCTGATTGCCAGCGGCACGCCGGATGACCTGAAGCAAAAAACCGCCGATGACGACAACCCGGACCCCACCATGGAGCACGCGTTTATCACGCTGATCCAGCAATGGGATAAGGAGCATGAATCATGAGTACGCACCTCTCCTGGCGGCGCGTGCGGGCGCTGTGCGTCAAAGAGACGCGGCAGATTATTCGCGACCCCAGCAGCTGGCTGATTGCCGTGGTGATCCCGCTGCTGCTGCTGTTTATCTTCGGCTACGGCATTAACCTCGACTCCAGCCGTCTGCGGGTGGGGATTTTGCTGGAGCAGCAGAGCGCCGACGCGCTGGACTTTGCCCATACCATCAGCGCCTCGCCGTTTATCGACCCCAAAATCAGTACCGACCGGCAGGATCTCATCCAGCGGATGCAGGCCGGGAAAGTGCGCGGCATCGTGGTGATCCCGGTGGATTTCGACCAGCGGATGGCGCGCAGTGGCGATACCGCGCCGGTTCAGGTGATCACCGACGGCAGCGAACCCAATACTGCCAACTTCGTACAGGGGTATATCGAAGGTATCTGGCAAATCTGGCAGATGCAGCGCGCGGAGGATAACGGCGAGAGCTTCGAGCCGCTGATCGACGTGCAGACGCGCTACTGGTTTAACCCCGCCGCCATCAGCCAGCACTTTATTATCCCCGGCGCGGTGACCATCATCATGACGGTGATCGGCGCGATTTTAACCTCGCTGGTGGTGGCCCGCGAATGGGAGCGCGGCACCATGGAGGCGCTGCTCTCCACCGAAGTGACGCGCAGCGAGCTGCTGCTGTGCAAGTTAATCCCCTATTACTTCCTCGGGATGCTGGCGATGCTGCTGTGTATGCTGGTGTCGGTGTTTATTCTCGGCGTGCCGTACCGGGGCTCGCTGTGGCTGCTGTTTATTATTACCAGCCTGTTTTTGCTCAGCACCCTCGGCATGGGGCTGCTGATCTCCACCATTACCCGCAACCAGTTTAACGCCGCCCAGGTGGCACTGAACGCCGCGTTTCTGCCGTCGGTGATGCTGTCAGGGTTTATCTTCCAGATCGACAGCATGCCGGCAGCGATCCGTGCGGTGACTTACATTATTCCGGCGCGCTATTTCGTCACCACCCTGCAAAGCCTGTTCCTGGCGGGGACTATTCCGGCGGTGCTGATCGTGAATATGCTGTTTTTGATTGCTTCCGCCGTGATGTTTATCGGCCTGACGTGGCTGAAAACCAAACGTCGGCTGGATTAGGGAGAAAGAAATGCTACATCGTCTCTGGACGCTGATCCGCAAAGAGCTACAGTCGCTGCTGCGCGAACCGCAAACCCGCGCCATTCTGATTTTACCGGTGGTGATCCAGGTGCTGCTGTTCCCGTTTGCCGCCACCCTGGAAGTAACCAACGCCAGCATCGCCATTTATAACGAGGACAACGGCAAACACTCGGTAGAGCTGACCCAGCGCTTCGCCAAAGCCACCGCGTTCAGCCACATTACCCTGCTGAAGAGTTCAGCGGAGATCCGCCCCACTATCGATACCCAAAAGGTGCTGCTGCTGATCCGCTTCCCGGCGGACTTTTCGCGCAAGCTGGACACCTTCGAAACCGCGCCGCTGCAGTTGATTCTCGACGGACGTAACTCCAACAGCGCCCAGATTGCCGCTAACTACATTCAGCAGATTGTGAAGGAATATCAGCAGGATTTGCTGGACGGCAAACCCAAACCGAACAACAGCGAGCTGGTGGTGCGCAACTGGTATAACCCGAATCTGGATTACAAATGGTTCGTGGTGCCGTCGCTGATCGCCATGATCACCACCATCGGCGTGATGATCGTGACGTCGCTGTCGGTGGCGCGCGAGCGGGAACAGGGTACGCTGGATCAGCTGTTAGTGTCGCCGCTGGCGACCTGGCAGATATTTGTGGGTAAAGCGGTTCCGGCGCTGATTGTGGCGACGTTCCAGGCCAGCATCGTGCTGGGCGTGGGGATTTGGGGCTACGACATTCCGTTTTCCGGCTCGCTCAGCCTGTTTTACTTCACCATGCTAATTTACGGCCTGTCGCTGGTCGGCTTTGGTTTGCTGATTTCCTCGCTGTGCTCCACCCAGCAGCAGGCGTTTATCGGGGTATTCGTGTTTATGATGCCCGCGATACTGCTGTCGGGGTATGTGTCGCCGGTAGAGAACATGCCGGTGTGGCTGCAAAACCTGACTTGGGTGAATCCGATCCGGCACTTCACCGATATCACCAAGCAGATTTATTTAAAGGATGCCAGCTTCGATATTGTCTGGGGGAGTTTGTGGCCGCTGTTGGTGATTGCGGCCACAACGGGGTCAGCGGCGTACGCTATGTTTAGAAGAAAGATCGCCTAAACGCGGTTTGCGCTCTTTCGCCAGCAGCGACACCAGGGCCGGGCCTGCGAGAATGGCGAGCCCGGCAACCGCCAGGATCAGGTTGTTGTGCACGATGCGCGACAGCAACCACAGCGCGATAATGGCATTGCCAAAATACCAGGTGGTGGTGAGCTCTTCAAGGAAGTCGCCCAGTTCACGCAGCCGCCCCTCGTGGACGCGCTGCAGGGCGAACATCATCAGCACCGTTGCGCCGTATAACAGGCATAAACCGATGCCTACCTTCACCAGTGCGCCGCTCATCCATCCCATCACCAGGAGCGCGATAACGGCCAAATGCAGCACAATCTGCCAGCAGCTCAGGCCGGTTGCAACACGAATACGTTGTTGCCACTTCATGAATTCTCTCCTTCGGAATTTCTCGCTGTAACTGAGAGTACCGCACTTTACGGAAAATTCCGTAACCCCGCACCTTTTTGTGACTAAGACTACACTTTATTTTCATTGGAAAAACACAGGCAGGGGGAACATGGCCAGTAAGACAGCTGCATTTTCATTCAAACTGCTCACAATCAATACACATAAGGGTTTTACCGCGTTGAACCGGCGCTTTATTTTGCCGGAGCTGCGCGACGCCGTGCGCACCGTTTCTGCCGATATCGTCTGCCTTCAGGAGGTGATGGGCGCACACGAGGTGCATCCGCTGCACTTCGAAAACTGGCCGGATACCACCCACTACGAATTTATCGCCGACACCATGTGGAGCGATTACGCCTATGGGCGCAACGCGGTATATCCCGAGGGGCATCACGGCAACGCAGTGCTGTCGCGCTTTCCCATTAATGAATATGAAAATCTCGATGTTTCACACAACGGCCATGAAAAGCGCGGCCTGCTGCACTGCCGTATCAACCTGGCGGAGGTGAATAAAACGCTGCACGTGATTTGCGTGCATCTGGGCCTCCAGGAGGCCCATCGCCACGACCAACTCCAGATGCTGTGCGATTTAGTCAACAGCCTGCCGGATGGCGAACCTATCGTCGTGGCGGGCGATTTCAACGACTGGCGGCAAAAAGCCAACCCTATACTTAAAACAAAAGCCGGGCTTGATGAGGTGTTTACCCGCGCCAGAGGCCGTCCGGCGCGGACTTTCCCGGCGGTAATGCCCGTGCTGCGCCTCGATCGCATCTATGTAAAGCATGCGTCAGCCAGCAGCCCGACCGCGCTACCGCTGCGTGAATGGCGACACCTTTCCGATCATGCCCCTTTGGCAGTGGAGATCCATTTATGAAAACCAACTGGCGCGATGGCAATCAGATCGAGTTACTGGAAAACGGCGATATGTTTTTCCCCGCCGTATTTAGCGCCATCGATGAAGCACAGCACAAAGTTTATGTAGAAACCTTTATCTGGTTCGAGGATAACGTGGGCCGCCAGCTGCACAAGGCGGTGCTGGCGGCGGCGAAGCGCGGCGTCAGCGTGGAAGTGCTGCTCGACGGCTACGGTTCGCCGGATCTCAGCGATGAGTTTGTTACGGAACTGACCACAGCGGGAGTCATCTTCCGCTATTACGACCCGCGCCCGAAGATTTTCGGGATGCGCACTAACCTTTTCCGCCGGATGCACCGCAAGATCGTGCTGATCGACGATCGCATCGCCTTTGTCGGTGGGATCAACTACTCCGCCGAACATATGATCGACTACGGCCCGGAGGCCAAGCAGGACTATTCGGTGCGTATCGAGGGGCCAGTGGTAGAGGATATCCGCCAGTTTGTGCTGTCGAATCTGCCGGAAAACGAAACGCCACGCCGCTGGTGGCGGCGGCGCACCCGCGCCAGCGAGAACGCCACGCCGGGTGAAGCCCAGGTGCTGTTTATCTGGCGCGATAACGAAGAGCACCGCGACGATATTGAACGTCACTATCTCAAAATGCTGGCTAATGCGCGCCAGGAAGTGATTATCGCCAACGCCTACTTTTTCCCCGGCTACCGGCTGCTGCACGCGATGCGCAATGCGGCGCGGCGCGGTGTTAAAGTGCGTTTAATCGTGCAGGGCGAACCGGATATGCCGATTGTGCGCGTCGGCGCGCGGCTGCTGTACAACTACCTGCTGAAGGGCGGCGTGGAAGTGTATGAATACCTGACGCGCCCGCTGCACGGCAAAGTGGCGGTGATGGACGATCACTGGGCGACGGTGGGCTCCAGTAACCTCGACCCGCTCAGCCTGTCGCTGAATCTGGAAGCTAACGTGCTGATCCACGACCGTAACTTTAACCAGAAACTGTATGAAAACCTTACCCGGCTGATCACCGAAGAGTGCCGTCAGGTGGATGAAACCATGGTGCCGAAACGCACCTGGTGGAACCTGACCAAAAGCGTGCTGGCGTTCCACTTCCTGCGTCACTTCCCTGCGCTGGTGGGCTGGTTGCCCGCGCATACTCCACGGCTTTCCCAGGTAAAGCCGCCCGTGCAGCCCGAAATTGAAACCCAGGATCGGGTTGAAACCACGGATAAGGCGTAAGGACATCACATGGCGAAATCTCATCCGAAGTGGCGTAAAGCCAAAAAAATCCTTACGTGGGTCTTCTTTATTGCGGTGGCGGTGTTGCTGGTGGTGTATGCCCGCAATGTCGACTGGGAGGAGGTGTGGAAAGTTATCCGCAACTATAACCACACCGCGCTGCTGGCCGCGCTGGGGCTGGTGATTGTCAGCTATCTGGTTTACGGCTGTTACGATCTGCTGGGGCGGCTGTACTGCGGCCATAAGCTGGCGAAGCGCCAGGTGATGCTGGTGTCGTTTATCTGCTATGCCTTTAACCTGACGCTCAGCACCTGGGTGGGCGGCATTGGGATGCGCTACCGGCTTTACTCCCGGCTTGGGCTGCCCAGCGCCACCATCACGCGCATTTTTTCCCTGAGTATCACCACCAACTGGCTGGGCTATGTGCTGTTGGGCGGGGTGATTTTCAGCATTGGCGTGGTTGAGTTGCCGTCGCACTGGTACATCGAAGACGGCACCCTGCGCATTATCGGCGCGGTACTGCTGGTGCTGAGCGCGGTGTACCTGTGGGCCTGCGCCTTCGCCAAACGCCGTCACATCACCATTAAAGGCCAAAAGCTGGTGTTGCCCGGCTGGCGTTTCGCGCTGATGCAGATGGGCATTTCCAGCCTGAACTGGATGGCGATGGGGGCGATTATCTGGATCCTGCTCGGCCAGGACGTGAATTACTTCTTCGTGCTGGGCGTGCTGCTGGTGAGCAGTATCGCCGGGGCCATCGTCCACATCCCGGCGGGAATTGGCGTGCTGGAAGCGGTGTTTATCGCGCTGCTGGCGGGGGAACATACCAGCCAGGGGAAAATCATCGCCGCCCTGCTGGCCTATCGCGTGCTCTATTTCTTTATCCCGCTGCTGCTGGCGCTGATTTGCTATGTGCTGCTGGAAAGCCGGGCCAAGAAATTACGTGCCAAAAATGAGCAGAAGATGGGGACCAGTTGAGAGTAAGCGGATAAAAAAAACCGCATCAGGCAAACTGCCGATGCGGTTTTTTATGGGTCTAGCGGCGGTTACCGAAGATGCGTAACAGCATCAGGAACAGGTTAATAAAGTCCAGATACAGCGTCAGCGCGCCGAGGATGGAGTATTTACGCAGGTTTTCCCGGTGCGATACATCAATCTGCTGGCCGATGTTTTTCAGCTTCTGAGTGTCATACGCCGTCAGCCCGACAAACACAATCACACCGATGTACGTCACTACCCACATCAGCGCTTCACTCTTCAGCCAGAAGTTAACCAGCGAGGCGATAATAATCCCGATCAGCGCCATAAACAGCATATTGCCGAAGCCGCTGAGGTCGCGTTTGGTGGTGTAACCGTACAGGCTCATCACGCCGAACATCCCGCCCGCCACCACGAAGGTGCTGGCAATGGAGCTGGAGGTGTAGACCAGAAAGATACTCGCCATGGTCAGGCCGGTGAGCGCCGAATAGAGCATAAAGAGCGTGGTCGCTAATGCGCCGCTCATCTTATGCACTAAACCCGACAGGATAAACACCAGCGCGAGCTGGGCGATGATCAAGCCAAAAAAGGTGATCTGGCTTTGAAACACAAACATCATCACCGCCGGGGTATTGGCGGCGTACCAGGCGATAAATGCGGTCAATAACAGGCCGCAGGTCATCCAGCCATAAACCTGCGCCATATAGGTTTGTAGACCGCTGCGGGTCTGTTGAACAATGGTTTGTTCGGGACGTTCAAATCTATCCATGATGCCTCCTTTAAAATGGCAAATGCCTTGTATAAAGGTTAACAGATCCTGGAAAAACCGTCCTACCAGCGTTCCGCCGCCTGATGGTCGCTGTCGCGGGATTCCACCCAGCGGTCGCCTTCCGGCGTGGCTTCGCGCTTCCAGAACGGCGCGCGGGTTTTCAGATAATCCATAATAAATTGCGCCGCTTCAAAGGCCTGGCTGCGATGCGCGCCCGTGACGCCAACAAACACAATTTCGTCGCCGGGCCACAGTTCACCGATACGATGGACAACCGAAACCCGCTGTAGCGGCCAGCGTTCACGAGCTTCTGCAACGATTTCCGCCAGCGCTTTTTCGGTCATACCGGGATAGTGCTCAAGAGTCAGCGCGCTAACGCTGTCGCCCAGATTGTGATTGCGCACTTTGCCGGTAAAGGTGACGACCGCGCCATCTTCATCGCAGGCCGCCAGCCACTGGTATTCTTCGCCAACGTTAAAGCCCTCGTGACCCACGCGAATTTTCGTATCCTGCATCTCAGCCTCCGGTGACCGGCGGGAAAAAGGCCACTTCATCGCCCTCGCTCAGTGGATGATCGAACGCCACCAGCGTCTGATTCACCGCCGCCAGCAGTTTGCCGGACTCCAGCGCCAGCTCCCAGCGCCCTCCCCGGCTTTCGAGATGCTGACGCAGGGATTCCACCGTCGGGAAGGCTTCTGTAATTTCCAGGCGGTCGCAACCGACCAGTTCACGCACCTGCGCGAAAAACAGCACGTTAATCATCACACCTCCACTCTGAAATCACCGGATTTACCGCCGCTTTTCGCCAGCAGCCGCACCGGGCCGATCACCATGTCTTTTTGCACCGCTTTGCACATGTCGTAAATGGTCAATGCCGCCACCGATGCCGCCGTCAGCGCCTCCATCTCTACCCCGGTTTTGCCGCTCAGACGGCACACCGCTTCGATGCGCACCCGGTTGTGTTCCGGCTCGGCCTCCAGTTGCACTTCCACTTTGCTGAGCAGCAGCGGATGGCACAGCGGGATCAGCTCCCAGGTGCGTTTAGCGGCCTGGATCCCGGCGATACGCGCCGTGGCGAACACATCGCCTTTGTGATGGCTGCCGTCGACGATCATGGCAAGGGTGTCGGCACGCATGGTGACAAAGGCTTCAGCGCGCGCTTCCCGCACGGTTTCCGCTTTGGCGCTGACGTCAACCATATGGGCTTCGCCGGCGGCGTTAAGATGAGTGAGTTGCGACATGATTATTTCTTCAAATGGGGGTGGAAGTTGCACGGGCGGTTACGGGCGTCGAGCTGGCCGGAGATGATATGTTCCCAGGCGGTCTGGCAGGCGCGCGTTGAGCCCGGCATCGCGAAAATCAGTGTGCGGTTGGCAATTCCCGCCACCGCGCGGGACTGCATCATGGCGGTGCCGATCTCTTCAAAGGAGAGCATGCGGAACAGTTCGCCATAGCCTTCCACTTCGCGATCGAACAGCGGCAGCAGCGCTTCCGGCACCTGATCGCCGTCGGTAAAGCCGGTTCCGCCGTTAATCAGCACCACCTGCACGTTGTCATCGGCAATCCAGGCAGAAACCTGGGCGCGGATGGCGTAGCGGTTCTCTTTGACAATCGCTTTATCCACGATGTGATGACCGGCGTCATGCGCCGCATCGCGTAAATAGTGGCCCGAGGTATCGTCCTCTTCGCCGCGACGACTGGAAACGGTAAGAATAGCGATACGCGTCGCAATAAATTCTGCGCTCACCTGGCTCATAGTGTTCTCCTGAGGACCGGCTTAACCGCCGATGTATGACAGATTCTGGGTGATCCCGGTATTTCCCTGATGCAGGAAATGCGTCTGTTTTTTATGGTGCAGCGCCTCGGCGATACGCGCTTCCAGCGCCGCTTGCTGTGCATCTTCCTCCAGCAAATCGCGCAGATCCACGCCGCCTTCGCCAAACAGGCATAAGTGCAGTTTGCCCAGCGAAGAGACCCGCAGCCGGTTGCAGCTGGCGCAGAAATCTTTCTCATACGGCATGATCAGGCCAATTTCGCCCGCGTAATCCGGGTGGCAGAACACCTGGGCCGGGCCGTCGCTGCGCTGGCGGATCTGATGGATCCAGCCGCGCTTTAACAGCTCATCGCGCAGCGTCATGCCGGAGATATGGTGCTTTTTGAACAGGTCGCTGCCCTCGCCAGTTTCCATCAGCTCGATAAAGCGTAATTGGATAGGGCGCGGCTGGATCCAGTTGAGGAAGGTGTCGAGCTGATGATGATTCACGTCGCGCATCAGCACGGTATTGACTTTAACTTTGCTGAAACCGGCGTCAAAGGCGGCGTCAATGCCGTCCATCACCTGATGGAATTTGTCCTGGCCGGTAATCGCGTGAAACTGGCGGGCGTCGAGGCTGTCGACGCTGACGTTAATCGCCGTTAACCCGGCATCGCGCCAGGCGGCGACGTCGCGCGCCAGCCGATAGCCGTTAGTGGTCACGGCAATCTGGCGGATATTTTCGTTTTCGCGGATAGCGGCGATGATATCGGTGAAGTCGCGACGCAGCGACGGCTCGCCGCCGGTCAGGCGCACTTTTTCGGTGCCCATATTGGCGAACGCGCGCGCCACGCGGCGAATTTCTTCGACGCTGAGAAAGCTTTTATTGGTGTGCCCGGCAGGCTTATAGCCATCCGGCAGGCAGTAGGTGCAACGGAAGTTACACACATCGGTAATCGACAAACGTAAGTAAAAAAACTTACGCGCGAAGGCATCGGTAAGTTGAGAGACCATGTACACCTTTCCAGATACGGGAGATGCAGGCATTTCTTTCTGCACCCTGGTGACGTTTGTCACGGCCAAACTGCCATATCATCGACGTAGGCAAAGAGGCTTGAGTGTATGCTTCACATTATGAAGCGGGTTACTGGCATAGTAGCGTGGATTAAACGCGCCTGCCATGTTCAATTTCGCTGTATAAAATTGTATATAACGATGTTATTCTGCGATTTCGTTACAGAATACGTAAAACTCGCGGTTTTGTTTTGACATGCATCATTTTAATCCGCAAGGTTCGTCTTTTTTATGGTTTGAGCTAACGTATTGCTTATCAACAGAATGAAGGAACATCTATGCGTAATCGCACCTTAGCGGATTTAGACCGGGTGGTGGCGCTCGGCGGCGGGCATGGTTTAGGACGCGTGATGTCCTCGCTCTCCTCCCTGGGCTCCCGCCTGACCGGTATCGTGACCACTACCGATAACGGGGGATCTACGGGCCGTATTCGCCGCTCCGAAGGGGGTATCGCCTGGGGTGATATGCGCAACTGCTTAAACCAGTTAATTACCGAACCGAGCGTCGCTTCCGCGATGTTTGAGTATCGTTTTAGCGGTAATGGCGAATTATCCGGCCATAACCTCGGAAATCTGATGTTAAAGGCCTTAGATCACTTAAGCGTCAGGCCGTTAGAGGCCATCAATTTAATAAGAAACCTGCTGAAAGTGGATGCGTTTTTAATTCCGATGTCTGAGCAACCGGTGGATTTGATGGCTACCGATGCTGAAGGCAACGATGTCTACGGTGAGGTTAACATCGATCAGCTACGCGAGCCGCCGCAGCAGCTGTCGCTGTACCCCACTGCGCCAGCGACCCGCGAGGCGCTGCAGGCGATCGGCGAAGCGGATTTGATCCTAATGGGGCCGGGAAGTTTTTACACCAGCCTGATGCCGCTGCTGCTGTTGCCGGATCTGGCTCAGGCGCTGAGGCGTACTCCCGCGCCGGTGGTCTACATTGGCAATTTAGGTCGCGAGCTGAGCGTCCCCGCAGCGCAGCTGTCGATCCCGGAAAAACTGGCCATTATGGAACGTTATGTGGGTAAACCGCTGGTGGATGCCGTGGTGGTTGGCCCGAAAGTCGATGTTTCCGGGCTGGTAGACAAGGTGATTATTCAGGAGCCGCTGGAAGCGGAAGATATCCCTTACCGCCACGACAGGCATTTGCTGCGGGCGGCACTGGATAAAGTGGTCCAGAAGATGGGGTAAACCTGGCGATCAGGAGGCAGCGATAAACAGTTCGCGCAGCTGGTGCAGCTGATCGCGGATAGCCGCAGCCTCTTCGAACTCCAGATTTTGCGCATGTTGCAGCATCTGCGCTTCCAGCTGATGGATTTTCTGCTGGAGCGCTTTTGGCGTAAGCGCCAGTTCTGCTGCTTCCACCTCGGCGGCGCTGCGTGCTTTCCCCTTGCCTTTGTTGCGGGTTTTGGCGATACCGCTGCCCAGCGACAGAATATCCACCACCTTCTTGTTAAGCCCTTGCGGCACGATGCCGTGCTCTTCGTTATAGCGCTGCTGCTTCTCGCGACGGCGTTCGGTCTCGCCAATGGCTTTGGCCATCGACGGGGTGATTTTATCCCCGTAGAGGATCGCTTTGCCGTTAACGTTACGCGCCGCGCGGCCAATGGTCTGGATAAGCGAGCGTTCGGAACGCAGGAAGCCCTCTTTATCGGCGTCCAGAATCGCCACCAGCGAGACTTCCGGCATATCCAGGCCTTCGCGCAGTAAGTTAATCCCCACCAGCACGTCAAATTCGCCCAGACGCAGGTCGCGGATGATTTCCATACGCTCCACGGTGTCGATATCCGAGTGCAGATAGCGCACCTTCTCGCCGTGCTCTTCGAGATATTCAGTCAGGTCTTCCGCCATGCGTTTGGTCAGGGTGGTGACCAGCACGCGCTCGTTGATGGCGGCGCGCTTGCGGATTTCCGACAGCAGATCGTCCACCTGGGTCGCCACCGGTCGTACTTCGATAACCGGATCGAGCAGCCCGGTAGGACGCACCACCTGGTCAATAATCTCGCTGCCCGATTTTTCCAGCTCGTAGTTGCCCGGCGTGGCCGACACGTAAATGGTCTGCGGGGCCAGCGCTTCGAATTCTTCAAATTTCATCGGACGGTTATCCAGTGCCGAAGGCAGCCGGAAGCCGTACTCTACCAGGGTCTCTTTACGCGCCCGGTCGCCACGGTACATGCCGCCGATTTGCGGGATGGTCACGTGGGATTCATCCACCACCAGCAGGCCGTCGGCAGGCAGGTAGTCAAACAGGGTTGGCGGCGCTTCGCCCGGCCCGCGCCCGGAGAGATAGCGCGAGTAGTTTTCGATGCCCGAGCAGTAACCCAGCTCGTTCATCATCTCTAAATCGAACTGGGTGCGCTGGGTCAGGCGCTGTTCTTCCAGCAGTTTGTTATTGGCCAGCAGCACCTTGCGGCGATCCGCCAGCTCCACCTTGATCTCTTCCATCGCCTGCACGATGCGCTCGCGCGGCGTCACGTAGTGGGTTTTCGGGTAGATGGTAAAGCGCGGGATCACCCCTTCCACCTGGCCGGTGAGCGGGTCAAACAGCGACAGCCGCTCCACTTCTTCATCGAACAGCTCCACGCGCAGCGCCATGTCATCCGATTCCGCCGGGAAGATGTCGATCACCTCGCCGCGCACCCGGAAGGTACCGCGCTGGAACGCCTGATCGTTGCGGGTGTACTGCAATTCCGCCAGCCGGCGCAGAATGGCGCGCTGGTCGATAATCATGCCGTTTGTGAGGTGCAGCATCATCTTGAGATACAGATCCGGGTCGCCCAGACCGTAGATGGCAGACACCGACGCCACCACCACCACGTCCCGGCGTTCGAGCAGCGCTTTGGTGGCGGATAAACGCATCTGCTCGATGTGTTCGTTCACCGAGGCGTCTTTCTCGATAAAGGTATCAGAGCTCGGCACGTAGGCTTCAGGCTGGTAGTAATCGTAGTAAGAAACGAAATACTCCACGGCGTTATCCGGGAAGAACTCTTTCATCTCGCCATACAGCTGCGCCGCCAGGGTTTTGTTGGGTGCCAGCACCATGGTTGGGCGCTGCAAATCGGCAATCACGTTCGCCACGGTGAACGTTTTCCCCGAGCCGGTTACCCCAAGCAGCGTTTGATGGGCAAGGCCATCCTCAAGCCCCTCTTTCAGACGGCGGATCGCCTCTGGCTGGTCGCCGGAGGGCGTAAAAGCGGAATTGAGTTTGAAGGGTTTGCTCATGGGATACCTGACGCGTTGCGAGGGGAATGGATAATTTTACTCCCTCACGGTCAATTTGCCAACGCAAAAGACTGGATAAAAAACCAGTACCGGATAGACTTGAGTTAAGACAAATATTTAGCGGTTGCCAGCCGCTGAAAAGTCGCAAACCAGGCATTTCACTGGCTGGCAGGGGTTATCCCCAAACGAACCGGTTTTTTAACAGTTGTCAAGCAAGGTAATGAAAGTTTTATGGCAGCCGATGACACTTTTTTGACAACCATTGCTTTTATATAATCTATTGGAAAATAAGCTAAATTTTTATCAGCCGCCTTTCGCGTCAATTCATGCGCAAGCCGCGTATTCTCTCGCTTCCCACCAGTTTTCTAACTCTAATGCACAAGGTTATCCACAGGAATAGTGGATAAGTGGTTGCAGCCCTGATGCCCTGCCGCCCAGCAGAAACCCTGTTTTTTGTGCGCCGGTGGGGTAAAAAAAAATTTATCGCTAATTTTGGTGGTTTTTTGCCAAACCTGGCACGCTGACGGAAATCGTTGCGCAACCGTACCGGTCGGCAAACTCTCGCTGCACCAGCGCTGAATGTTAAAGCACTGTTAAAGTGCAGCGCTATCTTGCGCCCTCGCCCGCAACAGCGGGAATAGGCCGAATATGTGAGTTTAGTCCTAATTTTCCCTCTGCTGGCTCATCTGCCACCACCCTGGCAGAGGAATTGCAGCATCCCTGAATCCGCCGCGGTACAACCCAGGAGCGCTTATGTTGAGTTTGCATTCAGTGAATCAGTTTTATGGTGAACGCCATGTTTTATGGAATGTAGATCTGGAGATGCTGCCGGGAGAGTGCATCTGCATTACCGGTGCGCAGGGGATGGGCAAAACCACGCTGCTGAACTGCATTACCGGGCATCTGCCGGTACAGAGCGGCACTATCGTCTGGCGGCATGGTGGGCTTGCGCCGCAGCAGCTGAACGACGCCAGCGCCGATATGCGCGCGGCGCTGGGCATCGGCTACGTGCCGCACGACCGGCGGATTTTTTCCGGCCTGACGGTGGAGGAGAACCTGCAAATCGCCCTGCGCGCCGCCGGAGAAACCCACGGCGCGATCCCGGAATCAACCTTTACGCTGTTTCCCGAGCTTTATCCGCTGCGCCACACGCGCGGCGCGGCGTTGAGCGATGAAAATCAGCAGCGGCTGGCGCTGGCGAATGCGCTGGTCATTCAACCGAGATTACTGATCCTCGATGAGCCGACGCGCGGCAACAGCGCCGGGTTTATTCACAAGTTGGGGGATGTGCTGCTGCGGCTGAACCGAGATTTCGGCCTGTCGATATTGATGGTGGAGCAGCGGATGTCGTTTATTCGCCGCGTCGCCGAGCGCTTCTGTCTGTTGCATAAGGGCAGAAGCGTGGCCCAGGGCAGCGTGGCGCAGCTTGATAACCCGCGCCTGCTGCCCTTGATTCACTGCTAATCCAGCAGGGAGATATCCAGAAAACGGCCCGTATCCTGGGTAAACGGGTCGTCAAGCCACGGGATTTCGCCCAGCATCGGCGCGGGGATACGCGCCTGCAGCGAGGCTAAATAGTCCTGATGGCGTGCGCCAGGCGGCGTAACGTCATTGGCGATCCATCCCGCCAGCCGCAGCCCGGCGGCTTGCACCGCAGCGGCGGTCAGCATGGCGTGATTGATGCAGCCCAGCTTCACGCCCACCACCAGGATCACCGGCAACTGTTGTTCCCTCACCCACTCGGCAAAGGTCCAGGTTTCACTGAGCGGGGTAAACCAGCCGCCAGCGCCCTCCACCTGCACCCAGTCGGCTTTCTGTTCCAGCGCCGCCAGCCCCTGTGATATCACGGCGCGTTCAATGGCGATGCCTGTCGTACGGCTCACCAGGTGCGGCGAAGTGGGTTCTTCAAACACGTACGGGTTAACTTCGCTATATCCCAGCGCCAGCGAACTGTTGCGCTGAAGCGCCAGCGCATCGCCGTTGCGCACGCCCTCAGGGGTGAGGTCGCTGCCGGAAGCAACGGGCTTATATCCGGCTGTGCGGTAGCCCGCGCGGTTTGCCGCCTGCAATAACGCACAGCTGGCGACGGTTTTGCCCACTTCGGTATCGGTTCCGGTGATGAACCAGCGTTTACTCACGGATTATGACTCCACAAAAAAGTTGATAGGTCAGCGGATAACGTCCGCCCTGCTGCGGCCAGGCCAGCGCCAGCTGCTGTAGCTGGCTGCGGGTCAATACCCGATTTTCGCGCCCGCGATGAAGGTGGGTTGCGCCAATGCCCTTCAGCGACTGCATGGCGCTGAGCGGATCGGCGAAATTCAGCGTCAACGGGCTTTGCTGCCAGTGCAGCGGATATGGCGCGCAGGCTTCCAGCACCGTCTCGACGGGCAAAAACGTATTGGCGTGGCAGGCGTTATCCACGCCGCGCCATGCCTGGTGCAGCTCGTCGAGAGATCCGGCCACCAGGGTGCTGAAGGCGATACGTCCGCCGGGGCGCGTTACGCGCCAAAGCTCACGGACCCCATCAGCAAGATCGCTGCACCACTGCACCGCCAGGTTGCTCCAGGCTAAGTCGACGCTTTCCGCTGCCAGCGGCAGGTTTTCAATATCACCCTGCAGATAGCGCTGCGCCGCCTGATTCGCCTCGGCGGCGCTGAGCATCGCGTCGGAGAGATCCAGCGCCGTCACGCCACTCCCCTGCTGCTGCCAGTAGCGGCTGAAGTAGCCGGTGCCGCACCCCGCGTCGAGCACCCGGGCAAACGACGTTTTATCCAGCAGCCGCAACAGCCGCTCGCCGCTTTCACGCTGAAACGCGGCATGCCTGTCATAGTGCGCGGCGGCGCGGCCAAAGGCGGCGGCAACGGCAGTTTTATTCACGGGTGACGTCATGGAGCGCCTCCAGCAGTGCGTCGATATCGCTTTCGGTATGGGCCGCCGTCAGGGTAATACGCAAGCGGGCGCTGCCAGTCGGCACCGTCGGCGGACGAATGGCGGTCACCCACAGCCCGCGTTCGCGCAGGCTGGCGGCCAGTTGCAGGGTACGTTGATTGTCACCGACGATAATCGGCTGAATGGCGGTCTGAGAATCGGCTAACTGGAGCGGAATATGCACCATCTGACGGCGAAAACGCGCGATATGGCGTTGCAGCGTGGCACGTTGTTCCTCCGCCTGCTGGATCACCGTGACGGCGGTTTGCAGCGCGTGCGCCTGGGCGGGCGGCATGGCGGTGCTGTAAATCAGGTGCCGGGCGAACTGCAACAGATAATCCGCCAGATCGTCGCTGCACAGTACCGCCGCGCCGCTCAGGCCAAAGGCTTTGCCGAACGTCACCACCAGAATATCCGCTTTGACGTTTGCCGCCGCACAGCTGCCGCGCCCGCCCTCGCCCATCACGCCGATGCCGTGGGCGTCATCCACCATCAGCAGCGCGTTGCGCTTCGCTGCCGCGATCTCTGCCAGCGGCGCGCGGTCGCCATCCATACTGAATACGCCTTCGGTGATCGCCAGCTGCTGACCGGTCAGGGGTTTATCCAGCAGCGCTTGTAGCGAATCAACGTCGTTATGGTGAAAGCGGCGCAGGGTCGCCGGGCTTAAGCTGGCGGCCTCCAGCAGCGAAGCGTGGCTCAGCCTGTCGGCGACGATGCGATCCTCTTTTTGCATCAGCGCGCCTATTACCGCCTGATTCGCCGAAAACCCGGAGATAAACAACAATGCGCGCGAATAGCCCAGCCACTCCGCCAGGGTTTGCTCCAGCCGATGGTGCGCCTGATGGAAGCCGGTCACGTGCCCGGAGCCGCCGCTGCCCACGCCGTAGCGCTGCGCGCCCTGCTGCCAGGCCTCAACGATAGCCGGATGGCGGCTTAATCCCAGATAGTCGTTACCAGAAAAATTGCGGTAGCGCTGGCCCTGGTGGATAAACCCGGTGGCGTCGCTTTCCCCGACGATCCGGGTACGCAGGGCGTTTACCGACCGGCGTTCGTCAAGGGCGGCTGCGATGCGCTGTTGCCAGCTCATACCACCGCCGCGTTGTAATAATCATCGGTATCCGGCGTCTGGAGCTGCGCTTCCAGCCGCTGCTGCTGCTCGTTATCTCCCAACAGCACCGCCGTTTGCTCCGGGTTAATCCCCAGCTTGCGGAACAGTTGCAGATCTTTGTCCTCTTCCGGGTTTGGCGTGGTCAGCAGCTTGCAGCCATAGAAAATCGAGTTGGCGCCTGCCATAAAGCACATCGCCTGAGTCTGCTCGTTCATCTGCTCACGCCCGGCGGAAAGGCGTACAAACGAGGTCGGCATCATGATGCGCGCTACCGCGATGGTGCGGATAAAGTCAAACGCATCGACGTCGTCGTTGTCCGCCAGCGGCGTGCCTTTCACCTTCACCAGCATGTTGATCGGCACGCTTTCCGGCGGGGTGGGCAGATTCGCCAGCTGCAACAATAGCCCGGCGCGATCGGTAACGGTTTCACCCAGCCCGACGATGCCGCCGGAACAGACTTTGATCCCGGCGTCACGCACTTTATCCAGAGTATCGAGGCGCTCCTGATAGCTGCGGGTGGTGATGATGTTGCCGTAGAATTCCGGGGAGGTATCAAGATTGTGGTTGTAGTAATCCAGCCCCGCCGAGGCCAGGCGCTGGGCCTGATTATCCGACAGGGTACCCAGCGTCATGCAGGCTTCCAGCCCCATGGATTTGACGCCCTGCACCATCTGCTCCAGATAGGGCATATCGCGCTCGTGAGGGTTTTTCCAGGCTGCGCCCATGCAAAAACGGGTCGATCCGGCGGCTTTGGCCTTGCGCGCCGAATCCAGCACCTGCTCCACTTCCATCAGTTTTTCGGCTTCGAGGCCGGTTTTGTAGCGCGAGCTTTGCGGGCAGTATTTGCAGTCTTCCGGGCAGGCCCCGGTTTTGATCGACAGCAGCGTGCTGACCTGCACCTGGCGCGGATCGAAGTGCTGACGGTGGACGGTCTGCGCCTCAAACAGCAGATCGAGGAGCGGTTTTTCAAACAGTGCAGTGACTTGCGACAGTGTCCAGCGTGGGGAATCAGCCATCTTGCTTCTCCAAAAGGGTGTTGCTTCTTATCGGTTCGGTTTATACTCGTAAACCTAATTCTTTTTAAAATGGTTTACAAGTCATGATAACGCAACAGGACATCGCCTTTGACCAACAGCATATCTGGCATCCGTATACCTCGATGACCCAGCCGCTGCCGGTGTATCCGGTGGTGCGGGCCGAAGGATGCGAGCTGGAGCTGGCAAGCGGCGAGCGGCTGGTGGACGGCATGTCATCCTGGTGGGCGGCGATCCACGGCTATAACCATCCGCGCCTTAACGCGGCGATGAAAAACCAGATTGACCAGATGTCCCACGTGATGTTCGGCGGCATCACACATCCTTCCGCCATTGCGCTGTGCCGCAAGCTGGTCGCGATGACGCCCGCCGCGCTGGAGTGCGTGTTTCTGGCGGATTCCGGTTCGGTAGCGGTGGAAGTGGCGATGAAAATGGCGTTGCAGTACTGGCACGCCAGAGGCGAGTCGCGCCAGCGGTTTCTGACCTTCCGTCACGGCTACCATGGCGACACGTTTGGCGCGATGTCGGTGTGCGATCCCGATAATTCAATGCACAGCTTGTGGAAAGGCTACCTGCCGGAAAACCTGTTCGCTCCGGCTCCGGCCAGCCGTTTTGATGGGGAATTCGACGAGCGGGATATCGCGCCGTTCGCCCGGCTGATGGCGGCCCACCGCCACGATATCGCCGCCGTTATTCTTGAGCCGATCGTTCAGGGCGCGGGCGGGATGCGCTTTTACCATCCAGAGTGGCTGCGGCGCATCCGCAAGATGTGCGACCGCGAAGGCATCCTGCTGATTGCCGATGAGATTGCCACCGGCTTTGGCCGCAGCGGCAAGCTGTTCGCCTGCGAACATGCGGGCATCACGCCGGATATTTTATGCCTCGGCAAAGCCATTACCGGCGGCACCATGACACTTTCCGCCACGCTGGCCACCCGCCACGTCGCGAATACCATCAGCGACGGCGCAGCGGGCTGCTTTATGCACGGCCCGACGTTTATGGGCAATCCGCTGGCCTGTGCGGTAGCGACGGAAAGCCTGGCAATTCTGGAAACCGGCGCATGGCGCGAACAGGTCGCTGCGATTGAAAAACAGCTAAACACCGAACTGGCCCCCTGCCGGGAATCGCCGCAGGTGGCGGACGTGCGGGTACTGGGCGCAATTGGCGTGGTGGAGACCCACACCCCCGTCGATATGGCGCGGCTCCAGAAATTCTTTGTCGAACATGGGGTGTGGATCAGGCCGTTTGGCCGGCTGATTTACCTGATGCCGCCGTATGTGATTTCCGCCGAACAGCTGAGCCGGTTAACCGCCACCGTGGCGAAGGCCATAAACGACCCTGCGCTGTTTCGCTGATCCCAGGCCGAATGCACTACACTTCGTGAAGTGAAATTCATTCAAAACTGCTTAAGGAGCGCCTATGAAATTATTCAGTCGGGACATAACGGACGGCGAAAAACTCCCGCTCCGCCATGTGTTTAACGGCATGGGATACGAAGGCGATAATATCTCCCCGCATCTCGCCTGGGACGAGGTGCCGCCGGGCACCAAAAGTTTTGTCGTAACCTGCTACGATCCCGACGCGCCAACCGGTTCCGGCTGGTGGCACTGGGTGGTGGCGAATTTACCGGCGGATACGCGGGTGCTGCCGCAGGGGTCGGGTTCAGGCCAGGCGGCGTTGCCGGAAGGCGCGGTACAGACCCGTACTGATTTCGGCAAGACAGGCTACGGCGGCGCGGCCCCGCCGAAGGGCGAATCCCACCGCTATATCTTTACGGTGTATGCGCTGGATGTGGAGCATATCGATGTGGACGAAGAGGCCAGCGGCGCAATGGTAGGCTTTAACGTGCATTTCCACAGCCTGGGTAGCGCCTCGCTGACCGCGATTTACGTGTAGTGAAACGGCGGCCTTGCGCCGCCGTCTGTTTTACAGGAAATCAGGCAGTAATGCCGCCAGTCGGCGCTGGCTGAGCAACGATATTGCCGCCTCGATATCCGGCGCGAAGTAGCGATCCTGAGCGTAGTACGTCACTTTATCGCGCAGAATATGGCGCGCCTTTTCCAGAGTCGGGCTGGATTTCAGCCCTTCACGCAAATCTATCCCCTGACAGGCCGCCAGCCACTCCACCGCTAACACGCCACGGGTGTTGCTGGCCATCTCCCACAGCCGACGCCCGGCGGCGGGGGCCATCGAAACATGGTCTTCCTGGTTGGCCGAAGTCGGCAGGCTGTCCACGCTCGACGGGTGCGCCAGCGCTTTGTTTTCGCTGGCCAGCGCCGCTGCGGTAACCTGAGCGATCATAAATCCGGAGTTCACCCCACCGTTTTTCACCAGGAACGGCGGCAGCTGCGACATATGTTTATCCATCATCAGCGCGATGCGCCGCTCGGACAGCGCGCCGATTTCCGCCAGCGCCAGCGCCAGGTTATCGGCCGCCATCGCCACCGGTTCGGCGTGGAAATTGCCGCCGGAAATCACCTCTTGTTGCTCGGCAAACACCAGCGGGTTATCGGATACCGCGTTAGCTTCCACCAGCAGCACGTCCGCCGCCTGGCGCATTTGCGTCAGGCACGCGCCCATCACCTGCGGCTGGCAGCGCAGCGAGTACGGGTCCTGCACTTTTTCACAGTTGTGATGGGACTGGGAGATTTCACTGTCGTCGGTCAGCACGTGGCGGAACAGCGCCGCGCTGTCGATTTGCCCTTTCTGACCGCGAACCGCGTGGATCCGGGCATCAAACGGACGGCGAGATCCCAGCACCGCTTCGGTGGTTAACGCCCCACTGACCACGGCGGAGGCGAACAGCTCTTCCGCCTCGAACAGGCCGCGCAGCGCAAATGCCGTGGATGCCTGGGTGCCGTTGAGCAACGCCAGGCCCTCTTTCGCCGCCAGGGTGATCGGCGTGAGTCCGGCTTTGGACAGCGCCTCGACGGCGGGCAGCCACTCGCCCTGGTAGCGCGCCTGCCCTTCGCCCAGCAGCGTCAGGGACATATGCGCCAGCGGGGCCAGATCGCCGCTGGCACCTACCGAGCCTTTGGCCGGGATACGCGGATAAACCTCGGCATTGACCAGCGCCTGCAGCGCCTGAATCACTTCCAGCCGGATACCGGAATAGCCGCGCGCCAGGCTGTTGATTTTCAGCACCATGATCAGGCGTACCAGCGCGTCGTCCAGCGCCTCGCCGACGCCCGCCGCATGGGACAACACCAGCGAACACTGGAGATTTTCCAGATCTTCGCTGGCGATGCGCGTTGACGCCAGCAGGCCAAAACCGGTGTTGATGCCGTAGGCGGTGCGGCCTTCGGCAAGAATATCGTTAACGCACTGCACGCTGCGGTTGATGTCGTCAAACGCGCCGTTATCCAGCTCCAGCTTGAGTGGCGCGCTGTAAATCTGGCGCAGATCCGCCAGGCTCAGTTGGCCCGGCGTCAGTCGAAGGGTACGCATTATTTTTTCTCCTGGGTTGCCGGAACCATCGGTAAATTCAGCCCCTGCTCCACCGCGCAGTCGATGGCGCTCGGGTAGCCCGCATCGGCATGGCGCATCACGCCGGTGGCCGGGTCGTTGTGCAGCACGCGGGCGATACGCTGGGCGGCTTCGTCAGTGCCGTCGCAGACGATCACCATGCCCGCATGTTGCGAAAAGCCCATGCCCACGCCACCGCCGTGGTGCAGCGATACCCAGGTCGCGCCGCTGGCGGTGTTTAACAGGGCGTTGAGCAGCGGCCAGTCGGAGACCGCGTCGGAGCCGTCACGCATGGCTTCGGTTTCCCGGTTCGGGCTGGCGACCGAGCCGGAGTCCAGATGGTCGCGGCCAATCACAATCGGCGCGCTGACTTCGCCACTGCGCACCATTTCGTTAAATGCCAGGCCGAGTTTTTGCCGCCATTCCAGCCCGACCCAGCAGATGCGCGCCGGCAAGCCCTGGAAGCTGATGCGCTCGCGGGCCATGTCCAGCCAGCGGTGCAGATGCACGTCGTCGGTAATCAGTTCCTTCACTTTGGCATCAGTTTTGTAGATATCTTCCGGGTCGCCGGACAGCGCCACCCAGCGGAACGGGCCAATGCCGCGACAGAACAGCGGGCGAATAAACGCCGGGACGAAACCGGGGAAATCAAAGGCGTTCTCCACCCCGCTCTCTTTGGCCATCTGGCGCAGGTTATTGCCGTAATCGAAAGTCGGAACGCCCCTCTGATGGAACGCCAGCATCGCCTGCACGTGCTGCGCCATAGACTGTTTCGCCGCTTTGATGACGCGCTCCGGCTCGTGGGTTCCGGCCTGCTGATACTCCTCCCACGTCCAGCCCGCTGGCAAATAACCACGCAGCGGATCGTGGGCGCTGGTCTGGTCGGTGACCATATCCGGGCGCACGCCGCGTTCTACCAGCTGCGGCAGAATTTCCGCCGCGTTGCCGCACAGGGCGATGGAGACCGCTTTGCCTTCGCCGGTGTAGCGTTTGATACGCGCCAGGGCGTCATCCAGCGAGTCGGCCTGTTCATCCACATAGCGGGTGCGCAGGCGGAAATCGATGCGGCTTTGCTGGCATTCAATGGTCAGCGAACAGGCCCCCGCCAGGGTAGCGGCCAGCGGCTGCGCGCCGCCCATGCCGCCCAGACCGGCGGTTAACACCCAGCGGCCCTGTAAATTGCCGTTATAGTGCTGGCGACCGGCTTCCACAAAGGTTTCGTAAGTGCCCTGCACGATGCCCTGACTGCCGATGTAGATCCAGCTACCAGCGGTCATCTGCCCGTACATCGCCAGGCCTTTGGCGTCGAGTTCGTTGAAGTGTTCCCAGGAGGCCCAGCGCGGCACCAGATTGGAGTTAGCAATCAGCACGCGCGGCGCGTTGCTGTGGGTGGTAAATACCCCGACCGGCTTGCCGGACTGCACCAGCAGAGTCTGATCGTCTTCCAGCTCTTTTAACGCTTTGATGATGGCGTCATAGCATTCCCAGTTGCGCGCCGCACGACCAATACCGCCATACACCACCAGCGCGTTAGGGTTTTCCGCGACGTCAGGATCGAGGTTGTTCATCAACATGCGCAGCGGGGCTTCAGTCAGCCAGCTTTTGGCATTCAACGTGGTGCCTCGTGGGGCGCGAATTTCGCCTTCGCGGTATTTATCGTGCTGCATGACCAGCTCCTTAAACAGGGTGACAGAATGTAGAGGACTATACTTGTATAGACATTTAAAAAATTTAGCCGTACCTGAGTGATGACCCTGTGCAGGCCATCACATAATTAACAAAATGGTTACATCATCAGGACATGAATCGCCCTTGCAGGCGGTAGCGGGAACCGGGAAACAGCAGCCGCGCGTGGGAGACAATATGGTTGACCGACCAGGTGCGGCGGCGGATCAGCAGGCACGGCTCGTCGGCATCGATACTGAGCCAGTCGCGCTCCTGCTGGCTGGCGCGCACCGCTTCGACGATATGCTCGCCTTCGGTTAGCGGCGCGGCCTGCGACAGATAGGCATGCGGCGTGGTGAGGGTGAAATCCTGCGCCAGATAGTCCGGGGCCGCGTGGGTATTCACTACCCGATCCTCAATTTGCACCGGCACGTCGTTTTCATAATGCACCAGCAGCGAGTGAAACACCGGCGTGCCTTCCGTCAGCCCCAGCGCCGTGGCCTGGCGGGCATCGGCGTTAATCCGCTCCAGCAGTAATACCTCGCTGCGGTGGCGATGATTACGCGCGGCGATCTCATCGGCAATGCTGCGAATTTCAAACAGCGCCGACTGGCCTTTCGGCTCGGCGACAAAGGTCCCGACCCCCTGCAAACGCACCAGCAGCCCTTCATCGGTAAGCTCGCGCAGCGCCCGGTTGATGGTCATGCGGCTAAAACCGAACTGCTGCACCAGCTCCGCTTCGGAGGGAATGCGGTCGTGGGGCTTCCAGACACCGGCATGAATGTTGCTGCTGATGGACTGTTTCACTTTTTCGTAAAACGGCACCGGTTCCTGCGCCGCAGCCATACGGGGTTGAGATGAAAACATAGTGAGTAAGCGTTCCTTATCCGTGATTATCCGCATCAGACCACTGGTGGACGATTTGCCACGCCAGCCGCGCCGCCACCTTCGCGCCAAGACTGTCGCGGTCAAATTCCGGGTTAAATTCTACCAGGTCGACGGCCTGAAGCTTCGGGCTGCGGCACAGCGGTTCCAGCAGGGTTAGCAGTCTGTCCAGCGGAATGCCGAGCCCGGCGGGTGCCGATACTGCAGGCATCTGCCAGCCCGGCAGCGCGTCCAGATCGATGGTTAAATAGATTTTATCCGCCCACGCCAATAGCGCGGCAATCTGGGTTGCCGCCGCGGTTTGTTCCGGGCGCTGGCAGTCTGTATCCCAAATGATGCTGACGTTAAGCCGGGCGGCCTCGTCCAGCAGCGCCTGGGTATTGGCAGCGGGATTAACGCCAATGCAGGTGTAATTGAACTCGCGCCCCTGCTGCTCGCAGTGCAGCGCCAGCTGGCGGAACGGTGTGCCGGAGGTCGCCTGGGCGGCGCGACGTAAATCGAGATGGGCGTCGATATTGATAATGGCAATGCGCGCGTCGGGCCAGGCGTCGAGTACGCCGCGCCCGTGGCCAAAGGCGGTTTCATGGCCGCCGCCAAATACCAGGGTGCGCATCCCGGCCTGGTGGCACTGTTTTACCGCGTCACTCAGCGCATCCTGCGCGGCTTCCAGCGCGTCCGGCTGCGCGTGAATATTTCCCAGATCCACCAGACGGTCGTGGCCGCGATGGCTGGCCATATTCGCCAGCGCGCTGCGTAACGTATCCGGCCCCTTTTGTGCGCCGGGCCGACCGTGATTGCGCTTCACGCCTTCGTCGCAGGCGAAGCCCAGCAGCGCGATGCCTTCGGCTTCAGGTTCGAATACCGTGCGGTGTTGGAGGGTCTGAAACACGCGCAGCGCGTTGTCGGCTTCCGCCAGATCGTTGCGCCCCTGCCATAGCGCGGCGCGAGCAGGTTGCCAGAGCGTCACAGGGATTTCCCCTCTAAAAATTGGGCTTCGCCGCGATAAACCCGGCAGTGCAGCGGATTACGGCAGGGTTCGTAGACCATTTCCACCGGCTGTTCGGCATCCCAGACGATAAAGTCGGCGACGAACCCGGCGGCAAGTTGGCCGTGAGTGTGTTGTTTACCTAACGCCCGCGCGGCATGGCGCGTTACGCCTGCCCACGCCTCTTCCGGCGTCAGGCCAAACTGCACGCAGGCCATATTCATCGCCAGATGCAGGCTGGCAAACGGGCTGGTGCCGGGGTTGATGTCGGTGGCGACCGCTATCGGCACGTTGTGCTGGCGCAGCAGATCCACCGGCGGACGCTGGGTTTCGCGCAGGAAATAGAACGCGCCGGGCAGCAGCACCGCGACGCTGCCACCCTGTCGCAGCGCCATCACGCCCTGCTCGTCCAGATATTCAATATGATCGGCGGACAGGCCGTGGTATTTCCCCACCAGCGCCGACCCGCCCAGATTAGAGAGCTGTTCTACGTGCCCTTTCACCGGGATGCCCAGCGCCTGGGCCGCGGCGAACACCCGTTCGGTCTGCGCCACGCTGAAACCGACGTTTTCGCAAAACGCATCCACGGCGTCGAACAATTTTTGCTCCCATAGCGCGGGCAATATCGTGTCGCAGACGTAGTCGATATAGCCGTCAGGATCGCCTTTATACTCCGACGGCGTGGCGTGGGCCGCCAGTAAAGTTGCGGCGATCTCTACCGGATTGGTTTGCGCCAGCCTTTGCGCCACCCGCAGCATTTTCTGTTCGTCGTCCAGATTCAGACCATAGCCCGATTTCACCTCAATCGTCGTCACCCCTTCACGCATTAGCGCGTTCAGCCGCTGCTGCGCCATGTGCTGCAGCTGTACGGCAGACGCGGCGCGGGTAGCTTTAACGGTGGCGTTAATCCCGCCGCCCTGGGCGCTGATTTGCTGGTAGGACACGCCGTTCAGCCGCTGTTCCCACTCCTGGGCGCGGTTGCCGCCGTAAACCAGATGGGTATGGCAGTCGATCAGCCCCGGCGTCACCAGCCGCCCCTGCAGGTCGATGATTTCACACCCGGGGTTAGCCAGCGCGGGCGTCACGGCCAGGATCTTGCCGTGGCGGACAATAAGATCGTGATGTTCCAGCAGGCCATAGGGCGTATCGATAGCCGGGTCGAGCGTGGCGAGTCGCCCGTTACGCCAGATAACATCACCGGGAAGCAGGGTTGTGGTCATGATGTTCGCTTGTCATGGGTTGTCTATACATTTATTGGCAACCTGTCGGACTTGTCAACCTGCCCGCCATTCACAGTTCACGAAAGCGCGGATAAAATTAACTTTTTAGCGCTTTAGCTTCCCGTTTTGATCAAGTTAGGTTAAAAAAGCAGGCTATTTCAGCACTCATCCTTTTTGACACAGCAAGGAGCATCCCTTGAACAGATTTTCGGTTTCCCGTCTGGCGCTGGCTTTTGCCGTTGGCGTGACACTGACCGCCTGTAGCTCAACGCCGCCGGACCAGCGTCCGTCCGAGCAAACAGCGCCAGGCACCGCATCGCGCCCGATCCTGTCGGCTAACGAAGCGCAGAACTTTGTCGCCTCACGCTATTTCTCCGCCATGGACCCGAACGCGGCACCGTGGTCACCGGTAAAAATCGCCGTTCCCGCCCAGCCTGACTTTGTGGTCGGCCCGGCAGGCACCGCAGGCGTGACCCATACCTCGATTCAGGCGGCGGTGGATGCGGCGATTATCAAGCACACCAGCACCCGTCAGTACATTGCGATTATGCCGGGTACGTATGAAGGCACCGTGTATATTCCTGCCGCCTCCGGCAGCGTGACGCTGTACGGCCTGGGTGAAAACCCGGCAGACGTGAAAATCGGCGCGGCGCTGGATTCTGAAATGGATCGCGCGACCTGGCGTCATACGGTTAACCCGTCAGGCAAATACATGCCGGGCAAACCGGCCTGGTATATGTTCGATAACTGCCAGAACCGCCGCGAGGCCACTGTCGGCCTGATGTGTTCCGCCGTGGTGTGGTCACAGAACAACGGGCTGCAATTGCAGAATCTGACCATCGAGAACAATCTGGGCGACAGCGTGGATGCCGGTAATCATCAGGCGGTCGCGCTGCGCAGCGATGGCGACAAAGTTCAGATCGATAAAGTGAACATTCTGGGCCGTCAGAACACGTTCTTCGTGACCAACAGCGATCTGCAAAACCGCATCGTGAACAACCGTCAGACCCGCACGCTGGTAACTAACAGCTATGTGGAAGGCGACGTGGATCTGGTTGCTGGTCGCGGCGCGGTGGTGTTTGACAACACCGAGTTCCGGGTGGTGAATTCCCGTACCCAGCAGGAAGGCTACGTGTTTGCCCCGGCGACTCAGCCGAACATCTGGTACGGCTTCCTGGCGACCAACAGCCGCTTTGTGGCGAACGGCGACGGCGTAGCGCAGTTGGGCCGCGCGTGGGATATCGAAGCGTCTGAAAACGGCTATACCGCTAACCAGACCGCCAACGGTCAGGTGGTTATCCGCGACAGCGTGATTAACGAAGGCTTTAACAAAGCCAGGCCGTGGGGCGATGCGCTGGGTTCCAAACGTCCGTTCGCGGGCAATACCGGCACCATGGCGGATGACAAACTGCAGCGCGAGTTGAACGACAACAACTTCAACCGCATGTGGGAGTTCAATAACCGCGGTCTGGGTAGCCAGGTGGTTGCCGAGCCGAAACAGTAATAAAAAAGGCGCATGAAAAATGCGCCTGATTATTGAGCGGACACGCCTCAGGCCTGTCCGCTTTTTTTTCGCCCTTAACGCGCGTCGATCACCACCCACATCGGGCCCTGACCCACGGCATAGCGCCCGACATCACGCAGCAGCCCCTGAGCGCCTTCAATCGCATGCACAGAAATATGGTGCGACTTCTGCCCGGCGGCGATCAGGTATTTACCGCTATGATCGATATTAAAACCGCGCGGCTGGGTTTCGGTCGGGTGGTACCCTTCCACCGCCAGCACGCTGCCGTCTTCGGAGACGCTGAACACCGTCACAATGCTGGCGGTACGATCGCAGGTATACAGGTGGCGGCCATCCGGGGTGATATGAATATCTGCCGCCCAACGGGTGTCGGCAAAGTCCGGCGGCATAATGTCCAGCGTCTGGATGCATTCAATTTTGCCGTTCGGCGACTGCAGCGCCCAGACGTCCACGGTGCCATTCAGCTCGTTCACGCTGTAGGCAAACTGATGGTTCGGGTGGAACGCCATATGGCGCGGACCTGCGCCTTCGACGGTATTGAGCTCCGGCGGGGTTTGCGCGATCAGGTTGCCGTCATCGCTCACGGTAAACAGGCAGATGCGATCCTGCTTCAGGGCGGGCACCAGCAGGGTGCGGTTATCCGGGGAGATGTTCGCCGAGTGGCAGCCATCCAGCCCTTCCACCACGTCAACCACTTCGCCGGGGATGCCGTCGTTAAGCGGCGTCACGCTGACGCAGCCTGCGCCGTAAGAGCCGCTGAACAGGAATTTGCCGTGATGATCGGTGGAAATATGAGTCGGGCTACCGGGCAGCGCCGCTTCCGCCTCAAAGTTTAATGTGCCCTCGTCCGGGGAGATGCGGTAGGCGATGACGCGAAATTCCGGGCGCACGCCAACGTAGAGGTAACGCTTATCCGGGCTGATGACCATCGGCTGCACCTGGCCTGGCACATCGACCACCTGCAACAGCGTGAGCTCGCCCGTTGGGTTAAGACGCCAGACGTGGATCTGCTGGCTTTCCGGGCTGGCGGTATAAACGGTTTGTTTCATGAATACTCCTTTCCTCACGTGAGCGTTAAGTCTTCAAAAGGGTAGCGTGTTTTGTCGCAATGTGCCGAAGGCGAAACGGTGATTTTGACCCGGCGCGGTTGCGGTGTACCATCAACCGAACCTTTTCTGAACAATACCTGACGGGAATCTGCCCATGCCCTATCGTGTCATCGCCCTTGATTTAGACGGAACCCTGCTCACGCCGCAAAAAACCATCTTGCCGGAATCGCTGGAGGCGCTAAAGCGCGCGCGCGAAGCAGGTTATCAGGTGCTGATTGTCACCGGTCGCCATCATGTCGCCATTCACCCTTTTTATCAGGCGCTGGCGCTGGATACACCTGCTATTTGTTGTAATGGCACTTATTTGTATGATTATCATGCAAAAAACGTGCTGGCATCCAACCCGATGCCTGCCGTTGAAGCCCAGCAGCTGATTGATGTGCTGGAGCAACACCAGGTTCACGGCCTGATGTACGTAGACAACGCCATGCTGTACCAGCTGCCGACCGGGCACGTACTGCGCACCGAAAACTGGGCGCGCAGCTTGCCAGAGCATCAGCGTCCGGTGTTTTTGCAGGTGCCTTCCCTGCGCGACGCGGCGCAGCAGGCCGACGCCATCTGGAAATTCGCGCTCACCGATGCGGATCTCGGCAGGCTGCATGAGGTGGTGGCGCACATTGAAGAAAAATTCGGCTTTGCCTGCGAATGGTCGTGGCACGATCAGGTGGACGTAGCGCTGGCGGGCAACAGCAAAGGCAACCGCCTGGCGCAATGGGTGGAGTCCCAGGGCATGACCATGCAGGACGTGGTGGCGTTCGGCGATAACTATAACGATTTAAGCATGCTGGAGCGCGCCGGGCTGGGCATCGCCATGGGCAACGCCGACCAGGCGATTAAAGATCGCGTCAACACGGTGATTGGCCTGAATACCGAACCGAGCATCGCCGAGGCGATTTATCAGCACCTGCTGTGATCAGGCGGTAATCGACACGCTTTTGATCTGCGCGTACAGCCACTGGCCCGGTTTGATACTCAGTTCGTCCCGCGCCCAGGGGCTGATACGCGCCCACAGCGTCCGGGTGCCGACGTCCAGCTGCACTTCCACCTGCCCATCATCATCCAGCAGATTGACCACTTTCGCCCGCAGCACGTTGCGAATGCTGCTGTTAACCGGCGGTTGCAGCACCAAAGACACGTCCGACGCCTGAATGCGAATTCGCAGCGCTGACTGCAACGGTTTATCGATGCGGTTGACCCAGATATGCTGATCGCCGAGCGCCAGCGCGGTCATGGCGTAATGCGGATGGTGCTCCAGCACGCTGACTTTCAGCACGCTGCTCTGCTGTTCGCGCGGCAGCCACGGGTGCATCACCGCGCTGCCCCATACCGATTCCAGGCTGCCAAAGGCTTTCACGCTGCCGTTGTCCAGCACCAGCACGTTATCGGCAAGCTGGACAATCTCTTCCAGCGAGTGGCTGACGTAGAGCATCGGGGTCTGGATCTCGCGCGTCAGCCGCTGGAGATAGGCCAGCAGTTCGCGTTTGCGCGGGATATCCAGCGAGGCCAGCGGCTCGTCCAGCAGCAGCAGCTCCGGGGCGGTTAACAGCGCGCGGCCAATCGCCACCCGCTGCTTTTCGCCGCCGGACAGCGAGCCGGGCAAGCGATCCAGCAGAGGTTCAATGCCCAGCAGCGCCACCAGCTTATCGAACTGCCCGGCCATGGATTTCGCCATGCCGTAGCGCAGGTTGCCGCTCACTTTATAGTGCGGGAACAGGCGCGCGTCCTGAAAAACGTAGCCGACCCGGCGCTTTTCCGGCGGCAGGAAAATCTTTTGTTCCGCGTCGCTCAACACCCGATCGTTAAGCACAATCCGCCCGGATTCCGGGCGAGTCAGCCCGCAAATGGCGTTAATCAGCGAGGTTTTACCCGCGCCGGAGACGCCGAAAACCGCCGTCACGTCCTGCCCCGGCAGGGTTTCATTGACCTTCAGGTGATGGCTGCCCAGCGTCTGGGAAAAATTGAGTTCCAGCATAATCAGTTCCCCATCCGCTTACGGCTAATCCGCGCCAGCCATTCAGCGATCATCAGTGACATCACCGCCAGCACGATGGAAATCAGGCACAGCCGCGCCGCCGCGCTTTCACCGCCCGGCGTCTGGATCAGGGTGTACATGGCGGAGGGAATGGTGCGGGTTTCGCCAGGAATATTGGAAACAAAGGTGATGGTCGCGCCGAACTCGCCCAGCGATCGCGCAAAGGCTAACACCGTACCGGCAATAATGCCGGGTAAGGTCAGCGGCAAGGTGATGGTGAAAAACACCCGCCAGCGGCCTGCGCCAAGGGTGCGCGCCGCCTGCTCAAGCTTTAAATCTACCGCTTCCAGCGCCAGGCGGATCGCGCGCACCATCAGCGGAAATGACATGACGCCAGCGGCCAGTACCGCGCCGCGCCAGCTAAAAGCGAAGGTGAGACCAAACCAGTCGTACAGCCACTGTCCGATAAACCCGCGCCGCCCCATCGCCACCAGCAGTAAATAACCCACCACCACCGGCGGCAGCACCAGCGGCAGGTGGATCAGGCTATCGAACAGCGATTTGCCCGGGAAGCTGCATCTTACCAGCACCCAGGCGCACAAGATCCCGAAGGGCAAACTAATCAATACTGCAATCGATGAGACTTTGAGGCTCAGCAACACGGCCTGCCATTCGGGTTCCGTTAAGATCATTAGTGGGTCGTAAATCCGTATTGTTTAAAGATTGCCGCCGCCTGCGGCCCTTTCAGGTAATCGTAAAACGCCTTCACGTCGGCGTTATTATGCCCGTCGATGATGGCCATTGGGTATTCCACTTTTTTGTGGGAATCTTCCGGGAAGGTGCCTACCACTTTGACGCCTTTACCGGCGACCGCGTCAGAACCGTAAACAATGCCCAGCGGCGCTTCGTTACGCTCCACCAGCGCCAGCGCGCCGCGTACGTCTTCCGCCGGAGCCAGGCTCGGGCTGACTTTATCCCACGCGCCCAGTTTTTGCAGCGCTTCTTTGGCGTAAATACCTGCCGGAACGTGTTCCGGATCGCCCACCGCCAGACGGCCACCTTTCAGCAGGCTCTGCCAGTCGGTTTTCTGGTTGATCGCAATATCGCCCTGCTGGCTCGCTTTCGGCGCAACCACCACCAGGCTGTTGCCCAGCAGCGTTTCGCGAGTGGCGGCGTCGATGGATTTTTTATCGCTGGCGTAATCCATCCACTTCTGATCGGCGGAGATAAACAGGTCCGCCGGTGCGCCCGCTTCAATCTGACGCGCCAGGGTCGATGACGAAGCAAACGAGGACACCACGTCCACCTGCTTCTCTTTTTTATACTGGGTCGCGATGTCCTGCATCGCGTTAGTCAGGGACGCCGCTGCAAATACGGTGATTTTGCCGTCAGCCGCCAGCGTTTGCGTTGCCAGACCCAGAGAGAGGGCAATACCCGCCGTTAGTTTCAACCATTTAGTCGCCATGTGCTTCTCCATTGAGCATCGTTATGTATCGAGCAATATAACGGTGCACATCAGATATTCAAAGCATTAATCGGCAAAATGTGAGGGGACTTGAGAGAAAACGCCCGGACAAACCGGGCGTTGGGGGGAATCAGTGCTGCTGCTTTGAGCGGTCTTTGTGACCGATAGTGGAGAAGACGTTAAACACTTCGCCCAGGCCATAAATCAAACCCAGGATGATAGCCATCACCACGGGCACCATGATTACGGCAAACACCAGACTTTTCAACAACTCGAACATGGTAGCCTCCAGAATACAGGGAGCGTTATTTTAACGTCCCTCATAAAAAACGCACTCTCCTTTTTGTGCCATTTGCGTCGCCGTCCGGCTTTCAGTCACAATAGCCGTTTTACCAGGAGCCGGATATGCAAGCGGAAATTCTTCTTACTCTTAAACTTCAGCAGCGCCTGTTTGCTGACCCGCGACGCATTGCGCTGCTTAAACAAATAGAACATACCGGTTCAATTAGCCAGGGCGCGAAGCTCGCTAACATCAGTTATAAGAGCGCCTGGGACGCCATCAACGAGATGAACCAGCTCAGCGATCAGCCGCTGGTGGACCGGGCGACCGGTGGCAAAGGCGGCGGCGGCGCGGTGGTGACAACGTACGGCAAGCGCCTGATCCAGCTTTACGATCTGCTGGGGCAAATTCAGCAGAAAGCCTTTGACGTGCTGAGCGATGACAGCCTGCCGCTGGATAGCTTGTTGGCGGCGATCTCGCGGTTTTCTCTGCAAACCAGCGCCCGTAACCAGTGGTTCGGCACCGTTACCCATCGCGATCGTCACTCGGTGCAGGAACATCTCACCATTTTGCTGGCGGATGGCGTCACCCGGTTAAACGCGGCGATTACCGCGCGCAGCGCGGAACGGCTCGGGCTGGAGACGGGCCGGGAAGTGCTGGTGTTGCTGAAAGCGCCCTGGGTACACATCGCCCGCGACGCTGCCCAGGCGGCAGGTGCAGACAACCAGCTCGCTGGCGTCATCAGCGCCATTGAGCACGCCGAGGACCAGAGTGAAGTGGTCGTCACCGTAGCCGGTGGGCAGCGGGTATGCGCCACGCTAACGGCTGCACAGGTCGCGGCGCTCAATCCAGAAGAAGGTGCTGAGGTCACAGCATTTTTTAATGCCGATTCATTGATCGTCGCCACGCTGTGCTAAAACCCCGCGCCCGGTTGACAATTTCGGGCGCGCGACGTATCCCTGATGCTTATTTGCTGCAAAAAATGGGATAACACATGTCAGTATTGCAAATTTCGCAAGGCACGTTTCGTATTGGCGATACCCGCACCCTTGAGCTTGCCGGGCTAACCCTGCGCACGGGTGAAAGCTGGGCGTTTGTCGGTGCCAACGGCAGCGGAAAATCGGCGTTGGCCCGGGCGCTCTCGGGGGAGCTGCCGCTGTTGAAAGGCCAGCGCGAATGCGGGTTCCAGCGCATCGTGCGCCTGTCGTTTGAGCAGTTGCAGAAGCTGGTGAGCGAAGAGTGGCAACGCAATAACACCGATTTACTCGGCCCCGGTGAAGACGATACCGGCCGCACCACCGCGCAAATTATTCAGGAAGAGATCCACGATCCTGCCCGCTGCCAGGCGCTCGCGGAACGCTTCGGCATTACTCATCTTCTGGAACGGCGCTTTAAATATCTCTCGACCGGAGAAACCCGCAAAACCCTGCTGTGCCAGGCATTAATGCCCAGCCCCGATCTACTGATCCTTGATGAACCTTTCGACGGACTGGACGTGCACTCCCGGGAACAGCTAGCCCTGCTGTTGGGCCAGTTAAACCAGGAAGGCCACACCCTGGCGCTGGTATTAAACCGCTTTGATGAGATCCCGGCGTTTGTTGAAAACGTCGGCGTGCTGGCGGACTGCGTGCTGACCGAGGTGGGCAAAAAAGCGCAGCTGCTGGAGCAGGCGTTGATCGCCCAGCTGGCGCACAGCGAAAAGCTGGCGGGTACTACCCTTCCCGAACCGGATGTGGTCACGCCGGTGACCCTGGCTCCTGATGCCCCGCGTATCGTCCTGCGCGATGGCGTGGTGTCGTATAACGATCGCCCCATCCTGCACAGGCTGAGCTGGACGGTAAATTCCGGCGAGCACTGGCAAATTGTCGGGCCGAACGGCGCGGGCAAATCCACCCTGCTGAGCCTGATTACCGGCGATCATCCCCAGGGCTACAGCAACGATCTCACGCTGTTTGGCCGCCGTCGCGGCAGCGGTGAAACCATCTGGGATATCAAAAAGCACATTGGCTATGTCAGCAGCAGCCTGCATCTTGATTACCGGGTCAGCACCACGGTGCGCAACGTGATCCTCTCCGGCTATTTTGATTCCATCGGCATCTATCAGGCGGTGTCGGATCGCCAGCGCAAGCTCACCCGCCAGTGGCTGGATATTCTCGGCATCAGCGATAAAGTGGCCGATGCGCCATTCCAGAGCCTCTCCTGGGGGCAGCAGCGGCTGGCACTGATTGCCCGCGCGCTGGTCAAGCACCCCACCCTGCTGATCCTTGATGAGCCGTTGCAGGGGCTCGATCCGCTTAACCGCCAGCTGGTGCGGCGCTTTGTTGATGTGCTGATCGGCGAAGGCAGCACCCAGTTATTGTTTGTCTCGCACCACGCCGAAGACGCACCAGACTGTATTACCCACCGCCTGACCTTTGTCCCGGACGGCGAAATTTACCGTTATCAATTCGACGCAGTGAAATAGCGTTTACCGGGGCGCGACCTGCGCCCATTTTCGGACTAGCCGCATCTTCCTGCGGCTAACCCCCTGTTTTAAAATCATTTACCAGGGAAGTTAATCCGCGTGGTAATTTAGTGTAAACGATTCCACTAATTTATCCGATATCACAGTTTCCTGCCGTCTGTTATGCTAAGGTTAATACATACCATAAGCGTAATGGAGCCTGATATGAGAGTGTTAGTAACGGGTGGTAGCGGTTACATAGGCAGTCATACCTGCGTGCAACTGCTGCAAAATGGCCACGACGTCATCATCCTTGATAATCTCTGCAACAGTAAACGCAGCGTGTTACCGGTTATTGAAACCCTGGGCGGCAAACAGCCGATGTTTATCGAAGGGGATATC
The DNA here is from genome assembly GCF_007570865.1 of Atlantibacter subterraneus. Lineage (GTDB taxonomy): Bacteria > Pseudomonadota > Gammaproteobacteria > Enterobacterales > Enterobacteriaceae > Atlantibacter > Atlantibacter subterraneus. The sequence continues at coordinate 189,102 of NZ_VLPS01000001.1, read as the reverse complement.
CGCAACGAAAGCCTGCTGACCGAAATTCTGCACGATCACGCTATCGATACCGTGATCCATTTCGCCGGGCTGAAGGCCGTGGGCGAATCCGTCGCGAAGCCGCTCGAGTATTACGATAATAACGTCAACGGCACGCTGCGCCTGATTTCCGCCATGCGCGCCGCCAACGTCACCAATTTTATTTTCAGCTCGTCTGCCACGGTGTACGGCGACCAGCCGAAAATCCCCTATGTGGAAAGCTTCCCGACCGGCACGCCGCAGAGCCCGTACGGCAAAAGCAAGCTGATGGTTGAGCAAATTCTTACCGACCTGCAAAAAGCCAATCCGCAATGGAGCATTGCGCTGCTGCGCTATTTCAACCCGGTCGGCGCGCATCCGTCAGGGGATATGGGCGAAGATCCGCAGGGCATCCCGAATAACCTGATGCCGTACATCGCCCAGGTGGCGGTGGGCCGTCGCGACTCGCTGGCGATTTTCGGCAATGACTACCCGACTGAAGACGGCACCGGCGTGCGCGATTATATCCACGTGATGGATTTGGCCGACGGCCACGTCGCCGCCATGCAGCAGCTGGCGGGCAAACCGGGCGTGCATATTTACAATCTCGGCGCAGGCGTCGGCAGCAGCGTGCTGGACGTGGTCAACGCCTTCAGCAAAGCCTGCGGCAAGCCAGTGAATTACCACTTTGCGCCGCGCCGCGACGGCGACCTTCCGGCCTACTGGGCCGACGCCAGCAAAGCGGACAAAGAGCTGAACTGGCGCGTGACGCGCACGCTGGATGAAATGGCCCAGGACACCTGGCGCTGGCAATCGCGTCATCCGCAAGGTTATGCAGATTAAGGAACGCAGATGGAAAAGTTTAACCCGGTCGATCATCCACATCGCCGCTATAACCCGCTGAGCGGGCAATGGATCCTGGTTTCGCCGCACCGCGCCAAGCGCCCATGGCAGGGCGCGCAGGAGACGCCATCCAGCACGGTGCTGCCGTCCCACGATCCCGACTGTTTCCTGTGCCCGGGCAACGTCCGGGTAACGGGCGATAAAAACCCCAATTACACCGGCACCTACGTCTTTACCAACGACTTTGCGGCGCTGATGACCGATACGCCGGACGCGCCGGAAACCCAGGATCCGCTGATGCGCCTGGAAAGCGCGCGCGGCACCAGCCGGGTGATTTGCTTCTCGCCGGACCACAGCAAAACGCTGCCGGAACTGACCGTTGCGGCGCTGGAAGAGGTGGTCAGCACCTGGCAGGCGCAGACCGAAGAGCTGGGTAAAACCTACCCGTGGGTGCAGGTGTTTGAGAACAAAGGTGCAGCGATGGGCTGCTCCAACCCGCATCCGCACGGCCAGGTGTGGGCGAACAGCTTCCTGCCCAACGAAGCGGCGCGGGAAGATAAACTACAGCGCGAGTATTTCGCCGAACATGGCCGCCCGATGCTGGTGGACTACGTTGAGCGCGAGCTGGCGGACGGTAGCCGCACCGTAGTAGAAACCGATCACTGGCTGGCAGTGGTGCCTTACTGGGCGGCCTGGCCGTTCGAAACGCTGCTGCTGCCGAAAGCGCACGTCACGCGTATCAACGAGCTGAGCGACGATCAGCGCCGCGACCTGGCGCTGGCGCTGAAAAAACTCACCAGCCGCTATGACAACCTGTTCAAATGCTCCTTTCCCTATTCCATGGGATGGCACGGCGCGCCGTTTACCGCAGACGATGCTACGCCCTGGCAGCTGCATGCCCATTTCTACCCGCCGCTGCTGCGCTCCGCCACGGTGCGTAAATTTATGGTGGGCTATGAAATGCTGGCCGAAACCCAGCGTGATTTAACCGCTGAGCAAGCAGCCGAGCGCCTGCGCGCAGTCAGCGACATCCACTTTCGCGAGTCCGGAGAATAACAATGAGTCTGAAAGATAAAACCCAATCCCTGTTTGCTGACGCGTTCGGCTACCCTGCCACTCACACCATTCAGGCACCGGGTCGCGTCAACCTGATTGGCGAGCACACCGACTATAACGACGGTTTTGTGCTGCCCTGCGCCATTGATTATCAAACCGTGATTAGCTGCGCGGCGCGTGATGACCGTCAGGTGCGGGTGATTGCCGCCGATTATGACAACCAAATCGACGAGTTTTCTCTGGATGCGCCGATCCTCAGCCACGATTCCCAGCAGTGGTCCAATTACGTGCGCGGTGTGGTGAAGCATCTGCAACAGCGCGACCGCAATTTTGGCGGCGCGGACCTGGTGATCAGCGGCAACGTGCCGCAGGGGGCGGGGTTAAGCTCGTCGGCATCGCTTGAAGTGGCGGTCGGCACCGTGTTCCAGCAGCTTTATCATCTGCCGCTGGACGGCGCGCAAATCGCCCTTAACGGCCAGGAAGCGGAAAACCAGTTCGTCGGCTGTAATTGCGGGATTATGGATCAGCTGATCTCTGCGCTGGGTAAAAAAGATCATGCGCTACTGATCGACTGCCGCTCGCTGGGCACCAAAGCGGTGCCGATGCCGGAAGGCGTGGCGGTGGTGATTATCAACAGTAATTTCAAACGCACCCTGGTGGGCAGCGAATACAACACCCGCCGCGAACAGTGTGAAACCGGGGCGCGTTTCTTTACTCAGAAAGCGCTGCGCGATGTCAAGCTGGAGCAGTTCAACGCGGTAGCGAATGAGCTGGACCCGGTGGTGGCCAAACGCGTGCGTCACGTGCTGACTGAAAACGCCCGTACCGTTGAAGCCGCAGACGCGCTGGCGCGCGGCGATCTCAAACGCATGGGCGTGCTGATGGCGGAATCCCACGCCTCAATGCGCGACGATTTTGAAATCACCGTACCGCAGATCGATACCCTGGTAGAGATCGTTAAAGCGGTCATTGGCGATGAGGGCGGCGTGCGTATGACCGGCGGCGGCTTCGGCGGCTGCATCGTGGCCCTGATGCCGGAAGCGTTAGTGCCTGCGGTTAAACAGGCGGTCGCCACTCAATACGAAGCGAAAACGGGCATCAAAGAAACCTTTTACGTGTGTAAAGCATCAGAAGGAGCCGGACAGTGCTAAGAGAAACCACGGCGCTCGCCCCTGACGGGCTGCCCTATCGGCTCACCACCCTGCGCAACAGCGCGGGGATGGTGGTCACATTAATGGACTGGGGCGCGACGCTGCTGTCCGCGCGGGTGCCGATGAGCGACGGTACGGTGCGTGAAACTCTGCTGGGCTGCCCCTCGCCGGAAGAGTGGCAAAACCAGACCGCTTTTTTAGGTGCCAGCATTGGCCGCTACGCCAACCGCATCGCCAAATCGACCTTTACGCTGGATGGCGAAACGTATGCACTGACGCCAAGCCAGGGTGAAAACCAACTGCACGGCGGGCCGGAAGGCTTCGATAAGCGCCGCTGGCTGATCGAACGCAAGAATGAATCGGAAGTGGTGTATACCCTCACCTCTCCGGATGGCGACCAGGGCTTCCCTGGCGAAGCGCGCGCGTGGGCGCATTACACCCTGACGCAGGATAACCAGCTGGTGATTGAATACCGCGCCACGGTGGATAAACCCTGCCCGGTAAACCTGACCAATCATGCCTATTTCAACCTGGACGGCACGCAGGGCGACGTGCGTAATCACCGCCTGCAGCTGTTTGCCGACGCGTATCTGCCGGTAGACAGCATGGGCATTCCAACGCGCGATTTGACCAAAGTGGCGCTGACCAGTTTTGATTTCCGCCAGCCGAAAGTTATCGCCCAGGAGTTTATGAGCGATGCCGATCAGCAGCAGGTCAAAGGCTACGATCACGCGTTTTTATTGCAGGCCAAAGGCGACCTGTCCCAGCCGGCGGCGCATCTCTGGTCAAGCGATCAAAAACTGCAGATGACGGTATTTACCACCGCCCCTGCCCTGCAGTTTTATTCGGGGAATTTTCTTGAAGGTACCCCGGCGCGCGAACAAGGCAATTATTCCGCCTGGCAAGGGCTGGCGCTGGAGAGTGAATACCTGCCGGATAGCCCGAATCACCCGGAATGGCCGCAGCCGGACTGCGTCCTGCGCCCCGGTGAAGCGTACCGCAGCGTGACGATTTATCAGTTCAGCGCGCAATAACCGCTAAGCCCTCCTTCATGGAGGGCTTTTTTTCGCCATATCGCTGATTTTCTGCTCTTTGCGCGACAAAATCATAACCCTGACGTCACATCCGCCTTACACTCCGCCGCTATTTTCGCTATGTTAGAGAATTAGCGTTGCCGCTGTCACAAACTCGGCAATATAATGATTATTGTTATCATTTAACCCAGGAGTAAATCTATGGCTGTTACTAAGCTGGTACTGGTTCGTCACGGCGAAAGTCAGTGGAACAACGAAAACCGCTTCACCGGTTGGTACGACGTTGACCTGTCTGAAAAAGGGGTTGGCGAAGCAAAAGCAGCGGGCAAACTGCTGAAAGAAGAAGGCTTCAGCTTTGATTTTGCTTATACCTCTGTGCTGAAACGCGCCATCCATACCCTGTGGAATGTTCTGGATGAGCTGGACCAGGCGTGGTTGCCGGTTGAGAAGTCCTGGAAACTTAACGAACGCCACTACGGCGCGCTGCAGGGCCTGAACAAAGCGGAAACCGCCGAAAAATACGGCGACGAGCAGGTCAAACAGTGGCGTCGCGGCTTTGCGGTAACCCCGCCGGAACTGACCCGTGACGATGAGCGTTACCCGGGCCACGATCCGCGTTACGCGAAACTGACCGAGAAAGAGCTGCCGCTGACTGAAAGCCTGGCGCTGACTATCGACCGCGTGATCCCTTACTGGAACGAAACCATTCTGCCGCGCCTGAAAAGCGGCGAGCGCGTGATTATCGCCGCACACGGCAACTCCCTGCGTGCGCTGGTGAAATACCTCGACAACATGGGCGAAGACGAAATTCTTGAACTGAATATTCCGACCGGCGTGCCGTTGGTGTATGAGTTTGACGAAAACTTCAAGCCGATCAAACACTACTATCTGGGTAACGCTGACGAGATCGCTGCGAAAGCCGCGGCGGTAGCCAACCAGGGCAAAGCGAAGTAATCCCCTGCTGGTTACAAAAAAGGCGTGGTCGCAACCACGCCTTTTTTATTGCCGCTGACCCGTCCTGAATAGCGCTTATCCGCGACGGGCTTTCACCGCTGCGGCCAGCTGGTTGAGCAGGGTTTCGGTAGCGTCCCAGCCGATGCAGGCGTCGGTCACGCTCTTGCCGTAGACCAGCGGTTCGCCGCTCTCCAGGCTCTGATTGCCTTCCACCAGATGGCTTTCAATCATCACGCCCATAATGGCTTTTTCACCGTTGGCGATCTGCTGGCAAACGTCTGCGCCCACTTCCATCTGCTTCTGGAACTGTTTGCAAGAGTTGGCATGGCTGAAATCGATCATCACCTGCGGGGTTAAGCCCGCTTTGGTCAGGCCGGTTTTCACTTCCGCCACGTGCGCCGCGCTGTAGTTCGGCTCTTTGCCGCCGCGCAGAATGATATGGCAGTCGCCGTTGCCGCTGGTGTTGACAATGGCGGAGTGGCCCCACTTGGTTACCGACAGGAAGCAGTGCGGCGCGCTGGCGGCGTTAATGGCGTCGATAGCCACCTTAATGGTGCCGTCGGTGCCGTTTTTGAAGCCAACCGGGCAGGAAAGGCCCGATGCCAGTTCGCGGTGTACCTGAGATTCAGTGGTACGCGCGCCGATGGCGCCCCAGCTCATCAAATCCGCCAGGTATTGCGGCGTAATCATATCCAGGAACTCGCCGGCAGCCGGTAAGCCAGAATCGTTGATGTCCAGCAGCAGCTTACGGGCGATGCGTAGGCCGTCGTTGATCTGGAAAGAGTTATCCATGTGCGGATCGTTAATCAGCCCTTTCCAGCCCACGGTGGTACGCGGCTTTTCAAAATAGACGCGCATGACCACTTCCAGCTCGCCCTTCAGGCTTTCACGCAGATTCAGCAGGCGGGCAGCATATTCTTTTGCGGCTTTAGGATCGTGAATCGAACACGGGCCGATCACCACCAGCAGGCGATCGTCCTGGCCTTTCAGGATCTGATGAATAGACTGACGTGATTGAGAGACAGTATCAGCGGCTTTTTCTGTGGCGGGAAATTTTTCTAACAGCGCAACAGGAGGCAGTAACTCATTGATAGTATTAATTCGTAAATCGTCGTTCTGATAATTCATGATCTTTCCAGTGGATCTCTACAATTTCGAGTAAGTGCAATCCCTTCAATCTATCTCGTCACGCCCGAAGTGTAAACGCGCTTTTACACTTCGGGCAGAAAATTCCTGGAAATGACTTAATAAACGCCAGAAAGTAGCGAAAAGCGCGATCGAGTCTACAATTTTTACTTGTAACCACTCTGTTTTTGCCTTTTTCCGAAATTGCATGCTGACTTATGCCTTGGCTGCAAATTTTTTAACTTAGCTTCAGATTATTGCCAGCACAATCTGACGTAACGTTGGAAGAAAACTTTCCAGCACGATGACTAAAACAGGAGCATGACGATGAACAAACTGACTGCATTGATTCTTAGCGCAACGCTCTCTTTAGCCAGTGGCGCGGCTTTAGCCGCAGAAACTAACGCCAACTCCACGGATAACAATGGCCCGGCTAACGCCGCAGCCAGCGCCGGGGTAGGCACGCCGGAAGCGAATCAGAATATCGCCCCGAAAGGTGTTGATAGCAACGACATCAATACCAGCAATAAAAATATGAGCAACTCCGGTACCACTGGCACCAATATGGGAACCTCCGGTACCGGGACTACGGGTACGGGCACAGGCGGCACCATGCTGCATCCTGATACCAGCAACACTAACAGCGCGACCTCCAGCGGCCCAACCTCCGCCGATGAGATCCATAAAAACACCCAGTGTAAAGACGGTAAATGTCCTGATATCAACGATAAAGTTGAAACCGGTCAGGGCGGTGACAACGTCAACCCCAACACTGACGGCACCACTCACTAATTTATAGTGATTGATACAAAGGAGAGCTTTCGCTCTCCTTTATTTTTGGTAACTTAACCTGATCAATCATGGATGCTAACAAAAATCAGGTAGCTATGGCCCACTCACATTCCCACACACCCGCTTCCGACTCGAATAGCAATAGTAAAAGACTGCTGGCCGCATTTGTCGTTACCGCCACCTTCATGGTGCTGGAAGTCATCGGAGGATTGATTTCTGGCTCGCTGGCGCTGCTTGCTGACGCCGGGCATATGCTCACCGACGCTGCTGCGCTGCTGTTTGCCTTTCTCGCCGTCTATTTCGCCCGCCGCCCGCCGAATAACCAACAGACGTTTGGCTGGCTGCGCCTGACCACGCTTGCCGCGTTTATCAACGCTATCGCCCTGGTGCTGATCACCGTGCTGATCGTGTACGAGGCGTTTGTGCGTTTTTATCATCCGCAGCCAATCGCCGGGAAAACCATGATGGTGATTGCCGTCGCCGGGCTGTTTGCCAATATCCTGGCGTTCTGGATCCTGCACCGCGGCAGCGAAGAGAAAAATATGAACGTGCGCGCCGCTGCGCTGCATGTGCTGGGGGATTTGCTGGGTTCGGTGGGCGCGATTATCGCCGCGCTGGTGATCCTGTGGACCGGCTGGACGCCAGTTGACCCAATATTATCGGTGCTGGTGTCCTGCCTGGTATTACGCAGCGCGTGGCGATTGCTTAAGGAAAGCGTGAACGAGCTGCTGGAAGGCGCACCAAAAGCGCTGGATATCGCGGCGCTGAAGCGCAACCTTAGCCGATCGATTCCCGAAGTGCGCGATGTGCATCATGTGCACATCTGGCTGGTGGGGGAAAAACCGGTGATGACGCTGCATGTTCAGGTGATCCCGCCGCACGATCATGACGCGCTGTTAGGCCGCATCCATCACTTCCTTGAACACGAGTATCACGTTGAGCACGCGACGGTGCAGATGGAATACCAGCCCTGTAGCGGGCCGGATTGCCATCTGTACCAGTCAACGCCGGATGCACATCACCACCATCATCATTAATTCAGTGCCCGTGAGCCATGCTCGCGGGCCGATTTAATCCACATCCGGCTGCCGTTCAGGGCGATAAAGGTCAGAATTAAATATTCAAGCGACATCGCCAGCACGCCCTGCAACGCGAAAATCACCACGCTGATGACATTAATAATCACCCACAGTAGCCAGTTTTCGACGTATTTACGGGTCATCAGGATCATCGCCACAATCGACAGCACCATCATGCAGGAATCCCAGAACGGGAAGGCATCCGGCTGAAGTTCCGGTTGGGTCACGTTCAGGCCCAGCGCCTGCATAATAGATACCGCTACGCGGGTCAGGAAACCAAATACCGGATCGATATACACCGTCATCAAGCCAATCGCCACCACGCAGACAGCCAGCCAGCCCATGGCTTTGGGCAACGGCAGCCAGCGAATTTTCAACAGCGCTTCGTTGTTATTGGTTTGCCGCGACCAGGCGTACCAGCCGTAGATATTGGCAACAAAGAAGAACAGCTGGAGCAGCAGGCTGGCGTAGAGCTGGATCTGGAAGAAAATCACCGCAAACAGCGTGACGTTAATCAGCCCAAAGAAGTAGTTGATGATTTTCTCGAGGCTCGCCAGCCAGATGCACAGCAGCCCGGCGACGGTGCCAATGGCTTCGATCCATGACAGCGAATAGCCGCCGGTCCCAATCGGAATGTGAACCAGGATATTCTGAACGCTAAAAAAATCCATATTTTCCCCAGAGCGTACTGTGATACGCGTCGTTTGTTATCAATATTAACGACGAAGTGTAGCCGCAAAATCCAACATGCGGTTAAGCGGCACCAGCGCGCCCTCACGCAGCGCGGCATCCACATGGATCTCGTGGGCGCTTCCGCCCGCTTCCAGCCCTTCTGCGATGGCCTGAAGGCCGTTCATCGCCATCCACGGGCAGTGGGCACAGCTGCGGCACGTTGCCCCCTCACCCGCCGTCGGCGCTTCTAATAGCTCTTTCTCCGGGCAGGCCTGCTGCATTTTGTAGAAGATCCCGCGATCGGTGGCCACAATCAGCTGCGGGTGCGGCAGCGTTTTGGCGGCGGCAATGAGCTGGCTGGTGGATCCCACCGCATCGGCCATATCGACAATCGCCTGCGGGGATTCCGGATGAACCAGCACCGCAGCCTGCGGATAAAGTGCTTTCATGCGCGTCAGCGCCTGGGTTTTAAACTCATCATGAACGATACAGGCCCCCTGCCAGCACAGAACGTCTGCGCCAGTCTGCTTTTGCACGTAATGACCGAGATGGCGATCCGGGGCCCAGATAATTTTTTCACCCAGGCTGTCGAGATGCTCGATTAACTCCACGGCAATACTGGAGGTCACCACCCAGTCGGCGCGCGCTTTTACCGCTGCCGAGGTGTTGGCGTACACAACCACGGTGCGATCCGGGTGCGCATCGCAAAATGCGCTGAACGCCTCAATCGGGCAGCCTAAATCCAGCGAACATTCCGCCTGCAATGTCGGCATCAGGATGGTCTTTTCCGGGCTGAGGATTTTGGCGGTTTCGCCCATGAATCGCACGCCCGCGACCAGCAACGTCGACGCGGGATGATTTGCGCCGAAGCGCGCCATTTCCAGCGAATCGGAAATGCAGCCGCCGGTCTCTTCCGCCAGCGCCTGGATTTCCGGGTCGGTGTAATAATGGGCCACCATCACCGCATCGCGCTCTTTCAGCAGGCGTTTGATTTTCTCTTTATAGAAGACCTTTTCGTCATGGCTTAGCGGACGCGGTTTAGGCGGGAACGGATAAATGGCATCTTCAGGTCTAAACATTACGCTCATCATGCAATCTCGTTTTGCTGGCTGAACCATTTAACGGTTCCGGAGCCTGATTCCTGCCTGAAAAGGCAGTATTGTTTTATATGCTAAACAAGATAGCCGATCGTGCAGCAAAAGTCGTGGGGAAAATGCACGGTTAAAGCGATCTGCCTGTAGCGGCTGACATGACGACCCACCAGATTTAGGGAGGCCTGAACAGGCGATTTCCGGTCCTTTAAGAATGTTCTGTGTTTCAACTAATAAACATAAAAGTAACAATTTTATCGCCCGGGATGAGGCGGCAATTTTTATTGAGTAAAGGACCGGCTCGCCCAGGGAAAATACAAACGGCACACAAAAAGGATTAACAACAATGAAAAAGGTATCTCTGGCGATTTTATTCGTAGGCGGGATGGTAAGTGGCGCAGCACTGGCGGATAACCATACGTTTTCAGTAGGTTATGCGCAAAGCAAGGTTGAGGATTTTAAAAACATCCGTGGCGTTAATGTTCAGTACCGTTATGAATTTGATTCGCCGGTAAGTTTCCTGGGCTCTTTCACTTATATGAAGGGCGATGATGACCAGAATTATTATCTCGCCTCAGACTATATTCAGAACCACGTTGAAGCGAAATATTACTCCCTGTTAGTGGGTCCGGCTTACCGGATTAATGAGTATGTTTCCCTGTATGCGCTGGGCGGCGTAGCGCGCTCAAAAGCGGAAGGCCGTACTACCTGGCATAACGCAGGCGACGGCTATGTTGGCCGCGACAGTATTTCTGAAAAATCTACCTCATTTGCTTATGGCGCTGGGGTGATTTTTAACCCGGTAGAAAACTTCTCGGTTAACGTCGGGTATGAAGGCACCAATGCCGACCTGGAAGGCAGCCGCTCAATCAATGGCTTTAATGTGGGGGTGGGTTACCGCTTCTGATACGTTGTATGGACTACAGATAGCATAAAAGCGCCTTTAGGGCGCTTTTTTGCATTGGTGGGTCGTGCAGAATGACTCGGCTTCGCCTCGCCCTTCGGGCCGTTGCTGACGCAACGTTATCCTTCACGTTTTACTGTAGATGTCTAACAAAGGATTGGTGGGTCGTGCAGGATTCGAACCTGCGACCAATTGATTAAAAGTCAACTGCTCTACCAACTGAGCTAACGACCCTTTCGGGGATTGCTGCCGCAGAATATTTTCAGAGTGGTGGGTCGTGCAGGATTCGAACCTGCGACCAATTGATTAAAAGTCAACTGCTCTACCAACTGAGCTAACGACCCATACAGGGTCACATCTGAATGCGGGTAAAACTAAATATTGGTGGGTCGTGCCGGATGACTCGGCTTCGCCTCGCCCTGTGGGCCGTTGCTGTCGCAACGTTATCCTTCACGTTTTGCTACTGCTATCCACCTGAATATTGGTGGGTCGTGCAGGATTCGAACCTGCGACCAATTGATTAAAAGTCAACTGCTCTACCAACTGAGCTAACGACCCAAGTGGTGGGTGATGACGGGCTCGAACCGCCGACCCCCTCCGTGTAAAGGAGATGCTCTACCAACTGAGCTAATCACCCACTGAGACACTGCTAATGCTCTTTAAAGCGTTAAGTGGTGGGTCGTGCAGGATGACTCGGCTTCGCCTCGCCCTACGGGCCGTTGCTGACGCAACGTTATCCTTCACGTTTTGCTACTGCTATCCACCTTGATATTGGTGGGTCGTGCAGGATTCGAACCTGCGACCAATTGATTAAAAGTCAACTGCTCTACCAACTGAGCTAACGACCCACTTTTCGCCACCTCAGGTTTGTTTCATATCCCTCGGCAACGGCGGCATATATTACTGATTTCAGAATCAGGCGCAACAAAAATTTCGATAGAGATCACTTAACTGCTTAAGTTTCACGCGGTGAGACCAGAAAAACCGCATTCTGGTCGAACCCTGAACTATTGCATTGCACTTAAGCGTTTCTGCGCCTGTTTCGCGCCATCGGTATTGGGATATTTACTGATGACCTGCTGATACACCGCTTTAGCTTTCGCACTGTCGCCTTTGTCCTGCATGATCAGACCCACTTTATACATGGCGTCTGCAGCTTTTGGCGATTTGGGGTAATTCTTCACGACCGAGGCGAAGTAATAAGCCGCATCGTCTTTCTTACCCTTGTTGTAATTCAACTGCCCCAGCCAGTAGTTGGCATTCGGCTGATAGGTTGAATCCGGGTACTTCTTCACAAAGTTCTGGAATGCCGCAATAGCCTCGTCCTGGCGCGACTTATCCTGGACTAACGCGATAGCCGCATTGTAGTCGGTATTCGCGTCTCCGCCCTGTACTGGCGCGCCAGAGCTGGCAGCAGGCGCGTTTGCCGCGCTGTCGCCCGTAGATGCGCCTGCGTTGTTCTGCGCACCCGCATCGCCAGGCTGCGCCGCTGCGCCGCCGCTGCTTAGGCTATCTATCTGCAACAACAGCTGCTTCTGACGTTCCACAACCTGATTTAACTGATACTGGCTTTCCTGAATCTGACCGCGCAGGGAGTCAATATCATTCTGGTTATCGGAGAGTTGCTGCTGGAGTTGGGTTAAAAGCTGACTGTGAGCGTTAGAAATACGCTCAAGTTGCGTGACCCGGTCTTCAACCGAGCCAGAGCCGACACTACTGATTGGCGCCTGAGCAAAAGCGGCCCAGGGGGCCGCTATGCCAACCAGTAACGACAGACTCATCAGATGACGTCTGAAGTTACTGCTCATGCGATTCTCTTAGTAAACCAGTACGGCACGACGGTTTTTAGCGTAAGCCGCTTCGTCATGGCCCAGTACTGCAGGTTTTTCTTTACCGTAAGAAACGATGGAGATCTGATCAGCAGAAACGCCTTTACCCTGCAGGTACATCTTAACGGCGTTCGCACGACGTTCACCCAGGGAGATGTTGTACTCAGGCGTACCACGTTCGTCCGCGTGACCTTCTACGGTGACTTTGTAAGACGGGTTGCTACGCAGGAAGTTAGCGTGAGCGTCCAGCATTGCAGCGAAGTCAGAACGGATGTCGTACTTGTCCAGATCGAAGTAAACGATGTTGTTCTGCTGCAGCTGCTGCATTTGCAGACGCGCTTGCTCTTCAGAAGACATGTTACCGCTGCCGTTAGCGTCCATACCAGTGCCGGCGCCGTTCAGCATGCCGCCTTCGCTGCCATCGTTGGTGGCGTTCTTGTTAGAAGAACACGCTGCGATTGCCATTACAGGCAGAGCGATCATCAGCCCTTTCAGCACTTTGTTCAGTTGCATTTCAATGATTCCTTTAGTAATCAATTAATTATTATTACAGATACGGAGACCAGGCAGGGAATTTGACCTGTCCATCAGTCGCCGGAAGACGCGCTTTGAAACGCCCATCTGTTGAAACCAAATTCAGCACAGATCCCATCCCCTGAGAAGAGCTGTAGATTACCATCGTGCCGTTAGGTGCCAGACTTGGCGTTTCATCCAGGAACGTTGACGACAGAGTTTGTACGCCACCCGCAACCAGATCCTGTTTAGCGATGTGCTGAGCGCCGCCGTTGGAGCTCACCATCACCATAAATTTACCGTCAGCGCTGACGTCCGCGTCCTGGTTCTGAGAACCTTCCCAGCTAATACGCTGCGGCGCGCCGCCGTTAATGCTAACTTTATAAACCTGCGGACGGCCCGCCTGGTCAGAGGTATAGGCCAGAGTCTGGCTATCCGGGAACCAGGTCGGCTCGGTGTTGTTGCTACGGCCATCGGTGACCTGACGGATCTGACCAGAGCCGATATCCATCACGTACAGGTTCAGGCTACCGGTTTTAGACAGCGCAAACGCCAGTTTAGACCCGTCCGGCGAGAAGGCCGGTGCGCCGTTGTGACGCGGGAATGAGGCTACCTGACGCACGGCACCGTTGGCCAGGGTCTGAATAACCAGCGCAGAACGGCCGCTTTCGAAGGTTACGTAAGCCAGTTTAGAGCCGTCCGGAGACCATGCCGGTGACATCAGCGGCTGCGGTGAACGGTGAACCACGAACTGGTTGTAGCCATCGTAGTCAGACACGCGCAGCTCATACGGGAATTGGCCGCCGTTAGTCTGTACCACGTAGGCGATACGGGTACGGAACGCACCTTTAATACCGGTCAGCTTTTCGAACACTTCGTCACTCGCCGTATGGCCCGCATAGCGCAGCCACTGCTTGTTCACTTTGTAAGAGTTCTGAGCCAGCACGGTGCCCGGTGCGCCAGAGGTATCCACCAGCTGATAAGCCACGGTATAGCTGCCGTCGCCGTTCGGCGTGACCTGCCCTACCACCACGGCGTCAATGCCCAGCGCAGTCCATGCGGCAGGTTGAACTTCCTGCGCGGAACCCGGCTGCTGCGGGAGACGTGAACGATCTAACGGATTGAATTTACCACTGTTGCGAAGGTCGGCCGCGACAATGCCGCCGATGTCTTCTGGCGCTGCGCCTGGGCCTGCCCATTTAAATGGAGCAACACCAATCGGACGCGCGGAATCTACCCCCTGGGTGATTTCAATGCGCACTTCTGCATGCAGCACCGCTGCCCACAGCATCAGAAAACTAAATGCTACTCGTAATGCCTGCTTCATCATTTCTCCCTTACCTGGACGCAAAGTCCACGATAATTTAGCAGAATGTTAACAAACCCAAAAACACAAGACGGCTCAAACACTGATACTTAGCTTAGTGAACATATCCCCGTTTTCACGGGGATAATAGTACTAAGGTTTAAAGTCCAGCGGAGCATTTTTAAACACTTCATAGACATCCTGGCTCGGTGGTTTCGGAATTTTCGCAAGCCTTGCCGCTGCAACAGCGGCCTGGCATAGCGCCGGATCCCCACCTTCTGATTTGATATCAAGCAGTAAGCCATCAGGAGCCAGTTTGATCCGTAACGTACAGACTTTACCGGCGAAAGACGGATCGTTGTAAAACTTACTTTCGATCGCTGTCTTTATTTGCCCTGCATAATTGCTGATATCAGCGCCAGACGCGCCATTCGCTTTATTATTTCCTTTCCCGGCGGCAGATGCGGTATTTCCTTTGGCTCCGCCCCCGGTTTTCGGTGCATTCTTACCTGAGCTTAAATCACCGAACAGATCGTCAACGTCAGAGGCTGCCGCTTTCGCCGCTGCGGCTTTGTCTGCCGCTGCCTTGGCTGCTGCCGCTTTTTTCTCGGCAGCGGCTTTTTCAGCAGCCGCTTTCTTGTCCGCCGCCGCTTTAGCTGCGGCGGCTTTTTCCGCTGCGGCCTTCTCTGCCGCTGCTTTCTCTGCGGCAGCCTGTTTAGCGGCTTCGGCCTGGGCTTTCTTCTCGGCGTCCGCAGCGGCTTTCGCAGCCGCTTTCTTCTCTGCTTCTGCGGCGGCTTTCGCGGCTTCAGCTTCGGCTTTCTTCTTCGCATCCGCTGCGGCTTTTGCTGCCTCGGCTTCCGCTTGTTTCTTCGCCGCCGCGGCGGCTTTCGCCGCATCTTCCTGCGCTTTCTTCGCGGCGTCTGCAGCAGCTTTAGCCTGTGCGTCCGCCTGCGCTTTAGCGTCGGCTGCCGCTTTCGCTGCAGCGGCTTCAGCCTGCTTCTGTTGTTCCTGAGCGCGTTTCGCCGCTTCTTCAGCCTGTTTCTGCTGTTCTGCCTGCTCGCGGGCGTTTTCCTGCGCCTGCAAACGCTCTTTTTCCAGTTCCTTCAAACGCTGCTGTTCAGCCGCCTGCTTTTCACGTAATTCTTCGGCCTGCTGCTGGGCTTGCTTTTCACGCTGCTCGGCGGCCTGTTTGGCGCTGGCGCGCTGCTCCTGCTCACGATTGTACTGATTAACCACGGCACCCGGATCGACCATGACGGCATCAATTGCCGAGCCGCCACCGCCGCCTGCGCTGGCGTCAATGTTTTCGTCAAACGAGCTCCAGATAAGTATTGCAATCAGGATGATATGCAGCACCACTGAAATGATGATCGCTCGTCTCAGCTTGTCGTTCTGTTCGGTTGCCTTTGACACTCTCGGTTCCCAAAAACTTTTCGCCTGTTAAGCGGATTTTCAGATAGGCTGCGTCATTAAGCCCACAGACTTAACACCCGCCTGATGCAACAGGTTCAGCGCTTTGATGATTTCATCATAAGGCACCTCTTTCGCGCCCCCGATAAGGAAGACCGTTTTCGGATTCGCCTGCAGACGACGTTGCGCTTCGGCAATCACCTGCTCGGAAGGCAACTGATCCATACGATCTTTTTCAACCACCACGCTGTACTGCCCTACCCCGGACACTTCGATAATCACCGGAGGATCGTCATTAGTGCTGACGGTTTGTGAATCCATCGCATCCGGCAGATCGACTTCCACGCTCTGGGTGATAATCGGCGCGGTCGCCATAAAAATCAGCAACAGCACTAACAGCACGTCCAGTAGCGGAACAATGTTGATCTCGGACTTCAGTTCGCGACGGCTCCGTCCACGAGTTCTGGCCATGGCTTACCCCTTGGTGCTCTCTGGGTTAGCGAATGCCTGACGGTGCAGGATCGCCGTGAACTCTTCCATAAAGTTGTCGTAGTTCAGTTCCAGTTTGTTCACGCGCTGGTTAAGGCGGTTATAAGCCATAACGGCAGGAATGGCCGCGAACAGGCCGATTGCGGTGGCGATCAGCGCTTCTGCGATACCCGGCGCAACCATTTGCAGGGTAGCCTGTTTCACCGCGCCCAGCGCGATAAAGGCGTGCATGATCCCCCACACGGTACCGAACAGACCGATATAAGGACTGATAGAACCGACCGTGCCGAGGAAAGGAATATGGGTTTCCAGCGTTTCCAGTTCACGGTTCATCGAAATACGCATCGCGCGCGACGCCCCTTCGACAATGGCTTCCGGCGCATGGCTGTTCGCGCGATGCAAACGGGCGAACTCTTTAAAACCGGCATAGAAAATCTGTTCAGAGCCCGCCAGATTTTCGCGGCGTCCCTGGCTTTCCTGATACAGGCGAGAAAGCTCAATGCCCGACCAGAACTTATCTTCAAAAGCTTCCGCTTCACGGGTTGCGGCGTTAAGAATACGCGTTCGCTGAATAATGATGGCCCAGGATGCAATGGAAAAACCAATCAAAATCAACATGATAAATTTGACCAGAAGGCTAGCCTTCAGGAACAAATCAAGGATATTCATGTCAGTCACTGCTTGAACTCCGCGACAATAGACTTGGGAAGCGCACGAGGCTTCATTAAGAGTGGATCAACACAGACGATCAGCACCTCAGCTTCGTTGAGGGTTTGCTGTTCTGCATTGACGATCCGTTGCGTGAAAACCAGGGATGTTCCACGCATCGACGTAATTTCAGTTTGAATTTCGAGCATATCGTCGAGTCGGGCAGGCGCAAAATACTCCAGCGTCATCTTGCGTACCACGAAGGCCACACGCTCCGCCATTAGTTCTTGCTGACTAAAGTGGTGGTGGCGCAGCATCTCTGTGCGTGCTCTTTCATAAAAAGCGACGTAACTGGCGTGATAAACCACACCACCGGCGTCGGTGTCTTCGTAATAGACACGAACCGGCCATCGAAACAGCGTTGTGCTCACTCTACATCCCGGTAATGCAAATAAACGTTGCTACTATACGCAAGAGGAAGGGGGTTTGGAATGGGTAGAGGTAAAGGGTAAGTAAAAATTTATGGGCTTGTGAAAGCCCATAATTCATAACGGTGAAATCCTGCTCAGAGGAAGAAAAACGCCAGACCAGCGATGAGCACGATATCGGCCAGGAGCGGGCAGAACAGGGCTTGCCAGTGAATAGCGCGTGGCCGGAACCCGACGCCATGGATCACCCCGGCGCATACCGCCCACATCAGCAGCAGGCCGTGCCAGACGGTAAGATCGCTGGTTTTTGCCGCGAAACGCGACGGGTCCCAAAACATACAACCCGCCAGCACTAACGCCATCACTAAGGAAAGGGCCCGTAGCGGGCCCTTGTCCATTACCGCATACAGCTGCGCGATAATTTTACTCATTAGTGTTCTTCTTTACCGAGCTTGGCGGCTTCTACGTGCTCCAGCGCCAGCGCGGTAATCACACCAAACGCACAGGCAAGAAGCGTGCCGAGAATCCATGCAAAGTACCACATAATCAGCTCCTTACTAGTACAGAGAGGTTGAGTTGGATTCGATATGCTCTTTCGTGATGCGGCCAAACATTTTCCAGTAGCACCATGCGGTGTACAGAAGAACAATTGGCACGAACACGATAGCGACATAGGTCATCACGGTCAGCGTCAGCTGGCTGGATGTCGCATCCCACATGGTCAGACTGGCGTTCATCATGATGCTGGACGGCATCACGAACGGGAACATCGCAATACCGGCGGTCAGGATCACACAGGCAATCGTTAATGAAGAGAACACGAACGCCAGCGCGCCTTTTTCCACACGGGACATCAGCACGGTCAGCAGCGGCAGTACAACACCCAGCGCCGGGATCGCCCACAGAATCGGTGCGTTGTTAAAGTTCACCAGCCAGGCACCTGCTTCACGGGTGACTTCTTTGGTCAGCGGGTTAGAGAATGCGTGATGATCGAGCGTAGAGGTCACGACGTAACCATCAATACCGAACATCACCCATACGCCAGCCAGCGCGAAGCACACCATCATCACCAGCGCGGCGACCTGCGCCGTTGCGCGGCTACGCAGGTGGATTTCACCCACGGTACGCATCTGCAGATAGGTTGCGCCCTGGGCGATGATCATCGACACGCTCACCACGCCTGCCAGCAGACCAAACGGATTCAGCAGCTGGAAGAAGTTGCCGGTGTAGGTCAAACGCAGGTACTCATCCACGTTGAACGGTACGCCCTGCAACAGGTTGCCGAAGGCCACGCCAATCACCAGCGGCGGAACGAAGCTACCGATGAAGATGCCCCAGTCCCACATGTTGCGCCAGCGGGTGTCTTCAATCTTGGAGCGGTAGTCAAAACCGACCGGACGGAAGAACAGCGACGCCAGCACCAGAATCATCGCCACATAGAAGCCGGAGAACGCGGCGGCGTACACCATCGGCCACGCCGCGAACAGCGCGCCACCTGCGGTGATCAGCCACACCTGGTTACCGTCCCAGTGAGGGGCGATGGAGTTGATCATAATACGACGTTCGGTGTCGTTACGACCCAGGAAGCGGGTCAGCATGCCGACCCCCATATCAAAACCGTCTGTCACGGCGAAACCAATCAGCAGGACGCCAACCAGCAACCACCAGACAAAACGCAATACTTCATAATCGATCATTTGACGTCTCCTGTCTTAGCGTGCCGGTTGCGAGTCGACTACTGACTCATCGTATTGACGTTGAGAACCCACATTTGATTGCTCAAAGTGATAGCGGCCAGTTTTCAGGCTGCTTGGGCCCAGGCGCGCAAATTTGAACATCAGATACAGTTCGGCCACCAGGAACAGGGTATACAGGCCGCAAATCAGCACCATTGAGAAGATGATGTCGCCCGCGGTCAGGGAGGAGTTCGCCACCGCCGTCGGCAGCACTTCACCTACCGCCCAGGGTTGACGGCCATACTCCGCCACAAACCAGCCGGATTCGATAGCGATCCACGGCAGCGGCAGGCCATACAGCGCCGCTTTAAGCACCCATTTCTTCTCGCCGATACGGTTGCGAATAACGGTCCAGAACGCCGCCGCGATGATGCCCAGCAGCAGGATGCCGCACGCCACCATGATACGGAACGCGAAGTACAGCGGCGCAACGCGCGGGATAGAATCCTGGGTCGCCAGCTGGATTTGCTCTTCGGTCGCGTCGGTAACGTTCGGGGTATAGCGTTTCAGCAGTAAACCGTAGCCCAGATCTTTCTTCACTTCGTTGAACTGGTCGCGAACGCCCTGATCGGCGGAACCGGCGCGCAGCTCTTCCAGCAGCTGATAAGCCTTCATCCCGTTACGGATGCGCTCTTCATGCTGAACCAGCAGATCTTTCAGGCCGATAACCGGGGTATCGACGGAACGCGTAGCGATAATGCCCAGCGCGTAAGGGATCTGAATAGCGAAGTGGTTTTCCTGTTTCTCCTGATCCGGAATGCCGAACAGAGTAAAGGAAGCGGGTGCAGGTTGGGTTTCCCACTCGGCTTCAATAGCAGCCAGTTTGGTTTTCTGCACATCGCCCATTTCGTAGCCGGATTCGTCACCCAGTACGATGACGGACAGCACCGCAGCCATACCGAAGCTGGCGGCAATAGCAAAGGAGCGTTTTGCGAAAGCGATATCACGGCCTTTCAGCAGATACCAGGCGCTGATGCCCAGTACAAACATCGCGCCGGCAACATAACCTGAGGCCACGGTGTGAACAAACTTCACCTGAGCAACCGGGTTAAGCACCAGTTCGGAGAAGCTGACCATCTCCATACGCATGGTTTCGAAGTTGAAGTCGGACGCGATGGGGTTTTGCATCCAACCGTTCGCCACCAGAATCCACAGCGCGGAGAGGTTAGAGCCAAGTGCCACCAGCCAGGTTACCGCCATGTGCTGCACTTTGCTTAAACGGTCCCAGCCGAAGAAGAACAAACCAACAAACGTAGATTCGAGGAAGAACGCCATCAGGCCTTCGATAGCCAGCGGCGCGCCAAAAATGTCGCCCACGTAATGCGAATAGTAAGACCAGTTAGTCCCGAACTGGAACTCCATGGTCAAACCGGTAGCGACGCCCAGAGCGAAGTTGATTGCAAACAACTTGCCCCAGAATTTGGTCATATCTTTATAGATTTGTTTGCCGGAAAGCACATAGACCGTTTCCATGATAGCCAGCAGGAACGCCATACCCAGCGTTAGCGGCACAAACAGAAAGTGATACATAGCGGTCAAGGCAAACTGTAAGCGCGACAGTTCGACTATATCTAACATCTTGACTCCTTGCTCTTTGCATGAAGACGTTGAACGCGGTTGCCGTTATCGGTCCCCAAACGCATGCCCCAATACAAATATTGCTTCCATAACATCACCATTTCCCCGTCACAATGTGACAGAGAAGCGAGTAAGGTTGCAAATACGTTAATAAGAAATACAAATTGATCCCGCAAATATATTACGCTGCAATTCCCTTACAATAAACAGGTTTTTGCATAGTGTTATTTGCATTTTTCGACGGTGATCAATTTATAGCGAAAATAGGGTAGAAACGCTAGATTGATTTAGCGCAAGTTTACAAAAATCTCGTGATATCGCCGCGCGTTAAGTATTGATCTGACTCAATTTATGACATTGGTGTTAATTATGTTTCACTTGAGAGACCACGGTGATCATATTGTTAATTATTTGTTCATGAGACGCCGTTCGAGTTAAAGGACAGTGATAATTTCTCAAATGGATTATTGGCGAGGGGGATAAAGTGGAAATAAATAGCGGGAAAGAGAAATAATGTTAAATCCATCACGAAATTTTATTTAAATGTCCTTTTTGCTGGTTATCCATAACAATAAGTTCACTTGATTATCATTTAATTAACAATTCTATGTTTTAAAAAAGCGACACCCGGATAATTTCCTCCAGGTATCGCTGTTAATTCACTTTTACGGCTTCAGGGTTATTTTAAACGTGCGGGACTGGCCGGGTTTTAACAGGCCGGTGGTTGTGGGTTGATGCTTCACGTCCGGGCAAACCCTTTCACCCATATCTGTTTCCTGCCACTGTGTCACAGGGGATGTAAACGCCAGTTGCCCTTCACAGGCTTCATCATGAGACGGGTTGTAAACCCTGACGATCAGCGCCTCAGCATCTTCCGCTTTTTTCAGCACGCTTAGCTGGCACTCAACCGGCGACATGGTCAACAGCGAGTAATGCCGTGGCGTGGTAAACGGTGCGCTGTTTAGCTTCATCGCGTTCCACGGGATTTTGTTATAGCACTGTACCGGCGTGAGCCAGGCGCGGGCCTGCTGCGCCACACCTGCCCCTGCCGCCGTTCCGCTATAGCTGAACAGGCTAAAGCGGCAATGCAGTTTGCCGCGCATTTGCGAGTCTGGTACTGGCAGCTTAATACCGGATGGACGCCCGGGACGCAGCAGCAAATCCTCTTTCCCCAGCAGCCCGACCGCGCGCAGCAGCGTCAGCGCAAAGGTTTTTTGCCCTTCGCCGATGATTTCCACTTCCCGCAATCCTTCGCTAAACAGCGCCATGCCGTGGCGTTGCGACTCCAGCGCGCAGTAATTCAGGAAGTTCCACACCGGCACCGGGGCTTCTTTCCAGCCTTCCTGCTGCCAGGTTTCCATCGCGCTGTCGTTAACTGGCCGCTGAATCGCGCCAAACTGGGTATCGCACAGGACGCTTTCGCAGTGAAACGGCGTCGGGATCAGCACCCGCAGGCGGTGGTCGTCAGCCTGATTATCAATCACCATTTCGACATCCACCCGCCGCTGATGGTGCGCCAGCGTAATGCGGCATTCCGCGTTGATGCGCCCGCTGGCTTCCCGGCGCGCACGCTCGGCCAGATCCTGCGGCACCGCCATCGTTAACCGTAGCACCGCCGTGCTCTGCCAGGCCTCGTGGATCACCTCAACCTGATGTTCACCTTCGGATGAGCAGACAACCCACTCCTCGCGCGCCGGGGAATAGTCGTACTCATCGCCGTCGTCAGAACCGTCCTCCAGCGTCAGCACCCGGTCATAAATTAGCCCGGTTTGCTTATCCTGCATTTTCAGGGTGCCGTCAGGGTTGATATCAATGCGCCAGAAGCCGTTCTCCAGCAGCGCTTCCGTCTGTGGCGGCAACGATTTCTGCTGCCCTTCTTCTGGTATGACGTTCAGCGTCAGATAACCCATCGCGGGTAATACCTGGCAGAGCTGGATATCGTATTCCATAAACGGCTCATAGTTGCCGTAATGGACGATTTGCCGGTCCACCAGCCCAGGGTCGATTTCCCGTGCAGCGCGGATGAAATACTCCACCGGGTTGCCCGCACTGTCCCGCAGTGAAAACTGCGCGGCGCGAATACGCAGCGTGGTATTAATCACTTCCTGACGCGGGTACGGCATCATATTAAACAAGGTGAGTTTATCGCCCTGCCCCTCGGGCATGGCATCGACGATTTTACGCTGGGTAAAGCGCAGCAGATTGTCGGCCATGTCTTCAGCCAGTTCGAAACGCGCCATGATCTCCCGATGCACTTTGTCGCTACAGCAGCAGCCGATGCTGTCGTGGGCGTGATTTTTTAAGATCTCCTTCCACATTTTCTCGAGCAGGCCGTGGTGGTAATCAAAACCCAGGCTCCAGGCGATAGCCTTCAGCGGCTCCAACAGATTGACGATTTTGTTTTCGATGCGCGCATGGGCAATTTTGATATCCATCCGCGTTGAGCCGATGGTGCGGTGAACGCGCATATATTTGCCGTCGATAAACTCGCCTTTAAGCGTATCGAGGCGTTCACGCTGCCGTTCAATCTGCTCAAAGACCGTTTCAAAGCGGCTCATGACAAATTCGCGCTGCGGGTAAATCTCGCGCAGTTTCGCCATCACGCTGAAGATATTTTGCTGAAGCGGCATCTGGTCGTGGCCGTTCGGCAGCAGAATTTCTTTGGTCAGCGAAGCCTTCTCCAGCACCTCAAAATAGCTGTCGAGCCGTTTGCGCAGGCCCGCTTCATCATCGGGCAGGTATTTACCGATGGCGTAACCCAGCGGCAACACCTGAGCCACCACTTCGCTGCCCTCTCCGCTCTGCCATAAAAACTCGGTTTTATCGCTGCCGTGGCGCTCCGAGCAGCCGCGCCAGAACATCGCGCGGGTAATACCGAAGCCGTTAAAGATATGCGGTAACTGGCCGGACATACCGAAAGAATCCGGCAGATAGCCAATCATCATCGGCTCGCCAAATTCCCGGCAGTCGCGCAGGCCGTACATCAGATTACGGACAATCGACTCCCCCGCCACGATAGTGGTGTCGGTCTGGGTATACCAGGGGCCGATAATCAGCCTTCCCGCCTCAACCAGTGCTTTGACCCGCTGGCGGTTTTCCGGCTTCACGGCGAAATAGTCTTCGAGGATCGCCGTCTGGCCGTCGAGCACGTAGAACGGGTATTCCGGGTCCTGCTCCAGCCGGGCGAGGATCTCCTCCATATTGTTAACCAGCAAAATACGCGACTCTTCGGTGGTGAAATACCACTCGCGATCCCAGTGCATATGAGGAGTAATGTGAACGCGCGATACCGCTTTCATCGTGGTTTCCTTTTATTCAGTCTCAGCGCAGACGTCATATTTGCCACGCTTCACCGCATGACGACGCCAGAGCAATAAAATGGTGGTGGAAATCGCCGTGCCGACCAGCGCCGCGCCAAACCAGCCCGCCGCCGCCACCACGCCGCCAAATCCACCGTCGTGCAGTAAAAACAGCGAGAAAATCCCTGCGCCTGGGGTCGACAGACCAATATGCATTGCCCCCACAATGGCACCGGTCACCATCGACCCCAGCACGAAGGAACCAATGACCCGCAGCGGATCTTCAATCGCCATCGGGATTGCCCCTTCAGTGATCCCCGCCAGGCCCAGCAGCCAGGTTGATTTCCCGGTTTCGATCTCAAATTGCTTAAACAGACGCGGCGCAATCAGCGTCGAGGCGGTGACCGTAAAGGCCGACACCATTTTTACCGAGGCGAAAATGGCGTACGGGCCAAACACGCCGTTTGCCATCGCCCCCAGGCAGAAGGCGTAGGAGGCTTTATTCACCGGCCCGCCCAGGTCAAAGGAACACATAAAGCCGATAATCGCACCGAGCAGCAGCGCGTTGGTGCCCGACAGCCCGTTTAGCCACTGGGTTAGCCCGTTATTCAGCCAGGCCACCGGCCCGCCGATCACAAACAGCATCAAACTGCCCGCCACCAGCGTGCCGATCACCGGATAGAGATAGAAGGTCAGGAAGCCGTTGAACTGGCTGGACAGGCGGATATGGCTTTTCACCCAGCGCATCAGATAACCGGCGATCAGGCCGCCCGCCACGCCGCCGAGAAAACCCGCGCCAATCATGTTGGCAGCCAGCCCGGCCGCAAAACCGGGCGCTAGTGCCGGTTTATCCGCCAGGGACCAGGCGGTATAGGCCGCCAGCACCGGCACCATCAGCGTGCCGAGCATGCCGCCGCCCAGCTTGCGGTACATCCACAGCCACGAGTTTTCCAAATCGAACAGATGCTGCAAGCCGAAGATTTGCGCCAGCAGCACCGCTACCGCCAACACCGTCCCGCCCGCCACAATCAGGGGGACGGCATAAGAAATACCGCTCAGCAGCGCCTGCTTAAGCTCTGCTTTAACGCAGCGCGCAGCGGGCGTTGAAGATGCCGGGCGCTGCGCTACGGCAAGCGGCTCCAGCGCCAGCGCCTGCTGGAGCAGTTCCGGCGCGCGACGGATGGGCTCGGCGACCGGAACGGATAAACAGGGCAGATGCGCGAAGCGCTCGGCTTCTTTCACCGCCACTTCGGCGGCAAAAATGCAGGCGCGGGCATCGCGCAGCTGTTCCGCCGTCAACCGCCCTTCTATGCCGTTTGCCCCCTGGGTTTCCACGTGGACGTTAATACCCAACTGGCGGCCGGCTTTTTCAAGATATTCCGCTGCCATAAAGGTGTGGGCGATCCCCGCCGGACAGGCGGTAACGCAGACGATGGTTGGCTTGTGTTGCGCCGTCTGCGGCGCGGCGAGTGCATCTTCCGGCTGTGCATTCAGTAGCGCAAACACCTGTTCCGGGGTCGTGGCCGCCAGTAAGTGCTCTCGGACTTCGTCATCCACCAGCCGCGAGGTGAGCCCGGTGAGGAGTTGCATATGCGTGGTGCCCGCCTCCTGCGGTGGGATCGCCAGCAGGATAATCAGGTTAACCTGCTCATCGCCGTCAATCCCCTGCCAGGCCAGCGGCTGTGCCAACGTCGCCAGGGCAAAACTGGCTGACGTGACCGCCGTCGATTTACCGTGCGGCACCGCCAGCCCCTCGCCTAACGCCGTTGGGCCCTGCGCCTCACGCGCCAGCACATCAGCCAAAAACAGATCCACATCCTGCAATTTTCCCTGCTGCATCAGGCTCTCTGCCAGCTTACGTAACGCCTGGTCGCGATCGGTAAAGGTTTGGCGGAGTAAAACGCAGTCAGGATGGGTTAACGCGGTCAGGTCCATACGTCCTCGCTCAGATTGACTCGCGGCATGGTTGCCGCTTTTGTCTATCCTGACAGAATCAACAATACCTTTATGTGATCACTTTCAATTTAAACAATATTTGTATTGTATTTGTATTGTTTACTATTCCACACGATCTGCCAGAATCGTTAAATTGTGTGCAAAGGGTATTAATCAGGAGTGAGGAATGGCGCTGAAGCCGATGTATCGTCAGATCGCGGATGCGATTGGGCAGCAGATCGAACAGGGGCAGTTAAAACCCGGCGACGCGCTGCCCACTGAATCAGCCTTGCAGGCGCAGTTTGGCGTCAGCCGGGTGACGGTGCGCCAGGCGCTGAAACAGCTTACCGAACAGAATGTGATTGAGAGCATCCAGGGCAGCGGGACCTATGTAAAGGAGGAGCGGGTCAATTACGATATTTACCAGCTCACCAGCTTTTACGAAAAACTGGCCGACCGGAACGTTGAAACCCACAGCGAGGTATTAACCTTCGAAGTGATTAACCCGGATCCGCACCTCGCCGGGCGGTTAGATCTGACCGAAAGTGACAAGGTCTGGCACGTTAAGCGGCTGCGATTCATTAAGCAAAAAGCGGTCACGCTGGAGGAGACCTGGATGCCGCTGGCGCTGTTCCCGGATCTCACCTGGGAAGTGATGGAGAAATCCAAATATCACTACATAGAAGTGGTGAAAAAAATGGTGATCGACCGCAGCGAACAGGAAATTCTGGCGGTGATGCCGACGCCGGAAGTGGCGAAAGCCCTGAGTCTCGATCCGGCGCGTCCGACGCTGGAAAAAGTCTCGCGCGGTTTTTTAAAAGACGGCAAGGTGTTTGAGTACAGCCGGAATATCTTCAAGAGCGACGATTATAAATTCACGCTGGTCGCCCGGCGACGCCATTAAAAAAGGCCACCCCAGGGTGGCCAACCATGTCGAAGAGTCAATTATTATTCTACAAATTTCCCCGCCGAAACGGGGAAATGAGGGTTTGTTACAGAATCGACTTCAGCGCGTCGCCGATATCGGCCAGGCTGCGAACGGTTTTCACGCCCGCGGCTTCCAGCGCAGCGAATTTCTCATCCGCCGTACCTTTACCACCGGCAATGATCGCGCCCGCGTGGCCCATACGCTTGCCTTTCGGCGCGGTTACGCCAGCGATATAGCCGACAACCGGTTTGGTCACGTGATCTTTGATGTACGCCGCTGCTTCTTCTTCAGCGCTGCCGCCGATCTCGCCGATCATCACGATGGCTTCGGTCTGCGGATCTTCCTGGAACAGTTTCAGGATATCGATGAAGTTAGAGCCCGGGATCGGGTCGCCGCCGATGCCCACACAGGTGGACTGGCCGAAGCCGTAATCGGTGGTCTGTTTAACCGCTTCATAGGTCAGGGTGCCAGAACGGGAGACGATGCCCACTTTACCCGGCTTGTGAATATGGCCCGGCATGATGCCGATTTTGCATTCGCCTGGGGTGATTACGCCCGGGCAGTTTGGCCCGATCATGCGCACGCCCGCTTCGTCCAGCTTCACTTTCACGGTCAGCATATCCAGCGTCGGGATGCCTTCGGTGATGGTGATAATCAGTTTGATGCCTGCATCGATCGCTTCCAGGATGGAGTCTTTGCAGAACGGAGCCGGAACGTAGATCACCGAGGCGGTCGCGCCAGTAGCTTCTACCGCTTCACGCACGGTGTTAAACACCGGCAGGCCGAGGTGGGTGGTGCCGCCCTTGCCCGGGGTTACGCCGCCAACCATCTGGGTGCCGTAAGCAATCGCCTGCTCGGAGTGGAAAGTCCCCTGGCTGCCGGTAAAGCCCTGGCAGATCACCTTGGTGTTTTTATCGATTAAAACAGACATTATTTCCCCTCCACTGCGGCAACAACCTGCTGAGCTGCATCCGTCAGACTTTTCGCTGCAATAATATTCAGGCCGCTGTCAGCCAGACGCTGTGCGCCCAGCTCGGCGTTGTTCCCTTCCAGACGCACCACGACCGGCACGTTGACGCCCACTTCTTCTACTGCGCCGATAATACCGTCGGCGATCAGGTCGCAACGCACGATACCGCCGAAAATGTTCACCAGAACGGCTTTCACTTTCTCATCAGACAGAATGATTTTGAACGCTTCGGTTACGCGCTCTTTGGTTGCGCCGCCGCCTACGTCGAGGAAGTTAGCCGGTTCGCCGCCGTGCAGTTTAACGATGTCCATGGTGCCCATCGCCAGGCCTGCACCGTTAACCATGCAACCGATGTTGCCGTCCAGCGCCACGTAGTTCAGTTCCCACTGTGCAGCGTGCGCTTCGCGGGCGTCTTCCTGGCTGTGGTCGCGCATTTCACGCAGATCCGGCTGGCGGAACAGCGCGTTGCCGTCAGCGCCCAGTTTGCCGTCGAGGCACACCAGATCGCCCTGCTTAGTGATCACCAGCGGGTTGATTTCGATCAGCGCCAGGTCGCGCTCAAGGAAAATGTTCGCCAGGCCCATGAAGATCTTGGTGAACTGCTGAATTTGTTTGCCTTCCAGACCCAGTTTGAACGCCAGTTCGCGTCCCTGATACGGCATCGGGCCGGTCAGCGGATCGAGAGGCATTTTGTGGATCAGGTGCGGGGTTTTCTCCGCCACGGTTTCGATTTCCACGCCGCCTTCGGTGGAAGCCATGAACACCACGCGACGGGTGCTGCGGTCAACAACCGCGCCCAGGTACAGCTCTTTATCGATATCGGTCGCAGCTTCAACCAGGATCTGGTTAACCGGCTGGCCGTTAGCGTCTGTTTGGTAGGTCACCAGGCGTTTGCCCAGCCACTGCTCGGCAAATGCGCGAATTTCTTCTTTGCTGTTAACCACTTTCACGCCGCCCGCTTTACCGCGGCCGCCAGCGTGAACCTGACATTTTACTACCCACGGGCCTGCGCCGATTTTAGACGCGGCCTCTTCTGCTTCACGCGGGGTATTACAGGCGTAACCCACCGGTGCCGGTAAGCCAGATCTGGCAAACAGTTGTTTCGCCTGATATTCGTGTAAGTTCATGTGTTCTATCCATCCTTCAGGTAAACCTGTCGCTGAATCTACGTTCAACTACAGGGCAGGTGATGTTTATCAGCCCGCCGGCACTGCCAGCGGGCCTTATGCATTGGCTCTACACGTCCAACAGCAGACGGGTCGGATCTTCCAGCAGCTCTTTAATCGCCACCAGGAAGCCCACGGATTCGCGACCATCGATCAGACGGTGATCGTAAGAGAGCGCCAGGTACATCATCGGCAGGATCTCAACTTTACCGTCAACCGCCATCGGGCGATCTTTAATGGCGTGCATGCCGAGGATCGCGCTCTGCGGCGGGTTGATGATCGGGGTGGACATCAGGGAACCAAACACGCCGCCATTGGTGATGGTGAAGTTACCGCCGGTCAGGTCTTCAACGGTCAGTTTGCCGTCGCGCCCTTTCAGCGCCAGTTCTTTGATGCGTTTTTCGATATCCGCCATGCCCAGCGCGTCAACGTCACGCAGGACCGGAGTCACCAGGCCGCGCGGCGTAGAAACCGCCATGCTGACGTCGAAGTAGTTGTGGTACACCACGTCTTCGCCGTCGATGGAGGCGTTGACTTCCGGATAGCGTTTCAGCGCTTCAACCACGGCTTTCACGTAGAAAGACATAAAGCCCAGACGGATGCCGTGACGTTTTTCAAACGCGTCGCCGTACTGCTTACGCAGATCCATGATCGGCTTCATGTTCACTTCGTTAAACGTGGTGAGCATGGCGGTGGAGTTTTTGGCTTCCAGCAGGCGCTCGGCCACGCGCTTACGCAGACGGGTCATCGGCACACGTTTTTCAGAGCGGCCAGCCAGCTGCGGCTGAGACTGCTGCTGCGCGCTGGCAGCGGCAGGTTCTGCGGCTTTCGGCGCGTCAGCGTTACCGGCTTTCGCCAGGTGTTTTTCCACGTCTTCACGGGTCAGACGGCCACCGACGCCGGTGCCTTTGATGTCGCTGGCTTCCAGCGAGTGCTCGGCCAGCAGGCGACGGATCGCCGGGCTGAGCGCATCGTTATTTTGTTCTTCGAGCGAGGCCTGCTGACGCTGGGCCGGAGTCGATTCCTTCGCTTCTGCTTTCGCGCCGCTCTCTTTACCTGCGCTGTTACCTTCACGCAGGCGACCCAGGATCTGGCGAGAGGTCACGGTGGTGCCCTCTTCTTCCAGAACTGCGTCCAGAATGCCGTCCGCCGATGCCGGAACTTCCAGAACCACTTTGTCAGTTTCGATTTCTACCAGAACCTCGTCGCGGGTTACCGCATCACCCGGTTTTTTATGCCAGGTGGCGACAGTTGCATCGGCAACGGATTCAGGCAGGTCAGGGACAAGAATATCTACGCTACTCATTATTTATCCTTTAATTAATCGACGTTCAGCGCGTCATTGACCAGATCTTGCTGCTGTTTCTGGTGAACGGACATATATCCTACCGCCGGAGAGGCGGAGGCCGGGCGGCCTGCGTAACGCAGTGCAGAACCAAACGGAATCACTTCGCGGAAATGGTGCTGGCTGCAATACCATGCGCCCTGGTTTAATGGCTCTTCCTGACACCAGACAAAATCATGTACATGCGCGTACGGCTTTAAGACTTCCTGCACGGCCTGGACCGGGAAAGGATAAAGCTGTTCGATACGCACAATGGCGACATCTTTCTGATCGTTCTTACGGCGCTGTTCCAGTAAGTCGTAATAGACTTTACCTGAACAGAGCACCACGCGTTTCACTGCTTTCGGGTCCAGCTCGTCAATTTCGCCAATTGCCGGCAGGAACGCGCCGTTAGCCAGTTCGTCCAGCGAAGAGACGGCCAGCGGGTGACGCAACAGGGATTTCGGCGACATCACCACCAGCGGGCGACGCATACCGCGCAGCGCCTGGCGACGCAGCATGTGGTACACCTGCGCCGGAGTCGACGGGACGCACACCTGCATGTTCTGCTCGGCGCACAGTTGCAGATAACGCTCCAGACGCGCGGAGGAGTGCTCCGGTCCCTGGCCTTCGTAGCCGTGCGGCAGCAGCATCACCAGACCACACATCCGGCCCCACTTCTGCTCGCCGGAGGAGATGAACTGGTCGATAACCACCTGCGCGCCGTTGGCGAAGTCGCCGAACTGGGCTTCCCAGATGGTCAGCGTGCGCGGCTCTGCGGTAGCATAACCGTATTCAAACGCCAGCACTGCTTCTTCAGAGAGCACCGAGTCCCAGACGCGGAACGGGCCCTGGCCGTTGTGCACGTGCGACAGCGGGGTCCAGGTGGAGCCGTTGGTCTGGTTGTGGATCACCGCGTGGCGGTGGAAGAACGTACCGCGACCGGAGTCTTCGCCCGACAGGCGAATCGGAATGCCTTCATCAACCAGGGTAGCGTAAGCCAGGTTTTCCGCGCCGCCCCAGTCGAACGGTTTCTCGCCGTTAGCCATCAGCTGGCGGTCGCTGTAGATTTTCGCCACGCGCGACTGCATTTCGATGGTGTCCGGCACGGTGCTGATGCGTTTTGCCAGCTCCTGCAGACGCTTCATTTCCACTTTATTCGGATACGCTTCATCCCAGTCGTGGTTGAGGTACGGCGACCAGGTGAAGGAGTGCATGTTCATCGGACGCCACTCTTTCACCACGCACTCGCCGGCATCCAGCGCATCGCGGTAAAGGTTAACCATCTCGGTGGCGTCTTCCAGCGTCGCGACGTTTTCCTGCTCCAGCTTGTCAGCGTAGATTTTGCGCGGCGTCGGGTGCTTTTTGATTTTCTGGTACATCAGCGGCTGGGTTGCGCTCGGCTCGTCGGCTTCGTTGTGACCATGACGGCGGTAGCACACCAGGTCGATGAATACATCGCGTTTGAAAGTATTACGGAAATCCAGCGCCAGACGGGTCACAAAAGCCACGGCTTCCGGATCGTCTGCGTTAACGTGGAAAATCGGTGCCTGAACCATCTTGCCGATGTCGGTGCAATACGGGGTAGAACGCGCGTCCAGCGGGTTGGAAGTGGTAAAGCCCACCTGGTTGTTGATCACGATGCGAACGGTACCGCCCACTTCGTAACCGCGCGCTTTGGACATGTTCAGGGTTTCCTGAACCACGCCCTGACCGGTCACCGCGGCGTCGCCGTGAATGGTGATCGGCAGTACTTTGTTGCTGCTCGGCTCGTCCAGACGATCCAGACGGGCGCGTACCGAACCGATTACCACCGGGCTAACGATTTCCAGGTGCGACGGGTTAAACGCCAGCGCCAGGTGAACCAGGCCGCCTTCGGTTTCGATATCTGACGAGAAGCCCATGTGGTACTTCACGTCGCCGGTGCCAAGGTGTTCTTTGTGTTTGCCCGCGAACTCGTCGAACAGATCCTGCGGTTTTTTACCCAGCACGTTAACCAGCACGTTAAGACGACCGCGGTGCGCCATACCCAGCACCACTTCACGCGTGCCGCTGTTGCCCGCGTGGCGAATCATCTCTTTCAGCATCGGGATCAGCGCGTCGCCGCCTTCCAGCGAGAAGCGTTTCGCGCCCGGGAACTTCGCGCCCAGGTAGCGCTCAAGGCCTTCGGCTGCGGTCAGCTCGCTCAGGAAGCGTTTCTTCTCTTCCGCTTTAAAGCTGGCGTGGCCGATGACGGATTCGATGCGCTGCTGGATCCAACGCTTCTCTTCCGTAGACGTGATATGCATGTACTCCGCACCGATTGAGCCGCCGTAGGTCTGTTTCAGGGCGTCGATCAAATCGGCGAGCTTCATGGTCTCTTTGCCGCCGGCAAAAGAGCCAACGTTAAAGGTTTCCTGTAAATCCGCTTCGCTCAGATTATGGAAAGCAGGCTCCAGGTCCGCCACACGTTCTTGCTGCCACAATCCCAGCGGATCGAGGTTGGCGTGTTGATGGCCTCTGAAACGCCAGGCGTTAATCAGCTGCAGGACTTTGACCTGTTTCGCGCCGGCGTCAGGGTCGGCGACTGAGGAGGTGTAACGTGAGGCATCCTTCGCCAGACGGCGGAAATAATCACGTGTTTTGGAATGGAATTGATCCGGTTTAGCCCCGGTGCCAGGCAGCTGCTGGAACATGGAGCGCCAGTGGGCGTCCACTGAATCAGGATCGGTTAAGAAGTCTTCATAGAGCTGTTCTATCCAACTTTGGTTTGCACCAGAGAGATAAGAAGAGTCCAGCCAGGCTTTCATTGCGCCGTTCTGCATCGTGATCCCTTAAGCATCTTATGCTTATTTCGCCATGGATAACTACAACGTACTTAGGGAGTACGTAGTACCAGGGTTCACTTTTTGGGCTCTTGGTGGCCCGGTAAGGAACCTTTAAAAACTGTCAACACGGCAGTTTTTAAAGGTTTCCTGCACTGGCGGAAAGCATAGCGCTAACCGCCCGTTTTGCCCGGTAAACACCGCTTACCGGGCGGGTTTTATTACGCGCTGCGTTGCAACAGCATGGTCTTGATATGACCGATCGCCCTGGTCGGGTTCAGCCCTTTAGGGCAGACACTGACGCAATTCATAATGCTGTGGCAGCGGAATACGCTGAAAGCATCGCTCAAATTATCCAGACGGTTATCGGTTTCGGTATCGCGGCTGTCAATCAGGAAGCGATACGCGGCAAGCAGGCCTGCCGGGCCGATAAACTTATCCGGGTTCCACCAGAACGATGGGCAGGATGTGGAGCAGCAGGCGCACAGAATACACTCGTAGAGTCCATCCAGTTTTTCGCGCTGTTCCGGCATCTGCAAATGTTCGCGAGCGGGCGGATTTTGTCCATTATTCAACAAGTAAGGCTTAATCTTCTCATATTGAGTATAGAATTGCCCCATGTCTACCACCAAATCACGCACCACCGGCAAACCCGGCAGGGGACGGATCACAATCTTCTGTTTTCCGTTGCCCAGCGCGGAGATCGGCGTAATGCACGCCAGACCGTTTTTGCCGTTCATGTTCAGGCCATCGGAACCACACACCCCTTCACGGCAGGAGCGGCGGAACGCCAGGGTGGGATCTTTTTCTTTCAGCTGGATAAGCGCATCCAGCAGCATCATGTCGCGCCCTTCTTCCCCTTCCAGGGTGTAATCCTGCATACGCGGCGCGTCGTCTACATCCGGGTTGTAGCGGTAAATGGAAAATTCAAGTTTCATCTGCCTGTCTCCGCGATTAGTAGGAACGCACTTTCGGCGGGAACGCCGGGCGCAGTTTCGGTTCCATATTGACGCTACGGCGCGTCATGGATTCCGTCTCTGGCAAGTACAAGCTGTGGCACAACCAGTTCGCATCATCACGCTCCGGATAGTCGAAACGGCTGTGAGCGCCACGGCTCTCGGTGCGGAAATTCGCAGATACCGCTGTCGCATACGCGGTTTCCATCAGGTTATCCAGCTCCAGGCACTCAACGCGCTGGGTGTTGAATTCGCTGGAGGTGTCGTCCAGACGGGCGTTTTGCAGACGTTCGCGGATCGCTTTCAGTTGCTCCAGGCCTTTGGCCATGGCATCACCTTCACGGAATACCGAGAAGTTATGCTGCATGCATTCCTGAAGCGCTTTACGGATCACCACCGGATCTTCGCCGCTGCGGTTGTTGTTCCAGCGGTTCAGACGGGACAGGGAGGCGTCGATGTCGGAGTCGCTGGCATCGCGCAGCGCGCCCTGCTCGGCGATGGATTCCTGCAAATGCAGGCCCGCCGCACGGCCAAACACCACCAGGTCAAGCAGCGAGTTGCCGCCCAGGCGGTTAGCACCGTGTACCGATACGCAGGCGATTTCACCCACCGCAAACAGGCCCGGGATCACTACGTCTTCGCCCTGTGCGTTCACGGTCAGCGCCTGGCCGGTCACTTTGGTCGGAATACCGCCCATCATGTAGTGGCAGGTTGGGATAACCGGGATCGGCTCTTTAACCGGGTCGACGTGCGCAAAGGTGCGAGACAGTTCGAGGATGCCCGGCAGGCGGGACTCCAGCACCTCTTTACCCAGATGGTCGAGTTTCAGTTTGGCGTGCGGGCCCCACGGACCGTCGCAGCCGCGACCTTCACGGATTTCGATCATGATGGAACGCGCCACCACGTCACGGCCCGCCAGGTCTTTGGCGTTCGGCGCATAACGCTCCATAAAGCGTTCGCCATGTTTGTTCAGCAGGTAGCCGCCTTCACCACGGCAGCCTTCGGTCACCAGAACCCCCGCGCCCGCGATGCCGGTCGGGTGGAACTGCCACATTTCCATATCCTGCACCGGCACGCCTGCGCGCAGCGCCATGCCGACGCCGTCGCCGGTATTGATGTGGGCGTTAGTGGTGGACTGGTAAATACGGCCTGCGCCGCCGGTCGCCAGCACGGTGGCGCGGGCTTTGAAGTAAACCACTTCACCGGTTTCGATACACAGGGCGGTACAACCTACCACCGCGCCATCCTGGTTTTTCACCAGATCCAGTGCGTACCATTCGGAGAAGATAGTGGTATGGTTTTTCAGGTTCTGCTGATACAGGGTGTGCAACAGTGCGTGACCGGTACGGTCAGCCGCCGCAGCGGTACGTGCCGCCTGCTCGCCGCCGAAGTTTTTCGACTGGCCGCCAAACGGACGTTGATAGATACGGCCATCGTCCAGTCGGGAGAACGGCAGGCCCATATGCTCCAGCTCGAGAATCGCTTCCGGGCCGGTCTTACACATATATTCGATCGCGTCCTGGTCGCCGATATAGTCGGAACCCTTGACGGTATCGTACATGTGCCATTCCCAGTTATCTTCATGGGTGTTGCCGAGCGCAACGGTAATGCCACCCTGAGCGGATACGGTATGGGAACGGGTCGGGAAAACTTTGGAGAGCAGCGCACAGGTCTGGCCGCTCTGGGAAATTTGCAGCGCCGCGCGCATACCTGCACCGCCGGCACCAATCACAACTGCATCAAATTCTCTGACTGGCAAATTCATTAGACACCCCACACCACAACGAATCCATAAATAACGTAAACCAACAAGGCGACCACAATCGCCAGCTGCAACAGCATGCGCAGCGCCAGAGGTTTAACGTAGTCGGTCAACACCTGCCACATGCCAATCCAGGCATGGATTAATACGGAAAACAGCGCCAGCAGGGTGAACACTTTGGTGAAAGCGGAAGAGAAGAAGCCGGTCCAGACCGCCCAGGTCAGGTCGCCGGTCACGGCGAAGAACCCGATCAGGTAGATGATGTACAGCGTCAGGACGATGGCAGTCGCACGAACCAGAATGAAGTCATGTACGCCATTGCGTCCCAATGCGGAGGCGTTGCTTACCATACGAGAACTCCTGCGAGAAGTGAAAGCACGACAGTAATGATGAAAGAAATGTTTGCAGTACGCTTACCGGTCTCAAACGTCTCTTCCAGGTAGCCGACATCCATCAGCATGTGGCGAACGCCGCCGACGACGTGATACGCCAGCGCGGTGAGAATGCCCCACATGATGAATTTAACAAAAAAGCTACCCATGATGGCTGACGCCGTCTGGAAGCCTTCCGGAGAGGAGAGCGAGACGCCCAACAACCAGAGCAGAATGCCGACAGCCACAAATGTGATCACGCCGGATACGCGATGGAGGATGGAAGCGATTGCGGTAACAGGAAACCGGATCGTTCGCAGATCCAGGTTAACAGGTCTTTGTTTTTTCGCGTTTTTTATCATGAATAGCGCCCACATGCTGTTCTTATTATTCCTTCCTCCGGGTCTGCAGGCGGGTCAGACAGCGTGCCTTTCTATAACTCTGCGTCATGCAAAAACATCAACTTCCTGTTTTAAAACGACGGGTTACTACGCTGGGTGGCTCTCGGTGCAGGGTATTCCGGAGACCTGGCGGCAGTATAGGTTGTTCACAAAATCATTACAATTAACCTACATACAGTTTGTCGGGTTTTAGTCGAAACAGTGACCAGGATCACGATACAAACATTATTTTAAATTTTAATCATCTGATTTGACAAATATTAAACAAAATTGTTACAACCATCACCGAAGAAGTCATATAATTCGCAAAAGTTATGAGGTCACACTTTCACCTGACAATAAGTTATGTAACAGTGATCGGTATTGACCGGAGTAATTTAGCCAGGTATTAGTGATATATAGGTTTAATGAATACTGACTGCTAACTTCCTGATTTACTGTAGTTTCGCCCTGATTCGAACCGTTGTCTGCAAGCCGCTGAGCGCTCTGTACCCTGGTTTCTCCCTCTGAAACAGAGCTGTGCGCCATACAACAAACTGACAACATGACGGTCAGGGACGAAGGTAATGAGGATGAGTAGCGGTCTTAAGCAATAAGGCGCTAAGGAGACCGTAAATGGCTGACAAAAAAGCGAACATCACCTACAACGGTGACGCTGCTATTGAACTGGATGTGCTACACGGCACACTCGGTCAGGATGTAATTGATATCCGTAGTCTTGGTTCTAAAGGTGTTTTCACGTACGACCCGGGTTTTACCTCTACCGCATCTTGCGAATCCAAAATCACTTTTATTGATGGTGACGAAGGCATCCTGCTGCATCGCGGTTTCCCGATTGACCAGTTAGCCACCGATTCCACCTACCTTGAAGTCTGCTACATCCTGCTGTACGGCGAAAAACCGACCCAGGAACAGTACCAGGAATTCAAAACCACCGTAACCCGCCACACCATGATCCATGAGCAGATTACCCGTCTGTTCCATGCATTCCGTCGTGATTCCCATCCGATGGCGGTCATGTGCGGTATCACGGGCGCGCTGGCGGCGTTCTACCACGATTCCCTGGACGTGAATAACCCGCGTCACCGTGAAATCGCGGCGTTCCGTCTGCTGTCGAAAATGCCGACCATGGCGGCGATGTGTTACAAGTATTCGATCGGCCAGCCTTTCGTGTACCCGCGCAACGACCTCTCCTACTCCGGCAATTTCCTTAACATGATGTTCTCCACGCCGTGCGAGCCTTACGAGGTGAACCCGGTGCTTGAGCGCGCCATGGACCGTATTCTGATCCTGCACGCTGACCACGAGCAGAACGCGTCGACCTCAACCGTGCGTACCGCTGGCTCTTCGGGTGCTAACCCGTTCGCCTGTATCGCTGCGGGCATCGCGTCCCTGTGGGGACCGGCGCACGGCGGCGCGAACGAAGCCGCGCTGAAGATGCTGGAAGAGATCAGCTCCGTTAAGCACATCCCGGAATTCATCCGCCGCGCTAAAGACAAAAACGATTCGTTCCGTTTGATGGGCTTCGGTCACCGTGTCTACAAGAACTATGACCCGCGCGCCACCGTGATGCGTGAAACCTGCCACGAAGTGCTGAAAGAGCTGGGCACCAAGGACGATCTGCTGGAAGTGGCCATGGAGCTTGAGCACATCGCGCTCAACGACCCGTACTTCATCGAACGTAAGCTGTACCCGAACGTCGATTTCTACTCCGGCATCATCCTGAAAGCCATGGGCATTCCGTCCTCCATGTTCACCGTTATCTTCGCGATGGCGCGTACCGTGGGCTGGATTGCGCACTGGAACGAGATGCACGACGACGGCATCAAAATTGCCCGTCCGCGTCAGCTCTACACCGGCTACGACAAGCGCGATTTCAAATCCGATTTGGAAAAACGTTAATTCCTGCCGATGTGAAAAACGCGCTTTCGGGCGCGTTTTTTTATTTCTGACAGCCAGGACACCAGTAAAACGGGCGCGACGAGAGTGTGGTTTTCTCGATGATTGCCCCGCAGCGCCGACATTTTTTCCCGGCTCGGTGAAACACTTCAAAGCGGAACAGTGCCCCGTGGTGCTTGTTCTCGTCCGCCTGTCCGCGCGTCTGGTAAGAAAGGCGCGGAATGGAAAGACAGGCGGCGGCGAGCGCGTCCAGCTGAGGCTCGGTTAACTCCACCGCCTTATGGCGCGGCGCAAGCTCGGCCAGCCAGAGGATTTCAACCCGCAGATAGTTGCCCAGCCCCGCCAGAAACGCCTGGTCCAGCAGCAACCCGCTGAACTGGCGGCGACAAAACCGCGGGCTTAACAGCCGCGCTTTTACGTCGTCCGCCGTCAGGGACATAT
This sequence comes from Atlantibacter subterraneus, assembly GCF_007570865.1. Classification (GTDB taxonomy): domain Bacteria; phylum Pseudomonadota; class Gammaproteobacteria; order Enterobacterales; family Enterobacteriaceae; genus Atlantibacter; species Atlantibacter subterraneus. The sequence continues at coordinate 150,211 of NZ_VLPS01000001.1, read as the reverse complement.
CCAGCACGTCCGGCCCGACCCGCTGCAAAAACGCATGCGCCGCAACGCCGTCCGCGTCGAGCATCTCGATATCAGAGGCGCTGTACAGCAGCACGGCGGCGTCTGCGGTTTCCAGCCGCACGCGCAGGCTGCGCGTGGTTTGCGGCTCCTCTCCGGCTTTCACCACCCGCCATACGCCGTAGAGTTGGTTGTGGCTATACAGCACCAGCCCGCCGGAAAAATGGGTGAGCAGTGCTTTGCCGCAGGTTTGCACCCGCACCACATGTTGACCGATCAAGCCTGCCTGGTAAGGTTGTAAAGCAGGAAAAGCAAACCATACAGAGGTTAACGGTTTGCCCTGTATTGCTGCCTCCAGATTGTCCGCCGCGCGGCGGATCTCCGGACCTTCTGGCATAAAGATTCCTTAGTTACTCGGCGGTAACATCAATATTTCGTGCTAAAAACGCCTCACGCAACCTGCGGGCAAAAGCCAGCGCGTGCGCGCCGTCGCCGTGCAGGCACACCGTCTGGGCATTGACCGTCGCCCAGACGCCGTCCCGGCTCTGTACCCGGCCATGCAACACCATCTCCAGGGTGCGGGAAACCGCTTCATCATCGTCGTCAATCAGCGCTCCCGGCTCGCTGCGCGGCACCAGTGAACCATCCGCCAGATAGCCCCTGTCGGCGAAAACTTCCTCTCGCGTCGCCAGACCGTAACGCTCCCCGGCGCGGATCATTTCGCTGCCTGCCAGCCCGACGAGAATCAGGCCGGGATTGAGGCTTTGCACCGCGCGGGCGATAGCATCCGCCAGCGGCGGCTGTTTCGCCGCCTGGTTGTACAGCATCCCATGCGGCTTGACGTGCGTCATCGTCCCACCCTCAGCATGCACAATGGCGGCCAGCGCGCCGATCTGGTAAAGCGTCTGAGCATAAATGGTGTCAGGCGGAAGCTGCATGGCAGTGCGGCCAAAGTTTTCCCGATCGGGAAAGCTCGGATGCGCGCCGATGGCGACGCCGTGCGCCAGCGCCAGCCGCACGCTTTCGCGCATGGTCTGCGCATCGCCGGCGTGAAAGCCGCAGGCGATGTTGGCGGAGGTAATCAGCGGCATCAGCGCGCTGTCGTTACCGCAGCCTTCGCCGAGATCGGCGTTGAGATCAATCTTCATTCGCCAGCCGCCATTCCAGTTGTTCAAAGTAGCGTTGCTGGTGCGTTCGCGCTTCCAGCGCTTCTTCAAGGGTGCAACGATCGAAATGCAGCGGCTCACCAAGACGCAGCTGCGCCAGGTTGTACATGTCCGCCTCAATCACGCAGGCGATACGCGGATAGCCGCCGGTGGTCTGGGCGTCATTCATCAGCACGATGGGCTGGCCGTTATGCGGCACCTGCACCACGCCGGGCAGCAGTCCGTGAGAAACCAGCTCGCGGGATTCTGTCCGCTCCAGCATGTGACCGTTCAGCCGGTAACCCATGCGGTTGCTTTGCGGGCTGAGTTTCCACGGCGCGCGCCAGAATGCCTCCTGGGCGGCGGGCGAAAATTCGTGATATTCCGGCCCCGGCAAGGCGCGAATGCGGTTGCCCCACAGCAGCTGGTGCACCCCGCGGCTTTGCAGGAATGTGCGCGTCGCCGGGCGTAACGGCAGGCGATCGCCGTCCTGGAGGCGACGCCCTTCAAAGCCGCCGAAACCAGCTTTTAAATCGGTGCTGTACGATCCCATAATTTTTGGCACGTCGATGCCGCCAGCAACCGCCAGATAGCTGCGCATGCCGCGTTTCGGCAGCGCCAGCTTTAACTGTTGGCCGGCGCGTACCGGCAAGCGCCAGCCGGTCCACACGGAATGGCCGTCAAGGGTCGCGCCGCAGGCCGCGCCGGTTAATGCGAACCAGCCGTCCTGATGAAAGGCGATGGTGCATTGCCCCAGGGTAATTTCCAGCGCCGCCATATCCGGCTCATTGCCCACCAGCAAATTGGCGATACGCAACGCGGGGGTATCCATTGCGCCGCAGCGGCTGATGCCCGCCTGGCGCAATCCGTGCCGACCGCCGTCCTGCACCGTGGTGCTCATCCCAGCGCGAATAATCTCTAACACACGCCCTCCTTAGACGGCACAAAACGTACCCGGTCGCCGGGCTGCAATAACGTGGCAGGCTGGCGCTGCGGATCGAACAACCGCAGATCGGTACGACCAATAATTTGCCAGCCGCCGGGGGTGGACAGCGGGTAGATCCCGGTCTGGCCGCCGCCGATCCCCACCGATCCGGCTGGGACTTCAAGGCGCGGTTCGGCGCGACGCGGCGTGGCGAGGCTGGCAGGCAGCCCGCCGAGATACGGGAATCCCGGCTGGAAGCCGATAAAGTAAACGATATAATCGGCGTCCGCATGGCGTTCCACCACCTCGCGCTCGCTGAGCCCGGTATGGCGCGCCACTTCCGCCAGGTCCGGGCCGTGTTCGCCACCGTAGATCACCGGGATCTCAATCAGCCGCGAGTCCAGCGTCACCGCCTCGCTCTCTTCCCACCAGCGCTGCAAACGCTCGATGGCGTTCAATGCCGAGGTAGCCGGATCGCGTAAAGTCACAGTGATGTTATTCATCCCCGGGATCACTTCCACCACCGCCGGTACGTCCGCCAGACGCTGCACCAGGCCCCAGATCCGCTGCTGGCTTTCCAGGGTGACCGGCGGTTCCAGTTCCAGAACCACCGCGCTTTCTCCTAACAAATAACACCGCGCTCGCTGCACTGTTTCACCTTTACTCAAGCTGGATTAGGAATGTCGATAAACGTCACATCGAGATCGGTGGTTTCGTTCAACCATTCGCTCAGTGCGCGAATGCCGCCGCGCTCGGTGGCGTGATGGCCTGCGGCATAGAAATGCAGCCCCTGCTCGCGCGCCGAATGGATGGTTTGCTCGGAGACTTCCCCAGTGATAAACGCATCGACGCCAAAGCGCGCCGCGCTGTCGATAAAGCTCTGACCGCCGCCGGTACACCAGGCGACGCGCTTCACGTCGGCAGGCCCGGTATCGCCGCACCATAGCGGGCGGCGTCCCAGCCGCGCCTCAATCCACGAGGCCAGCTCAAGTCCCGGCACCGGCATCGACAGTTCGCCCCAGGGCACCAGCGGCTCGATCTCGCCTTTGACCTCAATGCCTAATAGCGTGGCGAGCTGGGCGTTGTTGCCCAACTGCGGGTGGGCATCCAGCGGCAAATGCCAGCCGTAAAGGTTGATATCGTTGGCCAGCAGCGTCTTCAGGCGCTGGCGCTTCATGCCGCAAATGACGGGCGACTCGCCCTTCCAGAAATAGCCGTGGTGCACAATCACCGCATCCGCCTGCTGGCGAACTGCCTCGTCGAGCAGCGCCTGGCTTGCCGTCACGCCGGTGATGATTTTCTGCACGGTCTCGCGCCCTTCAACCTGCAAGCCGTTTGGCGCATAGTCGTTAAAGGCCGCGCTATTAAGCTGCTGATTGATCAGGCTTTCCAGTTCGGTATTTTTCATGATGGCTCCCTGTTACTGTTTGCGCGCCGCTTCATACGCCGCGAGCGTGGCGACTCGCGCCTGTTTGTGTTCAACAATCGGGTATGGGTAATCAATCGTTACCCCCTGCTTCTGGGCCCACAGCCACGGCTGATGCACCGCTTTACCGGGAATATCTTTGAGTTCCGGCAGCCACTGGCGCACAAAATCGCCCTGCGGGTCGAAGCGTTCACCCTGAGTGGTCGGGTTAAAAATGCGAAACCACGGTGCCGCATCATGCCCAGTGGAGGCCACCCATTGCCAGCCTCCGTTATTGGCCGCCAGCATCCCGTCCACCAGCTGCGACATAAAATAACGTTCCCCTCGCCGCCAGTCGATAAGCAAGTCCTTAACCAGAAAGCTGCCGACAATCATCCGTAAGCGGTTATGCATCCAGCCCGTGGTATTCATCTGGCGCATGGCGGCATCGACAATCGGGTAACCGGTTTTACCTTCACACCAGGCGATGAACTGCGCCTCGTCGTTGTTCCACTGGACCCGGTCGGTCCAGGGAATAAACGGCTTATAGCGGCACAGCTCAGGCCAGTATGCAAGAACATGCAGATAAAACTCGCGCCAGATCAGCTCGTTAAGCCACACCGCGCCGGTTCCGCCTGACAGCGCGTCAGGGTGCTCGCACAGCAGGCGATGCAGGCACTGACGTGGCGAGAGAACGCCAATCGCCAGCCAGGGCGACACGCGGCTGGTGCCATCGATGGCGGGATAGTCGCGTTTTTTATCATAGTCTGCCACCGACTGGCGGCAAAACTGGCGCAGGCGGTTGAGCGCGGCAGCCTCACCTGGCGGGAACAGATCGGCATCAGGTTCGGTTTGCGGATAGTCAAACGGCGTAAAAGGATCTGGCGTTGGAAGCGGCCCGCTCTGCCGCACGGCAGGCGCGTTAACACACTCCGGCAGTCCCTCATGCAGCCGTTTGATAAATGCGCGGCTGAAGGGCGTGAACACTTTATACATCTCATGATTGCCAGTGGTGACGCTGCCGGGTGCCAGTAATACGTAATCGTCAAACCCCTGGCACACCAGAGTATCGCCGAGACGCTTTTCCACGGCGGCGTCGCGCTGGCGTTCGTTCAGTTCGTATTGGTAGTTGTAGAACAGCGCATCAACGTTGTGCTCATCGCAAAAGTTTTCCAGCGCATCCACCGAGGCGGCAAAGTCATTTACTTCAAGCACCGTCAGGGGAATGCCCCTTTCCGCCAGCGAAAGTTGCAGGGAGTGGAGGTGCGCCTGTATCCACGCCGCCTGGCGCGGCGCGAGATGGTGATCGCGCCACTGTTGCGGGGTGGCGATAAACAGGCCAATCACCCTGGCCTCCGGGCGACGGCAGGCCGCCGCCAGCGCAAGGTTATCGTTCACGCGGAGATCGGCGCGAAACCAGACCAGATGGGTGGTCATAAAGCTCCTGAATTAATTGCCATAGCGCAGGCGCAATGCCTCCGGGAAAGGATCGAAATAGCGCTGCTGTTGCAGATAGCCGTCAGGATATTCCGCCAGATAATGCTTTAACAGGGTGACCGGCGCTAACAGCGGCTGCGTGCCCTGGCGATAGCGGTCAATCAGCTCTGCCAGTTCCTGGCGCTGACGGCCATTGAGATGCGGGCGGAAATAACCCTGCACGTGCATCAGCACGTTAGTGTGATTACGCCGGGTGGCATGGTGGGACATCAGCGTCATCAGGCGCTGACGGTACGCATTGAAATACAGCTCCAGATCGTCCCATTGATCGATAGCGGCGACGAAGCGCCCCAGCTCGCGATACTGCTGCTGCGAATGGGCCAGCAGTAATAATTTATAGCGACTGTGGAAGGCGATCAGCGCGCCGCGGGTCAGGCCCTGGGCACGCAGCTGGTTCAGTTCGTGCAGCGTGTAAATCCGCTCGACGAAGTTTTCACGGATCGCCGGATCGTGCAGCCGCCCGTCCTCTTCCACCGGCAGCCACGGAAAGGTCTGCATCAGGATTTCGGTAAATATCCCGCGCCCGGCTTTGCGGTTATTTTTACCGTCTTTGTCATAGACCCGGACCCGCTCCATTCCGCAGCTCGGCGACTTGGCGCAGACAATGTAACCGCACAGGTGGGCAAGGCGCGCAATGCGCTGATGAGAAAACTCCGCCATATCGGCAGTTAAATCCCCTTCTCGCTTGTCGCTAAAGCGCAGCGAAATAGCACCCTCATCGTCTTTGACCAGCCGCAGCGCGGGTCGCGGCACCGGCAAGCCAATTGCCATTTCCGGGCAGACCGGTTCGTAACGAACCCAGGGGGAGAGATCCTCTACCGCAAACGCGAGCCGTTTATGACCACCGTCGAAACGCACTTTTTCCCCGGACAAACAGGCGCTGATGCCAACCGGGATTTTCTCGTCCATAGCTACTCCTTACTGATGCGTGAAGTAAGTGTAGCAATGAAGTCTGGTTCACCTGAATCACAAACCTAATTCTGGATGATAGTTAACCAGAGTGGTGTGCCGATATTCGATGCTGTTTAAAATATTTCGATCCTGCTTCTGAACAGCCTTGATGTAACGCTCAACATAGTGGGCAAATTTTCGGGTGATATGTGCTTGCTTCCCCAGTAATTTTTTACCGGCAATTTTACTTCGCAGGAGAAAATGTCTGAGTTGATATGGCTACTCTCACGCAGTAAAACGGCTTTAGAATAATCGAGTCCCATCCCTTTATTGCGTTTATCCGGGCCGCGATTGATTTCCAGAATAAAACTCTCGCTGTGTTGGATAGTAGAGCGAACCGGTATGGCAAACGTTAATTCATTGAGGCGGATCTGGACTACCCCGTGCCCTCGCACTTTTTCGTTGTTAAACCAGGTATTGGTCGCCATATCGAAATCCAGCGCCTGCAAAAGCACCGGATTAGCCAGATAAAATGACTTATCTAATTTTTTGAGTTCCATCTCTGAACGCTCCATACGAAAAAACCCCAGCTTTCGCCAGGGTTTTAAGGTAGTTGATACAAGGAATTTAGGTTTTTAACGTGGGGATGTTCCTACCGCCACAAACTACCCTGTAAATGCTACCTGAATATGCGCAACAGTCAATCTTGAGGCACTTCGCCAAACGGAATTTTAGGTAGACGCTTAGAGGCTTTTTTTGTCATCGCCGCATAAAAAAACCGCCGAACAATCGGCGGTTTTCTCACTGACCAATCGATTAATAAAAATCGCTGGCGGCGGCTTCGGACTGGGCCATCCATACCGGTTTTTCACTGGTTTTCGACCAGACGCGGTGCAGGTAGCTGTAGAAGCGCGCGCGGTCTTTCCACAGCAGCATCACCGGCAGCGCCACAATGCCTGCCACGATGACCAGAGCGCGACGCAGGAAGACCTGATGCGCAGGATATTTTTTGTATAAAGACATAAGTTTCTCCCCTTTTAGCTGACCGGTAATCTTCACCGGGAATCTGTATCTGTCGAAAATATTACCGTTTTGACTGTAATTTTACTACTCCTCCGACCACTTAATTTAGCCAGAACACCGATCTTTACACTTCACGCCGTAATTAAGTTACATAACGGTTAAATTTTTACTAACCATTAGTTAAATAATGGTCTTTTGGATTTTTATACTTTTTTTACACCTGCCGGGGCAGTTTTTTACAACATCTTTGCACGCCAGTTTTTAACCTTGCTGCAGTCCTGTTTCCCCAATGGAGGTGGATCGTGAGTGCAGGTGTCATTGCCGGCGTGGTGCTGGTATTTCTGTTAATCGGCTATCTGATTTATGCCCTGATTAACGCGGAGGCATTCTGATGGCTTCCAGCGCATTTTTACTGATTGCCGGGTTTATTGTGGTGCTGCTGGCGCTGGCGAAACCGTTGTCGGCTCTGTTAGCCAGACTGATCGACGGGCAACCGCTGCCGGTGCTGGGCCGGGTCGAATCGCTGTTGTGGCCGCTGTGCGGCATTCGCGACGAGGAGATGAACTGGCGGCAATATCTGCTGGCGATCCTGTTGTTCAACGGTTTTGGCCTGGCAGTGCTGTTCGCGTTGCTAATGTTGCAGGGCCATCTGCCGTTAAATCCGCAGGGCTTTCCGGGGATGTCGTGGGATCTGGCGCTGAATACCGCCGTCAGCTTTGTTGCCAACACCAACTGGCAGGCGTATGCCGGGGAGAGTTCGCTCAGCTATTTAAGCCAGATGGCCGGGCTGACGGTGCAGAACTTCCTTTCCGCCGCCAGCGGTATCGCGGTGGTGTTCGCCCTGATCCGCGCGTTCTCACGCCATTCCACCACGCTGCTGGGCAACGCCTGGCAGGATCTCACCCGCATTACGCTGTGGGTACTGTTGCCGCTGTCGCTGGTGCTGGCGCTACTGTTTATCCAGCAGGGCGTGATCCAGAACTTCTCCGACTATTTGCCGATGACGTCGCTGGAAGGCGCGCAGCACGTTTTGCCGATGGGGCCAGTGGCTTCCCAGGAGGCGATCAAACTGCTGGGGACCAACGGCGGCGGCTTCTTTAACGCCAACTCTTCGCATCCGTTTGAAAACCCAACCGCATTAACCAACTTTGCCCAGATGCTGGCGATTTTCCTGATCCCGGCGGCGCTGTGCCTGGCATTTGGCGAAGCGGTGGGCGATCGCCGCCAGGGCCGGGCGATCCTCAGCACCATGACGCTGATCTTCGTGGTGTGCGCGGCGGTGGTGATGTGGGCGGAAACTCACGGCAACCCGCACCTGGTAACGCTCGGCGCAGATAGCGCTATCAATATGGAAGGCAAAGAGAGCCGCTTCGGCATTCTCGCCAGCAGCCTGTACGCGGTGGTCACGACGGCGGCGTCCTGCGGGGCGGTGAACGCGATGCACGACTCGCTGACCGCGCTCGGCGGCATGGTGCCGCTGTGGCTGATGCAGATTGGCGAAGTGGTGTTCGGCGGCGTGGGCTCCGGGCTGTACGGCATGCTGCTGTTCGTGCTGCTGGCGGTGTTCATCGCCGGGTTGATGATTGGCCGCACGCCGGAATATTTGGGTAAAAAAATCGACGTGCCGGAGATGAAACTCACCGCGCTGGCGATTCTGGTCACGCCCGCCCTGGTGCTGCTCGGCAGCGCGCTGGCGATGATGACCGAGGCCGGACGCAGCGCCATGCTGAATCCGGGTCCACACGGATTCAGCGAAGTGCTGTACGCCGTCTCCTCCGCCGCCAACAACAACGGCAGCGCCTTTGCCGGGCTGAGCGCCAATACCCCGTTCTGGAATCTGCTGCTTGCCGCCTGCATGTGGCTGGGCCGTTTTCTGGTGATTATCCCGGTAATGGCGATTGCCGGCTCGCTGGTGGAGAAAAAATCCCAGCCCGCCAGCGTCGGCACCCTGCCCACCCACGGCGCGCTGTTTATCGGTTTGCTGACCGGCACCGTGCTGCTGGTGGGCGCGTTGACCTTTATCCCTGCCCTGGCCCTCGGCCCGGTGGCGGATCACTTTATTCATTAATCTTGCGGAGAGCGATTCATGAGTCGTAAGACGCTGGCCCTGTTCGATAGCGCACTGCTTCGCCAGGCCATGATTGACGCCGTTATCAAGCTTAACCCGCGCGCCCAGTGGCGCAATCCGGTGATGTTTATCGTCTGGCTCGGTAGCCTGTTAACCACCGTGCTGGCGGTGGCGATGGCCGCGGGCGTCCTCAACGGCAGCGCCGGATTTACCGGGATCATCAGCCTGTGGCTGTGGTTTACCGTGCTGTTCGCCAACGTGGCGGAAGCGCTGGCGGAAGGCCGCAGCAAAGCGCAGGCTAACAGCCTCAAAGGGGTACAGAAAACCGCGTGGGCCCGCAAACTGCGCGCGCCGCACCATGACGCGCAGCGGGATAAAGTCCCCGCAGCCGAACTGCGCAAAGGCGATCTGGTGTATGTGGAAGCGGGCGATATTATCCCCTGTGACGGCGAAGTGGTGGAAGGCGGCGCGTCGGTAGATGAGAGCGCGATAACCGGCGAATCCGCGCCGGTTATCCGTGAATCCGGCGGCGATTTCGCCTCGGTCACCGGCGGGACACGCATTCTGTCCGACTGGCTGGTAATTGAGTGCAGCGTCAATCCGGGGGAAACGTTCCTTGACCGGATGATCGCCATGGTTGAAGGCGCGCAGCGCCGCAAAACGCCGAATGAGATTGCGCTGACCATTTTACTGGTGGCGCTGACGCTGGTGTTTTTGCTGGCCACCGCCACGCTGTGGCCGTTCTCCGCCTGGGCGGGCAATGCCGTGAGCGTCACCGTGCTGGTGGCGCTGCTGGTGTGCCTGATCCCTACCACTATCGGCGGGCTGCTGTCGGCGATTGGCGTCGCCGGGATGAGCCGGATGCTGGGCGCGAACGTGATCGCCACCAGCGGGCGCGCGGTTGAAGCGGCGGGCGACGTGGACGTGCTGCTGCTGGATAAAACCGGCACCATCACGCTGGGTAACCGTCAGGCGTCAGCGTTTCTTCCCGCGCCGGGCGTTGATGAACATACCCTGGCCGATGCGGCGCAGCTGGCGTCGCTGGCGGACGAAACCCCGGAAGGCCGCAGCATCGTGGTGCTCGCCAAGCAGCGTTTTAATTTGCGCGAACGCGACGTGCAAACGCTACAAGCTACCTTTGTGCCCTTTACCGCCCAGACCCGCATGAGTGGGATTAATTTCCAGCAGCGGATGATCCGTAAAGGCTCGGTGGACGCGGTGCGCCGTCATGTTGAAGCCAACGGCGGGCAGTTCCCGGCAGCGGTGGAAGGCCTGGTGGAGAACGTGGCGCGTACCGGCGGCACGCCGCTGGTGGTGGCGGAAAACGCCAGAGTGCTTGGCGTCATTGCCCTGAAAGATATCGTCAAAGGCGGCATCAAAGAGCGCTTTGCCGAGCTGCGCAAAATGGGCATCAAGACCGTGATGATCACCGGGGACAACCGCCTGACCGCCGCCGCGATCGCTGCCGAAGCGGGGGTCGATGATTTCCTGGCGGAAGCGACGCCGGAAGCCAAGCTGTCGCTGATCCGCCAGTATCAGAGCCAGGGCCGTTTAGTGGCCATGACCGGCGACGGCACCAACGACGCTCCGGCGCTGGCGCAGGCCGACGTGGCGGTGGCCATGAACTCCGGCACCCAGGCGGCGAAGGAAGCGGGCAATATGGTGGATCTTGATTCCAATCCTACCAAGCTGATTGAAGTGGTGCATATCGGCAAGCAGATGCTGATGACCCGTGGCTCGCTCACCACCTTCAGTATCGCCAACGACGTCGCCAAATATTTCGCGATTATTCCGGCGGCATTTGCCGTGACCTATCCGCAGCTCAACGCCCTTAACGTGATGCATCTGCACTCTCCCGCCTCGGCGATCCTGAGCGCGGTGATTTTCAACGCCCTGATCATTATTTTCCTGATCCCGCTGGCGCTGAAAGGGGTGAGTTACAAACCGCTGAGCGCCGCGGCGATGCTGCGCCGCAATCTGTGGATTTATGGTCTGGGCGGGTTGCTGGTGCCGTTTATCGGCATCAAGGCGATTGATGTCGTGCTGACAGCGTTCGGCCTGGTCTAAGGAGAAAAAAGTATGTCGATGTTACGTCCGGGGATCGTTTTATTACTGTTACTGACGCTGATAACCGGCGGCGTTTATCCACTGTTAACCACCCTGCTGGGACAATGGTGGTTTGCCGATCGGGCAGCCGGTTCGCTGATTTATCAGCACGATCGGCTGCGCGGTTCGCGGTTGATCGGCCAGGATTTCACCCAGCCGGGATATTTTCAGGGCCGCCCTTCTGCCACTGCCGAAACGCCTTATAATCCTCAGGCATCCGGGGGCAGCAATCTCGCCGCCAGCAACCCGGAGCTGGATAAACAGATCGCCGCGCGCGTGGCGGCGTTGCGCGCCGCCAACCCGAAAGCCAGCCCGGCGGTGCCGGTCGATCTGGTGACCGCCTCGGCCAGCGGCCTGGATTATGGGATTTCGCCCGAAGCGGCAGCCTGGCAGATCCCCCGCGTCGCGGCGGCCCGCCAGCTGAGCGCACAAACCGTCGCCCGGCTGGTGAAGGCCCATACCACCACGCCGCTTATCGGGTTTCTCGGCAAACCGGTAGTCAACGTGCTGGCGTTAAACCTGGCGCTGGATGCCAATAAGGACTGAAGATGACTGAGGAGCCTTCGCGCCCCAATCCGGATCGCCTGCTGGCACGCGCCAGCGGGCAACACCGTGGCAAGCTGAAGATATTCTTCGGCGCGTGCGCGGGCGTCGGTAAAACCTACGCCATGCTGACCGAGGCGCGGCGTCTGCACGCGCAGGGGCTGGATGTGCTGGTGGGCGTGGTAGAAACCCACGGCCGCCAGGAAACCGCCGCGCTGGTGGAAGGTTTGCCGGTGCTGCCGTTAAAACGGCTGGCGCATCGCGGTCGGCTGGTGGCGGAATTTGACCTGGACGGCGCGCTGGCGCGCCATCCGGCGTTGATCCTGATGGATGAGCTGGCCCACAGCAACGCGCCGGGCTCCCGTCATCCAAAACGCTGGCAGGATGTGGAAGAGCTGCTGGCGGCGGGTATCGATGTGTTCACCACCGTCAACGTTCAGCATCTTGAAAGCCTGAACGATGTGGTGGGCGGCGTGACCGGGATCCAGGTGCGCGAAACCGTACCCGATCCGATTTTCGATGCCGCTGACGACGTGGTGCTGGTGGATCTCCCGGCGGACGATCTGCGCCAGCGGCTGCATGAAGGCAAAGTCTATATCGCGGGCCAGGCGGAACGCGCCATCGAACATTTCTTCCGTAAAGGCAACTTAATCGCCCTGCGCGAGCTGGCGCTGCGGCGCACTGCCGACCGGGTGGACGATCAGATGCGCGCCTGGCGCGACAATCCCGGTCAGGAAAAAGTCTGGCACACCCGGGATGCGATTTTGCTGTGCATCGGGCGCGGTGGCGGCCATGAAAAGCTGGTGCGCGCCGCCGCCCGGCTGGCGGCAAAACTCGGTAGCGTCTGGCACGCCATTTACGTTGAAACGCCACGCCTGCATCGCCTGCCGGAAACGGAGCGCCGCGCCATTTTGCAGGCGCTGAGCCTGGCGCAGGAGCTGGGCGCGCAAACCGCTACTCTCGCAGAATCGGCAGAAGAAAAAGCCGTGGCGCGCTACGCCCGTGAACACAACCTCGGCAAAATCGTGATTGGCAAACGCCCGCGCCGCCTGTTCTGGCGCGATACCTTTGCCGATCGTCTGAACCGCTACGCGCCGGACCTGGATGTGCTGGTGGTGGCGCTGGAAGACGCCCCTACCCCACCATCAGCCAAACCTGACGATAGCCGCAGCTTCAGCGAGCGCTGGCGCGTCCAGCTTAAAGGCTGCGCGGTGGCGGTGGCGCTCTGTGCGCTCATCACTCTGTTGGCGAGCCGCTGGCTGATCGCCTTCGAAGCGGCGAACCTGGTGATGCTGTATCTGCTGGGCGTGGTGATCGTGGCGCTGTTCTACGGGCGCTGGCCATCGGTACTGGCGACGTTTATTAACGTGCTGAGTTTCGATCTGTTTTTTGTCAATCCGCGCGGCACGCTGGCGGTGTCGGATATGCAGTATCTTCTCACCTTCGGCGTGATGCTGACCGTGGGGCTGGTTATCGGTAATCTTACCGCCGGGGTGCGTTATCAGGCACGGGTCGCCCGCTATCGCGAGCAGCGCACCCGTTCTCTGTATGAGTTATCCAAATCCCTGGCGGTGGGTCGCACCACTCAGGATATCGCTGCCACCAGCAGCCAGTTTATCGATGCGACGTTTTTTGCCCGCAGCCAGCTGTTGTTGCCCAATGAGCACGGCGCGTTAAAACCGCAACCCGACGAAAGCGTGACACCATTCTGGGACGAGGCTATCGCCCGCTGGAGTTTTGATAACGGCCAGCCCGCTGGCGCAGGGACCGATACGCTCCCCGGCGTGCCCTATCAGATTGTGCCGCTGCGCGCCGCGGGCAAAACCGTTGGGCTGGTGATTGTCGAACCCGCGAATCTGCGGCTGTTGATGATCCCCGAGCAGCAGCGCCTGCTGGAAACCTTTACGCTACTGGCGGCGAACGCGCTGGAGCGGCTGGCCCTGACGCGAAGCGAAGAGCAGGCGCGGCTGACCAGCGAGCGCGAGCAGCTGCGTAACTCCCTGCTGGCGGCGCTGTCTCACGATTTGCGCACCCCGCTGACGGTGCTGTTCGGCCAGGCGGAAATTCTAACCCTCGATCTGGCAAGCGAGGGGTCCGCCCATGCCCGCCAGGCCAGCGACATCCGCCAGCACGTGCTGAATACCACCCGGCTGGTGAATAATCTGCTGGATATGGCGCGCATCCAGTCCGGCGGGTTTAATCTGCAACGCGAATGGCTCACGCTGGAAGAAGTGGTGGGTAGCGCCCTGAATATGCTGGAGCCAGGGCTGGCCGGACGGCAGATTGCGCTGGATCTTCCCGACCCGTTGCAGCTGATTTATGTCGATGGCCCGCTGTTTGAACGCGTGCTAATCAATCTGCTGGAAAACGCCGTTAAATATGCCGGCAGCGCGGCGCAGATCGGCATTCGCAGCAAGACGCAGCCCAACTGGCTGGATATTGAGGTGTGGGATACCGGGCCAGGCATTCCTTCCGGTCAGGAACAGGCGATTTTTGAGAAATTTTCGCGCGGAGATAAGGAATCGGCGATCCCGGGCGTTGGGCTTGGGCTGGCAATATGCCAGGCTATTGTGGATGTCCACGGCGGGATAATATACGCCGGTAATCGTCCCGAAGGCGGCGCCAGTTTCCATATTCAGTTGCCGTTGCCTACGCCGCCGGATATGACTGACATGCACGAGGCCCTGTGACTACCGTTCTGATTATTGAAGATGAAAAAGAGATCCGCCGTTTTCTGCGCACCGCGCTGGAAGCGGATTCCCTGCGCGTGTACGACGCCGGGACGTTGCAGCGTGGGCTAATTGAAGCCGCCACCCGCAAGCCCGACCTGGTGATCCTCGACCTGGGCCTGCCGGATGGTGACGGTATCAGCTTTATTCATGAATTCCGCCAGTGGAGCCAGGCGCCGATTATCGTGCTGTCGGCGCGCAGTGAAGAGACCGATAAAATCACCGCGCTGGACGCGGGCGCTGATGATTACCTGAGCAAACCCTTCGGCATCGGCGAGTTGCAGGCGCGGCTGCGCGTGGCGCTGCGCCGCCAGCAAACGCGACCCGAGGGCGACACGGTGTATCAGTTTTCCGGGATTAGCGTAGACATTCCCGCCCGGCGCATTACGCGAGACGCAGAGGAAATCCATCTTACGCCCATCGAATTTCGCTTACTGGCGGTGCTGTTGAACCACCATGGCAAGGTGTTAACCCAGCGCCAGCTGTTAAATCAGGTGTGGGGGCCGAATGCGGTGGAGCATAGCCACTATCTGCGCATCTATATGGGTCACTTACGCCAGAAGCTGGAAATCGATCCGGCGCGGCCCCGGCATTTGCTCACCGAAACAGGCATAGGCTATCGGTTTATGCTGTAATAAAAACAGCCATTACTGAGAGTATCCATGATGAACAAGATCCTCACCTTGTCTGTTGTCGCATTAACGCTTTGCGCCTGTACCGGCACGCAACTCGGCCTGGGCTTGGGTACAGGCTCATCAGGCGTGGGAGTAGGCGCAGGCATGTCGTTCCCGGTCGGCCAGCGGGATGTGCCAAACGATGAACATTATGCGCAAAACATTATTGATGAGATTTACGCCAGAGTAGGCGACACCCGTCCCTGGGCCGGCAAGCTGTGCACCCTACGCATTGCGGCGGATGTAGAAGGCACTGTCCTGGACGTGGCACGCGTAGGAGGCGATGAAAACTGGTGCGAGCGTGTAATGATGGCCGCCACATCGCTGCATACCCTTCCCCCACCACCTGCCGCCCTGGTCGATCGCCTTCAACAGGGTCTTATCGTTGATTTAATCCCCAGATAAACCTGTTTCTTTCGCGGCAATTTGTTAATAAAGATCTACAGAAACCGCTTTTCATTATTTTTATTGCGGGAATAAATAATTGCATTTCCCCACTATTACTCTGCATTTTTATGCATTCTCCTGTGTCGTCTCGCTTACCCTTCACGCGATTGCTTTGCTGTAATGCGATTATTTCTCTTTAATCCACTCTGGGTTAAATCTGAATAATCAAAACGACAAACCGAATAATTAACCACACGGCTAATTTATCCCTTAACCAAAACAATTCAAAGATTGTTAAATAAATTAACCAGGGATTGTTACACAAACACATCCACTAATAACTCCGATAAATAGCAGTAGAATAATCTGCATTTACATGCTCTAACGCCTGTATGTAGTGAAACTAAATCATTTTATTGATACTCGTCACGGTTTATCCTTTCGCCAGAGATAAAATAGCCCCGCCTTTATTTAGAAAAGGATTTAATTATGGAAAACAACAACCGGTTAATGCCGCATATAAGGCGAACCACACATATAATGATGTTTGCCCATCGTAACAGCTTCGATTTCCACTTCTTCAACGCCCGATAGTCACGTCCTGGCAGGTGCGCCGCTGCACGGGCCTCTGCATACCCTTTGCTTTTGGGTTTCAATGCCTGCGCGCGATCGCGTCTGATCTCTGATAAAGCCAATTATTTACTTCAATCGCCGGATTGACGGGCTTTATTCATCCTAAAAAATAGCGTCGATTATTTTGCTGCCGTCTGGCCGCACGATATTCCTTTGCTTAATTTCCGGTGCCATTCAATTTCTTAAATAAAGAAATTGCGGGAAAGTATTGCTTAAATTTCAGGATTACCATGCAAAAGTTAAAAATTGCGGTTAGCCGCATCTGTCCGGACTGCGTTAATACTCAACGGGAAGTCGTTTCAATTATGGATACCGATTTTATTGATGTCGCCGCCGCCGTTGTGGCGTTAGCCGATATCGATAACGGTATTATTGATAAAATCGAACGTACCGGCTTTGGTCTGCCGATTTTTATCGCTACCCATAATAATGAACGGGTGCCCGAACATTGGTTAGCGCGTATCAATGGCGTGTTTGAAATCAGCGAGTCTCGTTCGGAATTCTATGGCCGCCAGCTTGAGGCCGCCGCAGCGAAATACGAAACCAGCCTGAAACCGCCGTTCTTCCGCGCCCTGGTGGATTACGTTAAACAAGGCAACAGCGCGTTTGATTGCCCCGGCCACCAGGGGGGGCAGTTCTTCCGCCGTCACCCGACGGGCAATCAGTTCGTGAACTTCTTTGGCGAAACCCTGTTCCGCTCCGATTTATGTAATGCAGACGTGGCAATGGGTGATTTGCTGATCCACGAAGGCGCGCCGTGCACGGCACAAAAACACGCTGCCAAAGTGTTTAATGCCGATAAAACGTACTTTGTGCTCAACGGCACCTCTTCCTCCAACAAAGTGGTGCTGAATGCGCTGCTGGCACCGGGCGACCTGGTGCTGTTCGACCGTAATAACCATAAGTCGAACCACCACGGCGCGCTGCTCCAGGCTGGTGCGACGCCGGTTTATCTGGAAACGGCGCGTAACCCGTACGGCTTTATCGGCGGGATTGACGCGCACTGCTTCGAAGAGCGCTATCTGCGTGACAGCATCCGTGAAGTGGCAGCCGACCGCGCTCAGGACGCCCGACCGTTCCGCCTGGCGGTGATCCAGTTAGGCACCTACGACGGCACCATTTATAACGCGCGTCAGGTGGTGGATAAGATTGGTCACCTGTGTGACTACATCCTGTTCGACTCGGCGTGGGTGGGCTATGAGCAGTTTATCCCGATGATGGCGGACTGTTCGCCGCTGCTGCTGGAACTGACCGAAAACGATCCGGGCATCCTGGTGACGCAGTCGGTGCATAAACAGCAGGCCGGGTTCTCCCAGACCTCGCAAATCCACAAAAAAGACAGCCATATCAAAGGGCAGGATCGCTATGTTTCCCATAAGCGCATGAATAACGCGTTTATGATGCACGCCTCCACCAGCCCTTTCTATCCGCTGTTCGCAGCGCTGGACGTTAACGCCCGTATGCACGAAGGCGAAGGCGGCAAGCAAATGTGGATGAACTGCGTGGAAGTGGGTATCGACACCCGTAAGCTGATCCTCAATAACTGCCACCATATCCGTCCGTTCGTGCCTGCTACCGTTGACGGCAAAGCGTGGGAAAGCTGGGATACCCAACAGATCGCCCGCGATTTGCGCTTCTTCCACTTTGTTCCAGGCGACAAATGGCATGCGTTTGAAGGCTATGCGGAGCATCAGTACTTCGTCGACCCCTGCAAACTGCTGCTGACCACCCCAGGTATCAATGCCGCCACCGGCGAATACGACACCTTTGGCGTGCCGGCCACCATTCTTGCCAACTTCCTGCGCGAGAACGGCGTGGTGCCGGAGAAATGCGACCTCAACTCGATCCTGTTCCTGCTCACCCCGGCTGAAGAGATGGGCAAAATGCAGCAGCTGGTGGCGCTACTGGTGCGTTTCGAGCAGTTACTGGAGCACGACGCGCCGCTGAGTGAAGTGCTGCCGTCGCTCTGGAAACAGCATCAGGAGCGCTACGGCGAGTACACCCTGCGTCAGCTTTGCCAGGAAATGCATGACTTCTATGCCAGCCACAACGTGAAGCAGCTTCAGAAAGAGATGTTCCGTAAAGAGTACTTCCCGCGCGTGGTGATGAACCCGCAGGACGCTAACTACGCCTTTATCCGTGGGCAAACCGAGCTGGTAAAACTCAGCGATGCAGAAGGCCGCGTGGCGGCTGAAGGCGCGCTGCCTTACCCGCCGGGCGTGCTGTGCGTGGTCCCGGGCGAAATCTGGGGCGGCGCAGTACTGCGCTACTTCCAGGCGCTGGAGGAAGGCATCAACCTGCTGCCGGGCTTCGCGCCGGAGCTGCAGGGGGTGTATGTCGAGGAACAGGACGGTCGTAAACAGGTGTGGTGCCACGTTATCAAGCAGCCCGTGGTGAAAGCGTCAGCACAAAAGGAAATCAGATTATGAGTAAATCCAATAAGATGGGCGTGGTGCCGCTCACAATATTGACCATGGTGAACATGATGGGCTCCGGCATCATCATGCTGCCCACCAAGCTGGCCGAAGTGGGGACGATTTCGATTATCTCCTGGCTGGTGACGGCGTTAGGGTCGATGGCGCTGGCCTGGGCGTTTGCCAAATGCGGGATGTTCAGCCGTAAATCCGGTGGGATGGGTGGTTATGCCGAGTACGCGTTCGGTAAGTCCGGCAACTTTATGGCCAACTATACCTACGGGGTATCGCTGCTGATCGCCAACGTGGCGATTGCGATTTCCGCAGTCGGTTACGGCAGCGAACTGTTCGGCGCGACGCTCAGCCCGGTACAGATTGGTATCGCCACCATTTGTGTACTGTGGATTTGCACCGTGGCCAACTTTGGCGGTGCGCGCATCACCGGGCAAATCAGCGGCATTACCGTATGGGGCGTGATCATTCCGGTCGTCGGTCTGTCGGTGATCGGCTGGTTCTGGTTCAGCCCGTCGATGTATGCCGAATCCTGGAACCCGCACAATGTGCCGTTCTTTGATGCCGTGGGCTCGTCTATCGCCATGACGCTGTGGGCATTTTTAGGGCTGGAATCCGCCTGCGCCAACACCGAAGTAGTTGAAAACCCGGAACGCAACGTGCCGATCGCGGTACTGGGCGGGACGCTGGGCGCGGCGGTGATCTACATCGTCTCGACCAACGTGATCGCCGGGATTGTGCCAAATATGGATCTGGCGAACTCCACCGCGCCGTTCGGGCTGGCCTTCGCGCAAATGTTCACGCCTACCGTGGGTAAAGTGATCATGGGCCTGATGGTGATGTCCTGCTGTGGTTCGCTGCTCGGCTGGCAGTTCACGATTGCCCAGGTGTTTAAATCCTCGGCAGATGAAGGTTACTTCCCGAAAATCTTCTCGAAAGTGTCTAAAGCTGAAGCTCCGGTTAAAGGCATGCTGACGATTGTGATTTTCCAGAGCGTGCTGGCGCTGATGACCATCAGCCCGTCGCTGAACAATCAGTTCAACGTGCTGGTCAACCTGGCAGTTGTCACCAACATCATTCCGTACATTCTGTCGATGGCGGCGCTGGTGATTATCCAGAAAGTGGCGAAGGTCGATCCGGGCAAGGCGAAAGCAGCAAACCTCGTGGCATTGGTCGGAGCGATTTACAGCTTCTACGCGCTCTACTCCTCCGGTTCCGAAGCAATGCTGTATGGCGCTATCGTGACCTTTATGGGCTGGACGCTGTACGGGCTGGTATCACCGCGCTTTGAATTGACTAACAAACACGGCTAATCGAAATTCAGCCGTAAAAAAGGGAGCCGAGGCTCCCTTTTTCTTTAAACGCTATCAGGCGTTTTTCAGTACTTCGCTAACAATTTCCACCGCTTCTTTCTCAATCTGCGCGCGATGTTCCGCGCCCAGGAAGCTTTCGCAGTAGATTTTGTAGGCGTCTTCGGTGCCGGACGGACGCGCCGCGAACCAGCCGTTATCAGTCATTACCTTCAGGCCGCCAATCGATGCACCATTGCCCGGCGCAGCGGTTAAGCGCGCGGTGATCGGATCGCCTGCCAGGGTGCTGGCGCTGACCATCTCCGGAGAGAGTTTAGACAACGCGGCTTTCTGCGCGGAAGTCGCGGACGCCTGTAGACGGTTATAGCTCGGTGCGCCAAAACGTGCAGCCAGCTCGTCATAGTGCTGCTGCGGGTTTTTACCGGTGACCGCCGTGATTTCTGCCGCCAGCAGGCACATGATGATGCCGTCTTTATCGGTGGACCACGGGGTGCCGTCAAAGCGCAGGAACGAAGCGCCCGCGCTTTCTTCGCCGCCGAAGCCGAAGCTGCCGTCAAACAGGCCATCAACGAACCACTTAAAGCCCACAGGCACTTCTACCAGTTTGCGGCCCAGGTCGTTGACCACGCGGTCAATCATCGCGGAAGAAACCAGGGTTTTACCCACCGCGACGTCTTTGCCCCACTGCGGACGATGCTGGAACAGATAGTTAATCGCCACGGCAAGGTAATGGTTCGGGTTCATCAGCCCTGCCGGCGTGACGATGCCGTGACGGTCATAATCCGGATCGTTGGCGAACGCCAGATCGAATTTGTCACGCAGCGCCAGCAGGCCAGCCATCGCGCATTCTGACGAGCAGTCCATGCGGATCGCACCGTCTTTATCCAGATGCATAAAGCGGAAGGTTTGATCAACGTGATCGTTAACGATAGTCAGATTTAAATTGTAGTGTTCGGCGATGCGTTTCCAGTATTCGATACCGGAACCACCCAGCGGATCGACGCCCAGCGTCAGGCCCGCTTTTTGAATGGCCGCCATGTCGACGATATCCGCCAGCCCTTCGACAAAAGGCTGCACCAGGTCTTGTGCGGTAATGCGACCGCTCGCCCAGGCGTCATCCAGCGAAACGCGTTTCACCGACTTCAGGCCTTCCGCCAGCAAGGCGTTGGCACGATCTTCCACCACTTTAGTGACGTTGGTGTCTGCCGGGCCACCGTTAGGCGGATTGTATTTAATGCCGCCATCTTCCGGCGGGTTATGGGACGGCGTGATCACAATCCCATCGGCCTGTTTTCCGCCCTGGCGGTTGTGCACCAGAATAGCGTTAGACACCGCCGGAGTCGGCGTGTAGCCGTTATCTTCCTGAACAATCACATCCACGCCGTTGGCGGCCAGCACTTCCAGCACCGAAATAAACGCCGGTTCGGATAGCGCGTGCGTGTCTTTACCTACATAGCAAGGGCCGGTCACGCCGTTTTTAGCGCGTTCTTCGGCAATAGCCTGAGCGATCGCCAGAATATGCGGCTCGTTAAAGCTGTGGCGCGCTGCGCTGCCGCGGTGGCCGGAGGTCCCGAATTTCACCGCATGCTCGCTGTTCCCCGACTGCGGTTTCAGCACGTAATACTGTGCAGTAAGTTGGGCAACATTAATCAAATCACGCTGTTGTGCAGGCTGCCCTGCACGGTTATGAATTGCCATGGCCTGGTCCTTTTGACGCATTAGTTAAATGGTGCCGCAAACCTTTTCAATCAATTCCGCCGGGAACTGCATTGACTGCATGATGTGCTCAATCATGCTGCATTTACGACCGGTATTGGTATTAGTAATCACCCAGTATGGCGTACCTGGCACGTGTTTGGGTTTGGTTTGATTACCGCTCTGCAAAAGCGTTTGCTGGTCACCCGCAAAATAGACGCGGGTGCGGCCATGCAGCGACTCGGTGGCATCGGCGAACGCTTTTGGATCCAGTGTATAGAGTGTAGACAGCACCAGCATGAAACGGTTAACGGCGCGCTTTTGCTCAGCGTACTCGTCAGAAAGCAGCAGCTCGCGAACGGCGCGCACACGATCTTTGGGGTTGTTGGCGGGTTTCTGTTCCATCACGGCGACGGCCGCGCTGCTCTCTTTTGCCGGTTTCTCGGCCTGCGGTTGCGCGGGGTTGAATTTCAGCATGCGACGCAAAATGTCGGACGCGCTTTCACCAATGTGCTGGGTGTGGCTCGCGATATAGCGATAAAGGTCGTCATCAACTTCAATCGTTTTCATTTTAATCCAGTGCGATATCTTTCTGAATACAAATCGTTGGGAGTATAGGATCAAACCCCAACAGCGGATAGCGTCAAGCCAGGGTGGCAGCAAAAGTCAGATTTAACTGGGATCTTGCGACCGGGCGGCAGAATGTTCAACATAATACCCTAACCTGACACCTGCAAAAAAAGAACTTTGCCATGAAATTACATACCCGAGCGCAATCTGCACAACAATCGCATAACGCCTCACCGATCTTGCTGGTCCACGGGCTGTTCGGAAGCCTGGATAACCTGGGCGTGCTGGCGCGCGAACTGATTACCGATTTCGACGTTATCCAGGTGGATATGCGCAACCACGGGTTGTCGCCGCGCAGCGATGTCATGACGTATCCGGCCATGGCCCAGGATCTGATTGATACGCTTGACCAACTGAGTATCGACAAAGCCATATTTATCGGCCACTCCATGGGTGGTAAAGCGGTGATGGCGGCGACCAAAATCGCGCCACAGCGCATCGATAAACTGGTGGCGATTGATATCGCGCCGGTTGATTACCAGGTGCGGCGGCACGATGAGATTTTCGCTGCAATCAATGCGGTTAGCGAATCCGGGGTAACGTCTCGCCAGGACGCAGCGGCGCTGATGCGCGAGCATATCCCGGAAGACGGCGTGATTCAGTTTCTGCTAAAGTCATTTGCCTCCGGCGAGTGGCGTTTCAATGTGCCGGTCCTGTGGGATCAATATTCACATATTGTCGGCTGGGAAACGGTGCCCGCCTGGGATCGCCCCGCGCTGTTTATTCGCGGCGGCAATTCGCCGTATGTAGATGAAACCCATCGCGATGCGCTGCTGGCGCAGTTTCCTCAGGCGCGTGCGCACGTGGTGGCTGGCGCGGGTCACTGGGTCCATGCCGAAAAACCGCAGGCCGTGGTGCGGGCCATCCGCCGCTACCTCGATGCTGAGTGACAAGCTGGTTAAAAATAGAGCGGCTGATAAGTTAGAGTGCCGTTAACGCGTTGGCGCGCCGGATTCCCTCATGTATGATGGCGCGCTTAACTGCATCCGAGCCCCGCTCCTGCACCCTGTTTTCCCTGTCAAAACGCGCATCATGGCCAAAGAACAAACGGACCGTACGACATTAGATCTGTTCTCGGACGAACGCCGCCCGGGCAGACCCAAGACTAACCCGCTGTCACGCGACGAACAGCTGCGCATCAATAAGCGCAACCAGTTGAAGCGTGACAAAGTGCGTGGGCTCAAGCGCGTTGAGCTCAAACTGAACGCCGACGCCGTTGAAGCGCTCAACATGCTGGCGGAAGCCCGCAATATCAGCCGCAGCGAATTAATCGAAGATATTCTGTTGTCACAGCTCGCGGCACTGAAGGACTGAGAGTTATCTAAAAACACGGCACAATGTAGCAGACTGTGCACATGGCCGTGATAGACATTTCCGCCTGCTTGTCTGTTCTGCTATGATTGCCCTATCTGTAGGCTTTTTGCCTCAACCATCTCATTAAGTTTCAAGAGGTTATTTTACTCATGGCAATCGTAGGCATTTTCTTCGGCAGCGATACCGGCAATACTGAAAATATCGCAAAAATGATTCAAAAACAGCTTGGTAAAGATGTGGCTGAAGTGCGTGATATTGCTAAAAGCAGCAAAGAAGACCTCGAAAGTTTTGATATTCTGCTGCTGGGTATCCCAACCTGGTACTACGGCGAAGCGCAGTGCGACTGGGATGACTTCTTCCCTACCCTCGAAGAGATCGATTTTAACAACAAACTGGTTGCCCTGTTTGGCTGCGGCGATCAGGAAGACTACGCCGAGTATTTCTGCGACGCATTGGGCACCATGCGCGATATTATCGAACCACGCGGCGCAACCATTGTTGGCCACTGGCCGACCGAAGGTTATCACTTTGAAGCCTCTAAAGGCCTGGCGGATGACGATCACTTCCTGGGTCTGGCCATTGATGAAGATCGCCAGCCGGAACTCACCGCAGAACGCGTTGAAAAATGGGTGAAACAGGTTTCTGAAGAACTGCATCTGCAGGACATCATCAACGCCTGATAACTCAAGGCGCTAAACCACTTAGCGCCTTAATTCTGCCATTGATAGGCAAAAGCGATAAAAATAATTGCTACAAATTTTTAACTTTTGCGTACAGACCTGTACAATACATCCCTCACGCATCGGGTGATTTTGCAACAAATGCAGGCGGCGCCACGATTTTGGGTATTTTTTAGCAAGGCTGTTGCAGTTTTCATTTAGGCATGGCAGTTCTATAATGAAACGCATAATGCCTTGCATTCGATCTCTTGCTCCCTGAGGAGCGAATCGTTACGTAACAGGACAAATTCCGCATGACTGACAACAATACCGCATTGAAGAAGGCTGGCCTGAAAGTCACGCTTCCGAGGTTAAAAATCCTCGAAGTGTTGCAGGGGCCGGACAACCACCATGTCAGTGCGGAAGATTTATATAAACGCTTGATCGACATGGGCGAAGAGATTGGTTTAGCGACCGTTTACCGCGTGCTTAACCAGTTCGATGATGCTGGCATTGTTACGCGTCATAATTTCGAAGGCGGCAAATCGGTTTTCGAACTGACTCAACAGCATCATCACGATCACCTCATTTGCCTGGACTGTGGCAAAGTGATTGAGTTTAGCGATGATTCTATTGAAGCGCGCCAGCGTGAAATTGCCTCCCGCCATGGTATTCGCTTAACAAATCACAGCCTCTACCTGTATGGGCACTGCGCGGAAGGTGATTGCCGTGAAGATGAAAACGCGCATGAAATCGCAGAAAAATAATTTTTTTCAGAACCAGTAATTCCAGTAAAAGCCGACTAATGTCGGCTTTTTTATTGATGATGGTTCAATAAAATAATGCATTTAAAAATAATTAATAAAAGAACATCTAAGTAAATCCTGTAATAAATTAAATAATGTTAATTACACTTTAAGAATTTATCAATAAGTATAGAATTCAGCGAGTTATGATATATTATGTAGCCTGAGGGTTCAGTTCGCCCGGTTGTTGGATTGCGGTTTAAAAATACCATCCTTTAAAATACCAGGTAACATCGCATTCGATAATAAAAATCTGGTTAATCGCAATGACATTACCGCAAAAACCTCTCTCTGAATTATATCGCTTGACGGATTTATTCACGGACTACCACAAACTCACACGCGTTGAGAGATTTACGTTAATACCGGTAAAAGCGCATACCGTTACGCTGATTCATGGCGGCCAGTTTTCAATCATTCGTAGCAGTGACAGGCTATTATTCGAGAAGCAAACGGCACCCGCGCTGTATGGCTTAACCGGTAATTCGCATACATTATCC
Organism: Atlantibacter subterraneus; assembly: GCF_007570865.1. GTDB lineage: Bacteria > Pseudomonadota > Gammaproteobacteria > Enterobacterales > Enterobacteriaceae > Atlantibacter > Atlantibacter subterraneus. The sequence continues at coordinate 124,848 of NZ_VLPS01000001.1, read as the reverse complement.
TATATCCGTATTTATGCCGATACGCAGTGCCATTTCCAGCTGGTGCCTCTGGAGGCTTTTATGCAACGCCTTGAGGATAATCATTCGCTGCATTTGATACCCGCCATCTTATCCTGGCATATTGAAAGTTTGCTTTATCGTGATGAGATGATGATGGGAAGAAATAGCTACCAAATGATTAAGGGAAATATTCTCCATCTCAATCAGTTAGATGAATTTATGCGCGCAAAAATCAATGTGGCGGATTTTATCGTCAAGCGAACCAACTTATCCCGCAGTATTGTTATGAAAGTTTTATCCGCGCTGCGAGCTAAAAATTATATTGACGTTAAAAGAGGCAAGTTACTGACTATAAGTCAGTTGCCAGAAAAATTAAGTTGATATCAATAATAGCCAAAAAAACCGACGTTTTTACTATTAATAAGCCGTTAACAGATAACATCCCAAAAAAAACGCCGCATTACGCGGCGTTTTACCTGTAAGAGGTTATTCCCCGATTTTCGCCCAGGTATCGCGTAACCCTACGGTACGGTTGAACACCAAATGCTCAGGAGTGGAATATTTACTGTCGAGGCAGAAATATCCTTCGCGCTCGAACTGCAGCGCCTTACCCATTTCCGCATCCTGCAGGCCTGGTTCGCCAAAGCCCTGTTTGATGACCAGCGATTCCGGATTGATGGTCGACAGGAAATCTTCTGCGGCACCCGGATTCGGCACGCTAAACAGACGATCGTACAATCGAATTTCAATCGGTAGCGCATGGCTGGCGCTTACCCAGTGGATCACGCCTTTCACTTTACGGCCATCAGCCGGGTCTTTGCTCAGGGTTTCTGCATCGTAGCTACAGAAGATAGTGGTGATATTGCCTTCAGCGTCTTTCTCAACGCGTTCGGCCTTAATCACGTAAGCGTTACGCAGGCGTACTTCTTTGCCCAGCACCAGACGCTTGTACTGCTTGTTGGCTTCTTCACGGAAATCAGCGCGATCGATCCACACTTCACCGCTAAACGGCACATCGCGGCTGCCCATTTCCGGCTTGTTCGGGTGGTTCGGCATCGCAACGATTTCGCTCTGGCCTTGCGGGTAGTTCTCGATCACCAGTTTAACCGGGTCGATTACCGCCATCGCACGCGGCGCGTTCTCGTTGAGATCTTCGCGGATACAGGCTTCCAGCGCAGCCATTTCTACCGTGTTGTCTTGCTTGGTCACGCCGATGCGCTTACAGAATTCACGGATAGAGGCAGCGGTATAGCCACGGCGACGCAGACCGGAAATGGTCGGCATACGCGGGTCATCCCAACCTTCGACGATCTTTTCTGTCACCAGCAGGTTGAGTTTGCGCTTGGACATAATCGCATACTCAAGATTCAGGCGAGAAAACTCGTACTGACGCGGGTGAACCGGGATGGTGATGTTATCCAGCACCCAGTCATACAGGCGGCGGTTGTCCTGGAATTCCAGCGTGCACAGCGAATGGGTGATGCCTTCCAGCGCATCGGAGATGCAGTGGGTAAAGTCGTACATCGGGTAGATGCACCACTTGCTGCCGGTCTGGTGATGATCGGCAAACTTAATCCGGTAAATCACCGGGTCACGCATCACGATAAACGGCGAGGCCATATCGATTTTCGCGCGCAGGCAGGCTTTACCTTCTTCGAAACCACCGGTACGCATTTTCTCGAACAGCGCGAGGTTTTCTTCCACGCTACGGTCGCGGTACGGGCTGTTCTTACCCGGCTGGGTCAGGGTGCCGCGATATTCGCGAATCTGTTCCGGAGAGAGTTCGTCAACGTAGGCCAGGCCTTTGTTGATCAGCTCCACGGCGTACTGATGCAGCGCATCGAAATAGTCAGAGGAATAACGCACGTCTCCTGACCACTGGAAACCTAACCACTGGACGTCGTTCTTGATGGAATCAACGTATTCGATATCTTCTTTTACCGGGTTAGTGTCATCGAAACGCAGATTGCACTGGCCCTGATAATCTTTGGCGATGCCAAAGTTCAGGCAGATCGATTTTGCATGGCCAATATGCAAATAACCGTTCGGCTCAGGCGGGAAACGGGTATAAACAGTCGAGTGTTTTCCACTGGCCAAATCTTCATCAATGATTTGGCGAATAAAGTTAGTCGGGCGGGCTTCAGCCTCACTCATCGCGCATTCCTCAAAGCTTCGCAAAATAGATAACGGTGAATGATCTTATAACCTAAGACGGGACACAACCCTTAGTTGCACAAAAACGCAATTACCGCTGCGTTGCGGCGATTTTGCATAAAAAAAGCGGCGGAATTCTCTTCCGCCGCTTAAGGCAATCTCTTACTCAGGAGCGATTACTTGCCTTTAATCTCATACAGCGGGGTTTGACCGGCAATAACCTGACCCTGCGCCTTAATTACCAGGCCGCTGAAGTCATCGATATTGCTGCAAACCACCGGACTGATCATGGAGCGCGCATTGGCGTTCAGGAAGTCCAGATCCATTTCCAGCACCGGCTGGCCCGCCGTGACTTCAGCACCCTCTTCCACCAGGCGGCTAAAGCCCTGGCCGTTCAACGCCACCGTATCGATGCCCATATGGACAACGATTTCAGCGCCGTTTTCAGTTTCCAGGCAGAACGCATGGTTGGTGTTGAAGATCTTAACGATGGTCCCTGCGGCTGGTGAAACCACGGTTTTTGCCGTCGGTTTAATCGCCACGCCGTCGCCAACGGCTTTGCTGGCAAAAGCTTCGTCCGGAACGTCGTCCAGCGCGACCACTTCACCGGTTACCGGCGCAACCAGCGTTGCGATAGTGGCGGTGGTGTTTGGCATAGCCTGCGGTTTCGCCGTCTGAACCGGCGCAGCAACTGGTGCGGTTTCACCGGCAGCAGGCGCGGCGGCAGGTACGTTGCCGACGGTTTTCATCGCATCGGCGATTTTTTCCGCCATAAAGCCAACGATAATCTGCACGCCGGTTTTATTGAGACGGATAACGCCGGTAGCACCAAGGCGTTTCGCCAGGGCTTCGTTAACGCGGGAAGAGTCTTTCACGGACAGACGCAGACGGGTGATACAGGCGTCGATACCGGTCAGGTTATCGGAACCGCCGACTGCCGCCACGTACTGACGCGCCAGACCGGTGACATCCTGCTCTTTGGTGCCGCTGACGTTCACATCCTGACCATCCGCTTCGCTACCGGCAACCGCCAGTTCACGACCCGGGGTCATCAGGTTGAATTTGGTGATAACCAGACGGAACACCACGTAGTAGATAACGAAGAATACCAGACCCTGAACGATCAGCATGTACCACTGCGTCGCCAGCGGGTTACGGGTAGACAGCACCATATCCACCAGACCGGCGCTGAAGCCGAAACCGGCAATCCAGTGCATGCTGGCGGCGATGAATACCGAGATACCGGTCAGAATGGCGTGGATGACGTACAGTACCGGCGCAACGAACATGAAGGAGAATTCCAGCGGTTCGGTGATACCCGTGAAGAAGGCAGCAAACGCGCCCGCCATCATGATACCCAGTACTTTTGCTTTGTTTTCCGGACGTGCGCAGTGGTAAATCGCCAGCGCCGCGCCAGGCAGACCAAACATCATGATTGGGAAGAAGCCCGCCTGATAACGACCGGTGATGCCGACAATGCCTTTACCGGATTCGATAGACTGCGCGCCACCCAGGAAGTTAGGAATATCGTTGATGCCCGCCACGTCGAACCAGAACACGGAGTTCAGCGCGTGGTGCAGACCAACCGGAATCAGCAGACGGTTAAAGAAGGCGTAAACGCCCGCACCGACGGAGCCGAGTTTCTGGATGTGTTCGCCGAAGGTCACCAGGCCATCGAAAATCATTGGCCAGATGTACATCAGGATGAATGCCACCACAATCATCACGAAAGAGGTGAGGATGGGCACCAGACGACGACCGCTGAAGAACGACAGCGCTTTCGGCAGCTCAACGCCGCTGAAGCGGTTGTACAGTTCCGCAGAGATAATACCCACCAGGATACCAACGAACTGGTTGTTGATTTTACCAAACGCCGCGGGAACCTGATCGGCAGGGATTTTTTGGATCATCGACACCGCTGCCGGCGAGCAGAGGGTCGTTAACACTAAGAAGCCGACAAAACCGGTGAGCGCCGCCGCACCGTCTTTATCTTTAGACATCCCGTACGCCACACCAATGGCGAACAGAACCGACATGTTATCAATAATGGCAGAACCAGACTTAATGAAGAATGCCGCAAGCGCGTTATCTCCACCCCAGCCAACCGGGTCAATCCAGTAACCTACCCCCATCAGAATTGCTGCTGCAGGCAGGGTAGCAACCGGCACCATCAGCGCCCGGCCTACTCGTTGCAAATAACCTAGAATACTCACTTTATCCCCCTATGAGACCTGATAAGGCTCTTTCAAAGCCGTTTTTTTATTGTGTAACCAACCTTGAAAAATGCGGTGACGTTGCGCATCACACCGGAAGTGTGTGAAAAATTAATTCGTATCGCAAATTAAACGCGCATTTTTTGTGAGATTTATCACCAAATATCGCTATATACCCCCCATTACACTGGCTAACTCCCAAAACTTATTTTATGATTCAAAAAATCAAGGCGGAACGTTCCTGAGAGGCACGATAAAAGGAACCGTTTTACACTAACTGTATGTTCCGCCCGTCTGTTTTAAATTAACTATTTGAGGTGAATAATGAGACTGATTCCCCTGGCAACGGCACAGCAGGTCGGTAAATGGGCAGCACGCCATATTGTGAATCGCATTAATGCGTTCAAACCGACTGCAGATCGTCCTTTTGTGTTGGGTTTGCCGACCGGCGGCACGCCGCTGGAAGCGTACAAAGCGCTGGTAGAGATGCATAAAGCGGGCCAGGTGAGCTTTAAACATGTGGTCACCTTTAATATGGATGAATACGTCGGCCTGCCGAAAGAGCATCCGGAAAGCTACTACAGTTTCATGCACCGTAATTTCTTTGACCACGTTGATATCCCTGCTGAAAACATCAACTTACTGGATGGCAACGCGCCAGATATTGACGCAGAATGCCGTCAGTATGAAGAGAAAATTCGCTCCTACGGCAAAATTCACCTGTTTATGGGCGGCGTCGGCAATGACGGTCATATCGCCTTTAACGAACCGGCTTCCTCGCTCGCTTCCCGCACCCGTATTAAGACCCTGACGCATGACACCCGTGTGGCAAACTCCCGTTTCTTTGACGGCGACGTTAACCAGGTGCCGAAATATGCCCTGACCGTGGGCGTGGGCACGCTGCTGGACGCCGAAGAAGTGATGATTCTGGTACTGGGTCATGTGAAAGCGCAGGCGCTACAGGCGGCAGTTGAAGGCAACGTGAACCACATGTGGACGATCAGCTGCCTGCAGTTGCATCCTAAAGCCGTGATCGTCTGCGATGAGCCGTCTACCATGGAGCTCAAAGTGAAGACGCTGAGATACTTCACCGAACTCGAAGCAGAAAACATCAAAGGTCTTTAAGTGAGTATTTACCGGGGGTCATTATGTACGCATTAATCCACGGCCGCATTTATACCGGCCATGAAGTTCTGGACGACCACGCGATTGTTATCGCGAATGGCCTGATTGAACGCGTTTGTCCACTTGCCGATGTACCATCCGGCATTGAACAGCGCGACGTCGGCGGTGCCATCATTGCCCCCGGTTTTATTGATGTGCAGCTTAACGGCTGCGGCGGCGTCCAGTTTAACGATACCGCCGAAGCCGTTACGGTGAAGACGCTGGAAATTATGCAGGCTGCCAATGAAAAATCCGGCTGCACCAGCTATCTTCCCACGCTGATTACCAGCAGCGACGAATTAATGAAGCAAGGTATTCGCGTGATGCGCGAGTATCTGGCGAAGCACCCGAACCAGGCGCTGGGCCTCCATCTTGAAGGCCCATGGCTGAATCTGGTGAAAAAAGGCACCCATAATCCGGATTATGTCCGCAAGCCCGATGCCGAGCTGGTTGATTTCCTGTGTGAAAACGCCGATGTCATTACCAAAGTGACGCTTGCGCCTGAGCAGGTCGATCCGCAATTTATTCGCCAACTGGTAGCGGCCGGCATTATTGTTTCCGCCGGGCATTCCAACGCCACCTATAAAGAAGCCAAAATCGGCTTCCGCGCGGGTATTGGCTTTGCCACTCACTTATTTAACGCCATGCCGTATATTACCGGTCGCGAACCGGGCCTGGTGGGCGCGATTTTCGATGAGCCAGAGCTTTATTGCGGCATTATCGGTGATGGTTTGCATGTCGACTACGCCAATGTCCGTATTGCCAAGCAGATCAAGGGCGATAAACTTTGCCTTGTTACCGATGCCACAGCCCCCGCCGGTGCTGATATCGATCAGTTCATTTTTGCCGGTAAAACAATATACTACCGCAACGGGCTGTGTGTGGACGAGAACGGCACCCTCAGCGGTTCTGCACTGACCATGATTGAAGGCGTGCATAACCTCGTCGAGCATGTCGGCATCGCGCTGGATGAAGCGCTGCGCATGGCGTCGCTCTACCCGGCTCGCGCAATGGGCGTGGATAAAGACCTCGGCACAATCGAAGCCGGGAAAGTGGCCAACCTGACCGCCTTTACCCGCGATTATAAAATTATCAAGACCATCGTTAATGGTAACGAGGTCGTCACAGAGTAAGAACAGGCATGACAACTGGCGGACAGGCTCAAATTGGTAATGTTGATCTGGTAAAACAACTGAATAGCGCGGCGGTATATCGCCTTATCGATCAACACGGACCGATTTCGCGCATTCAGATTGCTGAACAAAGCCAGCTCGCACCCGCCAGCGTCACCAAAATCACTCGTCAGTTAATTGAACGCGGGTTGATCAAAGAAGTCGATCAGCAGGCCTCCACCGGGGGCCGCCGCGCTATCTCGATTATCACTGAAACCCGCAATTTTCAGGCCATCGGCGTTCGGCTGGGCCGCCATGACGCGACGCTGACGCTGTTCGATCTCAGCAGCAAAGCGCTGGCGGAAGAGCATTTTGCCCTGCCCGAACGCACGCAGGAAACGCTGGAAGACGCGTTGCTGAATGCCATCGCCCAATTTAGCGAAACCAACCTGCGCAAAATCCGCGAACTGATCGCTATTTCCGTTATTTTGCCAGGCCTGGTCGACCCGGATACCGGCGTAGTGCGTTATATGCCGCATATTGAGGTAGAAAACTGGCCGCTGGTCGAAAAACTCGAAAAACGTTTTAACCTCCCCTGCTTCGTAGGCCATGATATTCGCAGCCTGGCGCTGGCTGAGCACTATTTCGGTGCAACCCGCGACTGTGAAGACTCTATTCTGGTGCGCGTACACCGCGGTACCGGCGCAGGCATTATCTCTAATGGGCGGATTTTTATTGGCCGCAACGGCAACGTCGGTGAAATCGGTCATATTCAGGTGGATCCGTTAGGCGAACGCTGCCACTGCGGCAACTTTGGCTGCCTGGAAACCATCGCCGCCAATGCCGCCATTGAAGCGCGAGTGCGTCATCTGCTGGAGCGCGGTTATCAGAGCCGTCTGACCGTTGACGACTGCAACATCGATGCGATCTGCAAAGCCGCCAACCGTGGCGATCCGCTGGCCAGTGAAGTGATTGAGCATGTTGGCCGTCATTTGGGCAAAGCGGTGGCTATCGCGATCAACTTATTTAACCCGCAGAAAGTGGTTATCGCAGGGGAAATCATCAGCGCAGAAAAAGTGCTGCTACCCGCTATCGAAAGCTGCATCAACACCCAGGTCCTCAAGGCGTTCCGTAAAAACTTGCCGGTGGTGCGCTCGTCTCTTGACGATCGCTCCGCGATTGGTGCTTTCGCGCTGGTGAAGCGCGCAATGCTCAATGGCATGCTGCTGCAGCGTTTGCTGGAAAGTTGAAATTGCCAGTGTCATTTCCGTTATAGTTACTTCTTATCTTTCAGGCAGACCAGAGTAGTCCATGACCATTCAGAACGTAATTTGTGATATTGACGGCGTGCTGATGCACGACAACGTGGCCGTGCCCGGCGCGAGCGAATTCCTGACCCGTATTCTGGAGAAAGGCTTGCCGCTGGTGCTGTTGACCAACTACCCGTCGCAAACCGGCCAGGATCTCGCTAACCGTTTCGCCTCTGCGGGCATTAACGTGCCGGACAGCGTGTTTTACACCTCCGCTATGGCCACCGCCGACTTTCTGCGCCGTCAGGAAGGTAAAAAAGCCTATGTGGTGGGCGAAGGCGCATTAATCCACGAGTTGTACAAAGCCGGCTTTACCATTACCGATATCAACCCGGACTTTGTGATCGTGGGGGAAACCCGCTCCTATAACTGGGAAATGATGCACAAGGCCGCGTTCTTCGTGGCTAACGGCGCGCGCTTTATTGCCACTAACCCCGATACCCATGGTCGCGGCTTTTACCCGGCCTGCGGCGCGCTGTGCGCCGGGATTGAAAAAATCTCCGGACGTAAACCCTTTTACGTCGGTAAACCAAGCCCGTGGATCATCCGCGCGGCGCTGAATAAGATGCAGGCCCATTCCGAGCAGACGGTGATTGTCGGCGATAACCTGCGTACCGATATTCTGGCGGGCTTCCAGGCCGGTCTGGAAACGATTCTGGTACTTTCCGGGGTTTCCACCCTGAATGATATTGACGCCATGCCGTTCCGGCCTTCATGGATTTACCCCTCCGTCGCAGAAATCGACGTTATCTGATCCGAAGCCACGATTATCGTGGCTTCGTTATTTTTATCAGCGCTTTAAAACCCACCATCTAATAAAAATGCCTTTTCATTGAGGATCCATCAATAATCGCGCTTAAATACTGTCCTTTTTTTAGCAATCCGCAATGACCATTGAACTTTTCACTTAAGCGAACGGAAAAACCTTGCCACAACGGCCCGGTTTGCGGCATTTTCTTAGCCATAGCAACGCAATCGGCCCGGTAAAGCGCGCCGTGCGCCGACCAACAACATCACCGCCAGGTTAATGGAGAAGTCTATGTGTTCGATTTTTGGTGTACTGGATATTAAAACTGATGCAGGCGAGCTGCGTAAAAAAGCGCTGGAACTGTCTCGCCTGATGCGCCACCGCGGCCCGGACTGGTCTGGCGTTTACGCCAGCGATAAAGCCATTCTCGCCCACGAACGCCTGTCGATTGTTGATGTTAACGCCGGCGCACAGCCGCTGTACAACGAAGCGAAAACCCACGCGCTGGCGGTGAACGGTGAGATTTACAACCATCAGGCTCTGCGCGCCGAATACGGCGACCGCTATCAGTTCCAGACCGGTTCTGATTGCGAAGTGATCCTGGCGCTGTACCAGGAAAAAGGTCCGGAATTCCTCGACGATCTGCAAGGCATGTTCGCCTTTGTCCTGTATGACAGTGAAAAAGACGCCTACCTGATTGGCCGCGACCATATCGGTATTATCCCGCTATATATGGGCCACGACGAACACGGCAACTTCTATGTCGCATCAGAAATGAAAGCGCTGGTGCCGGTATGCCGCACCATTAAAGAATTCCCGGCAGGCAGCTATTTGTGGAGCCAGGACGGTGAGGTCCGTTCTTACTATCAGCGCGACTGGTTTGAATACGATGCGGTTAAAGACAACGTTACCGACAAAAACGCCCTGCGTCAGGCGCTGGAAGATTCCGTTAAAAGTCATTTGATGTCTGATGTGCCGTACGGCGTACTGCTTTCCGGTGGTCTCGACTCCTCCGTGATCTCCGCCATCACCAAAAAATTCGCCGCCCGCCGCGTGGAAGATGAAGAGCGCAGCGAAGCCTGGTGGCCGCAGCTGCACTCTTTTGCCGTCGGCCTGAAGGGCGCGCCGGATCTGAAAGCCGCGCAGGAAGTGGCGAACCACCTGGGCACCGTGCACCATGAAATTCACTTCACCGTGCAGGAAGGTCTGGATGCCATCCGCGATGTGATTTATCACATTGAAACCTATGACGTAACCACCATTCGCGCCTCAACGCCGATGTATTTGATGTCGCGTAAAATCAAAGCCATGGGCATCAAAATGGTGCTGTCCGGCGAAGGTTCCGATGAAGTGTTCGGCGGCTATCTCTACTTCCATAAAGCGCCGGATGCCAAAGAGCTGCATGAAGAAACCGTGCGTAAGCTGCAGGCGCTGCATATGTTTGACTGCGCCCGCGCCAACAAAGCGATGTCTGCCTGGGGCGTGGAAGCCCGCGTTCCGTTCCTGGATAAGAAATTCCTCGACGTGGCAATGCGCATCAACCCGCAGGATAAAATGTGCGGCAACGGCAAGATGGAAAAACACGTGCTGCGCGAATGCTTTGAATCTTATCTACCGGCAAGCGTGGCGTGGCGTCAAAAAGAGCAGTTCTCCGACGGCGTCGGCTACAGCTGGATCGACACCTTAAAAGAAGTAGCGGCCCAGCAGGTAAGCGACCAGCAGCTCGAAACCGCGCGCTTCCGGTTCCCGTCCAACACGCCATCCTCCAAAGAAGCGTACCTGTACCGTGAAATCTTCGAAGAGCTGTTCCCGGTGCCGAGCGCGGCAGAATGCGTGCCTGGCGGTCCGTCTGTGGCCTGTTCTTCCGCTAAAGCGATTGAATGGGATGAAGCGTTCAAAACCATGAACGATCCATCAGGCCGTGCGGTAGGCGTGCATCAGTCTGCCTACAAGTAAACGGTAGCATGACTTAAAAAGGAGCCTGTCAGGCTCCTTTTTTATGGCACTTTACGGGTGCCGAAAACGTTAATTATCAGCAATCCACGCGTTAAATAACCAATAACTGCTGAATATTTCGTCAAGCTGTTCGCAAGCTAGTCAAACAGCGATTATCAGGCGCTTTTCGGGAAAAAATGTGTTGACGCTGCAAGGCCCAATACGCATAATGCGCCCCGCAACGCCGATAAGGTAACGCAAAAAAAAGATGGCTACGTAGCTCAGCTGGTTAGAGCACATCACTCATAATGATGGGGTCACAGGTTCGATTCCCGTCGTAGCCACCATCTTTTTGCGGGAGTGGCGAAATTGGTAGACGCACCAGATTTAGGTTCTGGCGCCGCAAGGTGTGCGAGTTCAAGTCTCGCCTCCCGCACCATTATCTTCACGTTGCACGGATGGGGTATCGCCAAGCGGTAAGGCACCGGTTTTTGATACCGGCATTCCCTGGTTCGAATCCAGGTACCCCAGCCACCTTTTCTGACGATTGTGCTTATGCACAGTGTCATTGGGGTATCGCCAAGCGGTAAGGCACCGGTTTTTGATACCGGCATTCCCTGGTTCGAATCCAGGTACCCCAGCCAGTCAGTTTTGGCTGGTAGAAACACAATATGGCTACGTAGCTCAGCTGGTTAGAGCACATCACTCATAATGATGGGGTCACAGGTTCGATTCCCGTCGTAGCCACCACCTTTTGGGGTATCGCCAAGCGGTAAGGCAGTGGATTCTGATTCCACCATTCCGAGGTTCGAATCCTCGTACCCCAGCCAATTTAAAAAGACGGATTGCATCAGCAACCGCACCCTGTTGGGGTATCGCCAAGCGGTAAGGCAGTGGATTCTGATTCCACCATCCCGAGGTTCGAATCCTCGTACCCCAGCCACTCTTAAAAAAGCTCGCTTCGGCGAGCTTTTTTGCTTTCTACGATCCAGGCAATTTGTCGTCCTGAGCTTCAACTAAGGACGACATAGAAGGCTGTTACAACCCTAACGCATATTTGAGCGCCTGGCGCTTCAGCACGCCCGCGCGTTCAGCCGCCATCAGGCCAAGATTGCGCAGCAGCTTCACCGGCGGCAGATCGTTGCTGAACCCGGCGTAGAACAAATCCATACCGCTTTGCATCAGGAAATTATCCCCCTGCCGACGCATCTGATAACGGCGCAAGACCTCATAGCTTGACCAGGGTTCGCCGTGACTGCGGGCGCGCACCAGCACGTCCAGCAACGCATCCACGTCGCGATAGCCCAGGTTGACGCCCTGCCCCGCCAGCGGATGGATGGTATGCGCCGCATCGCCCACCAGCGCCAGGCCCGGCTGAGCGTAGCGCAGCGCGTGGCGGCGGGTCAGTTGAAACGCGCCGCAGGCTTGTGGGGTGACGTTACCGACGCGCCGCGGGAAATGCAGGGCAATCTCCCGGCCCAGTTGTTCCATCGACATGCTTTGCAACTGGCGAATACGCGCCGGTTTGTCATACCACACCAGCGACGCCCAGTTATCATACAGCGGCAGGAAAGCGCGTGGGCCGTCCGGGGTAAACTGCTGCCAGGTGCTGTCGCCAGGATCGCTTGCGCAGCGCACCGAAATCAACAGGCAGGACTGCTGGTAGTTCCAGGCATGAATGCCGATACCGGCCCACTCGCGGATCCGTGAGTTCGCGCCATCGGCACCGATCACCAGCTTCGTCTCCAGCAGGGTACCGTCTTCAAAGGTCAGTTCATGAACGTCATTGCGCCGATGCATCCGGGTAAGCGCCGCCGGGCAGTGCAGCGTGACGCAGGGATGCTGCGCCAGCGCCTGCCACAGCGCCCGTTGCAGCACCTGGTTTTCTACCATAAAACCCAGCTCCGGCAGCTTCAGCTCCGAGGCGTCAAACGCCACGTGGGAGGCTTCCCACTCCCAGGTTTCCAGCCGTCGCCAGGCGTGGGCGCGCATGCCAAGAATGTCATCCCATACGCCCAGCTGCTTCAAAAGCGCCACGGAAGCGGCGCTAATCGCCGAAATACGCACGTCAGGCGGCGACGCCGGGTCAAATTCCGCTGGCGGCGCATGTTCAATCACGCTGACCTGAAAACCATGTTGCGCGAGCCCCAGTGCAATTGCGGCGCCCACCATGCCTGCGCCGATAACGGCGACTTCAGTTGGTTGATTTGCCATGGTCATTTATCCTTAAACGCAGTTAATTCAGTTTACCGGATTTTCGGGTAGCTGGCGTCGCAATCCTCGCCACTGGTCACGGCAGCGTCAAAGCATTACAATACGCGCCCTGCATTACGGCGGTTAACTTAAGCAATGAGCATGTCGATGACAAAAAAACTCCATATCAAAACCTGGGGCTGTCAGATGAACGAATACGATTCATCGAAGATGGCCGATCTGCTGGATGCCACCCACGGCTATCAACTGACCGACGTGGCGGAAGAAGCGGATGTGTTGTTGCTCAACACCTGCTCAATCCGTGAAAAGGCTCAGGAGAAAGTCTTCCATCAGCTGGGTCGCTGGAGAGCGCTTAAGGAAAAGAACCCGGAACTGATTATCGGCGTTGGCGGCTGCGTGGCATCGCAGGAAGGCGATCACATTCGCCAGCGCGCCCACTACGTGGACATTATTTTTGGGCCGCAGACCCTGCACCGTTTACCGGAAATGATCAACCGTGTGCGTGGCGATCGCAGCCCGGTGGTGGATATCAGCTTCCCGGAAATCGAAAAATTCGACCGTCTTCCTGAACCGCGCGCCGATGGCCCAACGGCGTTTGTGTCAATCATGGAAGGCTGCAATAAGTACTGCACCTATTGTGTGGTGCCTTATACCCGCGGCGAAGAAGTCAGCCGTCCGTGCGACGATATCCTGTTTGAAATCGCCCAACTGGCGGCGCAGGGCGTGCGTGAAGTCAATCTGCTGGGCCAGAACGTCAACGCCTGGCGCGGGGAAAACTACGATGGCACTCAGGGAAGCTTTGCCGACCTGCTGCGTCTGGTGGCGGCCATCGACGGCATCGACCGTATTCGCTTCACCACCAGCCATCCGATTGAATTCACCGATGACATCGTGGAAGTGTACCGCGACACTCCGGAACTGGTGAGCTTCCTGCACCTGCCGGTGCAGAGTGGTTCAGACCGCGTGCTGAACCTGATGGGCCGCACCCACACCGCGCTGGAATACAAAGCGATTATTCGTAAGCTGCGCGCCGCGCGTCCGGATATCCAGATCAGCTCTGACTTTATCGTCGGCTTCCCGGGCGAAAGCCAGCAGGACTTCGAGCAGACCATGAAGCTGATTGCCGATGTGAATTTCGACATGAGCTACAGCTTTATTTTCTCCGCGCGTCCGGGTACGCCTGCCGCCGATATGGTGGATGATGTGCCGGAAGAGGAGAAAAAACAGCGCCTGTATATTCTTCAGGAGCGCATCAACCAGCAGGCGATGGCGTGGAGCCGCCGCATGGCAGGCACCGTTCAGCGTATTCTGGTGGAAGGCACCTCGCGTAAAAGCATTATGGAGCTCTCTGGCCGTACCGAGAACAACCGCGTGGTGAACTTCGAAGGCACGCCGGATATGATAGGTAAATTCGTCGATGTGGAAATCACCGACGTGTTCCCAAACTCGCTGCGCGGTACTGTGGTACGCACCGAAGAAGAGATGGGTTTACGTATCGTCGAATCCCCGGAATCGGTGATTGCCCGCACCCGTAAAGAGAATGAAATCGGCGTTGGTATTTACCAGCCGTAATCCCCCCCGACGATATGCTGCCTGTATCGCAGCATATCGTTGCATTTGCACTGCCCTGCCCTTGTAATTGCACGCTGTTACCCAAATATCAGGCCTGAAGCTTGCGCCTTTTTCCCACGCCGTGAATAATTTCCTTAAGCCTGAGAAAATCAGCACGCATTATTGTTCACCTAACTGGCCCTGTGTGACCAAGAGGATAAGTTTGAATATCGAAACACGTGAATTCACCCTGGAACCTGCAGATAACGAACGTCTGCTTAGCCTTTGCGGACCGTTTGACGACAATATCAAACAGCTCGAACGGCGCCTCGGCATCGAAATTAATCGTCGTGACAACCACTTCAAACTCACCGGACGTAGCCTGAGCGTCAGCGCGGCGGCGGATATTCTTCGCCATTTGTACGTGGATACGGCACCGATGCGCGGCAAGATCAAGGACATCGAGCCTGAGCAAATTCATCTGGCGATTAAAGAATTCCGCGTGCTGGAGCAGAACGCGGAAAGCGTGCCGGACTATGGCAAAGCGGTCAACATTCAGACCAAGCGCGGCGTGATTAAACCGCGCACGCCTAACCAGGCGCAGTACATTGCCAATATTCTCGACCACGATATCACCTTTGGCGTCGGCCCGGCGGGGACCGGTAAGACCTATCTGGCAGTGGCTGCGGCGGTGGATGCACTGGAGCGCCAGGAAATTCGCCGCATTCTGCTGACCCGTCCGGCGGTAGAGGCAGGTGAGAAACTCGGCTTCCTGCCCGGGGATCTCAGCCAGAAAGTCGACCCGTATCTGCGCCCGCTGTACGATGCGCTGTTCGAAATGCTCGGCTTTGAGCGCGTCGAGAAGCTGATGGAGCGCAACGTAATTGAAGTCGCGCCGCTGGCCTACATGCGTGGTCGTACCCTGAATGACGCATTTATCATCCTCGACGAGAGCCAGAACACCACCATCGAACAGATGAAGATGTTCCTGACGCGTATCGGCTTTAACTCGAAGGCGGTGATTACCGGCGACGTGACGCAAGTCGACTTGCCGCGCAATATGAAATCCGGCTTGCGCCATGCCATCGAAGTGCTGAACGAAGTGGAAGAGATCAGCTTTAACTTCTTCCACAGCGAAGACGTGGTGCGCCACCCGGTGGTCGCGCGCATTGTTAACGCCTATGAAGCCTGGGAAGAAGCGGATCAGAAGCGTAAAGCGGAGCAGGCGGCGGAACGCAAGCGCGAAGCGCTGGCGCAGGCTGCTGGCCAGCAGGAGCAACCATGAGCCAGGTGATTCTGGATTTACAGCTGGCCTGTGAAGACACCACCGGTTTACCGGACGAAGCCCAGTTTCAGGTCTGGCTTGAAGCGGTGCTGCCTCAGTTTCAGGAAGAGGCGGAAGTGACCATTCGTCTGGTAGACGAAGCGGAAAGCCATAACCTGAATCTGACCTATCGCGGCAAAGACAAGCCCACCAACGTGCTCTCGTTTCCCTTTGAGGCACCGCCGGGCATCGAACTGCCGCTGTTAGGTGATTTGATCATTTGCCGCCAGGTGGTGGAGCGCGAAGCGATTGAGCAAGTGAAGCCGCTGGACGCCCACTGGGCGCATATGGTCATCCACGGTAGTCTGCATCTGCTGGGCTACGACCATATTGAAGATGACGAAGCCGAAGAAATGGAAGGGCTGGAAACAGAGATAATGCTTGCTCTGGGCTTTAGCGATCCGTACATTTCCGAGAAAGAGTAAGCAGTGAGGCAATCCTGCCCCTGCACCCAGGCCGCCGCCGTGCGTTTTCCGGCGACGGCACAATCACAACCAACATGAGGTCCTGTACCAGACGCCATGAGCGACGATAATTCACACAGTAGTGACACGCTTAACAGCAAGAAGGGATTTTTCTCCCTTTTACTGAGCCAGCTTTTCCACGGCGAACCAAAAAACCGTGAAGAGTTACTGGCACTGATCCGTGATTCCGAACAAAACGAGCTTATCGACCTGGATACCCGCGATATGCTTGAAGGGGTAATGGATATCGCTGACCAACGGGTCCGCGACATCATGATCCCACGCTCGCAGATGGTCACCGTTAAACGCAACCAGAGCCTGGACGAATGTCTTGATGTGATCATCGAATCCGCCCACTCGCGCTTCCCGGTCATCAGCGAAGATAAAGATCACATTGAAGGGATTCTGATGGCGAAAGATCTGCTGCCGTTTATGCGCAGCGATGCCGAGCCGTTCAGTATGGAAAAAGTGTTACGCCCGGCGGTAGTTGTGCCGGAAAGCAAGCGGGTTGACCGCATGCTGAAAGAGTTCCGTTCTCAGCGTTACCACATGGCGATTGTCATTGATGAGTTTGGCGGGGTCTCTGGCCTGGTCACTATCGAAGACATTCTGGAACTGATTGTGGGTGAAATTGAAGACGAATATGACGAAGAAGAAGATCTCGATTTTCGTCAGCTGAGTCGCCACACCTGGACCGTTCGCGCCCTGGCACCCATCGAAGATTTCAACGAAACCTTCGGCACCCAGTTCAGCGACGAAGAGGTCGATACCATTGGCGGCCTGGTGATGCAGGCGTTCGGTCATTTACCGGCGCGCGGCGAAACCGTTGAAATTGACGGTTACCAGTTTAAGGTCGCCATGTCGGACAGCCGACGCATTATCCAGGTTCATGTAAAAATTCCGGACGACTCGCCTTCACCCAAACTTGAAGAGTAATGGAATGCGCTTTTCTGCATTGTTTGAACGCCAGCGCGTGCGCTTGCTGCTGGCGCTATTAACGGGAGCCAGCGGAACGCTGGCTTTTTCTCCTTATGACTTCTGGCCCGCCGCGCTGATCTCGCTGATCGGCCTGCAGGGCCTGACGCTCAACCGCCGCCCTCTGCAAAGCGCCTGGATTGGTTTTTTCTGGGGGCTGGGCCTGTTTGGCACCGGCATTAACTGGGTTTACGTCAGCATCGCCCAGTTTGGCGGGATGCCGGGCCCGATCAACGTCTTTTTAGTGGTTCTCCTCGCCGCGTATCTCTCGCTGTACACCGGTCTGTTCGCCGGTGTGCTCGGTAAACTGTGGCCCAAAGCCAACGTCTGGCGCGTGGCGGTTGCCGCGCCGGTAGTCTGGCAGGTGACTGAATTTTTGCGCGGCTGGGTGCTGACCGGCTTCCCGTGGCTACAGTTCGGCTATAGTCAGGTGGATGGCCCACTCAAAGGCTTAGCGCCGGTGACTGGCGTGGAAGGCATTAACTTCCTGTTGATGATCGTGAGCGGCCTGATTGTTCTGGCGCTGGCGCGTCGGCATATTACGCCCGCTATCGTCGCCGTGGTGCTTTTCGCACTGCCCTTCCCGCTACGCTATATCCAGTGGTATCAACTGTTGCCGGAACGCCAGCTTAACGTCTCGCTGGTGCAGGGGAATATTCCCCAGTCGCTGAAGTGGGATGAAAGCGAACTGCTGAATACGCTGCGCATTTATCTCAACGCGTCAGAGCCGAAAATGGGCCAGTCCCAGCTGATTATCTGGCCGGAGTCGGCGATCCCCGATCTGGAAATCAACCAGCAGCGCTTTTTAACCGAGCTGGACGGCATGCTGCGCGAGCATAACACCAGCCTGATTACCGGT
Organism: Atlantibacter subterraneus; assembly: GCF_007570865.1. Lineage (GTDB taxonomy): Bacteria > Pseudomonadota > Gammaproteobacteria > Enterobacterales > Enterobacteriaceae > Atlantibacter > Atlantibacter subterraneus. The sequence goes on along the minus strand of NZ_VLPS01000001.1, from coordinate 106,825 downwards.
CTGGTAGACGCGCGTCTTAACAAGCAGAATCGCTACGACACTTACAACACCATTATCACCCTGGGCGCGGATAACCCGTACAGCTACAACTCCCCGAACCGCTACAACAAGAACCATCTGGTGCCGTTCGGTGAGTTTGTGCCGCTGGAATCGATCCTGCGTCCGCTGGCACCGTTCTTCGATTTGCCGATGTCGTCATTCAGCCGCGGCCCGTATCAGCAACCGCAGCTGTTGGCCCACGGCTTTAAAATGACGGCGGCAATTTGCTATGAAATCATCCTTGGCGAGCAGGTGCGCGATAACTTCCGTCCGGACACCGATTTTCTGCTGACCATTTCCAACGACGCCTGGTTTGGCCGCTCCATCGGTCCGTGGCAGCACTTCCAGATGGCGCGGATGCGCGCGCTGGAGCTGGCGCGTCCGCTACTGCGTAGCACCAATAACGGCGTGACCGCCGTGATCGGCCCAACCGGCGATGTGCAGAAGATGATCCCGCAGTTTACCCGTGAGGTATTAACCGCCGAGGTGACACCAACACGTGGTATCACCCCTTACGCGCGCTTCGGCCACTGGCCACTGTGGTTGCTCACCGGCGTGATGAGTTTTATGGCGTTGATCGTCGCGTTACGCCGCAAAAACCTTTAAACCGCTCTACACTTTTTAAGGCCAGCTCTGCTGGCCTTTTTCATTTCTGGCACGGCGATTGCTTAATGTAATCAGGTACTTTGCGAATTTCCTTTTCGGACGAAGCGTGAGAAACCGGGTTGCACCATGACGGATCAACCGAAGCACTATATCGGTGCAACGCGCGAGATTTGCCTTTAAATGGTGCGGCGCACTTCGCAAAAATAAACAAATAAATAGCAAAACCTTTACATTCAGCCAGGCTAAATGTTAACAAGCAGACACAATGTTGCGCAGTAGTGCAACAATAAAAACAACACAAACACTCACATGGGTTATCACTGGCGTCGATGGCGCTACGATAAGGAGTTGGATATGCAATTACGTAAACTGGCCGCAGCAATGTTAGTCATGGGGTTGGGCGCAGGGTTAGCCCACGCCGAAGAGGCAAAAACCGCTGACGCTGCCGCACAGCAAGGTACGCTGGCGAAAGTCGCGAAGAATGGCGTTATCGTCGTGGGTCATCGCGAATCTTCCGTACCGTTTTCTTATTACGATAATCAGCAAAAAGTTGTCGGCTATTCTCAGGATTATTCCAACGCTATCGTTGAAGCGGTGAAGAAGAAACTGAACAAGCCGGATCTGCAGGTTAAACTGATTCCAATTACCTCCCAGAACCGTATTCCGCTGCTGCAAAACGGCACCTTTGACTTCGAATGCGGCTCCACCACTAACAACCTGGAACGCCAGAAACAAGCGGCTTTCTCCGACACCATCTTTGTGGTGGGCACCCGTCTGCTGGCTAAGAAAGGCGGCGATATTAAAGACTTCCCGGATCTGAAAGGCAAAGCGGTTGTTGTCACCTCCGGCACCACCTCTGAAGTTCTGCTGCACAAGCTGAACGACGATCAGAAAATGGATATGCGCATCATCAGCGCCAAAGACCACGGTGACTCGTTCCGCACTCTGGAAAGCGGCCGCGCGGTAGCGTTTATGATGGATGACGCCCTGCTGGCTGGCGAACGCGCGAAAGCGAAGAAACCGGATCAGTGGGAAATCGTCGGTAAAGCGCAGTCTGAAGAAGCCTACGGCTGTATGCTGCGTAAAGACGATCCGGAGTTCAAGAAGCTGATGGATGACACCATCGCCCAGGCCCAGACCTCTGGCGAAGCGGAAAAATGGTTCGACAAGTGGTTTAAGAACCCGATCCCACCGAAAAACCTGAACCTGAACTTTGAACTCTCCGATGAGATGAAAGCGCTGTTCAAAGAACCTAACGATAAAGCACTGAACTAATTACAACCATTAAGGGGCGGGACATCCTGCCCTCTCGATTGTTTCGACAGCCCGGACAGACTCTGCGTCGGATGGCCGTTCCCCATCCGGCGTGAACACTCCCCTCGTTTCCAGCGAGTCAAAAAAGGAAACAGCGGAGAAGGCTTCGTAGCAATCTTCGAGGGTAGCCAGGCTACCCTTATTTTTTTTGGAGTAACGTATGTCTATAGACTGGAACTGGGGTATTTTTTTACAGCCCGCCCCGTTCGGCAACACCACCTATCTGGGCTGGCTATGGAGTGGTTTTCAGGTTACCGTCGCGCTGTCGATCACGGCCTGGATTATTGCCTTCCTCGTCGGCTCCCTGTTTGGCATCCTGCGTACCGTCCCAAACCGTTTTCTCTCCGGGCTCGGGACCTGCTACGTCGAACTTTTCCGTAACGTTCCGCTGATCGTTCAGTTCTTTACCTGGTATCTGGTGGTACCGGAACTGCTGCCTGAAGATCTGGGGATGTGGTTTAAAGCTGAGCTCGATCCCAACGTGCAGTTTTTCCTGTCGTCGATGATCTGCCTCGGCCTGTTCACCGCCGCACGCGTGTGCGAGCAGGTGCGCGCCGCGATCCAGTCGCTGCCGCGCGGCCAGAAAAACGCCGCCCTGGCGATGGGCCTGACGCTGCCGCAGGCCTACCGCTATGTGCTGCTGCCTAACGCCTACCGCGTTATCGTCCCGCCGATGACGTCAGAAATGATGAACCTGGTGAAAAACTCCGCCATCGCCTCGACCATCGGGCTGGTGGATATGGCGGCGCAGGCCGGCAAACTGCTGGATTACTCGGCGCACGCCTGGGAATCCTTCACGGCGATTACGTTAGCATATGTGTTGATTAACACCCTGATTATGTTGGTGATGAATGTGGTAGAGCGCAAAATCCGCCTGCCCGGTAATCTGGGGAGCAAATAATGTACGAATTTGACTGGAGCTCGATTGTTCCCTCCTTCCCCTATTTGCTTGATGGCCTGGTCATCACGCTGAAAATCACCATTACGGCGGTGATTATCGGCATTATCTGGGGCACGCTACTGGCGGTCATGCGCCTGTCGAGCTTTAAACCCATTGCCTGGTTCGCCACCACCTACGTGAACGTGTTCCGCTCGATTCCGCTGGTGATGGTGCTGCTGTGGTTTTACCTGATTGTGCCGGGTTTCCTGCAAAACGTGCTGGGCTTATCCCCGAAAACCGATATCCGTTTGATTTCGGCGATGGTGGCGTTTTCGATGTTTGAAGCCGCCTACTATTCGGAAATCATCCGCGCCGGTATTCAGAGCATCTCCCGTGGGCAATCCAATGCCGCGCTGGCGCTGGGCATGACCCACTGGCAATCCATGAAGCTGATTATTCTGCCGCAGGCGTTCCGCGCCATGGTGCCGCTGCTGTTAACCCAGGGCATCGTGCTGTTCCAGGACACCTCGCTGGTTTACGTATTAAGCCTTGCAGACTTCTTCCGTACCGCCTCTACCATCGGCGAGCGCGACGGGACTCAGGTCGAAATGATCCTGTTTGCAGGTGGCGTATATTTCATCATTAGTTTAAGTGCGTCGCTGCTGGTCAGTTGGCTGAAGAAAAGGACGGTATAATGATTTCCCTGAAAAATGTTTCTAAATGGTATGGTCAGTTTCAGGTGTTGACCGACTGTTCAACGGAAGTGACCAAAGGCGAAGTGGTAGTGGTGTGCGGGCCGTCCGGCTCCGGGAAATCCACGCTGATTAAAACAGTGAACGGGCTTGAGCCGGTGCAGAAAGGCGAAATCATCGTTAACGGCACCAAAGTCAATGATAAGAAAACCAACCTCGCGGAGCTGCGCTCCCATGTGGGCATGGTGTTCCAGCACTTTGAGCTGTTCCCGCACCTGTCGATTATTGAAAACCTGACCCTGGCGCAGGTGAAAGTGCTCAAGCGCGATAAAGCGGCGGCGCGTCAGAAAGCGGTAAAACTGCTGGAGCGCGTCGGCTTATCGGCGCACGGCGAGAAATACCCGGCGCAGCTCTCCGGCGGCCAGCAGCAGCGTGTGGCGATTGCCCGCGCGCTGTGCATGGACCCGGTGGCGATGCTGTTTGACGAACCAACCTCCGCACTCGACCCGGAAATGATCAATGAAGTGCTCGACGTCATGGTGGAGCTGGCCAACGAAGGTATGACCATGATGGTGGTGACCCATGAAATGGGCTTTGCCCGTAAAGTGGCCAATCGGGTGATCTTTATGGATGAAGGAAAAATCGTTGAGGATTCGGCGAAGGAAGAGTTTTTCGCCAACCCGAAATCGGAACGCGCCAAAGACTTCCTGGCGAAAATCCTGCACTGATCGTCCGCAGAACCCAAAAGGAGCAGCCAGGCTGCTCCTTTTTAATATGGATTACGGCTCAAACGGCCTGCGCTGGAACTGATCGTGACCGCATTTCGGGCATAGCGGCAGCGGTTCCGGAGTATAAAATGCCAGATGATGATGGCATTTTTCACACACCAGATTGCCAAGCCCCACCACTTCCCCACTGTGATAAACCCCGTGGTGGTTTAAATCCTGAAACACTTCGCGCCATTCCAGCTGGGTTTTGTCGGTAATGTCCGCCAGCTCCTGCCAGATACTCTCTTTGATAACCCGCATAAATACGCTGTCGGTAAACTCTTCCTGGCTTTCGCCATAACTACGGGCAAATTCCTCTAAATCGCGCCGTACCGCGCGCGTTACCTCTTCCACCTCTGTGCGGGTGAGCTCGCCGGTTTGCGCCATTTGCTGGCGCGCGCTGGCCACCAGCGCATCGATATCCCGCTCACCGTTGCGTAAACGTTCGGTTAATGTCGCCACCAGTTCACGATAAAATTGAGCAACCTTGTTCATTTCAGCACTTCTCCTGGTCGGGTAACGTCTTCTAATAATAGACGTTAATCCCGGTTGGCTATGTTAGCCGACGCACATCGCGGGTAAAGGAATGCAAAGGTTGGGGGCGAGAGGGAAACCAATCAAAGGCTGTTTTGCCGCAGTCGAATCGGCTATGCTATGCCGATCTTAATCACACTCATACATGCTACCCACGTAGCGGCAATGAAAACAGGACCACTGGCTGCCATGCAAGAGCAATATCGCCCGGAAGAGATTGAATCCCACGTACAGCATCACTGGGAAGAGAAGCGCACATTCGAAGTGACTGAAGACGAGAGCAAAGAGAAGTATTACTGCCTGTCGATGCTTCCCTATCCTTCTGGTCGACTACACATGGGTCACGTCCGTAACTACACCATCGGCGATGTGATTGCCCGTTACCAGCGCATGCTGGGTAAAAACGTGCTTCAGCCGATCGGCTGGGATGCGTTCGGCCTGCCTGCGGAAGGCGCAGCGGTAAAAAACAACACCGCGCCCGCGCCGTGGACCTACGACAACATCAATTACATGAAGAACCAGCTCAAAATGCTGGGCTTTGGTTACGACTGGAGCCGCGAGCTGGCGACCTGTACCCCGGAATACTACCGCTGGGAGCAGAAGTTCTTTACCGAGCTGTATAAAAAAGGGCTGGTGTACAAGAAAACCTCTGCGGTGAACTGGTGCCCGAACGACCAGACCGTACTGGCGAACGAGCAGGTTATCGACGGCTGCTGCTGGCGCTGCGACACCAAAGTCGAGCGTAAAGAGATCCCACAGTGGTTTATCAAAATCACCGCCTACGCTGACGAGCTGCTGAGCGATCTGGATAAACTGGACCAGTGGCCGGATACCGTTAAAACCATGCAGCGCAACTGGATTGGCCGCTCCGAAGGCGTGGAAATTACCTTCGATGTGGAAAGCCGCGCCGACAAACTGACGGTGTACACCACTCGCCCGGACACCTTTATGGGCGTGACCTATCTGGCCGTGGCGGCGGGCCATCCGCTGGCGCAGGCTGCCGCAGCGACCAACCCAGCGCTGGGCGATTTCATTGCTGAATGCCGAAATACCAAAGTTGCCGAGGCCGACATGGCGACGATGGAGAAAAAAGGCATGGCAACCGGCTTCAACGCCATCCATCCGCTGACCGGTGAAGCCGTACCGGTATGGGTCGCGAACTTTGTGCTGATGGAATACGGCACCGGTGCCGTGATGGCCGTTCCGGGCCACGACCAGCGCGACTGGGAATTCGCCACCAAATACGGACTGGCGATCAAGCCGGTTATCCTGGCACAGGACGGCTCCGAGCCGGAACTGTCGCAGCAGGCGCTGACTGAAAAAGGCGTGCTGTTCAACTCTGGTGAATTCGACGGCCTGCCGTTTGAACAAGCGTTTAACGCCATTGCCGACAAACTGGCCGCCAAAGGCGTCGGCGAGCGCAAAATTAACTACCGTCTGCGCGACTGGGGCGTTTCCCGTCAGCGTTATTGGGGCGCGCCTATCCCGATGGTCACCCTGGAAGACGGCACCGTGATCCCGACCCCGGAAGATCAGCTGCCGGTGATCCTGCCGGAAGATGTGGTGATGGACGGCATCACCAGCCCGATCAAAGCCGACCCGGAGTGGGCGAAAACCAGCGTTAACGGCCAGCCTGCGCTGCGTGAAACCGATACCTTCGACACCTTTATGGAGTCTTCCTGGTATTACGCGCGCTACACCTGCCCGCAGTACGATAAAGGCATGCTCGATTCGAAAGCCGCCAACTACTGGCTGCCGGTGGATATTTATATCGGCGGTATCGAACACGCGATCATGCACCTGCTGTACTTCCGCTTCTTCCACAAGCTGATGCGCGATGCCGGAATGGTGAACTCCAACGAGCCTGCCAAACAGCTGCTCTGCCAGGGCATGGTGCTGGCGGATGCGTTCTACTACGTGGGCGCCAGCGGCGAGCGCAACTGGGTTTCCCCGGTAGACGCCATCGTTGAGCGTGACGATAAAGGCCGTATTGTTAAAGCCACTGACGCAGCGGGCCACGAACTGGTCTATGCTGGCATGAGCAAAATGTCGAAGTCGAAAAACAACGGCATCGACCCGCAGGTGATGGTAGAGCGTTACGGCGCGGATACCGTGCGTCTGTTTATGATGTTTGCCTCTCCGGCAGATATGACGCTGGAATGGCAGGAATCCGGCGTTGAAGGAGCTAACCGCTTCCTGAAACGCGTCTGGCGACTGGTTTACGAGCACACGGCGCAGGGCGCTGCGGGCAATCTGGACGTCGCGGCGCTGACCGAAGATCAGAAAGCGCTGCGTCGCGATATCCACAAAACCATCGCGAAAGTGACCGATGATATCGGCCGCCGTCAGACCTTCAACACCGCCATCGCCGCGATCATGGAACTGATGAACAAGTTGGTGAAAGCGGCGCAGGAAAGCGAGCAAGACCGCGCATTGATGCGTGAAGCCCTGCTGGCGGTGGTGCGTATGCTGTATCCGTTCACCCCGCACGTCTGCTTTACGCTGTGGCAGGAACTGAACGGCGAAGGCGATATCGATAACGCGCCGTGGCCGCAGGCCGACGAAAGCGCCATGGTGGAAGATTCCCGTCTGGTGGTGGTGCAGGTTAACGGCAAAGTGCGCGGTAAAATTACCGTTCCGGCCGATGCCACTGAACAACAGGTGCGCGAGCGCGCCGCTCAGGAACATCTGGTCGCGAAGTATCTTGAAGGCGTAACTGTACGTAAAGTGATTTACGTACCGGGTAAATTGCTTAACCTGGTTGTTGGCTAAGCGCAGGAGGAAGCGTGCGATATCTCATCACTCTGATAGTGAGCCTGGCGGTACTGGTGACCGCCGGATGTGGCTGGCACTTGCGCAGCACCACCCAGGTGCCTGAGCAAATGCATACGCTGATCCTGGATTCAGGTGACCCGTATGGCCCATTAAGCCGCGCGGTGCGTAAGCAGTTGCGTCTGAACGGTGTGGAAATAGTTGAGCCGAGTAAAGTGCGTAAAGACATTCCGTCTCTGCGTCTTGGCGGCGCGTTGATATCTCAGGATACCGCGTCGGTCTTCCAGGATGGCCGTACGGCGGAATATCAGATGGTGATGACGGTCAATGCTACAGTGCTGATCCCGGGCCACGATATTTACCCGATCAGCACCAAAGTGTTCCGCTCGTTCTTCGACAACCCGCTCACCGCGCTGGCGAAAGATGCCGAACAGGACATCATTATCCAGGAAATGTATGACCGCGCGGCGGAACAGCTGATCCGTAAGCTGATGTCGGTACAGGTGAAAGATCTGGAAGCCACCAAATCTGAAGCGCCGACCGCCCAGCAGAGCAGCACGACGACCTCGTCGGGCCGCGTTTCTACCACGCTTTCCGCTCAGTAATGGTCAGAGTTTGGCCTGAACAACTCCGCGCGCAGCTCAAAGAAGGGCTGCGCGCGGCGTATCTGCTGACCGGAAACGATCCGCTGTTGCTGCAGGAAAGCCAGGACGCCATCCGTCAGGCCGCGCAGGAACAAGGCTTCGACGAGCACCATACCCGCCAGATTGATGCGCAAACCGACTGGGAAGAGATTTTCTCGATCACCCGCGCGTTAAGCCTGTTTGCCAGCCGCCAGACGCTGCTGCTGATCCTTCCCGACAACGGCCCCAACGCGGCGATTAACGATAAGTTAGCCGAGCTGGTCAACCTGCTGCACGAGGATCTGCTGCTGGTGGTGCGTGCGGTTAAGCTCACCAAAGCCCAGGAAAATGCCGCCTGGTGTACCGCCCTGTCCAGCCGCGGCGTGATGGTTAATTGCCAGACGCCCGAACAGGCGCAGCTGCCGCGCTGGGTGGCTAACCGGGCGAAAAGCCGCCAGCTCACGCTGGATGACGCGGCCAGCCAGCTACTCTGCTACTGCTACGAAGGCAACCTGCTGGCGCTGGCTCAGGCGTTGGATCGGCTGGCGCTGCTGTGGCCTGACGGTAAACTCACCCTGCCGCGCGTGGAACAGGCGGTTAACGACGCCGCGCATTTCACGCCGTTCCACTGGGTGGATGCGCTGCTGGCCGGCAAAAGCAAACGCGCGCTGCACATTCTGCAACAGCTACGGCTGGAGGGCAGCGAACCGGTGATCCTGCTGCGCACCGTGCAACGGGAACTGCTGCTGATGGTCACGCTTAAACGCCAGTCGCAACACACGCCGCTGCGCAATTTGTTCGATCAGCATCGGGTCTGGCAAAACCGCCGGGCGCTGCTGAGCGATGCGCTAACCCGGCTGAGTGACGATCAGTTGCGCCAGGCGGTCAGCCTGCTGGCGCAGATTGAACTGACGCTGAAACAGGATTATGGCCAATCGGTATGGCAGGAGCTGGAAGGCTTATCCCTGCTACTGTGCCATAAAGCCTTACCGGACGTGTTTATTCATGGCTAAGCCGCTGCTGGCGTATTACGGCGGGACGTTCGATCCCATTCACTTCGGCCATATCAAACCGGTAGAAGCGCTCGCACGTCAGGTGGGTCTGCAAAAAGTCGTGATTATCCCCAATAACGTGCCGCCCCATCGGCCTCAGCCCGAGGCCAGCAGCGCTCAGCGTAAAGCGATGATTGAAGCAGCGATCCATAACAATGCGCTGTTTGAACTCGATGACCGGGAACTGCAACGCGCCATGCCCTCCTGGACTGCAGACACCATGGAAGCGCTGCGTAATGAACAGGGTGCCGCGCAGCCGCTGGGGTTTATCATCGGCCAGGACTCGCTGCTGGCGTTTCGCACCTGGCACCGCTATGCCGATATTCTCGCCTGCTGCCACCTGCTGGTGTGTCGCCGACCGGGTTACCCTCTCACCATGCCCGACGCCGAACAGCAGCGCTGGCTGGAACAGCATCTGGCAGCCGATGCAGGCGAACTCCACGCCCTGCCCGCCGGGAAAATTTTTCTTGCCGACACGCCGCTGTTAGCGATTTCGGCCACCGACATTCGCCAGCGTCTGGAGAACGGCCAGCCCTGCGACGATCTCGTTCCCGGCCCGGTGATGGACTACATCACGCGCCACGGTTTGTATCGTGACTGATTGCCACTAACGCGGCGATCAGCGCCTCGTTGTCTGCCCGGCTTTTCACCGCTACCCGAAAATAACGCGGATCCAGCCCCGGATAGTTCGCACAACTGCGGATCAAAATATGCTGCGCCAATAACCGGCGCTGCAAGTCCTGCTCGCCGTCGTAGCGGAAAAACAGATAGTTTGCCTCTCCTGGCCACACGGTGATAAACGGCTGCGCATTGAGCGCCTGCCATAAAAAGCGCCGTTCCGTTTCCAGCCAGTGAAAGGTCGCCTGTTGATAAGCTTCGTCATTAAGAACGATTTCCCCCGCCAGCGCCGCGAAGGCATTAATGGTCCAGGGCTCGCGGCTGGCGCGCAATGCCGCCATGCGCGACGCGTCGCTGTTGATTAAGTAGCCCAACCGCAGGCCGGGAATGGCATAGAACTTAGTCAGCGAACGCAAAATCCACAGGTTGGGATGCTCCGCAAGCCAGCCAGTACAGCCGGTAGCATCGGGTATAAAGTCGATAAACGCCTCGTCGACCACCAGCGCGATACCCTGTTCAGCACAGCGGGCAACGATCGCCTGCATTAACTCGCGCTCCGGCATTAATCCGGTGGGATTGTTGGGCGTACACAACACCAGGCAGTCAAGATCCGGCGTCAGGGCCGACAGCAATCGGCTATCCGGCTGCCAGCCATCGGCTTCGGTTAACGGATAGTCGGTAATACGGCATCCCACCCGGGTTAATGCCCGGCGATATTCGGCAAACCCCGGCGTCAGCAGCAGCGCGTGACGCGGCGCGAGATGGGCCAACAGCTGGAAAATCAGTTCGGTTTCGCCATTGCCCGCCATCAGCCAGCTCAGCGGCAGGTGATGATGTGCCGCCAGCGCCTGGTGCAGCGCCAGATACTCCGGGTCCGGATAGCGCTGCGCCGCGTCGAGATTTTCAGTAATGGCACGCCTCAGGGTGGCAGGCATCCCGAGCGGATTGATATTGGCGCTGAAATCAATCAGCTGCGCCGGATCCACCCCGGCCAGCGCCCCTGCTTCGCGAATATTGCCGCCATGATTGCTGGTAAACATCTCGCCTCCGTCAACGTAAAACGCCATCTTACCCCAAAGCCTGCGTCAGGCTGCGACTGATGGTAGACTCAATAGCGGTGAATTAAGGAGCAATGCATGAAACTCTGGCTGGTAAGACATGGACAAACCGAGGCGAACGTCGCCGGGTTGTACAGCGGACGTAGTGAAACCGCACTCACCGAGCAGGGCATCCGTCAAGCGACGCAGGTGGGGCAGCTGCTTCAGGCAGTCTCTTTCGATCGGGTGCTGAGCAGTGCGCTGGGCCGGGCGCAGCATACTGCCCACCTGGTGCTGGAAGGCCGCGACCGGGCCATTGAAACCAATCCGCTGCTCAATGAGATGCATTTTGGCGACTGGGAAATGCGCCATCATCTCGATTTGCAGCGCGAAGACGCGGTCACCTATGCCGCCTGGTGCCGGGACTGGCAAAACACCGTTCCCACCAACGGTGAAGGTTTTCAGAATTTTTCGCAGCGGGTTTTGGCGCTTTCCCGTGATTTGCGCGCTATGCCACAGGAAAATATCCTGGTGGTTAGCCATCAGGGCGTGCTGAGCCTGCTTATCGCCACCCTGATGGGGCTGCCGCCGCCGTCGCTGTGGCACTTTATGATCGAGCAGGGTAGCTGGAGCATGGTGGAAATCCAGCAGGATTTCGTCACGCTGCGCACCCTGAATAACCGGGCGGCAGCGGTTATTCACCCGAGTGGAGACATCTGATTTTCTTCTGGCGGGCCGTTGCGTATTGACAGGCTATATAAGGCTGATATCCTCCGCTGCCAGACTTTCTCCCGCCGACGGCCATTTTCTAAATTGTTTTACAAAAATGGCGATGCAAACTCAGGTTAGCGGTGGGATGATAGCCCACTTCATACAGCAGGCAGGTCGCTGCTGTTATCTCATTGAGTTTGATGCGCTCCCGGCGGCATCATCAGCGTTCATATTCCCAGGGGGAACACTTGCAGGGTAAAGCACTCCAGGATTTTGTTATTGATAAAATCGACGATCTGAAAGGTCAGGATATCGTTGCTATCGACGTTCAGGGTAAATCCAGCATCACGGATTGCATGATCATCTGTACCGGTACTTCTACGCGCCACGTGATGTCCATCGCCGACCACGTGCTCAGCGAATCCCGCCACGCCGGCCTGATGCCGCTCGGCGTTGAAGGCCAGAACGCGGCAGACTGGATCGTTGTCGACCTGGGTGATGTGATTGTGCATGTCATGCAGGAAGAGAGCCGTCGTCTGTACGAACTCGAAAAGCTCTGGAGCTAAGGCGTGAAGTTGCAACTGGTCGCCGTTGGCACCAAAATGCCCGACTGGGTGCAAACCGGGTTTACCGAATATCTGCGCCGCTTTCCGAAAGACATGCCGTTCGAACTGATCGAAATCCCGGCGGGTAAGCGGGGCAAAAACGCCGACATCAAGCGCATTCTCGATAAAGAAGGCGAACTGATGTTGGCCGCAGCAGGCAAAAATCGCATTGTCACGCTCGATATTCCAGGCCGTCCGTGGGATACCCCGCAGCTTGCCAATGAACTGGAACGCTGGAAGCTGGATGGTCGAGACGTGAGTCTGCTTATTGGTGGCCCGGAAGGGTTATCGCCAGCCTGTAAAGCCGCTGCCGAACAGAGCTGGTCGCTCTCTGCGCTGACGCTGCCGCACCCGCTGGTGCGTGTTCTGGTCGCAGAAAGCCTTTATCGGGCGTGGAGTATTACCACCAACCACCCTTACCATCGTGAGTAAACGCTACCAGGTAGATTAAGCAGCGGATGAAATTACAGAATTCTTTTCGCGACTATTCGGCTGAGTCCGCGCTTTTTGTGCGTCGGGCTCTGGTCGCCTTTTTAGGGATTTTACTGCTTACCGGCATACTGATCGCGAATCTCTATAATTTGCAGATCCTGCGCTTCACCGATTACCAGACGCGCTCCAACGAAAACCGCATCAAGCTGGTACCGATCCCACCCAGCCGCGGCATTATTTACGATCGCAACGGCATCCCGCTGGCCCTCAACCGCACCATCTACCAAATCGAGATGATGCCGGAAAAAGTCGATAACGTGCAGCAGACGCTCGATGCGCTGCGCGGCGTGGTGGATCTGACGGATGACGACATCGCGGCGTTCAAAAAAGAGCGTTCCCGCTCCCATCGTTTTACCTCCATCCCGGTGAAAACCAACCTGACGGAAGTGCAGGTGGCGCGTTTCGCCGTGAACCAGTACCGCTTTCCCGGCGTGGAAGTGAAAGGCTATAAGCGCCGCTACTACCCCTATGGTTCCGCCCTGACCCACGTTATCGGCTACGTGTCGAAAATCAACGATAAAGACGTGGAGCGCCTCGACAAAGACGGCAAGCTGGCGAACTATGCCGCAACCCACGATATCGGCAAACTGGGCATTGAGCGCTTCTATGAGGATGTGCTGCACGGCCAGACCGGCTATGAAGAGGTAGAGGTTAACAACCGTGGCCGGGTGATCCGCCAGCTGAAAGAAGTGCCGCCGCAGGCCGGGCACGATATTCATCTGACCATTGATTTACAGCTGCAGGCCTACATCGAGACGCTGTTGCAGGGCAGCCGTGCAGCAGTGGTCGTCACCGATCCGCGTACCGGCGGCGTGCTGGCGATGGTATCCACCCCCAGCTATAACCCTAACCTGTTCGTTGACGGTATCTCCAGCAAGGATTATTCGGCGCTGCTGAACGATCCAAACACCCCGCTGGTGAACCGCGCCACCCAGGGGATCTACCCGCCAGCGTCTACCGTGAAGCCTTATGTTGCCGTTTCGGCGCTGAGTTCCGGGGTGATCACCCGCAATACCACGCTATTCGACCCCGGCTGGTGGCAACTGCCCGGTTCAGAAAAACGCTATCGCGACTGGAAAAAATGGGGCCACGGCCGCCTGAACATTACTAAATCGCTGGAAGAGTCGGCGGATACTTTCTTCTATCAGGTTGCCTACGACATGGGCATTGACCGCCTTTCCGAATGGATGAGCAAATTCGGCTATGGTCATTACACCGGTATCGACCTGGCGGAAGAGCGCTCCGGCAACATGCCGACCCGCGAATGGAAGCAAAAGCGCTTTAAGAAGCCCTGGTATCAGGGGGACACCATCCCGGTCGGTATCGGCCAGGGTTACTGGACCTCGACGCCGCTACAGATGAATAAAGCGATGATGATCCTGATTAACGACGGCATCGTAAAAGTGCCGCATCTGTTGATGAGCACCACCATCGACGGCAAACAGCAGCCCTGGGTGCAACCGGAGCAGCCGCCGGTGGGCGATATCCACTCCGGCTACTGGGAAATCGCCAAAGACGGGATGTACGGCGTGGCGAACCGCGCCAACGGTACCGGTCATAAATACTTTGCCAGCGCACCGTATAAAATCGCCGCGAAGTCGGGTACTGCGCAGGTTTTCGGCCTGAAAGCCAACGAAACCTATAACGCCCACCGCATTGCCGAGCGTCTGCGCGACCACAAACTGATGACCGCATTCGCCCCGTACGATAAACCGCAGGTCGCGGTCGCCATGATCTTGGAGAACGGCGGCGCTGGCCCGGCGGTTGGGACTATCATGCGCCAGATCCTCGACCATATCATGCTCGGGGATAACAACACCGAACTGCCCGCTGAAAATCCGGCCGTGGCCGCGGCGGAGGACTAATGACCGACAATCCGAATAAAAAAACCATCTGGGATAAAATTCATCTCGATCCCACTTTTATGCTGATCATCCTGGCGCTGTTAACCTACAGCGCCCTGGTTATCTGGAGCGCCAGCGGCCAGGACCTGGATATGACCGAACGTAAAATCGGCCAGATCCTGATGGGGCTGGTAGTGATGGTAGTGATGGCGCAAATTCCCCCGCGCGTATACGAGGGCTGGGCACCCTATCTGTATATCGTGTGTATTATTTTGCTGGTGGCGGTGGACGCCTTCGGGGCCATCTCCAAAGGGGCGCAGCGCTGGCTGGATTTGGGCATCGTTCGCTTCCAGCCCTCGGAAATCGCCAAAATCGCGGTGCCGCTGATGGTGGCGCGCTTTATCAACCGCGACGTCTGCCCGCCCAGCCTGAAGAACACCGGTATCGCGCTGGTGCTGATCTTTATGCCGACGCTGCTGGTGGCGGCGCAGCCGGACCTCGGCACCTCAATTCTGGTGGCGCTTTCCGGCCTGTTCGTGCTGTTCTTGTCCGGCCTGAGCTGGCGGCTGATTTTAATCGCCGTCCTGCTGGTGGCGGCGTTTATCCCGATTCTGTGGTTCTTCCTGATGCATGATTATCAGCGTCAGCGCGTGATGATGCTGCTCGACCCGGAATCCGATCCGCTCGGCGCGGGCTATCATATTATTCAGTCTAAAATTGCTATTGGGTCAGGCGGTTTGCGCGGCAAAGGCTGGCTGCACGGCACCCAGTCGCAACTGGAGTTTTTGCCCGAGCGCCATACCGACTTTATCTTTGCGGTGCTGGCGGAAGAACTGGGGCTGGTGGGCGTGCTGATCCTGCTGGCGCTCTACATTCTGCTGATTATGCGCGGGCTGTGGATAGCGGCCCGGGCGCAAACCACCTTTGGCCGGGTTATGGCGGGCGGTTTGATGCTGATTTTGTTCGTTTATGTGTTTGTGAATATTGGTATGGTAAGCGGTATTCTGCCCGTGGTTGGGGTGCCGCTGCCTCTGGTGAGCTATGGGGGCTCGGCCTTGATCGTACTGATGGCCGGGTTTGGTATCGTGATGTCGATACATACCCACCGAAAAATGCTGTCTAAAAGCGTATAAGGGGAACGGAATGCGTAAGCAGTGGCTTGGAGTCTGTGTCGCGGCAGGATTGCTGGCGGCCTGTAGTTCAAATGATGACGGTCAGGCGCCTACCACCGTGGCCCCACAGCCTGCGGTGTGTAACGGTCCGGTTGTGGAGATCGGTGGCGCGGAGCCGCGCTATGAGTCGCTGAACCCTTCAGTGAATCAGGATTATCAGCGCGACGGCAAAAGCTACAAAATCGTGCAGGACGCCTCGCGCTTCAGCCAGGCCGGGCTGGCCGCTATTTATGACGCCGAGCCGGGCAGCAATCTGACCGCCTCGGGCGAAGCCTTTGATCCGATGCAGTTGACCGCCGCGCACCCAACGCTGCCCATCCCGAGCTACGCGCGCGTCACAAACCTGGCGAATGGTCGGATGATTGTGGTGCGGATTAACGATCGCGGCCCATATGGCAACGACCGGATTATTTCGCTGTCCCGCGCATCCGCCGACCGTCTGAACACCTCGAATAACACCAAAGTGCGTATCGACCCGATTATCGTTGCGCCGGATGGCTCCCTGTCCGGCCCGGGAATGGCCTGCACCACAGTGGCAAAACAGACTTACGCTCTGCCCGCGCGCCCCGATCTGAATACCGGCATGGGCAGCGCGTCGTCAATGCCGCAGGCGCAACCCGCTGGCGATGTGCGCGCCATCAGCAATGATACGCTGCAAAGCGAAGACACTACCGGCGCGCCGGTCCGCAGCAGCGGCTTTTTAGGCGCGCCAACGCCACTGAACAGCGGTGTGATTGAAAGCGATGCGCCAGCTCCGGTTGCGGCACCCGTTGCTGCCCCGGTTACCGCGCCGCAAACCGCGCCAGCGCCGGTCACCGCGCCGGGTTCAGTGCAGGGCAGCGTCAATGCGCCCGTAGCCGCAGCCGCCGCGACCGGCAGCTACGTGGTCCAGGTGGGCGCGGTCAGTGACAGCGCGCGCGCCAGCCAGTGGCAGCAGAAGCTCAGCCAACAGTTCGGCGTGCCGGGGCGCGTGACGCCGAACGGCGCGGTGTATCGCGTTCAGCTTGGGCCGTTCAGCAGTAAATCCGAAGCCGCCGCGCTCCAGCAACGTCTGAGCAGCGAGGCGCAATTACAGTCATTCATAACAAACGGCGGCGCGCAGTAACGCGTCCGGGCTGGCTGAAGCGGCGTTGGCGCGTAAAAACCGCTAACAAAGTCATTCGCAAAGTCGGATGCCAGCCCAACCGCCATTTGCTATAGTAAGGCACTTTTTTTCACTTCATCACGGATGTCGTTGTTTTACCATGAAGACCACTCTCTCCGTACGTTTCGCTAAGCGCATCGCGCTCACCACAGCGCTGGCCGTTGCGGCACTCTCCACCGCTCATGCCGACGACCTGAATATTAAAACGATGATCCCAGGCGTTCCGCAAATCGATGCCGAGTCCTACATCCTGATTGATTACAACTCTGGCAAAGTACTGGCAGAGCAAAACGCGGATGTGCGCCGCGACCCTGCAAGCCTGACCAAAATGATGACCAGCTACGTCATCGGCCAGGCAATGAAGGCAGGAAAATTCAAAGAATCTGACCTGGTGACCATCGGCAACGACGCCTGGGCCACCGGCAACCCGGTATTCAAAGGCTCCTCGCTGATGTTCCTGAAACCTGGCATGCAGGTTCCGGTTTCCCAGCTGATCCGCGGCATCAACCTGCAATCCGGCAACGATGCGTGTGTGGCGATGGCGGATTACGTTGCGGGCAGCCAGGACGCGTTCGTCGGCCTGATGAACAACTACGTTAACGCACTGAACCTGAAAAACACCCACTTCCAGACCGTTCATGGTCTGGATGCTGATGGCCAGTTCAGCTCGGCGCGCGATATGGCGCTGATCGGCCAGGCGCTGATCCGCGACGTGCCGAACGAATACACCATCTACAAAGAAAAAGAGTTCACCTTTAACGGCATCCGCCAGACCAACCGTAACGGTCTGCTGTGGGATAACAGCCTGAACGTGGACGGCATTAAAACCGGTCATACCGACAAAGCGGGCTACAACCTGGTGGCGTCTGCCACTGAAGGCCAGATGCGCCTGATCTCCGCCGTGATGGGTGGCCGTACCTTTAAGGGCCGCGAAGCCGAAAGCAAAAAGCTGCTGACCTGGGGCTTCCGTTTCTTTGAAACCGTAAACCCGATTAAAGCCGGTAAAGAATTTGCCTCCGAGCCAGCCTGGTTCGGCGACCATGACCGCGCGTCGCTGGGCGTGGATAAAGACGTTTATCTGACCATTCCGCGCGGCCGCATGAAAGACCTGAAGGCCAGCTATGTGTTGAACAGCAGCGAGCTGCATGCCCCGCTGGCGAAAAATCAGGTGGTTGGCACTATCAACTTCCAGCTGGATGGCAAAACCATTGAGCAGCGTCCGCTGGTGGTGTTGGAACAGATTGAAGAAGGCAATTTCTTCGGCAAAATCATTGATTACATTAAGCTGATGTTCCACCACTGGTTTGGATAAAAATTGAACACTTGAAAGTGTGATTTACGTCCCCATATACTAGGTATCAAAACAACTCCCGCTCAGGCGGGAGTTATTATTTTTTATCCAATGCTGGAGCTGACATGAAAACCAAACTTAACGAACTGCTTGAATTCCCGACGCCCTTTACTTACAAAGTGATGGGTCTGGCGAAGCCGGAGTTGGTTGATATGGTCGTTGAGGTAGTTCAGCGCCATGCGCCTGGTGACTACACGCCGCAGGTAAAACCAAGCAGCAAGGGAAACTACCACTCTGTTTCTATCACGATTAACGCCACACATATTGAGCAGGTAGAAACCCTGTACGAAGAGTTAGGCAATATCGAAATCGTTCGTATGGTGCTGTAATCCCTGACCCGGCCTCTGGCCGGGTTTGTTGTCTGCAGGTCCACCCGACCCTGCTGTGTTATACTCCCCGCCACCTTTTCCCTCCGGAGACGCAGTTTTGTTTCAGGAAACCATTCTTATTCGTCAACTGGGTTTGCAGCCTTACGCGCCGGTTTCGCAGGCGATGCATGATTTCACCGACACCCGCGACGCCGACACCCCCGATGAAATCTGGCTGGTTGAGCATCAGCCGGTGTTTACCCAGGGCCAGGCCGGTAAAGCGGAACACGTATTAATGCCGGGCGATATCCCGGTGATCCAGAGCGATCGCGGCGGCCAGGTGACCTATCACGGTCCGGGGCAGCAGGTGATGTACGTGATGCTCAATCTGAAGCGCCGTAAGCTTGGCGTGCGTGATTTAGTGACTCTGCTGGAACAAACCGTAGTAAATACCCTGGCTGAACTGGATATCGAAGCCCATCCTCGCGCCGATGCGCCTGGGGTTTACGTTGGTGAGAAAAAAATCTGCTCGCTGGGTTTACGCATCCGTAAAGGCTGCTCGTTTCACGGTCTGGCGCTGAATATCAACATGGATTTAGCGCCGTTTCTGCGCATCAACCCATGCGGCTATGCGGGTATGGAGATGACCCAGGTCAGCGCTTACCGTGACGGCGCGACTATCGATACCATTAACCCGCTGCTGCTGAAGCATACCCTGGCGCTACTGGGGAACCCGCCGGTGGAAATGGTCAATGAGCCGCTGCGCAAATAAACAGAGCTGTAACCTGTGCAAGGGCACAAAATAACAACCATTTTACAATTCTGTTCCCTTTTTACCTGCGGTGAGGCTGCTTTACCGCAGGGAGTAATGATATACTGCGTAGAGTTAATTCAAAAATAGTTGATAAATACAACACTTACTTGAATTGAGACGCTTTCCTTCGTTATCCGCAACTGGAACACGCATGCTATGAGTAAACCCATCGTGATGGAACGCGGCGTTAAATACCGCGACGCCGACAAAATGGCCCTTATCCCGGTTAAAAACGTGGCGACAGAGCGAGAAGCGCTGTTAAGAAAGCCGGAATGGATGAAAATCAAACTTCCTGCCGACTCGACGCGTATTCAGGGCATCAAAGCAGCCATGCGTAAAAACGGCCTGCATTCGGTATGTGAAGAGGCTTCCTGCCCTAACCTCGCCGAGTGCTTCAACCACGGTACCGCCACCTTTATGATCCTGGGCGCTATCTGCACCCGTCGCTGCCCGTTCTGCGACGTAGCCCACGGTCGCCCGGTTGCGCCCGACGCTAACGAACCGCTTAAACTGGCGCAGACCATCGCCGATATGGCGCTGCGTTATGTGGTGATCACCTCCGTTGACCGTGACGATTTACGTGACGGCGGCGCGCAGCATTTTGCCGATTGCATTACCGCAATCCGCGAGAAAAGCCCGAATATCAAAATCGAAACCCTGGTGCCTGACTTCCGTGGCCGTATGGACAAGGCGCTCGATATCCTTAACGCCACGCCGCCGGACGTGTTCAACCACAACCTGGAAAACGTACCGCGTATCTACCGCCAGGTGCGTCCAGGTGCGGACTACAACTGGTCGCTGAAGCTGCTGGAGCGTTTTAAAGAAGCGCATCCGGAAATCCCGACCAAATCCGGTTTGATGGTTGGCCTGGGTGAAACCAACGCCGAAATCATCGAAGTGATGCGCGATTTACGCAGCCACGGCGTCACCATGCTAACGCTGGGCCAGTACTTGCAGCCGAGCCGCCATCACCTGCCGGTGCAGCGCTACGTCAGCCCTGATGAGTTTGACGAGATGAAAGCCGAAGCCATGGCGATGGGCTTTACCCATGCCGCCTGCGGCCCGTTCGTCCGCTCGTCTTATCATGCTGATATGCAGGCCAAAGGCGAAGAAGTGAAGTAACAGTTTGTTACCTTAGGATCCGCAGAACATAAAAAAACCGGCTTAACTGAGCCGGTTTTTTTCTACCTGAACGTCTGGTCGCTGCAATTACTCTTTATGAGCAATGCGTTCGCCAGTCGCGTCGTTGGCAGCAGTGGTTTTCGCCGCGTTTTCATCATCATTCATGGCTTTTTTGAAGCCTTTGATGGCTGCACCCAGGTCACCGCCCAGCGTACGTAACTTTTTGGTTCCAAACAGCAGAACCACCAGTGCGGCAACTACCAGCAGTTTGGTAATACTAATCTCACCCATACTTACCTTCTTAATAAACAGGCGCCGGAATGGCAGCCGAAAAGCCAGACTCAATTAACGGTTATTTGAGCCGGACGTACAATAGCAATCTGTAACAAGGTGAATCAAGCTCTGCTTAAAAAAACGTCACAATAATGTCGGTGGCGCGAAGCGGCGATGCTTCAGGACCGGTAGTTTATTGCGCGCTTCTGTTAAACGTTCTGCCGTCACGTCCGTTACAATCAGCGCCGGGCTTTCCGCCGCGGCGGCGATGGTCACGCCAAGCGGATCGATAACCCGGCTTTGACCAATATTCTTGTTGCCGCACTCTCCGGCGGCAACCACATAGCAGGTACTGTCCAGGGCACGGGCGGCCAGCAGCGTCGACCAGTGGTGCTCTTTTAGCGAGCCGCGCACCCATGCGGTTGGCAGCACTAACACCTCTGCGCCAGCAAGCGCCAGGCTGATAGCCATTTCCGGGAAGCGCAGATCGTAGCAGGTCATCATACCAACCTTCATGCCTGCTACCTCCACCAGCGGCCCCACCGTCGCCCCTGCGTCCACCAGACGCGATTCCTGCATCGAGAACGCATCATACAGATGAATCTTTTGGTAAACCGCGACGATCTCTCCATTTCGTAAGGCGACCTGAGTATTCGCCGCCCGCCCGGCGGTTGTCGGCACATGGATGGTGAGAAACGTGATCATTTCGCTGCCAAGGCTCGCCTGACACAGCGCGCTAACGAACGTCCCTTCCAGCGCCTGGGCGGAATTAACCGACATATCCGGATCGTTGTCATCCCGCGCCAGCAGCGCTTCCGGCAGCACCAGCAGATCCACGCCCGCCGCCTGCGCCTGACGCATATAGTCGATGCAAATCCCGACATTTTTAACACTGTCGGAAGTGACCGCAAACTGCCCTGCCGCTACTTTCATTGCGCGCTCCTGGAGGGTTAGCGTGATTGCTCTCACAATCATAGCCATAAGTATGCCGTCAGCGGTACACTCTTTGCTTTGATCCAAACGATACAAGGCATTCATGTGATTAATATTGCCATTGCAGTTTTTCTTGGCGGCGGGTTGGGCAGCCTTACCCGTTGGTTACTCAGTTTACGCCTCAACCCCCTGCATCACGCGATCCCCATCGGCACGCTGACGGCGAACCTGATTGGTGCCTTTGTTATCGGCGCGGGCCTCGCCTGGTTCAACCGCATGAGCCATATCGATCCGATGTGGAAATTGTTGATCACCACCGGCTTTTGCGGCGGATTAACCACCTTTTCCACTTTTTCAGCCGAAGTGGTGTTTTTGCTCCAGGATGGGCGATTTGGCTGGGCGGCGTTGAACGTGGTGGTGAACCTGTTGGGGTCATTTATGATGACCTCGCTCGCATTTTGGTTATTTTCTCAACTTAGCGCCCGCTAACGCTGCCGTCTTAATATTGGCTTAATCTTTCCCTGCAACGATGGCGCTAAAGCCCGTTGTGAGGAAATGTGATGAGAGAGTATCTACAAAGCGGTAGCGCGCTGCTGTTTACAGCGTTAGTGGTGGCGAGCTTTCTGAAGATTTATCTGTTTTACTGATTGGCCAAACCGGACGCAAAAAAAAACCCGCACTTAAGCGGGTTTTGAATTCTTGCT
This sequence comes from Atlantibacter subterraneus, assembly GCF_007570865.1. GTDB lineage: Bacteria > Pseudomonadota > Gammaproteobacteria > Enterobacterales > Enterobacteriaceae > Atlantibacter > Atlantibacter subterraneus. The sequence continues at coordinate 84,418 of NZ_VLPS01000001.1, read as the reverse complement.
GAACGCCGAATCAGATAGCGATTACGTTAGCAGCAGAAGGGCCTTTGGCACCGTTAGTGATTTCGAACTCTACACGCTGACCTTCAGCCAGAGTTTTGAAACCATTGCTCTGGATCGCAGAGAAGTGTACGAACACGTCTTTGCTGCCGTCTTCCGGAGTAATGAAACCGAATCCTTTGGACTCATTAAACCACTTAACGTTACCTTTAATCTTAGACATCAAAATTACCTTTACATGAAAAAACGACACAAATGCTGTGTCGGGCATCAGTACAACAATTGTGGTGACATTTGTCCAGTCGAAGTTTAATAAAAAGTGATAAAAGTCGCGTTCTTTTCATCAGAAAGAGGTAGAACCACGATTTATCCCTTAGTTTTCAACGTCCACATCACCTCTTTAAATATAGTCTTTTTTTGTACCTTTAGAACTGAAATCGCAACCAGGCAAAGTAAACATTCCCGTTACCGTAAGTGCCCGGGATATAGGTCATCTGGAAATTTGCCGGGCCATAGCCGATAGAGGCCATCGGCAGCAGCACCGGAACGGGAATGTAATGCCAGTTATCGCGTGCCGTCACACCGACGGTGTACCCCAGGCCCGCATGAAATTTATCGTCTTCGAGCGGTCGCCAGGTGGCTTCCCAGCCGTAACCGGCAATCGGTTCCCACTTGTTAAACGAATCTTTAAACGCCATCACGTATAAACTGTGCCAGTTGCCTTTCTCATCCCAACGCGACTGGCCAAATCCCGCTCCCCAGGGGCGCTCATTATAGGATTTCGCTTTGTCATGATCGTAGGCGTAGCGAGCATGCCAGGTGATCACCGGCACATACAAATCGTAATGCTGCGGATTGTCCCAGGTTTCGACCACGTTATCGCGCAGCGTGGTATACCCCGCGTCGATATGGTCGAGTAATTTGGCCGCCGTCGCCGTGTTGCTGACCAACGGGGCCAGAAAGATAAAAATAACACCAAGTTTTTGAAATACCGTCACGTCATAAATACCCTTTTTTAAACTTTTTAAAGTCTAATAAAGGATATTTTAATCAACCCTAAACGGTCTCTCGGGTATTTCCTGAAAGATCATCAACGCGCCGGGAATATTCAGATAATTCTCAACATTCCCGGCAAGCGCTATTTCCGCGGCGCAGTAGCCCTGGGTTTTTTGATTAACAGATACAGCGCCGGGATCACCAGCATCGACAGCAGCGGTGCGGTGATCATGCCGCCAATCATCGGCGCGGCGATGCGGCTCATCACCTCCGAACCGCTGCCGCTTCCCCACATAATCGGCATTAAACCGGCCATGATGGTCGCCACCGTCATGACTTTCGGGCGCACGCGCAGCACCGCACCTTCATGAATGGCCTGCAACAGCTGCGGCGTTTGCTCGCCGCCGGGCTCAAGCCGCTTACGCTGCCACGCCTGATTTAAATACAGCACCATAATCACGCCGAATTCCGCCGCCACACCCGCCAGCGCAATAAAGCCCACCGCTCCCGCCACCGAGAGATGATAATCCAGCAGCCACAGCAGCCAGACCCCGCCAATTAAGGCAAACGGCAGCGTACCCATTATTAACAGCGCGTCGCTGAAGCGCTGGAAGGTGATATACAGCAGAATGAAAATAATCAGCAGGGTAAACGGCAGCACGATTTTCAACGTCGCGGTGGCGCGTTCCAGATATTCAAACTGCCCCGACCAGGAAAGCGTAACCCCCTGAGGCAGCGTGACATTCGCCGCGACGATTTGCTGCATTTCCTCTACAGCGGATTTTAAATCCCGCCCGCGCAGGTCAACGTAAATCCAGTTCGACAGGCGCGCGTTTTCGCTTTTCAGCATCGGCGGCCCGTCGGCGACGGTGATGTCCGCCAGTTCCGACAGCGAAACCTGGCTGCCGCTGGCAGTGATGACCGGCAAGGCCCGCAGTTTCTGGATATTGTCGCGCCATTCGCGGGGATAGCGCACGTTAATCGGGTAACGCTCGCGTCCTTCGATGGTTTCGCCGATATTCTGTCCGCCCACCAGCGTGGCGACCATCGACTGCAACTCACTGACCGAAACGCCATAGCGCGCCGCTTTGCGCCGGTCGATGACGATATCCACATAGCGCCCGCCCTCCAGCCGCTCCGCCAGCGCCGACGTCACGCCCGGCACCGACTTCACCAGCTGTTCGATTTCACCGGCCACCCGTTCGATGTCCTCAATCCGGCTGCCGTTGACCTTAATCCCCACCGGGCTTTTAATGCCGGTCGCCAGCATATCAAGCCGGTTGCGGATCGGCGGCACCCAGACGTTAGCAATGCCCGGCACCTTCACCCGCGCGTCCAGCTCTTCCACCAGTTTGTCCATGGTCATGCCAGGCCGCCACTGATCGTGCGGTTTAAAGCGGATGGTGGTTTCCAGCATGGTGAGCGGCGCAGGATCGGTGGCGGTTTCGGCGCGTCCGGCTTTACCAAACACGCTTTCCACTTCCGGTACGGTTTTGATTAACCGGTCGGTTTGCTGGAGCAGCTTCGCCGCCTCGCGCGCCGAAATACCCGGCAGCGTCGAGGGCATATACAGCAGATCCCCTTCATCAAGCGGCGGCATAAACTCGCTGCCGAGGCGGCTCAGCGGCCACAGCGTCGCCACCAGCAGGATCAACGCCAGCGCCACCGTGGTTTTCGGCCAGTTCAGCACCTTATCCAGCAGCGGCTCGTAGGCGCGGATCAGCCAGCGGTTGAGCGGGTTATCCTGCTCGGCGGGAATGCGCCCGCGAATAAACGCCCCCATCAGCACCGGGATCAGCGTGATGCCCAACCCGGCAGAGACCGCCATCGCCCAGGTTTTGGTAAACGCCAGCGGCGAGAACATCCGTCCCTCCTGGGCTTCCAGCGCGAACACCGGGATAAACGACAGGGTGATGATCAACAGGCTGCAAAACAGCGCTGGCCCCACTTCCACCGCCGCCTGTTCGGCAATTTTCCAGTACTCCGCGCCGCTGGGGTTTTTGCCGTCGCGATCGTGCCGCCACTGCTCCAGCACCTTGTGCATATTTTCGATCATCACGATCGCCGCATCCACCATGGCACCGATAGCGATGGCGATCCCGCCCAGCGACATAATATTGGCGTTGATCCCCTGATAATGCATGATGATAAACGCGCCCAGAATCCCCAGCGGCAGCGAGATAATCGCCACCAGCGCCGAGCGGAAGTGGAACAGAAACAGCACGCAGACCAGCGCCACCACCACAAACTCTTCAATCAGCTTATGGGTGAGGTTTTCAATAGCGTGCTCGATCAGGTTTGAACGATCGTACACCGGTACGATCTCCACGCCTGCGGGCAGGGTGCGCTGGATCTGGTTGAGTTTGGCTTTCACGGCGTTGATGGTTTCCAGCGCGTTTTTACCGTAGCGCATCACGATAATCCCGCCGGTCACCTCCCCTTCCCCGTTGTATTCCGCCACGCCGCGCCGGATTTCCGGCCCGAGGCGCACCGTCGCCACATCGGACAGCAGCACCGGCACGCCGTTGCGGTTAGCGATAACCACGTTGCGGAAATCCTCCAGGCTGGCGAGATAGCCGGTGGTGCGCACCATATACTCCGCTTCGCCCATCTCCAGCAGTGAACCGCCGCTCTCCTGGTTGGCCTGGCCGACCGCGTCCACCACCTGTTGATGGGTGATATTCAGCGCCCGCAGCCGCTCCGGCTGCAGCAGGATTTGGTACTGGCGCACCATGCCGCCGACGCTCGCCACCTCCGCCACGTTGGGCACCGTTTTCAGTTCAAACTTCAGCGTCCAGTCCTGCAAGGCCCGCAGCTCCGCCAGGCTGTGTTTGCCCGAGCGGTCGATCAGCGCGTATTCGTAGACCCAGCCTACACCGGTAGCATCCGGCCCCAGCGACGCTTTCGCTTCCGCAGGCAGTTGCGACTGCACCTGGCTTAAATACTCCAGCACCCTGGAACGCGCCCAGTACGGGTCGGTGCCGTCTTCGAACAGGATATAGACGTAGGTTTCGCCAAACATGGAAAACCCGCGCACGGTTTTCGCGCCGGGCACCGACAGCATGGTGGTGGTGAGCGGATACGTCACCTGATCCTCAACCACCTGCGGCGCTTTGCCGGGATAGGCAACGCGCACAATCACCTGCACGTCCGACAGGTCCGGTAGCGCATCCACCGGGGCGCGCATCAGCGCCCAGATGCCCCACGCCGCCATCATCAGCGCGGCAATCAGCACCAGGAAGCGGTTTTTCAACGAGCCTCGAATAATGGCGGCAATCATTGGGCACCTTCCTTAAACGGTGCCAGATGGGTAATGACCGCGCCGTCGTCATTCATGGTGAAAGAAAACTGCACCTTATCCCCCGGCCTGACGTCGGGCTGCGCGGTTTTCAGGGCGAAGTCCATGGTCATCGCGCCCCATTTCAGCGCCGGGATCGGGCCGTGGGACAGCGTTATGCTGTTGTTTTCCAGCGCTTCCACCACGCCGGTACCCTGATACTCGGTTTTTATCGTCCCGCCCGGCAGCGCGCTGCGCAGGCTGGCTTCCGAGTCGATCAGGAATTGCCCGGAAGTTACCACCTTCATGCCCTCATCCAGCCCGGACGTTATCTCTACCCAGCCGTCGCCGCGTATGCCGGTTTTCACGTTCACCGCCCGGAAGAAGCCGTCTTCTTCCGCCACCAGCACCCGGTTGGCGCTGCCGGTTTCAATTAACGACTCTTCCGGAATTGCCAGGCGCGGCGTGCCAGCCTCTTGCGCGTCCCGGTTGATCGCCAGATACATACCCGGCCTGAGCTTCTGGTCAGGGTTGGCGATGACGATGCGCGCCTGAAGGGTGCGGGTAGTGCTCTCCAGCGCGGGCAGCAATTCGCTGACTTTGCCGTTGAACGCTTCGCCGGGATAGCTTTCGGTGGTTGCCGTGACCGTCGCGCCCTGGCGCAGCGCCTGGGCTTGGGATTGCGGGTAATCCACTACTACCCATACCGGGTCGAGGCTCGCCAGCTCAAACAGCGGCGCTGTCGCGCTGACCTGCGCCCCGGCGCGGGTCTCCAGCTTCGCCACATAGCCGTCGCGCCCGGCGCGCAGCACCAGACGGGTTTGCGGTTTCCCGCTGCGCTCCACGCGGCGAATAATCTCTTCCGGCATAAACTGCAACGCCAGCCGCTCGCGCGCGGCGGCAGTTAATGCGCTATCCCCCAGCAAACGCACCGCGAGGTACTCCTGCTGGGCAGCGGTCCATTCCGGGATCCACAGCTGCGCCAGCGGTTCGCCCTTTTTCACCGCCTGTAGTGGCGCACGCACGTAAAGTTTTTCCACCACGCCCGATGCCGGGGCCGGAATGATTTCGCTGCTGCGCTCATCGTTCTGCACCGTGGCGTAAGCAGTAAACGGGGCAACCAACTCGCGCCTCTCCGCTCTGGCGGTGCGGATGCCGAGATTCTGCTGCTGGCGGGGGCTGATCGACACACCCGCCTGGTCAGCTGCTTCATCGGCGTAGCGCGGCTGCAACTCCATATCCATAAACGGTGATTTGCCCGGCTTATCAAAGCGCTGGCCCGGCACCATCGGATCGTACCAGTAGAGCACTTTGCGCTCCGGCTGGTCAGTGGCGGTGGATGTCGCATGATGCTGTTGCCCCAGCCAGTAGCCGCCGGCCAGCGCCGCGCCGACCACCAGCGCGATAAGTGAGAGGGATTTACTGTTCATGGGTGGCTCCTTGCACCGTCAGATATCGGACGGCGGCCCAGCGCTGCGCCATCTCTTTTTCGGCATTAATTGCGCCAAGCTGTGCATCCAACAGGCCGCGCCGCGCCTCGAGCACCGCATCCAGCGATGCCTGCCCGGAACGGTATTCTGCATTGATCACTTTCAGGCGCTGTTGATTAAGCGGCACGATTTCCTGCTGCTTGCGGCTCCACAGGGTTTGCGCCGCCTGGTATTCCGCCACCAGACTGCGCACTAACGCCACCCGGTCGCGGGTCGCCTGCGCCAGCTGGTCGTTGGCCTCCATGGCCCGCGAGACATCGGCGGCATAGTCTTTATCCTGACGATGGGACTGGAACAGCGGCATATCCACGGTGAACATCACCCCGGCCAAATCACCATACTCCTCGGCGCGTCGGGCGTAATAAACCTCCACGCCGACGTCGGGCTTCGACGCCACCGCCGACTGCGCCGAGCGGGCTTTCGCCACGTCGGCTTCCCGGGCGGCCAGCACCACTTCCGGATGCGCAGCCACGCCCTGTTCGAGCACCTGCTCATCGGCGGGCAGCCGCTGATAGCGCGGCAGCGCCCCGGCGACGTTATCGATATTTTCACCGGTGAGTTGGTACAGGCGAGTTTGCGCCAGCCGGACGTCGCGCTCCGCCAGCGTCAGGTTATCGCGCAGGGCGGATAGTGTGGTTTGCAGCGCCAGCGCCCCGGACGCAGACGCCGAACCGCTGGCCACGCCGCTGCGCTGCACCGGGATCTGCTTTTCGGTTTCCTGTAATAGCTGCCGCGCCGCCGCGACGGCTTTTTCCGACAGCGCCAGATCCAGCCACGCCTGGGCGGTATCCCGCTGTAACTGCGCGCGGATCACCTGCGCCTGGGCGCTGGCGCTGGCCGACTGTGCCAGCAGCGTGTCGGCCTTGCGGTCACGTTTGTCGGCGCTCACATACTTCTGCATCACGCCAACGCGCTGCATGGTCATCCCTTCACGGGTAAAGCGATGGGCATTGCTGCCCTGCACCGGCAGGTTTTCGATACCAAATTTCAGTTCCGGATCGGGCAACTGGCGCGCGGAATCGGCCATCGCGCCAAAAGCGCGCACCTGGTTGCGGTTGGCGGAAAGCTGGGCGGAGTAGCGCTCCGCCAGGTCGAGGGTCTGCTCAAGACTCAGCGCCGCTGCCTGTGCGGCCGCGCTGGTCAGGACGAGCAAAACCCCGCCGAGCCAGAGGCTCAGGGTCGTTTGCTTCATAACGCCTCCGGTTATTGCGCAGGCGTGATGCGAACGAGCTGATAGCCACTGTCGGTCTGGGTGAAGGAGAATGCTACCTTCTCACCCGGCTGCACCGGCGTCTCCTGCCCGGCAGGACGGTCAAACGCCATGGTCATCGGCGGCCAGTTAAGCGCCCCGATAGCCTGGTGAGCAATAGTGATCTGGCGGTCGGTGATTTTTTTCACCACGCCTTCGCTTTGCCATACCGGCTGTTCGGCAGACATATTCATGGCGTGATGGTGATGGGCGGTGTCGTCCGCAGCGGAAAAGGCGGAAAAGGTGAACAGCAGCGCTGCAACCGGCAGCAGTCGTGAAATTAAAGCCATTGTAGTTACTCCAACAAAGTCGATAAAAAATTAACGCGTAAAAAACGGTTGACGATGTGGGAGTTATTCTCTGAACCGGCAAAACCGGATGGTTGCCGGCGGCCCTGCTGCGGGAGGGGTTAAAGACCAGTGGGTGTCGATGTGCTGAACGCACTGCGGTTCAATCACCGCCAGGGTATCCACCACCGGCAGCGCCACCAGATTAATTTGCGAACTCTCTTTTTGCATCACGTCAGGGACGCAGTGCTTTTCGCAAAGCGGAGACGCGGTAGAGTGCGATGGCGATGCGTCATGGCCCATCAGGTGATCCTGATGCTGAACGCTGACCACCTGGCCTTCAAGATCGAGCGGGCAACCGTGGGATGCCTGCGCCGTCTGGCCCGCCACCAGCAGAAAACCCAACGCCATCGCCAGCATCCAGAGATGCTGACGTAATACGCGTACTGTTTTCATCAGGGAGCGACGGTTCATGGTGGTCTTAATAAAGCCTGCAATGGGCCGAGTATAAGCGGTGAAAAATTTAGAAATAAAGCGGATTTTTAATGCTTTACATTTGGCACCATTAATTGTGAATTAAAAGTTAATCTGTATTTTTAATTTGTTATTAGCTGTCGCGGGAATTGTTTTTATTTGCCCATAATCACAACAACTTCCAAAAGCATGACAAACGTAGCCCACACAATCCATCACAATCCCTTGTAATCGCAGCATAAAAAACATCCGTTAACCACTTTCCTACATATAAATAGTTACTAGTTATTTGTTTCTTGATATTTGTCAGAAAACATTTATGGCTTATCCGCAAAATCCGCAACGATTGATCGTAGAAATCATTCACCTTCCATTTCGTTTATTCGACCAGTCGTGTTTTCACTGTCGAAATATGAGGGCTTTATGCTGACCTTTTTAGAACTTCTGATAGGACTGGTCGTCATTATTGGCGTCGCGCGCTATATCATTAAAGGCTATTCAGCCACCGGCGTGCTGTTTGTCGGCGGTCTGGCGCTGTTAATCGTTAGCGCCCTGATGGGCCATAAAGTGCTGCCGTCCAGCGCCACATCCACGGGCTACACCGCCACCGATATTTTTGAGTACATCAAAATCCTGCTGATGAGCCGTGGTGGCGATCTCGGCATGATGATCATGATGCTGTGCGGTTTTGCGGCCTACATGACCCATATCGGCGCTAACGATATGGTGGTTAAGCTGGCGTCCAAACCGCTACAATATATCAACTCCCCGTATATTCTGATGATTGCCGCCTACTTCGTGGCCTGCCTGATGTCGCTGGCGGTATCATCCGCCACCGGCCTTGGCGTACTGCTGATGGCGACGCTGTTCCCGGTAATGGTTAACGTCGGTATCAGCCGCGGCGCGGCAGCGGCGATTTGCGCCTCTCCGGCGGCGATTATCCTGTCACCGACCTCCGGCGACGTGGTGCTGGCAGCCCAGGCCGCAGAGATGCCGCTGATCGACTTCGCCTTCAAAACTACCCTGCCGATTTCCATCGCCGCTATTATCGCTATGGCGATTGCCCACTATTTCTGGCAGCGCTATCTGGATAATAAAGAGCAGGTCAGCCATGAAATGCTCGATGTCAGCGAAATCCAGACCACGGCCCCGTCGTTTTACGCCATCCTGCCGTTTACGCCGATTATCGGCGTGCTGATTTTCGACGGCAAATGGGGTCCGCAGCTGCATATCATCACCATTCTGGTGATCTGCATTGCGCTGGCGGCGGTGATTGAATTTGTGCGCGGCTTTAACACTCAGAAAGTCTATTCCGGTCTGGAAGTGGCGTATCGCGGCATGGCGGATGCGTTTGCCAACGTGGTGATGCTGCTGGTGGCTGCCGGGGTGTTCGCCCAGGGCCTGAGCACCATCGGCTTTATCCAGGGGCTGATCTCTATCGCCACCTCGTTTGGTTCGGCCAGTATTATCCTGATGCTGGTGCTGGTGATCCTCACCATGCTGGCAGCGATGACGACCGGCTCCGGCAACGCGCCGTTCTATGCGTTCGTCGAGATGATCCCGAAACTGGCGCACAGCTCCGGCATCAACCCCGCTTATCTGACGATTCCGATGTTGCAGGCTTCCAACCTGGGCCGTACCATCTCCCCGGTTTCCGGCGTGGTAGTGGCCGTGGCAGGGATGGCGAAAATCTCCCCGTTTGAAGTGGTAAAACGCACCTCCGTACCGGTGCTGGTGGGCCTGATTGTGGTGATTATCGCCACCGAAATTCTGGTGCCGTCGGCGGCGCTGCTGCCGTAACGCCGTTACCGGCTCGTCACAGTGAAAAAGCGCCGGTTCGGCGCTTTTTTTATGCTTTAATACCGTGACTAAATGAAATCAAAGAAACCATTAATGCTAAAAATGATGAACAGCGCAGCCGCCGCACTGGTTTGCAGCGTGCTGCTCTCACCTTTCGCCGCCGCGCAAACCACGCCGCTGGTGGCGCAACGCTATAGCGATTTTGATCGCTACGTGCTGGCGCTTTCCTGGCAGACCGGTTTTTGCCAGGAGCAGCACGACCGTAACCGCAATGAAACCGATGAATGCCGCCTGCAAAAAGAGCAGGACGATAAGCGCGCCTTTTTAACCGTGCACGGGCTGTGGCCAGGCCTGCCGAAGTCGATTTCCGCACGCGGCGTCGACGAAAAGCGCTGGATGCGCTTCGGCTGCGCTACCCGCCCGGTGCCGAATATGCCGGAAGCCCGGGTCGGGCAGAAATGCGCCGCCGCCGAAACCGGCCTGTCGCTGGAAGCCGCCGCCAAACTCAGTAGCGTAATGCCTGCCGCAGGCGGCACCTCCTGCCTGGAGCGTTATGAGTTCGCCAAACACGGCGTCTGCTTCGGCTTCGACCCGGATGCCTATTTCACCACTATGGTGCGCATGAACAGCGAAGTGAAACAGAGCCCGCTGGGCGCGTTTATTGCTGCCCACTATGGGGAAACCGTTTCGCGCAAAGCCTTTGATAACGCGGTAGCAGCGTCATTTGGCAAACAGAACGTGCGGGCCTTTAAGCTGATATGCAGCGGCAATCCGGCTTATCTTACCGAGATGCAGATTTCGCTGAACGCCGCCGCCATCAATGCGCCGCTCAGCCCCGCCTCGTTTAGCGCCCAACCCCATCCCGGCAACTGCGGCAAGCAGTTCCGCCTGGATGAAGTCGGGTATTAAGGTCAGGGTTGGCGTTAACGACCAATAAATTCCAGTAAGTCCTGGTTGATCTGCTGCTTATGGGTAGTGCAGATACCGTGCGAACCCCCTTTGTAAACCTTCAGCGTGGCGTCAGGCAGTATCTCTGCCGCCACTTTGCCGCAGGTTTCGAAGGGAACAATCTGATCGTCGTCGCCGTGGATCACCAGCGTCGGCACCGTCATTTTGCGCAAATCTTCCCGCAAATCAGTTTCTGAAAACGCTTTAATACAGTCATAAAGCGCCTTAATCGACCCCTGCATGCCCTGACGAACAAAGCTATTGCGCACCTCTTCCGACGGCTGCGCGCCGTCGCGGTTGTAGCCGTAAAACGCCAGCGTCAGCTCTTTAAAAAACGCGGCGCGATCGTTGATGACGCCGTCGCGAATGCCGTCAAACACCGACTTCGGTACGCCATTCGGATTAAAATCGGTATTGATCATAATCGGCGTCACTGCGCCGATTAATACCGCTTTGGCTACACGCGCGGTGCCGTGCCGTCCGATGTAACGCGCCACTTCGCCACCGCCGGTAGAGTGCCCGACGTGGATTGCGTCCTGCAAATCGAGATGCGCCGTCAGTTCCGCTAAGTCATCGGCATAGCGATCCATATTGTGCCCCTCCCAGGGCTGGGAAGAGCGTCCATGGCCGCGCCGGTCGTGGGCGATCACGCGGTAGCCCTGCTGCCCTAAAAACAGCATCTGATCTTCAAACGCATCCGCCGTCAGCGGCCAGCCGTGGCTGAATACGATCGGCTGCCCCGATCCCCAGTCTTTGAAGTAAAGATAACTGCCGTCGCTTAGCGTGATTTTATCAATATCGCTCATGGGAACTCCTCAGGGGTTGTGGTGACTGGCCAGACAAACTCCTTAAGAATAGCTACCCGCTGACAGGGCGAGGCCGTTAAAAACACTTTTCACGGGCAGCGCTGCGGCAGGTTTCCCGATGAGGTCTAAAATCAATATGTTGGATCGGTTTCAGGCTGCTTTGCGAATGAAAACGATGAATTGCATTTATTACAGATGTTTGATGCCGCTCTCAAAATGTTAATAAACACGCCGGAGTTATTTACATCCCTACCGATGTTACCAGTATCATGTTACCGGTATCAGTGAGGAACACGGCGCTCATCCTGCCTTCTCCCTGAATTGAATGCAGAGGAAATTGATGATGACAGAAATGACATACGCATACGGCGCGGGAACGCTGCTTGGTATCGCCGCAGGGGCCGTTGCGCTGCTGCTGGTGTTGATCATGCGCTTTCGCGTGCACGCCTTTTTGGCCCTGACGGTGGTGAGCATTGTGGTCGCACTGGTCACCAAAGTCCCGTTCGACAAAATTGTCCCTACCATTCTGAGCGGCTTCGGCAGCACCCTGGCGGGCGTCGCCCTGCTGGTTGGTCTGGGCGCGATGATTGGACGTTTGCTGGAAGTCTCCGGCGGCGCGAAAGTGCTGGCGGATACCCTGATTAATAAATTTGGCTCCCACCGCGCGCCGTTTGCGCTGGGTATCGCTTCACTGCTGTTCGGCTTCCCGATTTTCTTCGACGCCGGTCTGGTGGTGATGCTGCCGATTATCTTTAGCGTGGCAAAACAGTTTGGCGGCTCGACCCTGAAATACGCCCTGCCTGCGGCAGGCGCATTCGCGGTAATGCATGCCCTGGTTCCGCCGCATCCGGGCCCGGTTGCCGCGAGCGAGCTGCTCGGTGCCAACATCGGCCTGCTGGTGCTGCTGGGTCTGATTATCGCGATTCCGACCTGGTACTTCGGTGCCTATCTGTTTGGCCTGTACGCCGGTAAAAAATTCGACGTCAAACTGCCTAAATCTTTCCTGGGCGATGTGGAAGTCGATGCCAACCACCAGCCGCCTTCATTCGGCATGGTGCTGACCATCCTGCTGCTGCCGCTGGTACTGATTTTCCTTGATACCGGCCTGAACACCGCCAAAGTGCTGGGCTGGGTCAGCGGCGACAATACCGTGGTGAACTTCCTGCGCATGCTGGGTAAAACGCCGGTAGCGCTGCTGATCACCGTGTTCTTCGCGCTGGCGGTATTCAGCAAGAACCACACTCGTCAGCATCTGGAAAAAATCTGTGAAGGCGCGCTGGGCCCGATCTGCGGCATCATCCTGGTGACCGGCGCGGGCGGCATGTTCGGTGGCGTACTGCGCGCCAGCGGCATCGGCGACGCGCTGGCTGGCGTGCTGGCGGATACCGGCTTGCCGATTATCGTGGCGGCGTTCGTTATCTCTACCGCACTGCGCGTGGCGCAGGGTTCCGCCACCGTGGCGCTGACCACCACCGCCGCGCTGATTGCGCCGATGGTGCAGGCAACGCCGGGTCTGAGCCAGTTTGACCTGTGTTTTATCGTTATCGCCATCGCGGGCGGCGCAACGGTGCTGTCACACGTGAACGATTCCGGCTTCTGGCTGGTGGGTCGCTTCCTGGAAATGGACGAGAAAACCACGCTGAAAACCTGGACCGTGATGGAAACCCTGCTGGGCACCATCGCCTTCCTGCTGGCTGCCGTGGGCAGTATGATCCTGTAAGCCTGAATTCGTGAGATATATCACTTCATTAGTTCGGCCTGGATAAGTATCATCCCCTTAGTTAACCCTCATCGCTTTTGACGGTGAGGGTTTTTCTTTGGAAAAATTCGTGCCGCGCGATATGGCGCGCCAATGACATGGAGTAAACGATGTCCAGACCTGCCATTATTATTAATGACCTTGATGCCGAACGCATCGACCGCCTGCTGGAGCAACCGGCGTTCGCCAGTTTGCCGGTAGCCGACGCGTTGAATGAGGAGTTGGATCGCGCGCAAATGTGCCGCCCGGAGGAGATGCCTGCCGATGTGGTGACCATGAACAGCAAAGTGCGTTTTCGCGATTTGGCGACCAACGAAGAGTACATCCGCACGCTGGTCTATCCGAACCAGGTGCGCGACAGCGCGGAAGAGCTGTCAGTAATGGCCCCGGTGGGCGCGGCGCTGTTGGGCTTGCGCGTCGGCAATGCCATCCACTGGACGCTGCCCAACGGCAACGAGACGCACCTCGAAGTGCTGGAACTGCTGTATCAGCCGGAAGCGGCGGGCGAGTATCTTCGCTAATCCATTAAGAGGGCGCTCCGCGCCCTCTTTGATTATTGCTGGAGCGGAAACAACCGACGGTACAACGCCTGCATCTGCAACGCCTTTTCTGTTTCACCACGATATCGGGCAATCATCATCATACTGAGCCAGACGTTTTTATCGTTATGCCGTAGCGACCAGCGCTGCGCCTGCTGCATAAATCTGTCGAGTTCACTCTCATCCCGGGACTGGTTATAGCGTATCAACCGCGCCACCATCGCATCGAAATCAGCACGCTCAAACTGGCTGGCGAAGTACCAGGGCGCAGGCACCGGAAAACCGCTAAACCCATTTCTTTCCAGCGTAGTGAGTTGCCGGTTGGCATATAAACCGGTGACGCTGAACGCTAATAGCGCCATGCCGGATACGACGTAACCCACGCGCGACGGGTATAACGCCGCGCGCGTTTCCGGTTGCGCCATTTCAGCGCATCCCAGACGCAGCAATACAATAAACAACGCCAGATGAATAAATGACTGATAAAAAGGGTATTCCAGATTCAGGTGAACCAGCAGGGGGACGATCAGCATCGTATATCCCACCGCCAACCGGCTACGCCGCATAGCGCGGATCACCATAACCATCCAGCCGAAAAACAGGGTCATCACGCCAGTCACCGCCGTAATCCCGCCCTGAAACCAGGCGTAAATCAATTCATTATGCGGGTGGGTCACGATACTGGAATAGGTATAGGGCAGTTCGGGATGCGCCAGTACATAGCGACTGAACTGGTATTCAAATGTGCCGTAGCCCCAGCCGAACCAGGGCTTTTGCAGGATCATTTGCCAGCTGATGGTCAGAATATGCCAGCGCTCATGGGTGGAGGTACCGTACTCGCGCGCCAGTAAATACGGCTGGCCGTTAACCCATATCTGCACATGACGGGTGATATACCACCCCGCCGCCACGCAAAACGCCATCGCCGCTATAGCGATAACTATGCGGCGCGGACTTTTCCATCCTTGTATAACTATCAGGATCGCCACGATACTCCCTGCGCCGATGGCACCAGCCCGCGACTGACTTAACGTGAGGCAAAATGCCAGCAGCCCCAGTCCCGCGATCAAAACAGAGGTGTAGCGACGGCGGGCCTCCCGCATAAGTAACAAAAATCCGCATCCCAGCCCGGTCGCCAGAAAGCTGGCCAACAGATTAACCTGCTGGAAAATGCCGTAGGGACGCCCATGGTTGCGTAGCCAGTCAAACTCAAACCACCGCACCGCCAGGGCTGGGAAGAACACCTGAATAATACTGATTGCGCACTGGCAAATCGCCAGCACGAATATCGCTGATAAAATCCACTGCTTTTGTTGCGGCCCGAATGACTGAAGCAGCAGCCATAGCCACAGTATCAGCGCTGCCAACAATCCCCAGACGCCGGGGTTGCCTCTGGCCTGGATCAGCCATGGCAGCAGCAACAGCAGGCAACCGATAGTCACCAGAGGCTGGCGCTCAGCTCGCAGCGCGTGACTTTTTTTTATAAATGTCAGGGTAAGTAAGACTAAGCCTGACCAGCCAATAAGCAGTAAATTATAAGGTAACGCCACGCCTGAACCGCCTGAGCCTGGGATATACATCCCCATCAGACAGAGCGCGAGAAATAAAAAAAGAGATCGCATATTAACAACGTCTATTAAATGTTCGCTTTATTAACCTGAAAGATAACTGGCGAACCACAGACCGTTACCCTTTTATTCATCAAAGGCGGCGAGCCTTAATCCGCTTTACCTGTTTATCTGCCTGTAAGATCTTACTGATAAGACAGCACAAAGGTGCTGGTAGCGATAAAGTCCCCTGCCGTCAGTGACCTGGCTGCGATCTGCGACGGCAGAGCCTGGATATAAGCGTTGAAGTTAAGACTATTATTGCCGCTCGCCAGCGGAACCCAGGGCGCTGCTTTATTGATCGCCAACGGCGTGCCGTCCGCCAGTTCAAGGCCAAGCGCCACCCCTTTTGCCGTGCTGACGCTGTCCAGCGCCAGTAAATTGGTCAGCTCGCTGTCTGCAATGCCCTGAAAGGTGACATTTACACTGCCCGCGATTGCCGGGTTGCAGTTTTCCAGGTGGATAGTGAACGGCTGGCTTTTAGTGCGCTGATACTGGTAAAGGGATTTTTCAATCACCGTGCCGAAATCCAGAGTGATATCTTTATCGCTGTCCGGCAGAGTGCAGGAAATCGCGATTAACGTACCGGAAAAATGGACGTTATCCGCCGCCAGGGCGTGATGGCTACCGGCCAGACACAGCAAAGCCGCAGTACAGGAAACAAATTTTTTCATGGTTTCCTCTAAATATAATCAACGCGCAATGTCATTGACGCTTCAAACGTGCCTGCGCTTAGCACCGCGCCGAGGGATTGTACGGGCACCGCTTCTATCTTAGGCGGCGTGGTAGAATCGCTGACCGCGACACGCTGCGCGAAGGTCGCCGGTTGGCCGTCGACCAGGATACGAATGCCCAGGTCAGGTTTATCCGTCTGGATTGCCGAGCTGTCGAAAGAAGCCGGGCTGGCTGTGTCCACCACAACCGCCAGATTATACGGGGTGTAACCGGTAGTGCAGGTGATGCTGTAATTGACGTTTTGTTTATAGTTATTCCCGTCGATCTTCTCGACGCCGAGATCGTCGCCAAAGTCCACTTCTATGGTCTGGCCGTTGCTGATGGTACAGGGCGGCGCGACCAGCGTGCCGTGAAAAGTCATATTGACGTCCTGAGCGCTGGCGGCCTGAACTAAACCGCCCGTCGCCGCAACCAGTAAAGCGGTTAAGAAAGGTTTCATTGATATTCCACCCTCATGGTTGCGCTGGCGGTAAAGGCCCCGGTGGGCAGGCGCGCGCCCGGCTGCTGGGTCAGTATGGCTTTCAGCGCCGGTTTGGCGGCGGCAGAGGCAAAATTCAGATCGGTATTCAGCGGCAACGCCGTGCCGTTAGCGGTAATTTTGATACCCATTTCGTTAATATCGGTCTGAAGCAGATCGTTATCAAAGCTGGCCGGAGTACCGAGAATTTTCATTTTCAGGCCATAGTTGTCGTAGGTACAGGTCAGCGTGTAATCAATGGATTTTTCCACTGTTCCGGCGGCGACATCGGTGACGGCGACCGCGCTGCCAAAATCTACGTCAATCGGGTTGCCATTGTTAAGATTGCAGGCCGGGAGAGAAATCGTCGCGTTGGTCAGAACCACCTGGACAACATTATGATTAAAATCATCTCTAACTTCGCCAACCAGACCCGTAGTTAACGCACCGCCATTTAAAATTTCGTCGGTTTTAATTAAATGAACAGTTGCAGCGCCAACCAACATACGCCCATGAGTAAATTGCCTTGGATTACCATCATTAGAATAAGGCCAGCCACCCGCAGTCACTACCTTTATCCCCACACCAGGTATATTAGTTGCAAATGTATAGCTAACGCTGGTTAACGTTGTCCATGGGGCAACCATCCAGTCAGTAATGGTTCCTGGATCATCATTACATTCGAGAGAACTATCATTTGGGTCTCCTTGCGTCATTGTTGCCAGATCATCCCCAACCCTGGCATTAGGAGGAACAATAATGTTTCCAAAATCATAATGATAAATCACTTGAGGAGGATCATCAGGGTCTATTAAACACGTCGCATTAGCAACGTTGTTACCGGCGACAAAAATTAACAGTATTCTCAGTAAAAAAATAAAAAAATGATTTTTCATTTTACGTTGCTCTTATCACCATTTATCTTCACTGATAAATCAGGCTGAAATTAATCACCGCATGGTACGGCCCGGCGACAAACGGCGCAGTGGTGCGCTCCGGCGTCAGCGTAAAGGTCACCTGGTTCTGGCCCGGGTTCAGCAGGAATGTGTCGCTGTAGCGCGATAACATCACGGTTTTACCCCGGCTGTCGCGAATACGCAGCCCAATGCCCGATGCCCCGGTCACTTTTACCAGGTCCGGATTGTTGTCATCGGCTTTCGCTATAAAGCGCGCTTTGTATGGTGGTTGTATGGTGCTGATGGTTTCGGTCATCGGCGTGATATTGGTGCTCCAGTTGCCCAGTTCAGGACAGTCGCGCAGGTAAACAGTGACCGTCACCGGACGCGCGGGCTTCCCTACCAGATTGACTTCAGCCCGCGACGTAGAACCCATGTCCACCTCCTGCCACGCCGAATCCATCTCCATCCGGCAGGTGTTTTCCCTCAGGTCGCCGTAAACATACAGCTGCCCGGTATCCACCAGCGGCTTATCATCCGCCGCTGCCTGGCCTGCCAGCATCAGCAGGCCGGTCACTGCGAGTTGTTTCATCCCGTTCACTGCGCGTCTCCTTGCATACGGTGTTATTTTTTGTCCTGAACGCGTTTCCCGTTACAGGTGGTGCCGCCACAGCTGAACTGAATTTGCGGACGGCCGCCGTAATCATTCACGTAGGTCAGGACGGGCGTATTGCCGAACGCGGCGGCGGACGCCTCAATGGTTGCGCTGTCTTTCGGGCTGACCATTACCGGATTAAAGCCCACCGGTTTGCCTTTTACCGAGGGCGCGCCTTCTACGATGGTCAGGAAGTACGGGGTCGGGTTACTGACCACAAACCGGTCGCCCTGACGTGTAAGGGTCACTTTCTCTACCCAGTCCCCTTCCGCCGCCTGCGTGTTATCCAGACGGATGGCCGCCGGACGGTAGAACAACTTAATGCGCGTCTGTAACGCAATCTGTAGCGTATTGGGTTTGGTACTACGCGGCGGGATTTCACGCAGGTTGAAATAAAACAGGGTTTCGCGGTCCTGCGGCAGACTGTTAACGGCTGGCGTGGCCTGCACCTTTACCTGGCTTTTCGCCCCTGGCTCCACACGCTGAACCGGCGGCAGCACGGTAAGCGGGCTGGTAATTTTGTTGCCCTGGACATCCTCCAGCCAGCCCTGAGCCAGGTAAGGCAGACTTTTATTTTCATTACTGATATTCAGGCTTACCGATTTCTCTCCGCCGTTATACACCACGCGGGTACGGTCGAGAGCAATGGCGGCAGAAGCCTGCTGTGCGACGAAAGTCAGCACCAGCGCGCCAAGGATAGGTGGAGTTAACGTTTTCATCTTCATACTCATGGTTTGTCAGAGTTGTGCCGCGCCATGCTGGCACGGCAGTAATAAATTGCCGGTCTGGGTTTGCACCGCCAGGTTTTCTGGCAGAGTCACCTCGCACTGAACGTCTCCATCCCAGGATACCTTCAGGGCCGCGCCCGGCTTGAGGCCGCTTAGCCAGGCCTGACCATCGTCATTAACAATGCCCACCTCCTGGTTCTGCGCATTACTTACGCTGGCACCGAACGGGGGAAAGCTGCCGTCCGCCAGACGAATAACCGCCATTGCCTTCAGGCCAGTCACTACGTTGAATTTCCGATAGCCAATAGCCCCTTCTGTCAGCGTCGCCTGAACGACGGACGACGTCGATTCGGCATTGTCTGGCAGATTGTTAATATCGATACTCAGGCTGTTTTTGCTGTAGTTGTTAACTTCGGTGATCACAGCTTTGCCAAAACGGTTAGTTTTAGTGACGTTGCTGTAACCTCTGACCGGAATATTCGCCGCGTCGCCGGTGTCCAGCAGCATCCGGGTGCCGCCAGTGGTATTGGAACGATGCAGCGCCGCGCCCTGTAGCGTCGCGGTCATCCCGCCGCGCAGCGACATGCCCGCCGAACTGTACTGACCGTGCTGATAATCGACGTTGCCCGTTACCTCAGCCATATCGCCGTAATGGTCGTAGTAGCCGCTGAGCGAACCGCCATCATCCGTGCCGCCCGCCGCTACGCGATAGTTGTCGCCGTTTTTCAGCCGGCCGTAATAGCTCAGGTTATGACTGTTATTGTCGCCGTTGTACGACGAGTTCAGGCCAAGGGTGCCGCTGTCACCCCACGGAATACTGAGCGACAGATACATTCCGTCGTCGTTCTCGCCGTTAAACTTGTTACGGTAGGCAGTCAGCGAGGCGTTGATGTTCTTCCATCGTCCAATATCGAAATAGCGCGACAGCGACAGGCTGTAACGGTCCTCCGTTGGGCTGTTCCAGTAGGTCTGGTGCGAGTAGTTGAGGTAAGCGCTGATGCCCAGCTTCTCGAACTGCTGGTTGAAGGTGATGGTGTACATCTCCTTGCTCTGCATGTAATCGCCGTAATCCGCCCGATAGCTCAGGTAATCGTTAAAGCTCATAAAATCTTTTTCTGAGAAACGATAACCCGCAAAGGTTACCTGGCTGCCGGTCTCATCAAAACGCTTCGAGTAGCTCACACGGTATGACTGGCCGTGCCGGTGCTCGCCCTCAAGTTTGGCATCCGAGCGGGTCACGTCGAAAGCCAGCGCGCCGAGCGCCATCAGGTCGCGGCCAACGCCCACCGCCAGCGCCAGATATTTCGAACTGGATACCATGCCGCCGTACAGCGACCAGCCGTTACTGATACCCCAGGAAAACTCTCCGGTGCCGAAGGTGTTGCCCTGGCTGTGGTGGTCGTAATCGGTGGGCTGGCCAGCGAAAAACTTGTAACGCACGGTGCCGGGACGGGTCAGGTACGGGATATTCGCAGTGTTGACTTTATATTCCTGCACCGAGCCATCCTGCTCCTGGACACGCACGTCCAGCGTCCCGGCCACTGCGCTATTCAGATCCTGGATAGCGAAAGGTCCCGCCGCCACCTGGCTCTCGTAAATTACCCGCCCCTGCTGGGAAATCGTCACCTTTGCGTTGGTCTTCGCCACCCCGGTCACTTCCGGCGCGTAGCCGCGCAGGTTAGGCGGCAGCATATTATCGTCTGAGACAAGGCTACCGCCGGTAAAGCGGAAGCTGTCGAACAGGTCTGAGTTAACGTAGTCCTCGCCAAGCGTCAGCTTTGCCTTTAGCGCGGGTAATGCCCGGTAAAGGTAGAAGCGACTCCAGTCCCATGACTTTTGCCCACTGCCGTTGTCATCGTCGCTGCTGTTCTGGTAATTGGTCTGCCAGTCGGCGCGGGCGCGCCATGGCCCAAAGTTAGCACCGAAGGTGCCGTTGCCGGACAGGGTATTGTCATCCCCGCCACTTCCGGTTTCGTTATGACGGCTCTGGGCATTGAGGTTATAGTCGGCCAGCAGGCCGGGGATACCGTTGTCCCACATTGACGGCGGTACCCAGTTATCCGTGATGTACTCCATATACGCCTGAGGCACGCTCACCGTCAGTACGTTCTCACCTGTATCCGGCGTCACCGTCACGCCTGGCAGCGCCGTGACGTCCAGGCATTCGCCGTTATGCCAGGGTGTCACTTTCTTCTGGTATGCTTCTTTAAAGCCGAATTTTTCAACCATATCCGGTGTAAAGCAGGGGACCGAAACGGTTTTATCCTTTTCGGAGGCATAAACCATAACGGTCTGCTCTTCCAGTTCATTTTGGTTAATTTTTATTTTAAAGGTATATTCACCCGGCATAATATAGCCACGACGCGAGAATCGGCTCAAATCGATATTCTGGCGATCTTTCACATCCAGAACGTCGGTATTAAATTGAATATCGTCGGCAACTGCCGGTGCGCGAATACCTGTAAATATACAGATAGCCAGTGCTGACAATTTAATTATTTTTGCTGTAGCGGCCCGGCGTTTTTTATTAATTATCATTAAACTCATTGCTGCCGTCCAATATTACGTCATCTTGCAAGTATTTCTGCTGAAATTAAAAGTATTCCACTTTGTATCTCAGTGTTGTTTGATAACTGCCCATTACTAAATTCCCGGCGCTGGCTTTGAGCCGCACCTGATAATTTAGTTTGATATCTCCGACAGCCACCTCACGGTAAGGAATGGCTTTGCCTGGCGTCACAATTTGGCCATTTTCATCAGTTAATTGCAGCGCCACGCCCCCTGCCCCGCTAACCCGAAACATGCCCTTGTTGTCCGCGCCATCAAAGGTAACGGTCAGATACTGCCACGGGGTTCCGTTACCGCCGCTGTCAAGTGTGCAACCGGTCAGTTGGATAGTGAAAGGCTGGGGTTCGCCTTCCCCAAAGCGCTTCATATGACTCCGGGTTTCTGTGCCCAGCCCTACTGCCTGCCAATGGTCGCCGGTGGCGATATCGCAAGCGCTGCTAAATATGACGCCATTCAGATTAACTCGCCCTTTCAGACCGTAGTCAGGTATTTCTGACGGGGTGGCGGAGTATGCTGTACAGGCCGTTGCGGCCAGAAAAAACACCAACAGGCGATAGATAAATTGCATCACAGGTGCCTCCCGTGAAAGCGGTAAACCAGCCCCACCTCGGGGAAGTGCGGGTTTACCAGCAGGGAAGAATTACTGATAGGCCAGGGTGAAATCAGTCACGGCAGTAAAGTCGCCCGGGACGATAGTTGCTGACGCGCCGTCACCTTGCAGGTAAGCGGAGAACAGCAGGGTGTTGTCACCATCTTGCAGCAACTGCGGCGCAGTCGCCGTACCCAGTTTGATCTGGTTGCTGCCGCCGTCGGTCAGAATAATACTGGCACCTTTAGCGGTACCGGTGATGCCCAGAGAGTCAGTGACCACACCCGCCGCGCCGGTAAAGGTCGTGGTCACGGTTTTCAGCGTTGAGGTGTCGCAGTTTTCCAGATCGATCTCAAAATTACGCGGCGTGGAAGTACCGGATTTGTTGTTGGCGGCCAGTTCCACGTTAGAGATTTGTCCAAGATTCACAGTCTGATCAACACTGTTCGGATTAATTGAGCATGGCGCATCGATAATGGAGCCCGTGAAGGTCACTTTTCCGTGGCCCTGGTCTTGGGCGTTTGCCGCGCCCGCAGCCAGAATTACACCCATAACTGAAGCAAGTACAACTTTTGTGAATTTCATTGCTATGTCCTTAAATTAAATGATTATTCCCGAACAAATAATTTACAGCGCAAATTAAAATTTTCTTAAAACCGCTTATTCAATATTAATTAACGCAGCGAGGGCTAGTTTAGTCAGCGGCCATTTCCATTCAACACCGGGTACAATCCATTTTTGGACAGTTTATCTTTTCAAAGACCGGAATCAGAATAACAAAATATTCATCAAATATATTAATCAGGTCATTTTTTGACTATTAAACCCTATTTACCCGGTAATAAATATTAAAAATATAAATACAATGAATTTAAAAAAAATTAATAATCTCAGCTTTTCCATCGTTCCACACAAAAAGTTAGGAATTGTTATTAAAGGAAAAAGTAACAGGACATGGGTCGTCGCCTGTGGTTAGTTCGTCTGCGCTTTTTTGATAACCACAACCCCACGTGCAGACGTGGGGTTGTAAAAAATGTCCCGCTTTACGGCAAGATCGCGTTAAAGCGGTAAACCCGCCCCACCTCGGGGAAGTGCGGGTTTACCAGCAGGGAAGGATTACTGATAGGACAGAGTAAAATCAGCCACGGCAGTAAAGTCGCCCGGGACGATAGTTGCAGATGCGCCGTTACCTTGCAGGAAAGCGGAGAACAGCAGCGTGTTGTCACCATCTTGCAGCAACTGCGGCGCAGTCGCCGTACCCAGTTTGATCTGGTTGCTGCCGCCGTCGGTCAGAATAATACTGGCACCTTTAGCGGTACCGGTGATGCCCAGAGAGTCTGGAACGACACCCGCCGCACCGGTAAAGGTCGTGGTCACCTTACTCAGCGTTGAGGTGTCGCAGTTTTCCAGATCGATTTCAAAGTTACGCGGCGTGGAAGTACCGGATTTATTGTTGGCGGCCAGCGCTACGTTAGAGATTTGTCCAAGATCCACTGTCTGATCAACGCTGTTCGGATTAATTGAGCATGGCGCATCAATAATGGAGCCCGTAAAGGTCACTTTTCCATGTCCCTCGTCTTTGGCATTTGCCGCGCCCGCAGCCAGAATTACACCCATAACTGAGGCAAGTACAACTTTTGTGAATTTCATTGATATGTCCTTAAATTAAATGATTATTCCCGAACAAATAATTTACAGCACAAATTAAATTTTCCTCAAAAGCCTATTAAAATATTAATTTATGCAGCCAGGGCTAGTTTAATCAGCGGCCATTTTCATACAATACTCGATACAATCCAATTTTGGACAGTTCGTCTTTTCAAAGACCGGAATCAGAATAACAAAATATTCATTAAATATATGAATCAGGTTGTTTTTTGACTATTAAACCGTGTTTATCCGGTAATAAATATTAAAAATATAAATACAATGAATTTAAAAAAAATTAATAATCTCAGCCTTTCCATCATTGCGCACAAAAAGTTAGGAATTGTTATTAAATGAAAAAGTAACAGGAAATGGGTCGTCGTCTGTGGTTAGTTCGTCTGCGCTTTTTTGATAACCACAACCCCACGTGCAGACGTGGGGTTGTAAAAAACGTCCCGCTTTACGGCAAGATCGCGTTATTCACTATCCCCACGCTGGTGGCCTTCTCCCGCGCGGTTTCCGGGGATTCTGCACCGGGCACCAGGATGATTTTGCGGCAATCCTCCTGGCGCTTCTCAAACACTTCATAGCCGCGCGCGGCGTCTTCCAGCGGCAGATAGTGGGTTACAATTTCTTCCGGGGTTAATAATCCTTGCTCAATCAGCGGCAGCAGCTCCGGTAGCCAGGCGTGAACGTGAGTCTGGCCCATACGGAACGAAATTCCCTTATCAAAGGCGTCGCCGAACATAAAGCCATGAATAAAACCGGCGTAAACGCCTGGCACGCTGACAATCCCACCGCGCCGTACCGCGGCAATACACTGGCGCAGCGCTTTACCGCTGCTGCCTTCGATTTTCAGCGTGGTGAGCACCGTCTCGGTGGTGCTGCCTTTGGCCTCAAAACCCACCGCGTCAATAACGGCGTCAACGCCGCGATTGCCTGCGGTTTGCTCAATAATCAACGCCGCCGGATCGTCATCCTTATCGAAGTTAATCGGGATCGCACCGTAACGCTGCTTCGCGAACTCCAGCCGATAGGGATGATGATCCACCATAAAGATCTGTTCCGCGCCTAATAGCCGCGCGCA
This sequence comes from Atlantibacter subterraneus, assembly GCF_007570865.1. GTDB lineage: Bacteria > Pseudomonadota > Gammaproteobacteria > Enterobacterales > Enterobacteriaceae > Atlantibacter > Atlantibacter subterraneus. The sequence goes on along the minus strand of NZ_VLPS01000001.1, from coordinate 59,827 downwards.
GGCGGCGGTCAGTAGCCCTACCGGACCCGCGCCATAAATCGCCACGCTGGAACCTTTCTTGATTTCGGCGTTTTTTGCGGCCTGCCAGGCAGTCGGGAGTATATCGGAGAGAAACAGCGCTTTATCGTCAGAGAGCAGCGGCGGCACTTTAAACGGTCCAACGTTGCCTTTCGGTACACGTACATACTCAGCCTGGCCGCCGGGAATGCCGCCGTACAAATGGCTATAACCAAACAGCGCCGCCGGCGGTGGGATCTGTTTTTTGTTCAATGACGCGCCCTGCCCGGTGTTAGTGGTTTCACAGGCGGAATATTGCTGCTGTTTACAGAAAAAGCAGTCGCCACAGGCAATCACAAACGGGATTACCACCCGGTCGCCGCGCTGGATATCTTTGACGCCGCCGCCGATCTCCACCACTTCCCCCATAAATTCATGGCCAAAAATATCGCCATGTTTCACTTCCGGGATTTTGCCGCGGTAGAGGTGCAGGTCAGATCCACAAATCGCAGTGGCGGTAACGCGCAGGATGATATCGTCAGGTTGTTCAATGGCAGGGTCGGGAACATTTTCAACGCGAACGGAGTGCGCGCCATGGTACGTCAAAGCTCTCATGCTGACCTCCAAAGGGGAAAAGGGGGAAAGTGTCAGGAAAAATGACTCTTTACCAAGGTTAGCAACCTTCAGGCCGCCCCCCCGCCCGGCAGCGGTTTTCTGGAAATTTTAAGAGCAATCCTGGAATTTACGCGCGGTTTCTGCCGCTTCGCCCATTGAATCAAGGCCAAAATCGCGTTTTGCCAACCCAGCGCAACTATTTATTTGGTTTATGGGTTTATGATGGCGTTGACTTCAGAACCCAAGGAGGAGTGAGTATGTACAACACGATTATTATGCCGGTTGACGTATTTGAAATGGAACTGAGCGACAAAGCGGTGCGCCACGCCGAATTCCTGGCCCAGGAGAAGGGAATCATTCACCTGATGCATGTATTGCCCAGTTCCGGCAATCTCAGCATGCACCGTTTCGCCATGGACGTGCGTCGGTTTGAGGAGCATTTGCTTCAGGAAGCGCAAACGCGCCTGGCCTCGATGACCGACCATTTCAATATCTCGCCCGAGCGCATCAAAACCCATGTGCGATTCGGCAGCGTGCGTGACTGCGTCAACACCCTGGCAAATGAACTGGATGCGGATGTCGTGGTGATCGGGTCGCGCAATCCCTCTATCACCACCCATCTGTTAGGCTCTAACGCTTCCAGCGTGATCCGCCATGCCCATATCCCGGTGTTTGTGATCCGCTAACCGCGCAGACAAAAAAAGCCACCTTACGGTGGCTTTGATTTTTTTGCAGGTGTCTTACTTTCTTTTTTACGCGGTTTTGGTGCGAATCAGGTAATCGAACGCGCTGAGTGACGCTTTCGCACCTTCACCGGTTGCGATGATAATTTGCTTGTACGGCACGGTGGTGCAGTCGCCCGCCGCGAACACGCCTTTGACGCTGGTTTCGCATTTGGCGTCGATCATGATCTCGCCCATGCGGTTGCGCTCAATCGCGCCTTCCAGCCAGTTAGTGTTCGGCAGCAAACCAATCTGCACGAAAATCCCTGCCAGCTCAATGTGGTGCACATCGCCGCTGACGCGATCGCGGTACTCCAGACCGGTCAATTTGCTGCCGTCGCCCATGACTTCGGTGGTCTGGGCGTTAAGAATGATGTCGACGTTTTTCAGGCTGCGCACTTTGTCCTGCAATACCTGGTCGGCTTTCATTTCCGGCGCGAATTCCAGCAGCGTGACGTGCTCAACGATACCGGCCAGGTCAATGGCCGCTTCCACGCCGGAGTTACCGCCACCGATCACCGCCACGCGCTTGCCTTTGAACAGCGGGCCATCGCAGTGCGGGCAATAGGTTACGCCTTTGGTGCGATACTGCTCTTCGCCCGGCACATTCATGTTGCGCCATTTCGCGCCGGTGGCAATGATAATGCTGCGCGCTTTCAGTACCGCGCCAGACGCGGTTTCAATCTGGTGCAGACCGCCTTCCACCGCCGCCGGAACCAGTCTGGTGGCGCTCTGGGTGTCGATCACATCCACATCGTAATCATCAACGTGGGCTTTCAGCGCGCCTGCCAGTTTCTGGCCTTCGGTTTTCGGCACGGAAATGTAGTTTTCGATGTCGACGGTATCCAGCACCTGGCCGCCGAAGCGCTCGCCCATCAAACCGGTGCGAATGCCTTTACGGGCAGAATAGACCGCTGCCGCCGCGCCCGCCGGGCCGGAGCCGACAATCAGCACATCGTAGGCGTCACGTTTGTTCAGCGCATCCGCCGCGCGTTTTTCTGCGCCGCTGTCAACTTTGGCGACGATTTCCGTCAGCGTCATACGGCCCTGGCCAAACTCTTTCCCGTTTACGAATACTGCCGGAACGCCCATCACGCCGCGATCGGCGATTTCATTCTGGAACGCCCCGCCGTCAATCGAAGTATGTTTGATGCGCGGGTTCAGCACCGCCATCAGGTTCAGCGCCTGCACCACGTCCGGACAGTTGTGGCAGGACAGCGAGTAATAGGTTTCGAATTCAAAATCGCCGTCCAGATCGCGGATCTGCTCCAGCAGCTCCTGCGCTTCTTTCGCCGGATGACCACCGGTCCACAACAGCGCTAACACCAGCGAAGTGAACTCGTGGCCCAGCGGCGAACCGGCGAAGCGCGGTCCCTGGCTGGAGCCAGGCGTGGTAATCAGAAAAGAGGGTTTACGTACCGGCAGCGTATTGTCTTCGCGGTAGGAAACTTTGTCTGACAGTTGTTCGATTTCAGCCAACAGTTCCTTGATCTCTGCCGATTTCGCGCTGTCGTCCAGCGTGGCAAGTAACTCAACAGGCTTGGTCAGTCGCTCAAGGTAAGCCTTGAGCTGGGTTTTCATATTGGTGTCGAGCATGAGTAAATCTCCTGGGCTTTACGCTTCCTCATTTAAGCCGCCTCTTTGTTGGCTGCCTTCACTCACCCCGGTCGCTTACATCAGTAAGCTCCCGGGGATTCGCTCAGTTGCCGCCGCGATGCGACTTAAATGAGATTGCGTAAACTGTGGTTAAAACATCGGGTGCCTGAGCACCCGTTTATCTAGGGGTAATTTCCTAAGGATTTCGCGTCAGAGCAAGGCGGCTAGCCTGTGAATCCCCGGGAGCTTACATTAGTAAGTGACCGGGGTGAGCAGGCGACGCCAACGCCGCTATGGCGCGAAAGACGACGGAAATTTAAATCTTGCCAACCAGGTCTAAAGACGGAGCTAAAGTCGCATCGCCTTCTTTCCATTTAGCCGGGCACACTTCGCCTGGGTGAGAAGCAACGTACTGAGCAGCTTTCACTTTACGCAGCAGGTCAGATGCGTCACGGCCGATGCCTTCAGCGGTAACTTCAACCGCCTGGATGATGCCCTGCGGGTCAACGATGAACGTACCGCGGTCAGCCAGACCCTGGTCTTCACGCATGTTGTCGAAGTTACGGGTCAGGGCGCCAGTCGGGTCGCCGATCATCGCGTATTTGATTTTAGCGATGGTGTCGGAGCTGCTGTGCCATGCTTTGTGAGTGAAGTGGGTGTCGGTAGACACAGAGTAGATATCTACGCCCAGCTTCTGGAACTCTTCGTAATGGTCAGCCACGTCGCCCAGTTCAGTCGGGCAAACGAAGGTGAAGTCTGCCGGATAGAAGAAGAACACACTCCAGCGGCCTTCGGTATCTTTCTCGGTAACTTCTACGAATTCACCGTTTTTGAACGCCTGGTTTTTAAAAGGTTTAATTTTGGTATTAATTAAAGACATCTGTACTTCCTCCGTGTTTTCGTTGAGGTGTAAGTTAACGAATCTGAACCATCATCGCTAATGGGTTGGCGTTATCAAATCAATAAGCAATAACTAACAACCCGGCTTAGACCTTTTTGTGCTGAGCATGTGCGACACGCGTCTTTACGACCCGCCATATAAAAAGGCCACCCAATCGGGTGGCCTCCTTACCTGAAGCGCCCGGAGGCGGTTCAGCGCCAGTAGACTGGCAATGCGTTGCGCTTTACTTTACCTTAACAAGGTCGTATCAGCGCCCTGATTAGACCATTGCCAATCCATAACGGCAATCCATTGAACCACCCCTCTTTCCGATGGTTGCGATAGGTTTTATCGAACATCCGACAATTTCAGGATCAGACATGACGAAACGCTTACTTCTGCTGGCCCTCGCGCCCTTCTTTCTCCACGCCAGCGACCTCCCTGCCCCGGTAAAGGCACTTGAGCAGCAAGGCATCACCATTATCAAATCGTTTCCCGGTCCCAACGGAATGACCGGCTACCTGGGCAAATTCCAGGAGATGGGCGTCACCATTTACGTGACGCCTGACGGTAAACACGCCATTTCCGGCTATCTGTACGATGAGCAGGGTACCAACCTGAGCGAAAAACTGATCGCCCAGGAAATTTATGCTCCCGCAGGCCGGGAGCTGTGGAAGCAAATGGAAAAAGCCAGCTGGATCCAGGATGGCAAGGCCGACGCGCCGCGCACCATTTATGTGTTTGCCGATCCGTTCTGCCCGTATTGCCATCAGTTCTGGCAGCAATCGCGCCCCTGGATTGATGCAGGCAAAGTACAGATCCGCACCCTGATGGTTGGCGTGATCAAACCAGAAAGCCGCGCCACCGCAGCGGCGATCATGGGCGCGAAGGATCCGGCAAAAACCTGGCGCGACTTTGAGCAGTCCGGTGGGAAAATGGCGCTGGATATACCCGCCGCCATCGCGCCCGAACAGGCGAAAGCATTAAATATTAATCAAAAATTAATGGATGAACTGGGCGCTAACGCTACTCCGGCGATTTATTACATGAATGACGCTAATGAATTACAGCAGGTGGTCGGCTTACCCGACGCCGAAAAGCTGGCGGTAATGATGGGCGGAGAGATTAAGAAAAACTAAAATTGTCTTTAAATAATTGTCATGGCAGTCATAAAAATGGCTGCTATTTTATTTGCCCCGTCTATTATTTAATTTAATATCATAATCATGACCTATTAGGGTGACGGGGTTAATGATGGCCAATCTTCAGGATCTGAAAAAATTCGATCTTAATCTGCTGGTTATTTTCGAATGCGTTTATTTACATCGTAGCGTGAGTAAAGCCGCCGAGGCGCTGTTCCTGACGCCTTCCGCCATCAGCCAGTCCATCCAACGTCTACGCAACCAGTTGAACGACCCGCTGTTTCTGCGTGAGGGGAAAGGCATCACGCCCACCACCGTCGCCGATAATTTGCACATTTATCTTGAAGATAACCTTCAACAGCTCGAACAGACGATACGGGTCGTTCAGGGCGCGCCGCAGCGCAAAAATTTTATTATTTATTGCACTTCATTAATCGGTCTGGAATTTTTATCGCCGCTGGCGGAACAGTTTTGTCGACAGCAGGGTTTCGAACTGGTGCATTACGATATGTCTGTTTCCGCGCAGTCGGCAGAAGAACTGTTAACTTTCCGCAAAGCAGATTTAATTATTGGCAATACGCCTGTGATCGGCCATTCCGTGGTATGTACGCCGCTGTTTAATACCGATCCCATTCTGGTATGCAGTAAAGATCATCCGCGCATCGGCGACAACACCACGCTGGCAGCGTTAAAGCATGAGAAGTTTGCCAGAATTACCGGGCTTGAAGAGGGCATCAGGCAGTATGACGTTAAATTAGCGCAGGAGTTTCCTGACCGAAAAATCGTTTTTTATAGCGATTCCGCCGTTACCGTATTATCCGCCGTCGGGCAAAGCGAATTACTCTGTTTTATCGGCACCAGAGGCTATGAGCGCTTTAAAGATGTATTCAATCTCAAACGGGTCGCGCTGGCGGATGAACTTCCCGCGCTCGAATTTCATATGATGTACAACCGTTTCGCGCTGCAAAGCAGCGCGTTCAAGTTACTGCTGGATGCAATTAACCAGCGCGTAATGGCTCTGGAATAACCTTACAGGGCGGCTAACCGTGCCGCCGCCGCATCCAGCGTCGCGTCCTGTTTGGCAAAGCACAGCCGGATCAATGTGTGCGGGAACGGCGCGGCGCAAAATACCGACAGCGGGATCGCGGCGACGCCCACTTCTTCAGTCAGCCACTGGCAAAAACTTACGTCGTCTCTGTCGCTAATCGCGCGGTAATCCGCCAGTAAGAAATAAGTGCCCTCACAGGGCAGTAGCTTCAGGCGGCTGGCGGAGAGCGCATCCACAAAGCGATCGCGTTTGGCGCGGTAAAATTCCGGCAACTGCTGATAGTGGGCCGGCTCTTCCCGCAGCATATCCGCTAACGCCAGTTGGGCAGGCGTATTGACTGAAAAGGTCAAATACTGGTGCACTTTGCGCAGTTCCGCGCTAATGGGCGCAGGCGCAACGCAATACCCTACTTTCCAGCCGGTCATATGATAGGTTTTGCCGAATGACGATACCGCCACCGCCCGCTCGCGCAGTTGGGGATGCGCCAGCACGCTGGCGTGGCCGTCGGCGGCGAAACAGATATGTTCGTACACCTCATCGCTAATCACATAAATTTCCCGATCGGCAATAGCCTGCCACAGCGCGTCAAAATCGCTTTTTTGCCAGACCGTGGCGGTAGGGTTATGCGGCGTGTTCAGGATCACCAGCCGGGTGCGCGGCGACAGCGCGTCGGCGAACTGCTGCCAGTCGACGCGAAAATGCGGCGGCTGGAGCGCCAGCCGTTTTGAGACGCCCCCGCTTAACGTGATGGCCGGGGCATAGCTGTCATAGCTCGGGTCAAAACAGATGACTTCATCGCCGGGGCGCACCAGCGCGGTAATGGCGGCGTACAACGCTTCCGTCGCGCCCGCCGTGACGGTGATATCGCTGTTGGCGTCAGGACGATAACCATAAAGCGCGGCGGTTTTATCGGCAATCGCCTCGCGCAGCGGCTGCGCGCCGGTCATCGGGGCGTATTGATTGGCTCCGGCGGCAACATGAAACCCCAGCCGTTGCTGCAAAAAGCGCGGCCCGTCAAAATCCGGGAACCCCTGGGAGAGATTGATGGCCTGGTGCTGCTGCGCCAGCGCGCTCATCCGGGTGAAAATAGTGGTGCCCAGTGAAGGAAGTTTACTCTCAGGAATCAAAGGATTATTGCTCATCGTGCCGTGCCCTGCGGGAAAAATATCGCTCCACTATAGCACGACGACTCACTTTGGCAATCAAGACGTTTAGACGGCTAAATGCGCTTCCCTGCGCATGATATGCGTTAGCCCATCACCATGGTGCTTAACCGGCTGGTGCAGCAGCGCCGCCCGTCGGCATCATAAATGACGATTTCCCAGCACTGGCTTTGCCGCCCCGGATGGATGGCCCGGCAAACGCCGCGCACTTTGCCTTCGAAGATGGGCCGATGGTGAGTGGCGTTGAGCTCGGTACCCACCACGCTCTGGCCCTCTTTGGTGGTCAGAAACCCGGCCATCGAGCCGAGAGTTTCCGCCAGCGCCGCCGACGCGCCGCCGTGCAGCAGGCCAAACGGCTGAAGCGTGCGGCTGTCCACCGGCATTTCCGCCGTCAGCGACTCTGCGCCGATTTCGGTAAACACAATGCCCAGGTGAGCCACCAGGGTGCCCTCGCCCATGGCATTCAGTTCATCCAGTGTGATGTTACGTTTCCAGATCATTCAGGCTCCCAGGGTCGATCCGCCATCAATCACAATATCCTGCAAAGTGATATGGCTGGCCTGATCGGAGGCAAGAAACAGAATGGTGCTGGCGATTTCCTGCGGTTTGGCGATTTTGCCCAGCGGAATGCCGAGCTTAAACTGTTCGGCGAACCCGGCGATGCGCCGCTGTTCGGCATCATCCGTGGTCCACAGGGTGCGTTGCATATCGGTATCGGTAGATCCAGGCGACACCAGATTGACCCGCACGCCGAACGGCGCCAGCTCCAGCCCGACGGTGAGGGTCAGGCTTTTCAGCGCCGCTTTGGACGCGCCGTATGCCGACATGCCAATGCGCGGCGTATGCGCCGCGTCGGACGCCACGGTCACTATCGCCCCGCCCCGTTGCGTGCGGAATACCGGCATCAGCCGCTGATACAGATTGAACGCGCCGCCCACGTTGACCGCAAAGGTCTGCTGCCAGTCGGCCAGCGATAGCGCATCGGTCGGGCCCATGCGCAAAATCCCCGCCGCGTTGACCAGTACATCGAGGCGCGGTTGCGCGGCCAGTAACCGCTCACACACCTCGGCCACCTGACCGGCATCGGCGATATCCAACTGTTCGGTCGCGAACGGGTAATCGCCGTTAAATGCCCGATCTAAGCCGATGACCGTCGCACCCTGTTGCTGGAACGCCAGTGCGGCGGCATAGCCGATGCCTTTGCCCGCGCCGGTGACCCACACCGTTTTGCCGTCAAACATCCCGGCCATTAGCGCGCGTCCCGGGACAGCAGCGCCCACCACGCGTCAATGGTCGGCTTTTTCGCCAGCATCACGAAATCAATGTCCGGATAAACCTGCCGCCAGCGCGAAGCCAGCGCCATCATGCGCACCGAATCCAGACCGTAGTCGATCAGGTTTTCGTCATCTTCCGGCTCGTCGGATTCATCCAGCAGCGGCAGCACCAGCGCGCGCAGCTGTTGCTTGCTTTGCGGCGTCGGCAGCAAATCTGCGGTCATCACCACGCGTCCGGCGCGGCCCGCCACGTATTTCAGCGCCATCAGGTGCTCTTCGCGGCTGAAATCCGCCAGCGCATCGGCCACCATAAACGGTTGAATATCACGCATAAACGCGTCGGTGGCGGTAGTCATGCAGCCGATATGAGCGTAAACGCCGCAAATCAACAGCTGATCGCGCCCCGACGCTTTCAGCGCCTGCTCAAGCGGCGAGCGGTGAAACGCGCTGTAGCGCCACTTCACCAGCACCGTGTCGTCGCTGTCGGGGGCCAGTTCCGCCACCACGTGCTGCTGTTCCGGATAATTGTTCAGCCCCGGTCCCCACATATCGTTGAGCAGTGCGCGATCTTCCGGGCTCTGGTTGTCCGGCTGCGCGGTGTAATAGACCGGGATGCCCTGCTGTTTGCAGTAGCGGCGCAGCGCGGCGATATTAGCAATAACCTGCGCCATCATCGGGCAGTTCTCGCCCCAGAAATTGACGAAATAATCCTGCATATCGTGGATTAACAGCGCGGCGCGCGCCGGTTCAAAAGCCCACTGCACTTTGTTGTCTGGGATATCTGCCGCGCCCGGCAGGCTGTACGCGTTAAGTTTTGGGATCGCCACGGTGTTCTCCTTCATGATGCCGACTGGCGTTCCGCCAGCCGTTGACGCAACTGTTTTTTATCGACTTTGCCCACCGGCGTGAGCGGCAACTCGGCCACGCTTTCCACCCGGTCCGGCAGTTTGAAATCGGCGACGCCGAGCTCGCGCAGGTAGCGGCGGATCTCCACCGCTTTCACCGCCCGGCGGGTGACCAGGAACGCACAGCTCTTCTCGCCCATCAGGCTGTCTTCCATCGACACCAGCGCCGCCTGAATAATCGCCTCGTGGCGCAGCAGCAGGTTTTCGATCTCTTCGGCGGCGATCTTCTCACCGCCCCGATTGATCTGATCCTTCTCGCGGCCCTGAACGGTGATGTAGCCGTCCTCGTCGATGGCGATCAGATCGCCGGAGCAGTAAAAACCGTCGGCATCGAATGCCTGGGCATTGTGCTCCGGGCTCTGGTAGTAACCGCGGAAGGTGTACGGGCCGCGCGTCATCAGGCGTCCAACCTGCCCGGCAGGCAGCACGTTACCGTTTTCATCCGCCACCCAGACTTCATCGTCCGGGCACATCGGACAGCCCTGGGTATTGAAAATGCGCTCATCGCTGTCGTCCAGGCGGGTGTAGTTCACCAGCCCTTCCGCCATCCCAAAAACCTGCTGCAACTGGCAGCCGAGTTCAGCGGGAATACGCGCGGCCAGCGAATTTGACAGCCGCGCGCCGCCGACCTGCAACAGCTTGAGGGTAGCCAGCTGCGCGCGATCTTCGCCCTCCTGCAGCGCCTGTAGCCACAGGCTGACCGCCGGCGGCACCAGCGCGGTAACGTTAATCTGATGCCGGGCGATCAGCGGGAAGCAGTGGCTGGCGCTGGGATCGTTAGCCAGCACCACCGTGCCGCCCGCCAGATAAACTCCCAGCGCGCCCGGCGAACTCATCGGGTAGTTGTGGGCCGCTGGCAGGGCGCACAGATAGCGGGTATCGGCATCAAACTGGCAGATTTCGTTACTGCGGCGGATGCTGTAGTAGTAATCGTTATGGGTGCGCGGGATCAGCTTCGGCGTGCCGGTACTGCCGCCGGAAAGCTGGAAAAAGGCCACTTCATCGGCAGGCGTCGGCGTGGCGATAAAGCCCTCGGCAGGTTGTTCTAACAGCCACGCCAGACCCTGCTCGCCGCCATCGCGGTTCAGCAAGACGTGGCGGATCGACGGGGTCGCTTCACGCAGTTGCGCCAGGTAATCATCGTTGGCGAATAAGCCATGAGCGCGATCGGCAATCAACAGCGCCGGTTCGATTTGCCGGGCGTAGGCTTCCAGCTCGGTGCGCTGGTGGCTGAACAGGGCATTCACCGGTGCGACGCCAATTTTCAGCAGGGCAAAAAAAACGATATAAAACTCGGCGACGTTGCCCAACTGCACCAGCGCGGTTTCGCCACGGCGTAAACCGCGCCGCGACAGCGCCGCCGCCAGGCGGTTGGCGGCCTGGTCAAGCTCGCGGTAAGTGAGCGTGCGATCGCCGTCGATCAGTGCCACCGCGTCGTTGTCGGCGTGGCGCTGCAAAATGTCGCTTAGCGGCAAGTCGAGCCAGTAGCCTTTCTCGCGGTAGCGGGCGGCGAAATCATCCGGCCAGCGGGTATAGGGAATAATCATGACGCGCTCCTGTCGTTCAGGCCAAATACGTTGAGCATGGTGGAGAGCTTGACGCCCGTTTCATGCCATTCCGATTCCGCTACCGACGCCGGAACGATCCCCGCACCGGCGAAACAGCGGATCTGCTTGTCGTTTAACTGCGCGCAGCGGATCGCCACCGCCCACTCGCCGTTGCCCTGGTCATCGCACCAGCCGACGATCCCGCCGAACAGTTCGCGATCGAACGGCTCCAGCTCGGCGATCAGTTGACGGGCGACGGTATGCGGGAAGCCACTCAACGCAGGTGTCGGATGCAGCAGGCAGGCCAGCGACAGCGCGTTTTCCTGTTCAGCACAGGTTTCGCCACTGATGGCGGTAGCCAGATGCCACAGCGTCGGGGTGGTGATCAGCTCGGGGGTTTCCGGCACCCGCAGGCGCTGGCTGCGGGCATTGAGGATCTGGCGCATCGCCTGGGTGACCAGCTGGTGTTCGTGGCGATCTTTGCGGGAATTCAGCAGCCGATCCCCCACCAGCTTATCTTCGGTGCTGTTAGGGTGACGGCGCGCGGAGCCCGCCAGCGGCAGCGAGTAAAACTGGTTTTGCTGTTTACGCAGCAGCAGCTCCGGGCTGGCACCGACCAGCGCGCCGCCGTCCGCCAGCGGAACGTGGAAGTTGTAGCTGGCGGGGTTAAGCGCCACCAGCCGGTTCAACAGCTGATTGCGATCCAGCGCGTCGGCGGTGGTGATATCGATCAGGCGCGACAGCACCACCTTGCTGACTTCCGGCGTGGCGGTCAGCGCGGCGGCGCGTTCCACCATCGCCATAAACTGCGGTTTTTCCGGGATGGCCTGCTGCGCTATCAGCCGCAGCTGCGGCGGCGCGGCGGTACGGGCGCGGGCTAACATCGCGCGGTGGGAAAACGCCTGATAGTCGCGCGGCACAAACAGCGCCGAGGGTTTACGGGTATCGAACGGAATTGCGCCGACCACAATCGGCCTGGCACAGCCCTTGTCACGGGCGGCGGCGAACGTTGCGCGCAGCTGCTGTTGAAATTCGCCGTTAAGATCTTCGCCATCAGCGGCGGGGGTGGTCAGCCGGGACAGGCAGCCGGATGTCACCAGATTGCGATGCGGCGACATAAAGAAAAAGCTGTCAGATGAAAGGGTGACAGCGTGCTGTTGGGATTCCTCTGCCAAAGACGCCTCCATACGCTCCTCCATAAAATGATAAGGTGTTTAATAATTATTATCATTTGCGTTTGGTGGCGTAACCTAAGGGCAAAGCGCCCGATTGTCAATCCAGCGCGAGCGATTTCGGGCACAAAGCCAGCGGCAATTGTTGTTCACAGCGCTTGCAACCGGACCAGGCAATGTTGAAAATGAGAAGCATTACTAACCTTTACCGTGGGACTCTACGCCGTGAAATCACGCTTCACCTTTGGGCTGCTGCTCTCCCTGCTCGCTTTCGGATTTTCCTCACTCACTCAGGCCGCCGACTGGCCGCGCCAGATCCAGGACAGCCGGGGCACGCACACGCTTGAGCAGATGCCCCAGCGCATTGTCTCCACCAGCGTCACGCTGACCGGCTCGCTGCTGGCGATTGACGCGCCGGTGATCGCCAGCGGCGCAACTTCGCCGGGCAACCGGGTGGCGGATGGTCAGGGCTTTCTGAAACAGTGGGGCGAGGTGGCGAAGCAGCGTAACGTGCAGCGGCTGTATATCGGCGAAGCCAATGCCGAAGCGGTCGCGGCTCAGATGCCGGATCTGATTTTGATCAGCGCTACCGGCGGCGATTCGGCGTTACCGCTTTACGATCAGCTTTCCGCTATTGCCCCGACATTAATCATTAATTACGACGATAAAAGCTGGCAGCAGCTGTTAACCCAGCTTGGGGAAATCACCGGCCACGAAAAGCAGGCCGCCGAGCGCATCGCCAGTTTCGATAAGCAGTTAGCCGAAGTCAAAGCGCAGATCGTCCTGCCGCCGCAGCCGGTGAGCGCGCTGGTGTACAACCCGGCGGCGCACGGCGCGAATCTCTGGACGCCGGAGTCGGCGCAGGGGAAATTGTTACAGCAACTCGGTTTTACACAGGCCGCCCTGCCCGCTAATCTGCAAACCAGCCAGTCGCAGGGCAAACGCCATGACATCATTCAGCTCGGCGGGGAGGATCTTGCAGCGGGATTGAATGGCGAGACGCTGTTTCTGTTCGCCGGGGATGAGCGGGACGCCAAAGCACTGGCGGACAATCCGCTGTTAAAACATCTGCCTGCGGTACAGCAGCAGCGCGTTTACCCGCTGGGCACCGAAACTTTTCGTCTCGATTACTACAGCGCCAGCCAGCTGTTGACCCGGCTGACGCAGCTGTTTAAATCATGATGACTGCGCCGCTTGCGGCGCAGGTTGACGGAAGCGGCGCAGTTCATTGAGCAGCAGCGCCAGCAATACCCCCATCACCGCCAGCCCCAGACCGCTGACGCTTGCCGAGGCGGCTGGCGTCAGCAGCGTCCCGAAGGCCCCCAGCAGCGCCGCGCCGATGGCATCCCCGGTGACGTTCTGCGCCGTCCACAGCCCGTTGATGCGCCCCAGCATGTCGTCCGGCGTTTGGGTTTGAATCAGGGTGTACTGCAACAGCGAGCTGATGGCGCTGAGATAGCCGAACAGCGCAAGGCACACCACCGCCAGCCCCCACAGCGGCATTACGCCAAACGCGCCCACTGCCAGGAAGGCCGCCACGGTGGTCGCGAGCATCACTCTGCCCGGCATCGCGGTATGCGCGATGCGTCCGCTGGTCAGCGCCCCCAGCGCCGCGCCGAGCGGCACGGCGGCGTATAAAAACCCAATCTGGCTGGCGGACATCTGCCAGTGATTGGCCAGCGCCGGATACAGCACCCGCACCGCGCTCGCCATGGTCAATAATGCCCCCACCAGCGCCACGCCGCCGATCAGCGGATTACTCAACAGAAAGCGAAACGCCTGCAACAGCGCGCGCAGCGGGTGTTCGCGCTGCATCTGCGGGGCGGGCATACGCGGCAGGCTGAACAGCGGGATCAGCGTGATAAAGGTGCCCATCGCCGCCAGCCCAAAGTTCCACGCCACGCCGCCGCTTGCCAACAGCAGCCCGCCAATCATCGGGGCGATGACCGAACCGAGGCGCACTGTCAGCATGGTGATGGCCCCCGCCTGCATCACGTTCTCGCGCCCCACCAGGCCCGGCGTGGCAGCCAGCAGCGCCGTGACGCCAATCGCGCCGAAAAAGCCATCCCACAGTCCCAGCAGATAAATCGCCATTAAAGAGGGTTCCGGCAGCAGGGCGTTAATAAACAGCCCGATAAACCCCAGGCCGCAGGTGGAGCGGGCGATCAGGATCAGCCGCTTGCGCTCGTGACGGTCCGCCAGCACGCCGCCGGAAATCAATCCGATAAACATCGCTCCACCGGTCAGGGTGACCGCCAGCCCCACCAGCCACGGCGAGCCGGTCAGGGTTTGGATCTGCACCGGTACGGCCACGCCCAGTAGTCCCAGCGAAACAATGGAAATAAAGCGCGCCAAAAACACCGCCCGGAAAGCCGGATTGGTTTTGAGCAGGGAAAGATTGAGCAGCAGAGAATGTGGGTTCATTACATGGCCTTAGAGCGGAATTTTTTCTTACCGAATAACGGGGGCGTCATGCTAACATAGCCCCAATAAGAGTGATAATAACTATCATTACCAATTGTGGAATATTTGTGATGTCGCTTTTCCGGTTACCAGGGCGCACGGCTGCGCTGTTGGGCCTTATCATTTTGCTGCTACTGATGGCGGCGTTAAGCCTGTCGATTGGCGCAAAGCCGATTGAATTCTCCGTTGTGCTGGACGCGCTAAGCGGCCAGTGTCAAAGCCCCGACTGCACCATCGTGCGCGATGTGCGCCTGCCTCGCACCCTGGCGGGATTACTGGCGGGCTGCGCGCTGGGCGTAGCGGGCGCGCTGATGCAAACGCTGACCCGCAATCCCCTCGCCGACCCCGGCCTGCTGGGCGTTAATTCCGGTGCCAGTTTCGCTATCGTGGTCGGCACCGCGCTGTTAGGCCTCTCTTCCCCGATGATGCTGCTGGCCCTCGCCTTTGGCGGCGCGATGGCGGCCTCGCTGGTGGTGGCATTTACCGGCAGCGCGGGCGGCGGGCAGCTTAGCCCGGTGCGCCTGACGCTGGCAGGCGTGGCGCTGGCGGCGGTGCTGGAGGGGCTGTCCAGCGGGATCGCGCTGCTAAATCCGGTGGTATATGACCAGCTGCGTTTCTGGCAGTCCGGCTCGCTGGATATCCGCACCCTGATGACCCTGAAAGTGGTGCTGGCCCCGGTGCTCATCGGCCTGTTAATTGCGCTACTGCTGGCCCGGTCGTTAAACAGCCTGAGCATGGGCAGCGATACCGCTACCGCGCTGGGCAACCGCGTCGCGCGGACTCAACTGTCTGGACTGGTGGCGATTACCCTGCTGTGCGGCAGCGCGACCGCACTGGTCGGTCCGATCGCCTTTATCGGCCTGATGATGCCCCACCTGTCGCGCTGGCTGGTGGGCCAGGATCACCGCTGGTCGCTGCCCGCTACGCTGCTGGCAACGCCGCTGTTACTGCTGCTGGCGGATATTATTGGCCGCGTCATCGTACCGGGCGAAATCCGCGTCTCGGTAGTAAGCGCGTTTATCGGCGCGCCGGTACTGATTTATCTGGTGCGCCGTCGGCGTAATGGAGTGACGCTATGAGCCTCTCCCCTCGCCTGTTAATTGTGCTGGCGCTGTTTTGCCTGGCGGCGGCGGCGATGTCGGTATGGAGTTTATCCAGCGGCGCGCTGCCGCTTTCCGCTTCGCAGGTGATGAGCGCGCTGCTGGGCGACGGCCCGCGCCAGATTTCGCTCGTGGTGGTGGAATGGCGGTTGCCGCGGGTATTAATGGCGCTGGTGATTGGCGCGGCGCTCGGCGTCAGCGGCGCAATCTTCCAGTCACTGATGCGCAACCCGCTGGGCAGCCCGGACGTAATGGGCTTTAACATGGGCGCGTGGAGCGGGGTGTTGATTGCCATGGTGCTGTTCGGCCAGAGCTTAAGCGCCATCACCCTGGCGGCGCTCGGCGGCGGTATCGTGACCTCGCTGCTGGTGTGGGCGCTGGCCTGGCGCAACGGCATCGACACCTTCCGGCTGATTATTATCGGTATCGGCATGCGCGCCATGCTGGTGGCGTTCAATACCTGGCTGCTGTTGCAGGCGTCGCTGGAGACCGCGCTGTCCGCCGAGATGTGGAACGCCGGGTCGCTCAACGGCCTGACCTGGGGCAAAACTTTCCCGGCGGTGCCGCTGATTGCCATCGCCCTGCTGGCGGCAGCCCTGCTGGTGCGCCGGATGCGGCTGCTGGAGATGGGTGATGACAGCGCCTGCGCGCTGGGTGTGGCGGTGGAGCGTTCACGTCTGCTGCTGATGCTCACCGCCGTCACGCTCACCGCCGCCGCGACCGCGCTGGCCGGCCCGATTTCGTTTATCGCGCTGGTCGCGCCGCATATCGCCCGGCGCTTAAGCCTGACCTCGCGCTTTGGTTTATTGCAGTCGGCGCTGTGCGGCGGCACCTTGTTACTGGCCGCCGATTTATGCGCCCAGCGCCTGTTTACCCCCTACCAGCTTCCCGTAGGCGTTGTCACCGTCAGTATTGGCGGTATTTACCTCATCGCCTTGTTGATTCAGGAGTCCCGCAAGAGATGACCCAGTCCCGCCTGCATGGCGCAACGCTGACGCTCGGCTACGGCAAAAAAATCATTGCCGAGTCGCTTAACGTGTCGATTCCCGATGGCAAATTTACCGCCATTATCGGCCCGAACGGCTGCGGCAAATCGACGCTGCTGCGTACTTTAAGCCGCCTGATGAAGCCGCTAAACGGCCAGGTGTGGCTCGACGGCGAGCAAATCGAACGGTACGCCACCAAAGAGGTGGCGCGGCGCATCGGCTTACTGCCGCAAAACGCCAGCGCGCCCGGCGATATCACGGTGCAGGAACTGGTCAGCCGTGGCCGTTACCCGCATCAGCCGCTGTTTACCCGCTGGCGCGAAGAGGACGAGCGCGCCGTGAGCCGCGCCATGAAAGCCACCGGGATTGAAGCCCTCGCCAGCCAGAGCGTGGATACCCTGTCCGGCGGCCAGCGCCAGCGCGCCTGGATCGCCATGGTGCTGGCGCAGGAAACCTCGATCCTGCTGCTGGATGAACCCACCACCTGGCTGGATATCAGCCATCAAATCGATCTGCTGGAGCTGCTGAGCGCGCTGAATGAACAGCAGGGCTTTACCCTGGCGGCGGTGCTGCACGATCTCAACCAGGCGTGCCGCTATGCGAACCATATTATCGCCCTGCGTGAAGGGGTGATTGTGGCGCAAGGCGATCCGAAAGAGATTGTCACGGCGGAACTGATCGAACGCATCTACGGGATGCGCTGCATGATTATTGACGATCCGGTGGCGGGCACGCCGCTGGTGGTGCCGCTGGGACGGCGCGCATAGCCTGGTTTGGCCCTCTGGGTCAGAGGGCCATCGATTACACGATCCGCACGCCTGCGGGCATCAGGCGCTCCGGCGTCAGCAGTACGCTTTCGCTGCCGTCGTCAGTTTCCGCGCACAGCAGCATGCACTCCGAGGTTTCCCCGCGCATTTTTGCTTTCGCCAGGTTGCACAGCACTACCACCGTTTTGCCCAGCAGTTCCTGCTCGCTGTAGTACGGCACCAGGCTGGTCACCGTTTGCAGCGTGCGCTCGCCCACGTCAATCTGCGCAATGTACAGCTTGTCGGCATTGGCGTGGCGTTTCACCTCAACCACTGTGCCGGTACGCATCTCCAGCTTTGCGAAATCATCATAAGCTACCGTATCCATCATTCCTCCTTAGTAAATATTTAGTAAAATATACCAGCAAAATTTTTCCAGACCGCGCTTTGCCGATAAAATTGTTAGTCGGGTCACGGTTTGGACTCTCCTGCGGTGATGAATAACCGCGCGGTTATTTACTGGCGGTTATTTACTGAAAATAGATGCAGGAATGGCGGCTTGCTTTACAATGAGCGGGCGAAAAGGGGCAACGTCAGATAAGGAAAATGATGGCCACACTGAAAGATATCGCTGCCGAAGCGGGCGTCTCACTGGCGACGGTTTCACGGGTTTTAAACGACGATCCCTCGTTAAACGTCAAAGAAGAGACCAAGCACCGCATCCTCGAGATTGCGGAAAAGCTGGAATACAAGAGCACGACGTCGCGCAAAACCCAGACGCCTGCCGTAGGCCATCACCATATTCTGGCGCTGTACAGCTACCAGCAGGACCTGGAAATCAATGACCCTTACTATCTGGCGATCCGCCACGGGGTCGAGACCCAGTGCGAAAAGCTGGGCATTGAGCTGACCAACTGCTACCTCAATAACACCCTGCCGGATTTGAAGAAAATCACCGGGGTGCTGATCGTTGGTAAGCCCACTCGTGCCCTGCGTGAAACCATCACGGCGCACACTGATAACATCTGCTTTATTGATTTTCACGAGCCGGGCAGCAGCTATGATGCGGTAGATATCGACCTGGTGCGTATCGCTAAAGAAGTGGTCGATTTCTTTATCAGCCAGGGCGCGTCGCGGATCGGCTTTATCGGCGGCCAGGATGAGCCGGGCAAAGCCGATATCCGCGAGCGGGCGTTTGTCGAATACGGTCAGTTGAAGGGCGTAGTGTCGCCGGATGATATCTGGCGCGGCGGTTTTTCCAGCTCCTCCGGCTATGAACTGGCAAAGACCATGCTGGCGAAAGAAGATTTTCCCCCTGCGCTGTTTGTGGCCTCAGACTCCATTGCCATCGGCGTGCTGCGCGCGATCCACGAGCGCGGGCTGGCTATCCCGCAGGATATCTCCTTGATTAGCGTCAACGATATCCCCACCGCGCGGTTTACCTTCCCGCCGCTGTCCACGGTGCGCATCCATTCAGAAATGATGGGCAGCCAGGGCGTCAACCTGCTGGTGGAAAAAGCCCGCGACGGTCGCGCGCTGCCGCTGAACGTCTTTGTGCCGAGCGTCCTGAAACTGCGCGGTACCACGCGCTAGTCCTGATTTCCCGCCGGATAGCACCCGCGATTCCGGCTTCTTTGCTATTCCTCCCGCCAACGCATTCTGTGATCGAGTTAAAGTAAATCATTCCCGACGGTTTTATTTAGTAAAACTTTTACTAAAATGCTAGGCAATTACTTAGGCCGTTCAGGGAGGCGATATGAATCGCTGGGAAAATCTTCAACTGACTCATGAAAACCGGCTGCCGCCGCGCGCGTATTTTTTCTCGTACGATTCGCTGGCACAGGCTCGCACCTTCGCACGTGAAACCAGCAGCCGCTTTTTGTCGCTCAGCGGGCAGTGGAACTTCCGTTTTTTCACCCATCCGCTGCGGGTGCCGGAAAACTTTACCGCTGAATACCTCAGCGACTGGGGCTCCATTACCGTGCCGGGCATGTGGCAGATGGAAGGCCACGGAAAATTACAGTACACCGATGAAGGTTTCCCGTTCCCGATTGACGTGCCGTTCGTGCCGACCGACAACCCCACCGGGGCCTATCAGCGCACCTTCACCCTGGGTGAAAACTGGCAGGGTAAACAGACGATTATTAAATTCGACGGCGTCGAAACCTACTTTGAAGTGTATGTTAACGGCCAATACATCGGTTTTAGTAAAGGCAGCCGCTTAACGGCGGAGTTCGATATCAGCGCGGCGGTTAAAACCGGCGAAAACCTGCTGTGCGTGCGGGTGATGCAGTGGGCGGATTCCACTTACATTGAAGACCAGGACATGTGGTGGTCGGCCGGGATTTTCCGCGATGTTTACCTGGTGGGTAAACATCCGCTTCACGTGCAGGATTTCACCCTGCGCACCGACTTTAACGACGACTACATCGACGCCACCCTCTCCTGCCAGCTGGTGCTGGAAAACCTCGCCGGGCAACCTGCTGATGTTAGCGTGGACTATGCCCTGTTCGATGGCGACAAGGCGCTGTATCACGGCACCACCGGTTCCCTGACCGTCAGCCAGATCCTGGAGAGCGGTTTTAGCCTGGACGTCAACGCCCCGCAGCAGTGGTCGGCGGAAAATCCGTACCTCTACCATCTGGTGATGACGGTGAAAAACGCCGCTGGCGAGATCCTTGAAGTCATCCCCCAGCGCGTCGGCTTTCGCGATATCAAAGTGCGCGATGGCCTGTTCTACATCAACAACCATTACGTGATGCTGCACGGCGTTAACCGCCACGATAACGATCATCTCAAGGGGCGCGCCGTCGGGATGGATCGCGTGGAGAGAGATCTCCAGCTGATGAAGCAGCACAACATCAACTCGGTGCGTACCGCCCACTACCCGAACGATCCGCGCTTTTACGAGCTGTGCGATATCTACGGCCTGTTTGTGATGGCGGAAACCGACGTTGAATCCCACGGTTTCGCCAACGTCGGCAACCTGAGCCGCATCACCGACGATCCGGCCTGGGAGCACGTTTACGTCGAGCGCATCGTGCGCCACGTTCATGCTCAGAAAAACCATCCGTCGATTATCATCTGGTCGCTGGGCAATGAATCCGGCTACGGCTGTAATATTCGCGCCATGTACCGCGCCACCAAAGCGCTGGATGACACCCGGCTGGTGCATTACGAAGAGGATCGCGACGCCGAAGTGGTGGACATCATCTCGACCATGTACACCCGCGTGCCGCTGATGAACGAATTCGGCGAACATCCGCACCCGAAACCGCGCATTATCTGCGAATACGCCCATGCGATGGGCAACGGACCGGGCGGCCTGACCGAGTATCAGAACGTGTTCTATCAGCACGACTGTATTCAGGGCCATTACGTCTGGGAGTGGTGCGATCACGGCATCCAGGCCACCGATGAAAACGGCGCGGTGTGGTACAAATTCGGCGGCGACTACGGTGACTATCCCAACAACTACAACTTCTGCCTTGATGGGCTGATCTACTCCGACCAAACCCCGGGGCCGGGCCTGCGCGAGTACAAGCAGGTGATTGCGCCGGTGAAAGTGCTGGCGACGGATGCCCCGAGCGGCAAACTGCGCGTTGAAAACAAACTGTGGTTCTCGACCCTTGACGACTACACCCTGCGTATCGAAGTGCGCGCCGAAGGGGAAACGCTCTCCAGCCAGCGCCTGAAAGTGCGTGATTTAGCGCCGAACAGCGGTCGCGATATCACTCTCGATCTGCCTGAGCTGGACGCGCGTGAAACCTTCATCAACGTGATGGTCACCAAAGACTCGCGCACCCTGTACAGCGACGCCAATCACGACATCGCCGTTTACCAGTTCCCACTTAAAGCGCGCACGGCGGCACAGCCCGCGCCGTATTGCGCCAGCGCCACGCCGTTGCAGATTGCCGACGATCGCCTGAGCTATACCGTTAGCGGGCACAATTTCCGGGTGGTGTTCTCAAGGCTGAGCGGCAAGCTGACACACTGGCAGGTCAACGGCATAGATCAGATCACCCGCGAGCCGAAGATCAATTTCTTCAAACCGATGATCGACAACCATAAGCAGGAGTACGAGGGCTTATGGCAGCCCAGCCATCTGCAAATCATGCAGGAGCACCTGCGCGGATTTAGCGCAGAGCAGCGCGGCGATACGGTCGTGATCACCACCAATACGATTATCGCGCCGCCGGTGTTCGACTTTGGGATGCGCTGCACCTACCGCTGGCAAATTACCCCGCAGGGCCATATCAACGTCGAGCTACAGGGCGAGCGCTACGGCGACTATCCGCATATCGTGCCGTGCATCGGCTTTATGCTGGGCATCAACGGCCAGTTTGAGCAGGTGAATTACTACGGTCGCGGGCCGGGCGAGAACTACCCCGACAGCCAGCAGAGCAACATTATTGACGTCTGGCGCAGCACCGTTGATGAGATGTTCGAGAACTACCCGTTCCCACAGAACAACGGCAACCGCCAGCACGTACGCTGGGCCGCGTTCGCCGACCGCCACGGCAGCGGGCTGATGGTGGTGCCGCGCGCGCCGCTGAATATCAGCGCCTGGCACTACAGCGCGGAAAATCTGCACGCCGCCCAGCACTGCAATGAACTGCGCCGCAGCGATGACATCACGCTGAATATCGACGCCCAGGTCCTGGGCCTCGGCTCCAACTCCTGGGGCAGTGAAGTGCTGGACAGCTGGCGCGTGTGGCTTAACGCCTTCAGCTACGGCTTTACGCTGCTGCCGCTGGAGGGCGGCGTCGGCTCCTCGCAGGTGTTGGCGAACCAGGCGTTCGGCGACGGTTTCTTTTCCCCGGTTTCACACAGCGAGGCTGAACAATGAGAGTTCTCGATAATTTAGCGCAGTTTTCCCAGGTTTATCACAGCGGTCGGAAATGGCAGCGCTGCCTGGAAGCCATCAACAATATCGATGCGATCCGCCCCGGCGTGGCCCATTCGATTGGCGATTCGCTCAGCTATCGCGTGGAAACCAGCACCACCACCGATGCGCTGTTTATGGGCCGCCGCCGCTACTTCGAAGTGCATTACTACCTGCAGGGCCAGCAAAAAATCGAAGTCGCGCCGAAGAGCGCGTTAAAAACCGTCGCCTGCTATCGCGATGAAACTGACCGGGAATACCTGAAAGGCATCGGCGAAATCGTCCAGGTCCACGAGGGGCAGATGATCGTCTGCGATAACAGCGAGGCGTACCGCTTTATCTGCGATGCCCCGGTCAAAAAAGTGGTGCTGCTGGTGACGATTGAAGACGGTTATTTCCTGAATAAGTGATGACGCGTTATGCAACGCCGGGGGGCATCCCCCGGTTACCGCCCTTAACCGGGCGCTCTCTATCCTACAAACAACACAACCCCCTTCAGCGGTAACCGAAGGATAATGTGTGGAGATGTGTCATGTCTGATACTAAACGCAATACCATCGGCAAGTTCGGCCTGCTCTCGCTGACCTTTGCCGCCGTGTTCAGCTTCAATAACGTCATTAACAACAACATCGAACTGGGCCTGGCGTCAGCCCCGATGTTCTTCCTGGCGACGCTGTTTTACTTTATCCCGTTCTGTCTGATCATTGCCGAATTTGTATCGCTGAATAAAAACTCAGAAGCGGGCGTGTATGCGTGGGTAAAAAGCTCGCTGGGCGGTCGTTGGGCGTTTATCACCGCCTACACCTACTGGTTTGTGAACCTGTTCTTTTTTACCTCGCTGCTACCGCGCGTTATCGCCTACGCCTCCTATGCCTTTCTGGGCTATGAGTACATGTTTACGCCGATCACCACCACGGTGCTGAGCATGGTGCTGTTTGCCTTCTCTACCTGGGTTTCTACCAACGGGGCGAAAATGCTCGGGCCGATCACCTCGGTCACGTCGTCGCTGATGCTGCTGCTGACCCTCTCCTATATTTTGCTGGCCGGCGCGGCGCTGGTGGGCGGCGTCCAGCCGGCGGATCCGATTACCGTTGACGCGATGATCCCCAACTTCAACTGGGCGTTCCTCGGCATTACGACGTGGATCTTTATGGCGGCAGGCGGCGCGGAGTCGGTCGCGGTATACGTAAACGACGTCAAGGGCGGCTCGAAGTCCTTTGTTAAGGTCATCATCCTGGCCGGGATTGTGATTGGCGTGCTGTATTCGATCTCCTCGGTGCTGATTAACGTATTTATCAGCAGCAAAGAGCTGAAATTTACCGGCGGCTCGGTGCAAGTATTCCACGGTCTGGCGGCGTATTTTGGCCTGCCGGAAATCATGATGAACCGCTTTGTCGGCCTGGTGTCCTTTACCGCGATGTTCGGCTCGCTGCTGATGTGGACCGCCACCCCGGTGAAAATTTTCTTCTCGGAGATCCCGGCGGGTATTTTCGGTAAAAAGACCGTCGAGCTTAACCAGAACGGCGTACCGGCGCGTGCCGCCTGGATCCAGTTCTTAATCGTGATCCCGTTAATGATTATCCCGATGCTGGGCTCCAACACCGTTCAGGAATTGATGAACACCATTATTAATATGACCGCCGCCGCCTCGATGCTGCCGCCGCTGTTTATTATGCTGGCCTACCTGAATTTGCGCCGTAAGCTCGACCATCTGCCGCGCGATTTTAAAATGGGCTCGCGCACTACCGGAATAACGGTGGTCTCGATGCTGATCGTTATTTTCGCTATCGGTTTTGTTGCCTCCACCTTCCCTACCGGCGGCAATATTCTGACCATTATTTTCTATAACGTCGGCGGTATTGTTATTTTCCTCGGCTTTGCCTGGTGGAAGTACAGCAAATATATTAAGGGACTGACGCAGGAAGAGAAGAATATCGAGGCCGCGCCCGCCTCAAACGTTCAATAACGGATTGTTTTCCAAAAAATAATAAACGGACACACCGATGAAAAATATGCACCACTTATACGGGGCACTCGTTGCCCTGTCTTTTTGCTGCCCTGCGCTTGCTGCGGAAACGGCAAAACCGGCGGAACATGATGATACCCAAACCCCGGAAATTGCCGCTGCGTCATACCGCTTTTATGGCGAAATGGGCATTGGCGGATATATGGATCTGGAAAATGAATACAAGCATAAATATAGCGACGGGACCTATATCGAGGGCGGGCTGGAAATAAAAAACGGCCACTGGTTCGGGCTTATTTACGGCGAGGGCTGGACGGTGCAGGCTGATCATCAGGGCAACGCCTGGGTGCCCGATCACAGCTGGGGTGGTTTTGAAGGCGGGCTTAACCGTCTTTACGGCGGCTATAAAACTGATGACAGCACTGAAATTATGCTCAGCCTGCGCCAGGACTCGTCACTGGACGATCTGCAATGGTGGGGCGACTTTACTCCGGATCTGGGCTACGTGATCCCCAACACTCGCGACATCATGTACGCCCTGAAGGTGCAAAACCTGGCGGGGAAATTCCGCTACAGCGTGACCGCCACGCCCGCCGGGCATCATGACGAAGGCAAAGCCTGGCTGCACTTCGGCAAGTACGATCGCTATGACGATAAATATACCTACCCGGCGATGGTGAACGGCTATATCCAGTACGACATCGCCAAAGACGTTACCTGGATGAACGGCCTGGAAGTCACCGACGGCACCGGCCAGCTGTTTCTGACCGGCATTCTGTCGCCCAACCTGGCGGCCCGCGCGTGGCATCACACCGGACGCGCCAACGGCCAGCACGTCCCCGGCACGGAAACCGGCTTTATGGCCAGCGCCATGGTCGAAGCGCTAAAGGGCGTTTACCTCTCTACCGCTTACAGCTACGCCAGACACCGCCCGGATAATGCCGCCGAAGAAACCACCTCCTTTATGCAGTTCGGCATCTGGTACGAGTACGGCGGCGGGCGCTTCGCCACGGCTGCCGATAGCCGTTTCTATATGAAAAACGCCTCTGGCGACCCTGCCGACCAGGTGTTCCTGATGCAATATTTCTACTGGTAATAAGGACAGCTTTATTATGACCATCAAGACGCCCCTCGCCCCGCTGGCCTGCGCGCTGCTGCTGAGTTTCTCTGCCCACGCGGTGACCGCCGATGATTTTAAAAACGTCATCAACCGTACCGGCGCGCCGCAGTACATGCACGATTACGACTACGATGACCACCAGCGCTTTAACCCGTTTTTCGATCTCGGCGCGTGGCACGGGCACCTGCTGCCCGATGGCCCGGCGACTCAGGGCGGCTTCCCTGGCCCGGCGCTGCTCACTGAAGAGTACATCAACTTTATGGCGACCAACTTCGATCGCCTGACGGTGTACCAGAATGGCAAAAAAGTGGACTTCACGATGCAGGCCTACAGCCTGCCCGGCGCACTGGTGCAGACGCTCACCGCCCCTGGCGTCAGGGTCGAGATGACCCTGCGCTTCGCCAGCGCCCATACTTCGCTGCTGGAAACCAAAATCACCAGCAATACGCCGCTTACGCTGGTGTGGGATGGCGAACTGCTGGAAAAGCTGGAAGCCAAAGAAGGCAAGCCGCTGTCGGATAAAACCATCGATGCCGCTTACCCGGACTATCAACGCCGCCTCAGCGCCACCCACGACGGCCTGACGGTGAGCTTCGGCAAAGTGCGTGACGATTCGGCGCTCATGACGTCCGGAGAGTCGCAGTATCAGGTCCATAAATCCCTGCCAGCAGAGACCAAAATCGACGGACACCGCTTTACCAGCACCGCGCGGATTAGCGGCTCCACCACGCTGTACACCACCTATTCGCATCTGCTGACCCGCGATCAGGTTCAGGCTGAAAAAGCCGTTATCCGCGATATCCTGGCGCGTCCGGCGCATTATATGGCGGCCTCGCAGCAGCGCTGGAACGGCTATCTGCAAAAAGGGCTGACCAATCCCGACGCCACGCCGGAGCAGACCCGCGTGGCGGTAAAAGCCATTGAAACCCTCAACGGCAACTGGCGCGCGCCGGGCGGCGCGGTGCAGCACAATACCGTGACGCCGTCAGTCACCGGGCGCTGGTTCTCCGGCAACCAGACCTGGCCGTGGGATACCTGGAAACAGGCTTACGCGATGGCGCACTTCAACCCGGAGATCGCCAAAGAGAATATCCGCGCGGTGTTTTCCTGGCAGATCCAGGCGGATGACAAGGTACGCCCGCAGGATGCCGGATTTGTGCCGGATCTGATCGCCTGGAACCTCAGCCCGGAACGCGGCGGCGACGGCAGCAACTGGAACGAGCGCAACACCAAACCGAGCCTGGCCGCCTGGTCGGTGATGGAGGTGTACCGCGCCACTCACGATAAAGCCTGGCTGGAAGAGATGTACCCGAAACTGGTGGCCTATCACGACTGGTGGCTACGCAACCGGGATCACAACGCCAACGGGGTACCGGAATACGGCGCGACCCGAGATAAGGCGCACAACACCCCTGGCGGCGAGATGCTGTTTACCCTGAAAAAATCGGGCCATGAAGAGACGCTCTCCGGGCTGCAAACCTATGAAGCGGTCACCGGGAAAGGCGATTACGACAGCCTGGAGATCCCGGCGCAGGTGGCGGCATCCTGGGAATCGGGGCGCGATGATGCGGCTGCGTTTGGTTTTATCGACAAAGAACAGCTGGATAAATACGTGGCAAACGGCGGTAAGCGCAGCGACTGGACGGTGAAATTCGCTGAAAACCGCGATAAGGCCGGCAACCTGCTGGGTTATTCGCTGCTCCAGGAGTCGGTGGATCAGGCCAGCTATATGTACAGCGATAACCACTACCTGGCGGAGATGGCGACGATCCTCGGCAAGCCCGACGACGCCCGCCATTACCAGGCGCTGGCGAACAAACTGGCGGAATACATCAACACCTGCATGTTCGATCCGCAAACCAAATTCTATTACGACATCCGTATCGAAGAACAACCGCTGGCTAACGGCTGCGCCGGAAAGCCGATAGTCGAGCGCGGCAAAGGGCCGGAAGGCTGGTCGCCACTGTTTAACGGTGCGGCGACGCAGCAGCACGCCGATGCGGTGGTGTCAGTGATGCTGGATAAAAACGAGTTCAATACCTTTGTACCACTGGGTACCGCCGCGTTAACCAACCCGGCGTTTGGCGCGGATATCTACTGGCGAGGCCGGGTGTGGGTCGATCAATTCTGGTTCGGCCTGAAGGGCATGGAGCGCTACGGCCATCGCGAAGAGGCGCTGAAACTGGCGGACGCGTTCTTTAAGCACGCGAAGGGGCTGACATCTGACGGGCCGATTCAGGAGAACTATAACCCGTTGACCGGCGCACAGCAGGGCGCGCCCAATTTTTCCTGGAGCGCTGCTCATCTGTATATGTTGTATAACGAGTTTTTCCGCAAGCAGTAATGCGCAGCCCTCTCCTCTTGCGGGGAGAGGGTTCACGTCTTAGTTGTGATTTAACGCCCGCGCAATCGCCGGGCCTATCACCTCAAACACCTTCGGCGATACCACCTCCACATGCGCACAATCCAGCGAATGCACCGTCATCTGGGTAAGCCAGTTTGACCAGCCGTCGATCGCGCTCATGCCGTTGGGTACGGTTTTTTCGGCCACAAACAGCGTGGTCGGCCCACGGTACGGCAGGGTGTGCGCCGAAGTCAGCAGGCGGATGGCGTCTGCGTAGTTCCCTTCGATGGTGGAAAACAACCGCTCGCTGCCCTGCCCGCGCTGGGCGGCGATAAAAGCTTCACGCTCGCGTTCAATTTCCGCCAGCACTTCCGGGTCAGGCTGCTCGCCCTTCTGCGCCCAGTTTTGGGTTTCCGGCGGCCAGGTGTCGAGCAAGCCCAGCCAGGCCACCTGCTCCCCCGCCGCTTCGAGACGCGCCGCCAGGTTTTGCGCCAGGGTGCCCCCCAGCGAGTATCCCAGCAGATAGTAAGGCCCGCTGGGCTGGGCGCGGCGTAGTTCGGCAAACTGCATTTCGCACAGATGATCGAAATCCCGCGCGCTCGCCATCGGGCCATCCGGGCGCGGTGACTGAATGCCGGTAATCGCCCATTGCGGGCCTAAGTAGCGTTGCAGCACGCTGAATTGCCAGGCGAAGCCGGATGCAGGATGGAAGCAAAACAGGCGCGGCCCGCTACCCTCACGTAGCGGCAACAGCGCGCCGAAACCCGCCTCTTGCGCAGCACCGTCCGGGGCGCTCAGGCGCGCCGCCAGTTTTTCCACCGTCGAGGCTTCCATCACCTGGCCGACCGTAACCTCAATGCCCAGCGTCTCGCGCAGATCCGCCGCCAGACGCATCGCCAGCAGCGAATGCCCGCCCAGGGCGAAGAAATCAGCGCTGACGTGACCAACCTCGCAATTCAGCAGCCGGGCGAACGCTCCGGCGATGGTCTGTTCAAGTTCGGACTGCGGCGCGCGGCCCGTTGCGGCGCGGGCCAGCTCCGGCAGCGGCAGCGCTTTGCGGTCCAGCTTGCCGTTGGCGCTCAGCGGCATTTCCGCCAGCTGGATCACCATCACCGGCACCATATGGGCGGGCAGCAACGTTTCCAACTGGCGGCGCAGGGCGTCGATATCCAGCGGCAAACCGCTTGCCGACACCACATAGCCCACCAGCTGGCGGGCGTCGCCTTCACTGGCTGCCGCCTGGTTCAATACGCAGGCGTGGGTGACCGCCTGGGCGATATCCGCCAGCGACATCAGCGCGCTGTCGATATCCCCTAACTCAATGCGCTGGCCGCGCAGTTTAAGCTGAAAATCGCTGCGTCCAAGGTATTCAACTGCCCCGTCAGCCAGATAGCGCGCCACGTCGCCGGTGCGGTACATCCGCTCGCCAGGGGCGAACGGGTCAGCGATAAAGCGGCTGGCGGTGAGATCGGCGCGGCCCAGATAGCCCTGCGCCAGCTGCACGCCGGTCAGGTATAAATCCCCCGCCACGCCGGGCGGCACCGGGCGCATCGCCCCGTCCAGCACCCGTAAGCCGGTATTCCACACCGGGTAGCCAATCGGCACGCTGTTGCCCTTTACCGCCGCCAGCGCCGCGCCGTAAGCCGGATACCAGCTCACGTCCACGGCGGCCTCGGTAGGGCCGTACAGATTGTGCAGCGCCACGCCGGTCAGGGTTTCCCACTGGCGGCACAGCTCGGTCGGCAGTGCCTCACCGCTACAGAACACCTGGCGCAGAGAGCGGCAGCAGGCGATGGCCTGCGGCGTGGTTAGCGCGCCGACGAACGCCGCCAGCATCGACGGCACAAAATGGGTGGTCGTGACGTTCCAGCGGGCAAACAGCGCCTGCAATGCCTGCGGATCGCGGTGCGCCTCTGGCGGAGCCATCACCAGCTGCGCGCCCACCATAAACGGCCAGAAAAATTCCCACACCGAGACATCAAAACTGCACGGGGTTTTCTGCAATACCACATCGCCCGCTGCCATCGGATAGTGGTTTTGCATCCACCACAGGCGGTTAACGATAGCGGCCTGGCCGACCATCACGCCCTTTGGACGCCCCGTCGAGCCGGAGGTGAAAATCACGTAGGCGGTGTGCTCCGGGCGCGAGAGATCCAGCGCGGGCGCGTCGGAGGCCGCCAGCGGCGCGTCGTAAATCATCAGCGGCTGGGGGGTGAGCCCGGCAAAACGCGCTTCCAGCGCCGCGCTGGTGATCACCCGGCGCGGCCTGGCGTCCTCGAGCATCATCTGCAAACGGTCGTCGGGGTAGCCGGTATCCAGCGGCAGCCAGGCTGCGCCGATCTCGACAATCGCCTGTAAGGCCAGCGATAACAACACCGAACGGGGCAGCGCCACCGCCACCACATCGCCGGGCTGGACGCCCTGCGCCCGTAATTCTATGGCCAGCGCCTGTACCTGCTGGCGCATTTCGCGATAGTTGAACTGGTAGTTGTCGTCCGCTAAGGCAGGCGCATCGGGGGTTTTCAGCGCCTGGCGGGCAATCGCCGCCGAAAGGGTATCGGCGGGCAGCATCATGCCAGTGTCGTTGATGCGTTCAATCAGCTGCGCTTCATGGGGGAGCACCACCCCGGCTTCGCAGCAGGCCAGCTGCGGGTTTGCCGCGAACTGGCTCAGCAGCAGCGGCAGACGGGCGATATGCTGCTCCAGGATCGCGTCATCATAGCGTTGCGCATTGGCCAACACTTCCAGTCCCAGCGCGCCCTGCTCGTCCTGATATAGCGCCAGCTCGATGTCGTTAACCGGGCCGGACGCCAGCTGGTGGGTAATGCCGTTGATGCCGCCGACGTCCAGCCGGTAGTCGAACATTTTGAAGTTGAACACCGTGCCGTACAGCGGCGTCAGTTGGGTGACGCGTCCGGCGTCGCGCAGGATCTGCTCGGCGTCATAGCGCTGATGGCGACGCGCGCTCTTCATCTGGCGCGCCAGGCTGGCGGCCAGTTCCGGCAGGGTTCCTGTTGTTGGGATGCGCACCGCCAGCGGCAGCACGTTCAGCACCGGGCCGGTCGCGCACAACGCCGCCGACCCCATCCGGCGCATAAAAATCACCCCGGCGGCGAAGTCGTTGCGCCCGCTCAGGCGGCCAATCCACAGGGAAACCAGCGCAAAAGCCATGTCGGCAGGATTGATGCCGGGGGCGTGCGCCAGCAGCGCCTGAATCTGGCTGTTGTCGAACTGCACGCTGCGGCGAATCAGCTGCGCGGACGGCTCGCGGGT
This sequence comes from Atlantibacter subterraneus, assembly GCF_007570865.1. Lineage (GTDB taxonomy): Bacteria > Pseudomonadota > Gammaproteobacteria > Enterobacterales > Enterobacteriaceae > Atlantibacter > Atlantibacter subterraneus. The sequence continues at coordinate 28,883 of NZ_VLPS01000001.1, read as the reverse complement.
GGTGAGCGGCTCGTCTGACAGCGTGGCGGGTTCCGGCAAGCTGGCAAGCTGCTCCGCCCAGAAAGCGCGGTCTTTTTCGCAGGCCGCGGAAGCCTGGTACTGCTGATACTCCTCTACCACCTCGTAAAACGGGGTAAACGGCGAGGCATCCGGCGTCTGGCCTTCGCGCCAGGCGCGGTAAATATCGGCGATCCGGCGGGTAATGGCGGTAAAGCTAAAGCCATCCAGCAGCAAATGGTGATAGCGCTGATACCAGAACCAGCGGGTGTCGCTCAGGCGCAACAGCTGGTGATGCCAGGGCGCTTTTCCCGCCGAGCGGCGCAGATCCTGCTGTAAATCCTGATGCATCAGCGCCAGCGCGGCCTGTGGCGGATCGGCGTGATGGCGTAAGTCAACGCATTCGGGCTGCGGGAATGTTATCGACTCATCGACCCACTGGCGCGGTTCGCCGTCGATTTCGGCAAAGCGCATCCGCAGGGTATCGGCCTCGCCCATCCCGGCGACGATGGCTTGCGCCAGCAGCGGCGCGTCCAGGTCGCCATTGAGTTCAATGTAGTGCGCCACGCTCCAGGCTGCGGGCTGCTGGCTCAGGGCGTCAGCCACCCAAATCCCCGGCTGGGCGGCAATCAGCGGTAAGGTCACGGAAGGGATTTTCATGCTGCTCCCCCTCTGGCATACGCGGCGGGATGCAAATCGCCGCCGCGCTGTTCCAGCCAGGCGACGCATTCCGCATGCGGGCGCGGCGGCACAACGATGGCCCAACCGGCAGGCAACGCGCAGGCTTCCGGCCACAGGCTGAGCTGACCGAGCTGATTCTTTAACAGATAAAAATGCCCCTGCGGATCGTCGAAGGGATGGGTGTATTCCATAGCAAACTCCTGAAATTCAGCGCGCCGTAAGCACTTTGTCGCCCCACAGGGTAATCAGCCCTTCCGTTAGGCCGCCGCGCCAGCACAGCGCATCGTGGCCGCCGTCGACTTCGCGCCAGAACAGCTGCTGTTGGGTGCGTTGCAGCAGGGAACAGAGCCGGAGGTTGGCCTGGTGGATCACCGGCTCGCGCTTGCCCGCTTCAAGGAAAATCCGCAGCGACGCCTGGCCCAGCGCGCCCTGTTCAAGCTGCGAAATCAGCCAGCCCTGCTGGGTTTCGCGCCCCGGCCACCAGTACGAGCCCGACTGGCTCAGCACGCAGCCGAAGCGCTCCGGCCAGTTAAGGCCCGCGTACAGGGAAGAGAGGCCACCAAAGCTCTGGCCCGCCACCACGGTGGTAGACGGGTCGTCGCGCCACGGGGCGAGATGTTGGATCTGCGGCAGCAGCTCGTCCTGCACCGCCTGCCAGAACGCAGGGTTACAGGGCAGCTCTGCGCCGCGATGGGCGGTGTCGATGGCGTCAATCAGCACATACACCGCCGGGGGTAACAGGCCCCGATCGGTCAGGGATTGCAGCGCGGGCCAGACCGGCATGCTTTGCGCCCAGAACTGGCCATCGAGCAGCAACGCCAGCGGACGATTGCCGCCGTTCTCTTCCCCGGTGGTAAACACCCAGACCTTGCGGGTGTTGGCGAGTTTTTCGCTCTGCCAGTCGATGCACAGCGGCGGCTGATGCGGCGTATCCGGCGCGTCCCAGCCGGGCTGCTGCGGCGCGCGCGGCATCTCCAGTGCGCACACCGGGTGGCCGCGTCCGCCGCGCCACTGGCGTGGATTAAACGGGTCGACCTGCGCCTGCGGGAACAGCTTACGCCAGCCCGCGCGCAGCGCCATCGGGGAAGGAAGATCGTCAGTGAAGGCTTCCGGCGGGAAATCGTCCGTCGCGGTTGACGGGATAAGGCAGTAACTGCCGCGCCAGCTATCGGTGAGTTCGAGTTGATAATGCCAGGCATCGGTGCCGGGATGGCGCGCGAGCGTCACCGGACGCGCCCGCTGATGATGGTCCGTGACGCCGGTAATATTCAGCCACACCCGCTGTACGGCGGAATGCCGCTCATCGCCAGCCGGATCGCGCCACCAGAATGTTACCCGACATTTGCCCTTTTCCAACGGCTCAATGCAGGGAATGCCCTGCCGCTGGCGTGCTTGCCACCACGCCTCACTTCCTGTTTCGAGCAACATCTCAACCATCAACCTTATGAATTATATGGCATTAAAAAATTACCGTAAGAAATGTTTGATAATATTATTGATAATTATTCGTATTTGCAATAGCGTATTGGCGCGCATTATCCCGTTGTTTTTGTTCACTCACTGGCGTTTACCTGGCAGTCACCTTTGGTGCGCCAAAAATTTGTTAGACGACATCATGCTGCTATCCGCCCCTGGCACGGAAAAAGCGAGACGCAGCAGAGAAAAGCAGGCAAAAAAATGAATAAGAAAATTCACTACTCCCTCGCCATGTTAATCAATCTGGGGATTTACGGCGCGGCTATGCCGGTTCTGGCTGCCGAAACCACGACCTCAGAAGATGGCGCACAAGCACACGAAGACACCATGGTCGTTACCGCCGCCGAGCAAAATTTGCAGGCACCGGGCGTATCGACCATTACCGCAGAAGAGATCCGTAAAAACCCGCCGGCGCGCGATGTGTCGGAAATTATCCGCACTATGCCGGGCGTCAACCTGACCGGCAACTCCACCAGCGGCCAGCGCGGCAACAATCGTCAGATTGATATTCGCGGTATGGGCCCGGAAAACACCCTGATCCTGATTGACGGCAAACCGGTCAGCAGCCGTAACTCGGTACGTCTGGGCTGGCGCGGCGAGCGCGACACCCGTGGCGATACCGGCTGGGTGCCGCCGGAAATGATCGAACGCATCGAAGTGCTGCGCGGCCCGGCGGCGGCGCGTTACGGCGACGGCGCAGCGGGCGGCGTGGTGAACATCATCACTAAACGCAGCGCCAATGAGTGGCACGGCACCTGGGATACCTACCTGAACGCGCCGCAGCATAAGCAGGAAGGCTCCACCAAACGCACCAACTTCAGCCTGACCGGCCCGCTGGGCGATAGCGTTAGCTTCCGCCTGTACGGCAATCTGGATAAAACCCAGGCCGACGCGTGGGACATCAACAAAGGCCATCAATCCGAGCGTACCGGCACCTATGCCAACACCCTGCCCGCCGGACGTGAAGGCGTTGAAAACAAAGACGTCAACGGACAACTGCGCTGGGAATTCGCCCCGATGCAGTCGCTGGAATTTGAAGCGGGCTATGGCCGCCAGGGCAACCTGTACGCGGGCGATACCCAGAACACCAACAGCAACGCGCTGGTGAAGAGCAACTACGGTAAAGAGACTAACCGTCTGTATCGCCAGGACTACTCCCTCACCTGGAACGGCGGCTGGGACAACGGCGTGACATCGAGCACCTGGGCGCAGTACGAGAAAACCCGTAACTCGCGCACCAATGAAGGTCTGGCGGGCGGCACCGAAGGGATTTTCTCTGATGCGCTGAAATCTGATATCGATTTAAGCGATGTGACGTTGCACAGCGAAGTTAACCTGCCGCTCGACGTGCTGGTGAACCAGACGCTGACCCTGGGCACCGAATGGACCCAGCAGCGCATGAAGGACCGCTCGTCCAACGTACAGTCGCTGATTGAAGGCGGCCCGATCCCGGGCGTCGACAGCACCAACCGCAACCCGTACTCCAGCGCGGAAATTTTCTCGCTGTTCGCCGAAAACAACATGGAGCTGACCGACAGCACCATCCTGACGCCGGGGCTGCGTTTCGATCATCACTCTATCGTGGGCGACAACTGGAGCCCGGCACTGAACCTGTCCCAGGGCCTGACCGACGACATCACCCTGAAGATGGGCATCGCCCGCGCCTATAAAGCGCCGAGCCTGTACCAGACCAACCCGAACTACATCCTGTACAGCCGCGGTCAGGGCTGCTACGCCAGCGCAGGCGGCTGCTACATGATGGGCAACAACAATCTGGATGCCGAAACCAGCATCAACAAAGAGATTGGCCTGGAGTACAAGCATGAAGGCTGGCTGGCGGGCGTGACCTGGTTCCGCAACGACTACCGCGACAAGATTGAAGCAGGCTATGCGCCGATTGGCCGCACCAGCAACGGCCGCACCACCACCGATATCTACCAGTGGGAAAACGTGCCGAAAGCCGTGGTTGAAGGGCTGGAAGGGACGCTGAACGTGCCGGTGACCGACACCGTTCAGTGGAGCAACAACATGACCTGGATGCTGGAGAGTAAGAACAAAACCACCGGCGATCGTCTGTCGATCATCCCGGAGTTTACGTTGAACTCCACGCTGAGCTGGCAGGTTCGCCAGGATATCTCCCTGCAGAGTACCCTGACCTGGTATGGCCGTCAGAAGCCGAAGATGTACAACTACAAGGGCCAGCGCGTTGGCTATCCTGAAACGAAGGAAGTGAGCCCTTACAGCATCGTCGGCCTGAGCGGCACCTGGGACGCCACGAAAAACGTCAGCTTCACCGCTGGTATCGACAACGTATTCGACAAACGCCAGTGGCGCGCGGGCAATGCCCAGACCACCGGCAACGCCAACACCAACTCCTGGATGTATGGCGCGGGTGCGGAAACCTATAACGAACCGGGCCGGACTTACTTCGTGAGTGTGAATACCCACTTCTGATGTAATAGCCTGATTGACAAGGGGAACTGCGGTTCCCCTTTTTTATTGGCGGCCAGGCCCCGGTTATGTAACAGTTATTTGTCCTTTCACCGCGCCGGAACCCGATGAATACCGAACTCACCACGCTAGCGTTAAATCAGCGCACGCTGTTTTGCCTGCGCTTTGCGCCGGACAGTTTTGCCGCGCAGGATCTGCTGTGGCTACCGCATCACCCAATGCTGGCCCGGGCGGTAATGTCGCGCAAAGCGGAGCATCTCGCCGGGCGCATCGCGGCGGTCCACGCGTTGCGCCATGCGGGCGGCCCCGCGACGCCGCCGGGGATTGGCGCGCACCGCGAGCCGCTGTGGCCGGCAGGCTTTACCGGCAGCATTACCCATGCAGGCAATCTGGCGCTGGCGGCGGTGAAACCCACCGGCGAGCGCTTTTCCAGCCTGGGGATTGATTACCAGCCGCTGCTCACCGCTAACGATGCACAAAAACTGGCCGACGGCGTGCTGTCTGGCGATGAGCGGGCGCGGATTCAGGCGGCGTCCGTTCCCTTTCATCTGGCGCTCAGCCAGATTTTTTCAGCTAAAGAGAGCCTGTTCAAAGCGCTGTTCCCCGCGGTGCAAAACTGGTTTGGATTTGAGTGCGCGCAGGCGGTAGCGCTGACTTCTGACACGGTGACGCTGGAACTTACCTGCTCACTGGGCCCATTTCAGATGGGGTCGCGCTTTACCCTCGGCTGGTTGCCGTTTGGCGACGGCATCGTCACCCTCGCCGACCTGTAGCGCCACCCCGGCGTAAAACGTCACTTTCAAGTGAAAAAACCAGATATTCGAATGTGTTATCCGAAATGCGCAGCCTCACAGAACCGACACTCACCCCAATAACCACACAACAAACATGATTATCGTCAATTTTTCCTGATGACCAGACGGTAATGATACGGCGGCTAGGCGTTCGCGTGTATTCACAAGGAAAATGAAATGGATAAGTTCGATACGCAGGACAACCGTCCGGGCATCGGCGCGTATATCGCGCTGGCGTTCGCGGCGGTGTTCTTTTCAGGATTATTGGGAGGGAAAGAGTGGTACGGGGTGTTTGATTTCACCACCCTGAACGGCGCATTCGGTAAAGTGGTCAGCAAAGTCAGCCTGAACGGCGATGAGCTGGTCACCGCCACCAGCGCGTTTCGCGGCACCGGCGGCCATGGCGCGATGGACGGCTTTCTGTTCGCGCTGGGACTGATCCCCGCCGTGATGTTCGCGCTGGGCATGATTAATGTGCTGGAGCACTACGGCGCGCTGCGGGCTGCAAGACGGCTACTCACTCCGCTGCTGCGCCCGCTGCTGGGCATCCCCGGCACCGCCGGGCTGGCGATGATTGGCAGCCTGCAAAGCACGGATGTTGGCGCGTCGTTAACCCGCAACCTGGCCGATGAAGGGCAAATCACCGAGAGCGAAAAGGACATTTTCGCCATGTTCCAGTTCTCTGCGGGCGCGATGATCACTAACTTCTTCTCCTCTGGCGCGGTGCTGTTTACCCTGGTGGCCGCTGACGGCACCACGGCGGTCCCCGCCTCCATCGGCGCGTGCGTGGCGGTGATGTTTATTATGAAAATCGTTGGCGCGAATATTCTGCGTCTGATCCTCAAATTCAGCGATAACAAAGCTCAACAGCGTCTGGACACCCAGGGAGAAGCATCATGAGTGCGCAGGGAAATGCCAAACCGGTTATCACCGATGTGTTTGTTGAAGGCGCGCGCAAGGGCTGGGGCATCGCCACGTCCAGTACGCTGCCTAACGTCGTCATGGCTTTTATCATCATCAAGGCGCTGGAAATCACCGGCGCGCTAAAAGGGCTGGGCATGGTGTTCGCGCCGCTGATGGGGCTGTTCGGCCTGCCGGGCGAGGCCGCCGCGGTGCTGATTGGCGGCTGGATGTCGATGGGCGGCGGGATCGGCGTCGCCATCGGCCTGTTTGAAAAAGGCATTATTACCGGCGAGCATCTGGCGATCCTCGCCCCGGCTATTTATTTAATGGGCTCGCAGGTGCAATATCTCGGGCGCATTCTCGGCGTGATTGGCACCCGCGCCAAACGTATTCCGCTGATGATCGCAATCTCTGTGGTCAATGCATTTATCGCCATGCTGCTTATGCGCGTGATTATTTAAGGAGAGACAAATGGATTTGAAATTATGGACTGACGAGCTGCGTCAGCTGGTTAACGTCGACTGCGGCACCGGGACGATTGAGGGCGTAGCGCAGGTAGCGGATATTCTGGCGTCGATGTGGGCAAAAGAGGGCTGGCAGTGCGAGAAAGTCGATCTCGGCAGCGCAGTCGGGCCGGGCGTACTGGTGACCAACAAGCCTCACGCCACCCATTTTGATGTGCTGCTGATCGGCCACCTGGATACCGTGTTCCCTGCCGGAACTGTGGCGCAGCGCCCGATGAGCCAGGACGAGACGCGCATTTACGGCCCGGGCTCGTCAGATATGAAGAGCGGTCTGCTGAATATTCTTTGGGCGATGCGCGGAATGGAGAAAAGCGACCTGCAACGTCTGTCGATTGCCGTTGCCATGAACCCGGATGAAGAGACCGGCTCGGTGCATTCTCACCAGTGGCTGGGGGAACTGGCGGAGCGCTCGCGCCACGTGCTGGTGTGCGAAGCGGCGCGGGCGGACGGTTCGCTGGTCAATGCGCGTAAAGGTCTGGCGGGTTATGAACTGACCTTTACCGGCGTCGCGGCCCACGCGGGCAACGATCCGGAAAAAGGCCGTTCGGCGGTGACGGCACTGGCGCACAGTATCCTGGCGATTAACGCGCTGGCGGACCCGGAACGCGGCACCACGCTCAACGTCGGCGTGGTCAGTGGCGGCGACGCGTCGAACATCGTCGCCTCCTGGGCGAAAGCGGAAGTCGATCTGCGCTTCTGGGAGAACAGCGAAGATGAGCGGGTTAACCGCGCGCTGCTCGACCTGTGTGAAACAGGCTTTATGGAAGGCGTGACCACCACCATTACCCGCCTGAACCATAAACCGGCGATGGCGATCAACGCGCAAACCGAAGCGCTGATGAAAATCGTCGAACGCGCCGGTGAAGAGGAAGGCGTGGCGATTAGCTGGAAAGCAGTCGGCGGCGGCAGCGATGCCAACTACACCTCCGCGCTGGGTATTCCGACGCTGGATGGTTTTGGCCCGATTGGCGCGGGCTTCCACAGCCCTGCCGAATATCTGGAGATCGCCTCGGTGGAGCCGCGCATCCGCCTGCTGCGTCGCGTTGTCAGTATGTTGTAATGACTTTCCCCGCAGCCGTTTCCCGGCTGCGGGGCTTGCGCGGTTATTCCGCCGCCAGTAAATCCCCTAAGCGCTGTATCTGCCCGCCGTTCGCATCATAGTTATCCACCGCCAGCCAGCGCGTTAGCGCGGCGTTGATGCGCGGCCATTCGCTGTCCAGCATCGATAACCAGTCGGTATCCCGGTTGCGGCCATTCCTGACCATCGCCTGACGAAAGCGTCCTTCCCAGCTGAATCCCAGACGCTCTGCCGCCGCACGAGACGCAGCGTTCAGCGAGTCGCATTTCCACTCCACCCGGCGATAGCCTGCGCCAAAAGCCGCCGTTAACAGCAGCCACTGCGCCTCGGTGCTCATCAGGGTGCGTTTCATCTTCGGCGACCAGGTGACGTGGCCGATTTCCACTACTCCGTTGACCGGGTCGATGCGCATAAAGCACACCACGCCCACCGCCCGCCCGCTGGCCTGGTCAATGACCGCCCAGGGGATCAGGCTGTTATCCGCGACTTTGCCCTGCACCCAGTGCCACGTCGCCTGACGGGTATCGGGCCGCGACGCGCCGAGCCACGTCCAGTCGCGATCGTCCGCCGCCTGCTGGTAGGCAAGAAACAGATCGTCGCAATGTCGTTCGGCGTTCAGCGGCTCCAGACGGCAGACCCGCCCCTGAAGCGGCGTGCGGGGCAACGGCTGCGCGCCATGCCAGCCGGGAACCACATCGCCGACCGGCTGACCATAAGCGTTAATTTCGGGCATAGATTTCTCCGGTTGAGGAAGCCTTCTCCGGCCAGCGCAGGCAGGACCGTTTCTCGTGGTGAATTTCAAACGGTACGACCCACAGCTTCAAGGTATCGGAAAAGGCAAAGTGATAAGGCATAGGTTCAGTAAATTGATCGTGGAAGGGATAGATCAGAAACATCTCGCCGTTGCCGCCTAAATACTTATGCCCATAGGCAAAAAGCTGATAAAAATCGTCCTGGTCCAGCCCGACATTGCCATTGCGAGCCGGAAAGATCATCTTCCATTTAGTGTCCATGACGAGGCTTATTTCATTACTGCTAATGTGCTTGACGATCAGATCCGGTTTGAGGGTAAAGCGTTCGTTACCGTTATAGTTGACCAGTGTCTCACTATACACCTGAGCCTGTAACTGAAAGGGCTTACCAATTTCCGCACCCAGCCGTTGCGCGACGTATTGCTCAAACACCGCTTCCATAGGAAATAACAACGAAAACGCCTGGGCGTCGCCATGCATCGATAAGGGGCTGGCGTCATCAAGAATTAATCGCGCCCAGTCCAGGGGCGTTTGATAATGTTTCATATTGCGGTCGGCGCGCAGGGAAGCAAAGTCCCGGGCAATATTCCTGCTGGGAGGAATTTCGGCAAAGACAAAACGTAATTCCTGCGCCCAGCGTCGGGTTGGTTGAGAAAGCGCAAAGCCGCTAATTTTATCAAGGGCGCTGTGCAGCAAACGGTTGGCGGCGTTATCCGGTGAAAACTCCTCATACTCAACAAAAAAACGCTGTTTCTGAATAAGGTTATGGCGCAGATGCCTGTTCATCAGCCATCGTCCTTTCAGAAAATTAAGATTTTGCTGTTCGGTGCGGTATTCCGATCGTAATCCTTTACGTATCAACTGGCTGAGACTATCGAGGAACTGGCAGACGAAAATTTCCAGCATCGGCATTTTTTCTGCCTGGACCCGCGCCTGCTCCAGAACAAGATGACGAAACCCCGGCAAAAAGCTCAGCATGGTAAAAAGTGCCTGCCGCGCTGTAGCCTGCGCCATAGCTTTACCAATCTTCGGTAAAATTTCGATTTGCACACCATGCGGAGTATGTAAAACCCCCGCGTAATTCTGCATATAAAGTAACTTCACGCCCCGTCGGGATATCAGCGAAATACATCCCTGATGATGGCTGTCGGACAGACAGCAGGATTCAAGATAACTAAACGCGGCAGCGCCAATAGCGACAGCGCCTGCCACGGGTTCCGCGCTAAGTCTGTCATATTCAAAGACGGTAATGACGCGGGTCATATCACGCCTCGTTATCTTGTTCGTCATTGACCGTCTGGTATATGCCGCGCCACGCCAGCGGATTACGCCAGACCTCGTCGTCAGTATTCTTTAATTGATAACGTTTGATGGCAGAGTGATGCAGTGTGTCGGCATATTCTTCGCCAAACAGCGCGGCATGATCGGTTTCTATCTCATCAATAAATTGCAGATGCTGCGGCTTTTGGTTATCCGCCAGTACCAGACGGATCTTTCCCCAGTCATCAAAGAAATACTCTTGCAGCAAAGGGACTATTTTTTTCTGGAACACGACCTGTAATTCACTAAAAGCCAGTTCCCGATCGTCAGCAACCGCTTTAACCGGCATAAGAAACGCATGTCCCAGGGTGTGATCGCGGTCGTAAAGCGCTTCGATACGCAAATTGAGTTTTTCCAGTAAAGGTTCTAAATCGATGCCCTTTATTTTTACGCCGCTCAGTAAACCGATATTCGGCATCATCTCAATAAAATCAAAACGGCGGCGCAGTGCGGTATCCATCAACGCCAGCGAACGGTCGGCGGTATTCATAGCCCCGATGATGTCAACGTTCGCCGGGACGCTAAACGGTTTACGGCTATAGCTTAGTTGCACTGAGAGTTCATTCTCCATTCCGGCGCGCTTATCCACTTCGATTAACGAGATCAGTTCTCCAAATATTTTTGAAATATTGCCGCGGTTAATTTCATCAATAAACATGGCGTAACGATGCTGCGGATCGAGCCTGGCCAGATTGCACAATGCCTTAAATACGCCTGGTTTATTAAAGTAATTGGTTTTTTTATCTTCGTCGGTTTCGACGCAGATCCCTTCGATAAACTCTTCGTAGCCATAAGATTGATGGAAGGTAGCGGTAGCGTAACGACGAACCGGTTCAGATTGCTGGGTATCTGATTTAATTTTATTGTAGAGCTTAACAATATCTTCTATTTCAGCCAGTTGCGAGTGAACCAGAATCCATTCAACTCTTTTACCCTGCATTTTATCCAGCTTATCAAAGATGCCCGGTTCAAAGCGGTCTTTAATATTTAGCGTCTTCGATTCCGCAATAGAGTATTTTTGTAAGTAATACCATGCGTTGTTTTTTAACCCGCTGTTGTCGCCGCGGCCGTTCAATAACGATTTACGCTGATACCAGCTATGATCAACGATCTCTTGCACAGTAGCTTTATAAGACAGATCGATAAGCACCAGCGCAATAACGCCCATCCATGTCAGCTCGTTAAGCTGGTTATCTATCCACGTCGCATCGGACACCACGCTTTCAGAGGTATATTTTTTCATTTCTTGTTGAAGGAAAAACGTTTTTCCGGTGCCTGGCGGGCCGTAATAGATTTGATTGCGCGGCGGGTCGATTTTAATAATGGCGGTATCATTCGGCGTGCGGGTAGTTTCCGTTTTGACGACAATATCGACTTGTCCGGCCTTCAGATTATCGTTTTCCACGATCAGCAAATATAAGTACCACAACGCCATATTGACCAGTAACGGGTTCATTTCCGGCAGGCGTTGGTTAAACACAGCTTTTAGTTCATGGTTATTGGCCAGCCAGTTGCCGCTGAGTTTAAGGCCCAATGAAAAATGACTATTCAGGAAATGCGCGACACGATTAAACAGATCCTGATTGATAATGGTCGAACAGCGTTGCGGATCCATGGCGGCAAATACCCGATTAATGGTTGCCTTATGCATTACCCTTACCCGATGCTCTGTTTTCCATTTCCTGAAATGTTGATGTATACGCTCATACTGCTCAATGCTGGGGTTTTCACGGATCGCTTCTGTCAATGTCAGTAGCTCTGGCGTCAGCTGCGTGAATTCATCCCATGACAAACGGCCCAGACGCATGCTGGATACGCCATTTTCCTGCGAATACCAGAGCGTTTGAATGTACTGTTCATCGAGAGGCGTTCGCTCGGTCATGGCCTTTGTTAGTTGAAAATAATTCTCGGCCCATTGGCTGTCCGCAATACCGTTTTCATCGATTAACCGTTGAAACAGTTTGCGTAAATCAATTTGACCTTTTTGTATTAGCTGTAGTACTTCACCTTCCATGATTGGCTCCGGCGCTGAATGGGTTACGGCAACGGAAGTTATACTCCTTAACCCCGACGCCGAAAACCCAGCACCAAGCACAAAGTTGCGCATTCTCCGCCAAAGCTTCAGGGAAGGCCCGTTACGCGTTTTTCAGACTTGTCTTTCATCTGTAACATTTCCCCCTCTGACTATACTTTTTAAGGTTAACGCCTATAAAAGTGAGCCACTATGCCTCTTACGCCTTTTACCGCTTCCGACCCCTATACCCTGGGGATTGAGCTTGAACTGCAAATCGTCACGCCGCCGGGCTGGGATTTGAGTCAGGACTCCTCTACGTTGATTGATGAAATTGCGGGCCAGATTAGCGCGGGGGAAGTTAAACACGACATCACCGAAAGCATGCTGGAGATCGCCACGGGGGTGTGCAAAGACATTCACCAGGCCAGCAGCCAGTTTTCCGCGCTACAGCAGGTGATCCTGGCCGTTGCGGGCCGCCACCATCTGGCAATTTGCGGCGGCGGGACGCACCCGTATCAGAAATGGCAGCGCCAGGAGATCTGCAAGAGCGAGCGCTACACCCGCACGCTGGAAAGCTTCGGATACCTGATGCAGCAGGCCACGGTGTTTGGTCAGCATGTGCATATTGGCTGTCGCAACGGCGATGACGCGATTTATCTGCTGCACGGTTTATCGCGCTTCGTGCCGCACGTGATCGCCCTGTGCGCCGCGTCGCCGTGGATCCAGGGCACCGACACCCAGTTTGCCTCATCGCGGCTGAACATCTTTTCCGCCTTCCCGGATAACGGCCCCGCGCCGTTTGTTGAAAACTGGCAGCAGTTCGAGACCATGTATCACCATCTGGAACGCAGCCGGATCATTGAGTCGATTAAGGATTTGCACTGGGATATCCGCCCCAGCCCCGGCTTCGGCACCGTGGAGGTGCGGGTGATGGATACGCCGCTGACCATGACGCGCGCGATCAATGTTGCCGGCTTCCTTCAGGCGTTGGCTAACTGGCTGCTGGAGGAGCGCCCGTTCAAGCCGCAGCGCGACGACTATCTGCTGTATCGCTTTAACCGCTTCCAGGCATGCCGCTACGGTCTGAAGGGCACCTTAACCGACGTCTGTACCGGTGAGCATTCTCTGATTGCCGACGACATTCTGCGCCATATCCCAATACTGATGCCTTACGCCCAGCGGTTGAACGGCGAAAGCGCGCTGCTGGATATCGAGCAAATCGTGCGCACCAGCCACAGCGACGCGGCGCTGATGCGCGAGTTTATTGCCAATGGCGGCGTACTGTCGGAAATGGTCAAACGAATGACGGAAATCTGGGCAGCCCCGCTGTAATGATGTTGTCTTATGCCTGGAATACCCTTTCCAGGCATAAGCAAAAGTTATTTCTAAGTTGATTAATTAGCGCTGCAAACGATTATTCACCGACCGGGAAATAACGAAAGCTTTATTAATCTGGATCGTTAAATTAACTCCAAAGAGTTATTCAAAATATTCCATCGAATGGAATTTCTAATAGCTGGGCCATTAGCGCTAAAGTAAATAAATCCTCCCTCCGATAAGCCTTAAATCAACCTGCCATTATAAGAGGGAAACTTCCATGTTATGGATATACCGTATTTCGATGAAAATGAAATTATTCATCGCGCTGTTGCCATTATTGCTGGCGCTATTGTGGCTGGGAGGTTCCGGGATTGCCGAACGCGTTGCCGCGCAGAGGCAGATGGAAAATATGGCAACCCTGACCCAGCTTGCCATTAAAGCCGGAGAAGTGGTCCACGAATTGCAAAAAGAGCGCGGCATGAGCGCTGGCTATCTGGGGGCAAAAGGCCAGGGATTTCGCGATGAACTGGCGGCCCAGCGCCAGTTAACCGACCAGGCGCTGACGCGTTTTGATAACGCGTTTGCCAGCCTCGACAAAACGCGTCTTTCCGGGCACATCGCCGATGCGCTGGCACGTTTCGAACAAACTCGCCAGCAATTTACCGCTCTGCGTCAGCAGGTCAGCGATGTCGCTATTGAAACCAATCGCGCGCTGGCGAATTACACCGAGAGCGTCACCACCTTATTAAATATTGTTTCCGATATCAGCCACCTCTCCCCTTCCGGCGAAATAGTGAATCAGCTGGCGGGTTATTTCAGTCTGCTGAATGCCAAAGAGCAGGCCGGAATTGAACGCGCGCTGTTGTCGAATATTTTTTCCGCCGACCAGTTTGCTCCGGGCCAGTTTCAACGCCTGAGCAATGTGGTGGGCAAACAGGAGGCGTGGCTGAATGCGGCGCGGCGTTTTCTCACCCCGGACCAGGCCAGGGCGCTGGATGCCGCACTGGCGCAGCCGAAGGCCGCCGACGCGCTGGCCCTGCGTGATGCGGCTATCGCCAAAGCCGACGTGGGCGGGTTTGGCGTGCAGGCCACCAGCTGGTTCGCTATTCAGACCCAACGTATCGAGATTTTAAAAACCCAGGAAGACGCTTCTGCCAGCAACCTGCTGACCACTGCCGCGCGGCTGGCGGATGAGGCGCACACCGCCTGGCTGCGTTTCCTGGCTGTCAGCCTGCTGGCGCTGATCGTGGCGCTAAGTATTGCCGCGACTGTCGCGCGCAGCATTCACCGCCAGTTGCGATCGACGCTGCGGGAGATTGCCGAAATGGAGGGCGATTTAACCCGTCGCCTGACGGTGCCCGGCAGCGATGAGCTGTCGTCGCTCAATCGCGCCTATAACCACGCGATTGAAAATATTCAGCATATCGTCAGCGAGATTAAATCCGGGGCCACGGTGCTGCGCCACGCCAGCGCTAACATCGCCGACGGCAACCAGAACCTGGCCCAGCGCACCGATGAACAGGCGGCCTCGCTGGTGGAAACCGCCGCCAGCATGGAGCAGATTTCCACTACCATCAATCTGACGGCGGACAGCGCCCGCGAAGCCGAAAAACTGACCCTTGCCATGCAGCAGGAGGTCAGCCAGGCCAATACCGTGGCGGCGCAGGCCAGCCAGAGCATGGAAGCGATCCGCGCCTCCAGCGAGCAGATTTCCAGCATCATCAAGTCGATTGACGATATCTCATTCCAGACTAACCTGCTGGCGCTGAATGCGGCGGTGGAAGCAGCGCGCGCCGGGGAAGCCGGGCGCGGTTTTGCGGTGGTGGCGACGGAAGTGCGCAACCTGTCGCAGCGCTGCGCCACGCAGGCCCAGCAAATCCGCGAGCTGGTGAATGAGAATATGGCGAAGATTGGCGAAGGGGTGGATCGGGTGACGGCGTCCGGCAAAGCGTTGCAGCAGGCCGCCGAGCAGAGCGACCGGATGCGTGATTACATCAGCGATATCGCCCGCGCCGCCGGGGAACAGTCGCTGGGCGTCGCGCAAGTGCATCTGGCGCTCAGCCAGCTGGAACAGGTAACCCAGCAAAACGCCGCGCTGGTCTCCCAGGCCGCCAGCGAAAGCCTGAGTCTGGATCAGCAAAGCGCCGCCATGACGGAGTTAGTCGACCGCTTTGTGGCGTGAACCACGTCGCCCCGCGCGGGGCGACATATTCAGGATTAGCCCATCCAGATCGTGACGGCGTAGCGCCAGCGGGTGTCGTTCAACAGGAACTGCGGCTGGACGCTCGGCGTCCAGGAGTCGTCGCCGCCGATGCCCATATGCTGCCCGTCGAGGGTGATCCACACCCCCTCTTCCGGCTGCATCCGGTGCCAGTGGTCGACGTGCATAAGCTGTTCGGTGCCGAAAGGTTGCAGCGAGAAATGGAAATCCCCTTCCACGTGCCATTGGCCCCACTGGAGTTGCCGGGTATCGCAGCGCAGGCCGTTTTCCGTCGGGAAAATATACGGTGTATGCATCTGTTCAACCGGTAATTCCCAGCGGGAGAAACGCGCGCTGCTTTTACGGTCCGGGTAGTTTTCGTGCGGGCCGAGGCCCAGCCAGGAGACCTGCGCCGGCTGCGGTTTCACCTGGAAACGCAGCCCGATGCGCGCCAGCGGCGGCACGTCCCCGGCCCGCTCGCCGCTCGCCGCGATATGCAGTTTCCCGGCGTCGTCAAACCGCATTTCCCAGCGCGACACCAGCACCTCGCCCTGCGCGTTACGGTAGTGCCAGACGCTTTCAATCATTACCTCATGGGCGCGCGCTTCGGCGTCGCAGCGGATGCAGGTGGTTTGAAGATCGTACAGCCCGGCGCTTTTCCAGCGCTCCACCCAGGCGTTGGGGTCGATGCGATCCACTTCGCTGACGCCGATATCGTTATCCAGCGGGGCGCGCACAAACTGATCCGCGAGCGGCGACAGCAGCTGCGGCTCGCCATCGATTTCCCATTGGGCGATCCGCCCGCTGGAACGTTCAACCTGCCAGCGCTGATTGTTGTACTGCACGGTGAAGGCATCATCCGTTACCACCAGCAACGGCGCAGCGCCGCGCGGCGTTTGCGGCGCGATAACCAGCGGGGCGGCCAGGGCAAACTGCTGCCAGGCGACGCGGTGCCCGGCGTCCGACCAGGCCGTGGCGTTGGGTTGAATCACGTCCAGGTGGAGCCAGACGTCGCGGGCGTTGTCCGGCAGCGCCAGCGTATCGGCCAGCGTCAGTAGCGCATCGGCCTCCGGGGCCAGATCCAGCGCTACTTCCCCTTGCGCCACTACCTGCCCCGCGCTCTCGACCCGCCAGGCCAGCGTTTCGTTATCGGTATTACGGAATAAATATTCGCTGGCGATGCGCACGGTTAACGGCTGCTGGCTGACCAGCGCAAACCGGAAAAACTGCTGCGCGTGTTTGGCTTCAATCAGCGAAGGATGCGGGGTGCGATCCGGGAATACCAGGCCGTTCATGCAGAACTGGCGATCGTTGGGTTTGTCGCCGAAATCGCCGCCGTAGGCCCAGCCGGTGCTGCCGTCATCGAAGGTTTTGACAATCGCCTGGTCGGCCCAGTCCCAGACAAAGCCGCCCTGCAGGCGCGGATAATCCCGGAACGCCTGCCAGTAGGCGGCGTAATTGCCCAGGCTGTTACCCATGGCGTGGGCGTATTCGCAGAGGATCAGCGGGCGCTGCTCCCCCGGCAGGCTGAGCCATTTTTTGATGCTCCACTTCGGTACCGCCGGGAACGGCTGATCCTGTTCGACGCGGGCATACATCGGGCAGATGATGTCAGTGGCGGCAGTATCCGCGCCGCCACCTTCGTACTGTACCGGGCGCGACGGATCGGCGGTTTTCACCCAGCGGTACAGCGCATCGTGGGTTGCGCCGTGGCCGGATTCATTGCCCAGCGACCAGATGATAATGCTGGGGTGATTACGGTGGCACTGCACCATCCGGGTGACGCGGGTGCTGAAGGCCGCGAACCACGACGGATCGTCCGACAGGCGGTTCATCGGCTCCATGCCGTGGGTTTCGATATTGGCTTCATCCACCACGTACAGGCCGTAGCGGGTACAGAGTTGATACCAGCGTTCGACGTTCGGATAGTGGGAGCAGCGCACGGCGTTAAAGTTGTTCTGCTTCATCAGCAGGATATCCTGGATCATATCCTGCTCGGTGACCACCTGGCCGCGCTCGGGATGATGTTCATGACGGTTAACGCCGCGGATCAGCAGCGGCTTGCCGTTCAGTTTCAGCAGGCCGTTGTCGATCTCTATGCGCCGGAAGCCGACGTCGCAGGCTTCGGTTTCCAGCAGTCTGTCGCCCTGCCACAGCGCCGCCACCAGCCGGTAGCAGTGCGGGGTTTCAGCGCTCCACTTTTTCGGCTCGCGCACCGGCAGGCGGTAACCGCCGCGCTCGGGATAGTTGCCGCGCTCGTCCACCGGCGCGCTGCCCGGTTTACCGCGCAGCTGTGCCACCTGCTGGTCGCCATCCCACAGGGTGAGTTCGACGGTTAAGTTCGCCAGCTGCGCGGCGGGTGCGGCAAAGCGCAACGCGACATTCACCACCGCGTCGCGGTACGTATCATCAAGCTGCGGCGTGGCCTGCAAATCCGCCAGATGGCAGTCGGGTTTATTCAGCAGCGACACCGAACGGAAAATGCCGCTCATCCGCCACATATCCTGATCTTCCAGCCAGGTGCCCGCGCTCCAGCGCATCACCATCACGCACAGCCGGTTTTCGCCCGCCGTGAGGAACGGCGTCAGGTCGAATTCCGCAGGCAGGCGGCTGTCCTGGGAATAGCCCACCCAGACGCCGTTACACCACAGATGAAACGCCGAGTTGACGCCATCAAAGATAATCCGCGTCTGGCCGTTATCCCGCCACTGCGGGTCGAGGGTGAAGGTGCGCGAATAGCAGCCGGTAGGGTTGTGCGACGGGACGCGCGGCGGCTGAGTATCAATGGGGTAGCGCACGTTAGTGTAAATCGGTGCGTCATAACCCGCCATCTGCCAGTTTGACGGCACGTTAAGCGGCGCGCTGTCCGGCAAATCGCCGTCAATCCACGCCGCATCCACCGCCTGCGGGCTGGCGGCGTAGTGAAATTGCCAGACGCCGTCCAGCGACTGGTAGCGGGCGCTGGCTTCGGCATCGCGCGCGGCTTCCACGCTATGCCAGCTGGAGAATGCGGGGTGCGCGTCCAGCCGGTTGAGATGAGTGATGGTGGGGTTTTGCCAGTCCTGGCGCGCCAGGATCTCACTGAAGGTGGGTTGTTGCTGATTCATCGGAGTTCGTCGCCTTAAATGTCATACGTACTACATATAACGACCGTTATCGCGTAATCGCGCATTTTCAGCAATTATGGCGCAGCAACTCTCCGGCAGTTCTCACAGAAATGGCGGATAAAGCGGGTAAAATGTCGTAGCCAACTCATTTCGTGTTAACGCACGACATTTTCCCAGGAAAACACCATGACCCGACGCGTCGCCACCCTTGATGATGTCGCCAGAGCCGCTGGCGTCTCTCTGCAAACCGTTTCGCGGGTATTAAACAGCCCGAATAAAGTGGCGGCACGCACTCAGGATGCGGTGCACAAAGCGATGCGCGAACTGCACTACGTGCCAAACCGCTCCGCCCAGTTGCTGGCCGGAAAAGTGCTACCCGCTATCGGCCTGATCAGCGCGTCGCTAACGCTACATGCGCCGTCGCAAATCGCCGCGTCGGTGAAAACCCACGCCCAGGCGCGCGGGCTGGACGTGTCGATCGCGATGCTCAATCAGACGGATTATGGCTCGTTGCAGGCGGCGCTGGCGGAGTGCCGGGCGCAGAACATTGGCGGCGCGATCGTCAATCTGCCGCTGGAGAGCGCGATGGCGGAACAGCTGGCGCGGGACAACCCGGATATCCACTGCCTGTTTCTCGACGTGCCGCCGGACAGCGACGTCGCCAGTTTGTTGTTCGACCACCAGCAGGGCTGCCGGGCCATCGTCGATCATCTATGGGGTTTAGGACATCGGGAGTTTGGTTTTTTAGCCGGGCCGGAGAGCGCTATCTCGGCGCGGCTGCGGCTGCACGCCTGGCGCGATGCGCTGCACCGCAACGGCGGCCATCAGGCCATTACCGCATTCGGCGACTGGAGCGCGGGCAGCGGGTTTATCCGCACCGTGGAGATGCTGGCGCAGCAGCCGACGCTGTCAGCGATTGTAGTGGCGAACGATCAGATGGCGCTGGGGGTATTAAGCGCGCTGGCGCAGCTGGACCGCCGGGAGATTTCGGTCACCGGCTACGACGATACGCCGGACAGCCAGTATTTCCAGCCGGCGTTGACCACCGTGGCTCAGGATTTCCACCTGCTGGGCGAGCGCGCCGTCGCGCTGTTAGCCGAGCCCGCACGTCGCCATCATCGCCTGCCGACGCGGCTGATCGTCCGGCAATCCACCGCGCCGAAATCCAGCGCCGCGCCGCGCGATACGCTGATCGCCCAGATCAAAGCGCTTGCCCGACAGCTGTAGCTAGATGCGTTCGAGGGAAAACCAGCGCCGCCAGATAAAGCGAATAACGACATATTCCAGCGCGCCCAGCAGTAGAAACCAGATACAAAAAATAATGGTGTAAAGCTGGTTTAAATCTACCAGATGGAAGGTCTCCATAAGCTGTTTTGCCAGCGACACCGTCAGCGCAGGCGCGGGCAACAACAGACAGGAGAGAAAAGCCAGCAGCAAAATACCGCCTGCGGTCACCAGCGTTTCGAGTGGATGTTTCATTGGATGTTACGCCCGAGTTAAAACGGGCATTGTCCGGGAATTTGTCGGGCCTTGCAAACCGTGGCGCTAATGGATGGCATTGTCGCCGCCGTGACGGCGATAGCTACCAGGCGACATATTGAATTTGCGGGTAAACAGCCGGGTAAACGACTGCTGGGATTCAAAGCCGTATTTCAGGGAGATATCCAGCACGCGCGCGTCGGTGCTGCGTAAGTCCTGCGCCGCCAGCCGCAGCTTTTTCTCGCGGATGTAGCGCCCGAGACTTTCGCCGGTGTGATGCTGAAAGAGCCGCTGCAAATGCCATTTTGAATAGCCCGCGTGGCGTGCGATCTCATCAATGCGCAGCGGTTTATGCAAATTGTCATCAATCCAGCCGGTAATGGTTTCAATAACCTGAGCGGGTAGTTCCATGCCTGTTCCCCTTTACTCGCCGTTAAAAACATTTATCCCCTGCTCACTTCGATGTACAACGCCGTCTTTTGTTACCTGAAAAGTTGAGTTCCCGCACAGGTTACAGAAAACCCTACGTCAGACATTGATAATGAGTGAGTAAACACTCATTATAGAAACGATGCGTAAAGCGTCAACCGGTTTTTGAGTACTTCTGGCGGCTTGCAGCCATGCGGCCTCCGTGTTTCAATCTGCGGTCCTGATGACTGGAGGGTAATGTTAGTGGCTCGTCCCCGTAGTGAAGATAAGAGAATGGCGCTGCTTGATGCGGCAACCGAAGCCATCGCCAGCGCTGGCATTGGTGCCTCTACCGCGATGATTGCCCGCGGCGCGGGCGTGGCGGAAGGCACCCTGTTCCGCTATTTCGCTACCAAAGACGTGTTACTCAACGCGCTGTATTTGCATCTCAAAGTCGAGTTTGGCCGTTCTATCCTCGAACAGCCCGACCGCCCGGCAGACAGTAAAGGGCTGACCCGCTACATCTGGGATCGGCTGATCGACTGGGGCCTCGCCCATCCAGTCGCCCACCAGGCAATGCGCCAGCTGGCGATCAGCGACAAAATCACCGAAGAAACCGAGCAGCAGGTCAATGACAGCAATCCTGAACTGCATCAGATGTGTGAAAAATCCATTCTGCCGCTGTTTTTAAGCCCGCCGTTTCGCCGCTTTGGCGACACTATCTTCTTTGCGATGGCGGAAACCACCATGGAATTCGCCACCCGCGAACCGGCGCGTACCGAGGAGTTTAAAACCGTAGGCTACGAAGCGATGTGGCGCGCGCTGGGCCGCCAGGACGTGTGATAATTTGTGCATTGCGGGGATGTTCACGAATTTTCACAGGCTCGTGTGAAGTAAAAAAATCCCCTCATCAATAATTTATAGATTAATTTCAATTAGTTAATCATTCTTACTCACGCATTCAGGATGATAATATTTGTGAGACCTGTCGTGGGAATGTGAAGCCCGCTTTTGAATAATGATCCCATTCGAAAGCAGAGCGACAGGAAACAGCCTCATGGCCCTTCTTACCGGCGTTATCGCCGATGATTTTACCGGCGCGACCGACATCGCCGGATTTATGGCACAGCAGGGATTGCAGGTAACGCTGCTGCCCGGCGTCCCTTCCCCCGATGCCCGCTGGCAGGACGACGCCGACGTCATTGTTATCTCCCTGAAAAGCCGCTCGCTGCCCGCAGAAGAGGCGATTCGCCAGACGCTGTGCTGCGCCCAGTGGCTGACAGAATCAGCCGGTGCCCGGCAGATCTATTTCAAATACTGTTCCACCTTCGACTCCACGCCGGACGGCAATATCGGCCCGGTCAGCGACGCGCTGATGGCCCAGACGCCGTGCCGCGCCATCATTCACAGCCCGGCGCTGCCGCAGAATGGCCGCACCCTGGTACACGGACATCTGTTTGTGAACGGCGCGCTGCTAAACCAGTCCGGTATGGAAAATCACCCGATTAACCCGATGTGGGACGCCCGGCTGGTCGAGCTGCTGAAACCGCAAACTGACGGCAAGGCGGCGGTGATCGATCTTGTCACGGTGCGCGCCGGTTTCGCTGCGCTGCGCGCACGCTATCAGGCGCTTGCCGACCAGGGATTCCGCCATATCGTGGTGGATGCGCTAACCGAAGACGACCTGGCGATCCAGGCTGCGGCGTTTGGCGATTTACCGCTGCTGGCGGGCGGTTCCGGCCTCGGCGGCGCACTGGCGGCGCGCGCATCGACACAGGCCACGGCTGACGGGCGTTTTACCTTCCCCGAGGATAAAAAAGCGGTGGTGCTGTCCGGCAGTTGCTCGGTGATGACTAACCGCCAGGTCAACGCCTATAAAGCACAGGCCCCGGCGCTGGCGCTGGACGTTGCCTCCTGCATCAGCGATGACCCGCAGTACATCGCCACTCTCGCCGACTGGGTAGAAGCGCACAGCGGTAGCGCCCTCGCGCCGCTGGTGTACGCCACCCAGCCGCCGGAGCAGCTTAAGGCCACTCAACAGCGCTTCGGGGAACGCGCCGCCAGCGCCGCCGTCGAACGCACGTTCGCCCAACTGGCCACCCGGTTGCGGGAGCGCGGCTTCAATACCTTTATCGTGGCGGGCGGTGAAACCTCCGGCACTACGGTGGATGCGCTGAAGGTCAAGCGCCTGAAGGTAGGCCGCCCCATCGTCCCCGGCGTGCCCTGGGTGCAGGACAGCGCGCAACAGCTCTCGCTGGCGCTGAAATCCGGCAATTTTGGCGATGAAGATTTCTTTTTCCGTGCACAGGAGTACCAGGCATGAGTCGTTACGCCATGAGCGCCGAAGAGACCGCGCTGCGTCAGCAACTGGTTCATTATGGCCGCTCGCTGTTCCAGCGCGGCTACAGCAGCGGCGGTTCCGGGAATATCAGCGTCAAACTGCCCGATGGCGGCTTTCTGGTCACCCCGACCAATTCCTGCCTTGGAGAGTTAGAGATCGACAGTCTGAGCCGGCTGGACGCCAGCGGCGAGCACATTGGCGGCGACCGTCCGTCCAAAGAAGTCCCGATGCATATGGCGTTTTATCAGCGCCGTCCGGCCTGCGGCGCGGTGGTACATCTGCATTCGCCGTGGCTGACCGCCCTCGCCTGCCTGCCCTGCGAGACGCCGGAAAACTGCCTGCCGCCGCTGACGCCCTATTACGTGATGCGCATTGGCAAGCTGCCGCTGCTGCCCTATTTCCGCCCGGGGCATCAGGATATCGCCGTGGCGCTGTATGAATCCGCAGGCCAGCACACCGCGGCGCTGCTGGCCAACCACGGCCCGGTGGTATGCGGCGGCACGCTGCGCGAAGCGGTATTCAATATTGAAGAACTGGAAGACAGCGCCCGTATCTGGCTGACCTTAAAACCGCTGGGCCACGTTCCGCTAAGCGATGCCGCCATCGCGGAACTGGAGCAGGTCTACCGAGCAAAAATGGGGTAACGGCAATGATCCCGGAACAACGACGCGACTTTATCTATCGCTACGTACATGAAAAAAATGTCGCCTCCTTTAACGAGCTGGCGGAATTGATGAACGTGTCGCACATGACCGTGCGCCGCGACATCCTCGCGCTGGAAGAAGAAGGCAAAGTGGTGCTGATCAACGGCGGCATCAAGCTGAACAATTTGCTCAAGCTGGAACTACCGTGGCGCGAAAAAGCGGAACTCAACCATGACGTGAAGCGCAAAATGGGCGAGCTGGCGGCGATGCTGATCGAACCGGGCCAGACGATTTATCTCGATGCGGGCACCTCGATTTTTGAAGTCGCCAAAGCGGTGGCGGCCAGCAACTGCTTCAACCTGACGGTGGTGACTAACGATTTCTCCATCAGTCATTATCTGATGGATATGCCGCACATCACTCTGTATCACACCGGCGGCCTGGTTGAAAAACGCAACCGTTCGTGCCTGGGGAAAAGCGCGGCGAACTTCCTCAGCACCATCAATATCGACGTGGCGTTTATCAGCTCCTCCTCCTGGGATCTGGAACGCGGCATGTCGACGCCGGATGAAGGCAAGGCGTCGGTGAAAGAGATGGTGTTGCAGGTGTCGAAACGGCGGGTGCTGGTGTCGGACAGCAGTAAATTCGGCAAATACGCCATGTTCCATATCTGCGCTCTGTCGCAGCTCACCGACATTATTTGCGACACGGCGCTGCCGGATGACGCGCGCCAGACGCTGGCGGCGCAAAACCTCAAGCTGCACCTGGTGTCCACCGAAAGGGAGCAAAACCATGCCTAAGTTCGCCGCGAATATCAGCTGGCTGTTCACCGAACTGCCGTTTGTCGAGCGCTTCGCCCGCGCCCGTGAAGCCGGTTTTACCGGCGTCGAGTGCCTGTTCCCCTATGAGGTGCCGCTCGCAGAATTGTGCGATGCACAGCGGCACAGCGGCCTGCCGGTGGTGTTAATCAACGCGCCACCCGGCGACTGGGCGCGAGGCGCACGCGGGCTGGCGGCGCAACCGGACTGTGACGAGGCGTTTATTGACGCAATCCTGTTAGCCCGCGAATACGCCAGCGCCCTAGGCTGCCGCCAGGTGCACGTTATGGCGGGCCATCGGGTAAATAGCCTGAGTGAACAGCAGCAGTACCTATTATTAATACATCGATTACGCCAGGCGGCCAATTTACTGGCTGAGAAAAATATCAGTGTTTTAATTGAACCGTTAAATAAAGAGGATATGCCGGGCTATTTTGTGAATAGTTTCCCGCTGGCTGAAAAAATTATTCACGATGTCGGGTGCGATAATATCGGTTTACAGTTCGATATTTATCACTGCCAGAAACTGCACGGCAACATTATTAATAATATACAGCGTTATCTACCGATTACCCGCCATTATCAGGTCGCCTCTTCGCCTGGTCGCAATGAACCGGGAAGCGGTGAATTAAATGACGACTGGATTTTTTCGCAAATCGACAACATGAACTATCACGGCTGGGTGGGTTGTGAATATCAACCGCTAACACCGCCAGGTGCCGATATTCACTGGTTAGCGCCGTATAAATAAAATAACACTCTGACCCTGAGGAATGAATTATGTCCGATCGCGTGATTATTTCGCTGGCGCCCGTCGCCGCGGATTGCCCCCGAGTAGAACCCAATGAAGTGGCGGATGAGATTTTAGCCTGCGTGGAGGCCGGTGCCGCCATCGTGCATCTCCACGTGCGCGACCCGCAGGGGAAACTGACTCCCGACACCCGCTATTTTGAGCAGACCATCGCCCCGGTGATGGCGCAGTCTGACCTGATTATTCAGGCCTCGACCGGCGGCGTATCGCAGATGACTATTGCCGAACGCTGCGCGCCGCTGGCCTGCCGGGGCGTGGAAATGGCTTCGCTGAACGTCGGCTCGGTGAACCTCGGCGATAACGTCTACTTTAACCCGACGCCGGACGTGGAATACTGCTCGCGCCATATTGTTGAGCGCGGCATTATTCCCGAATTTGAAGTCTTTGAGATTGGCATGATTAATAATATTCTGGCGCTCCAGCAGAAAATTAATTTCACCCAGCCGATGCTGTTTAATATTGTGTTAGGTCATCGCGGCAGTACCCCCGCCACTATCGACGCCTTAATTGCCATGCGCAGTATGATCCCGCGCGACGCCTTATGGGGAATTACCCATTTTGGCCGCCGCGACTTTGGATTAATTGCCGCCGCCGTGGGCATGGGTGCCTGTGAAGTCAGAATCGGATTTGAAGACAGCTATTATATTAACGCCAGCGAAACCGTGACCCGAAATGTATTACTGGTGGAAAAACTCGCCACGTTAATTCGCAGCCAGGATAAAGAAGTGGCAACGCCGGAATATGCGCGGAAGCTGCTGAATATTCGCCACCGTTAATTGCGCTAATAATAATACTCACGCCTCCGGGAGGCATCACAATGACCATCAACGCAGCAGTTTATAAGGCTGGCCTCGCGGCCAGCGCCGCTGGCGCGCTTATTGCCGTGGTCGGCGCGCTTATGCAGGCCACCAACGTCTGGCATGGCGGCCTGGTATTAGGGGTAACCGGTTTTGCCATCGGCGCGGGTTTCTGGCCTGCGCTACGCAGCTATCAGTTTACTTTGTGGATCATCGCCGGTTTTGTCGCCGCGATGGTGTACGCCAGCGAGCTGATTATCTGGGGCGGCTTTAATATCACCCACAAATGGATCGTGTTCCTGGTGATCCAGGCCACCATGTTCAGCATGGGCACCAAGCTGACTATTCAGGATTTTATCGATGTCGCCAAAATGCCGTGGGCGGTATTCGTCGGCACCTTCTGCCACTTCCTGATCATGCCGCTGCTCGGCTTTGCGCTGACCATTATGTTTGATTTCCCGCCAGAGGTGGCGGTTGGCATTCTGCTGATCGGTGCCTGTCCAAGCGGGCTGTCGTCCACGGTGATGGTGTATATCGCCAATGCCAATCTGGCGCTGGCGGTCTCCATCTGCGCGGTCTCCACCCTCGCCGCCACCATTATGACGCCGCTGTGGGTCAACCTGCTGGCCGGCTCGCTGATCGACATCAAGCTGATGTCGATGATTATGGACGTGATCAAAATCGTGCTGATCCCGATTGGCGCGGCGATCCTCAACGATTACCTGAAAAGCTATGCCTCGCTGCGCGGTCGGCGCATCGTGCAGGGGCTGGCGGCCCTCAGCGCCTGCTGGCTGCTGTTTATGGCGTTCGGCGGCTGGAACAGCCTGTTTGAAAGCGCCTCGGCGGACGCCCAGATGTTTGCCGTGGTGGCAAACTTCTTTGCCGGTGGGATTATATGGAGCCTGTTCTATAACTGGCTGACCCAGCAGAAACCGAAAATCCAGAGCTATATGCCGAAGGTGTCGATGATCGGGATTATTTTCTTCACCACCACCGCCGCCGCTGCCGGACGCGACAATCTGATGCAGGTGGGCTTCTTACTCTGCGTCGCCATGCTGCTGCACAACCTCGGCGGTTTCTCCATCGGCTATCTGATGAGCCGCTTTGTTTTCCGCATGGATGTGCAGTCCGCCCGCACCGTGGCCTTTGAAGTGGGCCTGCAAAACGGCGGGATGGCCTCTGGCCTGGCGGCGGCGATGGGCAAGCTGGCGACGGTTGGGCTGGCCTCGGCGGTAATGACGCCGCTTGGCAACGTCAGCGGATCGCTGCTCGCCAACTACTGGCGCAAAAAAGACGCCCGCGCCGCAAAGCCTGCCGCCCAGAGCAGCGCGGCGGCGGAAAAGCCTTATTCTTCTGAACAGACCTTATAGGGATAACCATGAAAACTCTGACCTTACAACAGGCGCGGCAGGCGGTGGATTATGCGCTGCATCTGGCGCAGGACGTTTACGCGCAGCGCCCGCTCAGCGTGGCGGTAAGCGACGCCAACGGCGATCTGCTGGCCTTCGCCCGCATGGACGGCGCAAAGCTGCTGACCATCGAACTGACCCAGCGCAAAGCCCGCACCAGTAGCCGTCTGGGCTGCACCACCCAGGCGTTTTTACAGCGCCTGCAAACCGAACAGCTGGATATCGGCTACTTTGGCGACCCGCTGTTCACGGCGCTGCCGGGCGGCATTCCGCTAACCGACGGTAGCCGCTGCATTGGCGCGGTGGCGATTGGCGGCCTGTCCGCTAAAGAAGATCACGAAGCGGCGCAGGCCGTCGCCCACTATCTCAATGAGGAGATCCCGGCATGAAAAAGGTAGCCCTGTTCCACACCAGTTCCGCGACGCTTGCGATGATGCAGCAGTTGATTGGCGACATCATGTCCGATGCCGAGGTGATGCATATCATTGAAGAGTCGATGATTAAGCAGGTGATGAAAAACGGCGGCGTAACGCCGGATATCAGTGCCCGCATCGCCGGGTATATTCAGGTAGCGGAAAAAGCCGGTTGCGAGATTTTTATGACCGCTTGTTCCTCGATTGGCGGCGCGGTGGAGCAGTGCCAGTTTATGACGCCGCTACAGCTGGCGCGTATAGATTGCGCGATGGTGGACGCCGCTATCGCCAAAGGCGGAAGGCTGGCGGTGCTGGCAACGGTGGGCACGACGCTGGAGCCGACGCTGGCGTATGTGAAGCGCAAAGCCGCCGAGGCGGGTAAGACGCCGGAAATCACGCCGCTGCTGATGTCAGAGGCGTTTACCGCGCTGCTGGCGGGGGACATGGCGAAGCATGACGCGATTGTCGCACAGGGGCTGAAGCAGGCATTCGCCAGCAGTGATGTGGTGATGCTGGCGCAGGCGTCGATGGCGCGGGTATTGCAGCAGTTGCCGGAACCACCGGTGCCGGTGCTGACGTCACCGGAGAGTGGGATTAAGTGGCTTAGCGCTGTAGCGAAATAAAGGATAGAGGTGGTAGGGTTCCGTTCGCTCAGACTAAGTTCATCTATGCGGCTTCAGTGACGGCGAACGTGTCAGGGACGCTCGCCGCCGCGTCCCCGACACCCCAGGCTCCCGGCCAGCAAAATCGGCGGCTACGCCGCTGCCCTCGGCTCCATCTCCTCGCTTCAGGTCGGTCGTGATGCTACATCCTGTAGCTCACGACCTCAGACCCGCATCCCTGCGGGTCTGACCTGGCTCGTCAATTACGCCTCGGCGATTTTGATGCCGGACCAACACCCCCAACTGTAAGCGGATTTGTTTTTCAGCGACAACATTGTCTCTGTCAGTCTTCGGGATTACAGCGAGGGTTTTCACTCCCCATCGAAATCGCCGAGGCGTTCGCGGGAGGCCGGGGCTGGCGGCAGGGATGCCGCCAGAGGGTGCGAGCTACAGGATGTAGCATCGCGCCCGACCCGAAGCCGGACGCGATAAGCCGAGGACAAATTTGCCGGGAGCAAATTTGAACGCCGCTCGCGGCGGCCCC
>NZ_VLPS01000018.1 GCF_007570865.1 Atlantibacter subterraneus | reverse complement strand
AGTCTCAGGGAGAACTCATCTCGGGGCAAGTTTCGTGCTTAGATGCTTTCAGCACTTATCTCTTCCGCATGTAGCTACCGGGCAGTGCCATTGGCATGACAACCCGAACACCAGTGATGCGTCCACTCCGGTCCTCTCGTACTAGGAGCAGCCCCCCTCAGTTCTCCAGCGCCCACGGCAGATAGGGACCGAACTGTCTCACGACGTTCTAAACCCAGCTCGCGTACCACTTTAAATGGCGAACAGCCATACCCTTGGGACCTACTTCAGCCCCAGGATGTGATGAGCCGACATCGAGGTGCCAAACACCGCCGTCGATATGAACTCTTGGGCGGTATCAGCCTGTTATCCCCGGAGTACCTTTTATCCGTTGAGCGATGGCCCTTCCATTCAGAACCACCGGATCACTATGACCTGCTTTCGCACCTGCTCGCGCCGTCACGCTCGCAGTCAAGCTGGCTTATGCCATTGCACTAACCTCCTGATGTCCGACCAGGATTAGCCAACCTTCGTGCTCCTCCGTTACGCTTTAGGAGGAGACCGCCCCAGTCAAACTACCCACCAGACACTGTCCGCAACCCGGGTAACGGGTCAACGTTAGAACACCAGCCATTAAAGGGTGGTATTTCAAGGATGGCTCCACGCAGACTGGCGTCCACGCTTCAAAGCCTCCCACCTATCCTGCACATCAAGGACCAGTGTTCAGTGTCAAGCTATAGTAAAGGTTCACGGGGTCTTTCCGTCTTGCCGCGGGTACACTGCATCTTCACAGCGATTTCAATTTCACTGAGTCTCGGGTGGAGACAGCCTGGCCATCATTACGCCATTCGTGCAGGTCGGAACTTACCCGACAAGGAATTTCGCTACCTTAGGACCGTTATAGTTACGGCCGCCGTTTACCGGGGCTTCGATCAAGAGCTTCTCCTTACGGATAACCCCATCAATTAACCTTCCGGCACCGGGCAGGCGTCACACCGTATACGTCCACTTTCGTGTTTGCACAGTGCTGTGTTTTTAATAAACAGTTGCAGCCAGCTGGTATCTTCGACTGGCTTCAGCTCC
>NZ_VLPS01000017.1 GCF_007570865.1 Atlantibacter subterraneus | reverse complement strand
ATGCCAGCGTGCCTTCTCCCGAAGTTACGGCACCATTTTGCCTAGTTCCTTCACCCGAGTTCTCTCAAGCGCCTTGGTATTCTCTACCTGACCACCTGTGTCGGTTTGGGGTACGATTTCGTGTTACCTGATGCTTAGAGGCTTTTCCTGGAAGCAGGGCATTTGTCACTTCAGCACCGTAGTGCCTCGTCATCACGCCTCAGTGTTAACAGCGTTCCGGATTTACCTGGAACACCCACCTACACGCTTAAACCGGGACAACCGTCGCCCGGCCGACATAGCCTTCTCCGTCCCCCCTTCGCAGTAACACCAAGTACAGGAATATTAACCTGTTTCCCATCGACTACGCCTTTCGGCCTCGCCTTAGGGGTCGACTCACCCTGCCCCGATTAACGTTGGACAGGAACCCTTGGTCTTCCGGCGAGCGGGCTTTTCACCCGCTTTATCGTTACTTATGTCAGCATTCGCACTTCTGATACCTCCAGCAGACCTCACAGTCCACCTTCAACGGCTTACAGAACGCTCCCCTACCCAACAACACATAGTGTCGCTGCCGCAGCTTCGGTGCATGGTTTAGCCCCGTTACATCTTCCGCGCAGGCCGACTCGACCAGTGAGCTATTACGCTTTCTTTAAATGATGGCTGCTTCTAAGCCAACATCCTGGCTGTCTGGGCCTTCCCACATCGTTTCCCACTTAACCATGACTTTGGGACCTTAGCTGGCGGTCTGGGTTGTTTCCCTCTTCACGACGGACGTTAGCACCCGCCGTGTGTCTCCCGTGATAACATTCTGTGGTATTCGTAGTTTGCATCGGGTTGGTAAGCCGGGATGGCCCCCTAGCCGAAACAGTGCTCTACCCCCACAGATGAATTCACGAGGCGCTACCTAAATAGCTTTCGGGGAGAACCAGCTATCTCCCGGTTTGATTGGCCTTTCACCCCCAGCCACAGGTCATCCGCTAATTTTTCAACATTAGTCGGTTCGGTCCTCCAGTTAGTGTTACCCAACCTTCAACCTGCCCATGGCTAGATCACCGGGTTTCGGGTCTATACCCTGCAACTTAACGCCCAGTTAAGACTCGGTTTCCCTGCGGCTCCCCTATACGGTTAACCTTGCTACAGAATATAAGTCGCTGACCCATTATACAAAAGGTACGCAGTCACACCCAAAAGGTGCTCCCACTGCTTGTACGTACACGGTTTCAGGTTCTTTTTCACTCCCCTCGCCGGGGTTCTTTTCGCCTTTCCCTCACGGTACTGGTTCACTATCGGTCAGTCAGGAGTATTTAGCCTTGGAGGATGGTCCCCCCGTATTCAGACAGGATGTCACGTGTCCCGCCCTACTCATCGAGTTCACAGCATATGCGCTTTCGTGTACGGGACTATCACCCTGTACCGCCGGACTTTCCAGACCGTTCCACTAACACACATGCTGATTCAGACTCTGGGCTGCTCCCCGTTCGCTCGCCGCTACTGGGGGAATCTCGGTTGATTTCTTTTCCTCGGGGTACTTAGATGTTTCAGTTCCCCC
Organism: Atlantibacter subterraneus; assembly: GCF_007570865.1. Taxonomy (GTDB): domain Bacteria; phylum Pseudomonadota; class Gammaproteobacteria; order Enterobacterales; family Enterobacteriaceae; genus Atlantibacter; species Atlantibacter subterraneus. Next base: position 678 of record NZ_VLPS01000017.1, on the reverse strand, counting down.
GGTTCGCCTCGTTAACCTATGTATTCAGTTAACGATAGTGCAACGAGTTGCACTGGGTTTCCCCATTCGGACATCGTCGGTTATAACGGTTCATATCACCTTACCGACGCTTTTCGCAGATTAGCACGTCCTTCATCGCCTCTGACTGCCAGGGCATCCACCGTGTACGCTTGGTCGCTTAACCTCACAACCCGGAGCAGTTTCTGCTTCGTGCTGCAAGTGTTTGAGAGACTCTGGCATGGCATCATCATTTCTTATTACGGAGAAATGCGACGGCATGCCGTTTCAATTTTCAGCTTGTTCCGGATTGTTAAAGAGCAAAACTTCGCAGTGGACCTTTTCAGGACCACTCTGAAGTTTTCTGGTATCTTGCAGTAAAGATGGTGGAGCTATGCGGGATCGAACCGCAGACCTCCTGCGTGCAAAGCAGGCGCTCTCCCAGCTGAGCTATAGCCCCATCGTAGTGAAATCCCGTCAACCGCAATTTTTCCTGAGACAAGGCGTGGAACGGCGAAGCATAGTGAACTATGCGAGCTGTTTCACAACGCAGTATCAGGGAAAATTTGGTAGGCCTGAGTGGACTTGAACCACCGACCTCACCCTTATCAGGGGTGCGCTCTAACCACCTGAGCTACAAGCCTGCAGAGATTTTTACTGCTCGTTTTCTATCAGACAATC
>NZ_VLPS01000016.1 GCF_007570865.1 Atlantibacter subterraneus | reverse complement strand
TCCCACCTGACCCCATGCCGAACTCAGAAGTGAAACGCCGTAGCGCCGATGGTAGTGTGGGGTCTCCCCATGCGAGAGTAGGGAACTGCCAGGCATCAAACAAAGCAGAAGCCCATCCTGACGGATGGGCTTTTTGCTGTCTGCGATCCAGCAAACTTGCCTGAACGCCCCTACCAACGCTCTGAAACCTGCTTCCGCTCTTCACCAATCAAACCACGATACAAGCCTTACGCTGCGCGATCGGGTAAACTAGCGGGATCGTTGTATCAGGAAAAAATCATGCGTACTTCCCTCAAACCTTTTAATAGTTTTAATCTGGAATGCAGCGCTAAAAAGCTGATTGAGGCGACGACACCCGAGTCGTTACAGCAAGCCTGGCTTGAGTCCGCACGACGGGGCGAACCGGTAATGATTCTCGGAGAGGGCAGCAATGTTCTTTTTCTTGAAGACTTCGACGGCACGGTGATTGTTAATCGCATTGCGGGCATTACCGTCACAGAGACAGAGCGCGCATGGCATATTCACGCGGGGGCAGGGGAAAACTGGCACAAGCTGGTTGAATACACGCTCGACAAGGGTATGCCTGGACTGGAAAACCTGGCCCTGATCCCCGGATGCGCGGGATCGTCACCGATCCAAAACATTGGCGCTTATGGCGTTGAGCTTAAGCACGTTTGTGAATACGTCGATTGCATCGAACTCGAAACGGGCAATATTTTACGCGTCGAGGCGGCAGACTGCCGCTTTGGCTACCGTGACAGCATCTTCAAGCACGAATACCAGAACCGCTACGCTATTACCGCAGTAGGGCTACGCCTGAACAAGCGTTGGGTACCTGTATTGACCTACGGTGATCTGGCCCAGTTGGATCCTGCTACTGCCACTCCACAAGACGTCTTTGATAGCGTTTGCCATATGCGGCAAACAAAACTGCCCGACCCTCGCGTCCAGGGCAATGCGGGCAGCTTCTTTAAGAACCCCGTCATCAGTGCGGAACTGGCTGCGCAACTCATTGAGCACTTTCCCCGCATCCCTCATTACCCACAGGCTGACGGCAGCGTGAAGCTCGCTGCGGGCTGGTTAATCGATCAGTGTCAGTTAAAGGGCTACCAGGTGGGCGGCGCAGCCGTGCATCGCCAACAGGCTCTGGTTCTGGTTAATGTAGATAACGCAATAAGTAGTGATGTTGTGCGCCTTGCGCATGATGTGCGGCAGCGCGTAGGTGAGCGATTTAACATCTGGCTTGAGCCGGAAGTGCGTTTTATTGGCCGAACCGGTGAAGTGAATGCCGTGGAGAAAATTTCATGAAGGATAATAAAATACCCTTAACGCTCATCTCTCTGCTCGCTGATGGCGAATTCCACTCGGGCGAGCAGCTGGGCGAAAAATTAGGGATGAGCCGTGCGGCGATTAATAAACATATCCAGACGCTGCGCGACTGGGGCGTGGATGTGTTTACCGTCCCGGGAAAAGGGTATAGCCTTCCCGAACCTATCCAGCTGTTGGATGAGTCTTTAATTCTTAGCCAAATTGATACCGGCTCGGTCAGCGTATTACCGGTTATCGACTCCACCAACCAGTATCTGCTCGACCATCTGGCAAGCCTCTCTTCCGGCGATGCATGTATTGCGGAATATCAGCAAGCGGGTCGTGGCCGTCGCGGTCGTAAATGGTTCTCGCCGTTTGGCGCTAATCTCTATTTATCGATGTACTGGCGTCTTGAGCAGGGCCCCGCCGCTGCGATTGGCTTAAGTCTGGTTATTGGTATCGTGATGGCTGAGGTTTTGCATGAGTTGGGCGCCGATCAGGTTCGTGTTAAATGGCCGAACGACCTTTATCTCCACGATCGCAAACTTGCCGGAATTCTGGTTGAGTTAACCGGCAAAACCGGTGACGCTGCGCAGATTGTTATCGGCGCAGGCATTAACCTGGCGATGCGCCGGGTAGAAGAAGAGGTCGTCAACCAGGGCTGGATTAACCTACAGGAAGCGGGCATTCATATCGATCGTAATAAGCTCGCCGTCCGGCTGATTAACGAATTACGCAACGCATTGAAAATCTTTGAGCAGGATGGACTGGCCTCATTCCTGGGCCGTTGGGAAAAGCTGGATAACTTTATTCATCGCCCGGTAAAACTGATTATTGGCGAGAAAGAGATTTTTGGTATTTCCCGGGGTATTGACGAGCAGGGCGCGTTATTACTGGAGCAGGATGGCGCGATTAAACCCTGGATTGGCGGCGAAATATCATTACGCAGCGCAGGATAAGAAAAAGGGAGCTTAGCTCCCTTTTTTTATTTCCGTAATCTGACGCACTCAACCGCGTGGTCGGCGCTCTTGGTCATTATCAGACTGGCTCGCTCACGCGTTGGTAGAATATTTTCTTTAAGATTCAGCCAGTTGATCTCTTTCCATAACTGTGTGGCGACGTTAACAGCCTCTTCTTCCGAAAGTTTGGCGTAATTATGGAAATAAGAATCCGGATCGGTAAATGCCCCTTCGCGGAATTTCAAGAATCGGTTGATATACCAGGTCTGTAATAGATCTTCTGGTGCATCGACATAAATAGAAAAGTCGACGAAATCAGAGACAAATACATGATGCGGATCGTGCGGATAATCCATGCCGCTTTGTAATACATTCAATCCTTCAAGGATTAATATATCCGGTTGGGCCACAACTTTATCCCCATCGGGGATAACATCATAAATGAGATGGGAATACACCGGGGCCGTCACATTCGGTACGCCGGATTTTAGATCGGAAACGAATTTTACTAGCCGATGCATATCATAGGATTGCGGGAATCCTTTCTTCTTCATCAGGTTCCGATCTTTAAGAACCTGGTTAGGGTGCAGAAAGCCATCGGTGGTAATTAATTCAACGCGGCGGTGTTCCGGCCAGCGCGACAATAGCGCCTGAAGCACACGCGCCGTGGTGCTTTTGCCTACGGCAACGCTGCCTGCGATGCTGATGATATAAGGGATGCGCTGCCCGTTAGTGCCTAAAAATTGTTCCAATACCGCCTGGCGGCGAAGATTCGAGCTGATATAGAAGTTTAATAAGCGCGACAGGGGCAAATAAATCTCAGCGACTTCATCCAGCGAGAGATCTTCGTTAATACCCTTTAAGCGCGCGATTTCGCCTTCAGTTAAGGTCATTGGGACTGAGTCACGAAGCGCAGCCCACTGGCTCCGGTTAAACTGAAGATAAGGAGTCATTATTGTTTGCTCTGTATTACTTTTCAGCATGTGTTTGCCTGTCATTGCGGACAAGGATGAACGCTCTGGCTGGTTCGTTTCATTTTATAAACGGCCAGTGACACGCCATAGATATCAGTTTCAACGATGGGCAGGAGGGTAACACCAGAATGCAAAGAATAAGAAGAAAAAATCAAAAGGAGTGATGCTTTCCAGTAAAAGCATCACGTTTAACAGCCTCAACTCGCTACGGCGCGATAATACGGATTCATCGCAAACAGGCGTTTGTAGCAAATAACGGCAGAGTGGCAATAGCCGTTGCCAGAACAGATGTAGTCCGGCATCTCCCTCAGGCAGCGATACCGGCTTTCTATGCACGGTGATGGGCGAGTCCTGATTATTTCTTACGCTGCGCTGGTCAAAATAGTGCCAGAAGTGACGGGCTTAGTTCAAAATGTGAGCGGTAGAGCGTTTTATGCAATTTTTTTGTTGCATGCAGGCCCGGCAGTTCCTAGAATGCGCGCTACTTGATGCCGGCTTAGCTCAGTAGGTAGAGCAACTGACTTGTAATCAGTAGGTCACCAGTTCGATTCCGGTAGCCGGCACCATCAAGTACCCGGTGGGGTTCCCGAGCGGCCAAAGGGAGCAGACTGTAAATCTGCCGTCATCGACTTCGAAGGTTCGAATCCTTCCCCCACCACCATTTTAGGTTGCGCGCTGCGTAACCCGAGACGATAAGCTCAGCGAATCGGCTCGAATAGTGAAGGGCTTCTCTTCATATTCAAACAGAAGAATCAGGTAGCCGAGTTCCAGGATGCGGGCATCGTATAATGGCTATTACCTCAGCCTTCCAAGCTGATGATGCGGGTTCGATTCCCGCTGCCCGCTCCAGATGTGCTGATATAGCTCAGTTGGTAGAGCGCACCCTTGGTAAGGGTGAGGTCGGCAGTTCGAATCTGCCTATCAGCACCACTTCTTTTTTCCTCCCTGCTTCTTTTCTGTTTATATTCAACAAATTCAGGCTTGTGCCTGGTTGATGTGGTGATATCACCGATTTATCCGTGTCTTAGAGGGACAATCGATGTCTAAAGAAAAGTTTGAACGTACAAAACCGCACGTTAACGTCGGTACTATCGGCCACGTTGACCATGGTAAAACAACGCTGACCGCTGCCATCACTACCGTTCTGGCTAAAACCTACGGTGGTTCTGCTCGTGCATTCGATCAGATCGATAACGCGCCGGAAGAAAAAGCTCGTGGTATCACCATCAACACTTCTCACGTTGAATACGACACCCCGACTCGCCACTACGCGCACGTTGACTGCCCGGGCCACGCCGACTACGTGAAAAACATGATCACCGGTGCTGCGCAGATGGACGGCGCGATCCTGGTTGTTGCTGCGACTGACGGCCCGATGCCGCAGACCCGTGAGCACATCCTGCTGGGTCGTCAGGTAGGCGTTCCGTACATCATCGTGTTCCTGAACAA
>NZ_VLPS01000015.1 GCF_007570865.1 Atlantibacter subterraneus | reverse complement strand
CGTGCCGGGGATGTGCTGATTGTCAGCGGCACCCTGGGCGACCACGGGGCCACCATCCTCAACCTGCGGGAGCAGCTGGGCATAGAGGGCGTGCCGGAGAGCGACTGCGCGGTGCTGACGCCGCTGATTCAGGCCGTTTGTCACCTGCCGGGGATAAGGGCGATGCGTGACGCCACGCGCGGCGGCGTGAACGCGGTGGCGCACGAGTTTGCCACCAGCAGCGGCTGCGGCATCGAGCTTGACGAGCGCGCGCTGCCGGTGAAACCGGCGGTGCGTGGGCTGTGCGAGCTGCTGGGGCTGGAGGCGGTGAATTTCGCCAACGAGGGCAGGCTGGTGATTGCCGCTGAGCGGGCCGCCGCGCCGGCGATTATTGAGGCGCTGCGCAGCCATCCGCTGGGACGCGATGCCACCCTGACGGGTGAAGTGGTGGCGCGTAAGGGGGTACGGTTAACCGGCCTGTATGGCGTGAAGCGGACGCTTGAGCTGCCGTTTTCGGAACCTTTGCCGCGAATTTGTTAACTGCTTGAGATACGTTCTATTTTTGGACATGAATGCAACGGGAGTCGGGTAACCGCGGGCGTATGATGACGGCGGCGCTTGAGGCTTTTTGCCTCATTAATGCAGGGTAGTGAAAGGGTGTTGTGATGCAGAAAGAAGAAAGCCCCGAAGGTCATTTTTCAATTAACCAACGAGGCTACCCTACACATCAACAACGTCAGGATAGCCTCTTACCCGCCATGAGGCAAGGAGGGAAGCCGATGAAACTGCCGCGAAACGCCCTGATCTGGTGTGTATTTATGGTATGTTTAACACTATTAATATTCACGTATCTGACCCGAAGTTCGCTCTGCGAACTGAGGATAAAAGACGGAAGCAGGGAGGTCGCTGCGTTACTGGCTTACGAATCCGGTAAGTAGCAACCTGGAGGCGGGGGAAGCCCCGCCTTTTCAGGCTGATGTGTTGAAACGTAGCCGCAAGCGCCTTTTAACAGGGCTGCCAGTTTTTCTGGCAGCCCTTTTTTACCGGGAAAGCAGAGTGCGGTACTGGCTCGGGTATTCCAGCTATGCGCTGAATTGATAAGAATATTTAATATTTTCAGTTTGTTAACAGAAAAATGATTACAAATATTTTTCATAAAAGTTGTTGCTACGTCACATTTTGCTGTCTACGTTTATCTGGGTTTGGTCTCGTATTCTCGGTTTGAGACCCATTATCACTAAAACAGGAACAGAAATGCGCAGCTCAGTGACTGAAAAGCAGATAAATGTCTACTTTGGTAAAAACACTCATGCCTGTGAAGCGGAAGCTCAACTTATCGCCGATATCAGTCAGGGGCTTAGTGTGAAAAGAGGAAGGGTCAGCAATAAAGATCTTATCCTGACTTTGATACAAATGATTGAATGTGAAAAGGATGTCATCAGGCTGGATATTTACCGCAACGCGCTGGAAATGATTGTCCAGCGAACGCCAGACGACATGTAAGTATCCTGTTTTTTGCTGTAAAAGCCTGCCTTTGCAAATCCTGCAAAGGCATTTTTACTTAATTTTCCCCATGCATTTTTTGCTTAAGGAACTGGCGAGCTAAAGATAACACGGTTTTCTGCCGCAGATCGGTTGACAGGATATCCTGCGCAAGTAGTACCTTGCTCAGGTTTCCTGCCGTTAAAGCAAAGCAGTGTTCCATCAAGTAGTTTGATGCTTCGCCTATCGCTTGATGAATTTCTTCGGGTCGTACCTGCTCATCCTGGTTCAATGATGCTCCTGATGCATGGATAATGAATGTCTTCCAGGCCGTGAAGCCAGATCAAATTCACAATGAGCAATGCGTGGAGATATGCTGAAGCAAGTCTGAATAGAAGGGAAAAGAAAGTTGTTTGATTATTCTCTAAACAACTCAGAATAGATATAAATTAATGCTTAGTCGCTCCAGGCTGGGACATCATATTTTTTAAAAGTAAGTCATATTCAGTGCCGTGGCGTGAATGTCTCGCTACCACAGGCTGGCTACGAAATTTATGGATACCGCCAATTGCGGCCCGGTAAGCAGCTTGCCTTTGAGGATCGGTTTCGTTGCTCAAACTTTCCTGTAATTTTGCGATGAGTTCATCAAAAGAGACGGCTTTTTCAGATTCAAGAAGGGCCATAACCGCTTCCCCCATCACCGTATCTACCAGCTTTTCGTTATCGTTATCGAACATTTAGCCTCTCATATTCTATGACGCGGTCCTGAACAGACTCGGGTCATTATGCATAGGTCATTTCATTTTGCCTATCTTTCATATGAAATAGCCAACGTAAATCCGGCTTTTAGAATTTTTTGGCGCGAAGTATCAGCCCTAAAACCGGGTAGAGATGAGCCTTCTGTTGCGGCTCGTGCATCGGACTGTCCGGGTTAGTCATGTTTCTCGTTTGCATTAAAAAGGTAATTGTTAGAGTCTTGTTAACTAACGATTATTCAGCCAGGCCAGAAACCCATGTCGATCGCGCCGTTGCCCCCGTTGAATACCCTGATTGCCTTTGAAGCCACCGTTCGCCTCGGCAGTTTTACCCGCGCAGGGGAAGAGCTGAGCCTGACGCAAAGCGCCGTCAGCCGCCAGATTGCCCAACTGGAAGCTGCGTTGGGTCGTACGTTGCTTATCCGCCGTCGCCACGGCCTGGAGTTGACCACGGCAGGCGAACGCTACCTGCATCAGATCCGCCATTTTCTTGAAGAGTGCGCCGACGCCACCGCCCAGGTCATGAAAAACGCCGGTGAAAACGAAATTACCCTTGCCTGCTCGTCGGGCATCGCCCAGTTCTGGCTGCCGCTGCGCCTGAGCGAATTTCGCCGCCAGCATCCGGAAATCAAGATCAATTTAATTATGCGCGACGGCGTTACCCGCCTGACGTCATTCGAATTTGATCTGGGGGTTTATTACCTGCGACAGGAAAATCTTATTAACTTCGATACCGTGAAACTGTTCGATGAAGAGATGTTCCCGGTCTGCTCGCCGCGCTACCTGGCGGGGAGGCCGCTGTTTACGCCGGAAACGCTAAAGCAGGAAACCCTGCTGGTGCTGGAGGACGCGCAGCATCAGTGGATCGGCTGGCCGGAATGGTTTGAAATTAACGGCACCGCCAGCCCGCCGTTGCGCCAGACGCTGAGGGTCAACCACTATCCGCCGCTGATTGAAATGGCCTGCCTCGGAAACGGCGTGGCGCTTGCGTGGCGTCACATCATTGATAGCGTGATCGCCAGCGGACGGCTGGTAAAAGCCTCGAATTTTTCGGTCAGTAAAGGCGGCGGATTTTTCCTGATTACCTCGCAACATCGCCATGAGAACCGCGCTACGCGGCTGTTTAAGCGCTGGTTACTGGATGATGTGGCGCAAAACAGCCATGCCAGATAAGGTTGATTTTTAACCGGTGTAATGAGCGCTGCGCATGGTGGCATGCGTGTTTTTCATTTACGAATTTTAACCAAACATTGTAAATCTTTTAACCAATTCGTAATCAAGAAGTAACACAACGCCATCAAATCAGGAGCGTGACCCTTATGACAACGCAGCACACGCCGTTACTCTTTATCAACGCTACCCTTGTGGACGGCGTTTCCGATACCGCGCTGAAAAACCATCAATTGCTGGTAGAAGACGGCAAGATCAGCCAGATTTCTGCCGGGTCTATCGACGCGCCCCCCGCCACCGTGGTGGATTTAAAAGGCAAAACCCTGATGCCGGGCCTGATCGACTGCCACGTTCACGTGATCGCCAGCTCCGCCAATCTGGGGCAAAACGCCATGCTGCCGGATTCGTTGATTACCGCCCGCGCCGGGAAGATCATGCAGGGCATGCTGAACCGCGGCTTTACCACCGTGCGCGACGTCGGCGGTGCGGATTACGGTCTGAAGCAGGCGCTGGAAGAGGGCTTGCTCAGCGGCCCGCATCTCATGATTTGTGGTAAAGCGCTGTCGCAAACCGGCGGTCATACCGACTATCGCGGCCGCTATGATTCGCGCAACGCCGATTTCTATGCCAAAAAACTTGGCGCGCTGGGTCGCATCTGTAACGGCGTGGATGAAGTGCGTCGCGCGGTGCGTGAAGAGATCAAAGCCGGGGCCGAGTTTATCAAAGTGATGGCGAACGGCGGCGTCTCTTCCCCGAGCGACCCTATCGATTTCCTGAGCTTTTCGGTTTCAGAGCTGGAAGCCATCGTTGAAGAAGCCAGCAATGCCCAGACCTACGTCAGCGCCCATCTTTATACCGACGAGGCCATTCGCCGCGCGGTGAATGCGGGCGTCCATTCTCTTGAACACTGTAATCTCATCACCCCGGAAACCGCCGCACTCGCCGCCAGTAAAGGCGCGATGGCCTGCCCGACGCTGGTGACCTATGAAATGCTGAAAAACGAAGGCGAGCAGTACGGCCTGCAACCGGATTCGATCGCCAAAATCGACGACGTGCGCTTAAGCGGCCTCGACAGCCTGAAAATCATGTTCGAAGCCGGTTTGCCGATGGCGTACGGCTCCGATCTGCTGGGCGATATGCACGTACACCAGTCGGAAGAGTTTGTGATCCGTAACCGCGTGCTGCCTGCCGCGGAAGTGATCCGCAGCGCCACCTCCATCGCCGCGCGCCTGCTGCGCAAAGAGGGTGAAATCGGCTGCCTGACGCCAGGCGCGTGGGCCGACCTGATCGTGGTCAACGGCAACCCGCTGGACGACCTCAGCCTGCTGACCGGCCAGGGCAAACACATTCCGCTGATCCTTCAGCAGGGCAAACCGGTGAAAAACGCGGGCTTCCTGCCGGTGGACTAATTCCCAAACACATACGACTACGCGGCATCCGTGCCAACACAGCAATTTTTAAGATGAGAATGCGCTTATGTCACTGTTACATCGTCTCGATCGGCTCCCATTGAGCCGTCCGCATTACATGTTGTTGTTGATAGGTGGACTGGGATACACCTTTGATGGCATGGACGTCGCCATTATTGCTTTTTTACTACCTGCGCTACGCGACGTCTGGTCGCTGAGCGGGGCCGAACTGGGCCTGGTGGGTTCCGCCACGCCGATTGGTGTGCTGATTGGCGCACTGCTGGCGGGCTACGTAGGCGACCGTTTTGGTCGTAAAACGGTGATGTGCTGGGCACTGGCCATTTACTGCGTGATGACGCTGGTTGCCGCGTTTTCGCCCAACTTTACGGTCTTTGTCATCGCCCGCGTGCTGGCAGGCGTCGGCACCGGGGCCGAGAGCGTGATTATTGCGCCGTTCCTGAGCGAGTTTATCCCGCCGAAAAAACGCGGCTGGTTTATCGGTTCGCTGGCCGGGTTCTTTTCGTTCGGTTTTGTGGGGGCCGCGCTGCTGGGCCGCTTTGTGGTGCCGGAGTTTGAAGATGGCTGGCGCTATGCGCAGGTGATCACCGCGCTGCCGATCCTGATGCTGCTGTGGTGGCGTCGCAGCCTGCCGGAATCCCCACGCTTCCTGCTGGGTAAAGGGCGTACCGATGAAGCGCGCGCAATAGTCGAAACCCTGGAAACCCAGGTGATTGCCGCTACCGGCAAACCGCTGCCGCCGGTAGATGCGCCGCGTGAAGTTGAACCCACGATTGCGCCTGCGCCATCCCCCGGCCTGCTCAAAAGCCTGGTGATTATGTTTGGGCAGCCGATGCGCCGTCAGACCACGGTGATCTGGGCGATCTGGTTTGTGGTGACTTTCTGCTACTACGGCTTCTTCGCCTGGATACCGTCATTACTTGTCGAACGCGGTTTCACCGTGACCCGCAGTTTTGAGTTTTCGATCATTATTTATATTGCGCAAATACCAGGGTATTTCTCCGCTGCCGTCTGCTCCGACTGGCTGGATCGTAAACGCACCATCGCGCTGTACCTGGTGGGCAGCACCATCAGCGCCTGGTGTCTGAGCCAGGCCGACAGCGCCGGGGCGATTGTCGCTGCCGCTGCGGTCCTGTCGTTCTTCCTGAACGGCTGCTATGCCGGGCTGTATGCCTACACGCCGGAGAGCTTCCCGACCGCTATTCGCGCAACCGGCTGTGGTTTCGCCAGCGCGTTTGGCCGTGTGGGCAGCATCATGGCACCGTCGATTATCGGGGTATTCTCCGCGTCGCTGGGTTTTGCCGGGGTGTTTACCATGACCACTTCGGTGCTCGCGGCAGGGGTTGTGGTGTTGCTGGCATGGGGGGTAAATACTAAGGGGTATTCGCTGGAGGCGATTACGCCGGAGAAGGGCGGTGACGCCGTGAAAGGGGAGGGGGATGCCA
>NZ_VLPS01000014.1 GCF_007570865.1 Atlantibacter subterraneus | reverse complement strand
ACCAAGTTCGAATCTGAAGTGTACATTCTGTCCAAAGACGAAGGCGGCCGTCACACTCCGTTCTTCAAAGGCTACCGTCCGCAGTTCTACTTCCGTACCACTGACGTGACTGGCACCATCGAACTGCCGGAAGGCGTTGAGATGGTAATGCCGGGCGACAACATCAAAATGGTTGTTACCCTGATCCACCCGATCGCGATGGACGACGGTCTGCGTTTCGCAATCCGTGAAGGCGGCCGTACCGTTGGCGCGGGCGTGGTTGCTAAAGTTCTGGGCTAATTAATTACCCTGAATTGAAAAGGGCGCTTCGGCGCCCTTTTTGTTTTTATATTGCCCGGTAATTTTGGTTACGCTCGCTCGTTACCGTTTACAATTGTGCTATTGTAATCATAACTATTCTCATTTACACTGCGCATAATTTGAACGGGAGCGATCATGTACGTTTGTTTATGTAACGGTGTCAGCGATAAAAAAATCCGCCAGGCAGTACGCCAGTTTCATCCACAGTCATTTCAGCAGTTGCGTAAATTTATTCCTGTTGGGAATCAGTGCGGTAAGTGTGTTCGCGCCGCGCGTGAAATCATGCAGGATGAATTGATGCAGATCCCGGAATACAAAGAGATTGCTTAAAGCTTCATCTTTTTTTTGACTTCCCTTTTAGTCGATCTACGCTTCATGTAGTGGAAGCGGAGGGACTATAAAATGAAAGGTGATATCAAGATAATAAATTATCTCAATAAATTATTGGGAAATGAGCTTGTCGCAATCAATCAGTATTTTCTTCACGCAAGAATGTTCAAAGACTGGGGCCTGATGCGCCTCAACGATGTCGAATACCACGAATCCATCGATGAAATGAAGCACGCTGATAAGTACATTGAGCGTATTTTGTTCCTCGAAGGTATCCCAAATTTGCAGGACCTCGGTAAATTGCACATCGGCGAAGATGTGGAAGAGATGCTGCAATCCGACCTTAACCTTGAACTCGAAGGCGCTAAAGACTTGCGCGAGGCGATTGCCTATGCCGATAGCATTCATGATTACGTTAGCCGTGACATGATGATCACTATCCTGGCAGATGAAGAGCACCACATTGACTGGCTGGAAACCGAACTGGACCTGATCGCTAAAATCGGTTTGCAGAATTATATCCAGTCGCAGATCAAAGAACAGAGTTAAGCAATCTCATTACAGGCGGCGTGAACGTAAGCCAGCTAACGCAGAACCCTGCAGCCACCAGAAATGGACCAAATGGCAGCGGGGTTTTTTTATGCCGGTTCGGATTTCTCCAGAGTAGTAATCCGGCAATGATTAACCCACACGTCGACGCAATCAAAATGATGGCCGAGAGTGATTGCCAACCGTGCCAGGCACCCAGCGCCGCGAGTAGTTTGACGTCTCCATAGCCTAACCCTTCATTACCGCGCAAGAAGCGATACAACCAATAGAAACCGGCAAAGAATCCATAACCCGCCACCGCGCCAAGTACGGCATCGGATAATGCATCCGGCAAACAGAATACATTGAACAGCAGGCCACCCCACAGTAAAGGGCAGGTCAGGCGATCGGGCAGAAGGTGGGTACGCCAGTCATACCAGCTAAGGCATCCGCACACCACAATATAGAAAAGCATCAAGGCCAGGGCCATTAGCATCTCCATGACGGTAGAGGAGGGGGTGTGCTAACAATGCCGAAATGCCCTAAGAGAAAGTAGCGCGAATTGTTTTATACAGAAGATGTCTTCAGGCCTATCTGGACCCGTTACATGGCATCGGCAAAAAATTGCGCGCCGGATTCCAGGGCTGAAAGCATGAAGAGTAAACAGCTCTTGCTTAAGTTGTGTAATTCCGTATAATGCGCGGGCTTGTCAATATTGACGGCAGGTTCAATCAGAACCGAAGCAATGCAGTTTATTGCTTAACAATGCTTCCAATTGGGAAGCTATGTAAAAAACGATTACACTCCCCCATCAATCGTAATGGGTGTGAGGAGTAATTATTTTCGTCTATAAATAATTGGAGCTCTGGTCTCATGCAGAACCAAAGAATCCGTATCCGCTTGAAAGCGTTTGATCATCGTCTGATCGATCAATCAACCGCCGAAATCGTCGAGACTGCTAAGCGCACTGGTGCGCAAGTACGTGGTCCGATCCCGCTGCCGACCCGCAAAGAGCGCTTTACCGTTCTGATCTCCCCGCACGTTAACAAAGACGCGCGCGATCAGTACGAAATTCGCACTCACAAGCGTCTGGTTGACATCGTTGAGCCAACCGAGAAAACCGTTGATGCTCTGATGCGTCTGGATCTGGCTGCCGGTGTAGACGTGCAGATCAGCCTGGGTTAATCAGGTCATTGAGCGATTGAGAGGTTGAAACAATGATTGGTTTAGTCGGTAAAAAAGTGGGTATGACCCGTATCTTCACTGAAGACGGCGTTTCTATCCCAGTAACCGTTATCGAAGTAGAAGCAAACCGTGTTACTCAGGTTAAAGACCTGGCTAACGACGGCTACCGTGCAATTCAGGTTACCACTGGTGCTAAAAAAGCTAACCGTGTAACCAAGCCGGAAGCTGGTCACTTCGCTAAAGCTGGCGTTGAAGCTGGCCGTGGTCTGTGGGAATTCCGCCTGGCAGACGGCGAAGAGTTCACTGTTGGTCAGAGCATCAGCGTTGAACTGTTTGCAGAAGTGAAAAAAGTTGACGTAACTGGCACCTCTAAAGGTAAAGGTTTCGCAGGTACCGTTAAGCGCTGGAACTTCCGTACCCAGGACGCTACTCACGGTAACTCCTTGTCTCACCGCGTTCCGGGTTCTATCGGTCAGAACCAGACTCCGGGCAAAGTGTTCAAAGGCAAGAAAATGGCAGGTCAGCTGGGTAACGAACGTGTAACCGTTCAGAGCCTGGACGTAGTACGTGTTGACGCTGAGCGCAACCTGCTGCTGGTTAAAGGTGCGGTCCCGGGTGCAACCGGTAGCAACCTTATCGTTAAACCAGCTGTGAAGGCGTAAGGAGATAGCAATGGAATTAGTACTGAAAGACGCGCAAAGCGCGCTGACTGTTTCCGAAACTACCTTCGGTCGTGACTTCAACGAAGCGCTGGTACACCAGGTTGTTGTAGCTTATGCAGCTGGTGCTCGTCAGGGTACTCGTGCTCAGAAGACCCGTGCTGAAGTAACTGGTTCCGGTAAAAAGCCGTGGCGCCAGAAAGGTACCGGCCGTGCGCGTTCAGGTTCTATCAAGAGCCCGATCTGGCGTTCCGGTGGCGTGACCTTCGCTGCTCGCCCGCAGGACCACAGTCAAAAAGTTAACAAAAAGATGTACCGCGGCGCGCTGAAAAGCATCCTGTCCGAACTGGTACGTCAAGATCGTCTGATCGTTGTCGAGAAGTTCTCTGTAGAAGCGCCGAAAACTAAGCTGCTGGCTCAGAAACTGAAAGACATGGCTCTGGAAGATGTGCTGATCATCACCGGCGAACTGGATGAGAATCTGTTCCTGGCTGCGCGCAACCTGCACAAGGTTGACGTACGTGACGCAGTGAGCATCGATCCGGTTAGCCTGATCGCCTTCGACAAAGTCGTAATGACGGCTGACGCTGTTAAGCAAGTTGAGGAGATGCTGGCATGATTCGTGAAGAACGTTTGCTGAAGGTGCTGCGTGCACCGCACGTTTCTGAGAAAGCGTCTACTGCGATGGAAAAAACCAACACCATCGTTCTCAAAGTTGCCAAAGACGCGACTAAAGCAGAAATCAAAGCTGCTGTGCAGAAACTGTTTGAAGTCGAAGTCGAAGTCGTTAACACCCTGGTTGTTAAAGGGAAAGTTAAACGTCACGGACAGCGTATCGGTCGTCGTAGCGACTGGAAAAAAGCTTACGTCACCCTGAAAGAAGGCCAGAACCTGGACTTCGTTGGCGGCGCTGAGTAAGTCGGAGGAGTAATACAATGGCAGTTGTTAAGTGTAAACCGACATCTCCGGGTCGTCGCCACGTAGTTAAAGTGGTTAACCCTGAGCTGCACAAGGGCAAACCTTTTGCTCCGTTGCTGGAAAAAAACAGCAAATCCGGTGGTCGTAACAACAATGGTCGCATCACCACTCGTCACATCGGTGGTGGCCACAAGCAGGCTTACCGTATTGTTGACTTCAAACGCAACAAAGATGGTATTCCGGCAGTTGTTGAGCGTCTTGAGTACGATCCGAACCGTTCCGCGAACATCGCGCTGGTTCTGTACAAAGACGGCGAACGCCGTTACATCCTGGCCCCGAAAGGCCTGAAAGCGGGCGACCAGATTCAGTCTGGCGTTGATGCTGCAATCAAAGCGGGTAACACCCTGCCGATGCGCAATATCCCGGTTGGTTCTACCGTTCATAACGTAGAAATGAAACCAGGTAAAGGCGGTCAGCTGGCGCGTTCTGCTGGTACTTACGTTCAGATCGTTGCGCGCGATGGTGCTTATGTCACCCTGCGTCTGCGTTCTGGTGAAATGCGTAAAGTCGAAGCAGATTGCCGCGCGACTCTGGGCGAAGTTGGCAATGCTGAGCATATGCTGCGCGTTCTGGGTAAAGCAGGTGCTGCACGCTGGCGTGGTGTTCGTCCTACCGTTCGCGGTACTGCGATGAACCCAGTCGACCACCCACACGGTGGTGGTGAAGGTCGTAACTTTGGTAAGCACCCGGTAACTCCGTGGGGCGTTCAGACCAAAGGTAAGAAGACCCGCAGCAACAAGCGTACTGATAAATTTATCGTACGTCGCCGTAGCAAATAATTTTAGAGGATAAGCCATGCCACGTTCTCTCAAGAAAGGTCCTTTTATTGACCTGCACTTGCTGAAGAAGGTAGAGAAAGCGGTGGAAAGCGGAGACAAGAAGCCCCTGCGCACTTGGTCCCGTCGTTCAACGATCTTTCCTAACATGATCGGTTTGACCATCGCTGTCCATAATGGTCGTCAGCACGTTCCAGTTTTTGTTTCCGACGAAATGGTTGGTCACAAACTGGGTGAATTCGCACCGACTCGTACTTATCGCGGCCACGCTGCTGATAAAAAAGCGAAGAAGAAATAAGGTAGGAGGAAGAGATGGAAACTATCGCTAAACATCGCCATGCTCGTTCTTCTGCTCAAAAGGTTCGCCTTGTTGCTGACCTGATTCGCGGTAAGAAAGTGTCGCAGGCCCTGGACATCCTGACCTATACCAACAAGAAAGCTGCGGTATTGGTTAAGAAAGTACTGGAATCTGCCATTGCTAATGCTGAACACAACGATGGCGCTGACATCGACGATCTGAAAGTTGCGAAAATTTTCGTAGACGAAGGCCCGAGCATGAAGCGCATTATGCCGCGTGCGAAAGGTCGTGCAGATCGCATCCTGAAGCGCACCAGCCACATTACTGTGGTTGTGTCCGATCGCTGAGACTCTGGAGACTAGCAATGGGTCAGAAAGTACATCCTAATGGTATTCGCCTGGGTATTGTAAAACCATGGAACTCTACCTGGTTTGCGAACACCAAAGAATTCGCTGACAACCTGGACAGCGACTTTAAAGTACGTCAGTACCTGACTAAGGAACTGGCTAAAGCGTCTGTATCTCGTATCGTTATCGAGCGTCCGGCTAAGAGCATCCGTGTGACCATTCACACTGCTCGCCCGGGTATCGTTATCGGTAAGAAAGGCGAAGACGTAGAAAAACTGCGCAAGGTCGTAGCGGATATCGCTGGCGTTCCTGCTCAGATCAATATCGCTGAAGTTCGTAAGCCTGAACTGGACGCAAAACTGGTTGCTGACAGCATCACTTCTCAGCTGGAGCGTCGTGTGATGTTCCGTCGTGCGATGAAGCGTGCTGTACAGAACGCCATGCGTCTGGGCGCTAAAGGTATCAAAGTTGAAGTTAGCGGCCGTCTGGGCGGCGCGGAGATCGCACGTACTGAATGGTACCGTGAAGGTCGTGTTCCGTTGCACACCCTGCGTGCTGACATCGACTACAACACCTCTGAAGCGCACACCACTTACGGTGTAATCGGCGTTAAAGTGTGGATCTTCAAAGGTGAGATCCTGGGTGGTATGGCTGCTGTTGAACAACCGGAAAAACCGGCTGCTCAACCTAAAAAGCAGCAGCGTAAAGGCCGTAAATAAGGAGCGTCGCTGATGTTACAACCAAAGCGTACAAAATTCCGTAAAGTGCACAAAGGCCGCAACCGTGGTCTGGCGCAGGGTACGGATGTTAGCTTCGGCACTTTCGGTCTGAAAGCTGTTGGCCGTGGTCGTCTGACTGCCCGTCAGATCGAAGCAGCACGTCGTGCTATGACCCGTGCAGTTAAGCGTCAAGGTAAGATCTGGATCCGTGTATTCCCGGACAAACCGATCACCGAAAAGCCGCTGGAAGTGCGTATGGGTAAAGGTAAAGGTAACGTGGAGTATTGGGTTGCCTTAATTCAGCCGGGTAAAGTCCTGTATGAAATGGACGGAGTACCGGAAGAGCTGGCCCGTGAAGCATTCAAGCTGGCAGCAGCGAAACTGCCGATTAAAACCACCTTTGTAACTAAGACGGTGATGTAATGAAAGCAAAAGAGCTGCGTGAGAAAAGTGTTGAAGAGCTGAACACCGAGCTGCTGAACCTGCTGCGTGAGCAGTTCAACCTGCGTATGCAGGCTGCAAGTGGCCAGCTGCAACAGTCTCACCTGTTGAAGCAAGTGCGTCGTGATGTCGCACGCGTTAAGACTTTACTGACTGAGAAGGCGGGTGCGTAATGACCGATAAAATCCGTACTCTGCAAGGTCGCGTTGTTAGCGACAAAATGGAGAAATCCATTGTTGTTGCTATCGAACGTTTTGTGAAACACCCGATCTACGGTAAATTCATCAAGCGTACGACCAAACTGCACGTACATGACGAGAACAACGAATGCGGTATCGGCGACAAGGTTGAAATCCGTGAATGCCGTCCGCTGTCCAAGACTAAGTCCTGGACGCTGGTTCGCGTTGTAGAGAAAGCGGTTCTGTAATACAGTAGCCTTTCTCAATACAAATAAACGGCTCAGCGATGAGCCGTTTATTTTTTCTACCCATATCAAGGAACCGGTGTTATAATGCCGCGCCCTCGATTATGGGGCTTTTTAACGACCCGATTTATTGGGTCCCGAAGTAGTAGTTGACATTAGCGGAGCACTGAAATGATCCAAGAACAGACTATGCTGACCGTGGCCGACAACTCCGGCGCACGTCGCGTAATGTGTATCAAGGTTCTGGGTGGCTCGCACCGTCGCTACGCAGGCGTCGGCGACATCATCAAAATTACCATCAAGGAAGCAATTCCTCGCGGTAAGGTGAAAAAAGGCGATGTCCTGAAGGCGGTAGTGGTGCGCACCAGGAAGGGCGTTCGTCGCCCGGACGGTTCTGTCATTCGCTTCGATGGCAATGCATGCGTTATTTTAAACAATAACAGCGAGCAGCCAATCGGCACGCGTATTTTTGGGCCGGTAACTCGTGAACTGCGTAATGAAAAGTTCATGAAAATTATCTCTCTGGCACCAGAAGTACTCTAAGGAGCGAATCATGGCAGCTAAAATCCGTCGTGATGACGAAGTTATCGTGTTAACCGGTAAAGATAAAGGTAAGCGCGGTAAAGTTAAGAATGTCTTGTCTTCCGGCAAGCTCATTGTTGAAGGTATCAATCTGGTTAAGAAACATCAGAAGCCGGTTCCGGCCCTGAACCAACCAGGTGGCATCGTTGAAAAAGAAGCTGCTATTCAGGTTTCTAACGTTGCAATCTTCAACGCGGCAACCGGCAAGGCTGACCGTGTAGGTTTTAGATTCGAAGACGGCAAAAAAGTCCGTTTCTTCAAATCTAATAGCGAAACTATCAAGTAATTTGGAGTAGTACGATGGCGAAACTGCATGATTACTACAAAGACGAAGTAGTTAAGAAACTCATGACCGAGTTTAACTACAATTCTGTCATGCAAGTCCCTCGGGTCGAGAAGATCACCCTGAACATGGGTGTTGGTGAAGCGATCGCTGACAAGAAACTGCTGGATAACGCAGCAGCTGACCTGGCAGCAATCTCCGGTCAAAAACCGTTGATCACCAAAGCACGCAAATCTGTTGCAGGCTTCAAAATCCGTCAGGGCTATCCGATCGGCTGTAAAGTGACTCTGCGTGGCGAACGCATGTGGGAGTTCTTTGAGCGTCTGATCACTATTGCTGTACCGCGTATCCGTGACTTCCGTGGCTTGTCCGCTAAGTCTTTCGACGGTCGTGGTAACTACAGCATGGGTGTCCGTGAGCAGATCATCTTCCCGGAAATCGATTACGATAAAGTCGATCGCGTTCGTGGTTTGGATATTACCATTACCACTACTGCGAAATCCGATGATGAAGGCCGTGCTCTGCTGGCTGCCTTTGACTTCCCGTTCCGCAAGTAAGGTAGGGTTACTTCATGGCTAAGCAATCAATGAAAGCACGCGAAGTAAAACGCGTAGCTTTAGCTGAAAAATACTTCGCTGTACGCGCTGAACTGAAAGCGATCATTTCTGATGTGAACGCTTCTGACGAAGATCGTTGGAATGCCGTTCTCAAGCTGCAGTCTCTGCCGCGTGATTCCAGCCCGTCTCGTCAGCGTAACCGCTGCCGCCAAACTGGTCGTCCGCACGCTTTCCTGCGGAAGTTCGGGTTGAGCCGTATTAAGGTCCGTGAAGCCGCCATGCGCGGTGAAATTCCGGGTCTTAAGAAGGCTAGCTGGTAATTGTCACCAATTGAATCACGGGAGTAAAGACAGATGAGCATGCAAGATCCGATCGCGGATATGCTGACCCGTATCCGTAACGGTCAATCCGCGAATAAAGCTGCGGTCACCATGCCTTCCTCCAAGCTGAAAGTGGCAATTGCCAACGTGCTGAAGGAAGAAGGTTTTATTGAAGATTTTAAAATTGAAGGCGACACCAAGCCGGAACTGGAACTGACTCTTAAGTATTTCCAGGGCAAGGCTGTGGTAGAAAGCATTCAGCGTGTCAGCCGTCCAGGTCTGCGCATCTATAAGAAAAAAGATGAGCTGCCGAAAGTAATGGCTGGTTTAGGTATCGCTGTCGTATCTACCTCTAAAGGTGTTATGACCGATCGTGCAGCGCGCCAGGCTGGTCTTGGTGGCGAAATTATCTGCTACGTAGCGTAATCGGAGGAAAAAATGTCTCGTGTTGCTAAGGCACCGGTCGTTATTCCTGCCGGCGTAGAGGTAAAACTCAACGGTCAGGTTATTACGATCAAAGGTAAAAACGGCGAGCTGACTCGTACTCTCAACGATGCTGTTGAAGTGAAACAAGCAGACAACGCTCTGACTTTCGGTCCGCGTGATGGTTACGTGGATGGATGGGCTCAGGCGGGTACTGCTCGTGCACTGCTGAACTCAATGGTTATCGGTGTTACCGAAGGCTTCACTAAGAAGCTGCAGCTGGTTGGTGTAGGTTATCGTGCAGCGGTTAAAGGCAATGTAGTAAACCTGGCTCTGGGTTTCTCACATCCTGTTGACCATCAACTGCCGGCAGGCATCACTGCTGAATGTCCGACTCAGACTGAAATCGTGCTGAAAGGCGCTGATAAGCAGATGATCGGTCAGGTTGCAGCTGATCTGCGCGCCTACCGTCGTCCTGAGCCTTATAAAGGCAAGGGTGTTCGTTACGCCGACGAAGTCGTGCGTACCAAAGAGGCTAAGAAGAAGTAAGGTAACACTATGGATAAGAAATCTGCTCGTATCCGTCGTGCGACCCGCGCACGCCGCAAGCTCAAAGAGCTGGGTGCAACTCGCCTGGTGGTACATCGTACCCCGCGTCATATTTACGCACAGGTAATTGCACCGAATGGTTCTGAAGTTCTGGTAGCAGCTTCTACTGTTGAAAAAGCTATCACTGAACAACTGAAGTACACTGGGAACAAAGACGCTGCCGCTGCTGTTGGTAAAGCAGTTGCTGAACGCGCTCTGGAAAAAGGTATCAAAGAAGTTTCCTTTGACCGTTCCGGTTTCCAATATCATGGTCGTGTCCAGGCACTGGCAGATGCTGCCCGTGAAGCTGGCCTTCAGTTCTAAGGTAGAGGTGTAAGATGGCTCACATCGAAAAACAAGCTGGCGAACTGCAGGAAAAGCTGATCGCGGTTAACCGCGTATCTAAAACCGTAAAAGGTGGTCGTATTTTCTCCTTCACAGCTCTGACTGTAGTAGGCGATGGTAACGGTCGCGTTGGTTTTGGTTACGGTAAAGCACGCGAAGTTCCGGCAGCCATCCAGAAAGCGATGGAAAAAGCCCGTCGCAATATGATTAACGTCGCGCTGAACCACGGCACCCTGCAGCACCCGGTTAAAGGTGTTCACACGGGTTCTCGTGTATTCATGCAGCCAGCTTCCGAAGGTACCGGTATCATCGCCGGTGGTGCAATGCGCGCCGTTCTGGAAGTTGCTGGAGTTCATAACGTACTGGCTAAAGCGTACGGTTCCACCAACCCGATTAACGTGGTTCGTGCAACTATCGATGGCCTGGAAAATATGAATTCTCCAGAAATGGTCGCTGCCAAGCGTGGTAAATCCGTTGAAGAAATTCTGGGGTAATGACCATGGCAAAGACTATTAAAATTACTCAAACCCGCAGTGCAATCGGTCGTCTGCCGAAACACAAGGCAACGCTGCTTGGCCTGGGTCTGCGTCGTATTGGCCACACCGTAGAGCGCGAGGATACTCCTGCTGTACGCGGTATGGTTAACGCGATTTCCTACATGGTTAAAGTTGAGGAGTAAGAGATGCGTTTAAATACTCTGTCTCCGGCCGAAGGGTCTAAGCACGCTTCCAAGCGTCTGGGTCGTGGTATCGGTTCTGGCCTGGGTAAAACCGGTGGTCGTGGTCACAAAGGTCAGAACTCTCGTTCTGGCGGTGGCGTACGTCGCGGTTTCGAAGGTGGTCAGATGCCGTTATACCGTCGTCTGCCGAAATTCGGTTTTACTTCTCGTAAAGCAATGGTCACCGCAGAAGTTCGTCTGTCTGACCTGGCTAAAGTAGAAGGCGACGTCGTTGACCTGAACACGCTGAAAGCGGCCAACATTATCGGTATCCAGATCGAGTTCGCGAAAGTGATCCTGTCTGGCGAGGTGACTCGTCCGGTAACTGTACGCGGTCTGCGTGTTACTAAAGGCGCTCGTGCTGCTATCGAAGCTGCTGGCGGTAAAACTGAGGAATAAGTAGCAGATGGCTAAACAACCGGGATTAGATTTTCAAAGTGCCAAAGGTGGCCTTGGCGAACTGAAACGCAGACTGCTGTTTGTAATCGGTGCGCTGATTGTGTTCCGAATTGGCTCTTTTATTCCGATCCCTGGTATTGATGCCGCTGTACTTGCCAAACTGCTTGATCAACAGCGTGGCACCATCATTGAAATGTTTAACATGTTCTCTGGTGGTGCTCTTAGCCGTGCTTCAATCTTTGCTTTGGGTATTATGCCGTATATTTCGGCATCCATTATTATCCAGCTGCTGACGGTCGTTCATCCAGCCCTGGCGGAGCTTAAGAAAGAAGGGGAGTCTGGTCGTCGTAAGATTAGCCAGTACACCCGTTATGGTACGTTGGTGTTGGCGATATTCCAGTCGATCGGTATTGCTACCGGTCTGCCGAATATGCCTGGAATGCAGGGCTTGGTTATTAACCCAGGCTTTGCGTTCTACTTCACCGCTGTTGTAAGTCTGGTTACAGGGACTATGTTCCTGATGTGGCTCGGCGAACAAATTACTGAGCGTGGTATCGGTAACGGTATCTCAATCATTATCTTCGCTGGTATCGTTGCGGGTCTCCCGCCAGCCATTGGCCATACGATCGAGCAAGCGCGTCAAGGCGACCTGCACTTCCTCCTGTTGCTGTTGGTTGCAGTATTAGTATTTGCAGTGACCTTCTTTGTTGTTTTCGTTGAACGTGGTCAACGCCGCATTGTGGTGAACTATGCGAAACGTCAGCAAGGTCGTCGTGTCTATGCTGCACAGAGCACACATTTACCGCTAAAAGTGAACATGGCGGGGGTTATCCCGGCAATTTTCGCTTCTAGTATTATTCTGTTCCCGGCGACCATCGCGTCATGGTTCGGGGGCGGTACCGGTTGGAACTGGCTGACAACAATTTCGCTGTATTTGCAGCCTGGGCAACCGCTTTATGTGTTACTCTATGCGTCTGCAATCATCTTCTTCTGTTTCTTCTATACCGCGTTGGTTTTCAACCCGAGAGAAACAGCTGATAACCTGAAGAAGTCCGGTGCATTTGTACCAGGAATTCGTCCGGGAGAGCAAACGGCGAAGTATATCGATAAAGTAATGACTCGCCTGACTTTAGTTGGCGCGCTTTATATTACTTTTATCTGCCTGATCCCGGAGTTCATGCGTGATGCAATGAAAGTGCCGTTCTACTTCGGTGGGACCTCACTGCTAATCGTTGTTGTCGTCATTATGGACTTTATGGCTCAAGTGCAAACTCTGATGATGTCCAGTCAGTACGAGTCTGCATTGAAGAAAGCGAACCTCAAAGGCTATGGCCGTTAATGGTCGCTTAAGAAGTTACGGAGAGTAAAAATGAAAGTTCGTGCTTCCGTCAAGAAATTATGCCGTAACTGCAAAATCGTTAAGCGTGATGGCGTCATCCGCGTGATTTGCAGTGCCGAGCCGAAGCATAAACAGCGTCAAGGCTGATTTATCTCGCATATTTTTCTTGCAAAGTTGGGTTGAGCTGGCTAGATTAGCCAGCCAATCTTTTGTATGTCTATGCGTTTCCATTTGAGTATCCTGAAAACGGGCTTTTCAGCATGGGGCGCATAATTAAATAGTAGGAGTGCATAGTGGCCCGTATAGCAGGCATTAACATTCCTGATCAGAAACATACCGTGATCGCGTTAACGTCGATCTACGGTGTCGGCAAGACTCGCTCCAAGGCCATCTGCGCCGCTGCGGGTATCGCTGAAGATGTTAAGATCAGTGAGCTGTCTGAAGAACAAATCGACACGCTGCGTGACGAAGTTGCCAAATTTGTCGTTGAAGGTGATCTGCGCCGTGAAGTGAGCATGAGCATCAAGCGTCTGATGGACCTTGGTTGCTATCGCGGTTTGCGTCATCGTCGTGGTCTCCCGGTTCGCGGTCAGCGTACCAAGACCAACGCTCGTACCCGTAAGGGTCCGCGCAAACCGATCAAGAAATAATCGGGGTGATTGAATAATGGCAAAGGCACCAGTTCGTGCACGTAAGCGTGTAAGAAAACAAGTCTCTGACGGCGTGGCTCATGTCCATGCTTCTTTCAACAACACCATCGTGACTATTACCGATCGTCAAGGTAACGCGTTGGGTTGGGCAACTGCCGGTGGTTCCGGTTTCCGTGGTTCTCGCAAATCCACTCCGTTTGCAGCTCAGGTTGCAGCAGAGCGTTGCGCAGAAGCCGTGAAAGAATACGGTATCAAGAACCTGGAAGTTATGGTTAAGGGACCGGGTCCGGGTCGCGAATCTACCATTCGTGCTCTGAACGCCGCTGGTTTCCGCATCACTAATATTACTGATGTGACTCCGATCCCTCACAACGGTTGTCGTCCGCCGAAAAAACGTCGCGTATAACGCTCGTTTTTAGGAATGTTGGAGAAAGAAAATGGCAAGATATTTGGGTCCTAAGCTCAAGCTGAGCCGTCGCGAGGGTACAGACTTATTCCTGAAGTCTGGCGTTCGCGCGATTGATACCAAGTGTAAAATTGAACAAGCTCCTGGCCAGCACGGTGCGCGTAAACCGCGTCTGTCTGACTATGGTGTGCAGTTGCGTGAAAAGCAAAAAGTTCGCCGTATCTACGGTGTGCTGGAGCGTCAGTTCCGTAACTACTATAAAGAAGCAGCACGTCTGAAAGGCAACACCGGTGAAAACCTGTTGGCTCTGCTGGAAGGTCGTCTGGACAACGTTGTATACCGTATGGGTTTTGGCGCTACGCGTGCTGAAGCACGTCAGCTGGTTAGCCATAAAGCTATCATGGTAAACGGTCGTGTTGTTAACATCGCTTCTTATCAGGTTAGCCCGAACGACGTAGTCAGCATTCGTGAGAAAGCGAAAAAGCAATCTCGCGTGAAAGCAGCTCTGGAGCTGGCTGAGCAGCGTGAAAAGCCAACCTGGCTGGAAGTTGATGGTGGCAAGATGGAAGGTACGTTTAAGCGTAAGCCTGAGCGTTCTGATCTGTCTGCGGACATTAACGAACACCTGATCGTCGAGCTTTACTCCAAGTAAAGCTTAGTACCAAAGAGAGGACACAATGCAGGGTTCTGTGACAGAGTTTCTAAAACCGCGCCTGGTAGATATCGAGCAAGTGAGTTCGACGCACGCCAAGGTGACCCTTGAGCCTTTAGAGCGTGGCTTTGGCCATACTCTGGGTAACGCACTGCGCCGTATTCTGCTTTCATCGATGCCGGGTTGCGCGGTGACTGAGGTTGAGATTGATGGTGTACTGCACGAGTACAGCACCAAAGAAGGTGTTCAGGAAGATATCCTGGAAATCCTGCTTAACCTGAAAGGGCTGGCGGTAAGAGTTCAAGGTAAAGATGAAGTTATCCTTACTCTGAATAAATCTGGCATTGGCCCTGTGACTGCAGCCGACATCACCCATGATGGAGATGTCGAAATCGTCAAGCCGCAGCACGTGATCTGCCACCTGACCGATGAAAACGCATCTATTAGCATGCGTATCAAAGTTCAGCGCGGTCGTGGTTATGTGCCGGCTTCTGCCCGAATTCATTCGGAAGAAGATGAGCGCCCAATCGGCCGTCTGCTGGTCGACGCTTGCTACAGCCCTGTAGAGCGTATCGCCTACAATGTTGAAGCAGCGCGTGTAGAACAGCGTACCGACCTGGACAAGCTGGTCATCGAAATGGAAACCAACGGCACAATCGATCCTGAAGAGGCGATTCGTCGTGCGGCGACCATTCTGGCTGAACAACTGGAAGCTTTTGTTGACTTACGTGATGTACGTCAGCCGGAAGTGAAAGAAGAAAAACCAGAATTCGATCCGATCCTGCTGCGCCCTGTTGACGATCTGGAATTGACTGTCCGCTCTGCTAACTGCCTTAAGGCAGAAGCTATCCACTATATCGGTGATCTGGTACAGCGTACCGAGGTTGAGTTGCTGAAAACGCCGAACCTGGGTAAAAAATCTCTTACTGAGATTAAAGACGTGCTGGCCTCACGTGGTCTGTCTCTGGGCATGCGCCTGGAAAACTGGCCGCCGGCAAGCATTGCTGACGAGTAACCGGATCACAGGTTAAGGTTTTACTGAGAAGGATAAGGTCATGCGCCATCGTAAGAGTGGTCGTCAACTGAACCGCAACAGCAGCCATCGCCAGGCTATGTTCCGCAACATGGCAGGTTCCCTGGTTCGTCATGAGATCATCAAGACGACCCTGCCTAAAGCGAAAGAGCTGCGTCGCGTAGTTGAGCCGCTGATTACTCTTGCCAAGACTGATAGCGTTGCTAATCGTCGTCTGGCATTCGCCCGCACTCGTGATAACGAGATCGTGGCAAAACTGTTTAACGAGCTGGGCCCGCGTTTCGCGAGCCGCGCCGGTGGTTACACTCGCATTCTGAAGTGTGGCTTCCGTGCAGGCGACAACGCGCCGATGGCATACATCGAGCTGGTTGATCGCTCTGAGTCGAAAGCAGAAGCTGCTGCAGAGTAATCTGTAGTATCGTTAAAAAAACCCGCCTCGGCGGGTTTTTTTATATCCACTCCTCCCTGCCTGTTATACTTTTCCTCTCTTCAAAGCCCGGAATAACGCTATGTGGTTAATCGATCGGTGGG
The DNA here is from genome assembly GCF_007570865.1 of Atlantibacter subterraneus. Taxonomy (GTDB): domain Bacteria; phylum Pseudomonadota; class Gammaproteobacteria; order Enterobacterales; family Enterobacteriaceae; genus Atlantibacter; species Atlantibacter subterraneus. The sequence continues at coordinate 10,712 of NZ_VLPS01000014.1, read as the reverse complement.
CTGAGCAACGCATTGTTGAAGCCCAAAATAAAGGCGAGCTGGATAACCTACCCGGCACAGGCCAGAAACTGGTGCTGGATGACGATACCCATGTGCCGCCAGAGCTGCGTGCCGGCTATCGCCTGTTAAAAAATTCAGGCTTTTTGCCTCCTGAACTGCTGCAACGTAAAGAGGCGGTGGAACTTCAGGAATTGCTTAACGGCCTTAACCCTGAACAACCGGAATATGCCGCGCTAAAAAAACGGCTTCTGGTACTGGAGATGAAACTGCGTCAGGCAGGCATGAGCACGGATTTTCTGCATACCTCTTATGGACGCACTATTGAGAAAAAACTGTCGAGGGAGCAATGATGTACAGAATTGGTGAGTTAGCAAAACTGGCGGACGTTACGCCTGACACTATCCGTTTTTATGAAAAACAGCAGATGATGGATCATGAAGTACGCACCGAAGGTGGGTTCCGTTTATACAGTGATAACGATTTGAAGCGCCTGAAGTTTATCCGTTACGCCCGGCAGTTGGGCTTTACGCTTGAATCTATCCGTGAACTGCTGTCGATCCGCATCGATCCTGAACACCATACCTGCCAGGAATCTAAAGGAATTGTGCAGGCCAGGCTTAAAGAAGTAGAAGCCAAAATTGATGAGCTTGAACTTATGCGCGTCTCGTTACAGCGTTTAAATGAAACATGCTGCGGCACAGCGCATAGCAGCGTGTATTGTTCGATCCTCGAAGCGCTGGAGCAAGGTGCCAATGGTGCCGCACGTTGATTTTTCAACCAGCCAGTATTACACTCGCGCCACATTTCAAAGGAGACATCTATGAGTCGTTATAAGCATACCCGGGGGCAGATTAAAGAGAATGCACTCGAAGCACTGTTACACGATCCGTTATTCAGGCAACGCGTCGAGAAAAATGTCAAAGGGAAAGGGAGCTATCAAAGGAAAGGGAAACACAAAGGGCGGGGTGACTGGGAGGCCAGTGGTAAACAAGCTAACAGCTTATTTTCCACTGGCCTTCTGCTTTGCTGGCGCTAATTAAATACGTTCTTTCTGTTGTTTCAAAATATCGCGAATTTCAGTCAGGAGAACCTCTTCTTTAGTCGGCGCAGGTGGCGCTTTCGGCTCTTCTTTTTTCTTACGGTTCAGTTTGTTAATGACTTTTATCGCCATAAAAATCGCGAAAGCGACAATGATAAAATCAAAAACATTCTGAATAAATACACCGTAATGCATCACTACAGCAGGCGTATCGCCAACTGCCGGACGCAAAGTCAGTGCAAACTGTTTGAAGTCGATACCACCGATTAATAAGCCCAGCGGCGGCATAATAATATCGGCAACCAGAGAAGAAACAATTTTCCCGAATGCCGCACCAATAATCACACCCACTGCCAAATCAACCACATTTCCGCGCATCGCGAATTCGCGGAACTCTTTTAACATACTCATTTTATTCTCCTTATCTGGGCTAGCTTCATAAGTCTAACAAAGAGTTGGTCGTTTGCCATTGGTGCGAAGTAATTGTTTTCACACAGTATCCACAATATTAAAGCGGAAAAATAGCGAGGCGGAACAGTCCCGCCTCGCTATTACAGGAAGAATGGACTTGGCTGGAATAAACGCTCAACGTCAGAGACAAACTTTTTATCCGTCAGGAACATAATGACGTGGTCGCCCTGTTCAATACGCAAAGTATTATTAGCAATCATGACGTCATTGCCGCGCACCACGGCACCAATAATCGTACCGGGAGGAAGCTTAATATCGTCGATGACCCGTCCTACGACGCGGGAGGTGCTCTCATCGCCGTGGGCCACCGCTTCAATTGCTTCCGCTACGCCGCGCCGCAACGAGGATACGCTAACAATATCCGCTTTACGCACATGGCCCAACAATGCCGAAATCGTAGCCTGTTGGGGAGAAATCGCGATATCGATAACGCTGCCCTGGACCAAATCGACATAAGCGCGTCGCTGGATCAGCACCATCACTTTTTTGGCACCCATTCGCTTTGCGAGCATGGCGGACATAATATTGGCTTCGTCATCGTTAGTGACGGCAATAAACAGATCAACCTGATCGATATGCTCTTCGGCGAGCAGTTCCTGATCCGATGCGTCGCCGTAAAACACAATGGTATTTTGTAGTTTTTCGGCGAGCTCAGCGGCGCGCTGCTGGTTACGCTCAATCAGCTTAACGCTGTAATCTTTTTCCAGTCGATGCGCGAGGCCCGCGCCGATATTCCCGCCGCCTACCAGCATAATGCGTTTGTAGGGTTTCTCCAGGCGCTGAAGTTCGCTCATAACCGCACGGATATGCTGTGATGCAGCGATAAAAAACACTTCATCACCGGCTTCAACGATCGTTGAGCCCTGAGGGCGAATAGGGCGATCGTGACGGAAGATCGCCGCCACGCGGGTATCGATATGCGGCATATGCTCGCGCATAGTAGATAGCGCATTACCTACCAGAGGCCCGCCATAATAGGCTTTTACCACTGCCAGGCTGACTTTTCCTTCTGCGAAATTAACCACCTGGAGCGCACCCGGATACTCAATCAGGCGATAAATATTGTCGATAACCAGTTGCTCAGGGGCAATAAGGTGGTCGATAGGCACCGCTTCAGAATTAAACAGCTTTTCAGCATCACGCACATAGTCCGGTGCCCGGATACGGGCGATACGATTCGGCGTATTAAACAGCGAATAAGCGACCTGACAAGCCACCATGTTGGTTTCATCGGAACTGGTCACAGCAACCAACATATCCGCGTCATCCGCGCCCGCCTCACGCAACACGCGCGGATGTGAACCATGGCCCTGCACAACGCGCAGATCGAACTTATCCTGCAGGCTGCGCAGGCGATCGCCGTTGGTATCAACCAGCGTGATGTCGTTGTTTTCGCCTACCAGGTTTTCCGCCAGGGTGCCGCCAACCTGACCCGCGCCCAGAATGATTATTTTCATCGTCTTTCGTTTCTCAGACTCAGTTGAAAATGACCTTAGCCTTGCTTCACAAGCTTAGCGTAAAAGAAGCCGTCGCCTTCTGTACTGGCCGGCAAATTCTGAATACCCGGCGCATCCGGCGTACCGGTTTCGGTAAGCTGGGCATCAGCGGTGCGTTTCAGGAATGCGGCTACCTGCTGCGTGTTCTCTTCGGGAAGAACCGAACAGGTTGCGTAGACCAGGGCACCGCCGGGTTTCAGCAGTGGCCAGACGGCATCCAGAATTTGCGACTGGAGTTCCGCCAGCTCCGGAATATCACGGTCGCGGCGTAACCATTTTATGTCCGGATGACGGCGGATAACGCCCGTTGCGGAGCATGGCGCATCCAGCAATATACGGTCGAACTGTTTACCTTCGGCCCACTGGTGTGGATAGCGGCCATCGCCCTGCCTGACGGTCGCCTTCATGCCCAGACGTTTTAAATTTTCATAAACCCGACCCAGGCGCTGCTCATCAATATCTACGGCCAGAACAGTAGCCTGAGGAGCGGCCTCCAGAATATGCGTGGTCTTACCGCCCGGTGCCGCGCAGAGATCTAAAATCTCTTCGCCATTTTGCGGGGCAAGCAGGGGAAGACAGCCCTGCGCGGACGCATCCTGTACTGTAACCCAACCCTGTTCAAAACCCGGGAGCGCATGGACCGGCGCAGGGGTTTCCAGACGTACCGCATCTGGATATACCGGATGAGCGAAGCCCTGGATCCCGCTTTCTTCCAGCAGGGCTAGCCAGGCGTCGCGGCTATGATGCTGACGATTAACCCGCAGCCACATCGGCGGCCGTTGATTATTTGCTTCAAGAATTGCTTCCCACTGTGTGGGATAAGCGGCGCGTAGCCGTTTAACCAACCATGACGGATGCAGGAAACGGCTATCGTTGTTGGCAAATTCGCCGAGTAGGGTTTCCTGCTGGCGCTGAAACTCGCGCAATACGCCGTTTATGAGGCCTTTAAGCTGCGGGCGCTTAATCACCACCGCACCTTCCACCGTTTCGGCTAGCGCTGCATGGGGAGGGATACGGGTATACATCAGCTGGTACAGCCCAACCATAATTAAATAATGTACGGTACGCTGTTTACCGGTCATCGGGCGCGACATTAATTTGCCGATAAGCCACTCAAGCTGTGAAAGCGTACGCAGCACGCCAAAGCACAGCTCCTGGAGCAGCGCTTTATCTTTCTCGGGCACTTTTTGCTGCAGGGCCGGCAGTACATTGCTTAGTGACTGGCCTTTCTCGACCACTTGCTCAACGGCCTGCGCCGCCAGGCTGCGAATATTCGGTGATTTCTTCATAGTTACGGTCAGTAAAATAAAAAGGCCCGGAAGGTCCGGGCGCTAAAAAGAGAATGAGGTTCAGGCAAGTCTGTTGCCTGGCGCAAAAAACGCCTTGCGGGAATTCAGCAAATCCTGCGCTTTCATGGCTTTTTTGCCGGCAGGCTGCAACTCTTCAATGTTGAGGACGCCCTGTGCTGTCGCAACCTGAATGCCTTGCTTGTCCGCCTCAAGGATGGTGCCCGGCGCGGCATTTGTGGCCGCTTCAAGCACGCTGGCTTTCCAGACTTTCACCGGCTGCCCGTCCATCATAAAGTAACTCATCGGCCACGGATTAAAGGCGCGAATACAGCGTTCTAACTCAGCGGCGGAGAGCGACCAGTCAAGCAGGGCTTCTTCTTTACTCAGTTTTTCCGCATAGGTCACCTGCGATTCGTCCTGCACTTCCGGCCTGGCTTTACCGCTGGCGAGCAGTTGCAGCGTCTCGATAAGCCCTTGCGGACCCAGCTCGGCCAGTTTGTCGTACAGCGAGGCGCTGGTATCGTCTGGCGTAATTGGGCAGGCCAGTTTATACAGCATATCGCCGGTATCCAGGCCCACGTCCATCTGCATAATGGTTACGCCGGTTTCGTCATCGCCCGCCCAAAGCGAGCGTTGGATCGGCGCAGCTCCGCGCCAGCGCGGCAGTAACGAGCCATGAACGTTGATGCAGCCCAGACGAGGCATCTCCAGCACGGCTTTGGGCAGGATTAGTCCATAAGCCACCACAACCATGATATCGGCGTTCAAATCGGCGATGAGCTGTTGGTTCTCCGCCGGGCGCAGCGAAGCGGGCTGGAAAACAGGGAGGCCATGCTCTTGCGCCACGACTTTAACTGGCGAAGGCATGAGCTTTTTACCGCGTCCGGCCGGGCGGTCAGGCTGAGTAAAAACGCCCACTACGTTGTAGTTCGCGGCAAGCAGTGCATCAAGATGACGCGCTGCAAAATCAGGCGTACCTGCAAAAATGATACGTAATGAATCGGACACGATATTCCCTGTTTTGCTAAAGGCTTAACGCCCGTTTAAACGATCGAGTTTTTCTACTTTCTGGCGAATACGCTGGCGCTTCATCGGCGAGAGATAATCAACAAACAGTTTGCCCACCAGATGATCCATTTCGTGCTGAATACAAATCGCCAGCAGGCCATCGGCGGCTAATTCGAAACTGTTGCCGTCGCGATCGAGCGCACGGATTTTTACTGTTTCGGCGCGCGGCACCAGGGCTCTTTGCTCAGGAATGGATAAACATCCCTCTTCAATACCCGTCTCGCCGTGTTTTTCCAGCAGTTCCGGGTTGATCAGTACTAAACGCTCGTCGCGATTCTCAGAAACGTCGATCACGATAATCCGCTGATGGATATCGACCTGAGTGGCTGCCAGGCCAATGCCCTCTTCGGCGTACATGGTTTCGAACATATCATCCACGATACGTTGGATTTCCGCATTCACTTCTTTGACCGGTTCGGCGACTTTGCGAAGACGCTCGTCCGGAAAATGTAATACCTGCAAAACTGACATATTTATCCAGAGCTGTGTTCAAGAGTTGATAAAGATCATTATCTCTATTCTAGACAAAACCCCCCCTGATTGACAGCATCCGTAACCAATCACAAGGATTGCCTGAATGCGTTAATGGCAGGGGAAAAGGATGCCGCTTACTGAGATTTGGTTGCGTTTAATGGCGGTTGCCAGCCTGAATGGCGAACAGATGCTTAATGCAGTAAAACATTTGCAGCGTCATCCTTGCGAACCCGCACTGGCTTTGGCCGCCGTGCCGCTGTCGGCTTCACAAATTCAGCAATTCTTATCGGTTGGTATGACTGACATTGAACGCGCCCTTAACTGGCTTGAGCAGCCTGGGCACCGCTTATTAACCGCAGATATGCCCCTGTATCCACCGTTGCTTAGAACGATTGACTGGTTTCCCGGCGCGCTGTTGATTGCCGGCAATGTCGATGCGTTAACCACACCGCAGCTTGCCGTAGTAGGCAGCCGCGCGCATTCATGGTACGGCGAACATTGGGGGCGGTATTTTTGTGAAATCCTGGCTAACCTGGGCATGACGATCACCAGCGGGCTGGCTTTAGGGATTGATGGCGTGGCTCATCGCGCGGCGCTCAATATGAAAGGGACCACCATTGCCGTGCTCGGCAGCGGCTTGGAGCAACTCTACCCTAAAAGACACAAGCGGCTGGCTGACGAGATCATTGCCAAAGGCGGCGCACTGGTTAGTGAGTTCCCGCTCAACATGAAGCCCTGGCAAAGCAACTTTCCCAGACGAAATCGCATTATTAGCGGATTGAGCCATGGCGTATTGGTGGTTGAGGCCACCCAGCGCAGCGGTTCTTTGGTTACCGCACGCTGCGCCCTTGAACAGGGCCGGGAAGTTTTTGCGCTGCCGGGCCCGATCGGCAATCCTGGGGCAAGCGGGCCACACTGGTTGATTCAGCAGGGTGCTACGCTGGTCACTTCTCCCGAAGAGATCCTTACGTATTTGCAAAGCGATCTCCAATGGCTGTCTTCTCTGGATGTCGCAAATTATTCACCAAATGAAGAGGAGGGCGCATTGCCATTTCCCGAGCTGTTGGCTAACGTAGGAGATGAGGTTACACCTGTTGACGTCGTCGCTGAACGTGCCGGCCAACCTGTGCCAGAGACAGTAACCCAATTACTCGAACTGGAGTTAGCAGGATGGATCGCAGCTGTACCCGGCGGCTATGTCCGATTAAGGAGGGCAGGCCATGTTCGACGTACTAATGTATTTGTTTGAGACATATATCCATAACGACGCCGAAGTGCGTGTCGATCAGGATATCATCACTCGCGACCTTACTGATGCTGGCTTTGAGCGTGAAGATATTTTCAACGCGCTGCTGTGGTTAGAAAAACTGGCGGATTATCAGGACGGTCTGGTTGAGCCGATGCAGTTGGCTTCTGACCCGCTTTCGATGCGTATTTATACCGCCGAAGAGTGTCAGAGACTGGATGCCAGCTGCCGGGGATTCCTGTTGTTCCTGGAACAAATTCAGGTGCTGAACCTCGAAACCCGTGAAATGGTAATTGAACGCGTACTGGCGCTCGATACGGCCGATTTCGATCTTGAAGATCTCAAATGGGTGGTATTGATGGTGTTGTTCAATCTCCCGGGCTGTGAAAACGCTTATCAACAAATGGAAGAATTACTCTTCGAAGTGAATGAAGGTATGCTGCACTAACATTTATGCAGCGTAATAAGTCGTTATGACAAAATCGGCACTCTTTTCTGTGCGCCAACAAGAGCCCTGCCCGCAGTGCGGGGCCGATCTGGTAATTCGAACCGGGAAACGCGGCCCGTTTCTCGGTTGTTCTCACTATCCGGAATGTGATTATGTCCGTCCCCTGCGTAATCAGGCGGATGGACATATCATCAAAATTCTGGAGGGCAAGTTTTGCCCGCAGTGTCAGGCAGAGCTGGCGCTGCGACAGGGCCGATTTGGTATGTTCATTGGCTGTAGCCGCTATCCGGAATGCGACCATACCGAACAGATTGATAAGCCTGATGAGACGGCGATCGGCTGCCCCCAGTGTCTGGAAGGCCATCTTGTTCAGCGCCGCTCCCGTTACGGTAAAACCTTTCATTCCTGCGATCGCTATCCGGAATGCCAGTTCGTGATTAATGCTAAACCTGTTGCGGGTGTATGCCCGGCATGTGGTTACCCATTACTTATAGAAAAGAAAACCGCGCAAGGGGCTAAGCACTTCTGCGCCAGTAAACAATGTGGAAAGCCGGTTACGGCGGAAAAAAGTGAATAAAAACCTGCCTGCAAGCCCCATCGAATCGATCGTTGAGGTACTTAAAAAAGAAGAAGTGATTGCCTATCCTACTGAAGCCGTGTTTGGCGTAGGTTGCGATCCTGATAGTGAAACGGCGGTTAATCGCCTGCTGACGCTTAAACAGCGTCCGGTAGAAAAGGGGCTTATTCTCATCGCCTCCCGTTTTGACCAACTGAAGCCTTATATTGATGACAGCGTGTTGACGCAAGCGCAGCGTGACGCTGTTTTTGCCCGCTGGCCCGGCCCCGTTACTTTTGTCTTTCCCGCCAAAAGCACGACGCCGCGCTGGCTGACGGGCCGTTTTGATACTCTGGCCGTGCGCGTAACCGATCATCCGTTAGTGATTGCGTTGTGTGAAGCGTTTGGCAAGCCGCTAGTATCAACCAGCGCCAACTTAACCGGATTGCCACCGTGCCGTAGTACGCAGGAAGTCCAGCTACAATTTGGTAATGATTTTCCGGTGCTTGATGGTGCGACCGGCGGACGTCTTAATCCTTCTGAGATCCGCGATGCGCTAACGGGCGAACTCTTTCGTGAGGGGTGATGTAATGGAAACCTATGCGGTATTCGGCAATCCTATTGCTCACAGCAAATCCCCTTTTATTCATCAGCTCTTTGCTCAGCAGATGCAGATTACCCATCCCTATGGTCGGGTTCTGGCCCCGCTTGATGGCTTTATCCCGACGCTGGAGGCTTTTTTCCAGGCGGGCGGTAAAGGCGCTAACGTCACGGTACCCTTTAAAGAAGAAGCGTTTGGGCGCGCAGACGAGTTGACCGAACGCGCTTCGCTGGCGGGTGCGGTGAATACCCTGAAGCGCCTTGAAGACGGGCGACTGCTTGGCGATAACACGGACGGCATCGGGCTGTTAAGTGATCTAGAGCGGCTGAAGATGATTAAGCCCGGCTCGCGCGTGTTGTTGATCGGCGCTGGCGGCGCGGCGCGGGGAGTATTGCTTCCGCTGCTTTCTTTAGATTGTGCGGTGACCATCACTAACCGAACCTTGTCTCGTGCTCAGCAGTTGGCCACGCTTTTCAGTCATACCGGCAGTGTCGCTGCGCTGGCGGGCGACGCGCTGGAAGGGCATGAGTTCGATCTTATCGTCAATGCCACGTCGAGCGGCATTTCTGGCGATCGTCCAGCGATCCCGGCTTCACTGATTCACGCGAGTGTGCATTGCTATGACATGTTTTATCAGCAAGGGCGTACGCCTTTTTTGAGCTGGTGCGAGTCACTGGACGCGCAGAGCATGGCAGATGGTCTGGGTATGCTGGTGGGCCAGGCAGCGCACGCCTTTATGCTGTGGCATGGACAGATGCCGGATGTGGTCCCGGTCATTGAGCGCCTCAAGCAGGATCTGGCGGCATGAATCAGTCGATTCAGTTTCCGGACGTAGAGCAGTGGAATGACGATCTGCGCGCAGTGTGTTTTCCGGCGCTTATGGGCGGCTTCCAGGTTAACTGCGCGATTTCTGCTGTATCGCTGACAAGCCGTTTTGGTGGCGAAACGCCTGCAGAATGGCTTGCGCTGTTTCGCCAACACCGTTGGGACCTGGAAGAAGAGATCGAGCCCCTGATCGCTGAGGGGCAGGATGACGATCAGGGCTGGTTTTGGCTCTCCTGATCCAGATACTCATCTTTCCACTTCACGTAGTTATTAGCGGAATAGACTAAGCCCTGAATTTCAGCATCTGAGAGCGGCCGGATCTGTTTGACTGGGCTTCCAAGATACAAATAGCCGCTCTCCAGGCGCTTATTCTGCGGAACCAGGCTGCCTGCACCGATCATCACGTCGTCTTCTACTACCGCGCCATCTAACACAATCGATCCCATTCCTACCAGCACGCGATTGCCGATGGTGCAGCCGTGCAGCATCACTTTATGCCCGACCGTAACGTCTTCACCAATAACCAATGGATTGCCTTCCGGGTTGTAAGAAGACTTGTGCGTCACATGGAGCACGCTTCCATCCTGAATATTGGTGCGGGCACCAATCGCAATAAAATGCACATCGCCGCGCATAGCAACCAGCGGCCAGATGCCGACGTCATCGGCGATCCGCACATCGCCAATAACCACGCTTGTCGCATCGACCATGACGCGTTGGCCCACTTCAGGAAAGGTATCTTTATAAGGACGCAGTACTGCAGGCATAAAAACCTCATCTCTCTTAGATCGTGAAACAAACTTTGGCTGCATTCCTAAGGGTAAGCAAGGCAAAGTGGTATCATTTATAAGCAGATCGTATGCGATCGCAGCGAAAAGCGCGAAAAATCAGCGATCGAAAGAAAAGATCGAAAAAAGGCTTGTGCAAAAAAATGGGATCCCTATAATGCGCCTCCGTTGAGACGACAATGTGAAACGCTTCACAGCAACAGTCGGAACAACAAAGAGAAAAATCCTGAAATTCAGGGTTGACTCTGAAAGAGGAAAGCGTAATATACGCCACCTCGCGACAGTGAGCTGAAAGCCGCGTCGCAACTGCTCTTTAACAATTTATCAGACAATCTGTGTGGGCACTCGCAGGATTGATATCTCAGTACCTCCGGGTACACAAAGAATTATCAAGTCTCTGAGTGAACACGT
>NZ_VLPS01000013.1 GCF_007570865.1 Atlantibacter subterraneus | reverse complement strand
ACCAAGTTCGAATCTGAAGTGTACATTCTGTCCAAAGACGAAGGCGGCCGTCACACTCCGTTCTTCAAAGGCTACCGTCCGCAGTTCTACTTCCGTACCACTGACGTGACTGGCACCATTGAACTGCCGGAAGGCGTTGAGATGGTAATGCCGGGCGACAACATCAAAATGGTTGTTACCCTGATCCACCCGATCGCGATGGACGACGGTCTGCGTTTCGCAATCCGTGAAGGCGGCCGTACCGTTGGCGCGGGCGTGGTTGCTAAAGTTCTCGGCTAATCGCTGATAACATTTGACGCAATGCGCATGAAAAGGGCATCATTTGATGCCCTTTTTGCACGCTTTCGAACCAGAACCTGGCTCATCAGTGATTTCTTTCTCATAATCATTGCTGAGACAGGCTCTGAAGAGGGCGTTTAGTCCGAAGCATTTATCCTCCGCCATGTTGCTGATTAATTCAGTAACCCATTGAAAAATGACGGAAATACGCGATTCGGTTCGGTTTGCCTCGTAGTAGCGGGGCAAAAATGTTTGTCTGATTTATTGTGACAGGTTGGTTTATGAGTGCGAATACCGAAGCTCAGGGAAGTGGGCGCGGCCTGGAAGCGATGAAATGGATCGCCGTGGCGGTGCTGCTGATCGTAGCTATCGTAGGCAACTACATTTATCGTGATATATCCCTGCCGTTGCGTGCCCTGGCAGTGGTGATTTTAATTGCGGCAGCGGGCGGCGTTGCGCTGCTGACCACGAAAGGCAAAGCGACTGTGGCGTTTGCCCGTGAAGCGAGAACCGAAGTCCGTAAAGTGATTTGGCCAACTCGCCAGGAAACATTGCATACCACGTTAATTGTAGCGGCGGTTACTGCTGTAATGTCACTGATCCTGTGGGGCCTGGATGGTATTCTGGTCCGCCTGGTTTCTTTTATCACTGGCCTGAGGTTCTGAGATGTCTGAAGCTCCTAAAAAGCGCTGGTACGTCGTTCAGGCGTTTTCCGGTTTTGAAGGCCGCGTAGCGACTTCCCTGCGCGAGCATATCAAATTACATAACATGGAAGAGTTATTTGGCGACGTGATGGTCCCAACTGAAGAAGTTGTGGAAATCCGCGGCGGCCAGCGTCGCAAAAGCGAACGCAAATTCTTCCCGGGCTATGTGCTGGTCCAAATGGTCATGAATGATGCGAGCTGGCACTTAGTGCGCAGCGTGCCGCGTGTGATGGGCTTCATCGGTGGTACTTCGGATCGTCCGGCTCCGATCAGCGATAAAGAAGTCGATGCGATTATGAACCGCCTGCAGCAGGTAGGTGATAAGCCGCGTCCGAAAACGCTGTTTGAACCGGGTGAGATGGTTCGTGTTAGCGATGGTCCGTTTGCTGACTTCAACGGCGTTGTTGAAGAAGTCGATTACGAGAAAAGCCGCCTGAAAGTGTCTGTATCCATTTTCGGACGCGCAACGCCAGTCGAACTGGACTTTGCTCAGGTCGAAAAGGCCTAACAGTCAGGTTGTAAAAGCAGCGATTAATCGTTGCACAGGGCGCGAGATTGGACTACAATTTCGCGCCTTTTGTTTTTATGGGCTTTGCCCGTAAAACGATTTTTATCACGGGGAGCTTCGCTGAAGCGCTATTACCCAATCAGAGGAATTTAGAATGGCTAAGAAAGTACAAGCCTACGTTAAGCTGCAAGTAGCAGCTGGTATGGCGAACCCGAGTCCGCCAGTTGGTCCGGCACTGGGCCAGCAGGGCGTGAACATCATGGAATTCTGCAAAGCGTTCAACGCAAAAACTGATTCCATCGAAAAAGGTCTGCCGATCCCGGTTGTTATCACCGTTTATGCTGACCGTTCTTTCACCTTCGTTACCAAAACTCCGCCGGCAGCAGTTCTGCTGAAAAAAGCGGCTGGTATCAAGTCTGGTTCCGGCAAGCCGAACAAAGACAAAGTGGGTAAAGTAACCCGCGCTCAGGTGCAGGAAATCGCGCAGACTAAAGCAGCGGACATGACTGGTGCTGACATTGAAGCGATGACTCGCTCAATCGAAGGCACTGCTCGTTCCATGGGCCTGGTAGTGGAGGACTAAGAAATGGCTAAACTGACCAAGCGCATGCGTGTGATCCGTGAGAAAGTTGATGCGACCAAACAGTACGACATCAACGAAGCTATTTCTCTGCTGAAAGAGCTGGCTACCGCTAAATTCGTAGAAAGCGTTGACGTTGCTGTTAACCTCGGCATCGACGCGCGTAAATCTGACCAGAACGTACGTGGTGCAACTGTACTGCCGCACGGTACTGGCCGTTCAGTTCGCGTAGCTGTATTTACCCAGGGCCCGAACGCTGAAGCAGCTAAAGCTGCTGGCGCTGAGCTGGTAGGTATGGAAGATCTGGCTGAGCAGATCAAGAAAGGCGAAATGAACTTTGACGTTGTTATTGCTTCCCCGGATGCAATGCGCGTTGTTGGCCAGTTGGGCCAGGTTCTGGGCCCGCGCGGCCTGATGCCGAACCCGAAAGTGGGTACTGTAACCCCGAACGTTGCTGAAGCGGTTAAAAACGCCAAAGCCGGTCAGGTTCGTTACCGTAACGACAAAAACGGCATCATCCACACCACCATCGGTAAAGTGGACTTTGACGCTGACAAACTGAAAGAAAACCTGGAAGCCCTGCTGGTTGCGCTGAAAAAAGCAAAACCGTCTCAGGCAAAAGGTATTTTCATCAAGAAAGTTAGCATCTCCACCACCATGGGTGCGGGTGTTGCGGTTGACCAGGCTGGTCTGAACGCATCAGCGAACTAATATTCGCTATTTACGTGGGCGGCGGATTTGTCTACAATCTTACGCCCACGATTCTGTCGAATCAGACAGAACGCTATGCGAGCCACGCGAATCATAAAGTGATTCAAAAGGTGAACGTATAGACAGAATTTTCGGTTGGAGCCTGGCCTTATCCAGGCCCCGTCCAAGACCGCAGGTGTTTCTTTGAAACTTAATGTCCTGCGTAGACGGTGACAGAACCTGAAGACCTTTTTAAAAGTTTTCTTTGGCTTGTTTCTGCTCACCGTATTAAGACGCTCTTTTCTTTTTGGGAAGAGTGAAGTGAGTTCCGGGACATGAGTCCCGGCAAACATCCAGGAGCAAAGCTAATGGCTTTAAATCTTCAAGACAAACAAGCGATTGTTGCTGAAGTCAGCGAAGTAGCCAAAGGCGCGCTGTCTGCAGTAGTTGCGGATTCCCGTGGCGTAACTGTAGACAAAATGACTGAACTGCGTAAAGCAGGTCGCGAAGCCGGCGTATACATGCGTGTTGTTCGTAACACCCTGCTGCGCCGTGTTGTTGAAGGGACTCAATTTGAGTGCCTGAAAGACGCGTTCGTTGGTCCGACCCTGATTGCATACTCTATGGAACACCCGGGCGCTGCTGCTCGTCTGTTCAAAGAGTTCGCGAAAGCGAATGCAAAATTTGAGGTCAAAGCTGCAGCCTTTGAAGGTGAGTTGATCCCGGCATCGCAAATCGATCGCCTGGCAACCCTGCCGACCTACGAAGAAGCAATTGCACGCCTGATGGCAACCATGAAAGAAGCTTCGGCTGGCAAACTGGTTCGCACTCTGGCTGCTGTTCGCGATGCAAAAGAAGCTGCTTAATCGCAGTTATCTTTATAAAGCATCTGCTTACATATAACTTTATTCTGATTTTCAGGAACAATTTAAATGTCTATCACTAAAGATCAAATCATTGAAGCAGTATCCGCTATGTCCGTAATGGACGTTGTAGAACTGATTTCTGCAATGGAAGAAAAATTCGGTGTTTCTGCTGCTGCCGCTGTAGCCGTTGCTGCTGGCCCGGTTGAAGCTGCTGAAGAGAAAACTGAATTCGACGTAATTCTGAAAGCTGCCGGCGCTAACAAAGTTGCCGTAATCAAAGCTGTACGTGGCGCGACTGGCCTGGGTCTGAAAGAAGCTAAAGACCTGGTTGAATCCGCTCCGGCCGCTCTGAAAGAAGGCATCAGCAAAGACGACGCAGAAGCTCTGAAAAAATCTCTGGAAGAAGCTGGCGCTGAAGTTGAAGTTAAATAAGCCAACTTTTCTGGTTGCAGCCTGAGTAATCAGGCTGATGGCTGGTGACTTTTTGGTCACCAGCCTTTTTGCGCTACAGGGCGCCAGTAGCCTTTCACACTATTTATCTACTGGTTTCCCCCAATGGTTATTTCTATCGACGACTTAATATATTGCGACAGGGCAGGTGCGCTGTGTAAATCGCAACGAAATGATTTAAGAGTGATAGAAACAGGCATTGCGGAAAGTGTTCCATTTTCCGGTCAACAAAATGGTGTTGCATAAACTGTCCTTATTCAATGGACAGAGTGGGTCGACTTGTCAGCGAGCTGAGGAACCCTATGGTTTACTCCTATACCGAGAAAAAACGTATTCGTAAGGATTTTGGAAAACGTCCGCAAGTGCTGGACATTCCTTATCTCCTTTCTATCCAGCTTGACTCGTTCCAGAAGTTTATCGAGCAAGATCCTGAAGGCCAGTATGGTCTGGAAGCGGCATTCCGTTCCGTGTTCCCGATCAAGAGCTATAGCGGCAACTCGGAACTGCAGTACGTCAGTTACCGTCTTGGCGAACCCGTATTTGACGTTAAAGAGTGTCAAATTCGTGGCGTAACCTATTCGGCTCCGCTGCGCGTGAAACTGCGTCTGGTGATCTACGAGCGCGAAGCGCCGGAAGGCACCGTTAAAGACATTAAAGAACAAGAAGTGTACATGGGCGAAATCCCGCTCATGACCGATAACGGTACCTTCGTTATCAACGGTACTGAGCGCGTTATCGTGTCTCAGCTGCACCGTAGCCCGGGTGTGTTCTTCGACAGCGACAAGGGTAAAACTCACTCTTCAGGTAAGGTGCTGTATAACGCACGTATTATCCCTTACCGTGGTTCCTGGCTGGACTTCGAGTTCGATCCGAAAGACAACCTGTTTGTCCGTATCGACCGTCGCCGTAAACTGCCTGCAACCATCATTCTGCGCGCGCTGAACTACACCACTGAACAGATCCTTGACCTGTTCTTTGAGAAAGTGATTTTTGAAATCCGTGACAACAAGCTGCAAATGGAGCTGGTCCCGGAGCGTCTGCGTGGCGAAACCGCCTCTTTTGATATCGAAGCAGACGGCAAAGTGTATGTCGAAAAAGGCCGCCGTATTACCGCGCGCCATATTCGTCAGCTTGAAAAAGACGAGATTAAGCACATCGAAGTACCGGTTGAATACATTGCCGGGAAAGTGGCTGCAAAAGATTATGTTGATGAGTCCACCGGCGAGCTGATTTGCGCGGCGAACATGGAACTCTCTCTGGATCTGCTGGCGAAACTGAGCCAGTCCGGTCACAAGCGCATCGAAACGCTGTTTACCAACGATCTGGATCACGGTGCGTACATCTCTGAAACCGTACGCGTCGACCCGACCAACGATCGTCTGAGCGCGCTGGTAGAAATCTACCGCATGATGCGCCCTGGTGAGCCGCCGACACGCGAAGCTGCTGAAAGCCTGTTCGAGAACCTGTTCTTCTCTGAAGACCGCTACGATCTGTCCGCGGTTGGCCGTATGAAGTTCAACCGTTCTCTGCTGCGCGAAGAGATTGAAGGTTCCGGTATCCTGAGCAAAGACGACATCATTGAAGTGATGAAGAAGCTCATCGATATCCGTAACGGCAAAGGCGAAGTGGATGATATCGACCACCTCGGCAACCGTCGTATCCGTTCCGTAGGCGAAATGGCGGAAAACCAATTCCGCGTTGGCCTGGTACGTGTTGAGCGTGCAGTGAAAGAGCGTCTGTCTCTGGGCGATCTCGATACCCTGATGCCGCAGGATATGATTAACGCCAAGCCGATCTCTGCGGCAGTGAAAGAGTTCTTTGGTTCCAGCCAGCTGTCTCAGTTTATGGACCAGAACAACCCGCTGTCTGAGATTACGCACAAGCGTCGTATCTCTGCACTCGGCCCAGGCGGTCTGACTCGTGAACGTGCGGGCTTTGAAGTACGTGACGTACACCCAACCCACTACGGTCGTGTATGTCCTATCGAAACCCCTGAAGGTCCGAACATCGGTCTGATCAACTCCCTGTCTGTGTACGCGCAGACTAACGAATACGGCTTCCTGGAAACCCCGTATCGTCGCGTTGTTGATGGCGTGGTGACTGACGAGATCCATTACCTCTCCGCTATCGAAGAAGGTAACTACGTGATCGCGCAGGCGAACACCAACCTGACCGAAGAAGGCCGTTTCGTCGACGATCTGGTTACTTGCCGTAGCAAAGGCGAATCCAGCTTGTTCAGCAACGACCAGGTTGACTACATGGACGTTTCCACCCAGCAGGTGGTTTCCGTCGGTGCGTCCCTGATCCCGTTCCTGGAACACGATGACGCCAACCGTGCATTGATGGGTGCGAACATGCAACGTCAGGCGGTTCCGACTCTGCGCGCTGATAAGCCGCTGGTTGGTACCGGTATGGAACGTGCTGTTGCCGTTGACTCCGGCGTAACCGCCGTTGCAAAACGTGGCGGTACCGTTCAGTACGTGGATGCGTCCCGTATCGTTATTAAAGTTAACGAAGACGAGATGTACCCGGGCGAAGCAGGTATCGACATCTATAACCTGACTAAATACACCCGTTCTAACCAGAACACCTGCATCAATCAGATGCCGTGCGTGTCCCTGGGTGAGCCGGTTGAGCGCGGCGACGTGCTGGCAGACGGTCCGTCCACCGACCTCGGTGAACTGGCGCTCGGTCAGAACATGCGCGTAGCGTTCATGCCGTGGAATGGTTACAACTTCGAAGACTCCATCCTCGTTTCCGAGCGTGTGGTTCAGGAAGACCGTTTCACGACCATCCACATTCAGGAACTGGCGTGCGTGTCCCGTGACACCAAGCTGGGGCCGGAAGAGATCACTGCTGACATCCCGAACGTGGGTGAAGCTGCGCTCTCCAAACTGGATGAATCCGGTATCGTTTACATTGGTGCTGAAGTGACCGGCGGCGACATTCTGGTGGGCAAGGTAACGCCGAAAGGTGAAACCCAGCTGACGCCGGAAGAGAAACTGCTGCGTGCGATCTTCGGTGAGAAAGCGTCTGACGTTAAAGACTCTTCTCTGCGCGTACCGAACGGCGTGTCCGGTACCGTTATCGACGTTCAGGTCTTTACCCGCGATGGCGTGGAAAAAGACAAACGTGCCCTGGAAATCGAAGAGATGCAGCTCAAGCAGGCTAAGAAAGACCTGTCTGAAGAACTGCAGATCCTTGAAGCCGGCCTGTTTGGTCGTATCTATGCTGTGCTGGTTGCTGGCGGCGTTGAAGCTGAGAAGCTCGACAAACTGTCCCGCGATCGCTGGCTGGAACTGGGCCTGACCGATGAAGACAAACAGAATCAGCTTGAGCAGCTGGCTGAGCAGTACGACGAGCTGAAGCACGAGTTTGAGAAGAAACTCGAAGCTAAGCGCCGCAAAATCACTCAGGGCGATGACCTGGCACCGGGCGTGCTGAAAATCGTTAAAGTGTATCTGGCCGTTAAACGTCAGATTCAGCCGGGTGACAAGATGGCAGGCCGCCACGGTAACAAAGGTGTTATCTCCAAGATCAACCCGATCGAAGATATGCCTTACGATGAAAACGGCACGCCGGTAGACATCGTACTGAACCCGCTGGGCGTACCGTCTCGTATGAACATTGGTCAGATTCTGGAAACCCACCTGGGTATGGCTGCGAAAGGTATCGGCGATAAGATCAACGCCATGCTGAAACAGCAGCAGGAAGTCGCCAAACTGCGCGAATTCATCCAGAAAGCGTATGACCTCGGTGCAGACGTTTGCCAGAAAGTTGACCTGAACACCTTCAGCGATGAAGAAGTGCTGCGTCTGGCTGAAAACCTGAAAAAAGGTATGCCGATTGCAACGCCGGTATTCGACGGTGCGAAAGAGTCTGAAATCAAGGAACTGTTACAGCTGGGTGGCCTGCCGACTTCCGGTCAGATCACGCTGTTCGACGGTCGTACCGGTGAGCAGTTCGAGCGCCAGGTTACCGTTGGCTACATGTACATGCTGAAACTGAACCACCTGGTTGATGACAAAATGCACGCCCGTTCCACCGGTTCTTACAGCCTGGTTACTCAGCAGCCGCTGGGTGGTAAGGCGCAGTTCGGTGGTCAGCGCTTCGGTGAGATGGAAGTGTGGGCACTGGAAGCATACGGCGCTGCTTATACTCTGCAGGAAATGCTGACCGTTAAGTCTGATGACGTGAACGGCCGTACCAAGATGTATAAGAACATCGTGGATGGCAACCATCAGATGGAACCAGGCATGCCGGAATCCTTCAACGTACTGTTGAAAGAGATTCGTTCGCTGGGTATCAATATCGAGCTGGAAGACGAGTAACTCTCGCTCAAACAGGTCACTGCTGCCAGGGTAAAACCTGGCGGCAGATTGTGCTAACTCCGACGGGAGCCAATCCGTGAAAGATTTATTAAAGTTTCTGAAAGCGCAGACTAAAACCGAAGAGTTTGATGCGATCAAAATTGCTCTGGCCTCGCCAGACATGATCCGTTCATGGTCGTTCGGTGAAGTTAAGAAGCCGGAAACCATCAACTACCGTACGTTCAAGCCTGAGCGTGACGGCCTTTTCTGTGCGCGTATTTTCGGGCCAGTAAAAGACTACGAGTGCCTGTGCGGTAAGTACAAGCGCCTGAAACACCGTGGTGTGATTTGTGAGAAGTGCGGCGTTGAAGTCACCCAGACTAAAGTGCGCCGTGAGCGTATGGGTCACATCGAACTGGCCTCTCCGACCGCGCACATTTGGTTCCTGAAATCGCTGCCGTCCCGTATCGGCCTGCTGCTGGATATGCCGCTGCGCGATATCGAACGTGTTCTGTACTTCGAATCTTATGTGGTTATCGAAGGTGGCATGACCAACCTCGAACGTAGCCAGATCCTGACCGAAGAACAGTACCTGGACGCGCTGGAAGAGTTCGGTGACGAATTCGACGCGAAAATGGGCGCCGAAGCTATTCAGGCCCTGCTGAAAAGCATGGACCTGGAGCAGGAGTGCGAACAGCTGCGCGAAGAGTTGAACGAAACCAACTCCGAAACGAAACGTAAAAAGCTGACCAAGCGTATCAAGCTGCTGGAAGCGTTCGTTCAGTCTGGCAACAAGCCGGAGTGGATGATCCTGACCGTTCTGCCGGTTCTGCCGCCAGATCTGCGCCCGCTGGTACCGCTGGACGGCGGTCGTTTCGCGACTTCCGATCTGAACGATCTGTATCGTCGCGTGATCAACCGTAACAACCGTCTGAAACGTCTGCTGGATCTGGCTGCGCCGGACATCATCGTACGCAACGAAAAACGTATGCTGCAGGAAGCGGTTGACGCCCTGCTGGATAACGGCCGTCGCGGTCGTGCGATCACCGGTTCAAACAAGCGTCCTCTGAAATCTTTGGCCGATATGATCAAAGGTAAACAGGGTCGTTTCCGTCAGAACCTGCTCGGTAAGCGTGTTGACTACTCCGGTCGTTCTGTTATCACCGTAGGTCCATACCTGCGTTTGCATCAGTGCGGTCTGCCGAAGAAAATGGCACTGGAGCTGTTCAAACCGTTCATCTACGGCAAGCTGGAACTGCGAGGACTCGCCACCACCATCAAAGCCGCTAAGAAAATGGTTGAGCGTGAAGAAGCTGTCGTTTGGGATATCCTGGACGAAGTGATCCGCGAACACCCGGTACTGCTGAACCGTGCGCCGACCCTGCACCGTCTGGGTATTCAGGCGTTCGAACCGGTTCTGATCGAAGGTAAAGCGATCCAGCTGCACCCGCTGGTTTGTGCGGCCTATAACGCCGACTTCGATGGTGACCAGATGGCTGTTCACGTACCGCTGACGCTGGAAGCCCAGCTCGAAGCGCGTGCGCTGATGATGTCTACCAACAACATCCTGTCTCCAGCGAACGGCGAGCCAATCATCGTTCCGTCTCAGGACGTTGTACTGGGTCTGTACTACATGACCCGCGACAGTGTTAACGCCAAAGGCGAAGGCATGGTGCTGACGGGCCCGAAAGAAGCTGAGCGTATTTATCGCGCTGGCCTGGCCTCTCTGCATGCGCGCGTTAAAGTGCGTATCACTGAATACGAAAAAGACGCTAACGGCGAATTCGTTGCGAAAACCAGCCTGATCGATACGACCGTTGGCCGTGCGATCCTGTGGATGATCGTACCGAAAGGTCTGCCTTTCTCCATCGTCAACCAGGCGCTGGGCAAGAAAGCGATCTCCAAAATGCTGAACACCTGTTACCGCATTCTGGGCCTGAAGCCGACCGTAATTTTTGCTGACCAGACCATGTATACCGGTTTTGCCTATGCAGCGCGCTCAGGTGCGTCCGTAGGTATCGACGACATGGTTATCCCGGAGAAGAAACACGAGATCATCTCCGAAGCGGAAGCCGAAGTTGCTGAGATTCAGGAACAGTTCCAGTCTGGTCTGGTAACCGCTGGCGAACGCTATAACAAAGTTATCGATATCTGGGCTGCGGCGAACGATCGTGTATCCAAAGCGATGATGGATAACCTGCAAACTGAAACCGTTATTAACCGTAACGGCGAAGAAGAGCAACAGGTTTCCTTTAACAGCATCTACATGATGGCCGACTCCGGTGCGCGTGGTTCTGCTGCACAGATTCGTCAGCTTGCGGGTATGCGTGGTCTGATGGCGAAGCCGGATGGCTCCATCATCGAAACGCCGATCACCGCGAACTTCCGTGAAGGTCTGAACGTACTCCAGTACTTCATCTCCACGCACGGTGCGCGTAAAGGTCTGGCGGATACCGCACTGAAAACTGCGAACTCCGGTTACCTGACCCGTCGTCTGGTTGACGTGGCGCAGGACCTGGTGGTCACTGAAGACGATTGTGGTACCCATGAAGGTATCATGATGACCCCGGTTATCGAGGGTGGCGACGTTAAAGAGCCGCTGCGCGACCGCGTTCTGGGTCGTGTCACTGCAGAAGACGTGCTGAAGCCGGGCACTGCTGACATCCTGGTGCCGCGTAATACGCTGCTCCACGAACAGTGGTGTGACGTGTTAGAAGCTAACTCTGTTGACTCAGTGAAAGTTCGCTCCGTTGTATCCTGTGACACCGACTTTGGTGTATGTGCGCACTGCTACGGTCGTGACCTGGCGCGTGGCCACATCATCAACAAAGGTGAAGCTATCGGCGTTATCGCGGCACAGTCCATCGGTGAGCCGGGTACACAGCTGACGATGCGTACGTTCCACATCGGTGGTGCGGCATCGCGTGCGGCTGCTGAATCCAGCATCCAGGTGAAAAACAAAGGTAGCATCAAGCTCAGCAACGCGAAGTCGGTTGTGAACTCCAGCGGTAAACTGGTTATCACTTCTCGTAACACCGAGCTGAAGCTGATCGACGAATTCGGTCGTACCAAAGAGAGCTATAAAGTGCCTTACGGCGCGGTTATGGCGAAGGGTGATGGCGAGCAGGTTGCTGGCGGCGAAACCGTGGCAAACTGGGACCCGCACACCATGCCGGTTATCACCGAAGTAAGTGGTTTCATCCGCTTTACTGACATGATCGACGGCCAGACCATTACTCGTCAGACCGACGAGTTGACCGGTCTGTCATCTCTGGTGGTTCTGGATTCTGCTGAACGTACCGCAGGTGGTAAAGATCTGCGTCCTGCACTGAAAATCGTTGATGCCAACGGTAATGACGTTCTGATCCCAGGCACCGATATGCCTGCGCAGTACTTCCTGCCGGGTAAAGCGATTGTTCAGCTGGAAGATGGCATTCAGATCGGTGCGGGTGATGCTCTGGCGCGTATTCCGCAGGAATCCAGCGGTACCAAGGATATCACCGGTGGTCTGCCGCGCGTTGCGGATCTGTTCGAAGC
The DNA here is from genome assembly GCF_007570865.1 of Atlantibacter subterraneus. Lineage (GTDB taxonomy): Bacteria > Pseudomonadota > Gammaproteobacteria > Enterobacterales > Enterobacteriaceae > Atlantibacter > Atlantibacter subterraneus. The sequence continues at coordinate 20,388 of NZ_VLPS01000013.1, read as the reverse complement.
GCGTCGTCCGAAAGAGCCGGCAATCCTGGCGGAAATCAGCGGTATCATTTCCTTCGGTAAAGAAACCAAAGGTAAACGCCGTCTGGTGATCACGCCGGTTGATGGTAGCGATCCGTACGAAGAGATGATTCCGAAATGGCGTCAGCTTAACGTGTTCGAAGGTGAACGCGTTGAACGCGGCGACGTAGTGTCTGACGGCCCGGAAGCGCCGCACGACATTCTGCGTCTGCGTGGCGTCCATGCTGTGACCCGTTACATCACTAACGAAGTGCAGGACGTTTACCGTCTGCAGGGCGTTAAGATTAACGATAAGCACATCGAAGTTATCGTTCGTCAGATGCTGCGTAAAGCAACCATCGTTAACGCAGGCAGCTCCGACTTCCTGGAAGGCGAGCAGGCTGAATACTCCCGCATCAAGATCGCTAACCGCGAACTGGAAGCGAACGGTAAGATTGGCGTGACTTACGCGCGCGATCTGCTGGGTATCACCAAAGCCTCTCTGGCAACCGAGTCCTTCATCTCCGCGGCATCGTTCCAGGAGACCACTCGTGTGCTGACCGAAGCAGCGGTTGCGGGTAAACGCGACGAACTGCGCGGCCTGAAAGAGAACGTGATCGTGGGTCGTCTGATCCCGGCGGGTACCGGTTATGCGTACCACCAGGATCGTATGCGTCGCCGTGCTGCGGGTGAACTCCCGGCTGCACCGCAGGTGACTGCAGAAGACGCAACTGCCAGCCTCGCAGAACTGCTGAACGCAGGTCTGGGTGGTTCTGATAACGAGTAATCGTGCTCAGCTAATAAAAAACCCGCTTCGGCGGGTTTTTTTATGGCTGCAATAAATCAGTTTGCTGGTGGCAGGCGTCGGTAAAGTTCAATTAAATCCTCTGCCAAATCCTGAATCACCATCGCATTCATCAGGTGATCCTGAGAATGCACGGTAATCAGATTCACCGGCAGCTTGCCGGAGCCCTCATCCATGCCGATGAGCTGGGTTTGGATTTTATGGGCCTGCTTAACGAATTCGCGTGATTGCACCATTGCCTGTTCGGCACCGCTAAAGTCATTGCTTCTTGCTAATCGTAGCGCGCTTAATGCCTCGCTGCGCGCCGCGCCTGCATTGACTAATAGCTCCATAATAATGCTTTCCAAATCGTCCATGTCTACTCCATCAGCTTCAGTGCTTTCTCCAGCACCGCGTCGCCCTTCATCATGCCGTAATCCATCATATCGATGACCGCGACTTTTTTACCTTGTGGATCGGCAAGCGCCTGGAGTTTTGCCTGTTCATATTTCACCTGCGGGCCGAGTAAAATGATATCTGCACTGTCGAGATTCTCTTTAAACTCGGCGACGGGTACCGCTTTAATCGACACTTCAATGCCTTTTTTCTGCGCTGCATCCTGCATGCGTTGCACTAACATGCTGGTGGACATCCCGGCAGCACAGCACAAAACGATATTCTTCATAAGTCGTATCCACTGTTTCCTGATTATTAACATGATAATTATCCCTGCCGCTTGTCGGCAACAACCTGAATAATTCGAATATGCGTGAGTTATCACAAAACAGAAATGCAGGATTGACAGTGCATAAACACAGGCTTAGTCTCAAATGAAGTGGTATATACCACTTAACGATAAATAATCGATCAGGGATATCTATGAATAATTTCACTGAACTGATGGAAAGAAAAATACTGCCGTTGGCAATGAAAATTGAAGGGAATGACTATCTCTCTGCCATCAAAGATGGCTTTATTCGTATCATGCCCTTTTTGATTATCGGTTCTTTTTTCTTACTTATTGCTAACTTACCTATTCCTGGCTACAACGAGTTTATTATTCGCTGCTTTGGCGAAAAATTCATTGGCCGTTTAAATTATGTGCTCGACGCAACGTATTCCATCATGGCGCTGTTAGTCGTGGTAAGTACCAGCGTTAGCTTAGCGAAAAGGTGGCAGCTTAATGAAATCTCATGTGCGTTAATCTCGTTGGTGAGTTTTTTAATTGTTACGCCGTTCAGAGCGCCCGTTGAAAATGGCGTGGTAAGCGATGTTATTCCTGTTTCGGCGCTGGGTGCCCAGGGCTTATTCTTATCACTGATCGTAACGATAATCGCGGTGCGTTTATATCGGCTGTTCAATCATCCACGTTTAACGATCCAAATGCCTTCCAGCGTTCCGCCAGCCGTCGCCAACAGCTTTAGTTCGCTGATCCCTTCATTCATGATTGTGGTGTTGTTTTGGCTGGCGCGTTTAGTCTTTGAGATTACGCCTTTTGGCACCGCTCAGGAGATGATATTCAAAGTACTGCAAGCGCCAATGATGGAACTGGGTAATACGCTGCCATCACAAATGGTCGCTGAGTTCTTTGTGAGTTTCTTCTGGTTTTTTGGTCTGCATGGCGACTCTATTGTTACAGCCATTATGGGGCCAATCTGGCGTTCATTAACGCTGGAAAATATGCAGGCAATGAAGCAAGGCTTACCGCCCGTTAATATCATCACGCAACAATTCCGCGATGTGTTTCTTATCTGTGGCGGTACGGGTTTTACTCTGGCAATGTTGCTGGTCATGCTTTTCAGAGCAAAAAGTAAAAGGATGCGCGAAATAGCTAAACTGGCGTCTCCGGCTGCCATATTTAATATTAATGAGCCGATTATCTTTGGCGTCCCCATTGCGTTAAACCCTGTTTTATTTATTCCTTTTATTATTGTTCCGGTTGTGTTGTGCGTCATTACCTATAGCGCGATGAGCTTCGGTCTGTTGCCATTAACGTCTGGCCTGGAAATACCCTGGACAACACCCATTTTTATCAGTGGGTTTCTGATATGTGGCTGGAAAGGCATGCTTTTTCAGGCAATTAATTTGGCTGTCGCCATGACGATTTATTATCCCTTTGTCATGGCGTTAGATAAGCAGTATTTGCGCGAAGAAAATGCGGTAGATGACCCCTTAACTGCCGTTCAACCCCTCGCTACCGAATAAAAAAGGATCTGGATATGAGTAAGAAATTAAAGATTGTCACTATTGGTGGCGGGAGCTCTTATACGCCGGAGATTATCGAAGGGTTTATCCAGCGTTACAGCGAAATGCCGATCAAAGAAATTTGGCTGGTAGATGTGGAAGCCGGGCGGGAGAAACTTGAAGTTGTTGGCAACCTGGCGAAACGCATGGTTGAAGCGGCGGGTATTGATTGCCAGATCTATTTAACGCTGAACCGCCGCGAGGCGCTAGAAAACGCTGATTTTGTTACTACCCAACTGCGGGTTGGCCAACTGGATGCGCGTATCAAAGATGAACGCATCCCGCTTTCTCATGGCTTAATTGGTCAGGAAACTAACGGGGCCGGCGGGTTTGCTAAAGCTTTGCGTACTATCCCGGTGATTCTGGATATCTGTCGCGACATGGAGGAGCTCTGTCCGGACGCCTGGTTAATTAACTTCACTAATCCCAGCGGCATTGTTACTGAAGCGGTGCTCAAGCACAGTAAAATAAAGTGCATCGGCCTGTGTAATTTATCCCAGTCGATGCAGCGCATGGTGGCGGAGATCCTTGGGGTTGATAAGTCACGCTTTTTACTGCATCTCACCGGACTGAATCATTTCCTCTACGGCACCCATGTCTATATGGACGGAAAAGATGTCATGCCGCAGGTACTTAAAAATCTTCGATATGATAGTGCGCACAAACCGAAAAATATCCCTGACATTCCGTGGTTACAGGCGCAAATTCAGCATCTGGGTGTGATCCCATGCCCTTACCATCAATATTACTATGCCACCAGCGATGTGCTGGAAACTCAACTGAAGGAGTTCGCCGAACACGGTACGCGGGGTGAAGTCGTTCAAAAAGTTGAGCATGAATTATTTGAGCTCTATAAAAATCCGTCGCTCCATGAAAAACCCAAACAGCTGGAGCAGCGCGGCGGCGCTTATTATTCCGAGGCGGCTTGTGAATTAATTAGCGCTATTCACAACGACAAGAATTTGTTGATGACGGTAAATATCCGCAATAACGGTGCTATCCGCTCTTTACCTGATGATGTGGCAATCGAAACGACCTGTGTGATTGGCCGCTACGGGGCGATCCCCTTGAATAACGATCCGCTACCCGCGACGGTGTGCGGACTGGTGTCATTAATGAAATCCTGGGAAGAAATGGCAGTGGAAGCCGCAGTGACCGGGGATTACGGGGCAGCGTTGCAGGCGTTAACGCTGAATCCGCTGGTGCCATCAGGCAAGGTTGCCAAAGGGGTACTGGATGAATTGCTGGAAGCACATCGTGAGTATTTACCCCAGTTTTTTCGGGAATAATGACTTTCGGCTGCGCATGCGGAACAGGTCTCCACGGTTATAACTCCACGAATAGTTAAATACCGTACCGTCCTCAAGCCAGGTACTTTCTTTAATATGCAGCATCGGTGAGTTGGCCGTGATTTCCAGCAGCGCGGCCATTTCCTTATCAAACAAACTGGCGCTGACCAGCGCATCGGAACCGCCAATTTTCTGGCCGCAGTTTTGTTCGATAAAGGCATACAGGGAATGATTCTGAAGGATTTCATCATCAATATCGCTAACGATCGCCAGCGGTATATAGCTGTCTTCAATCATAACCGGAACGTTATCAAACAGCCGAACCCGGCGAATAGCGTGTACAGGTTCATTTTCCGGCACGCCGAACTGGCTATTCAGCAATTCTCCTGCCGGTTGATGGACATGATAGATAAGACGGCTGGTAATAGTGACTTTGCCGCGAAGTTCATGAGTGACGCCAAGCGAGCTGCCCTCACCGCCGGGATTAAGTAAGTAGGTTGGCTGCGAAACCGCACGGTTCACATAGGTCCCTTTACCGACAATCTTTTTTACCAGCCCTTCCTGCTCCAGTTGCGCGATGGCTTTTTGCACGGTGGCGCGTGTGACCTGGTATTTCTCAGCCAGCTCACGTTCAGAAGGGATAAGAGATCCTACCTGATACTTCTGGCTGTGGATGTCACGTTTCAGGGTATCGCGGATAAGGACATACAACGGTTTCATGGCTTTCCCGTAAGGATCACGCAACTGTCGGCAGGCAATGCTCCCGTTCCGGCACGGCGCAAATTCAGTAATGGATGGAAAATAATCATGTTAAATCATAATGAAGCATACTGGCAGCAAAAAGGCGCTCATCTGACGGTTAGCGCTATTCTTAATCAACCTCGTCTGTGGCAAGAAGGGCTGGAGCAGGTTAAACAGCGGCAGGAGGCAATCGCCGCATTCTGGCAAGCCTGCCCACCGGGTAACAGGATACTGATTACCGGCGCGGGCTCGTCGCTGCTCGCGGCACAGGCGGCGGCTAACTGGTTGCGAAGCGTTGTTTCCCGGCCCGTCGAGATCGTTCCCGCCACGGATTTAATTCTACAACCGCACCCCATACCTTCCGATATTGTGCTGGTATCGGTGAGCAGTTCCGGAAATACCCCGGAAACAGTAAACGTCACGGAGCAAATATTATCCGCCGCGCCGCAAACGCCTTATATCGCTATCACTAATAACCCATCCAGCAGGCTGGCGAAGCTGGCTAATCACTCCCCCACCAGAATGTTTATCCCTGCACCGGACGACACGTCCAACGGAAGCTTCGCCGCAACCTCTGAATTCACGATACCGATGTGGTATACGATGCTGCTGCTGGTGCCGGAACAATGGCACCAGGCGGAGAAGATATTACCGCTGTTGCAACGCGGCGCGAGTTACTTCTTTGAACACGAGGCGGCGGGAATTGAACAGTGGGCGGCGGGACGGCGTAATAACGTGGTCGCGTTGGGCGCATTATCGTTAAAAGCGATTGCCTGCGAATCCAGCCTGAAACTGCTGGAAATGGGCAACGGACAGGTGATGACGGCCTGGCATTCCATGCTGGAGTTTCGTCATGGCCCTAAATTAATCATCAACCGCGACGCGACGGTGGTGGGGTACATGGCCGCGAACCCTGATATTCACCGTTATGACAAAGATATGCTGGTGGAATTAAGGCGTGAAAGAAGCCCGCTGGCGCAGATTGTTGCTATTGGCCATGATGCGCTGCCGGACCACGCTCAGGTCGCCGATCGCTACTTCCATTTTGCCTGCCCGGAACTGGCTGATTTCCATGAAGCGTGGGCTGCCATGCTGTATGTGCTGTTTGCCCAACTGGCCGGGCTGTATTGCGCGATTGAGCTTGGCGTCACGCCGGATATGCCTTCGCGCGACGGTAAAGTCGCCAAAGTGGCAAACGTCACCGTGTATTGATAATGACGGGGCGGTTTTGCCGCCCCGAATCGTTAATGGCCGTTTCTTCCCAAAAAGCTGTCCCAGTCTTTCCATACCGGCTGAATGCCCGATCGGCTCAGCGCGGCAGCGACCTCTTCCGGTCTGCGCGCGTCGTGCGGCGCGAACTGCTCCAGCTCAGGATGGTCGTCGGCATATCCGCCGGGCTGGGTTTTCGAAAACGCACTGACGCTGGTGATCGCCAGCGGGATGACATTATCGCGAAACGCCGGGGATTCGCGGGTCGATAGCGACAGTTCCACCTCCGGGGCCAGCAGGCGGAATGCGCAAATGGTCTGCACCAGCTGGCGTTCATCCATAATCGACACGGGTTCCACGCCGCCGGTACAAGGGCGCAGGCGCGGAAACGAAATCGAGTAACGGCTTTTCCAGTAGTGCTGTTGCAGCCACAGCAGATGCTCCGCCACCATATAACAATCCACGCGCCAGCTGTCAGATAGCCCAATCAGCGCGCCCAGTCCGATCCGGTCGATCCCGGCGCGTCCAAGGCGATCCGGCGTCTCCAGCCGCCAGAAAAAATCCTGCTTGTTGCCGCGCAAATGGTGCCGCGCATAAACCGCCTCGTGATAGGTTTCCTGATACACCATCACGCCATCCAGTCCGAGGGTTTTCAGCTCGGCGTACTCCTGCTCCGCCAGCGGCTGTACTTCCATTTGCAGCGAGGCGAACTGCTGGCGGATTGCCGGGAAATGCGCCCGGAAATAGTCCATGCCGACTTTGCCCTGATGCTCGCCGGTCACCAGCAAGAGATGATCGAACCCTAACGCCTTGATGGCCGCGCATTCACGCGCAATCTCATCGGCGTCCAGCGTCTTGCGTTTAATGCGGTTGCTCATGGAAAACCCGCAGTAGGTGCAGTCGTTGGCACACAGGTTGGACAGATACAGCGGCACATAAAAGCTGACGGTGTGGCCGAAGCGCTGGCGGGTCAGACGCTGCGCCTGCCGGGCCAGCGGTTCGAGGTACGCGTCGGCGGCGGGGGAGAGCAAAGCCATCATCTCCTCGCGTCCCGGGCGAGGGCAGCGCAATGCGCGTTCGACATCCTCAGGCGTTTTACCGTTGATACGCAGCCGGATGTCGTCCCAGTCCAGCTCGCGCCAGCGGTCGGTGAAGGTTTTCATTGCGCCTCCCCCAGAAACTGGGTTAACGGGCTGGAGGCTTCAGCGCGCCACTGCCGCGCACCTAAACCGGCCTCACGCGCGGTAACGCCGGCCTCCACCGCCAGACGAAACGCCTGCGCCATCGCCACCGGATCGTCGGCCACGGCAATGGCGGTGTTCACCAGTACTGCCGATGCGCCCATTTCCAGCGCTTCGCAGGCGTGGCTCGGCGCGCCGATACCGGCATCCACCACCACCGGCACCGTGGCCTGTTCGATAATGATGTTGAGCAGCGCGCGGGTTTGCAGCCCCTGGTTAGAGCCAATCGGCGCACCAAGCGGCATCACCGCCGCACAGCCCACGTCCTCCAGCCGCTTGCACAGCACCGGATCGGCACCGCAGTAAGGCAGCACCACAAAGCCCGCTTTCACCAGCTGTTCGGCGGCCAGCAGCGTTTCGACAGGGTCGGGCAGCAGATAGCGCGCGTCAGGGTGGATTTCCAGTTTTACCCAGTGGGTTCCTAACGCTTCTCGTGCCAGCTGCGCGGCGAATACCGCTTCCTGGGCGGTTTTCGCGCCGGAGGTATTAGGCAACAGCGTTACGCCCAGCGCCTGAAGGGGAGCAAGGATGGCGTCCTGATGATGGCGCAAATCCACGCGCTTCATCGCCATGGTGACCAGCTGACTGCCGCTGGCGCGCAGGGCGTCGGCCATTAACTGCGGCGAGGCGAATTTCCCGGTTCCGGTAAACAGATGGGAATCAAAGGTTTTATCAGCAATGCGTAACATTTTAGCCTCCGGCAATAACCTGAAAAAGCAGCACGCTATCGCCGTCCTGCAAAACGTGTTCTGACCACTGACCGCGCGGCACGATGGCGTCGTTGACCGCCAGGGCGATACCCGGCGTCAGCAACCCTTGCTGTTCCAGCAGCGTGTGCAGGGTGATGGCCTCGGCGCAGTCGGTCTGCTGGTCGTTAAGCGCAATCCGCATGGCGACCTCCGCATACCGGGCAATGTGGCGCGGGTTGCAGATTCAGCGAGCGCCACTGGTGGCGGCGTCCGTCAAACAGCCGCAGCTGGTGATGCGAACCGGGAATACCGCTCAGCAGTTTGATGGCTTCCAGTGCCTGTAGCGTGCCCATTACGCCGACCACCGGGCCGAGTACGCCCGCCGTGCGGCAATTGCGTTCCGGCTCGGCGTTGTCCGGCCATAAACAGCGGTAGCAGCCGTGCCGCCAGGGCGGCGTCAGTACCATCAACTGCCCGCCAAAACCCACGGCGCTGGCGCTGATCAGCGGCTTATCCAGCGCCACGCAGGCGGCGTTGACCGCCTGGCGGGTGGTCATGTTATCGCTGCAATCCAGCACCACATCGACGCGGGCGACGGCGCGGTGCAGCGCATCGCCCGCCAGCCGCTGCGCCAGCGCCTCAATCAAGATATCTGGATTAAGCTGTTGCAGGCGACGCTGGCTGGCGTCGGCTTTGCGGGTGCCAATATCCTGGGTGGTAAACAGGATCTGGCGCTGGAGATTGCTTATGTGCACCTCATCGTCGTCCGCCAGTATCAGCGTACCGACACCCGCTCCCGCCAGATACAGTGCGGCAGGCGAGCCCAGCCCGCCGAGCCCGATAATCAGCGCCCGCGCGTTTTTCAGGCGCTGTTGCCCGTCAACGGCGATATCCTCCAGCAGGATCTGTCGGCTGTAGCGCATAAAATCACGATCGTTCATCGCCTGCTCCCGCCAGTGTCAATAACTGCGCCGTAGCGGCTCTCCAGTCCTGCGCCTGAGTGATGGCACTGACCACCGCAATGCTGCCGACGCCCGTGGCCAGCACCGCCGGCGCGCGCTCAAGAGAGATACCGCCGATGGCGACCGTTGGGTAATCCCCCAGCCGCTGCACATGGGCGGCCAGTTGCTCAAGACCCTGCGGCGCAGAGGGCATCTGCTTGGTTTGGGTGGGGAACACGTGGCCGAGCGCGATATAGGAAGGCTGCGCCCGCAGCGCGATATCGATTTCCATATCGTCGTGAGTGGACACGCCAAGCCGCAAACCGGCGGCGCGGATAGCATCCAGATCGGCGGTTTCCAGATCTTCCTGGCCCAGATGAATGCCGTAGGCCTGGTGCTTAATCGCCAGCCGCCAGTAGTCATTGATAAACAGGCGCGCCTGATAGCGGCGGCCTGAAGCGATGGCGTCAATAATGTCGCCCTCGACCTCATCGTCCTGCTTATCCTTGATGCGCAGCTGTAGGGTGCGGACGCCCGCGTCGAGCAGGCGGGCGATCCACTCGACGCTGTCAACGACCGGGTAAAGGCCCAGCCGTTTCGGCACCGGGGGAAACAGTGGCTCAATCATTACGCTTCCTCCTGACGCAGATAGATTTCACCGCCTTTAGCGCGGAAGCTGTTTGCCATATCCGTTAAGCCCGCTGCGCGCTCCTGCGCCGCCGCGTAGTCACGCACTTCCTGGGTGATTTTCATCGAGCAGAATTTCGGGCCGCACATCGAACAGAAATGGGCAACTTTGCCGGACTCCTGCGGCAGGGTTTCATCGTGCCAGGCGCGCGCGGTAAACGGGTCCAGCGCCAGGTTGAACTGATCTTCCCAGCGGAATTCAAAGCGCGCTTTCGACATCGCGTTATCGCGGATCTGCGTGCCAGGATGGCCTTTGGCGAGGTCAGCGGCGTGGGCGGCAATTTTGTAGGTTATCAGCCCCTGCTTAACGTCTTCTTTGTTGGGCAAGCCCAGATGCTCTTTCGGCGTGACGTAGCACAGCATCGCGCAACCGAACCAGCCGATCATCGCCGCGCCAATCCCCGAGGTAAAATGGTCATAGCCCGGCGCGATATCGGTGGTCAGCGGCCCCAGCGTGTAAAAAGGCGCTTCGTGGCAGTGCTCCAGCTCCTCGGTCATATTGCGGCGGATCATCTGCATCGGCACATGGCCCGGGCCTTCAATCATCACCTGAACATCGTATTCCCAGGCGATTTTGGTCAGCTCGCCCAGGGTATGCAGCTCGGCGAACTGCGCTTCATCGTTGGCATCCTGAATCGAACCGGGACGCAGGCCGTCGCCCAGCGAGAGGGAAACGTCATAGGCCGCGCAGATTTCGCAGATCTCGCGGAAATGCTGATACAGGAAATTCTCCTGATGATGAGACAGGCACCACTTCGCCATGATCGAGCCGCCGCGCGAGACAATCCCGGTCAGGCGTTTGGCGGTCATCGGCACGTAGCGTAGCAGTACCCCCGCGTGGATGGTGAAGTAATCCACGCCCTGTTCGGCCTGCTCAATCAGCGTGTCGCGGAACATCTCCCAGTTGAGGTTTTCGGCAATGCCGTTCACTTTCTCCAGCGCCTGGTAAATCGGCACCGTACCGATCGGCACCGGGCTGTTACGCAGGATCCATTCGCGGGTTTCATGGATATAGCGGCCCGTGGACAGATCCATCACCGTATCTGCGCCCCAGCGCGTGGCCCAGACCAGTTTCTCCACTTCTTCTTCAATGGATGATGTGACGGCGGAGTTGCCGATATTGGCGTTCACCTTCACCAGGAAATTGCGCCCGATGATCATCGGCTCCAGTTCCGGGTGGTTGATGTTGGCGGGAATGATGGCGCGCCCGGCGGCCACTTCATCCCGGACAAACTCCGGCGTGATGTTGTCCGGCAACTGTGCGCCAAAACCGACGCCCGGATGCTGCTGGCGCAACACGGCGGTGCGAATGCGCTCCCGGCCCATGTTTTCGCGGATGGCGATAAATTCCATTTCCGGCGTCACGATACCCTGACGCGCATAGTGCAGCTGCGTGACGCGGCGGCCCGCTTTGGCGCGTTGCGGCGTAAGCAGGCCGGTGAAGCGTAGCTCATCCAGCCCTTCGTCAGCCAGGCGTTCACGGGTATAGGCGGAGCTTAATGACGGCAGGGATTCGGTATCGTTGCGTTCGGCTATCCAACGGCTGCGCAGTTTGCCGAGACCGGCGTGGACGTCAATCTGCACCGCCGGGTCGCCATAGGGACCGGAGGTGTCGTACACCGGCACCGGCTCGTTGGGCTCATAGCGCGGCGCATCCTGATTGCCGCCAATAAGTGTTGGGCTCAGCTGGATTTCACGCATCGGCACCCGGATGTCGTCACGCGAGCCGGCAAGATAGATGCGTGATGAATTCGGGAAAGCGGTGCCTTCCAGGGTATCGATAAAGTGTTGGGCCTGTGCGCGGGTTTCGCGACGGTTTGGTTTAGTAGTAACAGACATAGCGCGTTCCAGTTAATCAGCAGGAAAGGGCTTGTCAGAACAACGGAGGGAGTAACAGAACCTGTACGTTTGAGGTGCGGCAACCCCGGAAAAGCAGGTGCAGCTGGGCAGGTTTATGCTGAATTACTCTTGTTCCCTTCGCAGGTATTAACCTGATCAGGTTCCGCGGATCCCGAATTAACGGTCTCAGCCCGTGCTTGCGCACTGGGCACTCCGACAAGAAAAACCTTGATTACTGGCGGTAACCGTCAGCCATCAAGGGCACAAATAAACTACGCGTTAACGATCCGGAGTTCAAGCCGGACGTGCAACCGCGGTGTCGTCATTGGCGCTCTCTGCACCCATGCTCTCTTTGAGGTCGTTATCAAAGGCGAGCACGATGAGCTTGTCTTCCAGCGCGAAACGCGACGCCATTGCTTCGCCGATGTCCGACAGCGCGGTCTGGAATTCCAGCCAGTTATCATGGTCGATAGCGTTTTCCAGGTGGGTATCGTAATAATCCATAATTTCCTGGGTATTCGCTTCCAGAAGGGGGTAGATTTGAGTGGCGGCCAGCAGCGGACTGGTGCCTTCCATCTCGCTGATGATGCGCTCATAAATATTGAAATGACCGGCGGACAGGTAATCCACCAGAGCGTGGCAAAAATCGTCCAGCGCTTTTTCATCTAACGCGGTAACCGCTTCTTTGCCCGGTTTAATGCCCACTAATTTGTAATAGGAGACCAACAGGTGGTTGCGGGCATTCAGCCAGTAATCGACCAGTTCGTTACTACCACCGACGCGCTCTGTCAGGCTCTTCAGCTGATTTAGCATGATTGACTCCGTAAGATATAAAATTTAATTGTCCAACAACCCAAAAATGTAAAAATAATGTTAACAACATGCCAGCGAAGCTGAGGTAGTGCAACCGATTATGGAACGGCTATTACAAAAAATAGACCATGGCTGGTGGATAGTCAGCCATGAACAAAAATTATGGTTACCAAAGGGAGAGTTGCCTCACGGTAATGCAGAAAATTTCGGCCTGACCGGGCAAGTGGCGGCGCAAATTGGTGAGTGGCAAGGCGAGCCGGTGTGGCTGGTCCGCCAGGCAAAACGCCAGGATATGGGCTCGGTTCGCCAGGTCATCGATCAGGACGTCGGGCTGTTTCAGCTGGCGGGCAGAGGGGTGCAGTTAGCCGAGTTTTATCGCGCCCATAAATTCTGCGGATACTGCGGTCACGAGATGCATCCCAGTAAAACCGAATGGGCGATGCTGTGTCATCACTGCCGTCAGCGATATTACCCGCAAATTTCCCCTTGCATCATTGTGGCAATTCGCCACCAGGATAAAATCCTGCTGGCTCAACACACCCGTCACCGCAACGGTTTGTATACCGTGTTAGCCGGTTTTGTTGAAGTGGGCGAAACCCTGGAGCAGGCGGTGGCGCGTGAGGTGATGGAAGAGAGCGGGATCACCGTGAAGAACCTGCGTTACGTGACTTCCCAACCCTGGCCTTTTCCGCAGTCGCTGATGACCGCGTTTATGGCGGAATACCACAGCGGCGAGCTGAAGATCGACCCCAAAGAATTGCTGGACGCAGGCTGGTATCGCTTTGACGATTTGCCCCTGTTGCCGCCGCCGGGCACCGTCGCCCGCCGCTTAATTGAAGATACGGTGGCGCTGTGCCGGGCAGAGTACGGCTCGTGATACACTGGCCCCTTGTCGCTTAAGGAAATGCAAAAATGACCGAATTGAAGAACGATCGTTACCTCCGTGCGCTGCTGCGCCAGCCCGTAGACGTCACGCCGGTATGGATGATGAGACAAGCCGGCCGTTATTTACCGGAATATAAGGCCACCCGCGCCGAGGCCGGGGACTTTATGTCGCTGTGTAAAAACCCGGAGCTGGCCTGTGAAGTGACGCTCCAGCCGCTGCGTCGTTTCCCGCTGGATGCGGCCATCCTCTTTTCGGACATCCTGACCATTCCTGATGCCATGGGCCTCGGGCTCTATTTTGAAACCGGCGAAGGTCCGCGTTTTACCTCGCCCATCACCTGTAAAGCCGACGTTGATAAACTGCCGGTTCCCGATCCGGAGCAGGAACTGGGCTATGTGATGAACGCGGTACGGACGATTCGCCGCGAGCTAAAAGGCGAAGTGCCGTTAATCGGTTTCTCCGGCAGCCCGTGGACGCTGGCGACCTATATGGTGGAAGGCGGCAGCAGCAAAGCCTTTACCGTGATCAAAAAGATGATGTACGCCGATCCGCAAACTCTGCATAACCTGCTGGATAAGCTGGCGCAAAGCGTCACCCTGTATCTCAACGCGCAAATCCGCGCCGGTGCGCAGGCGGTGATGATTTTCGATACCTGGGGCGGCGTGTTGACCGGGCGCGACTATCAGCAGTTCTCGCTCTATTACATGCACAAAATCGTCGACGGCCTGCTGCGCGAGCAGGACGGCAAACGCGTGCCGGTAACCCTGTTCACCAAAGGCGGCGGCCAGTGGCTGGAGCTGATGGCGGAAACCGGCTGCGATGCGCTGGGCCTGGACTGGACCACCGATATTGCCGATGCGCGTCGTCGCGTAGGCGATAAAGTGGCGCTGCAGGGGAATATGGATCCCTCCATGCTGTACGCGGCCCCGGAGCGCATCGAACAAGAAGTAGCGTCTATACTTGCTGGTTTCGGCCAGGGTGAAGGCCACGTCTTTAATCTTGGGCACGGTATTCATCAGGATGTGCCGCCAGAACACGCGGGTGCGTTTGTCGAGGCGGTGCATCGCTTATCGGCGCCTTATCACAAGTAAACCGAGGAGGGGGAATGGATCTCGCTACGCTACGCGATCAACAACGGGAACTGGCGTCGCAGGTGATCCGCGAGGATCGGCTGTTACAGGATCCGCCGCGCTTGATCGCAGGCGCGGATGTCGGGTTTGAACAAGGCGGCGAAGTGACCCGGGCGGCGATGGTGCTGCTCAAGTACCCCTCTCTGGAACTGGTTGAATATCAGGTGGCGCGTATCGCTACCACCATGCCTTATATTCCCGGCTTCTTATCCTTCCGTGAGTATCCCGCGCTGCTAAAGGCGTGGGAAATGCTGTCGCAGAAACCCGACCTGCTGTTTGTCGATGGCCACGGTATTTCGCATCCGCGCCGCCTCGGCGTTGCCAGCCATTTCGGCCTGCTGGTGGATGTGCCGACCATCGGCGTGGCGAAAAAGCGTCTGTGCGGCAAATTTGAACCGCTGGATGAAGAGCAGGGCGCGCTACAGCCGCTGATGGATAAAGGCGAGCAGCTGGCGTGGGTATGGCGCAGTAAACGACGCTGTAATCCTTTGTTCATTGCCACAGGGCATCGTATCAGCCAGGACAGCGCGCTATTGTGGGTACAGCGCTGCATGGCGGGTTACCGGCTCCCTGAGCCGACGCGCTGGGCCGATGCGGTGGCATCCGGGCGGCGGGCGTTTGTTCGTTGGCAGGAAATTCAGGGGTGATTCAGGTACACTCCCGCTCAAAATTCGGTTTATGAGAGTCCACTATGTTACAAAACCCGATTCACCTGCGCCTTGAGAAGCTGGAAAGCTGGCAGCACGTGACATTTATGGCGTCGCTGTGTGAGCGGATGTATCCCAATTACGCGATTTTCTGCCAGCAAACCGGCTATGGTGATGCGCATTTGTACCGCCGTATTCTGGATTTAATCTGGGAAACGCTGACGGTAAAGGATGCGAAGGTGAACTTTGACTCTCAACTCGATAAACTCGAAGAGGCAATTCCCGCTGCGGATGACTACGATATTTATGGCGTTTACCCGGCAATTGATGCCTGCGTCGCGCTGAGCGAGCTGGTGCATTCCCGGTTAAGCGGCGAAACGCTGGAACATGCCGTTGAAGTCAGCAAAGCGTCTATCACTACCGTCGCCATGCTGGAGATGTCGCAGGCTGGTCGCGAAATGACCGATGAAGAGCTGAGAGTCAACCCGGCTGTTGAGCAGGAATGGGACATTCAGTGGGAGATTTTCCGCCTGCTGGCTGACTGCGAAGAGCGTGATATAGAGCTTATCAAAGGCCTGCGGGCCGACCTGCGTGAAGACGGAACCAGTAATATCGGTATAAATTTGCAGCAATGAGACAATAAAACGTGACTTATCACCTGTTTTGTCTCACCTGAAGGCTTCCAATTGGCCCCCCGTCTGGTCTACATTTGGGAGGCGAAAAAAAGTGGCTATCGGTGCGTGTATGCAGGAGAGTGCTTTTCTGGCATTTTCGTCGCACTCGATGCTTAGCAAGCGATAAACACATTGTAAGGATAACTTATGAATAAGACTCAATTGATTGATGTAATTGCAGACAAGGCTGACCTGTCTAAAACCCAGGCTAAAGCAGCACTGGAATCCACTCTGGCTGCAATTACTGAGTCTCTGAAAGAAGGCGATGCTGTACAACTGGTTGGTTTTGGTACCTTCAAAGTGAACCACCGCGCTGAGCGTACTGGCCGCAACCCGCAGACCGGTAAAGAAATCAAAATCGCCGCAGCAAACGTGCCGGCATTTGTTTCTGGCAAAGCTCTGAAAGACGCTGTTAAGTAATTCGCTGTGACGGCAAAAGGTTTTAACGAAGGGGCGATATCGCCCCTTTTGTTTACCTGGCGCTCACTGGCTCTGGCAGCCGGTGCGCTGTTGCTTACCGCCTGTAGCCGCAATTCCACCCTTCCTCCTTTTACCGCCAGCGGTTATGCCGCCGATCAGGGCGCGGTAAGGATCTGGCGTAAAGACGGCAGCAACGACGCGGTGCGCATGCTGGTGGTGTTTAGCCCCTGGCGGGCCGGCAATACCACTACCCGCGAATACCGCTGGCAGGGCGAGTCGCTCGCGCTGATTGAAACCAATATTTATTCCAGACCGCCAGAGCATGTGAAAGTGCGTTTTGATGACCACGGCGAGCTGAGTTTTATGCAGCGCGAAGTGGACGGTCAGAAGCAACAGCTCTCCGACGATACCATCGCGCTGTATCGCTATCAGGCCCAACAAATGCGCGCGACCAGCGATGCGTTACGCACCGGCAACGTGGTGCTGAGACAAGGGCGCTGGCATGCCAACCGCACGGTAACCACCTGCGAAGGGGAAACCCTCAAGCCCGCGCTGGATGAAGTCGCGATAAGCCATATCGAACGCCGTCAGGCGCATTCTTCCCTTGAGGTGAGCATGGCGTGGCTGGAAGCGCCGGAAGGCACCCAACTGCTGCTGGTAGCCAATCAGGATTACTGCCACTGGCAACCGAAAGCGGCGACGTTTTAAGGGCAGTAAAAAGCCGCCCGTAGGCGGCTGAAGTTTATTTTGCGTTTTCCCGCGCAATGGCGCGATAGCCGATATCACTGCGGCTAAAGCTGCCGTCCCAGTGAATATCCTTCATTAACGCACAGGCGCGCTGCTGGGCCTGCGCTACGCTGTCTCCCAGCGCAGTAACGCACAATACGCGCCCGCCGTTGGTGAGCACGCGATCGTCGTCCGCCAGTTTGGTGCCCGCATGGAACACTTTCCCGTCGGCAACCTCTTCTAACGGCAGCCCGTGGATTTCATCACCGGTACGGTAGTCAGCAGGATAACCGCCCGCCGCCATCACTACCCCCAGCGAAGGACGCGCGTCCCACTGGGATTGCACTTCGTCCAGTTTGCCGTCGCAGGCTGCCAGGCACAGCTCCACCAAATCGGACTGCAGACGCAGCATGATCGGTTGGGTTTCCGGATCGCCGAAGCGGCAGTTAAATTCGATTACCTTCGGATTGCCCTGCTTATCGATCATCAACCCGGCATACAGGAAGCCGGTATAGGTGTTGCCTTCCGCCGCCATGCCGCGCACGGTCGGCCATATTACGCGCTCCATGGTGCGCTGGTGCACATCGGCAGTCACCACCGGAGCAGGGGAGTACGCGCCCATGCCGCCGGTATTCGGACCGGTATCGCCGTCGCCGACGCGCTTGTGGTCCTGACTGGTGGCCATCGGCTCAACGTGTTCACCATCGACCATCACAATGAAGCTGGCTTCTTCGCCGTCCAGGAACTCTTCCACCACGATACGGTGCCCTGCATCGCCAAAGGCGTTACCGGCCAGCATATCTTTGGCGGCAGATTCGGCTTCTTCCAGCGTCATGGCAACGATCACGCCTTTGCCTGCCGCCAGACCGTCGGCTTTAATCACGATCGGTGCGCCTTTCTCACGAATGTACGCCAGTGCGGGTTCGACCTCGGTAAAGTTCTGGTATTCCGCCGTCGGGATGTTATGACGCGCCAGGAAATCTTTGGTGAAGGCTTTAGAACCTTCCAGCTGTGCGGCACCCTGGGTGGGGCCGAAGATTTTCAGCCCGGCGGCGCGAAACGCATCCACCACGCCAATCACCAACGGCGCTTCCGGGCCGACGATGGTCAGATCGATTTTTTCATTCTGCGCGAAGCTCAGCAGGCCAGCGATATCCGTAGCGTTAATCGCCACGTTCTGTAATGCCGGCTCCAGCGCAGTCCCGGCGTTGCCTGGTGCGACAAACACGGTAGACACGCGCGGCGACTGGGCCGCTTTCCAGGCCAGCGCGTGTTCGCGCCCGCCGTTGCCAATCACTAATACTTTCATTCTCAGATCCTTAGTGGCGGAAGTGACGCATATTGGTGAAGATCATGGCAATGCCATGCTCATCGGCGGCGGCGATGACTTCATCATCACGGATAGAGCCGCCAGGCTGGATCACGCAGCTGATACCCACAGCCGCAGCGGCGTCAATGCCGTCGCGGAACGGGAAGAAAGCGTCGGACGCCATCGCGGAACCTTTCACTTCCAGACCTTCGTCGCCTGCTTTAATCCCGGCGATTTTCGCGGAATACACGCGGCTCATCTGGCCTGCGCCAATGCCGATGGTCATATTCTGTTTGGCATACACAATGGCGTTGGACTTCACGAACTTCGCCACTTTCCAGCAGAACAGCGCATCGCGCAGCTCCTGTTCGGTCGGCTGGCGTTTAGTCACCACGCGCAGGTCGCTTTCGCTCACCATGCCGAGATCGCGGTCCTGCACCAGTAAACCGCCGTTGACGCGTTTGAAATCCAGCCCCGGTACACGCTGTTTCCACTGACCACAAACAAGAACGCGCACATTCTGTTTGGTCGCCGTGATTTTCAGCGCTTCTTCCGAGGCTGACGGCGCGATAATCACTTCAACAAACTGACGGGAAATAATGGCCTGCGCGGTTTCGGCATCCAGTTCGCGGTTAAAAGCGATGATGCCGCCGAACGCGGAGGTCGGGTCGGTTTTATAGGCGCGATCGTAGGCTTCGAGAATGGAATCATTAACCGCCACGCCGCATGGGTTAGCATGCTTCACGATTACGCATGCCGGTTCGCTGAACTCTTTCACACACTCCAGCGCCGCGTCGGTGTCGGCGATGTTGTTGTAAGAAAGCGCTTTGCCCTGCACCTGGGTGGCAGTCGCCACAGAGGCCTCTTTGATTTCTTCTTCTATATAGAAGGCTGCGTTCTGATGGCTGTTCTCGCCGTAACGCATGTCCTGCTTTTTAATGAAGTTCAGGTTCAGCGTGCGGGGGAAGCGGCCAGCGGGTTCTTTGCTCTCGCCGTGATAGGCGGGAACCAGGCTGCCAAAGTAGTTGGCAATCATGCTGTCGTAGGCAGCGGTGTGCTCGAACGCTTTGATTGCGAGATCGAAACGGGTATCCAGCGTCAGGGAACCGTCATTGGCATCCATTTCATTAATGATGGTGGTGTAGTCGCTGCTCTTTACCACGATGGCGACATCTTTATGGTTCTTGGCGGCGGAGCGCACCATGGTCGGGCCGCCGATATCGATATTCTCGACCGCATCTTCCAGCGAGCAGCCTTCACGCGCCACGGTTTGCGCGAATGGATACAGGTTAACGACCACCATGTCGATTGGCGCGATGGCGTGTTCAGCCATAATGGCATCGTCCTGGCCGCGACGGCCCAGAATGCCGCCATGAACTTTAGGGTGCAGCGTTTTGACGCGTCCATCCATCATCTCCGGAAAACCGGTGTAGTCAGACACTTCGGTTACCGGCAGGCCTTTATCTGCTAACAGGCGGGCAGTGCCGCCGGTAGACAGCAGCTCCACACCACGTTGGGAAAGCGCCTGAGCGAATTCGACAATACCGGCTTTATCAGAAACACTGAGCAGAGCGCGGCGCACTGGACGACGTTGTTGCATGGTAAATCCCCTGGATTTGACGATTACAGAGAGCGTTAGCTGAATTTTTCGTTAAAAACTCAGCTAACGCCCCTCGCGGGGCATCCTTGTTTTTGCGCGGGCATTGTAACGAAAACGTTTGCGCAACGCTCGCGAATTTTTAGAATTTCGACGGGATGTGGATAACTCTGTGTGTAAATGGGTATAAGGCGGGGTTTTGCTGTGGAATGCAGCAGTCAGTCATTTTTCTGTCATTTTCCTGTTGCGGTGACAAAAGAACTCCCTATAATGCGCCTCCATCGACACGGAACATGTGAACAACATCACAATGTAACGGCGGAGATTGAAGAGAAAAATCCTGAAAATCAGGGTTGACTCTGAAAGAGGAAAGCGTAATATACGCCACCTCGCGACAGTGAGCTGTAAGCCGCGTCGCAACTGCTCTTTAACAATTTATCAGACAATCTGTGTGGGCACTCGCAGGATTGATATCTCAGTACCTCCGGGTACACAAAGAATTATCAAGTCTCTGAGTGAACACGT